>CANKZM010000001.1 GCA_947488305.1 uncultured Roseobacter sp.
AGCCAGAGCCAGAGCCAGAGCCAGAGCCAGAGCCAGAGCCAGAGCCAGAGCCAGAGCCAGAGCCAGAGCCAGAGCCACGACCAACGGGTGTTGAGGCCCATGTCCATGCATTGGACTCCGAGGTCGATAACACACCCGAGGCCAGCGAAACGGGTTTTGAAATGTCGCAAGACATGGATCCCGTGGCGGGCGACTTTTCCGAACCTACCAAAGTCACGGCTGCCAAGACGGGTCTGATCGGGCGCTTGATGGGCCGCTCTGCGCCTGCGGCGACGGTGGTACGCCGCACGCTGGACGATGACATGCTGGAACAGCTCGAAGAGTTGTTGATCACGGCGGATATGGGGGTCGATACGGCGTTGCGGGTTGTGGCCAATGTGGCTGAGGGCCATTTTGGCCGCAAACTCTCCGTGCAGGAAATCAAAGAGCTGCTGTCATCCGAAATTGCACGTATCATGGAGCCTGTCGCAACGCCGTTGCCCCTTTACCCGCGCAAGCCTCAGGTGGTTTTGGTTGTTGGCGTGAATGGCTCGGGCAAGACCACAACAATTGGCAAGCTCGCCAGTCAGTTCCGCGCTGCGGGCAAAAAAGTCGTGATCGCTGCCGGGGATACCTTCCGTGCGGCTGCGGTCGAGCAGCTGCAGGTGTGGGGGGAACGGGCCAACGTGCCGGTCTTAACTGCTCCGGAAGGGTCCGACCCTGCAAGTCTTGCGTTTGACGCGATGTCTCAGGCACAGGCGGATAACGCTGATCTCCTTCTGATCGACACGGCGGGCCGTCTGCAAAACCGCACGGACCTGATGGAGGAACTGGCGAAAATTGTGCGGGTCATCCGGAAAAAGGACGAAACGGCACCACACAATACTTTGCTCGTGTTGGATGCCACGACCGGTCAGAACGCGCTCAATCAGGTGAAGGTTTTTGCGGACATATCGGATGTATCCGGGCTTGTGATGACCAAGCTGGACGGGACGGCAAAGGGCGGTGTGCTGGTGGCGCTGGCGGATAAATTCGGCTTGCCGATCCATGCCATCGGCGTGGGGGAACAAATCGATGATCTGGATGCCTTTGACCCCGAAGAATTCGCCGATGCGTTGATGGGTCTGGAGCGGGAATGACGCTGGCACCTGCGTTCCGCTGTGGACTGAGCGGATGACAGACTGGCTGATCTCAATCGAAGGGACAGAAACGGGACGCCAGTTGGCGCTTTGCCTTGCGGTCCTTGCAGCTGTGTTACACGCGGTTTTCGGAGCACTTCAAAAGGGGCGGCACGATCCCTGGATGACGCGTGGAGCCATTGATTTTTCGTACATGGTGATGGCCGCACCTTTCGCCTTGTTTGTTGTTCCTTGGCCCGAACCTCATATGTGGCTGATCTTTGTGGGCGCTTGGGTGATTCACACACTCTACAAGCTCTTGCAGGCGATGGCGTACACGCGCGGTGCCTATACGGTCGTCTACCCGGTTGTGCGCGGCACCGGCCCGCTCTTTGCCGTGATCGGGGCCTATCTGATCTTTGGCGAGACCTTCACCGGCACCCAATGGGCAGGAATTGCCGTTTTGTTGACCGGCATTTTTGGCTTGGCCGTCTACAACATGATCTTCTTGGTGTCTGAGCGCGACACGCTCCACGCGGCCCTCGGGCTTGCAGTGCTGACAGGGCTCTTTGTGGCGCTTTACACCACTTATGACGCATATGGCATTCGGGCGACGGCGAACCCGTTCACGTTTTTGGCCTGGTTCTTCATGATAGACGGATTTTTCATGCCTTTGATCGCGGCCTACCGCTGGCGTGCCATGGCTGTGCCGGACCGCCCAACCTTGCCGCCCCTGATGCGTCGGGGTGTCATCGGTGGTCTCGTCGCTTTTCTGAGTTTTGGCAGCATCATGATGGCGACCCGGCTCGATAAGGTGGGCGAGGCTGCGGTTTTGCGGGAAACCTCGACAGTCTTTGCTGCTGTTATTGGCTGGATATTCCTGAAAGAAACCGTGGGGCCCCGCAGAATTGCTCTTATGGCATTGATTGCGCTGGGCGCCGTGATAGTTGAGATGGGCGGATAGGAGAGACTGGATGGCTGAAGAAAAACCCATCAACCCGATCACAAAACAGGTGCTTGAGCTTGGGCCGACCATTGCCTTCTTCCTGATCTATCTCAAGATCCGGGATGAGACTTATGTGATTGCAGGTACCGAATACACCGGGTTCATTATCGCCGCCCTTGTTTTTGTACCCATCCTTCTGGTTGCCATGGGCATCCTGTGGATGATGACCGGCAAGCTGAGCCGCATGCAGGTTTTCACAGCCTTCATGGTTATTTTCTTCGGTGGTCTGACAGCCTGGTTCAACGATGAGCGGTTCTTCAAGATGAAAACGACCATCGTCTACGGGCTTTTTGCTGCTTTGCTTGGGATAGGGCTATTGCAGGGGCGTTCGTATCTCGCTTACGTGATGAACGAGCTGATGCCGATGCGAGAAGAAGGTTGGATGATCCTGACGCGCAGGCTATGTGCCGCATTTACTGTACTGGCAGTTGCCAATGAAGTTGTATGGCGAACAATGTCGACCGATGCGTGGGTCAAGATCGAAACCTTTGCCTTTCCAGTGGCTTTGATGGCGTTCCTCATGTGGCAGTTCATGTCTTTGAGTGACTATATGATCGAGGAAGAGAAACCGGACGGGCGCTAAATCCGGTCGACTGACGACAAAGCGTCTACCATTGGTTGCGGGATCTGATCGACGTCGACGGAATGGCGGCCCATGGAGCGCGCCACCTTATCCGCGAGGTCGACGGAAATAGCCGCTTCCAAGGCCAGCTTGAAACGGGGATTGCGCGCACATTTCCGATGCAAATCATCAAAGCGCCATTCCAGGACCTCTGAGCCTGTTTCGAGCCAGGCGGAGGCTGAACTCGGGACGCCTGTCAAAAAGGCAACCTCTCCCAGAAAGAGGTTCGGGGGCAGAGCAAAGGCCTTGGTTCCTTTGCGCACCAGCGTTGATCCTTTGAGCACAAAATAAAGTTTCTCACCTCTTTCGCCTTCGACGGTCACCTGTTTGTCCTGCACAACAGAATAGCGTTTGGCCAGTTTCATCAGGGCTCTGAAATCTCCCGGCGGCAGGCTCGGGAAGTCGTCATAGATATCTGCATGGGCCCGCGGAATCGCCAGGCGGGACCTGCGCGCGATCAAGCTGGTCAGTCCCCCGATGTTCGCCAGCCCAATCAGCATGCTGACGTAGATGGCCTCCCACAAAGGGTTATCGGCAATCGTCGAGTAATAGACCAGATACACGCCGGTGCCTGCCAGAATAAAAAGGCGAAGGACGATCTGATTTGTAATGGCCAGACCTGCCACGTAAAAAGCGCCCGCGAGATAAACCAGATTTTCCGGCGTCATGGCGTTTTCCAACATCGTCACTGGCAAAGACCTCATTTCGTGCAGCGAAACTGTTGGGCAAAACTCCGTCCAATGCAAAGAAAATCGAGACTTTAAGTTTTGTTAACGACGTAGTGTCTGCGCAAAATCCGAATTACTTCTTGGTAAAGAGCGTGCTTTGTGCGTCTTTGTCTTCGCGAAAGTCAGCCCGTTTTTCTGCAAACAACGCTCGCCCGCGTTGGATGCCGGGCCGAGCTGCAAGGGTCTCCAGCCAGCGTTTCATATGGGGTTTATCTTCCAGCGTCTGCTGCTGCCCTTCCCACAATGACGCCCAGCCCCAAATCGCCATATCGGCAATCGAATAAAAGCCACCCGCAACGAATTCGTTTTGAGCCAACCTGCGGTCAAGCACGCCGTAAAGCCGCGCAGCCTCGGCACGATAGCGATCCTTTGCGTAGGGCAGGTCGTTAGGCGGATCCATTGCAGGCGCATATTTGAGAAAGTGATGCGCCTGTCCCGCCATTGGACCAAGACCGCCCATCTGCCACATCAACCATTCTGTTACGGCGATCTTCTCCCGTGCTGAAGAGCCGCCAAATAACCCTGTTTTATTTGACAGGTATTGCAGGATCGCGCCCGACTCGAAAACGGATATGGGCGCGCCGTCCGGGCCGTCAGGATCAACGATCGCGGGCATCCGGTTGTTAGGCGAAATTTTCAGAAATTCGGGTTCAAACTGGTCGCCAGCTCCGATGTTGATCAGATGGGTATTGTAGGCCAATCCCATCTCTTCGAGCGCGATGGAGATTTTCCAGCCGTTGGGTGTGGGCCAAAAGTACAGATCAATAGGCTGGTTCATTTTTGGTGGTTCCCGCAATAGCCGCGCCGATACCGCGCTGTGAGGAACCTAGTTGTTGTGCGCGCAGGGGCAAGGCCAATCCGTGCCATGGAAGCCGTCGCCGCGGCATTGCAAACAGCCGCGACCACCGGGGCGCCGTTTGGGCGGGCAGGGTGCGTTTCAACCGATTCATTGAGATTGTTTCGGGCGTGCGAAGAAATGCGGAATAGAACGCCATGGCACCGGACCTCTTGTAGGCAGACCAATGACAAACGCGGCGGTGGGGCGCGGCGATGTCGAACCCCAATGCGCCGAAACTGCCGAGTGTCTTTGGGCAATCCAACTGGATGTTGACGACGTTGCAAGCAGAGATTCCCAGGCCAATCGCGCGGTCATTGGCCCGATGTGATCGCACGAGCCGCTCAAACCCTAGGTCGAACAGATCATTTTCGCGGCTGGTCACATTCAGGACTTCGACGCTGCGCCCGGCGGGGGTGTTGAGCATTTCCTGGGCAAACCCGATGTAGCTCGCACCGGTGAGCAACACGATGCGGTCGAAGGCGCGGTGCGGGAGGTGCTTAAGCGCGCTCAAAGCGATCTCGGCGCCGAGCGAATGGGCGATAACATGGATTGGGCGGTTCGGATTGGTTCGTCGCAATTTCAGAGTAAGAGTCGCGAGGTGTTGCCCTAGGCTTTTCGCGCGCGCGTGAACGCTGCTCAGGCTTCCACGGGCGTACCACCCAAATGCAACACCCATTCCCTCTTCGGGTGCGGAGTGCCCGAAACCCAACGAAGCAGGCCAAGCGTCAGGGAGCGTGCTCATGATCTTGTTGTGAGGGCAGTGGTTTTCGCTGCCTGGCGCGTATTTGTACCCGTGAATCATAATGATCGCCGGGCCGTCCTCGCTTGTCATGGCAGACAGGTGTTGTGTTAGGCTCTGCGAAGTACCGTGCAATGCCAGGCCGGCGGAGGTTGCATTGATCCTGAGCAATGGCATGTTTGCGTCTCTCCACGAAAATCGGTCGCTGGGTTCGCCTTCATGGATGCGCTCAATCCTTAAAGGATGTGTTACACCACCGTGCGGGTGTTGACGCGCAACAGCCTTTATTCTAGGAGGTATCTCGTGGCGATTTGATACCGGATTGCGGGCCACGTTAAAGATTCTGCTAAAAGGTCACTCGATGAGGAAACCCCGTCGCATTGACCGCGTCTGGGGTTTTTTTGTGCCCGGCAGGGCTGGAGAGAAAAAGATGAGTAAAGACCTGAAACCGCGTACTCGCGCTGTTCACGCAGGCACCCGCCGAAGCCAATACGGCGAAGTTTCCGAAGCAATCTTTCTGACGCAAGGGTTCGTCTATGAAAGCGCTGAGCAAGCGGAAAGCCGGTTTATCGAGGCGGGCCCTGATGAGTTCATTTACGCCCGTTACGGTAACCCGACGGTTGCCATGTTCGAAGAGCGGATTGCGGCCCTTGAAGGGGCGGAGGATGCCTTTGCTACGGCGTCGGGTATGGCGGCGGTATCCGGGGCGCTGAGTTCTATGCTCAAAGCGGGGGATCATGTGGTCTCGGCAAGGGCGCTCTTTGGATCTTGCCTATACGTGCTGGAAGATATCCTGACCCGTTTCGGCGTCGAGGTGACGTTCGTTGATGGTGCTGATCTGGCACAGTGGGAGGCCGCGATCCGTGATGACACGGCCGCGGTTTTCTTTGAATCGATCTCTAATCCGACGCTGCAAGTCGTTGATATCGCTTCGGTCTCGCGACTGGCGCATGCCAAGGGAGCCAGAGTTCTTGTAGACAACGTATTTGCAACGCCGGTCTGGTCGGATGCATTTGCACAAGGCGCTGACGTGGTGATTTATTCGGCCACCAAGCACATCGACGGGCAAGGACGCGCGCTTGGCGGGGTGATCCTCGGGACACAGGAGTTTATCCGGAAAACCGTGGAGCCCTACATGAAGCATACGGGTGGTTCCATGAGTCCCTTTACGGCCTGGGTGATGTTGAAGGGCCTGGAAACCATGGATTTGAGGGTACGTGCCCAGACTGCCAACGCGACAGCGATCGCCAAAGCCTTGTATGGCCACGACAAACTGTTACAGGTCATTTATCCCGGGCTCGAGACCCATCCACAATACGATCTGGTAAAGGCGCAGATGGGCGAGGGTGGAACGGTTTTGTCAATCGATCTGAAAGGGGGCAAAGAGGCCGCTTTCCGTTTCCTCAATGCGATTGAGGTCGGGGTGATTTCCAACAATCTCGGAGACGCCAAAACGATTTTGACCCATCCGGCCACGACGACGCACCAGCGATTGCCGCAAGATCAAAAGGATGCCTTGGGTATCACTCCCGGTCTCGTTCGGATCAGTGTCGGTATAGAAGACGAGGCCGATTTGCTGGCTGATCTGGAGGGTGCCTTGGCCCGATCGTGACCCGTCCCTTTCAGATATGCTGTGGCATCCTCAAAATTCCCCTTGCCATGTTTTTTTGCGTTTGTTGATCCTCTCACCCTTCACTGACGTAAATGTGACATCTATTGGCAGATCCTGAATGCTGCCCTAAGTATTAAAATGAAGATGTCACAAGGGACAGATCTATGAATATCCACACACCTGGATTGGACCTTACGCCCGACAGGGATGAAGCCGAAGCCGCATTGGATGTGTTGCGGCAATGGGCGAAAACGGCCAGTCCGACCGAGATTCATGAACTGGACCCTTCAGTTGCGCGTCTGATCCCCGGGATGGACGGCGTGGATTATCCCGCGCTTTCTCGCGATTATCCGGAGGGATTTGCGGCTGATGACAGTTACAAATCGACATTGCCTGATTTGCAAAACGGCCCCTCAAGCCTGATCCGTGGTGCGAAGCAACAGTTGCAACATGTGGGCATTTCGAACTTCCGGTTGCCGATAAGGTTCAAAACACGCGATGCGGATGACGTCACGCTGGAGACATCTGTAACCGGGTCCGTGAGCCTTGATGCCGACAAAAAAGGGATCAACATGTCCCGCATCATGCGGAGCTTTTACAAGCATGCAGAGGCGACTTTCAGCTTTGAGGTTATCGAAGCCGCGCTGGAAGACTACATCACCGATCTTGAGAGTTTTGACGCCCGCATCCAGATGCGCTTCAGCTTCCCGATGAAGGTAGATAGTTTGCGCTCCGGTCTGTCGGGATACCAATACTATGACGTCGCGCTCGAACTTGTAGAGCAGGCGGGCGTCCGCAAGAAATTTATCCATCTTGATTACGTCTATTCGTCGACCTGCCCGTGTTCGCTCGAATTGTCAGAGCACGCCCGTGCCACCCGTGGTCAATTGGCAACCCCTCATTCGCAACGCTCGGTAGCGCGCATTTCGGTTGAGGTGGAGCCGCATGGCAAGTGCCTTTGGTTCGAAGACGTGATCGAAGCCTGCCGTCGCGCTGTGCCGACCGAAACGCAGGTGATGGTGAAACGCGAAGACGAGCAGGCATTCGCGGAACTCAACGCCGCCAATCCGATCTTTGTCGAAGATGCCGCCCGGCTATTCTGTCAGCAATTGCAGGCAGATGTGCGGATCGGGGATTTCCGGGTGATTGCCAGCCATCAGGAGAGCCTTCACAGTCACGATGCGGTCAGCATTCTGGTTGAGGGTGAAACCTTCCAGGCCAACAGCCTCGACCCCAAGCTCTTCAATTCGCTATTCCACGTCGGATAGACCGCCACCAATGATACAACGGTATCCTCAAACCGTGATCAGCGCCTTGCTGCGCTGTTGTAGCGGCTATGCGTAACCAGCAATTCTAATCACAGCCGCCATTCCTATATTGGGGTCAACGCAATTGACTTGAAATAGGAGGCACTGAAATGGCCTACCACGAAGCTCATGCATCACATGTATCCGACCTGACACACCGCGGTTTTTCGGCGGTAAAATCCTTCTTCGCAATGTGTGGAAACGCGATGGTCGCGGCTTCTACAGCGAACCACCGTTTGCAAACTGTCGAACGGTTGAACGCGAAATCCGATACCGAACTCGCTGAACTCGGTATTCGCCGCGAAGACATCGTGCGCCACGTTTTCATCGACATGCTGCACATTTAAAGCCAGCTTCCTTTTTGACGTCGGGGCCAGCGCTTGACAGTGCCGGCCCTGCGCGCCAACCCTGCGCACATGTTTGATCTGCGCCCTGTTGGATATGTGATCGGTTTGCTCGTAGCCGTGCTGGGTGCGGCCATGATCCTGCCGATGATCATCGACATGGCCGAAGGTCGCGAACATTGGCCTGTTTTTCTTCAATCCGCCCTGTTTACCACGCTTGCTGGCGGGTTGATGGCCGTTGCCTGTTCCAATGGCGTCAAGGAAGGCCTGAGCATTCAGCAGACCTTTATCCTGACAACGGGGGTCTGGGTGGCTTTGCCGCTTTTCGGAGCGCTCCCTTTTGTTCTGGGTGCGACCGAGGCACGATTCGTCGACGCGTTTTTCGAGGCGATGTCAGGGCTGACCACAACAGGGTCCACAGTCTTCACTGAATTGGAGACCTTGCCGAAGGGCCTGCTTTTGTGGCGCGGCATTCTGCAATGGTTGGGCGGTATCGGCATTATCGTTGTAGCCATGGTGTTCTTACCTGAGCTTCGCGTCGGGGGGATGCAGATCTTTAAGTCCGAAGCCTTTGATACCATGGGTAAGATTCTGCCCCGGGCCACCCAGATCGCAAGCCAGATTTCCAGCATTTACCTGGGCCTGACCATGGCCTGCGCGCTGTGTTACCTCGGTCTTGGGATGAATGCCTTCGATGCGACGGTTCATGCCCTGACAACTGTTTCGACGGGTGGGTTTGCCAATTACGACGCGTCTTTCGGGGCATTTTCGGGGACGCCCGAGTATGTCGCGAGCCTCTTCATGATCCTCGCAGCGTTGCCGTTTGTCCGCTACGTTCAAATGCTCAACGGCCATTCCGAACCCTTGTGGCACGACAGTCAGGTCCGCGTTTTCATCGCGACATTGTTGGTCATTGTTGCGTTGATGTGGTTGGCGTTGACCCAGATTTTCCCGCACGGTGCAGAGCGCTCCTTTCGCGAAGCGCTTTTTAATGCCACGTCGATCATGACCGGGACCGGGTATTCATCTGCCGACTATATGACATGGGGCCCTTTTTTAGTTTCGATGTTTTTCTTCATCGGGCTGATAGGGGGATGTGCGGGGTCGACCACTTGCTCGATCAAGATCTTTCGCTACCAGCTGCTGTTTGCCTCCATCAAGATGCAGCTGCGCAAGATCCGGTCGCCAAACGGTGTATTCGTCGTGCGATATGAACGGCGCTCTGTTGACGAAGAAGTGCTAAGCTCCGTCATGTCTTTCTTTATGTTTTTTGTGCTGACCATGGGCGTGCTCGCGGTTGCACTCAGTCTTACGGGGCTTGATTTCGTCACGTCCCTGTCCGGCGCCGCAACAGCATTGTCCAACGTCGGCCCCGGTCTTGGAAATGAGATTGGCCCCTCGGGAAACTTCTCGGGCCTAAATGATACGGCTAAATGGCTGTTGTCGCTCGGAATGCTGCTGGGGCGGCTGGAATTGCTGGCCGTTTACGCCATGCTGACTGTGTCTTTCTGGAGAGACTAAAATGCAAAGACCTTTGGGAGCCCAGATCTCCCACATGCTCAAAGATCGCGGTGTCGAGGTGATATTCGGTATTCCGGGTGTGCATAATCAGGAGTTTTACCGTGGCATAGAAGAGGCCGGGATCACTCATATCCTGGCGCGGCACGAGCAGGGTGCGGGTTTCATGGCGGATGGGTATGCACGGGCAACCGGTAAGCCGGGCGTTGCCTACGTCATAACGGGGCCCGGTGTGTGCAACATCATGACACCCATGGGGCAGGCGTATTCGGACTCGGTGCCCATGTTGGTCATGTCGTCTTGCCTTGACGAAACCGCTGCCAAAAAGGGTCAGCTGCATCAGATGAAAGACCAGAGAGTAGCTGCAGAAACGGTTTGCGACTGGTCGGAAGAAGCGCGCAGTGCAGACGCAGCCTATGCGCTAGTCAACCGGGCCTTTGCCGAATTTGCCTGCCAACGTCCTTTGCCCAAACATATTCAAGTGCCGATTTCCGTGTTGGAAGCACATACAGACGCGGCACCCAGAGTGGAACATGTTCTGAGAGAGATCGGCGCTGATGAGGCCGATGTCGCCGCAGCGTTTGAGAAGTTGAAGCGAGCCGAACGCCCGTTGTTTATCTTGGGGGGCGGCGCTGCCAAGGCAAGTTGGCCGATCCGTTCGGTTTTGAAGAAATTGGGCGCTGCGTCTTATTCGACCTATGCCGGATGCGGCATCGCTGGTCTGGATGATCGCCTTCACTACGGTGCCATGTTAGAGCCGGAGAATAGCGTCGCCGAGTTACGCAAAGCAGACGTTTTGGTGTGTATTGGAACAGACCTTGCCGAGGTCGACTACTACCGTGCGGAACTTGGGCATGTGGCACCGGCGATCCACGTCAATATCGACCCTGCGGTTCTAGCCCGTGCCGGTGCCAAGGACATGACCCATTTGGCGGATGCGAATGCCTGGTGCGCGCGTCTCTCCGATATGTTGATTGAGCACATCCCGTCGACCGCCTGGCTGCCAACAGAGGTGGAAGCCGCCCGCGAGTTGGGCCGCCTAGCGATGGAGAGACTTTATCCCGGCATTGCGGCAATCTGTGATGCGCTTCGCGCCGCTGTGCCACTCGACACGATGATCTATTCCGACATGACGCAGATTGCTTATACGGCGAAAGTTGTCTGGGATATGGACCGGCCCGGTCACTGGCATCATCCTTGCGGGTTCGGAACGCTGGGCTATGCCACGCCGGCTGCCATTGGAGGGGCTGTGGCGCGACCGGGCAAGCCGACAATGGCGATGATTGGTGACTACGGGTTTCACTACACGATGCAGGAACTGGGCGTGGCGGTTGAATTGGGGTTGAGCCTGCCCATCGTGCTCTGGGACAATGGCAAGCTTAAAGAGATTGAAGACAGCATGGTGCGGGCACAGATCGCGCCAAATGCGGTGGTTGCGCGCAATCCGGATTTCTGCTGTCTGGCCGAGGCGTTTGGGGCGCATGCTAAAGCGCCCACCTCATTGGCAGCTCTTCAGGACGACATTCGAATGGCGTTTGAGGCACAGGGGCCGACTTTAATCTATGTGACGCCCAACATACTCACTTGAGCGGCTGTCAGTCGTAATCCGAATAGGCACGCTGGATCAGCCGTGACGGGCATTTGGTGTGGGCGTTGTTTACGATAAGATACCACACCGTTTCGCCAGGACGTCCGGCCCGCGAGTATCGGCAATTGTCCGGAGACGTCCACCATTGACCATTGAATTGGGAAGGCGGCAACAGGGGGGAACTATACTCAACCAAAGTACCCTTCGCACTTTGGCTTGCAACTGCACCCGATGGCAGAACCAAAGCTGCGACAACTCCCAAAACAAGCCCAATCCTGAACATCTCTGCACTCCATCAATCAACCGTGAGCCGGTGCGCTCCTGTGAGGTCAAAAGAGTGACGGACAGCAGTTAACGCAGCGCGAACATTGCTGCGAAGTGACAAAGTCTTTGCGGCCTATTTTAGACAATTTTGGGTTGATTTTATTCCCAGCAGCTGACCAGAACGGTCATCCCCATGCCGCGGTCGGATATGTCCAGCGCGTCAAGGTTGGGTGCCGCCTCACCAGTCTGCGCGCTTAAACCTGCGCGTTCGAGAACGCGGGTAATCGCGTCGCTTGTCAAAGCAAAGCGCACCTCATCTGGAAGCCGGCGGTTACCTTCAGGTTGTGGCAGGAGCATACCGAAGACGTTGCCACTGCTGTCCATGACGGGACCTCCTGCGTCGCCCGGCAAGGCGTCAACCGCCAAGCGGTTTAGGTCCGTTTCGCCACGCAGACCGCGCAGGTCTGACAGGGTACCAAATGTCATGGAGGGTGCGTTTAACTGCCCTTCAAAGGAGTAACCGGCAACTGCCACTTCCGACTGCAATCTTGGCGGGGCCGGGCTGAACCGGGCGATGGACGGGGGGGCGAGCCGCTTTGTCGGTGTCAGCACGGCAATGCCCTGTTGCTGGTCCACGCCTGCGAGCGTTGCATCATGGGTATCGTCCAGCGTGATGCGTGTGCAGCTTTGTACTGCGTCAGCGGTTGTCACCACGGCCCCGGATCCGTCGACAAAGAAGCCAGAACGGGAAAGCATGGGTTTGCGAATTTCCAACCCTGCGACCAGATCAACGCGCTGTGCGTCAGGCTGCCCCGCTGCCGGATCGAGCACTCCGATACGCCGCACCAAGCTGTCGCGCATTTCCTGGAGAACGCGTGTCCGCCGTGTTTCGTCGCCAGCGGGCCAGATCAGCGTGAAACCTTTGATCTCATCCCCGACCCGTTCCACCTGTGTCTCACTGACGAACCGGGTGTTTTGCCCGACAAGCCGAAAGCTGTTGCGTGACAACTGGCGCGGTCCGTCGAGGGGCACAATTGTCAGGGTTTGCATGATGTCATAGAGGCTTTTCAACGTATCCTGACTGCCGCTCTGACTGATCAAGAGGACCCGCGCCGCGATGTCTCCCGTGGCATCGTAATGCGCGAAAGGCGCCTCGTAGCGCGCAAAGGAAACCAGAGCGGTCGGCATCTTGATTTCGATCCCGGCGTCCAGATCCCGAACCAGCTTCATATCCAGCCCATCGAGGACCGCATTATATTGGCCCATCAAGGCGGCGCGCTGGCGGGTGGTCAGAATGCCCGTTGGCTCAAATACATTGGCGCGCTGCCAGGACGCCATCGAGTTCCGCGTGCCCCGCCCGAAAGCGCCATCAATTGTAGAGTTGTAAAAGCCCGCCCACTTCAAGGCTGTCTGAAGGTCACGACGCTCCTTGGCGGTCAAAAGCGCCTCGCTACGGCGGGCTTGCGCCGGGGTTTCCGTCTCCTCCCCCTCAAGCGTCAGCGCTGGAGCAGGGTCTTGTTGCGCTACTGGTTCGCTCTCTTCGGGCACTTCGATACGGGCGGCAAGGCCATTCAATCCCAATGCATCATCGCCCGGCGGCCAGTATTGCGCACCATAGGTTCTGCTGAAAGCGATGTAGCTGTCAGCGGGGATCAGACCCTGATTGCGGTAGCTTTCGATGACCGCTTCTGCGTCTTCCCGCGTGTAGGGGCCTAACGCGATGGCATACCAGCCGCCCTGAAGCGCAAAACCGCTCACGTCAGGTAAAGTTTGCGCAAATGTTGCAGCCCGGTCCCGCGCCGCCTCGAGGGTCGGGCGGGCTTCGATCTGTACCCAGACCACGTCGCTGTTGGACTGGGCGAATGCGCCTTTTGCCAAACTCGAAAAAACGATCATAAAAACGAAAAAACTGCGCAACATTTGTACCCGGTTCTCCATGGTCAAAATCTTCGCGACAGATAAGCAGGAAATCACGCAATTTACCATAAGTGAGAGGTCGATTTATCCAGTCTGCCGCAATTGACGCCTGTGGCCTGCACACGTAGGTAGGTCGCGCAATTCCAACCTGAGGTCGCCGTCATGTCCGACACCGCCACTGCCCCCAAATCCTTTCAGGAAATCATCCTGCGTTTGCAGACTTATTGGGCAGGCAAGGGGTGCGCGATCCTGCAACCGTACGACATGGAGGTTGGTGCTGGCACATTCCACCCAGCCACTACACTCAGGTCACTGGGCACGCGGCCCTGGGCTGCGGCCTACGTGCAGCCGTCGAGGCGACCTACCGACGGACGTTACGGCGAAAACCCGAACCGGTTGCAGCATTACTACCAGTATCAGGTGCTGATCAAACCAAGCCCGCCAGACCTGCAGGAGCTCTACCTCGGCAGTCTCGAGGCCATCGGCATTGACATGGCGCTGCACGATATTCGTTTTGTCGAAGATGACTGGGAAAGCCCGACGCTGGGCGCTTGGGGGTTGGGCTGGGAAGTCTGGTGCGACGGCATGGAAGTCAGTCAGTTCACCTACTTCCAGCAGGTCGGCGGCCATGATTGCCACCCGGTTTCCGGGGAGTTGACCTATGGGCTTGAGCGGCTGGCGATGTATGTGCTGGGCGTGGATCACGTGATGGACATGCCCTTCAACGACCCGCAAACGCCGATCGCACTGTCCTATGGCGATATCTTCAAGCAAACCGAGGAAGAATACGCCCGCTGGAACTTTGACACCGCGGACACCGATGTTCTCTTGCGCCACTTTGAGGAAGCCGAAGCGCATTGTCGTGAAATTCTCGACGCTGACCACGATGACCCAAAGACTGGCAAACGCATAATCATGGCCCATCCGGCCTACGACCAGTGCATCAAGGCGAGCCACATCTTCAACCTGCTGGATGCGCGCGGCGTGATCTCTGTCACCGAGCGGCAAGCCTATATCGGTCGCGTACGCGCTCTGGCCAAGCAATGCGCGGATGCCTTTGTGCAGACGCGCGCAGGTGGATGGACACCGGAGACCGCCGCATGAGCGGCAAAATTGTCGGGGTTGTCATCATGCTATCGGCATTGATCGCGGGCGGCGCGCTTTACTACCTCCAGGTCTATGGCTTTTACGAAGAGGTTACCGCCGAGGTACAGGAAGTCCGACTGACGCCATTAGCGGGGGATACACCGGTTGCGATTCTGGCCGAGAATATCGACGCCATCGACGCGGAGAGCTCTCCCATTCGATTTCGCGCCTGCTTTACCACGCCGTCCAGCCTCGCGATGCTGACCGAGACCTACGTGGGTTTGGAGAAGGCTGTCCCTCGCAATGCCCCGAACTGGTTCGAGTGCTTTGACGCCGCCGCAATCGCGGACGCGTTGAAGTCCGGTACGGCGCTGGCATTTCTGGGTGAAAAAAACGTCGATTTCGGCGTCGACCGGATCGTGGCCATCACGGAAGACGGGCACGGCTACATCTGGCACGAACTGAATGACTGCGGCGAAAAAGCCTATGATGGCACCATCGTTGGGGAGGAGTGCCCAAAACGACCTCGCTCAGACCAATGACGATGATTGTTCCGGCGTTTATCTCGGCCACGCTTGGATTGGCCGTTTACATCCTTGGCACAATGCTCAATGCACGGCTTGAAGTCCTGCGCCGCTTTAACATTCCTGACCCCGTCTCCGGGGGCCTGCTTGCTGCTGTCCTGGTGCTGATCCTGTACGTCGCATTTGGTGTGTCGTTGGAGTTTGAGATGCAGGCACGGGATTTCCTGCTGGTCATGTTTTTTGCGGCCATCGGCTTGAATGCGCGCCTTGGTGATCTCATTGCGGGCGGGAAGCCTTTGATAATCCTGTTGGGCCTGACGATCTGCATGATCTTGGCACAAAACATCATTGGGGTCGCGGGCGCTGTCTTGTTCGGATACGCGCCGTCGGTCGGGGTCCTATTTGGATCAGCCTCCCTGATCGGCGGGCACGGCACTGCAATCGCCTGGTCATCGGAAGTGGCCGAGGCAGGGGGATTGGCCAACGCGCAGGAACTGGGCGTTGCGGTTGCGACCTTGGGGTTGGTAGTCGCTGCGCTCATCGGTGGGCCGATCGCACGCCTTCTGGTCGAAGGACGTAATTTGACGCCTGAACGCCCGGACGAAGGACCGATCGGGGGTATAGCGCATGACCAGTCGCCAGAGACAGTCAGCATCACGCCTGTCAGTGTCGCGCGCGTCTTGCTGTATCTGAACGTGTCGATCATCGTAGGATACCTGTTGTCTTTGGCGATTGACGCGACCGGTGTGAAGCTCCCGCTTTTTGTCCCCTGTCTCATCATGGGGATCGTGATCGCAAATCTGCGCAGTTGGATAGCCCCCGGCGCCGAACCCGTGTCGCGGACACCGGCATTGGCGCTCATCTCTGAGATTTCGCTGGGTACGTTTCTGGCGATGTCTTTGATGGGTTTGCAACTCTGGACGCTTGTCAGCCTTGGCGGGCCGATCTTCTCCATTCTCTTTATACAGGCAGTCATGACGCTCGCCTTTGTCATTTACGTTCTTTTTCCCCTGATGGGGGGTGGCTACCGGGCTGCTGTTCTTGCCGCTGGTTTTGGCGGGTTCGCGCTGGGCGCTACCCCAACGGCCATCGCCAATATGACCGCCGTCACCAAACGCTACGGCCCCTCACCGATGGCATTTCTCATCTTGCCCTTGGTCTCGGCATTCTTTGTCGATATTGCAAACGCCATCGCTATCCAGTTCGTCGTCAATCTGTAGAGACTTTTCATGCCCGATCTTCTCATCGAACTCTTTTCCGAAGAAATTCCTGCGCGCATGCAGGTCCGTGCGGCGGAAGACTTCAAGAAACTGATGACGGACGGGCTAGTTGAGGCTGGTCTGACCTATGCCTCTGCGGCTGCTTTCTCGACGCCGCGTCGTCTGACATTGACGGTTGAAGGCGTGCTGGCGGAAAGCCCCACAACGGAAGAAGAACGCAAAGGTCCGCGGGCAGATGCGCCCGAAAAGGCCATCGAAGGGTTCCTGCGCGGTGCCGGTCTGACCCGAGACGCATTGGAGGAACGCGAGACGCCGAAAGGACCTGTGCTCTTTGCCAAGATCGCCAAGCCGGGGCGCCCGGCGGCGGAGATCATCGCTGAGGTCCTTGAAAAGACGATCCGCAACTTCCCATGGCCTAAATCCATGCGGTGGGGAGAGGGGTCCCTGCGCTGGGTGCGACCCTTACATTCGATCCTGTGTATCCTGAGCGACGAAGCAGGTGCGCAGGTTGTGCCATTGACCGTCGACCAGATCAGCGCAAGCGACAAGACGCAAGGCCACCGCTTCATGGCGCCGGGAGCCTTTGCCGTTACCGGATTTGACGACTACGCGGCCAAGCTCAAGCGGGCCTATGTCATGCTCGACCCGACCGAACGGGCAGAGACGATCTGGCATGATGCGACCAATCAGGCGTTTGCCAACGGGTTTGAGGTGGTCGACGACAAGGGGTTGCTGGCCGAGGTCGCCGGGCTTGTGGAATGGCCCGTGGTGCTGTTGGGTCGGATTGGTGACGATTTCCTCGATCTGCCGCCCGAGGTGCTGCAAACCTCCATGAAGGAACATCAGAAGTTCTTTTCCGTGCGCAACCCCAAGACAGGCCGGATTGAGCGCTTCGTCACCGTGGCAAACCGCGAGACGGCGGACAATGGCGCGACGATACTGGCGGGCAACGAAAAGGTGCTCTCCGCGCGGCTCGCCGATGCGAAATTCTTTTGGGAGAACGATCTGCGTGTGGCCAAGGCGGGCATGGGCGACTGGCTGAAGGCGCTGGAGAATGTGACCTTCCACAACAAGCTGGGTACGCAGGCCGAACTGATCGACCGGATGGCGACGCTCGCCCGCGAGATCGCGCCGATGGTGGGGGCGGACCCCGATGAGGCTGAAGAGGCTGCACGTCTGGCCAAGGCGGATTTGTCCTCCGAGATGGTCTATGAATTTCCGGAGTTGCAGGGATTGATGGGGCGCTACTACCTGCAAGCCGCCGGGAAATCCGATGCCATCGCGGCAGCGGCCGAGGAACACTACGCGCCGTTGGGACCTTCCGACGATGTACCCACCGCGCCGGTCTCAGTGGCGGTTGCACTGGCTGAGAAGATCGACAAACTGACGGGCTTCTGGGCGATTGACGAAAAGCCGACCGGGAGCAAAGACCCCTTTGCGTTAAGGCGGGCGGCGTTGGGGGTTATTCGGTTGGTCTTGGAAGACGAATTGACTATTGCTTTGATCCCTGTCTTTGGCGCAGGGATCGAACGCAACAAGGTACAATCGCCACTGGTAAAACTAATTGAGGAAGAAGAATTCACGTCAACTGGGATTGTAACAGCGCTCCAAAAGCTTTCACGTGATCAAACAAGCAACCGGCAAGCTGAGATTGACGAATTGGCGGACCAGTTAAAGGCGAGCGAGAGTAAAACTCAGCAGTTGCTGGACGAGTTGAACCAACTCAATGAAAAGTTGGTTGGGGACCGTTATGCGCTTATTGGTTTTCTCCACGACCGCCTGAAAGTCTACCTGCGCGACCAAGGCATCCGCCATGACATCATCGACGCCTGTATCTCAATGCCCGGCAACGACGATCTGGCGCTGTTGGTCAAGCGGGCCAGAGCCTTGTCCGACACATTGGGCACGGAAGACGGCGAGAACCTCATTCAGGGCTTCAAGCGGGCCAACAATATCCTGACACAGGCGCAAGAGGCGGATGGGGTGGAATACTCCTACGGTGCCGACATCAAATACGCCGAGACGGAGGAGGAGCGTGCGCTTTTCAAAGCGCTTGATGCGGCAGAGGCGCAAATCACCCCGGCGATGAAGCAGGAAGACTTTACCACGGCCATGACCGCCATGGCGGGGCTGCGCGGGCCGATTGACGCGTTTTTCGAAGCGGTGCAGGTCAACACAGAAAACAAGACAGTTCGGCGCAACCGGCTGAACCTGCTGAACCGGATTTCTGAGATTTGCCTTTCTGTTGCGGACCTCACCAAAATAGACGGCTGACCTCGGCCTGCGACCTTTTGTGAGCGCTGACACAAAGTCTTGTCAGCGCAGGTTTACACCCTATGCTGCGACCGAGAGAAAGAAGGTGCCGCAGTGCAGAATAATCCGCATACCACCCTGGTGACGCCAAAAGCGCCGATTGCCAACGATACCCATGGCGGTCGTGCGAAATGTCTGCAGCGGCTGGTTCGGCTCGACTTACCAGTGCCGCGCACGGTGGCGCTGTCGTTTGATGCCGTCCAACGCATAGCCAAGGGTGAGTTGCCGGATATCGCGGCCATTGTCTCACAATTTCCCGAAGGCGCATTGCTGTGCGTGCGCCCGTCCTCAGAAGACCCGGATTGGGGTGGACCCGGTGCGGTTCTGAACATCGGGATGAATGATGCCCGTTACGAATTGCTTGTTGAAGAGTTGGGGGCGGAAGCTGCAAGCGCCGTCTATACCCGTTTCGTTCAGTCCTTTGCTGTCGATGTTGCGCGCCTTGATCCGGATATGTTCGATGATGTGGCTAAATCCGGACGCGCTGCGCTGACGGATTCCCTGCGGGCCTACGAGATCGAAATGGACGAGCCATTCCCGACCGACCCCGGAGAGCAGCTTGCCGCTGTCCTGAAGTCCATGGCGCGGGCATGGGATGGCACGTCGGCGCGTCTACTGCGGCAGGCCAAAGGCGCCCCGGCGGATGCCGGGCTAGGCCTAGTGGTGCAACAAATGGCCTTGGGCGTTGGGCGCGGTGAATGTGGTTCCGGTGTCTTGCAGTTGGTGGACAGCGACACGGGGCTGCCGCAGATCACCGGGCGTTATCTCAGCCAGGGTCAGGGGCGCGACGCTGTCGAAGGCAATGCCGCCGCCATGTATCTGGGGCGGGATCCGCGTGGGCCTTCATTGGAAGAGATAGAGCCTGCCGCCTTCAACGAGTTGAAAGAATATTGCGCGCTTATGCGCGTCAAATTGCGCGCCGAGATGCAGGTTGAATTTGCCATCGACAATGGTCGTGTCCATCTCCTCGACGGGGTACGTGTTGCACGTTCTAGCCGTGCAGCTGTGCGCATCGCTGTCCGGCTTGCGGAAGACAAGATCATTCCACGTGCGGAAGCTCTGATGCGGGTCGAGCCGCGTACGTTGAATGAGTTGCTGCACCGGCAGGTTCATCAGGATGCCGAACGTGATGTCATCGGCACTGGTATCGCGGCGAGTCCCGGGGCGGCTACAGGTGCCATCGTATTTACCGCGACGGAGGCGCAGGCCAGCGCCGCACGTGGCGAAGCCTGCATCCTCGTACGCCGCGAGACCTCGCCAGAAGACGTTCGGGGCATGCATGCGGCTGTTGGCGTTCTGACAGAGCGGGGCGGCATCACAAGCCACGCCGCTGTGATTGGCCGCGGCATTGGGTTGCCTTGTGTCGTTGGTGCATCTGCCATGCATTTCAATCGCCGGCGCAAACAACTGGTGGCCGAAGATGGGCGCGTGTTCGCGGAAGGGGAGATCATCACGCTCGATGGGACCACCGGCCAAGTCCTCGCCGGAGCGCCGCAGATGAGCGAAGCCGCTTTGGACGAGAGCTTCCAGACCTTGATGGAATGGGCCGACGAATTGCGCGATATCGAGGTGCGCGCCAATGCGGACACACCTGCCGATGCGCAAACAGCCCGAAACTTTGAAGCGGAAGGCATTGGCTTGTGCCGGACGGAGCATATGTTCTTTGAGCCGGGTCGCCTGACAGTAATGCGTGAGATGATCTTCGCCGAAAGCTCGGAGGATCGCCGTGCAGTGCTGGAGCGGTTGTTGCCAATGCAGCGTGCGGATTTCACCCAGCTCTTCCGGATTATGGAAGGCAAGCCTGTCTGTATTCGTCTTTTCGATCCGCCGTTGCATGAATTCTTACCGACGGACAAAGTGGGCCAGCGGGATCTGGCCGATGCGTTGGACCTGCCGTTGTCTGATGTGACCCGGCGTATCGAGGCAATGATGGAGTACAACCCCATGCTTGGTTTGCGTGGGGTGCGCCTTGGCGTGACGGTTCCTGAGATCTATGAGATGCAGGCTCGCGCGATTTTCGAAGCCACGCTCGACGCGAGTGCAGAGGGGGCCCCGGTGGTGCCGGAGATCATGATACCGCTGGTCTCTGCACGGCGCGAAGTCGAATTGGTCAAGGCGTCGATCGACGGTGTTGCTTCTGCCGTGCGGCTTGAGCGCGATAAGGACTTTGATTACCGCCTTGGAGTGATGGTTGAAACGCCGCGTGCCTGCATCCGCGCAGGCGACATTGCCCCCCATTGTGCGTTCCTCAGCTTTGGCACGAATGACCTGACGCAAATGACCTATGGCCTGTCCCGCGACGACGCAGGGCGGTTCATGTCTGACTACGTGCGACAGGGAGTCTTCCCGGAAGATCCATTCCACTCTCTGGACATCGATGGAGTTGGTGAGTTGCTCCAGATTGGGGCAGAAAGAGGGCGACAGGCGCAACCGGAGGTGACTTTGTCGATTTGTGGAGAGCACGGCGGCAACCCCGAATCGATAGCCTTCTGCCGAGCTGCCGGTTTTAACTATGTTTCGTGCTCACCGTTCAGAGTGCCGGTGGCGCGACTAGCTGCCGCACAGCTTGCGGTTACCGACAACATAAAGTAGAAATTCATTCCATCACTACCACATATAGCATAAACAATTGCATATATGTGACAGTATTGTTGACCGTTTAGAGCAATTAACGGGCATGAACTTTACGTAAACTTCTTATCTCGCTAGAGAGCGCCCCAGGGTAATTTGGTGGGGGATGCACGCGTGCGTATATTCTGCAAAAAAACTTTGTCGATATTTGTTGGGCTTAATTTGGGCCTTTGTGTGGCAATGCCTGCGTTTGCTGCAGGTGCGTCGAAGTATGCGGACCAGGCAGAAACGGTCGGAGCAGTTGCGAGCGACGTAATGCGCGACCGGGAGCTGAAAGCGAGTGCTGCCCGCGAAGTCGAGTTTTCCAAGAAGTGGCTTGATGCGCAGCCCGAGGCAACAGGTGGCGACGACTTGGAGTGCCTTGCCCAGGCGCTATACTTTGAGGCACGTGGCGAGACGGTCAAAGGCCAGTTCGCTGTTGCCGAAGTGATCCTTAACCGTGTCAAATCGGAGCGGTTTCCGGGCTCCGCCTGCGGTGTCATCAATCAGGGGACGGGCAAGAAATACCAATGCCAGTTCACATACACCTGTGACGGCCGCAAAGAAGTGATCAATGAGCCACGTGCATTCGAGCGTGTCGCAAAAGTGGCTCGCGCGGCTCTCGACGGCGCGGCGCCCAAGGTGACGCAAGGTGCAACGCATTACCACACCAAGGCGGTCAAGCCGCGTTGGAGCAAGGTCTACACAAAAACAGCGGCGATCGGGACCCACATTTTCTACCGCCATACCTGGCGCACAGCCAGCAACTGACCTGACGCATTCTGAGCTTGGACTGACGGTCTCGACCTTGTTATAGGCGCAGCAGAGCGTAAACTTGCGTCTACTGCCCCTTTTGGAAAGGCCCGGTCGATGAGTTCCGAAATTAGACTAGCGTTCGCTCATCCGTCCGAACGTTCCGAGGCGACAGCGACCGCGACGCCGCTCGACAGGATTTCCCTTCGCGACCACATCGTGGACGTGGAGATCGGTGCCTTTCAGGCCGAGCGAGGAGTGACCCAACGCGTCTGTTTCAACATCGTCGTCGAGGTGCAGCCGCTGACTGGCCCCATTGACGATGATGTGGACCGGATCCTGAGTTACGACCGCGTGACCGAAGCGATTGCTTATGAGCTTGCAGATGAACGGTTGAATCTTCTGGAAACCTTGGCCGAACGCGTTGCTGAGCGCATTTTGACCGAGCCGCAGGCGATGCGGGTATTTGTGCGGATCGAAAAGCTGGATCGCGGCCCCGGCGCTCTGGGTGTCGAAATCGTCCGCGCCAAAGGCAGCAGCCCAATTCGGGAAGATGCCCAGGTTGTACCGCATCCTGCGCTTGTTTACCTGAGCAATGAGGCCATCGCGTCCCCTTTGCTGAAAGCGTGGATTGATCAGCTTGAAGAGCGTGGCCAACCTTTGATCTTCTGTGTCGGTGCCTCCGATACGCGTGCCCCACAAATCGATCACAAAATGGCTCAAAGGCGTATTGATCTGCTGGCGATTGAGCAAAACGCTTGGGTGTTGGCGTCGAAAGATGATCGTTGCGTTGTTGTGTCGACGCGCACGGAGCTGGATTGGGCCATGAAAAATGGGCAGTCCTGTGTTTGGGCGCCGTCCAAGATCGTGCTGGACGCGGTTGATGGCCCATCTGCTCAGCCAAGAGATTCGGTGGCACTTGCTGCATGGTTTGCCGCAACCTTTGACGCGGGCGAAATGCTGGTCATTGGCGCTGAATTACCGAAGGATGCTTCGGTGCCGCTGCGCGCGGTCGCGGTCGATACCGATACGATCTGAAGAATGGAAGAGTACTTTCGTCCCCTCTTGCAGTGCGGTCCGGCACAGCCAAAAGATGCGATCAAACTGGCCGGGGGATGGACCTGGTTTACGCATGTGGAAATTCTGTTACGCACTCAGCCGACGCGTGTCGTCCGCAACGACGACGTGCCTGCAGATGTGATTGAGACCCTTAGCTCTCCCAGAACCGCAATCGCGGGTCTGGATTTTTCGAAACCGGTTGTGATGGGTATTCTCAATGTGACACCGGACAGTTTTTCGGATGGGGGCAAACATCACAGCCTGGATGAAGCCCTTGCAGGTGCTCGGACCATGGATGCTGCCGATATTCTGGACATTGGCGGTGAATCGACACGGCCTGGGGCACGCTTGGTTCCTGAGGGTGAAGAAATAGCCCGTACTGCGCCGGTTATTGAAGCGTTGCGCAGAGCCGGAGTGCAGACACCGATTTCGATTGATACCCGCAAGGCCGGGGTTGCCGAGGTGGCCCTGAATGCAGGTGCAACGCTGGTCAACGATGTATCCGGCTTTACCTTTGATCCTGACCTCGCGGGATTTTGTGCCCGTCGGGGGGCGCCCGCCTGCGTGATGCATGCACAAGGTGATCCGACGACCATGCAGAACGATCCGCGATACGGCAATGTGTTGTTGGATGTCTACGACTTCCTCGCAGATCGGATCACGTCGCTGGTAGCGCAAGGCATCCCACGCGATCACATCATCGCGGACCCAGGGATAGGCTTCGGCAAAACGCTCGAACATAATCTTGCGCTCCTGTCCCGGTTGTCCCTTTTTCACGGTCTTGGCGTCCCGATCCTGCTTGGTGCGTCACGCAAACGTTTCATTGGAACGCTTGCGGGTGTAGAGGATGCTGCCGCCCGAATGCCCGGATCCGTTGCCGTAGCGCTCGCGGCTTTGAAACATGGGACACAAATTGTGCGCGTTCATGACGTGCCAGAGACCGTGCAAGCCATTGCACTCTGGCGCGCAACCGTGGCAGGACATGCAAATGGGTAAGCTTTTTGGAACAGATGGGGTGCGTGGTCAGGCCAACGAACACCCCATGACCGCAGAAATGGCGCTGCGCATTGGTGCCGCCGTAGGACAGTATTTTCGCCGCGACGGGTCGGCGGCGCATCGTGTGGTGATCGGCAAGGACACGCGGCTTTCCGGCTACATGTTTGAGAACGCGCTGACTGCAGGATTGACCTCAACGGGAATGAACGTGCTGTTGTTAGGGCCGGTGCCGACGCCGTCTGTTGGTCTGTTGACCCGATCGATGCGCGCGGATTTGGGGGTAATGATTTCCGCCAGTCACAATCCGGCATATGACAATGGCATCAAATTCTTTGGCCCGGATGGATTCAAGCTGTCGGATCAGGTCGAAAACGAAATCGAAACCCTGATCGAAGAGGGCGCGAAAGCCGCTGCAGCCAGTGACATTGGCCGCGCAAAACGCATTGATGATGGTCGCTTTCGTTATATCGAACGGCTCAAAACAACTTTTCCGCGCCAGATGCGCCTCGAAGGCCTCAAGGTCGTAATCGATTGTGCAAATGGCGCAGCCTACCGCGTTGGGCCCGAGGCGCTTTGGGAGTTGGGTGCGACCGTTATTCCCATAGGCGTGGCACCAAACGGCACCAATATCAACGAGGGGTGCGGGTCCACCAAACCCCAGTCCGCGGCTGAAACGGTGGTGGCGCATGGTGCAGATGTGGGCATCTGTCTCGATGGTGATGCTGACCGGGTTATTCTGATTGATGAGACCGGCAAAGTGGGGGACGGGGACCAATTCATGGCGCTGATGGCGGAACGATGGGCCGAAGAAGGTCGGTTGAGCAACAACGCGCTTGTGGCGACCGTAATGTCCAACCTCGGATTGGAAAACCACCTTGCAGGCAAGGGTCTCAAACTGGAACGCACATCTGTGGGTGACAGGTATGTCGTCGAACGGATGCGAAGCGGCGGCTTCAACCTTGGCGGAGAGCAATCGGGGCACATCGTGATGACCGATTACGCGACAACCGGCGACGGGCTTATGGCCGGGCTGCAGTTTCTGGCGGCCATGGTTGGGTCGGGGAGGAAAGCCAGCGAGTTGCTCAATCGATTTGATCCGGTGCCGCAACTTCTCAAGAACGTGCGGTTTACAGCGGGCCAGACACCCTTGGAATTGGCCTCTGTGAAATTAGCGATCACGGAAGCTGAGCAAAGGCTCTCGGGCAAAGGACGATTGTTGATCCGAAAATCAGGTACTGAACCGCTGATCCGGGTGATGGCCGAACATGAGGACCAAACCGTCATGGAACAGGCCGTTGATCACGTGGTCGAAGCGGTCGCAGATGCGGTCAGCGAAGCCTAACGCTGGCCGAACAGCCGCCGAATTGCACCATATTGGCTCAGGCCCACACCCGTCAGGATCAAGACCATCGCCCACAGCAGCGACAGGGGCAGGGGCTCATTCAACAGCCAGGCTCCCAGGACGACAGACCAGATTGGCACCTGGTAATTCACAAGCGACATGAAAACCGGACCGGCTGTGCGCACAACCATCACACGCAACAGGTTCGCAGCGGCGGTTGGCACTAGCCCCAGAAAGCTGATGACCCAGAGGGTTTTTGCATCCGGCAAGGGCGGCGGTCCCTCAACCACCCAGGCTGCGGGCACAACAATTGCAGCGCCGACCAACAACAGAACTGTCGAGAGGCCAATTGCATCTACCGGCGGCAGGCGGCGCATCAGAATTGACGATACCGCGTAGCAGGATGCTGCGGCCAAACAGGCGGCCCGACCGGGTGTTTCCAACCCCGCACCACTGGATTCAAAGGCCTGCCCGCCGATCAGCACACATACGCCCACGAATCCGATCAGGAACCCTATGCTTTTGCGCCAGGTCAGTTTCTCTCCGGGCACGAGGAAATGAGCGAGCGGCAAAACGATCAAGGCAACTGCGGCCATCGAAACGCCTGCGAAGCCCGCCGTAACATACTGCTGACCCCAGGCCAGCAAGATGAAAGGTACGGCGGAGCTCAACGCTCCGATGACAAACATGTTCATTTGGGTCGCGCTGTCGGGTTTTTCCGTAAACAGCCGGAACCCAAGACCATACCAGATCACTGTCATCAGGATCGCTGCAAAACCGATCCGCCCAGCGGCCAGCCAGAAGGGTGTCATCCCCTCCAATGCAACTTCGGTGACGAGAAAGGTGGCACCCCAGGTCAACCCGAGGATTGAAACCATGAGCCAGCTTGCCGCCGTGATGTTCGGGCCTGTGGACATGGTGCCTCTTTAAGGAAGCACCCCGGCGCGAAGGCCGGGGTGGAGGATAATAGAGCGTATGTGCTCTTAGTTTTTGGCCTTATCGACCATCTTGCCGGCAGAAATCCATGGCATCATGCCGCGCAGGGTTTCGCCGGTTGCTTCGATCTGGTGTTCGTCGTTGATGCGACGGGTACCCTTGAAGAACGGCTGCCCAACGGCGTTTTCGGTCATGAAATCACGTACGAACTTACCGGTCTGGATGTCGGTCAGAATGTCCTTCATCCGGGCTTTCGTTTCGTCATAAGGCAACACGCGGGGGCCGGAGACGTACTCGCCGTATTCAGCCGTGTTGGAGATCGAGTAGTTCATGTTTGCAATGCCACCTTCGTAGATCAGGTCCACGATCAGCTTCACTTCGTGCAAGCACTCGAAATAAGCCATTTCTGGTGCATAGCCCGCCTCGACCAGCGTCTCGAAGCCCATGCGGATCAATTCGACCAAACCGCCGCAAAGTACGGCCTGCTCACCAAAGAGGTCGGTTTCGCACTCTTCGCGGAAGTTGGTCTCGATGATGCCCGAGCGCCCGCCGCCGATGGCTGAGCAATAGCTGAGGCCAATTTCAAGCGCGCGACCTGAAGCGTTCTTGTCTACCGCAACAAGGCAGGGCACGCCGCCACCCTTGACGTATTCGCCGCGCACGGTGTGGCCGGGGCCCTTTGGAGCCATCATGACTACGTCGATGCCTTCTTTTGGCTCGATCAGACCAAAGTGCACGTTGAGGCCGTGGGCAAAAGCAATCGCGGCGCCTTCGCGGATGTTGTCATGGACATATTTCTTGTAGGTTTCGGCCTGAAGCTCATCGGGCATGGTGAACATGATCAGGTCTGCCCAGGCTGCCGCTTCGGCAATTCCCATTACTTGCAGGCCTTCGCCTTCGGCTTTAGCTGCAGATGGCGAGCCTTCACGCAGGGCCACAACGAGGTTCTTTGCCCCGCTGTCACGCAGGTTCAACGCATGAGCGTGGCCCTGGCTGCCATAGCCAAGAATGGCCACTTTCATATCCTTGATGAGGTTCACATCACAATCACGGTCGTAGTACACGCGCATTTGGGCGCTCCTTGTCGTTGGTTTTTCCTGCGCCGACCCTATCGTGAGTATTCCCTGAAATCATCAATGAAAGAACGAGATTTATTCTAAAAAACGGTATTTTCATTCGCATATATTTATGTTTTTGTGTTTTTCATGCTTGATGATACGGACCGTCGCCTTTTGCGCCATTGGCAATCTGATCCAACCCTTTCCCCATCGGAGTTGGCAGAACGTGTGGGGATTACCTCGGGCAAGGCGGTCAGGCGCCTTGCACGCATGCAG
The DNA here is from genome assembly GCA_947488305.1 of uncultured Roseobacter sp. GTDB lineage: Bacteria > Pseudomonadota > Alphaproteobacteria > Rhodobacterales > Rhodobacteraceae > Roseobacter. The sequence goes on from CANKZM010000001.1 coordinate 27,754, forward strand.
GAAACCGGTGTCGTTGAGGGGGTCAGTGCCATCATCAATTGGCCGGCGCTTGGGTATGCGGTTGAAGTTTCTCTGCGAGTGACCCTCGACAAGACCGTGGCACGCGCCTTTGACGAATTCACCGCAGCAGCGCGACAGGTGCCGGAAGTCACACAAATCCAGAGCTTTTTGGGGCGCGTCGATGTGCGGCTTAATATCATCGCACGGGACATGCCGCACTATCACGACATCTACCGGGACCGTATCCTGACGTTGCCGCACATTTCCGACATCGAGGCTTTGATGCAGATTGCCCGGATCAAAAGTGAAGAGGCGTTGCCGCTGTGATCGGCCTGGATAGCCTTGATCGCGCGATCGTCCGGGCGTTGGTGGCGGATGCCCAGCAAAGTGCGGGGGCGCTTGGGCGCAAGCTTGGCCTGTCCCAGCCGGCCACATGGCGGCGGATACGCAAACTCGAAGATGCGGGCATTCTGGGTGGGCGTCGTCTGCGTCTCAACGCGGAAAAGCTGGGCTTTGGGGTTACCGTCTTTCTGGGCGTCAAGCTTGCAACAAAAGGTCGGGTCAGCCTGGATGATTTCGAACGTGCCGTGAGCGCCATTCCCGAGGTGCAACAGGTCGAACATGTGTTGGGACTCTATGATTACCGGTTGCGCGTTGTGGCCCGGGACCTGCCCGATTTCGAACGGGTTTTGCGGCGTCGGATCATGACGTTGCCCGGAGCAGGCGAGGTGGAAGCGAACGTTTTGCTGAGTGAAGAGCGTCTGCCCGGCCCGCTTTGATCCAAAGGGTGCGTCAATCGAAGCTTTGCGCATGCTGCGACGACAGGCTATGGCTGTCCGAAATGGTTGCAGGAGGATGACATGGCCGCATTGCTCGACACGATTGACCCAGAAGGGTTGGAAGAATTCTCGGTGGTTTTCACCGACCGCTCGCTCAACCACATGAGTGTGGCTTTTCAGCAGGTCATGAATGACATCTCTTCGATGCTCAAGGATGTTTATCATGCCGATGCCGTGGCGCTCGTGCCTGGCGGTGGCACCTACGGAATGGAGGCCGTGGCCCGGCAATTTGCGCGCGGCGCAGAGGTGCTTGTCGTGCGCAATGGCTGGTTTTCCTATCGGTGGAGCCAGATCTTCGAAACCGGCGGCCTTACCGCGAATACGACAGTGCTCAAGGCGCGGCAGACCGGCAACGCCAGCCCATCCCCTTTTGAACCCGCGCCCATCGATGAGGTCGTCGAAGCGATCCGCACGCAAAAGCCGGATGTGGTCTTTGCGCCGCATGTGGAAACCAGCGCCGGCGTGATCCTGCCTGACGACTACGTGACGGCCATGGCTGCGGCGGCGCATGAGGTTGGGGCGTTGATGGTTCTCGACTGCATCGCGTCAGGGTGCGCGTGGATCGACATGAAAGCGACGGGAGTAGATGTCCTGATTTCCGCGCCGCAAAAGGGGTGGTCTGCCTCTCCTTCAGCGGGATTGGTGATGATGTCGGAACGAGCGGAGGCACGCCTGGCCGATACCCAGTCTGACAGCTTTTCCATCGACCTTGGAAAATGGCGCAGCATCATGAAAGCTTATGAGGACGGTGGCCATGCCTATCACGCCACTATGCCGACAGATGCGCTGCGCGCGTTCCGCGATACCATGTTGGAAACGCGTGACTACGGGTTCGAACGTTTGAAAGAGGCCCAGTGGTCATTGGGGAATCGTGTTCGGGCATTGCTTGCACAGAAGGGCGTTGTTTCGGTCGCCGCGGAAGGCTTCGGCGCGCCCGGCGTTGTTGTGAGCTATACAGCGGACCCGGACATCCAAAATGGCAAGAAGTTCCTAGCAAAAGGCATGCAGATTGCAGCGGGTGTCCCCCTGCAATGTGATGAGCCCGCCGATTTTCGCACGTTCAGGCTGGGTTTGTTCGGTCTCGACAAACTCTATGACGTTGATGGCACGGTCGCACGGCTTGAACGCGTATTGGACGCTGTTATCTGACGCCAAGACCCATCTGCATCAGAGTGCGCCTGACGGGCGCCAGCGAATAGAGTGCGTTCAGCCCCATGGCGCGCGCATCCCGTAATGCCGGGGTGCTCACCTGGCTTGCCCGGTTCAGCAGGTCAATGCCCTGAACGCGCAAGGCGACGTCATTGTGGCGCGCCTTGTGGTAGGCATCAAGCATTGCCCGGTCGCCCAGCCCCTCCGGGCGATCTTGAGCAAGCTGCAAGAGTTTGGCCGTGTCGGCGAGGCTCATATTCAATCCTTGCGCGCCAATAGGCGGCACGACATGAGCTGCCTCCGCGATAAGGGCGATCCGCTCGGCCGCGAGACGTTCCGCTTTTTGGCTGATGATCGGCCAGATCGTGCGATGAGAGGCGAGGGTGAGCGGCCCGAACAGGTAACAACTGCGTTCGGACATTGCTTCCTCGAAGGCGCTTGTCTCCATCTCCATACGTTCTTGGGATAACGGGCCGTCATCCATCCAAACGATGGCAGAAGAGGGCATGCCATCCCGGTCGGGCAGGGGCACCAGTGTAAAAGGTCCGCCGGTCCGGTGAATCTCCGTTGAGACGTTTTCGTGCGGGATTGGGTGAGTGACGGCAAAGGCCAGAGCCTTTTGACCGTAGCGCTTTGTCGTAACCGAAATGCCTGCTGCCTGCCGCATGGGAGAGTTCCTGCCGTCCGCGGCGACAACCAGCTTTGCCGTCACGCGCTCGCCGGTGCTCAAGCCGACGCGGGCCTCGCCCTCCCGCGTAAAAAGCGACGTCGTGCCTGTGCCTGGCCGGAAATCGACGTTTGGCAGGTCATGTAACCGTGCAAGGATTTCCCGGCGCAAAAGCCAGTTGGGCAGGTTCCAGCCAAACGGTAAGTCCGAGACATCGGAAGCGTTGAAATCCTTGGTGAGCCGAGCCTCCGGTTCCGGGCCGCCAGCATCGACAATTCGCATGACTTGCAGCGCTGAGGCATGGGGCGCTAGCCGCTCCCAGAGCCCTGCGGCCTCTAGAACGGTGCGCGCTGGCTGCAGCATGGCGGTTGACCGCATGTCTGCCTTGGCATTGTCCGCCTCTGTGATGGGCGGGGTTGGGTCAACGCAAATGACATCGAACCCGGCTGTTCCGAAAGCCGCCGCGGCTGTCAGCCCTGCAATGCCGCCGCCGGAAATCAGGATGTCACAATGGGTCCGGGTCATATCTGCTCCATTTCATCGCAAGCATGATATGCCCGACCGCATTCATTGACCATGAGACAGTTAGCTCCAGGTGATGAAGAGCAGAATCACGAAAATGACGGGGACCAGCGCCAGCGCAGGCAAGTAAAGTCCAGGCAGACCGAACACCAGCGCGCTTGACAGCCACAGGCTGACAAAGCCGATGATCGCGAACCAGACATTGTTTTTATCTCCAAACAACAGATCACGAGCGACCCAGCCCAAAACGGGTATCGCAAAGAAAAGGCGTTGCCAAAGCGGCGGCCGGGGTGGGGTCGAGGCTAGTGTCATCGGTCTCTCCATTTATGCGTTACGGTTCCAGATAGGCGCGCTTGCGCGGCGCGGTATGAGCCGGATTGTCGCATCAGGAGTGTCAGATGAGCTTTGCGAGGAATGCGCTCAGGTCATCGGTATGGAAATGGATATGATCGCCAGCGCCGCGAGTGTCGGCCACATGCACTGTTCGCAGCCCCATGTCGTGCGGTGCCTGCAGATTACGCGCATCATCTTCGAACATGGCGGCTTTTTGAGGGACCAGCCCATCGGTTTCGAAGACTTTTTCGAAGGCTTCAAGATCGGGCTTTGGCATGAAACCGGCATGCTCGACGCCGTAGACCGCGTCAAAAAGCCCGGCGAGCCCACGGGCATCCAATACGCGCTCCGCATAAGGGGCGCAGCCATTGGTGTAGACAATGCGCCGTCCCGGCAACGCGCGGATCTGCTGCGCCAGAACCGGATCAGGCGTCAAACGATCGAGCGGAATGTCGTGAACATCAGTCAGGTAGGGCGCCGGATCCACGTCATGTTCGCGCATCAAACCAGCAAGGGTCGTGCCATGGGTTTTCCAATAGTGGGCCCGAAGGCGGTCCGCCTCCTCGCGTTCGACACCCAGCGCATTCATCACGTAGTCGGTCATTCGAACTTCGATCAGGTCGAATAGACGCGCTGACGGCGGATAAAGCGTGTGATCGAGATCGAACACCCAAGTACTGATGTGAGAAAATGCGTCCTTAACCATGGCCCTTACCTAGAAGGGCGAGGGAGGAACGGCAAGGGCTCGGGCTTGCACCGTCGCGGGTTGCGTCGTTAAGGTGATGTACTGCAACAACCAGGGCATCGCCGCATCATGAATAAACCACACCAAACAGATGCCTACAGCATGATCCTTGAGGCGATTGACCTGGGCGTTTACCGCCCCGGTGATCGTCTGGTGGAAAGTGAATTGGCCGAACGGTTCGGCGTCTCTCGCACCCCGATCCGTGAAGCGCTGCAGCGGCTCGAAACACAATCGCTATTGTCGCGGGACGGGCGCAGTTTGATTGTGGCGTCGCTGGATCACAACCAGATGGCTGAGCTTTACGTGGTGCGCCGCGAATTGGAAGGATTGGCCGCGCGCCTTGCCGCCCAGCATGCGACCCCCGAAGAAGTGCGTATCCTGCGGGAGATGGTGGAAGCCGACAATGCGCTGGTCGACGATCCGCCAGCTTTGGCGCGGGCCAACCGGCGCTTTCACAAGCAAATACATCTCGCCTCTCACAACCGTTATCTGGTCCAGCAGCTGGACCTTGTACACCGCACGATGGCGCTGATGACCTCAACATCGCTGGCCGCGCGGGGCAGGGGTGCTATTGCGCAATCTGAACATGACGGGATTGTGCGGGCGATCGAGAAAAAGGATGAAGAAGCTGCCTATGCGGCGCTGAAGGAGCACATCTCTGTAGCGTTCATGACGCGCCTGAAACAAGATGCGGCAGCGCGCGAAGAAGAACTTTGACGGGGCCTAAATCTTTTCGATTAGAGCCTCGGCGCGCGGCATCGGATCGGTTTGCCGCGTGACGCCATGCTGGGTCTTGTCCCAATAGAATGGCACGCGAACCAATTCCCAAATCGCTTTGTAGGCAGCCAATGCGCCAAGGCCAAAGTAGAGCATCATCGTTGGCAAATATGGGATCAAATGTCGGTGTTCGCGTCGCCCAACTGCGGCCAACCCCAAAAACAGACTCAGGATTTCGGTCGCAATAAACACACCGGCCAGCCCCCAAACGAAACTTGATCCTAGCGTGTGGGTGACCGGATGGACGACGCCGAACAGGGTCAGCCAGAACGACCATAACGGGGGTGCTGCCGCAAATTGCGAAACAGCCGCAAGGAAGATCGTCTGAAGCCCCATAAACCGCAAAAAACCTAGTTCATTGAGCAAGCGGAGCGGCTGCCTCATGTGAACACAGTATGTAACGAGAAATCCCTTTAGCCATCGGGACCGTTGCCGGATCCAAGGCCATGCCCTGCTGGTGGCCTCTTCCCGTGTGACGGTTGGCAAAAGCTCTGTCTTGTAGCCATGTCGCGCGAGGCGGACGCCAAGATCGGCATCCTCGGTAACGTTATGCGCGTCCCAGCCGCCGAGTTCCTCCAGCACCTCCCGGCGGAAGAACAGCGTTGTCCCGCCTAGTGGCACAACCAGCCCCAGTCGTGCGATCCCAGGCATCACGATGCGCCACCAAATGGCGTATTCGATGGTGAAGCAGCGCGCGAGCCAGGTGCTGCGCGAATTGTAGTAGTCCAGGATCCCTTGCAGACAGACGACGTCATCTGGCGCATTGTGAAATCGGGATACGACCTTTTCGATCTGGTCGGCTTCCGGCCAGTCTTCGGCATCCCAGACGCCAATCAGGGACCCGGTGCAGAAGTCGAGCGCATAGTTCAGCGCTCGGGGTTTCGTGGTAATCCCTCCGCCTTCCGGCACTTCGATCACACTCATCCAGTCCGGGAGCGTGGTCCGGGAGATTGTCTCCCGCGTCAGCGTGTCACCGGCCTCCAGTACCAGCACAACTTCAAGCAGGGACTTGGGGTAGGTCAGCTGCGAAAGACGGTGGATCAATTGACCCGCGATCTCTCGTTCTTGCAACAGGGGCACCATGACCGACACGCGTGGCAGGCGAAACTTCCTTTCGTCGGCGTTGATGAGGGGTATACCGCCATTTTTTAAGACTTTCATACCACCAATCAGGCGCAGCGCTGCGTCGGCGCGTTTGCTGTCGACGGACAACAATTCCAGGTTGGACATGCTGCTTTGACTGAGAGGTTTGTGTCGCCAGAGAGGTCGGGTTGGCAAGATACGCCGAATACGCGCCGTGGCCGCAGTTGGGGTAAGGTGTGCGATGAGCGCCGCGAGCTTCAACAGGCTCACCATACAAAGTGAAATTGTACTGATCAGCACCAAGACGGTGAGGGTCCAAACAGGTGCGCTGAGGGCAAGAAGCAAAAGGCCCAGCAGCGCTGCACCTCCCCACCTTGCGCGCGCGGCCGCGCGGCCCTCCCATGTGCGGCAACTTTCAATGGCCGCGACGCGCTGAGTCGCCCTCTCTGCCAGTTCCGCGCCATGCAGGCGACATAGTTGCGCTGTGATCTGCGCCTCGTCGACAATCACAGGGTAAAGCGGTTTTTCTTGCGGTCCCAAGGCCGCGCTCAGTGCGGAAAACTGTGTCGGGTTGCTTGTGGCAATGTAGAGGGCGTTCTCATCCTCCTTCCAAGGGACGATACCGAACCGCATGCACATTTCTGCAGACGGGGTTTGGGCCATTTCGGGTGCAGGGGGATGTCGTTCGAGGTCCGCGCAATCTGACCGGGCTTGTTTGGCCAACGCACCAAGCACGTCTTTTTTCTCGACCAGCCCTTCGGAGATCATGATATCGCCAAGTGGCGCATCGATGCGTTTTTGCAGTTTCAATGCATGCTGGAGGTCGCAATGTGCGATTTTTCCCTGATCCACCAAAAGCCTGCCAATTGGCGGATGCGACACTGGTGGTGCATCAGCCTCTTTCGGCGACAGTCTCAGGTTGAGGTCGTTCATCTGTGCGCGCTTTGCTCGGGGACGGGACGCACCATCCTTGCAAAACACGGTTAATGAACTGTTAAACCAGTATTATTCAACTTTAAGGGGAGTGGCTGACCTTCAGCTTGCGCGCTGCGCCATGGCCTCGGAGAACCGTTCAAAAAGGTAATAGCTGTCCTGCGGACCGGGGCTGGCTTCCGGGTGATGCTGGACAGACCACACCGGACGACCTTCGACGCGAATACCACAATTGGACCCGTCGAAAAGCGACGTGTGGGTCTCAATTACGCCATCGGGCAGTGTCTGCGCATCGACTGCAAAACCATGGTTCATCGAGGTGATTTCAACCTTGCCGGTGTCGTTGTCTTTTACCGGGTGGTTCGCGCCATGATGGCCGTGGTTCATTTTGACCGTCTGAGCACCAAGCGCCAGAGCCAGCATCTGATGACCAAGGCAGATCCCAAAGACGGGCAGATTGGTCTTGTCCAGAACGTCCCGGATCATCGGCACGGCATAAGCGCCCGTGGCAGCGGGGTCGCCGGGACCGTTTGACAGAAACACACCGTCGGGCTGATGGGCCATGACATCCTCGAACGTAGCGGAGGCAGGCAGCACCGTTACATCACAGCCCGCACTAGCGAGGCACCGCAGAATATTGCGCTTGGCGCCATAATCTACCGCGACCACCTTGTGTTTGGGGGTAACTTGCGGCTTGTATCCTTCGGGCCACGCCCACCGCATTTCATTCCAATGATAAGATTGCGCGCAGGTAACTTCTTTGGCCAGATCAAGCCCTTCCAAGCCGCTGAAGCCCCGTGCTGCGGCGACGAGCGCTTCCACATCGAAATTCCCGTCCGGATCATGCGCCAGCGCCACGTGGGGGGCGCCAGCCTGGCGAATGGCACGCGTAAGGCGACGCGTATCAACCCCGCCAATAGCGACGCGACCCCGTGCTGAAAGCCATGTATCCAGATGCTGAATGGCACGCCAGTTCGATGGTTCGGTGGGCATCCACTTGACGACCATCCCATCTGCGACCGGGTCGCCCGTTTCATCATCCTCCGGGTTCACCCCAACGTTGCCGATATGGGGAAACGTGAACGTCACGATCTGCCCTGCATACGAAGGATCGGTCATGATTTCCTGGTAGCCTGTCATCGCAGTGTTAAAGCATAACTCCGCGACGGCCTGCCCTTTGGCGCCAAATCCGATTCCGTAAAACAATGTCCCATCTGCCAGAGCCAGACATGCTGTGGGGCGGTCGGGCACATGGGCTGTCATGGACGGTCCTTTCGGGCAAAAGCAGCGGGCAAAATCTGGCGATGTCTAGACGGGGTGCACAAGCGGGTCAAGGGGAGTTGCGCGGCGACAGGTCAAATGGGCAATGCGGGGACGGGGTGTTGCGGGCGGGTCTTGCTTTGGCTATGGTCCCAGCCCTGTAAGGGCGGAATGTAGCGCCTTTGCAAAACGACACCGCAAGAAGAAAAGGGCCATCGGCATGGACTTGCGTACACGGGTTTCCACTTCTCTGAAACAGGCGATGAAGGACAAGGCTGCCGACCGCTTATCGACGCTGCGGCTGATTAATGCCGCCATCAAAGACAAGGATATTGCTGCTAGAGCAGAAGGCAATGACGATGGCGTGGGAGACGCCGAGGTGCTGGCGATTCTCGGCAAGATGTCAAAGCAACGTATAGAAAGTGCACGCGCTTACGAAGAAGGCGGCAGGCTCGATCTGGCAGAACGCGAACACGAAGAAGTTAAAGTGATCCAGGAATTCCTCCCACAGCAACTCGGTGACGCCGAAATCGAGACGGCCGTGGGTGAAGCCATTGATGAAATTGGCGCCGACAGCATTCGTGACATGGGAAAGGTGATGGGAGCCTTGAAGGCCAAATACACCGGCCAGATGGATTTTGGTAAAGTTGGCCCGATGGTCAAAGCCCGTTTGAGCTAAACGTTAGCTCTTCTGATCCTAACGTTTCCAGGCTCTGAGTAGCTCATCATAGAGCGTTACGCGTTCGTCTTCGCTCAAAAAAGCGCCGATTTCGACTTCGCGTCCCATCCCTCTCAGGGTCACATAGTGCGGGATGGGCCCGTCGTTTTCGTATTTCGTGATGGTCGTCCAATAGCGCTTGCAATCCCATTCCTTCGTCGCCCCGGAAGGTTCTTCTCGCACAAGCTGTGCGGCGTCGCCATCAAGGGTCAGTGTTTCGACGATCTGACGAGATTTCCGATTGCGTTGCAGCGCATGATTGACGCCCCAGACAGCCAGAAGAGCAAAGGGGAGCAACCCCCAGAGCACGGGCGACCCCAAAAGGGTTATGACGGGAATCAGGATCATTGCGAAAGTCACCAGAACGAATGCGGCCAACCCCTTCAGGGGCAGCGAATTATGGGGCCAGAGCCTTAACTCCTGCCGGGATTCGTCGGGGGTGGTTGTCCACTGGTAGGGCATGTGAGTTTTGCGCGCGCTGTTCGTTTTTCAACTGCTATGCAAGTCGCCTCAACGATACCGCTTGTTTCCTATGCTGCGCAATCCGCAAATGAGGACCCTCGCGGGATTGTGCTGTTATGACTGTGCGCCGGCCTGCGTCATTTTTGGCTGCTGGCATATGGCGTGACTGTGGATGGCCTAAGTTTTCTTAAACGGTGACGTCTTCGTATGTTCGAGACCAAAAAAGGCCCCGCGATCAGCGAGGCCTTTTCTATCTGTCACATCTGCCTAGTGGCTATGCTGCTTGTCCCACTCTTCCTGCTTAGGCAGGATTTCGAACGTGTGTTCAGGCGGTGGGCTGGGCAGGGTCCATTCCAATGTGTCCGCATACTCGTTCCATGGGTTGTTCTCTGTCGCGGGTGCACCTCTGCGCAGCGCGTAGATCATCACCCCAAAGAAGAAGAGGAAGGAGGCGAAGGACAGGAACGCGCCGAGGCTCGACCACCAGTTCCAGTAGGCGAATGCCTCCGGGTAGTCGATGTAGCGGCGTGGCATGCCCTGACGTCCCAGGAAGTGCTGCGGGAAGAAGGTCAGGTTTGAGCCAATGAACATCGCCCAGAAGTGCAGTTTGCCTGCCCATTCGGGATACATCTTGCCGGTCATCTTCGGGAAGTAGAAATAGATACCCGCGAAGATGGCAAAGACGGCGCCAAGGCTCATCACGTAGTGGAAGTGAGCAACCACGTAGTAAGTGTCATGGTAGTAGCGGTCTACAGCGGCCTGAGACAACACGATGCCCGTGACACCACCGACGGTGAACAGGAACAGGAAGCCAAAGGCCCAAAGCATAGGTGTTTTGAACTCAACTGAACCACCCCACATGGTGGCGATCCAACTGAACACCTTTACCCCGGTCGGGACGGCGATCACCATCGTGGCCAGCATGAAATAGGCCTGCTGATTGAGGGTCATGCCCACGGTATACATGTGGTGCGCCCAAACTACGAAACCCAGCGCGCCAATGGCGATAATTGCCCAGACCATCGGCAGGTAGCCGAAGATCGGCTTGCGCGCGAAGGTCGCGATCACATGGGAGATGATGCCGAAGCCGGGCAGGATGATGATATAGACCTCGGGGTGGCCGAAGAACCAAAGGATGTGCTGGTAGAGCACCGGATCGCCACCACCTGCGGGGTCAAAGAAGGCGAAGCCGAAGTTGCGGTCCATCAGCAGCATGGTGATAGCACCGGCCAGAACGGGCAGGGACAGCAGGATCAGCCAGCTGGTGACGAAGATCGACCAGGAGAACAGCGGCACCTTGAAGAGTGTCATGCCAGGTGCGCGCATGTTCAGGAAGGTCGTGATCATGTTGATCGCGCCGAGAATGGACGAGGCGCCAGATACGTGGACTGCGAAGATCGCGAGATCCATCGAATAGCCGCCTTCATTGGTGGAAAGCGGCGGGTAGAGCACCCAGCCAACCCCTGACCCGGTCTGATCGTTGCCGCCCGGGGCCAGCACCGAGCAAACGGCCAGTGTAGTGCCCGCAACATACATCCAGAACGACAGGTTGTTCATGCGCGGGAACGCCATATCTGGCGCGCCGATCTGCAAAGGCATGAAATAGTTGCCAAATCCGCCAAAGAGCGCCGGAATAACCACGAAGAACATCATAAGAATGCCGTGACCGGTGATCAAAACATTCCAAAGATGCCCATTTGGCGTACACATGGCGTCGCTTGCTGCTAACCGCCAGCCTTCCATGCACATATACTGCACACCCGGCTCCATGAGCTCGAGCCGCATGTAAATGGTAAAGGCGACCGATACGAAACCGACGAGAGCGGACGTAATCAGGTAGAGAATACCGATATCTTTGTGGTTGGTGGACATGAACCAACGGGTGAAGAACCCGCGCTCATCGTGGTGATCGTGCCCGTGAATGGCTGCGTCTGCCATGCGGTGCCTCCTAGTTGTATAAGTTTTCCGGCCGACGTTCCCATATCTGCCGGAGATTCACATTGGTTTTAGAGGCAGTTGGCCGAAGGAGCAATGGACCACTTGCCGCATCGCCCGGATATTTTGAATGTTTTTGATTTACCCGCTGTTCCTGTCAGGTCATCGGGAACTGTCGGGCAAGATTGTGATGCACCGGATATGACGTCCCGCAGGCGTAAAAGTGATCTTTTTAACCGGCATTTAACGCGATGATTGCATAAGTCTTCGACATTGCTAAATCACCGATGAGAACATGAAGAACGGGGCATAAGTATATATGAATTCGTCAGAAATACCCTCTCACTTTGCTTCCGCTTCCCCAGTGGATGTCGATAGCGCCAGTTTTCTGAGGCAGATGGCGGCGTTGGTTCCGGGCGTCATATATGTTTTCAACCACCAAAGCATGAGCAACGAATACGCGAACAAGTCGATCGCGGAGCTGCTTGGATACAGTCCCGAAGAAGTAAAAGGTATGGGGGAAGACCTGTTTCCCACAATCATTCACCCAGACGATTTTGACGTGTTGGCAGAGCATGTGGGATCGCTCCAGGAGTTGAGCGATGACGAACAAGCTGTCTGGGAATATCGTGCGATACGGCGTGACGGCACGGAAGTCTGGCTGCGGTCCATTGAGACTGTATTTACTCGAGCTGCCAGCGGCAATGTTCTGCGCCACATCGGAATTGCCTTCGACATCACGGCAGAGAAAAATGCTGAACTCCGACTGCGTGACATCAATTCAGAGCTGGAACTCCTCGTAAAGGAGAGAACTGCCGAGCTTGAGAGACTGAACAAGGAGCTTGAGGCTCGAGTGGATGCTTACACTCAGGAAATAGCGGTCAGGGACAGAGCTGCGGGAAAACCACCGACATCAGACCGCAACAGCAACTAGCGTAAAAAGTTGTACCGCCGAGCGAATAATCCGCAATTTCTGTCTAACAAATTTTTCTGTATGGCGAACCTGCGTCGTATCAGTGATCCGTGCAGGCCTAAAACATTCAACCTGTGGCAGGCTGGCGGCCTGTGGTCGAGCAATTGCCGAAATTTTTCGCGCATATGTTCCATAATTGCGGACAAGAGCGGTGCTGATTTGGCCAATGCCGCGCTAAGCTTTTGGCTCGTAATGGTTTTCTGAAAAGAATTGGTGTGGATGAGATGCATCCAATCTCTATATCTTGATGCACCATCTTGTTCCAGAATTGGCTAAATACCAATAAAATATGACTTCTTGTGTCCCGCGCTGTTCCATTATGCCCCGCCATACCCCATATATAGGGGTGGATATAAAGGTGGATAAAAAATGGCGCGCCCTAAGCACAAGCTTACAAATGCAGAACTGAAGTCAAAGCTTCCGGGCAAATATTCCGATGGTGGCGGACTTTGGTTTCACAAGCGACCGGATGGCGGTGCGCAATGGTTTCTCCGTTACACGATTTTCGGGCGGCGGCATGAAATGGGCTTGGGCGGCTTTCCGGACATGACATTGAAAGCCGCAAGGCTTGAGGCTGAAAACTGGCGCGCTGTTGTCCGTGACGGCAAAGACGCCATCAAGGAACGGGAACGCCAGCGCCGCGAAGCTGAAAGCAACCTGAACATTCTGCGAGATATTGCTCTGGACGCTTTCGAAAGTCGCAAGGCTGAATTGAAAGGCGACGGTAAGGCGGGGCGGTGGTTCTCGCCCCTCGAATTGCACGTGTTGCCCAAGCTTGGAAAAATGCCCGTTTCGCAAATTGACCAGCGTGATATCCGCGACACGCTCGCGCCGATCTGGCACACCAAAGCTTCAACCGCACAGAAGGCAATGGACCGCCTGCGCATTTGCATGCGTCACGCGGCGGCACTGGGCTTGAACGTTGACCTCCAAGCGACGGACAAAGCCAAAGCGCTACTGGGCAAGCAAAGACACACGGTAAAGAACATTCCCGCAATGAACTGGCGTGACGTGCCAGCCTTCTATCAGTCGCTTGATGGCGGCAGCATTTCTGAACTTGCATTGCGATTGCTCATTTTGACGGCAGTGCGCAGCGGCCCGCTGCGGAACCTGCACCTTGACCAGATCGAAGGTGATATCTGGACCATCCCCGCAGAGGCCATGAAAGGCCGCGTAGGCGCAACAAGCGACTTTCGTGTGCCGCTTTCCGAAGAGGCGCAAGCCGTCATTGCAGAGGCAATACCCTTCGCCTGTGAAGGCTTTCTCTTTCCGGGCGTGCGCAAAGGCGTGATTTCCGACATGACCATGACCAAGCTTATGGAGCGGCGCGGCTTGGTAGAGCGTCCACATGGCTTCCGATCCAGTTTTCGCGATTGGGTGGCCGAAACTACCAATACGCCGCATGATGTGGCCGAAACCGCGTTGGGCCACACGGTCGGCGGAGCGGTGGAGCGCAGCTACCGTCGAACGGATTTTCTGCAGCAAAGGCGGGTGCTTATGGAGCGTTGGGCGCAAGCGATATCTGACTTGGATTGTTCAAAAGTGCGGATTCTTCAAAGAGATTAAAGGCAAACTTTTGGATATCCGTGTAAGTGGCAAGAAGAAAACAAGAAATAAAATCTTCTCCACAGATACCTGCATTTTCCACAGGGAATCATTGCGAGCAATCAATATTTGGGTGCGATAGCGCGCTCCGCTACTACATGTTGAAGGGATTGTTGCAATGCACGGGGTTACAATTGAGTTGTCCCCAGTTCTTTCCCGATAGGACATCCTGGGAGGCTTTGGTAGAGTGCTGGTAGGGTTCGACGCAACATGGTGCGTGAGAGTCTGACTGGTACACAAGATAAAGGCAAACAATGCAATACATCAATCTAAACGACCTTCAGGCAAAATTAGGTGGCAGAGGTCGGAGTTCGATTTATCGCGACTTCGAGCAAGGCCGCTTACCGAGACCCATTAAATTCGGTGGACGCCTGTACTGGGTGGAAGCTGATGTCGACGCCGCAATGGCGGCACACTCGCGGTAAAACCCGCTCAATCCTCTGCGCAGTAGCAAGGCGGATCGAGCGGGAGTGTATCTTGCCGGATACTCCTTCCTCATACGCTTTGCGCTGACGCAGCGCAACAAGAAGGAATCTGCAATGGCAGACCAAAAAGCGTGGGGCGCAGCCCCGTTTACCATCGTTCAAGAAAGCGGTGAAGCGCGGAACATCATAGTTTCGGGCCGGGACCGTTGGGCGCTGGAGGCGCTCGTCCTCGCAGGCGAAATAGGCTGCACCCCCATAAACACACCGGGGCCGCGATGGAGTGGATACGTACACAACCTCCGCAATCTTGGCGTGCCCATAGAAACCATCACTGAGCGCCATGACGGTCCCTTCGCGGGTACACATGCACGGTATGTTTTGCGCGCCTCTGTGGCCCGCTCAGGAGGGTGGGCGACATGAGCGGGAAAAAGGAAAATAGACCAACACCGCGCGATATGTTCGAACGCAAGATCCGCCATCAATTCGGCGTTAGCAGCGCTGCTCTGCGCGCGGTGGGCGAGATTCACTATCCGGGCAAATCCTGATGGCGGGCATTAGGTACAGGAAAGGCAAAAGGAGGCTGGGCGTCACGCCCAGCTTTTTCGCTTGCTCACAAGAAAAGGCCGTGCGGCGCGTGGGGCAGGACCCAATATACTCTGCTGCCAGCGGAGGCAGTCGGTATGGGTCGTAGCAAGAATAATGAAAAGCACGTCGAGCAATTTACGAAGTGGGTATTAGCTCATCGCCTTATGCCTGCTTGGCAGGCATTGGGGTTTCCAGCGCGGGAGGCTTATTTTCACCTTCAAGTTCGATGCTTTGCAGATACAGCAGTACGAAAAGGCAACGTGGCAAACAACAATGGGCAGATATTTCGGTCGCCGCGCTCTTTGGCGAAAGACATGGGATGCAACGTCAAGACTGCTATGACCGCACTGGCGGACCTGCAAGCCAAGGGATGGATTGTTTGCACTAAGGAGTGGGAGCGCGGATATGACGGCAAAGGTCGCACGGCGCTATTCCGTCTTACCATGATGCCAACGACCAAAAAGCCAGCGACTTGTGAGCCTGCCGCGTGGGAACAGGGCAAGGACTATGCCATAAAGGTCTACGCCTCTTACGCCCCGAAAGAGCGCCAAAAACAAAACCCACCCCCAAAGACTGGTGCACTAGTGAGCCAATCGACGGTGCACTAAGCCCGCCAGCGACCGTTCAGTGCACCAAAGACTGGTTCGAAAAAGGGCGCTTTTGCCCAATCCAGTGAACCAGCTGACGGTGCATATCTATTTGCCATCCCTAATGACGTCAGCCCTTGGTCCGTGACACATTTTCAATGAGCTGCTGCGGCAAAAGCAGTCTTATCTCATCTTTTGCTGGGGCGGTTTTGGCGTTGATCGCCAAATAAGTAGAGTGCGAGCGATATCAAAAACAAGCGCACCTACTCCACCTGCAATGCCTATTTTCAACGACAGAATTGGATCGGACGCAGAACTAAGGAATGTATGCCCAGTCCCTACGATAATTCCGGAGCCCAAAACGCCCCAAACGATATGTGTCTTGTCAAACTTCACAAATTCCACCGTGCTTCAACGAGCAAATGAGAACCTAGGATAGTTAATTTTGATTGAAACCACAAAGGCAGCGCCGCAATAAAGCCACCCGACAATTGGAACCGCTCGAAGCCCAAGTCTCCAAGAAAGCTTGCGCCCGCCGATTTCCTTAATCCTCTGCCACGCTGCACTACCGACCAACAGTTTGAATACAATCTCTGCCAAACCTACCACTTCTTCCCAGTCTTTTGTCGTAATTGCGGCGATTAGTTCATCTATCGTGCTCTTTAACTCCTCATCGCTTTCAATTGCTGAAACTATGAGGCTTACATCTCCCACGGAAATTCCAAGCGTCTCTAGCAAGATATCAACGACGACTTTGAAGTCGGAGTCTTCAGGCGGCGCGCTTGCCGAAATAACCTCCCAAGAGACTTGGTTGCTGGCCGGTGCGATTGGCAACCCATCCGAGCTAATTTGAATTGCTACTGTTTCCATGGAGCGCAGATACCCTTCATCAAAACCAAAAGTAGGGGCATTGTCGAAGAACTGGGGGATACTATAAATGTAGTCACTTACCCCCTCCATTTTCAAAAACAGTTGCATTTCATTGGCCAACGCGAGCGTCTCGACCCTAGATGCAATGTCTACAGTTAAGAACGATGCCAATAGATTCCCTTCGCTCTCTCGTGTTGCCTTAGTCGCGAATGAGCGGGTGTTAGCAGCTGACCAAAATGCAGGCCTCATTTGCGAAAAATCCGCGAGCGTCTGACTTCTGGCGGAAAATGCCGTTCCCGCCAAAAGCATAAAGCCCGCTCCCAACACCTCTCTTCGGTTTTGCTTAGTCATATTTTTCACGGGAGGTTTTAGAATGCCGTTAGTTGCACGTGCGGTCACTTAACGTCCTTTCTTGATTTGCTTTAATCAAATTCAGATTCAAAAATTACACCTTAAGTGGTAGTGCCATTGCCAGCATTTACAAAATGATTTCGACAAAATCCGGAGGCTGAAATGGGCGGAATTGGCAGCGGGCGGCACTGGCAGTGGGGCGCTAAGAACACCACTGCGGATTATCGCAGCATCGACGTGCGGCGCTGGGCGCGTGAGGGCTTTTTGACGCCCGGACGGCGCTTTTCATGGCAGTGGACTGCCGATGGCGAAAAGGTCGGCAGCATAGATGTGCGGGCGGAACATGGCCGCGTGAGGCTTATCTATCGCAGCCGGGACTACGGCGATGAGTGGGAGAGCCACGACTACCCCGTGCGCTTACTTTCTCAGCAATGTCACTACGGCGGCCATCGTGAGTGGTTCGCTTGCCCAGCGCGCGGCTGTGGTCGGCGGGTAGCAAAGCTGTATGGTGGTCGGATTTTCGCATGCCGTCACTGCTATGACCTGGCTTACCCTTCTCAGCGCCAAGTGGGCTGGCAACGCGCGCAACGGCGGGCCGACAAGATTCGGGACCGTCTTGAATGGGAATACGGTTCCAATTGGGGATTTAAACCTAAAGGGATGCATTGGCGGACATTCGAACGCCTTACTGCGGAATTAGAGCACTTTGAACACGTTTCGAATGTCAGCTTCGCCACCGCCTTCAATCAGCGCTTTGGCCATCTTGGCGAAATATAGGAAGCGCGAAAGGTGGATATTTGGGTGGATAACGAAAGCAGGTTTCCCGAGAAATCTTTATAAACCAATAAGATAGATTGGTAAAATGGTGCGGATGAGAAGACTCGAACTTCCACGGGTGTTACCCCACAGCGACCTCAACGCTGCGCGTCTACCATTCCGCCACATCCGCACATAATGAATGGTGTGCGGTCTTTAGCTTGCCCACGCTGGCTTGTGAAGAGACATTTTTGCATTTTTCACGATTGTAGCGTTCGCCTGATTTTGGACTTTGCTCTCCAGGAAAGCTGGGCTAAGTCCGCCGCATGGTGGAATGGATCATCTCCGAGGGCCTGACAGATTACCGTTCGGCAGAGCGTTGGATGGAACAGCGCGCAGCCGCCATCTCCAGTGGGCAGTCAGAGGAGTGCATCTGGTTGGTCGAGCATCCGCCACTCTACACGGCGGGAACAAGTGCGAAACAGGCTGATCTCATCGATCCAAACAGATTTCCGGTACATGTCACGAAACGCGGTGGACAATATACATATCATGGTCCCGGCCAGCGCGTTGCCTACACCTTGCTGGACGTTGCAAGACACGGGCGCGATGTACGCCTGTTTGTCCAGAATCTCGAGGACTGGGTCATCAATACGCTTGGTCAGTTCAATGTGACAGGCCACATTCGTGAGGGACGTGTTGGCGTCTGGGTAGAACGCCCCGATAAACCTATCGGTGCCAATGGTAAGGTAGCCGAAGACAAGATAGCAGCCATTGGTATCCGGCTCCGGAAATGGGTGAGCTTTCATGGAATCTCTATCAATGTGGATCCGGAGTTGGCGCATTTTGAAGGTATCGTTCCTTGCGGCATCACAGAGCATGGCGTGACCAGCCTTGTTGATCTGGGTTTACCCGTAACGATGAACGATCTGGATGTCGCATTGCGCGCCAGCTTTTCAACGGTTTTCGATGGGGAAATTAGGGATGCGGCATGGAGCGACCCTGACGTGACGGCCGGGACCGCATATTGACCCCTTTGGGATATCTTTGCATTCCAGCGGTATTTGATCACCGAAAAACACCATTGAAGCGCACGAAAATTCGCTGAGCGCGGGGTGTTGCCTCGTTGTCAGTCAGATGGAACTGCAAGAACCGCAGCACAGTCTCCAGGCTTGATCAGACCGGGATGGTGCCGGGCCGTCACAATGCCATCGCGATTTGCCAATATGGGTTTCGGTGCTCGTCCGGTTTTTTCGGGGTTCCATAGCAATGCAATCAGATCGCCGGTCTTCACGCTGTCACCTAGTGTGTGCCGAAACTCGACCAGGCCGCCAGACGTGACGAAGTGAAAACAGGCATCATCAGGCTGGGTCAGGAGAACGGAGGGGCGACGTTCAACCGCTCCCTTCAATATGCCCGCATGGATGAGCAGATTGCGTGCGCCCCTCTTAGCAATGGCTATTGTCGCTGGCGTCGCAGAGCCACCACCGCCCAACTCTGTTGTGACAAAGGTCTTGCCTAATGCTTCTGCTGCGTTGTCATACATACCCAAAGCATCAATCTCTCGCATCTCAACGCTGTAGGGCGCATTGAAGGCATCGCGGGCATCACGACATCGGGCTTCTTGAGCTTTGTCCTCAAGAACATGCGACGCGGCGAAAGGCAGGAAATCAAGCGTCCGCCCGCCCGAATGAAAATCAAGCACGATATCCGTCATTGGCAACAGGACATGCTGAAAGTAATCCGCGATCTTCTGTGTCGGCGTGCCGTCCGGGCGCCCGGGAAACGCGCGATTCATATTGCCCTGATCGATCGGGGACACGCGTGCGCCATCCATGAATGCGGGATGATTCATGCTCGGTATCAGAATGACCGTCCCGCTGATCACTGCCGGATCAAGGCTTTGTGCCATGGCATGCAGTGCAATTGGGCCCTCGTATTCGTCGCCATGATTGCCACCGGTAAAAAGGGCGCAGGGGCCGTCTCCGTTGCGGATGACGCAAATGGGAATCAGAATTGACCCCCAAGCGCTGTCGTTCCGGCTGTAGGGCAGGCGAAGGTGGCCGTGCTGCACACCGTTTTGGTCAAAATCGACAGTTGCACTGATTGGGTTAGCACGCATCAATCACCCCTTGACCACAAGCTGGCGAGGTGTGTTGCAGAGACATTCCACTCCGGTTTCTGTAATGACGATCGGTTCCGTGATTTCCAATCCTCCGTCATCCAGCCAAAGCGCTGGCATGAAGTGGAAACTCATACCGGGTTCAAGCACCGTCGTGTCGCCCTCGCGAAAGGACATCGTGCGTTCGCCCCAGTCTGGCGGATATGACAGGCCGATGGCGTAGCCACAACGACTGTCCTTCTCAAACCCCAGGGAATTCAGGGTCCGGTTAAACGCGCGGGCAATGTCTTCGCATCGATTGCCCGGACGCGCCTGAGCGAGGCCCGCGTCCACGGCTTCGAGCACGGCTTTCTCAGCGTCCAGATACCTTTGCGGCGGTTTGCCCAAAAACAGGGTCCGCGATTGAGGGCATTGATAGCGCCGATGCGCGCCTGCAATCTCGAAAAACGTACTTTCACCAGAACGGAGCGGGCTGTCGTCCCAAGTGAGGTGCGGGGCCGTCGCATCCATGCCAGAGGGGGCCATCGGAACAATTGCGGGGTAGTCGCCCCAATGTCCGTCAGCGCCTGAAACGGATGTATGGTAGATGTCAGCAATCAGTTCGTTTTTGCGCATCCCCGGCTCCGCTCGATCCCGGATAACGCTGTGCATTTTTTCCACGATGCGCGCTGCACGGCGCATGTAGGTGATCTCGGTCTCGGATTTTACGGCCCGTTGCCAGTTCACAAGCCCTGTCGCATCGATCAAATCCGATTCTGGCAGGCCAGTTTGCAAGCTTTGGAAAGCCGCCGCGGTGAAGTAGTAATTATCCATTTCCAGGCCGATGCGACCCGTCGCCAAACATTGTTCCTGCAGGATCTGGCACAGGTCCGACATCGGATGCTTTTCGGGGTTTTGTACAAATGTATCGTCATAGCCGCGAATGTTATCGGCTTGTAGATAGGTTGTGAGACCAGCGCCGATCGCGTCCATAGCGCGGCCCCACCAAAGGGGCTCGCCCTCCATCTTGAGCAAGACACCTTGATGGACGTAGAAAGACCATCCGTCATACCCGGTCAGCCACGCCATGTTAGACGGGTCGGTTACAAAGACCGCATCCAAACCACGTTTCGCCATCTCAGCGCGGGTTTTGGCGAGGCGTGCAGCATATTCTGCCGGGGTGAAAGGTAGCTTGGGCATGGTATCTCCGCAGGGACTGGTCCGGACGTTATCATGGGTTCTTGCAACGACAAGATGGCTTTCTTTTCGCTTGTGCAAAACCAATCATTGACCGTCGCGTGAACTCCCGTAGCAATGGGGGAATGGATACGATAACAAACCCGTTCTTTGGCCGCGGCATGGATCATCCCGCACTGTCCGAAGCCCCCTGGACCGCTGCGAATGCCGCAGCGCCCCTCGCATTGATCGAGCGGTGCCCGCGCGCCGCACCAACACCGATGGTTGCAGCAAGCGACCTGGCGCATGATTTTGGCGTAGCGGAGGTCTGGATCAAGGACGAGCGAGACCGCATGGGCATGGGCAGCTTCAAGGCGCTCGGCGCTGCCTATGTGATCGCCTGCGATAGTGCCGAGGGGCAGGCAGCAGGGCAAACCTATGTCACTGCAAGCGCGGGAAACCATGGGCTGTCGGTCGCTGCGGGGGCTGCGGCCTTTGGCGCAAGATCACGGGTATTTATCGCCGAAACAGTGCCGGAGGCCTTTGCAGACCGTTTGCGCAGTCACGGTGCAGAGGTGGTGCGTGCCGGTGCCGTCTACGAGGAAAGTATGTCCGAGGCCGCACGTGTCGCTGAAGCGGAAGGATTGGTGCTGCTTTCTGACAGCTCGTGGCCGGGGTATTTCGACAGGCCGCATCGACTGATGGAGGGATATCTGGTCCTCATGGCCGAAGCCGTGTCGCAATTGGAGCAGCCCCCAACCCACATTTTCCTGCAAGCAGGCGTAGGTGGCCTGGCGGGCGCCTGTGCCGCGCATGCACGGCTGGCATGGGGGCAAACGCCACGGATCATTGTGGTGGAGCCAGAAGTCGCCCCGGCTTTGAAAGCGTCGATCGAGGCGGACGGGCCGGTTGTGGCCCCAGGGCCGGTCTCGGCGATGGGGCGGCTGGATTGCAAGGAACCTTCTCTTATTGCTCTCAAGAGCCTTGCACGGGATGCAAACGACTTCATGGTGATCTCCGAGGCCGAAGGCGAAACGGGAGCGCAGCGTGCCGCTCATCTGGGGATGACATCGACGCCATCCGGTGCTGCGGGTCTGGCGGGTCTGATCACGGCGGAGGGGGAATTGGGTCTGGACCGCACGGCGCGCATACTCCTGATTTTGAGCGAAGGGCCAGAATAGGCATGGCGCGGGCCAGATTTACGCCCCGAGAATTCGAAGCCCGCGTTACGCAGGCTCAGGGCCGGATGGCGCATTTGGGCATCGACGCCCTGTTGCTGACAACCGAAGCTGACATTCGGTATTTCACGGGGTTTTTGACGCGTTTCTGGGAGAGTCCCACCCGGCCATGGTTTCTAGTGCTGCCAGCGGCGGGCAAACCAATTGCCGTGATCCCGAGCATTGGTGAACCCTTGATGCGAAAGACAGGGCTGGAGGACATCCGCACATGGCGTGCGCCAGACTACGATGACGACGGTGTGTCGTTGTTGGCCGAAACGCTGGGCAGCGTCACGACGCAAAACGGCATGATTGCAATCCCGGGGGGTAACGGCACGCATCTAAGGATGCCCCAGCAGGACTGGATGCGCATCAACGCCTCGCTGCCGGATAGGAGATTTGGCGATGACAGGGGGCTTATGTGTGCTCAGCGCATGGTGAAATCGGAACTCGAAGTGCAGGCCATCGCCAAAACCTGCGCCATCGCCAACCGGGCATTTGACCGTGTGCCCGAGATCGCAAAGGCAGGGGTCCCGCTCAGCGATGTGTTTCGCAAATTTCAGATGCTTTGTCTGGAAGAGGGCGCGGATTGGGTTCCTTACCTCGCAGGCGGCGCAGGGCAGGGCGGATACCTGGATGTAATCTCTCCGGCAGATGATCGTCCCCTGGAGGCCGGTGACGTTCTAATGCTGGATACAGGGCTGATTTGCGACGGATATTTCTGCGATTTTGACCGCAATTTCAGCATCGGGCCGGCAAACGACAAGGCCGCATCTGGCCACGCAAGGCTGATCGAAGCCACCCATGCAGCTTTTGAAGCCGCGCGACCGGGGCAGGCGGTATCCGATTTGTTTGCGATTATGGACGGTATCCTCACTGGCGGGCAGGGAGGCTCCGACGCCGGGCGGCTTGGTCATGGCCTGGGCATGCAATTGACCGAACCGCCATCGCTGATTGCGGGCGATCAAACTGTCCTGGCTCCTGGCATGGTCCTGACGCTTGAACCGGGGATCGACATGGGGGGCGGTCGGATCATGGTGCATGAAGAAAACATCGTGATCCGGGAAGATGGTGCCGAATGGTTGTCGGCCCCTTCAAGTGCTCTGATCCGCGAGTTGCCTCTATGACGGGTGCGGTGTTCCCTTTCGATCTTGTTGAACCAGACGGGCCGCGCCTTGGCCTTATAGCTCTGCAATCGGATGAAACGATTGAGCGAGACATGCGCCGACTGCTGCCGCAAGACATCGAGTTCATGGTGTCAAGGGTCCCGTCGGACGAGGAAGTCAGCCGTCACACGCTGGCAGCGATGGAGGCGCACCTGAGTGCGGCTGCGTCCCTTTTTCCTTCCGGCGTGAAATTCGATGTGATCGGCTATGGCTGCACGTCTGGTACAGCTCAGATAGGCGCAAATGCAGTGGCCGAAAGGATCAGGTCCGCAGCGATGACGTCAGCTGTCACGCAGCCTTTGAGCAGTTTGTTGGCGGCGTGTCGGCACTTGGGCCTTAAGCGTATTGCGTTGCTTTCCCCGTATGTCGCGCAGGTTTCTGAACGCCTGCGCGAAGTCCTTGTGTCGGAAGGTATCGATACGCCGGTTTTTGGCAGTTTCGACGCGGCAGTCGAAGCCACAGTCGTGCGCATCTCCCAGCGCTCCATCAGAGAGGCTGCATCTGCGTTGATGCAAGGTGCCGATGTGGATGGTTTGTTCCTGTCCTGCACAAACCTGCGCACTTTGGATGTGATTGAGCCGTTGGAGACCAGACTGGATATGCCGGTTCTCAGCAGCAATCAGGTCCTTGCATGGCATATGATGAAACTGGCCGGGATGGAGCCACCGGACACCGCACCGGGGCGCTTGTTCCGGCGCTAGACCCCTTCAAGCAGCAAGAGCCAAAGCCAGACAGTAAAGATTGATCCGAGCGTCGCGAGTAAAACGGCCGAAGCCGCGACCCGGCGCGCGCGCCCATACATATTCGCAAAGATGTAGGCGTTGAAGCCCGGTGCCATTGCAGCGGTCAATACGCCGGACCTGAAAGCTTCCGTCGGAACCGCAAGGCTCTGTCCCATGAACCAGACGATGGCCGGATGCAGCAGAAGGGCGATGCAGCAGACCATGGCAATCGTGCGCAAGTCCCCTTCGGGTCGATACTGGATCAGGACACCGCCAAGTGCGAAAAGGGCGGTTGGGAGTGCTGCGCGGATCACCAGATCAAGCCCGTCAGAGACCACACCGGGTAGCGTCAATCCGGTGAGATTGAATGCGAACCCTAGCAGGATTGCGATCACCAGTGCGTTGCTGAACATTGCGCGTGCAACGCCACGGGCCATTTCAAACGCGGATTTGCCACGGTTGCGGGTAATCTCCATCGTGGTAATGCCGAGCCCGTAGCAAAACGGCGAATGCAGCGCGACGATGGCGAAATTTCCGGTCAGCGCGTCGGCGCCATATGCCCGCTCGGTGATCGGCAGGCCAAGCAGGACGGAATTTGAAAACAGACAGCAAAAGCCAATGGCGACGCAATCTTCCCAGTCACGCCCGAAAAACGCCCGCGCCCCGAACAGCCCGGCAAAAAAGCAGATTGTCGCTCCGCTGTAAAAACTCATCAGCAAGCCGGGATCGAAGGACCGCGCGAGGTCAATCTCCGCAATGGCTTTGAAGAGCAGACAAGGTATCGCGAAGCTTTGGGTGAATTTCATCAGCCCATCCACCCCCGACAGCGAGAAATAGCCGCGCCAGACTGCTACGTAGCCGAAACCAATGACCAGAAAAACCGGCAAAATGACATCAAGAAGGGTCTGCATTCGCCCCCCTTAGAGGCTTGCCGTATGTTGGCATGTTACGGCGCGGGAAAGCTCAGGCGCAAGCCGTCGTAGGCCGGTTGAATATGATCTGGCGTCTCGGCCAGCACCGTCTCGTAATCGAGATCGATGTGCATATTGGTCAGGACCGCTGATTTTGGCTGTACCTGCTCGATCCACTCAAGCGTTTGCGCGAGATGAGAATGGGTCGGGTGCGGATCGCGGCGCAGCGCGTCCACGATCCAACAATCAAGACCTTTCAGGATCGGCCAGACATCATCAGGGATATGCGCGACGTCGGGCAAATACGCGATATCACCGACGCGGAAACCAAGGGCGTTCATCCCGCCGTGTGCCACTTCGAAGGGCATGAACGATATTGCGCCGCCTGCACCATCGATCGTGACATCACCGTCCAGGAGGTTCATGTCCAGGATGGGCGGGTAAGTTGAGCCCTCAGCCTGAACGAAGGCATAGGTGAACCTGTCCATCAGGGCGCGACGTGTGGGCTCGTCTGCCCAAACCGGCAACCGTGCGCGCATATTGAACACGATCATCCGCAGATCATCGATCCCATGAACATGATCCGCATGGCCATGGGTGTAGATGACCGCGTCAAGCCGCCCCACTTCCGCCGCCAGCAGTTGTTCACGCAGGTCCGGCGAAGTGTCGATCAGTACTGTGGTTGTACCGGTCTCGCTGACACGTTCCACCAGCAAAGAGCAACGCCTGCGCCGATTCCGGGGGTTGGAGGGGTCGCAGTCCCCCCAGTGTCCGCCAAGACGTGGCACACCGCCGGAGGATCCGCATCCCAGAATTGTGAAATGCAACGTGCTCAACCGGCACCCCCCTCGTAGGCGGTGACCTTCGTGAACAGACGCTCAAAATTTGCTTCTGTTTGAGCCGCGAATTCAGGGTATTCGACACCGAATGTTTCTGCGGCACGGCGTGCGGTATGCGCGGTGAAGGCCGGTTCGTTGCGCCTGCCGCGATGGGGAGGTGGCGCGAGGTAGGGGGCGTCGGTCTCAACAAGAACGCGATCAAGCGGCGCATTTGAAAGGATGTCGCGTAGCGCCTGAGATTTAGGAAAGGCCGTGATCCCTGACATCGAAAGGTAAAACCCCAGATCAAGAGCCGCTGTTGCGAGAGCTTCGGAAGACGAAAAACAATGCATGACGCAGGCATAAGCGCCATTGCGATGCTCCTCTGTCAGGATGTCGGCCATATCGTCATCCGCATCGCGTGCGTGTATGATCAGCGGTAGACCGGTCTCGCGGGCCGCTTCGATGTGGATACGCAGGGAGGTCTTTTGCGCCTCGGCGCTTTCAGCGGTGTAGTGATAGTCGAGGCCGGTTTCCCCGATGCCAACAAACTTCGGATGCTGGGCCAGACTGATAAGCTGGTCCACCTGAGCCATGGGTTCAGCGGCGACACTCATCGGATGCGTGCCCGCCGCGTAAAAAACTGGGGCATGGGCCTCGGCGATCGCTCGCACGGTGGGCTCATTCCTGAGCTTGGTGCAGATCGTCACCATCCTGTGCACGCCAGCCTTTGCCGCAGCATCGACCACTTCCTCGAGCCGTCCGTCAAAATCGGGAAAGTCGAGGTGACAATGGCTGTCGGTAATATGCGGTTCTGTGCTCATGCCTGCCCGAAATTCGTGCGCCAGACGATGCCTTAGGCTGCGCGTGTCTGGCTGATCTTGATCAGGGTATCTAGGACCAGAGCGGCGGGGTCAAGGTTGACCGCGACGCCATGCCGGGCGCGCGCGCTGGTTTCCTGTGCAATCGCGGCCCAGGCGCGCCCAGCCGCTGGCGTAGGTGCCAGCCTCATGAGCGTTTCGGCTTCCCCTGGTGCCGCTTCGATCGCGGGCGGGGCGCCGCTGGCACCCGTGCGGGCAAGTCGCGCCATCAGCAAGTCGAGAAGCCGGAAAAGCAAATCCCGCTGAGCCTCCGCCCCGCGCGCTGCTGCCGCTTCCGCCATCTTTAACGCCAGTCCGCGATCAAATTGAGGCAAGCTGCTCACCAAACGGACGAGGTCCGCATAGGTCTTGAGACCATCCTGAAGCGACAGCTGAACCGCAGCGCCAACCGAGCCGCCCGATAATTCTGATAACGCGTCGGTTTGTGCGCCGACCTCAACGCCGCTTTGCGAAAGTGCAAGCGCCATATCATCGGGGGAGAGGGGCGAAAGCCGCAAAACGCGGCAGCGGGATCGGATCGTTGGCAAGAGCCGCGAGGGTTGGTGCGCAATCAGGAGTATGGTTGCCCGATCCGGAGGTTCCTCCAGCATCTTGAGCAGCGCATTCGCCGCCTGGGTGTTCATCTCGTCCGCTGCATCCACGATCACCACCCGCCGACCACCGTCTGCTGCCGAAAGCTGGAAAAAACCGGAAAGCGATCTGATGTCTTCAACCGAGATCACATCCCGCATACGTCCGGTTTTTTCGTTTTCACTTCTGGTGATCGACTTCAGCCCCGGCTCTGCACCCGCTGCAATGCGCCGTGCAACCGGATGATCCGGGGCGATGGCCAGCGTTTCCGGGACAGGTGGTGCACCAAACAACCCGTCATCTTGCTGCTCCGGGGTTGCCAAAAGAAAACGGGCGATGCGCCATGCCAGTGTCGCTTTTCCAATGCCCTTCGGGCCGGTCAACATCCAACCATGGTGAAGCCGCCCCGCTGCGAAGGTTTCCAGAAAGGCGGTTTCCGCCTGTTGCTGCCCGAAGACCTCCGCCGTGTCGCGCGGATGGGGGGCGCCTTCGATTTGGTCCGGTGGCGTCATGCGAGCGCGGCCTCGACCTGAGCCGCGACATCCCCAGCGACCGTCTCGGGATCGCGCGCGCCATCAATAACGCGGAACCGGTCGCTGAATTCTTCCGCCAAAGCTAGAAATCCGGCGCGCATCTGTGACTGCAAAGCTTCGCCGAAGGCTTCAAAACGCTCATCTTCGGTTTGCCTCGATAACGCACGGGCGAGACCCGTGGCAGGGTCCATGTCGATCAGCAGGGTCAGATCCGGTTCGCGGCAGATCATAAGGTCATGCAACGTGTCGACAGCCTCTCGCAGGTTGCCTCTGGAAAGACCCTGATACATGCGTGTGCTATCGGCAAAACGATCGCAAACCACGATCTTGCCGTCAGCCAGCGCGGGTTCTATCAATCGTTCGAGATGGTCGCGGCGCGCTGCCGTAAAGAGCAGCAACTCGGTTTCGGCTGACCACCGATCCGGCTCACCTTGCAAAACCAGTGCGCGGATTTCTTCGGCCCCGGGTGAGCCGCCCGGTTCACGGGTTTCGACAACGTCGTGCCCTTGCGCACAGAGGTAGTCGGCAAGGCGCCGTACCTGCGTTGACTTGCCCGACCCGTCGATCCCTTCGAATGTAATGAACAGTCCCTGGTTACGGGAAGGCCGTGTCACGTTTGCCCCTCAGGTCCTTGTATCAGCTTTGTGAACAGCACCATCGCTGCGGTTGTAATCCGGCTGACAAAACCACCACTTGCCACATCCGCATCCGCAACGAGTGGAAGGCGTACCTCCGGCATGCCTTCGGGCGTGAAAACCAGTTCCGCAAGCGCATCCCCTTTCTTGAAGGGCGCTTCGAGCGGGCCGGTAAAGACAACCTCGGCGTTCAGTTCACCACGGGACAAGGCGGGCATCAGAACGCTCAGATCTTCCGGAGCCACCAATCCAACGGTCGGAGCGCTGCCCATCCACACATCGGCCTGGGCGAACTGTTGCCCTTCCTTGGCGATGTCGCGCATGGCAAATTGTCGAAAGGCCCAGTTCACGATCGCCTGACTTTCCTGCGCACGTGCGGCGGTCGAATCCAATCCGGTGATCACCCAGATCACCCTGCGGTCACCCTGCTTGGCCGAGCCGACCAAGCCGTAACCAGCCTCTTGCGTGTGCCCGGTTTTCAACCCATCAGCGCCAATTCCCATTGACAGAACCGGGTTGCGATTGCGCCGGTTGCTGGGGACGCGATTGTCAAATTCAAACTCGGTTTCGGCAAAGAGCGGATAAAACTCGGGAAAATCAGTGATCAAACGGTTTGCCAGCAGCGCCAGATCCCGCATCGACATCAGATGACCCGTTTGCGGCCAGCCACTTGAATTGGTGAAGGTGGAATTGGTCATACCCATCTGCTGCGCCCGTTGGGTCATCAACCGGGCGAACCCATATTCCGTTCCATCCGGCGATAAGGCTTCGGCAATCACCACACAGGCGTCATTGCCGGAAAGCACGATAATGCCACGCAAGAGATCCTCTACACTTACGGTTTCCCCCGATCGCAAGAACATGCTGGAGCCGCCAAAAGATTGCGCGTGTTCCGAAACGGGCAGCATTTCATTGAGATCCAGGCCCCCTTCGGACTTGCCACGTCGAACAGCCTCGAATGCCATGTAAAGCGTCATCAATTTGGACATGGAGGCGGGGGGTAAGGGCGTGTCGGCCTCTTTGTTCAACAAGATCGTACCGGTCGTCTGGTCCATCACAAGCGCCGCTGTCGCCTTGGTGTCGAAAGCCGCGGCGCTGACAGTAGATGTAACGAGGCAAAATATGGCAAGTACGTTGCGGATCATTTACAAATCTCCTTTTTGGTTCAGTTGGAGACAGGGTAGGCGTCAGAATAACCGACTTCTTTGATCTTGTCCTGCAGCGACTTTCTTTCCGAAGAGGTCGTTGCCGGTCCCACAATCACGCGCCAAAAGGCTTTCCCGTTGGATTCCTGCGCCAGAACCGTGGGCACCATACCAGCGGTCCGCATCTGGTTCGCAGCAACTTCGGCATTTGCTTCGCGATTGAATATCCCGACCTGGATATAGGGCTTCTCCAGGCGCGATACGGGGAGCGTGGATTGAACAACCGGCGCTTCGGCTGGTTCTGTTGCGGGTTCGACAGGCGTCGGATCTGCAGCTTCGATGGCTGCTCCCGCGGCGGCGATGGGATCAAGTGTGCTTTCTTCGATGCCATCGGGCTGTGCGATAGCGGGCTCTTCTATTTCGGGTTCTCGCTTCGCGACTGGAATTTGCTCTTTGCGCAAGGCTACCACTTCCAGATCTACAGGCGCGCCAGCCAGTACATCCAAGGCCAATGCCGCGTCCGATGAGATCTGCAATCGCGGCCCCGGAATCTCACGCTCTCTGCGGAACAAGGCGCCAACAACGAATTTCCCGTTCGTCTGATTGCGGATCATGACGCGTTCGGGGTCTTTAACATCAGGGTGCGCGACCCAGACACCGCCGAGCGAAGGCCTTCCATCCCAAAGCCCGGGTTCTGTCGCTGAGAAAACTTCAGGGGCTTCGACATCTTTTTCGATGAAATCACCAGTGGCTTGATCCGCCGTGGCCACATCCGCGACCTCTGGTTTCGGCGCAAAGGCCTGTTTCAGATCGAAATTCCCGGCGTCGTCGCAACCTGCAAGGGCAAAAAGCCCAAGGGCTGCAAGCGACATTCTCAATCCTGAATACTCTGAAACACACGAATGCGGTGAAATGCTCATTTCATGACGTCCTAGCCTGCTCGCTGCCAACGCAGCTTACCTCGTTTTCCCGTGCTACACGGTATTTTTTCAGGAGTGTAGCGTGCGTTCGCACCTGTGGAAAGACGCATCGCATCGTGTAGGCAAATTTCCTCTAGAGAATGCCGAGGCATTTTGGTGGTTTCAGAATCATTTCTCACCCTCTAGGAGAGAATTACCGGAGGAGTGGCAGAGTGGTCGAATGCACCGGTCTTGAAAACCGGCGTGCGTGAAAGCGTACCGTGGGTTCGAATCCCACCTCCTCCGCCAATACCCCTTATTTCTCAATTCAAGACATTCGCCTCTGATGTCAAAAAGGTCATAAATTATTGGCTGTATTGCGGCCACTGCTTGGTCTTGAGTATCTTTGGGTTGTGTCAATGACCGTTCTTTGGATGGTATGTAATGTGGTATTTCAGGTATGGCCTTATCCGCAGGTCATTGTGCCTATGAACCACCTGATCGCAGTGTGGGCAGCCGTGAACCGATTTGCAGAAGATGGCGAGATGGTAATGCACTAGGTGAGCGGATCAGCGTCGAACAAACTTTTCGCGCGGTTACCGTTGACGCGGCATACATCCTTGGAATGGAAGACCGGATCGGCAGCTTCGAACCGGGGAAATTCGCGGATTTCGCCGTTCTGGAGGACGATCCCTTCGCGCTTGATGTGACCGAAATCAGGGACATCGACGTTTGGGGCACGGTTCTTTCAGGCAAGTTGTTTCCCTCCACTCGTTAAGTTCTTGAAAATGGAATGCGTCGCCGGCTTTTCCTCTCATGGTGTATTCTGCGTTGGCCGGTCTGATTGAGCTCACCTGATCCGGCGCGCGGCACAGGACATCGACGTTAAACCCTATTCGGCCGCGTAATAGCTCTGGAGACGGGTTTAGTTATGTGGCCAAGCTTTCTGAATCAGATATGGGGATTGTTGAGCATCCGCTTCTGGCTTGGGGCGGACCGGCGGTGGTGCAGCAGGGTAAGCTTGAATCGTGCTCCGCAAGCAGCTCTTCTAGAGAAACGGGAAGTTGGATGCTTCTGATGGCATGATCAGATGTTCGAAACTTTGGCTGTTGGAAGCGGTCGTTTAACCACTGGGATCGGAAATACGGCAATCTAGCCCGTACCGGACGTGCATCGGCTCTGGTGCTCGCAGGTGCAGCAGATATGATCTGAGGTTAGGGCCCGTGCTCAATTCAGATCTTCGTCTTGCCAATATTTGGTGCCAGACGCATTTGCGTTCACGCGCCACCCTGTTTTGCTTAGCACGAAGAATGACCTCCCGTCTGCGAATTTGACTTCCGTGCCTGATCGCTCGTCACCCTCCATCAAGCCCGCGTCAGCCGAGGCGTCATACCCGTTTTCTACAAAACGCTCGAAATCAACCGGCGTCTCGAACATAATCACGAACTGAGATTCGAAACCGCCAATTCCAAAGGCCGCACCAGCACCGCCAGTGCCCATTTGCATGTACGTTCGCGCATTGTCAGTAAGAGACACAGCCACGCCGCGTCCGTATCCCGCAGAGAGCGGGAATATGGAAATTCGCCGCATGTCGAAAGCAGCGTAGCCTGCACTGATCTCAAAGACTTGGGCAGCCTCCGAATTCTCGGCAATTAGACGGAGGGTTACCTCATCGGCCATACGGTCCAATTTGTTTCTGGTGGCCTCGGGTGTCTCTTCGTCGTTGACCAACTCAGTGGTGGAGTCGATGGCATTATCGACAGCATCAACACCTTTCTTAGTGACTTCACCGACCTTTTCCGCGCCCTTCTTGAGATTGCTCAAGAGACCTTCTGCATTTGCGTTACCGGCACCCGTTGCGATCAAAACAAGCAGGAGTATTTTTTTCATTGTCTCATAGCCTTTTTCCAGACTGCGTTTGGTAAGCCGACATGCAAACCGCAATCATTTCGAAATTGCGGCGAATGCATATTTCCAATCATACAGACGGACTCAACGTAGGCCAACGACCGAATGATGTGACTACTGGGGAGGACAGAAGAGCCCGATTGTCGGAGGCCCGGCACAGATGCAGAGAAAGACTGGGTTGGAATTTAGAATTGTTGGCTGCATTGAAAGTCCGCATTAGGGAGCCATGCCGCAGTGCATCAGGCCGGCCAAAGACTTGAACGCCAATGTTAATTAAGATTTGCCGCTACAGCGTTTGGCTGCTTTGTCCCGCACTTCGGAGCAAAAAGCTGCGCGCGGCGAAAAACCGGAACGAACCCAAACCAGCAAATTCTGCGGCTCGATAGAAAGCTGGCAACAAGCCAGTGTCGGTCGGCGAGCGGGGTTCCTCCAAAAGCCGCCCAAAAAATATCGAGGGGCAAGGGTCTCTGAGGTCACGAGGCGGGTACTTCACGCTCCATTACCGCCCGCAAGATGGACACTGCTACATCTTTTGTGTGTTGTTAACTGACGGCTAAATGTCAAAGAAGCTTCCGGAGAGGATGAAACAATGCAGGACCTATCGCTAATCGTAATGGCAGCCGGAAAGGGTACCCGGTATGGTGGATTAAAACAAATTGATCCCGTCGGTCCAAGCGACGAGGCAATTCTGGACTATTCAGTGTACGATGCGATTAACGCAGGGTTCACAAAGATCATCTTTGTCATCTCCACTGAAATCGATGAGATCTTTACGTCATTTATGGGGGGCAAACTTCCGGATCACGTTGAAGTGCACTACGTGCATCAAGACAATCCGTTGTTAAACTCCAGCACCCACGAAGCTCCACCTAGAAACAAGCCTTGGGGTACGGCCCATGCGATAGTCGCCGCTTCAGCAGCCATTAACGAGCCGTTTGCCATCGTTAATGGTGATGACTTTTATGGCAAGCGATCATTCCATCAAATTTCCGACTATCTGAGGTCGTACCAAAAAGAAATTTGTATGGTGGGGTTCAAACTCAGAAATACCCTGTCTGACTATGGCAGCGTCAAGCGAGGTGTCTGCTTGTTGGGCGACAAGCAGACGCTAGAAGGCATTGTCGAAGTCGAAGAGATCACCGAGTCTGGCGATACATTAATGTATCAAGAAAACGCGAAGTTTGCTCGGCCACTTTATGGTCAGGAAATTGTTTCCATGAATATGTGGGGCATGCAGCCCGAGATCGTTAGCAAAATTTTACAGCAGTGGAACGTCTTCTTAGAGGCCAACAGACAAAGCGACACGGCTGAATTTTATATCCCATCTGCTGTCAACGACATCATCAATGCGACGGATGCTGAATGCCATGTTTTGGAAACACCGGAAAAGTGGTTCGGCGTAACCTACAAAGAAGACAGACCGCAAGTTGCGAGGCAAATTGAGAACTTGGTCAAAGAAAGAGTATATCCCAGCAATCTCTGGGCCAATTGACGAAGTCTACCCGCGAACAGCCTGATATGTCAGATCTGACATTGTATTCTTGTAGAGTAGACCACACCACACTAAAGAAGTCTCATTATAGACTGCTCAAATGTCATGCCTTTCCTTAGTATGTCCCGAATTTATTGACGATCAAATCCAAACAGAGTGATCCGGGCCGTTCAGTATTATTCTCGATCCTCCATGTTTCGATGATATCGCGTGCCTCAGCGAGGTTGCCGAGGATGTGATCAATCAGGCATTCGTCCCGGAGCCTGGCGTTGAATGACTCGAAAAAGGCATTCTTCATCGGCTTTCCTAGTGCGATGTAGTGCCAGCCGACGCCAGTTTCCTGGCATCATCTAAGAACAGAGTGAGATGTCATTTCCGTCCTGTTATCAGAGCCGATCATATCGGGCTGGCCGCGCCACAGGATCGTGGCAGCCAACTCGCGGGTCATACGCGCCCCTGACAACGAGCGGTCCACAACAGTTGCCGATGCTTAGCGGGTTTAGTCGTCAACAATGCACAGCAAGCGGAACCTCTGGCCGTCGGCAAAAGCATCCGACACGACGTCCAATGACCAACGCTGATTAGCTCGATCCGGTACTAGGATGGATCTGCGCGTGCCCAGCGCTCGCATGCGAGAACGCCGGCGCCGCACGGCCAGCCCTTCCTCGCGGTAGACGCGCCGGAAACCTACTTTAAGAAGTCGCGGGATTTAAGGCAGCGTTGTGGTTCCTCAGGAAATCAATAAATCGGCACGGCCCGCTACGACTCATCATAACGGATAAGCTGCGTTCATATTGTGCTGCGATGAAAGTCATTCGCAATGCTCCGAGACCGGAAACGGGCCTCTGGCCAGACAATTGGACGGGGAATTCTCACCTCCCTTTTCGACGACGATAACGGGCTGTGTTCCGCTAGAGGCAAATGTGATGTCTACAGACGTTCGCCGCCGTCCACTCCTTGGTCCACAACCAATTCAACCAGGAACGCCACTCTTACTCACGAGGCAATTTCAAGCTCAACCGAACCGCTGCTATTGCCGAGTGCCGCAAGCTTTGCTCCGCATAATTTCACCCATCAGCGGCAAATAGAGACTGGTTCGAACTGGTCTGACAGCACCATCAATCCGATCCAAGAATAGCTGCCAAGTCATCCTGGGGCTGCTGGCGCGCTTCCATATCGAGACCGCTTTGAATGTGGTTGAGATGAGATATGAGTAACTGCTCGGCAAGTTCCGGGTCATGGGATTGGATCGCCTTCAGGATGTTGCCATGTTCGTCATCCGGGCAACTGGCATTTTCTGATGACCCGAAGAGGCCGACTATGAGTGACGTCCGCGTGACCAGTTCACGCATCATACGGAAGATGAATTTGTTGCCGGACGCCTGGGCGAGTTTTGTGTGAAACTCACCTGACAGACGAATGATTTCAGTACGCTCTTTTTTCTTGCGGGCCGCATCCTCGAGAGCGATGTGGTTGGTGAGGAGTGCCAGATTAACATCACCCGGGTTCTGAGCCAGTTGCCGTACGAGTGGCGGCTCAATCAACATCCGGGCAGCGAATACATCGTTCGCCTCGGACTTATCGGGGCAGGCGACATAAGCACCTCGATTTGACTGAAGCTCTATGATGCCCTGACTTGAAAGCAGAAGAAGTGCGCGCCGAATCCGCATGCGACCGACACCGAATGTCTCACACAGGCGCGCCTCGCTCAGTTTGGTATTTGGTGCCAAACGTTGTTCCATAACTGCCTTGTAGATACGCTCAACGATAAAACTTTCATCTGATCCCGAATGCGGGTCCGAGGAAGCTATGCT
Source organism: uncultured Roseobacter sp. (assembly GCA_947488305.1). GTDB lineage: Bacteria > Pseudomonadota > Alphaproteobacteria > Rhodobacterales > Rhodobacteraceae > Roseobacter. Next base: position 63,317 of record CANKZM010000001.1, read on the forward strand.
GCTTTGCTGCGGTTCAAGGGACACAAGATCACTTTCAAGGTTTATGGGTATTACGGCTTAGGCTCGCTGCAGTCGCTTAAACTTCAATCAATGTAAGCTCAAGATCAAGAATTTGTCGACCAAAATAACAAAATGTGTTGACAATAATTGTTAACAATCGTGAACTGATGGGGCGGCATGCATGGGGACTCCATCTGACTGCCGACCAAGAATGACGCGAAGCGCGTCGAAATCAGATTCAACGGGAGTTAAGGAATGCAACGAAGACCACTTATGAAGGCGGCTTTGATGGCCGCAACACTGACAGCGTTTGGCGCGACTGCTGCCTTCGCAGAGAACCCAGTTCTGAAAATTGGTTTTGTCGGCGTGACCAGCGGCCCTGCTGCGGCATGGGGTATTTCCAACCAGCGGTCGATGGAAGCCCGTGCGGACTGGATCAATGAGACCGGCGGCTACACAATTGGCGACACAACCTATGACATTGAAATCGTGTCATTTGATGACCAGAAAGACCCCAAGCGCGCGATTGCGGGCATGGAAAAGATGGCCCAGGAGGGTATCCACTATGTCGTCGGTCCGAATGTTGATGACGGTGCGGCAGCGGTGCGCCCGGTGGCTGAATCCAGCGGGATCATGTATTTCCCTTACGCTTTCCCCAAGTCGCTTTATCAGGCGCCAGCCTCTAACGCGGTTCTGGGCATGGTTGCCAATTACCAGTCCGGCCCCGCGATCTACGAATACCTGATGCAAGAGAAGGGCGTTAAAACGGTCGCCTTCATCGCAGCTAACGAATCTGACCCGCTTAGCCAACGTGATGGTGGCGTCGAGGCTGCGAAAGCACTGGGCTTGGAGGTTGTTTCAGACAATGTGACCTATCAGGTCGACACGACCGACTTCACGCCTGTTCTGACGCCGGTGATGCGCTCACGTCCCGATCTTCTGGTGCTGTCCGGTGTTTCCCCGGCGAATGCGCCCCAGCTGATCCGCTCTGCTCGCGAGTTGGGTTTTCAAGGCATCATTTCGACTGAAACCGCACAGGATGCGGGTGTTCTGGCCGAAGGAGCCGGTGATCTGGCGAATGGGTTTATCTCGGTTGGTGGTGCATCCACACCAGAGCTGGCGTCGCCCATGATGAACGAGTTTGTTGATCGTTACACAAAGATGTTTGGCGAGTACAACGACGAGTCCAACACCAAGGTCTATGCGTTGGAGTATATCCTGGAGACGCTGAAAGCCGACCCATCCGCGATCGACAATGTGGACGCGTTCAAGGCAAAGATGGATACGTTCGAAGCGCCAAACCCCTACATGAACGGTGACGCAAAGCTGCGTTATGTCGGCATGACATCCTTCGGCCAAAAGCGTCAGGTTGCAGTGCCTCTGGTGGTGAACGTCTATCAGGACGGCGTGTTCGAAACGCTCTTCGTTGCTGAGGTTGACTAAACGTCCCTTTCTGCTTTTGGACCTTTCCTGAGCAGAATTTCCCTGGGCCGCATTGGCCCAGGGTCTTCCCAAGAAAGAAAATCGACATGGAACAGATACTGGCCAACGGCATCTATCTGGGGTCCCAATACGCGATGATCGCGCTTGGTCTGACCCTGATTTTTGCCCTCATGAACGTCCTCAACTTTGCCCACGGTCAGATGTATGTAATTGGCGGCTTCGTCACTTATACATTCTACGGTCAGTGGGGCGTGCCGTTTGTTTTGGCCTTGGTGATGTCTTGCGTCACGCTTGCCATTCTTGGGGCCCTGATTGAAAAATTTCTCTTCGCGCCCGTGATCAAAGGATCGGCCCGCGAAGAAAGTACGATGCTTCTGGCTGCCGGCATCGCCTTCTTTCTCGATGCCGTAATCCTGCTGGTATTCGGTGAGAAGCAACGCGGCGTTCCAAAAATTGTGGACGGCGTATTCAACTGGGATTTCAGGATCATCATGCCTTATGACCGCATCCTGATCTGTGTGCTTGCGATCCTGTCAATCGTCGCATTCATCGGCCTGATGCAATACACAAAAACGGGCCGTGCCCTGCGTGCCTTGGCCCAAGATCGTACCGCGGCCCAGTTGATGGGCGTGAACGTCGACCGTTACTCTATGATCGGTTTCGCGCTTGGTGCGATGCTTGCTGGTCTGGTAGGTGGTCTGCTGGTCACGATTACAGGTGTAAACCTTGGTATGGGTGGCCCGACATCAATCAAAGCCTTCATGATGGTCATGATCGGTGGCGCTGGTGTGATTTCCGGAGCGATCTGGGGTGGTATCATCCTCGGGTTCATGGAGGCCATCGGCCTCGCACTGCTCTATCAGTACGGTGACATCACCTATTTGCTGATCTTCGTCTCCTTGATGATCTTCCTGGCCATCAGACCGCAAGGCCTGATGGGCAAGCCGTGGGGTTGATGTAATGCTTGGATTTACGTCAAAACAGCTTGTCGGCGTCGGGATATTCCTGTTCGTGATCTTCATCGGCGTTCCACTCATCATCAATGCAACTGGGCGGTGGGACTTTTACTTTACTCTCACATCTGTAGCCCTGTTGGCGATTGCCAGCGCCGGGGTCTGGCTGACCTTTTACATCGGGCGGATCAATATTGGCCAAGGTGCTTTTGCGCTGATTGGCGCTTATGTCTCGGCTATTCTGGTCGTAAAAGCGGGCTGGTCATTCTGGATATCGCTGCCCGTGGCCGGCCTATTCGCAGCAGTGGTGGCGATCTTGATCGGCCTGCCGATCTTGCGTCTACGCGGCGTATATTTTGCAATGATCACGCTGGTTTTGACCCAAGTTGTCACGCTGACAGCTCTGGCGCTGCCCATCACCAACGGGGCAAAAGGCATCTCCAACATCCCGCTGCCGTCGGGCATCTCATTGCTCGGCATACCAATCCTGCCTGACTTCGCCGGGATGGAGAACACCAAGCTGGCCTTCTATTTCACTGCCTGCATCATCATGGTCTTGACCTATGCAGCGCTGTACCGGCTGGTGAATTCCCGCCTTGGGCATCTGTGCCGCTCTATGCAACAGAACGAAGAACTCGCCAGTTCCATCGGGGTGAACATCGCCTACATCCGCATCGTCATCTTTGCGATTTCTAGCTTTTTCGGTGGATTGGGCGGGGCCATGTTTGGATCCATCGCGCAGTCGGTTTATCCGTCCAGCTTTCAAGTCGCAGACTCAGTCAACTTCATGCTGAACTGCTTCCTTGGCGGCCTTGGCTATGTCTTTGGTCCGATGCTTGGCACGCTGGTGCTCTACTTTGGTTGGGACTTGCTGTTTGAATTCGGCAAATACCAGATGCTTATTTATTCAACGATCCTGATCATCATCATCCGCTTCCTTCCCAACGGCTTGCTGAGCATCCGTTTTGACAAAGGAGGTGACAAATGAGCCCGCTCCTTCAGGTCAAGAACGTTACCAAGAAATATGGTGGTTTGACCGCAAACAATGCAATCAGCTTCGATGTGGCCGAGAATGAAATCCTGTCGGTGATCGGACCGAACGGCGCAGGCAAATCCACCCTGTTCAAAATGATCGCGTCCTTTACGCCGACGACCTCTGGCGAAGTGATCTATCAGGGCGAGCGTATCTCAAACCTCAAGCCACATATCGTGGCGCGCAAAGGCGTCGTTCGCACGTTTCAGGAAACCACGATTTTCAAAAGCATGACGGTGCGTGAAAGCGTCGTCGTGGCGCAACACCTGCGGGCCAAGGCCTCGCTTGCGGGATATTTCTGGGGGTCGAAGACAGCCAAGGACGATGTGACCGCCTTTGAAAAATATGCGGACGAGCTGCTGGAATTCCTGGGTATGTCCGAAATCAGCAACGAACAGGCCAGCAATCTGCCGCAGGGCAGTTTGCGGGCGCTTGGCATTGCAATCGGCCTCGCGACCGACCCGAAGGTCCTGCTGCTGGACGAGCCCTTTGCGGGTATGAACCATGACGAAACCATGAACATGGTTAAACTGGTTCGTTCTGTGCGCGACGAGCGCGGCGTGACGGTGATGCTGGTGGAACACGATATGCCAGCAGTCATGAATATCTCGGACCGGATTGTGGTGCTGAACTTTGGCGAAAAGATCGCCGAAGGCACACCTTCTGAAATCCAGAGCAATGAAAAAGTCATCGAGGCCTACCTTGGCAGCGTCGACGATGAGATCGGGATGTAAATCATGACAGCCATGTTGGACTTCAAAGACGTCGAACTTTACTACGATCATGTCTACGCGCTGAAAGGTGTGTCCCTCAACGTGAACCAAGGCGAAACCGTTGCCCTTATCGGCGCCAATGGTGCGGGCAAGTCTTCTATTCTGCGTGCGATTACCGGGTTGGCAAAGCCTGTGAAAGGTTCTGTGACGTTCGAAGGCGAGCGCGTGGACAGCGCCGATCCCTCAGACATCGTCAAACGCGGTATCGCTATGGTGCCCGAAGGCCGCCGCGTGTTCCCGTTCATGTCGGTGAAAGACAACCTGATGATGGGGGCTTTCACCCGTAGTGACAAAGCCGACATCCAGAACACCCTGGACAGTATTCTGACACGCTTCCCTCGCCTGAAAGAACGTTACGGTCAGGCCGCCGGAACGCTATCGGGCGGTGAACAGCAGATGATGGTGATTGGTCGTGCATTGATGGCCAAACCGAAGCTCTTGTTGCTGGACGAGCCGAGCCTTGGGATCGCACCAAAGCTGGTGCAGGACATTGCCCGTTCGATCGTAGCGATAAATCGCGACGAAGGCGTGTCGGTGCTGCTGGTGGAACAAAACTCTCGGATGGCGCTGAGTATTTCACACCGTGCCTACGCCATGGCGACTGGGAATGTTGTCATCGAAGGCAACTCCAAGGAACTGCTGCACGATGACCGGATCAAGGCTGCCTACCTTGGCGGCGAGGTGTAAGCAGGTATGAGAATCCTGGTGATTAACCCGAACACGACCAGTTCAATGACGGAAAAAATTGCGATTGCAGCAAGGGCGGTTGCCCGCCCAGATACAGAGATTGTGGCAACAAACTCGCAAGATGGACCGGCAAGCATTCAGGGCTTTCTGGATGTCGCTACCTGCGTCCCCGGTCTGCTGGCCGAGGTTGCCCGGCATCCGGATGTTGATGCTATCGTGATTGCCTGCTTCGATGACACCGGAGTCGATGCAGTGCGGACGCTGGTCAAAGTGCCAGTTTTGGGCATCGGCGAGGCCGCCTACCACGCAGCCAGTATGATAGCCAACAAGTTCAGCGTCATAACAACTCTCTCACGCTCTGTACCAGGTCTGGAGAACAACCTGATGCGTTACGGGCTGGCCCAAAAATGCGCTGGCGTCCGAGCAACAGATATTCCCGTTTTGAAACTGGAAGAGGGCGATCCGGCGACGTTGTTCAAAATCAAGTCTGAAATTCGCGAGTCCATCGCGCGCGACAATGCAGAGGCAATCGTATTGGGGTGTGCGGGCATGGCGGACTTAATGGCGCAGCTCAGTGAGGAATTCAGGCTTCCGGTCATCGACGGTGTTGCAGCAGGCGTTACCTTCGCGGAAGCGCTCGTGAACAACCAGCTAAGCACATCAAAAATTGGAGCCTATGCGCGCAATTGATTGCAAGAACGGCCGCATCCGAATTCTCCAAATCGCTGATAGACTTGGTAAATGAATGGCCGTTTGTGCGCCACTGCAGACCTGTGCGCGATTGCAGCTAAAGCTCAATTTGTCTCGCCGATCCGTCATCGATTGGTCAATTCCACCGACAGCTTAGAGCTGGCTCCAGACATTGGGTCGGGACGCAGATAAGGTCGGCTTTTAGCCCAAATGTGCATGATACTGCTCGGTGACTGTATGGCCGCCTTTCAGTGAGTTTTGCGTGACGGTTGCCGGGGTCGAAGAGTGCGACCCCAGCGGTTGCTGTTAATTAGCGGTGCGGTTGGACCAGGTCTGAGTCGCGGTCAAGTCGCTGGAACAGGCTTCCAGAGTGAGCGCAATCATCTGGTTCTCGGCGCTTCGGCCTGTACGGGTTTCACCGGCCAGCGTCACGCACATTTCGGGGGCGGAAGTCGGTGTAATCGTACCTTCGCCATCAAAAGCCCAGTTTTGCGCGTCGGAACCATCACAGGAGGCAAGTTCAATCGAGGCCCCGGCGTCCGTCGCGGGTGCCTGAACGCATACGTCGAATTCAGGCATGTAAAGAACACCGTGCTCGAATTGGTCGGGATCAAACGCCTGATCGACCAGCACCTCGCCTGATGGGCTGTAACATGTGTGCGCTTGCAGCCCGTCTTCGGGGTCGGCATCGGCCCCGCGCCCCTTTGCAATATCTATGCAATATCCATTTTGGATATTGTCCAGCATGTCCACGACATAGACTTCGACGTTCTCGGCATGTGCCATGCCTGCGGCCATCATGGAGGCAATAAACGCAGAAATTGGATTGAACATAGAGACGGTCCTTATGTTTAGTCTGTTAATTTATTCGACTGTAACGCGGCAGAGAACGGTGTTGTCTCGTTCCAGGTCTGGCCCCCAGATCAACCGGGCATCACCGTGCCACTTGACTTCGTCATATCCAAATTTTGGATCAACTTCTTCGGCTGTGTAAACGCTTGCTTGCGCCCACTCCGAGGCATCAAAGCTGGGCATGTCCCATCCGCCGGGTTCATCGGCGGCTTCAAATCCGCATGGGCCTTTGCCCGCAACAGGATCGCTTTCGTATTCACATGAATTTTCCAACGGAGCGGTATGAATGACCTGGCATTGCCAGCGGTCGCTGCTTACCAAGACCGTCTCACCGACGGCATTTCTTATCTGTAGAATGACGCCGCCATCCCCCATTTGTTGGCGGCGAGTTCCAATGTACTCCAGCCCCGTGTCGTTCTCTTTGAAGTCTTTAGCAACCAGACCAATGACGAAAGGCCTTTCCGCCTCAAAGGAGAAACTTTCGGCATTAAATGAACGTTCTGTGGTAATTGGAACGCTGTCTTCAGCAACGCGTTCACCGTTCACGCGCATTTCAAACCAGTTGTCTGCCCAGACATCCGCTTCGTAGGATTCCGCCCACAAATCCCTATTTGTAACCAAAACCAATGCTAAGGCAGTGGTCATTACGCGCATTTCAATCTCCACAATTCCCATTTGTCTAACATACTACGGATCAGTCGCTTGTTTCCGTCGAGTTTCTTTTGCTCCGGTTGAAAGCGGACACTCAATTTGAGCCACCTTAGGTCCGCTTTGTCCCGCAAACTGTGAATTTGCTGACTCCGCGATTGCAGTACTGCGGTGAATGTCGACTATGCGGGCTGCACGCGCAGAATTCGGAGGCTGCGTCTAATGTTAACTTCGGGCCGTCCCCAGTCATTGTAGCTAGAGCGGTCCTTGGATAAAAAACACGGCGTCGGAAACCGCCGTTATGGGTGCATGCTTCGTATTCCGCGCCGCGAAATGATATGCCCCGGCACTAAATGTCCTTCCACCAATCTTGAGCTTACCGCTCACCACGACGCAGTGCTCATCTCCGTCATGCGCATGGGATGGGAGGACAGCCCCCTTTGCCATCCGCACCATGAAGGCCTGCGTATGCGCCGCGCGGTCAACATGCATGACCTTACGATCAATTCCGTCTCCGATGCGCTCCCAGATGCCTTCTTCAAGGGGGATGGTGCGGGTGCCTGGAACCGTATCGAGTTCGTCCAGACGCTCCTCAATTTCGCCCCACAGTGCCTCGTCCGCTGAAGGGACGGGTTCAAGCCATGACGTCTCTTCGAACAATGCAAATGTTTTTTCCCAGAAGGACACTTCAGATTGAAATTCGGGATCAACAAGGTCTGCCTTGCCTGCCTCATAAAGACCAAGAACAAATTCCGCAGCCCGGATTTTGATATCGTCCGTCATGGGTCCAAACACCTTCTGAGCTGCATAAGCGCACGTCTTATCCGGCTCTTTATCGTCCCAAGCGGCGCTTTGGTCGCAAGACTGATTTCATGATGCGTCATGCCATAAAGATAGCAAAGCCGGATGGCGAGATGGCTCTGCGCTTCAAGACGTGACAGGCACTCTGCCAGAGCCAGTCTGTCAGCGTTGCCCTCTGAGGATTTTTCGCCAGGTTCAAGTGTGATTTCGCGACTTAGCCAAGGGCTTGCTCTGAGCCGATCCACGGCGCGACGTCGCGCGATGGTCGAAAGCCAGGCCTTCGCGGATCCGGAAGATGCATCAAAATTCTTGGCCGATTTCCAGATGGCGACGAATGCGTCCTGCAGCGCCTCCTCTGCCAGATCACGGCGCCCAAGCCGTCTGAGGCACACCGCCAATAGATATCCGCTCATCCGGTCAAAGAGCGCACGAAGCGACGCGCGACTGCCTCCTGCGACTTCACCTATCAGTCGTGACAGCTCTTCGTCTTCGACCATGCCAGACCCCCTCGACTTCCATTCTAACACCAGTCGGCAGCACGCCCAACCCTCCAGCAAGAACGGCAGCCGGACCCCTGCGAGGGTGCCCGACCGCCACTGCCATTCGATGACTTGAAAGCCGTCTCAACCCGGAGGGTTCTTCGTCTTTCGCACAGCGATCACAGCTGTGAGCTCATACCGCCCCTGCGCGCCCAGCGGCACCTCCCGGACTTGGACGTTCGGGATCGTCTTGATGGTTTCCGGCGCGGAACTTGCGGCCGGTCGTTCCAAAAGCACTGTTTTGGGAAACGAAGCCGACCTGGCATCGAGCGAGCCAACCGAAGCCGTCAACGTCGCCTGAACTTTCTGGTCACCCAGGCCGCGCGAAATCGTGCCCGACAGAGTGAAGGGAGTGAAGGCATCATTGTTCAATCCGGGAAGAGTACTCAGAAAGTCAGACAGAACCGAGAAAAACGTCGCCGAGATGCGCTCACGGATTTCCAGGCTCTCGAGGAACCGACGGAACAGTGCCACAGCAACCGCGACACCAGGATTGACACCGGCTAGGGCTCTCTCCAGGGCGGCATCAATGATCGCATCAAGAACTGGCTCGATCTCGCTGAGCACTTTCCGGATCTTGGCCACGGTGTCGTCAACCTCGTCGTCGGTCAGTTTGTCTTCTTCATAGGGAAACCCGATCACAAGGTACGGCGAAACGCCCAAGGGGATCGGTGGCATCGCGTATTCGAAGCGATTTGGCTTGTCGGCTTTGCGGTTAAAGTCGTTGTCACCAGCCTTGGCAAATTTTTTCTCCTTATCGTTCATGTTGTAAAGCACTGGCCCGATGGTCCGCCCGGCCACAAAGCTGCGGACGGAAATTCGGAATTCATCGGCGAACTTGTCCGGAAACGTCTGTTCGATGCAGCTGACAAGGTTGGTGCCCACCGCAAAGAACAGCGGTTTGACGTCATTTTGGGTAATACCGTCCAAGGGATCAAATGGCGCGCCCAAGGGCAGTTTTGCATTTAGGGGCGTGTCCCCGCCTTGCAGTCCGAAATTAAAAAGATCCGCCTGCGTCTGCTCCAGCAGGGGAGTGTTGAAAGTGTCAGGCAATAGTGCCACGTCTGGTGTCGAGATGCTTGCAATCTCGCCAACAGCGCGCATGATCAGGCTGTCCAACCGTTGCTCGGTCTTTGGTCTGGTGGAGCTTGCCAAGACGCGTGACGTTGACACATCCAGGGCGCGCTGAAACTCCGCAGCCGTCAACGCCCCCTGCGACTTGCGACGGGACCTGACGCGGTAAATGTCGACGAGTTCGCTTACGGCGCTGTCAAACGGCGTTGACCCGCCGGTCTCAAGCGACGTCGCCATGCGGCTGACCAATGCGGTGGCCAGAGCCAGCTGAAGTTCGTCAACAATTGTCGGATCTGGCGTTGCGTCCGAGGCAGGCACTGACCCCGGAGCCGATTGCTTGGGTGGCACCGTTGCAGCGGGTTTTGGCAGCGTCACATCTGTTTTAACCAATCCATCCAATGGGCTGCCCACTGGGGTGATCGTGGCGAGTCGAATGTCAGACTTCTTAAGGTCGATAACCATTATTTTCTCCAATACTCTTGATTAAATTTGCGGTCAGCTTGATGCGCCTTTTTTCCAGTCCGCGTGAGCGCGCCGCGGCTCAATTGTCGTGTCGCGCCAGGTCTCCGGTACAAAATCGTACACGTGCGGCGCTTACTGTGATGCTTACATGGCCTCCTTCGTTCCTGCCTCATTCAAATATGAAATCGGGGACTCGCGCGGATTTGGATGCGTATACTGAAAATAAATGTGCCCAAGTGGATGCACGAGTGGTGCCACGCGGCAATTTCTTACATCTGGTCTCGCTGGCGTTTCGTTAGCGGTGCACCTGTCACACGGTTTCGCCGTAATTCCATGGCAGCAGCTCTTTGATGTCGGCTTGTTTATGCTCTTTGGCGATGGCGGTCAGAGTTTGTGACAAATGACCGCGTGGCTCGATCCAGCTGAGTTTGCAGGTCTCGATCAGAGGCGCGATGACGGCCCAGTTCTGTCCGCACGTGTCATGTCCGGCGAAAAGCGCATTTTGTGGGCCAGGGCGACGGGGCGGATGGGTTGCTCGACCGGGTTGCTGTCGAGCTCGATGCGGCCAGCGCTGAGGCACAGGCCAATGGCTAGTATCGTCAGTCGAATGATCTGGATGCTTCGACGTGGCGTTCAGATCTGGCGGACACAGAGAGTACGAAGGACCCGTGCAAGAGCACGCGTGTCCAAGCTGTGGAAAACCTTCCCACCATTTCTTTTTACAGGTCACCGTTGCCACCCAATCGAACCAACATAAGGTGGCAATGTTAGGCGCAAGAAAACGGGTTCCTTCCGCCTGACTGCTAAGATGTTGCCTGTCCAAAGTCAGCGCGATGCAAGGATGCTTTCTATCGCTGACAATCCGGCCTCAATGTCGTCGACCACAACACCTTCCATGCCGGGGTCATCAGAGGAGAAGTTTGCAATCCACTCGATGAGTAGGTTTCCCCCGGGCTGTATTGACAGTGTTGCCGTGAAATTCTCAACCGGCAATGAGGAACTAACGGTCTTGTACGTGTAAGATAACCCTTCCTCTCGGGCGATCCGTTTTTGGGTCATTTCTTCGCCGGTATCTGTTGTCAACACACGGACCAGAGACCCATCGATGACCTTCAGCGCACAGGAAGATACCTGGGGGTGCCAATCGTCGATGTCGCAGAAGTCGCCGATCAGATGCCAAACCTGCGGCGTTGACGACTGGAGTTCAATCGACCGCTTCACCTGGAAGTCCGCCGGCCACGCTGCTGTTGCGCACAGCAGGCTTGCAGCGATGGTTGAGAACTTAGCGATGGATGTCATAGTGTTTCCTTTCGAAAAATGAAGAAGCAGACGAATTTTCTTGCGTCATGTTGCGAGTCTTCGCAGGCTCAGTGGGGCATGGAGGTGGTCGAAATGTCCGGAGAAAGCTCTGAAAAAAATCTGAATTCTTCCAGCGAAGTTCCCTTGGGCGACTTTGTGTTTTCGGTAGAGACAGACGAGTTGCGCGATGGGGCCGGGCACCCGGTTCATCTGCGTCGTCAAAGCTCCGAAGTCCTTTCCTATCTCGTGAACCGACTTGGCGAGATCGTTTCAAAGGACGATCTGTTTGAAAACGTCTGGGCCAAGACAGCCGTTACCGACGACAGCCTTTCCCAGTGCATTGCCGACATTCGCAGGACGTTGAACGATGACGATCACAGGATTGTCCAAACCCTTCCCAAGAAGGGCTACCGATTGGTCCCGACTTCTCTTCCTTCAGGTGAGGCAGAAGCGGCGCCCGCTTCCGCCAATGTCGCGCGTGTCAGTCGTTTGAAGCTTACTGCTTTTAGCCTGATCGCAGTCGTCGTTTTGGCCCTTGGTGCATTCTGGGGGGTGGGGCGCGACAGGTACGCCTCTTCGGAAGAACTGCCTTTGCCCTCCAAACCATCGATTGCGGTTCTCGCATTTGAAGACCTTAGCGTCGGTCCTGATGCAAACTATCTAAGCGACGCAATCGCTGAGGGAATCATCGTGGATTTGTCCCGGTACTCCGAACTCTTTGTCATCGCACGAAATTCGAGCTTCAGCTTTCGCGGCAGCACCACTGAAGTCAGCAAAATTTCCCGCGCGCTTGGCGTTCGTTACTTGCTGGAGGGGAGTCAACAAAAGAGCGATGATCAGCTGCGCGTAACCGTTCAGTTGATTGATGCCGTCGAAGGTCGGAGCCTTTGGTCACATGTCTACAACAGCGACCTTGGCGATGTCTTCGCGATGCAGGATGAGATCGTCCAAAGAACCGTGGCGACCGTCGCCCAGAGAGTGATCAATTTCGAAGGACAGAAAGCGATCAAGTCCGACGAGGCGAAGTTGACGGCCCTGCTGCTGAACTGGAAAGCCCGTCAACACCTCTTTTCCTTCACCCCTGAGGGCACCGAAAAGGCCCGTCTGGCCAACCTGGCGGCTGTTGAGGCCGATCCTACGCAGCCTTACGGATATGTCGGGCTGACGTTTGTTCATATCAACCGGTACCGCTGGGGATGGACAGATGAAGACCCGATCGTCGAGTTGGATGCCGCACGGAACTATGCGCGCAAAGCCGTTCAGGTCGCGCCGGAATACTATGATGCGCATACAGCCATGGCGTACATGCACATTCAGGAAGGCGAGCTTGAGAAATCGGTGGCGCGCTTTCGAAAATCGCTCGAACTCAATCCCAACGATACGAGCGCGATGGCCGCGCTGGCTGAAGCCTTGACCTATGGCGGGCGGGCGGAAGAAGCCGAAGAACTGATGCTGCGTGTCGTCCGGCTGGATCCGCTGCACCAGGATTGGATCAAATGGAACCTTGCGTGGGTGCAATGGCACACGCGAAATTGTGACGATGCGCTGGAGACCATGAACGCCATGTCCGAGATACCTCCGATGGCGTATCGCGTGCTGGCGATCATCCAGATGTGTCGGGGCGACAAAAGTGAGGCGAGCAAGGCCGTTGGGCAACTGATTAATTTCGATCCTGATTATTCACTCCAGGACGTTCTCCACAATTATGAAGGAAAGTACGTCGTCGAGTCAGATCTGAAACGCGTCCTGAACGATCTGCGCGAAGCCGGTTTGCCAGAGTAGGACGTGCTGGGGGCTGGAACCGCGCAATAGTGATTGGGCGCGACATGGACTAAGTTGATAGATATCTGGCCAATCTGGAGCGAGAATAGAGCGATCAGTTTGGTTGGACCAATCGTTGTCGAAAAGTCATACGGCAGTTCGATCCAAGACAGACTAGTTCTAATCTAGTGCTATGGCACATATTGCGGTTCGTGGCGCTGGCAAATTTCATTCTCCAGAGTTTCGCGCTTTTTTCCCAAACCGCTGGCTTGGTTTCTAGTCTTTCAAAGCCTTTTCTACAGCGATGAGTGACTGATGTGCGGAATGCAATTTCAGCATTCGACGCTGCTGCTCAAGATTGGCTATGGCCGATAAGGCCATTTCCGCGGATCGGTTTCCAAAGTGCCTCGAGCAAGAACCGTGTGCGATCTCTTGCGTCGAATGAAGCAGCTATCACTGTCTGAAGACGTTCGATAAGCTATCCCAGCCAAGAAGGAGGTCCGACCATGGACATTGTCGCAAAGGTTACCGCATTAGTGGGTGGCGGGGTCGCTTTAATGCGGCGGTTTGGGTCGCCTGCGCAGCAGGCCTTCGGTGCGGATCCCACGATTCCCGAAGCGCGCAAGCAGGGGATCATGACCCTGAAGATGCCCGTTGCGGAAGGTTGGAAGGATGGCCGCCTGCCCACGTGCGCATCCGGTTTGAAGGTCAACCCCTTTGCCACCGGTCTGGATCACCCCCGGTGGATCGAGGTTCTGCCCAATGGCGATGTTCTGGTGGCAGAATCCAAGGAGCAGGCAGGACCACCGAAAACCTTGATGGACCATGCGGCGCAAGCAACCATGCGCCGGGTCAAGGCGATCGGCAAAAGCGCGAACAGGGTCACCTTATGGCGGGATGCCGACGGCGACGGCGAGGCAGAAATCCGCGAGGTTTTCGTCGAAAACCAGAACCAGCCTTTTGGCATGGCCTTGGTGGGAGATCAGTTCTTCCTCGGCAATACCGACGGAATCAGAGTATTCGACTACGCATCGGGCGACACCGCGCTGTCAGGCAGCGGAAGGACGTTGGTAGAATTCAAGCCGCATGGCCACTGGACACGAAGCCTGATCGTCTCGCCCGACGGCACCAGGATCTACGCCGGCGTCGGCTCGCTTTCGAACAATGGCAACCAGGGGAAGGAGGTAGAGGAGGGCCACGCGGCTACGGGCGTCCCGTCGGTGTGGCCGTGGGAGCTGATGGAAAATCCCTTTTGATGGCGGATGACGTCGGCGATATAATCTGGCGCGTTTCAGGCGAAACCTAAGCGCTGCCGGATGCGCGAGACGTTGGCGCCGGCGTCAATGTCCGGCGAGATAGCTGGTGGTTCGCAAAGGGGCATTGTTTTGGTGAAACCGGCCCCTAGCTGAAGCTTGATCTTACGATGGCTACAGACGGCCACTCTAACGGACTGTGTCGCAGCTTTAGCTGGTCGTCTTGAACGGCGGGACCGTGCCGTTCGTAAGGTCCGTGTAATTTGGGGTTTGGGACGATGCTGCGCCGCATCTGAGGTCGGCTTTGAGTCCATTACGACAAATGCCGCGCGTCGCAGGAACGTCTGGTATTGATACTTAGCAAAAATACCTGAAGCCAATTGGTGTATTCTCAATGGTATGCGCCACAAGATTTTTCATTTAATTGCATCAGCTTATTGGTGATGGCAGAAATGTATGCAGTGCATGCGGCGCGATGGCGGGGAGTTACAGTCCGTAGGGCAGATCGGCCTGTCGCTTGACCTATGATAAGGTCTTTTTTGCCAAATCTCCCCAAAAAGTTGTAGCGTGATCTGAGAAAGATACAGATTGGGGGGCGGTATGCTGAATAAATTTCTTGTGGCTGTCGAAGGAAGTGCGGGCAGTCGGCGTGCTGTGAACCATGCAATTGAACATGCAAAAGCGTCCAATGCAGAATTGGTATTGGCCCATGTCATCGACTGGTCACCCTATAGTTTTCATACTCCAGAAGAGCTCTCTGCGCGGCACAAACGGCGCGAGGAAGAACTAACGAGGGCCAAGGATATAGTACTGGCGCCGATCATGAAGCTCGTTGAAGACGCCGGCGTGAAATCGTCCGCTGAGGTTCGGCACGGCAAAGGAGCCGAAACACTGGCAGAGATGGCCAAAGAGCACGAAGTTGCTCAGATCATTGCCGGGCGCAGCGGTGAAAGCGGTGTGTCGACGATGCTGTTTGGCACTACTTCGTCAAAACTTGTCCAGATCAGCTCCGTTCCGGTCTTGATCGTTCCCTAAGACAAGGAAAACGAACCTTAAAAACACTGGAGGGACATCATGACTTACAGACCATTCATTGCTTTTTCAATACTCTTTGCTGCCTTGGCTTCCCCAGCTTTCGCTGGGATCGACGACACAATCAACTCGATTACAGCTCCAATAGCGTCGTTGATCGGTCAAATCGTGTTTTTCAAAATTCCAGTCTTTGGAGCACAGCTTCCGCTTGTTGTACTTTGGCTTGTGGTTGGTGCCGTCTTCTTCACGTTCTACATGGGGTTTGTCAGTCTTCGTGGGTTCAAACATGCAATTGAACTGGTTCGGGGCGATTATTCCAATCCGAATGACGCCGGTGAAGTGTCGCATTTTCAGGCTCTGGCAACAGCGGTTTCGGGCACCGTAGGCATCGGCAATATCGGTGGCGTCGCCGTGGCGGTCACCGTTGGCGGGCCGGGTGCAACGTTCTGGATGATTCTCGCGGGCTTCTTGGGCATGTCGACCAAGTTCGTGGAATGTACCCTCGGCGTAAAATACCGTCAGGAAAACCCGGACGGTTCGGTCTCTGGTGGGCCGATGTATTTCATGCGCGATGGGCTCGCGGCACAGGGCCGAGCCGGTCTTAGTAAGTTCATGGGCACATTTTACGCCGTTGGCATATTCATTGGCGCCCTTGGAATTGGCAATATGTTCCAATCCAATCAGGCCTATGTACAGTTAAACACAGTAGCTGGCGGGGCGCTTGACGGTTTGGGCTGGCTTGTCGGTCTGATCCTCGCGGGCGTCGTGTTTTCCGTCATCATCGGCGGCATTAAATCCATTGCGGCGGTTACTGAGAAGGTTGTGCCATTCATGGCAGTCCTCTACTGCGTTTTCGCAATCATTGTGATCTTGATGAACGGGGCTTTCATTCCGGCCGCGATCGGCAACATCTTTAGCGGCGCGCTCACACCTGAAGGCGTCGCTGGCGGTGCCCTTGGCGCGCTTATCATCGGATTCCAGCGGGCTGTTTTCTCGAACGAGGCCGGGATCGGTTCGGCCTCTATCGCACACTCCGCCGTGCGGACGAATGAGCCCGTAACCGAGGGATACGTATCTCTGCTGGAGCCATTCATCGACACAATCGTGATCTGTACCATTACCGCTCTGGTTATCGGCACGACACAAGTGGCAGCACCAGGGTTTGCCGGGGATGCAACTGGCGTTGCCATGACGTCAGCAGCGTTTGAGCGTCAGATCAGCTGGTTCCCATACGTGCTGGCAATCGCAGCACTCTTGTTTGCCTTCTCGACCATGATCTCATGGTCCTACTACGGACTGAAAGGCTGGACCTATCTGTTTGGTGAAAGCACGCAAACGCTGTACAAGTTGATCTTTTGCGCCTTTGTGGCTTTGGGCTGCATGGTTCAACTTGGTCCGATCCTTGATATCTCAGACGCGCTGGTCTTCCTCATCTGTGTGCCAAATATCCTGGCGCTCTATTTTCTGGCGCCAGTCGTGAAGCGGGAGATGAACAGCTACATGGAACGCATCAAGAGTGGTGAGATCAAGAAGTACAAGGCCTAAGTGAACTCGGCAACGCTCACCAAGGCGTTGCCGGAAGCTTTGCCTAATTCGTTGCTGGCAAGGCTTAATGCCGCATGGGTGAACGCGTGTGGTCTCAAGGCTTCTTCGTGGTGCAGAAAACAAATGGTCAGACGTTCTTTTCATTGGCGACGAGGACCGCCTTAGCTTCGCGCTCCGAAAGCTGTCATTGGCGCAGCCGCAGCGAATTGGTAATAGGTCCCGCATGTGTGTCCTTTGAGACAAGCGCAGCGAACGTCCGATTTGGATTTCAGCCATTTCGGCAGTTTTGAATTGCGCCTTTCGATAAAACGCACTGACGTGAGCCGATCTGGAGGGCGTTCGGTGGCAAAAATTGCTTTAACAGCACCAAGCAAAACCTTTGCTGATCGACGAAAAGCCCGAGTTCTCCCAAAAACTGCATTTGTTGGAAGCGGGAATGACACTTGGGTCTGCTTTCAAGTTTGCCAATCTCATCGAGCGATACCCTGATCTGAAGTTCGATTTGAAAACCGAGCATACCTAGAGCACGGGAAAATTGTTGAAGTCAGGCGAGATCGGCGTCTATCTGTGAATTCTCGGCGACGACGAAATTGATGCGTCAATTTATACCAAACATGTCGCTCTGGCCGAGCATGGCATCGTAATTCGCGAAGACGAGCCCAATTGGCAAGCCGATGCGATAAACCCTGCCGACCTTGCGGGATACCGATGAGTGTGCTTCGCAATTGACCCGATAACAAAAAAAGAATTGAAGAATACACGCTGCCGAAACGGTCGAAAAGCCACGGATTGACATACGAACGGCGTCTCTGGCCACTGGCGTCCAATTGGTGAAGACAGGACGATTTATCATGTCTGCGTCATTGCAGCTTGCAGGTGTGCTGAGGAAGGAAGGGCTTGGTAATTTGACCGGTCCTGCACCGAGTACAGCCACGCAATGCAGGCGTCCATGTGAGAACGCGTTCTCAAGAGTTTACACCAATCAAAATGTTGGTTTCACATTTTGACTGTGTCCAGGTCTAGACATCGACCGATGTGGATCTGGGTGATTCTGTAGCCCCAGTGTAAGATCAGGACGACGAATTGGCTTCGGGCTTGCCTTAAAACATCTGGGATCTCTGGGCGTTGAACCCCTCGCATGACGCATTGTTCATCGCCACACCCGAAAACAATGGCTCGATCCCTTCGCTGTTGGTAAACGTGTGCAGTTGCGTCTCGTGACCGGAAGGTGCCGAAGCCTCCTGCGCGGCTTCTTCATCAGAATTACGAGCTGTCCGAACATTTCTCCGCGCCCCAGACGCCATGTTTGGCCAGCGCTTTCGAGTTCCACTGTTCCGGGTGCGATAAAGTAGACCCTGTTTGCTGGCTTGTCCTTGCTCAGAACAATCTCGCCAGCGTTGTTCGGTCTAAGTTCCGGCACTTGGCGGCAGGCTGAGACTGGTTCGAATTCGTCTGACTAGACCCAACTTTGCGCGCTGTCGTCAGACACTTGGCGGGCCAAAGCCTGGACGATCTGGTCAGCAACCCAAGAAGGACTTAATGATCCTAAGATCGCGCCGCTGCTTGAGGTACACCAAACTCTCCGACATCAGAAGGTTCTTTCCGCCTAAGGGAAACCGTACCAGCCGCGGATCGTGTCCAAATTCGGCTTCGGAAACAAAGCCAATACCAACGCCGGATGCAACAATCTCCAACATCGCTTCACGGCCTTCAGCGACCACGACGGGTACAAAAGTGAAACCACCTGACGCGGCTTCCTCAACCAGTTTTTGCTGGGTTTTCGAGCCCTTTTCTCTGAATACCAGCGGATAGTTTTGAAGATCCGCAAATGAAAACTCATCAATCCGATCCTCAAGCAAAGACTTAGACGCGACTGCCATGATCTGCGACTCGCCCAGACTTTGAACCTCCATGTCAGAGCCCGGGCTTTGTGATCCCACCACACCGATTTCGACGTCGTAGCTTCTCAGGCTTGCCAGTACCTCTTCACTGTTTCCGGTTTGCACAGATATTGAAACGTTAGGGTATTTCCTGCGGAACCGAACTAACCAGTCCGTAAGGTGAAAGGCGCTGTCGACCATAATGCGCAATTGACCTTGAAGTGCTGAGCGGTTTTCAGACAGCAGATCATCAATTCTCTCTTCAATTTCAAACATCTGCTTGGTTGCAAGCAACAGCTCCTCGGCAATAGGGGTCAGGGTGATTTGCTTGCGTTCTCTGTTGAACAACAGGACATCGTGATCGCTTTCCAGCCGACGCACCTGCTCTGATACGGCTGGTTGCGTGAGCGACATCGCCTCGGCGGCACGCGAAAACCCGCCCGTGAGAGCCACATAATGAAAGGCCCTAATCTGGCTATAGTTCACAGGTGCACCTCTAGTTTCATGCTGGGCAGATTAATGGAGACCGTCCCATAAGCTGTACCTTTGGTATCATTGAAATTTGCAATTTTGTAAATATCACTTCGGTGTCTAAGAATTCCGTCATGACTTATTTGTGCTAGGAGGCCGGGATGCCCAGCAACACATTGCCAATTGTATCTCCGAGACTGGGCGAGCCCTATCTTTTGACACCTGGGCCGTTGACGACATCCTATGAGGTCAAAGAGGCTATGTTGCGCGATTGGGGCAGCTGGGATGATGACTTTCGCGCCATGACGCGCGAGATGCGGAACCAACTTCTGGCATTGCTGGGTGACGGTCGGGCGGATTATGACTGTGTCCCCATTCAGGGCTCGGGATCTTACTGCGTCGAGGCGATGCTTGGTTCATTTGTGGCCCGTGATGACAAGGTGCTGGTGCTGGCGAATGGGGCCTATGGGCTCCGCGCCGCAAAGACAATGGAGTATCTCGGGCGGGATTTTCACTTGGTCAACAAGGGCGACTACATGCCGCCACGCGGTGACGAAGTGGCCGAGATTCTCGCACAGGATCCAGCGATTACCCATGTGCTGATCATTCACTGCGAAACGAGTTCCGGTATTCTGAACCCGGTTGAGGAACTGGCCGATGCCGCCCACGCGGCTGGTCGCAAGGTTCTGATCGACAGCATGTCAGCCTTCGGCGCGTTGCCGCTGGATGTATCTCGTGTGAAATACGCGGCAATGGTCAGCTCTGCCAACAAATGCATTGAGGGTGTGCCGGGCTTTGGCTTCGTGATTGCGCGGCGGGATGAAATCGAGGCCGCCGAAGGGAACAGCCATTCGTTGTCGCTGGACGTCCATGCGCAGTGGGCAACCATGGAAAAGACGGGCCAATGGCGTTTCACACCACCCACTCATGTCGTGGCCGCTTTTCTAAAAGCACTGGAAGGCCACGCCCGCGAGGGTGGCGTCGCGGGGCGAGGCGGTCGCTACACCCGCAATCGCGATGTCATGGTTGAGGGTATGCGCAAATTGGGGTTTGAGACGCTGCTCGCGGATCGCTGGCTAAGTCCGATTATTGTGACTTTCTTCTGTCCCGCCGACCCGAATTTCGAATTCACGCGCTTCTACGAATTGATGAAATCCAAGGGGTTCATCATCTATCCCGGCAAATTGACAGTTGTGGATAGCTTCCGGGTCGGCTGCATTGGTCAAATGGATGAGAACACCATGCGTCAGGTCGTAGAGGCCGCGCGCGAAACTCTGGACGAAATGGACGTTGGTACGGCTGCACCGCCACAGGCGGCTCTGGACGAACGCAAGAAACTCGCTGCATAGCACTTACAAGGATCCTGATATGCCTATTTCTTCACCGGTCGTTGCGAACGACCGCACTTACTCAACGCCCGGGACGTGTGCGATTGCTATCTGCCTGGACGGGTGTGAACCCGAATATCTCGACCAGGCGATTGCCGATGGGTTGATGCCGACGCTCAAGCGCATGAAGGAAACCGGGACCGATCGGCTCGCACATTCGGTTATTCCGTCGTTTACCAACCCCAATAACCTGTCCATCGCGACGGGCCGCCCGCCAAAAGTGCATGGGATTTGCGGCAACTACCTCTATGATCCGGAAACCGGCGAAGAGGTCATGATGAATGACGTGCGTTTCCTGCGGGCGCCGACGCTTTTCTCGAAATTCTACGAAGCAGGCGCACGTGTGGCGATCGTCACGGCCAAAGACAAGCTGCGGGCGCTTCTTGGTGCTGGCCTGAAATTCGATGATGACCGGGCAAAGTGTTTCTCGGCAGAAAAGTCCGACACCTCCACACAGGCCGAACACGGCCAGGCCGAAGCCAGCAAATGGTTGGGTATGGCGCAACCCGAAGTTTATTCGGCCGAACTGTCAGAGTTTGTCTTTGCGGCAGGCGTCAAGCTGTTGCGGGAATGGAAGCCGGACGTGATGTATTTGACCACGACGGATTACGTGCAGCACAAATACGCACCGGATCAGGCCGAGGCGAAAGCATTTTATGAAATGTTCGACAAATATCTGGCACAGCTGGATGAAATGGGTGCCGCAATCGTGGTCACCGCGGATCACGGGATGAAGCCCAAACATGACGCCAATGGCGATCCGCAAGTAATCTATGTTCAGGATCTGCTGGACGAGTGGCTAGGCGAGGCCGCTGCGCGGGTGATCTTGCCGATCACTGACCCTTATGTCGTGCATCACGGCGCGCTTGGCGCGTTTGCGACTGCCTATCTGCCGCCCGGTACCGACCGGGCGGATATCATTGCAAGACTTCAGGACAGGCCTGAAATGCTAGAAGTCGTCAGCAAGGAAGAAGCAGTTGAACGCTTTGAGCTGCCCGCCGACAGGATCGGTGACATCGTGATGATCTCGACCGAAAACATGACAATCGGCACATCCGAACACCGCCACGACCTGGCAGCATTGAACGAACCGCTGCGTAGTCACGGTGGCCTTACGGAACAGGAAGTGCCATTCATCTGCAACCGTGTCCTTGATCTGCCATCGGCTCCCGTATTGCGGAACTTTGACGCGTTCTTTTACGCAACACAGGCTGCGGCACTTGAAGAGGTAAACGCATGAACGACATGACGAAAACAGACATCCGCCACGAAGGTATGCGGATCGGGGGCGAGGTTGTCTTTACCGACGATGTGGTTGAAGTTCTTTATCCCTACACCGATGAGGTGGTGGGAACGGTGCCCGCCGGGACGGCTGAGCACGCACGCAAGGCCTTTGAAATCGCGGCCAACTACAAGTCAAAACTCAGCCGTTACGAACGCAGCCAGATCCTGCAAAGGGCCGGCGAGTTGATTGGCGAAAAACGCGAATACCTGGCCAAATGGCTGACCCTTGAGTTGGGTATCTGCCATCAGCATGCCATTTACGAGACAAAACGCGCTCAGGACGTCTACCAGTTCGCCGCTGCCGAGGCGATGAAAGACGATGGCGAGATTTTCTCATGTGACCTGACCCACAATGGCAAGGCGCGCAAGATTTTCACAAAGCGCGAACCGGTGCGTGCGATTTCGGCGATCACGCCGTTCAACCACCCCTTGAACATGGTCAGCCACAAGATCGCGCCGTCGATTGCCACCAACAACTGCATGGTGTGCAAGCCGACGGAACTGACACCGCTGACTTGCCTCGCGCTGGCAGACATTCTCTACGAGGCTGGATTGCCGAAAGAGATGTTCCAGGTCGTGACCGGTATGCCTCAGGACATTGGCGACGAGATGATCACCAATGACAACATCGACATCGTGACTTTCACCGGTGGTGTTCCGGTTGGCAAGATCATCGCCGCTAAGGCCGGGTACAAGCGTCAGGCGCTGGAATTGGGCGGTAATGATCCGCTGATCATCTGCAACGATCTCAATGACGCTGATCTCGAAAAGGCGGCCACAATTGCAGTGGCGGGTGCGACCGGGAATTCCGGCCAACGCTGCACGGCAATCAAGCGTATTCTGGTTCAGGAAAGCGTGGCAGACCGGTTTGTGCCGCTGGTTTTGGAAAAAGCCAAAAAGATCAAATTCGGCGACCCTCAGGACCCGGAAACGGAACTGGGCTGCGTGATCCATTCGCAAGCAGCGGAGTTGTTCGAAAACCGTGTATTGCAGGCCGAAAAGGAAGGGGCGAAAATCCTCTACCATCCCGAACGTCGTGGTGCGCTCTTGCCGCCAATTGTCGTCGACCACGTGCCGCATGACAGCGAATTGGTGATGGAAGAGACCTTTGGACCGATCATTCCAATCGTGCGCGTGCCAGACAATGATGAAGAGGTGATGACGATTTCAAACTCGACTGATTTTGGCCTGAGTTCAGGGGTTTGCACAAACGATCTGAACCGAGCGATTGCCTATATCAATGGGTTGGACGTCGGCACCTGCAATATCTGGGAACAGCCGGGCTACCGCATCGAGATGTCACCTTTCGGTGGTATCAAGGACAGCGGAAACGGAGTCAAAGAAGGCGTTATCGAAGCGATGAAGTTCTTTACCAACGTCAAAACCTATTCCCTTCCCTGGCCGGAATAAGAAAATCTTCTCCCTGAACTGCGGGGCCTTGGTGCCCCGCATTTTTTCGTACCGCGGCCCTTCCTCGATCACGGTAACCCAAACAAAAGGAGCCATCGGATGAGCGTTGGGACATTTCTCATCGTTCTTTTTGCGGCTCTTTTGCACGCACTTTGGAACGCCATCGTTAAAGGGGCAGGGGACCGGGCTTTGGTTCTGGGCCTTTTGGCTGTTGGGCATGTTGTGCCCGGTCTGGGACTTGCCCTTTACTATGGAGCGCCCGCGCCGGAGGCTTTCCCGTATGTCGTTGCGACGACGGTGATCCACTGGGGATACTATGTCTTGTTGAACATCGCCTACCGCACTGGCGATCTAAGCGTTGTTTACCCCATCGCCCGCGGGCTGGCACCTGTCCTGATCGCGGTTGGGGCGCTGATCTGGGCGGATGAACACCTGCCAATCATGGCATGGGTTGGCATTTTTGTGGTTTCGGGTGGGATATTGATGCTGGCGGGGCAGGCCTTTTCCAGCCAGATCGCAAGAACTGGCCTGGTCGCGGCAGTCGGGGTCGCAGTCGTAATCGCGAGCTATTCTATCGTGGATGGCATTGGCATTCGCGTGTCCGGAAACCCGGGCGGGTATATCGGCTGGATTTTCACGGCAGAGATCTTTGTCGTCCTCTATGTGTTCAGCACAAGATGGGACCGCCTGCGTGCCATGTCTTCGCAGGCCATCGGCATTGGATTGTCCGGTGGGATTGTCTCTGCTGCGGCCTACGGTCTTGTCTTGTTGGCTAAGACAACAGCACCCTTGGGGATCGTCTCGGCCCTGCGTGAAACCTCAGTCATTTTTGCCGCACTGATAGGTGTCTTGTGGTTTTCCGAGGGCCCTCGCAGCACCCGTTTGATTGCCGCGATAGTTGTAGCGGTCGGTATCGGCACGATTGCCAGCGTGGGGGGCTGAGCGTGCAGATCCTGATCTTCCTCGTCGAGCTTATGGGGGCCACGATGCTGCTGCTCTATGCCGTGCGTATGGTGCGCACAGGCATCGAGCGTGCATTCGGGCCGTCGTTCAAACATGCGGTCACCAAAAGTCGAAACCGTATCAGCGCGGCGGCAGTTGGTCTGGTGCTGGCGATTATCCTGCAAAGCTCTGCCGCTGTCGCGCTGTTGGTCTCGGGCTTCTCCGCCGCGCAGGCGATCTCGTTCGGGGCTGGGCTTGCGGTTGTGCTTGGTGCCGATCTTGGGTCCGCACTGCTCATTCAGGTATTTTCCTTTGATCTTAGCTGGTTGGTGCCTGTGCTTTTGGCAGTGGGAGGTGGATTATTCGTCAAGTCCGAGCGTCGACCGCTCCGACAGGCAGGGCGTATCATCCTAGGCATTGCGTTTATCCTGATCTCCCTGCGGTTCCTGCGCGAAACCATGGACCCGATCCGAGATAGCGCATTTCTGCCTGCAATCGCCGAATACCTGGCGCGTGATTTCATAACCGCCTTTATTGTCGGCGGCACCTTGGCATTTGCGATGCATTCCAGCGTTGCAGTCATCCTGATGTGCGTCACGATGGTGTCGATCGGGGCAATACCAGTGACCGCGGGCGTATCCTTGGTCCTTGGGGCCAACCTGGGCAGCGCACTCATACCCGTTTGGCTTACCCGGTCGATGGAGAACCGCGCCCGCCGCGTCCCCTTGGCTAATCTGCTGGTGCGGGGCAGCGGTGCTGTCGTGGTGCTCCTTGCCCTGAACAAGACGGACATTCTGCCCTACCTCGGATCACTTGAGTCCGCGCAGACGCTGATTAACGTCCATATCCTGTTTAACGCTCTGCTCGTCACGATGATCGCGTTCGCTTTCCAGCTGGAAGCGCCGTTCAAGACGATGCTGCCAGACGATCCGCCCAGCCTCGATGAGCAGTCTCCGCTTTATCGCAGTGTGTTGGATGACGCGGTGCTCGACAGGCCGCATCTGGCGCTTGCCAATTTGCGCCGCGAGGTTCTGCGGATGGTGCAACTTGTCGAGATGATGATGATGCCTGTCATGGATCTGTACACAAAGTACAATGGCGAGGTTGCCCGCAACACAATGGCTCGCGACACTCATATCAATAATGCCTTCGATGAGGTGCGCCGCTACGCGGCCGCCCTGCAAGGCAATTCGCTGAGCAAGGCTGATACCAAAACCGTGCGCGAATTGACCGAATACGCCATCGCCGTTGAGGCCGCCGGCGACATCGTGGTGAAGCGCCTGATCCCGTTGGCCAAGGAAAAATCCGAGAAAGGAGTCCGCTTTTCGGAAAACGGCGCCTCCGAAATCCGCAAGATGCACAGTCAAGTTATGGCTAATATCGAGTTGGTGTCCAATTTGCTGGTATCGGATGATCTGGAAAGTGCCCGGTTGTTGCTTGAAGAAAAGCAGGAAATGGCTCGGCTGGAACGCAAAAGCCGCAAACGCCACCTGAAGCGGCTGAGCGAAGGTGTGCAGATCAGTTTCGATTCAAGCGACATTCACCTGGAAACGGTTGGTGGCATCCGGGATTTCAACAGTCATATGTCGTCCGCAGCCTACCCCTTGCTGCACCGTGAGGGTCAGCTTCTGGAAACGCGCCTGATCGAACAAAACTACGACGATCTTGAAGTGAGGCAACGCTGAGAGTAGTGCAAAATCGGAACAATACCTATCCCTCCGCCACTGCGTCCTTCATGAGCGCGCGAAGCTCTGCGTGCAGTTCCGGCGTTGCAGCCGCGACAACGCGGCCATCAGAAACATAGTCGAGCGATCTGCCGTCCCAGTCAGTGATCACGCCGCCGGCCGCCTCAACGACGCCAATGAGCGGCAGGAAATCGAAAGGTTTCAAGTCAAAATCGACAATCGCATCAATGTGGCCTGCGGCGAGCAGGGCATAGGGATAGCAATCATATCCAAACCGTCTGGTATGGCCTGCGCGAACCAGGCTTTTCAAAACCACGGGCGCGTGTTCCAGCAGTTTTTCCCCTTCGTTGATGGATAGGATTGCATCCGACAGCCGTGTCGTGCCTGACACGTGAATAGGTGTACCGTTCAGGGTAGCGCCCGTCTCGGGGGTACCCAGATAGACCTCATCTAATGCTGGCATTGAGATCAGCCCAAGCGTGGGCTCGCCTTGTGTCATATGTGCCAAAAGGAAGCCGAAAAGCGGATTGCCGCTGATAAAGGAACGGGTCCCGTCAATCGGATCAACGACCCAGACATGATCTGCGGCAAGATCGCCGGTACCGAATTCCTCGCCCAAAATGGCATGTGTGGGAAACCATTCTGCAAGCAATGCGCGAACCTCACGCTCCACCTGCTTGTCGGCGACGGTGACAGGGCTCTCGTCGGTCTTTATTTCAATGTCGGGTTTTGCTCTGAAATGAATAAGTGCTGTCTTGGCAGCCCGTTCAGCTAGGGCCACGGCTGACGGAACAAATGATGAAGGCACCGCAATTGCTTCCTTTTCAAGAATTGGTTGTGGGGCAGTAGGGCGCGTCCGGACGCACATGTAAAATTCATAATTGCTATGGACCAGTAGGCGCCGTTTATCGTCAGATAAGTCCGTGCTTGCATAGAATTACTTGGTAACCGAATATCCGCGCAGCGGGTGTCACAGGTAGGCCACGAAACCGAGACCTTTCCAATGATCCATCGCATCGGAAAATGACCCAACGCGATGTGCTGGTTGCCGCAATCAGCGCATCGCACGCAGACGTAGGACGCAACATGCTCGCACCCCAACGGCACGCGCTGATCCTCGCGCAACTCGACAAAGAGACAACCGTTTCCATTCGTGCACTGACGCAGCGGCTGGGCGTTTCTCGCGAAACCATCCGCAAAGATATCGAACATCTGGCATCGACCGCCAAACTGGAACAAGTACGCGGTGGTGCGACGCGCATTCGAACGCAGGAAGTCCCGATGGCCAGTCGGTCCCGGATCAATGCGGATGGCAAGGCGCGGATTGCCGATACCCTCGCGGCCCGTATTCCTGACGGGGCCTCAATCTTTCTCGACAATGGGTCGTCGACGCGCGTGTTGGCTCAGGCTCTTGCGGAGCACCGCGACCTGAGCGTCTATACAAACGATCTCGATGTTGCGCGCATCATCGCGCCAGCCTGTGCTGATCTTGTTGCGATTGGTGGGCGAATCGACATGGAGGAGATGGCGGCATTCGGTATCGAAGCGCTGGAACAAGCGGCCCGCTACCATGTCGATATCTCGGTGATCAGCGCGGGGGGCCTCTCGGCGCGGGCTTTGCTTACCGATTTCAGCGACGAAGGGATGAGCCTTCGCGCCCAGATATCACGCTGTGGTCAAACGCGATATATCATTGCTGATCATGAAAAATTCGGGGTGGTGGGGCAGTTTTCGCTACCCATTTCGGCTAAAGACACTTGCCTCGTGTTTGATCAGGAACCACCCGAAGATCTGCGCACGGCGCTGCACGCGCAAAAATTCCAGTATATCGTGGCGACCGGCGCCTAAATTATTTGCCAAGTTTTGCAAAATAATGCAAAGTAATGCCAATATGGTATCTACTGGAGCAGTCTCATGGCCGATCAAAATTTTCCGCAGCGCGCCCAATACGTCATTGTGGGAGGAGGGATCGTCGGGTGTTCCGTCGCCTATCACCTTGCACAAATGGGACACACGGATGTTGTCCTGCTGGAACAAGGCCAGTTGAGTTGCGGCACCACTTGGCACGCGGCGGGACTGGTCGGGCAATTGCGCAGCCAGCCGTCTATGACCAACCTGATCCGGTACTCCACACAGCTTTATGCCGACCTCGAAGCGGAAACTGGTCTGGCGACCGGATGGATGAAATGTGGTTCCGTCACCGTGGCGCGAACCGAAGACCGCATGACGGTTCTGCTGCGCACCGCAGCGGCCGCCCGCGCGCAGGGGGTAGATGTTGATGTGCTCACGCCGCAGGAAGCGAGGGACAGATGGCCCGTCATGCAAACGGATGATCTCAAGGGCGGGCTGTGGATGCCGGGTGACGGCAAGGCAAATCCGACCGACCTGACCCAATCGCTGGCCAAGGGCGCGCGCAACAAGGGGGCGCGGATCATTGAAGGGATCAAGGTCACGGGCATCACTACCCAGGACGGGCGCGTCACCGGTGTTGACACCGACGAGGGCCATATCGAGGCCGAAATTGTGGTCAATTGTGCTGGACAGTGGGCGCGCGCCATTGGCCAGATGTGCGGTGTGAACGTGCCCCTGCATTCTGCAGAACACATGTATATCGTGACCGAAACCATGCAGGGCGTGACGCCGGACTTGCCGGTCCTGCGCGATCCGGATGGTTATATCTATTTCAAGGAAGAGACCGGCGGGCTGGTGATGGGCGGGTTTGAACCAGAGGCCAAGCCTTGGGGGATGGATGGCATTCCGGACAAGTTCGAATTCTCGCTTCTACCCGATGATTGGGAACAGTTCGAAATTCTCTTGGAGAACGCCTTGATCCGCGTTCCTGAAATGGAACAGGTCGGGGTGCGCAAATTCTACAACGGGCCGGAGAGCTTCACGCCGGACAACAACTACCTGCTGGGCGAAGCGCCCGAGTTGAAGAATTTCTTTGTCGGTGCGGGCTTCAACTCAATGGGCATCGCCAGTGCCGGTGGGGCAGGGCGTGCATTGGCGGAGTGGATTGTAGAGGGCGAGGCCACGTCCGACTTGTTCGCTGTCGATATTCGCCGCTTTGCCGGTTTCAACAACAATCCGACCTGGCTGCATGATCGGGTCAAGGAAACGCTGGGCCTGCACTATGCGATGCCCTGGCCGAACAGGGAATTGGATACGGCCCGACCGTTTCGCCGGTCTCCGCTTTACGACCGACTAAAGTCCAAAGGGGCCGTTTTCGGCTCGAAAATGGGGTGGGAGCGCGCCAATTGGTTCGCACCAGTGGGTGCTGAGGCCGAAACAAAATACAGCTTTGGCAGACAGAATTGGCACGATGCTGTCGCGGCAGAACACAAGGCCGTGCGCGAAGACGTGGCCCTGTTTGATCAGACGTCTTTTGCCAAACTGCTGGTGCAGGGACGCGATGCCTGTGCCGAGTTGAACCGCATCTGTACCGCCAATGTCGATGTGCCAATGGGCCAAACGGTTTACACCGGGCTGTTGAACAAGCGTGGCGGGTACGAAAGTGACCTGACGGTCATGCGTCTGAAAGACAATGAATTCCTGTTGATCACCGGATCGGCGCAGGCTGTCAGAGATGCCGACTGGATATCAAAGAACTTCGACGATGACGCGCACGTCTTTCTGACCGATGTGACCTCATCCTGGTCCGTGCTCGCGCTGATGGGGCCAAAGTCACGGGATGTTCTGAGTGCCGTGACCAAATCCGACCTGACCAACGAAGGGTTTCCGTTCGGCACCTGCCAAACGATCGATCTGGGCTATGCGACCGTCATCGCAAACCGCTTGACCTACGTCGGCGAATTGGGATGGGAATTACTGGTGCCGACCGAGTTCACCGTTGGAGTCTATGATCTGTTGATGGAGGTCGGCGCCCCGCATGGCATCCGGGATGCTGGTTATTACGCGCTTGACGGCTTGCGCATCGAAAAGGGGTTTCGTGCCTGGGGCCGGGAACTCACACCGGACATCACACCCATGCAGGCCAGTCTGAGTTTCGCCGTCGATTTTGACAAGCCCTGCGGGTTCGTCGGGAAAGAGGCCCTTGTTGCAGCCAAGGCGGACCCAGACCATCTGAACCGGCGCATCATCCAACTGGTTCTCAATGATCCCGAGGACCAGTTGTGGGGCGGTGAGGCGGTCTTGCACAAAGGTATCGAGATCGGTGAGGTACGCTCGGCAGGGTATGGTCACACGCTTGGCGGCGCTGTTGCGCTCTGCGATGTGCATGCCGGTTTCAAAATCGACAAATCCGTGATTGAGGCTCAGGAGTTTGAAATCGACAACGCAGGCAAACGCACCCCGGCAACCGCCTACCTGAGGACACCCTACGACCCTTCAGCAGCCCGCGTACGCGCCTGACGGACGTCGCAATAGGAAAGAGCAGACACGTCACTTGCCGGCACCTCTTCCGGCAAGCAATTCTGCTGTTCAATCCCCATCTTTCTTCGGGCTTTTGCTGCCAAAACGTACGATCTGAGGCTTTGGCACCAATCCATTACCAGTTCTTATCATATCACAAGAATTATCAATTTGGTTTGTTCAGATATTTTGCGAAACTGTTACGATCACGGATCATATAGTGAAAAGAAAACAGCAAGGGAGATAGTGATGACAACTTTTAAAAGGGCGGCATTTATTGGTGCAACACTGGCGGCGTTGATGTCGAGCGCGGCATTCGCCGAAACAGAACTTACCGTATATACGGCTGTTGAGGCCGAAGATCTGGCGCGGTATGCTGCGACGTTCAACGAAACCCATCCGGACATCACGATCAACTGGGTGCGGGATTCCACAGGGGTCATTACAGCAAAACTTCTCGCCGAGCGGGACAACCCCCAGGCAGATGTCATATGGGGGCTTGCCGCGACGTCGCTTCTGCTTTTGAAGTCAGAAGGTATGTTGGAGCCATATGCCCCTGCTGGCGTTGAGAAACTGGACAGTAAATTTGTGGATGGCGACAACCCACCGGCCTGGGTCGGTATGGACGCATGGGTTGCGTCCGTCTGCTTTAACACCGTTGAAGCCGAGAAATTGGGGCTGGAAGCACCAACATCATGGCAGGACCTGACAGACGAGCAATACCGGGGCCATGTCATCATGCCAAACCCGGCATCTTCGGGCACGGGTTTTCTGGATGTCTCCAGTTGGTTGCAGATCTTTGGGGAAGACGATGGCTGGAAATTCATGGACGCACTTCATGAGAATATTGCCCGTTATACGCACTCCGGGTCAGCGCCCTGCAAACTGGCTGCGTCCGGCGAAATTCCAATCGGCGTCTCCTTTGCTTTCCGCGGTGCGAAGTCAAAAGCGGACGGCGCCCCTCTGGAGATTATCGTGCCCTCCGAAGGGGTTGGCTGGGATATGGAAGCAACCGCAATCGTCGCGGGCACAGCCGAGATGGAAGCGGCCCAAAAACTGGTTGATTTCACGGTCACCAAAGAGGCCAACGAGATGTACAATACCGGCTACGCTGTCGTTGCTTATCCGGGTGTTGCGAAACCGGTTGAGCACTTCCCCGAAAACCTGATTGATGCGATGATTGAAAACGACTTTGAATTCGCGGCCAACAATCGCGCCGCAATTCTTTCGGAATGGTCCAGCCGCTATGACGGCAAGTCTGATCCGAAGTAAATTGACTGCTGGTCAGGGTGCCGAGCAATTGGCCCCTGACCGACCATGCCTCCAAGACAGACAACGCCAATCGGCAAACCCAGCCTACCCAAGGGCCGGGGAAGGGTGAATGAACGTGACAACGAACGTCGATAGCTCGTATCTCAAGATCGAGAACCTTTGGAAGTATTTTGGCAAGTTTCTTGCGCTTGAAGATGTCTCGCTGGAGATCGCCGAGGGCGAGTTGGTTTGCTTCCTTGGCCCTTCCGGGTGCGGAAAAACCACCTTGCTCCGCGCGATTGCCGGGTTGGACCTGCAGTCAAATGGGTCCATCCTCCAGGGCGGTAAAGATGTCTCTAGCCTTCCCCCGTCTGAGCGAGATTTTGGGATCGTCTTTCAATCCTATGCTTTGTTCCCCAACCTGAGCATCGAGAAGAATGTGGCGTATGGGCTGGAGAATACAGGCCGATCCAAAAGTGAGATTTCAGAACGCGTGGCTGAACTGCTGGCGTTAGTAGGCCTGCCAGATCAAGGCAAGAAATACCCGGCACAATTGTCGGGCGGTCAGCAGCAACGTATTGCGCTGGCGCGTGCAATCGCGACAAGCCCCGGTCTGCTATTGTTGGATGAGCCTCTGTCAGCGCTTGACGCCAAAGTGCGTGTGCATCTGCGCCACGAGATTAAAGATCTCCAGCGAAAACTCGGCGTAACCACGGTTATGGTGACCCATGACCAAGAGGAAGCCTTGGCGATGGCCGACCGGATCGTGGTGATGAACCACGGCGTGATCGAGCAAGTCGGGTCGCCGACAGAGATTTACCGGGAGCCGTCGTCGTTGTTTGTCGCGGACTTTATCGGTGAGATGAACCAGATTCCGGCAGTTGCAGGCAACAGCGGTGAAGTACGCATCGGCGAGACTGTGATGAAATCTCTGGACCACAAATTCAGTGATGGGGAAAAGATTATTGCCGCCATTCGCCCGAACGACATCATTCCCCATGGGGACGGTGCGAGATCACCAGGCGCTGAAGATACGATCGAGACGGACAGCAATGCCATCGAAGTGATTGTCGACGAGATGGAATTTCTTGGCGCGTTTTGGCGCTGCCGGCTTCAGCACGCCATGTTCGGTGAACGTGAATTGATTGCGGACTTTTCGATCAACGCCGTGCGCAGGCTTGAATTGAACGAGGGCTCCAAAATGCTGATCGAACTGCCAAAAGGCCGATTGATGGCGTTTACCCCTTCGGAGGCAGCCGCATGAGCGACGCAACCGTTGAAATGAAGGGGGCGGCTGGCAAACCTATTCGCGGCAAATTATCCCGTGACGATATTATCATGCGCGGCAGCATGCTCGTCATAGGACTATATCTGCTGATCACGATGGTATTTCCGCTATATGCGATGCTGTCAAAGTCCTTTTCCACCTACATGTTCGATCTGAGCGCTTACGAAGTTCAGGTGAGCGATGAGGGAGGTGCGACTTTTTCAGAACCCGTCACTTTTGCTGATCTCAACAGCACCCTGAATGTCGTGACCGAAGGTGATCTGAACGCCGGCTCCGATGGCCGTTTGGGCGTGACCCAGTTCTTTCCTGATTTCAGTTTCCGCAGCCCGGTCAACTACAGAATACGCAATACCTCAGACACCGGGCGTTTTCTTGTCGGATCGACTTTGAATGACACCACTAACTGGGTCGAATTGGACAGCAACACCTTCAGGCGCGTGCAACTACGCCCCGTCGAGTCCCGGGGGCTTGATAACTTTCGCGCTTACTTTGGAACCCCTGCCTTGTCGAATTCCATCAAGAATTCTGTGATGATCGCGACGATCAGTACGTTGATCACCGTCTTTCTTGCCTTCTGGTTTGCCTATGCGCTCAATCGCTCCTGCATGCGGTTCAAGGGGTTTTTCCGCCTTGTGGCGATGGCCCCCATCCTTGTGCCCTCATTGCTGCCCGGTATTGCGCTGGTCTACCTCTTTGGCAATCAGGGGATGCTCAAGGAGCTCCTTTTTGGCGCGTCAATCTATGGCCCGATTGGCATCATCATAGGGTCCGTGTTCTTTACCTTCCCGCACGCATTCCTGATCATTTCGACCGCGCTGTCGATCTCTGATGCGCGGCTTTATGAGGCGTCTGTCGTCCTGAGAGGCAGCCCCTGGCGGACCTTCTGGACCGTGACAATTCCGGGCGCTCGGTACGGATTGGTGTCAGCCGCCTTTGTCGTGTTCAATCTGGTCATCACCGATTTCGGCTTGCCGAAGGTTATCGGAGGGCAATTCAATGTTCTGGCGGTCGACATCTACAAGCAGGTGATTGGTCAGCAGAATTTCGAGATGGGGGCGGTGGTTTCTGTCGTCCTGATCCTTCCGGCCATCGTCGCCTTTACCATCGACCGGTTTGTTCAGAGCAAGCAGGTCGCGCTGTTGTCGGCACGCTCTGTCCCCTACGCTCCATCTCCGAATACAAAACTCGATTGGACGCTGTTTGGCTTTTCCAGCCTTATCGCAGTTTTCATCGTTGGCATCCTTGGCGTCTGCCAATTCGCGGCGCTGGTGAAATTCTGGCCCTATGATCTGAGTTTTAGCCTGAACAACTACCAGTTTGACCGCATGGATGGCGGCGGCTGGGGATCCTACTACAATTCGATCAAGCTGGCGCTCCTCACAGCGGTGATCGGGACTGCCGTGATTTTCTTTGGGGCCTATCTGGTGGAGAAATCGAACGGCTTCAGAACAGGGCGCACCATCTTTCAGATGTTCGCGATGTTGCCGATGGCAATTCCCGGCATGGTGCTCGGGCTGTCCTACATCTTCTTTTTCAACAACCCGAGCAATCCGTTCTACTTCATCTACGGAACAATGGCCATTTTGGTGGTTTCAACGGTGACGCATTTTTACACCGTCTCACACCTGACTGCGACGACAGCGTTGCAACAAATGGACCGCGAGTTTGAATCCGTGTCTGCATCCCTCAAGCAGCCGACCCTGAAACTTTTCAGCCGCGTAACCGTGCCCGTCAGCATGCCCGCAATCCTCGACATCTCGATTTATCTCTTCGTCAACGCGATGACGACGGTTTCGGCGGTTGTGTTCCTCTACTCGCCCAAGACATCCTTGGCGTCGATTGCGGTGCTCAACATGGATGATGCAGGCGATATCGCTCCGGCGGCTGCGATGGGGATGATGATTTTCTACACAAATACAGCAGCCCGCATTTTCCATTTGATCGCGTCACGTGGCATTTTGCAGCGGACCCAGGCGTGGCGCAGCAGATAAGTGGCCATTCAGGGAGACGAGCCAAGAATGGGAAAAGACTGGAGGGAACGCACAGAGATCAATCTGCTTTTCATCATCGCAGACCAATTTCGGGCGGACCTGCTTTCAGGAGAGTTTGCCAAATGTGTGGCTACGCCAAACCTTGATTCACTTGCCGCGTCCTCCCTTCGGTTGACCAATCACCATACTGTCGCGGTTCCCTGCGGGCCCGCGCGTGCCAGCCTTCTAACGGGTCTTTACCCCTCCGAGCACGGAGCTCTGCGCAATGGTGCACCGCTCAAGAACGGGCTCAGCAATTTTGCCCATCAATTGCGCCGGATCGGGCGCGAACCTCTCCTTTTTGGCTACACGGATACGCAACCTAACCCGTCCTGCCAGTTTGCACGGGACCCGGCGCGAAATTCGTACACAGCCCCGATGGAGGGGTTCACGGAAGTGGTCGAAATGCGCGAAGAAGCCTGGCGCTGGCTCGCATATCTGCGGGCAGAGGGCTATGATGTGCCACATGCGCAATCGTCAGATTTTCAGCGCTTGTATCAACCTGTCGGTCAGAAATTTGGGGGTCCTGCGCTTTATGATGCGCGCCACAGTGACACAGCCTTTTTGACAGATGCGACCATTCAGGCACTTGATGTGCGCAGGTCTCAGGCCTGGACGGCCTTTGTGACCTACATCAGACCGCACCCGCCCTACGTTGCGCCAGCGCCGTATCACAAAATGATTGACCCAGATTCAGTACCCGCACCCCTAAAAACGAATTCGGGCCATGCATTCCTCGCGGCTCAACGAGATTACCCGTCCAATGCTGGAATTTTCTGGGGCTATGATGGAAACGCAAAGGATTTGGATGCGGCAACGATTGCTCGGGTGCGCGCAACATACCTGGGCCTGGTCGCCGAATTGGATGACAATATAGGCCGCCTTTTTAACTGGCTGGACGCGACAGGACAGCGAAACAATACTGCTATCGTCTTTACCTCTGATCACGGAGACATGCTTGGCGATTTCGGGCTGTGGGGGAAATTGGCTCCCTTCCCGCAGGCGTCCCATATTCCATTTATGGTTCAAGGCCCCGATATCGCCCCAGAAGCGCAGCATGATGTGACACAGTCGACAGAAGTGATGTCTGCGATTTTGCAATACCTAGAGGGCGGAATGGTCTCCTTCGAAGGGCTTGCGCAGAACGAAACAGCAAAGATAGAGTTTTCGCTCACGCACCCTACAAAACCAACACCATTTCAGCGCGCCGGATTGGCGACTGGAGAAACCGCAGGCTGTACGGTCTTTCATGATGCACGAAGTAGAATCGCCACATTCGACTGCGACATGCCAGATCTCCAGATGAGTACGCTTGACGGATCCCCTGTCGAATAGCTTCCCAGCCTAACGAGTTGCACCATCAGACAGAACCGGCATGGGCCAAATAGGTTGGTGACGTAGCCTCGCTAGTTTGTAACGGGCTCTACCTGGTGGTCGATCCGCCCAAGGGACGGCGCTGGATCGTGCCCGTCCTCGTCAAAGGACGGAAACGTCACAAGGGCGTGCCGTTGTGGACTGACTTCTGTTTTGGGGGTGCTGACATTGTCACGGTCACCCAGCCGCGGGAGCAGGCGTCGGAGTAACGCCGCAGAGCGAAGCAGGGTCTCAACCCGCGTTTCAATGCCTGCCAGTAAAACCCGACGTAAGGCGTTCTCAACGCAGATATACATCGACCGGATGCCTGCCGACGCGGTGGATCAGTAAGCTTGGCACCCACCTGAAACCGCAACCAGCCTCCGAAATGCGACAAAAATGCGTGCCGCCTCCTTTTTCTTTGAGGTTCTGCTGCATTGCGGCATAATGAAGACTCGCCAGCAAAATTGTCTCACGGAGCTTTGATCGTGCCCAAGAAACGAATTGATGTCGCGCTTCAGGGCGGCGGATCGCATGGCGCCTTCACTTGGGGCGTACTTGACCGGTTGCTGCAGCTTGAAGACGTTGAAATCGTGGGTATTTCTGGTACCAGCGCCGGCGCGATGAATGCTGTCGCTCTGGCACAGGGCCTGACCCAGGCAGGGGCTGAGGGTGCACGTGACTTGCTCAGGCACTATTGGACGCGAGTGAGTAGGGCCAGCAGGGCCAGTCCCTACAAACGTACGCTATGGGACAGGCTGCGTGGCGATTGGAGCTTGGAGTATTCCCCCGGCTTCGTCATTTCACAGTTCACGCGGCAGATGGCGTCTCCTTATCAGTTCAATCCGCTCAATATTAATCCCTTGCGGGACCTCGTGAAGGATTGTTTTGATTTTGACGTCATCAATTCACCGGAAGGACCACGCATATTTCTGTCCGCGACAAATGTGCGGACCGGGCGTCCCAAGGTATTTCGCCAACCGGATCTGAGCGCAGATGCGGTCATGGCTTCGGCTTGCCTTCCGCATGTGTTCAAGGCCGTGGAAATCGACGGAGAAGCCTATTGGGACGGCGGATACATGGGAAATCCACCGCTCTTCCCCTTGGTCGATGAATCCGACGCCCGAGACATTGTCATCGTACAGATCAACCCTTTTGAACGTTCAGATATTCCGACGACACCTTATGAGATCGAAAACCGCCTCAACGAAATAACGTTCAATGCGAGCCTTATGAAAGAACTCCGCGCCATCGGGTTTCTTTGGGAAATCATAGAGCACGACCAACTCGATCGAGCGGCCTATCGTGACGGAAGGTTGCACCGGATCCATGCTTCTGAGGCCATGTGCCGTCTCAGTGTATCCAGCAAGATGAATGCTGAAATGCCTTTTCTGGAACATCTATTCGAAATTGGTCGCAATACCGCTGACGAGTGGGTGAACTCAGCGTGGCCAGATGTTGGAAAAACGTCGACCTGGAGGCCGAAAGAGTTTTTCGAAGAAAGTCTACAGCCGGCTCATCTGGCTAAAGGCACCCAAAGGGGGCCACAGAAATGATGGATATCGCCTCAGTTTTACTGTCGTTGCTGTTGCTTATGTATTTCGCGTTCCGCGGTGTCACTCTGCTGATCCTGGCGCCGCTCCTGGCTTTGCTGGCTGCCGCTTTGACGGGTGCGCTGCCACTTCTTGCCAGCTTCACGCAGATCTTCATGACGAATACAGGTGAATTCATCATTTCGTTTTTCCCGCTTTTCTTCCTAGGCGCAATCTTTGGCAAACTGATGGATGACAGTGGATCGGCACGTTCGATTGCACACTGGGTGATCGCAAGACTTGGTGCCAAAAAAGCCATTCTGGCGGTCGTCTTGTGCTGCGGGATGCTCACCTACGGCGGCGTTTCCCTGTTTGTCGTGGCATTTGCGATCTACCCGATTGCAGCGGCGCTGTTTCGTGACGCGGATATTCCCAAGCGGCTGATCCCTGGAGCGCTTGCGCTCGGCGCGTTCACCTTCACGATGTCGGCCTTGCCGGGAACCCCCGCGATCCAGAATGCCATCCCCATGCCGTTCTTCGGAACATCTGCTTTCGCGGCACCCGGCCTTGGCATCGTTGCGGCAGCCATCATGGCGGGACTAGGTATGGGGTGGCTAAATCGCCGGGCGTCCCGGGCAGCAGCAGCTGGCGAAGGATATGGTAAGCACGATGAAGCGCTTCCCGAGCTGAACAGCGAGATGCGAGCGAGGTCCCAAGGTGAGGGTTTTGACCTCAATGAGATTGAACCAGGCACTGCAACGCAGACAGGTGAACCAAGCTTCGTGCTTGCCATCGCGCCGGTTGTGCTTGTCGTAATGGTGAACTTTCTTTTCATCCAACTGGCCGTTCCGCGCTTGGATACCAGCTACTTAGACGAGCCATTGTTCGGGCAGACGACCATTGAGGCGGTACGTGGCGTGTGGTCCATTATCGTCGCACTGACCACATCGATCTTGTTCTTGCTTGCAATCAATTGGACACGCCTCAAAAGCGTCAAAACAAGCCTCAACAAGGGCGCTGATGCAGCCGTATTGCCGATCTTCAATACAGCCAGCCTCGTGGGATTTGGCGCTGTTATCGCGGCACTACCAGTTTTTCAGGCCATCACCGATGCAATGCTCGGGTTGAGTGAGGGCAATTCGCTTGTTGCCGTGGCGGTTTCAGTCACGACGCTCTCAGCGATCACGGGTTCAGCTTCTGGGGGGATGAGTATCGCGCTTGATGCATTAGGCTCGCAATTTGTCGAGCTTGCTGCCGCAACCGGCACCTCTTTGGAAGCCATGCACCGTGTGACATCCGTCGCTTCAGGTGCCCTCGACGCCTTGCCCCACAACGGAGCAGTGATCACTGTACTTGGTATTTGTGGCCTGACCCACCGTGAAGCCTATAGTGATATCTTCGTTGTTGCTGTTCTGGTCCCGATGATTGCGCTGGTTGCCATCATCCTGCTTGCGACACTGCTGGGTGGGTTTTGAGGGCTCATAAGGTATCGTCGCAGGTAATATCCATGATCTGGAAAACTGCAGAGCCCATCGCTGACGTTATCGTTGTCTCTGCCGGTTGGCGAGATGTACTTTCGAGTATTCAAAGAAAGGATGACGGCGGTCGGTAATCTGCCCCTCTTCGGTCCCATTGATGCGGTGTTCCCAAAGCCGAAGCGCGGGATGATCGACAGCCGTTTCAGATGCTCTCAGTCGGCCCGCGCCCCTTACAGAAAGGGGCAAAAATCCATTCAGTAGTCAAGAATGCTCTCTCGGGCGTCGGGGGAGCATTGGTACAACGTTCATTCCTCACCTAAGAGTCTTGCGGTCTCAGGTGACGGCCTTTGCAGCGGCCTCACCGGGCGGGCAAGCGCCAGTCGAAAGGCGCGCGTTCCGGGCACACTCATCGCCGCGAAAATTCCTGGCGAAAAACCTCGGGCTTGGAGATGTGACGGGCGTTGGTGACCTTCCTGAAGCGAATGACGGCTTCCAACTCAAAATCCCGGATTTCTGTCCGCACCGAATGGTGGCGTTAGAGGTTCATCCGGGTCTCAACAGCCAACGCGCCGCGCAGATTGGGCGGTCTCCAAATGCTCTGAGGCAAGCTTCGGTTAACCAACTTGAGCCAAACCAAAACGCGTTAGTCATTTTTTTTACTTCTTTGCATCAAACAGTCTCCGATTTGTTGAAGGAGAAAGCCATGATCTCTCGTATTTTCTTTGCCGCGGTCTTCCTGATCGGCTGGAGCCTCACTGCGGCCGCTGACAGCTGGGTACTGCAACGTGTTGACGGGAACGTTCGCATATCCGTCGACGGGAAGAACTGGAGCCGCGCCCGCAATGGTGTGGATCTATCCAGTGGCACGTGGATCAGGACCGGATTACGCAGTCGCGCAATTCTGGGTCGGGGAACTGAGCGAATTGTTTACAGGGCCAACACCCTTGCTGCTGTTTCTGTATCGCAGCCGACAGGTCAGACCACCCAAGTGACCCATCAAAGAGGATCAGTCTTTCTTTCCGTCACGACCGCGAAAAGAAAACGGACCAGTGTCGTGACGCCGCACCTCGCCGCTGTCATCAAGGGCACCGTGCTGGAGGTGACCACCGATCGAAACGGCGCGTCGGTGAGAGTGGACAAAGGGGTCGTTGAAGTGCGCAGCGAAGGGCGGAGCGTCGACGTCGGCTCCGGAAGGCAAGCAGCCGCAAGCGGCGGCCAGCTGAGCGTGTCTGCAGCGGAGGTAACCAGCCAGGTTCCAGGCTCGCCAAATACGTTCAGTGTGCGGTTGCGCGAGGCACCAAAGACTTCTGGGAATTCAGCCCGCAACGCAAGTGTGGCGGGGCTCGCGAACGGCAACGCGTTTGGAGCGTCAGGCGCGAAGAATGGCAATGGCAACGGCAACGGTGGAGGCAACGGGAACGGCGGCGGCAATGGAAACGGCGGCGGCAATGGAAACGGCGGCGGCAACGGAAACGGTGGCGGCAACGGCGGCGGTAATGGTGGCGGCAACGGCGGCGGTAATGGTGGCGGCAACGGTGGCGGCAATGGAGGTGGAAACTGATCTCTTATGCCGCCACTTTGCGCTATGTCGTCGTTGCGCACCTCATCGTTGCTGCCACCTTTTTTGCTGATCGAAGCGGTCTTCTGCACGCCCTGAACGACCGTCTGGAAGACTTCCGATCAGCAAGCGCGGCACGTGAGGCTTCTGCGAATTTCGTCTTCGTGGCGATCGATGCAGCGTCCATCCGCAACGTCGGAGCCTGGCCTTGGTCACGCCAGGTGCACGCGGACATTCTCGACAATCTGACTGCCGCAGGCGCTCTCGATGTCTTTTTCGATGTTGATTTCGCATTTCCGGCTGACCCGGATGGTGATGCTGCATTCGCCGCCGCGCTCGACCGGTCAGGGAATGCCTATCTGCCCGTGTTCCAACAGGCTGGACTCACCGAAGATACCGAGCAGACAACAAATGTGCCACAAAAGCTGTTTGCAGAACGGAGCTGGCCCGCGCTGGTCAATGTATTTAGTGACCGGCAAGGCGCGGTTCGCTTCTATCCTTACGGCACGTTTCTTGACGGTGCATACATCCCGTCTGCGGCCGCCTTACTTACCGGGACGTTCGCGGAAAGGATCGATAGCTTTCCGATTAACTTCGCGTTTCGACCGGATAGCATCCCCATGATATCCGCGATCAATGTCGCCGAAGGGCAGTTCGACCCGAGTGTCATCGAGGGTCGTTCCGTCATTGTCGGCGCATCCGCGATAGAGTTGGGTGATCTCTTTGCTGTACCCGTGCATGGAATTATCCCCGGCCCTCTTGTGCATGTTCTGGCGGCCGAGACCTTGGCCGCGAATGTGGTACCAGTGACGCTTGCGGTCGAGTGGGTGATGCTTGCACTTCTGGCATTGCTCTTGCTGCTTCAGACTCGCTTTTTTCGGAAGCCGATCGTTTTGATCTCTGCTGCGATGCTGACGCTTGTGGCCAGCGAAGCGGCGGCATTTGCACTGTTTGCGCAACAGGCGGTGGTCGTGCCAACCGCAGCCCTCTATCCGAGCCTGCTCGTTTTTTGCAGCTGGTCACTCTTGTGGCGGCTGAAGCTAAGCGGGTGGGTAATTCAGCGTCAGCAGCATGAGGTTGCGAACACGTCTGCATTGCTGCGCCAGGTCTTCGACGACAGCTTCGATGCCATCGCGATGATTGATGAAACCGGGATGGTTCAGATGCACAGCAATACCGCTGCAAGCCTCTTTGGTCTCGACGAGATGCGACAACTGCGGCTACCCCGCCGATTGAAAGAGGATGCCCTGAAAGCAATGAGGACAGGTGGCGACCGAGTGGTCCGCAAATACGAAGCTTTCAACGCAGGCGTATCTACCTATTTGGAATACACTGTCACGCCATCTCAGGCGACGTCGTTCGACAGGGGCAAAAAGAGCACGGTACAGATCGCGACGCTTTCCATACGCGATGTCACGAAACTCAAAGAGCAAGAACGAGAAATCGCTTACCTGTCCAGCTTTGATGCGTTGACCGGAGCCCTCAGGAGGAGCGTGTTCCTGGAATTCATGGACCTGCGCGCTGCCGCAGAAGAGCCTTTTGCGGTCATGGTCTTCAATCTCAGCCGGTTCAAGACGATCAACGTCGTTCTGGGCCGCGAAGTTGGCGATGCGCTTTTGCAGCGCATGGTCAGGCGCCTTGAGGAATCTGACCTGAACATATCGGCCATCGCGCGACTGGGCGGTGATACGTTCGCCTGCTTTACCGAATTCAGAACGGACGACGTACAAGCTGCGGCCCTTGCGCAACGCTTATGCCAGATCATTGCCGAGCCCTATGAGCTTGAAGATGCCAACGCCCGAGTAGGGGTCAACCTCGGCTATACGATTGTTTCTCCCGAAGCGTGGAATGCCGCAGCGAATGCGCTGTCTCATGCGGAGGAGGCGCTGGACGCCGCGAGGCTTTCTGGCAGTGGTGCGCCTCAACCCTATACCCCCGTGCTGTCACAAAAGCAGTTCCGCTCCAGACAGATCGAACGTGCTCTGGGTCGGGCCCTTGATCGCGACGAGTTCGAAGTCTGGTATCAACCTCAGCATCGTCTAAGCGACCTTGCACTGATCGGCTCCGAAGCTCTTGTGCGCTGGCAATCCCAAACACTCGGTCAGATTTACCCTGACGAATTTATCGAGATCGCCGAGTCGACCGGGTTTATCAAGGAACTTGGAGCCTGGGTCTTGGAGAAGGCGGTGCATGACACGCTCATCCTGCCCGGAACCTTGGGCGTCGCCGTGAATGTATCCGGTGTTCAAATGACAGGGGACAGCATCACCAACGACGTCAATCGGGTCCTGCGTGATACTGGGTTTGCTCCATCGCGCCTGTGTCTGGAGCTCACCGAAACGGTTCTGTTTGACGGGACGAATGATCTTGTCGAAGAGATGCGCGATATACAGTTTCGTGGTGTCAGTTGGGCCTTGGACGACTTCGGCACCGGGTATTCTTCCTTGGGATACTTGTCGCAGCTGCCAATCGACAAGCTCAAGGTGGACAGGTCCTTCACACTTGGCCTCGGCACTGACCCATCGGCAGAACTCATTCTAGCGACGGTTGCTGATCTGTGCAGGGGCTTGGGCATGAAACTGCTGTGCGAAGGTGTCGAGACCCAAGAGCACCTCGCCTTCCTGAAGGACCATGACTACACTGAGGCACAAGGTTACCTCTTTGCAAAGCCGATGCCATTTCCTGAGTTTTTGGTCTATGCGGATCAGGAAGGCAGTCGCCAATCGGCGATCGCAGACAAGCAAGATTGAGGTTCGAATTTACCAGTTTGGTTTGCGACACTCTCTAATCTGGCTGAGCAACTTCGCAATGCGTTTGGAGAATACACTTTTTTGTTCAGCTCCGAAAACATCATTGGCCGTCATTGCTCACCAACTGAGCAACAATCCCTTCTAAATTCACCGGATCGCCCGGAAATGGGAAAAACAAACTTTGCCAGATGAATACTAGATGCTGCTCTGGCCGCAGGCGCTCCCATAGCCAACCAAAACGAAGGTCCGCATAGGACAGCCCCGTTAACCGATCAAAACCGTCAGGTGGCAGGTCTGAGCCCCAAAAGGCCGGACGCAGCGGGATCTTCAACCAAAGCCGATGCGCGCAGAACCTACTTTCATATCTCCTTAGTTGGGCGAGCGCGGTTCAAATCGTATGGCAGACGTTAGACTTTGCCATCTGACTGCAGTGCACCAAATAACGCCATTTCCAAAACACACTAAGCGTTTCTTTTTTTTGCCACTTGCTACGTCGTTGGCCACATCTTGATTTCATAGGCTTGATGTAATGCGGAACCAATTGCGAGCGATGTTCGATAGCGCATTTGATGCGCCGCGAAGATGAACCAGAAATCGGGAACTTCGAAAGACGCCGCTGACAAGCTGGCCAGCGGCATCAAAAAGAAGAATCGTAAGCGGTATTCAGTGGAAGAAAAGATCAGGATTGTCCTTGCCGGCCTGCGCGGTGAGGAGAGCATTGCTACGCTGTGCCGCCGTGTGGGCTGAGGAGGATCAGGAAATAGCGAAGGCCGCTATTTCCCTGACGAACGCTGAGATCCTTTACTCCTCCTGGTCGAGGGGGGCCTCGAAGCTGGGAAGAATCGACTGGCAAGCGCCAACGCCCATCAGGCCCGCGCCACAGATACCACGAGAGCCTGCGCAATCTGACTCCCGCCGACGTCTACCGCTGTCGAGGTGCGAAGATCCTGAAGAGGGGGGCGAAGGTCAAAATACAGACATTCTAGCAACGTCGTTTGCAGTCCCAAGCCGCTGCCGCCCG
The DNA here is from genome assembly GCA_947488305.1 of uncultured Roseobacter sp. GTDB lineage: Bacteria > Pseudomonadota > Alphaproteobacteria > Rhodobacterales > Rhodobacteraceae > Roseobacter. Next base: position 107,854 of record CANKZM010000001.1, read on the forward strand.
AACCCAAACAGAAACCGAACCAGAGCCTCCGTTACGAAACAACCTCAGCGTTCCGAGAAACTCTGCGACGGACAGTCCGGGCCAAGCGCGAGATAGGTCTGGCAGGAAAGCCGGACCACATCTTCTTCGGCCTCGTTTATCCTCAAACTTCGGCTTCCCGATGCTGGCTCATTGTACCCCAACGACAGACCACCGCCCATCCACACGCCATTCTTCTTTTGGGTCGCGGCGATCATGTCGCGGATCTGCTCGCCCCACTATAACCCGTGCGTGCTCTTGATACGCGGTGCCTTCTCAGAGGGGCGGTCGTAGGAGCCGACCGAGCGAAGAGGTCATTCGCCGTCACCGCCGTCACCCGCCGGGGGTGGAACGTATGCTCCGGGCGCTTGAGGCACAGGCGCGTTCAGGGCGGTTGCGATCTGGTGGTACTGGCGCGCAAGGTCGGCCCAGCTATCCGGCGGTTGCAACTTGCTGGCGTCACCTCCTCTCGCACGAATGGCGGCCATAAGCCCAGCCACGCCTGCGCCAACCGCGGCCCGATCATCGCCGCCGATGGGTTTGACCCTGCGGTTTTCGATCACCACGGCGGGCGTTTGCCGCCCGGTTTGGCCGACCTTGTCGACCAGTTCCGCGCTCCACGGGTTCACGGCATTGTCATAGACGTAATCCGACTTGCCCTTCAGCACGGCATCAATATAGCCGCCGACCGTCGGGCCGCGGGCGGCTCCTCTCTTGCTTGAATAGGCTTGGATGAGGAGGTCATCTGCATTGGTACCGGTCCTGGTCAGCAGTTCGCCTTTCATAAAGGCGCGATGGCCCGCATTGCGGACAGCGGTTCGCGAATACCCCCGCAGCTTGTTGCGCACGGTGGCCAGCGAGGTCTTGAAGAAGACCTGTCCGATCAGGTTCTTGAGCAACCTGTTGGCTTGTGTCCGGCCGGGCGTGTTGTGCTTGCCGGCGAGGATGTAGTTGGCAATCAGCGCGAGCAGGCCCATGACTTCGCGGGTCTCGTAGTCGATCCGTTCGTGCCGTGTGGGTTTGTCGGCGCTGATGTCACCAGTGTCCTTGTGCTCGTAGCGCCGCGCGCGTGTCTCCGGGTCGCGGGTCTTGCGGTAGCCGCTGGGCAGGGAGCGGGAGGTCCCGTCGGCTTCGGCGGCTTTCAGGCGTGCGCGCAGGCCGTCGAAAACATCGCCCGACAGAGTGGCCGATTGCGTGAAGCGTTCTTCATCGGCACGTGAGTTGCTCATCTCGGCTGTGGCAAGATGTTGCATATATTGCGGGACGGCACCAAGTTTGATGCCCATCGTTTCCTGCACGTAGCCATTGGCGGACTGGCCCGGGACACCGGGCGCTCCCGCGAAAAGGTTAAAGCCCGACTTGGCAGCGGTCGAATTCACGTTGGCAACACTGCTGAGCAGCTTGGGGGTGTCTGCGCCTGCGCCCAAGGCGGTTGCGGTATCGGCCATCCGCTGCATCTTTGCGGCAACCTCGTCTTCCGATTCTTGAGATTCATCGAAGGGCGGATCGGTGACCAACTCGATGATCGGGCCACCGCTTACATAGCTCTTGAAGGGCCCCACGTGGTCAAGATGCAGCGCGAAGCCCGCGCCTTTCCCGAGGATGGGCATTTTCTTGATCCGGGGGTCGGGTGCGTCGTAGGGCGGATTCGGAACGCGGGCGGTCGGTTGTTTTGCAGCCGTGGCCATCACGCGGGTCTCGATTTCGAAGCCAAATTTACCTTGAATGGGCGCGTCGCCACCTGTCGGGGGCGGCATCGGCAAGGCGTCCGCGCGGGTGTTGGCCATCTGTTGCAGGGCGTTGAGGCCCTGGCTGACGGCCCCTTGGTCCGCCGCGCTCTTGAGATCGTCCAGGTTCCCGGGTGCACGCTGTCCCAAGCCACTTCGCGGCGTCCGGGGCGCAGGTGTCGGGCGTGCGGGTGTGGGCGGTTTGCGAATCATGGCACCTCTACCGGTGATTGAACTCTACGGCAGCTGTTCGATCAAGAACTCACCGTCCAGGCTGGTGCGCTTGGGCGCTCGTCCGATTTCCGATACAGCAGTGCATTTTGTGAATCGGCGCTGAAGCAGCCTCGATTTCTTAATGGTAAGAATATCACCCATTGGCATAAAACTTGTTCACTGAATTTAGTCACATTTAACCAATTCTGCTCTTTGGGCACTGCCTGCTAAGCTGACAGCGCAGGTAAGCAACAACAGGGTAGACTGTGTCTGACGCAGAGAGAATTAGACGGCTGGAAAAGCTGCTCGCCGACTACGTGATGCGCTACGGAGCAACGTCCGAGGCAAACGCGTATTTTGCCGATATGGCGCGCTTGAGTGAGACGAGTAGGTCTGAAGCACCAGATGGTAAGTCGAGCCGGTCTCAGAGTGGACCATCTTGACGGATCGTTAGCGAAGCCGAGCTTGTCCCGGAATGTGTTGTACTGCACGAGGGCCATTCGAAACCAGTTCCCATAATTCCCAACATTGACGCAGATTGAGGTCTACGTTTTTGCAGAAGCCTGCTCCCCGCCGTGCCTCAGTTTCGCAATCGAGGGCGGTGGCCTTTATTCCTTTTGGAGAACAAACAGAAAGTAAGAAGCGATGACGGGAGCAGAGTTTCAAGAGGGCATGACCAAGCAAGTCGACTTTTTGGCCAATGAGGGTGCACTCTTTGTTGCTGGCGACGCCAACGCTTGTGAGCTGTATAACCTGATGTTTCCGTAAATTAGCGCGGAAGAATTGGCAGTTTCACTGTCCTACGGAAGACGGGTGCGAATTAGTCCGCAAGCACCGTCTAACCGGTGTTGCAATAGCACGGCCTATTCTGCAGCCTGCGACTCTGCTGTTTCGCTTTTGATCGCACGCTCAAGCATCAGGCGAAACGTCTTGGCACCGGCATCCAGCCCCATGTCAATGTGCGGGGTTGTGGCATGCTTCATGCCCAGATGCACCTTTTCAAGGATATCCTTGTCTTCCATGAAGGCCATTCGCGCGCCATCGTTCATGAACTTTGACACTTCGGTGTCATTGGGCCGCCCATTACGGTGCTGTACCCAGAAGTACCGCGAGCGATCCTCGTCTATCGGCGTCATGAAGTTGTAGCTGATGTTGATAAATGTCTTTTCCACCGGTGGGCGATCATAGCCCCCCGTGCCAACGGGCGTGTAGATTGATTTGTTCAGTCCAATGGCGGGCAGACACATCTCGTAATGCTGAAGTCGGTCACAATTGCCTTCGAACTCAACGACATTGGCGTAATAGGGCGAGGGCGGTCGGTCAGCGATCCAGCGAGACACGATGACCCCCCGGTCGGTTTTGGTCAGATCCAGAGGTTCATCATCGGTACCGGCCCCCGCAAAGGAACTGACGTGCACCCAGGCCACGTGCGACGGGTCCAATAGATTGTCGCAGATCCAAAGATAGTGACAGTCGATGTCCATCACGCCGCCATCGGTAAGACCCCATGACGGGTTGTCAAAATTTTCAATCGGGAAGATATCGTCAGGATTGGCAAGATCAGGGTCGCCCATCCATATCCAGGTAAACCGATAGCGGTCTACGACGGGGTAGGATTTCACAACCGCCCGCCGCGGAATTGAATCCGCTTGGGTCGGGGCTGCGACACAGGTGCCCGAACAGTCAAACGTCAGCCCGTGATAGCCACACTCAACGGTGTCTCCCTTGAGAGCACCATCACTCAGAGGCAACTTGCGGTGCGGGCAGGCGTTTTCCAGCGCCACGGGCCTGCCGTCTTGCTGACGGTACATCACGATGTTTTCGCCCAAGAATGTCTCAGCCCGCAGCTCTCGCCCGATATCTTTGCTCCAAGCTGCAACATACCAACAGTTTTTCAAGAACATGGGGCCCGCTCTCATTCCAGATTGAAAGTTACCTTCAGTATGTTCAAAAAACCGGCCTGCTGCCATCATAGATTGTTAATTTGAGGTATTAGAATCTCTAATTCTCGTGATGGCGGGGTGGCGGTATGTCTGCCTGTTGCGCGGCTTGTTCCAATATCCAATCCCGAAACACTGAAATGCGCTCCGATGTGGGTGCGTCTTCGCGTTGGACCAGCCAATAGCTGAGGGGTGATCGGGTGATCTGCGGGAAGGGGCGCACCAATTGACCGGACATCAGCGCATCAATGACCAGAGGTTCCCGCCCCAGAGCGACACCAAGCCCTGCGATGGCTGCCTGTACAATCATGTTTGACTGGCCCAATTGCCGTGTCTTGCGGGGCGCAGGCGCCGTAAGGCCACAGGCGCGTGCCCAGAAATCCCAAGTGGGGCTGGCGGTTCCGTGGTGAAGGTTTTCATCCATCAGCAAAGTCTGTTGCCACATATCCTCGATTTTGGTGATCCGGGGAAGCAAGGCAGGAGCGCAGACCGGGAACAGCCGTTCGTGCATAAGGCGTTCGGCCTGCGCACCGGGGAAATCCCCGACACCGTATCTGATGCCGACATCGGCGCCTCCGCCAAAGGGCGCTTCACCTGTGTCTGTGGCGATGGAGACTGATAGTTCAGGATGCGCCAGATCAAAGTGAAGCAGCCGCGGAAACAGCCAGTTGAAGGCAAAGCCAGGCAGGCACGAAACGACGATCGTCCGGTCTGTTTTAGCTTTGTCACGCAGATGCGTACAAACGTCTGAGACGCGGCCCAACCCGTCGCGGATTGCACGCGCCAGATGTTCGCCCTCCTGCGTCGGGCGAGAGTAGCGCGCGCCCCGCACTAACAAGGCCTGACCCAGCCATTCCTCCAGGGCTTTGACGTGTTGGCTGACGGCGCTTTGGCTGACACCCAATTCATCCGCTGCGGCGGAGAATCCTGACAGTCGAACAACCGCCTCAAAGGCGCGCAGGGCCGAATACGGGAGGTTCACAATCATATTAGCCAACCTAATACGGCTCATAAATACTTTCAAATGTTATGCGCCTGTCTGCGGCCCTATCATCAAACACGCGTTGTGCGTGAGGGGAGTTACATGTCAGATTTCACACCCGAACAAGGTGCGAGAAACCTTCTGACCAATTGTGCCAGGGCCGTGGCCGGCGATCGGCTGCTGATCGCCTATGAGCCGCCGGAGTTTGGATATTTCGACGCTGACGCGGTCAAGATCGTCGCGGATGCCGCCAAGTCACTGGGATTGCACGTAGATTCAGTTGACGTCGGGTTTGATCCTGACACCCCGCACTTGCGCCCAGAACTGCTCCAACACTTCGAGGCAGCTGACATTATTCTTTTCCTTGCGCGCCTTGGTGATCAACTGCGGTTTTCCGAAATGCCAAAAGGCAAGAAGATCATCGTCAGCTTTGCGCTGAACCGTGCGTTGTTTGGATCGGGATTCTCCAATGGGCACCACGATGCGTTTGTGAAAATCAAGGACGGTATCAACTCTGTACTGGCACAGGCTGATGATGTCCGGATCAGCTGCCGATTGGGAACTGAGGTGCGCGGGCGGCCTGTTATGAACCCGAGTGAGGCGGGGGATACCTCAATATTACGGTTCCCCATGTCGATCTTCACCCCTGTTCCAGGCTACACCTTTTCGGGACGCGTGGCAGTGACCTTTCTGACCGGCACCGGGTCCCGTTACTATGACAACTACAATATTGAGTTCGACAGCCCGATTTTTGCGATCATGCAGAATGGCAGGCTAACGCATTTTGAAGGCCCCGCATCAGAGGTTGCCAAAGCCGAAGCGCAGTATGACCGGGTTGCAGGGATGTATGGGATTGACCGGAATTTTGTGCATTCGTGGCATGCCGGCATTCATCCGGGGTGCAGTTACCCATGGGATATGCGGGAAAACTTTGAACAATGGGGTGGTTCGGCCTTTGGCAATCCACGGATCTTGCATTTTCATACCTGCGGAGCCTATGCGCCGGGCGAGATTAGTTGGAACGTCATTGATCCGACGATTCATATTGATGGCATCCCCTTTTGGGAGTCCGGGGTTTTCCGGGCAGATAGATTGCCGCAAGGGCCGGAAATCCTGTCAGATTATCCGTGCGCTGCCGCATTGTTTGCGAACCCTGGATTGGAGATCGGGCTGGACGCAGTAGGCCGAAGCGATAGAGAAATGGTATGCCTCTAGGGTCAGCGCCTCTTGATTTCGCTGTGCTATATTGCTTAGAATTAACCTCAATGAAGCCAGGGGTGAGCCTGCTTTCATGGTACGGAGCACTCCGGTCTCCGGCGTCGATTGAGCAACATAAAACCAATCGGCATGATCTACGGAAAATCACATGACACAACCGATTGTTACGCCGCTGACTCAGGCTTTAGCAGAAGGCAAGCTGACGCGCGAAGAACTCAAATCCTTTATGCAGCGCTCTGACGCGCCTGCCTTGCGCCGACTGGTGCTTTGGGTGCTGGTGCTGATTGCCACGACCTCGTTGGTGACCCTGGCTTGGGACTCCTGGTTGATTTGGCCAGCAATGTTCATTCATGGGGTGGTGTTGGTGCATCATTTCTCTTTGCAGCATGAATGTGTGCATTACACCGTGTTTCGGACGCGCTGGCTGAACGATCTGGTCGGGCAAATCTGCGGGCTGATTCTGATCCTGCCGCATCGATTCTTTCGATATGAACATTGCGATCACCACACCTATACGCAGATTGAGGGGAACGATCCGGAACTGGTGCCCCTGCCCAAATCACTGGGCGCCTACCTGCTTTATCTCTCGGCGCTGCCCTATTGGCGTAGCAAGTTTACTGAAGTGGCGAGGCACGCGATGGGCAATCTGAATGCGGTTGAGCGGCGGTTCATTCCAAAGGAGGCGCAAAGGCACGTTTTTTGGGACGCGCGGATGATGCTGGGGGTTTATGCGATTTTTTTCCTTGGAATGGCTGTCACCGGTTGGTGGGGGTTGATCTGGTATTGGCTTATCCCGCTTTTTCTTGGTGAACCCGTGATGCGCTTCATCCGCATGACCGAGCATGTCGGTCGCCCAACCGTGGCGCAGATGTCTGAGAACACGCGGACCAATATCGTGTCGAAACCCTGGCAGTTTTTATGCTGGAACATGAACTATCACGCCGAGCATCATTATGTGGCCTCTGTTCCCTATCACGCATTACCGCGCCTGCATGAAAAGTTGAAAGACCACATTCATGTTGAAAAAGGTGGCTATCTGGCAGCACATCGGGAAATTCTGCGGCAAGTCATGGCGCAGGCCTGAGCGATGCCGGGTGAGAAAAAGTGGCGCGACGTGATTGACGTTTCCGCATTGGAAGAGAAATGGGTGACGAGGGTAGATCTGGGCACGCGCAAATTGGCGATCTATGACACGCCGACGGGCTATTACGCGTCATTGGCGTTATGCAATCACGGCGGTGCGGACCTGTGTGATGGCTATTTCGACGGTCACATCATTGAGTGCCCCTTGCATCAGGGCGCCTTTGACGTGCGCGATGGCCATCCTGTCTGTGCGCCTGCGACCCGCCGCATGCGGGTTTTTGAAACGCGGGTTGAGAATGGAATGCTTCAGATCAAGGCCTGACCCTCAAGCCATGGCACGGGTCAGAAAGTCTTCGATCATGTTGCCAAAGCTCTGCTCGACCGCGCATTCAAAGCCACCCTCGCAACGCAGGACCAGCGCCTTGATGCCAAAGAATTCAGTATAGCTGACAGCATCCGGGCCAAAGACAGTGGCGTGCAAATCAAGTGTGCAACCGATTGACATCACCTCCAGGGCATCGGGGCCAGTGATCCGAAAGAACGTTTGGGTATCCGACACCCGCACGATGGAGATTTCGGCAGGGGCATCTTGCGGCCTTAAGGTTTCGCTCAGCGCGGCCTCATTTTGCAAATCATCCCGCAAAAGCCAGCGATTTGGGCCGATATGGCACAAGGCGGCGCTGCCCCGACGTTTCAACCTGCTGGGACCATTGGGGAATTCCAATGTGTCCTTGCTCCAGGCGGCCAGCGCCTCTTTTGGGCCCTTGAGGTCGAACAAGGCATAGATCGGCAAGCGATCAATCCGGGCATCATACGGCATATCAGGATCTGAGCCTTTCACCACCGGCGTCATAGTGGATGGGCGGTGTGACACGCGCGGGGATAACGCCGTCGTTCAGGCGCACATGCACGGTTTCACCGTGGCGGGAATGTCCGTTTTCCAACAGGGCCAGCCCGACCCAGCGGTCATGCACCGTGCTGTAGACGCAGGCGGTGACGAACCCTTCGGTCGGCTTTTTCTCACCTCCCGGTGTAAGCGGGCCGCCTTCGGGGATCATGCGGTCCGGTTCGGGGATCACGCCGACAAGTTCGCGCCGATTGGAGGTACCGGCACGGCGCAGTGCCACGGAACGTTTGCCCAAGTAATCAGCTTTCTTCTTGGACATCGCCCATCCAAGGCCGAGATCGAAAGGATCGATGGGCCCGTCGACCTCATGGCCCAGCGACAGGAACCCTTTTTCGACCCGCAGCACATGATTTGCCTCTGACCCGATGGGTGCGATGCCAAAGGGTACGCCGACCTCCAGAATTCTTTGCCACAAACGCAGCAGATCACGCGGGGCGACGTTGACCTCAAACGACAACTCGCCGGTAAAGCTGACGCGCACCACGCGCGCCGGGATGTCCGCAACATGGCCCTCCGCAAAGGCCATGAACGGCAGCGCTTCGGTCGAGATGTCGATATCCGTGCCAAGCGCCTGCATGACCTCGCGGGCTTTCGGGCCGCAGATGGTGGCGTTGTTCCATTGGCTGGTGACCGTAGTGATGAAAACGTTCCAGTCTGGGAACTCGGTTTGCAGGATTTCTTCCATATGCCCGTTTATCGCATCCGCATGCCCGGTTGAGGTCGAGATGATCCAGCGGTCTTGCGACAGTCGGAGCGCAACACCGTCATCCATCACCAGCCCGTCGTCACTTAGCATCAGGCCGTACCGCGCACGCCCGACTTTCAGGTTGGACATGACGTTGGTGTAGAGATGATCGAGAAAACGACCCACATCGCGGCCCTTCAGCTCAAATGTCCCAAGGGGAGAGCCGTCATAGACGCCCACATCGTTGCGTACTGTGCGGCATTCGCGGTTGACCGTATCCTGGAACGCCTCGCCAGCGCGCGGGAAATACCCGGGGCGGCGCCAGCGCGCGCCGGATTCATACATGAAGGCCCCGTTGGCAAGGTTCCATGCCGTGACGGGTGTATGACGATAGGGCAGGGCAACCGAGCCCTCTCGGATACCACCAATCGCACCAAAGGACACAGGCGTGTAGGGCGCTCGGAATGTGGTGGTGCCGACCTCATCCAGTGGCAGGCCCTTTTGCATCGCGACCGTGCCGATGATGTTGATGTTACCCACCTTGCCCTGGTCGATGCCCATGCCACCGGTCGTGTAGCGTTTGACATGTTCGACGTTGTCATAACCTTCGCGCAGCGCCAGGTGGACGTCATCCACCGAAACGTCGTTTTGCATATCGAGAAAGGCTTTGCCGCTGGCCTGTTCGACCTGCCAGAGCGGATCGACAGCATAGTCCAGATCATCTGAGGCTGGGATATCAGGGAGCGCGCCGCCATTTGCGCCCGCCTCTGCACCGCTGCGCAGCGCTTCCGCCAGAACAAGATGGCCATCAGCAGCCCCTGCTGAAGCAGCGCTTTGCGCAGCCTTGTCAGGCCGGAAGGTAGACAGCGCTTGATCGTAGGCAAGGGTACCGCGCGATTGAGACCACAAGTGCACAGCAGGGTTCCAACCGCCAGACACGGTAACTAGATCGCAGGTGATCTTGCGGCCAGTGCCCCCTTTGGCGGGCGCAACAGTAACGGCTCTGACACGGCGTCTGCCATGCGTCGTGGTGATCACCTGGCCTGATAAAACCTCCACCCCGGGCACGCTGGCGCGGGCGACTTCCGGCGGGTTTTCGCGGCTGTCCACAATGGCTGCAATCTCAATCCCGGAGGCTTGCATGTCCGCGGCGACAGCATAGGCGGAGTTGTTGTTTGTAAAGATCACGGCGCGCTTGCCGGGACGCACAGCATAGCGATTGACGTAGGTTTGCACGGCCGAGGCGAGCATCACGCCAGGGCGGTCATTGTTGCCAAAGACCAGCGTGCGTTCAATCGCGCCTGTGGCACACAGGACCTGACCCGCCCGCACGCGCCAGTTACGCTCAAGGATCGAAGGTTGTTCCGGTTCGCGTTCATTCACCATTACGAAGTTGTGCTCGCGATAACCCCAGACAGTTGCGTTCTGAAGGTGTCTGACGTTGGATAATCCAGCCAACTCGGCAGAGACTGATCGCACCCACTCCATCGCGGGCTTGCCATCAATCATCAGGTTCCGGCTGAGCAAACTACCACCGGGCTCAGAGCCTTCATCGACCAGCATCACCCGCTGCCCGGCACGACCTGCCACCAATGCCGCCATCAAACCGGCCGGACCCGCACCCGCAATCAGCAGATCACAATGTGCATACCGATTTTCAAAATGCCCCTCTTTGGGGGGCTCGGCAGGTGCGGCGGCAAGGCCAGCCGCCTTGCGGATGAACGGTTCATAAAGATGCCAGTTGGGCCACTTGAAAGTCTTGTAATAGAAACCCGCGGGGAGAAAGCGCGCAAACATCTGGTTGATCGCCCCGACATCCAGCTCTGGCGAGGGCCAGCAGTTCACCGACTTGGCCGCCAGCCCCTCGCGCAGGGCTACAGTGGTGACAGGCCGGTTGCCGGACGCATCATCGCCCAGCAATTCCACCAGTGTCGAAGGTTCTTCAACACCTGAACCGACAATCCCGCGCGGGCGGTGGTATTTGAAACTGCGGGCTGTCAGACGTACACCGTTCGCCAGCAGGGCCGAGGCCAGCGTGTCGCCTTCAAAGCCCTGATAGGGGCGGCCATTGAAGGTGAAGTTCAATGTTTTGGTGCGGTCAATCCGCCCGCCATTATCAAGTCGATCAGTCTGCATTGCCTGGCCCTTCGACGATGTCATGGGTCCGGGTGTCGCGCCAGATCGATAGCCAGGTGCCGCATCCCTTCACATGCCACCAACGCTCTTCAACCGGGCCAAGCGGATTGGGCACCTGGGTTAGGTAATCGGCCCATTCATCGTCGCTGGTGGCATTCGGATCAGGCCGACGCGGCTTGACCGGACCACCAAAGGCGAACTCCGCCTCGTTCCGGGGGCCACAAAAGGGGCAGGGGATATTCATCATTTCTGGCTGCTCCTATCTGGCCGTGGTTGTGCCGGTTTCCATCACGTAATCAAGGTGGCGGAAACGTTTCAGCGTAAAGTCTTTCATCAGCTCATGCGGTCTGCCGGTGGCCACCAGATGGGCCAGCGTCAGTCCCCCTGCGGGGATGGCCTTGTAGCCGCCCCACCATCCAGCAGTTACAAACAACCCCGGTACATCTGTTTCATCCATGATCGGCGAGGCATCTTGCGCGATGTCCAAGTGACCACCCCACTGACGCATCAGTTTGAGCTTTTTGAACGATGGGAAGAGAGAGAGCATCGCCGAGACCGTATCCTCAAACACATGCTGCTTGATGTCGCGGCGGAAAGACTGACCCATGTCTGGGGCGCCGCCTATCACCATTTCGCCCTTGTCGGACTGACTGAAATAGAACCCGGCGTCGGGGCAGTTCACGATCACATCCACCAGCGGTTTGACAGGTTCCGATACGAAGGCAGTCAAGTTCATTGTACGCAGGGGCAGTTTCAGCCCGGCAGTTTCAGTAAGCGTTGTGGTGTGACCGGAGACAGCCACAGCAACCTTTTTCGCGCGGATCAGTCCGCGGTTGGTTTGCAAGCCCTCAATCGCGCCATCGGCGCCGCGCACCAGGCTTTCGACCGCTGTCTGCTGATGAATCTCGCCCCCCAGCGCGTCTATCGCGCGCGCATAGCCCCAGGCGACCGCATCATGTCGGTTCACGCCGGCATCCGTATGGACCATGCCACCGATTACGGGCAGCCGGGATCCCGGCCCGCCGCCGGTCAGAGCGGGAATGCGCTTGCGTACTTCGGCCTCTGAAATGCGTTTATAGGTGGAGCCATAAATATCCATGATATGTTGGCGCCGCCGCCGGTCGCGCATCATTGGATAATTTTGGATCACATCAATCATGGTGCGTTTGGAGTGCATCATGTTGAAGTTCAACTCTTTCGTCATCTCTTCGTAGAGGGCAACGGATTTGACGTAGAAAGGGATCGACTGATCCCGCATGTAGTTCGAACGGATCGTAATGGTGTTGCGGGCAATGTTGCCGCCCCCCAGCCAGCCGCGTTCTACCACAGCGATATTTGTAACCCCATGTTCCTTGGCGAGATAATAGGCCGTCGCCAACCCGTGACCGCCCGCGCCGATGATAACAACATCATAGCTTTCCTTCAGCGGTGGGCTTCGCCAGGCTTTGGGCCAAGAGGTATGATTGTTGATGCCGTGACGCAGCAACGAGGCGATGGAGTATTTTTGCATCATAAGCACATAGTTTACTATTGGTAAACATTCGTCAAGCGGCATAGGGCCTTTCCCCGATGGAAAAAACAGTCGAGAATGGGCTCACAGGAACTCTCGCTCAATCAGCCCTTCAAGGAGCCGAAGATGAAAATCACTTTCCGACAGGTGGACGCTTTTCGCGCGGTGGTTTCCTCTGGCAGCGTGAAAGGTGCATCAACCCTGTTGGGGGTGTCTCAACCCGCGATCAGTCGTTTGATTTCTGATCTGGAAAGCGAAGTCGGGTTCGCGCTGTTTGCCCGGCAGGGCAGGGCGCTGGTCCCGACGCCGGAAGGGCGGTTGTTGGTAGGAGAGATCAGGCAGGCGATCACCGGGATGGAGCACATCAAAGATGCCGCAAACGTGATTGCCAATTTCGGTCACACCGCCGTCCAGCTCGTCACGATCCCCAGCTTTGCCGGGGGGCTGGCGCCGGACCTGATCGCGCGATTTGGCGCCGCGCACCCCCAAGTCAAGATGTGCCTGGAGATTGAGGCCAACGATGACACGGTTGAGTGGCTGGTCTTGCAGAACCATGACTTTGGCCTGACAACGAGCGTGCCGACAAACCCCGCTTTGGCACATATGCCAATGGAAGAAGGCAGCGTTTACTGTGTTTTGCCGCAAGAACACCGGCTGGCGTCGAAATCGCAAATTGCTCCAAAGGATCTTCATGGTGAGTGCTTTGTGAGCTATTTGGCCGGATCGCGGTTCAGGCATGACATCGACACCGTCTTTGAGGCGGCCGGTGTTACGCGTGAGTTGCGCTTTGAAACGCGCACGTCGGATGCAATCTGTCAGCTCGTTGCTCGGCGTTTGGGAGTGTCGGTCGTGGCCACATCACATGCAGCGGATGAAATACCGGGGTGCGTTGCGGTTCCGTTCAAGGCTCGGCTGGACATGCAGGCGGTCCTGATCTGGCCGACGAACCGACTTTTGTCCGCTCCGGCAAACAGTTTTTTGGAGATGGTACGAAAGAGCCGAAACGCCTGTGACTAACGCGTATCGGATCGTTTCTCAAAACGCGCGAACAGTCGACTGAGGCCAAAGCAAATGATGAAGTAGAAGGCCGCGGTCGTAATCCATGCCTCAAAGATCATGCGCGATGAAGCGACAAGCTCTACCGTCTTATAGGTCAGTTCCTGCACCGAGATCAGCGAGATGATCGAACTGTCCTTGATCAGTGTGATGAACTGGTTTGCCATCGGAGGAACAACCTTTTTCATCGCTTGGGGCAACACGATGTAGCGCAATTCCTGCATCCGGCTCATGCCGATGGATCGGGCCGCCTCGCGTTGGCCTTTCGGGACCGACTGGATGCCTGCTCGCACGATTTCACCAACAAAGGCGCTTTCGAACAGTGCAAGCACGATGACGCCAGAGATCAGCGAGGGAAACCGGCGCATATCGCCAAAGAAGAATTCCCAAAGCCAGATGTCCTCTTGCCGCGCAATCCCGCGCGACCAGCGCGCAAGGTTCAGGGCATCGATCAACTGTTGTGAGAGGAAGAAGAAAAAGATGAATACCACGACGACCGGTGGAATGTTGCGTAGGAATTCGAGGTAGGTGCGGGCGAGCATCCGGACAGTCAGGTTGGCGGAACAGCGGGCCACGCCAAGGATCGTGCCAAGGATTAGCGCCAGAATACTGGCGTAAATGCTGATGCGGATGGTCGCCATCAATCCCTGCAACAGCAGGTTGGCAAAATACTCCTCGCGGCCTGAATGCCAGCCGACGATGTAGCTCGGGATCAACTCCCAACGCCATTTGTAGTTCAGGGTGCCCTCGATCGAGAACCAGATATATCCGAAAAAGGCAATCAGAACCGCCAGTATCAGATAGTCAGGCCATCTTAGTTTGGAAAAGAAGTTCGACACTTCGGGCACCCATTTTAGGCCGGGGGCGACCGCTCGCCCCAGGATTTCTGAACGTTATTGAGCGACCTGGTCAGCCCATTCCTCCGTGGCGAACCAGTAGTTGTGACGCTCTTCCAGCCAACCGGTACGCCACTGCTGTGCAATCCAGTTGTTGAAGTAGTTCAGCGCATCAGGGTCACCCTTGCGCATCACGAAGCCTTCGCCGCGTGGGTCAAACAGGTCACCTTCGACCACTACCAGAACGTCTGGGTTCCGACCGGCTTCGCGGTTCGGAGTGGGCTGGGACGCCATGGTGGCATGCGCATTCCCGTTCAGAACTTCCTGGGTGGAAGCGCCATCCTCATCAAACAGCAAGAGGTTCGCCTCGGGGAAGTTTTCCGCGATGACCACTGCAGGTGTCGCGCCGCGCCGAGCCGCAAATGTTACATCAGGAGAGTTCATATCCTCCAGTGACATGCCCGCCGTCATTTCCTTGTTCGCCAGAATAGCCAAACCGGTAAATGCGTAAGGGTCCGAGAAGTTGACAGTCAGGGCCCGCTGCGGCGTGTAGGACATGCCTGAGATGATCACGTCAAAGTTGCCGGAGACAAGCGCGGGAATAATTCCATCCCATGCGGTTGGCACAAATTCGACCTCAACGCCCATATCCTCGGCCAGCTTGCGACCGACATCCAGTTCATAGCCGATCAGATCGCCATTCTTATCACGCATTGACCATGGGACAAAAAGGGAAAGACCAATGCGGATGACCCCATCCTGTTTGATCGTTTCTATCACCGATTGCTCTTGCGCACTTGCCGGTACGGCAAGGCCAAGGGCAGCGGTGGCGGCCAGGGCAAGGCCAATAATTCTTCGTGGCAGTTTCATAAGTACCTCCTTGGTGATGGTTGAGCGGTTTCGTTATTGAGCAACGGCATATCTCCGCTCGAGATAACTGACGCCGATAGACAGGATCAGGGTCACCACCATGTAGACGATTGCAACGGTGAACCAGATTTCAAAGCTCATGTAAGTGTCGGAAATGATGTTGCGGCCAAATGTTGTCAGCTCTGCAACCGCAATCACGCTGACAATGGCAGAGGATTTGATCAGGTGTACAACCTCACCCGTCATCGGTGGCAACATGAAGCGCACCGATTGGGGCAGAATGATGTAGCGATAGGTCTGACCGGTGGTCATCCCGATGGATTTGGCAGCTTCCCACTGGCCCTGGGCTACGGCATTGATCCCCGCGCGCAGAATTTCCGAGATCAGTGCGGAGTGGAATACGGCCAGCGTCAGGATCGACGCGGTATAGCGGTCGAATTTAAAAATCGGCCCCAAGACGTAGTAAAACAAATAGAGGAGCACGAGCAGCGGAATATTGCGGATGAATTCCAGAAAGCAGACCGCAACGGCGGAACCGACAATCAGCCCCGACAGGCGCAATAGTGCGACCAGCAAGCCAAGTGCGGTAGCAAGCACAAAGGCGGTCAAAGACAGCCGTATAGTTGCGCCCAGGCCAATCAGTAACTCGCCAGGCTGAAACCCATCATCCGTAAAGCTGTAGAGGTACTGGGGAACGCGATACCATTGCCAACTGTAGCCCATGTTCTGGGCGCCGGTATAAGATCCCCAACAAATCACCCCGATGACCAGCAGGTAGATGACAACAGAAATGAAAGTGGAACCAAAGAACTTTTGTACCGGGGACTGCTGCGGCAGTGGCGCGCCTTTGATCATTGGCAAATCAGTCGCGCTCATCTCAATGTTCCAGAATCTGATCTAGGAACATGCGGCAGCGTTCGCTGGATGGGTTGGTAAAGAACTGCTCGGGGGGCGAGATTTCGACGATCTGGCCCTCTTCCATAAAGACCATCGTGTCAGCTACTTTGCGGGCGAACCCCATCTCGTGGGTGACCACGACCATCGTCATGCCGGTGTCTGCAAGCCCCACCATCACGTCAAGCACCTCATTGATCATCTCGGGATCGAGGGCCGAGGTTGGCTCGTCAAACAACATGATTCGGGTTTCCATGCAAAGCGATCGGGCGATGGCGACCCGCTGCTGTTGGCCCCCGGACAATTGCGCGGGGTATTTTTCTGCCTGTTCGGGGATGTGCACGCGTTCGAGGTATTTGCGCGCGGTCTTTTCGGCCTCAGATTGGCTGATCTTGCGAACTTTCATTGGCCCGATGGTCAGGTTTTCCAGCACGGTCAGGTGTGGAAACAGGTTGAACTGCTGAAATACCATCCCCACTTCCTGTCGCAGATCCCGGATCTGTTTGGAGTTCTGGTGCACTTCGATACCGTCGATGATCAGCGTACCGGAATTGTGCCACTCCAGCCCGTTAAAGCAGCGGATCAGCGTCGATTTGCCGGACCCGGACGGTCCGCAAATCACCATTTTCTCGCCCTGCTGCACCTCCAGGTTCACATCTTTCAATGCGTGAAAAGACCCGTAGAACTTGTCTAGATTCGTGACGCGGATCATGGGGTCTGACGTGGTCACGGCGGGCCTCTCATCGAATTGCGTGAAACGGGGCAAAGCCCTGCGTTTGCTCTTCGAAGCGACCTCGGGACCGCCACCATTGCATCGGTGGTACGATCAGACAGCTTCTCGGTGCACGGCATCAAAGTTGCATATTAATTAACATGGTTGCTTAATGTGCAATACTCGTCAATATAAAATTAACCATGCGGGATTTGGCTCGCGTAGTTCTGCCGCCAGCATGAAAGGGTTCAAGATGTCTGCATGGATCAAAATGATCTCTGATGAGGACGCTGACGCGCCGTTGCAGGCCGCTTTGGATCTGGCAAGAACGCCACATGGGACTGTCGACAATGTGATGCGGGTGCACTCGCTGCGACCCAGCACGATGAATGGCCATGTAATCCTTTATCGCGCCTGTCTGCACGATCAGACCAACACGGTGCCAATGTGGTTTCAGGAAGTCATCAGTTCCTATGTGTCCGTCCTGAATGAATGTCCCTACTCATACGCCAACCATTGGAGCAACGCGCGGCATCTGATCGGTGATGAGCGACGCGCCGATGACGTCGAGGCAGCACTGCAAGACCGTGCGCCGGAAAAAGCATTTGAAGGTAAGCAGTTGGAGGCACTACGCTACGCTGAAAAGCTGACCTGCGCGCCCGGAAAAATGGCAGAAACTGACATTACGCCGATGCGCGGTGCCGGCTGGGATGACGGCGAAATCCTCGAGATCAACCAGATCATCTGTTACTTCAACTATGCCAACCGCCTGCTGAACGGGCTTGGGGTGACAACTGCGGGCGATGTTGTCGGGTATTACAAGAAAGACTGACAGATCATGCTGAACGACGCTCCGGGAAAGAGAATCGACGAGGCGATCGGAGCATCACTAAAGGAATTGCGGCAGCAGCGTTCCCACTCTGCCCGATGGTTGGCGGATCAGTCGGGGATATCGGCAGCCATGGTCAGTCGCATCGAAAATGGGTTGGTCTCTCCATCCATCGGGACTCTGGCCGCCCTTGCTGAGGCCTTGGAAGTGCCCATCGCTTCCTTGTTCCGCACAGCCCGCACCGAACACACGGATTTCACATTGGTGCGCAACGGTGAAGGTCTCCGCTCAACGCGGATCGCAGATGAGCACAAACACGAATACGTCAACCTCGCGACCCACTCGCGCAGGGACCTCCATTTTATCGCTCGAAAGGTGACTTTGCTTCGGGATGACGGAAAACCGCCGACCTATGTGGGACATGGCGTTGTTTTCATTCAGGTCATCGAAGGCGAGGCCGTCTATCTTTATGGGCGCACGCGCCACACCCTGCGGACCGGCGACTCGATCAGCGTGGATGCGGAATTGAATCACGGATTTGCCGAGGTACTGAGTCCAAAGTTCGAATTTCTGTCGGTTCAGGCAGAAAGGCTCTAGCACTACATGGCAGCCCCCATCGACCTCGACCTTACACAGGGATCAATTGCGACCCATTTCCGGGTGCTTGCCGTGCCCGCCGCTTTGGGCATGTTGTTCAACACGCTTTATAACGTCGTCGACATGTTCTTTGCCGGCATGCTGTCAACCAGTGCGCAGGCGGGGTTGGCGCTGGGGTATCAGGCGTTCTACATCGCTTTGTCGGTTGGTGTCGGGTTGGGCGCGGCCATGGGGGCGCTGGTCGGCAATGCTTTGGGTGCGGGTAACAGAAAAGGCGCCCGAAGGCTCGCTGCGCAGGGGATGAGCTTTGGTCTGGTTGCGGCGGGGCTGCTTGCCATCGCGGGGTTCTGGTATGGCCCTTTTGCGATCAAACTGGTGAGCGAACCCGGCCCATACCGGGAGGCCGGTATCAGGTACTTTCAGGTCCTTTCCTTTGCCTTACCCGCATTTCTGATGGCTTTTGCATGTAACGGCATCTTGCAGGCGCACGGGGACAGCAAATCGTTCCAGCGCGCGTTGCTGGTCGCTTTTCTCGCCAACATCGGCCTGAACCCTTTGATGATCTTTGGCATTCCAGGGTTGGTGCCCGGCATGGGCTTTGATGGTCTGGCAGCTTCTACCGTGCTCAGCCAGTCCGGTGTGATGACATATATGATCGTCCAGGTTCTGCGCCGACGCAACATGGCGCGCATCAGGGCTGCGCATTTCCTGCCGCGGATCGGTCCGTTCGGAACCATAGGGCTGCAAACCATGCCTACCGCTGTGGCGATGCTTGTGATGTTTCTATCGGGCTTTGTCATGCAATACGCGTTGAAAGGATTTGGAGAGCATGCGGTGGCGGCTTACGGCGTCGCCATCAGGCTCGAGCAGATCCTCTTGCTGCCCATTCTCGGGGTGACCGGGGCCCTGCTGCCCATTGCGGCGCAGAATTTTGGCGCAAAAAAATATGAGCGTGTGCGAGGCTCAACGCATTTCTGCTGGAAGGTGGGGCTGGTCATGGCCGCTATCTCCTGCCCGGTTTTGTGGATATTCGCACCCCATTTCCTCAGCCTGTTTTCCGATGATCCAGAGGTGATCCGTGTGGGCGTTGCCTATCTACGCGTGGATAGTCTGCTATTGCCTGCCTATATGATGCTGTTTTCGATCAACTCCCTGTTGCAGGCGCTGAAACGGCCCATTTGGACGGTATGGATCAGCCTTTACCGGCAGGGATTTGGCATCGCGTTCTTTGTTTGGGTCTTCGTCGGGCTATGGGGCTTTGATGAATACGGGGTTTGGTATGGTGTCGCCTGTGCCGTCCTCAGCGGGTTGGGCGTTGGGCTGTGGATTGCGACGGTGATTGCCCGCACTGAGATTGGCGGGTTGTGGCGGCCGGTTACGGCTTAGGCCGTAGTTTGGAACGGATGCGCCTCGAATGCCTGCTCGACCCATTTGGCGGTGGTCAGAAGATGAGCGTCATCCCCGCGTCTGGCGATTAGCTGGATGCCCAAGGGCAAGCCATCTCTGGTCTTTCCATAGGGCAGCGCCACGGCAGGAAGCTGTAGCAGGTTCCACATCCGCGAATAGAGCGGATCACCTGTGGCATTCAATCCTTGCGGTGCGCCCCCGGGGGCCGAGGGTACCAACAGGGCGTCCACATCCCCCATCAGCGCATCCAGCAGCACATTTGCACGGTCGCGGGTCTGCAGGGCCAGCTCGTAGCTGCGGGCATCTACCTGCTGGCCCGCCCGGATCAGGTCCGCGAATTGAGAGCTGATCTGTTCTGGATACAGATCGAACTCTGCCATCCGGCTCTGCGCGGCTTCATATTCCATCACGGTGATCTGGGCGTCGGTCAAAGCTGCGAACACCTCAGGGTGGGCAATCTCTCCGGTTTCAGCGCCCTGTGCCGCCAACGCAGTCATGGCTTTGGAACAGACATCCCGCATCTCAAGACCGCCATCCTGCCAATGCGGTCCGCGCATCAGGCTGATCCGGGGCGGGGTGTCTTCAAACGCAGGGGCGGGGGGCAGGCTCTGGCCGCTCAAGGCTTCTGTGGCGAGCATCAGATCCATGACGCTGCGCGCCAGAACTCCCAATGTGTCCAGCGAAGGTGAGAGGCACATCACGCCCTCCAAAGGAAACCCGCCGGTCGTTGGACGAAACGCCGCCAGACCGCAAAAGGCGGCGGGCCGGATCAACGACGCGGCAGTTTGCGAACCCAGACCAAGCGGCGCCATGTGGTCAGCCACAGCGGCCGCAGAGCCAGAGGAAGATCCCCCGGGGGTGTGCGTCAGCGCGTGTGGATTGGCAGTCTTGCCCGGATGGAAGTAAGCAAACTCAGTGGTCACGGTTTTGCCAATCGGGATCGCACCTGCGGCGATCAACGCGTCCACGCAGGCTGCGTTTTTTTCAGGGTGCCGGGTGTCATAGGGCGCGAACCCCCAGCCGGTTGGCATGTCGTTGGTGTCAATGATGTCCTTGATCACAAAGGGCACGCCGTGAAGTGGGCCTTTTGGTGCGATGCTGTCGGCATGCTCGGCAAGTGCCAAGGCAGCATCTTTATCGAGATAATGAAACGCACCCACCTGCGTTTCCCGCGTGGCGATCCGGTCCAGATGCGAGGCCATAACTTCGCTGGGTTTTGTGAGGCCCTCACGGATGAGCTCTGCGATCTTGGTCGCGCTGAGTTTATTCAACGCGGTCATGCGGATAACGCGGCAAGCGCATCGGCAAAGGGGGTGACAGGCATATCATAAATCCCGCCGCCCAGCCGCCCGGCAAGGCCTTCACGGTCAAGGATGCCCAAGCCGATGACTGGTCCTGCGCCCTGTGTCACGGCGCCGCGTGCCGTACTGCCCAGACGAACATCCAGAGCACGGAAGTAGGGGTGCGCACCAACCGATAATCCGGATGTGCGTGCCTTGGCGTCGTCGGGCAGAAACGCCCCCAACCCGGCCTTTTGTTCGGGGCTCAGTTCAATCGCCATCGCGCCAAGTCCAAAGGCTTCGACAACAGCGCTGTCGCCGATTGCGCCCAAGGCACGACCCAGAGGCAGATCTACATCGAACCTTCCCTTTGGTGGCGTGGCGGGAGTGGTGAACCACTGGCCCGGCAGGCCCGCGACCTGAATGCCGACTTCACGGCCGTTGCCACCGGCAGCGGTGACAAAGCTCGACCCTTCAATGCCTTCTGCCAGTTTCATCATGCATTTGGTGGCCGCCATCCAAAGGTTCAGAAACAGCGAGGGCGAGGTGGCCATGAATTCGAGCACATCCTCATCCGTGATCCCGCCCGGTGTGCGGTCCTTTAACTCGTGGATCAGCGCCTGTGCTGCAACGGGTGTGCGCCCGTGGCAATCGTCCCCGCCCATCAGGCCGACAACGGCCAGTGGCACCAGCGCAATGCCTTCGGCCAACCCAGCTTGCAGCACGTCCAGAAACCGTGTGTTGAGCCAGCGGATATGCTCCAGGACCGCTTCGGACCGCAGGCCCAGGCGCATCGCGGGGCGAGAGCCGCCATTGATCGGCGCGAAAACGCGCTGCGTCCCGCGCCAGGCATCATACACGCTGTGCAGCGGCATTGAGGCGGAAACAACGGCGGCCAGCGGCGTGACAATGTCATGATCTTGCGCCGGTTGCAGCAGGATCTCTTCGGACAGGATCATCGCCTCAGCCTGATCAAATTCTTTCGCCAGCCCTTCAAATACCGCGGCCACGCAGGCGGAATTGAGTATCGGTTCAGTGATCCTGTCGGTGGCATCAAAGGCTGGACCTGCATGCAAAAGCACGTTCTCAGGAAGGTTCACCGCATCTGCAGCGGTGTTGAAACGGTTCCATACTGGTTGAGTGACCATTGCCTTATCGAAGGCCAGTTGGTCTGCGGGGTGCAGTGTCATGACGCCTCCGGTGGGATGACCCATGTTTCACAGAAGTACAGAAATGCCGTTGTCGTCTCGTATCCAGCCTGAACGCGCTGGCCAATCTTCCCCGGCAAGCTTTGACCGTTGACGATGATCTGTGCCGAATGTGCGGGCACCAACAGCGTGAACATTGTGTGCTCGCCGGTGCCAACCTGATCCGGGGTCAGCTCCAGCGCGCGGGGTGGTTCGAGGTCCTCCCAGACCAGTTCCACAGTCAGGCTCGGCGCACTGATGGTTTCGCAATACCGATGGCCCATCGGATCGCCGGAACTCCGCACGACCTGAGCGGTGATTTCCGGCAAAGTGGCAAATGCCGGGGCATTTGCAAATGCTGCCAGTTTGCCGATGAAGTTCTCTTTGAGATAGGCCGTCAGCGCAGCATTGTCGCTCAGGATCACATTGGGAGCATGCGGGGTTCCTTCTACAGCATCAGGCATGCCATAGAGCAGCAACACTTGTCCCTGACCTACGGGCGACCACGCGACACGAAAAAACAGTGCCATGGCTGAGAAGTTTCCATGCGCGTCCTTCAGCAGGATGCCCGGGTTTTCACCGGTCCAATCGACTACACCCGGTGTAACCGGTTCGTTCAATGGCATCAGGCGGCTCCTCTTTTGGATGGGGACACCCAGGTCTCTGAGAATGCCAGAAAGGCCGTCGACATCGTACGCCCAAAGAACTGCCGGTCTGCGACCTGACCAGGCAAAGCTGTGCCGTTTATCTTGATCTCTGCTGTTTTGGCCTCAAGGAAGACGGAATACATCTCGTGCTCCTTGGTGGCGGAGTTCTCGGCAGTGACCTCAACAGGAAGAGGCGGGCCCATGTCCTGCCAGATCATCTCCACCGTCACGCCCGACCCGCGCAGCGTTTCTGAATAGCGGGCCTTGAGGTCGCCTGGGCGCTTTTCAACGGCATCGCAATCGAGCCACGTCATGGCGTTCAGACCTGCTTTGCCAATAAAGGTTGGCATCTTGGTGACCCAGCCGTCTATGATCCAGCGCATCATGCGCTGGTTGTCGGTCATGATCAGATTAGGCATATGCGGCCAGCCGCGAGCGTCGTCCGGTGCGCCAAGTACAATCGCAGCATGGCCCCGCCCGTAGGGCGACAGGGCCACGCGAAAGAACAGAGCCAGTGTGTCATATGTTGCGCTGCCCGGATCAGTCTTGAGGTAGATGCCGGGATTCTCACCCGCCCATTCGACCCGGCCCGGATTGTGAGAAATGCGTTTCATGTCCAGTTTGCCTCATATGTTTTGAGTGCATCGATGATAAAGCCCTTGCGCGCTTCGATGGGCTGCGCATCTCCCTTTTTGAAAATCTCAGCCACGGCAAAGGAGATCTCCTTGAGCACCGCACCGTCATCGCGGCCTTCCTGAAGGGGGATCCGCATGATCGAGTCGCCTGCATAGGTGGGCAGAATGCCTTTCCAATTATCAGTCGGATGTTTGACCGGATTGCCCGCCGCGAGCGAACGGATTTCCTTGCGCAGCATGCGGCGCACTTTGGCTACCCCGCGGTCGGTAAAGCTGAGGTTTTCGCGGCTGTGGATGTTGCACGGCCCTTGGCTGACCCATGCGTCATAGTCGCCCGGATCACGCTGGCGCATCTCATAGGGGCGGTCGGGGTCCTGCCCGTAAAAGTCCGTCGATCCGTAGCCGACTTTTGATTTGTCGGTCAGCCCCTTGGGATCGTCGCCTTCACGGAAGTGCCGCCATGTCACGACCTGGGTATGCGTGTCATCAATCGGAACGACCCAGCGGCTCAACCCGCAGCGCCCGAAATAGCGCGACCTGTCCGGCACAGGAAAATGCGCTCCGTTCTGGGTGAAAGAGGGCATCATGTGATCATGCACCCTGATCCAGACAAATTCATCCACCCGGCGCACATTGGTGTAGAACTCTCCGAACTCCGCCTCGTGAAATTCGATCATTGGCATTTCGGCAAAAGCATCGATGAACTGCGAACGCACCGCCAGAGTATGCAGATAGACCACATGGAACGGGTCCCACGCGTTCTCCATCACCTGCAACCAGTTACAGGGTGATTTGATCAGGGAGGGCAACATCTCATCGCCCTCTTCGTCGAAAGTGTCCATCACCGGGAAGGGCGGCTGTTCAGCGCGTGGACCCATATAGGTGAACGCCAGACCATTGTATTCGATCACCGGGTAGGCGCCCAGACAGGCCTTTTTCTTCACTTGTGAGGCGGGGGGCTCACACGGGGTTTCCAGCACCGTGCCATCCAGCCCGTATTTCCACCCGTGATAGGAACAGCGAATGCCTCCCGGTTCGATAATGCCAAATTCAAGGCTCATGTTGCGATGCGCGCAGTGCAAATGGGTCAGCCCCAGCTTGCCTTCGCCGGGTTCGCGGAACAGCACCAGATCTTCGCCCAGGATGCGAATACGGTAAGGCAGGTCGCTGACCTGATCGGTCATCGCCACAGGCAGCCAGAACCGGCGCTGAAATTCGCCGCAGGGGGTGCCGGGGCCGACCTCGGTCAGCTCCGGGTCCGGAGACTGGCTCCAGACCGATTGGCGATCATGACCGCGAAAGTCGCCGTCTGGGGCTTTGAATGTTTCGCTCATGGCGTGCTCCGTTCAATCGTGATGTGGATGCTGCGGCGCAGGGAAGGGATCGGGAACCGGGTGGGTACCGGTCCAGATGGATTTGGTTTGCAGGAATTCTTTGATCGCCTCGGGCCCCAGTTCGCGCCCGTATCCCGATCGTTTCATACCTCCGATCGGGCTGCCGGGATCAACGCTGCGATAGTGATTGATATAGACTGTGCCGCTGTGCATGGCCGCTGCCACGCGCTGGCCCTTTTCGGGGTCACTGGTCCAGATACCGCCTGCCAGCCCATAGTCCGTGTCATTGGCCAATCGGATCGCGTCTGCCTCTTGCTCGAATGATGTTATTGCGAGCACTGGCCCGAACACCTCTTTGTGCCAAAGCTGCATCTCCGCAGTCACGTTATCAAAAATCGTCGGACCCACGTAGTAGCCAGCCTGTCCTTGCACGGTTTCAAGACCATCCAGCAGACAGGTTGCGCCTTCTTGTTTGGCCCGTGCGATTATTTCTATGACCTTCTGATAATGCGGCGCATTGGCAAGCGGCCCGATTTCCGTGTCCGGGTCCATCGGGTTTCCGGGCCTCAGCGCCCTGCTTCTTTCCAGCAATCTGTCAGTCAGGGCGTCTTTGATGGAGGATTGCACAATCAAGCGAGAGCCTGCCACGCAGGTCTGGCCGTTTGACAGGAAAATTCCGGACAGAACCCCGTTCACGGTGTTCTCCAGATCACAATCCGCGAAGACTACCTGAGCCGATTTTCCGCCGAGTTCGAGCGTCGTTGGGATCACACTGGCAGATGCGGCCTCTGCCACCTTTTGCCCGCCCGCATCGGAGCCGGTAAATGTCACCTTGCGGGTCAGCGGATGACGGACCAGCGCCTCGCCCGCTTCGTGGCCCAGACCTGTGACAACGTTCAACACGCCTTTTGGCAACCCTGCATCAAACGCCATTTTGGCAAATGCAACGGTCGAGGCTGTCGCCATTTCAGATGGTTTTACCACAACCGTGTTGCCTGCCGCGAGCGCTGGGGCAAGTTTCCAAGCCAGGATCATCAGCGGCGAGTTCCAAGGGGTTATCGCGACAACCACCCCAAAGGGCACGTGATATCCGGTGCTTTTGACACCCGGTATGGAGTTGGACTGTGGCTCCGGCGCAAGGTCGCGCGCGGCCCTCGCAAAATGTCTGTACCATGTGTGAAGACCGGCAAACTGACTTCGGACCTCGCTGATCCGCTTTCCATTGTCCCGCACCTCAGGCTCGACCAGCTCTTCCCATCGAGCTTGGAGCACGTCGGCCAGCCGTTCCAGCTTTGCTGCGCGGGCGTTTGCGTCCGCTTCTGCCCACGGGCCGCTTCGAAAGGCGCAGTCAGCTGACAGGATCGCAGCATCCGCTTCGGCGTGACCACAGCGGGCGAGTCTGCTCCAGACCTTTCCAGTGGCCGGATCAATGCTGTCGATCGTCGAACCCTTCCAATCGCGGCTGACGCCATCAATAAAAGGTTTGAAGACCTGCATTCAGCTTTCCTTTGAATCCAGGGAAGGATCAGTTACGTCCTGCGCGATCAGCGCCAGCAATTCGTCACGGCGCACCATGCCCCGGTTGCCATGAGCCAGCACAAATCCACTTGTTGAAAAGCGCAACGGTAAGGGCGTTCGCGAAGGTTCCAGCGGAAAGTGCAACAGGCCTGCCGACTGGTTGCGCGCAACGTCCTGCCCGGCTGATATCTGGCGATCAAAGAGACCGTCCGCAGGCGCATAGACCGAGTGCAAAGGTGACGCAATACTGACCCGGCGTGTGATTTCGCTGCCCGGTTTGGTACCTTTCAGAATACTGAGGTGAACCAGACAATTGCGCAGTCCCGTCTCCGCCATGTTTGTGATTTCAGGATGTACACCCCCGCCGCCGCCAAGTTCCGTTGCAATCATGGGTACGCCCGCCCGTTCAGCGGCTGCATTGACCGAGCGATTGTCATTGTGTTTGCCCAGCATCCAAACCAGCGGTAGTCCAAAAGCCCGCGCCAGATCGTCAGAGGCGGCAGCGAGGGCGGTATCCGACATCTCTGAAATCAACGTGCTAGGCTGAAAAAAGGATGCCTTGCCGCCGGAGTGCAGATCAATCACGGCGTCACAGTCTGCTAGCAGATGCTCGACAAAATTGGCCAGCATCGCCGTAGGGCCGCCCAGCCCGTCGCCCGGGAAGGCTCGGTTGAGGTTCTCTCCATCCAAGGGGGAGACACGCGAAGACGCCGCGACCGCTGGGGCATTGAAGGCGGGCAGGAAGATGATCTGTCCCGAGATTTCGTCAAGGTCCAGCGTCGCCACCAATCTCATGATGGCAGAGGGGCCTTCAAACTCGTCCCCATGGGTGCCGCCGATGATCAGAAGCGTCGGGCCTGTTCCGTTTTTCAGACTGATGATTGGGATCGGATGATAGCCCAAGGGGTTGGTGTTGTCCGACCATTTGAGCATCGCATCCCCGACCTGTCGGCCCGGTGCCGTCAGGTCGATCGTCAGGGTCAGGGTATCCGTTTTGTCGGCCAAGGATATACGACTCTCTTTTGCAGGTGCATTTCTTTTATCATAATATTTTTGGAAGTGAATTGATTGTTTTTGTTATTCATGTGATATTTTGGGAATTGCGATCCGGAGACAATGATGGCCGTTCAGCGCGCAAAGCAGGGGATAGAGCGGATCAAGCCGCATATGCTTGTAGGGCAGACTGACGGTGTGCCGCCGGCCTCTGTTCTGCTGAACTCGAACGAGAGCGCTTTCGGAGCCAGTCCGCTGGCCCGTCAAGCCGCGCGCGCCGCTATGGCGGGTATCGAAAGGTATCTGGAAAACGTTGATAATGTTCTTGTACCTGCACTCGCTTGCCATTTCGGCCTGGACCCAGCACGGATCACCACGGGGCAGGGCTCGGACGATCTGCTAGCCCGACTGGCCCGGGGATATTTGGGTCCGGGAACTGAGTTGCTGCGCAGTGCCAACAGCTATCTCAAGGTACCCAACTACGCCCATGCGAACGACGCCGATGTGGTGTCGGTTGCGGACGATAACTTCAAACCGTCGGTTGATGCGCTGATTGCGGGCCTGACAGAGCGCACTCGGATTGTCTATCTGGCCAACCCTGAAAACCCTGCGGGCACTTATCTGGGCGGTGCCGAGGTCAGAAAACTGCATGCCGCCATGCCGGTGTCCGCTCTATTGGTTCTTGATTGCGCCTATGAGGAATATGTGGATGCCCCGGATTATGAAGCTGGACATGTGCTGGTTGAGGAAGCCGACAACGTGGTCATGTGCCGAACTTTTTCAAAGATTTACGGCTTGGCGGGCGCACGGGTTGGCTGGTTGTACGGACCGGAAGATGTTGTGGACACGGTGCGCAGGCTCGCGCTGACCTTTCCGATTGCGACGCCCTCTGTGGCTGCGGTTATCGCCGCGATGGAGGACACGGCGCATGTGCGAGCCACCTATGCCGCCAACCTCGAAGGGCGCACCTGGCTGACGCGTCAACTTACTGATCTTGGGCTCGAGGTGATCCCCAGTCAGACCAATTTTGTCCTGGTCCACATGCCCGATCCCGCCATTTCTGCCAAAGCCTGTGAGGCAGCGCTGCGTCAGCAGGGTATCGCGATCCGGCGCATGGCGGCACCCGCCTACGAGGATTATATCCGCATCACGATCGGACATGCTGCTGACATGACACTGGTGCGCGATGCGATTGCACGTTTTCTGGAAGGAAACGCCTGATGGTTGCCACTGCCCCCTCTGATGGGGATGCCCCGCAGGTCGCACATCCATCTGGTGCTGAAATCATACGCCAGATCAAAGCCGCAAACGTCAGAGAGATTGTTGCTTTGCCCGACATTGTCACCAGTGACGGGTTGCTCTGGCCGATCTCGAAGGACCCGGAGTTTCGCCTGACCCGCATCTGCAAGGAGGACGAGGGCGTCAGCATCTGTGGTGCGATGTCCTATAATGGTACGCGGGCCGTTTTGATGATGCAGCAGACCGGGTTGATGGATTCCCTCAATGCCATTCGTGCCATCGGTGTGGATTATGAACTGCCGATCGTGATGTTGGTCGGCCTGCAAGGCAAGGAACCCCATCTGCTACCCGATGCCTCGGCTTCATATGGTGTTCGCATCGTCCGCCCTGTTCTGGATGCGATGGGTCTTTCACACTCTCTGATCGAAGAGCCGCAAGATGTGGCGCATATCCCAACGGCTATTGACGCAGCATATGCCAACTCCCGCCCCCATATCTTTTTGGTCGGTCGCGCGCCGGTGGTATCATGAGCTTCAAAAGAGACGACGCCCTGCGCGTTCTCATCCCGCATGTGGCCGAAACTGACATTGTCGTGGCCGTGTATCAAAGCTGCTTTGACTGGTTGGTGCTGAACCCTCGGGATCTGAACTATGTCGCGGTTGGTGCAATGGGGCAGGCATCTTCCCACGGGTTGGGGCTTGCACTGGCCAACCCTGAACGTCGGGTGATTGTACTGGACGGGGATGGCAGCTTGCTGATGAACCTTGGATCACTTGTCACTGTGGCAAATGCGGGCGTGACCAACTTTTATCACTTTCTGTCAGCAAACCGGGTTTATGAGGTCAATGGCGCACATCCTCTGCCGGGCGCCGAAACGGTCGATTTCGCAGGCATAGCAGCGGCAGCGGGGTATGTCGGGTCGCGCAGCATCTCGACTTTGGAGGGTTTTTCGGGCCAGTTGCCGGAAATCTTCGCTCAGCCGGGCCCGCAGTTCACCGGGCTCGAATGGAGCGCCGGGGAAGATTATCCGCGAGACTATCACTACATCCATAGCGCCGAGGCCCGCAGCCGCTTTCGTCAGGCACTTGCGCGCCAGTCAACAGATTAAAGTACGGACCCCTACCGTTGTTCAGGCCGCTCCGATCATTCGCGATCAGTCAACATTGCTCACGGGTGATGAGGACGGTTGACACGCGGTTCATCGTGCGCGCCCTTTTGTTGCACATAAAGAAACATGTTGCGGGAAAGGCAACGTGCACGTAGGCTGCCCGGAGCAAATCGGAGACCCAAAGTGGCACGACGTTCAGCACGAAAACGCAGAGATCAGAATGCCGCACTGGAACAGACGCCTTGGCAGCGGTTCAAAAACCCTTACCCGCCGATTGAGATTCTGACGCCAGATCAACTGCAACTGATTCATGACAATTCCATGCGCATCCTGAGCGACATTGGCATCAAAGTGCTGTGCGCGCGCGCGCGCAGTTATCTGGCAAAGGCCGGATGCAAAGTGGATGAGGCCAGCGAGATGGTTCGGTTTGATCCCGATGCGGTCATGGAACTGATAGCACAGGCCCCCGCATCAGTTGACCTGCACGCCCGTAATCCGGACTACAATCTGACGCTGGGCGGGAACGAGATCGTCTTTTCCTCTGTCATGTGCCCGCCATTTGCCAATGACCTTGACCGTGGCCGTCGTGCGGGAACGTTTGAGGAAATGTGCGAATATGTGAAACTGGTCCACGCCATCAACGCGGTGCATCAAGCCGGAGGAGGCGGATTTGAACCGCTTGATCTGCCGGCCGAAACGCGGCATCTGGATGTGGCTTTTGCCCATGCCACGCTCACTGACAAATCCTGGAAGTTCTGGAGCAACGGGAAGATCCGAGCGCTGGATGCCATCGAGATCGCCAAGATCATCATGGAGTGTGACGAAGATGGCCTTGTCGCACGGCCCGCCGTGACTGCCCCGATTAACACCAATTCCCCGCTCATGATCGACACGGCCATGGCCGAGGGCATTGTCGAAATGGCGCGTGTTGGGCAACCGCTGATCATCGCCCCCTTCACCATGGCGGGTGCGATGAGCCCGGCCACCGAGGCCGGTGCGCTGTCCGTCCAGAACGCAGAAGCCTTGGCAGGTTGCGCGCTTGCGCAGGCCGTGCGCCCCGGTGCGCCGGTGGTATACGGCTCCTATCTGACCAATGTGGACATGCGCAGCGGCTCACCCGTGTTTGGCACGCCAGTCTTTGCGAAAACGACCTGGGCCTCTGGCCAGCTTGCCCGCCGCTATGGTTTGCCGTTTCGCTCGTCTCTGAATACGGGCTCAAACTCGGTCGATGCGCAAGCCGCTTATGAAACAGAAATGTGCCTGTGGTCCGCCGTGATGGGGCACGCCAATATCATCTTTGCCGCCGCGGGCTGGCTGGAGGGAGGACTGTCAGGATCGTTTGAAAAGCTGATCCTCGACGCCGAGATTTTGCAACTGATGACCGAAAGCATGAAACCCATGACGGTCAACGCGGATACGTTAGGTTTCGACGCTATCAAAGAGGTCGGTCCGGGCGGGCATTTCTTTGGCTCACCCCATACGCTGGAACGATATGAACATGCGTTCTACCATCCAATACTCACCGACACGCGCAACTATGAGACCTGGGCAGAACAAGGTGCCGAGTCAGCAGAGGTGCGCGCCAATCGCATCTGGAAGCAAATGCTGGCTGAATACGAAAAGCCGCCGATGGATGCAGGCGTTGAAGAACAGCTGAAGGATTTTATCGCGCGTCGCAAGCACGAGATCACGGCGGAAAACGCGGCCTAGGTGATCTTTGCAGCGATTGACGTGAAGGTAACCGACTTGGTGATTACCTCTTTGACTCCGTGCAACAGTTCCGCGTCAAAGCTGAGTGAATCCCCCAGAGCCATGGGAAAATCCTTGTCTCCGCACTGGTAAATGCACTCCCCCCTGGTGACTGTCAAAAAGACGTAACCGCGGTTGATGTACTTGGGATGGTTGTCATCCTTGCGCCGCTTGATGGTGATGGAGGCGGCCTCAAACTCAAGCGGGTTTTTGCGGTGCCGACCCAGAATGCGAAATTCATGCTGATGATCGGTAAAGATGCGGGTTGCGGGCAGGCCTTGGCCGGCTTTGACATGGGTCACATCCGCGGTTTGGACACTGTCTGCGAAGAAGGTGATCACGGACAGCGAAAGCGCACTCGCGAGCGCCTCAAGCGTGCTCAGCGAGGGGGATACCTGGCCGTTTTCGATGCGTGAGACCATCGCAGAGGATATCCCTGAAAGCTCAGCCAGTTTGCGCAGGGAAATATGCGCGATTTCCCTTTGCCGTTTGACCGCAAGGCCTACCGTGACAGAGAGATCAACCTTGTCGGGTGGGATGTCTGTTGGGTTTGGCTGATCCAAGGGCTTTTCCTATCTGTGCCGCACTCCACGGCGATCCGTTCAGTCGATCCCGATGTCTCGCATAAACGCGAGCATTTCAAGGCCGTTGCGGGCCAAAATTTCCCGAACTTCCGGGCCATTCAGGAACAGTAATTCACCCTTTTTCCACATCGACTTATCTCCGAAGGTAACGTCGGCATCAAACATGGACCAGGCAATCTCTCCCGGTGCGTAGCCACCACAGGTGTGAAAATGCAGATAGCGCGGGTTGGCAAAGGCGACCTTGCCCCAGCGTTCGATATTATGCGCGCCGTTGATCGGATAGCTGCACCCCGGGTTGATCCCTGCATGCCAACTGTGGACGATCCAAGGATCCAAGTTCAGCGTGTCGCCCACTCGCGTGTAATGCTGCTCAATCCGGGCTACGAGATCAGCAGGACCATCAAACCCGGCGATGCGACCGTTCTCCACATGGCCCAGCACGGGTTCGGGCAGCAGCACGACGTCATCCTGGTATTGCTGATTGCCCGACGCCATCAGCCAATGGGTCAGTGCGACCACACCGTTGGCTGTATCGCAGGGCAGGGGGCGCGGGGCGCAGACGGGGTAGCGGGTGACGGTAAAATCCTCCGCCTCGCCGCGGGCCACGCGGGCGATATCCTGCGTGCCCGATATGTCCGTGCCATTGGCGCAGGTGATCCGCCATGTCTCGGCGGTATCAGCGACCTTGTCATAGGCGGCGCGGATTTCCTCCATCACCCTGTGCGGAACCGTACAGGACGGCCCGCCAAGGATCGACAGATCCAACGCGTAACTCATCGTTTTGCTGGCCTGCCCGGGGATATCCGAAAACCGCAGCGTATCGCCGAGGCGGGAATGAAACAGCACATGGTCGAATTGATCGAGCGCGATTGAAACATCAGAGGGGACATTCTCAAGCCCCGCGTGATCACCCACGGGAATGATCTTTGTTGTGATCCCGAGGGTGCTTGCAACCTCTGCTACGCATTCGGGGACCATGGCATCATAGATGCCCAGACGGGGGTCTTCGGCCACAATGGCCAATGTCTCTCCGGAACGCGCACCGATTGCATCTTCGATCAATGATTTTGCGCCTGCGCGTGGGTTGAATTCCATAACGTCAGTTCCCGGCGGCTTCCATCCGACGCTCCTGCAGGACTTGTTCCAGCCAGCCTATTCTCATCTCCGGTGTCGAGGAAATCAACAGATGTGTGTAATCTGCATAAGGGGGGTCAAAGATGCTGTCTTTGGGGCCCTGCTCGACCACTCGGCCGTTTCGCATGACCACCACATCATCCGCAATGGCGCGCACCATGGCCATGTCATGTGTGATGAAAATATAGGATACGCCCAGCTTGCGCTGCAGGCGGAGCAGCAGTTCCGTAATTCCTTCCGCAACCAAGGGATCAAGGGCTGAGGTCACCTCATCGCAGATCACTGTCTCCGGCTCGGCGGCGAGCGCGCGGGCGATGCAGACTCTCTGTTTTTGCCCTCCAGAAAGCTGGTTTGGAAAGCGGGTGATCATGTCGGTTGGCAGATCGACCATGTCGAGCAGTTTTTTAGCACGGGTGTAAGCGGCGGATTTTGACAGGCCCAGAAACACCTGTGCGGGGCGGCCAATGATCTCGCCTATGGTCTGGCGCGGGTTCATGGCGACGTCAGGCAATTGATAGACCATCTGGACTGCTTTGCGTGAGGCCGCCGAGCGGCCCGCCAGCGCCGCCGAGATTGCCTTTCCCTGATAGGTGATCTGTCCTTTTGAGGGGGGAAGCAGCCCCATGATCACGCGCGCCAAAGTGGATTTACCGCTGCCGGATTCACCGACAATTGCCAGACAGGTCCCACGCCGCAGGGCGACCGAGACATCCCACAAGACCTGCGCCTTGCCATAGGCGGCATCAATGCGGTCAAGCGACAGGATCATCTCGTCTCTGTCCGCATCTTCCGCCTGAGCAGAGGCACGGCGCACGTTCAGCAGGTCACGTGTATAGTCTTCGCGCGGGTTTGCGAGCAGGGCGGAGGTTTCTTGTTCTTCAACTTCCTGCCCATGGCGCAGCACCTTGATGCGATCGGCCACCTGCGCCACCACGCCCAGGTCGTGGGTAATATAAAGCGCCGCACTTCCAAGATCGCGGATCACTTCCTTGATGATGGCCAGCACGTCGATCTGCGTGGTCACATCGAGCGCCGTGGTTGGTTCATCGAAAACCAGCAGATCAGGTTCCCCCGCCAGCGCCATCGCTGTCATTGCCCGCTGCAACTGGCCGCCTGAAACCTCGTGCGGATAACGCGTGCCGAACTCTTCGGGGTTGGGCAGGCCCATGCGGTCAAACAGCTCTATGGCGCGTTTGGCTGCCTTGGCAGGGTCGATGTGGTCGTGGATGTTGGTCACCTCAAGCACCTGAGACAGAAGCCGATGGGCGGGATTAAAGGCCGCTGCGGCACTCTGGGCCACATAAGCCACCTTTTTCCCCCGGATCTGGCAAAGCACCTCTTCTGAAGCGCTGCGCAACTCTTCGCCGTCCAGCCAAACCTCGCCCCCTGACAGGCGCAAGCCCCGGCGGGCATAGCCCATCGCGGCAAGCCCGATGGTGGATTTACCTGCGCCGGATTCACCGATCAGACCGAGCACCTGGCTCCGGTGCAGGGTCAGATCAATGCCTTTCAAAATCTCGACCGGCTTGACATGTTTCTTGCCCGGATTGACCTCCGTTTCGATCCTCAAGCCACGCATTTGCAACAGCGGTTCGCTCATTTGTGCAAGTCCAGATCAGCGTTGCGTTTCAACAGACCGTCGACCACCAGATTGATCCCGATGGCGAGGATCGCCAGCGCAAGCGCGGGCAGGATGGGGGCCATGCGACCAAAGGTGATCGCTAGGGAGTTCTCTTTGACCATCCCGCCCAGATCGGCATGGGGCGGCTGCACCCCGATCCCCAGAAACGATAGCGAAGATATCAGGATCGCCGCGTAGACAAAGCGCAGTCCGAATTCTGTCAGCAAGGTCGGCACCACATTGGGCAACACTTCCTTGAACAGGAACCAGCGCATGTTTTCGCCGCGCAGGCGGGCGATTTCAATGTATTCCATTGCCGCCACATCTGCCGCCACCGCGCGGGTCAGGCGAAACACGATTGTTGAGGACAGCACCGACATGACCAACAGCAGCGCAGGCAATGAGGTGCCCAGGGCAGAGAGCATGATCAGCGCAAGGATCAGCCCCGGAAAGGCCATCAGGGCATCAACGATCCGCGTGACGATCAGATCGAACCATCCTCCCATAATGGCTGAGACGATCCCCAACGGCACACCAATTGCAAATGCGCCGCAAGTAGCGAGGAAAGAAATGATCACCGTCATTTGCCCCCCTGCAAGAATGCGGGCCAACAAATCGCGCCCAACGTTGTCCGTGCCCAGCCAATGATCTAAACTGGGAGGGGAAAAGACAGAGCCGACAATCTCAACTTCGGAGTAGGGTATAATGAAGGGGCCGACAAAGACCGCCGCCAGAAATCCCAGAACGATCAGCAGGCCCAGCCGTGCCGCGACATCAAGTTCGCTCAGAAACCGGCTCATTTTGGCCTCCTGCGGCGGGGGTTGGTCAGCAAGGATAAAATGTCGGCAGTCAGGTTCAGCAAGACATAGACCGACGCAAAGATTAACCCGCAGGCCTGTACCAGCGGCATATCGCGTTTGGAGACTGCATCAATCATCAACCGCCCCATGCCCGCGTAGTTGAAGACTGCCTCTACCACAACGACGCCGACAACCAGAAAGGCGAGAGTCAGCATGACGATGTTCAGGATGGGTGACAGCGCGTTGGGTAAGGCGTGACGCAGGATGATGCGCTTGCGAGAGGCCCCTTTCAGAGCGGCCATTTCAACGTAGGGCTGATGCATCACTGACAAAACCGCGGCCCGGGTCAAGCGCATGGTATGCGAGGATGTGACCAAGGCCAGCGTGAGACAGGGCAGGGCAACGGCATTCAGCTGCTGCCAGAACGTCATGGAGTCTGACAGTTTCGACAGGGCTGGGAACCAGCCAAGAACGACAGCACCCAACAACAACAGGATGTAGCCCAGCAGGAAGTCGGGCAGAGACACAAAGATCAGTGTCAAAATACTGATCCCCTTGTCAGTTGGTCGCCCTTCATAAAGCGCGGCGAGCAGGCCCAATCCGACAGAGAGCGGGATCGCGATCACCGCAGCCACGGCGGCAAGAAAGAATGTATTGCTCAGCCGTTGACCGATCATCTCGGAAATCTCGCGGCCACTGACCAGTGACGTGCCCAGATCACCCAGCGCAAAATCAGCCAACCATTCGAGGTATCTCACCGCCGCCGGACGCTCCAGCCCAAGCTGATCGCGGATCGCCTGGACCGCTTCGGGAGTGGCCTGCTGACCCAGAACGGCCTGCGCAACATCTCCGGGTAAAATTTCGGTACCTACAAAAACCAGCAGCGATACAATCAGCAAAGTCACCAACCCCGAAGCCAACCGCTTCAGGACCAGTGCTTGAATCGAATTGTCAGCCACTATTAGCTTTCAAGCCACGTTCGCTCTGCTACGCGCATTCCTGACAGTTCGAATGACCCGGCGGGGTAGAAGCCTTTTACTTCGTCGCGCACGCCGTCCACGTTGTTGACAAAGAACGGAATGCCCGCACCGCCGTCTTCATGGATCATAAGTTGCAGATCGTGATAATGCGCCTTGCGGGTGTCAAAGTTCGTCTCGGCTCGGGCCAGCGCCAGTTTCTGATCGAAATCAGCGCGCCGCCACATGGTGTCATTCCAGGATGCCTCAGATGAATATGCCGTGGTCAGCATGATATCCGCGGTGGGTCGTCCACCCCATGCACCGCTGACGAAGGGCTTTTGCATCCAGACATTGGACCAGAACCCATCTGCTGGCTCGCGCTTGATGTCAACTTTCAGCCCTGCTGCTGCCGCCGATTGCTGGAACAAGGCCGCCATCGCTTCAGCACCAGAGAAAGTTGTGTTTGAGGTATGCAGTTCCAGCGCACCTTCAAAGCCGGATTTCTTGAGATGATGCGCAGCCTTGTCGGGATCATATGCGCGCTGCGGGATGTCAGCAGCATGAAAGGGATCAGACGGCGGGATCGGGTGGTCATTCCCCAGGGAACCAAATCCGGCCATCACATTTTCGAGGATTTGCGGGCGATCCAGCGCGTATTTGACCGCCAACCGCAGATCGAGGTTGTCAAAGGGTGCGCGATCGCAGGCCATCAGCAGCGGGCGATGCCCGGCAGCCGGATGGTTTTCCGTGTGCACGCCCGGGGCGCCATCAATCAACGCGGCTGATTGTGGATCGACGCGGCCTGCGATGTGAATTTCACCGGTGATCAACCCGCTGATGCGGGCGGTGGTGTCATCGACAAACA
Source organism: uncultured Roseobacter sp. (assembly GCA_947488305.1). Taxonomy (GTDB): domain Bacteria; phylum Pseudomonadota; class Alphaproteobacteria; order Rhodobacterales; family Rhodobacteraceae; genus Roseobacter. The sequence continues at coordinate 145,127 of CANKZM010000001.1, forward strand.
GAACGTCGACGGACTCCACGTGTGCGCGGTCAGACTTCCAGTAGTTGGGGTTGCGGGTCGCACTCAGGCGTTCACCGGGCACGAATTCTTTCAGCATGTATGGCCCTGTGAATATCCCGGCCGCGAAATTTTCGGTGCCGGCAGGCACGATCAGCAGATGATAGTCGGCCATCAGATAAGGTACGTCTGCATTTCCCGCGTTCATTGTTACCACGATGGCATGATCGCCATCCGCCGCAATATCCGCGATATTGGATAGCAGCCCCTTGGCGCCGGAGGTCGAATCTTCACCCCGGTGCAGATTGATGGAATGAATTACATCTGCCGAGGTCATCGCCTGACCATTGTGGAACGTCACGCCCTTACGCAGTTCGAATTTCCACGTCACAGCATCCTCAGAAGACTCCCAGCTTTCAGCCAGTTCCCCGACCAGCTCACCGCCCTCTTCTATCTCAGTCAGGCAGTTGCCCAGCGTATATCCCATGACACCATGGCCGACGGATGTCAGCTTGGTCGGGTCGAGCGTATCGCCCGCGCTGCCTCCGGTCGTGCCGATTACCAAATGCCCGCCCTTATTTGCCGCCGCTCGGGCAGGTAGGGCCGCGCTCAGGCCAATCAACCCGGCAGTCGCAGCCGAGGATTTCAGAAAGTCTCTGCGTTTGATCATGATGTCCTCCCGTTCATTTTGTTGCCTGCGCTGGTATGGAGACGGTGCAGGATTTGGTTTTCTTGGTTGGGGGGCGTCGGCCATAACCAGCCCCAAAATTTTTAAAGGGTTGGCGCTTGCCACGCAGCAGTTGTAGTTCCCCATTAGTCAATTTTTTGCATAAGAGTTAACAAAAGTCCACCGATTTGATGCAGCGTGTCGCAGTGGGATTGGCCAGTTTAGGGCATTGTTTTGAAGCTGTGCCTGAGGTGCTGTTCGAGCTCATTGAATTCGGATGGTATTGTCAGAGATTATGTGGTTGAGGCGAAAGGTGCTTCCTTCTTGGAGGCCTCGGGCATTTCCGGTGTATAGACTACCTTTGGGAATACGCGCAGATCCGAACGGACTGTGCAAAGGAGAACGGATATGTCTGAACGATTTGAACAGGGGATGCGGATACGCCGCGAAGTTTTGGGTGATGCTCATGTCGACCGCGCCGAAGCTGAAAAAACCGAATTTGATCTTCCGTTTCAGTCGCTGATTACCGAAGCGGCATGGGGCACGGTCTGGGCAAGTGATGGCATACCTGCGCGCGAACGATCGATGTTGACCCTTGCTCTGTTGGCAGCACTTGGAAACTTCGAGGAAATTCCGATGCATATTCGCGCCACGGCGCGAACCGGCGCCAGCAAGAAAGATGTCTTGGAAGTATTCCAGCACGTTGCGATTTACGCTGGCGTACCGCGCGCAAATCATGCGCTAAAACTGGCTAAGCAGACATATGCTGAAATGGAGCGGGAATAACCCGACAACTGGCAAATGCCCGCGATCGATAAGGAGAGCCGCCCATGAAATCAAAAGGTGAGTATTATCAGAGGGACAGAGAATGGCAGCCACCGGCATTAACGCCAGATTACAAAACGTCAGTTTCACGGTCGCCTCGGTATGCCATGATCTCCCTTCAGAACTCGATCAGTGAGATTACCGGTCCAACATTCGGGCATAACGACGTTGATCCGATCGATAACGATCTGCTTCGGAACTATGCCTATTCGGAACAAAGCCCGATCGGCGAACGCATTATCGTGCATGGGCGCGTGCTGGACGAAAACGCCCGCCCGGTTCCGAACACGCTTGTCGAGGTCTGGCAAGCCAATGCTGGCGGGCGCTATCGGCACAAGAAAGATACCTATCTTGCGCCAATCGATCCGAATTTCGGTGGTTGCGGAAGAACGCTTACGGACGAGAATGGCTATTACTTTTTTCGAACGGTGAAGCCAGGGGCCTATCCATGGCGCAACTGGGTGAACAACTGGCGTCCTGCTCATATTCACGTGTCCGTCTTTGGAGTAGCTTTTGCTCAGCGGCTGATTACACAGCTCTATTTCGAGGGCGACCCGCTTTTGGACAAATGCCCGATCGTCAAGGCTCTGCCAACGCAGGACGCACGCGACAGCCTCATTGCGGCGTTGGACCTGAACGCAACCGTGCCGTTGGACAGTATCGCCTACAAATTTGACATCATCCTGCGGGGTCGCCGGTCGACACTTTTCGAGAACCGGCTGGAGGGCAATTGAGATGGTACAAAAGCTGGATTACCTCAAGGAAACACCTTCCCAGACCGCTGGTCCCTACGTACATATAGGGTTGGCGCCCGGTGCCGCCGGATTTGAGATTTACGATCATGAACTTGGTCAGGATATCGCCGGTCCAAATGCCAAGGGAGAGCGCATTCGTGTCGAGGGGACGGTGATTGACGGCACGGGATCTCCCGTCAAGGATGCTCTGATCGAAGTATGGCAGGCCAATTCAGAAGGGTATTATTCCCATCCAGAAGGCGGTGGCCCGGTCGAAGAGGGATTTCGCGGCTGGGGCCGGGTCATAACGGATTTCGACACCGGCGAATGGGCTTTTGACACGGTCAAGCCGGGGCGGGCGCAAGGCCGCGACGTCGGCATTCAAGCGCCCCATATCAATCTGTGGATCGTTGCTCGTGGTATCAACATCGGCTTGAATACGCGGCTCTATTTTGACGATGAAGATGAGGCAAATGCGGCTGATCCGGTTCTGAATATCATCGAGTGGGAGTGTCGCCGCGCGACGCTGATTGCGAAACGAAGCGAAGGAACCAGCCCGCAGGTCTACAGATTTGACATCAGGCTGCAGGGCGAGGACGAAACCGTTTTTTTCGATATCTAGGCACGTCGCTCTCTGATATTGCGGCGTTCTCGTACTGAAATGTCACGACGTCCCGCATTGTCTGCTGCGCTGCCACTGGATCACTGCCTGGTATACGAAATGACCCGGTGGTTCTTTTTGACGTTCGCCTTGTCAGGCTCAATCAGCTTGGCAATGATGTGAACGGATAATCGTAAGGAGGGTGTTTGATGGTATCAATCTACGCATTGACTTGGCTGGGTGTTCTTGCGGCCCAGATTTCGCCCGGTCCAAATCTTGCCGCCGTTGCAGCGGTGGGATTGGCGCAGGGCCGGCGACAAGCATTTTTTGTCGTAACCGGTATTTCCTCGGGAATGCTGGTCTGGTCAGTGGCAACGGCACTGGGGCTCGGTGCCCTGATTGAAATGTTTCCGATGTCACTCCTGCTGCTGAAATTTGTCGGCGGCGGCTATCTCCTTTTCCTAGGCGTCAAGGCCGCCAAAGCGATCCATAAAGGAAGCAAAAGTGTGACTTTTGCTCCTGAAGCCCGTCCGCTCGGGGATTTTCAGGCCTGGCGTCGGGGCGTCCTTGTTCTGCTCACCAATCCGAAAGCGGCACTCATGTGGGCCGCGGTCGCATCTTTTCTCTTTGGCCTGGGTCTAAGTGCGTGGCATGTGCTCGCCTTTGGCCCAATGGGAGCATTCTCGGGGCTCGTCATCTACGGAAGCTATGCATGGCTGTTTTCGACCGGAGTGGCCATGCGAGGTTACATGCGTTTCTCAAGATGGTTCGAAGGAGTGTTTGCCGCGGCTTTTGGAGCGATGGGTGCCAGCTTGATTTGGGCTGGATTGCGCGAGGTTCGAAACTGAGGCCCCAGCGTGCTTGTTCGTTTTTGGAGCTTTGGTTGCGGTCTCTGAGCGGGCGACCCATAACACCCGATTGCGAATGCTGCGGAATGGCACATATGGCCGAGTTCCCGTGGGACCGTCAGACGACATGCCGGCCTATTGCGTGCGCTGGAAAACAAGACGGCAATGCAGTGATCCGCTATGGAGTAGGGGAAACGAATGACGTAAATTGACAAGATATTCGAACAGTTACTCTTCATTCTTCAACGCTCGGAACAATCAAACGTGGCAATTTATCTTATTCGACACGCCCAGTCGGCGTTCAATGCGGTTTACGATCCCGATGCGCCGGATCCGATGATTTTCGACGCGCCGATTACGTCCCTTGGGGAAGAGCAGGCCCTGCAGGCGCGGAATGAAATCGAGCAACTTGAACTTGCAAACGTCATCGTTTCCCCTTTCACCCGAACCCTGCAAACAGCAAGTCTGATCTTTGGAAGCAGGCTTCCTTTCCAGATCAATGCCATGGTGCGGGAGCAACTTTGCAATAGCTGTGATGTGGGAAGCCCGCCTCATGAACTCGCGCGGGATTACCCTCATTTAGATTTTGACCATCTGGATGATTGCTGGTGGCACAATGGAGAAAAGGATCACAGAGGAATTCCCGTTGAGCCTCATGAGGTCTTGCAGGATAGAGCGGACAATTTTGCCGAATTTCTCAAGCGCGAGCGTGTCCATTCCACTGCGATTGTAACTCACGGGAACTTCATCCGCGCATTGACGGGCATTCAGCCCCAGAATTGCGAAGTGATAAAATTCGATCCTCGCTGAGGCTATTTATAGGGCGCGGCGATGCTCGGTGATCAATCTCACAGCTCGCTAGATGGCGTTGAAACCGAAGCCGCTCGATAGGCGTCTTGCCACCCCGATGATTGCCTCATTCATATGATGCGACCGCGCGGACTGTCTGCCATCTTCACTCGTGCTATGTCCGAAAATTGCCCATGAGTTAGCCATACTCTCGGATCAGGGACTGGATGGTTTTCATCACGTCATTGGCATGCGGTTCATCCAAAGCAGCGGAATGGGGATTGGAAAAACTGCCGCTGTCATTGTCGAAATAGGCACCGGACGCCTCGGCGAACTTTTGACCGAGACCAGCCTCGATCAGTACATCAGCGCCTTTGTTCAGATCACTACCCGCGACGCCAAACCCTTCCTTGACCATCTTGGACGCGAGCAGTGATCCAGGGTTTACCGCGATCATTGCAGGTCCGTCAGGCAGTTGTCTGGCCCATTCGCGGGTCCAGATCGTGAGTGCAAGTTTGCTTTGCGCATAGGCTTCCATATCGGATAAGCGGGTCTTGCCAGCCATCGCATCCAGGTTGACCGGCGCCTGCGCAGCGGAGGAAAGGTTGATGACCCGACCATCGACAGGAACGATGGGTAGAAGCAATTCAGTAAGCAGATATGGCGCCAGCGTATTCACGACAAAACGGACGTCGAGACCAGATTCAAGGATGGGTTGAGGGGTCTTCAGAACACCGGCGTTGTTGATCAGCACGTCGAGCTTTTTGTGTCCGGCTCGGATTTGCGCGGCAAGCGATTTGACGTCTGTCATATTCGACAAATCAGCGTTGAAAGTTTCGGTAGGGCCATCGATCTCGGCGGCGGCGGTTTCCAGTTTTGCCGTGCTGCGACCGTGCAAGAGTACCAGGTGCCCTTCTGCAGCTAGTTTTCTAGCGGTGAGAAGGCCTATTCCGTCAGTCGAGCCAGTAATGAGGATAGTTTTGGTCATGGGAGTGATCCTTTAGGTGAATTCGGGCAGCAGGTCATTTGCCAACCGCCGGAGTGTTGTGTCTATGGGGGCGTCGTTGAAGCGGAGGTTCAGCGCGACGTGGTTCACGCCCAGCTCTTCAACCTCGCGCAGATAGCGATGCAGAAAGGTTGTTCCGGACCGAAAACCGAGATGGATAGGCTGCGCTGGTGCATCTGCAGTGTCGAGCAGGTCGACATATAGCGATTGCATAATAGGTTTGTCCGGTTGATCCGCCGCAATCAATCGCTGGCGATAGTCTGCAATAACACGCCCTTGTGCGGCTGCATTCCGGGGGTAGGTCATCCAGCCGTCGCCATTTCTTGCGAGCCAATCCGGCGATTGCTGGCTGCCACCCGTGATCAACAGTGGAAGACGTGGGCCCGCAGGCTTGGGTAAGAGATCGATATCACCCGATATCTTTCCCTCGGTGCTAACGTGCTGCGGATAAGGCTGGCCCACTGCACGAATGTAGTCGACGCAGTCGCGAAACTTTGCCCCACGGTCCGGATAGCTTCGGGCCATTGCGGGGTATTCTTCCGGCCTGTCGCCCGATGCTGCACCGAGCAGCAAGCGTCCGTCCGACAGGACATCAGCGGTTGCAGCTGATTTGGCTACATGCGCCGGGTGGCGCAATGGCAAGATGATGCTGGATGTGCCAAGCGCGATGCGATCAGTCGCGTAAGCCAAAGCGCCAAGATAAACGAATGGATCAAAGACCTGGCCGGGGTCGCCAAAATTTGGCACGTTGAAGGGGACATCCCGCAGCCAAAGCGCCGCGAAACCCAGTTCTTCAGCAAGTCGTGCTGCTTCGATGTGGTCTCGCATCTTCGGCGCTGCGCCAACTGCATAGGCTTCGAGCGGGAGCACAAGGCCAATGCTCAAGCGACCCGGCTTGAAGACCTCATTGTATGCAGTATTGATGCGCGGGAACGCGTTTTTCTCTATGATGTCGAGCACGGTCGTTTCCTAATCAGTAGCGCACCAAGGTGCGGCTTTCGATGCTTTCGCGAATAGTCGCGACGCTGGGATCTTCGACAATATCAAGCGCACTATGTGCGACCGATGGAAGACCGCAATTGTCATAAATATTGAAGAACGCGACCTCGTCCGGTGTCATGGTCGAGCAATACAACCATTCATGGCGCGGGTTGCCAACAAGCCCCATGATCTGGCCTTTCCGATCCGGATAGATCAGGTCCAGCAGAATCCAGTCCTCGGGATCGACACTCGACGGGCGCACAAAGCCAAGCGGCGCGCTATTGATCGGATGTTCAACGGGGCGCCAGACATTGATGAAGGCAAAGTGACCTTCGCGCCATTCAGCCGCCCTTTCGGCGCCCAGCAAGTCGATGAGCCGTTGTGTCGCACCCATTTCACTGTAGTCGCTGTGGACATTTCGTGCTGGCTTGCGCGTTGCGTCAGGATCATCCACCCTCAACGTGTGGTCGAAGATGATAACTTCCTGAGCGCTCAGCTTGGTGGTCAGAAGTCGGATCAATTCGCTGTCATATGTCTCTTTCCAGCCATCCCTGGAAAATTCGTGAACGGAACTGGGCACGTTGGCAAACCCGACGGCATCCTGTTCAAAGCTTACCGATTGGGGAGAGATGCGCATATCGTTCAACTGCACCTCTGTTGGTGCCAGTTCAGGCGCAATCAGATTGCCCTTGATGCCATTTGCGTCCAGCTCAAAGGCCTGTCGGCTGTCCTTGTGAACATGATAATTGACCGTTGCCGTGCGTGCCATCGAAGTACGCTCCTGTGGATTTCTCTTTGTCATGAGTGTGCATATAGCTTATGAAATTTTGCGTATAAACGCTGCAATTTAGTAATCATAATTCGGAAAATAGATATAATGAGCATCGATACCGCCGCATTGCGTCTCTTTGTCTTGGCGGCAGAATTGCTGAATATCAGCGCTGCTGGCCGACGAATGGGCATGGCACCAGCTGTTTCAAGCGCCAGGCTTGCAAAACTGGAACATGGTGTCGGTGCGGAACTGCTTCACCGCACGACGCGAAAAGTCTCGCTTTCTTTGGAAGGCGCAGATTTTTTGCCTTTTGCCCGCGAGATCATCGCGCAGGAAGACGCGGCAATGGCTGCACTGGGCAAGGGGGCGGCACATCTCAGCGGCACGTTGCGGTTTGCCGCCCCCAGCACCTTTGCCCAACACTATATCGCACCCATTCTGCCAACGTTTCTGAACGCCCATCCAGACCTGACGCTGGATCTGCGCTTGTCCGATTTGCAATTGGACATGATCGACGGCAGCTTTGACCTTGCTTTGCGTAACGCGCCACTCGTCGACACCAGTCTAAAAGGGCGTAAACTGGCAGATGACAAGCGCATTTTATGTGCAGCACCTGCCTACCTGGATGCGCATGGCACCCCCGAAACACCGGCTGCTTTGACTAAACACAGGCTCATCGCTTTTCAGCACTCTGGGGCAAGATCGCTAAAGACACCGCAGGGCAACACCGCCAAATTCGACCCCGGAGCGGCAACAAGCCGGTTGATCGTGGATGACGGGTTGAACCAAAAACAGGCGACGTTGGCGGGTGCCGGTATTTCTTTGAATTCACTGTGGAGCGTGCACGAAGAACTGGCCTCTGGCCGCCTGAAACAGGTGCTGCCCGCATACGAAGCGGCGGAAGGCAATGTCCTTTGGCTCATCTATCCCAAGTCCAACGTGCTTTCTCCCAAAGTGAGGGTATTCATGGATTTCCTGCTCGCGGAAATTGGCAACAATCCCCCTTGGAAAAAGTCCGATACCAGCTTGTGAGGTCACTTGCGCCGAAAGTTCAGGTTGCCGGAAGGTTCGCGCGGACCGCGCGAGGGGCCGTGAAGTCCCTCAATGCGTACGAAAAACATCGGTTTTCGGTTTTCGGCAAGACAGATCACAAATGACGTGTTTCTGACTGCGTGGAGAAATAGACTTAGCGGGTATGCCTATGGTCAGATCGACAGAGACAAAATGGAAAGCGGCTTATGTACCCGATTGGAGAAAGACCCCTTGGTTAACAGCAGAACAATTGTTGCCGCGCGGAACAACGCTGACTGGTACGAGGTCATGTTTCAAGCGCATGGTCTTCGGTACCGGCGTTCGGCTTTCGCTTTTGTCGCTGAGGACGAGCCGCCGCCTTATTACTCCAAGCTGACGGTGCTTTCGCCGGACCACAATACGGAGGTCTTGAGGGAGTTGGCCGATCTCGCATCTCGTTTAGACGGGATCGTGGGGCTCAAGGACAGTTTTCGCAGCTTTGACCTTGGGTCGCACGGGTTTCAGACACTTTTTGATGCAACCTGGATATGGCGAGAGCCTCAGCCAGCTTGTTTCCCAACCGGTTGGGAGGTTGTTGAGGGCAGCCATGATTTGTCAATGTGGGAGGCGGCATGGAAAAGAAACGGTTCCCCTACCGATCAGCGCATGTTTCCCGACGCCCTTCTTTCTCGTCGTGATGTCATCTTCCTGGGGCGAAAAACGAGTTCGGGGTTCGTTGCCGGGTGCATCGCGAGCCTGTCCAGCGACTGTGTGGGTCTTTCGAACGTCTTTGCCGATAACCCGTCGGAAAACACCTTTGCCGAAGCCGCAAATGCCGTGAATGCCGCTGGCATCAGTCGACCCATTGTTGGATACGAAGCTGGAACAGAACTTCAGCATGCTATCCAAGCTGGTTTCGTCAAAGTGGGCGACTTGCGTATTCTGGAGGCACGTCACGCGACATTCTGATCGTTCCACAACGGTGACATGCAACGTAGCTGCCTGGCTTGAGCGCGCAGGCGCGCGTGTCGGCAAGATGTGGCATGTTTAATCGCTCGGTCAGGTGCCCAAGCCGACGCTAAATTTATCATGCGCCGATCATTCCACTTTTCCTAAAAACCGGCATTCAAAATAGTGTAGCTTAAACGTTCCTATTCGTTTGGGTGCCATACCTATCCGGGAGTGGAACTATGTAGAACCTGGCCCGTGATACCGCCTCAGATATTCAGTCAAATCAACGACAAATGCTCAGAGGGTCTTGCCCTTGCTTTGGCGTCGGATGAAGACGGGGCGATCATGGAATTCCAATGGTGCAATAAAGCCTTCTCCAAGATCACTGGGTACGCAGCTTCGGAGGCGATTGGTCAACGCGGGACCATTCTTATCGGCGCCGACATGGAGCAGGGCGTTCACCTGTATATCATTGAGAAATTGATGAAATGGGAGAATTTTTCAACCAAAACCCTCAATAACCGAAAGAACGGGGAGACCTATTGGCAGCGGATGAGTTGGACTCATCTCTCCGATCCTGAGACGGGAGATCATTGGTGGCTTTGCTCGATCATCGAGTTGGAGGATGATCGCCCCGAACCTGCTACCATTGACGCAAAGGATCTCGCCGCGTCGGATCACGAAAGTTTCGTCAGAGCCGTGGAACAGGTTCACCTTCTGGAAAAAGAAAACGCGCGCTTGCATCAACTTGCAAGGTCAGTGGCAAAGGACGCGAATGAAGACGCATTGACCGGGCTGTCGAACCGGCGGCATTTTGAGGTCGAGTTGAAGACCTGGATCGAGAACCTGAAAAAACATGGTACGGAATTTGCCGTACTTTATATCGATTTGGACCGTTTCAAATTCGTGAACGACTCTCTCGGTCATGACGCGGGCGATCGGTTGTTGGTCTCAGTCGCCGATATGTTGCGAGACCTGACCGACACATCTGATCTGGTTGCGCGGCTTGGCGGAGATGAATTTGTTATCTTGAAGCCACTGGGCGACACAGCCCTCAATATCAGCAGTCTGGCGGACGAAATTGTTAAAAGAACGCAAACGCCGTTTACCTGCGATGGCAAGTCGGCGGCTTGCAGTGCGAGCGTGGGTGTGGCGATTGCCAAAACGAAAATGGACAATCCACAGCAGGTTGTGACCGACGCCGATGAGGCCTTGTATCACGCGAAATCGCAAGGAAAGGGGCGGTGGTCCTTCTTTACTGAAGAGATGCACGCCAAGTCGATCGCAACCAAACAACTGTCGTCGGACCTGCTTCTTGCGTGCGAAAGACGTGAGTTCATACCCTATTTTCAACCGCTTATTGACGCGACGACAGGCAGAATTTCCAGCGCTGAAATGCTGGTAAGGTGGGACCACCCGACAAGGGGGATCCTTGCGCCAGCAGCGTTTCTGGAAACCGCCGCAAATATGGGGATCTTGAAAAGGATCGATGAAATCATTTTTGCCAGTCTGAGTGAGGCGCTCGCCTATCTTGACGAGGCAAACATCGACCTTCCTCGCGTAGCTGTGAATGTTTCTGCGGGGCGATTGGCCGATCCGAGTTTTATCCATGATATCAGAAGCTCTGGCATTGATCCCGCAAGACTGACGATCGAAATCCTCGAGTCGGTCTATTTGGACCGAATGGGAGACGTCGTTCGGTGGACGATTGATGAGCTTGATGAGCTGGGCGTAACGATCGCGCTCGACGACTTTGGGACAGGGCATGCGTCGGTTTCCGGACTGCTCGAAATCAGGCCCGACATTCTGAAGATTGACCGCCACTTCATCCAGCCGATCTTTGATGAAGCAAGTGCCACGCCGCTTGTGGAGTCGATCATCAGCATCGGCAAGGGACTTGGCATGCTTGTCGTGGCAGAGGGCGTCGAGACGGAAGAGCACGCGCGATTGCTAAGAGAAATGGGCTGCGACTATCTTCAAGGCTTTTATTTCGGAAGGCCAATGAGCAAGGAAGATTTGCGCGCTATGCTTATCGAGACCGAGGGTCAGTTCTGGCCTCAACAATCAGCCGATAGTGAAAGTGGAAATATCCGGGCACTGGGTCAGGCGGTTTGATGGCTGGGCCATTGGTGAAGGCGAAGGCGGATAGCCAGTTCGCTCTTTTTGAGGCGCTGTCAGATTCAAAGGTGACTTACGGCCTGCCGTGTAATGGTCATTTCAACCAGTTGAGAAATGTCAGATCCTTCTTCCGACTGACCTAAGCAGCGGCGGTACCAGCGAGTTCAACGGCGCGTGAAAGTGCTTGTTCCTCGCAGCCAAATGGCGGGGTAGCCGCACAAACTTGTCTGCGCCCAGGCCCGATCTCGTAGATGCAGGACACAAACCCTCCGCTCTCAATTGCAGATGCACAAGGGATCCAACGGCCGCCAGGACCTTCAACCGGAGTCCCCATGCGTACATTTATTGATCCGGGTGGCGGACTAGAAATCGACGAAGAAATATCCAATAGCGTACCAAGATTCATCGCCCTTCCTTTCGCCTTACAATTATCCCGCTCAGAATTGGCCAAATTATGACTATTGGTGGGTCTCTGCCCCTTGTGTGCCGTATTCCGAATTCTCGAGGCGGCGAGGTCGCCGGTGGTATTCGTCATCCGTTCAGCGCAATGACTCTTTGGGAAGTATATCTGTTGTAAAACAGTACCTTGTGTGTCGTAGTTAATTTTTGAATTCGCCAAAAATTTTCGCTGTTATTCACAATTTTGCCATCTTTTTTCCGGCTCCCTTAAAACAGATCTAGCTTCGCGGACGCGGTCAGGCTGATGGCCTGATGTCCGTTGCACGTTTGCACGAGACCCGATGCTGAGAGTTCGCTTTGGCATCATTCGGTTTAGCATCAGGACTCTAACCGTCGGATGGCTACCGGACGCAAAAAACTTCAGATTGCTAAACATGCCTAACCCATCATTAACCATATGATGAGACCTTGCATTCGCAACAGGGAGTGGAGGGAGGATTGAATGGGTATGCTACCTGGAAAGCTGTTTGAGATGACAAGGCATTTGTCCTGCATTCTTCACGATCTTGAAGAGGCGGGCATTCGGGTCGAAATCGGTGACGACTTTGCCAAATATCGTGCCTACCGGGGGCAGAACCCGGATCGCGGCGCGATCTATCCAATGTTTGATGTGACGCGCTCGTATGTCGATCAATCCAATGGGTTTTGGGTTTGCGGATTCAATCCCGATGGCGAAGTGATCCACACCCAGGCGGTACGTCTTCTTGACCTATCGGGCGTATCGCTCGCAAAACACTTGAACGACCATCGCCACAAGTACATCACCCCTGACACGACCCCGGATCCGGATCTTACTCATTATTCGGGGCCGGAAGCGCTCCACGTCATCTCAGGTCGGGTCTGCTATCAAGGCGATTTCTGGCTTCGCGCCCGCGGTCTCGGCGGCCCACGTAGCCAGGGTGCGACGGCGCTTTTGTCGCGCGTCCTGCTGGAGATCATGGTTGGTGCCTGGAACCCAGCGTTTGTCTTTGCTCTCGTACCCAAGCAACTCGCTGCAAAGGGGGCCCACCTTCGCTACGGGTACTGTCATTGTGAGCCCGGCCGATGGCTGGGCCCTGATCAACAGGTAACCGAGGAAGACTACCTGATCTGGATGAAAGAAAACGACATGGCCAATCTGCTCTCGCTTGCGCCACACAGGCTTGAGTGCGCGCCCAAGGTTTCCGCTGTCCGATCCACGCCCCCTGCTGTTGAAAGACAAGTCGCACTCGACAACAGCAGCAGTGTTTGACTGACCGTGTTGCAGCATGAAACCTGATACACCCGAGATCGAAAAGGCTGACCCGGTAGCCGTGCCAGCGCGCATGGCAATAATCGCACCAGTCGCCGCCAATATCGCCTTTGTAATGGAACTCACGCTGGTTCCGCTGCTTTTACCGGCGATCCAGGCGAGTTTCAGCCTTTCGCTCAGCAGCCTCGTCTGGGTGTTCAATTCGTATGGTTTCGCTGTGGCCGTCGGCGTCTTCCTCGGCGGGTGGTTCGGAGATGCATTTAATACAAGAAAAGTGTTTGGTTACGGGGTTGCACTCTTTGCCATCGGGTCTCTTATGGTGGCGGTCGCGGGTGGTTTTGAGATGCTCATCCTCGGGCGCGTGTTGCAAGGCTTGGGAGGCGGCGCCTTTTCTCCGCTTGTGCCTTTGCTCCTGACGCAGGCGTCGCCACAAAGGCCGGGCCGGGCCTTGATCTTCTGGGGGAGCATCGCTGGCTATATTGCTGCTTTCGCACCGCTTTTCTATGGCAGCGTCCTCGGGCACTACAATTGGAATATTGCCTTCTTTTTCATAGCGATCGCTGCGCTGATCGCTCTGGCGATCCAGAGTGGCACAAACGTCACGAATAGCAACATGCGCAAAGCGCGCACCACTTCGGCCTATTCTGCGCTTTTTCGGTCCCGCGATCTTTGGGTGACATTTGGCTATGTTTTCTGCACCTACGGCGCCATAACGTATTACCTGTTTCAACTCCCGGTCCGGCTATCTGAGAATGACATTACGGCTGGTAGCGTGGGAGTTGTTTTGTCGATCATGTGGCTGACATTTTCGGGGCTGAGCACGCTTTTGCGTAACATGGTCGACAGACATCATGTTCGGAATATCATGCTTGTGGCGCCAGTCTTAATTGCCGCTGGATTACCGCTGTCATACTTCAACGAGAGCCTCATTCTATTGGTTCTGTCATCTGTGCTTGTTGGATCCGGGCTTGCATGCAGCAACGCGCCGTCAACGCAAATGATACTGAGGTTCGCGCCAAATGGGATGAGCGGGCTGTCAACAAGTCTGGACATCACGTTCGCGCGGCTTGGTGGCATTGCAACTGTCGCTATTCTGGCTGGAAAAGACATGGTTTTTGCCGCACCTGCGGTGGGATTTTTATCGGCAATGGCGCTCTATTGCGCGTTTACTGTAAGCAAGAGTTTAGGCGACAGCCAATGACAGGGTCGCGCTAATTCCGAAGCATGCACTGTTAATGCGGCGACACCGATCTATCGTGTTCAGCTCTTTGCGGTGGCGATTGCCAGTTTCATCGCGTCCATTAGCTGATTGAAGTCATTTCCAAGCGTGACGAGATCGAAACCCTCCCTCAGTCGCTGCTGGGCCAGCTTGCCATCGGCACAGAATATTCCTGTCGCAATGCCAGCACTCCTTGCGCGGCTCAGAATGTGGGCAATCGCCTTTGACGTTGCACCATCCATCGTCTCTGCACCGGGCTGCTCACCAAGATCCAAGGCCAGATCGTTTGGTCCGATGTAGATCATATCAACACCTTGGACCCCCAATATCTGATCGATGTTTTCAAGCGCCTCCGCGGTTTCAATCATTGGAACGGCCAGAATCTCATCATTTGCGGCTTGGAAGTAGTCGGGACCTCCATAGAGCTTCCCTCGCGCTGGCCCGAAAGACCGAGTGCCACGGGGGGGATATCTGCAAGCAGCGACAAAACGCTCGGTCTGCTCCTTGGTCGATATCATTGGGCAAATCACACCATATGCACCCGCATCGAGTAGGTGCATGATCTTTTCAGCGCTGTTTGAGGGCGCGCGAACCAAGGGAACCGATGGGGTGGCAGAGATGGCCTGAAGCATGGCGATGGCCGTTTCAAACCCAATCATGCCGTGCTGCAGGTCGACGGTGATGCAATCGAAACCCTGGTGTCCTGCGCCTTCGGCCAGATAGCTGGACGCAATAGAGAGCCACGCATTGGTGATTGGTTCGCCCTTTGCAAGGAGGCTCTTCAGTTCATTGCGTCTCATTTCTTCTCCTTCCTTGGATGTGTGCATGCCGCTGTTCATGCAAGAATGCTATCTTTGAATGCGCATTCATAACTGTTGAATACGTATTCTTAGTTGTCTATAGTCGACGGAATGAGTTGTCGCAATGGGAGGAACACATGCGCAAACGGACTTTTTTGGCATCGGCGGCTATAGTTGCAACAATGGCATTGTCATCGGGTGCGGCGCTCGCCGACGGGCATTTTGAGAAGTATAATCTGCTGCCCGGCAAACCCTTCGCGGGCACCAAGCTGAACATCCTGAGCGTTGTGACGCCTCAGTTCGACGGGCTGATGCTGCGCGACGACGAATTTACTGAAATGACAGGCATCGAAACCGAGTGGACGTTTATTCCCTTTGGGTCGCTGCAGGAAAAGATCAATGCGGAAGGCGTGGCGGCCAACGGCACCTTCGACGTGGTCAATTTCCTCGACAGCTGGGGGCCGCCGAATGCGCACTGGCTGAAACCTATCGACGAATTGATGGCCCGGGATGGGATTTCGATGGATCGTTATCCGGCGGCTTTCGCGCGGTCGGCTCAATTTGAAGACCAAACGCTGGGCTTTCCGCTGCGCGCGCACCCGCAGCTGATGTTCTACCGCAAAGATCTCATTTCTGAACCACCGGAGACATGGGACGATGTTGTGCGGATCGGTAAGGAGCTCAAGGAATCGAACCCGGACATCGCGCCGCTTGCGCTTTATTACAACAATGATGGAAACCGGCAGAACCTGTTTATCTGGATTAATTTCCTTTGGGCCGCTGGGGCTGACATCTTCAACGAAGACGGCAGTGCGGCGTGGGCATCACCAGAGGGCATTCAAGCCACAAAAGACTACATCGGACTGCACACAGAGCATCAGGTGACGAATCCGAATTCACTAGCTTTCGTGGAGCAGGACGCGCGCCAATCCTTTATGCAGGGCAAGTCCGCGATGATCCCTGTGTGGTGGTGGGCTTATTCCGGTTTCTATAACCCGGATTCGTCGACCTTGACGAAAGATCAGGTCGGTTTCACGGGTATGCCGTCCTACAACGGGACGACCAAGACCTACGCCATTTCGATGCCGTTCTCGATTTCTGAATACTCCGAGAACCAGGATGCCGCTTGGGAGTTCCTGAAGTGGCTGTCCAATCCGGAAATGGACAAGGCGAATGCAATCGAACGCAAAGTTGGGGACAAAGATATCGTCAACAACGTTGTGACGCATATTTCGTCGCTGCAAGACCCTGATGTGAATGCCGCCAATGATGGTATTCAGGCCGCTGCTTGGGAAAGCCTCAAACAGTCCGACATCATGCCCCAGATCCCGGAATGGCCCGAAATCGGTGACATTCTGTCAGCCGCTATTGCTGAGGCTGCGGCCGGTGGGGATGTGGAAACCTTGATGACCGAAGCGGCGGAACGTGCTGACAAGGTCCTGCGTCGGGCAGGGCGTCTCTAACAGCAGCAGCTGTTTAACCAAGGGGCGCGCGCCCGTTGTGCGCGTCCCGGCCCGCAGCGACCAATACAATCACAACAGGACATCATGGTGGTTCATCATGCGCGATAACACACTGAAATACCTCCTGGTTTTGCCAGCTGTTGTGGTCGTCTTTGCAACCGCGATCTGGCCCTTGATCGAAGCGGCACGGCTTTCTTTTACGGTGGGTCGGTTGAACCGCCCCGGCTCACTTGACCAGTATATTGGCTGGGAGAACTACACATGGGCATTCTTCGAAGAGCCTGCGTTCTGGAACTCGGTTTATGTCACGGCACTCTATACGTTCCTGACGGTCGGGCTGACGACGCTTCTTGCGCTTGGGCTTGCGATGCTTCTCGCACCGGGGGGCAAGCTGAGGAGCGCCGCGCAAACCCTTTTGATCCTGCCTTTTGCAATGAGCCCCGCGCTGATCGGTGTCTCTTTTCGTTTCATGTTCAATCCGGAGTTCGGGCTCTTTGACGCGTTCTTCGGCGCGGTCTTCCCACCACTGGCAGATGTGAGTTGGTTGGCTAATCCAAACCTTGCTTTTGCAGTGGTGGTCATGGCCGACGTCTGGGGCTGGATACCCTTTTTGACACTAGTGCTGATCGGGGGGCTGGCCAGCGTTCCTCGTGATACGGTCGAGGCCGCGCAAGTAGATGGCGCCAGTGGCTGGCGGGTGTTTCGTGATGTGACACTGCCGCAACTTGGCCCCGTCCTCGCTGTCGTGATCATACTGAAGTCCATTTTTAGCCTGAAGACCTTTGATCAGGTATTCATGCTGACCAACGGCGGGCCTGGAACGGCCACTCAGACCCTCAGCCATTACATCTACTTCAACGGTATGAAATACGGGCAGATCGGGTATTCCGCATCCGTTGCATGGCTGATGGTGATCCCGATGATCTTTCTGACCTACGCCTATGCAAAATTCGTGTTTCGGAAAGGGTGAGCCGTGACGGGGAAGCAGAAAAAACAATTCTGGAACCTTATCCAGACGACACTGATCCTGATTGCCATGTTCATCATGCTGGTGCCGATCATCTGGATTTTTCTTGCCGCCTTCAAAACCCACGTAGACGTTTACCAGTTGAAACTGTTTTTCACCCCAACGCTGGAGAATTTCGCGACAGTCTTTGATGATCCTTATCGGCTTGGCGAGAAGCTTGTGAACTCAACAATTGTCGCGCTGGTCTCTGTGGTTATCGCGATCCCGATTGCGACCCTGGCAGCTTATTCCTTCAGCCGTTTCAGCATGAGGGGCGAGACCATGATGCTGGTCATTATTCTGGCGACGCAATTTGTCCCGGCGGTCGTGATCATCCTGCCCTTTTTCGTGATGTTTCGCGATATCGGCCTGCTGGACACACGGCTCGGCCTGATCTTGGTCAACCTCGCAATCGTCATGCCGTTCGCTATCTGGATGATAAAAGGTTTCATCGATGGCATTCCGATGGACACCGAAGAGGCCGCCATGGTCGACGGCTCATCCCGGTTACAGGTCATTCGCAACATCGTATTGCCTATGGCGGCTCCCGGCCTCGTTACGTCGGCCATCTTCTGTTTCATCATCGCATGGAACGAATTTCTCTTTGCACTGATCCTGACCAACAAGAACGCGGTGACACTGCCCATCGGACTGGCGCTCTTCAAGGGCGAAGAGGGCGATTTATGGAACCTGCTCTCCGCTGCTGGCATTATCATCATGGCACCGATGTTCGTGCTGGCCCTGATGATCCGCAAATACTTCGTACAAGGCATGACAATGGGGGCGGTGCGCTGAAATGGCTGAGATCAAGCTCAAGAACCTGACAAAGCGCTGGGGTGATTTCGTCGGGGTCGACGACCAGTCTCTGGATATCGCCGACAAGGAGTTTCTGGTGCTTCTTGGCCCATCGGGCTGCGGTAAAACCACGACGATGCGCATGATTGCCGGATTGGAAGAGCCGACCGGCGGCGAGATCTGGATCGGTGACCGGATGGTCAACGATGACCTGCCCAAAGATCGAGATGTGGCGATGGTCTTCCAGAACTATGGCCTTTACCCCCATATGACGATCTTTGAAAATATCGCTTACCCGCTTCGGGTGCGCGGCGTGGATAAGGCCGATATTCCAGAACGTGTGCAGAAGGCCGCCGAGCAGGTCGAACTGACGCAATTTCTTGATCGCAAGCCTAAGGCACTATCGGGTGGACAACGGCAGCGTGTCGCTCTGGCACGGGCTATTGTGCGCACTCCCAAAGTCTTCTTGATGGATGAACCACTTTCCAATCTGGATGCCAAACTTCGAGTCACGATGCGGGCGGAATTGAAACACCTGTCGCGCGAATTGCAGATCACAACCGTCTATGTGACCCACGACCAGATCGAGGCGATGACGCTGGCGGATCGTGTCGCCATCATGAAGCACGGGGTAATCCAGCAACTCGGCACACCAGACGACATCTATAATGATCCTGCCAATCTCTTCGTCGCCGGTTTCATTGGGTCACCGGCGATGAACCTGATCAACGGGTCCGTCCAGGACGGCATGTTCGTTACAACCGGTGGCACACGCCTTGTCAAAGTGAACACACCAGACCGTGCCGCCGCCATCCTGGGGGTGCGTGCGGATGACATGCAGGTTCATGAGCAAGGGCAGGGGGATATCGACGTAACAATCTACGCCTTTGAAAACACGGGCGAGAGTACGCTTTTGACAGTGCAATGGGGAAAACAGCGCGTGATCGCAAGAGGCGATCGTCATCTGCGCAAAGATCAGGGTGACGTCGTTGGGATCAGCCTCAATTCCGACCATTTGTACCTTTTCGACCCCGAAACCGAAAACCGGATCGGGATGTAGTGAGAGCGTGGTGATGCGATTACAGAGCGAAATTCCCTCGGGAGCCAGCCGCCACGGCACAAGGCGATAGGCGAAACACGTGGGATCGACACGGATAACAGCAAGTGACGTTGCCAAGGCGGCAGGTGTCAGCCAGCCGACGGTAAGCCGTGTGTTCAACCGGTCGACCTCAGTTGACCCCGTCAAGGCTGAACGGGTACGCGCAGTCGCTCGCGAGCTTGGCTACATCCCGAACCTTGTGGCGCGATCCCTTAACTCCGGGAACTCGTTCCGGATCGGCATCGTGCTGGCATACCTCAAGAACGGTTTTTTTGGGGAGACGCTTCAAGATCTCGCCCGTACGCTGAATGCGCGCGGGTATTCCGTGACAGTCTATTTTGCCGGAAACAGCTCTGGTGAGGTTGACGCGATCATTGACGATCTGCTGGCAGATCAGGTGGATGGAATTGTCCTCGCGTCGGTGAGTCTTTCGAACGCTCTGGTTTCGAGGGTTCGAAAGTCCGGAATCCCTTGCGTCCTGTTCAATCGCGGCCAATCCGACCCGGATGTATCGATGGTAACGGCGTCGAATTTCGAAGGCGGGAAAACGGCGGCTGAATTCCTGATTGAGGCCGGGCACACACGGATCGGCCATCTGGCGGGGTGGCGCAAAGCGTTAAACGGGGTGGAACGGCGTGATGGTTTTTTGACGGCCATGGATGCTGCTGGTTTAGAGCCGATTGCCTGTATTGACTGTCATTTCCGCCGAAATGTCGCGATGGAAGAAACGCGAAATCTCTTTGCGCAAAAGGAAGTGCCGGACGCCTTGTTTGTCGCAAATGATCATATGGCGTTCGGGGTGCTTGAGGTCTTGAGGCATGAACTTGGTCTGCGCGTCCCAGAAGATGTTTCGGTCGTCGGCTACGATGACGCACCGATGGCGCGTTGGAAAACTTTCGATTTGACCACCGTCAGTCAGCCTCTTGGAGAAATGGTTCAGGCGACCGCGAAGATGCTTTTGGACGAGATTGCTGACAGCACAAGAGCACCAGAAAAAATCCAATTGCCGGGAGAGCTCATCGTGCGCGGCACAGCGCGCATTCCCGCCGGTTGGAGCCGCGGAAATGACTAACGTAGGAATGGCGATATGACCTATCTTTCCCAATCGGATGCCGAGGCGAGGCATATCAGACGCAGCGACTACACGTCCTGCACCGTTGCTTTCATCGACTGCAAGAAGCCAGGATCGCACCTGAAGCAAAACTATTCGATCATTGGCCCGGGTGTCACCTCCTCGACAGAGCAGGTCATCAACCTTCCCGAGCCACATGGTTTCAATATCGGCGCGGCTGCGATGCCAACAGGGATCACCAACAATCTCCATATTCATTTCACCGCCGAAGTCTTCATGGTCTATGACGGCGAATACACATTCCGATGGGGTTCCAACGGCGAAAACGAGTTTGTCGCGCGTGCGGGCGATATCCTGTCTTTGCCAACCTGGATTTTCAGAGGCTTCACAAATACGGGCGAAGGTGAGGGTTGGGTATTCACAACGCTGGGCGGAGATAACACCGGCGGTGTAATTTTCCACCCTGACATCATCCGGGAAGCGGCTGGCTTCGGACTGTATCTCTCGAAAAACAACGTTCTGATCGATACCGGCAAGGGTGATCCAAAGCCGGATGAGAACGCGTGTATTTCGCCCATGTCGAGCGATGACGTAGCCAGGCTACGCGACTATAGCCCCGAAGAAATGCGCCAACGTGTTGTGACGACGCAAGACAGGGATTTCCGCCCGGCATTCATCGATATGGCTTTGGAAGACTGTGGAGCGGAAATCGCGCCTGTGATTGGTTATGGTCTTTCGCAGAACCGCGATCACGCCGCAATGATTCTGAATCCGCACGGGTTTTCGATGGAATGGCTGCGACTAACGCCGGGACAACGGGTATCAGCGTTTGAGCTGTCAGACAAAATGGTAATTATCCCCCGCGACGATGGCATTTGCGTCACCATGAATGATGATGAAGATGTCCGCGTAGAACTGGGGGCATGGGATACATTCTCGATCCCGCCACAGACTGTTCGCGCTTTTGAGAATACAGGTGACACCGTGGTCGAGGCGTTGGTCATCGTATCAGGTGATCATCAAAAGCGACCACGTTTCGCCAGCCATGTGCTGGAAAAAGCTTTTGCGGAAGGGGTCGCGTTGGATGCTCAGGGCTATGTCGCCGCGGCCCATCTGATCCCAAACTACGGCATGGTAGCAGAGTAATCTGACGCGAACACGGACCACGTGTGACCTGATGGTTTTAGCGTTCCCGCTGCGTATTGGGCTGGAGCCACCCCTTGTAGTGAACGATCAAACCGATCAGAGGGGCGGAGAGCCTGACATCAAACCGAAAGCGTCCTTGATCGTCCATGAATTCGCGCGCATCGGAAATTGGCGCGAAGATTTTTGGCAATTTCCATTTGCCAAGACGCCACCCTGAAACTGGCATTCGAAGACCATCGTTCTTTGCCTCAACCGGTAGGTCGAAGGTGAACGGTTCGAACTGCTCGCTTAACTCTCCCTTGTGGTCCACTTTTAGAATGGAAGACATCCGCTTGCCCGAAAAGCTGCGTGTCCATCGTTCAAATGGTGTGCCACATGGCAATATCGCGCGGTCAATGACAACCTTGACGTCAGCGTCTTGGCTGGTTTTGGGGAAGCCAAAGATCGTCGCAAGTAACCTTGGTACAAACCATTGAGCGCCAACGATTTCCGATTTTCCTGACCACACTAAGGGACCGCTGTGATCATGAAAGGCAGTTAAGGCACTGGGAAGGCTTTTGTACCTCGTATCCCCCAGGGCCATTTCGAAAACACTACGGTCGGTCTTGGTCTCTGACGTTTCGGTTGTGATGTCATATGGTATCATCTGTTCGCAAATGTCTTCTAATGTGACGCTCGTATGGGCGAGGCGCGCGCCCGGGGCCACACATCCTCGCAACAGCTTCTTGATCGCCGCAGCGGCAGGCAAAATCGGAACGAATGGACCATGGTCCTTCTTGGCGAGCAGCGACCATCGTGCATGGCAACATGTGCCTCTTTCATTGATCCCGCAGACGTCCACCACCATACCGCCTGTGTCTGAAGTGGGTATGCGGGTGAGTTTTCGTGCTCTGAGCAGGACAGGGATGAGTGAACTTAGCCGCCCTACAAGACCTCGCTTTTTCAATGCACTAAGTGTCTCGATGCCCCATTGCTCGATCTTTGATTCCAATCCGGCTGCGAAAGAGACACGTGAGTGCACGTTCAATCGTGGTCCAAGATGTTCAGCATCATAAGTTTCAACCGCCGCGACACGCCGACGCCCAAGACCCGGAATGTCAACGGTTCGTGCATCGCCCCAGCCCGTGGTTTGGGTGAGCTGACCTGCCGACCAGATCGGAATGGAGCGACCTGCGTAGCTTAGAATTGCTTCGATCACGGATCGCCCAACCTCGCTCCGCCCCCCCGGCGTGATGCAAATGTCGATGGTGTCGACGCGCCTCCAGCCTGCGGTCAGACTATCCGTGACGCAGGTTGACAATGTCGGGGTGGAACTCGCACCTGCCAGGGCAGTGACACCCTTTTCGCAGGCCAGTTCGTCAAGCGCATCGCTGAAGTTTGCAAGGTAGTCACGCGCATCCGCGAGATCTATGAAGTGGGCACCGTTGCGCAGAACGCAACTTGCAGTGTCGTATCCCGCACCCTGAAAAGGACCCGAACAATCAACCACGATAAAGGGCAGAATTTCGGTGAGCCGGGTATCGAGGTTTTCCGCGCAGTTTAATGAGACCGCATGCAATGGCGCGACGCAATTTGGCAGAGTTTTGATAAAGGCAAGAGCTTTCGCCGCGTTACGCGATGACACAAAAAGCTCTATCCCTTCGAACTTTGCCAAATGTCGCACCAGCCGTTTGCCAAAAACACCTGTGCCACCAATGATGAGAACGGGCTTCAGCATCACAAGACGAACCGGTTCCGCATGGCCGGGGTCGGGATCATGCAGGTCTCAATCTTGCCAAAGATCCTGTACCTGTTGCGTGCGACAACATCATAAATCGCGTCACGGAGGCGCTTGGGGAGGAAGCGAAACAGCGGCAGTACTCTGGCCGGACCCTTCAGGTGATGGGATAGTGCTATGACCGCGTCTGACCTTTCCAAAGCCTGTTCGCTTTCGATTAAAAGGAAAGTTGCAGGGTCATCCGGATCAAGCCCATGGCGCTTTGCCAATGCGCGCCCGTCGTTGGATTGGATCGCAATGAACTGGATGCGCGGCGCTTTCTCATGCCGTAAGGTGTATTGCACGCCGCGACTGCAAAGCACGCAGTGGCTGTCAAAGAGCCAAATGGGATCCTGAGCCATGGCCATCACACCTGCGCGTCTTCAAATACAGCATCCTGGCTCAAGACATGGCCAAGCAACCGATGATCCAGACGCAAGGAAAACAGAAATTTCCCATCACCCAAATCATGATGCCCGATCACCAGAACGCCGGGTGCGATCAGGCGCGGAATGCGTATGCGCCGCCCGAAAACAGACAGGAAATAGTGGTCGCTTCGGAAAATAAGCGCGCCCTTTTCAACAGAGACGTTGAGCGCCATGCCGATGCCGTAACCGATGTACTCTTCCAGCCCGGTGGCCCCGGAAAACCGTTTGGAACTGTGAACCATCTGGGGGAATCCAGAATCCCGCCCATATTGCCTGATCCAGAATTGACCGCCTCCCGCGATGTCTTCGGTGACTGTGACGACCGCCGGTTTGCCCACGCAGCTCAGGTCATAGGGCAATGGCGCGCCAATCAGACGCGCCGCATGCGCCAATAGTGTTCCCGCCCAGCTGATCTTCATACTTGTCACGACGCCCTGATAGGCGACACTTGCGCCACCACGGACGCGTTTGCCAAAACGTTGCCGAGTTGCCGGTGGGAGTTTGAGCCAGTCCGCGGACCCCAGAAGGTTGCTGAAGCGGTGGTCTGGACAGGGAAGGTCGCGATGGGGAATATCTTTTAACTGCATAACGAATACCTTTGGAAACAACTGAATTTGGAGCGAAAATCCTAGTCTATTCTGTTTTCTTCCCAGTGAGGGAGAGCAGGGACGTTACCTTGTTGCCCATCTTCATGAGCATGTTCAGCTTGCTTTTGGGGACGCTCAGCATCTGGTTGTACCAGCCATCCATGGTCTCAAGGAAACTCTGCATGTCCTTCATGCGCTCAAGCGCGACGGCATCAAGATTGCTGTCCTTTTCAGCGGCGGCGATACAATCCGCGAGGACTTGGCGAGCCGGGTCTATCTCACGCTCTTTTCGACCCTGAGCGATACGCATTGCGATTTCCCAAACGTCGCTTTCGGCTTCGAAATATTCACGCCGATCGCCGGGGATTGGCACGCGCCGGATGAGTTTCCAAGTGACCAACTCTTTGAGGGAGTTCGAGACATTGGAGCGCGCGATCCCAAGCTGATCTGAGATTTGCTCTGCATTCAAAGGCGTGGCGCTTAGGAACAACAGGGCCTGTATCTGCGCGACTGAGCGGTTGACGCCCCATTGCCCACCCATGTCACCCCAATACAGGATAAATTGAGCTTTTGCTGTCGAATCTGTTATGTCATTAATTTCAGTCATGACAGAAATATCTATAATTACTGGTTAGAAGTCAAGGAAACTCTGCGTAGCGGAATACGCAACAATTCACGAAATAGCGGAAAGTGGAGGGGACTCATCCGTCCGGTGCAACAGTGGTGCTACTTCCAGCAAGGTAAGACCAGCGGCTGCTGGCGCGAATTGACGCCATTTGTGAATGTGCAAGCAGACCGCAAATGCGATTTTCTTTCCTGCCTGTTTGATTGAGGCGCAGCTTCAGATATCTGCGGAACGTTGCTTGCCAAAGTTAGCGTATCGCAAACGGTTCTTGCGCGGATCAGTCCCGCAACACGGCCATGCTATCACTGTCCCAGCCAACCCAGATTGGGTCAGAGCCCATATTTTGACCTCTGCCTGAATCAACAAATGCGCGGAGTGTCGCACCTTGCGCTGCTTCAACTTCCAGATCCACGACCATCCGACTGCCCAGGAAGGTCTTTCCAATGACCTTCCCCAATACCGCGTTTTCCACGTCTGGACGTTCGGCATGAAAGCCAAGCTTCTCCAGACGCACTGACGCCGTGATGGACCGTCCCGCTTCTGGGGCTCCACCGGGTGCATGACCACTCAAGACCTGACCAAACCAATCCATCTTGACGATATCCCCCTCGCGACCCCGCATTTTTCCCGACAGCAGGTTCGTGTCGCCTATGAACTCGGCCACAAATCGTGTGGCGGGGTGAAAGTATAACTGTTCCGGTGTGCCGTCTTGTTCCACGCGACCGTCGTTCATGACCACGATGCGATCTGACATGGTCAAGGCCTCTTCCTGATCGTGTGTCACAAAAAAGAAGGTTTTGTGAGTGCGCCGCTGGATCGACTTCAACTCCTGCTGGACTTGACCACGCAATTTGGCGTCGAGCGCGCCTAGTGGTTCGTCCAGCAGCAAAAGCGCAGGATCAGGCGCGAGGGCCCGCGCAAGGGCCACCCTTTGTCGCTGCCCGCCGGACAGTTGACCGGGGTAGCGGTCACCATACCCGCCAAGCTCAAGAAACGTCATGATCTCTTCACTGCGGGCGCGAATGTCTGCGATCTTCATTCCCTTGAGTTCAAGCCCAAAGGAGATGTTCTGCTGCACGGTCATATGGGGAAAAAGCGCGTAGTCCTGGAACACCATGTTCACATGCCGCTTTTCCGGCGGCTGCAGGGTGACGTCTTCACCCTCCAGAATGACGCGTCCAGTCGTCGGGCGTTCAAACCCGCCGAGAATACGGAGGGTCGTGGACTTGCCGCAGCCGGAAGGACCCAGAAATGTGACGAACTCACCGGCTGCAATATCAAGGGTCAGATTGTCCAGTGCGACCGTATCGCCAAAATGTTTCGATACGCCTTCGATACGCACCAGGGGCGATGGGTCGGTCATGAGTTAACATCCTTGTTCATGCGGCGCGTGAACCGTTCGGCCCAGATGCCAATGGCAGCAGTGAGGACAAGCGCGACGGTTGCGATGGCATTGATCTCGGGAGACATGCCGGACCGAAGTTTGGCGAAGATCAGCACGGGCAAGGTCGGGTCATACCCACCGAGGAAGAAGGACCGGACAAAATCATCAAAACTGAGAAGCAGACAGAAGATGCTTGCGCCGAGAATGGCAGGGATCAGGTAGGGCAGGGTGATGCGCACGAAGGCGACGATCGGGTCGGCCCCAAGATCCCGGGCTGCTTCGATTTGGCTTTTGGGCAGGGTCGAGAGGCGCGCCATGACCACCAACCCCACGAAGGGCACATTATGGACAGCATGGGCCCAGATGATCGCGCCCATACCGGGTTCGATCCCAAGCAGTCTTGCATAGATGCGAAACGCGATTGCCGAGATGATACCGGGCACAAGGGCGGGCAGGATAGTTAGCCCGAACATGGCCGCGCGTCCGAGAAAACGACGCCCCTCCAGCAAGACGGCGATCCATGTACCAACCAAAATCGAGATCAGCGTGGAGAGCACCGCAATGGTGATTGAATACCCGAGCGTCGACAGGACTTCCGCATCCGCGAAGACGCCCGTGTACCAGTCCAGCGTCCAGGACCGGATGGGAAAACCGATGAATTTGCTGTCCTTAAAGCCCATCAGGATCATCAGGAACAGGGGCACGAAGACGTAGAGGACAAACGACCAATAGACGCAGGACAAAAACACTCGGTTTCCACGGTTCACTTCGTGTCTCCCTTACGCATGGCGTACATAAGCCTCTGGAAAATGCCGGTCAGGAGCATTGCGGTGACGAACATGATTGTCGCGAATGCTGCGCCCGTGGGCCATTCATCTCCCGCAACATGGAAAAAGCCCGCGATGGTTTCCGCAAAAACAGTCGTTGACGGGCCGCCCAGCAACACGGGGGTCGCATAGAAGCCGGTGGAAATCAGGAAGACGAGGATGCATCCGGAAGAGACGCCCTCCAGCGTCAACGGCATTGTGACACGCCGGAACCTTGTCCACGCGCCAGCACCCAGATCCGCGGCAGCTTCATTGTAGCTTTTGGGCAGTTTTTCCAAGGCGGAGTAAAGCGGTAACAGCATGTAAAGCGCGGTCAGATATACAATCCCGATACCCATGGAAAAACTTGTGTACATGAACGGAATAGGTCGGTCGATCAGACCGAACCATTTCAACACGAGGTTCACGGCCCCGGTATTGCCCAGCAGGATCATGATCGCGTAGGTCCGTACGATTTCGCCAACCCAGAATGGGATCAACAACAACAACAGCATGAGCATCTGGTTCTTGCGGCTGACATGGCAGGCTAGAAAATAAGCCACCGGGTACGTCAGGATGAGCGTACAGAATGTCAGCACGCTCGCGAAAATCAGCGTTCGAAAGAACGGCTGCCAGAAGATGCGGTCGCCAAAGAAACGTGCATAATTGTCAAAGGTGAAATGCTGCTCGACACCGGGTGCGACGGGATAGGCATCTGTTAGGCTCACACGAAGCATTTGCAACATGGGCCCAAGATGCTGCGTCAGAAGCCATAGAACCGGAAATGCTGCAAGGATCAGGAATTGGCGCCTTGGCGAGGCTGTGACAATCCCCATGAGCAAGCGGTACGGGGTCCAATTGATCAAGCGCCCCCAAAACGTGCGGCGGCTTGCTTCGTGCGTACCGGGGCTGTTGGCAGCACCTGCCTTAAGGCTCATACGACATCTCTTTCCGCGGAAGATTGGAATGTCCTGGCCCGCTAGGATCGCGGGCCAGGGCGTCACTCAAAATCTGGCGGTCACGCCGCCTTGATGGCTTCGACCGCGGGATCGACGAGACCATATTTCATCTCATTCGCTTCGGCGCGGAAGAACTGCAAATTTGCCAGTTGCTCCTCTGGGAAGGACGTCGATGCTTTTTCGAGATCCGTCAGGTAGTTGGACGCATCCTTGTAGGTCGAAATGAAGCCCGATGCCTTGGTCATCGAAGCGCCGATCTCAGGTGATGCCAGAATGGCGTTGAGGAAAGTGTAGGCATTGTCCACGTTGGGCGCGTTGTTCGCGATGTTGTAGGTGTAGACAAAGCCGTAGGACCCTTCTTGCGGGATCGACATGGCGAGTGGGAAGCCATCGTTGATGAGAGCCGCCGCCGGGCCGTTCCAACTGTGGCCAAGCGCGATGTCCTGGTTGACGAACATCTGCTGCACCTCGGCACCGCTGTCATAGTACTTGCGGACCATTGGTTTCTTTTCGATCAGGAATTGCTTGGCCTCCTCCACGATGGCGGCCGCTTTGTCCGGGTCATCCATGTAGGCGACCATGTTTCCGTCATAGCCTTTCATCAGCATGACAATCGACATCATGTCCTGGATGATATAGGCCGTTTGGCCACTGTATTTTTCCGAGAACAGCGTGTCCCAGGTCTGCGCTTCTTCGGCGCTGACAAGCTCGGTGTTGTAGGACAGAACTTCCATCCCCGACAGGATCGGCGCGCCCCATTTGTTGCCGTTGATCGTTGCCCAGTCGCTTTCCGAGAAAGTCGGGTTGATGTTGCCCCAGTTACTCAGCCTGCTGGTATCAAGCGGTGCCAAAAGCTCGCTGTCGATGAATTGCAAAAATCGGTGACCGGCAACTGTCATGATATCGACGGTGGGGTTGGGGGCTTCAGCAGCCAGCAGGTTGAACTGCTTGCCCTGGTCATCCACCAGCCGGACATTGACCTTGATACCAGTCTCAGACTCGAACTGCTCCTTGAATGCTTTTGGAACAAAGTCGTTGTAGGTCCAGATGTTGACCTCGCCACCTGCGGCATGGGCGCGGCGCAGGTATGCCGGGCTTGCCAGGACGGCACTGGACATTGCGGCGGTTCCAAGAAAACGGCGGCGGTTAAAAGTAGATCGGCTCATAATAAGTCTCTCCTTGTCGGTTCAGGTCAATTCCGTATCATTTTCGGCGTCGAGCACCTCTCGAGGTGCATTGTGCAACAAACCGGTACGGGCGGCCTGTTGCAGGTCGTCAAGGCTGAAACCTTCGAGCTTCAGCGCATTCAAAATATCATTCTCTTTGGAAAAATCCCTGCCATACATGGCAGAAAAAATCGCGATACCTGCTTCGTGCAGGGGTGCGGGTCTGCCAACGAGGCGCCCTAACACTGCGGTGAGTTGCAATCCGTAAGGCACGTCTTCAGTGACATAGCGACTGTCTGCCGTTGCCGGACCGGTGCCCCCATTACCCTGCGCATGCATCTGTTGGTTCATCTCTGAGATTGACGCAATCGGCACGTGAAAGCTGAGGTGAAAATGCTCAAAGATGGTTTTGACGTCGAGGTCTAAAGCCTCGGCAATTGCCAAACGCTCCAGATCCAGTCGTTCCAGCAACCTTCCCACCTTTGGCGTCACATTCTGCCCTTGGCTCCAGTCCTCCCCCCGTTCCATGCGGGTGATGTTTCCCAGAGCAATTCCAAGGTGGTTTTGTGGGTTGAGGTTCGAAAGAGATATCGCCAACAACCCGTCCCTTGGTTGAAAACGGTCCCCAAAAAGCCGTTCGCAAAGCGCAATCGCCGAAGCCGTTTCATGCGCGGGTACCGTGCAAAGATCGACACGGCTGCGCACGGTATTGACCTTGACAGTGTTCGCATCTTGCTGACGCCCCGTGACAATTGTCGTCCCCCAGGCCGTGATGGGCGCGGTGACACCTCGTTCGGCCAGCTTTTGCATCAGGTAAATTGCACCGAGCGAGGCATGGGATGAGATAATGATACGTTGTGCATCCCGGATATGAGGCGCTAATGCATCCATGATCATCTTGTGGCCATAGGCGGGCAAGGCGATGATCAGGACGTCGCTCAGCGTGGCCAACTCTTCGGCGGATGCGGCGATCCGGGGGGTAAATTGCGTCTCTAAGGCACCGGTTGCGGTCAAAGGAGCGCTTTTGAGCGCATTGGTGCCCGTGCCCGACGGTGACCACAAGATCGGTGCATGACCCTGAGAGTGCAGCATCGCGGCTGTACCAAAGGCAATCGAGCCCGCGCCCGCTATCCCAACGTTTACTGCAGCGGCGGTCATTCCACGCCCTCCCGCACCGGATCACCCAACACATGCATCAGCCTGTTGGCCCAGCCAAAAAGCGCAGAGGACAGGATCAAATCAAGGATTTCTTCTTCCGATAGCCCCGCCGCTCTGAGCGCTTGCATGTCCTCAGCCGTTGCTTCCGAAGGTGCCTTGGCAGATTTGAAGGCGAAATTGAAAATGGCCTGATCCCGGGGGGAGAGCGTCGCCTTTTCGCCTCGCGCGAAAAGCGCGTCGGTGACCGACGTATCACCTTCCAGTTTGGCATGGCGGTCGGCATGCACGGCGGCGCAATAGATGCAGCGGTTGACAATGGATGGCCCCAAGGCACCCAATTCTCGTTCTGCCCGCGACATGCCGCCTTCATCGTACATGATCGCATTGAAAAGGGGCGACCGCACTGCAAGGCTCTCAACGTCATGGGCGAGCGTCAACACGTAGTCCGAGACCTTGGTGTTTGAAGGTGTCACCTGAAGCGCCGCAAGCTGTTCTTGTGTCGCGTCTTCCAACCGGACAGGGGTAACCCTCGGGCGCCACTGCGGCACGCTTCGTGTGAATTTATGCAAGACGCGGGTCAACGTGCCTGTCCCTGCATCAACCGCAGACCAGAGACGACGCGGATCTGATAGGCAAGGAAGGCGACGAGTTCACACAGACGCACGATATCCGCGTCTGAGACGCCAGCAGCCTTCAGCTTTTCGATGTCTTCCGCCGCCACATGGCGTGGGTCCTGCGCGACCTTGTCGACGAAGGTGAGCACGTGACGTTTCCCTTGCGCCTCACCGGTCACCGCCGGATCTGCAATCTTTTCGTGATCGCCCGCACCCTCAAGATAATGTTCTGCCAGAACGCCATCACCGGCCAGGCGCGCGATCCTGGCGGCCAATGCCGCGCGAAAACTGTGGGGAAACGCGCCAAAATCCCGCGGTCGCAACACGGCCTGTTCTGCATCCTGTGTCATCGCAAAGATGTTTTCCCGCGCCCAAACCGCCGGTATACTGTCGGAGGTGGCCGAAGCCGCGCGCAAAGCCGTTGTCTCGAAAAGGTTCATGCCACCTGACCTTCTTGCGAGGTCGCGCTTGTTTCAAGCTCCGTCGCCGTCCACTCATTCCCGAGAAGTTCGGGCTTGTCATAGTCCTTCATGCCTTGCCAGTGGGTCTCGATGTCTTCGCGGTAGAGCGTCGAGGCCAATGCACGCGCCAGCCATCCTGCGCCATCGCTGATCCCAGGAATATCGCCGCTGACCTTGCCCAGGCTGGCGGAGGCGCCGTAGTTGAAGCAGTAGACATTTTTAAGCCAAGGGGCTGTGCCCGGCGCCTTTTCGCGGAAGGTGAAATCTTCGTTCAAGTAAGGAAACCGACCCAGGTCGGCGGATTCTTCCTCTTGCGGAGGTGTGTAGACATCGCGCCAGAGTAAAATGTCGCCGGCTGTTTTGCCAAACTCCGTCCGGGCCATGGGGTCGATTACGAAACCCGTGCCCAGGATTACAAAATCCGCCAGATAACTGGTTCCATCGGAGAAATGAAT
The DNA here is from genome assembly GCA_947488305.1 of uncultured Roseobacter sp. Classification (GTDB taxonomy): domain Bacteria; phylum Pseudomonadota; class Alphaproteobacteria; order Rhodobacterales; family Rhodobacteraceae; genus Roseobacter. The sequence continues at coordinate 177,116 of CANKZM010000001.1, forward strand.
TTGCGCGCCGTCGCCCTGTTGCACGATGCGCGTTGTGGCTTTGCCAAAGTGAAAATACGCGTTGGGGTGCCGGCTCACCCGAAGCGTGGAGCCACGCGGTGACGGTGTTTGCGTCGCAAAGCTGTATTGCATGAACCGCCAGCGCCATTCATCCGGAAGATCGGCAAAACCGGCGGTAAACCCAAAGCTGCCGATGCCCATCATCTTGTTGATTGTCGGCATCTGTTTGCGCCGGACCAGATGGCGTACCTCCGCTGCCCCATGCTCCAAAGCCTCTGCGGCATTGTCCACTGCTGACGCGCCGACGCCGATCACGGCGACGCGTTTGCCTTTGAGAGCGGGGAAATCGATCTCATCTGCGCTATGGGCCCAGAGGTGATCTGGCAGATCACCAACGAAATCGGGGATGTTCGGCCCCCCCGTGCCGTCGCGGCCTGTCGCGAAGATGAGTTTTCTCGTCAAGATCGTGTCCGATCCCGCCCCGGAGACAGTCAACCGAAGTAAATCGCCTTCGGGCTCGACATGATCGACGGAGATGCCGTTTTCGATCGGAATGCTCAGCGTCTCCCGATACCAACGCAAATAATCCATCCACATCGGGCGCGGAATTTTGTCCAAGGCGTCCCAGTCCTGCCTCCCAAACTGCGCGCGAAACCAGGCCTGAAACGTCAACGCGCCGTGGCCAAACGCCGGGCCCGTCAACTCTTTCGGAGAGCGGAGCGTTTCCATGCGGGCGTAGCTGAGCCAAGGGCCTTCCCGCCCCTTCGCCTCGCGGTCAAGCACCCGGACATTGTGCATGCCACCGGTCTTCAATGCCAACCAGGCTACCATGCCACACATCCCACCACCGATGATGACGATGTCTGTCACACCCGCGCGCTGCAGCACCCAATCCTTTCCCGGATAACACAGATGCTGCAGGTCTTCGGCTATTCTGGTTTCAAGTGCCGGCAGACCCTGGCCATCGATCAACACCGGATTTTTTAATGTCATAGGTTACCTTACCAATGGCTTTCGAGAGTGTTCAACATCAAATCGACTTGCCGCTCCAAGTCGGATGCAGGTCGTCTATATGGTAGGCGTGAACGTGAATGTGTCGCTGCCCTTTGGCCGGGATTTCGCTGAGGTGGGGGTGATCGTCTGGCAAGTCAGGGTGTGCATGTGGACGTTCCAATGGATCTTCGGCCGGCCAAACCCACATGGCAAGAACAGCCACGATCGCGCTTGTGCCCGCCAGAATGAGCAAAGCCATTTCCAACGAGAGGACACTCGCGAGCCAACCCGCAAGAGGGTAGGCCACTAACCAACCGGCGTGGCTGAGCGAGAACTGCGCCGCAAAGACCGATGCTCTGTCACGTTGTTCTGCCGAACGGGTGACGACCAAACCTCCCGGCGTCAAAACCAGGGAGGACGTGACACCGAAGCCAATCCAGACGGCCGCCAGCACAGGCAGTGCTGGCGACGTCAGGACAGCGAAACCGGCGCAAATGGCGGCAAACCCCAAGCTGCCACATGCAATTGCACTGCGTTCACTGAACACCCGGAGGATTGAGGGCATGGCCAATGCGCCGATCATGGCGCCGAGCCCGTAGAAGGCCATGAGAATGGGGAAGTATTGCTCTGCGTCCCCCAATCGAACACCTGCGTAGACGACGGTGTTTACCAGAACCCAGGCCATTGCCAGCGAAAGTGACAGGTTCAACAGGAACAACCCGCGCAGTCGGGGGGTCTGCCGGTAAATCCACAGGCCTCGTCCTGCGCGTCGTAGGAAGGGTCCTTTGCTGTCTGGTTGTGCGGCGGCGGGAAAACGGGTGATCAGCAGCGCAATCACTGACCCCACAAAGGCGAGCGCGGCTGCAAGAAAAAGGGTCTCACTGCTGATGACATTCAGCAGCGCCGCCGCAATCACCGGGCTGAGAACTGCTTCCAGCGTGTAGGCGACACGCGACCACGATAGGGCCTTGGTATAGGTCGCTTCTTTGGGAAGGATGTCCGGGATTGCCGACTGGAAAAGGGGGGTGAATCCCGCTGCCAGAACAAAAAATGCAAAGGCCAGGATGCCGATGTGCCAAGTCTGCGAAGCGAGCGCCATGGGCACCAACAAGAGCATACGACCCAGGTCGAGCACGACCATAGCGCGCTTGCGCGGGACGGCCGAGAGTGCTGTCTCGGCCAAGGGGGCACAAAACACGTAAGCAACCATCTTGAGCGCAAAAAGGAGGCCCAGTATTTGCCCCCCGGCAGCCGCGCCGCCAATCCGGTAGGCGGCCAGCGACAAGGCCACTGTCAGCAAGCCAACCCCCACCAAAGAGCAGATCTGTGCTGCAAAAAGCCTACGGAAAGATGTGTTGGACAGGGGGCTCTCGCTCATGACTGAAGGCCTTTGTCGCCAAAGAGCGACGAGATGGCCCCACTGACAAGTTGACGTGCAATCGAAGGACCCGGACCGCGCCTGTTCTCGCGACAGCGTTTCCGCAGCAGCGGTGCAACGTTTTCTGGTCCACGGTGGTGCATCTGCAGCGGGGAAACCCTCCTCCCTGGGTTAGTTGTTATACTTGAACGCCTTTCGTCAACGCGCCGTCGATCACCAGATTTGTCCCGGTTGTGAATCCTGACGCCGGGCTGGCCAGAAACACGACGCCGCGGGCGATTTCATAGGGCCCAGCCATGCGGCCCATTGGATTCAGGCTCATCGCTTCTGCAAACAGATCTGGCATATTGTTTTCGATGTTGTGCCAGATTCCGCCCTCAAAATACGTATTCCCGGGAGAGACGGTGTTGGCGCGAATGTGTTTCGGCGCCAATTTCACAGCCTGGCCTTGAGCGTAGTGCACGAGTGCCGCCTTGAACGCCCCATAAGCAGGGCCTGTGAAGTCGATTTCACGCCCTGAAACAGACGAAACCAGGGTAATCGACGCCGCATCCGATGCTTCAAGGTAGGGCATGGCCGCATTGACCAAACGTACCGAATGCATCAGGTCAACGTCGAAGCCTGCTTGCCACGCCTCTTCGTCATCTGTCACTGCAAGGGCCGAGACATTTGCCACGACAATATCGATCCCGCCCAAAGCGTCTGCCGACGCCTTTACCCAGTCTTCCAGTGCGGCCTTGTCAGCCACATCGACGGCGGCTCCAAAGCCTTTCACCCCTTTTGCCTTCAAGGCTTCGACTGTTTGATCAACCGCCGCCGCATTGCGAGCGCAGACAGCGACATCTGCCCCTTCCGAAGCGAAGACTTCGGCGCAACTGCGTCCGATGCCCTTTGTTGCACCGGTGATCAAAACGCGGCGTCCTTTTAATCCCAAATCCATGTCTGTTCCCCCTCAGGTCAGGTATTCTTTGCGCATGGATGCGCCCAATGTGTATTTTGGATCGACCATATTGCCGACACGCATTTTGCCAGCTTGCGTCGCGAGAAAATACGCCTCGCTTTCTTCAAATCCGTAGTCGTCGACCATCCAGCGCACGAGGTCGCGGTAGGCCATGCGGGCGGCATCCTCCATCGGACGGGCCGAGCCTACGGACATGATGAATTCTTCGGTTTCCAACCGAACGCCCGGAATAGACCAGCCTTTGATCAGGTCGATATGCAATACGACCGTCGCAGGGATTTCTACCGCAACGCCACACAACTCGCCATCGCCCTGTCGTCCATGGCAATCGCCAACAAAGAAATGGGCGTCCTCCCGGTGGACCGGGAAATAAATCACTGACCCGGGCGCAACATCCGGCAAGTCCATGTTGCCGCCCCAATAGTCCGGTTGAAGCGATGAAACTGCTTCGATCTCGGGGCTGACCCCCATGGTACCGATAAAGGGTTCAAACGGCAGGGTGATCCGGTCTGAAAACTTCACGCCTGCTTCGGTCACCTCCATTTTCTTGACGCGCTCGGGCAGCCCTTGGTTCAGCATGAGGTTTGCATCCGCCACCAAGGCGCCAAAGCTGGGGATGAGAGCTGTCGTTCCGGCTGGCTGCGGACCGCGAGGCAACACGCTATGTATGTGTACCGCCAGCACGTCGCCCTTTTGCGCGCCTTCCACAGCGATCGGACCATTCTGTGGATTGACAAACGGCATGTTCAGCACTTCTGAAGGCAGATTGTTCTCGGTCTTGATGACCCCACCAAACGCATCCAGCGTTTCCACCTCCACCACATCTCCGGGCGCGATGCGGAGCACCGGATCAGCGTATGGTCCGTACACGTAATGAAACGTACCTTGCTCGTCTTCGCTCAATCGGTGCCTATCGCCAATCTGTCCTTTGCTGACAGCTTTTTGGCCCATGATAGAGTGAGGTATCCATGACATGTGACGAAACTCCGTTTGCTATCGAGGTATAAAAACGACCTAGCCCGGAAGGGAAGCAAGGCGAGAGACGGGCAAGATCAGGTTGAAGTCCGGGTTTTACATTCTCCCTTCGCAGGACGATCTCTCAATGAAAAATCATTAATAAGTGGCTTCATAGGCCGCACAACGTGTGGGAACATCCATATCCGCGACATGGGCCATTTCCGCCTTTTTATGAGCGACGTAGACATCTGCAAATGGTTCCGGGAACCACTGCCTAGCGACAGGTTGAGCGGCAAAGGCATCCAGTGCGGTCTGGAGCGTTTCAGGAAGGCGGACAAATCCTCTGGCCTGAAGCGCCTCCGGGCTGAGCAGCGACAGGTCTTCTTCCGTCGGTGCACCCGCAGAAAGCCCATCCTCTATGCCTTGAGTCCCCGCGTGCACAATCGCTGCCAGGGCGAGGTAAGGGGAAGCAGCAGCATCTGCGGCGCGATATTCGATGTTGAATTGCTGCGCGACAGAGGCCGGGTCCTTGGCAGTGACAGGGCAGACCCTCAGGGACGCTTCACGATCTCGAAATCCGAGATTGTTGTAGGCCGCCGACCACCTGTGCGGAGTAAGCCGCTCATAAGAGACGACCGAAGGCGCTGTTAATGCCAGGATATCGGGCAGGTATTTCAAGACACCCCCGGCAAAGGCGTCTGTGAGCTTGGACATGCCGCAATTCCCGTTGGGATCATACGTCACCGGATCACTGTCGTTATCGACAAAGCTCATGTGAATATGCACGCCATTGCCGACGCTAGCGATGTCGCGGATAGGGGTAAAGGTCGCGGTTTCTCCCAAAGAGCGAGCGGCAGATCGCGTCAGTTCCCGAAGGATAACGGCGTCATCTGCGGAGCGGATGCCTTTCGATGGGCCAACAACGACCTCGTATTGATTGGGCCCGTATTCCTTCATGATACTGTCAGGCTTTAACCCTGCCGTTTCCAATGCGGCCATCAGGGTTTCACATAATGCGCGTTGCAGCTCGAAGCCCTCGCGCCCATATGCCTGATTGTCGAGCGCTGGGGGAGATCTGAGCTGAAACTCATGTTCAAAAGCGCTGATCAGATGGACACCTGCCACGTCATGCAATCTCTTGAGAGCCTGCTTTAGAATGGACCGCATGCAAAGTTCCCAAGGCGTGCCGTCCAGCTTTGTGATGTCGCCGAGAATGAAGTGCTCCCTTGTGCCGTTGCCAAAGGTGACGTCGGCCCCGGCTTGCGCATCGGGGATCAAAAGCAAATCGCCCAAGGCACCGAATGGGCTTTCTGCGATGCTGTCAAAGCAGGTGATCTGGACGTTGGTTGGCGTCCATCCCACCCCGCGCTGCAATCGCTTTTCCAGCTGTTCCGCAGGGAACGCCTTGCCGCGCACCTTCCCGGCAATATCACTGGTGGCGGCAAAAATCAGGTGTTTGGGGGTCATGTCTGGCGATCCTTTGGTGAGATTCTGAGCGCATCCCAGGCTTCCATGCGGGAGCGTGTCTTTTCCCAATTGTGTTCGGCAATACGAGTGACAATCGCCTCTGTAACAGCAAGGGCTGCCGAATAAGTATCCCAAAGGGTGCCGCTGTCGATCGGCACGGGCAGCACTTCGCGAGCGTGTTTCGAGATTGGCGAGATCCATTTGTCTGTCATCAACACAATGCGCGCATTTCGGGTCTGTGCGGCTTTGCAAGCCAGCTGTTCCAGCAAAGGATCATAGCGGCGAAAATCGACAAGATAGAGGATGTCGCCCTGCCGCATGCGCAGCAAGTAGTCGGGCCATTCCTCCACATTGTTCGGCAATTGAAAGACGTCCTTGCGGATCAATTGCAAATGGAAGGTCAGGTGTTTGGCGATTGTATCACTGATCCGTCCGCCCAGAACATAGATGCGGCGTTTCGGGTCAGTCAGTAGCGTGCAAATCTGGAGGAACTGATCCTCGGTAATAGCATCCGCTGCAATGGCCATTTGCGACGTTGATTTCGCAATGAAATCCTTCAGAAAGCTTCCTTCTACCCGCCGGTCGGGCGCGTGCAGATCAATAGGTGAACGCATGCCCTCTTTGAGCTCCGAGATCAGTTCGCGCTGAAATTCCTGATACCCCTCAAGCCCGATCTTGGTCACGAAACGGGAGATGGACGGGGCGGAAACTTCAGAGTGCTTTGCAAGCTCGTGAATAGGCGACAGTCCTGCGAAGGGATAGTCTGACAGGATTGCAGCGGCGAGCTTTCGCTCGCCGGTCGTCAGATTTTCTGCGGCTTTTTCAATACGATCGCGGATCATCATGGGGCAGGGGAGTGCCTCTCTTTTCAGCAAGGTTCTTCGAATTATAATTTCACGTCAACAATTTTCATTGACAATGAAAATTTAGTTTCGTTTGCTTTACGCAGGGTGAAGAGACGCCGGGGGGTCGTCTGTGCTGCGGGGGACCGTTTCTCAAGCGGCGTTTATTTTATGCCAGCGCAAACTTGAAAGTGACCAAATGATTGCCGACGTCGACAAAACCCTTACGCGTGAAGTGGCTCTGGTTCCGGAACAATCGGCACTACTCTTCATTGACGTGCAGAACTTCAGCGCAAAGCGTGAGGGGGCAGAATTCAATCACCTGTCAGATGCCGAGTTCGAAGAAACCTATGGGTGGTTTTTTTCCGAACTCTACGACCGCGTTGTACCAAACATGCAGGCCATGCAGACGGGGTGTCGGGAGGCGGGCGTCGAAGTCATGTATACGACGATTGAGAGCCTGACCCTCGATGGTCGTGATCGTAGCCTCGACTACAAGATTACCGGTTTCAACGTGCCAAAAGGGTCTTGGGACGGAAAAGTGATTGATGAGATCGCGGCCGGCACGGACGAGATCATCCTTCCCAAAACCTCGTCTTCGGTCTTTGTGTCCACACATATCGATTACATTTTGCGCAATTTGGGCGTCAGGCAGTTGGTGCTTTGCGGGTTGATCACGGATCAATGCGTGGAAAGCGCGATCAGAGATGCATGTGATCTGGGGTATCTGGTCACGCAAGTCACGGATGCTTGTCTGACCTATTCCATGGATCGCCATGAAACGTCTTTGCGCGCGATCAAAGGGTATTGTCGTCAGGTCACGACTCAGCAATTGCTGGACGAGTTGTCACGTGGCCCGTGAAACGGCACATCAAAGCTGGTGTGCAAGATGAGCGACGTGGCGCTGCTTGCCCATCCGGCTCGGCTAAGGGCTGCGAATGCCGCAAGAACGTTGATTTGTCTGATACTTCTTGGGGTGGTTGTTGCAGTTCTGGCGGTCGTTTTTGGCCGCTCCGGCGAGCGCATAGCCGTTCAGATGTGCATCAATGTCGCCGCCGTCGTGGCACTTTGTGTGTATTGCGGGAACACCGGGATCGTTTCCTTTGGGCACGGAGCGTTCATGGCCATCGGGGCTTATCTTTCCGGGATTCTCACGATGCCCGCCGGCATTCAGCGCACGGCTTTGCCTGAACTACCAGGTTTTATGGCTGGATATGAGTTGTCGCTCTGGGGTGCCTTGCCCATCGTCGCGATAGCGGGTCTCGTTTTTGCAGCCGTAAGCGGCAGTGCGATCGCAAGATTGATGGGTGCTTCAGCAGCGATCGCGTCATTGGGGTTGCTGATTATTACCCATGGTGTGGCGGTGGGCGCGCGTGAGATTACCCGCGGGAGCCAAACGTTTTTTGGCGTCCCTAGGGTTGTTGATCTAAGCCTCGCCTTTGGTGCCGCAGTTGTTTTTATCCTCCTCGCACGCCTTTATCGCGAAAGCGCTGCCGGGCTTTTTGCGCGGGCGGCGCGAGACGACGCAGATGCGGCTGCCGCGCTGGGCATCAACCCGCAACGAACCCGGTTCGTCAGCTGGTGTTTGTCCGGGATGATGTGTGCTGTGGCAGGCGCGCTTTACGGGCACATGCTTGGCGCGTTTTCGCCAGCCTCTTTTTATCTGTCGCTGGTATTTGCACATGTTGCGATGATGATCGTCGGTGGCATGGCGTCCGTCGGCGGTGCGGTCACGGGCGTTATTGGCGTAACTCTTTTGCAAGACAGCGTTCGGCAATTCGAGGGGGGTGTTGACCTTTTAGGCATCGCCATCCCGGAAGTCTTCGGCCTGACGACGGTTTCGTTGGGGCTTGCGATCCTGCTTGTGATCTGGTTGCGGCCGACAGGGCTTGTCGGCAGTTTCGAACTCGGTCCTGGGGCAGGTACGCGGCTCTTCGACCGTATCACCACCCAAGCGAGCCCAGCACCAGCTCCAGCGCGTGTGGCTGAAGCTGTTCTGAGCGCCGAAGGGTTGTCCAAGAGTTTCGCCGGTGTCAAAGCGGTGACAGATATGAGCTTTGAAGCCCCTACGGGACGTGTGACCGGGCTGATTGGTCCCAATGGTGCGGGCAAGTCGACGTTGGTCAACCTCATCACGCGGCAGTACCATGCGGATGCGGGCAAAACGCGACTGTCACAAACAGACCTCAGCACATTGTCGCGCGAGAGTATTGCCAAGGCCGGGATATCCCGCAGTTTTCAGAACCTGCGGCTGTTTCAAGGGTTGACCGTCTATGAGAATGTTCTCGTGGCGGCACTAGCTGCCGGACACAAACGCCATCATGCGGCGGCTGTTGCTCTGCGCGAGTTGCAGGCATTTGATCTGGCAGAGTTGGCAGCGACCCCTGCCCATTCACTTCCATATGGCGCGCGCAAGCGGCTGGAGGTTGCGCGCGCCTTGGCGCAAGAGCCTGTCATTCTGCTGCTGGATGAGCCTGCGGCGGGAATGAACCCGGCTGAGACCGATGATCTGGCAGACCGGCTGACACGAATTCGCCACGAACGCGGCATTGGGATTTTGCTGATCGACCACGACTTGCGGTTCGTTAATCGTCTGTCTAGCTGGACCGTCGTGATGAACCGAGGCACGCTGATCGCGCAGGGCACGCCGGAAGATGTCCGTGCCGATCCCGCTGTCATCGAAGCTTACATCGGACGGGGCCGCACCGCAGCGGCCGTTACACATTCACAAGAAGAAACCACGTTAAAACAAGGAGTAAGACCATGATTATGAGAAAGTTGCTATTGACCACCACCAGCGCGCTCGTCGTTGCGGGTGCCGTGCAGGCCGAAGACTACGTGATCGGTGTGATGTCCGCCCAGTCCGGGTATCTCGCCCCCTATGATGGACCTGCCTATGCAGGGTTTCAGTTTTGCATTGACCAGAAGAACGCGGGTGGTGGGCTGAATGGTGAGTTAATGGTCAAGACTATCGTCAAGGACACAAGGTCTGACATCGCCGAGGGCGTCAAGGTCGTGCAGGAAATGATCGACGACGGCGCACAGTTCATCGTTTCTTCTGCCGATGCAGACCCGACGATTGCTGCGGCGCAGATTACCATGGCGGATGGGATTCCCACCATGACCTTCGCCGGGACCGCACCTGTCCTGACCCAGGTTGGTCCCCATGTGTTCGGTAGCTACCCGGCTGACAACCAGCAAGGGGCCGTGCTTGCGGCTTATGCGCGGGAGCAGGGGTTGGAAAACGTCTACCTCGTGAAATCACCTGACAGTGCCTATACGCTCGGCGGTCCAGAATACTTCGGAGAAGTGTTTGAGAGCCTGGGCGGCAATATCGTCGGCACCTCGAACTATTCGCTGAACCAACCTGACTTTTCTGCGATTGTGACAACAATCAAAGCGGCAGAGCCCACGCCTGACGTGATCGTCACATGGGCTTGGGAGCCTGATTTCCCTGCTTTCATCAAGGCGTTGCGCGGTGCGGGGCTCGACACGCAGGTCATGGGAGGCGATGTGCTTGATACCCCAACGGTGCGTGGCCTGGGGGATGTTGTCGATGGTGTCGTGCACACCTCAGGCGGCTTCCCTGACGAAGGGTCAGACTACGCCAAGTTCATCGACGACTTCAAAGCGGCCACTGGTACGACGCCTGATAACAACTACTACGTCAATGGCTGCGACATCGCGAACATGATCGAGCAGGCCGTGGCTGCGGCCGGCTCAACCGACCCAGCTGCGGTAGCGGAGGCAATGGCCGAAATCGAGAACGGCAAAGGCATCATGTCCGATTTCACGTTCAAAGGGACAGACAGGATGCCATTGCGTGATGTTGTGGTGGCGCGGATCACAGGTGCGGGTGAGAAAGAGTTTGTCTTGCGCACAACTGCGGATCCGGACCTGTTGCCGCAACCGTAAAGGGTCTCCGGGGATGGAAACTGCACTCCAAATCAAAGGGCTGGATGTCCGCTACGGTCCCGTTCAGGCCGTGCGGGGCATTGATCTGATCGCAGCTAAAAGCGGCGTGACGGCTCTTTTGGGGGCAAATGGCGCAGGCAAGACGTCAACCGTCATGGCGATTGCCGGTGCGCGAAAGATCTCTGCCGGATCGGTTTCCATCTTTGGGCAAGATATGACAGGGGCTGCACCCGACGCGATTGTGCGGGCGGGTGTGGCCATTTCGCCGGAAGGACGGCGCGTATTTGCCGCTCTTTCGGTCGAAGACAACCTGACACTCGCCGGGTCCGTTCTGGGGGATGCCGCCCGGGCAAATGCACAAAAAACCGCAATGATGGAGCGGTTCCCGATATTGGGGGATCGGCGCAAGCAACTTGCGGGCCTGCTTTCGGGAGGAGAGCAACAGATGTTGGCGGTCGCCCGGGCGTTGATGAGCGAGCCTCGCCTGTTGCTGATGGATGAGCCATCGCTGGGCCTCGCGCCGCAGATGGTCGATGCAATTTTTGGCATTGTCGAGGAATTGCGCGATGAGGGGATTTCAATCTTGCTGGTCGAGCAGAACGCGACGCTGGCGCTTGATGTCGCCGATCACGCTGTTGTGCTGGCAAATGGTGCTGTGGCAGCCGCAGGCGATCCGGAGGATCTGAAGAATGACAAGCTGCTACAAGCAGCCTACCTGGCGGCCTGAATAATGGATCTGATCGTTCAACAGTCCATCAATGCCATCAGCCTTGGCGGGGTTTATGCGATGCTGGCTTTGGGGCTGGCGATCGTGTTTTCAATTGTCGGGCTGATCAACTTTGCCCATGGCGACATCATGACATTCGGCGGTTACGGCATCTTTCTGGCGCTTGTCTTTGGCTTTTCACCGGTGGCGGCCCTGGCCATTGGGATCGGGGCTGCCGTGATTATGGCCCTGACCCTGGAACGTACGGCATTTCGTGCGATGCGGGGGGCCGATGTCGTGACCTTGCTGATCACGAGTTTCGCGGTATCTGAAATTCTCAAGGTCCTGTTTCAGAATGGAATATCCGCCCGCCCGGTGCCCATTTCCTTTCCCGCCGGTTGGTCCGGCACCTATGAGGTTGCAGGTGCAACCATTGGGGTCGTGCCGACCGTTTCGATCATTGTAGCCTTTGCATCGCTGACGGGCCTGACGCTGGTGTTGCGGCGCACGGCCACCGGAATGGCCATGCGGGCAGCGGCGGAAGACATCGAGATGCTCAAGCTATTGGGCGTTCGGGCCAACCGGGTGGTGGCCATTGCGTTTGCCATCTCTGGCCTGCTGGCCGGGGTTGCGGCCGTGATCTGGACCGCTCAGCGGGGGTCTGTTGACCCGATGATGGGATTTTTTCCGGTGTTGAAAGCCTTTATCGCGACGGTGCTGGGGGGGCTGGGCAGCCTCGGCGGTGCTGTTTTGGGAGGGTTTGTCATCGGCATACTCGAAGTGTTGACGCAGGCCTTCTTACCTGACGGTCTTTCCCCCTACCGTGATGCCATCGTTCTGGCACTTGTTATCGCGGCCTTGCTCTGGCGGCCAGACGGCTTGCTGCCAGCGAAGAACGCAAACCGCTCATGACATTGGAGCTGCCCTTCAACGAGATTACCGAGGATGGCACGTGACCGCTCCGGCAGAGGCTGACGGGCTTGTCGGACCCGACGATCCCATGCCCGTTGAATGGGTGAACCGGGACAGCAAAAGCCCGATCTTGCTGCTCTGCGAGCATGCCGGGCAAGCAATACCAACCCGCCTTAATGGACTGGGCCTTCCTGATGGGGCGATTGATTTGCACATCGGATGGGATATCGGGGCAGAACGACTGGCCGTTGCGATTGCCGAGAAGTTGAATGCCCCGCTTATTTTGCAGCGTTACAGCCGCCTCGTGCTTGATTGCAACCGACCATTGTCTTCAGAAAGCTCGATCCCGGAAGTGAGCGATACTGTCGTTGTCCCAGGCAACCAATTGTTGGAGGATGAGCAGCGACACCTGCGTGCGCATCTGATCTTTGACCCTTTGAACGATGCGATTGAAGAGGGATTTGCACACGCCCCCAGGCGCGCTGCTTTTTCGATCCACACGTTCACCCGACAGTTGCAGAATAGCCCGGAACGGAAATGGGATGCGGGTATTCTGTGTCGCAACGACTTATCTACAGCTCAAACGATCCTACGGTGCATTAGCCGGGCCGATCCGACGCTCGCTGTTGCGATAAACAAACCCTACCAGATCGAAGAAGATGGCGATTGGTTCATTCCACACCATGCAGAGCCACGTGGCGTGCATCACAGTCTGATCGAAGTCTGCAACGACCAGCTATCAACGGACGCACAGGTCGAGACATGGGCAAATATGCTGGCAGAGGCCTTTCAGGCTGTTCTCGAAGAAAACTCATGAACTTTGGTTGCCTGCATCGCGCTATGCCCGCCAGCGGGTCACTTCTGCCAGCACCTTGTCCAATGTCGATGCGATGGTGTCGACGGCTTCTTCGTCAATTGTGAGGGGCGGACGGATTTTCAAAATGTTGTCCTTTGGGCCTTCGCTGCCGATCAGAATGCGGTAATCCCGCATCCGGTTTTTGACATAAGAACAGATCTCGGTGCTTTCGCTTCCGTCCCCATTGACGAGTTCGACACCCATAAACAGCCCCATGCCGCGCACATCGCCGATGCACTCGAATCTCTGCATCAGGCCTTGCAACTGCCCAAACAACTTGTCGCCCATGACTTTTGCGTTCTCTTGCAGCCCTTCGTCATCAACGATGTCCATCACCTCTTTGCCGATCAGGCAAGACAGGGTTGAGCCGCCAAAGGTCGAGAAGAACTCGATCCCGTTGTCGAAGCTCTCAGCGATGTCCTTCGTGGTGGCCACGACGCCAATCGGATGTCCATTCCCGATGGGTTTGCCAAGCACGACGATATCGGGGATCACCTCTTGTTGCTCGAAACCAAAATAGAAATCTCCCAGACGGCCCAGCCCGGTCTGCACCTCATCCGCGATGCATACGCCGCCAGCCGTCCTGACTTTTTCATAAACCTTTGCGAGATACCCAATGGGCGGAATGATCTGACCCCCGACGGAGGGAAAGGTTTCGGCGATAAAGCCTGCAAGCCCGTGGCCGCTTTCTTTGAGTGTTGCGATTGCCGGATCAATCAGGTCAGCAAAGCGCCCTGCGCGCTGTGGGTCATCTCGGCGGTATGCGCCGCGGTAGTCATCCGCCACATCGACCAGTTCGACCCAATCAGCTTTGCCGACGCCGCCGGGTTTGGCAAACTTATAGGCCGAAATGTCAATCGCGCCCGTCGTATTGCCATGGTATCCGTGATCTGGAGTGATCATCCCCCTGTCACCGGTATGAGCGCGGGCCAGCCGCAAGGCCAGCTCGTTGGCTTCCGAGCCTGAGTTGACAAAGAAACACTTTTGAAAGCGTTGGGGCAGTTTCGACAGGATCTTTTCAGCAAATTTGGTCTGCGCAGGATGCAGGTAGCGTGTGTTGGAGTTGATGCGTTTGAGTTGCTCTGCTGCCACGGCCTGAATGCGAGGGTGCGCATGACCAACATGCGGAACGTTGTTGTACGCATCAAGATACACCCGACCCCATTCATCGAAAAGGTGATGCCGCCACCCCCGCAATAGCATTACCGGCTCGGCGTAGGTCAGGCTGAGATTTCCGGCGAAGTGCTCTTGTCGCTTGGCATGAATGATGTCTTTTTGAGGTGCTCTATATTGTACCTTCTCGTTGGGCAGGTTGAGCAGGCAGGCCGGGTTAGGGCACAACCTCTGCCACAAGCCCAGATCATCAGGGTCCGCAACACCCGGCCATGACGGGGCCATACCGTCGGCAGTCATCAGAAGTTGGAAGTGCAGATGCGGCGCCCATCCACCGTTCACGGGCTGCGCGCCAAGCACGCAAAAGGCGGCACCGGCTTCGACCATATCGCCGACCTTGAGCTTTTGGAGAAAACCCGGATCGAGATGCCCATAAAGCGTGTAGAAGCAATCGCCTTGTGGCGTCTCATGCTTGAGAATGATCATGCCGCCGTAGTCAAGCGGACCTGTGCGGTTCTCTGCCACGACGACCTCACCCTTTAGAGGAGCATGAACTGTGGTTCCTGCCGGGGCGAAGATGTCGACGCCCAGATGCACGCTGCGTCGATCATCGATCTTGCTTGGCCCTGCACGGAATGCTTCGTCCGTGTAGATCAGGCGCGGCTCTCGATAATACCCAAGCCAGATCGGATTTGACTTTGCCGTTTGGTGACCGAGAGAGGCAGCCTCGGACGGCTGCATTGCAAAGGGGTTTTGCGGTTCCGATGAGCGCTCGACAGACAGGCTTCCCAAAGGGGCGTCGGAGAGGTCATGTTGTATGATCGGGCTAAATTGGCCTCTGGAGTTCTCCAGCCAGTTTTGTACCCGATCTGCGCCCTCTACTACGGGTAATCCACACGCGGTACGCAATCTCGCACGGATCAAAGGGGGATGGCTATGATCCTTTTCCAGGAACCGCCAGGCGGGAGCTTGAGATATCGTGACGTAAGGATCATCCGGTGTCTCCTGCGCCATAAGCGTCGAATTCACCACGCTGACGGCCAACCTGGTACGGAGAAGCGACCAGAGCAAATCAATTTCGCTGCTGCTCAACGGACATGCGCTGTGGTAGCCTTCCACAAGGACGCCAAGGGCCCGCTCGGGTCGGTCATGATCCAGAACGATGTAGGCACCAGCAATGGCTAGATCGCAGATTTTGGGGGCAGCGCACATGTCGCCAAAATCAATCAGTCCTGAAGCCGACAGCGCCTGGCCCATCTCGCCTTCGACAAGAATATTGAAATCATTTGCATCATTGTGGGTCGCCTGTTTCGGCATGTCGGACAAGAGAGGTTTGATCCGCAAAAACTCCGCGCCGATTTCTTCCACAATGCGGCGCCGCGTGGGGTCATGGATGCAAGCGGTTTGGTCGTTAATCCATTCAGATTGCGTCAGGTCCCATTTGAAGTCGCGTGTCAGGGCACCATGTGTAAAATCCGACAGCACGGCTGTGCAACGTCCGAGCGTTTCGCCAACGCCACGGATCAGGTTTGTGGTTTTGGGTGCGACGTGGGCATAGCAGCGTCCGCGCAGCTTCGATAGCACCCACAAAAGCCTTTCGTCACCATCTGGTCCGACGCTCTTTACGTAGCACTGCATGTTCTGGTCGCGAAGGACCGTTGGAACTGGCAGGCTGGCATCTTTCTGCGCGAAATGATCCAGCGCCCGGACCTGCAGATCAATCAAGCTTTCCATGCATCCGGGGCGCATAACCTTGAGGATATACTCCCGCCCATCCACTGCGCTGGCCAGAAAGTTCAGGTCGTACTCTCCATCAAGCGGATGTAATTGCGCCTCTATCCGCCAATGTCGCTGAAGTTCTTTCGTCCAATATTCTATCGACATAGGGTTTGCCCGGCTGGAGACTCATTACCCTATGGATGCCGTATTTTAGATTGCGGGCAAAGCGGCAAGTGTAGACGTTGATGAAGGTTGATCCGTCGCGCAGACAATCCGGCGCAAGCGGCCTGCAACTGTGCGGCATAAACAACTTGACGTCCGATGTTACCGCGAACACCCTAAGCAACATGAGCGATCCAACAGCAAAATCGAACGGTCCCGTCACAATGCGGGACGTGGCCCGTGCCGCCGGTGTATCGCGCATGACTGTCAGTCGCGCCTTGAAAAAAAACAGTCCCGTATCGCAGGAGACCCGAGAGCGCATTCTGAAGGTTGTTCGCGAAATGAATTATGTGCCGGACTACATGGCAGGTAGTTTGACCACGGGGCGTTCGGGATTTGTCGCCGTTCTGGTGCCTTCGCTCAACAACCTGCATTTCGCGGAAACCGTGCAGGCATTGACCGAAGAGCTTGAAAAAGACGGTCGGCAGATATTGCTCGGGCATACAGATTACTCGGCGGAACGGGAAGAACGCATGGTCGAAGATATGTTGAAGCGGCGACCTGAAGCGATCGTGCTTTCCTATGACGGCCATTCGGACCGAACAGTAGCGCTGTTGGGTGATGCACATGTTCCGGTGATCGAGCTTTGGGAAAGACCCGAGGAGCCGATCGGGCACACAATCGGTTTTTCGAACTGCGATGCCGCCGCTGAAATGACCCGGGCATTGATTGCGAAAGGGTATTCGAAAATCGCTTTTCTTGGTGAAGCGGACGATGACTGGACCCGAGGTGGAGCGCGTCGCAAGGGGTTTTTGATCGCGATGGAGGAAGCTGGTCTGTCTTCGCACAGGGTGTTGCGGACAGGTAAGCCACCATTATCGATCGAGGAAGGAGCTGCTGCCGCTCCAAAGTTATTGACCGCTTTCCCCGATACCGATTGTGTGTTTTGCGTGTCCGATGCCCCGGCGTTTGGCATGCTGTCTGCCTTGCCGGGCCTCGGAAAATCTGTGCCGGACGACATCGGCGTCGTGGGGTTCGGCAATTTCGAAGTGGGGCGTTTTGCGCACCCGACGATTTCCACCGTTTCAATTGATCCCAAAACGATTGGGAGGGAGACCGGCCGGCTAATCGCGGAGCTGTTGGCCAACCCGCAAAGCGAAGGGCGTCGGTTTGTCCCTGTGTCGGTGGATCTGACCTTCCGCGAAAGCTCCAGATAGATGTTCGGTCGGTCCTGAAGGACAACGCATAGCAATTTTTTCTTGTGTTACCGGTCACAATCGTTAATGTGACCGGTAACAAGGATGGATTTGCTTATGCCGACTATTCGCCTCGACAGTTTGGTCAAACGCTACGGCGACGTCGAAGTGCTGCATGGAATCGATCTGGAAATGGCAGATAATGAGTTCACCGTTCTGGTAGGGCCATCTGGGTGCGGAAAGTCGACCACGCTACGTATGATTGCAGGCTTGGAAGATGTCTCCGACGGCGAGATCTTTGTGAATGACAATCCGGTCAGCCATTTGGAGCCAAAAGAGCGCGACCTGGCCATGGTTTTTCAGGATTATGCGCTCTACCCCCATATGAATGTGGCGCAAAATATTTCCTTCGCGCTCAGACTTGCACGTCGTCCAAAAGCCGAAATTGACGCCAAAGTGAAAGAGGTCGCGGATATGGTGGGCCTTACGGAGTTTCTGGCGCGCAAGCCGGGCGCTTTGTCCGGTGGGCAGCGGCAGCGGGTTGCAATGGCGCGTGCATTAGCGAAAGACAGCGGTATTTTTCTGTTTGATGAGCCCCTGTCCAATCTGGACGCCAAACTCCGGGGGCAGATGCGGGCTGAACTGGCGATGATGAGCCAGCGGGTCGAGAAAAACATGATCTACGTGACCCACGACCAGATTGAGGCCATGACGCTGGCCGACCGGATCGTGGTGATGCACGGTGGATACATTCAGCAGCAGGGCACACCCGAGGAACTCTTCAAGCGGCCCGTGAACAAATTTGTCGCCGGTTTCATGGGAATGCCGCCGATGAATTTTCTCGATGGTGAGTTTGTCGAACGAGACGGCGAAATTTTTGTGTCCGGTCAAGGATTTGATGTTCGGTTGGAGGGCGAAGTGGCCCGCAAGGCATCTAGCCACGGCAACAAAGCCGTCACACTTGGTGTCAGGCCATCGGATTTAAGTTTTGACGGCGCAGCAGAGCCTGCGCGGTCGCTGACACTGGACGTGCTGGTGTCGGAATATGTTGGCGCCCAATCCGTACTGCTCTGCAAATGCGGAGCGGCACAGGTGATGGTGGAGATCAACTCCGAAACGCCTGTGGCTTTGGGCCAAACGCTGATATTTGCGGTCAATTCGGGAGGCATACACCTCTTTGACCGTGCAAGCGAAGTGGCTCTTTAGTCATTTCGATTCAAAAAGTGGGAGGAACCAAATGAAGAATAGACTTGTAACCACGGCGCTTGGCGTATCCGTTGCCGCGCTGATCGCGGGGGCGGCCTCTGCCAATCCATATGCGGAATATGAAGGCACGACGCTGATCGTGAACTTTCCTGCGCACCCTCATTACAACGCCGCCATGAAAGTGTTGCCTGAATTTACGCGCGAAACCGGTATTGAGGTCGAGGTTGACCAATTGCCTTACCTCAAGATGCGCGAACGGCAGACACTGGAGTTGACGCAAGACGAAGGCGAATATGACCTGATTTCATATGTCGTGTTTTCCAAAGCGGACTATGTTTTTGCCGATCAGCTGGAGAACCTTGCCAAGTATTTTATGAATCCGAAGCTGGCTGATCCTAACTATGACGCCGGCGATCTGATCGACGGCTATGTGCAGAATATCGGCGTTGCCGGTGGCACCAAGGGGTACTTGCCGGGACCGACCGGGTCGCTTTTCGGCATTCCGTTCGGGTCGGAAACCAGTGTTTTGGCCTATCGCAAGGACGTCTTTGAAAAACACGGCATTGCTGAACCTGAAACCTATGACCAGCTTCTGGATGCAGCCTGCAAGATCCCGGAACTTGAGCCGGGCATGGGCGGTATGGCATCTCGCGCGGCGTCAGGCCACCAGGCCAGCCACGCGTTCCTGTTGCATCTGGCCCCGCTAGGTGGTCGTGTCTTTGACGATCAGTGGAACCCGATCATCAACAACGAAGCAGGTGTTGCTGCGGCTAACGCTTTAAAAACCATCGTGGATTGTGGTCCGGAAGGCGCAATGAGCTTTGGTCCTTCCGAGGCGGCAAACGCATTTGCGAACGGGGATGCTGCCATGTTCATGGACTCCATCGCCTTTATGCCAGGGTTTGAGAACCCTGAGCGCAGCCAGGTTGCGGGCAAGGTCGGCTACGCAATGCACCCGATGGGCGTGCGTCGCGGCAGCCAGACCGGCGGCTTTGGAATCGCGATTCCGAAAAACGCGGAAAACAAGGAAGCAGCCTTCCTTCTGATGCAGTGGCTGACGTCCAAAAAAGGCGACTTGATGGTGGCGATGGAGGGTGGCAACCCGTCCCGCTTCTCGACCTATCAGGATGCCGGGCTGAACGAGAAATACCCGTTCTCCGCGACTTTTGGTGAGGCGTTGAAATATGCTGACCCCGACTGGCGCCCGATCATCCCCGTCTGGGGCAAGATCAATGCGGACATCGGCACCACCATGTCCAAGGTGCTGACCGAAGGCCTCGACATTCAGGAAGCACTCGACGGGGTGGCCGAACGTACCCGCGCCGTGATGGAAGATGCCGGTTACTACACCTGGCAGTAAAGTGACCAATTCGGTGCGCGAGGACGTTCCCTCGCGCACCGGGCAACCCGAAACCTTGCACCACTGAAGGATTTGTCATGCGCACGGCGATGGCCAACCGGTTGACACCTTACCTCTTCATGGCGCCTGCGGCGATCATCATGGCGCTCGCCCTGATGTATCCGCTTGGTTACATGATCTGGGGCAGCTTCAGGGAATGGAACCCCAGCCAGACCATCGGCGAGGCGGAGTTCGTCGGGCTCAAGAACTATATCTTTCTGTGGAACGACCCGAATTTTCACGAAAGTCTCGGCGTCACGTTGAAATTTGCGTTTTTCGTGGTGACGATTGAGATGGTGATCGGCGTCGGACTGGCGTTGCTGCTCGACCGTGACATCCGGGGCATGTCTTTCCTGCGCACCATGTTCATTTTGCCGATGATGATTGCGCCCGTCGTTGTCGGCCTGATGTGGCGGTACATGTACCATCCGACCGTTGGCACCTTTAACCGGACGCTCGACGGTCTGGGCATTCCGACCGTCGACTGGCTGGGCCAATACGCGCTGATGAGTGTTATCATCGCCGACATCTGGCAATGGACGCCCTTTATCTTCATTCTCGCGCTGGCCGCGTTGCAGTCGCTGCCGCGCTCGGCCCTTGAGGCGGCACGCATAGATGGGGCAACGCCCTGGCAACAAATCATCCACATCAAACTGCCGCTGATGATGCCGGTTTTGATCGTTACGGCGCTTTTGCGGCTGATTGATGCCTTCAAGGTGCTTGAGGTGATCCTGGTGATGACCGAAGGCGGCCCGGGTCTGTCCACAGAAATCCTCGCACTGCGCATTTCCCGCACGGCCACCGAGTTCCGCGAGCTTGGCGTGGCCGCGGCCATGTCCAATTACCTGCTGATCCTGCTCTTGCTGCTGACCGTAGGCATGTTCGCATTCAATCGCTGGCAGGAAGCACGTGCGGCAAAGCTGCATGCCCAGGTGGAGGAGGAAGCGTAATGGCGGCACCAACCGCAAAACAAAACTCCGCCTTCTTCGCAGTTATTGCGGTGCTGGTGTTCATGTCTGTTGGCCCCGTGCTGTTGATGTTCGTCAACTCCTTCAAGCTGGATGTGGACATTATTTCCGGCAGCACCGGGCTGATTTTCCTGCCCACGATCCAGAACTATGAAACCGCCCTCTGCGATGTTTTATGGTATGAGCCGGAGCACCTCGATTTCTGTGCTTTGAAATTCGGCGGAGCGTTTATTAACTCTTTGATTATTGCGCTTATCTCGACGGTCCTGACGCTGATTATTGGTTGCATGGCAGCCTACGCGCTTGTGCGCTTTCGCTTCATGGGGCGTGATACGGTTTCTCTCTCCACTTTGATGGTGCGGATGGTCCCGCCCGCAGTTTTGCTGGTGCCGGTTTTTGGCCTTTGGAACAACGAGTTCTGTCTGGATCGGGACGGTCTGGTTGGTGGAGCGATCCGCGAGGCCTTTGGGGGCAGGGGCGACGTGTGCCTTGCCGGGACCCATTCCGGCATCATCCTGATTTATGTGGCAATGAACCTGCCCTTCGTGATCTGGATCCTGCAAAGCTTCATCGTGCAGGTGCCCCGGAGCCTCGAAGAAGCCGCCCGTGTGGATGGGGCTGGGCCGTTTCAGGTGTTCTTCAAGGTGGTGTTGCCGCTCATCAAACCTGGCCTCGCGGCGGCTGCGATTTTTACGTTCCGCATTGCGTGGAACGAATACCTGCTGGCCTCGGCTCTCAGTGACCGCGATACCAAAACCGTGCCGATCCTGATCGTGAACAACATGTCTGAATTCAACGTGGAATGGGGGGTCATTATGGCAACCGGTATGTTGCTGGCAATTCCACCCATCATCTTCACCTTGCTGGCCTCCAGGCAGATCATAACGGGTATGACGGCGGGCGCCGTCAAAGGGTGATGGAATGGTTGCTCGCACCGATTGACCCCAGCCGCGCACATGACGTGGGGCTCGCCGTGTCCTGGCATGCGCGCATCATGGTGTTGGGGTGGGGTGTATTGGCCCCTTTGGCGATCCTGATGGCACGGTTCTTTAAAGTGATGCCTGGCCAGGATTGGCCGCGGGAGGTCGACAATCAAACCTGGTGGCGCAGTCATTGGATGGGGCAGTCCTTTGTCGTGATCCTGTCGCTTTTGGGGCTTGTACTGGTTCTTCCCAGCGATTTATCCGCCATGACTGCGCATAACTGGATGGGATACGCGGTCTTGAGTGGCGCATTTATCCAGGTCGTTCTCGGGTTCTTCCGAGGCTCGAAAGGCGGGCCAACAGCGCCCGCTGCGGATGGATCGTACCGGGGGCACCACTACGACATGACATCTTGGCGGCTCGCATTCGAGTGGCTGCATAAGGCGATCGGGTACGCCACGCTATTACTGGCCATCGTAACGATCCTGTTTGGTCTGTGGAAAGCAAATGGACCGGTCTGGATGTGGGGGGTATTGATCATCTGGTGGACGGCGCTGACGATCATTTTTATTGTGCTTCAGAAACGGGGCATGGCTGTCGATACCTATCAGGCGATCTGGGGAACAGATCCGGTGCACCCCGGCAACCAAAGACCCGCACCCGGTTGGGGCATGCGCCGCGCGGGTGCTCAAGACGAAGGAAAAAGCAATGTACGGGATCATCGAGGGGACAGGGTTCGAGGTCATTGAACCAGAGTTTGCGGAGTGCTTTGTAGGCCATGCCCGTGTCGAACGGCTTTGGACCGGCGCCAGGTGGTCCGAGGGCCCGGTCTGGTTTGCGGCGGGGCGTTATCTGCTGTGGTCCGATATTCCCAACAACCGCATCCTGAGATTTGATGAAACCGGTGGATCGGTTTCGACCTTCCGGCAGCCGTCCAATAACTCGAACGGGCATACGGTTGACCGGCAAGGGAGGCTGGTCAGTTGCGAACACCTGGCCCGCCGCGTCACGCGCACCGAGCATGATGGCTCCATTACTGTTGTCGCCGACCGTTACCAAGGCAAACGGCTGAATTCGCCCAATGACGTGGTGGTGAAATCCGATGGGTCTATCTGGTTCACAGATCCCAGCTACGGTATTCTGATGGACTATGAGGGTGACAGAGCCGATAGCGAAATCGGCGCTTGTCATGTTTACCGCGTGGACCCGTCAGGCGATATCAGCATTGTTTCGGACAGCTATATGAAACCGAACGGTCTGGCGTTTTCCCCGGACGAGAGCCTCCTATACATTGCGGACACTGGGATCACCCATGACCCGGATGGACCAAAGCACATCCGGCGTCACAAAGTGAACGCCGATGGCTCCCTTTCGGGTGGAGATGTCTTTGCAGAATGTACCGAAGGCCTGTTTGACGGATTTCGGCTGGACCGGGATGGTCGTATTTGGAGCTCCGCCGCAGACGGTGTTCATTGCCTAGACTCAAGCGGCAAACTGATTGGCAAGGTTCACATCCCCGAACTTGTGGGCAATGTGTGCTTTGGAGGGCCCAAGCTAAATCGCCTGTTTATCGCTGGCACCACTTCGCTTTACTCCGTGTTTCTGAACGTAAATGGTGTTGCACCTGTCTAACGACCCGTCAGGGCGAAATGCTAGAATCCAACCTGGTCACCGCCTTTCAGCGCAAGGCGGGCGCGCGCTTCCTCCGGCGTGGCAACGGTGAGGCCAAGCGCCTCGATAATACCGCGAATGCGCGATACCTGCTGCGCGTTTGACGTGGCAAGCTCTCCCTTCCCGATGAAAAGACTGTCTTCCAGTCCCACCCTGAGGTTACCGCCCAGCATCGCACTTTGTGTTGCAAACGGCATTTGGTGTCGGCCCGCAGCCAGCACCGACCATTCGTAGTTTTCCGGGCCGAAGAGCGCGTCGGCCTTCTGGTGAAGGTGCATGAGATTATCAAGTTCCGCGCCCATTCCACCAAGAATGCCAAAGACCATCTGGATGAAAAAGGGAGGTTTGATCAGCCCTTTGTCCACGAACCATTTAACGTTGTAGAGATGTCCCAGATCGTAGCATTCAAACTCGAACTTGGTGCCGTGTTCCTGGCCCAGAGTTTCGATAGCATAGCGGATGGTCTTGAACGTGTTGGGAAAGATGAAGTCTTCCGTCATCTCCAGAAAAGGGCGTTCCCAGTCATGTTTGAAGGTCTTGTATTTCTCGAGCATGGGAAAGGTGCCAAAGTTCATCGACCCCATGTTCAAAGATGCCATTTCCGGGCTGGCGGATACTGCGGCGCGCAACCTGTCATCCATGCTCATGCCGAGACCGGCGCCCGTTGAGATGTTGATGACAGCGTCCGTTGATTGTTTGATCACCGGAAGAAATTGCCTGAAGGTTTCGGGCCGGGGATCAGGCTTGCCTGTGTCAGGATCACGCGCGTGAAGATGAATGATCGAGGCCCCGGCTTCTGCGGCATCATTACTGGCTTTGGCAATTTCTGTCGGCGTTATCGGCAGATGAGGTGACATGGAAGGCGTGTGAATGCCACCGGTGGGGGCGCAGGTAATGATGACAGGTCTTTGCATGCCTTGGATTTCTCCGATCAATGGAAGTCTTTTGCCGACAGGATCACAGGATTCGTTCTGCCATCTTCAACGATAGGCGTCCTTCACGGCAAGAAGCAGTTTGCGCAGCAGTATTCCCACAGCATCGCGATTCAGGATATGCTGAAGTCAGGTGACGTCATGCTGTCGTTTTGCAGCCATCCAAATGGATTGCGATGCCTGAATCGAGGGCCGTTTTCTGGGTCGCGTGAATTCAGCAGGAGAGGGGAGACGGCAATTCCTGTCGATGGTGTTAGTGTTCTTTTCGATTGAGGTGACCACCCGCCCGTTGACGCATTCCCTTTTGTCATTTGCGCGAGGCGAGGCAACAAAACTTTGCGCTGTTGGCTGACGTGGCGAACGCTTATGTCACATAACCTGAATTTGCGGGGCTAAAGGGAGCAACAGGAAGTCGGTGAAATAATTTTATAAATCAGTGCGATATAGAATACTAAAAATTTAGTTTGACAACTTGGTCCGATAGCTCCCACAGTTTACGGGCTCGGGCTCATTAATTTCTGAGCACATCTAGGGAGGAAACTTATGAAAAACTATTTGCTTTCCGCGGTAGCGGCAGGCGCGTTGATTGCTGCGTCTGGCACTGCATGGGCGGACGAAGCTGCGGCACAGCGCTGGGTCGATGAAGAATTCCAGCCGTCAACACTGTCAAAAGATGAACAGCTCGCAGAGATGCAGTGGTTCATCGAGGCGTCTCAGCCTTTCTCCGGCATGGAAATCAACGTCCTGTCTGAAGGTATTCCAACGCATTCTTACGAGTCAGAAGTACTGACGAAAGCGTTTGAAGAAATCACGGGCATCAAGGTCAACCACCAGATTCTGGGTGAGGGCGAAGTTGTTCAGGCTGTTCAGACGCAGATGCAAACTGGCCGGAACCTGTACGACGGGTATGTGAACGACTCCGATCTGATCGGGACACATTCGCGTCTGCAGCTGGCGTATCCGCTGACGGACATGATGGGCGGAGACTGGTCTGCCACCACGTCTCCTACGCTCGATCTGGACGATTTCATGGGCATCCAGTTCACAACTGGTCCGGATGGGAAGTTGTACCAGTTGCCGGATCAGCAGTTTGCGAACCTCTACTGGTTCCGCAAGGACTGGTTTGATCGCGAAGACCTGCAAGCCGCCTTCAAAGAGAAATACGGCTATGATCTGGGCGTGCCGGTCAACTGGTCCGCTTATGAGGACATTGCCGAATTCTTCACCAATGATGTGCAGGAAGTCGATGGCACACGCATCTATGGCCACATGGATTACGGCAAACGTGCGCCTGATCTTGGCTGGCGGATGACAGACGCATGGCTGTCGATGGCCGGCGCGGGCGATGTGGGGGAACCCAATGGCATCCCTGTGGATGAATGGGGCATCCGCATGGAAGCGGGCACCTGTAATCCAACTGGTGCGAGCGTCACACGCGGTGGGGCGGCCAACGGGCCTGCGGCGGTCTACGCGATCCGCAAGTGGGACGAATGGCTGCGGAACTATGCGCCTCCCGGGGCGGCATCCTACGACTTCTACCAATCCCTGCCGGCACTTAGCCAAGGCAACGTGGCCCAGCAGATCTTCTGGTACACCGCCTTCACCGCAGACATGGTGAAACCACAATCCGAAGGCAACAATACGGTTGATGCTGACGGCAACCCACTGTGGCGGATGGCCCCCAGCCCGCATGGTCCTTATTGGACCGAAGGGCAGAAGGTCGGATACCAAGACGTGGGGTCCTGGACATTCCTTAAGTCCACACCTTCAGATCGTGCACAGGCGGCCTGGCTCTATGCGCAGTTCGTGACCTCCAAAACCGTGGATGTGAAGAAAAGCCATGTGGGTCTGACCTTCATCCGCGATTCATCGGTTAATCACGAATCCTTCACCGAGCGGGCACCGAAACTGGGCGGATTGGTTGAGTTTTACCGCTCACCGGATCGTGTAGCGTGGTCGCCAACCGGGATCAATGTGCCTGACTATCCTAAGCTGGCGCAAATCTGGTGGCAGCAGATCGGTGACGTGAACTCCGGTGCCTTCACACCGCAAGAGGCGATGGATCGTCTTGCCGAGGAGATGGATATCACCATGGCGCGCATGCAAGCCGCTGATGAAGGTGCGAGCGTTTATGGCGGATGTGGTCCACGCCTCAACGAAGAGCGAGAGGCGGAATACTGGCTGAGCCAGCCAGGTGCGCCGAAAGCAAAGCTCGACAATGAGAAGCCGCAGGGCGAGACCGTCAACTACGACGAGCTGGTCGCACGCTGGCAACAGTAGCAGCCGATCAAACAACCGGGCCATCGTTTTTGCGGTGGCCCGGGACAGGAGAAAGCGCGACACGGTGAGACGGGTCGCGTACTGGGGGAACTTTCCGGCATGATCGAACTTCAAGACGTGACAAAACGCGTCGGCAATGTTGTGCACATCAAACCGACGAGCCTGAAACTGGCCAAAGGGCATTTCAATGTTCTGCTGGGGGCCACTGGATCTGGGAAAACCTCGCTGATCAAATTGATGGCAGGTCTGGACCCGATGGCCAGCGGACGCATCCTTCTGAACGGCGAAGACGTGACGCGGTTGAACACACAAAAAAGGCAAATCAGCCTCGTGCATCAGTTCTTTGTGAATTATCCGCATATGACAGTATTCGATAACATTGCGTCGCCCCTGCGTGTCGCCGGAATGACCAGAAGCGAAATTCAGGGCCGGGTGGAGGACGCCGCCGACATCCTGCAATTGCGCCCCATGCTGAACCGACGTCCGCAAGAATTGTCGGGGGGACAACAGCAACGTACTGCTTTGGCTCGGGCGATCGCAAAAGACAGCAAGGCCGTCTTTCTGGACGAGCCGCTTGCGAACCTTGATTACAAGCTGCGCGAGGAATTGCGCGAACAACTGCCAGAGCTTTTCGCCGGGCGAGGGGCAGTCGTGGTCTATGCAACCTCCGAGCCGGAAGAGGCCCTGATGCTGGGCGGTGAAACGGCGCTGATGCACGACGGGTCCGTTACGCAATTCGGGCCCACGTCCGAAATTTACCGCCGTCCGAACAATCTGATGGCAGCTCACGTGTTTTCTGACCCACCCATCAATACAGCCCCGGTCACAAAGCAAGGAAACGAGGCGCAACTGGAAAACGGTGCCCGCTGGTCGCTGGAAGGTGCACCTGCAGCGTTGTCAGATGGGCACTATACAGTCGCCATCAGACCGCACCGGGTCTTGCCAGTGCGTCAGTCCGACAATGACGTCGAACTCAAGGGTCCCGTTCTGGTGACAGAGCTTTCAGGCTCCGATTCGAGTGCACATTTTCGGCTGGGGGAGGTTGATTGGGTGTCGTTGTCTTTGGGCGTGCACCCCTACAACGTTGGTCAGGAACACTCCTTTTTCATGGACCCGTCCCATTGCCGGTACTTTGGCGAAGACGGGAAATGGGTAGCGTAAAATGGCCGAAATCAAACTATCAAATCTCAAGCACAGCTACTTCCCCGCGCCCAAGGGCCCGGACGATTTTGCACTGAAAGAGATTGATGTGACGTGGCGCGATGGGGGGGCCTATGCTTTGCTGGGGCCATCCGGATGTGGAAAATCCACGTTGTTGAACATCATTTCGGGCCTGCTGACCCCGTCCGAGGGCCGCGTCCTTTTTGGGGATCAGGATGTGACGGAATTGGAGCCGGACAAGAGAAACATCGCTCAGGTTTTTCAGTTTCCCGTGATCTACGACACGATGACGGTTCGCCAGAACCTGGCCTTTCCGCTTAAAAACCGTGGTGTAGATGAGGCAACGATCGCGCGTCGCGTGGCTGAAATTGCTGAAATGCTGGATGTAACCGAAATGCTCGATACCCGTGCCGCTGGGCTCTCGCCAGACAACAAGCAAAAGATTTCTATGGGTCGGGGTCTTGTTCGGGATGACGTCAACGTCGTCATGTTCGACGAGCCTTTGACCGTGATTGATCCGCATCTGAAGTGGAAGCTCCGTTCCAAGCTCAAGGAGTTGCATCAGCGTATTGCCGTCACGATGATCTACGTCACGCACGATCAAACCGAGGCACTGACATTCGCCGATGAAGTGGTAGTCATGCAGGATGGGGTAGTGGTTCAGATCGGCACACCGGTAGAGCTTTTCGAACGGCCACAGCACACCTTTGTCGGTCATTTCATTGGATCACCGGGCATGAATATCCTGCCTTGTGAGGCCCGGGGCGACCATGCGTCCTTCGCCGGCCACAGCGTTAACCTCGAAGGCCCGGTGCAGGGCGCTGGCGGATCTACCGAACTGGGTATCCGTCCTGAGTATGTTTCGGTTGCGGACCAAGGGGTTCCCGCGACGGTGACAAAAGTATCTGATGTCGGTCGGCATTTCGTCATTGACGCAATGGTGGGTGAGACGCGTCTGAAGGTTGTTTCGGAACACTCTGCACCAGAGCAGGGCAGCGCGGTCCATCTTGCATTTCGACCTGACCAGACGCGCGTATACCGGGATGGCTGGATCGCAACGGAGGCACGCTCATGAAAACAGAAAATCAACGCGCATGGTTTTTTGTCCTGCCTGTGTTGTTCCTCGTGGCCTTCAATGCGCTGGTTCCGATGATGACGGTGGTCAACTATTCGGTGCAGGAGACCTTCGGCAACAACCAATTCTTCTGGCAGGGCCTAGACTGGTTTGAACAGATCCTGAGGTCGGACCGTTTTCAAGCCGCACTTGGACGGCAATTTCTGTTTACCGGTATCATTCTGGCCATAGAAGTGCCGCTGGGAATCATCATTGCGCTCTCTATGCCTCGCAAGGGTTTCTGGGTGCCAGTGTGTCTGGTCTTGATGGCCCTGCCGATGTTGATCCCGTGGAACGTTGTCGGTGCCATGTGGAACATCTTTGCTCTGCCCAAGATTGGTATGCTGGGATACTTCATGAACGATGTCCTCGGCGTGAACTACGATATGACCCAGGATCCGCTCGCGGCCTGGATCACGATCATCGTAATGGATGTCTGGCATTGGACATCACTGGTTGTCCTTCTGTGTTATGCGGGCTTGGTGTCGATCCCGGATGCCTATTACCAAGCGGCCAAAATCGATGGAGCGTCAGCCTGGTCGGTCTTTCGATATATCCAGCTGCCAAAGATGAAGACGGTGCTGACCATCGCGATACTCCTGCGGTTTATGGACAGCTTTAATATCTATACGGAACCCTTTGTTTTGACTGGGGGAGGACCTGGTAATTCGACGACCTTGTTGTCGATTGATCTGGTAAAAATCGCCTTGGGGCAATTTGACCTTGGTCCGGCCGCTGCGATGAGCCTCATCTATTTCGCAATCACGTTGCTGGTCAGCTGGGTTTTCTATGTTGTGATGACAAAGGACGATCAATGATGAGAAAACGGTCCATAATACCCATCGTCTATATCGTCTTCCTGATGCTGCCGATCTACTGGCTGGTGTCGATGAGCTTCAAGACGACGAATGAGATCCTGTCGGGTTTCTCGCTCTTTCCGCAAACCTTCACTGTGGACAGCTATGTTGCGATCTTTACGGATCCAACGTGGTACTGGGGGTACATAAACTCCATCATCTATGTCTCTCTGAATACAGTGATTTCCATCTTTGTAGCGCTCCCAGCAGCCTATGCGTTTTCGCGCTATCGGTTTTTGGGAGACAAACAGCTTTTCTTCTGGCTGTTGACCAACCGAATGGCTCCGGCAGCCGTCTTTGCCTTGCCGTTTTTCCAGCTCTACTCGTCGATCCAGATTTTTGACACGCATCTAGCGGTGGCCTTGGCGCATACGCTTTTTAACGTGCCCCTGGCAGTCTGGATCCTCGAAGGGTTCATGCGCGGCATTCCCAAGGAGCTGGACGAAACCGCCTATGTGGACGGGTATTCTTTCCCGCGATTTTTCACGACAATTTTCCTGCCCAACATCAAGGCCGGCGTTGGTGTCGCGGCATTCTTCTGCTTCATGTTTTCCTGGGTTGAGATGCTGCTGGCCAAGACCCTGACAGCGGTCGAAGCGAAGCCCATCGCTGCTGTCATGACACGGACGGCGTCGTCCGCTGGATACGAGTTGGGTCTACTCGCCGCGGCGGGTACCCTGACGATTATCCCGGGCGCAATCGTGATCTGGTTCGTGCGCAATTATATCGCGCGCGGCTTTGCGATGGGGAGGGTTTGATCCATGCGGTATCTTGTTCTTTTCCTCATGCTGCCGGGATCGGCTTTGGCACAGGCTCAAGCAGGTTGGGGGAACGTCGGGCAGCAAGAAGAGAAAGGGTTCTCCTGGACAGATCCGCTTTGGCCGGATTTCTGGATGGCATGGACACCGGCAACGCTTGCGGTCTTCATCGGTATTTTCTCTGCCATCGCGGTGATTGGCCTGCTGGAGGGGTTTCGTTTTCGCGATGGGATTGAACGCAAAGGCTGCCTGGGTTTGACAACGACTTTGGGTGATCGGCTGTTTATCTCATTGCTGGGTTCTGTCTTTATTTTCCTTGCTTGGCTGGGCTTTGTCGGACAACCCGTTTGGGTCCCGCTGTTCATCGCGATCGGGTGGGGTGCGTTTGTCTTTTGGAAGGTCTGAGCGTTGTAGCGTACCGATTATCCGCGCTTGACGCACTGGCCGGAGAAACCTGAAGGTAAAGTGGTAATGAGAAAAAAGAAGAACCGAAACCTGCTGACCGAGGTCGAACTGGAATTCATGAATGAACTCTGGGCGATCAACGAAGGTTCGGTAAAGGACGTTTTGCAACGCCTGCCAGCCGATCGAAATCTGGCCTACACCTCTGGCGCGACCATTCTGCGTATCCTTGAAGAGAAAGGGTTCGTGAAAAGTCGCAAGGATGGCAAGGCATTGATTTACACGCCGCTCCTGGCGAAAGATAAGTATCAGACGCGCTCGTTGCAGAACCTCTCGCGCACTCTTTTCGATGACACCCCTGCGACCCTTGTTGCACGTCTGGTCGATGACGCAGGGTTGACGGAGGCTGATCTGGCAGAAATTCGGGCACTTGTGGACAGGAGGCTCCGCGATGATCGGGATGAAACCGGTACTTGATGCTGTCATAGACGCGAACGCAATTTTCTTTGTCGCCTTTTTGCTTTGGAGCATTGTAAATCTGGCGCTGTCTCGCAGTTCACTAAGGGCTGACTATGCGCTTCAGCTTCGGCTCTTACGGTCGGTTCTGCTGGTTGTCGCCCTAAGTCCCTTGCTTTCCTACGTTGCTATAAGCGCAAGCCAGTTCCTTTGGCCTGAAACGCCGGTTACCGTCGGCGATCTCGCAGTGGCGGCCTATTTGCGTGGCGACATTTCGATGTCAGCCGTGCACTTTGAAGAATTACTCAATTTGCGCAGCCGCTTTCTGGAGCTGATTTTGAGCGGCGACAATATGTGGCTGACGACTGTCTTGGTCGCGATCCTGTCTGGGTCTTTGTTTCTGGCGTTGCAGACCGCAAATCAGGTTGTCCGGGTACGCGGTATCTTGCAGCGGAGCTTTGTTTGGCGGCGTTCCGGATCAACGTATATTCACTTGTCCGACACGATCTCGGTGCCCTTTGCGACGCGTGGTTTGCGGCGGCGTCATGTTGTGGTGCCCTCGCATCTGCTGATGCATCCGCGAGAACTCAAGATTGTGCTGGCGCATGAATTTGAACATCTTCGGCAAGGAGATGTGGAATGGGAAATCGTATTCGAACTCCTGCGGCCACTCTTGTATTGGAACCCGGTATTTTTGCTGTGGCGTCGCGCTTTCGGCCAGCTCCGGGAGTTGAATTGTGACCGAGCCGTATTGCGCGCGTTAAAGGTATCACCGCGCGAATACGCCCGTTGCCTGATCTCTTTTTGCGCTGCGGGTCAGGAGCGCGCAATGCCAGAGCGAATGAATGTGGCCTTACTGCGTTTGGGGAGCAAAGGCGCTCGGAAAGCGTTGGAGACACGCGTGCTGGCCTTGCAGACCTCTTTGCCTGAAAGGCACAGCCCGGTTTTGTTGTGGGCCACCACGGTCGTCATGATCATTGGTATCGTGCTCGCTGCGGCCTCTGTCCGGAACTCAGGCGATTGGAGCCAGGATCGGCTGATGCTTTCAACAGTGGTGAACCTTGAGCGTCTCGAAGCCATCAACAGAGGCAACTAGAACTCCTTTCAATCGGATCAGAAAACCACGTTCATCACGAACAGGGAGACGACCAGGAACAGGATTGTCATGATACCGCCGCTCTTGATGAAATCCGTCACCTTGTAGCCGGCAGGTCCCATAATCAGCGCGTTGACCTGATGTGTTGGAATCAGGAACGAATTGGACGTGGAAATCGCAACCGTCAAAGCAAATACAGCAGGGTCCCCTCCGGCTGCCAATGCGATAGAGACGGCCAATGGGACCAGCAGGACTGTCGCCCCAACATTTGACATGATGAGCGTGAAGACGGTTGCCAGAATGGCGACACCCGCTTGCAACGACCAAAGCGGCCAGCCATCCAGCAAGGCAAGGATCTGCTGAGCGATCCACCCCGCCGTGCCGGTCGTCTGCACCGCCTGTCCAAGAGGGATCAAGCTGGCGAGCAGAAAGACCGTGCTCCAACTGACGGCGCCATAGGCGTCATCAATGTCCAATACGCCGGTCAGGATCATGCCAACCGCGCCGGTCAGAAGGCAGAGCGACAAGCGCAGGTCCGTGAAAAGGATCAAAGACAGGGAAATGATGAAGAATACCAGTGCCCAGCCAACCTTGGTCGGGCGCAGCTCTTCTTGCGGAAAATCCGTCGTGACAACCACAAAATCACGGTCGCGGGTGAGGCGGGTCAGGGCTTCCCATGTGCTGTGAATGACCAGTGTGTCACCCGCATGAAATGGAACCTCGCCGACAGCAGTGGGCTTATGCTCCTCTGTCTCGACGTAGCTTAGGGTTTCTTCGTCGCGATGAATCGCGAGCAGGCTTGCGCCGTAGGTTTTGCGAAACACCAGATCATGCGCGCACTTTCCGATAACCGAAGACCCCGGCGGGACAACCATTTCGGCGACACCTGATTTTGTCGCTGCGTAGTCTTCTGCGAAAACATCCAATTCCCGATGCCGGATAAACCCGCCATCTTCCACCATTTTCTGGATGACCTTTTCGCGCCCCAGGACCGCGATCCTGCAAGGCGCCGTGATTTGGGTTTGTATGACCGGCGCAAACCAGCGCTTTCCCCGGTGCGCACTGCCAATGATGTAAACGTGATAGCGCTGCATGATGTCATCAAAGGTCTGGCCTTCACAGGGATGTCCCTCAGGAATAGAGATTTCGAAAATATCGGTTTTCAGCCCGTAAATATCCTTGAGATAGTCCTTGAGCGACTGTGCACTGGTACCGTCGCCGGACTTTTTTCCTTTCGGCAGAACCCAGCGTCCCAACAAGGTGAAATACAAAATGCCGGTCAAGACGAGACACACCCCGACTGGCGTGACAGAAAAGAGCCCAAAGGTCTCCATCTGTTGATCCGCGGGCAGGGATTGGTTGGCGCTCAACAGCAGATCGTTCAAGAGGATCAGCGGGGAAGATCCGACCATTGTCATCGTGCCGCCCAGAATTGCGCAGAAGCCCATCGGCATCAACAAACGGCTGAGCGGTATTTCAGTGCGGACGGAGATCCGGCTCACCACCGGCAAAAACAGGGCGGCTGCACCGACGTTCTGCATGAATGACGATATGACACCGACGGTGCCGGAAACGATGGGGATTATTCGCGTTTCTGTCTTGCCGCCCCTTTGCAGGATAAGCGCGGCAACCTTTCCCATCAGCCCCGTCTTGTCCAACCCGGCGCCGATGATCATCACGGCTATGATCGAAACAACCGCATTAGATGCCAATCCATCGAACAATCGACTGACATCGGCCAGACTGGACAGTCCGGGAAGCTGACTCAACAACCCCAGCAACACCATTACAAGGATTGCTGCGAAATCAATCCGCACGATTTCCGAAACAAAGAGGAACACCGTGAAGGCCAGCAACCCAAGCACCACAGACATTTCAAGCGTCAGACTTATATTTTCCAATTCAGTTCTTTCTTCATTCCTGTTGCGCCCGGCGCGTGCGTTGCAAAGCCAAGCTGCTGCTTCCTCAAGGTTGGGACAAGGTGTTCTTCATGCTCCCGTCCGCATAGCTGGAGAATGCACACCCGAGATAGCCTGTGACAACTCATTGAGCATATTTGATGGGAAAAGTTCAAAATCGCGACGGGGCAGTGATGTTTGGATATTATCACTGCCCCTGATGATCAGAGCTTTGCGTGCTCAGCGCGCAGCGCCAGCCAGAGGCAGTAACACATCATCAAAACAACCAGCGTGAACGGAATGCCAGTCGAGACCGCAGCGCCCTGCAGGGCTGAGAGACCGCCGCCCAGTAACAATGCGATGGCCACCAAGCCTTCCAGAGTACACCAGAATATCCGCTGTACGACTGGCGCATCCATCTTCCCGCCCGCTGTAATTGTATCGATCACAAGCGACCCGGAATCTGAGGATGTCACGAAGAAGATTACAATGAGTAACAACGATATGGGAGCTACGATCGAATAGAGTGGAAGCTCTTTTAGGAACCCGAAGAGCGCACCTTCAGGCTTGTACGCGTCTATCACGGTGGCTTTCACGCCTTCCGCTCCGCCGACGTTCAGCATGTCGATGGCCGCACCGCCAAAGGTGGACATCCACAATGCGCAAACGGCGGTCGGGGCGATCAGTGCACAAAGCACGAACTCGCGTACGGTGCGTCCCTTGGAAATGCGGGCGATGAACATGCCGACAAAAGGCGACCATGCGATCCACCACGCCCAATAGAAGGTAGTCCAGCCGTGGAAGTAGCTTGTATCTTCGCGCCCAAACGGGTTGGAGAGGGCGGGCAATATCTGCACGTAGTCTACCATTACCGAGAAATACCGCGTTATTGCGGTGCCGACGCCTGTGACCAGGATGACGAATACAAAGAGCCCTACGGCCATGATCATATTGATTTCTGACAGTCGTTTAACCCCGGCATCCATGCCCATCAGGACGGACCCCAATGCGATCAGAGTGATGCCAATGATGATAAGTACAACCACGGTAGGCGTCGGTTCGATCCCGAAGACTTCATACATGCCCGCAGCGACCTGCTGCGCGCCGAGCCCCAGCGATGTGGTAAGACCGAACAACGTTGCAAAGACAGCCAACGTATCGATCATGTGACCCCACCAGCCCCAAACCCGTTCTCCGAGGATCGGGTAAAACGCGGATCTAAGGGTGAGCGGCAAGTCGAGGTTGTAGCAGAAGATCGCAAGAGACAAACCAACAGCGGCATATATTGCCCAGCCTTCAAGTCCCCAATGGTGGATTGTGCCGACAACACCGATGTATTCGTTGCCAGGCTGGGTGATGTCTATCCCCAATGGGCTTGCGCCGCCGCTTTCAGCGAAATTGTAATAGACTGGTTCAAGAACACCAAAGAACAGCAAACCAATACCAATGCCTGCTGCAAACATCATCGCAATCCAGCCCGCATAGGAGTAGTCGGGTTTTGCGTCCTTACCACCGATCCTGACCGACCCGACCGGCAGGACAATCAGCGCGAGGCAAAACAGAGTAATCGCATTTACGGATAGCACGAGGAACCAGTCAAAAGTGCTTGTCAGCCAGGGCCTCAACCAGCCAAAGAAGGTTGCGGCGGCCTCCTGGTTTGCAAGCGAGATCAAAACGAAACCGGCGATCAGGATACTGGAGATTAGAAAGACCGGGTTATGAATATCGAGCCCGAATGGCCTGATGTTGTCCTGACCCAGCTCGTATTCAGTTTCAAAATCCCAAACCCTGGGATCTGGATCGAGCATTTTTTTTGTCTCTGGCATGTCCCTGTCCTTCGTTTTTTGTAACTAATGTGCTCGCGAGCTTTGCACATACCATACGCTCGAGTCCAATTTCAGCGGGGCGCGCTGGCGTTCAGACACGGCAGGAAATGGCGTATGATATGCGATGAAGGCGTCGGCAGGCGGCTTCAAAATTCGGATGAGTCTGCCGCTGTTTTTACATCTTCGAGTTTCGGAGCAGGCGTTTCCAACCTTGTTCGGTTAAATCCTTATTGATTTAATTTCGGTCCTTACTGCATTGAATAAGATTAATTTTACACCTTAACCAACCGCATTACTGTATCGATGTTGAAGGCCAACCTTTCTTCAAGGGCGTCTTTTGCCATCATGTCACGCTCAAAAACAATTGCGGCCGTGAAGCGGTTGGTCAGGTAGTAATACCCGATGGCCGCTATTGTGATATTGAGCTGTGTCGCGTCAATTCCCGGGCGGAAAACACCTTCCTTGACGCCCCTATCAAGCAAACCATCCATCATGCCTACGAATTTGCGGCTGGCGATCTTGATCCTCTCGGATTTCTTGAGATGCCGGGCGCGGTGCAGGTTCTCGCTATTCACCAACGTAATGAATTCAGGGTTCTTCAAATAGTAATTCCAGGTGAACCTTACGAGCCGCTCAAGAGCTTCATCTGGCGGTAAAGCCTCAAGGTCCAGCTTTTGCTCGGCCGTTCTGATGTCGAGGTAGGCTTCCTCCAGAACGGCTTGGAAAAGATCCTCTTTGGAACCGAAGTAATGGTAGATCATGCGCTTGTTGGCCTTGGCGCGCTCTGCGATCTCGTCAACGCGTGCACCAGCCAACCCATGTTTGGCAAACTCCTTTTTTGCAGCCTGCATGATTCGCTTTTTTGTGGCTTCTGCGTCTCTTGTTTTTCGTTTTTCCTGGCCTGACATACCTGCTTCTTCATCCTTCACATACACCAAATAAACCCTATTCGATGCGGGTTTGCCCGTCAAAGACCGCTCCAGGCCAATGCTGTCGATGCTACAGCAAAGAGCTTGACTTGGATGTCGTTAACGAAGTAACCAGTTAGTGCGTTAATTGGCAATCACCTGTATTCGGCCCAGCACGGGGTGGCGAGCAGCGGGTCGCTTTAAGTTGTTTCGCAAATGTGCCCGACGGCGGGCGCAAGAAGTGGAAAGGGAGGACTCCATGTCGTTTATTAAGAAGTTTATTGAGCAAGAGACGGTCAATCGCCGGAATTTTCTGTTCGCCTCGGCCTACGGTGTCGGGGGGGCTGCCGCGATGGGAATGTTTGGACCGGGCATGGCCCGCGCTGCACTGACCGATCCGACAATCGCGTGGTCATATCGGAACCGCACAAACCCCTACTGGAACGAGATCGTTTCTGGTGGTGAGGCTTTTGTGGAAAGCCTTGGGATGTCCAAGGATGCGCTGACGCACCTGATCAATGAAGGGTCATCCGAGAAGTCCCTTGCAGACGTAAAGGCTCTATTGGCGAAATCGAATGGCAATCTTGCCCTGGCAATAGATACAAACGATGCGCCGAATGCGCGGCCGGTTGTGGAAGCCGTTGCCGAGGCGGGAGCATACGTCTCGACACTGTGGAACAAGACGGACGATCTGCATCCGTGGGATTTTGGAGACAATTACGTCAGTCACATGTCCTGGTCCGACGAAGGCCCGGCAGAGCAAACCGCGCGCATTCTCTTGGATGCGATGGGCGGCAAGGGTGGCGTTGTGCATCTGGGTGGGATTGCTTCCAACAACCCTGCCATCGAGCGATTGCAGGGTCTTAAGAATGCATTGAAAGACTATCCGGATGTAGAGCTGCTTGCGGCTGAGCCTGCGGATTGGGATACGCAAAAAGCCAACCAGGTCATGTCGGCCTTCCTGACGCGTTACGGTGATGAAATCACCGGCGTGCATTGCGCGAACGATACAATTGCTTACGGCGTCTTGGAGGCGTTGCGCGCCGAAGGTATCGAAGGCATGCCCATCGTTTCATATGATGGCAACCCGCAGGCGGTCGGACTCGTCGCGGAGATGAAGATCCTGGCGACGGTCTTCACCAATCCGCACTGGGGTGGCGGCATTACTGCCTCGCTGGCCTACCATGCGGCGACAGGGGCTTTCAAACCATCTGACGAGCCGAATGAACATCGCGAGTTCTACGGGCCGACGATCATGGTGCAGCCAGAAGACGCACTGGAGTTCAAGGCAAGCTACCTCGACTCCGTGCCGACTTATGACTGGGCAGACTTTTGGGGCCCGTCTAACGGACCGATTGTCTACAAGTAAGTGGACAAGGCAACCCGGCGAAATCTGGGTTGCCATCAGTTTCCAATCAAGCGGACTTTGCGGGCGCCTGAGCGTCTGAGCCAAGCCATAGGGAGCGTGCGATGGCTGTAACCGGGTCACCTGAAGCGCAAAAGAGCGCAGGCGGGATCAGCCGCGATGTGCTGGTAAGATGGGCGCCCTTATTGGTTCTGCTGGTCCTCATGGCATTCTTCGCTCTGATGGAGCCCCGGTTCCTGACCGTCCGTAACTTCGCCCGCATCCTGATCGCAGCTTCTCCCGCGCTGATGGTGGCGATTGGCGTGACCTTCATCATCATCATGGGGTCGATTGATCTGTCGATGGAGGGAACGGTCTCTGTTTGTGCGGTTTCCTTTGCGTTTTGTTTCATCTGGCTGGGTGGCACGCTGGCAAGCTGGGCGTGGCTTGCCCTGCCGTTGGCGCTCTTGGTCGGCGCGGTCCTGGGCTTTGTGAATGGCCTGATACATGTAAAGCTCAAAATCCCGTCATTCATGGCCTCGCTCGCCATGGGCTTTGTCGGCACGGGGCTGGCCATGGTTATGACGGGTGGCGACCGCATCCGGAT
The DNA here is from genome assembly GCA_947488305.1 of uncultured Roseobacter sp. Classification (GTDB taxonomy): domain Bacteria; phylum Pseudomonadota; class Alphaproteobacteria; order Rhodobacterales; family Rhodobacteraceae; genus Roseobacter. The sequence goes on from CANKZM010000001.1 coordinate 216,100, forward strand.
CGAAGATGAGCTTTTCCGGTCGTTGCTTACCGAACGTATCCTGAACTTTCCGCTCATGGTCTATGTGGCTGGGCTGTTTGTCCTGATCGCCTGGTTCATCCAGTCCCGCACCACGCTGGGGCGCAACTTCTACGCGGTAGGTGGTGGGGAAGAATTGGCCCACGGCTCTGGGTTGAACGTGGACCGGGTGCGGGTCATGGGGTTCACCTTGGCGGGGGTTTTCTTTGCAGCCGGTGCACTTCTCGCCGTTGGGCGGATCGGCATTGCCGAGACGGCAACCGGTAACAACTTCATGTTTCTCTCCATCACTGCCGTGGTCGTCGGCGGCACCGCGCTCTGGGGCGGGATCGGTGGCGTGTGGAATACGCTGGTCGGTGTTCTGATCGTCTTTGTCATTGGCAATGGCATGGTTGTGATCGGGCTGCCCGGCTACGTGCAGGATGGCGTTTTGGGTCTTTTGGTGATCCTTGCCGTAATCCTGTCCACCGACCGCAAATCCATCAGTTTCGTGAAGTAAGGGCGGCACGATGTACCAGCTCAAAAAGGTCGACAAGAAATTCCCCGGGGTTCATGCGCTCAAAGCTGTCGATTTCACGATTGGGCGTGGCGAGATCGTCGGGCTGGTGGGGGAGAACGGGGCTGGAAAGTCCACGCTAATGAAAGTGATCTACGGGGCCTACCAGCCTGATGGCGGCACAGTCACGATTGACGGCAAGACAGTTCGTTTTCAAAACCCGCGCCAGGCGATGGAACACGGGATCGGCATGGTGTTTCAGGAGCAGTCGCTCATCACCAACCTGACCGTCATGGAAAACGTTTTTCTCGGCTTTGAGCAGCAGTTCGTCAGGTTTGGCGTTATTGACTGGAAGGCAATGGCGGCCGCCGCGCGACACCAGTTGCAGAAGGTCAAGCTTGATATTGATCCGGCAATGACAACGGCAAAGCTGTCCTTTGCGCAGCGGCAGTTGGTCGAACTCGCCAAAGTTCTGACGCTTGAAGAACGCATCGATGGGGATCTGGTGATCCTGCTCGATGAACCGACATCCGTTTTGGCCAAGGAAGAGGTTGAGTTGTTATTCTCACTGGTACGGGAGCTGACCAGCCGTGCCTCCTTCATCTTTGTGAGCCACCGCATAGACGAGGTCTTGGAGCTTTCGGATCGCATCTACGTCATGAAGGATGGCGAGGTGGTGGACGTGGTCGATCACGATGCCGCCGAAGTTGATGCCATTCAACGCAAGATGGTAGGGCGGGATGTCGACAAGGAATACTACCGGGAGCAAAAGCAAAAGCCTTTCGACCCGTCGTCCGCGCTGGTTCGCTTTGACGCGGTATCCGTTGCGGGCAATTATCAGAATATCTCGTTTGACCTGCACCCTGGGGAGGTTCTTTGTCTGGTTGGGACAGAAGGATCAGGCCGGGAAGCCATTTTACGCACGATCTTTGGGTTGGAAAAACCGTCATCAGGCTCGGTGATCGTTAAGGGCAGTCCCTACAGCAAGGCAACCGCTCGCGCTGCGGTCGAACGCGGCGTGGGGTATGTCCCGCGGGAACGCAAGATCGAAGGCATCGTGAATGGCATGAACGTCTATGAGAACATGACGCTGAGCCAGATGGCCAACTATGCGTCCAACGGCGTTCTTAAGATCGCGGAAGAAAAGGCGCTGGCCCGTCAGTGGATTGAGCGGCTGTCGATCAAGACACCTGATGTCTACAAGGACTGCGGCGGGCTTTCAGGGGGCAATCAGCAAAAGGTCGTGCTCGCCAAGTGGCGGTCAGGGGGCTCGGACGTGATCTTGTTGGACCACCCGACCCGTGGCCTCGATATCGGGGCCAAGGAAGACGTCTACGATATGGTGCGCGAGATGAGTGACGCCGGTGCCGGGATCGTATTGGTGGCCGATACGCTCGAAGAGGCAATCGGCCTGTCGCACACGATCATCGTGCTGAAGGACGGTGTGTTCCAAAAGCGATTTGACGGGTCACCGGGGGACAAACCTTCGCTTTTTGACCTCGTGCACCACATGATTTGAGGGATTGGACATTGCGTTTTGAAAACCTGAAACCTTACTTCCCATGGATCACCCTCGTGGCGCTTGTCCTCTTGGTGGGCGCTTTCAACCCATCCTTCCTGAGCCTTTCCAGCATGGTGTCACTGGTGGCGGATATCGTGCCGCTGTTCATCATGGCATTGGGCATGACCTTTGCGATCTACATCGGCGGGATCGATCTGTCGATGCAGCAGGTGGCTAACCTCGTGACTGTTGTCGCCACGGTGTACCTGATGCAATTCGGTGTGTTTGTCGGGCTCATCTGTGTGGCAGCGGGCTTTTTGATCGGTGCCGCTTCAGGATGGATCACGACACGCCAGTTCGTGCCGTCCTTTGTCGCGACGCTGGCGATGGGTTTCATCGCGCTGTCAGGTGCGCGTTTCCTGTCAGGGGAGCGTGCCCTTTCGATGAACGCCGAAGCCCGCGATGCCAGCTTTGCCTGGATGTTTGGCAACACGGGTGGCGTGCCCCATGAAATGGTGATTGCCGGAGTTCTTCTGGCGCTTGCGTGGTTCTTGCAGACCCGGACAACCTTTGGTCGAGCGCTCAAGGCGGTGGGCTCTGGTGAGTTGGCAGCTATTTCGTCGGGGCTGAACGTGGACCGTATCAAGATTCTCGCCTTTGCTCTGTCGGGCACCTTTGCGGCCATTGCGGGCCTGATGTTCTCAGTCAAGCTGTCAGGCGGGGACGCCAATCTGGCCAATGGGTTTCTGATCCTCGCGATTGTCGCTGTCTTGGTGGGCGGTACGCCGCTGACCGGGGGCGTTGGCGGTGTTATCAATACACTGGTTGGCACTCTGATCGTCGTGGTGATCCGATCTGCCATGGTTTACCTCGAAATTGACGCAACGATGCAGCAGATGGTGTTTGGTGTCATCCTCATCGTTGCCATCGCTCTAACCATTGACCGTTCAAAAATGCGGATCGTGAAATGATGCGCGCGGGGGTCTTAGAGGCGCCGGGCCGCTTTGCGCTCGAAGAGCGCCCGATCCCGGAACCGGGTCGAGGTGAAGTGTTGATCCGGGTCGCCCGGGTGGGAATCTGCGGTACCGACGTTCATATCTTCAACGGCCATTATGCCGCTGACAGTTTGCCTATGGTTCCGGGCCACGAATTCACCGGGGCAATTGATGCTCTGGGCCTGGATGTCAGTGGGTTGCGGGTGGGCAGCAAAGTGGTCGTTGATATGAACATCGGCTGCACACAGTGTTTCTGGTGCCGTCGCAATGAAATCCTAAACTGTCCTGACATGCAGCAAATGGGGATCACCATGGACGGGGCGTTCGCTGAATATATGGTAGTTCCTGCCCGCCTTGTAATCCCCGCACCTGAGAAGATGCCCTTCGATGTTCTGGCGCTGACCGAACCTCTGGCATGTGTCGTGCGCGCCGCGCGCAAGGCGGACGTTTCTTTCGGACAGTCCGTAGTGGTTATGGGGGCCGGGCCGATCGGCCATTTGCATGTACAGCTTATGCGCGCGATTGGGGCGGCACCAATCATCGTGTCGGACCTGTCAGCAGAGCGCGTGGCGCTCGCGCTGGACCATGGCGCGGATGTTGGCGTCACGGACCCGCAGGCATTGCAGCCCGCCGTCATGGAGGCGACGCAGGGCCGCGGGGCGGATGTGGTGATCGAAAGCGTTGGTCTGCCGGCTTTGTACCAGCAAGCCACACAGCTGATCCGGAAAGGCGGACATGTTGCCGCTTTCGGGCTTACCGGCGCAGGCGAAACGCTCCCCTTGGATATCCTGACGACGATCTTGCAGGAGAACTCCATCAAAGGGTCCGTCGCGGGTATGGGTCAGGACATGCATGATGCGCTGACCTTATTGGTTCATGGTCGAATTGATCCTGCGCCCTTTCTGGGCGCGGAATATCCACTTGCGGACATCCAGATCGCCTTTGACACATTCAAAAACCGCCCGGGCGATCTGAAGACCCAGATCGTGATGTCACATTAGCCTGACGGAGAAAGCAGATGTCTATTCAAACCGAACATTATACCTCCAAGCCGCAAGGCAAGATTCCAAACAGCCGGTTTCCGTTGCTTGTCCATCGGGGAGCCGTTCCAGGTGGTGGTGCTGACGCCATCAAGAACCGCTTCCGGTCGAACGGATGGTCGAATAACTGGGACTACCCCGGCGTTTATGAATACGCCCATTTTCATTCGACAACACACGAATGCCTTGGCTGCGCAAACGGATGGATGGAGTTCAACCTTTCGGTCGGCGAGAGCGGTTGGACCAAGGTTCGGATAGACGCAGGTGACGTGATCGTCATGCCTGCGGGTGTCAGTCACGAGATGGTCGGCCAATCCGAAGACATCCATATGTGTGGCGGCTATCCGGATGGACGCGACTGGGATGACATTCAGGAGGAGTTCCTGACGGACGAGGATTACAAGCGCGCCTGCAAGCGCATCATGATGCTGCCGATCCCAGCTCAGGATCCAGCAACCGGCGAAGCCATGCCGCATTGGCACGCAGCGTTGTCTTCAGTGGATGGCGGTTGGAACGACTGGCGTCACGCGCTGGACGCGCGTGGTTGACGGCCACGGCGTTTGCCCGAAAGCCCGTGTGCCAAAAGCCGCGAAGAACTGGAACTGAAACGACGGTGAATTGCTGAGCCGTCAATGAAATGGGAGGGTCCCATGGACGCCGTATCGAAAAAACTCATGCCGCCTACGCAGCCTCGGGAATTTGGGTTCTACGTGGATGGTCGGTTCATTCCCCCCGGCAAGCGGGAGGTCTTTGAACGGGCTTCACCGGGGCACGACGTACCTGTCACACGCATCCCGAAATGTACCGAAGATGATCTTGACGTGGCTGTCGCATCCGCCCGCCTGGCCTTTGAGGATCGCCGGTGGTCCGGGTTGGCTGGCGGTGACCGCGCAGCGGTGCTGTTGAAGGCAGCGGAGATCATTCGCGCGCGCCACGAGGAAATCGCCTATTGGGAATGCCTGGAAAATGGCAAACCCATCGCACAAGCCCGCGCGGAAGTCGGTGGGTGCATTGGCATGTTCGAATACGCCAGCGGGCTTGCACGCGCCCTGCACGGCGACAGTTTCAACAACCTCGGCGACAGCATGTTCGGCATCGTGACCCGCGAACCCGTGGGCGTTGTCGGACTGATTACGCCCTGGAACTTCCCCTTCCTGATCCTATGCGAGCGCGTGCCCTACATTCTGGCCTCTGGCTGTACCTTAGTGGTCAAACCCTCTGAGGTGACCAGTGCAACGACGCTAATCCTTGCGGAAATTCTGTCAGAGGCGGGGCTGCCGGATGGGGTGATGAATGTGGTGACGGGATCAGGCAGCACCATTGGGCAGGCAATGACGGAACATATGGACATCGACATGTTGTCTTTCACCGGGTCAACCAATGTGGGGCGCTCCTGCGTGGCGGCCTCGGGCAAATCGAACTTCAAGAAACTGGGGCTGGAACTTGGCGGAAAGAACCCGCAAATCGTCTTTGCCGATGCGGATCTTGAGGATGCAGCGGACGGCGTTGCCTTCGGGATCGCCTTCAATACAGGGCAATGCTGTGTCTCGGGCTCACGTCTCATCGTCGAACGGTCCGTCGCGGATGAATTTGCAGGTATGGTCGCAGACAAACTAGCAAAAATACGCGTGGGGGATCCACTGGATGAGCAAACGCAGGTGGGGGCGATCACGACAGATGCTCAGAACCGCACGATCATGTCTTACATCGAGCGGGGGCAGAAGGAGGGAGCCACGCTTGTCTGTGGCGGCGTGCAACTGGACTTTGGACAGGGGCAATATATTGCGCCGACGCTCTTCAAAGACGTGGACAGCGACATGGCGATTGCAAAGGACGAGATTTTTGGACCAGTCCTGACCGTACAATCGTTTGAGACCGTGGATGAGGCAATCCAGATGGCGAATGATACGGTCTACGGTCTGGCTGCTTCTGTCTGGACAAAAAACATTGATAAGGCCTTGATGGTGACGCGGCAGGTTCAGGCTGGTCGTTTCTGGGTCAATACGACGCTTTCGGGTGGTCCTGAATTGCCACTTGGGGGCTTCAAGCAATCGGGCTGGGGCCGCGAAGCAGGGATGATGGGTGTGGAGGAGTACACACAGGTGAAATCGGTTCACATAGAGATCGGCAAACGCAGCCCTTGGGTTGCGTGAGATGGCGGAAGGGTACGACTATATCATCGTGGGGGGCGGTTCTGCGGGCTGCGTATTGGCCAATCGGCTGACCGAGGTTCCATCCGTGCGCGTGTTGCTGTTGGAAGCAGGCGGCAAAGATCGCCATCCATTGATCCATATGCCCGTTGGCTTTGCCAAGATGACAACCGGGCCACACACCTGGGGTCTGACCACAGCGCCGCAAAAACATGCAAACAATCGCGAAATTCCCTATGCTCAGGCGCGGGTGATCGGGGGTGGATCGTCGATCAACGCTGAAGTCTTCACGCGCGGGCATCCAAGCGACTACGACCGCTGGGCGAATGAGGAAGGCTGCGATGGCTGGGCTTTCGAAGACATCCGCGAGTATTTTATCCGCTCGGAAGGCAACACGGTTTTCGCCGGAGAATGGCACGGGACAGACGGCCCATTGGGCGTCTCCAGCCTCAATGCGCAGCCGATGACCCTTGCCTTTGTGCAGTCCTGTCAGGAGCGCGGGATTCCCTACAATCCTGATTTCAACGGGGCAGTGCAGGAAGGGGCGGGGGTCTATCAGACCACCACGAAAAATGCCCGGCGCTGTTCGGCGGCAGTTGGCTATCTCAAGCCTGTGATGCACCGGAAGAACCTCACCGTGCGCACCGATGCCTTTGTCAAACGTGTGGACATCAAGAAGGGTCGTGCGACTGGCGTGGATGTCTGGTCGGACAAGACCGGTGACGAAACGCTGACGGCGGATCAGGAGGTTTTGCTGACCACGGGCGCCATCGGAACGCCCAAACTGATGCTACTTTCCGGTCTGGGGCCCGCCGCTCATCTGCGGGACATTGGCATTGACGTGGTGCAGGATTTGCCCGGTGTCGGCGAAAACCTGAACGATCATTTCGGTATCGACATCGTGGGCGAACTTAACGGGCATTACAGTCTGGACAAATACAACAAGCCGCATTGGGCGCTTTGGGCCGGGCTGCAATATCTGGCGTTCGGGTCAGGACCCGTTGCGTCGAACGTTGTGGAAGGTGGAGCATTCTGGTACGCAGACGAGGCTGCCGCATCACCTGACCTACAGTTCCACTTTCTTGCCGGGGCAGGGGCTGAGGCGGGCGTGCCTTCGGTGCGGCCCGGTGCATCTGGCATTACGCTGAACAGCTATACGTTGCGGCCCAAGACTCGGGGAACCGTCAGGTTGCGGTCTGCGGATCCCAAAGCGCTCCCCGTCGTTGATCCGAATTTTCTGGGCCACCCCGACGACCTCAAAATCTCGGTGGAAGGGGTCAAGATCAGCAGAGAGATCTTTAGCCAGCCCAGCTTGCAAAAATTCATCCGCGCTATTCGCTTTCCCGATGACACGGTAAAGACCCAGGAAGACTACGAGAATTACGCCCGTCAGTACGGCCGCACATCCTATCATCCGACATGTACCTGCAAGATGGGCGCAGATTCGGATCCAATGGCGGTTGTTGATCCTCAACTTCGCGTGCGCGGGGTGGATGGTCTCCGGATTTGTGACAGCTCTGTTATGCCGTCCCTGATCGGCTCAAACACCAATGCGCCAACGATCATGATCGGAGAAAAGGCCGCCGATATGATCCGGGGCAATCGTTGAAACCGTGATACCTCCCCTGACTGGCGGCCCCTCGCTTTAGGGGCCGCTCTTTTTTTGGGATTAGTCGAAATCGGGTGCCCAAGGAACAAGATCCTTACCTACAATCCGATAGTTGGTCCGTGTCATCTCTTCAATGCGGGCCATGTCGATTGACGACAGGGCAAAGTCCATCAGATCAAAATTGGCGGTGATATTCTCGCGCTTTGTGGACATGGTGTTGATGCTCACACCCTTTTGCAAAATCCAGCGCAGCACGATCTGCGCGGCGGTCTTGCCGTAGCCAGCCCCAATCTCGGCAAAGATTGGATGTTTGAACACTTCGCCCCGCGCGACGGAGCAGTAGGAGGCAAGCGGGATACCGGTCTCAGTTGCAGCCCCCAGGAGAATGTCCTGATTGAGCAGTGGGTGGAATTCCACTTGGTTGGTGACAATCGGTGCCTCGACGATCTTGACAGCATCACGCATCATCTGTGCTGTGTAGTTGGAGACACCGATGTTCTTGGTCAATCCGCGCTTGTAGGCTTGCTCCAGCAGATTGAGCGAGCTTTCGATCTGGAAATCAGCCGGCGGCCAATGCAGCAGGAGAACATCCGTATACTCGATTTGCAGAGCTTTCAGGCTGGCTTCGACCGACGACAGAAACCTGCTCTCGTCGAAATTGTCGTTCTCCACCTTTGTCGTGATGCACAGGTCGCTTCGCGCGATACCGGTTTCTTTCAGGGCAGCGCCTGTCTCGGTCTCATTGCGGTACATTTGAGCGGTATCAAAAGCGCGATATCCGACTTCAGCAGCGATCAACACAGCATCCCGGCACGCGGCATCCCGCAATGGAAAAGTACCAAAAGAGCGCTGATGGGTTTTTTGGAAATAGATGTTCATGATATTTCTCCCGTTGCTGGGTCTTTTGTAACCTTTTGGTTACTTAATGGGAAGCCGGAATCGGGCTTGATTCAGCTAAATTTTCCAGTCATATTGTGATAACCAATTAGTTACTTAATGACGCATCTGAGGAAGACGTAATGCCCAAGATCATGTCACCGCGCCAGGCGGCGGAACTCATACCAGATGGTGCCATGGTTGCGGTGAACTCCTCAAGCGGTTTGTGCTGTCCAGATGCGGTTCTGGAGGGTATTGGTGCACGTTTCGATGAAACTGGCTACCCTCAGAACCTCACAACTGTTCATCCGATCGCCGCCGGGGACTTTTTTGGAACTAAAGGGGTGGATCATATTGCCAAGAAGGGGTGCCTCACGCGTATCCTGGGCGGATCATACCCCTCCGGTCCGACGAAGGCGGACCCACCGTTGATTTGGCAAATGATCGTCGCCGAAGAAGTCGCCGCTTATAATGTGCCCTCGGGCATCATGTTTGATATGTTGCGGGAAGGGGCGGCCAAGCGACCGGGGGTGCTCACCAAGGTCGGTATGGACACCTTTGTCGATCCACGTCTTGAAGGATGTGCGATGAACGATACCGCACGCAAGACCCCGATCGTCGATGTTCGGCAGTTTGAAGGGGAAGAATGGCTTTACTTCAAGGCGTTGCAACCGGATGTGGCGATCATCCGTGCAACAACATCCGACACGCGCGGAAATCTGAGTTTCGAACAGGAGGGCGCTTACCTGGGAGCGATGGAAATGGCACTTGCCGCCCGCAACACCGGCGGCAAGGTTATCGCACAGGTGAAAAGGGTGGCTGCTGCCGGCTCGATCCGGCCACATGACGTACATGTGCCAGGAATATTGGTGGATGTCATTGTCGAGGCACCGGAACAATTGCAAACCACCGCAACAGCCTACGACCCTGCAATTTCAGGCGAATTGATCCGCCCGATGGACAGCTTTCGATCGGCGGATTTCAACATCGGCAAAGTTATTGCACGCCGGGTCGCCCTTGAAATGCAGCGCGGCTGGGCGGTCAACATTGGTTTTGGCATCTCAGCAAACGTGCCGCGCATCTTTGTCGAGGAAGGTTGCCACGGAGATGTAACCTGGATGATCGAACAGGGTGCGGTGGGCGGCGTGCCATTGCTGGATTTCAAATTTGGCTGTGCGGCAAATGCAGAAGCCTTCGTCGCGTCACCGCATCAGTTTTGTTACTTTCAGGCGGGTGGTTTTGATTGCTCGCTGTTGTCTTTCCTCGAAGTTGGGGCAGACGGGTCGGTGAATGTCTCGCGGCTCTCGGCAGTGCCACACAGAACCGCCGGAGCAGGCGGGTTTGTTGACATCACTGCACGGGCCAGGAAGATCGTGTTTTCAGGGATGTTTAACGCGGGTGCCAAAATACGCATCGAGGGAGGCGGCATCGTGATCGATCAGGAAGGCAAAGTCGCAAAATTCGTGGAGAAGGTGGATCAGGTGTCCTTCTCCGGCAAACGTGCCATCGCGCAAGGGCAGGATATTACCTACATAACGGAACGTTGCGTGCTCAGGTTGGAAGATCGTGGACTTGTCGTGACCGAAATCGCACCGGGTGTGGAACTGGAGCGGGATATTCTTGACCAGGCGGCTGGTGGATTGCATGTGGCGAACGATTTGAAGGTGATGGATGGGACGCTATTTGAGGAAGCGCCCATCGGCCTTGCAGCGCGATTGTCCGCATGATCGAGTTTGAGGTTTCAGATGGTATCGCCCGGTTGGTTCTCAATCGGCCCGAAAAACTGAACGCGCTCACTGCTGAAATGTGCGAACAGCTCGCCGATTGTTGCGGTGAAATCGAACGCAGTGACGCAAGGGTTGTGCTACTTTCGGGCGCTGGAAAGGCTTTTTGTGCTGGCGGCGATATTGACGGATGGTCGGCGCAGACACCGGAACGTTTTGCCGATCACTGGGTGCGCGATGGCCATAAATCGTTTGATGCTTTGGCACGGCTGACCGCCCCGGTCATCGCTGTGTTGGATGGTCACGCACTTGGTGGCGGGTTGGAACTGGCAGCCTGTGCAGATCTTCGAATTGCGGAGGACCACATCAAGATCGGACAACCGGAAACGGGGTTGGGCATTATCCCGGGGTGGTCCGGAACTCAGCGGACTACACGTCGGTTCGGTGCGCAGGTCGTGCGTCGCATGGCGCTGTTTGGCGAGGTCTTCTCTGCCGAGGAGGCGCGTGGTCTGGGGCTGGTCGACCATGTGACCGAAACTGGGAAAGCGCACGAATTGGCCCGGTTGATCGCACAAAAGGTTCTGGGTCGTGCACCGCAGGCAACCAAACTGACAAAAATGCTGATCAACGCAGCCGAAGGTGAAGACAACGAACGTGTCTTAGAGGCTTTGGCGGGCCGTATCGCGGCTGGCACCGATGAGCTGCAGGAGGGCCTTGCAGCTTTCCGCGAAAAACGAAGCCCCGATTTTTCCTGAAAGGACCCGCACATGATACGTCACATTGTACACCTCCGATTCAAATCCGGGGTTGCCCGTGCCGAGAAAGAGCTGCTTTACAGCGACCTGGCAAATCTTTCGGGCCATATTGGGGGTATCGTGGATTTTCAACATCGCGAAAACATCTCGGTCGAGACCCCATTGGTGCGCGATTTTCTCGACATGTTCTGGTTCGACTTCAAGGATATCAGCGTGCGAGATGCCTATCTCGTCGATTCCGCCCATCAGGCCATCGGCGCGCGTATCGTCGAAAAGCTGGAGGGCGGCGCCGATGGTGTATTTGTCTGTGATGTCGAGCTTTAAGCGACGTCAGAGGTCGAAGATCAGCGTGTTCTGGCCGGATTGGACGGTTTCGTTTCGCTGATTGAACACCTCTGCCTGATTGATCATGATCCCACGCGCACCTGGCCGTGTCAGCCGCTTTTCCTGAACTGTGAAACGTGCAGAAACTTCGTCTTGTGAGAGGACCGGCAATTTGAAATCCCAGCGCCACCCGAGCGACGCGAGCGCGTCAAAACGGGCGGGGGCGGAATTTTTCAGGCCGTCAATGACGCTGAGCACAAGCAATCCATGCGCCACGCGCCTTTCGAACCCTTTGGCCTGCGCTGCGCTGTCACTCATGTGGATTTCATAGGTGTCGCCGCTGACCCTTGCAAAATCGTCAATTAAGGCTTCGCTAACGATACGCGTTGCAGTCTCAAGGCAGTCACCCACCTTGAGATCTGAAAACCCGTAGAGGCCGGGCGCAAGCGTCATTGCGGCACCGGGGCATCCTCACGCAGCAGGCCCTTGTGTTTGAGCTCTGCCCAAAAATCTGACGGGATCGAGTGACGGAACCACGCGAGGTTTTGCTGCAACTGCTCGACGGTGCGCGTTCCGGCAATAAACGAGGGAATGGCTGGGTGTGCCACGACAAATTGCAAAGCCGCTGCCGGCAGCGGGACACCGTGATCGGCACATACCGCCTCGATTTTCGAAACCCGATCCATGATTTCCGCGGGCGCGGGCGCGTAATTGTATTTCGCGCCTTCTTTAGCACCTGTTGCGAGGATGCCGGAGTTGAAGCCACCGCCTACGACAACGGCGGCCCCCCGTTCCTCACACATTGGCAGGAAGGTGTCCTGCGCGTCCTGTTCAAGCAGCGTATAGCGTCCGGCAAGCAGGAAGCAGTCAAAATCGCGGGCCTCAAGCGCGGCCTGGCACACTTGCCATTCGTTCACGCCGACCCCGATGGCCTTGACCACACCTTCATCGCGCAGCTTTGACAAGGCTCTCCAGGACCCGTCCATCGCTTGTTTGAAGACCTCTGGCTGTTCATCCCCACGGGTAAAGACGTCGATGTCATGGATAAAACATATGTCCATGCGCTCCAGGGCGAGCCTTTGCAGGCTGTCTTCAAGGGCCCGCATGGTCCCGTCGTATGAGTAGTCGAATTCCATGTTGAATGGGGCGGCATTGGTCCAGGGCGCAAAGTCGATACTGCTGCGTCTGGCAGGGACCAGCCGACGACCAACTTTCGAAGACAAAACGAGTTCGTCGCGGTTCTTCCAGCGCAGTGATTGGCCGGTTCTCAGTTCAGATAACCCATGCCCATACATCGGCGCTGTGTCGTAGTAACGAACACCGGCCTCCCACGACGCCTGAAACATGGCATCCGATGTTTCTTCGTCGATTTCACGAAAAATGTTTCCGACCGGCGCGGTGCCGAATCCGAAGGCGGTCACGTCCAGATCGACACGGCCAAATCTGTTTTTTGTTGAGGGGTCCATCCCGTTTCCTCCACATTAAGTAACTAATTAGTTATTTGTTGCGTACCTCGCACTGCAAATCAAGCACTGAATCGCTTGACGGAGGGCGATGCAGTTTCTACAAGTAACTGAATGGTTACCTTGTTGGGTGAAAGAGGCCTTTTATGTACTTCACGGAACTGCACGAACAGGTTCGCGACATGACGCGTCAGTTTGCAAATGACGTGATCCGTCCGGTTGCGGAAGAGTTGGATCGTGAAGAGCGTTTTCCCGAAGAGATATACGCGCAAATGGCCGAACTGGGATTATTTGGCATTTCTGTCCCGGAAGAGATGGGCGGCCCGGGTTTTGATACGCTTGCCTATGCGATTGTCATGGAAGAACTGTCGCGGGGCTATGCCTCGGTCGCGGATCAATGTGGGCTGGTTGAGCTGATATCGACGCTTCTGGTCCAACACGGGACAACCGATCAGCGTGCGCAATGGTTGCCGGGAATTCTGACGGCGAAGACCAAGGTAGCCTACTGCATTACCGAACCTGAAGCTGGCACAGATGTCTCTGGTATCCGCACCACGGCCAAACGGGACGCAGACGGATGGGTGCTGAATGGCGGAAAGATCTGGATACACAATGCGCCTGTCGCTGACGTTGGTTTTGTCCTGGCGCGGACAGACCCAGAAGCCGGGCACCGGGGCATGTCAATCTTCATCGTCGATTTTCACGCCAAAGGTGTTACGCGCGGTCCCAAAGAGCATAAGATGGGCCAGCGTGCGTCTCAGGTTGGGCCGATCAGTTTCGATGATGTCCAACTGCCGGCAGGGGCACTGCTGGGTCAGGAGGGGCGTGGCTTTCACATGATGATGTCCGTCCTTGATAAGGGGCGCGTCGGCATCGCTGCGCTCGCCGTGGGGATCGGACAGGCAGGCCTTGAAGCGGCAGTCGAATACGCGGAACAGCGGAAACAATTCAAGAAAGCGATTGCGGAGTTTCAGGGGGTGCAGTGGCTGCTTGCAGATATTGCCAAGGATGTGGAAGCGTCGCGGCTGCTGGTTCATTCGGCAGCGCATAAGATCGACACCGGGGCAGATGCGACCAAGGCCTGTTCGATGGCCAAATGCTTCGCCGGGGATATGGCGGTTGCACGATCGGCAGATGCGCTGCAGGTTTTTGGTGGATCAGGTTACATCAAGGGGTTCGAGGTCGAACGTCTTTACCGTGACGCGAAGATTACGCAGATTTATGAAGGAACAAATCAGATTCAGCGCATGATTATCGCAAGGGAACTTCTGGCGAAGGGTGCTGCGGCATGAGGCAAGCGGTCCTTGTGACAGGCTCATCGCGGGGGATTGGCCTGGCTGCGGCGACGGCGCTGGCGCAGCAGGGTTTTGCTGTCGCGCTGAATGGCCTTGCAGATGATGATGAGTTGGGCGCGGCCGTCCAACAGGTACAGTCCCTTGGCGTTCCATGCGTGGCCGCCCCATTCGATGTGGCGGATCTGACAGCCCACCAGGGTGCACTGGCCGACATCGAAAGGTCTATCGGTCCGCTCACGACGTTGGTCAATAACGCCGGTGTAGGCGTCTTGAGCCGCGGCGATATGCTGGATGTGACCGAGGAAAGCTATGACCGATGTATGGCCGTAAATACCAAAGCCATGTTCTTTCTCTCACAAGCTTTTGCCAAACGTCTTGTGGGTCGTACACGGCCGGCGGATTTGTTCCATTCCATCGTAAATGTGACGTCGTCGAACGCGGTAGCGGTGGCCGCACCCCGAACCGAATATTGCGCGTCAAAGGCGGCTGCTGCGATGGTCAGTAAGGCGTTGTCGGTTCGGTTGGGACCAGAAAACATTGCCGTTTACGATGTGCAACCCGGCTTGATTGCTACCGAAATGACCGCTCCGGTGATCGCTGACTACGAAGCGCGCGCGAAAGAGGGGCTCACGCTCCTGCCGCGCGTCGGTCAACCAGAGGAAATCGGCACGATCATTGCGTCTTTAGCCGCCGGGAAATTGCCGTATACGACCGGGCAAGTTATCGCCGCCGATGCGGGGATGCTTGTGCCGCGTTTCTGAGGATTGAACCATGAAAATTGCCTTGCCTGATGCCTCAGGAGTACTGAATGACTACCAGCTGGAGGGAACACCCATTGCGCAGGCCCGCTTGGCGCAAAACGCATCGCGCGTTGTTTTTTCTGCGGCACATGTCGTGGCGGACCCGTTTAGCGAAGCGGACCCTTTTGGGTCAGCCGCAGTGGATTGGAGTGCGACAATGTCCTTCCGCCGTTACCTGCATGATCTGGGGTTGGGCATTGCTGAGGCCATGGATACGGCGCAACGCGGCATGGGACTTGATTGGAACGGTGCGTTGGAGTTGATCACACGTACCCGACAGGAACTGCCGGATGCACTGGTATTCAACGGATGCGGAACGGATCAACTTGATCCGAGTGAGGCCCATTCGGTCAATGACGTAGTCGCAGCCTATCTTGAACAGGTTGAAGCCATTCAGAGAGTTGGCGGGCGGATCATTTTGATGGCAAGCCGGGCGTTGGCGCGTGTCGCCAAAGGGCCAGAGGACTACCATTTGGTATATGAAAGGGTGCTGTCTGCCTGCGACCAGCCGGTGATCCTGCATTGGCTCGGGCCCATGTTTGACCCACAACTGGCCGGGTATTGGGGGAGCGATACGTTCGAGGCGTGCTTAGAGACCTGTTTAACGATGATTGAGGCGAACCAATCCAAAGTGGACGGCATCAAAATATCGCTGCTGGATAAGAAAAAGGAAATCCTGATGCGGCGTCGGCTGCCTGCTAGTGTCAAAATGTATACCGGAGATGACTTCAATTATCCCGAATTGATCGAAGGCGATGCCCACGGATATTCCCACGCTTTGCTCGGCATCTTTGATCCCTTGGCACCGGCGGCGGCGGCGGCTGTCTCAAGGCTATCAGATGGCGATGCAGAAGGTTTTCGCGCAGTCCTTGACCCGACTGTACCGCTGGCCCGGCAGATATTCCGTGCCCCGACGCAATACTACAAGACGGGGGTGGTTTTTCTTGCCTGGTTGAACGGGTTCCAGGATCATTTCGTGATGTTGAACGGCGCGCAGGCAGCGCGGCCGTTGCCTGATTTTGTCACGATCTTCAAACAGGCGGATTCTTGTGGTCTATTGCGTGATCCTGATCTGGCCATTGCGCGTATGAAACGCCTGCTCGCGATCTACGGCGTCGCCTGATGCGGGACTTTTCGCAGAATCATTCGGCTCTTGCCCTCAACACAGCATCTTTGGGACATAATCTTGAGGGGTACGGGGCAGGATGGTCGCCTGAGCAGGTTATCGATGCATGTGCGGCACGTGGATATGGTGGAATCGTTTTTTGGCGGCGTGAGATTGGCGCACGCGCTCAGGAAATCGGTGATCGGGTTCGGGCTGCGGGGCTGCAGGTGGCAGGACTGTGCAGGACACCGTTTCTTACCGGTCCTCTCGTGCCCGGAGACGACGCAGCAATCATGGATGACTTTCGGGCTTCCATTGATATGGCTGCGGCGCTTGGCACGCGGGTTCTGACGATTGTGACCGGCGGGATTGAGCCCAACACCAAAGGTCCGATTGAAAGCCAGAAAACCCTTGCAGACCGGATTGCGCGGGCGGTGGACTATGCCGCGCAACGTGAGGTGAGTTTGGCGCTCGAACCTCTCAACCCGGTCTACGGTGGCGATCGCACCTGTGTGATGACGACCCAGGACGCGCTGAACGTCTGCGATATGGTTGGATCCGACAGGCTGGGGATTGCAGTAGATGTCTATCATGTCTGGTGGGACACGACATTGCCCGACGCGCTTGCCAAAGCGAAGGGACGCATTTTGGGATATCACCTGTGCGATTGGCTTGCAGAGACAAACGACATGTTGCTGGACCGCGGCATGATGGGCGATGGCGTGGCGGATTTGCGCGCGATCCGTGGGTGGGTAGAAGACGCAGGTTACACCGGTCTTTGTGAGGTGGAAATCTTCAGCGCGGACAATTGGTGGCAGCGTGACCCCGAGGATGTCTTGGATATCATTGTTGACCGGTTCCGGACCGTCTGTTGAAACCAACATACCTATTTTGGTTTCGAACCAAGCCCTTTGCATCTGGAAGTGAGCTGCCGATTAGAGTGACACCTTGGTCACTCGAAAAACTCAGCCAGAGACGCGGGAAATAACCTCTTTGGTTACCGCCACGGTGCCCATGTCGCCTCCAAACTCCATTGGGCGCAGTGCGTTTTCTTCGAATCCCTCTGCGACAGCATTCTCGATAAGAACGGCGGCGTCTTCGAAACCAGAGTTCTCCGTCTTTTCCGCCAGATAGTCGAGCATCATCGCCCCTGACAGGATCGCGGCAAGCGGATTGGCTTTGTCCTGACCCATAATATCCGGGGCACTTCCATGTGCCGGTTGGAAAAGGGCAGTTTGGTCCCCAATTTCACCGCAGGCAGCCATGCCCATCCCCCCGACAAGACCGCCCGCAAGATCCGACAGGATGTCGCCAAACATGTTCTCCATCACGAGAACATCAAAATCCCATGGGTTGCGGACAAGGTTCAGAGCTTGAGCATCAACGTAAGCGTAACCGGTTTCGACGTCAGGGTAGAACCCTGAAATCTCATCATAGATCTTTCGGAAGAATGCCATTGAGGTAAAAACATTCGCCTTGTCGACGCAGGTCAGCCGTCCGGGATGTCCACGCGTTTTGCGTTTCTCGGCCAGCCTAAAGCCGAAGTGATGCAGTTTCTCTGTCGTCGTGCGGGTAATCCGCAATGTGTCCCGAACTTCCTCGTCACCAATCACCTGGCTACGACCATGAACAGCGGCAGAGTAAAACAGCCCTTCGGTGGATTCGCGCAGGATGACCAGATCAATTGCGCGGGCTCTTGGATCCGCCAGGCGCTGCGGTACGTTGGGGTAGGCTTTTACAGGGCGGACGCCAGCGTACAGACCAAACTGGTCCCGCAATCGCAGATGAGGGCTGATTTCCGTCCCATCTTCATGACGTACGGATGGCAATCCTATTGCGCCCAGAAAGATCGCGTCGGCCTTGCCAACTTTTTCCTCGCCGCCAGGTTCGATATCGCGCCCGGTCTCTTTATAGAAACCGGCTCCGGCGAGTGTTTCTTCTACGGCCAGAGCACATCCGCCAATCCGTTTTGTCGCAGCATGCACAACTGTAAGCGTGGCATCTGCCACGTCCTGACCGATCCCGTCGCCTTTGATGAGGGCGATCTTTGCTTGATGGGTCATGACATGCTCTCGCTCGCTCGTAGCGTAGCCGTCCGGGAAGACTTTAAGCTGCAATGCGATGAGATGAACTTGATGCTGTGCGAGCAGCCCTCTCGAACCCAGCGCCTGTTTGCGCAAAATACTACTGCGACCATCTGAGCCCTCATGAAATCAGCCATTAACCTCACAAACCAGTACTTGTCGTTTCAGAATTTCACCAGCAATTTTTGATGAATTTCAGGTGTATAGCTCGCTTGGCGCCGGTTGGCTGTCTTACCTGCTGGCCCGCTCTCGGAGAGCGAGGAAAACAGGATGTGTTCGATTGTCGCAAAGCGCGGGCTTACCCGACCTCGACACTGCTTTGTTTGCAGTGTGTTCGAACAATTGCACCAATTTGCATCAGTTGCTCTGACAGCGGATTGGTTTTGCGCCAAACCAGACCGATGGTGCGCGCGGGACGGGGGGGTGGGAATCTGGAAATTGCGACCCGTGCGGAACGTGTTTCCAAACTGACTGCCATGTCGGGGATGAGGGTCACGCCCATTCCCGCACCTACCATTTGTACCAGCGTCGACAACGAGCTTCCTTCCATGAGCTTGTAAGGTTGTGCGTTTCCAATCTGGCAGAAAGAAAGCGCCTGATCGCGAAAACAATGACCTTCTTCGAGCAAAAGCAACCGCATGGTCTGAAGGATCTCGGGCGAGGGCACTGGATTGCAAGCGTCTTCCGGCGTGCGGACCAGAACAAACTCTTCATCAAACAGCTCAAATTCTCTTAGCGCAGGCTCCGAGATGGGCAGGGCGACCATGGCAAGATCCAGGTGTCCCGCCTGTAGCTCGTCGATCAAGGTGCCGGTGATCGCTTCACGCAACTCCACGTCCAGATCAGGCAACCTCTGCGAAAGGGTTCTGACAACATCCGGCAAGAAATAGGGGGCGACCGTCGGGATGATCCCGAGCCTTAGCCTGCCAGTAAGCGGACCCTTTGCTGCGCGTGCCAGATCTTCAAGCTCATCTACCGAAAGCAGGATCTGTCGCGCTTTGCGTGCGAGGTTCTCTCCAACCGGTGTCAAACGCACCTGACGGGCGTTGCGTTCAACCAAAGCTGTGCCAAACATGGCCTCCAGCTCCTTTATCTGCAGTGACAAGGCCGGCTGGGAAATCGAGCAGGCGTTGGCAGCATGCCCAAAGTGCTTTTTTTGAGCCAGAGCTTCGAAATATCGAAGCTGTTTCAGAGTGAGTCCTTTCATAAGTTCAGCTTATCATTCCCTTTTGAATATCCAATTGGAAATTATCATTGCAAGAGCTTAGAACCGTTCTAGCTAGATGGCGGCAATCAAGCCGATTCAGCCCTAGGGAGACAACCATGGATGGCAACAACGTAAATACAGCCGACGGCTGCCCGATCATGCACGGCGGCAATACGGGTACGGGCAACGAGGTCACGAAGTGGTGGCCAAGTGCGCTGAACCTCGACATTCTGCATCAGCATGGTGCGCGGACCAATCCCATGGATCCGGACTATGACCACCGCGCCGCTGTGAAGGCGTTGGATTACGAGGCCGTCAAGTCAGACGTGCAGGCGCTGTTGACGGAAAGTCAGGATTGGTGGCCAGCCGATTGGGGTCACTACGGTGGTCTGATGATCCGCCTGGCATGGCACTCTGCCGGGTCTTACCGGATGGGCGATGGCCGCGGCGGCGCGGGATCTGGCAACATCCGTTTTGCACCTCTGAACTCCTGGCCAGACAATGCCAGCCTCGACAAAGCACGCCGTTTGCTTTGGCCCGTCAAAAAGAAATACGGCAATGCGCTAAGCTGGGCCGACCTGATCATTCTGGCCGGAAATATGGCCTATGAGTCCATGGGGCTTAAGACCTTTGGGTTCGGCTTTGGGCGCGAAGACATCTGGGGACCAGAAATCGACGTGAACTGGGGCGCGGAAAATGAATGGTTGGCGCCGTCGGAGAATCGCTACGACGATCTGGACGACACGTCGACCCTTTATAACCCGCTGGCGGCTGTCCATATGGGGCTGATCTATGTGAACCCCGAAGGCGTCAACGGAAACCCGGATCCTGCCCGCACTGCATTGCATGTTCGCGAAACCTTTTCCCGCATGGCAATGAACGATGAAGAGACGGCGGCTTTGACCTGTGGCGGTCACACGGTTGGTAAGGCACATGGCGGTGGTGATCACGCGCACATTGGTGCCGAGCCCGAAGCCTGTCCGGTGCAATCGCAAGGGTTCGGCTGGGCCAACCCGGGCCAGGACGGCAAGGCCACCAACGCCTTCACCTCCGGCATCGAGGGCGCATGGACCAAGCATCCGACCCAATGGGATATGGGGTATTTCGACTACCTTTTCGGGTATGAATGGGAGCTGACGAAATCTCCGGCGGGGGCCAACCAATGGAAACCCATCGACATGCCTGAAGAGGAAATGCCGGTGGATCCGACCGACCCCTCCGTGCGTCGCATGCCGATGATGACCGATGCCGATATGGCGATGAAGGTCGATCCCATCTACAACGAGATCTGTCAGAAATTCCGCGCGGACCCGGATTATTTCGCCGAGACCTTTGGCCGTGCGTGGTTCAAGCTGACACACCGCGACATGGGGCCAAAAGCGAACTATTATGGACCTGATGTGCCAGCGGAAGATTTAGTCTGGCAGGATCCGATCCCGGCCGGAAGCACTAGCTACGACGTGGATGCGGTGAAGGCCAAGATCGCCTCATGCGGTTTGTCGTCTGCGGAGATGATCGCAACCGCATGGGACAGTGCGCGGACGTTCCGTGGCTCCGACAAGCGGGGCGGCGCAAATGGTGCACGCATTCGCCTTGCTCCGCAGAAAGACTGGATCGGCAATGAACCAGAACGCCTGGCGAAGGTGCTTGGCGTTCTTGGGCCGATTGCAGCGGAGGCCGGGGCTTCAATTGCAGATGTGATTGTACTGGCCGGTAATGTCGGTCTGGAGCAATCCATCAAGGCGGCGGGGCACAGCGTCAGCGTACCGTTTGAGCCGGGCCGGGGCGATGCCTCGGACGATCAGACGGATGCGGAAAGCTTTGATGTGCTGGAACCTTTGGCCTGCGGTTTCCGCAACTGGCAGAAAGAAGAATATGCAGTGAAGCCGGAAGAACTGATGCTGGACAAGGCACAACTGCTCGGCCTGACGGCGGCAGAGATGACCGTTCTGGTTGGGGGGATGCGGGTTCTTGGCACGAACCACGGTGGTACAAGCCATGGCGTATTCACAGATCGTGAAGGGCAACTGACAAATGACTTTTTTGTCAATCTGACCGACATGAGCTTTAGCTGGCATCCAGCTGAAGACGGGACCTACGAAATACGTGATCGGGCGTCGGGCGCAGTGAAATGGACAGCAACCAGCGCGGATCTGGTATTCGGGTCCAATTCGATCCTGCGCGCCTATGCAGAGGTCTATGCCCAGGACGACAACGGTGAGAAGTTTGTGCAGGACTTTGTCGCGGCCTGGACTAAGGTAATGAATGCAGACCGTTTCGATCTGGTCGCCTAAGAATTCTGATGCGGGCGGGTTTTCCGCCCGCATCTTCTTGTCCATAGCGCAAGCACAACCTCCTACAAACGCTACAGATTTTCGCTTTCTTGTCGGAAAGCGCCCATCCGCCTGAACTCCTGTTGAGCAGTCCCCCAGACAGTTTCCCGGAAGTGTGGTACAATATCTCGTAGGTAGTCAGAAATCTCGGGGGGCTGAAATGCATTCTGATCTGCACACCAGACGAAAACTCTGCTTCGTTGCTTATGCGGAGTATCTAAAGGCTGACAAGGCGTGGACAAGCGCGCTGGCCGAGGCATCAGACCTTGTCCCCGATGTCGTCGGACATGGGTATTGGCGGCTGGGTGACCGTGGCTCGCCGATACGCATCTTGTATGAACGTCGCGACCGCGCCTTGCAAAAAATGGTCGTCGCGCATGGAAAGTTCAAAACGGCGAAGACACGGCTGGCTGAGCAGTCGCGCGACATATCGGGTGCCTTTCGGGGCCGGGTAACAATGGACGGGTGATCTTGGGCGAGCCATCCTGTCCTTAGTCCGCAACTCTTTCGCAGGGCAAAATCGTAGGCGGCGCAGCGTTAAGCTGTTCGACTGCAAAACCTGCGGCTTCCTTGTAGGACGCCATGAACTTTTTTCGTTCCGGTGCCGGAATGACAGTTTCGATATCGTCAAAGATGCCGCCACACCTTGCATGGAGGAGATCCAGCAAGCCAAACGGTCCTGCTTCGCGATTGCGCAAGACCAGTTTTGACACAGGTGCACAAAGCTCTGAATCGTAGGCGGCTAACGCCTCTGGCGACACGCCATGGCGGATGAATTTCGCGCCAAGAACTCTGGCATCTACAACGGCTTGGCTCGCGCCGTTAGATCCGGTTGGGTACATCGCATGCGCCGCGTCTCCCATCAACGCAACCGGTCCATCAACCCAGGTGGCGACCGGGTCGCGGTCGATCATCGGATTTTCATAGACGCAATCAGCGGCGGAAAGAAACGCCGGTACGTCAAGCCAGTCATACCTAAACTTGTCGAAATGATGGATGAAATCATCCAATTGGGCCGAGCGGAACCAGCGATCTGGTTGCCAGCCGCTTGTGTCCTCCGCTGTCACTTCCGCGATCCAATTGATCAGCACCATGCCTTTGGCATCCGGAGGGGAAATTGGATAGATCACCATGCGCTGCTGATGGGTGCCAAGACCCACGAATGATCCGCTCGTGCGTAGCGGTTTGGCCCGGACAGTGCCGCGCCACATAAGCGCGCCTCCCCAGTGGATTGGGGGTTGCTTCGGATGCATCTGCGCGCGAACAGAAGAATGAATGCCGTCAGCACCAATCAGCAGGCGGGCCATAAGCGTCTTTGTCTGACCATCAGACTCTGTCACTTGAACACCGACGCCGTCCTCAAGGCGCTGGTATCCTGTCACTTTTTGCCCAAACAAGACGGCCTGCGATCCCAGACGATCTTGCACCGCCGCATAAAGAGCCATGTGTAACGCGCCGCGATGAACAGCGTATTGCGGCCATTTATATCCAGCGGCAAGACCACGCGGTTCAACATGGACCTCTTTGCCGTTCAGGCCCAGAAGCGCCCATTCACTGGCCTCGACTCCGACGCGGTCCAGGACATCTTGGTCGAGGCCGAGGTCAAAAAGTTCGCGGACAGCATTAGGTTGCAGGTTGATACCGACCCCTAAAGGGCGCATCTCGCGCGCGCTCTCCAATACAATGCAGGATACGCCGATCTGGTGCAGTGTCAGGGCGAGCGTCAACCCGCCAATACCGCCACCAGCGATGACAACTGGTTTGGTCATTTTTGCAAGTTAGGTCGAAACATCACGACGGTCACGCGGGAATTTCCGGGTGACCGTCACAGCACAATCGAGTTTAGGTTCAGGAGCTTGCCGTAGTGAAGACCGGCATTCAGTGTACTCATCCAAAGCAAGCTCTGCTTTCAAATACCCTTACCGTACAATCGCCTAGGCCGCGTTTGTTTTGGTATGTGGAAAGATGAAGTTCGCCATGTACTTATGCCCCGGCACGATATGTCCGAATGGGAAGTTCGCCATGTGCTTATGCCCCGGCACAATATGTCCGAAGGGGAATTTCGCCATGAACTTATGCCCGGGCACGATATGTCCGAAGGGGAATTTCGCCATAAACCTATGCCGCGGTACAATGTGGCCGAACGGGAATTTCGCCATGAACTTATGGCCCGGCACGATATGGGCGAAGGGGAATTTCGCCATGTATTTGTGACCAGGCACCAGCGAGTTCTCGCCCTGTTTGCCGTTGATGAGGAGAGGGAAGGGCCAGTTCGCCATGCGCTTGTGACCGGGTACGAGATGCGCGAAGGGGAACTTCGCCATGAATTTGTGCCCCGGTACGATATGACCGAATGGGAACTTGGCCATGAACTTGTGGCCCGGAATCAGCAAGCCGAAGGGAAAGCGGCCGTAACGTTTGTTTCCGGGCAACAACAGGCCAATAGGCTTATCCGCCTGATGCTTATGATCAGGAATCAGGAAGTCGAAAGGAAAGCGGCCATAGCGCTTAGTCCCCGGCAACAACAGCCCTATCGGCCAGCTCGCCATGCGTGCGTGTCTCGGGAAAACGAAACCATCTGGTGGAGGTCTGCGGATGATCAGCGGAAGCGGCCAATCCGCCATGTAATACCCGGTCGGGTTACGATCACGAGACCGGCTGAGGATCAGCGGGTGGTCCGTCAGGATAAAGTCTTTCTTGCCGGGTCTGTCTTTAACATAGACTTCCTCGACAGTATCGCCCATGTCGGCAGCGCCCATCTCAGCGGTGACCTGCCTTGTCAGTTTGGCAGCGCCGAGGGGCTTGTAGGTCGCTTTCGCAAGGAACACCGCACCGCCGGATTCGAGCTTTTTGGCATAGGCTTCTGCGGCTGCCTTATCAACATTCTCCGCCGTCAACTTGTCCACAAGACCATCTGGATCCGTGAAAACGCGCATGTCCTTTCTTGGGAACCGCTCGAATTGCAACCGTCTCTTGGTGGATAAGGCTTTGGATTCGCTTTCAAAATAACGCGTGATGACTTGAGTCATGATACCTCCATCGGTTTTGAATGCGACTCCGTCGAGTCCATTCGACCAGCGTCCGCGTGAGACGACATGCTTGTTCCGGTGCGGTTTTTCAAAAATGGCAATGTCACGACAAGCGCGGCTGCCAGAAAGAGAACCTCAACCGAGAATACGAAATTGTAGGGCGTTTCAGGGGCGTTTCCAGTGATATGCTGCAAGCCCACGATCAAATCCCTGACGATGCCGGCAAGGGCAATACCAATGCCCGCAGCGGTCGCCTGCACAGCCCCCCACGCGCCTAGAGCCAACCCGATCTGATTTGCCGGGGCTGAGCGAATTGTTGCCGTCAGCGTCGCGTGTCCGAAAAGTCCGGTGCCAAGACCTGTTGCGAATGTCCCTGCCAGAAACAGGATGATGCTGGCCGACAGCGACGAAAGGATTATCGCGAGAAATCCGGGCATCCCGATCAAAGCGCCGACAATTGCATAGTGGATTGGAGAAGCACCCCGGCCCAAAACGCGCGAAGCGATGCCAAAGCCGATCAAGGTGCCGAGCGCAAAAAGCGCGGTCAGCTTCGTTGTGCTTGCGACAGAAAGACCAAGCACTTGGCCTCCGTAGGGCTCAAGAAGGACATCCGCCATGCCAAAGCCGAAGGTGCCAAGACCGATCACGACGAGCAACCGTATCATGCCGGGACGTCTGATAAGTGAGGTCCATGCTTCGGTAAATTGTATGGGGCGCGCAGCCTTCATTTGCTGTGCACGCGTCCGGTCTCGGGCCTCCTGTTGCCACATTGCCAGAAGATTGAGGACTGCCGTTACGACGGCGGCGCCCTGAATGACCTGGATCAGTCGACCTGGGGTGTAATCCTCCAGTAAAGTGCCGAAGATAAGAGCGCTGAAAACCATGCCAAACAGGAGCATGACATACATAAGCCCGACGACCTTTGGCTGGTCTTCTTCACGCACCAAGTCCGTGGCCAGCGCAAGCCCCACTGTTTGTACCGTATGGATGCCGGCACCGACTAAAAGAAAGGACAATGCCGCTGAACCGTAGCCAAGCCAGAGCGGGGCGTCTACCGCTTCGCCATACCCGGACAGGACCAGGAGTGAAAACGGCATGATAGCAAAGCCGCCAAACTGGTACAGAGTGCCTTTCCAGATGTAAGGCACGCGTCTGAGGCCCAAAGCAGAGACATGTACGTCAGATTTGAAGCCGATCAGGGTTCTGAAAGGCGCGAAGATCAGTGGTAGTGCAAGCATGACGGCGACCAGACTTGCAGGCACTTCAAGCTCTACAATCATCACTCGGTTGAGAGTTCCCACGATGAGAACCAGTGCCATGCCCACGGTAATTTGGAATAAGGAAAGCCGCAGCAGGCGAGACAGTGGGACCTCATCGGTCGCTACGTCGGCAAAGGGCAAGTACTTTGGCCCGATGGTTGCCAGTTTTCGCGTTGCGAATGCCCGATAGTCAAACACGTCTGATGCCATAATCCGCGCCAAACGCATCGCGCCTGCACGTTCCCCTGCGGTGAAAAAGAGGGCCCGCCGAAATCTCCGGCGGGCCAACTGCTATTGCGATACTATCGAATAGGTCTCGGCCGCTGATGCGGCCGCATGAACTTCTGGCGGTTGCAGGATCGCCTTGACCGGCGTTCCGTCCGACAGAATGATGGTCACTTCGCGTGCGCCATCTGTTCCATCCATTGTGTAAGAGGCTTTCGCCGCATCCGGATTGTCCAGAAGCGTCGCTGACGCTGTCTGCTCACCGGATCCAAGCTCTTGACCTGACAAGAAGTCGGATACCCAGGTGGTATTGCTGAGCACCGCAACGTGTACGGCAAAGGAGCCGACAGCAACTGCACTCAAGAATAGCGGCACACCTACGGTCGGCTTAACAACGAGCCACATCTTTGCATTATTCATGAAGTGCTCCTTTCTATCCCAACCAAGGTGTCGCCGCAGCGACCAATACATGGGCTAGCAACGCGATCGCGCCAAAAACGCGCGTTCCGTCGATGAGGTAGCTATGCACCTCTTCAGCCTCTTCCAAGGTCAGACCTGTCGGCCATACCTTGTCTTCATTCTCCGCCATATCCGGTCCTCCGCTAGCGACGTAAGAAAGCGATCCCGAACATCATGCCATGTTCGCCCGCCCGAAATATGCGCACTGTTCAAAAGATGTCATGCAAAGTTGACATTATCAAGTGTAAATTTAATATTACATATTTGCTTGATGCCGGTTTTGTCGCCCAATGACCAAAAAATTGGCATCCAGGAAGTCCTCTCTCACTGAAATTTAGACAGTTAATTCAGAGCACTGAACGCAGGCTTGGCCAGTCGAGCTGCCGAGTATCTGAGGTTAGACTTCTACGTGGCCTACAAATCTTTGTGGTGCTAGTTCGGCGCCGGCAAGGATTCGGGAGGGGCCGCGAAGGGGTCCACTGCCTTCGGACGGGCGCTCGCGTGCGCATGAACGCGTCGGATGCTCCATTCCACGGCGTCCCGCATGACATCCCCCAAGGCTTCATCGAATGACTGGACGATATCCGCTGGCGCATCACTCTGGGAGCGGACCTTCTCCTCAAAGCTTTTGGACGCAATGATTGCGTCGTCCAGATCGTAAACAATCTTGAGGTTGATGCCGACAAGCACGTCCAGTGCTTCGTCCGGTGTGTCATCGCGCGGCAAGATCGCTTGAAATTCACGCACGTCGGTGACGATGACGTAGTCGGCGCGGAGCGCCACAGAGGATTTGCCAATGGCAGTTACACGTCCAGTGTTTTCAAAACTCTCGACCAAAAGCGCCTGAACGATCAGCGGTGCGCGGTCGACCCAACGCGCCTGTGGCAGATATTGCACCTGCAAGGGTGTCGGCTGGATGACAATCTGATCGGTGTCGACTGCTGCTGTAGCCGTCGGCTCGTTTAACACAATCTGCTGACTGATGCGCGGAAGTGAAGATGAAAACGTGCTCTTGGGTGTTAATGCGTAAAGATCGTAGGGCTGCGCTGCTCGATTCAAAGTACCCAAACCCGTGCAACCGGATGCGACAAGACCAGCGGCGATTGCCATAGTCAGCAGCATTTTTTTCATCTGTTGAACTCCGATCCTTGTGTGCCCAAAAGAAACCGTGCGGGGTCTCGTTCCACCCGGTTGACCAAACGCTCAAGATTTACGACGAGACGGCGGCTTTCTTCGATGAAGCGTTGAAACTGGGGCAAACCAACACGGAGGAAATCAGACGCCTGGCGTCTGTTTTGCTGCACAATGCCGCTAACAGTGCCTAGCAGCTCAGCTGCAGATTGCGACGCGCTGAGCACTTCGGTCGAAATGGTTTCTGCGTTCGCTGAAACGTTCTCCATGGTGGTGGAAAAAACATCAACTGCGGACCTGACATCTGTGATGATGGTGCTGAAGTCCTGATCCACGACACGGTTGATCGAAGAGAAGGCACCGTCGGCGGTGGTCAGCGTTGCTTCGGCCGCGGTCATTGCACCGGTTATGGCTGTAAGCGTTTCGTTAGCGGTTGCGAATGTCTCTGTCGCAGTGGTGAGCGTTTCGCGCCCCACGTCCGTAAGGGCTGATACGTCGCTCGCCGTGTTTGACACGTCTTCGCCAACATTGGTGATCACGCTGTTTGCATTCTGGGCAGCTTCACGCAACTCATCGAACAAGGCCGGCAAGTCATCTTGAACGGTGGTGTTGATCGTCCCCAGAGCCTTCGCAGCCTCGGTGCTGGCGGCTTCAAATGCTGCCAATGCGCCCTCGCTTTGTTGCAACCGTTCCTGAGCTGTGACGCCCACCGCTTCATATTGGGTGATCAGGGTCGAGGCGCGATCCCCCAACGTATTGACTTGCGTTTCGACCGAGGCTGCTGCCCTTTTCAGTTCATTCGTAAGATCAGGTATTCTGGTGTCCAAAAGGTCGCGCGCCGCCGCTACAGCCTCAGTTGCTGTTGGGCCGATCTCGTTGACCGTAGTGTTGATCGCTTCGACGGCCTCGCGACCTGAGGCGATGATTTCCGCGATTTCGTTCTGCATGAGGGCATCGGCTGTGGCAAAGGCCGCGCTGGCTGTGTCGAGTGTACCGACCGCCGTTCCGGCGGCATCCTGCACGACGCCAAGAGACTGCGTGGCGGTTTTCAAAGTGGTATCCGCTGTATCTGCGAGCTGATCCAACCTGTCCGTGAAAGCCGCAATACGTTGCGCAGCGCCTCCGAGGTCAGCCGACAGCGATTCAAAGTCTTCCAGCGTGCGATCCAACCTGCCGGACGCGCGCGCCAGATTTTCCAACAAGGCATTGACCGCTGCGCGGTTGTCATCATTTACAACGGTTTGCAGATCTTCGAGCAGTCGCACTGCGCGATCCAATACGGCGGGCGCGCCCTCAAAAATGGTTTGCAAGGCGCTCCGTTCACTCCGGATGACACCAAAAGGTTCAAGGGCAGGGGCATCGGCCGAGCCCCCTGTCAGTCCCACAAAGTTTACGCCCGTCACCCCCTGTCCCTGCAGCTGCGCAACGGTATCCGAATTGATCGGCGTCTCAGCATTCACTTCTATCCGGACGCGCACCTTTGACGGATCGTCTTCATCCAGATCAAGTGCGATGACCTGACCCACTGGCAGCCCGTTGAACCGCACATCGCTTGCGGTTCCCAGACCGGAGACACTATCAAAAAGAATGTCGTAATAACTGTACTGCCGACTGACTTCGGCATTTGCGAGCCACAATAGAAAGCCGAAGATCGCAACGATCCCCGCAATCGTGAAGGCCCCAATAAGGATATAGTTGGCTCGTGTTTCCATGCTCTTATCCGCCACCATAGACTTTTTTCTGGGCAGCGCGAGCCCGCGGTCCGGTGAAGTATTCCTTTATCCATGGATGATCAATTGATGTCATGGTGTCGATCGGACCTTCGATCAGTACCTTACGTTCAGCCAGCACGGCAACACGGTCACAGATCGCATAAAGGCTATCAAGATCGTGCGTTACCATGAAGACAGTCAGTCCAAGCGAGCCCTGCAACTCCTTGATCAGTTCATCATATGCAGCGGCACCAATGGGATCGAGTCCAGCGGTGGGCTCATCCAAAAAAACGATCTGTGGGTCCAGGGCGAGGGCGCGGGCAAGTGCTGCACGTTTCACCATGCCGCCCGACAATTCGGATGGGTATTTGCTGCAACTGTTCATTGGCAGACCGACAAGATCCATCTTCAGTTTGCCCAAGGACTGCATCAGCCCTTCGGAGATTTTCAGATGTTCGCGCATCGGGGCCATGATGTTCTGCAAGACCGTCAGCGATGAAAACAGAGCCCCGTTCTGAAACGCCACGCCCCAGGCTTTTTCGATTTGATTCCGTTCCAGTTCAGAGCCGTTCACAACATCGACACCCAACACCTCAATACTGCCCTTTGCCGGTGTGTTTAACCCGACGATGGTCCGCAGCAGAACCGATTTGCCGGTCCCGGACCCGCCGACAACTCCAAGGACCTCACCGCGCCACACATCAAGGTTCAGATTGTCGTGGACAACTTGCGGCCCGAAAGCGTTTCGCAATCCACGCACCTTGATGATCGCATCCTGCCGATCTGCTGGGTTATCGGAGCGGTCAGTCACACGCCAATCTCCGAGAAGAAAATGGAGAATAACGCATCAACAAAAATGACCGCGAAAATCGCTTGTACCACGGATGTGGTCGTTCTGGACCCAAGGCTTTGAGAGGAGCCTTTCACCTGCATCGCCTGGTAGCAGGAAATCACGCCAATAATGAAAGCAAAGAACGGCGCCTTGATCAGCCCCACAGCAAGATGCCAGACGCCGACCGTTTCCTGCAATCGACTGAAAAACAAACCGGGACTCACACCAAGATCGATCCAGCTCATCAATGCGCCACCGACGAGGCCTGCAAAGTTTGCAATCATGGCCAGTAAGGGCAGAACCAACAGCAGGGCCAATGTCCGTGGGACCACCAGTACGTCAATCGGATCGAGCCCGAGAGCGCGCATCGCATCGATTTCTTCCTGGACCTTCATTGAGCCGATAGAGGCCGTAAACGCGGACCCGGAGCGCCCCGCAACGATGATCGCGGTAAGCAAGACCCCCAGTTCGCGCAGGATGGAAATCGCGATCAATTCCACCACGAATACCTCCGCGCCGAACTGCTTGAGCTGTGTTGCGCCTTGGAACGCCAGAACAATCCCGATCAGGAAACCCATGAGTGCAACAATGGGGATGGCTTTGAACCCGGCTTCTTCCATTTGGGTGAACAGGGACGCCGGGCGCAGATGCCGGGGTTTGATCAGGGATCGCACAAGCCGGTGAAGAGTCAATCCGAGAAAGTCGAGAATACGCAACGTATCCTTCCAGGCACGCACAGTGGCTGCGCCGACGGCGGCGACCCATGCAACAAAGCCCCTTGGCGGCGCTTCGGGTTCTTCGGTATCCGGTGCGTGCCGCGCCACGGTTTCCAGCAAGGACATACGTTCGTCAGTGGCTCCAGAGATCGAGACCGTCGCACCGCCAGCCTCCAGCCTCCGCTGCAGATCGGTCAAAATCCATGCGCCGCCGGTGTCCAATGCGTCAACTTCCGAAAGGTCGAGGTGCACATTGGCCAGATCGGTTGTGATCGACGCGACAGTTGCCTCGATCTGGTCCAGCGCCTGTACTTGCAGCGCTCCAGCGAACTGCACGTTCAGGTCAGGCGGTGTGCTTGTCAGTGTAACCGAAGGGCGTTTCATCAAGCGAATAAGAAACACAGAGTTTGCCGCGCGCAACGGTTTATTCAATATTGGGCGACAGATAGTTCGAACTGAACACGGCGAGAGGCAACCGCGCTTGATCAGGGACGCACCGTTGGGTGGCGTTCTTGAACCCGTGGCCGCGGAAACACCTGTATAGGGAACTCTCCTTAAAATTGTAGCGACATGGGCGATTTTCGCCTACGCTGGTTTGCTTTCTACTGGAAATATGCGAACAGACCCGCACATAGAGATCGGTACCTTCCAAAAGAGCGCACTACGCACATACGGACCAACCGCACATGAAACTAAACGTAACCCCCCTTATTCTGACGGTCACGGTTTTCAGCATCTTCTCTAACGCTTTGATGCTCACAGGCCCATTGTTCATGCTGCAGGTCTATGATCGTGTCCTGGCGTCGCGATCGGAGGAAACACTGGTCGCGCTATTTGCCTTGGTTGCTGGCCTTTTCGCACTTTACGCCTTGTTCGAATATGCTCGTCGGCGGGTTATGGCGCATGTGGGGGCAAAGCTGCAGTCAGGATTGAGCGGGGATGTCTTCCGGGCCATTTTGCAAAAGGCCGCATTGAAAAAGCACGGCATACCAGGGTCGGTGCAAGACCTTGATAGCGTTCGGTCGATTCTCGGGTCTCCCGTCGCCATGGCGGTATTTGATTTGCCGTGGACTCCGATCTTTGTCGCGGCAATTTTTATCTTTCATCCCTTTCTTGGATGGCTGGCGGTTGCCGGGGCGACCATTCTGCTTGTGGTTGCGGTTTTGAACCAGCTTCTGACGTCCCGCAAGACGGCGACTGCGGCGGCAGGAAACAACGCTGCGCAATTGTTTGCCCGGCGTGCAGAGGATCGAAGCGAGTACATATGGGCTCAGGGCATGCAGCAAGCAGCGCTTGATCGCTTTGAGCGAACGCAGAACGAGGCAATCGATCTTTCGATGAATGCCAATGACTGGACAGGCTCGTTTTCGTCTTTCACCAAGGCATTCCGCTTGTTTCTGCAATCGGCAATGCTGGCGCTTGGTGCCTGGCTTGTACTGCAGCAGCAGTTGACGCCTGGTGCAATGATTGCAGGGTCCATTCTGCTCGGTCGGGCGCTGGCTCCAATCGATCTGGCCGTTGGGCAATGGCAGACAGTTCAACGGGCGCGGCGTGCCTGGCGGAACATAAAAACGCTACTTGCGGAAGTGCCCGAGGTCGAAAAGCCAACCGAACTCCCGGTGCCCGAGGGTAATCTCTCTGTTGTCGGTGTGACGGTAGCCTTTAAGCAAGGCGACAAACCTATATTGAGCCAGATCGCCTTCTATGTTGGTGCCGGTGAAGCGCTTGGTGTCATCGGGCGCAGCGGGTCGGGCAAAAGCACGCTTGCCCGGGTGCTTACGGGGCTTGTGAAGCCGAACGTGGGCGAGGTCCGTCTTGGGGGTGCGATGCTGTCGCAATACGGGCCGGAAACGCTGGGCCGTCACATTGGCTACCTGCCGCAGGATGTACCGCTTTTTGAAGCAACCATTGCAGAGAATATCGCCCAACTTGCACCTCAACCTGACGCCGTGCGCATTGTCGCGGCTGCAAAGAAGGCGCGTGTCCATGACATCATTCTTGCGTTGCCTGACGGTTATGACACCGTGATCGGCCCGCAGACGACGCAAATGTCGGGCGGGCAAAGACAACGTCTGGCACTTGCCCGGGCCCTGTATAACGATCCGGTCCTTCTGATCCTTGATGAGCCAAACTCGGCGTTGGATTCCGAAGGCTCAGAGGCACTGAACGAAGCGGTGCAGGCCATGAAGTCCGAAGGCAAAAGCGTAATAATCATGACCCACAGACCAGTTGCGATCCAGTCGTGCGACAACCTCTTGGTGCTTGATGGCGGGCGCGTGTCAGGGTTTGGACCGCGGGACGAGATCATAAAATCAATGCTAGCCAATGCAGATCAGGTGACCAAAACGCTGCGGTCCGGAGGGCAGAAATGACAAAGATCCGCACCACACCCCGCATGCCTTTGGTGATTGGATATGCTGCCGCCGTCTTCTTGGTCGGTGGCATTGGTTATTGGTCTGTCGCGACCGAAATCGCAGGCGCTGTTGTGTCGAGCGGCGCGATCGAAGTCGAGAGCGAAAGCCAGGTGGTGCAGCACCCAGACGGTGGAGTTGTAGAAGAAATCCTGGTGCGCAATGGCGATAAGGTTGCAGCTGGCGATCTTCTGGTTCGGCTTGATGGCACTTTTCTGAGGTCTGAGCTGACGGTCATCGAGGGACAACTGGCGGAGATTTTTGCCCGTAAACTGCGGTTTCGTGCCGAACGGGATGACGAAGCGGATGTGGCGGACGAGGCTTACCCCGCGCTTTACTCGCTGCCTGAAAGCGTCATTGACGAACAGCTTGCCGGCCAGCGCGCACTGTTTGAGGCGCGGCGTGTGTCGTTGAGTCGTGAGGAAGAGCAACTCACCAAACAGCAAGGGCAGATCAGGCAGCAGATAGAGGGGCTGGAGGCCCAACTGGATTCAGTTCGCAGGCAGCTTGATCTTTTTTCAGGGGAGCTGGAAGACGTTCAGTCCCTGTTTAACCGAGGCCTCGTGCCGGTCACTCGGCTGCTCGAATTGCAACGGGCTGAAGCGGAGCTTGAGGGCCAGATCGGAGGGTTTGTATCCCGCATTGCAGAGGCCGAGACCCGGATATCCGAAATTGAATTGCAAACGCTACGTCTGGCGGATGCGCGCCGGGAAGAAGCGATTGCCGAGCTGCGCGATCTGGCCGTCAATGAGCGGGAGTTGAACGAACGCCGCATTTCCCTGCTTGAACAATTGGGGCGGCTGGACATCGTGGCGCCGGTAGGCGGGGCGGTTTTTGGCTCTCGGGTTTTTGCGGAGAGATCAGTGTTGGAGCCCGCGGCACCCGTCCTCTACATCGTGCCTAACGATCAACCATTGCACGTCTCAGCAAGGATCGAGCCCATCCACGTCGATCAAATCTACGCGGGCCAGGAGGTTGCACTGGTCTTTTCCGCTTTCAACCGGCGCACAACGCCTGAGGGCAAAGGTAAAGTGCGGTTTGTCTCGGCGGATGCAACAACCGACCAAAACACCGGCGCGACCTATTACGAGGCCATTGTCACCATTGACGATTCCACGAAAGAGGCGCTGGCAGGGTTGGAATTGCTGCCGGGGATGCCCGTGGAAACCTTTATCAAGACCGATGACCGAACCCCGCTGAACTACCTGATTCAACCAATTTCGGTATATTTCGCACGCGCATTTCGCGAAGAATGACGCCCACATGAAACGGCTTCAGGTGGACTGACCAGAGACCCCAACGTTATGGTTTCAGAGCCGCGTATTCTTGCTGAGCAACCGCACATTGGCGCGCATCTTCTTCCAGGTGGTCTGCAATGCGACCTCGGGCTGCGCGCGACACCTTGGTGCCGGCAGCCAGATTGGCCATCACCTCAAGATCGTAGTAGCGGACGGCGTTTGACAGCACGAAAATCTCATCCATGACGTCCAGTGTTCCGGCTGGCGATGTAATATCACAGACATTGTCGGTGCCGAGCCTCACATGAACGCCAGCGACAAGCAGTTCCAAAACCCGAGCGATTGAATTGTGCGTCGGAGCATTCACGGGGCGCAGTTGTCGCATGCTGATTGCTGCTGAAGGGCAGCAGATGACACCAATTTTCAACTCGGCCAAAGCCTGCGCCATGGCAGCAAAACGGGACTCATCATAAGCGCTTGGCGAAATTACATGGATCAGCCAGATGCGTGGTGTCTCATCTTTGGGAATGAACCCTTCTTCACGCACGATGCGGATCACGCGTTCCGTATGATCCTCGCGATCATGGTTCTTCTGGTCGACGTGAATATGCACGTCCTTTCCAAGTTCAAAGGCGAGGGAAAGAATACGCCGACACGAAGCCTCAAAACCGATGTGATCGGGGTAGACCATCTGGTCGTCCCGCTCTGGTAGGGACCCAATGAAATCCGCTTTGATCGCTGCGGATTTAATCAGTTGCCAGCCGGTGGAATCATCTTGCGGAAATCCAAACGGCGAATAAGCGCCAACCCTGAAATCAATCTGTTCCCGGGATCTTTCCGCGATGTTCAAAAGGCGGTCCATGGCAGTAGTGGCCACCCGGTCAGGTGTGACATCCACAACCGTATGTGCGTGGCGGGTCCCAAGTTCGGCCATTCGTGTGACACAGGCCTGCACACGTTCTTCCAAGGCATCAGGATCATAGCAGGCACTGTTGTGTATTGTCGGGATCAACGCGTGTTTTTGCGCAATGGCCAGTGAGGATTCCTCGCCGGTACCCTGATCTCGCATCATATCCCATGTCGCATGCAGCGTCTCGGCACGGTCAATGTGCAGATGGGCGTTGAACAACCCACCTTGTTCTTGCGCATGCCGGTAAACCTCTGCCATGTAGGATGTGTTGAACCGCCGCTCCATTGGTGTTCCCCTTTGCGTGTCACGCCCCCTGATGGTGGCAATTCTTCATTCCAGCCACTCTTTCAACAGCTCTGTCAGGATGCCTCGGTCTTGCGCATCCGGGAAAATACGTTTGCTGGCATGAGGATATCTGATTGGCTCAGCCATGGGCACAAATTTCAGAATCGAGTCTGCGATTGCCCGATGTTGTGTGCGTCTGCCATGAATGACCCGAATGATTGTCTGATCCGGATCATGCTGTGACGCTATCGTATCAAAGGTGTCCCACCACTCGGTGTGCTTATCCAGACTGGCCGGGGCAACGCAGGCTATCACGTCAAAATTCGCAGCAATGCCTGTCACTACGACCGCCAAAGATCCGCCGCTGGTGCCAACGCCCAGCAGCCGGTTATACTTGCCGTCCGCACAAAACTGACTGACGTACAGCCCCAATGCTGAAACATCTGCACAGACTGCTGGAATACCGTTTAGGAACAGGTTTCGCGAGTGATCTGCCAATAACAACAAGTCATATTTGGCCGGGTCGAGAGCATCCAATACACGGAATGCGGGCATTAATAGTCGCATGCGGTTCCCGCTGAACCCCACAATCAGGTCTTTTTGCTGAGTGGGAACCTCTGGGTCAGTGTACAACATCACGCCCGGCGCAATGTCTTGTCTTTGCCATCGCAACCCGGCTTCCTGATTGGGCAGGTAACGGCGCAATTCATTCAACTGCTGAGAAAACGCACGTTTGATGCGCAGGTTTTCGATGAAGCCGGAAGTTTGGCCCTTCGAACAAGGGTGGACCTCGTCGAGGGCAGTCAGAACCGATTTCACATCTTGTGGCGCAAGGTGAGAGACAAGGAAGTCCATCTTGAGCCGCAAGTCGGCACGGCCCGCTGCATTTGTGATAAGGCGTTTCGCTTCGGTCAGATCATCGGAGAAAACAATTTCTTCGGTCAGAAGTGCAGCGGTTTCTGACGTGGACGATGTGGTGTCCATATCCCGCTTAGCCGCATCAAATCCATGTGCTTCAAGAGCGCTCGACAAGTCCCGAATAGTTGCAAAACGTTCGATGATTTCTCCGGGGAGCGTGGTGCCGAAGTAGGTTTCCAACGACACCAGAACGCGAACGGCAGACAATGAGTCCCCGTCAACGCTGGCAAAATCGTCATCCAGTCCCACGTTAGTAAGCGAAAGTTCCTCTTTCCAAATGTCGGCAATCAGCTTTTGCATTGCCGTGAAATTCGTTTCGGATGCTTTGGGGGTGACTACTTTGCTGGTGATCAGTGTGGCGAGCGCCTGCCGGTCGGTCTTGCCAACCGGGTTGCGTGGCAGTTTTGGCAAGAACAGAATTTGGCCGGGGATTTTGTGCCGTGCGATCCGATCCGTCAGATGTTCCCGGATCTCCTGCGCAGATATGTCGGCATCTACCGCCAAGGCGCAGGCGATATCCTCCCCCAGTGTGGCGTGAGGGATAGCGAAACAAGCAGCATCTTGAACGCGGGGGTGCGCCATCAATGCTTCCTCGACTTCATTAGGGAAAACTTTTTCGCCTCCGCGGTTGATCATCTCCTTGGCGCGCCCCGTGAGGAAGAGGTCGCCATCTTTGTCGAGAAACCCCAGATCACCGGTCAGGAACCAATCGTCCTTGAAGGCCAGCTCATTGGCCTCGGGACTATGTTCGTACCCTGCAAAGACGTTCTCGCCGCGAACGGCCACTTGTCCTGTCTCGCCTGCGGCCAGAGGGTTGCCGGTCTCCGACAGGATTGCAACATCAGGGCCTGCGCTGTGCCCGACCGATCCGGGTTTGTCGTCGACCAGCGATGGCGCGGTACTCGTGATAAGGGGGCCAGCTTCGGTCATGCCGAGTGTACGTACGACGGGGACGCCGAATTGCGCGATCAGCCGTTCCTGAGCCGCCGGGGATAACGCCGCCGCGACGCTGCGCAACAGTCGTAAACCGGGCAGAGACGTCGGTCTGTCGTTTTGCTTTGCATGATGCACCAGTTCACCAAGAGACGTCGGCACCCCCTGGAACCATGTGGCCTTGTACCGGGCTTGCAGGTCGAAAAAGCGCGCAGCGTCGAAACTACCTGCCGCGACCAGACTGCTGCCTGCAGCCAGTGGCGCCAAAAGCAAGTCAACCAATCCGCCGATGTGAAACTGCTCCCACATCACGAGGCATCGGTCTTCCGGTGTCAGGTTCAGGGAGGCGGCCACGTCAAGTGCTGAGCGACAGAGGTTGCGATGGCTTAACGGCACGATCTTGGGTTTGCCCGTCGAGCCAGACGTCATAAGGATCAGCGCCGTATCATCGGGGTCTGGCAGACCTTTCAGCGCGCTGGGCGATTGGGGCGCGGGCAGCAGATTTCGGCCAGGCGTGATCCGGAGCACGGGTAAGGACAAGGCGAGAGCTGCTTCAACGGCAACCGTGTCCACCCCGTCTGGCACAACGATTGCGTCCACGCGCGTCGCTTCGAACTGGGCTTCAAATTCGGGCTGCGTTTGCGCAGAGTTGAAGGGCACTGCTGTTGCGAACCGGGTGGTTGCCAGCAAAACCACAGAGATATCCAGGCCGTTCGGTAGGACGATCCCGAATCTCGGGGGGCGTGAGGCCTCACCTGATTGGACCAGCGCGTGAAAGTCCCCGGCCAGTCGTTCGGTTTCGCGGCAAAGGGATTCGTAGCTGATCGTCTCGCCGGAAGGGGCAATCAGTGCAGGTGCAACGGCATATTGGTGCGCCTGATGGGCCAAAAGCGCCGTAATCGTTCTGATTTCAGTAGGCAGTGAAAAGGTCACGACTGGCTCCCGATCCTGACGTCCATTCGGCGCATCCAACGATGCCCGGGCCGGACACGCCATTCCATCGGCTCAGGCGGCAGCTCGATAGCGATCCCGCGGGTGAACAATGTGCTCAGCATCGCGGAGATTTCCTTGCGCACCAAAACGTTGCCCAAGCACATATGCGCGCCGCTGCCAAACGCCAGATGTTGCGGTCTTCGGCGTGTCGGGTCAAAGGTGCCCGGGTTTTCAAAAGCATCCGGGTCTCTGTTTGCTGCCGCAAGACCCAACAAGACAATCGAATGGGCGCGGATGGTTTTTCCTTCTAATTCGATGGGCTGAAGCGCGATGCGGCCCTGATACTGCCCGGGACTCTCCAGCCGCAGGCATTCATCCACCACCGTCGCCCGATCCTTGGCCGAGCCAATAATCTGCTCTGGCAGCTTCTTTTCGCGTAGCAAGACATAGAGACAATTGATCAGGCCAGATTGCACGTTGCCCACGCCATCGGCTGCAAGGAGCATCAGGTTATCGGCGATTTCCTCGTCGTTTTCGGCCGTTTCGCGCGATGCCAGAAGGTCGGTGATCAAATCACCCTGCGGTCGTTCCACGCGTTCTCTCACCAGTGCCAGCATGTAGGTTCGAAAAGCGCTGAGGCTTTCATTCAGCTTGGAAAACTCATCAGCATCAGGAATGGCATGAAAAAGTTTGAAAAAGTCATCACTCCAAACCGCAACTTGCCCGGCATCTTTGTCAGGCAATCCGATGATGCGGCAAATGACCCGGGCCGCATAGGGCACTGCAAGTTCGGACACCAGTTCAACGTTCTTACCTGCACCGAGAACGGTGGCACAGTCTTCAGCAATCCCATCCAGTGTCGGAGCAGCGTTCATCATGTGTTGCGCAAAGGCGCGTGCCACCCAACCCCGCAACTTTGGATGCTCTGGCGCGTCCTTGAACGCGATGAGATTGTTGGCAACAACAGCCGCGGCAAAGCGGGTGCGATTGCGTGCATGCACCAGCGCAAACGGGGCAGGGCTGTTGCTCAGGCGCGGATCGTTCAGGCAGGCATGGACATCCTTGTAGCGGCTCAAGAACCAAATCCCCTTCGGATTCCAATGAACGGGGTCCAGCGTCCGTAAACGTTCGTAAAGCGGGTAGGGGTCCGGAACTGAGCTCGAATCCGTCGGATCAAAGCTCTGGTGTTCGGTCGTGTCGGCCAAAGGATGCTCCGGAGTATGAGGTCTGGTTGGGCGCACTAAAGCCCAGCCTCGTTTGGGTTGCAATGAAGGGCTGCGCGCTGCCCTTTCACCTGTTCGATCTAAATCGTCGCGGCCATCGCCTTGACCAAGACATACCCAACCTGGGGGTTCTTAATCTTCGAATGCCCCTTGACGAATTTATCCGCTTTCAGGTTGTAGACCTTCCCGGTCCGGAAAGAGTAGCCGGATGCACCGGACTGAAGCAATGTACCCTGATGTCCTTCGGACCCCATGTGTTGTGCACCATTGGCTCCCAGGCCCCCGAACTGGCTGGGTGCGTTGCTTGTAAAGGACGCGTTATCGCCCGACAGTGCCGAGGCGATCGAATAAGCAACCCGCACCGGAATGTCATTGAACGTATGAGTGACCAGAATGGGCCCCTTTACGCATTTGCGGGTCATGACGTTCCTGAAAAAACCCGGCTTGTTCGGTGGGGGAAAGTTCGCAGAAAAAGCGTTTTGCGAGAATGCAGCCTGAAGCAACGTCATGCTGTTGGGCGCTGCCGAGCTCTGACCATTGAGCGACAACGCGGCCATTGTCACGAGACGCCCGCCAAAGCTGTGCCCGGCAAAGTGAATCCGCAGTGACGGTTTCTGGACACGAAGGCCAACCAGACTGTGGGCAAGACCGAACTGGCCCACCTTACCCGCCCGGCGTTTCATCGTGTAGTATGTGGTGAAGTTCAGGACACTGCCGACCGCACCAGCTGCACCGGAAAACAGTCCGCTTGCCGCACCCCCGCCTTGAAAACCATCGTCTGTGGCAGCATCAATGCCGTCAAACTGCGCAAGCGCCTGGTCGGGATCCGCAATGCCGTCAAACAAGAGCATGTCCGCCTCGTCACCATCGTCAGTGTCGTGCGGGATCACCTCTTTCAGCGTTTCGAGGAAAGCTGGCCAATGGTTTTCGTTTTTGATGGCAGCCTCTGCCGCATCGATCAGCTTTTTTTGCTGCGCCTCGGAAAGCTCATCATCCAATTCTGCCACGAGCGCGCGTGCGTCCTCCAACGGATCATCGATTTCAGGTTCTGCTGACGCAGCACCACCCGCATGACCACCGCTGATGTCTTTCTCAAAGGCCTTGAAGCGTTTTGAGGGCCAAATGACCGCCAGAATGCCGATCTTGCGCGCAGCTAGTCGTGGCTCCGCGCTGAGGTTGTCTTTCACATGGCCCAGCAATTTCTTGTAAAGGTCTTTCGCCTCGCTGGCGGAGTTGTTCCAGCCATGTGAAATGACCAGCAGCTCATCCAGACCCTGATCCGCTGCAAAGTCTTTGACCTTTTGGGTATGGGCGTTGTCTTTCGCCTTGCCGGACCTGCCATACTCCACCGTGAGGACCGGGAATCCACTGATCGTTTCCATCTTTTGTCCTTTCCTGTTCAGACAGATTGAATGGCGCGCATCAGGTCCAGCATACCTGACCCTTGCATGTTGCGATCCCGCCCCAGGTCGGTCGCGGAGTCGGTAAAAATCTCCTTGATCCGCTCAGGCTGGCCGATGAATTCACGCCGCACCGACAGGAATGCGGCAATCGCACCGGACACATGAGGGGCGGCCATGCTGGTTCCAGACTGGTCGAGGTAGAGACGATCCCGATCCTGCGGTCGGCCCTTGTCTTCTGCGCTGACGCCAGCGCCACACGAGATAATGCGCTCTCCCGGGGCCAACAGATCAGGT
The DNA here is from genome assembly GCA_947488305.1 of uncultured Roseobacter sp. GTDB lineage: Bacteria > Pseudomonadota > Alphaproteobacteria > Rhodobacterales > Rhodobacteraceae > Roseobacter. The sequence goes on from CANKZM010000001.1 coordinate 257,786, forward strand.
TTCAATCGCCCGTCTCCGGTAGGCCCCTTGGATGAAAAAAACGACGGCCCAAACTCATGCGGCTTTTCGCTGTGGGTAGAGCCGACGGTAATCGCAAGGCGCGCGTTGCCCGGATCATTGATTGTCATCAACATGCCCGCGCGGACTTTGCGCGTCATCAGCGTCTGCTTTGTGCCATAGCCGGAGTTGCCCGCAGAGACGACAACCACAACCCCGGACTTCACGAGGCGATCCACTTCGACACACAAGGGGCTTTGTCCACACGCGAACCATTCGGGATTGAACGGGTAGCCGACACTCAGGTTGACCCCGTGGATACGCATATACCGTCCATATTCGTTGATGGCTTGGATCTGGGCCAATGCCGCGATCACGTTCGAGACTTCGCCTGCTCCATTTTCATCCAGTACTTTGAAGCTCACCAGCTTGGTGCGGGGGGAGATACTGGAAAGGCGGGATTTTCGCGCCTGGTCAAAAGCAACACCGTCATCTTCGGTACGCCTGCGGTAGTAAACAAATGCCTTGTTCTTGAATGTCAGATCGGTATTCGGTTTTGCGCCCGATCCGGTCCATCCATTTGCTTCATCTGTGATGTACTCGCCAGCGATGATCCCTGCGACATGGCTGCCGTGGCCAAATTCGTCGGTAAGAGATGCTTTTTGCTCAGCGGCAATTGCCTTTTTGCGCTCTTCTTCGGAGAGGCCATCGAGATCTGCCCAATCCTGCGTGAAGTCCATATGGCGGATTGACTGGTCAAACCCGGACAAATCCAGATTGCCATGCCGTTTGAAGTGCCAGTGATCGCCGGAGATGCCGGAATCGACCACCGCCCACACAATACCGGCGCCCTCGGCACGGAAGGAGGTGCGTGCTGCCCCGGCCTTTACCGTGGAAACCGTCCTGTGGATATGGCTGTCCAGCTTGAAGTCGGGCCAGATGGCGAAAACCTCGCGCTGGCTGCTCGATTTTACGTCCCCGCCGCCACAGCCGCCATCGAGCATGTAGGCCGCAAGGAAACGGATCGTCGCCGACGACAAAGTTGCAAACACGTATTGGGTCGATAGTTTTGTCTTGCGTTGATGGATAGTTTCGCCATCAGACGGTCCTTCTTTTACACCATGCTGCTTGAGAAGGTTCTTCACGCTTTCCTTTGCACCATCCAGACCGCCTGCAAACTTGAAATTCAGATCAATTACGACGGGTAAGAGCGTGGGTAAGAGTTCGTCTTCGGAAAAGGCGCTGGGGTCGGATTGCTGCTCTTCAAGCAGCGCCATCATTTCGAGCAGCGGGCGCGCGACGAGCAGGCTCTCTAGTTTGGTTGGGTCGAAGTCTTCGCCGTCTTTTAGAAGTTTGGCCATGGTCACCGAAATATTGAATGATTTGAGCGCTATATGAAACGTATCTAAAGTCAATTTTTGTCGCGTAGCCGTGCCCTAAGGCACGTCGACAAAGAAAGGTTAACGCAGTTCAAAGCACCTGTCATGGTTTAAGTGTAGGAAGGTTTTTCACGCATTGGGCGTGAGGCCGGACAAACGGGCGGCTTTCCATGAGTTGACGGATCGGCGCGCCCTGATCTAGCCGACAGGTTTTGGGGTCGGTGGGGACGTTCCCCGTTTTGAGCGCGGAACCTGCCTAGAGAACGCGGTCTACTTCCTTCAGCAAATCAAATACTTCGTTTGCGGCGACGCTCTTCTTTTTGGCTTCAACGGCGCCCAAGCCATTCCCCAATGCTTCGGCGAATAAGATCCGGTTGCCCAGACTGGCGGACATGACTTCCGCGTCCAGCTCCTGCACGGCTTGGAGCACTTCGGCACCAAGGCGGGTGCCCGACCGCGATCTGTTCATGACAATGTAGGCCCGTTTTCCGGCCCGATCGGCCAAATCAAGTACGTCCTGGGTGGCCCAGATGTCGACGTGGCTAGACGACAGCGGCACAAGGACCAGATCGGCCGCCCGCAGTGCCGGGCGAAGGTCGCTATCCGCTTTGGGCGGGGTGTCGACAATGACGACATCGACTTTGTCGCTAAGGGACCGCAGCTCATAAGAGATGCCCCAAGCGGTTGCGGTAGAAAACCTCAGGTTGGGATCTTCGCCCAAGACGTCAATCCGTTTCATGAACCATTTGCCCAGGCTGCCTTGCGGGTCGGTATCGAGCAATCCCACCGACTTGCCTTGTGCCAGGAACGCTGTGGCCAGATTCACCGCGAGGGTCGTCTTCCCCGATCCCCCTTTTTGCTGCGCGATAGTGATGATGCGACCTGGCATATGAATGTTCCTGAGATTCGATTTCTGCGCCGCAGCATACAGTTTTTCTGCGCCATAGCAAAATGGACTGTTCTTTCAGCCTGTTTTGGTTGCGTTGAGCGGGCACGTATCCCGGGATGCGAACTATTATCATGGTTCAGGGCGGCCTTCACCAACCGACACCTGATTTGGGTGCCCAAGCCACGAGCGCCACTTAGGCATCTGAAATAAATAAAAGAAATCTAAAATCGCAACTAAAGAATAGATCGAATTCAGTGTTTTTTGAGAGTTTTCCGACACCTGTGGGCCATGGGCTATTGAACGGGTGCGAATATGGCGTTTTTCGTTGTCACTGAAGATGTATCTTACGAAGACCAAGAGATTACCGGCAAACATTTTGGCGTAAATCTGGTCACGATATTTGATGAGGAGTTTGTCGATCCCGACGACGAACTGGCCGGGAACGTGCAAGAACTTGGCGCCACGAGCCTGCGATTTCCGGGCGGGTCGGCGACTGAGAACTATTTTGACATGCGCCAGCCCGATCTGGCCGTATCGGCGCGTAATCCTTCGCAAACCCTGACACCGATGGACCAATTCTTCGCGCGTGCCGGGGAAATTGGCACCAGCGTAACCATCGTGGTGCCTACGCAGATGGCCTTTTCCGAAAGTGCGGCGCAGGCGATGCTTTCCGGGACATACGGTGTGAGACAGGATGTGACGGCCACATACCTGCAAGATGTTGCTGCCTTTGTAGCGACCGCTGTGGCATATGCGGAAGTGAACGGCGTCCGCATCGAAGCCTTCGAAATCGGAAACGAGTTTTGGGGTAGCGGTGAGATGACCGCTGGTGAATATGGGATTGTTGCGGGCGAAGTGGCGGCCTTGCTGCAATCAGAGCTTGATGCCCTTGGCGTGAGCGGTGCCGAGATCATTGCTCAGACAACCAGCTCCGCTTCTCAACTCTATTCAAGCCGAAACGCTGTTGAGGCATACGTGGGCGAGGTAGACGGGGTGCTGCGAGCGTTCTCTCAGTCGGACATCAACAGTGAATTCGATGGCGTCGTGCCAGAAGGATGGCAAAGCGTTACCCTGAGCGGGCAGGGGTCGGCCCGGTCACAGGTGTCGCAAATCGCTAACGGGATCAACAGCGTTCCGGGCGCTGCAGAGGCGATAGACGGCATCGTCCAACACTACTACCAGTCAGGTGGTTTTGATCGGGCCGATGGCACGAAAAGCTTCAAGTTCAGCCAGTTCCAACGGCTGGAGGATCAGTTGAACCGGTCTCCTGAAAGTCCGGAATTAACCTACCACATCACTGAATGGAACACGAACGCCACCGGCGCATCGAACAACCGTGGCCTTCAAAACGCTTCCATGATGATCGAGAATTTCTTTGAATTGGTGGCCAATGACGTGGATGTCGCACAGATCTGGCCACTTTCCTTTGACGCGGCTCAAGGTATCTCGCTTGTCGATCTCGATGGTCCCGGCCTAGCGATTTCTGGTGAAATGTTTCGATTGATGAGCGAAAGCCTTCCGGACAGCAGGCCGGTTCTCGATTGGTCGGTCAGTGGTGTCATTGACGTTCATGGTTTTGAGAGAAGCACGGGCGCGGTCTTCTTCATTTCGGAACGCAGCGGTGCGCGTCAGTCTGGCGTGGAGCTCGACGTTTCACAATTTCTGGATGCGGACGAATATTTCATGACTGCAACGCAAATTTGGGACGGCGGTGCTGGAGGTGACGATTCAACTGCGGCGCCTGTGCTGACCGATACAAGCGGTATGATCTCCGGGACGCAGACTCTCGCCTTTGATCTGGACAGCTGGGCCAACATGCGCATCGAAGTCACCTACGTGGGAGACGGGAACAATACGTTGACCGGTCGTGGCGGAGACGACCAGATCACTGGCTGGGGAGGCGCAGACTACATTGACGGCGGGGCCGGGGCAGACATCCTCGATGGCGGGACAGGAAACGATCATCTGATTGGAGGGTTGGGGGATGACCGCCTAAAGGGGGGTGCGGGCGATGACGTGGTTGACGGCGGCGAGGGCTATGACATTGCTGAATTTGCGGATGCATTGACGTCCTATATGATAAAATTCGGCTCTGGCGCAGAAAATGGCAGCAGTTTTGAATTGACCGGTTCGTCCGGTGAAACGGATACGCTGTTTGGCATAGAGGTTTTGTCGTTCAGTGACCAATCGCTAAGCGTAGATCGAATTGCCGCTTATCTGGAAGAGGCCTACGGGAACCTTTCGGATCAAGCGTCGCAGGGTTTCTTGGTCTCCTTGGAGGAAATCGCCGCTGCCCCTGATCCCACAGCGCCGCCGCAAGTCCAGATGGAAATCGGGCGCACATCCATTCATCAGGTAGACAGCACCTATTGGCAATCTGTTACCTTCTCTGAGCGTATTTCAGATGCGGCGGTTATCATGGGACCGGCGTCCTCGCAGGGCGGTCAACCCTTTACGGTCAGAGTCCGAGATGTGACGGAAACCGGTTTCCAGTTTCAGATTGACGAATGGGACTACCTCGACGGGGTCCACAAGTCGCTCGATATCAGTTGGCTCGCCGGAAGTCTCGGCACGCACGACCTTGTGGATGGTAGCACCATTCAATTCGGCGCCTTGGAAACAACGTCCCTGACCAACGACAATATGGAATTGGCGGGGTTTGATGCTGCACCGATTGTCGTTGGACAGTTGGCAGGCGATGCCGAGGCGTCTTCCATTACCCATCGTCTAGATGATGTGTCCTCCGAGGGGTTCGACTTTCTGGTTCAATTCGAAGAGGCCAACGCACCTCTGCGCAGCGCAGTCGCCCAGAGCACCTTTTACTATGCCGCATTGGAAGCGTCCTCAGACGGGTTCATTTTTGCGACCGGGTCTCAATCCACCAATCACCGATACCGGGAGATTGGCGAAACCCTTGAAGACCATGAGAGCTTCTTCGCAGAGATGCAAAGCATCGAGGGTATGGATCCCGGAGTACTGCGTTATCATATGGCCGACAGCGGAGAAGTTTCGCTGAAATACAAAGAAGAAAAGTCGCTGGACCGTGAAAGCCGCCACATTGACGAGGATGTAGCCTGGTTCTTTGCGGATCAGGGCATTTACGAATTCGTTTGATTGGGTATGGCAATAACACCTTCTACGGCTACTGACTAGCGGCGTAGGACGCGCGCTTGATCAAGAAAGCGGCTTCCACCGTTCCATTTTCCGATCATCTCTGCCAGCATGTACGCAGGGGGAGATACGCCTGACGTCCGAGATCTTGAATTGTGACGCAATTCGGGACCGGGCGCATGCAATAGTATTTTCCTTGCACAAAACGTCCCGGTGTCGGGCAAGTAGGTTAGACCTTCTCATGTTGGAGCATGGACACAATCATTACCTCGTTTTCGCGGCGCTCGCGATTGCGCTGATGTCCGGCTTCACGGGGCTTTCATTGACGCAAGGCGCGTCGCGGATGACTGTTGCGCGACGTAAGTTGATGGTGGCCTTGTCGGCAGTAGCGTTGGGCGGAGGGATCTGGTCCATGCATTTTGTGGCAATGCTCGGAATGCGCCTGCCAGTGCCCTATTTCTATGACGCTCTGATCACCCTGATCTCAGCTTTTGTCGCCATTCTTTTGACCGGAATTTCTCTTTTGATCGTTCATTTCGGTCATCGCTCCGGGTTGCGGATCACCTTGGCCGGACTCTGTCTGGCCGCTGGTATTGTATCCATGCATTACATCGGAATGTCGGGCATCCAGGCAGTGCGGCCAGTCTATTCTCCAAGCGGTCTTGTCATTGCGGTCTTGTCCGCTCTGATCTTGTGCGTTGCGTCCTTCTGGATCAGCTATGGAGGTCGAGAACGCCGTAACATTCTGGTTGGCACGCTTGGGTTTGGGGTGGCGGTATCTTCGGTCCATTTCATCGCGATGGCGGGAACCGATTTTTTCCCTGTGGACGGAACGGACCATCGCGGATTTTGGTTGAGCAACGACATTCTGGCCTTTGGCGTGACGGTCTCATCCTTCGTAATTTCCGGCGCTTTTCTGCTCGTCAGCGTTTCATTCGCGGGTCAATCCAAGGTCGCTGTAGAACCGAAAGAAACGGAAACGCTGACAACGGCGCCAGAGACGGTGGGTGCAATTATTGTTCCGGCCGTGAAGGTTCCTTATGAGCAAAACGGGCGCATTCACTTTTTGCCTGCTGATGAGGTCGCAGCAGTTCGGGCGGAGGGTAGGTATACCTTTTTATACCATGAGACTGGGCGCCTCTTTTCTCCTTGGTCGATTTCCGAAGCTCAGGATCGATTGGCGCAGGCCGGTTTTATCCGCTGCCATCGGAGCTACCTGATCAACCCGCAGTTTGTCGCTGGCTTCGAGCGGAAAAAGGACAACGGCGTGTGCTTTTTCAGTGGCGCGGAGCAGATTGAAAAAGCGCCCGTTAGCCGGTCTTTCCTGAAAGAGGTTCGTGCGGAGCTCGGGCTCTAGCCAGAGCAATTCGCACTTCATGCGCGCTATTCGCACTTCGTGCGCAGAGCGTTGCATTTCAACACCAATTCATGGCCGCAGCCGAACTTGTTTGCAGGTATACAGTGGTGCACGAGCGCGGGGAGGCGTTTCATGATACCATCACAATTTGAATACCACCGGCCATCAGACATAGCTGGTGCTCTTGCGGTTCTGGCAGAACACGGGGACGACGCGCGGGTGCTTGCGGGCGGTCACAGCCTTATCCCAATGATGAAGTTGCGCATGGCCGACGTACCGCATCTGATCGATCTTCAGGATATCGACACACTTAAAGGCATCACCATCGCCGACGGGCAAATCACGATCGGCGCGATGACAACTCAACACGAGTTGATCACAGATGCGGCTTTGTCCAGCGCGGCGCCCATCATCCGTGAAGCAGCGCTGCAGATCGCCGATCCGCAGGTGCGTTATATGGGAACGATTGGCGGCAATGTCGCAAACGGCGATCCAGGCAACGATATGCCCGGCCTGATGCAATGTCTCGATGCGAAATTCACGCTTGTCGGGGCAGATGGAACGCGCACTGTTGCCGCTCGCGACTTCTATGAAGCGGCGTATATGACCGAGCGCGAAGACGAGGAAATTCTGACAGCCATTTCTTTCAATGCGCCGCAAGGCGGCTACGCCTATGAAAAGCAAAAACGCAAGATTGGGGATTATGCAACGGCTGCCTGTGCTGCGCTGATTACCAAGCAGAATGGCATCGTAACCGCGGCATCTATTGCGATGACGAACCTCAGCGATACGCCTGTCTTTTCGGCGTCTGCGAATGCAGCCTTGGTGGGAACACCCGCTGATGCTGAGGCAATAAAGATGGCGAAAGATGCAGCTTTGGCAGACATTGACCCAACAGAAGACAACCGAGGCCCTGTCGAGTTCAAGAAGCATGTGGCCGGTGTCATCATCTCGCGCGCGATCGAACGCGCGGTATCACGGGCATAGGAATTGGATCATGACAAAACAAATCATCAAGATGACAGTGAATGGCGAGACGAAGGAAGTTCTTGCAGAGCCGCGAGAACTGTTGATCTACGTCCTGCGGGAGAAGCTTGGCTTAACTGGTCCGCACGTTGGCTGTGAAACCTCCCATTGCGGGGCGTGCACCATCGATATCGACGGTAAATCCGTCAAGTCCTGCACAATGTTCGCAGCACAGGCCCAGGGGACGGAGATCACCACGATAGAAGGGTTGGGCACGCCGGATGCGCTCCATGTGCTTCAGGAGAATTTCAAAGAACATCATGGGTTGCAGTGCGGCTACTGCACGCCGGGCATGATCACCCGAGCGCACCGATTGTTGCATGAAAATCCAGACCCCACCGAAGAAGAAATTCGTTTCGGTATGGCGGGCAACATCTGCCGCTGTACCGGGTACCAGAACATCGTAAAGTCGATCTTGTCAGCCGCCTCTGAAATGAAATCTGCCAAGGAGGCCGCACAATGAAAGACGAAGTGACACGCGACGAACGCGTCGCCAACCTGAAAGGTCTTGGGTGTTCCCGTAAGCGGGTAGAGGACGCGCGTTTTACGCAAGGCAAAGGCAACTACATTGATGACATCAATTTGCCGGGCATGCTGCACGGCGATTTCGTCCGCTCGCCTTATGCCCATGCGCGGGTCAAGTCCATCAATGTCGATGCCGCGATGGCCCTTGATGGCGTTATTGCGGTCCTGACAGCGAAAGATCTTGAACCGCTCTCGCTGCACTGGATGCCGACCCTTGCCGGTGACAAGCAAATGGTTCTGGCTGATGGCAAGGTGCTGTTCCAGGGGCAGGAGGTGGCCTTTGTGGTCGCAAAGGACCGTTATGTTGCGGCAGATGCCGTGGAACTGGTCGAGGTGGAATACGAAGAACTGCCAGTGATCGTGGACCCGTTCAAATCGCTGGAATCGGATGTCGAGTTGCGCGAAGATTTGCATGGGCAGACGGAAGGCGCGCATGGTCCCCGGAAACACCACAATCACATTTTCACCTGGGAAGTTGGCGATGAAAGCGCCACCAACGCTGTGCTCGATGACGCTGACGTGGTTGCGGAAGAAACCATGTACTACCACCGTACGCATCCTTGCCCGCTTGAGCCCTGTGGCTCCGTGGCGAGCATGGACAAGGTGAACGGCAAGCTGACAGTTTATGGGACGTTTCAGGCCCCGCATGTGGTGCGTACCGTGGCATCCCTGTTGTCGGGGATCGAAGAACACAATATTCGCGTTGTCTCTCCGGACATTGGCGGCGGCTTTGGCAACAAGGTTGGGGTGTATCCTGGATATGTGTGCTCCATCGTCGCTTCGATTGTTACTGGCGTTCCGGTGAAATGGGTGGAAGACCGGATGGAAAATCTGATGTCCACGGCCTTTGCGCGCGATTACTGGATGAAGGGAAGGATTTCCGCCACCAAGGAAGGCAAGATCACGGGGCTTCATTGCCATGTGACGGCGGATCACGGTGCTTTCGACGCCTGCGCGGACCCGACAAAGTTCCCCGCTGGGTTCATGAACATCTGCACGGGGTCCTATGACATCCCGGTCGCTTATCTGGGCGTCGATGGCGTTTATACCAACAAGGCACCGGGCGGTGTCAGTTACCGTTGTTCATTCCGCGTGACAGAAGCCGTTTATTTCATTGAGCGCATGATCGAAGTGTTGGCCATTGAACTCGATATGGACGCCGCTGAATTGCGCCGCATCAACTTCATCAAGAAAGAACAGTTTCCCTATAACTCGGCGCTTGGCTGGGAATATGACAGCGGAGACTACCATACCGCCTGGGACAAGGCGCTGAAAGCGGTTGACTATGACGGGCTGCGCAAAGAGCAAGCGGAACGGGTTGAGGCCTTCAAGCGTGGTGAAACCCGCACGCTCATGGGCATCGGTCTAAGCTTTTTCACAGAGATCGTAGGGGCCGGGCCTGTCAAAAATTGTGACATCCTCGGGATGGGCATGTTTGACAGTTGCGAAATCCGCATCCACCCCACCGGATCGGCGATTGCGCGCTTGGGGACCATCAGCCAAGGGCAGGGGCATGCGACGACTTTCGCACAAATCCTCGCTTCCGAAATTGGCATACCAGCAGACAGCATCACCATAGAAGAGGGCGACACGGATACCGCGCCCTATGGGTTGGGCACCTATGGCTCGCGCTCAACGCCCGTAGCAGGGGCTGCAACCGCGATGGCAGGCCGGAAAATCCGTGCGAAGGCGCAGATGATCGCGGCCTATCTGCTGGAAGTGCATGACGACGATGTGGAATTCGACGTGGACCGCTTTGTGGTCAAAGGCGCGCCTGAGCGTTTCAAGACAATGGGAGAGATCGCCTACGCGTCCTACAATCAGGCGATCCCGGGCATTGAGCCGGGTTTGGAGGCGGTCAGCTACTATGATCCGCCCAATATGACCTATCCTTTTGGGGCTTATGTCTGCGTGATGGACATTGATGTGGATACGGGCGTAACGGACATTCGACGCTTCTACGCGCTGGATGACTGCGGTACGCGTATCAACCCGATGGTGATCGAAGGGCAGATCCATGGTGGCCTGACCGAAGCGCTTGCAGTCGCTCTGGGTCAGGAGATTGCCTATGACGACATGGGAAATGTGAAAACGGCGACCCTGATGGATTTCTTCCTGCCGACAGCTTGGGAGGTGCCCAACTATGAAACCGACCATACAGTGACGCCCTCTCCGCATCATCCGATTGGGGCGAAAGGGGTCGGGGAGAGCCCGCATGTGGGTGGCGTGCCGTGTTTTTCAAACGCGGTGCAGGATGCGTTTCGACCGTTCGGATTGCGTCACACCAATATGCCACATGACCATTGGCGCATATGGAAAGCGGCGAACGCACTGGGATTGCACGACTAAGGGGAGAGTGGGGTGCTTTGTTTCTGACAGGCACCCCGCAAAATCTTATGAGCAGCTGGACAGACTTACAGGCCTTACTGGCGCAGGCGGACTACATTGCGTCCGATGATCTCTCCATGGCTTTGCATATCGCCACAACGCTGGGGCGGCCGCTTTTGTTGGAGGGGGCAGCCGGCGTCGGCAAGACGGAAGTGGCCCGCAGTCTTGCTGAGGTCCATGATACACAGCTGATCCGCTTGCAATGTTACGAAGGGCTGGACGCCGCGCAGGCGCTTTACGAATGGAATTATCAGCGGCAACTGCTTTCTATTCGCGCGGCCTCCGAAGCAGGCGAGGCGGGCGCTGACGTTGAGGCACGAATTTTCTCTGAAGCCTATCTCTTGGAACGTCCTCTGCTAAAGGCCATCCGGCAGGACGTGGCGCCTGTGCTTTTGATCGACGAAATTGATCGTGCGGATGAGGAGTTTGAAGCCTATTTGCTAGAGGTGCTGAGTGATTTCCAGATCACCATCCCAGAGCTGGGTACGATCAAGGCCACTGCAAGGCCCCACGTCATTCTGACGGCGAACGGTACACGTGACTTGTCCGATGCTTTACGGCGGCGATGCATCTATGCCCATGTCGAGTATCCAGACCGCGCAACCGAGCTTGCAATCCTCGCGGCCCGCGGCCCGGCGCTGGAACACCATCTCTCAGAGCAGATCATTGGATTCGTGCAAAAGCTCAGAGAGGAAGAGTTGGAAAAAGTGCCCGGCATCGCCGAGATGCTTGATTTTGCCGCGGCACTTGGGGGGCTGGGCATAAAGGATCTGACAGACGATCCGAGTGGCCTTCAGGCGGCCTTAGCGACCTTGCTGAAGACGCAAGCGGATCGGGCCGCGATACCGATAGAAGTTGCGGCGCGCATCGCAGGCAGAGCCGCGTGAGCCGCGTGACACGCTTTGCGGCGGCGGACCCTGGCCCTGCTGCGCGGGTTTCGGGGTTTTTCGCGCATCTTCGCGAACATGGTTTTCGATTGGGTGTCGCGGAAACGCAAACAGCCCTAAAAGCACTCGCCTGCGTCAACCCGACAGACCCTTCTGATGCGCGCGGAGCTTTAAAGTCTGTCTGCGCTGGTTGCCTCGACGAGGTCGCACAATTTGATGCTCTATTTGATGCGTTCTGGATGGCCGACGGCCGTGTCAGACAAAAGATCGTAACGTCCCAACACCAGACGATGCCACAAAATACCCGGTCAAGCCGGACAGATGAAACGCGTTCAAGCAACCAGACCGGATCGCCGCATGCCCCTCAGGAAGTGGGAGATCAGGAGAGCGATTACGCCGACGGCACAGGTCGGTTGATGGCAACGCGCTCCCAAAACCTGATGAAGAAAGACCTTCGTGAACTGGTATCGGTCGAAGACATTCGGGCGGCGGAACAGGTCGCATTGCGGCTGGGGAAGGCATTGCAGCATAAGCGCTCCCGCAGGCGGAAAGCGGCGCGGCGTGGGGCGCGGATCGACCTGCGGAGGACCATGCGGCAAAGCCTTTCCACCGGCGGGGAGCCGATGCGGCTTTCGAAGCGCATACGACCGGAACGCCCCCAGAAAATTGTCGCCTTGTGCGATGTTTCTGGGTCGATGATGAATTACGCGCGTCTGTTTCTTGCCTTTTTGGCCGGGTTGATGCGCGCGGATGACGCAAGTGATGCCTATCTCTTCCACACCCGACTGGTGCGCATCACCGAAACATTGCGAGACGATGATCCGCTACGAGCGCTAAACCGGATCACACTGTTGGCGGACGGGTTTGGTGGTGGGTCAAAAATTGCCGCGAACCTTTCGCTCTTTGCCAGCGGCTACGCCCGGAAATTCGTCGATGGCCGCAGTGTCGTGATCATCTTGTCTGATGGGTATGATAGCGAAAGTTTTGACCTGATGGATCATGCCTTGCAACGGCTGAAGAAACGCGGATGCAAAGTCCTTTGGCTCAACCCTCTGAAAAGCTGGCGAGATTACGCGCCGGTCGCGCAGGGGATGGCTGCGGCTTTACCCCACCTTGATCTCTTTGAGACTGCAGCAACCTTGGGTGATCTTGCGGCACTGGAAGAAAGGCTTGCCCGGCTATGACGCTTTCGTCCAACGCCTACGCTCATTTGGAAAAGGAAATGCAGACCCTGAAATCTGCTGGAAAGCCATTTGCGATGGCCACCATCGTGCGGACTGTTGATGCCACATCGGCAAAGCCTGGCGGCAAGGCTCTTCTCGATGACACAGGGCGTGTGGTTTCGGGATGGGTTGGCGGCGGGTGTGCGCGTGGCGCAGTTGGCAAAGCGGCGCGCGAGGCAATACGCTCAGGGCTTCCTCAGTTCATTTCGCTGCGTCCACAGGAGTTGCTGGAAACCGAAGGCGTGGCACCTGGAGAGCTCCGAGAAGGGGTGCGCTATGCCCGTAATGGCTGTCCGTCCCAGGGCACCATGGACGTGTTTGTGGAGCCGGTGCTGCCACTGCCGCGCCTTGTGATTTGCGGAACGGGTCTTGTGGCGCTGGCGTTGGCCGACATGGGGCGGCGCTTTGATTTTGATGTTGCCCTTCGTGTAACACCCGGCACAGCGGCAGCGGCCGTTCATCCAGATGACGTGCAGGAAGGCTTTGATTTGGCGGGCGCAGATTTTGTGGTTGTGGCGACCCAGGGGCAAGGCGACGCAGACGCTCTGCGCGCCGCTGTCGCGTCAGATGCGCCCTACTTGAGTTTCGTCGGCAGCAGGAAAAAGTTTGCAACGCTCGCTGCGCGCCTGACCGAAGAAAACAGCAAATTCAGCCGTCGCCTTGCACAGATCAAAGCGCCAGCCGGGCTTGATATCAGCGCCATAACGCCGGACGAAATCGCCTTATCCATACTCGCGGAAATCACGCAGATGCGCCGGGCGCGCAACCTCACAGAACCGCAACAGAACGCGTGATTTTTACGCTTTGATGTATGTGCCCGTTCAGAGAATGCGCGATAGCAATTCCGTGGTATTTTCCCGGTTCATGGGGATCGGGTTGCCGCCGGTACTTGGGTCCTTCAAGGCTCCTGCAACAATCCGGTCAATGTCGGGATCGGTCACGCCAAGTCCGTTCAGCGTTTTTGGGATGCCCAAGTTATCGTTTAGCTCATCCACAAAGGCGCAAAACCCGTCAAAACCAGCATCGATCTGCAAATAGGCGGCTGCGGTTTCAAAACGCTCGGCAATGGCGGATCGATTGAATTGCAGCACAGCGGGCATGCATACGGCGTTAGTGGTGCCATGATGAGTGTGATAAATCGCGCCGATGGGGTGGGAAAGGGCGTGAATTGCGCCAAGACCTTTTTGAAAGGCAGTGGCCCCCATTGCTGCCGCGGACATCATCTGGGCGCGGGCTTCGATGTCGTTTCCATCCTCATAAGCCCGCGGCAGATACTCTTTGACCAGACGCATCCCCTCGAGTGCGATGCCCTGCGACATGGGGTGGTAATGCGGCGAACTGAAGGCTTCGACACAATGTGCAAAGGCATCGAGCCCGGTACCCGCTGTGATGAAGGGCGACATTCCTACGGTCAACTCTGGATCGCAAATGACGACCGCTGGCAACATTTTGGGGTGAAAGATGATCTTTTTCTCTTCGGTTTCAGAATTAGTGATGACCGAGGCGCGCCCGACTTCTGATCCCGTGCCAGCGGTTGTCGGGACAGCGATGACGGGTGCGATGGCGTCCGCGTCTGCGCGTGTCCACCAGTCGCCGATGTCTTCGAAGTCCCAGATCGGGCGCGATTGACCAGCCATGAAGGCGACGACTTTCCCCAGATCGAGGCCAGACCCCCCACCAAACGCAATCACCCCGTCATGGTCGCCTGCACGATAGGCGCGCACGCCAGCGGCTGCATTCTTTTCGTTGGGGTTGGGGTCCACGTCGGCGAAAAGTGCCCGTCCAAGACCGGCAGCCTCCAGCAGATCAAGGGTGCGCGCCGTAATCTCCATTTGGGCCAAGCCGCGATCCGTGACCAGCAGCGGGTTCGAGATGCCAGCCGCGTGGCAGGCCTCAGCGATTTCAGCGATGCGACCAGCACCGAAGCGGATGGTTGTAGGGTAAGACCAATTGGCAGTCAGGGTCATCGGGTCATGCTTTCTTGAGGTGGTATGATTTGGGGCGCGTAAGGTTATGATAGCCGATCACCGAAAGCCCGCCACCGCGCCCGGTGTCCTTGCAACCGGTCCAGCACAGGCCGGGGTCAAGGTAATCGGCACGGTTCATGAAGACGGTTCCGGTCTCGATCCCGTCGCCGATCCGTTCTGCACGGGCAGGATCACTGGTCCACACGGAAGCGGTGAGGCCGAAGTCGCTGTCGTTCATCAGGGCCAATGCCTCGGCGTCGGTTTTCACAGGCATGATGCCGACTACCGGGCCGAAGCTTTCCTCGCGCATGACCCGCATGTCGTGCGTCACATTCGTCAGGATCTGCGGCATCAAATATGCGCCGCCGTCCTGTGGAAAGACGGCAGGATCGATATGCGCGGTCGCACCCTGAGCAATGGCTTCCGCAGTTTGGGCGCGGACTTCTTCGGCAAAGCGCGCCTGTGCCATCGGCCCCAAAGTGGTTTCGGGCGACAACGGGTTGCCCAGAACATATTTGTTCACTATGGCCACAGCCTTTTCGACAAAGGCGTCAAAGTGTTGTTCTGCCACGTAAATACGTTCTATCCCGCAGCAGCATTGACCGGAATTGAACATCGCTCCATCTATCAACGTGTCGACGGCGGCATCCAGATCGGCATCGTCGCAAACATAGCCCGGGTCCTTGCCGCCAAGCTCCAACCCGATCCCGGTGAAAGTGCCTGCGGCTGCCCGCTCGATGGCCCGCCCGCCGCCAACCGAGCCCGTAAAATTGACAAACCCAAAGCTCTTGGCAGCAATCAGATCTGACGTGGTCTGGTGATCCAGAAATACATTCTGAAAGACATCTTCTGGAATGCCCGCCGCGTGAAAGGCCTGGGCCATGCGTTCACCGACCAGCGGGGTTTGGCTGGCGTGTTTCAGCATTATCGTGTTGCCCGCGATCAGCGCGGGTGCCACCGTGTTAATGGCGGTCATATAGGGGTAATTCCAGGGCGCGATCACGAGCACGACGCCGTGTGGGACCCGTTTGATCAGCCGCCTGAAACTGTCGGACTCCTCGATCAGGATATCTGACAACGCCTCTTCAGCGATCCCAGCCATGTAACTGGCACGTTCGTCAAAGCCGCCAAATTCTCCGCCATAGCGTATGGGACGCCCCATTTGATGCGCGAGTTCGGGGACGATCTCGTCATTCATTGCACCGACGCGCGCGACACCATCCAGAACCAGACTGACCCGTTCCTGCAGGGGCCTGCTGGCCCAGTCGAACTGCGCCGCGTTTGCGCGTGCAACTGCCGCCCCGGCGTCCTCCGAAGTCAGAACAGGGCGTTCCGCGTAAAGAGATCCGTCGATGGGAGAGATACATTGGATCGTCATCTTATGCCCTTTCAAAGCCGCGTGCGATTTCCCAATCGGTTACAACGCGGTCAAATTCTTCCTGCTCCCATTCCGCACATCGGGTGTAGTGATCGACCACCTCATCTCCCATTGCATTGCGCAGGAAAGCCGAATTGCGGAGGGTTTCTGTCGCATCGCGCAGGGTTTGCGGGATGTCCTGAGCCTTGGCGTCCTCGTAGACGTCGCCACGCGTCGGCGGAGCAAGTTCCATCTTGTCTTCGATCCCCTTGATGCCAGCTGCCAGCATCGCGGCCTGCGCCAGATAGGGGTTCAAATCAGATCCACCTATCCTGCATTCGACCCGCACGCCTTTGGTCCCGTCACCGCACAGCCGGAAACCGGCGGTGCGATTGTCGACCGACCAGACCGTCTTCGTGGGCGCGAATGTCCCTTTGGCAAAGCGCTTGTAGCTGTTGATGTAGGGGGCCAGAAAGAACGTGTAGTCAGGCGCATAGGCGATCAGGCCCGCCATGTAGTGCTTCATCAGCTGCGACATGCCCAGTTTATCTTCGGCATCGTAAAAAGCGGGTTTGCTGTCCTTCCAGAGTGATTGGTGCACATGGCTGGAGCTGCCGACTTTGTTGTGATCCCACTTTGGCAGGAAGGTCGCGGCGTGGCCGTGCGCCCATGCGATTTCCTTGATAGCATTCTTGGCGATGGTGTGATGATCCGCGCAATCCATTGCGTCGGCATAGCGGATATTGATTTCTTCCTGCCCTGTTTCAGCTTCCCCTTTGGAGTTTTCGACGGGTAGCCCGGCACCATAAAGGTGGTTTCGGATCGGGCGCATCACCCCTTCTTCCTTGGTGGTCTGGAGGATATGGTAGTCTTCGTTGTAACCGCTGATTGGGGTGAGGTCGCGGAAGCCGGCTTTGCGGATGTCATCAAACGAGTTTTCAAAGAGGAAAAACTCAAGCTCGGTGGCCATCATCGCGTCATAGCCCAGGTCCTTCAGCCGGGCGATCTGCCGCTTCAGCATCGCGCGCGGGGAATGCGGCACCTCTGCATGGGTGTGATGATCGAGGATATCGCAAAGCACCATGGCCGTGCCGTCGAGCCATGGCACGGGCCGGATCGTATCGAGGTCGGGCTTCATCACGTAATCGCCATAGCCCTTCTCCCAACTGGATGCGGCGTATCCGTCCGGCGTGGCCATCTCCAGATCTGTTGCCAGCAGATAGTTGCAGCAATGCGTTTCCGCATAGGATGTCTCGACAAAGTTCACGCCATGAAACCGCTTGCCCATCAAGCGGCCCTGCATGTCAGGGAAACATGCCAGCACAGTGTCGATTTCGCCGGACGCGACGGCTTCTTTCAATGCGTCGAAGGTCATGGTGCCGGGCATCGATCAATTCCTTTTTCTGATGTGGAGCGCCCCGATTGTTCAGGGCGCTCTCCATAGTTGTCAGTCTTTACTCGAAGTTATAGGGCACGCCAGCCTGATTGATGACGCTGTTGTACTCCTTGAAGATGTTGACGATCTTCTGGTGCACTTCGCCTTCCTGGGCCACTTCTTCCCAGAACTCCTTGGCCGCGTTCTCTACTTCGGCCCACTCGTTGGCGGGCACCGAACGCAGCTCCAGTTTGTCGCCATTGGCGCGCAGGGCGGCTTCGCCCCCCCAGTACCACTGGTTGCGGTAGGTGTGGCCCGCTTCGGTCGCCGCCATGACCACGGCTTTCAGGTGGTCGGGCAGGTCCGCCCAGCGTTCTTCGTTCACGAACCACGACCCGATCCAGGCGCCGGAGATGTTGTTGGTCAGGAAGTAATCCGTCACATCCGCCCAGCCCACGGTGTAGTCTTCGGTAATGCCTGACCACGCCATGCCGTCCAACTCGCCGGTCTGAACCGCGACTTCCGCGTCCTCGTAAGGGATGTTGACAGGAACAACGCCGAATTTCGACAGGAACCGCCCCGCCGTCGGGAAGGTATAAAGCCGCAGACCATCAAGGTCGGCCACAGAGTTGATTTCCTTCTTGGTGTTGAAGTTGCAAGGGTCCTGACCCGCTGCCGACAGCCATTTGACGCCAACCTTCGCATATTCCTCTTCCCAAATCTGGGCCAGCCCATACTGGTTGAACAGCACCGGCACATCGAGAATATGCTTGGTTGCAAAGGGGAAATACCCGCCGAATTGCTGCAAGGGCGTGGGGGAGGCCATGCTGTCGTCATCCGAATGCACGCCGTCGATGGTGCCCCGTTGCAGCGCCTGAAAAAGCTCGCCCGTGGGCACGATCTGGTCGGCGTAGAAAAGCTCGACCTCCATCTCGCCATTGGCAGCCTGATTGATGTAGTCGATGACCGGTTTGGTCACGTGCTCACCCAAGGCGGAACCCGCGTAGGTCTGGAAGCGCCACTTGATGACGTCCTGCGCCTTGACGATGGCGGGGGCCGCAAGCGTGCCGGCGCCTGCAAGGGCCGATGTGGTGATAAACTGTCTTCTGGTGGTCATGAAAGTTCTCCTTTGTTGTATGTAGTGGCGCCTTTTGCGGCGCTTCTCGTGGTTAGTCCCCGTACACGTATTCCGGCAGCCAAAGGGCGATTTGCGGAAAGATCATGACCATTGCCAGAGCAAAGACCATCACCAGTACGAAGGGTGTAATGGACGCGTATATGTCGCGGATGCTGATTTCGGGGGGCGCCATGGCGCGCATCAGAAAGAGGTTATAGCCAAAGGGTGGAGTCATATAGGCGATCTGGCAAGTGATCGTATAGAGAATGCCGTACCAGATCAGATCGAACCCAAGCGCGCCGACCAAAGGCACATAGAGTGGCGCCACAATGACCAACATCGCCGTGTCGTCGAGGAAGGTGCCCATCAGGATAAAGCTGAGTTGCATCAGGATCAGGATCATCCACGGGTTCAGCCCCAGCCTCTCTGTAAAGAGGCTCTCGATGGCCTTTACCGCGCCGAGCCCATCAAACACGGCACCAAAGGCGAGCGCGGCGAGGATGATCCACATGAACATGCAGGTGATGCCCAGCGTGTTGCGCACCGAGTTTTCAAAGACTTTCCGCGTCATCCGGCCCTTGAACACGGCCGCCAGAAAAGCTGCCATGGCCCCGATGGCCGAGCTTTCCACAAGGCTGGTCCAGCCGTTGACGAAGGGCACCATCATGACGGCGAAAATGATCACAGGCAGCAAACCTGCTCGCAGCAGGCGCAGCTTTTCAGGCAGTGGGATGTCGCGCTCCTCCGCCGCAAGGGCGGGTCCGAGCGTTGGATTTATCCGACACCGGATCACGATGTAGATGATGAACATGGCCGCCATCATCAGGCCGGGGATCACTCCGGCCAGCCAGAGTTGCCCCACCGGTTGGCGCGCGATCATCGCGTAAAGCACCAGCACGACCGAAGGCGGTACGAGAATGCCTAGACTGGACCCGGCCTGAATCACCCCCGTGACCATACGTTTGTCATACCCGCGTTTGAGCAGTTCGGGCAGGGCGATGGTGGCCCCGATGGCCATGCCTGCAACCGAGAGCCCGTTCATGGCGGATATCAGCACCATCAACCCGATGGTGCCAACGGCCAGCCCGCCACGCAGGCCGCCCATCCATACGTGAAACATGCGGTAGAGGTCGTCAGCGATTTTGCTCTCGGACAATACGTAGCCCATGAAAATGAACATCGGTAGCGTCAGCAGCGGATACCATTTCATCAGCTTCATCGCGGCGGCAAAGCCCAGATCATACCCGCCCCGGTCGCCCCAAAGCAGCAAGGCTGCAACGACGGCCACGAACCCGATGGCACCAAAGACGCGCTGGCCCGTCAGCAGCATCAGCATCATGGTCGAGAACATGAGGGTTGCGATCATCTCATAGGGCATCAGATGTCTTCGCCCCTTAGTCGCAAGATGTCCTTGAAAAGCTCTGATACGCATTGCAGCAGCATCAGGAAGAACCCGATGATCATCACCACCTTGATCGGCCAGAGGTATGGCCGCCAAACTGAGGAGGACCGTTCCAGCGTGCCGACCTCTTCCGTGCCGGTCAACACGCCAAAAAGATATGAAACCGGCGTGTCTTTCCAGTATCCCAATGAATAGGCAGTGGAGCTGATCGCGCCGTAGAGCAGCACGCAGAGATAGAAAATCAGAAAGCAGACGGTGATCGCGTCGAACCACGCCTTGCGCCGAACGGTCCAGTCCCCATAAAGCAAATCCATGCGCACGTTGGCTTTCAGTTGGATCGAATAGGGACCGCCAAGGATGTAGTAGCCCACCATCACGAACTGCGCCATTTCCAGCGTCCAGAGCGAGGGCAAAAAGAAAGTTTTGCTGACTGATGACCAGAGCAAGATGCCCATCAGGAGAAAAATACCATACATCACAATGCGCCCAAGCCGATAGTTCAGCGCATCGACGCCGCGGATGTATCCCCGCATCACTCCTTGCATGGTGTAACTGCCATGGATGCGTGCGATGCGCCAATCCAGCGCGACAATGCCGTTGCCATTGATTTCTGCTGGTCTTCGCTACGGATCAGATCGTTTCGGATTTCGATCATCACATTGGGTATGCCGTGCCCTAACGCATGTTCCCTCAACGTATGGGTCACGCCGTCCTCAGGGCCGTAGGGTTCATTGCGTTGGACATCCTGCGCAACATGGCCTGCTGCGCTCGCCAGCATCGCATCCGCCAAACGTGTGTCCGTGTCGTGCAAAAGGCCGATTTCGACATCGCGCTTTTGACCCTTATAGACCGGTGTGAAACTATGGACCGTTATCAGCGCAGAGGGATTTTTCGTTTCGATCGTGCGGCTTAGTAAGGTGTGAAACGGCACGTAGTAAGTATCAATACGCGCTTGCCGCTGGGCCGGAGAAAGACCCGCATTGCCGGGGATGTCGATGACTTCACTGCGTTCGGGCATGGCGTCAATGGCAGTGGGCGGTCGATTGCAGTCATAAACCAACCGGGATACCCGTGAGGCCACAAGAGGTGCAGCCATTTCTGCGGCCATATGTTTGGCGACAGCCAGCGCGCCCGGATCCCATGCTGCGTGGCTGAAGCGGTCTTCCGATGATAACCCAAGGTCTTCGAAATGATCCGGAATGAAGCGGCTCGCATGCTCGCAAACGAGAAGGAGGCCGGATTGCCCATCGGCATTCAGCACCTCTGCGACCGGCTCGTTTTTTGTCTGCACCGTGTGATTCATTTCACCCCCTTGCCAATAAAGTGCTTGCGTTTCAGAAGCGGTGTCAACAAAATTGTGAAAAATTTATCACAGACAGGTTCGCGCTGTTATTTTTTTAAACAACCCGGTTGAGGTCAATGACGGACGCATCGCAAACGATATCGGATCGCATCCAACAAAAGCTGGAGGATCTGACGCGTGCGGAGCGACAATTGGCGCTTTCCATTCTTGAGAATTACCCGGCCTCTGGTCTCGGTCCGCTGACGGCGCTGGCCAAGGACGCAAACGTGTCTGTGCCGACAGTCGCACGTATGGTGCAAAAGCTTGGATATAAGGGCTATCCCGATTTTCAGGCTGAGTTGCGCGACGAGCTTCGTGCCAAGGCCACAGGCCCCATCGCCAAGCACGAAACCTGGGCCGAAGCAGCGCCGTCCGGTCACATTCTCAACCGATTTACCGATGCGGTGATCGACAATATTCGGCACACACTAGGGCATATTGATCCGCAGGCATTTGATGAAGCCTGCAAAATGATCGCCAATCCTGACAAGCATCTCTACATCGTCGGCGGGCGCATTACCCATACTTTGGCGGAATACCTGTTTTTGCACATGCAGGTGATCCGCCCCAACCTGACCCACGTTCAGTCAACGTCGAACACGTGGCCCCATTACCTGCTGAATGCGGGTGAGGGCGATGTGTTCGTGATCTTTGACGTGCGCCGCTACGAGAATAACATGATGAAGCTCGCCAAGATGGCGCATGCGCGTGGCGCCCGGATCGTACTCTTTACCGATCAGTGGCGTTCGCCGATACACCAATTGGCTGATATCACATTCAGCAGCCGAATTGTCGTGCCGTCGGCCTGGGACTCGGCAGCGACTACCCTGCTGTTGGTTGAAACCCTGATCTCAGCGGTTCAGGGGCTGGACTGGGGCGGTACAAAAGAACGTATGGAAGAACTGGAAGAGATGTTCGACCGCACAAAGCTCTTTCGGAAGTTCACATGATGCCGTTCCGACAAACCTGAATATGGGGCTCAAAACCCTATTGCCCCACCGTCTTTGCGTGGATCAGATCCCGCGACATAGCCACGATCACCGAGCCTGTGGATCAGTTGCGCGCCCCCAAAGCCAAAAGCGTTGTCCGGCGCTTCCAATGTGATATCGTGTCCCATCGCTTGCAATTTTTGAATCGTTGCAGCAGGCAGGGAGGACTCTAGCGCGACACCCAGACCATCCGTGACGCGCCAGCGAGGTGCATCGACGGCCATCTGGGGATCCTGCCCCCACAGTTGCGTGCGCAACACCATCTGGACATGTCCCTGGGCCTGCATCGGCCCCCCCATGACACCAAAGCTCATGACAGGCGCATCCTGACCCATCAGAAAACCGGGGATGATCGTGTGGAAAGGACGCTTGTTTGGCCCGACGCAATTCTGGTGTTTCGGATCCAGTGAGAATCCGGCACCTCGGTTCTGCAGGGCAACACCGGTGTTGGGCACCACGATGCCGGATCCGAAACCCGCGTAATTCGATTGAATGAAGGAGACCATCATTCCAGTTGAATCTGCGGCGGTCAGATAGACCGTCCCCCCGTGTTTCGGAGCGCCCGCGCCGAAGTTGGTTGCACGCTGGCCGTCAATCTCGCGCGCTCTTGCGGCGAGGTACCCGTCGTCCAGCAAGTCATCCACAGTCACCGTGGTCATGTGGTCGAGGTCCGATACAAAAGCTTCTGCGTCCCGCAGCGCGAGTTTCATGGCTTCGATCTGAATGTGCATGGCCAAGGGGTCGTCTGCATCGAGGTCGCGGATGTTGGTGTTGGCAAGAATACCGAGGCCCATCAGCGCGGCAATTCCCTGACCATTCGGTGGAATTTCATTTAGCGACACATCGTCGAAGCTGCGCGAAATGGTGCCGCACCAATCAGCTTTATGTGCCGCCATGTCTGAAACGGTCAATGCCGCGCCATGTGCTTTGGCAAAGGCTTCGATCTCTTCTGCGATTTCACCTTCGTAGAAGGCCTTGCCCTTGGTTTCTGCGATCAATCGCAAGGTACGTGCATGTCCGGGACTGGCAAAATAATCCCCGGCTTGCGGCGCATGGCCCGAAGGCAGAAAGGTTTCCGCAAACCCGGGCTGAACGCTGAGTTGATGTTCGGCACGGGCCCAAAGGGCCGCAATCACCGGCGAAACCGGAAAGCCCTTCTCCGCATACCCAATGGCAGGTTCAAACAACGTGGCAAAAGGCAGTTTCCCGAAACGCGACGATACTGCGACCCACGCCGACACGGCACCCGGAACAGTAACACTTTCCCACCCGTGAAACGGCATAGCATCCAATCCGGCGAAACGTTCTGGCGTCCATGCGGACGGAGACCGTCCCGAGGCGTTCAGACCATGCAGTTCTTTTCCGTCCCAGAGGATCGCAAAGGCGTCCGATCCGATGCCATTTCCGGTCGGCTCCACCACCGTCAGTGTGATCGCTGTAGCAAGGGCAGCATCAACCGCATTGCCGCCACGTGCCAGCATGCTCAAGCCAGCTTGCGCGGCCAGAGGGTGAGATGCGGATACGACGTTGTCTGCGGCGACGGCTGATCGGCGTGAAGGATAGTGATGATTTGCGCGGACGAGCATCTTGAACCTTTCGGAAATCTTCAGATTGGCGCTGGTCGGCAAGCACCTAAGCTGGCGCGACCCTAATCTGCTGGTTCCGGTCGGACAAGGGGCGGCGCCCCCGGCGGTGGCTGATCACGAAGATCAGAAATAACCTTCTGCAATACTGCGCAGCCGACTGCGAGACGACCCGCTTTTCAACCGTGCTGCAATTCGAGCCAACAATCCAACGGCCTGATCAGACTTGCCGTCTTTGGCATTGATTGCCTTCACTCTGGGCGCTTCCTCAGAGACATAAAGATCAAATGTTTTTTCCTGTCGGTCCCGGATCATCTGGCGGATGCCTTTCACCACACCGGCGCGTACCTTGTCGCGTGCTAGTTCAGCTTCAGCGGAACCGGCGGAAGTCTTACGAGACTTTGTGTTTGTGATAGCGGACTCCACCATTTTTGTGCGCAGATCAGGCGTAAACCTGGCTTTGCCATTGCGCAGGGCGCCTGCCAGCCCGTCTGTATCAGCAGCTTTCATAAGGGTATGTTGGTTAATCCGGGCGCTGATAACCGCCGCCCCTCCGGTCTTGTTGGTGAAATTGGTGGTCGTCAGCCTTTTGGACATTGCAGCCCGCAAGCGGCCCCGAACAGCCTGCTGGACCGCAGGGTCAGGCAACGCAGCAATTTTTGGGTGGTCTGCCAAAGCCTTGGTCAAAGACGTGCCGGCAATATCGGTCAAGGTCCATTTGGTGGCGGTTTTCATGTCGCGCACGGTGGGGTTATGATCCGCTTCCAGATATTTGTAGGAACTGCCCGCGGAACTGACGGTAGAATAGAAGCCAAACAACCCTTCGTGCTTTAGAAAATCTGGTTTTCCAGCCTCTTGTGGCGACGTCCCCAACGCGCGGACTAATCCTGTAGCGCCGGTGTCGAGGTCTTCCTTGGCATCACTTGGCGTCGAGGAAAGATTGAGTGCATTATTTGCCACGCGGGCGATGTTGCGGTTCCCTTTCTTGATGTTTTCCTTCAGTGCGTCGGCTTCAGTACCGTAGGCTGTGTCAATCTCGGCGCTTTTTTCCGCCATTTGTTCCTTGAGTTTCGCCTTGACGCTTGGCAGGGCCGAGATCGCCTTGCCGTCGGTAAATTCCCTCATGGCCTTTTTGCGTTCTTTGTCCTTGCCGGACATCGCGTTGTTGACCGGCCCGTGTATGGCCATCACGGGGAAAGCCTTGCCTGATTTCTCCGGATCATGATCGGTTAATGCGCCAAAGCTCTTTTCAAGGTCCGCTTTGTCATCAGAAGGGGCGGTCTGGAAATGCACACGGTCTTCTGCGTCGTCTCCTTTGGCAGCGCCCTCCAGCCAATCCCTCACAGCCTTGAGCGCGCCGATGTTGGGATTGTGATCCAATTCAACAACCCTCAGATCGTCTTCTGCCTTTTTCCCGCCCTTGGCTTTTGCAGCGTCTTTCATATCGCTCAGTTCGCTGTAGAGCCCGGTCTGGCCTTCAAGCCCGGTCACTTCCTCTTTGAACCGAAGCAGGAATTTTGGATCTTCAGTTTCGATTCTCGGATTTCCATCAAGGATGATCCCGAATTTCGTGAGATTGATCTCCGCCTCCTGAATCTCTTTTTTAAGCTTGGCCAGATCCTTGGTTTGCGGCTTTTTCTTGCTATCCGGTTTGACACGTTCGCCCGCGTCATCCACCTCGTCGGTCTCTGTCTTGAATGCGTGAATGAACGCCAGGATATCTTTGAGCTCCCGGTCTGTCAGTTTCTCGCGGAATACCTTTTCAGCAGATTTCAGTTCCGCCTGTTTTTCAACTGTGGTGCCGGTGACACTTTGCACAAAGACTTCGAGTTGCTTCCCTTGCCGTTTGGCAAAAATTTTGTGGGTTTTCTTTCCAATCTTGAATGTGCCGCTGGGTAATTTGCGGGCGCGGTTCAACTTGCCGATGATCTTTGCCAGCAGTTTTTTGGCCTTCTTGACAATAAATTTGACAAGCTTGCTGATCGCCCGCTCGACGGGTTTTCGCAGGCGGTTGAAGATCTTGCGGATTTTTGAGGCAATACCGGTGACAGGAATGATCGCCGCGAGAAAGGCTAAAACCAGTGGAATCGTGCGACCGATTGCATCTTCGACTTTCTTGGCCGCTGCATCGACCTTGCCTGCTGCAATCGCGGCAATGGAGCTGAAGATCGAGGTTGCGAGCTCCATGATCTGCTGGACGCGCTCCAGGAACAAGACGATGAAGTCATAGACAATCAGCACGATCTTGACGATCCAGCCGACGGGGTTGGACAGACCCGCGAGCCATCCCAGGGCCGCCTTGGCAAGGCTGACGGTCACAAACTCTATCAACCCACCGATGACGGTTGATTTGAGGCCCTCTATCATTCCAAGGACCTTTTGCCAGATGCCCATGACACCTTTGGTGACCAGTAGCTTGATGATGTCGACGGTCTTCTCGAGAAAGGAAACGATCTTTTCGCCTTTTCGACCAAGACGTTTGACCAGCACGCGGCGTATGCTCTTCCACGTCAGTCCAAGGATTTGCGTGACGAGCGAAAAGATGCCCTTGAGGTCGAGTTTTTCGGGAAGTTCAATATCCAGCCCTTGCAACGAGCCAAACAGAAATCCCAGCAGACCCTTTTTGAGATGCTTAAGTATGTTGGAAAGAAACAGGCCAAAACCTTTCAGAACAGCCAAGATCAGGTTTTTGGCAAAGTTCAAAGGATTGAGCACGATGGTGAGAACAGTTGCGCCAGCCGCCTTAAGAATGCCCCAGACCTTTGCTCCGAAGGGTCCAGCCTTGTGCAGGGCGCCGCTGACAATGAATTCCATGACCTTGTCTTTGACCGCCGTCGCAAAGCCAATGATGCTGTCGTATAGCGGCTTGAACACTGGTCGAAGGGACTCGATCGGGGACCGCAGGGAAAAGGCCTCTCGCGCCTTGGCAACGGTTTCCACCACACGCGACCAGGTCAACCGATAGACGCCCAACTGCGAGATCACCCAGGCAAAGGCATCGTCCATCGACCGGGCCAAACCCAACTGTTCCACCAGAACCGAACCGCCGGGGATCAGCCCCAAAAGGCCGCCTATGACCTTGCCTGCTGTGCGCTCAACGGTTTTGCCGGTCACAGGATTTTTGCTGAGGAGAACGGAAAGTAACAGATAGCCAGGCAGGTTCTGCGCGTATCCATCGATCGTTTCCAAGACGGCGTCGCCAACAAAGCGGTCGATGCGCCGTTTCGGCTCTGGCGACGGAGGCGTCTTTTGGGTGTCGGGCATCAATCGGCTTTGACGCCCGGTTTGCTGGACGACATGGGCCAGTTCGTGGGCCATCAGTTTCTTGTCATCGGGCGTTTCATTTGGCCCTATCCAGATAGCCGATCCGTGGGCGAAAGCACGGGCACCGATTGCGGCGGCTGTGTCGCGCGCGGCAGGTGTGTCATGCAGGCGAACATCGTCAAACGGCGTCCCGAAACGCGCCTCCATGTCGCGGCGCAAACCTGCAGGCAAGGGGCGACCCGTGCCGGGCGCTGCGATGCGAGCCTCGACGTTTTTGGGGGCGTCGCCACCCTGAGGGCCAATGGACTTGTCGTCCAATTTTGCTTGAACCGTCTCCGAGGAGTCGGAGGGCTCGTTTTCCGACGGGGAGGCGTCGTCAGGAGCGCCAGCTTCGAGCTCGCTCAGCTCCGCGCTGTCAAGGTTTTCGATCTCGACGTTTTCGGATTCTGGAAGTTCGACATCTTGTGCGACGTCGGGCACGGCAGGTGTGACATCCAATGCATCCAGGTCGGGTTGATCCATTGCGTTACGGCGAAGTGGCGAGATCACGTTTGAAGAGCGTCGGGCTGCCTGTGTTGGCGCGTCCGGAGCCACGGACATTGCCCTCGCTGCGACAACGTCTGCTTCTCTTTCAGCAGGATCATTTGAAGCACCAACCTTCAGTTTTGCTTGCGGCCCACGTGTGGCGCGAAGGATAGGCGCGATCCGAGACGTTAGCGCGGTGTTGACGGGCGTGCGACGCACCGGAACAGGCTTTCGTCGCGCTGATGTTCGGGCTTTGAAGGAGGCTCCGGCCATGAGGCTCTCCTAGGTTTCCAGGAACTGTCGGGCTTCTTTCTTTCGGGCACGCATGACGTTCAGGTTTCCGATGGCATTCAATTGCCTGAGCTGCGTATCGTCGGCGTCTGCGAGGTCGCCGACAGTAAAGATCTTTTGCCTGTTGTAGACTTGGGCTGTCTCGGCAAAACTCCCGCCCAACGCCTCGATAGGTCTCTCGCGGCGAATATTAGTCAAAAGCCCGTCGCGTTCCTTCTGCAAATTCCCGATTTCTTTGTTCATCTGGTTCAAGGTTACGTTTGCTGCCGCGATGGCACCGGTCAGACGGGCCAATTCCTTGTCTGCAGACGTGATTTGTTCCGTCGCCTTGTCCCCTAGTGCACCGGCACGATTTTCCAGCGTGGTCATGCGCTCCGTCACGACGTCCAGTTGACCGGTTGTGCTGGCGCTGACAGAGGAGACCTTGGCGCGGAATTCTTCCACTTTCGCTTCGCGCTCAATCAAAGTGTCATCTAGTGCGTCGATTTCCTCTTTGACGGCATCGACCGACGCTTGAGCGGCCAGTTGCGCTTCCTTGAGAATACTCTCGCTTCCACCAATATCTTCGGAGAGAGCGGCCAGGGATTTGTTCAAGGTTGCAATGCGACCGTCCGCACTGTCTGCCGTGCCTCCCAATGCCGCCATGCGTTTCTCCAAAGCATCTGCGGCCAATTCAACCTCAGTGAAGCCGGCGCTCAATGTCTTTTCACGCGGAGCGGTTTTTTCGCTGGAGGGTTTGTAGGTGTATTTTCCAAGGCCGCGTTCCTGCAAGAGATACCCTGCCGCCTGACCATCCTTGGCGATCAACACCGCCTTGTCGCCCGGACGCAATTTCTCTTTTTCACGCAGACGTTCGTCGAGGCTCCCGGTCAATATGAGCGCACCCAATTGATCCACGCTTTCGGGATCATCAAGATCGATGATCTCGGTCACGTCGACCCCATTGCCGGTCAAAGCAATTTCGGCAGCCTCCAGGTTCATGTTGTCGAGATCGATGTATTTGCTCTCGACCCTACCGGCGATCGTACCCTTCGCGATTTCAGAGCCGACGAAGTCGAATGGTCGCTTCTTTTTCCCAGGTACGGGCGTGTCGTCTTTTTCAGACACGGGGCAGCATACAGGGGCAAGGTCTTGCAGTCCGGCCGTGGGGCGCTGGCCCGCAAAAATGCCCACAAGGGATTGTTCAAAAAGTTCCCGAAAATAGTAAGCCATCGTGCGCGGCGTCATTGCCTGCTTTCGTTGGGTCAGCATGCAAACGGAAGTGATGCTTCTGAGAAGGTCGGGCTTTGCCGGGCTGGCTCCATCTGGCAGGAATACTCCTGTAAGCCGTGCCAAGGGCACGAAAAGTGCCTCGCTGCTCGGGCAATCCGGCCAAAGAGCAGCGCATTTGCAGGCATTTACCAGAGATTCACTGTTGCGGATCAGAACACCCGATAAATTGGCCGCCAGGATGCTTCGCTGCATTGCCAACGCATCGCCCGCTGCATTTAAGGAATAGGTTGCGCGAGCGTCGTCCAACTGCTTGCCAAGCAGGGCTACTTCGTCGTCTGTATGTGTTTGGGCGTAGGCTTCCGTGACCTTGCCAACCACCCGCTCGAAGGCATCCAGCTCCGTCTGGGAGAGCTTCGCGCCGCCCTTTGACCAAGCCCCCGTCGCGGCAAGACCGATGACCTTTCCTGCTGTTTGTTTTTCCGCTTTCGGCAGCTCTTCTATCACTTTGTCAAAGACAAAACTGTCGGGTGCCTTTTCGCAGGCTTCGAGGCGCTCGGAAAAGGAGAATGCCCTCGTCCAGTCTCGCACCACCGGAGTGAGGGTTCCGTCTGCTTCGACGTCGAGACCAAAGGTTACATCAACCGGTTCGCCCGGGTTTTTTACAAATACCTGGGACAAGATTTCGTCGGGTTTGAATGACACGGGCTTTTCCCAGGGCGTGACCTGGAACTTGCCGGTTTCGGTCAGCAAGGCCCCCGGCGAGATTTGCAAGACCCCATCACCCGCCAGGTATTTGACTTGCAGGCCGCACAGCACCCCCCAATCCATGACATATCGCATCCACGTGCGGTCTGAACTGATGCCACAAAGTTTGTCCAACGCGTCTCCGACAGTCGTCGCGTTGCCAAAGGTTTCGGGGCAACTGTGGTCATACGTGACGGTATCTGCGTTGATGGTGCACAGCTCTTGAAAGCCTTCGGCCACGGTGCGCGCGCCCATAAAGCGTTCGCAGTCGACGTCCAGCGCAATGTCACTCGCGTCAATGTCGCACAGCCGGTCGAAGGCCTCCTGCACGGTTTTGGCGCTCATTTCATCTGTGCCGTAGAGCTTTTCGCAATTGTTCTTGAAAGACACGTGGCTTGCCGGAATGTCGCTGAGGGGCGGAAAGCTCACCTTGCGGCGTTCTTTTTGCGTCAGGGGCATCGGTTTGCCATCTTCGATCCGGAAGAGGCAGGTGTAATGGTGTTCAATCCCCAAGGGGGTGTCGCTCACCAGATGAATCCGGGAGTCTTCGCCTTCGGTCTGGGTCGCATGCTCTCGAATTTCGACGAGCCAGTAGTCGCCAGCAACGAAGGATTTTTCTTTGGTCTCAATGGTGATGGCAAAATGGTCGAGTGACACTTTGAGTTGTGTGCCATCCATGTCCGCTGGGTTGCCACCGATCTGAGCGTCCACTTTCTGCGCACCCAGGTCAAAGACGGCGTGTCCGTCCCACCGCCGAACGCTGTCGCGAGAAGAACTCGACGAGACCGCCTCGAGAAAGTCGGAGCGCACGCGGTCGTCGGGGTCAGCAAAAACTCCCTGATGGCATTCTGTTGTGCGGTCGAAGTGTTCAAATACGTGATCCGGCGCCTCAAACCCTTCGTCTGGTGCATCGCGTGGGGCGACGATTGAGGCATTCTCCATTGACCATGCCAGGGTGACAGTTTTTGGGGCGTTGGCGGCGCCCTTCACGTCAACAACTTCTACCCGGAAAAGCGCGTTGCCCAAACGGGCTGCCAACTCGATGATCGGCGCACAGGGATCGCAGGGGTTCCCGGTGTCAGAGTCGCTTAGCGCACCAACTGACAGTGTTGCGTTCCCCTTTTTAGGGAAAGCGCCCGTTCCGCTTTCAATTTGCTCGGCGGCGTCGATTGGCGCGGTCTTGAGTTGCGCCATGGTTTGAGTGCGAAAAGCTGTTTCGGCGCCGTGCAACCCGACCTCAAGCAAACGCGAGTCTTCCAGCGCAAATACCGGCCGGTGCCAGATATCCGCATAGACCACATGGGTGCCCGATGCAGGCACGTCTGGCGCATCAGGCAAACCGTCTTGAACGGCAATCAGCGCCAGCGCTTTTTCCTCACCCCATTCAGCGCCTTCCTGCGTACGCACCATGCCCCTTAAGCCGTCAGCATAGACAACACCCGGCCGCAGAAACGGGACATGTTCGATGCTGGGATGATTTCCCTTGGCCTGAAGGCGCACAACGCCGCCCTGCGCTGGTACGCCATCGCGGATCGCCTCATTTCCAAGCGCATCTGTTCTGTCTCGGGCAACAGCGGCCTGTTCGGAAAGATCCGCGTCGGTGATCATACCGCCCTGAATGTGGTAGAGGCCCGAGAAATCCTTGTCGGGGGTATGGCTGATCCGTGATATCTGACCTTTCATAGCGTGTTCCTCATCCTGTATTCAATTCTGGGGGTAGGCGGGTCATCATAGGGTCGTGTCGCAAGTCCAACTCCTGTCCCAAAGGAAGCTGGTCTTCGAGCTTGCGTATGGTTGCTGCGAGGCGCGCGGCGTAACCCATGTGATGATAGGCACCCATTTCCATCCCGCCTTCAGCGCCGTCAGCAATGAGCGGTGGTGTGTTTGTGTCCAGCACACCGCATCCGGGTTCGCCAAATCGGGCGCTGCGGATTTCACACGTTACGTCCGTTGCAAAGATGCGCTGGACAAACACAGGCTTTGCCTCGGTATTGTGCCGGGCGCGGGCGAAGACGCAGGCCTCCTGGTCAATACCGGAAGGCAGTCGCGAGAACCGCACACAGCTTGCACTGCCAAAGCAACCGGGATCGTCAAACGCGCCAACAAAGATACAATCGGAGGCTTGCAAAACAGCGGTCTGCGTCTTGGATATGACCGTGCAGTATTCCAGACGCACGAAGCCAGCGGGCCCCTTGATTTCCTCGAATAGGCAGTTGGTGGCGATCAGCGCGGGCGCTTCTTCGGCTTTCTCAACGGTGACCGTCTGCACAGCGACTTGGTCAAGCGAAAGGAAAGCGTCTTGTTTGACAGTGACCGGCCCAAGCAGGTTCACGCGTTGCAATCGTCGCTTTTCACCCGCTTTTACAGATAGTGGGGTAGAGATGTTGATCCTGTCGGGGATTGGTTCGGTGCGGTCTGGCGACACGACCGCGAGAATCTCTTTGGGGCCAACTACAAAATGGGGCGGTTCGGCAAGGTCCTGTGCGGCTGAGAGCTGGCTATCGGTCAGCGCAATGCTGAGCAGGCCCAATTCGAAAAACCCCGCGGGCGGTTGGGCATGCACGGTGACCCGACGTGGTGCGGGGCCAAGCTGGCTTGGGGATTGGGCATTGGTGCGCAAATCCGGCGTTCGAACCGTCCTGTCATCATAGGCATTCGGAAAGCAGGGCACGCCGCGCCGGTTTAGAATGCGCCATCCAGCAACGGTTTTCTGCGCCAGCCCGTCAGCACCTCTTTCGCTAAGTCCGAAGCTGTCAATCTCAAGGCTTTGGGTAAGGTCAGCCACCGCCCGCATCGACAAGCGCATATCTGGGGTGCCCAAGGGATACATATCCTTTTGGGTGGCCTCAGGCGGCAAACGGAATGGAGGCAACGCCAGCCGCGGTGTGGTTGCTGTGCGTTTCCATCCCTCGACCATGACCGTTTCGGCATCTGCGAGAATGTCAGCGACGTCATCCGCGATGTCGAGCGTGCCCTTGCCCTTGGACCATTGCACGGTCCGGTTCAGCTCCTTTCGCCTGATGCGTGCCGTGCCATCGAGATCGGGGGAAACCAGTTGCGCGCCAAAGAGGCTCGCGAGATAGGGCAGGACCCAACTTTGACTGACGTCTCCAGTATCGGTCTCTTCCGCAAAACCGTCGGCGTAGGCCTGATCGAGGGTGTCCCGGAAGCGATCAATGAGGTCGCCGAAACCATGCAGATAGGCTTCGAGATCGCCCAATTCATCTTCGGAAGGATTATCTCGATAGCGATACTCCTCCGGTAAATGGCGGTAGAGGAGCATGCCTGAGCGGGATTTCAGCGGATTGGTCATGACAAAGGCTCCGCACGCAGTGTGATCGCGGTCGGAGACGCGATACAGGCCACTTGTCGACCATTCGGGTAGAGCGCTCTGATGTTGCCGCGTTCGGATCGGAATATCTGGTTTGGCGACAACGGAGTTTCGTCCGGCAGCAATACGTTCAACTGGACTTTATCCGCGCCAGGAACGCGCTCCAGAACGGCAAGAGGCTCGGCTACAAAGAGGGGGCTTCCAAGCCGTCGGGCGGGCAGGCCAAAGGTCGAGAGAAGTTGTTGAGAGGCCGCAGCGATGAGGTCATCTTCATTGAACTGCAACGGGTCATAGCGCAACGTGCCCACCACCTTGAACGCGACAAGCTCGTAGCTAGAGACGGTGATCTGGACGCCGGGCAGTGCACGGTCGCGGATGTAGGTGGCCAGTGTGGTCGTCAGATCATCGGTCAACGCGCCACCACCGGCAGGCAATACTGTGACATCGACTGCTTCCTTGCGCCCGGAGCGCAGCCGGCGTTGTGCCAGGGCGTCCCACACCGACGCATGGCGACGGGTGAGCCGGGTAAAGTCCGCCAACGAGACCGCGCGTCCATTCGCAGCGATGCTGGCACCAGCGGTTTCGCGTACGCTATCGGCAGGTTCGCGATCTGCTCCTCCGGAGGTGGGAAAGGGCTGCCGGACTTGTTTCACGATGGGATGTTTTGACTTTGGCTTCGTGAAGGTTCCGGGGACTGCGTGATTTCCCTTGATGCCGGAACCAACGCGATATCGGGTCACTCGGACAGAATTACGGCCACTGGGAATTCGACGGCGAAAGAGTATGTCCAGCGTGCCATCTTCTTTCGTGCGCACCGAATAGGACTGCGTGTCCTCTGCGGTTGGATCCGTCAGGTCTGCATATAGATAGGCCACATCGTCGACCCTGACCTCGATGTCGGGTCTTACACCGGTTGCAGACAAGCTGTCGGGGATAAAACTGATACCTTTGACATCCAAAGCGAAGCTTTGACGGCGTTTTTCGCCATTGCCGCTGCCAAGGGTCTTGCCGCCCTTGCTTTCACCATGTCCTACGCGTGTGGTATTGAAGCGGAAAACGGTCCAACCCGCGATGAAAGCAGATAATTCTGACGCATCAGCGGCGAAGCGGACCTTGGCCTGATCGCGTTCGCCCTTTTCAAACCCAGTCTTATCCGAGCTTATGGCTACTTCATCTACCGTTGCTAGAACCGGGCTCGCGCCCGTTTCCCGCTCATCTTCTATGATGACCCTGTTGCCGGTCCGAAGCAAGGGTTTTGCGCTATCGGACAATCCTGCCAGCGTGACCCAGCCGTCTGCATTCATTGCAGGTGCGGTGCTACGGTTATGGTCTTCAATGCGAAGCCGTCGCGTCATCGGGCCAAAAAAGGTCGTCTCTTCGGGGGGCGCGGGGGGTGCCTTGTCGAAAGCCACGAAGTAGAGCCCGTCTTCGACACGCACCCCGCGCACACGCAAAGCGCTTATGGCCTCACTTGTACCACGGGCGGCGAAGTAGCTGCCTTCCTTGAGGTCCTTGGGTGGTTTGCCGTCGAAAGCGACAATTACATTTGGATCCTGCAGATTTGGCGCGACCCGCGGTGGCGCACCAATGACGTCAACTTGTGTGAAATCCCCGCTCGACTGAATGGCCCCTAACACAGCACCATCTGGTGCCGCAAACCGATGGGCAATCGTACTGCCGGTACCGTCGGTCTGCGCTTTGCGTAGGCCCGTCACCCTGGAGGTATCGGCCGCGCCAAAGGTTTTGGTCGTATCGATGTCTTGCAGAAAAATCTGATCGCCGACGTTGAAATAGCCGATGTCGACACCGACACCGGTTTCGAAATAGCCCTCACTGATATCAACTTCACTCAGTGGGCGCAGTCCTGTCATGCCGCTCAGATCATCACTGGAGGAGAGGGACAAGACGCCGTTTTCAGCGCTTTCGACAATCGCGAAGACATCTTTGCCCGAACCTGTGACTTCTACGATCGTGCCGGGCCGGGGCGACAGGTTCGCGGCGCTGACAATTGTGCGGGCTTGGGAAGAAACAGCGCGCCCGGTCAGGGTCTGGTCAGGTTCGATCCAAAGGTCCACATAGCCTTTTTGCCAGTTGCCGGTGACCGGCGCTTCAAGTTGCAGGCCGATCTTGTCATCACCGGGACGGGTGCGCGAAATGATCGATGCGCGAGCGGCAGGAGCTGTCATCTTTGACGGCGCTACCACCACGGGAGCGCCGGGTGCAGGGGGATCACCCCCCTCGAGGAGGAAGGTCGTGTACCCTTCCGACAGATTTACCGTTTCGCGGTTCACATGCCAGCGCCGTTCGCGCAAAGCGTTAAGATCAGGATGACCTGTTACGGTATCCAGCGTTTCGAAAATAAGTGGTGCACCGCCGTCAGGCGCGGGGGCTGACATTGCAAGACCGGGCGCGATCTCGGTCGTTCCGCTATCAGTTGCGAGCACCAGTGCAACGGTCGTCGAGGCACTGGCGGCAGGGACAGGGCTATAGTTGACCATGGCTGCCAGTTTTTGAACCGAAGACCATTGCGTTGCGGTCGCGAGATAGCCCTCGTTCAAATAGGCATCGGTGTAACCGGCCAGAATGTGGCTGGCGCGGGCGAAGGCCCGTATGATTTCCTGTGCATAGTCTTCTGACCGGGTGCCGTAGTTTTCGACAAGGCGATTGTTTCGACGCGCCTTGGTCTCTGCGCTACTGGCTATACCGGAAAAGAGGTCACGCCAGTCAAGTGCTTCATCCAGCTCTGCCTTCCGTGCCGGATCCAACCCGAGATCACTGCCATCCTGAAAGAGCCGGTACCAGAATTCCGGATCTCGCTCGGCATCATCCGGATCGATGCCGCGTAAAAACTTTGCAATCATCGCTGCACGCAGGCGCTCCATGAAAAGCGGCGCGTTCCCGTCAACGTAGTTGAAACGGGTCTGTCCTGCACGGTTCCAGCGGGTCAGATCGCTCATCCTTGTTCGCCCCCCATGATGGTGAGATCGAAACTACCCTGATCCGGAGCGCCGGGTTGGTTCAGACAAATGGCTACTTCATCGTCGCCTATGACAATCACGCCATTATCCGTCTGATCGGCGTAGTCTTGTCCCACCCTCTTGAAGCGGTTGAGGCAAGCAGTCTCCACACCCTCGACGGCCATTGCAGTCTCAACGATATCAGAGGCATAGACGTCTTCGCTGAAGGCAAATCGCCCGGGTTCCATCATGCCGCCAGCGTCTGCCGAAAAAGCATCTTGCAGACTGTCTTTCAGCTCGCTGCGAAAATACCCTGACCTGGCACGAATTGAGAGAGAGAAGGTGATCGGCACCCGCGTGGCGTTTTCCAGAAAGACCTCAGATCCGATCATGCGCCTGCGTTCAAGAACGTGACGCAAAACGATACGTGCCGTGATATCAGGTGACAGCGCGGGCAGGGGAAGGCCTTCACGGCGATGAAACGCTTCGAGTTCTGACCAGAGCTCTGTTGGAAACGGCCTTACATCATGGGACGTGTCCAGTCTTCTCGCGGCATCAAGCAGGACGGAAACCAGGATCGTATTCCAGCCGCCGGTCCAGACCAGCCGGGCCTGAGCCTGCTCAACCAACGGATGGCGCATCAGGCTGTCGGCGTGATCGGCCAGCGTAACCATGCGGCGCTGTTCGTTGATCTGGCGCGGACCTTCTGCACGTGCGCGCTCCATCTCTTGCGGGTAGAGCGCCCATAAACGTTCGATGGCTTGTTCCTTGGTCTCCGTCTCCTCGTCGGGCAAGGGCGGCAGGCGCTCCAACGTGCTCTGTGGGGTGCGGGCGTGGGCGTCATACCCGATCATCGTCAGATGGCGGCGGACACTTTGCGGGCGCATGGCTGTTGCCAGGAACCGCTCGGTGTGCACCACATCCAAGGTATGGGACAGGCGATCTAGTTGCGCGGCCAGGAGTTCAACCAGCACGACTTCCATGTCACCGGGTGTCCAGCGTTTCCGTTCCGGGAAGCGGTGCGCCAGCTCTTCCATCATGAACAGGCGGAAGCTGTCGTAATCGCGCACCATCCAGTCGAAATCATCTTCGATCTTCGGAAAGGGCGGCGGCAACGAGACCGTGCGGTGGCCGCAATCCCCGCATCCTGCTTTCTGCGCGTCAGCAGTGTCTGTGTCTGGAAAATGAAGGATTTTGATCGGAATGTTTGCCATACACACTACACCACGAAATCGTGGCGTTCCTCCTTGTGCAGGGCCGCAACCACATATTCGATGCGCACCAATAGTTTTTCCGGTGAATCTGCTGGCGCGCCCACTTCGACTTTCAGCGTTTTCGGATCGATTTCTCCTGCAAGGGCCTGCGCCAATGATGCAACCAGACGATTGCGCGCGATCTCATGGGTCTGCGGCGCGTTTGGTTCAAAAACAAATGCGCGTGCTCCAAAGCCGAATTCCGGGCGGAACACCCGTTCACCGGGCGAGGTGAAAAGCACCTGCTCTACCTGATCGCGGATGTGGCGCAGTCTTGCGGCCTGCTCGGCCCCCCGTGACGTGATGCGAAACGGATAGGCCATGAAACTTTGGCGGGGCAGTCGGGGTTCACGTTCAGTCTGCATCAGGCCCCCTTTGTCGCTACGGTGAGTGCGGCCGGTGTCAAAGGCATCAGCGGCGGCCCCGAAGGCGCGCCCGGTGCCGTGCAGTTGTGGGTGTGGGCGTTGAAGATCGACATGAAGCTCTGGCCTTTGACCAGCGGTTCTGCTCCTCCAGTGCCGATAGTGACCTGACTGGATGTGATCTTGACGCTGGCGGATGATGTCACTTCGACGCCACCGCCGGCCATCGATATGCTGTTGCCGTTCACATCCTTGGCGTCGATCCCTGAAGACGACATTTCCAGACTGTTTCCGTTCGCATCTTCGATCAGCAGGGTGCCGCCTGCCGCATCTATTGTCACGGTTGCACCATCGCTGCCCGTCAACGCGATCGAACCCTCATGGTCCATTTCGACGGTGGCTTCTTTGGCGCTCTTCAAGGTGATTTTCTCGTCACCATCGGCATCTTCCATCGACAGGAAATGACCGCTTTCAGTTTTGAAAATCTTGGTAGTGGGGGCTGTGCTGTCTGCGCGATCTCCGGGCACTTCATCCTCGACGCGCCAGAACGAACCTGTCCAGATTGGTGACGAGATATCGCCCTCGAGAAATTCAACCAGCACCTGGGCATCAACGGGCGGAACGGCAAACCACCCAAAATCGCTGCCCCCTCCGTAAGGAAAACAGGGGAGCGCCCAGACCGATGTCTCCGCGCCAAGGACGGATGGGATTGTCAAACGCAGGCGACCACGCCGCTCCGGGTCCTCATTGTCCACGACGAAGGCACGGAACTTGCCGAAATAGCTCTTGTCCTGTCGCCGGACGATATCTTCCAGAAGCCTTAGGTCATCCGCCATCTGTCATCCTCCAAACAACCCGCTCAACGCGCTGCCGATATTTGCAAGCGGTCCGTTAGACCCCGGCACGAAACCTGTTTGTTCGCCGGTTGCATTGCGCATCAGTTCCAGCGTCTGGCGGTAGCCCTCTTCCGTGAACCGGTGCGTGATCTTGTCCGTGTAGTAGACGCCGCCGTACCGCGTGCCGGACCCATCAACGCTGACCATCTGACCGGGCCGAAGCACATACCCGTAGAGTGCGCCGTCAATTTCAGCCGTAGCCCGAAGCTTGAACGAGGCGGCATCAGCGACAGCTTGCGCCCTTATGCGCGCACTTTCCGGGCTTTCATCGCCTTCCCGGCTAAGCCTTTGCACAAACTGTTGTGTGATCCCGCGACCTTCTGCATCAGCAACCGTCTCGCCCAAGGCGGGTTGCTGGGCGGTTACGGTCTCCATCTCAGGCGTCGAGCCTTCTTGAGGCGGGGCAGTTTCGAACGTAACGGCATCCGGCTTCAACCCGTCGTCGTCCACGGCAAATGAGAGACAATTGGTGGATCGTCCAGCGTAGACCATGAGGGGCGGCATGATCTCGCCCTCAAGGCGATAAGGGCCAAAATACACTTTCCCGGGTGAAAACAGGAGTTCATAGCCGTTTGCTTCCGCTCGTGTTCGCATGAATTTGAGCGCTGTCGCATCCTGCTGCAGTGCATCTGAAGTCTGACCCTCTGCGCTGTCACCATCCAGGGCGACGGCGGTGTCTGACACAAGCGCGTCGACGATCCCGAAATCCGTAATTGGCGCGTCCTCGCCCCAAGTGCGCCGCTGGTGGTCGCGGTCAAGCAGGGCGCTCTCGTCAAGAACAGAGATTTCGACGGTAACCTCCCCGCCAGAGGCCGGAAAACTTGGTTTCAACGCCACAATGAACCCGCGCAGTATTTCGACCGGGTCGCCAGCAAAGTCGGCATATAATCGGATGGGTTGCCAGCGCTCGAACAGGCCGGAGTCTGACACCAAATAACTGCCATCTTCGATGCGCCGATCTTCAAATACCAGCGTCGCGGCGGCAGCTTCGGCACGGCTGGTGATGATCTCAACGGATTTCACCATGGCATTAAGTGTGCCGAGCCCTTCGCGGCCTTCGCCGACCTCTATCAGACAGGCGGCGGGATCACGTGTGCCCGGATCCAGCAGATTTGCAAGTATGCTCATGAGCTGTCTTCCTCTCGGCGGGGCACCAGCAGGACAGCGCCGAGTTTTTCGCGGCCGTTCTCTGCGTTTGGCTCCGGTGTCCACAGCAGGTCATCCGCATGCAGCGCTTGCGGGTTTGCTTCCGCTAGTCGCACCCAGTGGCGCGGGTTCCGGTAATAATCCTGCGAGAGCTGATCGAGTCGTTCCTTCAGAGAAACCTCATGCTCCAAAACAGGTGTTGCCTGCTGGATGAGGCGGGGCTGGACACCTTGGAAGTCCGACATCTCGTCAAATCGGGGTAGCGTGCCGTATCGGGAACCTTTGAGGAATGCCATGATCAGAACGCTCCAAAGCCAGTGGCCGCATTAAGCGCCGACATCGCTGTTTGGCGTATTTTGTCGGCGGTGTAGAATGGGTTGGCGCTTTCAATCACTTGCATCGAAAGCTGCATTTCCGCGCGGTAAGGCGACAAATTGGGAAGATGCAGAACCTCTTTTTGCGCCACGCCGGTCAGGAAGACCGGCAGGTTCTGCAACCCCCAGTGAAAGATCAGTACCGAGGCCGTTTCATCCCGTTCAAATGCCCGCGCGCCGCCGCCGGGGGTCAGGCTGGCCAGGGTCCGAACGCCCAAGGGCCCTTGAACTTTTGGTTCCAGCATCGACCGCAAGGTGTCGATCTGAGGTTGCACGCCGAAACTATTCGCTATCGGGTTGCCATCGTTCATGTCGTCTGTGGCATCCAGCAGAATATCGATGGAGAAGGTCTCTGCCTGCATTTCCACGCCCTGCGCGACACGCGGCGTCTCCAGCGGTGACGTGAAGTCGTAGCCACCTCTGCTCCCGGGTGCGTCGCCGGTCTTTATGGTCATGGTGCGGGTGCGCGAGATTTGTTGCGGGTTGAAATCAAAAATCAACGCCAGCGGAGGCAGGCTCAATCCATATTCGATCAGTGCGCCGCGTTGCATGACACTCATGTCCCACCTCCGTCGCCATCCGGTTTCGCGAGGGTCGCTCTGGCCGCTTGCAATCCTATCTGCGCCGAGGTTTGGCCGGTATCGTGAAGGCGGATAATGGCATTTGGCACATGTTGTTGGTCGTAACTCGCATCGACAAACCGCTCAGCTATATCGCGCGCAGCGGCGGGACCAAGTTGGGCAAAACGAGCCGGTAGAACGAGACGCATTTTTCGGATCCGCTTCACGCCTGTTCCTCCTTGAGATGGCGGGCCAGATCCCCCAATTCGCTGCTGCGGACCTTGCGTGCCTCCTTGTTCAGTTCCCGCCAGGCCGCCTGGGCGACATGTTGTGGCCCGAGATTGCTGTTCTGATCCGCTGCCAATACGGCGGCATAGATTGCGGCGTTGTGAATGGCCCCGCCTGAAAGAGGAATCGCGGCTCCCAGTTCGGTAGAATCCAGCGTCTCTTCGCGTGGAATATTTTGGGGCAATAGTCTGTCCCAAAGCTTGCCGCGTAACGCTGCATCGGGGCCCGGAAAATCCACGACAACCTGAAAGCGTCTGACAAAGGCGGTATCGATGTTGCGGCGGAGGTTACTGGTCAAGACAACCGGCCCGTCGTGCCTTTCAAAACGCGACAGCATGTGACTGACTTCAAGATTTGCATATCTGTCGCGGGCCTCCGAAACCTCGCCTCGCCGGCCCATAAGCCCATCGGCTTCGTCGATCTGCAAAACGGCCTGTGTCCCATGTAAAGAATCCAATAGGGCGTTCAGGTTCTTTTCCGTTTCACCAACGTATTTTGAGACGATCCGTCCGAGATCGAGGCGGTAAAGAACCCAAGGGTTCCTAGTCAGGTTCTCCAGCTCTCGGGTCAGAACCTTGACAGCAAAAGATTTTCCGACGCCCGATGCGCCCGCGAAAAGTGCCATCGGGCCGCTGATGCGGCGGCCTTTCCAATCGCCGAAAATCTTGTCTTTGTGCGCGATCCAGGCGGCCAACTCCCGCAGCCGCTGAAGCGTATTCTCGGGCAGAACGAGACCCTCCCATCCAGGGCCGAGCGGTACCTGATCCGCCCCCGGGGGTGGTCCAAGCGTCGCACTGCGCCCAAGCAGAGCAGAGATCAGCCCTGGCCCCGGGCGCAGGCAAAGGTATTCGCCCTGGCGTTCGAGGACGACCAGCCCGTGCCTGATCAGTGGTGCTGTTGGCGCGAAACGGTCCGCAAGCAGGGCCATGTCGTCGGCGCTGTCCAGCATCAGGATTTCCTGTATCAATGGCAGCGAGGGGGCAGGGGTTGCTACATAGGGTTGCAACGCGTCCAGTCGCGGCGCCATCATGGGCATCGCTTCCGGGAGAAGAGCCAAGGCCATCAGGTCCAAATCGAATGACTTGAGCTCCGAAAGCTGATCTTGGTCGACCAGTTGAGATAATCCGGCCCAAGCTCCGGCAGCGCGCCTTTGGGTGACATCCTCTTGCAGCTTCGCGAATTTCTCTTCGATGTCTTTTGCGGGTTCATCTGCCCGACGCAGCGTCTCGACAAGATGCAACAACGCGTCGAGCCGTTGCCATTCTGCATCCAGACCGGGTCTCGGAACTTCTGCTTGGTCTAGAATTGGCGCACCGTCATCCATCATGGCGTTTGCTCCACGGTAAGGGTGATCGTGCTGCCGACGCGGTCGAGCGCAAGATCGCCTCCGGTGGCAGTCCCGCCTCTGACGGAGATAACGATCTCCGTTGTATTCGCAGGGATTTCGAGCGTGTGGTCGAAATCGCTGCTGATGTCGTCCAGCGACACCGCATTGATGGCCCGCCGCGACGTGGTCGCAGCCAATTCCAGCCCCGCTTCGTCGCGGTAACTGGTTGTAATAACTGCGCGAAAACCCGTTGGTCCGGCCAGCCGCAGAGCGATGCTGGTTACGTCACTCGCTACATTTAGATCGGACAGCAGCGCGCCGTCTCTGCGGGCAAGGAGTGTGGGCAGGTGTTCGGGACCATCCCATTGCTGTTGTTCATCCTGCCGGAGGTGCGGAAAGGCAGTGAAATCAGTTTCAAATCCGGTGAATGCTTCGTCCTTGCGGTCCATGTCAGCGGCAACCTGAGCCATTGCGGAGCGGACCGGCGTCGCAGGTTGCGCTTGCTCCAGAGGATCAACGGGTACCAGCGAGAACTCAAACACAGCGGAAAGCCGATACCCGATTGCGCTGTTTTGTGTGGTCCAGATATGGTTCAGCTCTTCCATTTCCGGAGCTTGCGGGATGGCATGCAGCCGGTACGCGGTTCCAGCGTTTCCATCTTGCGCATGCATCACATCGGTAACGGGGTTTTCGTGAAAGTACCGCAACACGTCGGTCAATATCTGAAGGTCAACGTAGTCGTTCGCGTCTGCTCCTTCATCACCGTCGCCATCGCCGTTTGCCACGTCTCGCCGTGCAAAAGGTGTCAACAACGCAAAAATTCGAAGAAAGAACGGCTCATTTGAAGCCTGCGCGGCGTGTACTGTCGAAGGTGCCACGCGGTACAGGAAGATATTGAGAAAGTCGTTGTCCGTATTTGATTTCGTCATTTCAGCCGTAGCCGAAGGTGTATCGACGACAACGTGCACGGGTTTGAGGACGTTCTCCAAGGCTTCGGAAAGGCTATGTGCCGCGATTGCCAGTGACATTTTTCACCTCCTCAACCAGCGACGGGACAACAGGGCACTTGCACTGCCTCCATTCGGGCGCGCGTTTGTCCGAGGTGTGGTCGGATCACCGATCACAACGTCAATCTGATCGATCACAACCCGAGGCCGTTCTGGTGCCGGTTTCCGGTCTGTTGCGACGGGTATCGAAGGTGGGATGACCGGCTGTGAGATTGGCGATTCAACGTGCTTGACGACAGTTTCTATCTCGCCCCTTGGTCCGGTTTCCAGCGCTAGGCCGTCCTGCCGTGTCGGGGTATACGTTTCCGTCCCGGGGCGTGTGTTCGCTGGCACATAAGTGTTTTCGACGGTTGTTGCGACCGTATGAGCATCGGGAAACTGTGATTCTTGTCCCTTTGCCGAGGTTTGCGAAGCGACCTCAGCGAGAATTGAGGCAGTGGGCGGTGCTGCATTCTGCACTGACCGGTCTGCGGCGGGTGTTTCCATCCGGGCTGGCTGCACAATTTCTTCATCGGCGGGCGGATCCGCCTGGGCGCGCTTAACTTCGTTCGGTGAAGGCGCGGGGCTGGCTGTGATGCCGGTCGTGTCAGAGCGCTGCAACTGTGCTGTCTGACGCATTGCAGTAGCGCTCGGATCAGGAAGGGCGACGGCCCG
The DNA here is from genome assembly GCA_947488305.1 of uncultured Roseobacter sp. Taxonomy (GTDB): domain Bacteria; phylum Pseudomonadota; class Alphaproteobacteria; order Rhodobacterales; family Rhodobacteraceae; genus Roseobacter. The sequence goes on from CANKZM010000001.1 coordinate 301,891, forward strand.
TTGAAGCTCTTCCTCTTCTTGTTCCTCCTGCCGGTTCACGACTGCGCCATCCCTTTTTAGCTGCGCGGACGGCGGCTTAATCTTGGATTGAACTTCAGGCTCATCCGATGCCTCACTTTCGCGGAACACGGGTGCTGCCGTGCGTTTGGGCTGAACAGAAGGCTGAGCCAAAGGTGCTGGTTCGTCGATTTCATTTTCTGGTTCGGACAACTCAGCGCGGCGCACCCCGAAAGCGGAGCCGGTGCCGCGGTCTTTGGGCACAACAAGTGGTGCATCGGCGATCGCGACTGAACGAGACAAAAGGCGTGACCTGAGGCTCATGCGGCACCTGTTGAAGCTGAAACCATCTTCACATACGTCAGCCTGCGCTGTGTCGGCATGGCAAGTACCTCGGCTTCGGACCAGTGGTAAGCTGATGACAACCGATGCACGTCCTGCAGGACCCGCATTGGGGCAGGAAAGGCATAGGACAAAGGTTCAATGCGGGCAGTCACTTCGCTGCCGCAATCAGGACAAGTGCTGCCGATGGTATCGGCGGGTTCTGGCGTTGCCTCATCAAGCGCGTTGTCGATCTCATCCAATTCCTCGGATGAAAGGACTGCGAGCTGGGTTGCTGTCTCGGGCGTCACGGCACAGTCCTGCAGAAACGCCAGCGTTGACATCACTGGATGCCGTGCCAGTTTTTCTTCCGTTGCGCCGTTTGGGACTGCAAGATCAAAGGCGCTCAGGTCTGTTTCGACGCGAACGACCGGGAAACCGTCTGGAATACCGGCGCGTGGCAGATCTGCAAGATCAAATGAAATGTCGAAACGGTTTGTGCAAGTTGGACATTGTACCTCATGCCAGTCTTGCGTTGGACGACACTGCGCCGCGACCTGTTGCAAAATCCACTCGCGGGTGCCAACAGAGAGGCTCCGAACAACCCCAAGTGTGGCATCCAACCCGTCTATTCTGGCCAGACAATGTGCCAAAATTGCGCTGACCTTCTCCGGACGTGTCAGGGAACTGGTGGCCGTTTCAGATACACCCAGTTCCATTCCACCTGTCGCTTGAGCCAGCTCGAAGGATGGCCAGACCGACGGGTGAGTTTTTGGGTCGCGCAACGCCACGAAAATCTCCTGGATTTATGCTTCAGCGGGTTCGGCGACGGCCTCATCCCGGACGAACCCTTCATGCTGGATCGTGATCGATTGGATGCCGACGGTGTTCATGTTGTTTGCGTCGAACTCCGGCAAGGCCTGAAATTCACTTACCCATGCCCGTTTCAACTGATAGCTGATGGCAGGCACGCCTTGCAGGTTCATGACGTTGATGACCACTCCACGGCGGTAGTCCCGCAAGCTCATACCGCCGTCGCCATCCGCGACGTTATTGACCGCGTTTGCCCATTCTTCGAAAACCTTGTCGTGGCTCAGACCCTGTTCCAGCGTTACCGCTTCGAAACTGCTGCCGCCGGGCATGACCCGCTGGTGCGAGGGGTCCCCGGCAGATCGCCATTTCACCGCTTCGGTTGTTCGTTTCAAAGCACCCATCTTGGACAGGCCTGCCACGACGCTCTGGCCGATGACGACCTGAAACTTGAAGGTGCGATAGGGGTCGTATCTGTGGGGGTTATTTGGGAACGTCGGCGCTGCCATCGCTTATTTCTCCTGTGATCAGAGGGACCGGGCCGTTCAGCCCGATTGCCCGACAATTTGTTTGATTTGAACAACAACGAATTCAGCGGGTTTGAGCGGTGCGTAACCCACAACCACGCGCACAATGCCCGCGTCGATGTCTGCCTGGGTCATGGTGCTGCCAAGACCGCAACGCACGTAGTAGGCGTCGGAGGCTTTTTCGCCCTGGAAGGCACCGGCCCGGTAAAGCCCGTCCATGAAATCTCCGACACCGGCGCGAAGGCTGGCCCAAAGCACATGTTTGTTGGGTTCAAAAACAACTGCCTGCAATGCGTTGTAAAGCGACTCGCCGATCATGATCGACGTGCGCCGCACCGGCACATAGCGTTGATCGGGGCGTACTTTGGTTGCCAAAGTGCGTGCCCCCCAGAGTACCGGCGGCCCAATGATGTTGCGAATACAGTTCACGCCCCACTCGTTGAGCTGATCCTGAATGTCGTTGCCGATCAGGATGTTGGGGCCCCGGCTGCCTCGTACGGTCGCCTGCAATCCAGCGGGTGCTTTCCAGACGCCGCGTGCGCCATCTGTGCGCGCCCAAAGCCCCGCAGCAAATCCTGAAGGTGGGATCATATGCGTCCGGGGGCGGTTTGCCTTGGTGTCCGCATCATAGTGGGGATTTGTGACTTCCAGCCATGGGTAGTAAAGCGCTGAAAACGTCGAGGTCGGAAAGGCCTGATCCTTTACTTTTTTTGGATCGGTCAACTGATCCTTCGGTGAGGCGCCGTAGTCATCGGGATCCACGATAACCACACGGTTTTTCATGTATTCAGAATGAGTTATGGCTTTGGAAATAGCGTCATTACTGCCACCTGCCCAAACCTGTCCCGGCATAACAATGACGGATGCGTTTCGATAATCTCTCAGGGCAAGAAGGGCTGCGTCATAATCTGTGGCTTTGATGGCGCCGCCGTCGTCTCCCTTGATAAACTGCGTTTCCCCTGCAGACGGGAAATCGAGGGTTGTTGCGTCGCCGCCCAGTTTTAGCGGTGCCTGCAACCCGCCGTCGACAATCTCAACCGCCGTTGGCGTGTTTGCCGGGATCGCAGGAGGCGTCCAGATCAAATCGGCATCGCTGCCGACGTAAAGCCCGAACCCCTTGATCGCGTCTGGCAGCGCGGCATCACTCATAGCCTCCAGGATGGTCGCGACCAGTGTATCCAGATCGCCCACCGACGCAGCAGCAACGCTGGTCGCCGCGGCCTCGTCAGCGGTGCCCGGCTTGTAGGTCGCGGTGAAGGTTTTAAGGTCTGTATCGATCTTCAAACGCACGGCATCGCCGTTTAGTTTGAAATTCAGAACCTTGTTCTTGAGGTCGTTGTAGTTCAGATCGCGCAGGCTGCCGCTGCGGATGGCAGTGACCTGGGCCCCGGCGCCAGCGCCTCCCACATCAAGATGCTCACAATCGACTAGTGAGGATTGCGCTTTCACGATTGTGGGCAGGTAGTTGCCATCGGCCTGATCCATGGATAGGCCAGAAAAGGACTCGACCGCTGAAAATTCGATGCTGCCATCGGCCTCGACCGTATTATATCCAAGGTCCAGGCTGTACCCCAGGTCGAGGTCCGAGCTATCTACCGGTGCAATTCGGGCAACCAGCTTGTTCCCCCATGCTCCGGGGCTGAGAGCAGTGAAGTAGAGACCTTTGACGCCCAATTGTGCGGGGTCAGACAGGGCACCCTCAGCCGCCGTTGCCGTGTCTGATGACACCCGGACCACATAGGCTTGTCCGCCTCCGTTGTCATAGAAAGCGTTTACGGCGTGTCCAAAGTAATCAGGCTGGTCGCCTTCGTCGCGTATGCCGGAGGTTCCATCGTCCAGCTCGCCGAACTGCTCGGCAAACTGACCACGATTGACGATGAACACTGGTGTATTGACAGGACCACGCTTCACAGGCCCGACAAATGCGGCGATTGATGTCGACGCGGCTTCAATGGCCAGAGCGCCACTTGGCACGTGCTCGATATAGACGCCGGGGTGCTTATACATCTTCGGTCTCCTTCACTGCTTGGCAGGGTCTGAGCTTTCGGAAGGCTGGACCGGCCCCCCGCGATTTTGAAAAAGGGACGCGATCTTAGCGCGTAGCCAGTCGAGAGCCTCGTCAAACGAGAACCGGGTGGTTTCTTCCCCGGAATTCACATGCCTGACCTGAATTTTAAGTCGCCCCGGATTGACAGAGGGAGCCGCGCCCGGTGGGCGATCAGTTGGTTTTTCGATGTTCACGCGGACTGTAAACATCTCGTATCCGTCATCGGAACGGTCGTTGGGCACGGGGCTTCCTCATTTGGAGTGGTCCGCGAACAACCCTAGCGACAGGATTTTACCGGTGAGGCACGAACCGCGTGCGCTGGCATCACCGCAGCATCACAGCGGCGTCACAACGAAATGAATAACATACCTCAACTTGCTGAAATAATGCACTAAAAGACCGGACATCCGGACGGCAGTGCAGTTTGATATTTTTGGGTTTTCAGCTGCTGGGGACTGGCCGTTCACGCCGAAGGGCGGCATAAACCTCGGCACGGCTATCACGGGTTGCCTTCAGAAACGCGCCATATCTATCGGTAGTCGCCGCTTGCGCTGGCAACTTGTCCAGATCGTTGCGGATGAAGTCAAAAAGTGCCGAAGTTTCCACCATCGGGTCAATTTCGAGTTCCGACCGAAGTCGTTTACAAAAGGCGTCATGACTTTGGATGGCGCGCGCGCGCTGACCTGTCAGCACCATCAGCCATAGCATTTCGCAGTGTATGTTTTCCCGAAAAGGATCAACCCGCAGAATACTCTGGCAATACTCCAGAGCGCATTCAAAGCGGCCGCGCACCCCGGCATCGCGCATCAATGCGGTCAACGCCCGCACGTAGGCGTCGTGGATCCTTTCGCGTTCTTCCAGCAACCAGTCTGATGGTTCACCTTCCGCAAAAGGCCCGCGCCATGCCTTCGTCAAACGCCGCAACGCAGTTCTCAGGTGGTCGGGCAATGTGTCTTTCAGGTCTTGCAAAGGCCCCGCGTGAACCAACAGGTCACGGCTGTCGATCGCGCATCCCTCGGGAAGATTCAACCTGACGTGGATTGCGTCACACTTCAGTTCGGGGCCGTGCAACTCTGCCAGAAAACGCTTCAACCGCCACAATATCGTATTGAAACCGCCACGGCTGGGGGCGCGCAACTCACCCCAGATTGCTTCGGGCAGGACTTCACGGCGATGGTTCCGGTCCGGATGGGAGAGGAGATAGATCAAAAGCTCACGTGCGGGACCGGCGATTGTCTGCCGATGACGTTTGCCACCCACATGTATGCTGAGCGTTCCAAGCAGTCTGAACTCAAAAAAAGCGGGATCCGCGCCAGATGAGCGATGAATAGAACCGGGGATTTCGGTTTTCAACATGAGAGGTAAAATTCTGAAAAAGCATCAAAAAACATCAACAATTAACGAATGCGAAACATGCACCGCCATTCGATGGTACCACAGCGTGCGATTCCCTCAAAACGTGTAGCTTTGCGCGGGGCCGTTTTGGTTAGAGCACTCGCTCGTTTCAGCGCGCAAATCCTATGATTTCATCGACGCGCGCATGTTGCGTGAGATGATCAGCCAGTTGATCCAAAGCCTCTTCGACCGAGGCTGTGTAGCTGGCCTGTTGCTCTGCCCCGAAGCCTGCAAGCCATGCGTGGCGAAAGCCGTCATCCCGGAACATGCCGTGCAGGTACGTGCCGACGATCCGCCCATCGGATGATAGCGCGCCATCATGCCGGGCGCCGATCCGGGAAAAAGGCCGGGCGCAATCGGGTCCTTCGGTATGGCCCAGATGAATTTCATATCCGGAGATTTCCTGCCCGCTGCCGCAATGAATCGCGTCTGTTTGCGTGACCTGCTTAATCGGATGCATGACAGTATCAATATCCAGCAATCCCAGCCCCGAATCGGAACCCGTTGCCCCTTCAAGCCCATCAGGATCTGCTATCGATTTCCCCAGCATCTGGTATCCGCCGCACAGCCCCAAAACATGGCCGCCGCGTCGCACGTGGGCAGCGATATCAATATCCCAACCCTGTTCTCTGAGGTAGGCCAGATCACCGCGCGTAGATTTCGTCCCTGGTATGATCACGATATCAGTATCACCGGGCAAAGCCTGACCTGCCTTCAGCATTGTCAAACGCACTGACGGTTCTTGTGACAACGGGTCAAGGTCATCGAAGTTCGCCATACGCGACAATTGCAGACAGACGACATGAAGCCCGGTCGTTCGGGTCCGTGGCCTTACGTCGTAGGCGTCTTCCGCCGGAAGCTTCCAAGCGTGTTCGAACCAGGGGATTACGCCCAGACCGGGCCAGCCGGTCATTTCTTCAACATAGCGATAGCCATTGTCGAAAAGACTTGGATCGCCGCGAAACTTGTTGACGATGAAGCCCTTGATCAGACCAAGGTCCTGCGCGTCCAGAACGGCCCTGGTTCCGACGATCTGGGCGATCACACCGCCCCGGTTGATGTCTGCGCAAAGCAGTACCGGAACATCTGCTGCCTGCGCAAACCCCATATTGGCGATGTCACCCGCGCGCAGGTTCACTTCAGCGGGGCTGCCGGCCCCTTCGACAATCACCAGATCGTATTTTGATTTCAGGCGTTCGAAACTGCTGACAACATGGGATAGCAGTTTGGGTTTCAGCGCGGCATAATCAGCGGCGGCAGTGCTTGCAAAGCGTTTGCCGTGCAAGATGACCTGCGCGCCGGTGTCTGTCTCTGGCTTTAGCAGGACGGGGTTCATGTCCGTATGAGGATCAATTCCCGCTGCTTGCGCCTGCAATGCCTGCGCGCGGCCGATTTCTCCGCCTTGGGGCGTAACGGCGGCGTTGTTCGACATGTTTTGAGGTTTGAAGGGTGCGACTGACAGCCCCTTTGCCTGTGCAGCACGACATAACCCGGCGACCAGCATGGATTTCCCGACGTCCGAGCCGGTGCCCTGCAGCATGATCGCACGCCCCATGACAGCCTCCGCTCAGAATTCGACGCCGCGTTGGGCCTTTACGCCTATCTCGAAGGGGTGCTTGATCAGAGACATCTCTGTCACCAGATCAGCCGCTTCGATCAACTCAGGCTTGGCATCACGACCCGTCAGGCAGACATGTGTCATTTCTGGTTTCTGATTGAGCAGGAAATCCACAACCTCATTGATGTCGAGATAGTCATACCGCAGGGCGATATTGATCTCGTCCAGCAGGACGAACTGGATATCGGGATCGAAAATTTGCTCTTTGGCGATGCGCCACCCGTTCTCTGCTGCAGCGATGTCGCGTTCGCGGTCTTGCGTGTCCCAGGTAAACCCTTCCCCAGAAACGTAGAAGCGGCATTCATCAGCGAAGCGTTCCCGCAAAAGCCGTTTCTCGCCGGTTTGCCAGTTCCCTTTGATGAATTGCACGACGGCGCAGGGCATTTTGTGTGCGATGCAGCGCATGATCATCCCAAAGCCGGAGGAGGATTTGCCTTTCCCCTTCCCAGTATGGACCATGATGAGTCCTTTTTTCTCGGTCTTGGTGGCCATGAGCTTTTTGCGCTCTTCCTTGATTTTGCGCATTTTTTCTGCGTGTTTTTCGTTCTCATCGCTCATGTGCCGATCCCCGCTTGCTGCTTGTCGGGCAGTAAATGCACGCCCACTCCGAGGGGTCAACCTGCCAGCGACCTGACGCATCGGAAAAGCGGTTCAACGCAGGCCATCAGGCTTGCGCCCTGCGCCACACAGGGCGATAACACGGGGCATAAATTCTGTTTCAGGGAGAACTGATATGCGGAGAATGATGGCGATGTCCGTTGTCACGGCGCTTGCAATGACAACGGCTGCTTCGGCGCAAAGCTGCCATGATGGGAAGACGTTGGCCGATGGCAAACTGACCATCGCAACAGGAAATCCGGCTTACTATCCTTGGGTCATGAACGACGCCCCCGAAAGCGGTGAGGGCTTTGAGGCCGCCGTCGCATATGCGCTCGCCGAAAAGATGGGGTTTGCAGCAGGCGACGTGGTCTGGACGCGCACGTCTTTCGATCAGGCGATCCAGCCGGGCGAAAAAGACTTTGATCTCAACATGCAGCAATTCTCGATCACTGAGGCCCGGGACAAGGTCGTTGATTTCTCGGAGCCGTACTACACGGCACCAATGGCGGTTCTGGTGCGGGGGAGCGACGGGCTCGCAGCGGATATGGATACGCTGAAAGGGCTGAAATGGGGGGTGGTTGCGTCCACAACCGCATTGCCGGTGATCCTCAAGAAGATCGCGCCCGACAGCAACCCGCTGATCTATGATGACAACGCGAACGTTGTCGAGGCGATGAAGGCGGGCCAGATTGATGCTGCCCTCTTTGATTTGCCCACTGCGTTGTATCTGAGTGCGGTTGTTCTGGAAGGCGGACAGGTCTTGGGTCAATTCGATCCAGATGAAACAACGGACCCCGATCATTTTGGTGCGCTCATGACGGAAGGTAATCCTTTGAAAGAGTGTGTCGACGCGGCCCTAGAAGAAATGAAATCAGACGGAAGCCTCGCCGCCATAGAAGCGCAATGGTTGCAAGAGACGACAGGCGTGCCGTTGATCCGCTGATCAGGGTGAACCGCAGGCAGGCATATGAGGCAGCGCAGCGACGCCGTGCGCTGATGGTGGCGGGGGTCAGCACTGTGGTGGTCCTGGCTGCCGCGATTATTTTGGTGCCTCTGGCGCCGGGGTGGCCAGCGGTTCGCGCGAGCTTTTTCGATGCAAGTGTCTTTGCCGAGACATTTCCCACTCTTTTGCAAGCCTTCCTGATCGACGTGATGATCTTTGCATGGTCCGTGCCGCTTATTCTGGGGCTTGGGCTGGCGATTGCGCTTGCACGGGGTGCGCGGGCAGCGGCGCTTTTCCCACTGCGGATATTCGGGGCGATCTACGTGGACGTATTCCGTGGCATCCCCGTGGTACTGACGATCTACCTGATCGGCTTTGGCATTCCCGGGTTAGGTCTGCCGCGCCCCTGGAACAGCCCGTATATCTGGGGGACTGTCGCATTGGTGCTGACCTATTCAGCCTATGTCGCCGAGGTGTTGCGCTCCGGCATAGAAAGCGTACATGCCAGCCAGCGCAATGCCGCGATCTGCCTGGGGCTGAGCGAACGGGACACGATGCGCTATGTCATCCTGCCACAAGCAATCCGGCGGGTTGTCCCGGCCAATATGAACATGCTGGTTGCGCTCCAGAAAGACGTGGCGCTTTTGAGCTTTATCGGGCCGGTCGAGATTCTGCGTCAGGCGGGCATCTATAAAAGCCTGCTTGCGAATTTTACGCCCTATGTGGTGGCCGCCGTGATCTTTCTGTTGGTGACGGTGCCAGCTACGAGGTACGCCGACCACCTGTTGAACCGGGACCGAAATGCCAGAAGCTAAGCTGTCCTTGCGCGCTGTTGTTAAGTCCTTTGGTGACAACGCGGTCTTGAAGGGCATTGACCTTGATGTGGCGCCGGGGGAAATGATCTGCCTGATTGGCGCTTCGGGCTCGGGGAAGTCCACTTTGTTGCGCTGTATCAACCAGCTTGAACCCATCGACGACGGTGCGGTCTTTCTTGAGGGGCAGGACATATCTGAACCGGGTCTTGACCTTGCGCCGATCAGGCGTCGGATCGGTATCGTGTTCCAATCTTACAACCTTTTCCCGCATATGACCGCTCTGGATAATGTTCTGCTCGCGCCCCGGCGGGTGTTGCGAGGGGATGTCGCCGAACAGCGTGCGCGGGCTGAAGCTCTTTTTGATCGCTTTGGGCTTGCGCCGCATATGTTGAAATACCCCGATCAACTTTCGGGTGGGCAACAGCAGCGGGTTGCCGTGATCCGGGCATTGGCGATGCAGCCTGAAATTATGCTCTTCGACGAGATTACAGCGGCGCTCGATCCGGAACTGGTTGGCGAAGTCCTTCAGGTACTGCGTCAGTTGCGGGCAGAGGGCATGACCATGGTTCTGGCCACCCATGAAATGGGTTTCGCCCGGGAGGCGGCAGACCGTGTATGTTTCATGGACGGTGGCGTTATTGTCGAAGAGGGTCCCCCACAGGAGATTTTCTCTGCCCCGAAGCGTGCACGAACACAGGCTTTTCTGAAAGCCGTGCTTAGGTAGTCCGATCTGGCACCTACTTGAGGGCGGAGAGGATATTGCTGCGGTCGTCGGTCCAGGCCGGTTTGTGATCCGGGCGTACGATTTGCCAACGAGGGTCCTGCAAAAGCTTGTCAGTTCGGCTCGTATCAGCGGACAAGACCATGACAACCGATGGCTGCGTGCCCTTGGCGGTGATCCGTTCGTCGCGATCATCTCGAATAATGGCGTTCAACCCGAGGTCGCGAGCGATACGCGCCAATGGTTGTGAAAGATCATAGTAACGGTTTGAGATATGGAAGACGAGTTGCCCATCCTTGGCCAGCCGGTCGAGATACATTTCAACGGCTTCAATTGTGACAAGATGGACCGGGATGGAATCCGAACTGTAAGCATCTAGGACCATTATGTCGAAACTGACATCATGCTGCGCGAGTACGATGCGGGCATCACCCAAATGTGTTGAGGATCCGGGGGCACATTCTGACATGAAAGTGAAGAGCGACGGAGTACGCGCGGCCTGATCCACCATATGGTCGATTTCGTAGAATTCCCACGTCTGACCGGGTTTGGCATAACAAGCCAGCGATCCCACCCCAAGGCCAACGACAGCAACATTTGCGGTATCGAGCCCTTCAGACGTGGTGAGAACTTGCGCCATCGGGCTTTCTGGATGGTAATAGGAGAGGGGGGTCGGTCGTACGCCCGGCTCGAGCTCATCGATGAACTGGTAGCCATGGATCGTGGTCCCGTTGCCATAGATGCGAACATTATCCTGATCATAGATGCTGTGCGTTCCGAAAAAGCTGCGGTCCTGGAAAAGATGATGGGATGTTGTTCTGCTCCCAGCGTCGAGAAGAAGAAAAACACTAATTGCCAAGGCCATTGCGACTAGCGACCGCCAGAAAGCTACGACCGCCGACGCGAATACGGCGATTGCGATCAACTGGTACTCTACCTGTATCGCAGGGCCGCCGGTCATGTTCCGCAACGTGTCAAAGGCTTCTTGCGCGACGATCGCGAGCGCGATGCCTATCGCGATGTTCCGGACCGATGGACGACCCATGGCGATTGCGCCAATGCATGCTGCACAGGCGACGCTTATCCACCCTTCATGAAGTTTGTCGAAGACGGTCGGCGCGATGATGGAGTTGAAAAGACCGCCAAGCGCGCCGCCCACCGACATGCAAATGTAGAAAACGGTCAGATGGCTGCTGGCTGGGCGCAAGAGATACAGTTGACGGTGGGCGTAGGCGGCGACGACCATCAATGCAGGGGCAAACAGGAGTGCGCTTGCCCACGTCGGGAAGCCTTGTGAATAACCGCTCATCAAGAATGCCATGATGGCGCAGCACGCAAGGTAGAACTTTGAAAGCGCCTGATCCGGGATCAGTGGCCTGTTCGTAAAGGTCACAACGAAGGAAAAAATGTAAATTGCCAGTGGGACCACCCAGATCAATGGCATCGCACCCATGTCGGTGCTTACCTTGGTTGTGATCGCAAGCATCAGGCTTGAGGGTACAAAAGCGATGAAAACCCATTTCAGGCCGGTAATCAGGCTGACAGTGTCGACGCGTTCATCATTGGGCAGGCTCTGATCAGTTGGTTTTTTGAAGTGCAGAGCGAGCCCACCACTTGCCAACAGAAAGCCGCCAAAAAGCACAAAGATTGCAGTCCATCCCCAAGCCGTTACGGTTGCACCAAGATAGGGTGCGGCGAGGAGTGGGAAGGCAAGCAATGCGATAAGCGAGCCCAGATTGCTGGAGCCATAGAGGAAATATGGATCCTGCGCCGAAGGTCCTGTCGTTTTGGAGTACCAAGACTGAAGCAGCGGCGCATTGGCGGAGAGCATTGCAAACGGGATGCCCACACCGACGGCAAAAAGAGACAGCGTTTGCCAAGTGGTAGAAGCCTGTGGGTCGTAGCGCCACCCGTCACTAATCGAAAGCGGCAAGAAAGCCAGTGCCAAAACCCAAAACGCCGCATGTACGCCAAGCTGCCAGCCGAGGGGCACATATTTGCTGAGCAGATGCGCGTAAACATACCCAAAAAGCAAAACCACCTGAAAGAACAGCATCGCCGTTGTCCAGACTGCGGGCGCGCCGCCGATATGAGGCAGGACCAATGCGGCAAACAAGGGTTGCACGAAAAAGAGGAGGCTCGCGCTCAGGAAAATTGTAAGCGTAAAGATGACCGGTAACGCCAGCCCAATTGCCCGCGGCTTTACAGTCGGAACGCTATCCAAAAGTGCCATTTGCCCAAAACCCCTGAGGAAAAATGCCTCACTGTGCCTCGGGGTACGCTCTGAATGCGGCCAAATTTTGATCGTATCCGCAACAATTGAGGCATTTGGGCCGGATTGTTTTGCGTGCTTCTACGTGCTGCGCCTGATCAGCCACCATCTTTAGGCAATATGGTCACGCGCGGACGCGCGACATCTCCGGATCGTAGGCAGCAGTTGGTTCGACCCTGGCGGGAACAGGTTGCCCGAGCACATCAACCGTCAAACCATGGCTCCCGTCGGACACTTCGGGGTCTATAAATGCATAGGCGATGTTTTTGGCCGTTCGATGCCCCCATGCGCCGGATGTCACGGTGCCGACAATAGCGTCACCTTTCATGACCGACGCACCGCCGTGGGCAGGTGCGAAACTACACTCCAGCGAGAGGGTGACAAGTTTCTTCCGCGGCCCTTCTTTCTTGGACCGGAGCAGAGCCTCGCGGCCAATGAAGTCCGGCTTTTCGGGCTTCACAAACCGATCAAGCCCGGTTTCGTAGGGATCAAATTCCGTCAGAATATCCGCTTTCCAATGCAGGTACCCTTTTTCCATGCGCATCGACTCCACGGCATGCGCACCAAAGGGCTTCATATCATGAGCTTTGCCGGCCTCTTGCAGAGCGCGGTAGGCAGCATATAGCGATGCGTTGGGGATGTGTATTTCGTAGGCGAGCTCGCCACTGAAGCTCACGGCCATAACGGTCGCCGGTGCAATGCCGATGTAACATTCGCGCACTGAAAGCCATGGAAAACCCTCGGCAGACCAATCACCGCGACTGACAGATTGCAGAACATCCCGCGCTTTTGGGCCCGCCAAAACGAGGATGGTTTGCTCGTTGGTCAGAGAGCGTATCTGCACATCTTCGTCCGTACGCAAATGCTGGCAAAGCCAGTCCATGTCGTGAAACTCTGACGCGGCGGCGGAGCCGTACCAGATGCGCGCCGGTCCGCGATCCGATGCTGGAAGTCTGGCTAAAGTGGCCTCGCTTTTCACCATGCCATGGTGATTGAGGAGATATTCCAGGCGCACGCGACCTTCGCGGGCGGGCATGCCACCACAAATCATGCGGTCGAGGAAACTCACTGCATCCGCTCCGGTGATTTCCAGACGGTTGAAGCCGTTGACTTCACATAGACCCACGCCCGTTTGTACCGCTTCAACCTCCTTCGCGACGACGTCAAAACTCTCATCAAAGCGAAAACTATAGGTCACCGAAAAATCGGGTGAAGGCTTGAAATACTCCGCACGTTCCCAGCCATTCACCACTGTGAATTCCGCGCCTTCCGCTGCCAGTACAGGGGTAAGCGCGGTGGTTTTCGCCATGCGACCCGCCGGGCGGTGTTCATTCGGGAAGTGAAACCGGAATTCGTTCTGGTAATCCTCGATGGCTTTCAGCGCCGTCAGTTCAACATTTGCGTGGCCAGTAAAGCGTCGGGGATCAATGCACCATGTGTCATAGCAGGCCTCACCATGCACAATTTGTTGCGCCAGCAGCCAACCATGGCCGCCGCCTTCACCTAAGCCGGCACGCAAACCAATAATGCAAAACGCATTACGCTTGCCCGGAATGGGCCCAACAAGCGGCGCGCCATCAATCGTGTAGGTAATGGGTCCGTTCACGATGGTGTGGATACCCGTTTCCATAAGCGCGGGCATTCGGGCAAAGGCGCCTTCCAACACGTCGGTGACCCGGTCGAGATCGTCAGGGCAGAGGGCATTGACGAAATTCGGATCGATCCCATCCATGCCCCAGGTCTTGCAGTCCTGTTCATAGAACCCCAACAGAAGGCCGTTTTTCTCCTGACGGCAGTAGTAGTCACTGATCGGGCAGCGTAGCAGTGGCATCCTGTGTCCTGCATCGCGGATCGTGGGGATTTCTTCCGTCAGGAAGTACTGATGCTCCATCGAGGTAACGGGGTGCTGCACTCCCATCATCGCGCCGACTTCGTTGACGCGGTACCCGCAGGCGTTGACGACGATATCGCAGTCTATGTCGCCCTTTTCAGTATGGACCGTCCAAGTGTCATCCATGTGCTGGGTCAAAGCCGTGACGGGTGTTTCGCGGTAGACTTCTGCACCTGCCTGACGAGCCCTGCGCGCGAGCGCCTGACATAGTTGGGCGGGGTCAATGTCACCGTCCTGCCCATCCCATAGACCGCCCAATAGGTTTTCAGTCGAAATGAGCGGATGCCTTCTGGCGCATTCCTCCGCGTCGAGGACCTCGAAGGTTACATCCATCCCCCGAGCCATGGAGGCAAAATGGCGGTATCCTTCCATTTGCGCTTCGGTATTTGCCAGCCTGATACCGCCGTCACCGTGGTGATAGTTGATCGGGTATTCCGGATCGTTGGCAAGCTCCTGGTAAAGCGCGATGGAATGACTTTTGAGACCCACCATCGTCTGGTTCATGCCAAAGTTGGTGACTTGAGCTGCAGAATGCCATGTGGTGCCGGATGTGAGCTCGTTGCGTTCAACCAGAACAACGTCACTCCATCCTTCCTGCGTCAGGTGGTAGAGCGTCGAACAACCGGCTATTCCGCCTCCGATGACAACGACTTTGGTTCGTGACTTCATGATCTGTCCCACTCTTTGACCACAGCGAAAAAAATCCGCTACGCGAATGCTTGCCATATCGTTCGCGACATTCGAAGCGAAAATGTCCACGCGCTCATTTTTTCATTTGCCGGACTGCTGGCAGGCCGCGCATCATCAGATGTGTTGCAGGAGAATCAATACGTGGAAGACAAGACATCATCCCCGTCGGCGCGGCGGCGAAGATCCGGGAGAAAGTCCCGGCTGGCGCAACGCGCGGCCCCGCCAAAGGTGAATCCTGCACCTCCCGGCCCGAAGGGCGGGCGGTATCAGCCTCTGGGTGAGCCGGAACTCCTGTCGATTTTTCAAACTGCTTTGCGCTTGCTCGAAGAGCTAGGCATGGGTGAAGTGCCGGATCGCCTCGCGACGGCGCTTTGCTCTGCGGGGGCAAAACCACTCGACAACGGGCGTATAAGCATGCCACGGGCTCTGGTGGAAAGTTGCATCGGATGCGCGGCAAAACAATTCGTGCTGCATGGCCGTGACCCAGAGCGCTCGATCAAGGTGGGCGGTGACCGGGTCTATTTCGGGACCGGTGGTGCGGCGGTGAACACGCTCGATATCGACAGCGGGCAGTACCGACCTTCGACGCTTGCAGATTTGCACGACTTCACACGGTTGCAGGATACGCTTGAAAACGTCGCTTGGTTTACCCGCTGCTGCATCGCAACAGATGTGGCCGATCCTTTTGAGTTGGACGTGAACACCGCATTTGCGCTTTTGAAAAATACGACCAAACCCGTGGCGACCGCCTTTACTTTGGCTGACCATGTAGACCCGATCGTGGCTATGTTCGATATCGCGGCAGGCGGGGCTGGCAAGTTTGCGGAACGCCCTTTCGTAAAGGCCCATATCAGCCCGGTCATCTCTCCCATGCGGTTTGGTGAGGACGCTGTTGATGTGGTCTACAAATGCATCGAACACAATATCCCGATGTCCTGCATCACGGCGGCGCAGGCGGGGGCGACGGCTCCGGCAACGCTGGCGGGTTTTCTGGCGCAGTCGCTGGCAGAGACGTTGGCCAGTCTGGTGATGGTCAATGTGATTAGCCCCGGGTATCCAATGGTGTTTTCCAATTGGCCGCTGGTCATTGATCTGCGAAGCGGCGCGTTTTCGGGCGGTGGGGGAGAGACGACGCTGCTGAACGCAGCCTCTGCGCAGCTTTCGAATTGGTTGGGACTGCCGTCGGGGGTGGCCTGTTCCATGACCGACGCCAAGGCGATCGACGCGCAATATGGCGTGGAGAAGGGCATGACCAGTCTTGCTGCGGCGCTGGCCGGTGGCAATCTGATCTACGAAAGTTCAGGCATGACGGCGGCGTTGCTTGGTGCCAGTTTCGAGGCGTTCATACTGGATGATGACATGCACGCGATGACCTATCGTGCTTTGCGTGGGGTCGAAGTGAGTGAAGAGAACCTCGGCTTCGACGCCATTTGCGAGGCGGTTCTGGGAGAGGGCCATTTTCTGGGATCAACCCAGACCTACAACGCGATGGAACGGGATTATTACTACCCGCAACTGGCGGATCGGGAACAACCAAGGACCTGGCAGGAAGCGGGCGCGGATGATGCCTGGACCAGAGCCAGAGCGCGTGCGCGCACGGTCCTGCACGAGCATCACCCCGCCTACCTGTCCGCCGAACAGGAACATGCGATCAGGTCGGCTTTCCCGATCCGGGATTAGTCGCCATCCGCCACGCCGGAGGCCCTGATGCGGGCGCGGCGCGCGCGGTAGCTTGGCAGGATGATCAGGATCGCGGCAACGATGAGCAGACCCAGTGTCATGGGACGCTCCCAAATAAATGAGACCCCGTCGTAGAGCTGCATGGAGCGCGCGAAGTTGTTCTCCAACATGCCGCCAAGGATGAAACCGATCAGCAGGGGGGCCAGCGGATAGTCCGCAAACCGCAGGATCGTCGCACAGATGCCAAAGCCCACGAGCAGCAACAATTCGGTTGCATTGTTCTGCCCGATGTAGGCCCCCATAAGTGTGAAAAACAGGATGAAGGGGATCAGAAAGTTGCGCGGAATGCTGAGAACCTTGGCGATGTAAGGGATCAGCGGCAGGTTCAGGATCAAAAGCACCAGGTTGCCAATGAACATGGACATGATGACCGCCCAGAAAATCTGTGGCTCATCGATCATCAGACGCGGTCCAGGTGTCACGTTCAGCGCAATCAGAGCGCCAAGCAAGATTGCCGTGGTGCCTGAGCCCGGAATGCCCAGCGTCAGCAAAGGCACGAATGACCCGGTACAGGCCGCGTTGTTGGCCGTTTCGGGCGCGGCAAGCCCCTTGATAGAGCCCTTGCCGAACTCGTCCTGCTCTTCTTTCGTGGCAATGTTGCGCTCTACCGCATAGCCGAGGAAGGACGCAATTGTCGCCCCAGCGCCGGGCAGAACCCCGATGAAGAACCCTTGAATGGATTGACGGCCGATGACCGGCGCGATGGCCCGCGCTTCGGCGCGCGTGATGCGCAGATCCTTGATGTCGCCATCGCTTTCCTTTGCGTCTCGTGGTTTCAACACCAGAAACAGAGCCTCGGGCAGAGCAAACATCGCCATGGCCAGCGTGATGAAGCCGAAACCCGATTGCAGGTCCATCAGGCCCATGGTGAAGCGTGGCATGTTGAACAGGGCACCTTCGCCCACCGTCGCCATGATCAACCCGAGGATGGTCATCAAGAGTGCTTTGGCGACCTGACCTGTGCCTGCGAAAGCTGCGATCGCGGAAAGGCCCACCACCATCAGGGCGAAGTATTCTGCCGAATGGAACAGCAGGGCCACCGAAGACAAAATGGGCGCGAAGACCATGAGCAGGATGGCCCCGATTGTGCCACCGGCAAAGCTGGCGATTGCGGCGATTGTCAGGGCCTTGCCGGCCTTGCCCTGTCGGGCCATTGGAAAGCCGTCAAAACTACTGGCGACTGTGCCGGCAACCCCGGGGGCGTTCAGCAGGATGGAAGAGGTCGATCCGCCGAAAATCGCACCGTAGTAGACCCCGGCCAGCAAGATCAGTGCGGCAGAAGGGTCCCCCATGGAGATCGCAACAGGGATCATGATCGCAATGATGGACATGGGCCCAAGGCCGGGCAACATGCCGATGAATGTCCCGATCAGACAGCCGCCAATGACCATCAGAAGGTTTTGGATAGAAAGGGCCGTTTGCAGACCGATCAGCAAGCCTTCGAGCATGTCAGCCTCCGAAAAAGAATGGCAGGGGACGCAGGAAAATGCCCAGGACGACCTGGACGAGATACCAGACGACGCCGGTGGCAATTGCCGCGATCAAAACAGTCAACAAAATGCGGCGTTCACCGAGGATCAAGGCCCCCAAGATCAGAAAGCCGGATGTAGAAACCAAGAAACCGGCAGGACGAAGCAACAGCGCATAGGCAACCATAAGCGCGAGCAACAAGACTGCCTGGCCGAGATTATAATCCCACAACCGCCGGTAATCGATGTCGCCGATCTTCTGCTCGCCTTTTTCAAGACCTGTGACGATGACCAGCGAGGCTATGATTCCAAGAATGGAAAGCACTTTGGGAAAGGTAGACGGCCAAATGGGATTGCGTCGCATGAACGGGGCGAGCATGTCATCCATCGTAAACCAAGCGGCGTAGCCATAGACGAGACAAACGCCCAATAAGACCAGCCCGATCCAGCGATCCAACGCCATATCATACCCCCCCCGGGAAAAAGCGTGAACTGCGGGGCGCAGCCAAGCTGCCGCGCCCCGCATAGTATTTGATTTAGAGGAAACCCAGTTTCTTCATCAGGTCGCCGATGGCCTTTTCCTGGTCTTCCAGGAAGGCTTTGAAGTCATCCCCAGGATTGTGGATGTTGACCCAGCCGTTGCGAGACCGCACGTCTTCCCATTCGGGTGTGTCATACATTTTGGCGATAGCATCCTGGTAGGCAGCGACTTGTTCCGCTGGCAATCCGGGGGCGCCGAAGAATCCGCGCCAGTTGACGAAGGTGGTGTCGATTCCCTGTTCCGTCATAGTCATCGCGTCGGGGGCCGCATCCACGCGTTCTGCCGATGTAACGCCGATGATTTTGACTTCGCCTGCGTTGGCCAGATCAACCGCTTCGGAAAAACCTGTCGACAGGGCTGCGATCTCACCAGAGAGCAGCGCAGCCATGGCTTTGCCGCCTGCGTCATAAGGGATGTATTTGACGCCCAGGGCGTCCTTGCCCGCAGCTTCCATCACCATCGCGGCCACAAGGTGGTCCATACCACCGGGCACCGAGCCACCACCGATGGCCGTGTTTCCGGGGTCCGCATCATATGCTGCCAGCAGGTCCGCCATGTTGTTGATCGGGCTGTCTTTGCCCACAACGATCGCGGCATAGTCACCGATTGTGCCCGCCACGAGCGTCAAATCGCGGAAGTTGTGCGGAAACACACCTGTCAACGACCGGATCACGATGGGGGTGGAATTCACCATCAGCGTGCCGTGGTTGCTTTCGGCGTTTTCAATCAGGTAGCCGATCGCCTTGCCGCCACCGCCGCCGGACATGTTCTCATACGAAGCCGTACCGACAAGTCCCGCTTTGGTCAGCGCTTCACCCGTACCACGGGCTGTTCCATCCCAGCCACCGCCGGCACCGCCGGGGATCAGGAAGTGGATGCTGTCGACAACCTGGTGGCCATCCGCAAAAGCCGGAGCTCCAAAGCTCATAGCGGCCATAGCCGCGCCCATCAGGGCCCTGCGGCCCAGTTTCAATGTGGTCATTTTTTCCTCCCATTTGACAACTCAACCTGTTGCGGCTCAGTTGCGTCTTATCAAACACAGCAACCTGACATGTAGCTGTCATGTCATCGGACCTGCGAGCCACAACCATGAAATTTCTTTTGGTCGAAGACAACGATGAATTGGCGCAGGCCTTAATGTCACGCTTGCAACAAGATGGGCATGTCATTGATCATGCGTCTAAAATCGAAGACGCAGTAGCGTTCTCTGATGTGGGCGAATACGATCTGATCCTGTTGGATATCATGCTGCCTGACGGGGATGGGCGCGACTTTCTCAATCACCACAGACAGGCCAAACAGGATACACCTGTCATTGTTCTGACCGCCCGGTCACAGGTATCGGATAGAATCACCTTGCTGGATCTGGGGGCGGACGACTATGTCACCAAGCCTTTCGACCATGCTGAGTTGGAGGCGCGATGCCGCGCGGTTCTACGGCGTCGCGCGGGCGCGTCGCGGACGGTGACACAGATAGGAAATGCGCTTTTCGACCCGGTCGCAGGTACCTTGTCTGTGGGAGGCGTAGCGGTGAAGCTTCGCAACCGCGAATTACGGCTGCTGGAACTCTTCATGAACGCGCCCGGGCAACTTTTCTCCAAGCAAAAGCTGGTGGATCGGCTGTTTTCCTATGACGAGGACGTCTCGGACAATGCGATCGAAGTCTATGTCGGTCGATTGCGGCGTCATCTGGAGGGGTCGGGCCTCAGGATCATCACATCACGCGGTCTAGGGTATAGTCTTGAACATGACTAGCGCGCTGCGCTCATCAACCTCACTGCGCCGCCGCCTGAACATCGTTTTGATCGGTGGTGCGGCGGTGCTGGCTCTGCTGATTTTTCTTTTCGTGCGCCATTACACCACCCAGATTGCGCAACAGGGGCAGGATAATATCCTGAAAGCATCTGTTTCATCAATTCTGGATGCCGCCGTGATCCGGAATGGCACGCTGGAGATCGACTTCCCCTATGCAGCTTTGTCGATGCTGAATACGGCGTCGGATGATCGTGTTTTCTATGCCATTTACCAGGATGGGGCACTGCTATCGGGCTATGAAGCCCTTCCGCCGGCGGGGTCGGAGAGTTTCAACACCATTTCCCGGACGGGGCGGTTCAATGACGTCCCCGTCCGGATCACGTCAGCGGCACGCAGGCTGGTAACCAGCGACGGCGTCACTGTGATCTCGGTTGCCGTCGCGCAAACGCAGGACGCGCTATCGCTCACTCTTGCGGGTATCTCGCGGACGGTCGCGTTTTTTGGTGCCGGGTTTTTCGTGATGGCGACAGCGCTGTCGTTTTGGGCCTCGTCAGCAACAATCGCCCCTCTCAATCGATTGGCGCAATCTATCACCCGCCGCGGGCCTCAAGACCTCAGCCCGGTGCAGAAGCCCGTACCGAGCGAAATGGCGCCGCTTGTTGCGTCGCTCAACACACTGATGGGACGACTGGACCAGTCGCTGAGACAATCCGAGGATTTTATCGCAGAGGCCGCACATCGTGTTCGCACGCCGTTGGCGACAGTAAGGTCGCATGCAGAAGCAACCCTTCAACGCGTCGAGCGAGAGGAAAACCGGAAGGCATTGAGGTCCATGGTTCGAGCTATTGACGAAAGCTCGCGTGCAGCCGGGCAGTTGCTGGACCACGCCATGATTACTTTTCGCGCCGATCATCTGGAACGCCAGTCTCTGGATCTCGCGGCGCTGTTGCGCGATTTGGTGGACCGGCTTGAGCCGGTGGCGGAGATGAAGGACATCAGCTTCAAACTGTTGGCGCCGGAGGAAGTCCATGTGCTGGGCGATCCTATCCTGCTCCAGAATGCGTTTCGCAATCTGATCGACAACGCCCTGAAATACGCGCCGGCCGAAAGTGTAATCGAAGTGCATGTCACAAATGGTGCTAGTGCATGCGTCGAAATCCGGGATCAGGGTGCTGGGTTTCCGCCTGCACAAATTGATGAGCTGGTGACACGTTTCGCGCGCGGTGAGAACGCAGATGGTACGATCGGCTCCGGCCTCGGGCTGACCATTGCGCAGGACGTGGCAGTTGCGCATGGCGGGACGCTCGTTTTGCAAAATCGTGAGGAGGGCGGCGCATGCGTTACTTTTTCCTTGTAGTGGCACTGGTGTGCTCCGGTCCGGCGGGTGCACAGCAATGGGAAGACAGGCAGCAGTTTGGCGATCCGGATGCACCAACACTACTGCGCGTATTGTCCAGTACGGATACTGCGCTTTTTGCGCCTGTTCTGAATGATTTTGTCGATACAGTGCCGAGCGTGTCCATCGACTACCACGTGGCCGCCACCGCAGAAATCGATCAGGTCGTGCGGACGTCTTCGGCATCATTTGATGTCGTGATCTCAAGTGCCATGGATTTGCAGTTCAAACTTGCGAACGACGGGTTTGCCGCCCGCGTTGATGGATTTGAACAACCGGAGTGGGCTCAATGGCGCAGCAGCCTTTTTGCATTCACCTCTGAACCGGCTACGATCGTGGTCAATCGCGAGGCTTTTGCCGGCGCAGCAGTACCCAGAACCCGCCAAGACCTGATCCGTGCTTTGCGTGATCGCCCCGACAGCTTTCGTGCACGCGTCGGAACCTATGACGTTAGGCAGTCCGGGTTGGGTTACTTGTTTGCGACCCAGGATGCACGCACGTCAGAGACGTTCTGGCGCCTGATGGAGGTGATGGGGAACCTTGATGCGCAGCTTTACTGCTGCTCGGGTGCGATGATCGAGGATGTAGCAAGTGGCAAGATTGCCGTTGCTTACAATGTGCTGGGCAGCTACGCGATGGCGCGGGATGATCTGGTCGATCAGATAGAAGTCATTTTGCCCCAGGATTTCCAGACCATCATGATGCGCACTGTATTGGTGTCATCTGGAACGCCGAACCCGGAAGGAGCAGCTACCTTCGTTAGGCATCTGTTGCAGCGCGGCCAAGCGCTCAGTACGCTGTCAGCGACCTCGCTACCGTTTCTGGATTTCACTCGCCCACCGGCAGAGCAATCCACGATTGCCCTTGAACCAGCGCTGCTCACCTATCTGGATCGCCTGAAGAGCCAGCGTTTTCTTGCGGAATGGGAGGATGCAATCATCCAATGACGCAGCTTATGCCGCCACGGCTGTTGTGCTTTCGAAGATATGGTCGGCAGTGAATTTCGCCGCCGCCAACTATGTCTCCGCTTCTGTACTGCACAGCCTGTCAGGAATTTTTTTCAAAGCTGCGGTAAGTGCCATGCCTGCGGGGCACAATGCTCGACTCTTTATACTTGAGATTGCGTCAAACCGATCAAGGAGCGCTTGACTGCCACGCCCGAAGCGGTTTTGCATAAGGCTTTGATGGAGGCACGCCAAGCTCAGCCTTTCGATTTTCGGGCTCAAGATGCCAGCAAGGATAATGATGCAAATAGAGAAATTGGACCACGTGAACCTGCGTACAACACGCATGGCTGAAATGATTACTTGGTACGTAGACGTATTGGGGTTGCGAAATGGACCTCGCCCCGATTTTGGGTTTCCGGGCGCTTGGCTCTATGCTGGTGAGGATGCGTTTGTCCATCTAATCGACATTGACGCACCGGAGGGAATTGGTTCCGACAAAGATCTCAAGTTGGAACATTTCGCATTTACGGCGAAAGGTGCGGTCGCGTTCGAGGAACGTCTAAAGAACCGGGACGAAACCTATCGGCGGATCGAAAATGCCGAGACCGGTTTGATTGCCTTCAACGTATGGGACCCGGATGGCAATCACATCCATGTGGATTTCGCCAGCTCCGAGTAACCCGCTGGCCCATGGATCGGGCAAGCGGGCTTTCGGAGCGGCTCAGTCCATGTGATATCCGGGCGTGGAGCGAGAGATTGCAATTTCCTCTTCGTCCATGTCCTCGACGATGCCTTCAAAGAGCGGTGTTGAGAGGTATCGCTCGCCCGTATCTGGCAGCATGCATAAGATGACCGATCCAGCGGGTGCTTTTTCGGCAATCTTGAGAGATACCGCGAAGGTAGATCCGCCGGAGATGCCAGTGAAAACCCCCTCCTTGCGGGCGAGCTGACGAGCACATTCGATCCCGTCAGGTCCGGCGACCGGGATCAGGTCATCATAGTAAGAGCCGTCCACAGCTTCCTGTAGCACAGAGGGAATGAAATCTGGCGTCCAGCCCTGAATGGGGTGGGGCTCAAAAGCCGGGTGGCTGTGGCTGGGGGAGGCATCGGCGTTTCGGCCTTGTTCCTGCCCGCTACCGAGCAGTTGCGCATTGGCAGGCTCGGTCAGGATGATCTGCGTCTCGGGACGTTCCCTCCGGATAACGCGACCCAGACCCGAGACCGTCCCGCCTGTGCCATACCCAGTGACGATGTAGTCCAGCCTGTCACCCGCGAAATCCGCCAGAATTTCGGGCGCTGTCGTGGTCTCGTGGATGTCGGCGTTTGCTTGTGTCTCAAACTGCCGGGCAAGGAACCAGCCGTTTTTCTCCGCCAGCTCGACGGCCTTGTTGTACATGCCAAAGCCTTTTTCGGCGCGCGGCGTCAGGATTACCTTTGCCCCGAGCATCCGCATCAGGCGACGACGCTCCACCGAGAAGCTGTCGGCCATGGTAACCACCAGAGGGTACCCCTTTTGAGCGCAGACCATCGCAAGCCCGATGCCGGTGTTGCCACTGGTTGCCTCCACCACAGTCTGCCCGGGTTTGAGCGCCCCGGCACGTTCTGCGGCTTCAATGATATTCACTGCCAACCGGTCCTTGACCGATGCACCTGGGTTGAAAAACTCCGCTTTCACATAAAGCGTGACGTGATCCGGTGCCAGATTGTTGATCTTGATCACTGGCGTGTTGCCAATTGTATCAAGCACTGAATCGTAGCGGCGCCCTCGTCCTGAAGTGCTGCGAATTTGATCGGATGACATGATGGTACTCCCTATTGAACCAATGCGCGCATCATGCGGCGCGATGGCGTGACCTCGGATTGGCCGATTATTCTCTTGCGCAGGGCTTAGTATGGCATAACTAATGGCGAGTTTCACCTTTCTGGCAGGATTGCAGCGATGCCCCAAAAAAACAGGCGGCCCCACTCGATCTGGCTTTGCCCCGGGCCACCGGAATCCGATGATTTGATTGCTGTTATTGAGCAGATCATCCGCACCACCGACTCGCCAAAATTCGCAACACACGTGACCTTGTTGGGGGACCTGATCGGTGACCCCGGGCGCACGATGGCGGTTTGCAAGGAACTGTTTGCTTCTCTGGGTGACATCCGTGTCATGGCAACAGGGCTTTCGCAAGCCGACGAGTTTTTCATGTCGCTCTTTCTGGATCTGGAATTGACGCCCGAGCTTTCTGACCTGCGCAGGAAGCTGAGTGATACCCTTGAGGTGCCACAAACATCGTTTCGCCCGCACCTCAGCCTTGCCAATGGCGCATTGCCTGACCCATTTCAGCCAGCCTTCGTGGATGCACTTTCAACGCAGTTCGAGGGTTTCGAATTCCGCTTGAGCCACATTTGCGTTGTGGCATCGGCACAAGAGATTCCGATCCACGAATGGCGGGTGCTGGAGTGTGCGCCTCTCGTTTCGGGGACTCCGATGGTTTCTTGACGGCAAAAAGGAATCTCTTGCCCGGTTGACAGTCCTGCAAATTGGCGAAATGTTTGATCTTATTGCGGATCGCATGGTGTGGGGGCACCGTCACGCAAACGTCATCCAGCGATCCTAAAAGCCAAAGCTGTCACAAAAGACAGTCTCAAATAGGGAGAATCCAATGAGATCGATTACCTTGCTTACGGCAGGAATAGCGACCCTTGCGTCTGGCGCTTGGGCGCAGACGGAAATCCAGTTCTGGCACGCGATGGGCGGCCGTCTGGGTGAAGTCGTTGAAGAGGTCGCTCAGAAGTATAATGAGAGCCAAAGCGAAGTCGTATTGGTGCCCACCTATAAGGGTGGCTACGAAGACACGATGACCGCTGGTATTGCGGCGTTCCGCGCGGGCCAACAGCCTAATATCATTCAGATTTTTGACGCAGGTGCTGCAACGATCATCAACGCACCAGGTGCCACGATTCCGGTTGCGGACTTGCTGGATCAGTATGGCGACGGCTTTAACGCCAACGACTATATTGAAGGCGTGCGGAACTTCTACGCGGACAGCGAAGGCAAGATGATCGGCATGCCGTTCAACTCCTCCACACCGCTGCTGTATTACAACAAAGAGATCCTGGCCGAAGCCGGCATCGACGCGCCGCCCAGCACATGGGAAGAGTTTGAGGCGATGGCACCCAAGATCAAGGAAGCGGGTTATCAGGCGCTGGCGCAAAGCCACAGCCCCTGGATTTTCTCCGAGAACTTCCACAGCCGCCACAACATCCAGCTGGCCACAGGCAACAACGGCTATGACAGCACAGACGTCGAAATCCTCTATAACAACGACGCTATGAAAACCCACTGGTCCAAGGTCAAGGAGTGGTTGGATGCGGGCTATTACGGTTTCTACGGCCGTGGCTGGGGCGACAACCAGGACGCCTTTGTACAGAAGAAAGTTGCCATGTGGCTGGGCTCATCCGGTTCGTTCGGCGGCCTGAAAGCCTCGACTGATTTTGAATTCGGTACGGCCTATCTGCCATATTGGAAAGCGATCATCGACGAGCCGAAATCTACCTTCATCGGTGGCGCTGCGGTCTTTGCAATGGCAGGCAAGAGCGACGAAGAGAACAAGGCAACAGCCGACTTCCTGAACTTCCTCGATAGCCCCGAAGTGCAGTACTTCTGGCACAAGGAAACAGGCTACGTGCCGATCACCAACGCGGCCTATGAACTTGCCAAGGAAGACGGCTACTATGAAAGCACGCCAGACGCCGAAATCGGCATTCTGCAGCTGAGCCAGCCGGGTGGCGAGTGGACCAAAGGTTACCGCCTTGGCTTTTACGTGCAGATCCGTGAAGTGATGTACAAGCATTACGAAGGCATCTTCTCGGGAGAGACCTCTGTGGATGACGCTTTCGCCAAGATCGAAGAAGAATCCAACGATCTGCTGGCTCGCTTCCATCAGACCGTGAACTAAGGTTCAGCTCGAAAAATCCGGTCAGCAGGGCAGCCCCTTGCTGACCGCACCAATAATACCGTTGGGGGTACGGGGCACATGAAGCGCGTTCAGTTCGAGCACAGCGCCATTCCATATCTGTTCATCGCGCCGCAGATCATCATCATTTCGATCTTTTTTCTATGGCCCTCAGCGCAGGCTATCTATCAGTCGTTCCTGCTTGAAGACGCCTTTGGACTTTCTTCGCAGTTTGTCTGGTTCAAGAATTACACCGACACAATCGGGAGCGATGCGTGGCTACAGGCTGCAGGCTTCACGCTGATCTTCTCTAGTCTGGTGACGTTCCTGTCTCTTGCACTGGCGCTTTTGCTCGCGGTCAAGGCGAACGAAGTGTTACATGGGGCCAGCACATACAAGACGATGCTGATGTGGGCCTATGCGATTGCGCCGCCCGTCGCCGGGCTGATGGGCAATTTGATGTTCAACCCGCTGATTGGCGATCTTTACAACCTGATGAACCAGTTCGGGTTCGAGTTTGACCACAAGCTGGATTCGGTGGATGCCGGGTTCGTTGTTGTTCTGATCTCCGTCTGGAAACAGGTCAGCATCAATTTCATCTTCTTTCTGGCAGGTCTGCAGGGCATACCAAAATCGGTTCAGGAAGCGGCGGTGATGGATTGCAACAGCTCCACGCGTCGGTTCTGGACGATTACGTTCCCGCTACTCGCACCGACGACATTCTTCCTCGTGGTGATCAACATCACCTACGCCTTCTTTGAAACGTTCGGGATCATCGACACCACAACGCAAGGTGCGCCCGGTGGATCGACGACGACGCTGGTCTACAAAGTCTATCAGGATGGCTTCCGAGGCGCGGATATCGGCGGATCGTCAGCACAGTCCGTCGTTTTGATGATCATGGTATTGGCGCTGACGGTGGTGCAGTTCCGATTTATCGAGAGAAAGGTGCATTACTGATGGACCGTCCCAAGCTCTCAACACATCTGATCCTGATCATCGGCGCGATCTTCATGACGTTGCCTGTGTGGGTTGCTTTTGCCACCTCAACCCATGCGCCTGAAACCATCCTGCGTGAAGGGCTGCAATTCTGGCCCGGACCACATCTCATCGAGACCTACAATGAAGTTCTGTTTGTCGAAGGCGGGGTGATGAAGAAGGTGACCGCCACCGAGATGCTGAAGAACTCCATGATCCTCGGTATCGGGTTTGCCATTGGCAAGGTCATCATCTCGATGCTGGCCGCCTATGCCATTGTCTATTTCCGCTTCCGTCTGGGCGTGCCGCTCTTCTGGGTCATCTTCATGACCTTGTTGCTGCCGCTGGAGGTGCGCATCATCCCGTCCTACGAGGTTGTCGCAAACATGGGGCTTCTCGATACGCACACGGGATTGATCGTGCCGCTGATCGCCTCGGCTACGGGCACCTTCTTTTTCCGGCAATTCTTCAAATCGGTGCCCGACGAATTGCTGGAAGCGGCAAGACTCGATGGGGCCACTGCGTGGGGGTTCTTCATCGATATCCTTGTGCCGCTCAGCCGCACGATGATCGCGGCGATCCTCATCATCATGTTTGTGGTGGGCTGGAACCAGTACCTCTGGCCGCTGATCATGACCACGAAAGAGGAAAACTATACCCTCGTGATCGGCATCAAGCAGATCTATCAGGTGCTGAACGAGGGGGGCGAGTTGCCGCAATTCCAAAAAGCATTCGCACTGACCATTCTGGCGACCTTGCCGCCGGTGATGGTCGTGTTGATCTTCCAAAGATGGTTCGTAAAGGGCCTCGTCGAGAGTGAGAAATAATGGCTCAGGTTGAACTGAAACAAGTCCGCAAAACCTATCCCAACGGCGCAGAAGCGATCTTTGGGGTTGATATGAAAATTGACGATGGAGAGTTGATCGTCTTCGTCGGGCCGTCTGGTTGTGGTAAATCCACCCTGTTGCGCATGGTCGCCGGGTTGGAAAGCATCACCTCGGGTGAGATCTCCATCGGCGATCGGGTCATCAATGATGTTTCGCCGTCTGAGCGGGATGTGGCCATGGTGTTCCAGAACTACGCGCTCTATCCGCATATGTCGGTGCGCGGGAACATGTCTTATGGGTTGAAAAACCGCAAAATGCCAAAGGATGAGATCGAGCGACGGATCACGGATGCAGCAAAGATGCTAAAGATCGATCAGTTCCTGGACCGCCAGCCCAATCAGCTTTCAGGGGGACAACGTCAGCGGGTGGCCATGGGTCGTGCGATTGTGCGTAATCCGCAGGTGTTTCTGTTTGATGAACCTTTGTCGAATCTGGATGCCAAACTCCGGGTTCAAATGCGGATTGAAATCAAGAAGCTGCAACGCCGCATGAATGTCACGTCGATTTATGTGACGCACGACCAAACTGAAGCGATGACCCTAGCGGACCGGCTCGCCGTCATTAACGAAGGCAAGGTGGAGCAGATGGGTGTTCCGATGGAACTTTACTCGAACCCTGCGACGCTCTTTGTGGCCTCTTTTATCGGCGCGCCACAGATTAACCTGATCCCGGTGCGCTTTCAGGATGGTGCGCTGACCAATGGCGCGTTGTCGGTGCCGGGATATGCGAACCTGCCCACCGACACTGATCTGGTGCTTGGTGTGCGTCCAGACGTCCTGCGCCTTTCAGATGACGGGCAGTTCACGTTGAATGTCGATCTTGTGGAGCAACATGGCGGTGAAAACCTGATCTACGGGTCTTTGGTGGGCGCGGCCACCGACGCTGGTGAACTACAGGAAATCTGCATCAAGGCGCCGCAATCCATGTTGCCGCAAGCGGACGAGCAGTTGAAGCTATCGTTTGATCCATCCACATCATTTGTTTTTCGCAAGGACACCGGTGAGCGATTGATGTGACCGCTTGATGAACTTCGCAAAGCCTTTGGCACAGCGATTGCTGGATCATGTGATCCTGTCTGCGGGCGTAGTGTTTTTGCTGGGCCCGATTGTCTTGATGATGGTCGCGGCGACGCAAACCTCCCTGTCACTCAATCTGGAGGGATTGGGCCTCTCCATCGGAGGGGCACTATTCGATAACTTCGCCGCAGTATTAACGCTAAAGGCAGGATTTACAGACCAGATCACTGTGCCTGGCATGTTACGAAACTCCCTCGTCGTTGCGCTTTCGCTCGCAAGCCTGACGACTGTGTTTTCGCTCTGCGCCGCTTATGCGTTGGTCTACTTTCACCTGCCGGTCGGAGGCTTCCTTTTCTGGCTGACAATGGCAACGCTTTTGCTGCCCTTAGACAGTCGGTTTGTGACGACATTTCAGGTGGCGGCGACATTGGGTTTGGTGAACACATTGACCGGGCTGGTCCTGCCCGCACTTGCACTGGCGCTGGGCACATTGTTCTTTCGGCAGCTCTTTCGCAGCTTTCCCGAAGAATACCTGGAAGCTGCCAAGCTGGATGGAGCGGGGCCTTGGCTCTATTTTCGCGACTTTATCATTCCGCTGTCGTGGCGGCGTGGGGGCGCGATATTCGTCGTCTCATTTATGATAGGATGGCACCAATACCTTTGGCCTGTGATGCTGAGCACGGGCGAGAGCACTTACACGGTGGTTCGCGGAATTCGTCTGATTGGATTGGAAAGTGGTACTGGCATGGCGCTTGCCGTGTTGACCCTCTTGCCGCCGCTGATCCTGGTTGTGATTTTCCAGCGGTACTTCTTTCAATCCCTTACAGACGCTGGAAGCCCTTCCTAAAGGCAGCGATCTGACCTAGAAATGCCTGATCCACAAGGAAAACCCGCCATGGCACTAACCGACCCTGACCGTCTGTTCCCTGCTGATCCGCGGACCCGTGATCTGGCGCGTGCGCTCTATCAAACCGTCGCTGATTTGCCGATCATCAGCCCGCATGGCCACACAGACCCGAGCTGGTTCGCCCAAAACGAGCGCTTTGAGAACCCGGCAGCCCTTTTCGTGATCCCCGATCACTATGTGTTTCGCATGCTGATCAGTCAGGGCGTCGCGCCAGAGGCGTTGGGTATCCCGCGCAGGGACGGTGGTGCAGTCGAAGAAGACCCGCGTGCGATCTGGCAAGTGTTTGCGCGTCATTTCCACCTGTTTCGCGGCACGCCTTCCGCCATGTGGCTCAACCATTCGTTCGAACATGTCTTCGGACTAACCGAACCTCTGAACGCTGAAAACGCAACCCACGCCTACGATCACATTGAAGCGCAGTTGCAACGTGACGCCTTTCGGCCCCGTGCGCTTTTTGATCGTTTCAAGGTCGAAGTTCTGGCAACGACGGAAGGGGCGCTGGATGATCTGAAATGGCACCGCATGATTGCCGAAAGCGATTGGACGGGCAGGGTGGTCACGACCTACCGTCCCGATGCGGTGGTGGACCCGGAGTTTGAAGGATTCGTAGATAACCTCAAAGATTTCGCGCGGATCACAGGGGAAGATACGACGACATGGCGTGGATACCTGCAGGCGCATCGCAAAAGGCGGATGTTCTTCAAAGAACATGGTGCCACGGCGTCAGATCACGGGCATCCCTCCGCCACGACGGCCAATCTGGCACCTGCCGAAGCGCAAGCACTGTTTGACAGCGTCCGACAGGGTGGGTGCACGGGGCAGCAGGCAGAACTCTTTCGGGGTCAGATGCTCACCGAAATGGCTCGGATGAGCCTCGACGACGGGCTTGTCCTGCAAATCCATCCCGGATCGCGCCGCAATCATAGCACCTTGATGTTTGATCGGTTTGGCCGCGACAAGGGGTTCGATATTCCAGGACCAACAGACTACGTTGATGCGCTGAAACCTCTGCTTGATGCGGTGGGGATGGAACCATCCCTGAACATCATCCTTTTTACGCTGGATGAGACCGCCTACGCTCGCGAACTGGCACCGCTTGCGGGCGCTTATCCGGCGCTGACGCTCGGCCCGCCGTGGTGGTTCTTTGACAGTTACGAAGGGATCAAGCGGTTCCGCGAGGCCACGACAGAAACCTGTGGGTTCTACAACACGGCTGGCTTCAATGATGATACGCGCGCCTTTTGTTCAATCCCAGCCCGGCACGATGTGGCCCGTCGTTCGGACTGCGCGTACCTCGCCGAACTCGTGGTAACAGGGCGGCTCTTGGAAGCGGAAGCTTTTGAGCTGGCCTATGACCTCAGTTACCGTTTGGCCAAGGAGGCATATCGCCTGTGACGGAACACCCGAGGTTAAAACGAAACACCGCCCCGCCCAAACCGGGGATTGTGCATCTGGGTCCGGGTGCCTTTTTCAAAGCGTTCAATGCAGTCTATACCGATGACGCCCTGCGGGACGGCGGCGGTAATTGGGGTATCGTTGCCGTCAGCTTGCAAAGCGACCGCGCCGCGCGCGAGTTGCGCCCGCAGGGCTGTGCCTACACTTCTGTCACTTTGGGTGCCGCGGGTCATGAAACGCGGGTCATCCAGTCTCTTTCTGACGTGTTGGTCGCAAAGCAGGATCCGCAAGCTGTGTTGTCGATCATGAGTGACCCCGCGATCTCAATTGTATCTTTGACTATTACCGAAAAGGGCTACTGCCATAATCCAGCAACGGGAACGCTGCGCTTGGATGCGCCGGAGATTCAGTTCGATTTGGCAAATCCAACCAATCCACAATCCGCACCGGGTCTTATTGTCGAGGCGCTGGTGCGCCGCTATTCAGCAGGGGCGGTCCCCTTCACCGTCATGAGCTGTGACAACCTGCCTGACAACGGCGCATTGGTACGAGGCGTGGTATTGGAATTTGCCCGCGCTCGGGACCCGTTGCTTGCAGAGTGGATAGCGAAAGAGGTGCCGTTTCCTGCCACAATGGTCGACCGCATCACCCCAGCCACAACACCGCAAGATATTGTACGACTTACTGAGCAGAAAGGATATGTCGACCTCGCCTGCGTTCAGCATGAGCCATTCCGCCAGTGGGTCATCGAGGATCACTTTGTCGGCGGCAGGCGCCCCAGGTGGGAGGTCGGGGGTGCGCAGATCGTTCGGTCCGTCGCGGCACACGAGACCATGAAGCTGCGGTGCCTGAACGGGACTCATTCCACATTGGCCTATCTGGGGTACCTCGCTGGGTATGAAAGCATCGCAGAAACTGTGGCCGATCCTGATTTCGCAACGCTTTGTACAACTTTGTGGGAGCGGGAAATCTTGCCGACAGTTCCGCAGCCTGAAGGCGAGGACTTCCAGGCCTATGTCGAGTCTTTGCTCGAAAGATATCGTAATCCGGCGATCCACCATCGTACCTGGCAGATTGCCATGGATGGGTCCCAGAAATTGCCGCAACGCGTGCTCGGCACCATAAAGGATCGGCTCGACGCTGGACATATCCCGAATGGACTTTGTCTGACAGTGGCAGGCTGGATGCGGTATGTCGGCGGGATCGATGAGCAAGGCCAGACCATAGACGTGCGTGACCCATTGGCAACGGACCTGCGTGCCGCGTCGGACAGTGCGGAGAATGCTTCAGGTAAAGTAAACGCGCTTTTGGCAATGGATGCGGTTTTTGATCCGGCTTTGTCCGGCGATCCCCGATTTGTTCAGGCCGTAACAAATGCCTACCGGCAATTAAGTGATCAAGGGGCCGCTGCTGCGGTCAGGCAGTACTTGAACACCTAGGATCAGGCTGCGCTGGAGATGCGGGGCACAAGGGCTTTCACAAGGTCTTTCATGTCGAGAACTCCAACAGGTTGGCCCTGTTCCAGGACCCTGTAAATATGTCCGGTATCCCCGCCTGAGATCGCGATCAGCCTTTCAAGCGTGTCGTTCGCCTCCACATCGCCTGCAAAGCTGCTATCCGCCAAGGGTCGCATCACAGAACGCACGCGCAGCACGCGGGCGCGATTAATGTCGCTGACAAAATCTTCGATGTAAGGGTCTGCAGGACGCAAAAGAATGCCTTGCGGCTCACCTTGTTGAACAACCGCGCCGTCTTTCAGGATCACGAGGTGATCGGCAAGCTTCAGCGCTTCGTCAAGGTCATGGGTGATGAATATGATCGTCTTCTTCAGCTCCACCTGCAATTCCAGCAAAAGATCCTGCATGTCCGTTCGGATCAACGGGTCAAGGGCAGAAAACGCTTCGTCCATCAGCATGATGTCCGTCCCCGCGGTGAGCGCGCGCGCGATGCCAACCCGCTGTTGCATGCCACCTGACAATTGCGAAGGGTAGCGATCTTCGTACCCTCCCAGACCCACCCGCAAGAGCCATTTGCGGGCTTCTCGGTCCTGAGTCTCTTTATCCGCCCCTTGGACTGCCAGCGCGGTGGCTGCATTCTGTTGCACGGTACGATGCGGCAGCAGCGCGAATTTCTGGAACACCATCGCCATTTTTTGCTGGCGCAACCGCCGCAACTCGGCCGCTGACAGTTTCGTCACATCCTCCCCATCGACGAGGATTTCACCGGCAGTTGGGTCGATCAATCGGTTGAGGTGACGTATGAGCGTGCTTTTGCCCGAACCCGAAAGCCCCATAACAACCGTTATTTCGCCCGCCTGCATATCGACATTGATGTCCTGCAACCCAAGAACATGCCCGTGATCGGTCAGCAGCCGCTCCTTGCCGACACCGGCACTGACCTGTGCCATCATGGCTTTGTCCCTTGGGCCGAATATCTTGTAAACGCCGCGCAGCTGCACCTTTGGCTGAGTGTTCATGTCGTAGGCCTCACAGTGCTTTTTTGTTTTTATCGATGCGGCCAAGGGCCGCTTTAGATGCACGGTCAAGAATGACCGCGAGCAGCACGATCCCAAATCCGGCTACTATTCCGACACCCAGTTCCAGATTGCGGATGCCGCGCAGCACGAGTACGCCAAGCCCCGGTGCGGAAACCAGCGACGCGATCACGACCATCGCAAGGCTCATCATGATCGTCTGATTCACGCCAGCCATGATATTCGGCAAGGCAAGTGGCAGTTGGACGCCCCAGAGTTTTTGTCTTTTGGTCATGCCAAAAGCGTCGGCGGCCTCAATCACATCGGGGTCCACAAGCCGAATGCCAAGGTCGGTGAGCCGGATCACTGGAACAATCGCGTAAAGAATAATGGCGATCCCGTAGAGCTTGGATTCCGTGACTGAAAACAGGAAAATCAGGGGGATCAGATAGACGAATGTCGGCAAGGTCTGAAGAAGGTCGAGCACCGGTACGATCAGGCGTTGCAGTGTATTGGAGCGTGACATTGCGATCCCGATGGGGACGCCCAGAGCCACGGAAAGGCCAGTGCACACAAATATGATCGAAAGGGTTTCGAGTGCCACGTCGAGGTGATCTATGAAACCCAGAAAGAGGAATGACGCAGCAACAAAGAGCGTGACGCCGACAGACCGGGCGACAAACCAGGTCAGGGCGACCAGCAAGGGTACGATGATGAACCAGGGCGTGGTTGTGAAAAGCCACAAGGCGCCATCGAGCATCCATGACAAGGGCTGTGTTATCGGGTCCAACACCAGCTTCAGGCTTTCGCGTGCCGCCAGGAAGGCCTCTTCGACACCCGCTGTCATGTCACGGGTTTGAGGAATTTTCGCGCAGGCTTCATGCAAGGCATCGAGGGATGGGAACGGCACGCCCTCAGCCCCTTCGGCGTCATCACCGCCACCAAGCTGGCCAAGCAGCGCTTGCATTGACGTGGGTGCAGCTTCAGCATCCTGATCACACCAGGCGCGTAGTCCCAATGTGTCAAACAAACCGTCGTAATAGGCCATGCGCGCCCCCTTTAATCAGTCGGGCGCAAGATCCGAAGACCTGCGCCCGAACATTGGTCCGTGATGGCTTACTGGAGAAGCGCGCTCAATTTGGATTTTGCGTCGTCATTCAGCCAGGCTGACCACGTGTCTTTGTAGCTGGTCAGGAAATACACCGCGGCTTCCTCGTAAGAGGCGTTGTTGGTTTCCTGCCAGGCAAGAACTTCACCCATCTGTGCGTTGGTAAAGCTCATGTTGCCGAGCATTTCCGCTACCTCCGGTTCACGCTCGGAGAAAGTGGTGGTAACGGCGGTCACAACGTTGGATGTGGGGTAGGCGGACAGCCCGGGTGTTGCGCAATCTTCAAGGCCGTTACATGTATGGGTTGCTTCGTCATAGGCAGGCATTTCGACCTGAATCATCGGGTATTTTCCCAAGACCGAAGTGGGGGCCCAGTAGTAACCAAACCATGGTTCTTGTGCTTCATAGGCCGCAGCAATGGCGGTCGCCAGCGTTTCGCCAGACCCGTGCTGGAACCGCTCTACGCCCGCATCCGCGAGCCCTGACGCCTTGAAGTTGTTATTGTTCGTGATGTCACATCCCCAGCCCGACGGACAGTCATGGAACAAGCCGCCGACAAGTTCAGGGTTTGCCTTGATGCCGTCTAGCGTTGTCAGTTCAGGGTGTTTTTCTGCCAGATAATCGGGGATCCACCAGGCTTCGACCCCGCCATCTGAAAGAACCTTTGACAGCTCTACGAGTTTACCTTCGGCCACGAGGTCTTCATAGACTTCCGTGTAGCTGGTCCAGAGTTCTGTCAGAATATCCGGCTGTCCGGTTTCCGCAACGGATGTCATCGCGGGGACCGTGGTTGTCGGCACGACCGTCACGTCGCAGCCGTAACCTTGTGTCATCAGAAAGTTGGCAACAGAGGTGACGACAGCGGCGGATGCCCAGTCCATTTCCGTTATCGAAACTTCGCCACAATCGGCGAGTGCCGAGGTGGCGGAGAGGCTTCCTGCCACGCACAGGCTCGCGGTTAGCATTTTGTATTTCATGAGTAACTCCCTTGTTGGCGATACGCACTTCGGTTGAACGTGTGCGCATCTTTCAATTGTCCTGGTTTCCCCTTGCGAAGCGGACATGTGCCTCAAGAAGCCATGCAGCGAAGCTCGACCGGATTGGAAACGCTGCGTAAAGGAGTATTTAGCCCGCCCACGAGGGTCAAGCATCGAAGCGCGAAAGCCAAGGATGATTGGCGGACTATTTGGATCAAAATCTCATCCCTTACATCGCGGCAGGCCACAAAAATGCGATGCGTCGCAGCCCTTGACAGACATTGAACCTTAACAGAACCATATGCACCTAAGTTAAAAGGGATTTTCAAAATGGCAGTAGGATTGGTCCTTGGGGGTGGCGCCCCCAATTTGCCGCTTATGTCCGGAGCACTTTTGGCACTGGACGATGCGGGTATTGATTTCGATGTTGTGTCGACGACAGGGGCAGGCATGCTTATCGGTCTGATGTACGCAGCACCCAAAAACGGTGATCGCAAGGCGACACTGCAGGCGACACGAGAAATGGGCGTGCATGACGCCATTTATAATGTCTTTCCCGTGAACTATAAGATTTTCCACAAGGCCGGACCTTGGGCAGAGGCCTACACGAAGTTCCATCAGACATGGCTGGCTGCAATGCCACGTGAAAATGAAGCACAGCGCTTTATGTCGGATATCACCCAGTTCTGGATGGCCGCCTTTTGCCCTGGTGACGCGAACCCAAAGCAGAATGGGATGTGCCAGCCGCCACCCTGGATTGATCTGGTTGTCGATTTTGAAAAACTAAAGGAATTTGACGGCGAATTTCTGATGTCCGCCTACTGCATCGAGGACGAAAAAGAGGTCTCGTTCTACAAGAACGAAATCACCTCGGACCATTTCAAGGCGGCCCTCGCCATGCCGTTGATTTATGCGCCTTACAAGATGGACGGCAAAACTTATCTTGAAGGGTCGGCCTTCGATACGTTGGCGTTCAGTCCCGGCGAAGTGATGAGCCAGAACCTGATTGATACCGTCATCTACTTTGACGTCCTGGGCCAACGCAAACTGATTGCGGAGCCGGAAAACCTCTATGATGCATGGGTCCATTCCATCATCAACCCGTTGACGCGCATTGCCGAAATGGATTCGCAAAACTACGAAAACACCGGCTCAAAACTGGAAAAAGTCGAAGTTCTTCGCATGCCTTTCCGCGACAATATCTCGGAAGAGCAATGGCCCAAGGTTCTGGATTGGTCTTATTCGAACATGTCGACGCTCTTCGACATCGGATACAAGACGGGAGAGCAGTTCGTCGAGAATTACAAAGAAAAACTGGAAAAGGGCAAGGAGAATACACCGAAGAAAACGCTCCAGAAACTTCAGGAGGCCGGAGTGCACGACAAGGTTCAGGACATTGTAAAGACCGAGACCAAGAAGAAGTCCCTGACCACCAAACAGACCCTTGAGCGTCAATTCAAGAAACTGGCAAAAGATGACACGCAGGATATGCTCAATGCCTTTGCCGCGGCCGCTCAGATGTTCGAACAAGCTGCTCCCAAGAAGAAACAGCCCGACAAAGACGCTTCCAATGCATAATGCTTCCCACAAGTCTCCACCTGACTTATGCTGCGTGGAAGCCGGTACAGTGGGCACTATGTTGCACGTAGACTGCACCGCAGAAGGAATTTGAGTGTAGCGATGGAATGTCTTGCTTGTGCAAAGGTCAACCGGCAAGGGCGCCGGTTCTGCAGCAGCTGCGGCGCTGCACTTCCGGTTGCTTGCCCGTCTTGCGGCTTTGCCAATGAACCGGACGACGCATTCTGCGGCGGATGCGGGAGCGCCATGGCGGCATCCAGTGGCACAACGGCAGTTGTCAGGAATCCTGGGAACGAGGGGGCACGCCCCTACGCCTTTGAGGGAGACAGGCGCCAACTGACCGTCATGTTTTGCGACCTTGTGGGGTCAACGATCATTTCCGAGCAACTCGATCCGGAAGAAATGACCGGTTTGCTGACCGCCTACCGCATTGCCTGCGCAGAAGTGGTGGAGCAGTTCGGCGGGTTTATCGGAAACTTTATGGGCGATGGCCTGCTGATCTATTTTGGATACCCGCAAGCACATGAAGATGACCCGCAGCGTGCGATCCGGGCGGGCTTGAGCATTATCGCGGCAGTGGAGGAGTTGAACAAGGACTTCTCTGCGCCGGATGTTCGATTGAACGTGCGGATCGGGATCAACACGGGACTTGTGGTTGCGGCAGATATCGGGGCTGGCGAGCAGCGGGAAAAAATGGCGATTGTCGGCGATACACCCAACATCGCGGCACGGCTGCAGTCTTTGGCTGAACCCGGGACGGTGGTGATCGGGCGACGTACCCACCGGCTGATCGAAGGGTTGTTTGTATGTGAGCCGCTTGGCGCGCAGACCCTCAAAGGCATTTCGGAACCGGTCGAGGTTTTCCGGGTTTGCGAAACGACCGAAGCGCGCAGCAGTTTTGAAGCAAAGCTTCAAAAAGGCCTGACACCGATGGCGGGTCGCAACGAAGAAATCAGCCTTCTGGTGAACCGTTGGGACCAGGCAAAAGAACGCGAAGGGCAGGTTGTTCTGATCTCCGGTGAGCCGGGTGTCGGTAAATCCCGTGTCCTTCAGCACTTCCGATCGATCGTGACTGAGCAAAACTGTTCTGCGATCAGTTTCGTGTGCTCAAATTACCGGCAAGACACGCCGTTTCATCCGGTGATCGACTTTTTTGAACGCACTTTGCAAGCCGATGCGAATGATGCGCCCGAGGCGATGCTGGACAAGCTTGATGCCTTCCTGGAAGACCTTGATCTTGACGTTGCAGAATTCGGGTCGCTCCTTGCGGCGATGATGAGTTTGCCTGCGTCGGGCCGTTACAATACCCCTGTTTTGACACTGGAAGATCAGAAGAACAAAACCCTCAAAGCACTTGTGTCAGTGACCGAGGCGCTGTCACAAAAGTCGCCCATGCTTATCCTGGTGGAGGACTTGCAATGGGCCGATCATTCTACGGTCGAGTTTCTGGGATTGCTGGTTGAGCATGTACGTACGTCGCGTATCCTGGCGGTCTTGGCTTATCGCGCTGATTTCGATCCCCCTTGGAGCAAGCAGCCGAACCTGACAGTCATGCGATTGCGGCATTTGAGCCGCCCCGAAAGCATTGAGTTGATCGAAGGTGTCACCGGCGGATGCCCGTTGCCCGAAGAGGTGCTGGACCATATCCTCTCCAAGACTGATGGGGTTCCGCTGTTTATCGAAGAGCTGACCAAGCTGGTTCTGGAGATGGACTTCCTTGAACTCAAGGATGGACGGTATCACCTGAATGGCCCGCTTGGTGCGACGGCAATTCCGGACAGTCTTCAGGACTCGCTGATGGCGCGGTTGGACCACTTAGGGACCGCAAAGGAGGCGGCGCAGCTGGCCTCAGTTCTAGGGCGTACGTTTGGGCACGCCTTGCTGATGGCCGTGACGCAAAAAAGTGAGGAGGCTCTCGACCGCGCGCTGACGCGACTTGTGGATTCGGAACTCCTCTACCGACGGGGTCTTGCGCCTGAAATTGTCTACGAATTCAAACACGCGCTGGTTAAAGACGCCGCTTACCAAGGGCTGCTGCACAGCAAACGCCGTCAGTTGCATTTGGAAATTGCAGAAATACTTGAAACGCGGTTTCCGCAGATGTCGGAACGCAGCCCTGAGCTTTTGTCCTACCACTACAAGGCGGCTGGTGATGTGGAGAAAGCCATACCCTTCAGTTTCAAGGCTGGGGACGCGGCCGCCGAACGCTATGCGTCAACTGAAGCTTCGGCGCATTATCAGACGGCATTGGAGATGTCCAAATCCGTGACATCTGTCGAAAAGTCCGCGCGTCTTCAGATCAAGGCCATTTTAAAGTTGGCGAATGTCGCATCTTCACGGGAGCAATTTGAACGCAACCTTGGCAATTTGGGCACAGCCCGTGCCTTGGCCGAGAAGATCGACCATCAATACAGACTGTGTCAGATACAATACTGGACGGGTCGGACATATTACGTTTTGGGTCGGTTTGGACTGGCGGCTGATCTGGCAAGACACGCACTGGAATTGGCGGAAAAGCTCGGGGATGATGATCAAATGACCTCCGGGCCGGTCAATTTGCTGGCGCGGGTGCATTGTCTTTTAGGCGAGCCGGTATCGGCAATCAACTATGCCACCCAAAGCGTACGTCAGATGCATGACGTAGGCGACCATGTTGAAGAAGCAGCCGTTTCTGGCGTGCTGTCTTTCGCTCTGGCGCAGCATGGCGAGTACCAAAAGGCAATTGATGCGGCAAACCACGGGGTCAAACTCGCGCAAGAGGTTGAACATCTGCCAACAGTCGCCGCCTGCTTGATGTTTCGTGGATTGGTCAATGGCTGGTTTGGCAGGCTTTCGGATGCAACACCGGACTTTGAACAAGGACTCTATGTCTGTGAGCAATCTGGCGATGTCTTCCGACGGTATTTGACCCTCGGTTGGCAGGGCGAGGCATGCCTTGTGGCAGGAGAAATCGTTGCTGCAAGGAACAATTTGGAACAATGTTTGGAATTGGGTTCGAAACTCGGCACCTCTTTCCATCGAGGGGCGTTCGAAGCGTTCCTGGCGAAAGCCTTGTTGTCTCAGGGAGAGACCGAAACCGCGATGCGGCTGGGGGAGGCCGCGGTGATTACGGCAACCGAAAGCGGTGAGACCTGGCCGCGTTCCATCGCGCTTCGTGTCGCGACCGAAGTGCAAATTGCGTCACAGACGCCAGATATCGCCCAAGCGCAGTCTTATATCGCTTCAGCGATTGGTATTCAGACCGAACGACAGTGCAAATGCGATCTTGCTTGGTCGCATCTTGTGGAAGGTCACGTCCATGCCGCGCG
Source organism: uncultured Roseobacter sp. (assembly GCA_947488305.1). GTDB lineage: Bacteria > Pseudomonadota > Alphaproteobacteria > Rhodobacterales > Rhodobacteraceae > Roseobacter. Next base: position 342,957 of record CANKZM010000001.1, read on the forward strand.
CGGTGCACATGCGGACGCGGTCTCGTCCTATCAGGTGGCGCAAGGGATGTTTGAGACGCTACAGATTGATCGAGGTATCGAGCTTTCGAAAACAGCTCTGGTGTCGCTCAAGAATGTGATCGCAAGCGCGAGTTGAAAAGGTGTTGCCGGTCTGCTGACTGAGTGATCGACCCAGCGATAGTATAACGTAAGCAGCTGGGTAGAATTCCGCCAAGTACCCGCAGTTTTTCAGCGAGGACGTTCGATGCAGGTTTGGCGATCTGCAAGGCTGATTTCGCAATTTGTGCGCTGAACCTCATGATTGTCCTGAATAATCGATTGCGCCAGTTTCTCACCAGCAATCTGCCCGATTGACCTGGCGGGCAAATGGATAGTGGTAAGGGCTGGTTCCATCTCTTTTGACCCTTTAAAGTCTCCGATACCAATAATGGACAAGGTGTCGGGTACACTGATGCCCAAACGCCGGGCTGCGTGAATTGCACCAACAGCCAGTATGTCATTGCCACATAGCAAAGCCGTCGGACGCCTTTCAGCCTGCAAAATTTCACTAACAGCCTCTTTCCCATCCGCGATGCTATAGCGGGCCTCTGTGGTCCATGTGGCAGGCAAGTCAGGGCTGCTTTTCGCCAGCTCGGCCAATGCACCTTCGCAGCGGGCGCGGGCACGGTCGTTATCCTCCGTAGGCGGAAAGACCACCGCGATTTCCTGATGCCCCAGGTCGAGAAGATGCCGAGCTGCCATGCGACCGGCTTCGTGGTTGTCAACACCGACACAAGAAAGCCTTGAGTGGGCGTCATAGCTCCAAATCGTGATCGCGGGGATACTTTGGCTGTCGATCAACCCGTAAGTTTCTTCGCTATGATCCACCCCGATCAGCGCCACACCATCTACGCGGTGCTCGAGAAACTTGCGCAACACAGCGTATTCTTTTTCGAGGTCGTATCCGTGGGACGCCACCATGATGGTGAATCCATGTTCTTCCACGCTGTCGGAGAATGCCTGGATCACTTCTGCAAAAATCGCATTGTCAATCGTCGGGACGACCAAGCCGATGGTCCCGCTTCGGATTCCATGCATGGTTTGTGCCGCCCGATTGCGGATATACCCCAGTTTTCGCACCGCTCGGTCGATCTTCTTGCGAGTCGCTGATTTGACCAGTTCCGGGTGGTTGAAGCTACGGGAAACCGTTGAAATAGACACCCGCGCTGCATTTGCTACAGCGACAATATCGGCATTTTTTCTAAATTTCTCAACCATATGAAGGGTGAATCTCGCTCAAAAATGAAAACATTTGCAAAACTATTTTCATTCCCTAGCCTTATAGGTCAAGGAAATCCTGAAGGGGCTGGGAGGCCTGAATGGAATTTATCTTTTATTTCGGTGACGTGTTCACCCCGATCAACTTCGGTCTGCTTCTGATTGGCACGATTGGGGGGTTGATCCTTGGGGCAACGCCCGGTCTGTCGCCGACCATGGCTGTTGCACTGCTCATTCCATTTACCTTTCAGCTTGAAGCAACACAGGGCCTAATCCTGCTTGGTGCGGCCTATACGTCCACGGTGGCGGGCGGCGCAGTTTCGGCGATTTTGCTCAAGATACCGGGCGCGCCTGCCAACATCGCAACAACGCTTGACGGTCACACGATGGCGCAAAACGGGCAGGGGACCAAAGCGCTGCAACTGAGTTTCCTGTCGTCGGCAATTGGTGGGATCTTCGGGGTGATGCTGCTGATTTTCCTGACGCCGGTATTGGCGAAATGGGCACTGGCCTTTGGTCCTTCACATCTGTTCTGGCTGGCCATCCTGGGTGTGACAGTGATTGGAACACTCGACAGCAAGTCGGTGGTCAAGGGCCTGTTGTCGGGCTGTATCGGGCTTTGGTTGGCCACGATCGGGTTCGACGACATCATGGGCGCACAGCGGTTCATCTTTCACGACGCGCTTGGAGGTGGCATCAATATCATTGCGGCTCTGATCGGGCTTTTTGCCATCCCTCAGGTGATTTCGATGTTCGCCAAGGGGCGCCAGGATGAGGGCGCGGAAGTCCTCGAAGTTCAGAAACATTCAATACTGGATGCTTTTCGTGAGTTGTTGCGGTTTCCACGCGCGATGGGGATCGGGATGGCCACCGGGTCGATTATCGGATTGATCCCCGGTGTGGGGGGGCAGATCGCTGGCTTGGTGGCGTACGATCAGACCAAAAAATTCTCTCCCGACACAGAGAAATTTGGCAAAGGTCACCCAGAAGGCGTTATCGCGGCGGAGGCTGCCAACAATGCGATGGTCGGTCCCTCTCTGGTACCGCTCCTGACATTGTCGATCCCGGGGTCCCCAACGGCCGCGGTCCTTTTGGGTGGCTTGCTGATCCATGGTATCTTTCCCGGGTCGGATCTTTTTGACAATCATCCGGATGTGGCATGGACCTTCATCAACTCGATGCTGATTGGTCAGGTACTGATGTGTCTCTTCGGTCTCTATGTTGCCGGTCTGGCCGCACGCGTGGCTCAAGTGCCGCAATCCTTGATGGCCGCGGTCGTTCTGGGGCTCGCTGTGTTTGGAAGCTATTCCGTGCAATCCAGCATGGGAGACGTCTATGTGATGGCCGCGCTGGGGATAATGATGTACTTTCTGGAGCGCTTTGGTTTCTCGGCAGCACCACTGGTGCTGGGGTTGATCCTCGGGCCGATTGCCGAGTCCAACTTCATTCAAGGGTCAATGATCGCAAATGCAACCGATGGCATGGTGCCCTATTTCCTGACGGGCGGCCTCAACATCTTCCTGATCGTTGTCGTTGTCGTATCCGTTGCCTACTCCGGGTGGATGGAATTGCGCAGCCGTCGCTTTGTGTCGAAAGAGGAGTTGATGGTGTGAGCGACATTTCATTGCCCCGCCTTCAGCATATTGTGGCTTCCGCACTAGTGGCATTGGTCGGGGGGTGGGTCACCTATCTCAGCTACACGCAACAGCCGTCGGAAGCGTTCCTTTTTCCGCGGCTCATTTCGACGGTCTTTCTCGTCCTCGCGCTTTGGACCTTTTTCAAGGCCTGCTTGGGATGGACCAAGGTCGGGGTCGGTATCTCGGGCCAAGCGTTTCTCCGGATGCTGCCCGGTCTTGCAATCGCCGTGGTCTACGTCTTTTGGGCTGCGAAGGGGCTTGGGTTCTACACTGCGACCGCAATCACCTTTTTCATCCTGTTCAGTCTTTATGATCCGGCACCCCACAATGCACTGCGGTCCTGGATCAAACGCATCATCGGAACGGCAGCATTCACGGCGGTGATGTACGCGCTGTTTGCGGTATTACTGAAAGTCTACACCCCGCGAGAAATCTTTTTTTGAAAGATCAATGCGGATCAAAAATCCAAGGGAGGAATAATACAATGAAGAAGCTACTTGCAGGAGCCGCACTTGCGGTAATGACGCTCACAGGTGGCGCCGTACTGGCTGAAGAGAGCTATCCGGAGCGTCCGTTGATGCTCATGGTCAGTTATGGTGCTGGGGGCGCGACTGATTTCCAGGCACGTATCGTGACAATGACGTCCGGCAACGAAGACGCGTTAGGCATGCCGATTGCGATCCTGAACAAGCCTGGCGCCGGAGGACGTGTCGGGTGGAACTGGCTGGCCGATCAGGCAGATGCAGACGGGTATACACTGGGGGCTTACAACGTTCCCCATTTCATCGCGCAGTCGATCAAGGGCGGTGTAAGTTACGGTGTAGATAGCTTCGAGCCAATTGCTAACTGGGGCGCTGACCCTGCTGTGCTTGTCGTTGGTGCTGACAGTGAATTCAACACGTTGCAGGACGTCGTGGATTTCGCTACCGCAAATCCGGGTAAGCTAACCACATCAGGGGCCGGGTTGTTTGTGGGCCACCACATAGCTGCGTTGCAAATGGAAAAAGCAGGCGATTTCAAGATGGCCTACATCCCGACGAAAGGCGGCGGTGCGGCAGCGATGAAGGCGGTTATCGCGGGTGAAGTATTGGCCGGCATCAATAACCTTTCCGACGCTTTCCGGGCGCGTGAAGCGGGCAACGTCAAAATCCTCGCCGTTGCGGATCTGGAACGGAATGAATTCCTGCCGGACGTGCCTACGATGAAAGAGGCCGGTTTGGACGTGGACAATGCTTCGGTGAACTTTCGCGGAATCATGGTGCCAAAGGGCACCCCGCAGCCGATCATCGACAAGCTGGCCGCCACGGTGCCGACAATGTTCGAAAATGGCCGCGTTCAGGGCAAGATGAAAGCCGGTGGATCACCAATGCACATCATGACCCGCGAGGAAGTACTGGCCATGTGGCAAAAACGTCAGGAAACCCTGAGCGAGCTGTTGGCAGGACTTTAACGGCTCTGGCTCCGCCAGGTGTTCTGATCCGGCGGAGCGTTTCAGTGGACAGGAAAACGACCATGAATGCTCAAGATCAGATTGGTGAGGTTGAGGCAATTGTTGCGAAAGCACGTGCGGCCCAGCAGCGCTACGAAGCCAATGGCTCGCAAGAACGTTACGATCTGGCGGCTCAGGCGGCTGGCTGGGCGATCATGGAACCCGCCCGCAACCGCCATCTTGCCGAGCTTTCCGTAAGAACCACGGGTCTCGGCAATGTGGCGGACAAGATTACCAAGAACCACAGAAAGACCCTCGGCCTGTTGCGCGATATCGCTGACGTGCCGACCTACGGCGTGATTTCGGACGATCCCGTGACAGGGATTACAGAGATTGCCCGCCCTATGGGCGTTGTCGGGGCAGTGGTGCCTTCGACCAACCCGGCAGCGACACCCGCCAACAACATCATCAACGCCCTCAAATGCGGGAATGCTATAGTGTTGTCGCCTTCGCCGAAAGGCGTGGCAGCCTGCGAGGTGTTGTTGGACTATATCCATCGGGAGTTTGCCAAAATAGGCGAGGACCCCGATCTGGTGCAGATGGTTCCAGCCCCGGGATCAAAAGAGAAAACACAACGCCTGTTGGAAATCAGTGATATCATCGTAGTCACGGGCTCTCAGAACAACGTCAAACGGGCCTATACCAGCGGCACACCGGCGCTCGCTGTGGGGGCAGGGAACGTCACGGTCATCGTTGATGAGACAGCGGATCTGGCCGAAGCAGCATCGAAAATTGCGGCCTCCAAGACGTTTGACAATGCAACGTCCTGTAGCTCGGAGAATGCGCTGGTTGTTGTTGATGCGGTGTATGATGCCTTTGTTGCAGAACTCGCCAAGGTGGGCGGCGCAGTTGTGGCGGATGAAGCGCGGATCGTCGAAAGACTCTGGCCCGATGGTCACCTCAATCGCCATGTGATCGCGCAGGACGCCGATCAGATGCTGACGGCTCTCGGGATGGCAGATGATGTGCCAGATGACACCCGTTTCCTTGTTGTCGAAACCAAAGGTATAGGACCGCAACATCCTCTTTCGGGGGAAAAGCTGTCACGCGTCGCGGCACTTTACCGGGCAGCTGATTTTGAGGGAGCATGCACGATCGCGGCCCGGGTAATGGATCACCAGGGTGCCGGGCATTCTGTCGGGTTGCACTCCGCCGAGGACAGTCGTGCCTTGCACCTGGGTCATCACCTGCCAACCTGCCGGGTGATCGTCAATCAAGCCCATTGCTTTGCGACCGGTGGCGCCTTCAACAACGGAATGCCGTTTTCACTTTCCATGGGCTGTGGGTCCTGGGGTGGGAATTCCATTGATGACAATCTGCATTGGAAGCATTTTTTGCAGACGGCGAAGGTCATACGGGAGATTCCGCCGAGAGAACCAACCGTGGAGGAGATTTTTGCCGGCTATTGGAGCAAGGCAGGCGCATGAAGATTGACCCCGATACCCCGCCACAGGGGACCGTGCGGAGCTGGCTTGACGATCTTGGCGGCGTTGAAGATGTGGCTTTCTATTTTCCGGATGATGACAGCAAGTTGACCTGGCGAGACCTGCATGCAGAAGCGCAGCGCGTGGCATGGATGCTGACGCACTACGGACTTTCAAAAGGGGAGAGCGTCGCGGTTTTGCACCCGAATGGTCGAGACGGGTTGGTAGCGCTCTACGGGGCTCTTTATGGCGGTTACCGGGCGACGATGATCAATCTCGCTGCTGGCCGCGAGGCCATCTCCTATGCATTGCAGCATTCGGAAGCGCGCGTGGCATTCGTTCACGACGAGGCCGCGGAGATTTTTAAGCAGGTGCGGCCCAACCACATCGAACATTTGGCACAGGACCAACCAGCGACTGAAATCCGCTTGCATGAGCTGTCCCCTGAGGACGATGCATTGCTGATGTATACCTCCGGTACGACGGGCCGCCCAAAAGGTGTTGTCCATAGCCATTCCAGCTTGCTTGCCGGCGGATGGACAGCGGCAATAGCGCATGACTTGCAAGAGCATGATTGCGGTCTTTGCGTCCTGCCCATTTATCATATTAACGGTTTATGTGTCAGCGTGATGGGCGGGCTGGTCACCGGCGCCTCTCTTGCGATATGTTCGCGGTTCTCGGCGCGCCGGTTTTGGAAGGATGCAGGGAAATCCAAGGCCACATGGTTCTCGGTTGTGCCCACGATCATCAGCCATCTGCTGCATGGGGATGCGGAACCTGATGCCGAGACACGAAAACGCTTGCGGTTTGGGCGTTCGGCGTCATCGGCTCTGGCGCCTGATGTTCAAAAAGCCTTTGAAACGCGCTTCGAAGTGCCCATCATCGAAACGATGGGGTTGACGGAAACAGCCGCACAGATCCTCTCCAACCCCTTGCCGCCAGGGCATCGCAAGATCGGGTCACCAGGCGTTGCTTATGGCAATCAAGTTGCGATCTTTGATGCAGATTTTCGTGAATGCCCTACGGGCGTGGAGGGCGAAATCGTCGTGCGCGGCCCGAACGTAATGCGCGGCTACCTGAAGAACCCGACGGCGACACAGGAAAGTTTTGCAGGCGAATGGCTGCGCACCGGCGATTTAGGGCGCATGGATGACGAGGGGTATCTCTTTGTCACAGGTCGATTGAAAGAGCTGATCATCAAAGGGGGCGAAAACATCGCGCCGCGTGAAATTGATGAGGCCCTTTACGCGCATGGCGACGTGATCGAGGCCGCCGCCTTTGGTCGCCCGTGCAGCAGTTACGGAGAACGGGTTGAAGCGGCTGTCCGGGTCCGTGATGGCTCTGAACTTTCAGCAGATGACCTGCGCCGGATTTGCGAAGACCGTTTGGGCGCATTCAAGTCGCCCGATCTGGTCCATTTCCTGCCCGAGCTTCCAAAAGGACCATCCGGCAAGATTCAACGCCGCAAACTGCTTGAGATGCTGCCGGCCAGCTAGACCGCGTTCGTGATGCAGCTTACTACGTGGTGTCGAACCATGCGTTGCCATGGTCTGGTCTGCTGCGACGCCTCTTTTCCCTCTTGGCCTAGCCTTTGGGGATGTCGCCGATCGCACCACGAGGGATCGATACTGCTTTCAAAACTGCAAAAACGGGTTTCCCTTCACGCAATCCCAATGCTTCGACAGAGCGACGAGTGACCCGCGACAGTAACAGGTTCTTACCTGACCGCAATTGCACAAGCGCACCGGGACCGTCTCCCATGCGCAAGGCAGCAACGGTTGCAGGAAGGACGTTGAGGGCCGAGATTTCCTGCGGCCGGGCAAGGGCGATCATGACGTCCTGTGCCTCGATGCGGAGACGTAGATGCGCCCCGACGCTCGCCTGCATCTGTGGCAGTAGCAACGGAATGCCGCCCGCCACGACTTCGGTCACGCCATCATCGTGGTGGGCAACGACCTGCGCCTCCAGGATTACGCCAGCAGCGCCCGCGCCCAGCGGCGTGACACCGGGATCGCTTAGCACTTCCGTGGCTGGTCCCGCCCTTACTAACCGGCCGTTTTCCAGTACTACCAGCGTATCCGCGAGACGGGTGACTTCGGCACTGGCATGGCTGACGTAAACGATAGGAACATCCAGTTCATCGCGAAGGCGTTCGAAATAGGGCAGAATTTCATCTTTGCGCGCGTCATCCAAAGCCGCCAGCGGCTCGTCCGCCAACAAGAGCCGAGGACGTGCCAGGAGCGCCCTGCCAATGGCAACCCGTTGTTTTTCGCCTCCCGACAACCCGTCTGGCCGCCGGTTCAGCAGCGGGCCAATGCCGAGCATTTCGACGATTTTTGATCGGTCCGCACGGGCTTCACGCCGACTGGCGAACCATTTGCCATATGTCAGGTTCTGTTGAACAGTGAGATGGGGGAAGAGCCGGCCTTCCTGAAAGATGTAACCAACTTGTCGTTTGTGAGCCGGCAGGCTGACACCCGCCTTACTGTCATAGAGCGATACATTTCCGATGCTGATCCTGCCTGCGTCAGGCTGGATCAACCCGGCCAGCGCGTTCACGATTGTCGTTTTGCCAGAGCCCGAACGGCCATAAAGCATCGTGACACCATCGGGCGCCTCGAAGGAAACATCCAAAGCAAAGTCACCAAGTCGGTGCGTGAGGGAGACAGAGAGGCTCATGTCTGACCGATGCGCCGTGCCACGCGGCGTGAAACAACTTCAGACAACAAGAGTGCCCCCATGGCGATGAACACGGCAATTACGACCAGCCGCAACGCTGATTTCTCCGACCCCGGAACCTGAAGAAACGCGTAAATCGCGGACGGCAGGGTTTGGGTTTGGCCAGGAATGTTGGAGACAAAGGTGATTGTAGCGCCAAATTCACCCATTGCCTTTGCGAAGGCGAGGATGCTGCCTGCCAGGATACCGGGCAGGATCAGTGGGATCGTCACAGTGACATAAACCCAAAACGGCGAGGCCCCCAACGTCGCTGCCGCTTGCTCCAGTTTTGGATCGACGGCCTCGATGGAAAGGCGGATCGCCCGCACCATCAGCGGGAAAGCCATGATGGCAGCGGCGAGTGCCGCGCCGGTCCAGTTGAACGCAAAGACGATGCCGACCCGGGACAACGCCTGACCCAATGGGGCTTCGAGGTTGAAGGTGACAAGCAATAGATACCCTGTCACCACCGGCGGCAACACGAGCGGCAGGTGGACCAACCCATTGAACAGTTGTTTTCCGGGAAAACTGCATCGCGCCAACAGGTGTGCAGCAATGAGCGCAAAGGGCAGGCTGGCAAGTGTCGCCCAGAGTGCAACGCGCAACGAGAGGGCCACCGCATCCCATTCTTGAGGGCTCAGCCAATCCATTCCGTTGCTCACTCCCTTGCGACGATAAACCCATGCTTATCAAAGATGTCATGTGCAGTGTCAGAGCGAAGATAGTCAAGCAAAGCTGTTGCAGCAGGTGATTTGGATTTGGTTGTGACGGCGGCAGGATAGACAATTGGCGGATGCGTCTCGGATGGAAAAACCCCGTTCACATGCACGCGCGGCTCCGCTATTGCGTCGGTTGCGTAGACAATGCCAAGCGGTGCGGCTCGCAGTGCCACGAGGGCCAAAGCCGCGCGCACATTGTCCGTTTGCGCGACACTTCCTTCGACGTTCTTCCAAAGACCCAGATGCTGGAGCGCTGCCTTGCCATAAATCCCGGCAGGAACAGCCTCTGTCAGGGCCATGGCCAGCTTGCCGCCGTTCAACATGGCGTTCAGGTCTGTCTCGGGGGTGATGGTGGCAGCTTCGATACCTGCGTCCGCTGCAATCAAGACGAGACGGTTCTGAAGAAGATCGACGCGGGTTTCTGTTATGATGTGGCCGGTTTCCGCCAGTCTGTCCATCCATTCTGTGCTGGCAGAGATGAAGATATCCGCAGGCGCGCCATACTCGATTTGTCTGGCAAGTGCAGATGATCCAGCGAACGAGGTTGTGACCTTATGACCGGTTTCGGTTTCGAAACTGGCGGTGATCTGGTCGAGTGCTTCTTTCAGGCTTGCGGCAGCAAATACCGTAATCTCCTCGGCATCTGCGACGACTCCCATCGACGCGGAGACCGCGAAGGCCGCGAGCAAGTGCTTGATCTTTCGCCGTAGTCTCATTCCTCAGGTATTCAGCACAAAGCGCTTATGTGCAAGATGCGGTCGGCTCGGGTGCAGACAGCCGGGACGTCCCAATGACATTCAATACCAGCAAGGCCGCAGCGGAAAAAAGGCATAGTGGCAGGCCGCCAAGCTGATAGCTCAGGCCAGACAAAAGAGTGCCAAGCAAGCGTCCCGCCGCATTTGCCATATAGTAGAAACCGACATCCATCGTGACGCGCTGGTCTGTGCTGAAAGCGAGGATCAGATAGGAATGGAGCGAGGAATTTACCGCAAATATCGCACCAAACAGCACGAGACCGGAGACGATAATTCCAGTGAGCCAAAGGGCTGGTTCAGGCTGAGTTGCAACGAGAACTGCGAGGGCGAGTGGGATCACGATTAATGCGGCGCCCCAAACGCGGGCATCCCGGATAAGGTGTGTGAGTTGCTTATTTTGAGCGTTCAATAGTCGAGGTGCAAATGCTTGTACCGCGCCATAGAGGATAATCCAAAGCGCCATGAAGCTGCCAATGGCAAAGAATGCAGCGCGGTTGCCTGCCTCTGATCCATCAGAGAGCACGACGTAAAAGTAAATCGGTATGCCAACCACAAACCAGACATCTCGGGCACCAAACAGAAACATCCGCGCAAAACAAAGCCAGTTTATGTTCGGATTTTTCGAGAAAACCTCCTGGAACTTTGCAGTCTTGCGGCCTGCTGGCAGGCCAACCGGCATTTTGAAGATCAGGATCAGAAGGATAAGCGCCAAAAAGGCGGCCATTCCGATGAGTGTCTGCGTAAACCCGAACAGACCAAGACAAACTGCGCCAAGGAAAAAGCCCAGCCCTTTAACAGCGTTTTTGGAGCCTGTGAGGACCGCAACCCAACGAAAAAGCCCGCCTTGTCCCGTTGGGGCAAGCAGCTTGACTGCAGATTTTGCACTCATTTTTGACAGGTCTTTGGCGACACCTGACAGACCTTGCACTAGCATCACAAAGATTACCGATGTGCCGAGAGCCCAGGCCGGATCCAGCTGTGTCAGCGCGATCAGTGCAAATACCTGTAGTCCCAGCCCCACATAAAGGGTGGACGACAGGCCAAAGCGGGCAGCGATCCAGCCTGCGCTAAGGTTTGTAACAATCCCGGCGACCTCGTAGAGCACAAAAAGATAAGCCAATTGAACCGGCGAAAACCCGAGACCATGGAAATGCAGCAATATGAGCATGCGCAACGCGCCATCGGTCAGCATAAAGCTCCAATAAGCGAGGGTTACCGCGACATAGGCGGCCAGATCACGTTGGGCACTTTTCGCCATCAGAGGGACGCACCGACCATGCGGGCCACGTCGACCAGCCTGTTGGCGTAACCCCATTCGTTGTCATACCACGCATAGACCTTTAGCTGCGTGCCATTAACAACCATGGTGGAGGGCGCATCGATGATCGAAGACCGGGGATCATTCGTATAATCCGTGCTAACGAGCGGGCGCGTCTCATACCCCAGAATGCCTTCGAGAGGACCTTCAGAGGCTGCCTTGAACAGGCCGTTGACCTCTTCAACGGTGGTGTCTCGTTCCAGTTCGAAGACACAGTCGGTCAGGGACGCGTTGAGCAAAGGCACGCGTACCGCATGTCCGTTCAACCGACCAGTCAGTTCCGGATAAATCAGCGTGATGGCCGTGGCACTGCCCGTGGTCGTGGGAATCAGCGAATTGAGCGCAGACCGAGCGCGCCGAAGGTCCTTGGCAGGGCGATCGACGATGGTCTGCGTGTTCGTGACGTCATGAATAGTTGTTATACTTCCGTGTTTTATTCCAATATTCTCATGTATCACCTTCACCACTGGCGCCAGGCAATTGGTCGTGCAACTCGCGGCCGTCACGACGTGATGGGCACCCGGATCATAGATCTCGTGATTGACTCCATAGACGATGTTTGCTGTTGGCCCGTCCTTGACCGGAGCCGATACAACGACCTTTTTCACGCCAGCAGCAAAATAGGGTGCGAGTGCCGCCTCTGACTTGAATGCGCCGGTGCAGTCGATGACCACATCCACACCGGCAAGCGGAAGGCTTTCCAACTCTCGCCGCGCATGAGCCGGAATGCGAGTTCCGTTGATCGATACGGCGTTTTCGTCCGCCCCCCATTCCGCATCCCAGCGCCCATGCACGGTGTCGAACTCCAAAAGATGTGCGTGCATTGCCGGGTCACCCACAGCGTCATTCAACCACGCGATCTCGGCCCCGCTTTCGAGCAGGGGTTTAAGGGCAAGCTTGCCGATGCGGCCAAGGCCATTGAGTGCGAAAACTGTCATACGATCTCCGGTGTTCTTCCGATTTCATCAACGTGCCGTTGAAGGTCGACACGATTGGTGGTTGAGAAAGGCAAAGCAGCAAATGCCCTTATCCTGTTGCTCAAAGCGCCAAATACCTGCTGGAAGGCCAACCTTTTTTCGGCGGGCGTGCCATTTGCTTGTGCGGGATCAGGCAGGCCCCAATGGGCTGAGATGGGTTGGCCAGGCCAAGGGGAACGCTCCTCATTTGCGGCGAAATCGCAGACCGTGAAAACGAAATCAAATGGAGGTGCCTGAGGGCCCTGATAGTCGGATAATGGCTTCGACCTCAGAAGCGACGTGTCGATCCCGCACTCCTTTGCCAATTCCAAAGCGAACGGGTGCACCGCTTCACGAGGGTGTGCACCCGCAGAATAGGCGTTGAAACGTTTCCCTGCTTCATGGCGCAGGATCGCTTCAGCGAGAATGGAACGTGCTGAGTTGCCGGTGCAAACAAAGAGAACGTTCATTTTGCGATCTGCCGGTGCCGGTGCCATATCGGTGCAAGGGACAGGTACGGGCGGGCACAGATCTGGCCGGCCATTGCAGCACTCCAGAAACAGATCAGAAATGACGCCGCGGGCGGCCTCAAGATTTACTTCATAACGCAGAGAGGTGCCCTGCCTTTCTTGCGAAATTAGCCCCGCCTGCATCAAAGCTGAAAGATAGACAGATGTGGTGCTGGGCTTCAGGTTCAGAACCCGTGCAATCTCTCCAGCGGGAAGCGCGTCGGGGCATCGCCGCATCAGAAGCCTGAAGACACGCATCCTGTGCGGGTGGCTTAGCGCAGCAAGGCGGTCTGAGAGTTCTACATCCATATTTCATGAATATATGAAATAGACCGATGTATCAAGAGCTCTCGAATTCGCATAGATGTTCTACCTTGGTAATTGGCACGGGAGTGATTGCAGTCGACATTGCCATGAAATAACCTCTGTGGGATGAAGCGCAGTTGGGCTGACAGAATAAAATGAGCGATATTGTCGAAGGCCTTACAGCAGCGTTCTGGCTTGTCATTTCCCTTGATCCCGAGCTTCTTGAAATCAGTCTGCGATCTTTGCAAGTCACCTTGACGTCACTGGTGATCGCCTCGGCGATCGCCTTGCCCTTTGGCACTTTCCTCGCAATCCGCCGGTTCCGGTATCGGCGCCTCACAATCTCGGTCCTAAATGCGCTTATGGGCTTGCCACCGGTCGTGGTCGGGCTGATCGTCTACATCCTGTTGTCCCGGTCGGGTCCGTTTGGCGTGCTGGGCCTGCTCTTTACGCCAACAGCCATGGTCATAGCGCAAGTGATTATCATCACACCCTTAATCGCCTCCATCACCCATCAGGCGATGCGCGAACTTTGGGCCGAATATCATGATCTGCTGATTTCGCTGAATACGTCTCAGTGGCAAAGGATCAAGACCCTCATCTGGGATGGGCGGCGAAATCTGTTAACGGCGTCTCTGGCTGGATTTGGGCGAGGTATTGGCGAGGTTGGCGCGATCATGATTGTCGGTGGCAATATCGACAACGCGACACGTGTGTTGACCACGGCCATCGCGCTTGAAACGGGCAAGGGCGATTTTGCGCTGGCTCTTGCACTGGGCTTCGTGCTGATCGCCCTGGCGATTTCGGTGAATATTGCGATCCACTCGCTGTCTCGCACCGAAAGAGAGGGTCGCTGGTGACAAATATCCTCCCATTGAACCTCAAGGACGTCATGGTCAAACGGCGCGGCAAGCGCCTCATCGGTCCGGTGTCGACCAAACTGGGGAATACTGGCATAACGATGATCCTTGGCCCGAACGGGAGCGGCAAGACTACGCTGCTGAAGGTGATGCACGGGGTCGAACGGGTCAGTGCCGGCCAAGTGCAGTGGGCGGTGCCGGACCACGAAGCTCAGCATCATCAAAGCTATGTCTTCCAGTCGCCGATCATGTTGCGCCGATCAGTGATCGACAACCTTCGGTATCCGCTGCAGTTACATGGCACCCCCAAGGCCGAACAAGAAGCGCGTGTTTCCGAATGGGCGCGCAAGATCGGTCTTGAAGACCATTTGTCGGTGCAGGCCACACGGTTATCAGGCGGTGAAAAGCAGCGTCTCGCCCTGGGGCGGGCCTTGATCCGCCGACCAGAGGTTTTGTTTCTGGACGAACCTTGTGCCAATCTTGATGGGGCTTCTACACGCGACATTGAAACGCTGTTGCTCGAAGCGCATGCGGCGGGGACGCGTATTGTGATGACCACGCACAACATTGGGCAGGCGAAACGGCTTGCGACCGATGCGATTTTTTTGTTGCATGGCGAGATATGGGAGTCCGGGCCGTCGGCGAGGTTTTTCGACGCCCCAGAAACCCCGGAATTACAGGCATTTTTCAGAGGAGATATCATCGCATGATCGCGCGCGTCCTTGGCATTATGGCGACGTTCTTGATGGCGTCGGTTGCAACTGCAGACTCGATCAAACTGGCGGTGACGACCTCTTTCGAAAACTCCGGGCTATCAAGCGTTCTACTGCCAGCGATCCAGGAAGATCTGGGGTTGGAAGTTCAGCTCCTTGTTGTTGGCACAGGTCAGGCGCTGCGGCTGGGGGAAGCGGGGGATGTGGATGCAATTCTTGTCCATTCTCGTGCTGCAGAAGAACAGTTTGTGGCGGAAGGCTCTGGAACCCATCGCCGAGAGATCATGTACAATGATTTCGTTTTCATCGGTCCTGATGATGACCCTGCCGGGATCGCGTCCGCAGAGTCCGCAGTTGATGCCTTGCAACGAATAGAGACAACAAAACCTGCTTTTGTCAGTCGGGGTGATGACAGCGGCACGCATAAGAAAGAGGTGGGCCTCTGGCAAGAAGCCAGGTTAGAGCCAGAGAGCTTTGAGGCGTGGTACCGAAAGGTAGGCGCAGGCATGGGCGCGAGCCTCAACACCGCTGCGGGTTTGGAGGCGTATATCCTAGCGGATCGCGCCAGCTGGCTCAACTTTGGCAACAAGGCCGGGCTTGGGCTCTTGTTCGCGGGTGATCCGGTTCTTTTCAATCAATATGCATTTTTGCCGGTAAGCCCCGAAAAGCACCCACATGTGCGAAATGATCTGGCGGTACAACTTGAAGAATGGCTTGTAAGTGACCGTTCTGCTGAGCTTATCAATTCGTATCAGATCGAAGGCGAAACGCTCTTTACCTTTAACGCTGACCCAGAATGATCAGTGCTGATGGGGATCGTCGTCCAATGATCCATGAACGGCGAACTGTTCGATCCCGGCACTTTGCGGCTCGATCATCCCATAGCTTTCCTTGATGCCGGCATCGGTCAATTCGCGCGCAACCGTGAGCAGCGTATTGGCGGGTTGTTCTTCACAAAGCGCGATCATCTGGTCGATTTCTTCCAGCGCAGTGCCCATCGCAGCGTCAACAGACGGGGCACCATAAATCGACACAAAATGCTGCGCCAGAGATTTGGCTAAAGCCTCCCGTTCGAAGGGTTCGATCTGAGCGACCGCAACCAGGCTCGAACGCCCGAACGTTTCGAGCCCCATCCAGCCATTGCTGAATGCTTGTTTGGCTTTGCCAACGAGGTCTCCTTCTGTCCAGTTCGAGAACTCGAACCCGCCGGAGATGCACCATTCACCCGTGCGGGCCGGACTGTGGAAAACGCGAGTGTCGCTTTCGTCGAAGTGAATTGCACGGGCAAGTTTCATGGGGTCTCCGTCAGAAGGTCCGTCAGGGGGATGATCGTCGTGTTGGTGTCTGTCTGCAAGATCATTCCAAAGTTTTCATCCACGCCCACGAATGTTCCTGCGTGATCGCCTTGGCAGGCCGCTTCATTCAACCCGTGGACAAGCCCGGACCACTCCCGGTGCAACGGGCGGGGGCCTTCGTCCAGCCACCGGTTTATCCACACAAGACTGTGCCGCACCCAGGCCTCCAGCAGAGCAGGGGCCTCAACGTCGGAGCAGCCTTCGGAGAAAAGCGCAGTGACATCCGGTGTCAGCCCGGTTTCATCCGAAGCAGGCCATAGCGCAAGCTCAAGCCCGATCACCAGCCAATCCGGCTCCTCCAGCAGTGCGGGGGGCATCGCTGCCATCTTCAGCGTTCCCGCAACTGCGCCATTCAGGCGGATGTTGCCATCCCATACCAAGTGCACGCTGACTTCGGGCGGGGCCAGAGCGCCCAGAGCGTTCTGAAAGCCAACGCCGCATACGGGCAACATGACCGCAGCCTCCTGCAACGGAACCTCTGGCGCAAAGACCATCGCCGCACGCAGGACATCGGGCCGCAAATCATAGACGACAAGCCCCGCGTCACAACCGGATTGGGCTTGCTTGCAGGCCAGTACAAACGGATCTTCTCCGGCGCTGGCTATCTCGGTGAACAGCGGAGGTAACGACAGGGTGCTCATGCCTTCCCGTCTGCGATCAGATTCCGCGCAACGGTTCGGAAGACGGCGGCCTGCGCACTGTCGGGCTTGGAAACCACGATGGGCGCGCCACCGTCGGCTGCTTTTCGGATATCGAGATGCAACGGGATTTCTGCGAGCAAAGGCACGCCGAGTTTTTCCGCTTCTGCCTTTACGCCTCCGTGCCCAAAGACATGTTCTTCGTGTCCGCAGTTCGAACAGATGTGCGTGGACATGTTCTCGATCATCCCAAGGATCGGGGTGCCCAACTGGTTGAACATGTCGATGCCCTTGCGCGCGTCCAACAGCGCCACGTCCTGCGGCGTGGAAACGACAATCGCACCATCCACATGGGCTTTTTGCGCGAGTGTCATCTGAACATCGCCCGTACCGGGCGGCAAATCGACAATCAGCACATCAAGTGCGCCCCACTGCACCTGGTTCATCATTTGCTGCAGCGCGCCCATCAGCATCGGCCCACGCCAGACAACAGCCTGATCCTCATTTGTCATCAAGCCGATGGACATCATCGTAACGCCAAAGTTCCGCATCGGCAGAATGGTCTTTCCATCGGGGGAAGCGGGCCGACCGGAGACTCCCAGCATTCGTGGCTGTGACGGGCCATAGACATCCGCGTCCAGCAGCCCGACCCGTCGCCCTTCGGCGGCCAGCGCACAGGCGATGTTGGCCGAGAGTGTGGATTTGCCCACGCCCCCTTTGCCGGAGGCAATTGCAATGATCCGGTCCACGCCAGGTATTTTCTGCGGGCCAGCGGGCTCTGCCTTGCGTTGAGGTTTCAGATCTGGCGGCGGTGTTTGCGCGCTATGGGCGGTCATCAGCACTTGCGATTTCGACACGCCAGCGCTTGCAAGTGCCTCTTCTGCAGCGGTCTTGACCGCTTCATAGGCGCTGACCTGCGAGGGGGGCACTTCCATGACAAACCGCACCGCACCATCCTCACCAACCGTGAGGGCCTTGACCAGTCCGGCAGAGACCAGATCACTGCCCGACACCGGATCGTTTACCGTTTTAAGTGCGGCAAGTACCGTTTCGCGGGTTACGGTCATGCGTCTGTTGCACCTGTGATCTGTCCCGTCACGACATGTTCGACGTCGAGACCATCAATTGTCAAAACGACTTTCGCCTCAAAGGATTTACCGCTGGTATTGCCTGCGTCACGCATCGCTTTTTCAATGGCCTGTTGCGACGTCACGCCAACCTGTTTGAGGAACTTGCGCATCGACATGTTGAAGTCATCATTCATTTGGGTCTCTCCTAATTGGTCAGAGTCTTGACGGTTTGTTGGCGGTGCCCCTAGGCTGCGAACCATCGTTCTAAAGAGGGGATTGGGCGGTGAAGAAACTGATTCAGTCGATCCTTGTTGCCATGGTTTGTGCCCGCGCCGTCACCGCAGAAGAGGCCGAGCTGAAGCTGGCTGTACCAGGAGCCTTGGAAGACGCGGGTTTCATGCAGTTCCTTGTGCCCCGATTTTCGCTGAAGACAAGTATCAGAATAGCACGGGTGCCAGAGGGTGATGTCGCACAGATGAAATTCGGGACCAGTGGCACGCCGGTTTTCGAAGGTCTCGGCCAAATCTGGCACCTGACCCATGACGGGGATGCGCGCGCCCAGCGGTTTGAGGATTGGCTGTTGTCTGACATCGGCCTGCGCACGATCGAAAGCTTTGCCATGGCGGATGGATCTGGATTTACAACACCGTCGGTTGAGGCCGAAGTGGCGGAAGAGACAGTTTTTCTGGGCGATCCGCAACTGGGCGAAACCATTTCGCTGCAGAAATGCGGGCGATGCCACGTTATCAATGACAGCAACCGGATGAAGGGCATGGGATCCACTCCGTCCTTCGCGCTCATGCGGACCTTCGAGGATTGGGAAACGCGATTTGCGACCTTTCACGAACTCAAGCCGCACCCGAGTTTCACCCAGATCGAAGGCGTGAGCGAAGCCTTTGATCCCGCGCGTCCACCTCCCATCGTGCCGGTGACGATGACGCTTGGCGATCTGGATGCGATCCTCGCCTATGTAGCGGGCATTGAACCCGCGGATCTTGGCGCCCCTTTGCAATTTCAGTGATCCTTGCGCTTGCTCAGGTAGTCATCTGTGGTGCGCACGCGCGGTCGATCCTTGCTGGCGAACGGGTTGTTGTCAGAATGGTACTGCGCCTGAACACGGCAGTTGTCACACATCTGGATCATGCGGATTGTCTCCGGGCTGGAGAACATCGCGTGATTGCCAGCCAGCTTTTCGGTAATCCGTTCGACCGTTGATTTGACGCCGAACAGTGATCCGCACTCAACGCAGGCAAATGGCTCTTCTTCGTGGAGAACTTTCTGCGTGAAAGCGGCGTCGGTCAGGTCCAGTTGCGGGGTCAGGCTGATGGCCTTTTCAGGACAAATATTGCTGCAAAGACCACATTGCAGACAGGCATCTTCCTGAAAGCGTAGTTGGGGATTATCCGGATTATCACCTAGCGCCCCGGACGGGCACAGCGACACGCAGGAAAGGCACAAGGTGCAAGCGTCCTGGTCGACAACAATTGCACCGTAGGGTGCCGCCGCGGGTAAAGGCAGGATTTCGGCGTCGGGTTGAAGAGCTTTGGCCGCGAGACGGGTCACCTGACGTCTGGTCCCGATCGGTAGCACAGGTTCTGCCACCGGATCGGCAACCGATGTGTCATAAAGGGCATCCGACAGGGCATCCGGGTCCGATATATCGAGCAGACGAATTGCAGATGTGCCGCAAACTGCAATCGCCAGAGCAACTTCGTCTTCAATCACACCACGTTCGGTCTTTGGGGCCAAGAGAATGTCGACCTGCGCAAAACCTGTGGCCAGCGCCGCGAGCATTTCAGCATGACCGAACCCGGCTAACGCAGACACGGAAAGGGGGATCACATCGGCTGGCAATCCGCGGCCATACCGTGCAGCAAGCGAAATCATCTCAGCGCCAAAGTAATCGTCATGCAGCAGCAACCGAGGCGCGGAACCGCCTGCGTTGCGGTAGGTGCTGGCAAGGGTATGCAATCGGTTGAATAGTGTTCCGACGGGGGGCGCATCATAGGTGATTGCACCAGATGGACAGAGGGCCGAGCATGCGCCGCATCCTGCACATATCAGCGGATCAATCGCGACATGTTCGCCTGCTGATGTGATTGCACCCGTCGGGCAAATGTCGAGGCACTTTGTACAGGCTGGTTTTTCCGCACGGGAATGCGCACAAAGGGGTTCTTCAAGCCGGACGTAGAGGGGCTTTTCAAACGTGCCGACCATCTGCGACGCCTGCAAGACCGCATCGGCCACGGCGGGCACGCTGCCCGGGGCCGCTCGCAGATATCCATCCCGTTTCTCCGGTGCGGGAAACAGGGGTTGCCCGCCAGACAGATCAAGGATGATGTCGCATTCCGACAAAGCGCCGTCTTTTGGTTCGGTCCAGGTCGGTGTGCCGCGACCGCCTGCAATGACGTTCTGAAAGGCGTCGATGCGCAAGGAAAACTGTCCCAATGTACCTTCTGCGCGGTGAAGGTGCCCGGCGACCGTTTCAAAGTCCCCCAAAACATCTGTGTCCGTCGCTTCCGGCAACAGAAGGGTCACAGCCAGTGCTGAGCTGAGATCATCCGCTGCCTTCAGCGCGGCTTCAGTTCCACCGATCACCAGACACGCGCCCTGTGACTGGATATCGAGTGTCTTTTCCGCCGGTCGGCTCAGCGTGGCTTCGGCTAGCAAGGCCGCCATTTTTGGCGTTGGTTCCTGGCCTTTTGCCGTCCAACCGGCGCGGTCGCGAATGTCAACAAACGCGGGGGCTGACGCGCCGACTTCCTCGGCCAGTTCGGAAAAGAGGCGAGCCTGTTGTTGGCAGGCGACCATCACATCGCCATCTTCGATTGCTTTGGCCGTCGTCTCAATCTGGCTGCCACAAGCATCTGAAAGAGTTTTGTCGCACTGCAATCCTGTCACGGATGCCAGGGTATTGGCGTCGATTTTTTGACTGCCGAGACAATCACACAAGATCAGCTTCTTCGCCATTTTCTCCCCTTCGACTGGCGCAAATGCACAGTGTTATTGAGCGCCGCGCAAAACTAGGCAGGAAAAACGGTGCTCGTAAACCAGATTCGTTAGTCTTTTCCCAAGCTTAAATGGCAAGGCAGGCATTCAATTTGCGCGCGTCAAAAAGACTTGATGTCATGCAGCATCTGCAAATCTTTTTGTTTTCAGGTTGTTGTGGAAAAACAATGCGCTCAGCGGGTGCAGTATTCTGGGATTGTGTACAGGCGCATGCATTTTTTTTCTAGGAAGTTGCGGATCATTTGATAGGATCAAAACACGAAGGGAACAGTGCGAGGTTACCTTTTGAGTTTAAGTTACCCGAACTCCCAGTCGTTGCGGCTGGGTGTTATCATGCGAAGAACCCCCGGCGTGACCCGTTGGGCAAAGTGGAGCTGGAAAGCAGTCTCTGTCGTGCCTTTTGCAGGGGACGCCAACTGGAAGTTGTTGCGTTCCGAAGGAGATGTGGCTGAATTCCACGCCGCTACATTGGACTCCTGGCTCTATGTCTCGGACACGGAGGCGTATGTGCATGAACTGGGTGCTGAGCAACCCTCTGTCTATGTCGTCTTGCGGCCAAGTGAGGGTGACAACCCTTCTGGCCTTGACGTTATACACATCACTGCATCGCCCTATGAAGCACAGGACTATGCCGACACCGGTGAGGAAATCGTTGAAAAGGTTCCAATGCCCGAAGGCGTTCTGGCGTGGGTCACGGACTTTGTGGACAAATATCATGTTGAAGAAACCTTCGTGAAACGCCGCCGGAACAAAGAACGGGTTGATCGGAAGGACAGCGGCATCGGGGATTCCCGCATTTCGCAAAACTCGGATGTGTATCGTGCGCCAACTGCGACACGGCATGAGGCTGCCGAATGAAAGACGCGGGCTCCTTCTGGGCGCGTCGCCGCGCCGCCGTCGAGGCCGAAGCGCATGCTGATGCGGTAGCGACACAAGCCAGTGAAGAGAGGGCGCGAGCAGAGGCGCTTGCATATAAGGACGACGCAGAGGTTCTTGCTGAGCTGGGTCTGCCCAACCCTGAAGACATGCAATCTGGCGACGATTTCTCAGCCTTTATGAATCGAGACGTGCCAGAGCATCTGCGCAAACAGGCTTTGAGAACATTGTGGCGAAGCAATCCTGTTTTGGCCTGCGTCGACGGTTTGAATGAATATGACGATGATTACCGTGCTGCAATGTTACTGCAGGAGCCAATCAAGACCGCTTATCAGGTCGGCAAAGGTATGCTGAAGCATATCGAAGAGATGGAGCGCCAAGCTTCCGAGGAGGTCGTCTCGCCTGAGCATGACGATGATGCGCAGGATGTCACTGCATTGGATGTGGATGAAACAGAGATGCCACAGGTCGGCGCTGACGATGTGACCCTTGAGCCGGTGATGGCACAAATTGATTTAGCGGATGTGGAGGAGGACATGACGGCTTCTCCAACCCCCCGCCGAATGCGCTTTCGATTTGAAGAGGCCGCATTATGAATCAGCAGCAGGCGGAACAGATGGAAGTTGATGCCGAGGACCGGCTGCGTGCTGATCTTTACAATTTTCTGGGTGTTTTGCTTGCGCGGCCTGCAGGCGAAATGCTGCTGGAACAGACTGCATCTTTGACCGGTGACGATGGCCCGTTGGGGCAGGCGATTGCGGGATTGTCGCGGGTTGCAAAAGTGAGCAAGGCCAAGGCTGTTGAGCGGGAGTTCAACGATTTGTTCATCGGGTTAGGGCGCGGCGAGCTGTTGCCCTATGCGAGTTACTATCTGACAGGTTTTCTCAACGAAAAACCTTTGGCGCGTTTGCGTCAGGACATGGCTGCATTGCAGGTGACACGGGCTGAGAATGTGTTCGAACCTGAGGACAGCATGGCGTCACTGATGGAAACCATGGGTGGGTTGATTGTGGGGCGGTTCGGTGTGCCGGCCACGCTGGAGCGTCAAAAGACGTTTTTCAACAATCACATAGCACCTTGGGCCACACATTTTTATTCGGATTTGGAGGCTGCGAAAACGTCCGTGTTTTACGCCTCCGTCGGGGCTGTCGGGCGTGAGTTCATGGCCATCGAACGCGAAGCATTTCGCATGAGCGCAGATTGATCTGCGCATTTTGGGGCGGGACGCCGCCCGGTAAGACGAAAGGAAGGTAAGACATGTCAAAGAAAACCGAAGGTGGCACGAACCGCCGGGATTTTCTGAAACTTGCGGGGACGACAGCGCCTGCAGCTATCGCAGCGGTTGCTGCGGGGGGCACAAGCGCCGAGGCAGCAGAGCCGGATCTGTCGTCTGACAAGATGCAGGATACCGCGCATACCCGCGCTTACCTGGAAAGCACCCGCTTCTAAAAACGGGAAATGTCGTAAGGCCCGGGTAGCCCGCGACAGTAAGAACTTAAAGCCAACCCAGCCACCTCCACAGGGGCAGCAAGGGAGAGAAACATGCTAAGAAAAAAGACCAATTCTGTCGGTCAACGCGCAGGACGCTCCAGTATATTGGGCGATGTCGCGTCTAAGTCGGTAGATCGCCGCGCATTCCTGAGAGGCTCCGGTCTCGCAATCGGCGGATTGGCCGCCATTTCCGCGACAGGTGGATCGGTTACTCAGGCCTCTGCGGCGGCTGCCGTTTCCGGCTCTGTCGAAAACATCAAATCCGTGTGCACGCACTGCTCTGTCGGCTGTACCGTGATTGCAGAGGTTTCCAACGGTGTCTGGACAGGTCAGGAGCCGGGATGGGATAGCCCCTTCAACCTCGGTGCCCATTGCGCCAAGGGAGCCGCTGTCAGAGAGCACGCCCATGGCGAGCGGCGTCTCAAGTATCCGATGAAGAAGGAAAACGGCGAGTGGGTCCGCATCAGCTGGGATCAGGCGATCGACGAGATCGGCGACGGCATGATGAAAATCCGCGAGGAAAGCGGCCCGGATTCCGTCTACTGGCTGGGGTCTGCGAAATCGAACAACGAAGGGGCCTATCTCTTCCGCAAGTTCGCGGCCTACTGGGGCACCAACAACGTCGATCACCAGGCGCGGATCTGTCACTCGACCACGGTGGCGGGTGTGGCAAACACATGGGGCTACGGCGCCATGACCAACAGCTACAACGACATCCACAATTCCAAGGCGATCTTCCTGATCGGCGGCAACCCTGCAGAAGCGCACCCTGTGTCGCTGTTGCACATGCTGAAAGCCAAGGAGCAGAACAACGCACCGTTTATCGTCTGCGACCCGCGGTTTACACGTACCGCTGCCCACGCCGATGAATATGTGCGCTTCCGTCCGGGCACAGACGTCGCGCTGATCTGGGGTATTCTCTACCACATCTTCGAGAATGGCTGGGAAGACAAAGAATTCATCCGCACCCGCGTTTGGGGGATGGATCAGATCAAAGCCGAAGTTGCGAAATGGAACCCCGAGGAAGTCGAGCGTGTCACAGGCACGCCGGGCAGCCAGCTCAAGCGCGTCGCGCGCACCTTGGCCAACAACCGTCCAGGCACCGTGATCTGGTGCATGGGCGGTACGCAACACACCAATGGTAACAACAACACGCGCGCCTACTGTGTGCTCCAGCTTGCTCTGGGCAACATGGGCACAGCGGGTGGCGGGACCAACATCTTCAGGGGCCACGACAACGTGCAGGGTGCTACCGATCTTGGCGTTTTGGCCAACACGTTGCCAGGCTACTATGGCCTCAGCGACGGATCCTGGGCCCATTGGGCGCGGGTCTGGGAAGAAGATCTGGATTGGCTGAAAGGCCGCTTCTCTGACGCCGAGTTCGGCGACAAGAAGATGATGAACCAGACCGGTATCCCGGTGTCGCGCTGGATCGATGGCGTGCTCGAGGATGCCGAGAACATGGACCAACCCGACAACACGCGGGCCATGGTGTTCTGGGGCCACGCACCAAACTCTCAAACGCGTATGAAAGAGATGAAGACGGCGATGGAGAAACTCGACATGCTTGTCGTGGTGGACCCATATCCGACAGTCTCTGCTGTTATGCAGGACCGCACCGATGGTGTGTATCTGCTGCCAGCCTGTACGCAGTTTGAAACCTACGGTTCTGTGACAGCATCCAACCGTTCGCTGCAATGGCGTGAAAAAGTGGTCGAGCCGCTCTTTGAATCGCTGCCCGATCACACGATCATCCATAAGTTCGCGACGAAGTTCGGATTTGCGGATCGTATTTTCCGCAACATCGAAGTGAATGGCGAAGAGCCGCTGATCGAAGACATCACCCGCGAATTCAATCGCGGCATGTGGACCATCGGCTACACGGGACAAAGCCCGGAGCGGATGCGTTTGCACATGGAAAACCAGCACACCTTCGATCGCACAAGTCTTCGTGCGGTAGGGGGGCCGGCAGATGGCGACTACTATGGTATGCCATGGCCAAGCTGGGGCACAGCCGAGATGAACCATCCCGGCACACCAAACCTTTATGACATGTCTCTGCCGGTGGCAGAGGGTGGTTTGGCGTTCCGTGCTCGTTTCGGTGTGGAGCGGGACGGTGACAATCTGCTGGCAGAAGGGGTCTCGAACCCGGGTGCGGAAATTCAGGATGGCTATCCCGAATTTACGATGCAGATGCTCATGGACCTTGGATGGGACAGTGATCTGACCGATGAGGAACGTGCTGCCATTGATGCGGTGGCTGGACCAAAAACCAACTGGAAGACCGACTTGTCAGGCGGCATCCAGCGGGTTGCGATCAAGCATGGTTGTGCGCCCTTCGGGAATGCCAAGGCCCGTGCGGTTGTCTGGACCTTCCCGGATCCGGTGCCAAAACACCGCGAGCCGCTTTATACCAACCGTCGCGATCTCGTGGCCGACTATCCGACCTACGAGGACAAGAAGTTCTGGCGCCTGCCGACAATGTACAAGTCGATCCAGGAAAATGACTTCTCAGCGGATTATCCGATCATTCTGACCTCCGGTCGTCTGGTCGAATATGAAGGCGGTGGGGACGAGACACGGTCCAACCCGTGGCTGGCGGAACTGCAGCAGGACATGTTCGTTGAGGTGAATACTCGCGACGCGAACAACCTCGGCATCCGCGATGGCTCCGACGTTTGGGTCGAAGGTCCGGAAGGCGGCAAGGTCAAGGTGAAGGCCCTCGTGACAGAGCGGGTCGCCTCGGGCGTCGCCTTTATGCCGTTCCACTTTGGCGGACACTGGGAAGGTGAGGACCTGAGGGGCAAGTATCCCGAAGGAGCTGACCCTTATGTGCTTGGTGAATCAACCAACCTCGCACAGACCTATGGCTATGACAGCGTAACCCAGATGCAGGAGACTAAAGCCACTCTCTGCAAAATCTGGGCAGCATAAGGGAGGACATGAACAATGGCCGCTAGAGCAAAATTTCTCGTCGACGCTGAACGCTGCATTGAATGCAACGCCTGTGTTACCGCCTGTAAGAACGAGCACGAAGTGCCGTGGGGCATCAACCGTCGAAAGGTTGTCACGCTAAATGACGGCCAACCCGGCGAACGCTCGATTTCGGTAGCTTGCATGCACTGTTCAGACGCGCCTTGTATGGCAGTCTGCCCGGTGGATTGCTTCTACCAGAACGAAGAGGGCGTGGTCCTGCACTCCAAGGATCTTTGTATCGGCTGCGGGTATTGCTTTTATGCATGCCCCTTCGGTGCCCCTCAGTTCCCGCAGGCAGGCAACTTCGGATCCCGGGGCAAGATGGACAAATGTACCTTCTGCGCCGGTGGCCCCGAGGAAAACCATTCGACAGCCGAATTCCAGAAGTATGGTCGCAACCGGATCGCGGAAGGCAAGCTGCCGATCTGCGCCGAGATGTGTGCCACCAAGGCGCTTTTGGCCGGTGACGGTGACGTGGTTTCCGGCATCTACCGCGAGCGTGTTGTTGCACGGGGCTTTGGCTCCGGTGCCTGGGGCTGGGGAACGGCGTACGACCAAAAAGGTGGCTGACAGGCCTCTTTTTTGTACTAACTGATAAGGGGCGGTTCTTAGAGCCGCCCCTCACCATCTTTGACAGGGTGTCCTAAATATGCTGCGTCTGTTTTCCGTCTTTCTTCTGGCAATGTTCTTCGCTCTGCCTGCCTACGCACAAGAAGCTGAACCCGCTCCTGATCGCTCTGCTACCGGCGGGGCTCAAACGCTTGAAGACATCATGCGGCGTCAGCAGGGGTTGGAGGTCGACAATTCCTTTCGCAGTTCGAACACCGGCAATCCGACGGGGGGCGCTTCCCCGACCGACCAACTTGGTACTTTGGGCGGCGCTTCCGATCCGGACCTGTGGCGTGGCCTGAGGTTTGATAGCGCCGATATCACAACACAGATTCAACACCCCGCTGCCACGGTCCTGATTCAGGACACCGGGATGTGGTGGTTGCAATTCCGCGAAGGGCCATTGACCAAATATGGTTTTGGGCTGGTTCTTGGCACCATGGCGTTGCTCGTTCTGTTCTATCTGATACGTGGACGCATTCGTATCGACGGCGAGAAGACAGGGCGCAAAATTCTGCGGTTCAAATCCATCGAGAGGTTTGCCCATTGGCTGCTGGCCGGATCGTTTATTCTACTGGGTCTGACTGGTGTCATATCGCTCTTGGGGCGAAACTTCCTGATCCCGGCACTTGGACCTGAAGGGTTTTCAACCATAGCGATTGGCGCAAAATGGGTTCACAACAACGTCTCATGGGCGTTCATGTTGGCGATTGTGATGATCTTTGTGCTCTGGGTGGTGCATAATCTGCCGCATCGGTCCGACATCAACTGGTTGCTCAAGGGCGGCGGCATTTTTGGCGGTGGTCACCCGCCGGCCAGAAAGTTCAACGCCGGTCAAAAGTTCATTTTCTGGTCTGTCATCATCTTGGGCGGGTCGATCTCGGCTTCCGGACTGTCGCTGCTATTTCCGTTTGAATTGCCGATGTTCGCGGCCACCTTTGAAAAACTGAACCAGTTTGGCATCCCCCAACTTCTTGGATTAGGTGAGCTTAACACCAACCTCGCGCCGCATACAGAAATGCAATATGCACAGCTCTGGCATGCGATTGTAAGCTTTGTACTCTTTGCCATCGTCATCGCGCATATCTACATCGGGTCAGTGGGGATGGAGGGTGCATATGACGCCATGGGATCCGGCGAAGTGGAAGAGCAATGGGCACGTGAGCACCACAGCCTTTGGGTCGAAGAGGTCAAATCAAAAGAAGCCAAGGCGGGAGGCTCATCATGAGAGAGATTTTCCTCGCATTCGCCGCCATGGCCGTCATCGCTTTTGGCGCAAGCTACACGCTTGGCGAAATGGGTTTCTCGTCTCAAGATCAGACGACCGGTGGATCTGTCAGACTGGACTAGTTGATTAGAGACTGTCGCTGAGACTGTAGCGCTTCTACCAGTGTTGCGCTTCAACTTTTCCATATGGCTATGAAACTGGTCACCTTTCGGGGGGATGTTATCGCGCGCGAGCCGCGCGGTCGGTGCACTCTCCCGCCTTTTCAAAATATTGATGATCGATGAGTGTTCCGCAATAGAAACTTCCATCCGCCCGGGGGGCCGAAGTTACAGCCGCTCGAAGGGTTTCAAAGACGAGAAAGCGCGACGGCCTGGTTCTCCAAAGGCATTGCCGGTCATCCGATGTAGCATTTGGCTGAACGCTTCGCGCTCCGGGACGCGTCGGGTTCTCCATCACGGAAATGGGTGGGCGAAGCATTTTGGGAGGCGGTCTGGAGGCCGGAATCCAATACCAAGCTACGCCAGCCGGACACGCCAATGTCGGTCGTTGCAGACTCATGCCCGGGCAGCTTGGAAGGGGGCTGGGTTCTCTAAAAATTGCATTAATTCCGTCAGTCATTGCACGGCGGCTCCTTTGGATGGCCACGATTTGGACACAGGATTCCGGCCCTTTCCCTTCAAGACCCGAAGTGCGTCCACTGCCCAACAACGCGTCGAACCACATCGGGAAAATGAGATGGGATGAGTGAACAGCCGTGAGCACCATTGAGGAGATAGATGATTCGGAAATCGGCAGCGACGCGCTCGCACCGGGCAGCAAACTGCTGAGCGGACAGTATGAGATTATTCGTTATCTCAGCAGCGGTGGCTTTGGGATCACCTATCTTGCCAAAGACAGCCTGAACCGCACTGTCGTCATCAAGGAGTGTTTTCCCGAGGCATTCTGTAGCCGTGTGAAAAAAACGGTTCGCGCCCGCACCAAGAACTATGTCGAAGATTTCCGGTCGATCGTAAAACTCTTCATCCGGGAGGCGCACGCGCTTTCAAGGTTGGACCATCCCAGCGTCGTCGGCGTCCACCAAGTATTTGAGGACAATGAAACGGCCTATATGGCGCTCGATCTCATCGACGGAAAAGACCTGCTTGAGGTGATTGAAAGCGGGTCGCCCAAAATGACCCCCAGTGAAATCACGAAGATGACGCTGAGGCTACTTGATGCCATCGCGCATGTGCACGGTCAGGATTTGCTCCATCGGGACATATCGCCAGACAATATTTTGGTGGATAAGACGGGACATCCGGTCCTGATCGATTTTGGAGCGGCCAGAGAAGAAGCCAGCCGGAAGAGCCGCGTTCTTTCATCTGTACTGGTGGTCAAGGACGGGTATTCACCGCAAGAGTTTTACGTCGCGGGCAGCCAACAATTGCCTTGCAGTGACCTCTATGCTTTGGCGGCGACGCTGGCTCACCTTGTGTCTGGGGAAGCACCGCCAAACAGTCAGGCACGTCTGGCGGCGCTGGCCAGCAATCAACCCGATTTATACGAACCCCTGACGGGCCGCTTCCCGCAATATGATGACGCGTTCCTTCAGGCGATTGACAAGGCGATGGCCATTGTCCCGTCAGAGCGTTTGCAATCGGCAGAAGATTGGTCCCTGATGATCGACCATTCCAAGCGCGTCGAGTTGGCCCGTCAGAGAGCGCTGAAAGACAAGACGATTGACCAGACGGTCATGAACCTTGTCCGCACCGTGAACGTCGAGCCTGAGCCGTTGGAACAGGGGATATCGAACCCCGGCCAGAACCTGGAGCCATTGGAAAAGAAATCAGATTCTCCTGCCGAAACATGTGTGGAAGATCTTCGTGCGCTGGACCTGGTGGATGTTGGAGCGATTACACTTCCAGCCGTCGAAAATGACGACAACAAGCCGACACCATACGTTCGCGTCAAATCGAAAGCTGTGAAAGCTGCTCAGGAAGCTCTCGAGGTGAAGAAATCGCCGAAACCTCGCAGATCGCCCCGGCAATACATTCGCATGGCAACAATCCCCTTCGTGTTCTGTGCCTATTTTTTCTACGGCTACATCTTGTTGCAATATGACGCGGTTCAGGCTGCCACTGTGCAACCGATCCTGGATTGGAAAGAGGAACTTTCCAAGCCGAAGAGGTCAAGTGTGACCATACTCAGATTGTCTGAAAGCTGACCTCGCCATGACATTCTGTGAACGCAAACCCTCCAGTAACGTGTCCCTTGGACATTTGAGTAACGATCAGCCCCTAGGAAAGGTAATTCCATGACTCTCTTCAAGAAAGTATTCCAGACCCAATCCCAACCGGCCTCAAAAGAAGACGTGTTGGATGAGGATGCATTGCGCCGCGCTTTTGCAGAGGCAGAAGAGGCGGCTGATCCGCTCGATCTTGATCCGTTTGAGTGCGTCGAAGCGAAAGCAGCGGATGAACCGGGTGTTGAAGAAGACCTTGAAGAGGGGGAGCTTATCCAGCCCGATGCCTCGACAGAGCAGGATCTGGAAACCGATGCGTTTCAGATGATTGACGGCGACGTTGTGCAAGACGAAGACCTCACTGATGAGTGGTATGAGAATGACCCCCCGCAGGAACTAGAGGAGGCTGTGGAACTGGCGGAAGAAGCCGTGGTTGAAGAAGATGAGCCTGCCCAGAGCGATGAGGAGATCGCGGCCTGTCTTGATAGGGCACTTGCAGCTGATGCACCCGAAACGCAGGCAGAATCGGATACGTTTGATCTGTCACATGGTGTCGAAGCCGCCAGTGACGAGCCAATTGATGAGCCGATAGACGATTTGGTGACGTCCGAACTGGTTGATGAAGAAACATCGGACGATGTTGATCTGACGCAGTTCGCACAGCAGCAAATGGCGGTGCTCGAGACCGAAGAGGCGAATGCGAATGACGGTTTGGATCTGTCGGCCGCAGGTTCTGATGGGCTTGATACAGTTCCTGCACCTGCAGCAGGTCGGGCTGGCCGTCGTGCTGGACGTGTCAAAACCCGATTGCTGGGCTTTAATCGAACTGGAGATGCCGAGCATGATCCTTTCGGCCAGGCGCCGGAAGCAACAGCCTCGGCGCAACGTGAAAAATACCCTGTCGGATGGTTGGTCATTGTCGAGGGGCCGGGTGTTGGCCATTCCTTTAGCATATTCACTGGCGCATCGATGATCGGACGTGGTGAAGATCAGGTGATCCGGCTCGATTTTGGCGACAATAGTATTTCGCGCAACAACCACGCGGCGATCGCGTATGATGAAGAACAGAACAAGTTCTATATTGGCCATGGCGGCAAATCCAACATCATCAGACGCAATGCCCGCCCGGTCCTGAGTACAGAAGAGCTGCATCACGCAGACCTGATCCGTATTGGTGAGACCACGTTGCGATTTGTCGCTCTTTGCGGGTCAGATTTCCAGTGGAATATCTCCGGGGTTACAAATGCAGACGGTGTTTGACTATGAGGCCGCCAGTGCTCTGAGCAAGGGGCAGCGCGACTATCAGGAAGACGCGATCCTTTCTGATTTTGCGCGTGGTGGTGAGGCTGGCCTGGTGGTTCTCGCCGATGGCATGGGCGGTCATGCCGCTGGTGACGTCGCCTCAAAGATTGTGGTGACGGAGGTGTTCAGCGAGCTGATCTTTCAACGGTCAGACCCGGATCAGTTCGAGCCCATTGTGCCTCAGTGCCTGCACAATGCGGCGATGGCCGCAAATGCCTGTTTGCGAAACCATGTCCAGAACTATCCCGAAACGCGAGGTATGGGTGCGACCCTGGTGGCCGGTGTGATCCTGCGCGAAAAGCTCTATTGGATATCCATCGGTGACTCTCCGCTGTTCTTGTTCCGAGACGGTGTGCTGACGCAGTTGAACGAAGATCATTCGATGGCGCCGCAGATCGATTTTATGGTCAAATCTGGTCTGCTTTCCAAAGAGGAAGGAGCGTGTCATCCGGACAGAAACGTTCTGACCTCTGTCTTGTTTGGTGAGAAGATACCCAAGATCGATTGCCCTGAAGAGCCTGTCACGCTTTGCGATGATGACATATTGATCGTCGCCAGTGATGGCTTGCAATACTTGTCAAACGAGCAAATTCAGGCTGCGTTGCGGCGTAATCACCACCTCTCCAGCAACCAGATTGTCGACGCTTTGATGCATCAGGTCACAGGATTGGAAGATCCAGACCTCGATAACGTTTCATTGTCCCTCGTCAAGCTGCAACGCACTGGAGCTGAAAGCCAGGCTGACATGCAGCAAGAACAGCGGTCGGGTATCCGCTGTGTTGGATGACTTGTCCCAGGAAACGGCGGCCCGCAGGTTGCAGCATGCCTCAGAGGATGTCTCGTTGTCGTCCAGTGCGCGTGCGCATGCCAAGCAGTTGGCGGACCGTTTAACCAACGGAGTCTGTATCCTCTTGCTGGGACCGAGCGGTGTCGGCAAATCTACATTATGCAGGTCCATATTGGGAATGTCAGGGTCTGGGACACCGTCTATCATGCGCGGCGAGGACGCTCATGTCGTTACGTCCCACGCGGAATTCAGTGTGTATCAGGCGGACCCTTCAGTACTGGGGCACGCGCGGGTGGTCGATGTGACCACACCGGAGGATACAAGTAACTTTGGAAGATGCGTTGAAGATTGCATTGCAACAGCTGACATTGTGATTTGGTGCACCCAAGAGTTTGATGATCACGAGGCAATACTCTGGCAATCTGCGCCGGACCCATTGAAGGATCACAGTTTTCTGGTCCTGACGAAAGCTGACCTTCTGGCAGAAAAACGCATCCTGAGAGAGCGCATTATGGCTCTGCAGCCTGTAGTCAGCGAGGAATTTCACAGTTTCTTTCCGGTAACCACCACGCGTATTCGTCAGCTGCAAGAAGCAGGTGAAACGGTTTCAGATGCTATTTTTGCCGCGAGCGGGTTAAAGGCCTTGATCGATACTGTTTCTTCGCTTGTTCGATCTGGCCAGCGTGCGGATTTGGACAGCGCGATTCTTTTCCTCGAAAGGCAGGGCCTTACACTTGATGACCCGATGCCGGATCGCGTTGCACCACCGACACCATCAGATACAAGCCCGCTTCGGCTGGCTTGCAAGGCTTCGCGTGATCGCCTGATCGAACGCGCTTTCGATATTGCCGAACTCGGATTTGATGAATCAGAAGGTGATATGTCTGGGGTTCTGGAAATGTGTGGCTCCATTTCTGAAGATCTTATGGAAGACATGCGCGGCATGTCGCAGGAACATGCCGACCTGGAGCCCTGGAATAGCGAATTCGAAGGGGCCTCTGACAAGATCATGCTGATGACCATGGAAAACGACACCCGTTCTGCGGCAGATGCGGTTACCATTTTGCTGCAGTTGAGACGCGATTTGGAACAGCTGTCTTTTCAATAAATTGTAAGGACACTCAGCTTTTGCGCCAGTGTCCAGCCACATTGCAGGCACAATCTCCTTCCATTTTAGTGAAAGGTTAAGCGCATGTGGGGTGGCAAAATGAAACATCTGTTCGGCAAGACGTTCCAGATTTCTATCGGATGCCAGGTTAGGGCGGCGAGGGGGGCTGGATGAACGTTCTCAACTCATCAGATGAATTGGCATTTATCAAAGCCAAGCAAGAGGAGCTTCTGAGCAGTGGCTTGGAGGGGCTTTGCGCGTTTACGGAGTCCGCAGACAAATTACGGGATGCCTTGACGATCCTTTCCGACGTAGGCGACGAGAATGCGCAGCGCCGCATTGATCGCATGTTTCGGCAGTTGGACGGATTCGAACCGTCCGTCACGATGATCGGGCAAATCAAATCCGGTAAGACGTCATTGGTCAACGCGCTCATCGGGGCGCCGGATCTGCTGCCTGCGGATGTAAATCCGTGGACGTCGGTTGTCACATCTCTGCATCTTAACCCCGAGGATCCAACTTTCGAAAACCACGCCAGCTTTCGGTTTTTTGACGAGGATGAATGGGACCGTCTTGTTTCTGGTGGCGGGCGTATTGGCGAACTGGCAAGCCGTGCAGGTGCCAATGATGAGCTCGAAAAGATCAAGGCGCAGGTAGCTGAAATGCGCGAAAAGTCTCGTGCAAGGCTCGGACGCAAGTTTGAGGTTCTTCTCGGTCAGCAGCGTGACTACGGGTATTTCGACAAGGACCTGATTGAGCGATATGTCTGCCTTGGCGAAGAGCCGGATGCAGATGAGGATCAATCTTCTGACACGCAAGGGCGGTTTGCCGACATCACGAAGTCGGCAGATCTGCATATGACGCGCATGGCAATGCCGATGCGGCTGTGCATTCGCGATACACCTGGCGTAAATGACACCTTCATGATGCGTGAGCAAATAACCATTCGTGCGGTCCGGGACAGCCGTCTTTGCGTTGTCGTTTTGTCTGCGCATCAGGCATTGTCATCGACCGACATGGCGCTTATCCGCTTGATATCTCATGCGAAGTCTCGCGACATTATCATCTTCGTGAATCGTGTGGACGAACTGTCAGATCCCAAGCGTCAGATTCCTCAGATACGAGAAAGTGTCGAAAACACATTGAAGAAACACAAAGGCCCCGTCGATGCCGAGGTCATTTTCGGCAGTGCACTTTGGGCGCAACACGCATTGCAGATGCGTCTGGAGGATATGCCGCCCGCCAGCGTGGCAGCACTTGATAACTGGCGATCAGACGCATCGCTCTCTGACGCCGAATTAGCCGGTGCGAAGGATGCAATGAGCGCCTGGCAGGCGTCGGGAATACCGGCGCTTCAACGGGCGGTCGCCGAACGGATTGTTGACGGCTCAGGTGCGGCGCTGATTCAACGCGTTGCTGCCAGTGCCAAGAACATTGCGTCCGGTCATGTCGCTGCAGATCGGATCCGTGTCGCTGATAAAAAGGAGCGTGATACTTCTGAGATCGGCATCGAGGAAGCCCGGACGCGGATGAAAGATCTGATGCGAGACCACAAGCAAAACCTGCGTGACAGCTTTGACGAGATCGTAGGTAGCTTCGCTGAGCGCCTTGAGCGCGTGCAGCATAGCTTTTTGGAACGGGCGACGGCATCGATGGTCGAGCATCTCGAACAACGAGGTGAAAATGCGCCGTGGACGTATGACCCCGCTGGTCTGAGAATGTTGCTCAACTCCTCGCACAAGGTGCTCGCGCGCAACAGCGTGAGTGCATTTGACAAGGCGACGCGCTCGGTGGCCGAGGATGTTTCCACCCTATATGCGCAAGCCTTTTCGCTTGACCCGGAAGACATCGATATTGCCTTGCCGCGCGCTCCTCAGGTCCCTGCACCTGTGTCGCTTGGCCGAACCATTGCGCTGGACCTGAATGCAGCGTGGTGGAAACGGTGGTGGCGGCAGCGCCGCGGATATAAAGCCTACGCTGCTCAATTCTATGACCTGATCAAATCTGAAACGGTTCCGGTCGTTTCAGAACTGCGGGATGATCTCGCAGAGGGTGTGCGCCAGAATGCGTTGGAGAGTTTTGAGAGTTTTCTGAATGAACAGCTCTCAGTGTTTGAAACGCTGGAGCGAACCCAAAGCGCGAACCCTGACGAGTTACCCGATGTTGCGGCTACAACTGCGCCACGCGAACGGCGCGCCGCACTTGCGCAAGCCGTCGAAACACTGAACGAGTATGCAATGTCATGATAGAGAACAGTGAAGTGCCCAAACCAGCCTTTTGGAAGGAACCAGAAGGCCCTCGATTGCCTCGCATTGCACTGATGGGAGAGTTCAGCGCTGGCAAAAGTACTCTGGCGAACCTGATGATCGGAACCAATCCATTGCCGGTGCAGGTTGTGGCGACACAATTGCCGCCTGTGTGGATCAGTTATGGCAATAGGCCCTCAGTCATCGTCGATTTGGAGGGTAATGAGACGGAGTGTGATCTGGCAATGCTGGAAGGTATTGACCCGGAAGAAACGGCCTTCATCAAGTTCTATTGCGAGCAGGAAATCCTCAAGCAATGTGAGATAATCGATTTGCCGGGTATCTCCGACCCGAATATGGCACAGGACGTTTGGGCGCGGATCATGCCGTTTGCCGACGGCGTGTTGTGGTGCAGTCCGGCCACCCAGGCGTGGCGCCAAAGCGAGGCAGCAGTTTGGGAAGAGATTGATGATGAGGTCAGACAGAATTCGATCTTGTTGCTGACGCGCGGCGATATGCTTTTGAACGAAAAAGACAAGTCAAAGGTGCTTAAACGCGTTCAGGGCGAAGCCGGGACCTCTTTTGCCGATATCATGATTGTTTCGCTCGTCCTCGCTCGCGATGCGGGAGACGATGAAGAGATGTGGGAGCAGAGCGGTGCAGACCGTTTTGTCTCCAGCTTCCTCGCGCTGCTTGAAAAAATAGCGGACGGCCTTGAGCCCTCCAATTCCGAGTCACCGTCACCGCGGTCTGTTTTCAACGAGAGCAAACCGGAGGCAATGGTTGAGGTGGACGAGGACCGTGTCGCAATTGTTCCGCGCCGACCGATCCGGCGCCGGGAAGCTGTGCGTGATGCGCAGCAAGACACGCTTTCAGACGTGGACCCGATGTCTTTCATGCCGAAATTTTCCTAGTCCGTTAACCAGACACACATGTTCTGAGATTAAGGCAGTCCTAACTGTCTGAGAGCAAATGGCGTGTGGTGAAACCCGACTACGGTGTATGGTGTGACAATCGTAAAGGAATTGGCTGACCTTCGGGCCGGATATCCCGGTTGTCACGCTGTTGTCTTTGCTGATTTGACAACCGGCATGGTATTGGCATCGAGCACCGCCGAACGAACAACCCAGGAAAAGCTTGATGCTTTGTGTGAGGCAGGGCGGGAATGTCTGCTGGGAGCACAAGCCGCTGACCTGACCGGTATACTGACAGGAGGGGGATCGGCGGCACCGACATTGGCCTGGCGGGCTGATCCCGATGAATCGCGCTGTTATGTCAAGCTTCCTGCCCCCGCGGGAGAAGCGCTTTGTATTGCAACGAGTCATGATATCCCGCTCGACCAGTTAAGCGTGGATGCCACCGCGCTGCTTTCGCGTATCGCGGGAGAATGACGGTGCAGCGAAAGAGTAAGGGCGATACTGATCGTTTCATGCGGGCGATTGCGGCGTTTTCGGCGGCGCCAGAAGAGGTAACGCGCCGTGGCAGACGCCTGCAAAACGGGGAGAGCGGATCAGCCCATGCCATCCTCGCGGAAATTGACGAGACCGTTTTGCGCAGGAAACTGGTCTTTTGTAACGAGCAAGACGCGACGCTCACTCTGGACGTGGGAGAGAGGCGTTTACTGACTGTTTTGTCCGCACCTGAACCCTTGGATGGGGTTTATCCTGATTTGATCGGGCGTCCGCTGGAAGAGGCAGATGCGCCGACAGTCATGAATTTGTTGACAGAATTTGCCTCGCAAGAACCGCGTGTGTTTGTAGTGTCGCGTCCGTCTGACGCTGGCGAAACAGGGGTATTTCGGGGGCTGTCGGCAAAAATGCTGGTTGACCTACAACGGATGCCGTTACCAGACGAGTTACCAGCTACTTTGCGGCGAGCGGTTGAAGTGGCCAAAGCTGATTGTGATGCGCTTGTAATCTGCCAGTCCGGGAAGTCGCTTTATCGGCACGGAGAAAAAAAACTGGTCGATATGCTTGACGCGCATTTGAGCTCGTTACCAAGCGGCAGGGGAAATATGCGCGATGTCACGCTTTGGTGCGTGGATCCGCCTGCGGGGGGCGCGGTCATGTTGGCCGAGGTTGATGACTTTAGGGTTGCTGTCATTGGGTCGTTTGCCGCACTCCAGGGGCATTTCAATGTCTGGCGAGAGGCCGTGACCCTCAAGTGAGGATTATTCGGCAATAGCTATTTCCGTTTCCCAGTTTTTGCATTTGGTCTCTAACGCCGAAGGGAATTCGGTGTCGGAAAAGACCGTTGTCAAAGACTTCATGGAAGCGATCTTTACCGGCGCGGCTCGGTGAAACTTGGTGTGATCCGCCACCAGAAAACAATTGCGTGATTGCTTGATGATGGTTTGGCTGACCCCAACTTCCTCGATGTCGAAATCAAGCAAATCTCCTTCGATGTCCATGGCGGAGCACCCGATGACCGCGAAATCGAACTTGAACTGTCTGATCGTGTCGATGGCCACATTGCCGATGAGCCCGCCGTCACTTGGTCGAAGGCGCCCTCCTGTGACGATTGTCTGACAGTGGGGGTTCTCAACCAGTATGTTTGCCACGTTCATGTTATTGGTCACGACGAGCAAATCCTTATGGCGCAGCAGTTGGTGGGCAACTGCCTCTGTGCTGGTGCCGATGTTCAGAAAAACCGAACAGTTGTTCGGGATTCTTGTGGCGCACGTACGGGCAATAGAACGTTTGGCTGTTTGATTGAGACTGCGCCGCTCAGTGTATTCGATGTTTGATGTGCCGGACGGAAGTATGGCCCCTCCGTGAACGCGTTCGATTTTGTTCGTTTCGGCGAGTTCGGATAGGTCCCGCCGGATGGTCTGTAAACTCACCCCGAAGCGATCTGCCAGTGCTTCCACGGTAACTTTGCCATCTTGCGCTAAAGCTTCCAGAATGTCGGCTTGCCTGAAATTCTGCGACACACTAATTTCCTCACAAATTTGCCTGTTCGACATGCTGGACAGGACGTTTTTAATCCTGCGCCCGCATGATTCAGCGTCTCGACCCGAAACAACCGCAGGTCCTCTTGTTCGACAGTTGTGCCTCAACGAAAAGCGAAAATAAACGCTCAAATACGAAAAAATTCGCTTGAAGCAAATTTTTTGCTGCGTTACCCGTGCCACACCCCTAAAATTCGGAGTCGTAATGGCACAGGACGAAAACGATATCCTCGACGTTTTCATCATCGGGGGCGGTATCAACGGTTGTGGTATCGCCAGAGATGCTGCGGGACGTGGCTTGCGCGTTGCATTGGCCGAAATGAATGACCTTGCCTCCGCCACATCCTCTGCGTCAACGAAGCTGTTTCACGGTGGGCTGCGATATCTGGAATACTTCGAGATCAATCTCGTGAAACATGCATTGGCGGAACGCGAGGTCTTGCTGCGGGCCATGCCTCACATCAGCTGGCCGATGCGTTTTGTGCTGCCTTACCATCGTGATATGCGGTTTGAGGGAAGCACACCGGCATCGCGCATCTTGAACACCGTCATGCCGTGGATGAAAGGTCGACGTCCTGCCTGGCTAATCAGGTTTGGATTGCTGCTCTACGATACTCTTGGCGGAAGGAGTATCCTGCCAGGGACAAAAACGCTTGATCTGAGGAACGCGCCGGAAGGCGAGCCGTTGGATCCGAAATTCGAGCGGGCATTTGAATATTCTGATTGTTGGATAGAGGACTCGCGGCTTGTGGTGCTGAATGCACGAGACGCCGAAGCGCGTGGGGCACAGATCCTTGTGCGAACCAAGGTCCTCTCCGCAAGTCGCGTTGATGATGTTTGGGAAATTCATCTCGAGGATTGTGCCAGCGGTAAAACCCGCATTTGCAAAGCCCGCATGTTGGTGAACGCGGGTGGCCCCTGGGTTGGCGATATCATCCAGCAAAAGGTCCGCATCAACTCGAAAGAGGGCGTCCGACTGGTCCGCGGCAGCCATATCGTCACGCGGCAACTCTTTGACCATGACAAATGCTACTTTTTCCAAGGTCGCGACGGCCGCATTATCTTTGCGATTCCCTATGAGACGGATTTTACATTGATCGGAACAACCGATGCCGAACATGAGGATCCGGATGAAAAGCCGACGTGCACCGATCAGGAGCGGGATTACCTGATCGATTTCGCCAACCAGTACTTCAAATCCAGTATCAGTACGGAAGATGTTGTCTGGAGTTATTCAGGCGTGCGACCGCTTTATGATGATGGGGCCAGCAGCGCGACCGCTGCGACCCGCGATTACACGCTGAAGGTCGACGATGCGGGCGGCGCGCCAATCCTGAATGTGTTTGGCGGCAAGATCACGACCTATCGGAAGTTGGCTGAGGATGCGATGGATAAGATCGTGCCCTATTTTCCGGGCACGTCCGGCCACTGGACGGCAGGTGTCGCCCTGCCGGGAGGTGATTTCGCAGTGGGCGATTTTGATGTTCTGGTTGACCGTTTACGGGAGGATTTTCCTTTCCTGTCGCATTTTTGCGCCCGCAGATTGGTGAGAGCCTACGGCACTGAGGCGTGGAACATCATGGCGGGCGCTGAATCGCCAGAAGCTATGGGGCAAAGCTTTGGCAGTGGCTTGCGGGCCCGCGAAGTGGTTTGGCTCATGCAGCACGAATATGCCCGAACCGCCGAGGATGTGGTGTGGCGACGCAACAAGCTGGGCCTGCGGTTGACGCAGGCTGAGGTTGCGGCCCTTGACGCCTTTATGCAAAACCAAGGCAAGCAAAACGAGACAACGGCAGCGCAATAAGACGGGGGAGGGTGCCATGACACATGTTCTGGCAATTGATCAGGGGACCACATCGTCCCGCGCGATACTGTTTGACGCTGATATGAAGATCACTGCATCAGCGCAGGAAGAATTCAAACAGCACTTTCCGAACAGCGGGTGGGTCGAGCATGATCCTGCTGACCTGTGGGCGACCACTGCGGCCACCTGTCGTGCCGCGATTGAAAAGGCAGGGCTGGGCCCCGATGATATCGCGGCAATCGGAATCACGAACCAGCGCGAAACGGTAGTTGTCTGGGACAAGGAGACGGGTCAGCCGGTATACAATGCGATTGTCTGGCAGGACCGCCGAACAGCTGAGTTTTGTCGCGAGTTACGTGAGGCCGGGCATGGGGACACCATAACCGAGCGGACGGGCCTGCTGGTCGACCCCTATTTTTCCGCCACCAAGCTCAAATGGATTCTCGACAACGTGGAGGGCGCGCGGGGCCGGGCAGAGCGCGGGGAATTACTTTTTGGAACGGTGGACAGTTTTCTGATCTGGAAACTGACCGGTGGTGCGGCGCATGTGACAGATGCGACCAACGCGGCCAGAACCTCCCTTTATGATATTCACAAGGGGCGCTGGAGCAGCACAATTTGCGCCTTGTTCGACATTCCCATGTCGATGTTGCCAGAAGTGCGGGACTGTGCATCTGATTTTGGCATGGCGCGAGCGGATCTGTTTGGCCGCCAAATTCCCATCCTTGGGGTTGCGGGCGATCAGCAGGCTGCAACGATTGGTCAAGCCTGTTTTTCGCCAGGCATGCTCAAATCCACCTATGGTACTGGCTGTTTTGCCTTGCTGAACACCGGTGAAACGGCGGTCACATCGAAGAACCGCCTGCTTACGACAATAGCCTATCAGTTTGACGGCAAGCCAACCTATGCGCTCGAAGGGTCGATATTCGTGGCCGGGGCCGTTGTGCAATGGCTGCGGGACGGGTTGAAGATCATCCGGGCGGCGGAGGAAACCCAGCCTTTGGCGGAAAAGGCAGACGATACTCAGAACGTTGTTCTGGTACCGGCTTTTGTTGGCCTTGGCGCACCCTACTGGAACGCAGAGTGCCGAGGGGCGGTTTTCGGGCTGACCCGCAATTCTGGAGCAGAAGAATTTGCCAAGGCTGCGTTGGAAAGTGTCGGCTATCAGACCCGCGATCTTCTGGAGGCCATGACCGCCGATTGGCAATCAAGTGGCGCGCGTGCGACATTGCGAGTCGATGGGGGAATGTCAGCCTCTGACTGGGCGATGCAATTCCTGTCTGACATTATTGGTGCACCGGTGGACAGGCCGTCGGTATTGGAGACTACAGCATTAGGGGCTGCCTGGCTTGCAGGGCAAAGAGCAGGGCTTTACCCGGATCAAGACTGCTTTGCGCGGAATTGGGCGCTGGAGAAAACGTTTAGTCCCCAGATGGATGCTGCGGACCGCGATCACAAATATCAGGCGTGGCGACGCGCGGTGGATGCGACGCTAGCGTTTTAGCGCCTGATCAAACGGCGTAAGCCATGCAAATAACGCAACGCTGGCTGTTAAAAATCAGCCATTGAATTCCAGTGTCGTTTGTGCTTGTTAGCGCTAACAAGCGAAATCGACCAATAATGCCGCAAGAAGGCGGCCAGCTTAGGAGAATAAGATGTCCCATGCAGTTGCAATCAACGGATTTGGCAGGATCGGTCGCGGTGTACTGCGCGCCTTGGTCGAAAATAATGTGGATGACGTTGAAGTGGTCGCAATCAATGACCTTTCGACACCGGACACGCTTGCACATCTTTTGAAATACGACAGCGTGCATGGGCGCTTTCAGGGTGATGTGTCGGTCGCCGGCGATGCTTTGGTCGTCAATGGTAAGACCATTGAGGTGACGGCAGTGCGCGATCCTGCAGAGTTGCCCTGGCAAGGGGTCGATATCGCCATGGAATGCACGGGTTTGTTTACCGCACGCGAAAAGGCGGCGGCGCATCTCAAGAACGGATCCAAACGCGTTTTGATCTCGGCCCCAGGGGCAGGTGCGGATCGAACCGTGGTGTTTGGCGTAAACGACAAAGATTTGACGGCGGATGACA
Organism: uncultured Roseobacter sp.; assembly: GCA_947488305.1. Taxonomy (GTDB): domain Bacteria; phylum Pseudomonadota; class Alphaproteobacteria; order Rhodobacterales; family Rhodobacteraceae; genus Roseobacter. The sequence goes on from CANKZM010000001.1 coordinate 385,373, forward strand.
TCGTCGTGTCCAATGCGTCCTGCACGACCAACTGCCTGGCACCGGTCGCCTATGTTCTAGATCAGACGGTCGGGATCAAGACGGGTTACATGACAACAATTCACGCCTACACCGGCGATCAACCAAGCCATGACGCGCCCCACAAGGACCTCTATCGCGGTCGCGCGGCTGCGGTCTCAATGGTGCCGACGTCTACCGGTGCGGCCAAAGCGATCTCCTTGGTGTTGCCGCATCTGGAAGGGCGGCTCGAAGGCTCAGCGGTGCGCGTCCCGACGCCAAACGTTTCTCTTGTCGATCTTTGCTTTATGCCAGAAAAACCAGCGACCAAAGAGGGGATCAACGAAGCGATCAAAGCGGCCGCAGAGGGTCCTCTGAAGGGCATCCTCGGCTATGCTGACGAGCCTCTGGTTTCCATCGATTTCAATCATGATCCGCATTCGTCGACTTTCGCTCCGGCGCAGACGGCAGTAACCAAAGACGGCATGGTTCGGGTGGTCAGTTGGTATGACAATGAATGGGGTTTTGCCAACCGGATGATCGATACGGGGCGTGCTTTGGCGGTTTTGGCCAAGAGTTGATGTCTTGTCCCGCGAGGAGTTCCTCCCAGCTTTGGAGAAGTTGAAATGGCTTTGAATGCCACGATTGAACGAGTAACGGAACGGATCATAGAGCGCAGCACGGATCTGCGGGGCGACTACCTCGCACGGATGAATGCTGAGCGCGTCAAAGGCCCGGCGCGGGCGCACCTGAGCTGTAGCGGTCAAGCGCATGCCTATGCGGGTGCCGGTCCGGACCAATCCAAACTGGCCCACGAAACCGCAGGTAACCTGGGGATTGTGACCACGTACAATGACATGCTCTCTGCGCATCAGCCCTTCGAGCGGTTCCCAGCATTGATCCGGGAGGCCGCCCGGGAGTCAGGTGGCACCGCACAGGTGGCAGGCGGCGTACCAGCGATGTGTGACGGTGTGACACAAGGTGAGCCGGGCATGGAGCTCAGCCTCTTTTCCCGAGATGTGATTGCCATGGCAACCGCTGTCGCCATGAGCCACAACACCTTTGACGCGGCTGTCTATCTGGGGGTTTGTGACAAGATCGTACCGGGGTTGGTGATCGCAGCCCAGACCTTTGGGCACGTGCCAACGGTGTTCCTGCCCGCGGGTCCTATGACGTCTGGTCTTTCAAATGACGAAAAAAGTGCGGTGCGCCAGAAGTTTGCCGCAGGTGAGGTGGGCCGTGAAGAGTTGATGGCGGCCGAGATGGGCGCCTATCACGGGCCAGGTACCTGCACATTCTATGGAACTGCAAATACCAACCAGATGTTGATGGAGTTCATGGGGCTGCATTTGCCCGGAACCAGCTTTGTCACACCTAACACGGGTCTGCGTGACGCCTTGACCAAAGAGGGTGCAAAGCGCGCGCTCGCGCTGTCCGACCTGGGTAACAATTATACGCCGGTCTGCGATATCCTGACGGAAAAGGCTTTTGTGAACGGCATCGTGGGACTGAATGCTACGGGCGGCTCGACCAACCTGCTGATCCACCTGATTGCAATGGCGCGGGCCGGTGGCATCATTTTAGATTGGGAAGACTTCTCTGATATTTCAGAGGTGACACCCCTATTGGCGCGCGTCTATCCCAATGGACTTGCGGACGTGAACCATTTCCATGCGGCAGGTGGTTTGGGTTATATGATTCAGGAATTGCTTGGCGCGGGATTGCTGCATCCTGACACTTCGACTGTCGCAGGTGGCGGATTGGAGCTTTATACGCAGGAACCCAAACTAAAGAACGGCGAGTTGATCTGGGAACAGGGCACCACCAAGAGCCTTAACGAGAAAATCGTGCGTCCGGCTAACGACCCCTTCCAACCCACCGGCGGGCTCAAGCGGCTGTCGGGGAACCTTGGCAACGCGGTTATGAAAGTGTCTGCGGTCAAGGCAGAGCACCAGATTGTAGAAGCGCCGATTAGAGTGTTCCAGGACCAGGAATCGGTCAAGTCCGCCTGCCGGGCGGGCGAAATCACCAAAGACACGGTGATTGTCGTACGATTTCAGGGGCCAAAGGCAAATGGGATGCCCGAACTGCACAGCCTGACCCCTGCGCTCAAGAACTTGCAGGCGCGAGGCATCAATGTGGCTCTGGTCACGGATGGGCGGATGTCTGGCGCGTCTGGCTCCGTACCTGCGGCTATTCACGTGAGCCCCGAAGCACTGGATGGCGGTGCGATTTCCAAGCTCGAGGATGGCGACATCGTTCGGGTTGACGCAATTGACGGAACGCTGGAGATATTGACCGAGGGGGTTCTCGACAGAGAACCTGCGCGGGCCGATCTTTCCGGCAACGCTTTTGGATTGGGCCGTGAACTTTTTGCCGGATTCCGACGCGAGGTCGGCACGGCAGACACGGGCGCCTGTGTATTATTTTAAAGGAACTTAAAATGACCCCACAAGATGCAAGCAGAAGGGCCCGCGAGATTTGCGGAATGGCTCCAATTGTGCCTGTCCTCGTGGTCAAAGACACATCAACGGCGCGCCCATTGGCCGAAGCACTGGTTGCAGGCGGCTTGCCCGCATTGGAGGTGACGCTTCGTACTCCGGCTGCTTTGGAGGCGATCGCCGAAATGGCGAAAGTTCCGGGCGGCGCGGTAGGGGCCGGCACACTGGTCACGCCTGATGACGTGCGCGCAGCAAAGGCGGCTGGCGCCACATTCGGCGTGTCGCCGGGCGCTACCGATGCGTTGATTGCGGCCTGCGAGGCGGAAGGACTGCCGCTGCTCGCCGGGGCCGCGACCGCAAGCGAAGCGATGCGTCTGCTGGAGCGCGGCTATGATATGCTCAAGTTCTTCCCGGCAGAAGCATCGGGGGGTGCACCGGCACTTAAGGCCATTGGCGCGCCGTTGCCCCAAATCTCGTTCTGCCCAACCGGCGGTGTAAGCCCGGCAAATGCTGCAAGTTACCTGTCCCTGCCCAACGTGGTATGCGCAGGTGGCAGCTGGGTGGCTCCTGCGGAATTGGTTGCAGCAGGGGATTGGGCCGGGATCGAGGCTCTCGCCAGAGAAGCCGCGCTACTGGAAGCATGATGCATACTTTGTCGGACGGTGAAAACAGGGGCCGAGGAGACTGAAATGATCTTATGTTGTGGCGAAGCGCTGATCGACATGATCCCGACGCCGACCGGAACGGGCGCCGAGGGCTTCGTGCCGCATTCGGGTGGAGCGATCTTCAATACGGCAATCGCGCTGGGACGGCTGGGTGCATCAACCGGATTTCTGTCCGGCTTGTCCAATGATCTTTTTGGCGACCAGTTGGCGACACAATTGTCAAAAAGCCACGTGGACAGCAGTTTTTCGATCAGATCGGATCTGCCCACAACGCTGGCTTTCGTTCGATTGGTGGATGGCCATGCGACCTACACATTCTACGATGAGAACACCGCCGGACGGTCATTGACGCCGGAACAATTGCCGGATCTGGCAGATGAGATCGAGGCGTTGTATTTCGGTGGGATCAGCTTGATCAGCGAGCCTTGTGCTGACTTTTACGCAGCACTGGCTGTGCGAGAGAGCGCGCGGCGTTCGATCATGCTCGACCCCAACATACGACCGGGTTTCATCAAAGACGAAGCGCGGTACCGAGAGCGCTTGCGTCGAATGGTGGCGGTTTCGGATATCATCAAGGTTTCTGATGAAGATCTGGAATGGATTGTCAGCGATGAGGCCAGTACCGAAACGCAAGCACGGCAAATTCTGGATCAGGGCCCCAAAGTGGTGGTTGTCACCCGCGGCAGCGCTGGTGCCGTGGCATTCACCCATGACGGCAATACCGTCGAAGTCCCGGCACCAAAAGCAGAAGTCGTAGACACCGTAGGTGCAGGTGACACATTTAACGCGGGCTTTCTTGCACAGCTTGCGTCGAGCAATCTTTTGTCAAAATCGAAGCTTGCGGCGTTGTCGTCCAGTGAACTGATCTCCGCTTTAGAAAAGGGGGCCCTTGTCGCTGCAGTGACTGTCTCCCGCGCAGGAGCCAATCCACCATGGGCTGCCGAACTTGCAGTCTGAACTCTGGAAGAATAGGGTCAGACTTCGCCCGTTGAAACCAAACTGAGTATCGTCCCCGCATTGATCGCGTTGTAAAAAGAGTAAATCGATCCCATGACCGCACATAGCACCTCTGCCGTATCCGCCGACACTTTGCGTGATGCCATCCTTCATCACCTAAAGACGTCGCTGGGCAAGGACGCCGAACACGCGTCGCTCTATGACTGGCGCATGTCCTTGTCCCTGAGCTTGCGGGATCAGGTGATAAGTCCTTGGTTCGAAAGTACGCGCCGGACCTACGAGGCCAATGCCAAACGGGTCTATTATCTCTCCATGGAGTTCCTGATTGGCCGCTTGATCGAGGATGTCGCGGTCAATCTGGGGCTTGAGGAAGTGGCAGAAGAAGCAATCACCGGTCTTGGCTTGGAATACGCGAGCGTTGTCGCGGATGAACCGGACGCGGCACTGGGAAATGGTGGTTTGGGACGGCTTGCTGCCTGTTTCATGGATTCGCTCTCGACCTTGGGCATTCCCGCCTATGGATATGGAATTCGTTACGAACACGGGCTGTTTGAGCAGCATTTTCAGGACGGCGCGCAGATCGAGACAGCGGAAACCTGGCTTGCGCAGCGTCATGCCTGGGAATTCGAACGCCCAGAAGTCGCCTATCCTATTCATTTTGGGGGGCATGTCGCCTCTGACGATGGCAAGCCCGTCTGGGTGCCGGGTGAGACGATAATTGCCTCTGCCTATGACACCCCAGTTGTGGGCTGGCAGGGGCGATGGGCCAATACCCTTCGTCTTTGGGCGGCAAAACCAACCACGCATTTTGACCTCGCCAGCTTTAATCGCGGGGATTACATCGCCGCAAGCGCGCCCGAAGCCTTGGCCCGGACAATCAGCCGGGTTTTGTATCCTGACGACACCACGGATGTCGGAAAGGAGTTGCGCCTTAAGCAGGAGTATTTCTTTACCTCCGCATCCTTGCAGGACCTTATGCGTCGGTTCCTGAGTGAAGGTGGCAACCTGAAAGATCTGCCGGATCACGTGGCGATCCAACTCAATGACACGCACCCGGCGATCGCTGGTCCTGAGCTGGTTCGCCTTCTCATTGACGACCACGGTATCGAAGTCGCGCAGGCGATTGATCTGGCGCGTCGCTGCCTGGCGTACACCAACCACACCCTCCTACCGGAGGCACTGGAGCGCTGGCCCGAGGACCTTTTCCTGCGCGTGCTGCCGCGTCATCACCGGATCATCCAACTAATCGAGGCGGCCCACTTCGCCACGGCGGGGGAGACTGTGCGCATCATTGAGCACGGCGAAGTCAAAATGGGCGAGCTCGCTTTCGTCATGGCGCATCATGTCAACGGTGTGTCCGCCTTGCATTCTGAGTTGGTGAAGGAAACGGTATTCGCTGACCTGCACGCCGCTTATCCGGAGCGTATCATCAACCAGACGAACGGGATCACGCCACGGCGTTGGCTTTACTCTTGCAACCGCCCTTTGCGCGGGTTGATCAACGAAACCGTCGGTACGAATTGGCCGGATAATCTCGATCAATTGTCGGGACTTGTTTCTCATGTCGATGACGCGGCATTCCTGGAAAAATTCCAGGCGGCGAAGGATGCAAATAAGGTGCATCTCGCAAATTGGCTGGCAAAGCGGGATGGCGTTAGTATCGATCCAACTGCCATGTTCGATGTGCAGATCAAGCGCATACATGAATACAAGCGCCAGCTGATGAATCTGCTCGAAACTGTCGCTTTATGGAATGAAATCCGAGACAATCCGAATGGGAACTGGACACCGCGCGTCAAGATTTTTGGCGGCAAGGCTGCTCCCGGATATGTGGTGGCCAAGGAAATCATCCATCTCATCAACGATGTGGCCAAGGTCATCAACAACGACCCCGCAATGCGGAACCTTCTGCAGATCGTGTACCCCGAGAACTACAATGTCTCGATGGCCGAAGTTTTGATCCCGGCAGCGGATTTGTCGGAGCAAATCTCGACGGCAGGTAAAGAGGCCTCTGGCACGGGTAACATGAAATTTGCGTTGAACGGTGCGCCGACCATTGGCACTTTGGACGGGGCGAATGTCGAAATCAGGGATTGCGTCGGGGCCGAGAACTTCTTCCTATTTGGGTTGACCGCGGCAGAAGTCATCGCACGTCGGGCGGAGCCGGACTACGCGCGCCGCGCGATCCAAGCAAGCGCGCGGCTGACCAGAGTTCTGGATCAGATCAGATCGGGGACCTTCTCGGGTCGCGACAAGGATCGTTATGCCGGATTGGTTGATGGACTTTATGCCCACGACTACTTCCTCGTCAGCTGCGATTTTGACAGCTACTACGATACACAACGCGACGTAGACGCAGCCTTCATAGATCAGCGCGGCTGGACACGGATGGCAGCGCTTAATTGCGCGCGTGTCGGTTGGTTCTCGTCGGACCGCACGATACGCGGCTATGCCAAAGACATCTGGCGGGCTGAAAGCCTACTGGATGGTGACAACAACAGTAAAAACGTAGCGTAAGGATCGACGATGCCCGTCTCAGCACATGATGCTCTCCGCGTTGCACAAGGCGCTCACGATGATCCCTTTTCGGTGCTCGGTCTGCATTTGGTGGATGGGAAGCTGACGGTGCGGGCCTACGTGCCCGGCGCCGATGCGATAGAGGCGGTTGATCCAAAAACAGGGCGGGTAATTGCTGCTTTGGCACCACACGACGGGGCAGAGGGCTTTTTCGAAGGGGTCGCCAAGCGCAGGCGCAAACGGTTCTCGTATCATCTGCGGGTCAAGCAGGGGGGCGAGACTTGGATCGCCGACGACCCCTACCGGTTTGGTCCGGTGATGGGAGAGATCGACGAATACCTTATTGGAGAAGGCTCGCACCGGCAATTGTGGGACGTGCTGGGCGCCCATGTCATGGAACATGAAGCAACGCAGGGGACGCATTTTGCGGTTTGGGCCCCGAATGCCTCACGCGTGTCCATTGTGGGTGACTTCAACGTATGGGATGGGCGACGGACGCCCTTGCGTCGTCGTGGTCAAACCGGAGTTTGGGAGATCTTTGTGCCTGGTATCGGGGCAGGCGAAATCTACAAATACGAAATTCTGGGGCCTGACGGCAGGCTTTTGCCACAAAAAGCGGACCCCGTCGGCTTTGGTTCCGAACACCCACCTCGTACTGGCTCGGTGGTACGGGATCTTGATCGGTATTCCTGGCAAGACGGCTCATGGATGGATCGGAGGGAGCTGGTCCAACAGGTTGACGCCCCCATTTCGATCTATGAGGTCCATCTTGGGTCATGGCGCCGCGTGGTGGAAGACGGGAACCGCGCCCTGAGCTACACAGAACTGGCGCAAGAGTTGGTGGCCTATGTCAAAGACCTGGGGTTTACCCATATCGAGTTGATGCCGGTTTCAGAATTTCCCTTCGACGGGTCGTGGGGATATCAACCGATCGGGCTTTTTGCGCCCACGATCCGGCATGGAACAGCAGATGAGTTCCGCGCTTTGATCGATGCCTGCCATGCGGCCGATCTGGGCGTGTTGATTGACTGGGTACCCGGTCACTTCCCAGAGGATGCCCATGGCTTGGGCCAGTTTGATGGAACACCCCTCTATGAACACGCGGATCGCAAAGAAGGGTTTCATCCGGACTGGAACACGCTGGTCTACAACTACGGGCGCGCGGAAGTATCCAACTATCTGACAGCAAACGCTCTTTACTGGCTGAAAGAGCATCATGTGGATGGGTTGCGTGTCGATGCGGTGGCTTCGATGCTGTATCGCGATTATTCGCGGAAAGATGGCGAGTGGATACCGAACAAGGACGGTGGCCGCGAGAATTACGAAGCCATTGGCTTTTTGCAGCAGATGAACGTTCAGTGCTATGGCGACGTCCAAGGGATCATGACTGTGGCCGAGGAATCCACAGCCTTTCCGGGTGTCAGCGCTCCTGTAGATGCTGGCGGGCTTGGGTTTGGCTACAAGTGGAACATGGGCTGGATGAATGACACGCTCAGCTACATGTCCGAAGACCCGGTTCACCGCAAATATCATCACCACAAGATGACCTTCGGCTTGCATTACGCATTCACCGAGAATTTTATCCTGCCCCTCAGCCATGATGAGGTAGTGCACGGCAAAGGCTCTTTGCTCGACAAAATGCCGGGGCAGGGTGCCGACAAATTTGCAAACCTGCGGGCCTATTATGGTTTCATGTGGGGCCACCCGGGTAAGAAGCTGTTGTTCATGGGTTGCGAGTTTGCGCAGGGTGTCGAGTGGAACCACGATTCCAGTCTCGATTGGCACTTGCTTGAACACCCGCTGCACGCGGGCGTTCAGCGGCTTGTCCGCGACCTGAATACTACCTATCGCGCGCTTCCCGCATTGCATCAGCTGGACGCAAAACCTGAAGGTTTTGAGTGGGTTGATGAGAATAATGCGGACGAATCCGTGTATGTTTGGCTGCGAAAAGGAGCGGACGGACAGCCGCCGGTTTTGGTCGTCTGCAACTTTACACCGGTTGCCCGCGCAAACCAGCGGATTGGCGTACCGGAACCAGGGCATTGGGTTGAGCGTTTAAACACAAACGCGGAAATCTATGGGGGAGACGGCAGCGGTAATCTTGGAGGCGTGGACAGCGAGCCGGTCGCCGCACACGGACGCCCGCATTCGGTCCGGGTGATGTTGCCGCCTTTGACAACGCTGTTCTTTGAACTGCAAATAGAAGGCTAGACCGGAGTACCGGCAAAGAAATAATGGGGAGGAAGACGCATGAACCGTGAATCGCAACGGCTGGCACAGCAGACGATGGCATTTGTTCTCGCGGGGGGACGGGGGAGCCGGTTATATGAGCTTACCGATCGCCGGGCGAAACCCGCGATGTATTTCGGTGGCAAAAGCCGGATCATCGACTTTCCATTGTCGAATGCGGTGAACTCCGGCATCCGTCGGATCGGTGTGGCCACGCAATACAAGGCCCATTCGCTTATTCGTCATCTGCAACGTGGCTGGAGCTTCTTTCGCGCTGAGCGCAACGAAAGTCTGGATATTCTGCCCGCCTCACAGCAGCTTAACAATGAGAACTGGTACAAGGGCACGGCGGATGCAGTCGCTCAGAACAAAGATATCATCCAAGGCTACGGCCCCAAGTACATCGTCATCCTGGCGGGCGATCATATCTATAAGCAAGACTATTCGCTGATGATCAAGCACCACGTGGAGAGTGGTGCGCATGTCACTGTTGGCTGTATCGAAGTTCCTCGGATGGAGGCAACGGGCTTTGGGGTCATGAAGGTCGACAATGAAGACCAGATTTTGGAATTCGTCGAAAAACCAGCCGATCCACCCGCTATGCCGAACGATCCCGACCGCGCGTTGGCGAGCATGGGGATCTATGTTTTCGAAACGGAATACCTGTTCAAGATTATGGCGGAGTGCGAGGCTGAACCGGGGTACAATCACGACTTTGGGGGCGACGTCATTCCCAAAATTGTGCGCGAGGGAAAAGCCATCGCTCACCCCTTCAGCAGATCCTGTGTGCGCACGGAAAATGAACGAGACGCTTATTGGCGAGACGTTGGAACAGTGGATGCATTCTGGCAGGCAAATATTGATCTGACGGATTTTGAGCCAGAACTGGACCTTTACGACAACGAATGGCCGATCTGGACCTACTCCGAACTCACTGCACCGGCCAAATTCATCCATAATGAGGAAGGCCGGCGAGGGTCGGCGGTATCTTCCATGGTGTCCGGAGGGTGCATCATCTCGGGCTCCTCCCTTGAACGGTGCTTGTTATTCACGGGCGTGCGGACCCATTCCTTCTCGCAACTCAAAGGGGTGGTTGCGATGCCCTATGCCGAGATCAACCGAAATGCACGGCTGACCAATGTCGTTGTTGACCGGGGGGTCATCATTCCGCAAGGGCTGGTCGTGGGTGAAGACCCGGAACTGGACGCGAAGCGCTTTCGCCGGACAGAAAATGGCGTTTGCCTGATCACCCAGCCGATGATCGAAAAACTGGAAGGCTAAAGTGAACGTTCTCTTTGTGGCGTCCGAATGTGCCCCTTTTGTGAAAACCGGGGGGCTCGCCGATGTGATTGGCGCCTTGCCCAAAGCGCTGGCTGCGCGGGGCATCTCGTCTCGTGTCATGCTGCCGCTGTATCCTGCTCTGACAAAGGTAGCGGAGGCAGGAGAGGACGTTGCTTCCTGGGATGACCTGATGGGCGGTCCGGCGCAGTTGCTTGCCGCGCAGGTCGAGGGTTTCGATCTGTTACTTCTGGACGCGCCGCATCTCTTTGCCCGCGACGGAAACATCTATCTGGGCACTGACGGCAAGGATTGGCCTGACAATGCGTTTCGATTTGCCGCACTGTCTCGTGCGGCGGCTGATGTGGCGGCCAATGGTATTGGGACATGGTCTGCCGACATCGTTCATGCGCATGATTGGCAAGCGGGACTGGTTCCAGCCTACCTGCATCAGATGGACCAACCAACTCCGCCGGTGGCACTGACGATCCACAACATCGCCTTTCAGGGGCTGTTTAGTCAGGACTTGATGGCCCCGTTGGGGTTGGATGCCTCGCTTTATTCCCAAGAAGGCTTGGAATACTGGGGCAACATCAGCTTTCTGAAGGCCGGTATCACGTACGCCCAAAAAGTGACAACCGTCAGCCCGACCTACGCACGCGAGATCATGGAGCCCGAGTTCGGCATGGGGCTTGAAGGGCTGTTAAGCGCGCGGCAGGCAGATGTCAGCGGCATTCTGAACGGCATTGATCTCGATGTCTGGGATCCGGAAAACGACGAGGATTTGGTGGCACCTTATTCGGTGCGGCGCCTAAAAGCGAAAGCCAAAAACCGTGACGCCGTGCTGGCGCGCTTCGGCCTCGACCCCACAGACGCCGCTCCGCTTTTCTGTGTCGTCAGCCGACTGACAACTCAAAAAGGGATCGACGTTCTGATCGACGCTTTGCCAACGCTGGTTGCATGTGGCGCGCGTCTCGCGGTTTTGGGCAGCGGGGACCGCGAACTCGAAGCGCGTATTGTGGCCGCGGCGCATGAATACAGCGGCAAAGTTGGCGTTATCATTGGATACGATGAGCCACTATCGCATTTGATGCAGGGCGGCAGCGATGCGATCCTCATCCCGTCGCGATTTGAACCTTGTGGCCTCACACAGCTTTATGGCCTGCGCTATGGCACATTGCCAGTTGTGGCCCGGACGGGCGGACTGGCAGATACCGTTATCGACGCCAACGAAGCAGCCCTCACCGCCAATTGTGCAACCGGGGTACAATTTGCACCGGTTACGCCTGCGGCTTTTGCCCAAGCCATTCATAGAACCTGCGATCTCTTTGCGCGCCCGAAAGACTGGGCCGCTGCAATGCGCCGTGCGATGCGGCACCCTGTTGGTTGGGACGCGTCAAGCGCCGCATACGAAACCATCTATCGCAGCATGCTGGACGCATGACCGCTTCCTGAATGACCTATCGTGTATCAGCCGGAAGCCCCTATCAGATGGGCGCGCATTTTGACGGTGAGGGGGTAAACTTTGCCGTCTTTTCAGCAAATGCTAGCAAGATCGAGCTCTGCCTGTTTTCAGAGGACGGCACGCGAGAAGTTCAACGGATAACCTTGCCCGAACGCACCGGCGATATTTGGCATGGATTTATCCACGGCCTTACCGCCGGGACGATCTATGGCTACCGTGCACATGGTGTTTATGATCCGGAGCACGGGCACAGGTTCAATGCCAATAAGCTGCTCCTAGATCCCTATACGCGAAGCTTTCACGGATCGTTTGCCAATCATACGGCCACGCTTGGTTATATAGCGGAAGATATTGGTCGGGATTTATCCTTTGATACAAGGGACTCAGCGCCCTTTGTCGCAAAATCAGTTGTGCCAAATCCGGATTGGTTCCCAGGTGGAGAGCCGAGGTTGAACACGCCTTGGGACGAGACGGTGATCTATGAGGCACATGTCAAAGGGCTAACGCAGCAGCATCCCGACGTGCACGATAGTCTGCGTGGTACCTACGATGGGCTCGCGACGGAACCCATGATCGAGCATTTGAAACGCCTCGGCGTTACCGCGATCGAATTGTTGCCGGTGCATGCTTTTCTCAACGACGGCTTTCTGCTCAACAAGGGTTTGACGAATTACTGGGGGTACAACTCCATCGGGTTCTTCACGCCTGAGCCCCGTTACTTTGGCCCCCAAGGTTTGCTGGGTTTTCGCGATATGGTGCGCCGTTTTCACGCGGCTGGGATCGAAGTCATTCTGGACGTGGTCTACAACCATACGGCAGAGGGAGATCATCGCGGTCCAACCCTCAGCTTCCGGGGGCTCGACAACGCATCATATTATCGCTTGGTCAAAGGACAGCCCCGCTATTGCGTGAACGACACAGGGACCGGGAATACGGTCAACGTGTCCAATCCACATGTCTTGCGACTTGTCCTCGACAGTCTACGGTTCTGGGTGGATTGCATGGGCGTCGACGGTTTCCGATTTGATCTCGCCACAACACTGGCGCGCGAAGATGCAGGCTTTGATGCAGGTGGCGGGTTTTTGGACGCGTTGCGTCAGGATCCGCTGCTTGCTGGCGTCAAGATGATTGCCGAGCCGTGGGACATTGGCCCGGGAGGCTATCGTCTGGGGGAATTTCCACCGAAGTTTGCGGAGTGGAACGATGCGTATCGCGATACCGTCCGGCGCTTCTGGAAGGGCGATATGCACAGCGCGCAGGAACTTGGCGCCCGATTGCTCGGCTCTGCCGGCGAATTTGATCGTGGTGGCCGCCGGGCGTGGTCTTCGATCAACTTTCTCGCCGCTCATGACGGCTTCACGCTGGCGGACACGACGGCTTTTTCTGATCGTCACAACGCGGCCAATCTGGAAAACAATCAAGACGGGCATCACACCAATCATTCCGACAATTGCGGTGTTGAAGGGGCGACCGAGGACGTAGCGATCCTCAAGAAACGTGAACTCCGGCAGCGCAACATGCTGGCAACTCTGTTTTTCTCGCAGGGAACGCCAATGGTCCTTGCTGGTGATGAAGTGGGCAACTCGCAAGCCGGGAACAACAACGCCTATTGCCAGGACAACCCCACAGCCTGGGTGGACTGGCCGGAGGACATCGCCTCAAAAAGCGCGTTTGTCGCTCGGCTATCGGCGTTTCGGAGGGCACATCCTGCCTTGCGGCAATCGCGTTTCCTCCATGGTGGTCAGCGCGCGTCTGACCGTTTGCCGGATGTGGAATGGTTTGATCTGCGGGGCCGTCCTTTGAATTGGCGGGATCCCGGCTTGTCATCCTTGTCTGTTCTTTACAGATGCTCCGCTGAAACTCTGATTGTTGCCGACAATGAGGACACGGTTCTGGTTGTTTTCCATCGAAGTTATACGGTTGAGTCCGTCAAACTGCCCGCCGCACCTGCAGGTAAGTCTTGGTGGGTTGGTATCGACACGGACCGCCCGGCACGGCAGGAAGGGCCCGTTGGTGAGGAGGCGCTGATCCTCCATGGCCCACAGGTCTTGGCATTGTTTCTGGCCGAAAGTGATGCCGCGACATGAACCCTGATGACGCTTTGGCGCGTTTGGCTTCTCTGCATGGAATTCTCACGGAATTCAAAGATATGGCAGGTGTGACGCATCGTACCTTGCCGGAAACTCAACGGGCACTGCTCCGGGCCAATGGTCTTGACGTCGGTTCGCCAAAAGATGTGCAGGATGAAGTACGGCGGCACGAAGAGGGCAAGGCGCAGGCGATCGTTCGGGGTGATCTGGTTATTCGGACCAATCAGAAAACCAGCGTTTCAATTGCACAGCCGGCGCAGTGGGAAGTGCTTGGCGAGACGGACGGCGCGATACTGGCCGAAGGGCGCGCGGAGGATTGTATCGATCTGCCCGTGCTGCCAGATGGTGTTCACACCATCCGCTTGAAGAGCTTGACGCACGCTCAGGAAGTGGCGCTTGTCGTGGCGCCAAGCCGCACACCCTCTGTCTCCGAAAGAACAGAACTGGAGAAAGTGTGGGGCGTCACATGCGCGTTCTACGGATTACGGTCTGATGCAAGCAATTCTCTTGCTGACTTCGATGATTTAGCGGCCTTTGCACGTATCCTGGGTGCAAAAGGCGCGGCGTTTCTCGGGATCAACCCTTTGCATGCGTTGGGAGAGGCCGCAACAGACACCATAAGCCCTTATTCGCCCGTTCATCGTGGTTTTCTGAACACCGATCATATCGCGTTGGATCATGCTGTGCCGCCGCCGATCCAGAATGAAACGATCAACTATGTCGCACACCGGAGACACCATAGTACGGAACTGAGGAAGGCATATTCAGCCTTCCTTGCCTCTGCTGACGATGCATCCCGGCGTGCTTTTGAGGTGTTCCGCCAACAAGGCGGAGTCTGGCTGCGTGACTTCGCTCGGTATGAAGCCATTAGCGCGAAATTCGGTTCAGATGCACGCAAATGGCCATCCAGCATCGCTGAAAGTAAAGGGCAGTCTCCCGATCAATTGGAGTATGCAATGTGGGCCCAATGGCTTGCAGACAAGCAACTTTCCACCGCGCAGCAGACGGCTCGATCATCTGGTATGACCCTCGGGCTATACCTCGATCTGGCGGTGGGCGCACGTTTGGGTGGCGCGGAAAGCTGGGGGAAAAGATCTGCAATGGCAGAGGGCGTGAGCCTTGGCGCACCGCCAGACCACCTCAGTCCTGCCGGGCAGAATTGGCAACTTGCAGGCTTTTCGCCACGGCGGTTGAAGGCCAGCAGTTATGAGGCATTTCGGTTGGTTTTGCGCCAGAACATGCGACATGCCGGTGTGTTACGCATTGACCATGCACTAGGGCTGAGCCGCAGTTTCTGGGTTCCAGAAGACGGCAGCCCTGGGGGGTATATCCGCCAGGACTTTCAGGTACTTATGGCGATCATCGCCATTGAAGCCCGGCGTGCAGGCACCGTGATCGTTGGCGAGGATCTTGGCCTGGTACCTGATGGGTTCCGCAAGGAGATGGCGGCCCGCGGTCTCTATGGCTATTCCGTCTGGCAATATGAAAAGGATGCGCGCGGCAAACTGCTCCCTCCCAATCAGCTTCGCGCACAGTCTCTTGCCTGCTTTGGAACCCATGACACGCCGACCCTCGAAGGATACTGGCAAGCCTGTGACATTGCATGGTGGCAAAAGCTGGGTTGGATTGACACCAAGGAAGCCGCCCGTGCGACTGACAAACGTGCAGGGGAAAAGCGACAGCTGGCGCAAGTGCCCGCGCCAAATCCGTTGCCAAACCGTGCGGGCGCCGGGGTGCGCGACAGCGTTCATGCCGATCTGGCAAGCTCACCTGCAGCACTGGTGGCGGTTCAATTGGATGATGTCCTATGTTTGGAAGACGCACAGAACTTGCCAGGTACTGTTGACGAACATCCAAATTGGCGCAGGATGTATCCAAAGACGCTTAGCGAGATCGAAACCGGTCCGGATCTGAAGAAAACAGCTGAAATCATGGCGCAATCGAACCGTACTGCGACAAGCCATAGGGGGAAGACATGACCATATCGACGATCAAAAGCGGCCCGTTCGAAGGCCAGAAACCCGGGACCTCTGGTCTGCGAAAGAAAACCAGAGTGTTCATGCAGCCGGGGTATCTGGAATGCTTCGTCCAGTCGACCTTCAATGCGATCGATGGTGTCGCAGGAAAGACCCTCGTAGTTGGCGGAGACGGACGCTTCTTTAACGCTCAGGCGATCCAAACGATCCTCAAGATGGCTGCAGCGAACGGTGCAGCGCGTGCAATTGTCGGGCTGGGCGGGCTGCTCTCTACGCCGGCGGTGTCGAACCTCATCCGCCAGCGCAAGACCGACGGCGGGCTGGTGCTCTCTGCCAGTCATAACCCCGGCGGCATCGACGAGGATTTTGGGATCAAATACAATATAGCAAATGGCGGTCCTGCACCTGAATCGATCACGGCCAGAATGTTCGCTGAGACGGAAACGATCACGGAGTATCGAATCTCAGACGCCGGGGATGTCGATCTCGGAACGCTCGGTAAGACCCAAGTTGAAGCCATGTTGGTCGAAATCATCGATCCGGTCGCAGAATACGCCGCGCTGATGCAACAGCTCTTTGATTTCGATAAGATCTCTGCGTTGATCGCAGGTGGCTTCACGCTGGGCTTCGATGCGATGCATGCGGTCACCGGACCCTATGCAAAAGCCATTCTGGAAGGTCAGCTTGGAGCGGCCCCCGGGTCCGTCATCAATGCAGTCCCGAGCGAGAACTTTGGCGGTGGGCATCCGGACCCAAATCCAGTGTGGGCAAAGGCCCTGATGGACGAAATGATGTCGGACAAAGCGCCTGATTTTGGGGCGGCATCTGATGGGGACGGGGATCGGAATATGATTGTTGGTCGCGGCACCTATGTGACGCCTTCCGATAGTCTTGCGGTTCTTGCCGCCAATGCGCATCTTGCGCCAGCCTACAAAGAAGGGCTTGCCGGGGTTGCGAGATCGATGCCCACAAGTGCGGCGTCCGATCGGGTTGCCGAAAAACTCGGCATTGGATGTTTTGAGACCCCTACAGGTTGGAAATTCTTCGGCAATCTTCTGGATGCAGGCAAGGTGACGCTTTGTGGTGAGGAAAGTGCGGGCACCGGGTCCGACCACGTTCGGGAAAAGGACGGTCTTTGGGCGGTTCTGTTGTGGCTGAATATCCTGGCAGAACGAAAGCAATCCGTCGCCGACATCTTGCGGGAGCATTGGCAGGAGTTCGGGCGGAATTACTATTCTCGTCACGACTTCGAGGCAGTGCCGACGGATGCCGCAAATGCCCTGATGTCCGGCCTAGAAGCGAAGCTACCAGACCTACCCGGGACCACTTGTTGCGGTCTGAATGTCGTGAGTGCTGATAGCTTTTCTTATTCTGATCCGGTCGACGGTTCCGTCAGTCACAACCAGGGACTGCGGATTGGCTTTGAAGGCGGTGCACGGGCGGTACTTCGTTTATCCGGGACCGGAACAGAGGGGGCGACGTTGCGAGTCTACCTTGAGCAATATGAAGCGCCCGATGGCAACCATGACTTGCCAGTTGAAGATGCGTTGGAAAAGGTGCGTTCAGCGGTTGTCGAAATCACCGATATGGCTGGCCACATTGGGCGAACTGACCCAGACGTGAAGACCTGAGCGTCATTTCTCGACCCAGTGAACGCCAGCCGCAGGTAGTGTCATGCCATCGTGTTCAACAGTGCTTGGCCCGTAATTGAAATAGAACCGATGCGTGGACGTACCGCGCCGTCGCAACCCGTCAGGCATGCGTTCCGTCTCGATCCCGGACCGCTGAGTTGCATCGACGATCAACCGGTCCCAAAGGGCGGCATCCGGCCACCCGGCAATGTAGGAGAGTGACCCGGAGCGTATCTCAAAAGGTTTTCCATCCGCGTAGCGTAAGGCGATCTCCGCGTTCCCTTCGACCGTTTCGGCCCAATGCAGGACGTTGCCGCCTCCGTCGACGGGCCTTTTGACACCGGGTGGCAGGCTTTCAACCTGTGAGACGGTGCAATCGAAGCCCGGTAAATCCGGACCCATCGGGTGTGGTATGACGAGTTCCCGCGTGACCGCGTCTGTACGCGGGCCGACGATTGCGGTTGTATCTGCCAATGCGAGGCGCAGAGCATCCGGCAGGCAAGCGAGACCCGGCGCGAGCACCAGCTTGTAGCGGCTCAGGTCCTTGGACGCGGAAGGAACGATATCAACCGAAAGCCCGCGTTTTCGCAGCGCACGATAAGCGTCCAGCATCAGTCGGAAGTACGTAAAATCCGCTCCTTGTGGCAAGACCGCCCATGACCATTCCGACGGATAGTCGAACACCAAGGCAACTTCGGCTGCAACGGTGTCGGCTTCTGGCATCGAAACCAATTCTTCTGCGACGGTCTTGGCCTCTGCGAAGCCGGGCGCTGGCACGTTGTCGGGCCGGTTCAGCCCCGCATGCATTTGTTCCTGGGCAAAGGGGGCCTGCCGCCAGCGAAAGTAACTCACCACCTCAGCGCCATGGGCAAATGCTTCCCAGGTCCAAAGCCGTACCATTCCCGGCAAAGGGGCCGGATTGTAAGGTGCCCAGTTCACCGGTCCCGGCTGTTGCTCCATCACCCACCAGCGCCCGTTCCTGCCAACAGCGCGGTACAGATCGTGGTGAAAGGCCTGCATGTCCGGATCACCCTGTTGCAGGTATCGCTGCTTGTGTTCCGTTGTTCCCTCCAGCCGGTCTGAAAGAAAACCAATCGGGTAGCTGTCCCAGCTTGCAATATCGATGGATGCGCCCACGTCGAAATGGTCGAAATCCAGAACCCGACCCATGTAGTTGTGAATGAGCGGCGCATCTGTCAGGGCGCGCAAGGCTTCTACCTGGGCTTCATGATAGGCCACAACCTGATCTGAGCTGAACCGGCGGAAGGCAAGCTCGTGGCTTGGATGGGGTTGTGTCACCGTCAGGTTCGGCAGGTCAATCTGGTTAAAGTGATCGTATTCCATTGACCAGAACACGGTGCCCCAGGCGTTGTTCAGCGCGTCGATCGTGCCGTAAGTCGCCTTTAACCACTCTCGAAACGCTACAGTTGCGGCGTCCGAATAAGAAAGGATCGTATTGTGGCAGCCGTATTCGTTGTCAATTTGCCAGCCATGGATGCGTGGGTCTCGGCCATACCTTTGGCCGAGAACGATGGCGATTTCCGCTGATGCCAGCCGGTAGCCTTCGTGGCTGAAGCAGTAGTGGCGCCGGGAGCCGAATTTGCGGGGATGCCCTGATGCATCAAGTGCAAGCATGTCCGGAAAGCGGTCCAGCATCCAACGCGGCGGTGCACAGGTAGGGGTTCCGAGGATCACTTTCAAACCAGCGCGCGCCAGAACGTCGATCGCGCGGTCCAGCCATCCAAACTCGAAATGCCCAGGGGTCGGTTCAATGCGGGACCAGGCAAATTCAGCGATACGCACCCATGTGATACCCAACTCCGCCATGCGCGCTGCATCATCAGCCCACATGTGCTCCGGCCAATGTTCCGGATAGTAGCAAACCCCGAGCGCGCGTTTCACAGCAAAACCCTCGGTTCCGCCACTCCTGTGGTCACGCCGTCGATGACAAAAGTCATCCCTTGTTGAGGGGAGCCAGCTAAAACGTCCTCAGACAATCCCTGTTTCGCACTTGTGACAAACATTGAGCCCATATCGCTGCCTCCAAAGGCCGGGCATGTGATGTGTCGCGCGGGTAAGGGGATTGCTTGTACAAATTGCCCATCTTGATTGTAGCCAGCGACCTGCGCAGCGCCCCATTGGGCAATCCATACCGTACCATCAGCATCCACAAGCGCGCCGTCGGGATTTAGCCCATCGGATCGCAAATCAACGAAAATGGATGGATCGCCCGCAGGCCAGCCATCCTTGTCCAGAACAACTTTCATCACCTGTCCAGTTGCCGTATCCGTGAAATAGGCGGTCGAACGATCGGGCGCAAAGCAGATCGCATTCGAAATGGTTACCTCTCCAAAAAGTTTGCGGAGGGTGCCTTGATAGTAGCGATAGATCGATCCGGCGCCTTTTTCTGCATTCAGTCCCATGGTGCCAATCCAGAACCCGCCCCAGGGGTCCGCTCGCCCGTCGTTTGAGCGCGTGACGGAATCTTCTTCTTCCAATGAGCAGACGCGCGTGCGCGTCCCATCCGTCAGATCAAAACGCCACAACCCTGACGCGGAGGCAATCAGCAGGGTGGTGTCATCTACCCAGCCCGCGGCAGAGACATATTCGTCAAAAGTCCATTCATGCGGGCCGGTATCGTCGCGGGTCATCAATTTGCGTTCTATGATATCGAACCAAAAGAGTTGTTTGCGCGCAGGATGCCACAGCGGCCCTTCCCCTAACGTGCAGGATCGATCGTCAAAAATTTGGGCTTTCACCGGATCGCATCCTGATAGGCGGCGACGATCTTCCGGGCCCGTGCGCCCACGTCCTCAGCCGTCATCCCCGGTTTGTAAAGCGCCGATCCGAGCCCGAAACCATCGGCGCTCGCCTTGATCCATTCTGCGAAATTCTCGGGCCCGGCTCCGCCGACGGCGTAGACCAGTGTTCCCTTTGGCAAAATCGCCCGCATCGCGGAGAGGCCAGTGGTTCCCGCCATCGCTCCGGGGAAAAGTTTCAGCCCATCAGCACCTGCTTTCAGCGCCGCTAAAGCTTCGGTTGGTGTGAAGATGCCGGGCCAGCTTTGCATGCCCCGTGCTTTGGTGGCTGCAATGACATCAACGTCGCAATTCGGTGAAACAATCAGCTTGCCCCCGACACCAGAAACCGCAGCGACCTCGTCAGGGGAGAGAACTGTACCGGCGCCGATCAAGGCATCCTGCCCGAATTTTTTGGCAAGCAGCGCGATGCTCTCCAGCGGATCAGGGGAGTTCAGAGGAACTTCGATCTGGGTAATCCCGGCGTCTAGCAACGCTTGCGTGACGGCTGGGGCTTCAGCAGGGGTGAGTCCCCGCAAAATGGCGATCAGAGGCAGCGTCATGTTTTCTCCTTCAGGGAACGATGGGCGGCCGTCAAACCGGCGAGGGTGGCGCGTTCTGCGTCGACGAGCATCGCCGTGACGCCTTGCAGCCCGAGACTTTGTTGGTAGGCTCGCGATTGCGCGCCGGTTCCAAGAATGGCAACATTCTGCCCCAGCCAATAAGGTTTTGCCGCGGCCAGTTCAGCCCCGATCAGATAGCCTGATAGTGACGCCCGCGTCGCTCCAGGTTGAGCGTTTTGCAACAAACCTTCAGCGCGCAAGCCGAATAATCGTGCAGCAAGTCGTTCCGGTTTGCTGATCGCTGCCGAGACGGCCTCATCAAAACTGCAGTCGTCCCAACCTTCCGTCGAAACAGAATGGCGCAGCACTGATTTTTCACTGAGCAGGGCAAACATCTCGCCTGTCATAAAGGTTTGGAAGCTGACCACTTCACCCGCACTGAGATGCGCCCATTTGGTATGAGTGCCGGGCAGGCACAGCACGCCGTCCCAACTCGGATTCAGGCTGAGGAAGCCGGCGATTTGTGTCTCCTCGCCGCGCATGACATCCGCTGGCTCCTGCTGCGAAAGCCCAGGGACGATTGACACGGTAAAGTCTTTCCGTAGCGTTGGGGCTCGGGTCAGTTCCTGCGCCATGGGTGTGCAAGGAACCGATCGGTAGGGTGCCTCGGTCCATCCCTGGCGCGAGCCGACCATGCCGCAAGCAACGATCTGCAGGTTCGCCAGATCCCAATCTTTTGTGAGCGATAACAGAGCGGGTTCAAAGCCCTCGGGCGCGAGCTTTCCCATGCCATCATCAGAAGCGGCCTGTGCCAGAACAGTAGCGTCCTGCATCGCATAGGCGCGCAGGTTTGTCGTGCCCCAGTCGACAGCGATCCAATCCGCTTTGGTGGCATTGCCCATTCTGCGACTATCCCGTTGTTACCACACCACCGTCCACGACCATACATTGACCGGTCATCATTCGGCTTGTGTTTGAAGCCAAAAACAAAACCGCGTCAACAATGTCTTGTGGTTCAAGGTGTGTCTTGAGGCATTGTCGCTCAAGATGCGCCGCCAAACCTTCGGGCGTTGCCCATTTGTCGAGTTGTTTTTGGGTCAGAACCCAGCCGGGAGCCAACGCGTTGACGCGAATACCGTTTGGACCCAATTCGCGCGCAAGGCTGCGGGTCATCGCGGTGATACCGCCATTCGCAGAAGTATATGCTGGGTAGCCAGCGTTACCCATCATGTAGCTGATCGAACTGAAATTGATGATCGAACCTGCGCCCTTTTCGATCATTGCGGGCGCCACAGCCTGCGCTGCAAAGAAGTAGGCCTTGAGGTTCACGGCCAGCAGTGTGTCCCATTCCTCGGGGGACAGCGCCAGCCAATCGTGGCGTTTGTCATTCGCTGCATTCGACACCAGTGTCGTGATCGGGCCATGGGCACCAGCCGCCGCGGCAACAGTCTCTTTTAAGCGGTCCGTATTGGTGATGTCGCCTTGAAAAAACAGTGGCGCTCTGCCGTGCTTGGCTTCCATTTCAGAGACAAAGGCGCTGGCGTCAGAGCGCCCGATAAAAGCGACGTTGGCCCCCTGTGCCAGAAACCCATCGGTTAAGTCCGCGCCAATGCCTGACCCTCCGCCAGTGATGTAAACTGACGCGCCGTCCAAATCGTGAAATGTTGCAGTTTTGGTCATCTCAACCCTTTCGCCCTGGTCGGGCACTTCAAGTTCTATTTCGTTCAGGCAGCTTTCTGTTCGATCTTGCGACCTTCAAGCACCCACATGGTTTCAGGAAAACTCCACGGCAATCGCAGTCCGCCCGCCAT
Organism: uncultured Roseobacter sp.; assembly: GCA_947488305.1. GTDB lineage: Bacteria > Pseudomonadota > Alphaproteobacteria > Rhodobacterales > Rhodobacteraceae > Roseobacter. The sequence continues at coordinate 407,791 of CANKZM010000001.1, forward strand.
CAAAGCGGCGCCGGAAAGCCTGATCGGCCCGTCTTTCAAAGCCAATTGCGCGCGGGACAACCCAGAGACGGACGATCGATTGAGCAAACTGACGTCGTAAAACGCATCCGGATCCAGCCGAGTAAGCCGCAGGGGACGCGGTGCGATTTGGCTGGACGTTGCAGCCTTACCGGCGAACACGACGAAACGCGATGCATCGCGATCCACCTGCTGTTCTGCGATAACCGCCGGGTCTGCACTATCGAGGCGCAGAATGTCAGCGTCAAACATCCAAAGACGGTTCGCTTTCCACCACGACGTCACCGCGCTGAGCACCTCCGTTTCCTCTGGCGTCAACTCGCGCGGGTCCATTTCAAACCCCATGTGCCGTTGTGCTGCTACCCAGGCTCGCAGCTCGATGCCGAGGTGCCTGCCGGATGTGTGGCAGTGCCGTGGCCCGACATGGCTACCGGTCACAGCCGAGGGCAGGAACAAGGCCGCGTTGTGTTGCATGCGCAGACGCTCCAAAGCATCGTTGCTGTCTGACAGCCAGACCCTCTGCGTCCGGCTCAGGATGCCAAAATCAACGCGTCCGCCGCCCGATGCACAGCTTTCGATTTCGACATGCGGAAACTGTGTGCGCAGACGGTCGATCAGGGCGTAAGACCCCCGCGTTTGCGCGGCATCCGGCATGGGAAGGACCCGGTTGTGGTCCCATTTGATGTAATCGATCGGATGCGCTTCAAGGAGGGCAGCGATACGACCGTAAAGGAAATCCCGCACTTCGGGCAGGGCCATATTAAGTGCTTTTTGCTGGCGTCCGAGGATTTGATCTTCGGCGCCGAGGGCCCAATCAGGATGGGCGCGGTGAATGTTGCTGTCGGGATTGATCATCTCGGGCTCAAACCAGATCCCGAACGACATACCTTCGTCATGCACATGTTCGATCAGGGGGCCAAGACCATCCGGATATTTGCGTGGGTCTACTTCCCAATCAGAAAGGGATGAGGTGTCGTCATCGCGTTGTCCAAACCACCCGTCATCCAGAACAAATCTCTCGGCGCCGAGGCTTGCAGCCATGGAGGCGATTTTCTTAAGCTTTGGCAGGTCATGGTCAAAATAGACCGCTTCCCAGCAATTGTAATGCACGGGACGGGGCCGGCTCCTGTCAGGCCAGGTCACGATCCTGTCGCGCAGATGCCGCTGGAACGAAACAGCACATCCGTTCAGGCCGTCGGATGAGTAAACCGCGTAGAGCGGCGCTGTTTGAAACTCCTTGGCAGGTTGCGTCTCCATACGGGCCGCATGGCCAAACTGGATCTGTCGACGCCCGTCTGGCAGCTCTTCAGCAATCATGCGGTGCCCACCAGACCAGCCGTAGTGGAAGGCATAGGCTTCACCGCTGGAATTCGTTGCCCCTTGGCAAGGCACCAGCAATCCGGGGAAATGTTCGTGACCGGTGCGGCCAGTACGGTTTTCGCGATAGCGGATACCGGCAGACCATGCAGTCCGGTTCAGTTGAAACTCCCCGCACCAGCGCCCCGCGAGATCGATCATTTCATCGCTGTGTTGAGGCCCGGGCAAAACGGGGGCTGCAAGCCAATGCAGATGCAGCGCGCGATCTGCTTTCAGATGTGCTTTGAAAGACAAGACATGAGTGTCGGTATCGAGTTCGATCTCTGCCTGATACGTCAGGCGGTTCCCTGCGTCCCGGCAGGTTACCGTGAGTTGGTGAATTGCCGTTTCGACCGAGGCAAGTTTGAACTTTGGCAACAGCGGGGTGCCATCCTGGTCGCGAATGACCATCCCGGGCTGACCTGGGAAACTTCGCGCCGCTTCGGGGCAAAGCGACAGGTCAGGGTTTGCGTCCAGCATGCCCCCTGTCACATCCAGAGCGGAGACCCCTGCAAGGGCATTCAAGTCCTCAGTTTCGGGCAACGGAGCACCCCAATACACCACTTCGGGGCACCGCCCACCAGTGGAGGCCAGCACAAACGTCTGGCGCGCATCGTCCAGCCGCCAGGTTTGTGTCACTTTACAGCCCCGAGTGTCAGACCAGCGATGAAGTGCTTCTGCATCAGGAAGAACATCAACACCGGCGGCAATGCAGCGACAATCGACCCTGCGCTCATCAAGTGATAGGCCGCCCGGAACTGCGCATTGAAGGAGGTGATACCTGCGGTCACAGGCTGGCTTTCCGGCCCTTGTGTCAAAACCACCGCCCAGAAATAGTCGTTCCAGATGAAGGTGAAGATCAGCACGGAAAGCGCTGCGATGGCTGGCTTCATCAACGGAATAACGACGTACCAGAAGATCTTCCATTCCGCGATGCCTTCAACGCGTGCGGCTTCGATCAACTCGTAGGGCAGGGCGCGGATGAAATTACGCATGAACAGGGTGCAAAACCCGGTCTGGAATGCGACGTGGAACAAAACTAGCCCGGTTTTCGTGTTGTAGAGCCCCATGTCCAGCGTCAGATCCCGAACCGGGACCATCAGGATCTGGAAGGGCACAAAGTTGCCCGCCACGAACATGAAGAAGATCCAGATGTTGGACTTGAATTTGTAGATGCCCAAGGCAAAGCCCGCGAGGCAGGACAGGGCAACCGCGCCGATGACCGTCGGCACGGTAATCAGCACCGAATTGAACATGTAGCGCGGCATATCGGAGTTGAAGAAAACCTGGCCATAGTTGTTGAACATCTCGAAAGACGAGGGCAGCCCCCAATAGTTGCCTTGCGTGAAATCCTCCGCCGGTTTGATCGAAAAGACGGCAACGGCGATCAATGGCAGTAGCCACATGATCAGAGCCAAGGGCAGCATCGATTGATACGTCAACTGCCAGGAACGGGGGGTTTTCTCGATTGGTGTCGGAAACATCTCAGCATTCCTCCGGCAATGGGGGCAGGGCCGCTTGGGCCTTCTTGGTCAGGCCCGCTCGGATTGTAGTGTAGGAAACGGCGACACGGTGCTTGGCTTCCTCTGGATCAAGACTTGGCAAGTCCAGTCGGACCCACGCACCTCGGAAGTAGGCGGGCTTTCCCGCAGCACCGGTTTCGATCAGCATGCGCGCCATCTCTGCATCGGCGCAGCGCACCACCACGTGGTCGTCGTTAGTGGCGCGTTCTTCGACGTGACCGAAGCAGGCAAACATCTTGCCGCCAACTTTCCATGCGTCCAGTTCCCCAGGGCCCGAAAGGACCGCGCCGGGGTGCACGCTGCACAGGGTGTCAAACTCGCGCCGGGTCATCGAACCTGCTCCTCTTTCCACATGGACCAGAGGAAGTAAGCGATGAAAACCAGCATGATGAGGAATAGAACGACCGCGATTGCGGCACCATACCCCATCCGGAACCCATATTCCGAAAGGGCTTTTTCAAACATGTAGAAGGACAGCACGCGGGTTTGGCCGAATGGACCCCCATTTGTCATGATGGAAATCAGGTCAAACGACCGCAACGCGCCGATGATTGTCACCACAAAGGCAATGAAGGTCGCAGGCTTCAGCTGTGGAATGATGATGTACCAGAGCATTTTCCAGCCCTTGGCATTGTCAAGGCGACCAGCTTCGATCTGTTCGGGGTCTACCGCGTTCAGGCCCGTAAGGTACAAGATCATGCAGTAAGCGGTTTGAGGCCAAAGGCCAGCCGCGATGATCCCATAGGTGGCCCAGGTCGGATCGCCCAAGACGTTGACCGGACCAAGCCCAACAAGCGCCAGAATGCCGTTCAGCAGCCCCTCGTTTGGCAGGTAGAACCAGGAAAAGACCAAGCCCACAACCACTTGGCTCAGCACAAAGGGGAAAAAGAACAGGGATTTATAAATCCGAATACCGGTGACTGTCTGGTTCAGGAAGAGCGCGATGAACAATCCTCCGGGAATGGCTAGCAGGTAGAAAAGCAGCCACTTGAGGTTGTTCCAGAGAGAGACCTCGAAGGCCCCGTCATCCATCAGCTCGACGTAGTTTGCCATGCCGACATAGCGTGCCTCGCCAAGGCCATCCCACGCATAGAAGGAAATGGAGATCGACTGATAGATCGGCCAGATCACATAGAATGCAAAGAACAGGATCGCGGGCGCCAGAAAGAGCCAGGGTGTGATCGCGATCTCGTTTCGCTTGTACCAGCTGCGTTCGCTGGCCGCTGGGGCGGGAGTGGACTGGGCTGTTGTCATTGAGACATCTCCTCGGTCGCTTGGTGCCGGTATTTAGAAACGGCACATTCGAAAATCTGAATCGATCAGTTTTGCGAATGTGGCGTGGGGGGAGAGAACCGGACACCTAAAGCGCCCGGTTCCCTTAAGTGTTATTGCGCGTAGACGCGCGCCGCAACTTTATCGAGACGGTTCAGGATGTCGTCGAGGTTGTCCGGGAACACCATGAACTCCTGCAGGCCTTGCATCGCTTCTGCTGCCATTTCCGCAGGGTAGTCGCGGTCAAAGAACTGCGCGACGCCGCCTGGGCTGTTGGATGACAACATCTCAAAGCCTTCGTTGAGGAACTTGTCGTCATCAACGGAAGCCTTTGCATTGACCGGAAGTTGGCCAAGGTTATCTCCGTTGTTGATCTCGGTCTGAACATCAGGCGAGACGACGAAGCGCAGGAATTCGCGTGCGGCTTCCTTGTTGGAGGCATTTGCCGGGATGTGGAACGTGTCGGTTGGCGCGTCTTCCGCCAGGGCAACACCTTCCGTGATCGCCGGGAACTGGTAGAAGTCCAGTTTGCTGTCATCCAGACCTGCTTCGCGCAGCGGTGCGACTGCGAAGTTGCCTTTGAGGATCGCTGCTGCTTCACCGTTTACGATGAACGGAAGTGATTCCTGCCAGCTGTAGTTCTGGTGGTTGTCGACAAAGGCGCCCATGTCGATCAGCTCGCGCCAGTTGGCGAAAGTCTGCTTGACGCGATCGTCTGTCCATTTCACTTCGCCATTGGCCAGCGCCATGTGGAAGTCGAAACCATGTGTCCGCATGTTGAGGTAGTCAAACCAGCCGCCAGCGGTCCACAGGAACTTGGTGCCGATGGTGTAGCACTTGCGGCCCGAATCGATGATGGCCTGGCAGTTGGACTTCATCTCTTCAAAGTTCGCAGGCTCATTCAGACCCAGCTCTTCGTAGATGTCTTTGCGGTAGTAGATGCCCCACTGGTAGTATGTGTAAGGCACACCCCATTGCTTGCCATCGATGGTCATCGCGCCTTTTGTTGACGCAAGGTTTTCAGCGATTTCAGGCTCTTGCCAGAGGTCGGACACGTCTTCAAACAGCCCGGCCTTCACATAGGGGGACATGCGGTTCGCAGCATACCACGTCGCAACATCCGGCGAATCTGCTGTCAGGAAGTTGCGGATTTGAGTCTTGTATGCTTCGCGATCAATAACCGTGGTTTCGATGTTCAGATTCGGATGCATCGCACCGAAATCACCGATCATTTTCTCCATCGTGGCGCGGGGCGCCGGGTTGGAAGTGTCTAGGAAAATCCGCAGATCGCCGGTCAGTTCTGCCGTGGCGGCGCCTGCCATCATTGTGGATCCAGCCAATGCCATCAGCATTGATTTGGTAGTAAAACGCATGGTGTCCTCCCTAAGGTACGTTTTGCGAGTATAGTCGAAAGTGGTTCCAATATTTGGAACATAGTTTTATATATTGAAAACTACACCGCACTCTGCCTACACTGTCAACCGTGTTCTTGTGGTTGTCAAAACTGACATACACACCGCCGGGGAGGACCAGCGGGCAGAATACAGGACGACTGGGAGGAAACAGGTGACCGGCGACGGGACAGTAGGCAAGGCGCTCGACGTGCTGGATCAGGTGGCAAGCTATGGCCGCCCGGTTCGATTTGCCACGTTGCTCGCTGACAGTGCCTATCCAAAGGCCACACTGTACCGGTTGCTTCAAACGCTCACCAACCAAAACATGTTGGAATATGACGCCGAGCATCAGACTTATGCGCCTGGCATGCGGCTTGTCCGTCTGGCCCATCGTGCGTGGACGCAAAGCTCTTTAGCACCAATCGCGCGCGCTCATCTTGATCGGTTGAGTGCCGAGGTTCAGCATACGGTCCATCTGGCACAACTCGACAACGCGCAGGTCCTTTACGTTGACAAGCGTAACGCAGCCCAGCCGGTGGAGATGTTTTCGGACGCGGGCAAGGTGGGGCCTGCCTACTGTACTGGCGTTGGCAAGGCGATGCTCGCATTCCTGCCCACGGCGGATCGTGAGAAAGCGTTGGCACAGCAATCCTTTCACCGGTTTACAGAGCAGACCTATACCACGACCGCAGCGCTCGCCGCGGAACTGGATGCGATTCGTGATCGTGGATATGCCTTTGATCGTGAAGAACACGAACCCGGGATCATTTGCATCGCACAACCGATCCTGACGGAAAATGCCCGGGTGCTGGGGGCTTTGTCGGTTACCGGGTCCACTCAAAAAATTACACTCGAAGAACTGGAGCGCCTCGCGCCACAACTTGCGCGGACTGCGGCGGCGATCGCTGCGGATGCGCAGGATTGGCGTTTTCCGGATATGAAATTGCAAAGAACAGGGACATGAAAACATGACAGGTGTTACGCTGCAAGGAGCCATCAAACGCTATGGGGAGACCCAGGTAATTCATGGTATTGATCTTGAAATCGATGATGGTGAGTTCTGTGTTTTTGTTGGCCCATCAGGCTGCGGCAAATCTACTTTGCTGCGCATGATCGCTGGTCTGGAAGAGACGTCAGATGGCCAGATCCACATTGGGTCACGGGATGTGACCAGGATGGACCCTGCGGAACGGGGTGTTGCGATGGTGTTCCAGACCTATGCGCTTTACCCGCATATGACGGTCGAAGAGAACATGGGCTTTGGCCTTAAAATGAATGGCGTGGCCAAGGATGAGATCAAGGAAAAGGTCGGTGCCGCTTCGGATATCCTCAAGCTTGACCAATATCTGAGCCGGAAGCCCAAAGCGCTCTCTGGCGGGCAGCGCCAGCGGGTTGCGATTGGGCGGGCAATTGTCCGCGGGCCCGAGGTTTTCCTGTTTGATGAGCCGCTGTCCAACCTTGATGCGGAATTGCGCGTCGAAATGCGGGTCGAGATTGCGCGCCTGCACAAGGAAATCGGCGCCACTATGATCTATGTGACCCACGATCAGGTCGAAGCGATGACACTGGCGGACAAGATCGTTGTGCTGCGGGCGGGCTATATCGAACAGGTTGGCGCGCCTCTTGAGCTTTATCGGAACCCCGACAACAAATTCGTGGCGGGATTCATTGGCTCGCCGGCAATGAACTTCCTTGATGGCGTTGTAGCCGACGGTGGTGTGGACGTGCCTGCATTTGGCCGTGTCGTTCCGGTGGAGGCAAATCTGCCTGCAGCAGGTACGAAGGTAACCGTCGGCGTGCGTCCCGAGCATCTGGAGGTGCACCATGGGACAGGCGCGCTGAAGGCCGAGCTTTCTGAAGCACTTGGGGGCGTTTCATACCTGCACCTGGATGCACCAACAGGTGAGCGGATCATTGTGGAGGAACGCGGCGACGAGCGTGCATCCGCCGGCGATACCGTTGACCTGAGCTTTGAAGCACGGCGCGCGATGGTGTTTGACAGCGAGACCGAAGCGCGGATCAGGTAAGGTCAAAGACCGCAAATTTGGCTATTCGCAGCGATTTTGCGGCTGCGGATCAGCGCCTGATGTCTAGCAGAGCGATCTGTATCGTTTCGAAATTTGCTGCGATATCGGGCGCCGCACCTAAATTCCACGTCGGTCCCCTTGCAGTTTGCTGGCGAATGCCGATTGTCGGCGCATGGCCCTCGCACAATCGGAAACCAGTATGACGCCTGTTTTACGCAAAGAGAAATTCAACCTGCCTGAAGGGCAGGTTTATCTGGACGGCAATTCTCTGGGTCCACTCCCCAAGCATGTGCCAGCTCGCGTGGCGGAGGTTGTTCGCGATGAGTGGGGAGAGTTGCTCATCAAAGGATGGAATGCTGCGGGGTGGATGGCACAACCCAGCCGCGTCGGTGACAGGATCGGGCGACTGATCGGGGCCCCAGCCGGATCCGTCGTGACCGGTGACACCCTGTCGGTAAAGGTGTTTCAAGCGGTGGCCGCGGCCATCAAGCTCAGGCCGGAGCGACGGGTGATCCTGTCAGATACCGGCAATTTTCCAAGCGATCTCTACATGGTCGAGGGGCTGATCAAGACTGTGGGGCGGGGGTATAGCCTCAGAACCGTCGCGCCCGAACAGGTGGCGGATGCGATCGACGACAGTGTCGCAGCGGTTCTCCTGACGCAGGTCGACTACCGGACCGGTCGTATGCATGACATGCAGGAATTAACGGGGAAAGCCCACGCAGCCGGGGCTGTAATGGTGTGGGATCTCGCGCATTCCGCGGGCGCGATCCCGGTCGATCTTGCTGGCTGCGATGCTGAATTGGCCGTCGGGTGCACTTATAAGTATCTCAACGCCGGTCCGGGTGCGCCGGCCTTCATCTACGTGCGACCCGACCTCGCAACAAAGGTTGAGCCAGCCCTGAGTGGCTGGTTGGGCCATCGCGCGCCTTTTGACTTTGCCCTGCGCTACGCTCCGGGAGAGGGTATTGAGCGCATGCGCGTCGGTACGCCGCCCGTATTGCAGATGGCGGCACTTGAGGCTGCGCTGGAAGTCTGGGACGACGTGGATATGAATGCCGTGCGCGATGCATCCATCGCTTTGCAGGAGCAGTTCATCGCAGAGGTCGAGGCCCGCGTCCCGGACCTTGTTCTGGCCAGTCCTCGTGATCCGCAATTGCGGGGCAGCCAGGTGTCCTTTGCGTTTGAGCATGGCTATGCAGCGATGCAGGCCCTCATCGAACAGGGCGTGGTGGGTGATTTCCGTGCCCCGGACATCATGCGCTTTGGCATCACGCCCCTTTACATCGACAGCGGCGATATCTCTACGGCGGTCCAGAAGATCGAACAGGTCATTTCTAACCGATTATGGGACGCGTCGCGTTTTCAAATCCGTAAACAGGTCACGTGATATCGTAGAAAATGAGGTCGGCTTTCTTTGGGTACCGTCACTCAGGGTGCTCAGATCAAGAGCCACCTCGCCTCGCTATCAGAAGCGCGGCGTTGGCATTTCGGAAACAAAATTTGGCCCCGCGGGGGATGCGGGGCAAGTTTGGTACTGAAAAAACTTTTCAAAAAATCAGATGGCGATTTTTCCACCGCCTTGCTTGGTCACGACAACGACTGAGGGACGCGGGGGCATCGCAGGGTCGAAGTCGGGCCAACGGGTCGCAGGGTCCTCAAAGGTCGAGTCTCGCTCAAACCCCTTGAAATCCTTCGTGCCGTCCGTTCCGGGGTGCTGCACGGCAAGAAACAATGTCTCACCGTTGTCGTGGAAATAGGGACCACAGAGTTCGCCACCGACCGGGCACCGGAAGAACAATTTGGAGTGACCACGTAAGTCACCCGTCGTTTCAAGGCTATAAAGCCCGTCTGACTTTCCCGTTTTTCCCCAGCTCGATCCCTGATCCGTTGAGATCCATAGCCTGCCATCTGCGTCAATGGCGCAGTTGTCCGGGCTGCCAAACCAGCCGTTTTCGGAAGTTTCAGGGTTCCACTCCGCGCCAACTTCGGCGATGGCCGGATCGCCGCATTTGACAAGAATTGACCATGTCCCTGAAGTGGCAGAGTGGTTCTCATCCGCTTCCTTAATCTCGATGATGTGGCCAAAAGCGCTTTCAGCGCGAGGGTTTGCCGCATTTACCTGATCAGGTTGACGACGGGTGTTGTTGGTCAACATCAAGTAGGCGGTGCCATTCGGGCCGGGTTGTGCATCTTCCGGACGGTCCATCGGGGTGGCTCCCAAGGCGTCAGCTGCCAGGCGGGTGTCAATCAGCACATCTGCCTGACTGTCAAAGCCATTTTCAGCGGTCAAAGGCCCTTCACCATGGACAAGGGGCAGCCACTGCACCGTGCCGTCTTCGTCAAAACGCGCCACATAAAGCGTGCCATCAGACAGCAGCGAGCTTCCAAACACGCCTGTCTCCTCTGTGACAGTACCGTTCGAGACGTATTTGTACTGATAGTCGAAACGGTTATCGTCTCCAGAATAGATGACCAGCTTGCCGTCTTTTGAAATGGTTGTTTCCGCGCCTTCGTGACGGAAGCGACCAAGAGCCGTATGCTTGATCGGGGCGGCGTCCGGGTCGCGGGGGTCTACTTCAACAACCCATCCGAACCGATTGGGTTCATTGGGTTCTTTGTCAATGTTGAATCGATCGTGGTACTGACCCCAAGCATACCAGCGGCCTGGAACGCCGTAGCGTTTCATCTGTGCCGCTTCGGGCTGTGCAGCGACATCGGGTCTCCCGTCGGCATCCAGAACGTCGGACCAGAAATAACCGTGGAAATTCTCTTCAGCCATCAAGTAGGTTCCCCAAGGAGTCATGCCGCCAGCGCAATTGTTGAGCGTGCCGATCACTGTTGTTCCGTCAGGATCAGCGGAGGTTTTCATACGGTCATGTCCAGCCGCGGGTCCATCGATCTTCATCGACGTGTTCAGCGGGGTAATCCGACGGTTGTAGGTACTGTCCTTGACCAACCTCCATTTGCCATCGGTTCCGATGGCAATCTCGACAACGGAGCCTCCGTGTGCGGCCATTTCGATATCAACAAGCTCTTTCGTCATGCCTTCAAAACCGGCACGGTCCTGACGCCCCAACCCGGGGAACATCACCTCTTCGTTCGTATACTCGTGATTCACGCAAAGAAGGCCGCGTGTCCCTTCATCGTTCAGTGCCGTAAATCCGACATAGTCATTGTTGTATCCGAACTGCTTGAGCTGAGCCTCCGCCGTCTGGTTCATCACATCGAAATCCGGCGCATCTGCGGTGATCGGATCCCCCCACCGCAGCAAGATATCGGCATTGTACCCGTTGGCTATGTGGTGGGTTTCGTCATTGCCCCAGGTCAGTTCCTCAAAATTGTATCGGCTTGCCGAGGCCGCTGCCGCCTGACGTGGCGCAATCATCGCTGAGGTCCCGAACAGTGCCGTTGTAGCGGCCACGCCCAATGCTCCCTTGAGCATGTCGCGGCGGCCATAGCGCGCGTTTATCACATCACCAATGGTGCGCGTCAGGTTCGGATTTGTCGGAATATCGTCAAATGCTTCAAAGGCTTCGGCCTTATTGCCGATAGAGGGGTCTTTGATAATTTCCTTGCGGTTCATGGCTGGCTCCCTGTTGGTGGCTGTTCTTCATCGAATTTTCGCAGCGTGGCGAATCTGCGACTTCAACTGTCGCGGTATGATTTGCCTCGCGAATGTAACGCGGGCATGACGACAATTCGTAAGCTGTGTTCCACGCTGCAGGTTCAGGATGCCGTATTCCCGCATAGATTGAAAATGAAATCTGGAAAGTTCTTTTTGAACGAGAAAAACCCTTTGGTCGCGTGTGGCCAGGTCAGTGCATCGTAGGGGCGCATCATCCGACACAAACGCGGTGCGTCTTTGTCCGCCACAAAATGTTGCAGTGTGTTTGAAGCGGGGCCCGTTGGCGCATAAGCGGTCACAATTTGCTCAAGCCCTGCGCTCCTCGCCCACGCGTTCACAGTTTGTGCATCCGTCACACAAGTCGTTGGACCCAGACGGTCAGACCATCGTGTCAGGACATCATCTTGCGCAGCGGTCCGAAATCTGACCACAGCCTCCGACGTTTCCAGCGGCCCAATGTTGGCCTTAGGCCGCAGCACCGCAGTTGCGACCGGGGCCGTTCTGTCCAGAATAAAGGATGGGCTGAGGTCATCTTCGTGCAACAGAAGCCCAGTCCTCAAGGACGGGTCCGGTCGGTCAGTTTCGGGCAAATGCTCCGGGGCAGGGAGTGGTGGCCCGTCCATCGGTGGCGCCTCGGTGGCCAGCTGCCATTTCGGATGAAACCGACCTTCGGTGAATTTTGAAATATTGCTTGTCCGCGCAAGGTAGGTCTTGCCTGGTGTCTGGATGCCTGCGACCCACCGCCAACTCAGCGTGTTGGAGGCAGGATCGCCATCCAACAGGTGCCTGAGGAAGAAATCCGCGCCCAGTTCCCAAGGCAGTTTGAGCGTGAATATCCAGATCGAAGCGAACCACATGCGGGCATGGTTGTGGAGGTAACCCGTCGTTACCAGTTCCTTTGCCCAGACGTCAAAACACTCGATCTCGGTGTTGCCGGTGCAGGCGGCTTCCCAGCGTGCGCGCAAGCCACTTTGTGTTTGCACGTCATTCCATGCCTGGTTCAGCGCCCGTTGATATTGGCGCCAAATGGATGGTCGCAACTCCAACCAACCTTTCCAATATGTCCGCCAAAAGACTTCCTGAACGAATTTCTCGGCCGCGGCTGAACCATGGCGCGCCACCACTTCGGTGACGACCTCTTCTTCGGTCAACAGGCGGCAGCGCAGATAAGGCGAGAGCTGGGAAACATTCGTGTGGCAACCGGGCCCCAGATCATAATTTCGGCGTGTCGCATAGGTCTGACCAGCGCCCGGCAAAAAGGCAGATAGCCGTTCCAGCGCAGCAGCGCGCGTCGGGATGAATTCTTTTTCCATAGGCGCTGAAATAGAAGGTGAAAGCGGCAGATCAACGGGCGAACTCAAAGTTGTACTGCCCCCCTTGCAGCCCCTCCGCAGCAACACTAAGGTTCTGTCAACGGTTGGCGGGTATGGTCCTGCCAACAGCGCAGCAGACAGGCATCCCTCATGAAAGACCCGATTGAAACCTATATGAATCTTGTGCCCATGGTGGTGGAGCAAACCAGCCGGGGCGAGCGCGCCTACGACATCTTTTCGCGCCTGTTGAAGGAGCGGATCATTTTCGTAAATGGCCCAATCCATGATGGGATGAGCCATCTGATTGTTGCGCAGCTTTTGCACCTTGAAGCGGAAAATCCATCAAAGGAAATCAGCCTTTACATCAACTCGCCCGGGGGTGTCGTAACATCCGGTTTGTCGATCTATGACACCATGCAATACGTCAAACCAAAGGTCAGCACACTATGTATTGGCCAGGCAGCCTCCATGGGGTCGGTCCTGCTTGCAGGTGGCGAGCCGGGCATGCGTTTCTCGCTGCCCAATAGCCGCATCATGGTGCACCAGCCATCGGGCGGATATCAGGGGCAGGCCAGCGATATCATGATCCATGCGGCTGAGACGCAGAAGCTCAAAGATCGCCTGTACGATATCTACGTGCGCCATACAGGTCAGACCAAAAAGGCCGTCGAGAAGGCGCTGGACCGTGACAACTTCATGTCGCCGGAAGAGGCGAAAGAATGGGGTCATATCGACGAGATTGTTGAAAATCGAGGCAAAGACGACACGGATAGCTAACCTATCATATGGCGCACAGTCAGTTTACCATTTAGCGATTGTGGACTTCCCTGTGCTGTCTTAAGCTGAGACGATTATGTGGGTGGCATTGGGCGGCTGATGCCACCAGAGAGTACGTGACACCGGAAAGGCTTGACATGGCAACGAATTCAAGCAGCGACAGCAAAAACACGCTCTATTGCAGCTTCTGCGGAAAGAGCCAGCATGAAGTGCGTAAGCTGATCGCGGGGCCGACAGTATTCATCTGTGATGAATGCGTCGAACTTTGCATGGATATCATCCGCGAAGAGACCAAAGCATCCGGTTTGAAGGCGACCGACGGCGTCCCGACGCCAAAAGACATCTGCGCCGTACTTGATGACTATGTGATCGGTCAGGCGATGGCCAAGCGTGTCTTGTCCGTTGCGGTCCACAACCACTACAAGCGGCTCAATCACGCCCAAAAGGGCGGTGATATCGAGCTTGCGAAATCCAACATCCTGCTGATCGGCCCCACCGGCTGCGGCAAGACGCTGCTGGCACAGACGCTGGCGCGCATTCTCGACGTGCCATTCACCATGGCCGATGCAACAACCCTGACCGAAGCGGGCTATGTGGGGGAAGATGTTGAAAATATCATTCTCAAGCTGCTGCAGTCCTCTGAGTATAACGTGGAACGGGCACAGCGCGGCATCGTCTACATTGACGAGGTCGACAAGATCACCCGCAAGTCTGAGAACCCGTCCATTACCCGTGACGTATCGGGCGAGGGGGTACAGCAGGCGCTGTTGAAACTTATGGAAGGCACCGTGGCCTCCGTGCCGCCGCAGGGCGGGCGTAAACATCCGCAGCAGGAGTTCCTGCAAGTGGACACAACAAATATCCTTTTCATTTGTGGCGGGGCTTTCGCCGGGCTGGACAAAATCATTGCCGCACGTGGCAAAGGCTCTGCGATGGGCTTTGGCGCAGATGTGCGGGATAATGACGAACGGGGCGTCGGTGAGATCTTCACTGACCTCGAACCAGAGGATTTGCTCAAGTTTGGCCTGATCCCTGAGTTTGTCGGACGTTTGCCTGTGCTGGCGACACTAGAAGATCTTGACGAAGATGCGCTGGTGACGATCCTGACCCAACCCAAGAATGCATTGGTCAAACAGTACCAGCGTCTTTTTGAGCTGGAGGATACGCAACTATCCTTCACCGAAGACGCACTTTCGGCCATTGCGAAAAGGGCGATCGAACGCAAGACCGGTGCGCGTGGGCTGCGGTCCATTCTTGAGGATATTCTGCTGGACACAATGTTCGATCTGCCGGGCCTCGACAGCGTGACCGAAGTAGTCGTGAACGAGGAAGCCGTGACATCGGATGCGGCGCCGTTGATGATCCACGCAGATGCGGAAAAAGAACCGGCGAGCGCTGGCTAGCGAGAGAGCGCCCGACACAGTTTTTGAAGCAGGCCCCGGGGCCTGCTTTTTCTTGCGGGGGAAGGGGAAACGATATGCCAATCAGACGCATTCATTCAGGCGGCGCATATGAGCCCAAAATCGGCTATTGCCGAGCGGTCGTAGCAGGAGGCTGGGTCCATGTCGCCGGAACGGTCGGGCAAGGCGAAACGGTCGAGGCGCAATGCGCAGACGCGCTCAAAACGATTGAGACGGCGCTTGAAAAGGCGGGGGCATCCTTCGTCGACGTTGTCCGTGTCACCTACATGTTGCCCCAGGCTGCTGATTTCGAGCCTTGTTGGCCCTTGCTGCGGGCGGCCTTCGGGAGCAATCCGCCCGTGACGACCATGATTGAGTGCGGCTTGATCGACCCACAATTTAAGATCGAGATCGAAGTGACGGCATTGTTGCCAGAATAGCCGCGGCAAAGCGCGCATCCATCTGGACGTTTCTCGAGCAATCAGCCATACGTGGAACAACAGTGCGATCGGAGAAAACCCATGGGCATTATGACTTCACTCTTGCGTTCCGTGACATGGTGGAACGGTCAGACGCTCAACACCCAGCTTTGGACGTGGCGAAACGGCGTGAAGGTTGGCGAAGACAGTCAGGGCAACATCTTCTACGAAAACAAGGACAAGTCGCGCCGCTGGGTCATATATAACGGTGAGGCCGAGGCAAGCCGGATTGATCCCGATTGGCACGGTTGGCTGCATCACACTTGGGAAACAGCCCCGAACGAGGCGCCACTGCCGCACAAACCTTGGCAAAAACCGCATCAGGAAAACCTGACCGGTACGGCACTGGCTTACGCACCCAAAGGGTCCATCCGCCGAGCGGAGCCTGAGCCGCGCCGCGACTATGAGGCCTGGACGCCGGAGTAACGGACATGTCGGAAAACACAACAGAAGTATTGGTCGGCGCAGGTGTGCTGGCCGCGGCAATAGGATTTGTCGTCTACGCGGGGCAGATCTCGGGGTTTTCGGGGGCCGGGAACGCCTATCCGCTTGAGGCGAGTTTTCGCAGCCTTGAGGGCGTGAGCGTGGGCACCGACGTTCGCTTGGCCGGGGTCAAAGTCGGCAGCGTGTCCGAAGTCGCGCTCAACCCCGAAACATTTCGCGCTGATACGACAGTTTCGCTTAGTGCGGACGTCGAGATACCCGATGACAGTGCAATCATCATTTCCTCAGAAGGCCTACTGGGCGGAAATTTCGTCGAGATTGTACCGGGGGGATCGCCCTTCTTTTTTGAGCCCGGAGACCGGATCGAGGATACGCAGGGAGCCGTCAGCCTTGTGTCTTTGCTGCTGAAATTCGTGAGCGGTTCGTCTGAATGATTAAGCGGCTCGTGCTTGCACTGCTGGTGCTGGCAACGCCGGTTCTTGGCCAGCAAGCGGCCACTGAGGCAACAGGCGCGCAGTTGCGTGGCGTTGACCGCATTAACGGTGAAGTCTTCGAGATCATCGTGCCTTCTGGCTCGACAGCTCGTATTCAGGGGATTGCGATCAAGCTGAACTCTTGCCGGTACCCGGTTGGAAACCCGTCGGGAGACGCTTTTGCTTCACTTGAAATCGTAGAAAGCGAAACGGGAAAATACCTGTTTGTGGGCTGGATGATTGCCTCTTCGCCTGCGCTTTCGGCGATGGATCATCCACGCTACGACATTTGGGTCATGCGCTGTACGACATCCTGAGGTGTCCGCATGGGCGGGTTCAAAAAGCTTGCCGGGCGCGCCGTGGCTTCTTGCAGCGCCTTCTGATAGCGATCACGGCTGATCTCGATTGCGCCCAGAGAGGCCAAATGATCCGTCAGAAACTGCGTGTCGAACAGTTTGAATCCCCCGTCCAGCAACCGATCTACAAGACAGGCGAGCGCTATCTTTGATGCGTTTGTCTGGCGTGAGAACATGCTTTCGCCGAAAAAAGCAGCTCCTAGCGTCACCCCATATACGCCGCCGACAAGGTCCTGGCCGTCCCAAACCTCCAGCGAATGGGCTTCTTTTTGGTCATGTAAGGCGAGGTAAAGGCTTCGGATTTCAGTATTGATCCAGGTTTCGGCCCGGTCTGCACATCCATCTACGACCGCTTCAAATTCCGTATTGGTGGTAATTCGGTAAGTCGTGCGCCGCATATCGCGACGCAACGACCGAGACAGATGAAATCCGCGTAACGGCAGAATTCCCCGCTTCAGCGGATCGACCCAGAAGATTTCCGGGTCATCGCGATGCTCCGCCATCGGAAAGATGCCGGTTGCGTAGCCTTGCATCAGCAGCTCAGGCGTCAGCCGCACCACCGGTCGCCGTCAGCTCTGGTTGAGATTGGTTTCCAGCCAATGCTCCAGCCAATGGATGTTGTATGCACCGGACAGTACCTCATCCTCTTCCAGCAATGCATGAAACAGCGGTACGGTTGTGTCCACTCCGTCCACGATCAATTCGCCCAAGGCCCGATGCAGGCGCGCAAGGGCTTCGGGACGGTCGCGGCCATGCACGATCAGCTTGCCGATCAGGCTGTCGTAATAGGGCGGGATCGAATACCCGTCGTAAAGCGCCGAATCCATCCGCACACCAAGGCCTCCGGGCGCGTGATACTGCGTGATCCGTCCGGGGCAGGGTGAAAAATTCGGCAGTTTCTCGGCGTTGATCCGGACCTCGATGGCGTGACCGTTGATCTGCAAGTCCTCTTGCGTGAAAGACATCTCCATACCTGACGCCACGCGGATCTGCTCGCGGACAAGATCGACGCCAAAAATCGCCTCGGTGACAGGGTGCTCGACCTGCAGCCGGGTGTTCATTTCGATGAAATAGAACTCCCCTTTTTCATAGAGAAATTCGATCGTACCCGCACCGATGTAGTTGATCCGCGCGACGGCATCAGCGCAAACCTTACCGATTGTGGCACGTTCTTCTGCAGAAATTGCCGGGCCCGGTGCCTCTTCAAAAACCTTCTGGTGACGGCGCTGTAGCGAGCAATCGCGCTCGCCAAGATGCACTGCACCGCCTTTGCCGTCTCCAAAGACCTGAATTTCAATGTGGCGGGGCGTCGTGAGGTATTTCTCGATGTAGACTTCGTCATTGCCGAAATTCGACTTGCCCTCGGCCCGCGCGGTCATGAATGCTTTTTCCATCTCCTGCGCATTCTGAGCAACCTTCATGCCGCGACCACCGCCGCCTGCCGTCGCCTTGATAATGATCGGGTAGCCGATGTCTTCGCCGATTTGCCGGGCTTCATCCAGCGTGGCGACGCCGCCCTCGGAACCGGGCACGCACGGGACCCCCAGTTTCTTCATCGTGTCTTTGGCGGTGATCTTGTCACCCATTACGCGGATGTGTTCGGCCGTCGGTCCGATGAAAGTGATGTCGTGGTCTTCCACGATCTGAACAAACTCTGCGTTTTCCGACAGAAAACCGTATCCGGGGTGGATGGCCTCCGCGCCGGTGATTTCACAGGCCGAGATGATGGCGGGAAAGGACAAATAGCTTTGTGTGCTCGGGGGTGGGCCGATGCAGACGCTTTCGTCTGCCATGCGGACATGCATCGCGTCGCTGTCTGCGGTGGAATGTACGGCAACTGTCGCGATGCCCATTTCGCGCGCCGCGCGCACGACGCGCAAAGCGATTTCGCCTCGGTTGGCAATCAGTATCTTGTTGAACACGCCTGCGCTCCTATTCGAGGATGACGAGGGGGGTGCCGAATTCAACCGCAGCGCCGTCTTCGACGACTATCCGCTTCACGGTGCCTGAACGCGGAGCGGGGATATGGTTCATGGTTTTCATGGCTTCGACAATCAACAACGTGTCGCCCTCAGACACTGTCGAGCCCACCGAGATAAACGCCGGGGCACCGGGTTCAGCCTGCATATAAACCGTGCCGACCATGGGGGACGTCACTGCACCAGGCAAATCTGCCGGATCTTCTGCCTCACCGCCAGCTGCGCTACCGGCAGCTGGACCAGGGGCTGCTGCTGGCGCGGCAGGTGCCGGGGCGGCGACAGGTGCGGCAACTTGCGTGACCGTTTGCTGTTGATGCCGGCTGACGCGCACGTTCAGGCTGTCATCCGCGCCATAATCGCGCTTGACCTGGAGCTCTGTCAGGTCGTTTTCGCGCAGCAATTCCGCGAGGGCCTGTATAAAGGCCACATCTGCGTCATGGTTCTTCTTTGTCATGTATGTCCTCAGCCATTCGGTGCAGGCCTTGTTATCAGCGGCCCTTATTCTTCCTGCGCGCCCGTTATAAGCCATGGTTGACGCTATGGAAACCCGACTCTTGCGCTGAGTGACATGCCGTTTCTAAAGTACGACAGTTTGGGGCAGGAGCCGGGCATGAACCTTGCAAATTGGTTGAAACGCAGCGCGCAGATGACACCTGATCGGCCTGCATTGTTTCTCGGGCGGGACTGTGTCGCAAGTTATGGAGATTTTTGGCGTGATGCCTGCGCTGTCGCAGGTTGGTTGCGCGCAGGGCGGATCAAAGCGGGAGATCGCGTCGCGCTTTTCATGAAGAATACCCCCGACTATCTGACGGCACTCTACGGGATCTGGATCGCGGGCGGTGTTGTCGTGCCCATCAATGCCAAACTGCACGCGCGCGAAGCCAAATTCATTTTGGCGGATAGCGGCGCAGAAGTTGTTTTTGCTTCTCCTGAATTGGCCGAGGCGCTGGCCGGTGAGAAGCCTTGCCCCGTGATGGTTTCAGTGCCGTCGTCAGAGTTTGAAACGGCGCGCGGCTCGGCGCCTATGGAACAGATCACCTTCCGTACCGCAGATGATCTTGCGTGGCTCTTTTATACATCCGGCACCACGGGCAAGCCAAAGGGGGTCATGATAACCCATCGCATGCTAACAACCATGAGCCTTTGCTACGCGACAGACGTTGATGCCGTATCCGCCGGGGACGCAACACTTTATGCGGCACCGATGAGCCATGGCGCGGGCCTCTATAACATGCTGCATGTGCGGGCAGGTGCGCGTCACGTCTGCCCTGTGTCCGGAGGGTTTGACCCTTCGGAAATCTTTGATCTGGCGTCTCATTTTGGACGCACCCACATCTTTGCCGCGCCGACGATGGTCAAGCGGCTGACGCAGGTCGCGAGAACGTCTGGGGTGAAAGGCGATGGCCTGCGCACTGTCGTTTATGCCGGGGGTCCGATGTACAACGCTGACATCATTGAGGCGGTTGAACATTTCGGCCCGATATTTGTGCAGATTTACGGGCAGGGAGAATGCCCGATGGGGATCACTGCCTTACCACGGGGGGACGTTGCCGACCGGCAGCATCAAAACTGGCGCCAAAGACTGCAGTCGGTCGGACGGGCCCAATCCGCCGTTGAGGTCGCAATTGGCGATTCGAATGCCAAGCCTTTGCCAGCCGGTGCGCACGGAGAAATCATGGTGCGTGGCGATGCAGTTATGCCGGGATATTGGCAAAATTCGGCAGCAACTGAAACCACCCTGAAGAACGGGTGGCTGATGACCGGAGACAGGGGGTTCATGGATGCGGACGGCTATGTCACGCTTCAGGACAGATCAAAGGATATGATCATTACAGGTGGTTCAAACGTCTACCCGCGTGAGGTGGAAGAGGTGTTGTTGCTGGACCCGCAGGTTCTCGAGGTATCGGTTGTCGGTCAACCACACCCGGAGTGGGGCGAAGAAATCGTGGCCTTTGTGGTCGGAGAGCTGGACGAGAAACGCCTGGATCAATTGTGTCTTGATAACATCGCGCGTTTCAAAAGACCCAAGCACTATGTTCGTGTCGATGAGCTTCCCAAGAACAACTATGGCAAGGTTCTAAAAACCGTGTTGCGCGAAAAACTCGCAAAACGATAGAGACCGCTTCACGACAGAAAAACAGCATTAAGCGCTGAAAACGGCACGTCACACAGCGAAGATGTCGCTTTTCCGGCATCATCGCATTTTTATTGTGTACAAGATGTATTCAATTAGGAGGCCCTATGCCCGTTTCCCAGAAAGAAGCCTGCTTCGAAGATGTAAGGCTCAGAATCCTACGGACCGAATTGGCCCCCGGCGCTGTGCTGGATGAGGCGTCACTTGCGTCTCACTATGGTCTTTCGCGCACCCCGTTGCGCGAGGTGCTCCAACGGCTATCGGGCGCAGGTTACATCACGCTAGAAGAGCATCGAGGCGCGAAAGTCGCCTCGATGGATATTGGTGCATTGCGTACATTCTTTCAGACCGCACCGATGGTTTATGCCAATATTGGGCGCCTCGCTGCAGAGAACCGTACTGATGCCCAGGTGGACAGCCTGCAAGACACGCAATCGGAATTTGCAAAGCACACAAAGGCCAATGATGCCGCGTCTGCGGCACTGTCAAACCATCGTTTTCATGCGATTATTGGCGAAATGGCTCAAAACCCCTATCTGGTGGCCTCGCTCAATCGGTTGCTGATCGATCATACACGGTTGAGCCAGACGTTTTACAGACCGCGTACCCCGTCGGATGAAGCGCTTGTCGAGCGAGCGTGTGCCCAACATGAAGAGATCATTGATGCGATCCGGCGGCGAGATGCGGAGCGGGTGGTTGATCTGACGCTGGAGCATTGGGACTTGTCCAGAGGCAGAATGGAGCGGTTCGTGCGCCCTGATCCATTGCCGGTGGATCTGCCGTTACCAAAGGAAAAACACGATGCAATTTGAGGGTATTTATACGCCACTTGTCACGCCCTATCATGACGATTTTTCGTTAAATGAAAACGCATTGCGGTCCGTAGTTGATTTTCTTGTTGAAGCTGGCGTCCACGGGATCATCGTCGCTGGAACCACCGGTGAATATTATGCGCAGGACATGCCGGAACGCATCGGCATGATGCAGAAGGTCCAGGATCTGGTGGCCGGTCGTGTGCCGTTGATCGTGGGGACCGGAGCCATTCGTACAGAAGATTGCGTTACCTATGCAAAGGCCGCCAGCGACTTGGGGGCGGATGCGATTTTAGTGGCAACACCTCCTTATGCCTACCCCACGGACCGCGAGATTGCGCTACATTGTCTGGCAATCGACCGCGCGGCGAATTTGCCCGTGATGTTATATAATTATCCGGGGCGGATGAGCGTCAATATGGGGGAAGAATGTCTTGATCGACTTGGGCGCAGCCCGAATTTTTGCGCGATAAAGGAAAGCTCGGGGGATCCGAACCGCCTTCATATGCTGGCACGTGACTACCCGCACATCGGTTTGAGTTGCGGCATGGACGATCAGGCGCTTGAATTTTTCGCGTGGGGGGCACGATCATGGGTTTGTGCGGGTTCAAACTTCGCACCAGAAGCGCATATCGCCTTGTATCGGGCGTGCGTGATCGAAGGCGACTTTACCAAGGGCCGCGCCATCATGTCGGCGATGATGCCTTTGATGCGAGTGTTGGAGCAGGGTGGCAAGTTCATCCAGTGTATCAAACATGGGCTCAACACACGCGGTATTGATGCCGGACCGCCGCGCAAGCCGCTGCAACCACTGAACAAAGACGAAAAACGGGAACTCGAAGAAGTGATCCGGACCATGAACACGGCGATAGCCGCGATCGAAGGAGTTTGACCATGACCGATCTTCTGACACGGGCGGAATATGCCGCCATCGCGCAAGAGCTGGATTTTCCGGCAACACCTTTCATGGATGGGAAATTCCGCCGGGGTAATGGACCCATGATGGCGACATTGAACCCGGCCACCGGTGATACGATTGCGAATATCTCAACAGCGGATCAGACGGATGTGGATTTTGCTGTAGAGAAAGCCCGCCAGGCTTTCGAGCAAGGGCATTGGGCCCGCAAGCATCCCTCCGAACGCAAGGATGTTCTGATAAAGCTCTGCAAGTACATCACGCGGCGGCAACGTGAACTTGCAGTCATGGAAAGCCTAGACAGCGGCAAGCCCATTCGCGACTGCGAGCTTATCGACCTCCCCGAGACCATCCATTGTTTGAAATGGCACGCAGAGGCAGCGGATAAGATCTACGATCAGACCGGGCCTGCCGGGGACGATGCGATGTCGGTTATCGTGCGTGAGCCCATCGGGGTTGTCGCAGCCGTGCTGCCGTGGAATTTCCCGCTGATGATGTTGGCCTGGAAGATCGGCCCGGCGCTTGCTGCGGGATGTTCGGTCATCGTGAAACCGGCTGAGCAGACATCATTAACTGCACTGCGCGTTGCAGAACTGGCGCATATGGCGGGCGTTCCGCGCGGTGTGTTGCAGGTGCTTCCCGGTGATGGGCCGTCTGTGGGGGAACCATTGGGGCGACATATGGACGTCGATATGGTCAGCTTTACTGGCTCGACCGCAACGGGGCGGCGGTTTCTGGAATATGCGGCCCAAAGCAACCTCAAGAAGGTCGTGCTCGAATGCGGCGGTAAGAATCCGGCGGTGGTGCTAAAAGATGCGGAAAACCTCGACCATGTGGCCGAACACATCGTTAACGCGGCTTTCTGGAATGCAGGCCAGAATTGTTCTGCCACGTCGCGCTTGATCGTTCACAAGGACATCAAGAAGCCACTGATGGAGCGTATCACGGCGCGGATGCGCGATTGGAAAACAGGAGATCCACTGGACCCGGCCAATCACATCGGCACACTCATTGATGAAGGGCATTGTGCAAAGGTGCGCGGGTTTCTGAAATCCAAATCGAAGGGCCCTTTTGTCGAACCCACGGTTCTGGACGTGGACCCGGATGATCCTGCGGCTCGGGAAGAGATTTTTGGCCCCGTGTTGACCGTGATGGAAGCGGCTAGCACCGAACAGGCAATTGCCATGGCCAATGACACAAACTACGGGCTGGCCGCCAGTGTCTTTACCGCCAACGCCCGCACTGCAATCCGTGCCGCGCGAGATTTGCGCGCCGGAACAGTCACAGTGAATTGCTACGGGGAAGGTGATATGTCGACCCCCTTTGGCGGCTACAAACAATCGGGTTTTGGCGGTCGTGACAATGGTCTCCATGCCCATGATCAGTACACGGAACTCAAGACAATCTGGATTGACCTGTCAGACCCCGCAGAAGGGGACAATGTGGGATGAGCAATATTGGTTTCATCGGCACCGGGCATATTGCGGCTCCAATGGTGCGGTTTTTGTGCCAGCGCGGGCATCAGGTTGTGGTTTCCGAGCGGAATACTGAAACCGCAGCGGCCCTTGCGCGATCGCACGGTGTGGCGATTGCTGCAAATCAGGAAGTCATTGATCGCAGCGAGATCATTTTCCTCTGTGTACGTCCCCACGTCGCTGAAGCCGTCATCAAGCCGCTTACGTTTCGTACTGACCACAAGATCATTTCCGTCATGGCAGGTGTATCGCTAGCGTCACTTGAAGCGTTATGTGCGCCCGCTGATGATATTGCGATGACCATCCCGTTGGGGTATCTGGAGCAGGGCGGTTGCCCTCTCCCGGCCTGTCCAAAAGCTGATGTTCTAGAGGCCCTGTTTGCACCGGAAAACCCGGTGTTTAGTGTTCCGGATGAGGCCCCATTGAACATGCATTTTGCAGTTTGTGCATTCGTGCCCGGTGTGCTCGACCTGATGGCCACGACGGCGGACTGGCTGGGGCAACAAACGGGTGATAAGGATCAGGCGGCACGTTACACGCAACAGCTTTTGGCTGGATTTCTAGGGTCCGTTCCGGTTGGAGGGGCGGATGTTCTTGCCGCAGAACGTGACTCCCTTGCCACTGAGGGAACGCTTAGCCTGCAGATGACTGACAGTTTGCGCGGGGCTGGGACACATGAGGCCCTGCTGAAAACGCTTGGCGCTATCGGTGCCCGCTTGGCGGGTACACCATGAGCACGCAGGCCGTCGGCACAACCCGTCGCGGGCGCGGTGCCCGCAAGGCGGTGCGGCAGGCCCGTGACATTACGATGCTGCCCGCGCTCAAACGCGCGCTGCCGCTGACCGAACCCATGACACCGGAGCAGATTGCGCGCATTGATGCGGCGTCAATGTCAATTCTTGAAGACGTCGGCGTTGTTTTCCGGGATCCCATCGCGCTGGAGGATTGGAGGCGCATTGGGGCAGATGTGCGCGGGGAACACGTACATCTGGATCGCGCATTGGTGCGTGAACTGATCGCCACGATACCCGAAACCTTCACCTATCACGCGCGCGATCCCGAAAAGAACCTGCCCTTCGGCAAGGACCACGGGATTTTTGTGCCGATGACCGGCGCGCCTTACCTGCGTGACCTCGATGACGTCCGCCGCAACCCTACGCTGGAAGATCTGGCGAATTTCCACAAGCTGAGCCACATGCTGCCAGCGATGCATTCCTCGGCCCACCACATTGTCGAACCCTACGATCATCCCATCAGTCAGCGGCATTTGCGCATCACCTATTCGTCGATGAAACACTCCGACAAGACCTTCATGGGCATGACGACAAGCCCAAGGAACGCGGAAGATGTACTGGAGATGAGTGCGATCCTTTTTGGTGCGGATTTCCTAGAGTCTCATCCCGTCGTTACAGGCAATTGCAACGGCAATTCGCCGCTCGTCTGGGACGAGACAATGCTGGGTGCCTTGCGCGCCTTTTCCCGTCGAAACCAGCCGGTTCTATGCTCGCCCTTCGTTTTAGGGGGCGCCAACACCCCCGCGTCCGTCGCACCGACTGTAGCGCAACTGAACGCCGAGGCGCTTTCCGCACTCGCCTACACCCAGGTGATCCGCAAAGGTGCGCCAGCGATTTACGGGCATTATCTCTCCACCGTCTCAATGAAATCCGGCGCCCCCATGGCGGGCACGCCGGAAATCAGCCTGATGAACTTCATGATCGGGCAGATGGCACGGTACTACGGTGTGCCATGGCGGACGTCGACGTCACTGGGCGGGGCCAAAACCTTTGACGCGCAAGCCGGGTACGAAAGTGCCATGACGTTGAATGCGGTCCTGATGAGCGGGGCCAACTACATGTGGCACGCGGCAGGATGGAACGAGGCAGGCATGCATTGCTCCATGGCGAAGTTCGTCGTGGATGCCGAGGTTTGCGCCATGGGGTACCGCATGGCCGAAGGGATACGATGGGATGATTTCGACGCCGCGGTTGCAGCGGTCGCCGATGTTGGGCCGGGGGGGCACTACCTTGGGCACCCGCATACGCTGGAGAATTTCCAGCGCGCCTTCTTCATGCCGGAAATGTTCGACAATAACTCCATCGAACAATGGCAGGCTGAGGGCGGCATTGAGATAAACGAACGCGCACTGCAATGCGCACGGGCCTTGCTGGCAGATTATGAAGAGCCCAGGCTTGATCCCGGTATTGACGAGGCTTTGCGCGACTACATTGAGCGCCGGGAAAGCGAAATCCCCGCGGCGGACGCCCTCAACCAGGAGTACTGATGATGATATCGGTCGTGCGTCCCGCCTCAACAACAGCTTCCATCGATAATCTGGCGGAACTCTTGTGGTCAACAGATCCAAAGCTCAACACGTTCATGTTTCGGGACAATTCAACCTTGCTGAAGATTTTGGGGCGTGAATGGCCAAGCAAGGAAGGTCTCCTGTCACACAACCAGGCCTTTGTTGCTGGTGACGGAGCAGATTTTCATGGCGTTCTGATCGGGCACACGGCACATGAATATGCCAAAAACTTTGAGGCATCGGTGCGACTCCAGACCGAGCCGCTGGAAAACGACGAAGCCGCTCATTTGGAAGCCGCCCTAAAGTGGATGGATCGGTTGTTCCCGGCGCCTCCCGACCGGTCCCATTATATTCTCGAGTTTGCTATTTCCCGATCTGCGCGGGGCGCAGGTCTGGCGGCGCAGTTTATGCGCGCCGCAGAACAGCGCGCCAGGCGTTCGGGATGCAAGCGGCTGTGCCCCGATGTGGCCGCCGACAATGAAGCGGTCGGGTTCTACAAACACATCGGATTTGAAGTTGAGATCGAAACCCGCGTTCCTTTTTTGCATGAAAAGCATGGGATCGGGCTGCACTTTCAAATGGTGCGGAACCTGGATGATCTGTCATGAAAATCTCCCGGTTGCCGCGTGATCCGGGGCCAGCAGGCTGGAACAGTATCCTGCCCGAAGCCAAACCGGCAGAACCTCTCGCACATGATATAACCGCTGACTGGCTGGTCATTGGTGCCGGTTTTGCAGGGTTGGCGGCTGCACGAAGACTGGCGCAACTTTGTCCGGCGGATCGCGTTGTTGTACTCGAAGCCTCGCGGGTGGGTGAGGGGCCTGCCGGTCGAAATTCCGGGTTCATGATAGATCTGCCGCACGATCTGGCGTCTGAAAACTATGGCGGCAAGCTTGCTGAAGACAGGGCGCAAATTGAGGATAACCGTCGCGCAATAGCATTTGCTGCTGAGATGGCGCAGGAATTTGGACTATCGCAAGAGGCCTTCGCGCAGTCTGGCAAGATCAATGCCGCTGCGTCGCCGAAAGGCGATCAGCATAATCGGGATTTCGCATCCCATCTCTCGGCTTTGTCGGAACCTTACGAAATGCTTGATGCTCATGACATGCGTGAGCTTTGTGGTTCCGCGTATTTCTCCGGCGGACTATTTACGCCCAATGCGGCGATGATCCAGCCTGCGCTTTTTGTGCGTGGGGTTGCATCGGGCATACAAACAAATCGGGTCCGCCTCTATGAACTCAGCCCAGTAACGTCGCTGGCGCGAGAAGGGTCAGATTGGGTCGCAGGTACGCCTTCAGGGCTGGTCACGGCTCCACGGGTTATTCTGGCAGTAAATGGGCATTTGCAGAGTTTTGGTCACATGCGGGGCCGGCTCATGCACGTGTTCACGTATGCTTCCATGACGCGGGCGCTGACGTCGGAAGAATGCCAAACGCTGGGAGGTGCGCCGAGCTGGGGGGTCACACCGGCTGATCCGTTGGGCACAACCGTACGCCGGATATCCGGGACGGGTGGAGACCGGATTGTGATCCGCAACCGGTTCACCTTTGACCCGTCGATGGAGGTTTCAAATGCGCGTATTGCGGCAGTCGGCCGTGATCATGACCGTTCCTTTGCGGCACGGTTTCCGATGCTGCCCGGGGTCGAAATGGAATACCGATGGGGCGGGCGGCTCTGCTTGAGCTATAACAACGTGCAAGTGGTTGGTGAACTGGAAGAGGGTGTGTGGTCCGCTTGTTGCCAGAACGGGCTGGGGACGGCAAAAGGAACGCTTGCGGGAATGCTGGCTGCAGAAGCGGCGAACGGTGTCGGATCAGCGGCTCTTGGGCGGGTCAGTGGGTCAGCATTGCCCAAAAAACTGCCACCTGCACCATTGGCGCAGGTGGCTGCGAATACGAGATTGCGCTGGGGTGAGTGGCGCGCAGGTCGCGAGTTTTAGGTCCTCAGATGGCGAGGTACTCCTCGCGTAACTCCTTGTTTTCGAGAACTTCAGCGGCTGAGCCGTCAAAGACGATCCCGCCGGTATCCAGGATCACCGCGCGGTCCGCCAACTCAAGCGCGCGAACGGCATTCTGTTCCACAAGGATCGTTGTCATCCCCTGTTCTTTGATGATCCGAAGCGTCTTTTCGATTTCATCCACGATGACCGGAGCCAGCCCTTCATAGGGCTCGTCCAGCAAAAGTACCTTGATATCCCGGCAAAGGGCACGGGCGATTGCCAGCATCTGCTGCTCGCCGCCCGAGAGCGTGACACCTTCCTGATTGCGGCGTTCGCGCAGACGCGGGAAGAGGTCATAGACCCGGTCGATGGACCAACCGATGGGTGGGGCAATCTGTGCAAGCTTGAGGTTTTCCTCAACGGTCAGACCCGCAATGATGCGGCGGTCCTCGGGGACGAGGCCAAGACCGACGGTTGCAGCCTCATAGCTGGTCATCTTGTGCAACGGTTGATGGTCGAGCCAGATCTCACCATGACGCAGTTCCGGATCGCTCAGCCGCGCAATTGTGCGCAGGGTTGAGGTTTTGCCGGCCCCGTTGCGCCCCAGAAGGGCTAGAATCTCGCCTTCGTGCACGTTGAAGCTGATGCCCTGCACGATGTAGCTCTCGCCGTAATAGGCATGCATATCCCACACCGACAAAAACGCCGGAGCAGTAGAGGCCATATTGGCGTTCTTGGAGAAATCTGGTTTGACGTTCATCGGGGTCGCTCCTTATGCCGCTGTCTGGGTTTCGCCGAGATACGCTTCACGCACCTTCGGATGGCCCTTGATGTTGTCTGGCGTGTCTTCGACGAGCGGGGTCCCTTGCGCCAGAACCGTGATACGTTGCGCCAGGCTGAAGACAACATGCATGTCATGTTCGATGATTGCGATGGTGATGTCGCGCTCGTCGCTGATCTGCTTGAGCAGGTCGATGGTGTTGTTGGTATCAGCGCGCGCCATCCCAGCGGTGGGTTCGTCCAACAGCAGCAGACGCGGTTGCTGGCTCAGGCACATGCCAATCTCCAGCCGACGCTTGTCACCCCGTGACAGGGAGCTGGCCTGCATCTCGCGTTTGTCGGCCATGTTCATGTCTTCCAGCATGTGTTCGGCACTGGCGACCACATCCTTTTCGCTCATCACGTTGGTGATCGCATTGAGCCCAAAAGAGCCGTCCCGCTTGGCAAAACAGGGGATCATCATGTTTTCCAGAACCGACAGATCGCCAAAGATCTCTGGCGTTTGGAACACGCGGCTGATGCCCATCTGGTTGATCTGGTGTGGTTTGCGCCCTAGGACGGATTGCCCGTCAAACATGACGGAGCCCGTATCAGGGATCAGCTTGCCAACGAGACAGTTCAAAAGGGTGGATTTGCCCGCCCCATTTGGACCGATGATCGCGTGCACGCTGCGTTCTGCCACGCTCAGGTTCACGTCACCGAGCGCCTGAAGGCCCCCGAACCGCTTGCCGACATTTTTGACTTCAAGAATTCCCATGTCGTCTACTCCTTATTCGGCCGGGGTTGTTTTGCCGTCAGTCTTTTCGTCTGAGGCTTTCTTGCGGCGGAAGAGGCCAAAGACCTTCTGTCCCCCCTGAACCAGACCACCGGGCAAGAAGATCACAACCAGCATGAAGAGAAGGCCAAGTGTGAGGTGCCAGCCCTTGCCCACGAATGGATAGACGATGGTGATGATGAAATCTTCGATCCCATCGGGCATGAAAGCGAACCATTGCTCCAACACCGTTTTGTTGATCTTGGAGACGATGTTTTCCATGTATTTGATGAAACCCGCGCCCAGCACCGGCCCGATCAAGGTGCCAGCACCACCGAGAATGGTCATCAGCACAACTTCACCCGAGGCGGTCCAGAACATGCGCTCCGCGCCTACCTGTGTGTCCATAGCGACAAGCAACCCGCCCGCAAGGCCCGCGTACATGCCCGAGATCACAAAGGCCGCCAGCGTGTAGGGCTTGGCATTGAGGCCGGTGTAGTTCAGGCGCTGCTGGTTGGACTTCACAGCCCGCAGCATCATGCCAAAGGGTGACCGGAAGATGCGGATCGACAAGTAAAAGGCCAGGATCATGACAACCGCAGCGATGTAATAACCTGCGTTAAAGGTGAACACCCAGTTGCCGAAAGTCATCTCGTAGCTTGACCCCATCTCCAGCCCGAAGAGGTTGGCACGCGGCGTTTCGCCTGCGGCCAATGCACCATCCAGGATGCGCGGGTCATTGATCTTGGGTTGCAACCCGGTCTCGCCACCCGTGATCGGTGTGAGAACCGAATAGGCAAGTGAGTAGGACATCTGTGCAAATGCCAGTGTCAGGATCGAGAAATAGATGCCAGAGCGTCGCAGGCTGATCCAGCCGACCAGCAGTGAGAATAGACCTGCCACCAGCACCGAGATCATGATTGCCGGGATGACGTTCATGGTCAGCAGCTTCATCATCCAGATGGCGGCATAAGAACCCACGCCGAGGAAGGCTGCGTGGCCGAAGCTGAGGTACCCTGTCAGGCCAAAGAGGATGTTAAACCCGATGGCAAAGATGCCGAAGATCACCAGACGCTGCATCAGGTCGGGATATCCGCCGTTGAACTGCGCCATGGCGGAGCCTTCGGGGAAGGGGTTCAGGATGAAGGGTGCCAGCATCGTGAGTGCAATCACGACCAGAAGCAGCTTTGTGTCTTTGCTGTTGAGTCCGAACATTGCTTATTCCTCCATCACGCCTTTGCGGCCCATCAGACCCCGTGGGCGGGTGAGCAAGATGACGATTGCGACCAGGTAGATGATGATCTGGTTGATACCGGGCAGTACTTCGAGAACCGCGCCCATGGAGGCGAAACTCTCAAGGACGCCGAGCAGGAAGCCAGCCAGCACGGCGCCGGGCAGGGAGCCCATGCCGCCGACGACGACCACGACGAAACTGAGCACAAGGAAATCCATCCCCATGTGGTAATTCGGCGAGTTGATGGGGGTGTACATCACCCCGGCTAACCCTGCCACCGCCGCGGCGATCCCGAACATGATGGTAAAGCGCTTGTCGATGTTGATGCCAAGCAGCCCAACCGTCTCGCGGTCGGCCATGCCGGCCCGGACAACCATGCCGAAGGTGGTAAACTGCAGAAAGGCAAATACGGCACCGATGATGATGGCGGCAAAGGCAAAGTAGACCAGACGCCAGTAGGGGTAGATGATCGTATTGGGGTCAAAGCCAAGGACAGCACCGAAATCGAAAGAGCCGGTGAAGGCGGCGGGCGCCGGTGTGGGGATCGGGTTCGCGCCATAAAAATACTTGATGATTTCCTGCAAAACGATGGCCAGACCAAAGGTGACAAGGATCTGATCGGCGTGGGGACGTTTGTAGAAATGCTGGATCAGCCCGCGTTCCATGATGAAACCAATGGCCACCATGACCGGTATCGCAAAGAGAATTGAAAGGGGCACGGACCAGTCGATGATGGCCGCTCCGGTCGCCTCGCCGAAGATGTCATAGATATATGGTACATCTTTCATCATCGGATTGCCGAGGAAATCGACCTCGCCTTCAACTGCGACTTCGTGGCTGAGGCTGAGCAAACGGCTGAGGGTCACGGCGCAGAACGCTCCAATCATGAACAGTGCGCCGTGGGCGAAGTTCACCACTCCCAGCGTGCCAAAGATCAGCGTCAGTCCAAGGGCAATCAGCGCATAGGCTGACCCTTTGTCGAGGCCGTTGAGAATTTGCAGGATAATTGCGTCCATGGTCCCACCTTCATGAAACGGGTTGGCCCGAAGCCGGGCAGGGTCGGACGGCGCCGCGCGCCGCCCGATATGTCAGAAAGTGTGGCTTATGCGCCCGGGTTGCAGACACCCAGCTCGCCGCCAAAGATACCGGCGTCATATGTCACCTGGCTTACTGGCGTGATTTCCACGATTTCGAGAAGGTCGAACTCGGATGTCGGGTTCTCTTTACCCTTCACGACAAGCACGTCCTTGAAGCACTGGTGATCTTCGCCACGATAGAGCGTCGGGCCGTTGCCCATGCCGTCGAATTCGAAGTCCTTGAGTGCTTCGCCAACCGCACATGGGTTGAACGAGCCCGCGCGTTCCACGGCATCCGCATAGAGCAGGGCCTGAACGTAGCAGGTGTGCGCCGCCTGCGAGGGCGGGAAGCCGTATTTGGTGCCGAAGGATTTGACGAAGGCTTTGGAGCCATCATCCTGCAGCGACCAGTGCCAGTTTGTGGAGCCGAAGATGCCCTTAACGTTGGCACCCGCACCCTTCGCCATCAGGCGGGAGTAGAGCGGCACGACGATCTCGAAGTTCTTGCCGTTGACTTGCTTGTCGCGCAGCCCGAACTGAACCGCGTTGGTCAGCGAGTTCACCATGTTGCCGCCGTAGTGGTTCAGAACCAGAACGTCGGCACCGGATTGCAGAACCGGCGCGATGTAGGAGGAGAAGTCCGTTTGCGTCAGTGGTGTTTTCACAGCTGCAACAGTTTCCCAACCCATGGCTTCGGTCGATGTCCGCACGGCTTCTTCTGTGGTGTAGCCCCAGTTGTAGTCAGCCGTCAGGTGATAGGCTTTGCGGTCCTTGCCGTAGTTGCTGGCCAGAATTGGCGCGAGCGCCGCACCGGACATGTAGGAGTTGAAGAAGTGACGGAAACCGTTTGCCTTCTTGTCCTTGCCTGTCGTGTCGTTCGAGTGCGTGAGACCCGCCATGAAGATGACGCCCGCTTCCTGACAGAGCGCCTGAACCGCCACGGCAACACCGGAGGACGAGCCGCCCGTGATCATGATGGCACCGTCTTTTTCGATCATGGAACGGGCAGAAGCGCGCGCCGCGTCGGATTTGGTTTGCGTGTCGCCCGTGACGTATTCGACTTTCTTGCCGAGGATGCCGTTGCCCTGCAGGGCCTTGGACGAGAATGTGTTCATCAGGCCGCCGTCGCCGCCACCGTTCAGGTGTTCGACCGCCAGCTCGTAGGCGCGCAGCTCGTCTGCGCCCTCATCCGCATAGGGACCAGATTGCGGTACGTTGAAGCCCAGTGTGACAGTGTCCCCTGTCGGTGCGTTGGTAAAGCCGGAATGGCCATCCGCACGTAGATACGTCGGTAGCGACAGACCGGCTGCACCGGCCACGGCGCCTGTCTTTATCAGACCACGACGTGTAAAGTTCGAATTGGACATGAAAATCCTCCCATTAGATTGGTCAAACGCGGCACCACACTCCCTTGGGTACCGCGTATGAAGCACATTAGTGCAAATTCCAGACTGTCAAGTCGGAGGAACCGAAGCAACAAGTCCCTTGAAATTAACAATTATCTTGTAAATAATTGCACAAAGGTTCAGGCTATTTTGTAAATTTGATGATATTGCATCGCAGAAAGCCCTTGAAATCACCCACATTCGCTGAGGGGAGTTAAATGCCACGGGAAGGACTAACCGGAAGCCGTATCCGTGAAAGAAGGTCCGTCGCGGGGATGCGGCAGGCCGATCTTGCACGCACGCTGGGAATATCACCCTCTTACCTCAACTTAATCGAGCACAATCGGCGTAGAATCGGTGGGAAATTGCTTCTGGATATCGCCAGGGTTCTTGGCGTTGAACCTTCAATTCTGACCGAAGGCGCTGAGGCCGCGTTAATCGCAACTCTGCGTGAAGCAGCGCAAAGCGCAAACCTTCCAGGTGACGAAGCTGAACGGGCTGATGAATTGGCGGGCAGGTTTCCCGGGTGGGCGGAAGTACTGGCTTCCGGACATCGTCGCATTGCGTCGCTGGAAAGGACCGTTGAAACGCTCAGCGATCGGCTGACACATGATCCGAAGCTCGCGGCCTCGGTTCATGAGTTACTGTCAACGGCTGCCGCAATCCGGTCTACCGCATCCATTCTGGCCGATGAAAAAGACATTGAGGCGGAATGGCGGGACAGGTTCCATGCCAACCTCAATCAGGACAGTAAACGCCTTGCAGATAGTTCAAAAGTGTTGGTGGCGTATTTTGAAGCTGGTGACGTTGAAGCGGATGCCGTCTCGACTCCGCAGGATGAGGTCGACGCTTTTCTGACCCATCATTCTTATCAATTTCCGATGCTGGAGTCCGGAAAAGCAAGTGTCACCGACGTGATCGAGGGTTCAACGTTATTGCGGACGGCAACGGCGCGTAAGCTTGCACGGTCTGTGCTGGATCGAATTGCGTCGGACACCAAGCTTGTCTCTTCAAATACTCTCAATGCCGCAATCCGTCAGCTCGGGGCCGATCCCATTGCATTATCATCCGCGCTGGGTGCGCCGGTGGCGGTCATCTTGCGGCGTATGGCGGCCAGTTCTGATCTGGAGGCGGGTCTGGTTGTTTGTGACCGTGCAGGAAGCATCCTTTTTCGCAAGCCAGTGGGTCAAATGGTTGTCCCCAGATATGGTGCCGCTTGCGCGCTGTGGCCTCTGTTTTCCGCCCTGTGCCAGCCGGGTCAGGTTGTTCGGACGCCATTGGTGCAGCTTGGGCGCAGCCGCTCGTACTTCAAGTGCTTCGCGATGGCTGAAGTTGTCGGAGAGCCGCAGTATAACTCACCGCCCTTGATCGAAGCCAGCATGCTGCTCATCCCTGATGGCCCACAGGAGCACGGATCCGTACTGGAAGTCGGATCGACCTGCGGCGTTTGCCCCAAATCTGGATGTCCGGGGCGGCGGGAACCCTCCATTTTGGCGGAGGGTATATAGCGCGTATCGCAACGAACCGTCATCGGGCGTAGAAAAAGAGCCTACCATTGCACGGATCTTGTCTGAGATGAGAGGAAAAGATATTTATTCGCAATAGGTTGGGTTTTCGTCAGGTGACGATGCTGAACAAAAAACCTGGACAGCTAAGTTTTGACACCTTTCCAAAAACCGTGGATAAACGTGAAACTGGTCTTATCGGTGTTTCCAACACCTCGGGGCTGGCCTCTTGGAGGAGGGGATCATGGGAAAACGCGTGCTTTTGATCGAAGATGAGCTGAACATCATCGAAGCGATCCGGTTCCTGCTGAGCCGAGAAGGCTGGCAGGTGGAAACGCATGAGAATGGGGCGGATGCGGCTGATGTGATCCGATCGGCAAAACCCGATCTGGTGATTTTGGATGTTATGTTGCCTGGAAAAAGCGGCTTCGACATTCTCGAGGACCTGCGTGCGGATGCCGAAACCGCAACGCTACCTGTCCTGATGCTGACGGCACGTGGTCAGAGCCGGGATCGTGAAATGGCTGAAAAAGCAGGTGTCAGCAGGTTCATGACAAAACCTTTCTCAAATGCCGAGGTGCTGACGGCTGTGCGTGATCTGCTTTACGTGCATCAGCAAAAGGCCTGATCTCTTGGCCCGCGACCCGCGGCCCGTATTTCTGGAGCGAAGGAACTATCGCCGTCGCCGGATGATGGATGCCTTGCGGCTGGTCGCGATTCTGGGCGCTCTATTGTGGCTGATACCCATCATTTGGCCGACCGGGCGCGATGGTGTAACGGAACCCATGCCAATGTCAGCCGCGCTCTACTATGTGTTTGGCGTGTGGTTGCTGCTCATCGGTCTTGCGGCAGCGCTTGCATCCATCTTGCGGGGGCCTCGTGCCTCCAAAAACGATGCGGGTACGTCAGCGGAACATGACCCATGACCTCGTTGAACCTGTTGATCGCGGTTTGTCTGGCTTATGTCGCCTTGTTGTTCCTGGTGGCCTTCGTTGCGGAACGGGCAGGGGTTCAGGGCAAGGGCGGATGGCTTCTGCGTTCGCCGCTGGTCTACACTCTTTCGCTTTCCATCTACTGCACGGCCTGGACGTTTTATGGCGCTGTCGGCAATGCCGCGCGGTCGGGTCTGGAATACGTCACGATTTACCTGGGGCCCAGTCTTGTCATTCTGGGATGGTGGTGGATCCTGCGACGTCTGGTCCGGATCGGACGCAGCCATAAGGTCACCTCGATTGCGGATTTGATTTCGTCACGGTTCGGCAAATCGAACACCTTGGCGATTGTTGTAACGCTGATGGCGGTCATGACGGTCACGCCCTATATCGCCCTGCAATTGCAGTCTGTTTCCTTGTCGCTGTCGATCTTCTCCGCAGCCGAGCAATCAGGCGCGGGAACGCCAATGGACCAACAGTCTGCCGCCCTTTGGATCGCGGTAGGTCTAGCAATTTTCACGGTTCTTTTTGGCACGCGCAATCTGAACGTGAATGAGCGACACCACGGTGTGGTCATCGCTGTGGCCGCAGAAGCTGTCGTCAAGCTCGTGGCCCTTCTGGCGGTCGGGGTTTTTGTTGTCTGGGGAATTGCCGGCGGGCTTCCGGAAACCATGGCGCGGATTGATGCATCGGATCTTGGGACCTGGCAAACCGATGGTAGCCGCTGGACGGCGCTGACCTTTCTGTCGGCAGCGGCATTCTTGTGTTTGCCAAGAATGTTTCAGGTGATGGTGGTCGAAAACCAGGACGAAGCTCACCTCAAGATCGCGAGTTGGGCCTTTCCACTTTACCTGTTTTTGATGAGCCTTTTTGTGGTCCCGATTGCAGTAATTGGATTGGAGGTTCTGCCCGAAGGTTCAAACCCGGACCTGTTTGTTCTCAGCCTGCCGCTCAGTCAGGGGCGTGAAGGTCTTGCGATGTTCAGTTTCCTCGGGGGGTTCTCTTCGGCCACGTCGATGGTCATTGTCGCAACGCTGGCCCTGTCGACGATGGTTTCGAACCATGTGGTGATGCCGGTTTTCCTGCGGTTGCGCCAAGGTACGGCAAGCCAGTCCGGCGACGTCCGCGAGGTCGTGATCTTGGCGCGTCGTCTGTCGATCCTCGTGATCATTGGATTGGGATACATCTACTACCTCGCTTCCGGTGGCTCAGGTGCCTTGACAGCCATTGGATTGGTGTCCTTCGCCGGGGTTGCACAATTCCTTCCGGCGATGCTGGGCGGCATCTTTTGGCGAGGTGCTACACGTTTCGGGGCGCTTTGTGGTCTTCTGACGGGATTTACGCTTTGGATTTTCACGATGTTGCTGCCCAGTTTCGGCGTCGGCGTATTCCTTTCGGTTGAGATCTTTGAGCAAGGTTTGTTTGGGGCAGGCGTAATCCGCCCCCATGCGCTCTTTGGTATCGAAGGTATGGACCCGATGGTGCATGCCGTCCTATGGAGCCTGTTGCTGAATTCCTTGGTGTTTGCGGTCCTGTCCTTGTTCACCTTTCCCAACCCTCTTGAACGGCTTCAAGGGGCGCAGTTTGTCAACGTGTTTGATCATTCGGGCCAGTCGCGCGGCTGGAATGCGTCAGTCGCGGAAAGCGAAGACTTGATGATCATGGCGCAACGCATCTTGGGCGCGGAAGAAGCGCGCAGGCTTTTCAGGTCACAGGCGCAGTCGCAAGGGTTGGTTGGCCA
This sequence comes from uncultured Roseobacter sp., assembly GCA_947488305.1. GTDB lineage: Bacteria > Pseudomonadota > Alphaproteobacteria > Rhodobacterales > Rhodobacteraceae > Roseobacter. The sequence continues at coordinate 445,215 of CANKZM010000001.1, forward strand.
CCTGCCGGAGCCCACACCGGATTTCTTGCAGAAGCTGGAACGCGAGCTGTCCGGATCAGTGGGTGCTGCCACCGCTCATGCGATGATCAGTCAGATCGTCGGAGGGTCCTCTGTTTCGGTTCAGGATCTAATGGCGGTCGCGGACGAATCCGCACAGATGCTGGAGTATTCCAGCCAACTCGAAGCAAAGTCGCGTGAGCTCAGCCAGACAGCCGCGCAATTACGCGACGCCAATACCAAGCTCATGCAGCTCAGTGCGCAAAAGGACGCGTTTCTCAGCCAAATCAGCCATGAGCTGCGGACACCGATGACATCCATTCGCTCCTTTTCAGAGATCCTCCGGGATACTGAGGGCATGGGGCCGATGGAGAAAGCGAAATACGCCAACATCATTCACGTCGAAGCCATTCGTCTGACACGGCTTCTCAATGATCTTCTTGACCTCAGTGTTCTGGAGAACGGGCAAGTCACACTCAACAGACAAACGGGGACACTTGGTGAACTGCTGGATCTCTCGGTGACGACCGCGCAGGCCAGTGTGAGTGAACCGATGAAAATTCATCGCCGCCGCCTTGATGAGGCGATCACGCTGGAAACCGATCTGGACCGCCTTGGCCAGGTGTTTATCAATCTCATCACAAACGCTCAGAAATACTGTGCGGCGGATGTGCCCGAGCTACGCATCGCCGTAAACGCCGTCGAGGATGTCATCACCATCGACTTTATCGATAATGGCGTTGGCATCCCAAAGGACGCCCGCGAAATGATGTTTGAAAAATTCAGCCGTATCGGCGCACAGGACAGCAACGGAGCAGGTCTCGGGCTGGCGATTTGTCGCGAAATCATGTCGCGTCTTGACGGTGACATCCGCTATCTTGGCGACGTTGAAGGGACCGGTTTTCGGGTGGTCCTGCCCAGAGCAATGGCGATTGCCGCTCAATAGGATTTTGCTGAAATCATTACCGAAAGAATGCGCAAATAAAGGCTATGGTAACCATTGTTGCCTATCTCTGCCTCAGAAGAGGCGTCCTTTTGCGGCCGGCAGACGCCATTCAAATAGGGTCATTCGATGTCAGTTTTGCAGCGCAAAGCACAAGTCGGGAATCATGAGCATCAGGCGCGGTCGATGACCGTGCCCAAAGCCTTGCGCATTGCTTTGGCCAAAGTTGCGGATCGGTCATTTGAAATGGCTTTGGCTGTTATTGGGGTCGCGCAAGAGCGTTGGTCAGGTGACGAAATCGAGTCCAAGATGGAGGCCGACAAGCTTCTGTTGCTTTTGGATGGTCCGTCGTGCGCCACTGGCGGTGCAGTTTTCGACAACACCTTGGTCAGTGCTCTGGTGCAACAGCAAACCACCGGGCGTGTGTCCGGAACGCCCCCCGGCGACCGCAAGATGACCGCAACAGATGCCGCACTCTGCGCGCCATTGCTGGATGGCCTTTTCCAGATGGCGCACGGATTTCTTGAAACACAGGAAGACCGCGATATCCTGCCTTCTTACAAATTTGGCGCGCGGGCGGAAAACCCCAGGCTTTTTGGTCTGGCAATGGGTGAGGCAGAATATCACGTACTGCGTCTAACCATCGACATTGCGGCGGGCACCGCGCAATCCACTCTATGTTTGGTTTTGCCTGTTCCAGAGCCAAAACTGGATTTGCTTGCGGATTCATCCGAGACAGATGCAGGCTTTGGCGGCGCAACCTTAGAACGGTCGGTCATGGGGCTGAACGCGGAACTCTCTGCGGTCCTCTGTCGGGTGCGTCTTACCCTTGCAGAAATCAGCAAACTGAAACCGGGCGATGCGCTTCAGGTGCCATCTGAGGCCTTCGACAAGGTAGAGCTTCTTTCGATCGAAGGTCGGCGGATTGGCGAGGGCGCCATGGGTCAGGTCGATGGGCATCGGGCAATGATGTTAAATGGTGCCGTTGCGGCCGGCAACAATGACAAAGACTTGAGGGCAACCGATCCAGACGGAGATGAGGAAGCTTCTGATTATTCGAACCTGAATTTGCCTGATTTGGAGATTCCACCCAGCCCTGACATGCTCAAGCCCGGGCTCGATGGTGGTTTAGACGGATTGCCAGATCTGCCAGACATAGGCGATATGGGAGTGGACCCGGGTGAATTACCGGATCTTCCTGACCTGCCTGATTTGCCAGAGTTCACTGGAGAGATAGATCATGGGGATGATCTTCCCGACCTCGACGAGCTGTCTAACGTCAAAATGGCTTAACCTGCCTGCTGGCGCTGTCACAAGCGGGATGCGGCTTCGAGCGTTGGCCTGAGATTACTCAACTCATACCCGCCCCGGCGCGCTGCGGTGAGAACCTCATCCACTGGCATGTCCTGCGCCGCCGCCAGCGCCCAGGCAATTGTTGACCGTGTTCCTGATGCACAATAGGCCAGAACGGGACCGTCGCAAGTCTCTGCCAGCGCCTTGTTCTGTTCGATGATCTCAGGGGTCATCGTCTGGTGCGTCAATGGCAGGCAAAAGAACTCAAGCCCTGCCGCCTCGGCAGCTTTTTCGATTGCGGCAGCCTGATGACTCTGAGGGACTTCGATGTCCGGCCGGTTGCATATGACACGTTTGATCCCTGCGGCTGCGATCTCAGTCAGGTCTTCAACTGAAATCTGAGGGGCCGCGAAGAAGCGGGGGGTAATTTGGCGAATGTCCATGGCGATAGGGTTAGGCTGTCGACGGGCGGCTGTCCAGATAGCGCTTAGCCGCAGGGGCAATCCACATCCCGACACCCATGGCACAGAGGAAAATCATCCCTTCCAGACCGCCAAAACTGAGCGATGCAAGCGCGGGCCCTGGACACAAACCTACAAGCCCCCAACCTGTGCCGAACATCACTGCGCCAAGGATAAGGTTGCGGTCAATGACGCGGGAAGGAGGCTTCGGAAAAGAGCCGCCACTGAACGGGGATCCCGTTGCGGCCACGCGCCACGCCACGGCCATCGGCAGGATCGCGCCCCCCATGACAAAAGCCAATGTCGCATCCCAGTTCCCAAAAAAGTCGAGAAATCCCTGCACCTTAGTGGTATCTGTCATGCCCGACAGGAAAAGACCTGTGCCAAAAAGCGCGCCAGAAAGAAGAGCGATTAGTCCCCGCATCACAAGCCTCCGACGATGCGCAGCACGAGGACTGTCAGTGCACCAGCCGCGATGAATGTACATGTCGCGACGATCCCTCTCAGGCTCAACCGCGATATTCCGCACACACCATGGCCCGAAGTGCATCCGTTTCCGATGCGCGTCCCTAGGCCGACGAGCAAGCCAGCCCCAAGCAAAAGCAACGTATTGGGCGACACGTTGGTGTCCGCGACTGTGTCGGAAAAAACCAAAATCAAAGCCGGCATACCGACCAAACCGGCAACAAAAAGCAGCCGTTCGCGCATTTGCGATTGCGCTGTGCGATCTATCAGGCCGCCCAAGATGCCACTGACGCCCATGATGCGTCCGTTGCCCAGCAAGTAGAGTGCAGCAGCAGAACCGATCGCCAGACCGCCAACAAATCCCCAAATCCAATCGGCTTCCATATTGCCTCCAGAACGCCGGGGGAGCTAACCCTCAGGCGAGAAAAATGCCAAGAATGATCAGCATAAGGCCCAACACGGATGTAAATAGTGAGCCAAGGTTTAACGGCAGGGCCTTACGCAGTTTTGCGCGCAACTCTTCTTCAGAGTGGTTTGCCCGCCGCGCCTTTGCCACAAAAACGATGCACCATATCAAACCCACCAGACCGACGAGAGACAGGAATGCGCCGCTCCAGATCAGGATGTCAAAAATGGTAACGTCTGATGTTGCGTCCATAACGCCGGGCTATCCAATCAACAATCGTTTGGCAAGACCGGATGCCCAGGCGTCAAGGTCAAAGTCAGTCAAAGGGTCAGGCAACGTATCTCAGGCCAAGGGTCCCGGTAAGGGGGAAGATGTGTGATGTGTCTTGGCCACCAACCGCCTGGACTAACCGGACGGATGTGTGGGGCAATCTGTGCTCTAATCCCGCTTGCGGTGGCGCGACGGGGGCGCTAGGCAGTGCGTGATTTTCAACTGAACGCCAAGGAGCCACCGATGAGCGACGCGAATACTGATCCAGCGACCCCGGACACGCAGGCTGACGCGACTTATCGCGCAACCTCGGGCGAATTGCGCCAGTTCGTTGAACGGATTGAACGACTTGATGCCGAGAAGAAAGACATCGCTGAGCAGCAGAAAGAGGTCATGGCGGAAGCCAAAGCACGTGGCTATGACACCAAGGTTCTGCGCAAGGTGATCGCCTTGCGTAAACGTGACGCGGATGAGATTGCCGAGGAAGAAGCGGTTCTGGAAATGTACAAAGAGGCTCTTGGCATGAGCTGAGTGCGCGCCGCGGCTAGGCCGTACAAAACGGTGTTAATGACTCATGAGCACAGGCAAGCTCGCCCGAAGGGCGATGTCATGCGTCACCCCGCCTACCAGCCCTTCACGGAGCGGAGAATGCTCATAGGCGCCCATCACCAATAAGCCAGCACCGGTGGCTTCGCAGTGCGCCACAAGCGTGTCGGCGATGGATTTTCTACTCTTGGGAAGTTCCGTCAGGCTAACATCTACATCGTGTCGCGCCAGAACGGTTGAGACATCAATACCGGGTAGGCTGCCTTCGATAGGGGATTTGCCCACGGAGACAATCTCGACGGAAACCTCAGTTTCGAGAATTTGCATGGCGTCCGCGAGCGCCCTTGCTGCAGCGCGCCCACCGTCCCAGGCAACGACAGCTTTGCCGCCGAACACAGAACCACGATACCCGGCGGGAAAAATCATCACCGGTCGCCCGCTGTCAAAGGTGACGCGATCGGGAAAAATCTCAATGTGGGACTGATTGGGGGTTTGGCTGCGTTCGTGGAGCCCCAGTACCGTGATGTCGTAGAGGCGGGCATATGTCGTTACAGTCTGCTGCACAGGGCCTGCATTGTCGATCCAATGCAGCTTTTCTGCCGGAACGCTGGCACATATGGCGTTGAATTTGGAAGCAATCTCGCCTGAGGCGCTGTCTTCCACTTCCATGATCGCATTTCTGACTTTCTGCGGCATCCAGGGTTTCATCTGGCTGGACACTTGTGATCCGCCATGAGCGTAGAGGCCCGTCAGATGTGCATCGTAGTACTGTTGCATGGCAACCGCCCCATGCAATGCCGCTTCTGAGCCTGGCAGTCCGTTGTAGGCGACAAGGATGTTTTTGATAGACATGATATCACCCGTAAAGCCCGGCGATGCGGGCGCGTAATTTGGTAAGTGACAGAACGGTGTCGATCGTAGGGGTTGGTGTTTCCGTAACCCGGCCGAGCTCCTGAACCGACCCAATGAGCGCGTCGATTTCCATAGGGCGCCCGGCGTCGAGATCTTGCAACATGGACGTGCGGTGGGCGCCGACGGCGGCACCTCCATCAATGCGTCGGTCCACATCAATCGGGAACTTCACGCCCAGCTTTTCGGCAATTTCTTGCGCTTCAACCATCATGCCACGGGCAACGGCCCGGGTGCCCGGATCGGTGCATAAAACGTCCAGCGTTGCATGTGTGAGTGCCGATATCGGGTTAAACGAAAGATTGCCCCAGAGTTTCACCCAGATTTCGTCCCGCAAACGGGGACGAACGGGCGCTTTCAGCCCCGCTGCAGAGAGAGCTTTGGAGAGCGCCATTGCTCGGTCTGATTTGCTGCCATCGGGTTCGCCTAGCGAAAAACGGTTGCCTTCTATGTGTTTGATCGTTCCGGGCTCTGAAACTTCGGCGGCAGGGTAAACCACACATCCCAAAACACGATCCGGGCCGAACCCGTCCCACTGCGCGTTGCCGGGGTCGACGCTTTCGAGCCGAGTGCCTTCAAGGGGACCGTCAAGCTTGTGAAAATACCACCAGGGTACGCCATTGACGCCGCTCACGATTGTCGTCTGCGGGCCAATCAGAGGCTGCATTTTTGGAACAACTGGCGGCACCGAATGGGCTTTGAGCGTGACGATCACGTAATCCTGCGGACCGAGGTCTTCCGGATTCTCCGAGGCCGTGACAGGAACCGTGGTCGTGCCATCTTCTTCGATCAGTGTCAGGCCTTTTTCCTGCATCGCCGCAAGATGCGGCCCGCGCGCCACAAGGCTCACATCAGCGCCGGCCTGCGCCAGCTTTACGCCCATGTACCCGCCGATAGCACCGGCTCCGAATATGCAGATTTTCATGGCAGTCGTTCCTTGCGTCTCGCAGCGAGATCTTTGTCTGTTTCAATAGTACCGGGCAGCAAGCCGGGTTGCTGGCGGGGCCTATGGTTTAGGCCGTCTCGACTAGACCGAGCTTTTCAGCCATCCCGATCCGTTGCATTTTTCCGGTTGCCCCTTTGGGAATTTCATCAAGGATGATTACCTTGCGCGGCACCTTGAAATCCGCCATGCGTTCTGCTGCGAAATTGCGAATGTCCCGTTCGCTTACGTCTTCTTTAAGTACGACTGCGGCGGCTACCTCTTCGCCAAGCTTAGGATGGGGCAATGCGAACGTCACAACCTGCGCAATTGCCGGGTGATCGAGCAGAACGCCATCCACTTCGAGCGGGCTGATCTTTTCGCCACCCCGGTTGATGATTTCCTTCAGTCGCCCGGTCAGGTGCAGGTAGCCTTCCTCGTCAAATGCTCCCTGATCGCCGGTTCGGAACCAGCGCGCGCCTTCCGCTTCAAAAAAGCTCTTGGCATTGGCTTCGGGGTTGCCCTCATAGCCCGGCGTGACGTTTGGGCCGGAGATGACGACCTCACCTGTTCCCTCAATCAGACGGTCTTCGGTCTCATGTGCGATGCGGACCTTCGGGCCTGCTTCGACCCCCACGGCGCCGGGTTTTTGCGCGCGTGGTGGCAGCGGGTTGGACGCCATCTGATGAGCCGCTTCCGTCATGCCATAGCCTTCAATCACAGGGGCCTTGAAGGTTTCGGTGAGTGCATGCATCACCTGAGCGGGCAGGGAGGCCGACGAGGACCGCAGGAACCGGAGCGGCACAGCCTCAATGATGTCAGCGTTGCGTCCGGCACGCGACAGGATCGCCTGATGCATGGTTGGGACGGCTGTGTACCACGTTGGCTTCGCATCCCGCATCCAGCCAAAGAACCGCAAGGCATCGAAACCTGGTGTGCACCAGATCGAGGCACCCGCCGCGAGGGACGCCGAAACGGCGGCGAGCAGGCCGTGAATATGGAAAAGCGGCATCACGTTCATGCAGCGGTCGTCGCCTGTTAGCGCAAGAGACGCGCGGATGTGTTCGGCGGAGGCTGCGACGTTGGATTGAAGCAGCGGCACGATCTTTGGTCGAGAGGTTGTTCCGGACGTGTGCAGGATTAATGCTACATCGTCTGCGCGCGGCGCTGCGGTATCGGCGCTGCTAGTGGCATCCGATGTCAATGTGAACTGTCCTGCGGCTGCCCCCTCCGGCACAGACAGGCGGATCAGTGCAATTCCGAGTCTCTTGGCCGCGGCAACGGCTGGTCCATCGTCGTCTTGCATAACAACCAGGGCCTTGGCCTTCAGATCTTCGAGGTAGAAAGCATATTCATCTTCGCGATAGGCTGGGTTGAGCGGCGCGGTGACCGCTACTTGTGCAATGGTGATGAATGCGGCAGCCATTTCAGGCCCATTTGGCAGAACGATGGCGACCCGGTCACCGCGTCCAACGCCGAAACCGTGCAGCGCATCACGCACGTCGCCGGACAATTTCCGCAGGTCGCCATAGCTCAGCCATTCCGCTGTAGGTGAGCCAAAGGCCCTTGCGTTTTCATCATGGCTCGAAAGGAGGCCCGAAACAGTTGTGTGCATTCTCGTTTCCTAACTTTAGTTATTCAGCAGGTTCATTCGGAACCTTTTGCGCACGAGGCGATCTTTTGACGTATTTCAAGAGAGGCAGCAAGAAAAACACCACGCTGATCGCTATGAACGTACCTGAAAGAGGACGCTCGACGAAGGCCACTATGTTCCCTTGTTCGGCGATCAACGTCTGGCGAAAGCTCTTCTCCATCAGCGGGCCAAGTACCAACGCCAGAACCAGTGGCGCCATGGGATAGTCAGCTTTGCGCATCAGGTAGCCCACGATACCAAACCCCGCGATCAACCAGACATCGTGCATCTTTTGGCTAGGCGCAAATCCACCAACAATGCAGAGCACCAGAACAATGGCACAGAGGACAGTGAAGGGCATCCGCAATGCCCAGACGAAAAGAGGAATGAGCGCAAGGTTCACCAAAACGGCAGCGAGATTTGCGGTATAGAGCGACGAGATCAGCCCCCAGACAAAATCCGGCTGTTCAATGAACAGCATGGGGCCCGGCACCAACCCCCACATCACCATGCCCCCGAGCAGCAGTGCCGTTGTGGGGGATCCAGGGATACCGAGGGTGAGCATCGGCAAAAGAGATCCTGTTGAGGCGGCGTTATTTGCGGTTTCAGGTGATGCCACACCCTCAATAGCGCCTTTGCCGAAGGTCTCTGGCTTCTTGGACATGAGCTTTGACAACCCGTAAGACATCAGGGCGGCGGGTGTGGCGCCTGCTGCAGGCAACATGCCAACAAAAAAGCCCAAGAAGGACCCAAAGGACAAGGTACGCCAAAGCTTGTTCACTTCTTTGATGCCATACCACAGGTCGCGAAATGTTAGGCGGGCCGGGGTGACAGAAGGGGCGGATTTTGACGTCTCGATCGTGTAGAGAATTTCGCCTACGCCATAGATGCCAATTGCAAGCACCAGAAAGCTGATGCCGGAGTAAAATCCGGGCTGATCGAAGAAAATCAGACGCGGCTGCCCCGAGATCAAGTCGAGCCCGACCGTCGAGAGCGCGAGCCCGAGACAAATCATGATGATCGTCTTGAGAACGTCATCCCCACCGAGCCCGACAAAGGTGGTGAAGGCGAGGAGCACGAGCGCAAACTCCTCGGCAGGCCCGAACGCCAAGGCGACATCGGCAAGTGGCGCCGCGAAAAGCGTAAACAGAATGACAGAGATCGTACCGCCAACAAACGATGCTGTCGCGGCCACGATCAAGGCAAGCCCGGCCTTGCCTTGCTGCGCCATCGGTCTGCCGTCAAAGGTAGTGGCGACCGCGGTTGATGCACCGGGAATCCCAAGCAGGATTGAGCTGATCGCCCCGCCATACATGGCGCCATAGTAGATTGCACAGAGCAATATGATCGCAGATGACGGAGGCACGATGAATGTCATCGGCAAGACGATGGCGACCCCGTTTACCGATCCCAACCCCGGCATGGCACCAATGAACAGCCCAGCCGTGACGCCGAGTATGACGATAAACAAATTGAGCGGTGACAAAGAGGTGGCAAAGCCGTCAGCGAGGTGAGCAAACAGTTCCATTGGGAGATTTCCTTAGAAAAACCGAGCGTAAAGCGGTAGGAAAAACGGCTCTGTTAACCCTTTAGGCAAAAGGATTTTCAGCGTGACCTCGAAGAAGAAGAACAGGAATACGGGGGTCGCTATACATAGGATCCCCGTCAGTACCCAACCGTGGCGGCCGAATACCTTGAGATACCAGAACAGAAAGAGGGGCAGGGCGATGTACGCGCCAGCCCAGGGGATAAGGGCGATAGCAACGACCAACGCAATCGCGACACTTACGACCCAGGACAAGGTTTCGGGATCGAAGAATGGGCCGGATTGAATTTTCTTGCCACGGTAGCTCCGCACTAGGATGCCACCAGCACAGCAAAACATCACGGCGGACAACCAAAATGGAAAAGCGCCACCGCCGGGTCCTCCTGTCTTGCCGTTCCATCCGATAGGCAATTCTGTGGCATGCCACATGAAGTATAGCGACAACGCCATGATCGACGCCGCGATGATCCTGTCTGCCATTAACATGGAAAAGCTCTTATTTCGTCGGTGTCAAAGAAGGGGGCAACGGCATTGCCCCCAGAGAAATTAGTCGGTCAAGAACCGACAGCTTTATCAGGAGCCTTCGCTCATCGCGCCCAGAAGCGCGTCATGCTTCGCGCGCTCTTCCACGAAATAGGCCTGCAAAGCCTCCCCGGTCAGGAAATCGGGCGCCAAGGATTTTTCAGCCGTATAGGTTTGCCATTCTTCCGAGGCATTGAGTTTTTCGAACATTGCCGTGTAGTAGGCAACTGCTGCCGGATCCATGCCTTTTGGTGCCACAAAGGATCTTTGCATGTCATACACCAGCGGGTGTCCCAGCTCGGTCATGGTTGGAGTGTCGGGAAAAGCTGCTAGACGTTCCGGCGTGAAAGCCGCAATCGGACGGGACTTTCCGGCATTGTAAAAGCCCAACTGCTCAGACGGGTTGTTCACCGTGCTGTCGATATGACCACCGACGAGGTTCTTTGCGACATCACCGCCACCTTTGAAGGGCACGTAAGTGACTTTGATGTCGAATTCTTTTTCCAGCATTGCGGTCACAAGGCTGTCTTCCTGACCGGTGCCGGTACCGCCCATTTTCCATTCGCCGCCAGCCGCTTTGACTGCTGCAACATAGTCGTCCAAGGTCTGGATATCACTATCGGCATTGACCCACAGCACGAACGTATCCAGTGCCATGCGTGCAATTGGCGTGAACTCCTCAATATCAACACCGATGTCTGTCCGAAGCGGAGTGGTATAGTAGCTGTTCAGCGTGGCCATGATGGTGTGATTGTCGCCTTCCTTGTCTTTCAGGTAGCGCAGCGCTTCGGCACCTGAACCACCGCCCTTGTTGACGGGAAGAATCGGCATGGAGGCCAGGTTTTCCTTTTGGATGATGGACTGGAAAAGGCGTGCCAGACGATCAGCACCACCGCCCTGTCCAGCCATGATGACCATCTCTACCGGCTTTTGCGGCTTCCAGTCCCCAGCCATAGCGGGCGCGGCTGTCATCAATGCGGCAGAGGCCGCGAAGGCAAGCGCAATGCGCCGTGTAAACCTGTTATTCATGTAGTGTCCTCCCTTGGAAAGCGACCGGACGAAAAGCCCGAAATTCTAGCGCCGGGTGCCAATTTGACCTCCGGTGCGACGCATGAAGTAGAACAGTGAAATAAAATTTCACGCAAATAAGTGTTTTATTGTTAAATCTTGCATTAACAATTAGAAAATATGTAAACTTGTTAATATGAATAAGACACTCATCGGGCCGCAACTGCGCCAATTGCGACGGTCCTTCAATCATACCCAGGCCGAGATGGCGCGGCAGCTTGGCGTCTCTGCGGCCTACATCAATTTACTGGAAAACAATCAGCGCAGTCTTTCCGTAAAAATGCTCATGGGATTGACAGAGACTTATGGGGTGGACTGGCGAAACCTGGTCCAGGACACTGAAATGACCCATCTGGCGGATCTGCGGGCGGCGGTCCGTGATCCAGCGTTTGCCAGTGATCGGCCTGACCTTCAGGAGTTGAGGGGGGCTTTGGATCACGCGCCACGACTGGTCGGTTTGTTCCTGCAGCTTTACCAGAATCACGCCAAACTCAGAGAGAACATGCGAACCGTGACAGCGGCGGCCGGCACCGCTGAACTCATGGTCAAATCACCCGAGACGGCCATTTACGAGTTCTTCCGAGGCCACTCGAACCATTTTGCCGCGCTGGAAGAAGAAGCGGATGCCGCCCGCCGCGCAGTGGGTGGCACGCAGGATGAGATTTACAGCAACCTCAAACGCCATCTCTCCCGGGCATTCGGAATAGATGTTGAGGTTGTCGGACTGGACGCATTGCCGGATGCGCTACGTGTGTTTGACGAGGCCAAAGGGCGGGTGCTGCTGTCAGAGGCTCTTGATCCCGTCAACAGGAATTTCCAGCTGGCGCATGTTCTTGCGCTGGTTCAATGTGGCGATCAACTCGATCAACTGACCGCAAGCGCAAACATCCCGCAAGGCTTAGGAGATGCGCGGTGCCGTGTCGAACTGGCGAACTACTTTGCCGCTGCTTTCCTGATGCCTTACGACAGTTTCCTAAAGGCCGCACAAACAACCGCCTACGATATCGACCGGATCGCTACTTCCTTCGGGGTGTCGTTTGAACAAGCCTGTCAGCGCCTGACGACCTTGCAGCGGAAAGGGGCTCAAGGGGTTCCGTTTTTCTTTCTGCGGATCGACAGATCTGGAAATGTCACCAAACGCTTCAACGCGACTGCTTTCACGTTGGCTGAACAGGGAGGTGCTTGCCCGGTCTGGAACATTCACAGTGCGTTTTACGCACCGGGCCGGATCGTGTCGCAATTTGTGGAATTGCCGGACGCGGGGCAGTTTTTCACCATTAGCCGAACCACAGACCGTCCTGTCTTTAGCCGCTATACGCAAGATCGCAGGCTGGTCGTGACGCTTGGCTGTGAGCGGGCGCACGCATCTGAGATCGGCTATGCAACTCCCCTGAACATCGAAGACAACAGCAATGTGGCGCAGATCGGCATTAATTGCCATCTGTGTCCAAGACAGGCTTGTTCGGAGCGGGCGCATGAGCCGCTTCATGTGAATTTACCGGTGGATGCCAACCGGCGTGGGTCGACCCGCTACGAAAGCTAGGCGATGGCCGAAAACCCGGCAACTTTCGTTGCCGGGAAAGAAGCTTTCCGTGAGGCTTAGCCAATAATGCCATTCAGGACCTGGGAAGGTCGCATGATCGCGGCGGTTTTTGCCTCATCGGTGTTGTAATAGCCGCCCACATCCGCCGGAGCGCCTTGTGCCGCTGCAAAATCCGCGACGATCTGGGCTTCGTTGTCCGCCAAAGCGGCTGCGACCGGAGCGAACTCAGATGCCAGCGCGGCCTCTTCTGTTTGCGTTGCGAGTGCCTGTGCCCAGTAAAGTGCAAAGTAGAAATGACTATCGCGGTTGTCTGGTTGCCCAACACGGCGCCCGGGCGACTTGTTGTGATCCAGAATACCCTGCGTCGCTGCATCGACGGCCTTGCCGAGCACACGCGCTTTTTCATTGCCATGTACGTCCGCGAGGAATTTGAGGCTTTCGCCAAGCGCACAGAACTCGCCCAGGCTGTCCCAGCGCAGGTGGTTTTCTTCCTGCAATTGCTGCACGTGCTTGGGAGCGGAACCCCCGGCACCTGTCTCAAACAAGCCACCGCCCTGCATCAGCTTCACGATCGACAGCATCTTGGCTGATGTACCCAGTTCCAGAATTGGGAAGAGATCGGTCAGGTAGTCGCGCAGCACATTGCCGGTGATCGCGATGGAGTTCTTGCCTGCCCGGATGGTCGCAAAGGATGCCCTTGTTGCTTCAAGCGGCGCCATGATCTGGAATTTATCCGCGACACCTGCGGCATCAAGGATGGGTTTGACGTAGGTCAGCAGTTCGGCGTCATGGGCACGGGTTTCGTCCAGCCAGAAAATCGCTTCGCAGCCTTCCGCCCGTTGGCGGTCGATGGCCAGTTGGACCCAGTCCTGAATGGGCGCTTTGCGAGTGGAGGCCGAGCGCCAGATGTCGCCAGCTTCAACCTTGTGCTCATGCAGAATATCACCCTTTGCCGAAATCATGCGGACAGTTCCGTCATACGGGATTTCGAAGGTGGTGGGGTGAGAGCCATATTCCTCGGCCTTTTGCGCCATCAACCCGATGTTCTGTACCGTCCCCGCAGTAGAAGGGTCGAGCGCACCGTTTTTCTTGCAGTCCTCAACGGCCTCTTCGTAAACGGCAGCATAAGAGCTGTCTGGGATGACGCAGTTGGAATCGGCTTCTTTTCCGTCAGGGCCCCAGCCTTTACCACCGGCCCGTATCAGCGCGGGCATCGAGGCATCGATAATCACATCTGACGGAACATGCAGGTTGGTGATGCCCTTATCAGAATTCACCATGTACAGAGGCGGGCGATCCGCCATGACTTGATCAACTTTTGCAATTATTTCAGCACCATTCGGCATGTCTTTAATGCGATCCAGCACATCACCCAGACCAGAGTTCGGACTGACACCCGCGGCTTCCATCGCGTCGCCATAGGCCTCAAAAACCGGTTTCAGATAGGCTTTTACCGCATGCCCAAAGAGGATCGGGTCGGAAACCTTCATCATTGTCGCTTTGAGGTGGAGGGAAAACAGTGTTCCTTCGGCCTTCGTGGCCTCAATCTGTTCCTCAAGGAACCGGCTAAGAGCCTTGGCCGACATGAACGTTGCATCAACTACCGTGCCTTCGGGGAATTCGATGCCTTCTTTTAGAACTGTGATGGAGCCATCCGTGCCGGTCAGTTCAATGCGCGCGGGGCCAGCCTGTGCGGCACTTAACGTGACGGAGGTTTCGTTCGAGCGGAAATCGTTTTTTCCCATCGTGCTGACGCGCGTTTTGCTGTCGGCACTCCACGTACCCATGGAATGGGGGTTGGCTTGCGCGTAGTTCTTGACCGCGACAGCGGCCCGACGGTCCGAGTTGCCTTCGCGCAGAACCGGGTTTACCGCAGACCCTTTGATCGCGTCATAGCGTGCGCGGATGTCCTTTTCAGCTGCCGATTGTGGGTCCTCAGGGTAATCAGGCAGGGCGTAGCCTTGAGATTGAAGTTCCTGAATGGCCGCGACCAGCTGTGGCACTGACGCCGAGATGTTTGGCAGCTTGATCACATTGGCTTCGGGTGTTTTTACCAGCTTTCCAAGGGCCGCAAGATCATCGTCCTGGCGTTGATCTTCGCTCAGATGCTCAGGGAATGCGGCAATGATGCGCCCGGCCAGTGAGATGTCCTTTGTACCTACGGTCACGCCAGCTGCGGCTGCAAACTTGCGAATGATAGGGAGCAGTGATGCGGCGGCGAGTTGCGGTGCCTCGTCGACCTTGGTGTAAATGATGTCGGGAGTGTTTGTGTCAGACATAGATAAAAGCCTTTCTTGCCATTGCGCGTTGATTAGCCGACCGATCACAGCAGGTCCACATATCCAAACGCAAAAGAGCTGATACGCCGCACCCCATGGTATACAATTGAGCGAATTGCACGAATTTTTCTGGGTATGGTCGACCGGCAACCGTCTTCGACGCGCTGGAAACGCTTGGAAATCAGCCTCAGCTGAGGATTTTTGGCGTCATTCGGCAGCCAGTTTCAGGCAGCGGTCGGGTTTCGCTTTTTTCAGGGTGCCACTGTCGGAGCGCCGTTGTGATGCTTTGTCCGCCCGCGCAAAAACCAGCGCGAACATGGGCGGCACGAAGTAAAACGAGACGACGGCTGACAACAAGACCCCACCCGCGATGGCAACCGCAAATGGCGGCCAGAAACCACCGCCTGCCAGAATAAGCGGCAAAAACCCACCGAAGGTTGTGATTGTTGTGGAGATAATATGGCGACTGGACCCGCTGACCACATCTGCCATTGCATCCCTGTCGCCGGTGCGCGCCTTGGGGTCTGATTTCAGACCCGTGAGGATAATGATTGCCGCATTGATTGACACACCGATGGAGCCGATCACACCAATGATTGCGTTAATGCCAAAGGGGAACTGCATCACGGCGAGCGATAGCATCGACAAGCCGGCGGAGAGCACACAGACAATCAGCGCCACACCCGTCAGTCGGAAAGAGTTGAACGTCAATGCGATCGTGGCAATTGTGAGGGTCACAATCAGACCGACCGACGCGAGCAAGTTGCCAACGGTGTCGGAGCGCGCATCAGAATCGCCGCCAAGCTCCATCCGGTACCCGGCGGGCATCGCAAATCCAGCTTCATCCAGCACAGCCAGAACGGATTGCAGAGCCTCTTCCGGCAGAATACCCGGCACAATGTAGCCCTGAACGGTGTTGACACGTTCGCCTTTGCGTCGCGTGATCACGCTTTCCGCAGGTTCAACAACAGGAAAAGCGAGTTCCGACAGGGGAACCGCAGGATAAGTTCCCTGAGCTGACAGTGCAGGCGCATCGGGAAGAAGTATTGGAAGGTCTGACAGGGTGGATAGATCTCCCTGCACCGTACCACCGTACCTGACACGTATGGGGGTCTGGTCAGTCCCTTCCACAAGGCTGCCGCCGGTCCGTCCGACCAATCCCGTTTCCAATTGCGCGGCAATGTCGGTCACATCAAGACCCAAGAGCCTAGCGGCTGCTTCATCAATCTCAAAGCGCAGTTGCGGCGCGCCTCCGGTCACGCCTGAGCGAACCTGGCTGATCCAGGGCAGGTCCGCCATCAGGGCGCGCGCCTGATCGCCTAAGTCGCGCAGCACATCAAGGTCGGATCCAACCAGTCGAACTTCAACCGGTGCCGCCACCGGTGGGCCTTGCACGAGATCGCGTACGATGATGCGCGCCTTTGGATAGGACTGGTTGAACTCCTCTTGCAAGTCCGGCACCAAACGAGCCGCGGCCTCTGCGCTGGTGGTTTTGATCATCGCCTGCGCGTACCCCGGTTCTGATGAACGCCCGGAGACAATGTTGTAATAGAACGCCGGGCCCGATTTGCCGACGGACCAATAGGCGCGATCAATGCCGCTCTCCTCAGCCAAGCGCGCGTCAATGGCATTTACGATTTCCGCTGTGTCCAGGATTGCCGAGCCGGGCGGCATTTCCACTTCGATGTAGAACTGGTCCCGCTCGACGCCTGGAAAGAACTGCGCCGTTAGCGTTGGGAACGCACCAAAACCCATAAGCGGCAAGACCAGCGCGAGGGAGATGGACTTCAGCGGGTTGGACACCGACCATTTCAACGTGCGATGAAACAGCTTGCCAAGAAAGGGCAGGGAGATGCCGGCACTCCGTCCGCTGGTAAGGAACCGGCCTGCGAGCGCAGGTGTCACAGTCAGGGCTACGAAAAGCGACCAGACCAGCATCAGTACAACTGCGATGGCAATCGCGCCAACAAAATCGCCCGCCGGCCCCGGTAGCAGGATCATGGGCGTGAAGGATAAGGCGGTCGTTACTGTCGAGGCGAGCAACGGAGCGGCGAGGCGGCGTGTGGCATCGCCTACAGCGTCAATCCGTTCCAGCCCGCGCGCCAAACGCTGGCGGACCTCATCGACCATTACAATGGCAGCATCGACCAATAGCCCCAGCGCCACGATAAGCCCTGTCACAGACATCTGGTGAATGGGCAGCCCGATGAAATTCATGCTCGCCAGTGTCGCCAAGGATACCACCGGCAAAACGACGGCCACAATGGCGGCAGCGCGCGCGCCAAGAGTGACAAAAAGAACCGCGACCACAAGCGCCACGCCTATGGCCATGTTCGTGCCGACCTCGGCCAAACGATCGGCAGTATAGGTGCTTTGGTCAAACATCAGGGTTTCGGAAAGGCCGTAGGGTATGTTCGGCTTTCCCACATTAAGCTCTTCTCGTACAAATCCCATCCAACGATCGATCTGGACACCGTCTTGGGCGAGCACGCCCACGAGGATCGCCGCGCTGCCATTGGCGAAGGCCAGTTCTTCGGGTGGATCGGCGATTGTACGTTCTATGGTGGCAATGTCTGCAAGTACGACGCTTGTGCCTTCGGCGTTTTCGCGCAGTACAACCCGTCCCAGACGGTCGAGGGCGTCAATCTCGCCCGATATGTTTACCGTGAGATCAAGTGCAGCGCTTTGCAAGCGGCCTGCCTGAACCTTGCCATCAGCGGCCTCGATCCGGCTTGAGATTTCGGCGATGCTCAGCCCCAAAGCGGTGGACTTCCGAGGATCGATTTCGACGCGAATTTCATCTTCAGGCTCGCCAAAAAGATCAACGGCACGGGTCGCAGGGATATTGCGCAGGCGGTCCGCCAGCCCTTCCGCGTGATTGTGCAGAATCGACAGCGGTACGTGATCCTTTGTTGCGGTCACGGCGATCACGGCCGAGTAGGCGGAAATACCTTCGGCATTGAACTCCGGGGGTTCGACGCCAGCCGGAAAATTACGCCGCGCATCCTCAACCGCATCTCTGGCTTCCGACCAGACTTGCTCGATGGTTGCCTCATCCAGGGTCTGAATCAATTCGACGGAAATGACCGACACACCGGATCGTGAGACTGATTCGATGACATCTACCTCGGCGATCTCGCGCAGCTCTTCCTCGATCTCGGCGGTGACCAAGGCTTCGACCCGTGCGGGATCGGCGCCGGGAAAGGGGGTGGTGATGGTCGCGAAAAGGTTGGTGATCGTGGGGTCTTCCTGTCGACCCAATGACAGGAATGATGAAAGCCCTGCCGAAATCAGCACCAGAAGCACAAGCGCAACCAGTCGGGGATGACGAAATGTAAGGGTTTCCACGGATCAACCCTCCGGGCTGAGGACGCGGACCGTTTGGCCGGCCACCACGCGGTGCGCACCCGACACAACGATCTGGTCGCCGGGTTCGAGTGTTCCACGAACAAATGCCCTTGCACCGTCGATATGCAACACTTCGACGGCTGCGCGGCGCAACATGTCGTCGACAACGATCATCAACGTCCAGACTTTACCGTTGCCCGATTGGAGGGCGTCCAGTGGTACCCATGCGCCACGCGCCTTTATGTCGGTTTCCAGAATTAGGGTGGCCGTTTGACCGAAGAGCACGTTTGACTTGGTGTCGATTTCGAAAAGTGCGGTACGTGTTCGCGTGACAGGATCAAGATCTGGGCGCAAGCTTTTGAGAGTTGCTGGCATTGGGTCACCGTCGACGATGATGTCCACTTGCGAAAAGTCATCGGCCTTTACACTTAATGGCAACCCAACCCGCACTTCAGGCCGCGACGTTTGCAAAACCGACAGGACTTGCTGGCCTGCTTGGACCGTTTCGGCAATGTCGACGTCTTGAGCAGCGACTTGCCCTGATACGGGCGCGTAGATCACCGATTTTTGCAGATTGATCGAAACGGATTGCAGGGCGGCGTCGGTTTCGGCGATCCGGTTTACCAGTTCGTCGCGCAGCGCAATCGCCTGATCCAGCGTATCCTGGCTTGTGAATCCTTGTCGCTGCAATTGAGTTGCCCGTTCGAGACGGGACTCGGCAAAGACCAACTGGGCCGCTGAAGCGGCACGCGCCGCCTCAAGACGCGTGGCTTCCGCATGCAACAAATCGGTGTCCAGCCGGGCGAGTTCCTGCCCGGCACGAATAAAATCGCCTTCCTGAACCAAAAGCGCATCAAGCCTGCCGCTCAGTTCGAAGGATAGGGATACATGGGCGGCAGCCTCGATTTGGCCGATAAACCTGCGCTGTTGGCCGTAGCTGTCCTGAAAAACGGCTTCAGTAACTTCCACCGGTACGGCGGGCGCTGCCTCCGGTTCAGGCACCGCGGCTGCGCGGTTGTTGAGGAAACCAACCCCGATCACAACGGCTCCAGCCGCTAGAGCCGCAACCCCAAGCGTCAGCGCGCTTCGTCCCAGGATCGCAAAAATGCGTTGTGCAATCGTTTCCTTCTGATCGGTCGACATTTTTCCGCTCCCGCCATGTTAGCGCCTCTAACATATGTTAGAGTCTCTTACTTTGACAAGAGGTACGTGTTCTGAAAGAGATTGGATTATGGAAAATACACCTCAATCCGAAAAACGGGACAGCTATCATCACGGCGATCTGCGCGCTCAACTTGTTGAAGCGACGCGCATTTTGGTGGAAGAGAAAGGCCCGGATCATTTTTCGGTTTCAGAGGCCTGTCGCCGCGCGGGCGTTTCGACCGCTGCACCATACAAGCATTTCAAAGATAAACAGGAGATGTTGCGGGCCGTTGCATTGGCTGGCATGCGCCGCCAACGCCAGGAAATGCTGGAGGAATTGGATCAATATGCGCCGGGCACGTTAAACCGAATCGTGGCCATGGGACGGGTATACGTGCGGTTTGCGGTGACAGAGCCGGGTGTTTTTCGGTTGATGTTTGGCCTGTCCGATACACATGGCGAGCACAGCGAATTAGTCGAGACGGGAGATGACACATTCGCGCTTGTTCAGGCTGAGGTCGCCCGTTGCCGGGGTAGCGATACCATCGAAGAAAGTGATCAGCATCAGGCGTTTTTGCTTTGGAGTTTTGTGCATGGCCTCTCCTTTTTGAAGATTGACGGCAAGTTGACAGAAGCAAAAATGCCCATAGACCTTGAGACGGTGTTGGAAGATGTCGCGCAACGTGTGGTTGGAGCAGGAAATTCTGAATAGGCTCGGCCGTAAAAAAGATCGGTAATTTCGAAGCTTACATCAAAAATTCACGTATAAGTTGTAGACGGATTGGCCCGAATCTGCAAGGTTGCCAAGACTTACAACGGGATTCTTTGTATGAATGATCGCAGTCAGGCAGCGGTGGAGATTGCACGTATCGGAGGGGCTTTGGCGCTTGAGTATTTTCGGCGTCTGGAGACGTTGAAGATCGAAGACAAAGGTCCACAAGACTTTGTTTCCGATGCAGATCGGGCGGTCGAAAAGCATGTCCGAAACCTGATAGGCGCTGCCTTTCCCGAAGATGGAGTGGTCGGGGAGGAATATGACGACAAACCCTCAACTTCTGGATTTACCTGGGTCATAGATCCGATCGACGGCACTGCAAATTTCATTGCGGGCATTCCTGCATGGACAGTTGTGCTCGCTGTTGTTCATGAGGATCGCACGCACATAGGCGCGATCTTCGATCCCGTCCATGAGGAGATGTATCTGGCACGTCGAGGAGAAGGGGCGTGGCTGAACAGCAAACCGCTGGCCATTGCCAAAGAAGGGTCAATTGAACGTGGCAGTATCGGAGTTGGTTTTTCCAGACGCACGCCGCACGATCAGACTTCCGCGCTCATTGCGGATATCTTGGCGCGAGGCGGGGTCTTTTACAGGAATGCCTCGGGTGCGTTGAGCCTGGCATATGTGTCCGCCGGGCGGCTGGTTGGCTACATAGAAGGTCATATGAATGCCTGGGATTGTCTCGCAGGGCAGCTACTGGTTTCCGAGGCCGGCGGCGTCGTTGAAGATCAAAGTGCGGCAGAGATGCTTTCCGACGGTGGTAGGGTTATTGTCGGCAATCAAGACGTTTTCGCAGTGCTTGAAGCAATGGCTGATACCCATTTCAACAACTGAAAAATGAAACCTCAGAACGTGCCGGTCAAAAGCAGATCGGGTTCCAACATGTTTTGAACCGTTGTTTGGGCATTCGGCAGATCGTTGTTCTCGGTCTTTTGCGTGGCCTCTTCAGTCGAGAAGCCGTGGTGGTTCCAACGCTGCATCAGGCGGTCTCGTAAGACGTCCTCCGGCACCAAAAGATAGGCGGCAAAATCCCAAAGGGGCCTGAGTGCGCGCCAGCCTGGTGCATCCAGAAGTAGGTAATTTCCTTCTATGACAACGGTCTTTGTTTCTTTTTCAACCAATCCTGCGCCCGCTATGGCGCAGTCGAGCTCGCGGTTGAAAATCGGGTAGACGACGTCTTGCTCTGATTTCAAGCGGGTCAGCAAATGCCGAAATCCCGCCACATCAAAGGTCGCGGGCGCGCCTTTTCGGTGCAATAGGTTGCGTTTTGAAAGGATGCGATTGTCCAGATGGTAGCCATCCATTGGAACGACGCAGGCATCCGGCAGGTTATGCACCAGCGCCTCCGCGAGCGTCGATTTTCCACTGGCAGGGGGGCCGGCAATTGCAATCAGTTGGCGGGTTCCGGTACGGGGCAAGTCGCCGACCTTTGCCAGTACCGCGTCTAACGCCTCCTCAAGCTGCATGCGCCTCGCCGGGCATTTTTGCGCCGGTCATATAGGCCACTGCGTCTGACATGGAGTGCTCCTTCGGGTCGATCACGCACAAGCGCTTACCCAAGCGGTGCACGTGAATACGGTCCGCGACCTCGAAGACATGCGGCATATTATGGCTAATGAGGATGATCGGGATTCCGCGACTCTTCACGTCCTGGATCAGTTCCAGAACCTTGCGGCTCTCCTTCACACCCAATGCAGCAGTGGGTTCGTCTAGAATGATGACTTTGGAGCCAAAGGCAGCAGCGCGCGCAACCGCAACGCCCTGTCGTTGCCCGCCTGAAAGCGTTTCAACGGCCTGATTGATGTTTTGAATTGTCATCAAACCCAGCTCTGAGAGTTTCGCTCGCGCAATTTCTTCCATCCGCTTGCGGTCCAGCTGGCGCAGAAGAGATCCACGAAGACCGGGCTTTCGCAACTCACGCCCCATGAACATATTGTCCGCGATTGACAGGGCAGGGGACATGGCCAAGGTCTGATAAACCGTCTCTATGCCAGCTTCTCTCGCCTCGATGGGAGACGAGAAATTGACTTGCCTACCTTCCAGTTCAACCGTGCCAGCATCGGGGATCACAGCCCCGGAAACCGCCTTGATCAAAGAGCTTTTGCCCGCACCGTTATCGCCAATGACCGCCAGAATTTCGCCGGGCATCAGGTCAAAATCACAATGATCCAATGCGGTCACTTTGCCATAGCGTTTTACCAGCCCACGGCCTCTTAGGATCGGTTCCATTATGCAGCTACCTTTCTGATCCATTGATCGACGGCGACGGCGGCGATGATCAGCAAGCCAATCAGCAAGAAAGTCCATTGCGCGTCCGCGCCGAGAAGCCGTAGCCCCAGCGTGAAGACCCCCACGATCAGTGCGCCGAAGAATGTGCCTAATATCGAACCGCGCCCACCGAAGAGTGAAATGCCTCCGATCACCACGGCGGTAATGCTTTCGATGTTCAGCAATTGGCCGGAGGTTGGTGACACAGATCCAATGCGCCCAATCAGAGCCCATCCCGCAAAGGCGCAGATGAGCCCGGCAAGGGCATAAACTGAAATCAGGGTTTTCTTGACGTCGACCCCTGATAGTTCTGCGGCTTCTGGGTCGTCTCCGACCGCATAGACATGTCGCCCCCAAGCGGTGTGCTTTAGGGCGTAAGCGAGCACGAGAACCAGCAACAGCATGAAAATCACGCCAAAGGTGAAGACAGCCCCACCAACATTGAATTTTGAACCCATCAACTGCAACAAGGGTGCCTGTTCGGCGATATCCTGACTGCGGATTGTTTCATTTGCAGAATACAGGAAGTTGGCTGCCAGCACGATTTGCCACATCCCGAGCGTGACGATGAAAGGCGGAAGCTTCATCGCCGCGACCAGCCAGCCGTTTAAGGCGCCGATCAATGTACCAAATGTGAGGCCGCAGGCGATGGCGACCTCGACGGGGAGACCGTAGCGAAAGGTGAACTGCCCCATGACAACCGAGGATATCACCGCAATTGCGCCAACGCTCAAGTCGATTCCGGCTGTCAGAATCACAAGGCTTTGTGCTGCCGCAACGATGCCGACGATCTGCACCTGTTGCAGGATCAGCGTCAGCGCGAAGGGCGAAAAGAACTTTGAGCCCAGCAATACCCCAAAGATGGCAATAGACGCCAAAAGCACGATCAGCGGAACAAGTGCTGGCGTTGTATGCAAGGCGTGATGAAACCGGCTGACAAAGCCCTTGTTCGCGTCGTCGAATGACGCAACTTCCGAGGCTGCTGTTGAGGCTGCGGCTTCGTAGTTATCAGAATTGGACATCTGTCGCTCCATGGGCGTGAACCGGTCGATTTATTTTGGTTCGAAAGTAGAGGGCGGCGACTTGGCCGCCCTCTGACAAAATGGTCTTTTGCTCAATTAAACTGGCGCATTAGCCCCAGCAAAGCTCAGTACCTTTCGCAGTGTCGATGCTCTCGACCCCATCAGCGGGATTATCTGTAACCAGAGCCACGCCGGTGTCGAAAAAGGCTTTACCTTCAGTGGCTTCAGGCTTGCTGCCATCTTTGGCCCAGGCAGCGATCGCCTCGATCCCCTTGGAAGCCATCAGAAGCGGGTACTGCTGCGAGGTCGCGCCGATGACGCCGTCGGCGACATTTTGCACGCCAGGGCAACCGCCGTCGACAGACACGATCAAAACGTCGTTTTCACGACCAATTGCCTTTAGTGCTTCGTACGCGCCTGCAGCCGCGGGTTCGTTGATTGTATGCACGACGTTGATCGTCGGATCTTTGGCAAGAAGGTTCTCCATCGCGCGACGACCGCCTTCTTCGTTACCCTGTGTGACATCGCTCCCGACAATCCGAGGGTCGCTTTCATCTCCGATCACATTCGGATCGGCAAGATCAATCCCAAACCCCTGCAGGAATCCCTGGTTGCGCAATACGTCTACCGTGGGCTGGCTTACTGCCAGATCCAATGTGGCAATGCGTGCATCTGCGGCGGCGTCACCGAGTGCTGCTGCAGCCCATTTGCCGATCAGCTCCCCAGCCAGGAAATTGTCCGTCGCAAACGTCATGTCTGCCGCGTCAATCGGCTCAAGTGGTGTGTCGAGTGCGATCACCAAAAGCCCTGCATCCCGCGCTTGTTGAACGGCTGGCACAATCGACGACGTATCGGATGCGGTCAGAAGGATACCCTTTGCGCCATTCGCGATGCAGGTTTCAATCGCCGCAACTTGCGTCTCGTGGTCCCCATCGACTTTGCCCGCATAGGAATTGAGCGCGATGCCAAGTTCTTCCGCCTTGGCAGATGCGCCTTCACGCATTTTGACGAAGAACGGGTTGGTGTCTGTTTTGGTGATCAGGCATGCAGACACATCTTCTGCCATCGCCGCGCTGGCTGATACGATCAAGCCCAGTGCTGTTCCCGCAATTAGTTTTTTCATGAGTTCCTCCCAATATTGTCCTGTGCACGACCGCGTCGGCCATGTCTGGGCAGGCAAGGTGGTGTGATTCCGATCCGATGTCAATTAATAAGTAAACTTGATTTATTAATCAGGTGCGGGCAACGTACCGCGATCAGAACCAAGAGCAAGCCAGATGGAAGAGCGCGCAATCATTCGCCAGTTACAAAATGGCGTAAACCAGAAAAGGGTGCGAGATCATAACGAGCGCCTCATTCTGTCGTTGCTGCAACGTCACGGCGACTTGCCGGGCAGCGAAATTGCCCGACGCACGGATCTGTCTGCGCAGACCGTTTCCGTAATCCTGCGAAAACTCGAAGGGGACGGATTGCTGATCAAGGGCGATCCGGTGAAAGGGAAGGTCGGAAAGCCGTCCGTGCCAATGGCGCTCAACCCCAAAGGTGTCGTGTCCTTCGGGTGTAAAATTGGGCGCCGCAGCAGCGAGCTTTTTCTGACTGATCTGTGCGGTCAGGTTTTGTACAAGTCCCAGCTGAACTACGAGATTGCACTACCCGGCACGATTTTCGAATTTCTGGAAACGAGTTATTTCGAGGCCATTTCTTCAGTTGGGCCGGAGATCGCTGCGCGCCTCTGCGGCATAGGTATCGCCGCTCCTTTTGAGATTTGGAAATGGGGGTCGACCGAAGGCGATACAGCCGCTGAATTCCTGTCTTGGAAAGACATCTCATTCGAAGAGGAGGTCACCAGGTTTTCCAACCTGCCGGTCTATATGTTGAATGATGCGACGAGTGCATGCTGGGCTGAACACGTCTATGGGTTGGGGCGGGGGCTGCAGAACTATGCCTACTTCTTTGTCTCGACATTTATCGGCGGTGGGGTGGTCTTGAACCAGGCCGTATATGAAGGCACCCGAGGTAATGCTGGCGCATTTGGTCCACTGCGGATCGGAGACAAATCGGGAAAAACGAGGCAGTTGCTGGATGTCGCGTCAATTCATTTGTTGGAATCCAAATTGCAGTCGGCAGGATTTGATCCGCGTGATCTTTGGAAGTTGCCGCAAGACTGGTCTCCCTTCGAAGACGAGGTTGCGGTTTGGATAGATGCCGCTGCTCATGCCATTGCTCAAGCTTGTGTTTCCGTTTGCGCGGTCGTCGACTTCGAGGCAGTTGTCTTGGATGGGTATTGTCCAGCCAATGTGAAAGACCGTCTTGTTGACCGAGTCCGGCACTACCTTCCGCAAGAAGACAGTCGAGGGCTTATTCTGCCGGAGATTCTGACGGGGCAGGTCGGCATCAATGCTCGTGCGATTGGTGCAGCGTCTGTACCTGTGTTTTCGCAGTATTTTCTGAATTCAAAGGCGCCGCTGACAGATTAAGGCGTGGCCTCGAATCGTTAAGTGGCGATGCGTCGTTCTGGAATTAATTACTGAGATTTGATCTCCGCTGCGATTCCAAATGTCCTCTTGGCGAGAATCCGCCGCACTTATTCTGGTTACTTTTGGGCTCAATACTGGCAGAAATAGCGTTTTTTCGGGATTTTAGACGCCAGTTTGACTGAGTTTTTGTGGGGTCGCCGTTGATCCATCACATTCGCACCACGCCTCCGCCCGAATTTGATAGTCTATTAAGGTTCGTTAATCTCGAACGGTGGTGACCAGTATGCGAAAACGATTCTCATTTTTGAAGAAAACTGATTTGAACAAGAATACTGATCATTCCAGGCCTTTTGGATTGGCCCTGTTCGCCCCGCGCCTCGGTGTTTTAGGTGTCTTCATGCTTGCCGCGTGCGTAATTGCACCTGCCGCCTCTGCAAACTCCAGCACCGCCTTTCTGAAACCACAAAAAGCGATCCATGCGCCAGCGGGCTTTGCGGGGCTCTGCAATAGATATTCCTGGGCCTGCAAAGCATCTGCTCGCAGCGGCGTTTCGGCCCAGCAAAAGCTTTCACTCGCAAATCAGATCAACAGGTCGGTCAACCGGCAGGTGCGCGAAGTCGAAGATCGGACGCAATATGGTGTCGAAGAGCATTGGGCATTGCCCACCAGACGTGGCGGCGATTGTGAAGATCTGGTGCTGCTGAAAAAGAAGCTGTTGGTCGAGCGCGGGGTGCCTTCGCAATCGCTCCTAATCGCAACGGTGTTGGACAGAAAGTTGAACAGTCACGCCGTTCTGGTGATGCGTACCGGGCAAGGGGACCTTGTGCTGGACAATTTAACCAACAAGATCAAGCCTTGGAACAAGACAGGCTACACCTTTTTGAAGCTTCAAAACCCGAACGCGCTTACCCGCTGGGACGCTGTTTTGGCTGGGGGTGTCATACAAGACCGGCCGACTGCGTCCAGATAAGCAAACCGCGACTTTACAGCCGCGCCAAATCGGCAGATCGCTGAAGACACATTATCCAGAGACGCGGTACGCCCCTGGATAGCAAAATCATATTTAGCCAGTTGGCGGTGGATTGTTGGCCGGTGGGCCGCCGTTAGGGGGACCACCGTTGGGAGGTCCGCCATTCGGGGGGCCACCGTTGGGAGGCCCATTATCATCGGGGCCGTCGCCCGTCGGTCCGTCGTTTTCTGGTCCACTATCGGGCTCGCCATCATCGTTGTTGTCCGGCTCGCGTCCTCTTTGGTCGTCTCTGTTGTCATTTCCTGAAGTTGTCGCAGTTGGCCGGTCCGTGAGGGCCAAGGCAGCGTCAGGGCAGGAATTGAACATGCGACGCAGAATATCCTCATAGTCGCTCCGCCGTTCGATGCGAGCGAGTACCCCATCAGGGATCTTCCGCCAATCGCACATGTCCCAGCGTTTCACTTCCTGAGTTCCGAATAACCCGGATTGTGCCTGCGCTTGGTTAGGCGAAGACAGAGAAAGTGCAAAAGATGCCGCGACGATCAGGCTCGCGCTTTTAGAAATCGATATCTTCATTTTCAAATCCAACTTCTTTGCTTCCGAACCCCGAGAATTTCAGTGCTGCGTAAGGCCAGGAAGCTAATGCTCTTACACAGGATCAAGTATGTGCCCGTTGCAATAGAGCCGATACTCGACGTTATTTCTTGGGTCTCGAACTACGTTGCTTGGCGCCGACGACCCAGCATGAACACACCACCCAAGCCGCTGATCAAGAGCCACAAGCCAGCGGGTAGCGGTACTGCAGAGATATTTGGAACAGAGTAGACGTTTCCGTAGACGCGCATCACTGAGGTTCCGCCTTCGCGGTTTTCCCAAATGCCGGTTTCGGGGTCATACCTGCTGCCCCAATCCAGACCTTCAAAAGTCAGCCATTCCCATTTCTCTTCTTCGTAGTTCCAGAACCACTCAGAGGCGTCCTGACCGGGGGTGCCAGCGTCTTCGAGGCTGAAGGACAGCTCGGACAAAATCAGACCATTTCCAAGGTCAAGCGGAGAGTCGAGGGGACCACTCATCAACGTGATTACATCCGGGTTGTGACCGGATTTGTTGTTCACGTCTGCATTGTTGGTCGGGTCGGCTGTGTTGTCGATGGAGAAGCCGAAGGACACAGATCTGGAGGGGTCACCCAGTTCGAGTGTGACTGTGCTGTCCCAAACGCCGCCGGCATACCATGACGCCATGTTAACCCAGGTGATGGCACCCAGATTTACGACGCCCGGGCCGCTGATGCTGAATGGGCCTTCCGATACGGTCAATACCGATGGGTTGGTGCCATTGACTGATTGGTTTTCCCAATCACCGCTGCCCCACTGCAAACTGTTTGAGCCGCCGCCTTCGCAAACGAACTCGCCAGTTGGAGCACACCCATCAGGTGCCGCTATTTTCGCTGTAATGTTCCCGGATATTGTACTT
Source organism: uncultured Roseobacter sp. (assembly GCA_947488305.1). Classification (GTDB taxonomy): domain Bacteria; phylum Pseudomonadota; class Alphaproteobacteria; order Rhodobacterales; family Rhodobacteraceae; genus Roseobacter. The sequence goes on from CANKZM010000001.1 coordinate 473,497, forward strand.
GCAAACACAGGCGACGATACAAGTGCCGTGAATGCGCCCGCCAAGGCTAATGATCGAACCATATTCATACCTACTAAACAATCTCGTAGTTTCCACATAACGCCTAAGGCCCTTCGTCTTCAAGTCACAGTCTTGCTACATTTCTGCCCTAATTCGGTTAATTCTTTATTTTCGACGGGTTAAGCCATAGGCGACCTTACGTAATGATGCGAATTTCCGGCACAAAGAGCTTTTTTTGCAACAATTGTTCTCAATTTTAAGAGGATTTGTCGGGTTAAATGCTCGAATCATGAAGACGGGAATGAGCGGATCGCTGTTCCATCAGACAGCTTTTAGGGGTGCAACGGTCCAAATCGCAGCCGTATTTTTTAGATAAACCGGGCTCTAGCGCTCAAAAAATTGGCCGGGCGTCACTTATGATACAGGTCGATCTATGCCTTGTGATCTGCAAGAAAACTGCTTTCGTTCCGATATGTCGGAGCGTCTTCTCGTTCCGAAAGGAAAGCCCAGACGAAGCCCGTTTCAGCCGTAGTGACTGATGGCCATTTCAGGCCTTGAGTGAAGGCAAAAATCGGCTTGCCGCAAAAGCCGACAGGTCGATATTAGGGGCCGCGCCAGTGATGATCTGCGCAAGCAAATCGCCGGATTTTGGCGCCATCATGAGCCCGTAGTGACTGTGACCGAAGTTGAGAAACAGCCCTTTATGACTAGGTAGCTCTCCCAATACTGGCAGGCTGTCAGGAAACGACGGTCTTCGCCCCATCCAGAAACGTGTATTTGCAACCGACAACTCCGGAAATGCCGCCAAAGCGATCTTTTTGAGTTGTTTTTGGCGCTTCTGGTTTGGAGGTGCGTCGATCGGGGCAAACTCGGCCTGTCCGGCAACCCGCAGCCCAGTCTCCATACTACTTGCCACGACCTTGGCGTCGACATCCATCACTGAATTGTTCAGGGTAATACCTGGATCAGTACACTCGATGTGATACCCGCGCTCTGCCGTTAGCGGGAGGCGGAGCCCCAGATCTCGCAACACATCTCCACTCCAAACGCCCATGGCGAGAACAACCTGACTGGCAGTGAAAGTCTCATTCGAGCATTCGATGGTCCATCCCCCGTCGGTCTTACGCAAGCTGGAGATTTCTGTCTGATGAAACACGGCGCCCAAGGATCGGGCTTTTTCCGCCAGCACATGGCCTATTCGCCCCGGTGAAAGCGCGCGGGCTTGTCCTTTCACAAGGACTGCAGCTTGAAAATCAGTGCTCAGGGCGGGTTCCGTCTTCGCCAGTTCGTCGCGCCCGATGACCTCCATCTCGGCACCCTTGGACGACCTTATTCGGTATTCCAACGCGTTCAGGTTGGCTTTATTTCCGTCCCGAAACGCATGCACATACATGCTGTCGCGCAGCAGGTTTTCATGCCCAGTCCCTTCCAGGTGCGTGCGGTAAAGATCGATGCCCGGAGCGCACAACAAAGACATGGCCTCGACAGTAGCGTTTACGTTTTCAAGTCGGCTCTGTCTCAGGAAACGCGCACCCCAAAATACCATGCGGGGTAGGGATCGGGGATGAATGGACAAAGGTCTGCCGGTCCCAAACATCAGCTTTGGAACTGAACGCCATATCCCGGGCATGGCTTGAGGAACGATAGACCAGGGTGACACGACACCGGCATTGCCCATGGATGTTTCCTGCCCCGGCGCGCCACGATCTATCAACCGTACCTTTTGGCCGCGCTCCAGCAGCGACAGGGCCGTGCAGATGCCAACGATACCGGCACCGAGAATGGTAACCGGTCCGTTAGGTTCAGGCGGGGGCATGCGAGCCTCGCCGCGCAATGATCTGGCTGAGAACTGCAGGGCTGGCGATCACCAGAGCTACCAGGTCCGCCTGCAAGGAGGGGGCGATGAAGATCAAGCCGGCCAAGGCCATGAGGATGCGGAAGAGTGCGCCCATCGGAGCCAGCCAATACCCGACCACGGCGGCTGACAGGCAGATGACCCCGGCGATACAACTTGCTGCTGTATAGCTGAACTCCCACAGATCAAATCCGGCTGAGGAGACAAAGAGCAGAACCGGTGCGTAGACAAACGCCATCGGGGCAACCACCTTGCCGAGGCCCAGCGTGAAGGCCGAAATGCCGGTTCGGAAGGGGTTTGAATTTGCAATTGCCGCCGCGGCATAGGCCGAGGTGCAAACCGGTGGCGTAATCTCTGCCACGACGCCGTAGTAGAGAACAAACATATGGCTTGCGATGGGGGGGATGCCGAGCTGCGCAAGTGCAGGTTGGGCAACGGAGACCAACATGATGTAAAGAGCCGTTGTCGGTACACCCGCTCCCATCAGGATACAGGCCATGGCGATAAAGACGAGACTGATGAACAGTGTCAGATCTTCAACCGAAAAGAGCTCGTATGCGCCGAAGGTGAACAGCCACGCGAGGTCAGTACCAAGGTTGGAGGCTGCCTGAGTGACCATAAAACCGATGCGAAAGCCAACGCCGGTTGTATTGATGACGCCAATCACGATGCCAACGGCTGCAGACGCAGCACCCACTGCGAGCGCGTATTTGACGCCGGTTTCAAATGTATCAGCCATTTGCTGGATCGATACGCGTCTCTGCGGATTAAAGGTCGCGAGCGCCGCACCGAATACCAAGATGCAGGACATTGTGAGGTCAAAGCCGCTTCCCATGTACTTCCAGATCACGAACGCAATAAAGGCGAGGGCGTAGACCAGTGTAAGCGGTTCCCTTGCTCGGCTCATGCCTGCGATGAGGGCAAGCGAGATGCCGCAAAAGGCAGACATATAAGGCGTGTAGCCAGAAAACAGCACGACCAGCAGACCGACGAGCGGCACGATGTTCGCCCAACCGTCGCGCCAAACAGCGCCTAACTGGGGCAGTGCTTCTTTGGCCAGACCTTTCAGGCCCAATTTGCGCGCCATCAGATGAACCACTGCGAAAACGCCGACATAGTGAAGGAGAGCGGGGAAGATCGCAGCAATAACGATGGTGGTGTAGGGCACCTCAAGGAACTCGGCCATGATGAAGGCCGCAGCCCCCATGATCGGCGGTGTAATCTGCCCCCCCGCCGACGCAGCGGCCTCTACGCCGCCCGCGAAATGACCGGGGTATCCAAGTCGCTTCATATTGGGAATGGTCAAGGCACCTGTGGATACGGTGTTGGCAACCGATGAGCCCGAGATTGTCCCGAAAAACGCCGACGATACCACCGACACCTTGGCAGGCCCGCCGGTGTAGCGACCAGCAAGGATGGTGGCGTTATCGATGAACAACTGCCCAAGCCCGGTGCGCTGAGCGATGACGCCAAAAAGCACGAAATGAAAGACGATGGTGGAGACCACCCAAAGCGTCACACCAAAGATGCCTTCCTGCGGGAAATACATCGAGGACACGAAGGTGTTGAACTTCACACCGGGATGCTGGAGCAACCCGGGGAAATAAGGGCCGAAGAGTGCATAGGATATGAAGATACTGATGATAAGCGGCAAGACCCAGCCGAGCGTTCTGCGGGCAATATCCAGCACAAGAACGATCAGAATGCAGCCAAAGAGCAAGTCCCAATTGTTGGGGTTCCCCATACGGAAGGTCATTTCTTCGACGCCGAGCCATTCGATCCCTCGCCAGGCTAGGCCCAGGTAGAGTGCCGAAAACACACCAAGAACCATCAACAGGATATCGATGTAAGGGACCCCGCCCAGTCGACCGGCACCGTTCTTCAGATCAAACGCCCCTTTGGTCTTGAACAGCGGATAAAAGGAGTAGGTCAGAATGAAGAGGCCCGAGAGGTGCCAGCCCATGTGCCAATAATCTGGCGGCAGGGCGAAACCGGCTGTGAGGTAATGATAGACCGCGAAGGTCAACGCCACATAGCGCAAGAATTGGGCAAACCGGGGAGAGACTGAGCGCGTTGCGGCGCCTTCATCATATTTTTCCTCGATGGCGGAGAGTTCCTCGTCGGTCAACTCGCGCACGTCATTTTTCTGCGGATCGCTCATCGCGCACCCCCGGGGTCGGTTTTTTGGGAAAGAAGGGTATCAGGCGGCGCCATGAGATGCGCCGCCTTAGGGTCGGTCAGTGTTTATTGCAGCAAACCGGCTTCTTTGTAGAATTTTTCCGCACCGGGGTGCAGCGGGACACCAAGTGCCGAAATCCCGTCAAGTGCCGTGTCAGGTGTAATCTGCTTACCCTTGGCATGGCCATTGTCCAGCAACTTCCGTGTGTTGTCGTTCCAGAGCGCTGCGGTGATGCCATAGACAAGATCATCTGACAGATCGGAAGAGACAACCAGCAACGCCGAAACGGCTGGTGTTTTCACTTCGTAGTCGATGCCCTCATATACGCCTGACGGAATGCTCGACGGGATATAGGCGGGGATGATACCGTTGATTTTCGCCAGATCATCGTCGCTGAAGCTGTGCAACTCCATGCCCTTGGTGGTTGACAGCTGCACCATGGCGGAGACCGGCCAGCCAGCGGCATAGAAATAGGCATCCAGCTGACCATCTGCGAGCCGTTCGGCAGATTGGGAGTTGTTCAGTTCGGCCTCATCCATGTTGTCACGCGTGACGCCCCATTCCGCCAGCATCATCTCGACGGCGACCTGCGTTCCGGACCCGGCCTGTGCGATGCCGACGCGCTTGCCTTCGAGATCGGCAAGGCTTTCGATGCTCGATCCTTTGGGAAGCACAAGATGCAAGTCTTCCGGATAGAGGTTCGCAACGATGCGCAGCTTCTCATGCGGTTTGCCATCGAACTTGCCTTCGCCCAGGTACATGGAGCGTGTCACGTCCGCGGCAGCCATGCCTGCTTCCAACTCGCCGTTCTGAACGGCTGTGTTGTTGAAGACCGAAGCTGTTGTAGATTGCGCAATCGCGATCAGGCCCGGGACGCCGCATTGGCCACCCTTGTCGCAAGGTCTCGCGCCGGGAGGGGCAGAAATACCATTGGCGATCGTGCCGCCGATTGGGAAATAAGTGCCGCCCGCGCTTCCCGTGCCGATCCGGAAGAAAGTTGGATCCTGTGCGAGTGCACTGCCAGCAATCACCGTTGCCGCAGCGACCCCCATGAGCCGTTTGAAGTGTTTCATTATCGTCTCCCCGTTTTTTTGGACTGATTCATGTTGGGAGACTATCGCGTTAAGAAATAAACACAAATTTGAATAATTTTTATTTCCATAAATTTTGGTTATATATTGGTCATGAACGTTTCCCAGATTGCCGCTTTTCATGCCGTGATGACCTCGGCATCGCTGTCGGATGCAGCTCGCAAGTTGGGGCGCACCCAACCAGCGGTCAGCGCCGCGATCAAAAACTTGGAAGACCAGTTTGGTCTGCGCCTGTTTCAAAGGGAAGGCCGCAAGCTCGTGCCGCTGCCCGAGGCGCATTACCTGCACGCGGAGGCTGAAGCCATTCTGACCAGGTTGTCGCGTGTCAAACACACAATGCGTAGCCTCGTGGATGGTCGGTCCGGGAAGCTTAACGTGGCCGCAATGCCGGGTCCTGTTTCCATGCTGTTCCCCAAGTTTCTGGCAGATAGGCTCGATACCGGCAACGATGTCTCCGTCTCCATTCTGGCCCGGACGTCGAACCAGATCGCAGAGCTCGCGCGTGCGCAATCGATCGACTTCGGATTTGCCGATGCGCCCGAAACCAAGGATGCCGAGAACCTCTATCACACCGAGGTTATCTCTGCCGAAGTGATGTTGGCGTTGCCAGCGGATCATCCTCTCGCCAAGCTTGACCGGGTGTCTGTGACTGACCTGAACGCCGTGCCAATGGGAACCTTGCCCGCGACGCACGCTCATCAGACCGAATTGTTGGCAACCTTTGAAGAGAAAGGTGTCGTGTTCCGCAAGACAGTGGAGAGCCAGACTTTTTTGCCGATTTTGCATTTCGTCGCTGCAGGGCAGTGCTGTTCGGTCGTTGATCCGCTGACGGTCTTGTTGGTCAAAGGAGAGGGAGCGATGGTTGACGGGATCGAGATCAGACCGATGGTCGAAAAGCTCCGATACCGGTACGCGATTTTTTCGCCGCGCTATCGGCCCGCGTCACTGCTGGCCGATGAGACCCGCGTTGCATGGCGCGACGCGGTGCTGCAACAACTCCAAGACCTGCAAGCCGATCCCAAAACCGAGGAGGTTATTCATGAGGGCGCTGACAAGTCATTCTCATAGGCAAATAGCGCCGCGAGGCCACCGGTGTGGATGAAGCAGACCTTGCTGCCTTTCGATATGTCGCCTGTTTCTACAAGGGCAGGAATGGCGGCGAAACTTTTGGCGGTGTAGACGGGATCGAGTATTAGTCCCTCGTATTGGGCCATCATCTCGATCGCAGTGCGGGCAGGCCCCCCAAGTTTTCCGTAACCCGGAGCGAAAGCGCCTTCCCAGATCTCGATATCATCAGGTCGGACCGCAGCAGCGCCGGGATAGAGATCTTGCAAGCGACCGGTCACACGCGCGATACGCGCAGATTGTTCGGACTTGGCACGACGGACACAACTCCCGATCACGCGGGCGTTGGACCCAGCACCGCGCAGGCCTGCAAGCAGCCCCGCGTGGGTGGAGCCGCTGCCTGAGGCGACGACAAAGGTATCAAAATCCGCATGTTCATCCAGAATTTCATGAGCCGCGTCCACATAGCCCAGTGCACCCAGCGGTGGGTGGCCCTCTGAAAGATGAATGACGTATGGTCGTCGCCCCTGCGTCGCCAGCTCATCTGCCTTGGCGTGCAGGGCCGCATCCGCGCCGGCTTCGTCTTCTCCGTCAGGGTAATACAGCAGTTCCGCGCCCAACAATTGCAGCAATAGCACGTTGCCGGAGCGGTGGTATCGTTCAGATTTGCCCGGGACGCGGTCTTCCAGCTGAACCACGCAATGCATGCCCTGCGCCTGCGCAACAGCGGCCGTCAATCTGGCGAAATTGGACTGAACAGCGCCTGTGATAAGGATGGTATCCGCGTCTTGCGCCTGTGCTGCACCAAAATAGTATTCGAGCTGACGCGCCTTGTTGCCACCAATGGACGGACCAGCAAGGTCATCGCGTTTGATGTGGATTTCGGCGCCCAGTTTCTCCGACAAACGAGGGGCCAGTGCCAGAGGGGTGGGGTGGGTCACGATTTGGGTTCGGGGGTGCATGTCAGAACTCTGCGCGCAAGATCGTATCAGCGCAATGGGCAATCTGGCGGGCTTGTTTGTACCGCTGGCGTCAGGGTGCGGTGTTTTGGCCCTTGAAAAGGCGCGCGACAATCGGCGCGCCGAGGATCACCGAAAAGATGCGGACAATATGATGCGCAACAACGAAGGCAACATCCGCGCCAACAATCAAGGCCAGTACAGTCAGCTCTGCCTGCCCGCCCGGTGCGAAAGAAAGAAGGGCTTCCATTCCGGGGGCGAGACCCAAGCCATACACGCCTTCGACAAATATGACAGTGAGCACAATAAGGATGCCGCAAAACCCTAGTCCGGCGACCAGATCCCGCCGGATCTCCTGAATGGTTATTCCCGCATATTTACACCCAATCCCCATGCCGATGAAAAACTGGGCTGCCCAGATTGCCTCTGCCGGAGGGCGATTATTCAGGCCACCGGAAAGAGTGACAATTGCCGCCAAAACCAATGGCCCGAGGATAGAGGCGCCGAACATCCCGACGCGCTTTGCAATGCGCCATCCCGCGATGGCGCAGACAACCATCAACAGTAATTCTGACAAGGGCACCGCACCTATCGGCGCACCAGGCGGGTTGGTGAGATCCGCGTCCCAAATCCCAGTGAGCAAGAAGGGCAGGGCGACCACAACGACCAGAATCCTTGTTGCGTGGACCAGGCTCAGCGTGCGTACATTGGCACCGGCTTCTTCGCCAAACGCGATCATATCCTGCAGCCCACCGGGCATGGCCGCATAGTAAGCGGTCATCAGATCGTAACCGCATAGTCTTCGAAAGTATGGGACACCAAGTGCGGCCACGAAAACCGTCATGACTGGAATGAGCAAAAGCGTGAGCCACATTTGCGGGAAAGTCGACAGAACAGCGGGCGTGAGCGTCGCCCCCACAGCGACACCAAGGATTGTGCGCATACCGTCGTTCAGCAGTTTGATACCCTGCATCGGCACGCCGATAAGGGCCGCGGCCAGGCAGGCAAAAATTGGGCCCAACAGCCAGGGCAAGGGCAGGGCGGTAAGGTGAAAAATCACCACGCCGAGGGCCGCAATCGCGAACGCGTAAAAGACGCCGATCATGTCGACCCGCTGTTCAGGCGATATCTGAGAGAGGTTTGCAGGTGTGCTTCGGCAGCCATTGCGGCCTGCAAGGGGTCCCGATGGCGCAAGGCGGCAATGATCTCGCTGTGTTGTCCCACCACGACGTCAATACGCTCTGGATCAGAGTAGGTTGTTGGCCCCAATAGCAAGAGGGAGCTGTTCAGTGCGCGTGCTGACGCCAACAGAAAGCGGTTTCGTGCGGCATGGTAGAGACCGCGATGGAAGTCTTGATTGATCGCAGCACCAACTGTCGGAGCATCCCTTTGCGCTTCGATCTTGTCGTTCATCGCCTCCAACGCATCGAATTCCGCATCTGCACCATGTTGCGCCGCCATTTCAGCCGCTGTGCGTTCCAGAACGGTCCGCATCTCGTAAAGCTCGACAACCTCTGTGCGGGTCAGGGACCGGATGATCGCGCCTATCCGAGGACGGTGCTCAATGATGCCGTCCGTTTCCAATCGTCTGAGCGCTTCGCGGACCGGGGTCCGGGAGAGACCCAGACGGGCCGAGACGTCTTCTTCGCGTAACCTGTCTCCGGGGGAGAATTCACCCGCACGTATTTGCCCCAGCAATGTGTCGTAGGCCTGCTCGCCGCTGGATTTTGGTATTTTTGGCATGAGAATTTTTGTATCCGCTTGGATACAACATGGCAGTGATGTCGGGGGATGTCAAAGGTGAGGCGTCTAAACCGCGACATACAAGACGGCAGTCCCTATCTGACCCACCGGGCGTTCTGACGAGCTGGTCGATGCCTGTTAAAGGATGCGTGAAACCGTATTGGTCAGAAAGACGCCAGCTTTAGTGAATGCAGACTGTCTGCGCAAATCGACTTAGCCGCTTCGTATTTGCCTGAACTTGCTTGGGTCAGATAACGGAACCGATGGCGCGCTCCAGTTTGTCCACCAACTCCTCAACCTGGGCTTCTGAAATGATGAAGCTCGGTGCGATAAGGATGTGATCGCCTCTCCGCCCGTCAATTGTGCCGCCCATGGGGTAACAGATCAACCCTTCATCAAATGCGGCTTTCTTGATCCTCGCATGAGTTTTTGCCTCAGGATCGAATGGCGTTTTGGTGGTTCTGTCAGCGACAAGCTCGACCGCCTGAAACAACCCACGCCCTCGAATATCTCCGACATGGGGATGCTGTCCAAGCCGTTCGTTCAGCATGTTGCGCAGCAGGTCCCCCATCGGGTTCACACGATCCAGAACAGCCTGATCAATCAACCTTTCCAGTACGGCCAGGGCTGCCGCGCAAGCAACCGGGTGGCCCAGATAGGTATGGCCATGCTGGAAAAAGCCGGACCCTTGCTCGATTGCATCATGGATAGATTTGCTGCACAGCATGGCCCCGATCGGCTGATACCCCGCCCCAAGACCTTTGGCGATGGCGCAGATGTCGGGACTAACCTTGTCCTGTTCGCAGGCAAAGAGCGTTCCGGTGCGTCCCATCCCGCACATGACTTCGTCAAGGATCAGCAAAATGCCATGCCGGTCGCAGATTTCGCGGACGCCTTCGAAGTACCCTTCAAGCGCCGGAACCGCGCCAAGCGTTGCCCCAACAACCGGCTCTGCAACAAACCCCATGACGGTTTCTGGGCCGAGGCTTTGAATCTCATCTTCAATTTCAGCAAGGAGGCGTTTGACGTAAGCCTCGTCCGTTTCGCCGTCAGCCTTGCCACGGTAAGCATAGCAAGGTGCAACGTGGGACACATCAATGAGCATGGGGGCAAACTGTTGGCGGCGCCAGGCATTGCCGCCCGTGGCCAATGCGCCAAGAGTGTTACCGTGATAGCTTTGTTGCCGGGCGATGATCCGATGCCGTTCGGGTTGACCAATTTCAAGATAATACTGCCGCGCCAGCTTCAGCGCCGCTTCCATTGCCTCTGATCCACCCGATACAAAATAGACGCGCTCCAGCCCATCAGGCGCATGTTTGACAAGTTTGTCCGCCAACGCCTCTGCTGGGTGCGAGGTGAAAAACCCTGTATGCGCGAAGGCCACCTGATCGAGCTGGGACTTGATTGCTTCGGTTACATAGGCGTCGCTGTGACCGAGACAGGAAACTGCCGCATCCCCGCAGTCAAGAAACCTCTTTCCATTTCTATCAACAAGGTATGGGCCGTCTCCGTGTTGAACCAGGGGCGGGGGAGATTTGGAATTTCGCGGAAATACGTGGCTCATGGCAAACGCCTTTCGAGATGCCGGGGCAATGTCTTGACCTTGCGTGACACGCGACAGGCCCTTTGGTCAAGGCGTGTCTCCAGCAGCCTGAAAGGCGTTTCGGGGCCGTTTGGCCAAACGAATGATGCCACGGGGCAATGGGGAAAGACGCCGACTATTCTGGCCGGGCACGCGATTGCTAATGTGGATCAAGAAATTATCGGGCAAAATGAGGGCGTTTGGGACGCTGCGTCGAAACGTGGCGCATGTGCCGGTGGACACTCTGGTTACCCATAGATGGCTAGCGGGCACACTTACTTTGATCTTGTAATGTCAATGATAGATGACTGCACCTGACAGTAGTCAGGTGGCGAGAAACCGAAAAAATGGGAGAAACACACGTTTCAGAATTGAAACCCGTCGGCACGGTCCCTTTGGGCGCGATGGCTGCGGCGACCACGATAGTGGCTAGGGATTCATCTCGATCAGCACCGGCGGCGTCACGAGGGTCTACTATCCAACAGGTGGTGCGATCTGTTGGCTAGTGAACAAGTGCCGTAAGGAGCACAGCATCCGTTGCGCCGTGAAATCGACCGGTGGCTCCTTTTACAACATCAACACGATCAGGGGTGGTGAATTTGAGTTTGGCGTTGCGCAGTATGGTCCCCAGAAGGGAACCGACCAATTGAAGGAACCAAAGAGGCTCCGGAGGGAGAATGACCGGCTGCGCCGCGCCGTGTAAAACTTGACGCTGGATAAACTCATCCTGTCGGAAGCTGCACGGGGAAACGATTGAGCCCTTCGCGTTGTTGTGCCTGTATTGAGCATGTACGACGCCAGTTCCACAACCACGACTATCATGCCGACTGCCCCAGGGGACGCTGCAGGCACGCTTGATGCATAGAGTTTTTTGCTCGACGAAGAAACCTTGCAGCTTGACGAATCTTTCCCGGGCACGCCGTCCTTTTGAGACGCTGTGCAACGAGCGTGACTACACGGCGATGTCTCGGTCAATGTGACTGAAGCACGGATCGAGAATGAGCGTATGGCCAAGGAGTGGTTCTTCATTCCCGCATTGTTGGTGCACCTGAGGGTCATCTTGATCCATCGCCCCCGCCCGACCCAGCCTGTCTTCTGGCAGGCTGGAGCCTCCGTGACGACCTTTGCGCAAGTACGTGGCCTATCCCGAGTGATTGCCTGCTAGGGGTGAGTGGGGTGCCAAGAGTAGATCAGGACGCTGGTTTCTTCGCAAATGCCGCATCATCGCCCGTGGCGTCCTAGACAACAATAAACCCATCGCCTAGTTTGAGGCGATCACCCATGAGCACCCACGTAAGAGTCGGAAATATGAAAAGAAATTATGCCCTGATTGGTGCTGCTGGCTACATTGCCCCGCGACATATGAAGGCAATCAGGGAAACAGGTGGCGTCTTGACGATCGCCTACGATTTGAATGACAGCGTTGGCGTTATGGATAGCCACTTTCCCGACGCCGCATTCTTTACAGAGTTCGAACAGTTCGAAAACGAAGTCTACGCCCGCCAGGCACGCGGCGAACAGATTGACTACGTGGGAATTTGCTCTCCTAACTATCTGCACAAAGCGCACATGAGTTTTGCCTTGCGTTCCGGCGCGGATGCCATTTGTGAAAAACCGCTGGTTCTGGACCCTTCAGAGCTGGACCAACTGATCGCGCTGGAGAAGGAGACGGGGCACAAGATTAATTCGATCCTGCAATTGCGTTTGCACCCGGCGATTAGGGCGCTGAAGGAAAAAGTGGAATCCGGGCCTGCGGATCGCATGTATGATGTCGATCTGGGATACTTCACGTCGCGCGGGAGCTGGTATCATGCGTCCTGGAAAGGGGATATCGGCAGGTCCGGCGGGATCGCAACAAATATTGGCGTCCACTTTTATGACATGCTGTCGTTTGTGTTCGGGCCGATCAAGTCTTCCGTGGTGCACCACAGGGCGGCAGATGCATCCGCCGGATATTTGGAATTCCAACAGGCGCGCGTCAGATGGGTCTTGTCGATTAACCGCAGCCATCTCCCAGCGCACACGCCTGAAGGGCAATCGACCCATCGATCCATCACGATTGACGGAGAAGAGATCGAGTTTTCCGGAGGGTTTACCGATCTGCACACCGCCAGTTACCAGGGGGTGTTGGACAATGAAGGTTTTGGCCTCGATGTCGTGCGCCCGTCGATCGAGCTGGTCAGTGACATTCGCAACGCCCCGCTAGAGCCAGAGAAAGGCGAACAACATCCAGATTTACTCAAGGTGATTGGTGGATGAGCAAAGCGGATTACTTCCAACATGAGAGCGCATACGTAGATGAGCCGGTGACAATCGGGGCGGGGACGAAAATCTGGCATTTTGCGCATGTTTTACCTGGCACGAAAATCGGTAAGAACTGCGTTTTGGGTCAGAATGTAATGGCGGGCCCAAATGTGACGATTGGAGACGGCTGCAAAGTCCAGAATAACGTTGCTCTCTATAAAGGTGTGATCCTTGAAGATAACGTCTTTTGCGGGCCGTCCTGCGTCTTCACCAATGTGCTGACACCGCGCGCCCATGTAGAACGTAAAGATGAGTTTGCTGAGACACGTGTCGGCTATGGCGCAACAATTGGAGCGAATGCGACGATCGTGTGCGGCAACTCTCTCGGGGCTTACTGCATGATCGGCGCAGGCGCCGTCGTAACCAGCGATGTGCCGGATTACGCATTGATGGCTGGAATACCCGCCCGCCGGATCGGATGGGTAAGCCGCAGCGGTGACCGGTTGGAAACCGATCTCATCTGCCCACGCACGGGCGAAACTTACATCGAAGAGAACGAGCGTCTCGCATTGGTATCGGGCTAGAACATGCAGTTTATCGATCTGGCAGCACAGCAGCAGCGTATCAGGCAGCGCATTGATGCACGCATAGCGGCCGTGTTGGACCACGGCAATTACATCATGGGGCCCGAGGTTGCCGAGCTGGAGAGCGCTCTTGCAGCCTTTTGTGGTGCCGGGCATTGCATTAGTTGCGCGAATGGGACGGATGCCCTGCAGCTTGCGCTAATGGCGCTGGAAGTCGGACCGGGCGACGCCGTTTTTGTCCCCTCTTTCACCTTTGCCGCATCGGCAGAAGTTGTGCCCTTTGTCGGCGCGACACCGGTATTTGTCGACATTGAACTCGACACCTACAATATGTCCGCAGAGAGTTTGCAGAATGCCATTGAGGCCGCAAGAAATATGGGGCTGAGGCCAGCTGCGGTGATGCCGGTTGACCTGTTTGGGCGTCCTGCAGACTACGAAAAGATCACAGAGATCACCAAAGCCGAAGGAATGGTCTTGATCTGCGACAGCGCGCAAGGGTGGGGCGCGCAATACAAAGGGCGCGTGACGGGCGCTTTGGGAGACATCACGACTACTTCCTTTTTTCCCGCCAAACCGCTTGGATGCTATGGAGATGGGGGCGCCATATTCACCGATGATCCGGAGATTGCAGCGGTTATCGACAGCTACCGCGTTCACGGGAAAGGAACAGAGAAATACGACAATGTCCGGGTGGGCATGAACTCGCGGCTGGACACCCTGCAGGCGGCAATCCTTTTGGAAAAGCTGGCGATTTACGCAGACGAGCTTGATCAGCGCGAGCGAATTGCACGCCGCTACACCGCCGCCTTGTCCGATCAGTTCATTGTCCCCGAAATGCCGCAGGACATCAGATCAACGTGGGCACAATATACCATCAGGGTTGGCTCCGAAGCGCAGCGCACCCGCGCCCAAGGTGCCCTCAAGGACGTAGGGATTCCGACCGCCATCTACTATCCGAAGCCGCTGCACCAGCAGACCGCCTATCGTGACTTTCCACGTGACCCCAAGGGTTTGGAAAACAGTGAGATTGCGGCGTCCAGCGTCTTCAGTGTTCCCATGAGCCCCTACCTGACGGAAGCCGACCAGGACAAAGTCATTGCCGCGCTGATGTCGTTACGCATCAATGACCTGGAAACCTGATTGGGGCGATGCCGTGACATCCGAGGATCGGAGCAAGATAATCAGCCTGACATATCACGAGATCACCGCCGATCCGCGTGTTCTCAAGCAGGCCAGAGTGCTTCAAAAGAACGGCTATGCTGTAAATGTGTTTTGCGACTTGCCCGAAGGGATGCCCGAGCACGACACGATCGATGGCGTAGAGGTAACGCGATTTCGCTGCTATCACCCTTCTGGCGTTACCAAAGCTGCCTTTGACGAAATGAACTTTCTCAATCAGGCGCGCGAAGCCGTTGCTAGAAAATTCCTTCCCTATGCACGCGAATGTCAGCGTTTGGAAGAAATGCGACCCTTTCTGCAACAAAAATTCGGGGACGATGTGCTTGAGCGCGCGCAGTCAAGCTACTTCAAGCAAAGCTCCGGAAGTGAGCGGAAAAGGCGGTTGCTAGAGTATCTCTACCTGAACCTGCGACTTCTTCTTTTTAGGACCCCCGCAGGCAGTGGAACGACACAAAAGCGCGGCGTCGATGTCATGGCATTGGGCAAGCTGCGCAGGAAACTGTTTCAGGTTGATGCAATCGTCTATCACGCGAATTTTCCCGATCTGGACCCAGAACAAAAATACCTGGCGGTTCATGCGCATGATATCTATTGCCTGCCCGCGGGTGTCATGTTGTCGAAAAAGCTGGGAGTGCCACTTGTCTATGACGCGCACGAGTATGAGCCAGCGCGCGCGACAAAAATTGATGTTGATGCGCCCGGGCTTCCCGAAGCGTTGGAAGATGACTGTTTCGGATCTGTCAGCCGGATGATCACGGTGTCGGAAGGTATTGCAGCCTTATATGCGAAGCGTTTTGCGGGGCCCGCACCAACAATCGTCATGAATGCGCCTGAAATTGATACCACCAAGTTGCAAGAAGATGTCGTTGTTCCTGCCGGTTTGAAAACGGTACGAGAGCAAGCAGATCTGGGCGACGATGTTCCTCTAGTCGTGTTCACAGGACTTATTCAGCGAGAACACCGGGGGTTGGACAAGGTTCTGAATGCAATGGCGCATTTGCCCGATGCGCATCTTGTCTCCCTTGGACCGCGGAATCGAGGCGATGACCGGTGGTTTTTGCGAATGGCGGAACAACTCGGTCTGAGTAAGCGCGTGCATCTGCTGCCACCAGTTGATGCGCGTGATGTTCCGGCGGCGATAAGCTCAGCTCATTTATCGGTATGTCCATTTCAGGACGTTTCACTGAATCACCGACTTGCCATGCCGAACAAGCTCTTCGAAGCAGCCTTTGCGCGCATACCGATTTGCGTGTCGGATTTACCTGAGATGAAACGGTTTGTGGAAAGGCTTGGGATCGGCCGGGTGATGGATCAAACTGATCCCAAAGCCATCGCTGCCGCCTTTCAGGATGTATTTGACAATCGCGAGGACTACCTGATGGGACCGCAAGCCGAAAGGGAACTGTTCGAGGTCTACAGTTGGCAAGCGCA
Source organism: uncultured Roseobacter sp. (assembly GCA_947488305.1). Lineage (GTDB taxonomy): Bacteria > Pseudomonadota > Alphaproteobacteria > Rhodobacterales > Rhodobacteraceae > Roseobacter. Next base: position 489,409 of record CANKZM010000001.1, read on the forward strand.
ATCTGAAAAGCTGCTGGCTTTGTATCATGACCTTATAGGGGAACCTGCAGCGCGCTACCACGAGGCGACATGAGAAAACCAGTTCAATACATTGCAAACGTAACGCTTTGGGAAGTGACGACGGCTTGACGTTATTGCGCGGCCACGATCTGTTCAACGATCCTTTGAGAGACGTTACCGGTTCCGTAGAGTGCCAAATCTTCGCCAACTGTCCCAATCCTGGCGCGAACCATTTCCGCGATCACTTGTCCGGAGACAGGAGGGCACAGACAATTCCAGCCAGTGTCGATCAGTTCAGTCCATTCGGTCTCATCTCGCAACGTCACGCAGGGTACACGCTGAAAATAGGCCTCTTTCTGCACGCCGCCAGAGTCGGTTACAACCAGTGCGGACTTTCTTTCCAGTGCAATCATGTCGAGAAAGCCGACAGGTTCGATGATCTTTATGTCTGGGCTAATGTGCATGCCGGCGGCTTCAATACGGGAGCTGGTGCGTGGATGGAGTGGCAACAACACAGGAATGTCGCGCGCTACTTCGCCTAGCCCCTCAAAAATCGCCTCCAGACGTTCAGGGTCGTCCGTATTTTCCTGACGATGCACTGTGGCCAGGATGAAACCGCCTTTTTCCAATTGAATATCTAGGGCGATCTGACTTTTCTGATCCGCTATTTCGCCAAATAACTCCGCGGCATCCTGCATAACATCGCCGACCTGAAAAACCTTGTCTGATGGGACACCCTCGTTTTTCAGGTTTTCGGTCGCCGTTGTGGTCGGAGTGAAAAGCAGATCAGAACAGTGGTCTGTCAGAATTCGGTTCACTTCCTCGGGCATCCGTCTGTTGAAAGATCGCAATCCTGCTTCTACATGGGCGACACGAATATGCATTTTTGCAGCCGCCAGCCCGCCGGCGATTGTCGAGTTGGTATCGCCGAACAATACGACCCAGTCCGGTTTTTCCTCCTGGAAGACGGCCTCCAGCTTTTCAAGCATCTGCCCTGTCATAGCCCCATGGCTCAGTCCGGAGATGCCCAGGTTGTACCGAGGTACAGGCATGTCCAGTTCCTCAAAGAACACATCAGACATATTCGCATCAAAATGCTGACCTGTATGAATGATCACCTCACTTACGCCAGCGGCTTGCTTAAGCGCACGTGAAAGCGGCGCGCTTTTGATGAATTGGGGCCGCGCCCCGATCACAGTGCATATTTTCATGTGAACTCCGTTTCCTGTGATCCGAGGCAGGATTAGTGACCGCAAATTTGGCTTTTAGAGATCATGCGGTCGGCATCTTTAAGCCCATGCGTCTATAAACTCCGCGCGTGTCGATAAGCAGCGGCGCATGTTCTGCGATCATGTTGTAGTCGAATGTCGTGTGATCGGTCAGTAAGAGCACTGCGTCCTGCTTACCGAGAAATTCAGGAGTCAGCGATACAGACTCCAGATCGAACGAGTGTTCCCGCATAATTGGGAACGTTGGCACATTCGGATCGGAGTAGGACAGTTCGGCCCCCCAGTTGCGCAACTGTTCCATCACCAGGACAGATGGACTTTCACGCACGTCGTCTATGTCTCGTTTGTAGGCAATACCGAGGACGAGCACCTTGGCCCCGCTCAGAGCTTTGCCCCGTTCAGAGAGTGCACGCACCAATTTGCTCACTGCATAGGATGGCATGGACGCGTTGATCTCTCCCGCAAGTTCGATAAAGCGGGTGTGAAGTCCGAATTCTCGCGCCTTCCATGTCAGATAAAACGGGTCGATCGGGATGCAATGACCGCCAATGCCTGGACCGGGGTAATAGGCGGTGAATCCAAATGGTTTCGTCGCGGCGGCGTCGATAACTTCAAATATGTCGAGGCCCATCTGGTCGGCCACAATCTTCATCTCGTTCATTAGACCGATGTTAACAGAGCGCTGGATGTTCTCCAGCAGCTTGGTCATCTCGGCGGCCTTGGTAGAGCTTACGGGGACTACCTTCGTGATGAAGGCCTCATACAGCAACACACCGACGTCGCGGCAGTTTTCTGTATCACCACCCAGCACTTTGGGGATGGTATGCGTATTGAAATTGGCGTTCCCGGGATCTTCACGTTCTGGCGAATAGACGAGGAAAAACTCGTTTCCAACTTCGAGCCCGGCCTGCTCAATGTAAGGCTTAAGAACTTCTTCCGTTGTGCCGGGCCAAGTGGTGCTTTCCAAGGCGAGCAACTGTCCGGCGCGAAGGTGCGCCCGAATTGCGTCCATCGTCGACGTAACAAAACTCAGGTCAGGTTCACGGGTTTTGTCGAGCGGGGTCGGTACGCAGATAATCAATGCGTCACATTCCGTCGCGCGGGAAAAATCATCCGTTACTTCGAACCCGGATTTCTTCAATTCTTGCAACGCGCTATTTGGAATATGACCAATCGGGCTCTGGCAGGCATTCAGCTGCGCAATGCGATCCTTTAAAATATCAAAGCCAAGGACAGGAAAACCAGCGGAGCCGGCGGCGACGGCGAGGGGAATACCAACATAACCCATGCCTATGATGCCAAGCTTTGCGCTCCTGTCGCCGATTTTGCTCAGCAGCTTTTCTTTGATCTCCGAATTTGGGGTAATGGACATTGACACTCTGCCTTTGGTTTTCTTGCAATCACCGACCTAAAGGAACAGCGGTATCGTAGCAACCATCAAGAGGAGCAGCTTCATTTTTCGACCGTTTCGGGTTGTAGCTTGGCTTCGAATGGTTGCGAGCGTCCCGAATGCAACAACTTATCTTGCTGTGGCTCAAAGAATTCTGCGTGCCGTAGGAGGCTTGTTGCCTGCTTTCCGGCAAGGCCGACAGGTGGCAAACGTTGAACTTTGGAGCGCTTCGCATTCTGCATCTCGATTAGACCCACAGGCTGGACAGCACCCGGTCGCAGTGCAATGGTTGGCATGTTGCGAGGCGGACATCTTACTGGTGCTGTTGAGCTCTATGCAATCCGTTGGAAGTAGCGAAGAACATGGATCTAATTCGGAAACCGGCCATGTTTTTTTTGGGTTTGGTTCTTGTTGTTGCATTCTTTACACACACCTACGCTCTCAATCTTGATCTAAACATCGCCGCGCGCGGGTTTTCGATTCTGGAGGTGCTGCAGGCTCGCGAAAATGATGCGGGATTCTTGCGTGACTACCCTGGTGGCGCACGCTTGACGACAGCGACCAGCCCGACAGTGTATCTGTACTTTCTCGGCGACAGCATTGGGTTTAGCTGGATGGGCATGGTTTACGCCATGATCTTTCTGGAAATGTGCGTGTTGCTGGTGGGCGCCCGCTTACTTTGGGCGGCGCTGCTGCCCGAAACGGTTCTGACAACTTCAAGAGAAATGGCTGTGACAGATCTCATGTTCGTGTGGGTTTCAGCGCTACTCCTGACATCATGTATGCAGCGGGCCAACCTTGCCAATTTCGGATTTCCGTTCTTTCATGGACAATTCTATGGCTTTGCGGATGGTGCGCGGCTTGCTGTTTTGGCGATGATACTGCGCCAACGGTGGGTGGCCGGTGCAGCATACTTTGTAATCTGTTTTGCCATCCATCCAATAAAAGCAGCGGTGATTGCTGTCTTCTGTTTGCCGTGCGTCTTGCGCAATTGGCGGTCTCTGGGCAGTTCCCAATTCATCGTTGCGGCCATCGTGAGCGTTGCGGGTACGGTGCTTTGGACCTTTGTTGTTTTGAAAGGTCACGGTTCAGAAGCAAGCGTACCCTTCGACGATTTCATAGCTTATACGAGAACATTTCAGGTTCATTGGTACCCGCTCGACATGGGGGTCTTCAGCGACAGGCATCTGAAAGGTGCGACGCCCTTCTTGGCGCTGACTGTTGTCATGCTATTGGCATTAGCACAAAGCGGATGGTCCGCAGATACACGCCGGAATCTTCAGCTTGGATTGGTTGTTGCGGTGGTTGTCAGCGCAGCCGGGGTCTATGTTTCTGCCAATCCTCAGTCGGCGACCTTGGTGCGTATTAGTCTCGTACGTGCATCAAATGCTATTACGCTTCTCGCGCCAATCGTCATTGTCGTGGGTAGCTTTCTAGCTTGGCGGGAGCGTAATTGGCTTCTGACAGCGGGTTTCTTCGCCTTTGTCACGACATCGTTCACGGTGGAATTAGGTGAGGCGACGTTGCCTGCTGTCTTCGCGGTTTTTCTGGTCTATTTGCACTTTCGAGGAACCCGACAGATAGGAATTCTGTTGGCGACTGCGACAGCCTTGTTGTTACTGTGCATCGCCTATTTTGCGGCAGTTGAAACGGGCTTAAAAAGTTCCCTGATCGGCATGTTGCCAGCGCTTCTTATTTTCGGATTTGTCTATTTTCTGCTCAGATCCTTGCATCTCCGTCAAACGCCAGTACTCGGCGGCAACCTGGCGATTTACATCCTTACCGTTGCGATGATTGGGGGTGGTCTTGTTTTTGGGCTCGATCGATACGATCGTTTTTCCAAGCGACCAGACGAATTTAGCGCTTACAAAGAAACCCAAGTTTGGGCAAATCGCAATACGTCGGCCACTGCATTGTTTATGGTGGATCCTTGCAGATGGTATGGCTGGCGAGATTTCTCCGGGCGGGCGTCAATTGGCACAGTTCGAGAATGGTACATGACGGCTTGGCTTTACACTGACGACGGTGAAATGTTAGCGCGGGGTGACGCTATCGCCAATGACCTCGGATTTGACGTGCAACCCTTTCGAAACACTCCGCGCTCAAATAAACAGATTTGCGATGCGGCCCGAACGGCTTACTACGATCTATCGTTTCAGGGACATTCCCGTGTCGCGGATCGTCACGACGTGAATTATTTTGTGTTTGAAAAACAGTACCTGAACGAATTGCCCTCGACCCTTGAAGATCTGGCGGATTACCAGAACGAATATTTCATGGTGTTATCTGCAGAAAGGCTAAGAAATTGGCAGACAAAAACGTCACGCTGACACTTGCTATTCCGGCTTTGAACGAAGCGTCCATTATCATGGGCAATGTCAATGAGCTCAAGAATTGGATGTCAGAGAACCTGCCAGACACCAGCTTTGAGGTGCTGGTCATCGACGATGGGTCTACCGATGGCATGGGAGAGTTGTTGGAGGAAGAGGCCGCCAAAGACAAACGACTGAGAGTTGTGCATCATGCTACAAATCTGGGGCGGGGGCGCGGTGTGCGCACCGCAATGGAAAATAGCCGGGGTGACTTTCTGATCGTGCTCGATGCGGATCTTTCCTACGGTCCTGACCATATCCCAGCTTTGCTGGAACCACTACAAAACAATAAAGCCGACATCACTCTGGCCTCGCCATATCATAAGGATGGAGAGGTGCAGAATGTGCCCTCTACACGCGCTGCCATTTCGCGTTGGGGAAATCGTGTTCTTGCGAATTCCTTTCGCAGTGACATCAGTACCGCGACATGCATTGTGCGCGGATACAATCGTGATGTCATCGACCACCTCGAATTGGTGAACGAGGGCAAGGACCTTCATCTCGAACTTCTCTACAAGGCTGAAGTGCTCGGGTTCAGAATTAAGGAGGTGCCAGCGAAACTGATCTGGAGAGATCGCAACCGCGGCAAGCCGAGCAGACGGCGTGGTGGCTGGCTGTTAGACAATCCATTTGTGAAGATGCGCCATGTCTTTGTCAGCCATTTTCTCTTCAACTTTATTGCGAAACCAAAATTCCTGTTTCTGGGCCCGGTCTTGCTCGGTTTCATTCTGTCGTTATACGGGACTGCTTCTCTCGTTTGGTCCTTTGTGGGGCGGGTCGCCACCGGTCAGGAGACACCGCTGCGCCAAACTTTGATCGACGGGCAATTGACTTTGACCATAACCGTTATTGCGTTTATTTTGTCGGTCTTTTTTCTTTTCATCTTCTTCGTCGCGTCTCAGGCAAAGCGTTATTTCGAGGAGCAGTACATTCTGGCGACGCGCAGTCATTATGTGCTGAAGAAGACCTACGCCAAGCTGAACGAAAAGCCCGAAGAATAACCGATGTGTGGAATTTGCGGCATCGTTGGTGACAAGGCGTCCGAAAATCTGGCTGCGGTAAAGCTCATGATGGACAGGATGAGGCACCGAGGGCCAGATGGAGATGGCCACTGGCAGTCTGAAGATGGCAAGGTTACTTTCGGCCACGTGCGTCTGGCAATCGTGGATGCTTCGTCAGCAGGGGCGCAACCTATGCACCACCATTCCGGTCTGCACTCCATCGTGAACGGCGAGATTTATAACTACCCTGATTTGCGTAAAGAGCTGGAACCAGAAAGTACATTCGCGTCGGACTGCGACAGCGAAGTTGTCTTGCACGGACATGCAGCCCGAGGCCCGGCTTTTATCTCAGATATGAACGGCATGTTCGCCATGGCGTTATATGATGCTCAAAAGGGCGTCGTCTTGCTCGCGCGTGACCGTATCGGCATCAAGCCGCTCTATTATCTGGTTCATGAGGGGCAGCTCATTTTCGCGTCAGAAATCAAGGCATTGTTTGCCGCGATAGAGACTGACACCTGGACGATTGATCGGCAAGGTTTGAGTGAGTACATGACATATCAGTCGCCCCTCGGGAGCAACACGCTGTTCAAAGACGTGAAGCAGCTCAGGCCGGGTCATATCATTACTGTCGATCTTGGTCAGTGCACAGAGGTCAAACAGCAGGTCTATTGGAAAGCAAAACCAAACGAAGATTCGTCACTCACGTTTGATGACGGTTTGGCGGCTTTCGGGGGGCGGTTTTCAGAGAGCGTCAGAAGGCACCTCTTGAGCGATGTCGCCGTAGCGTCATACTTGTCCGCGGGTTTCGATTCAGCTTCGGTTTTTGCGCAGGCGTCCAGCGAATATGGAAGTGGCTTGACTGCCTATACCGGGCGATTTGACCGGGGCAGCGAATGGTACGACGAAACCGGACCTGCGGGTGAGTTAGCTGATGCGCTGGGTCAGAAACACATTAAGGTCGACATTGATCCGACTGATTTAATTGATGACCTTGACGACATTACCAACGCTTTGGATGAGCCTCGTATGGGCATGGGCGCCTTCTCGCAATATGCAGTCGCAAAGCGTGCGGCGCAGGATTACAAGGTGATCCTGACAGGCCATGGCGGCGACGAACTGTTTTCTGGCTATCCCGTTTTCGCCTATGCAAAGAGCGGTCTGTTGGGTTTGAGAAAGGTGTCAGAGGCACCCCATTTTATATACTTTGCGCTCTCGCGGTTTTTGGGACGGATAAGGCCCGAACAGGGAAGAGGGCTGCCGGTGTTATGGTCGGTGGCGGAACAAGCCTCTTTGACAGGGGCAAATGTGTCTGAGTTGCATCCATGGCAGATGTTGGATGAGTTCACTGCTGATGCCATCTCGCCAACAGATCGTATTTTGCTAACCTATCTGAATGCCTACCTGCCAGGACTTTTGATTGTCGAAGACAAGATATCAATGGCGCATTCCCTTGAGGCGCGCACACCGTTTCTCGACAATGAAATGCTTGATCTGAGCCTATCCATACCTGGTTCGATAAAATTGTTCGGAGGGCAACTCAAAGCGGTGGTGAAGCAAAACGCCCGAAAAATCCTGCCTCCGGTGTTCTTTGAGCAGCCTAAGCGCGGGTTTCCTACGCCCTTGCGGTATTGGCTACGTCGGGAACTCGCAGATTTCATGCGAGACCGGCTGACAGGCCCAGACAGTTACCTGAAAGACGTTCTCGACCCCGATCAAACTCAAAAGATTGTGCAATCCTACCAAAAGTCGTGGCGTAGACATCTCCGCCCGTTGGATGAAATCCAAAGCCACAAGATCTGGCAGCTACTAAGCCTCGAAAGTTGGTTGCGGGTCTGGTCTACCCGGTATGGCGTAAAATTGAGGCTCGAATGAGCATTTTGCGTGTAGTGGTCGCGTTATTGGCGGCTGCAGGAATTGGCTGGCTTGTCTATTGGGACATCGAAAACCCACAAGTTTCATTTATTTCCAGCTTTTTTGCGGCTCAAATACCGTCCGTTGCCGTTTTGGTTTTGCTGGGCTGGCGGACGCGATATCTTTCAAATTTATTTTTGTCCTTCAAGACAGCCGTCTACGGCAATGCGCTCGCAGTTGCGGGAACACTTTTTCTGCCTGCTCGGTTGGGAGATCTAGGAAAACCTCTGTATTTTAAGGCGTTAAGCGGGTTTCCGGCATCCAAGGGTCTGGTGCTTGTTATCGAGGAACGCATCTGGGATTTCGTAGGTTTGGCCATGCTGGCTATCCTGACGTTGTACCTCATCGGCGAGCAGGCGGAGAGCGCGGCCCTGCTGACAGCGAGTTACGTCACGATGACAATTGCTGTTGTGGGCCTGTTTTGCATTCTCGTACTGCCGCGACTTGTGACCCACATCCCGTTCCTTGCCAGCTTGGAGGCCAAGTATGAGTTGTTCGGGGTAAAATCGACCAAGCAGATATTGACGCTTCTTGTTTCATCATTGCTGATTTGGACTGCGTCGCTTGCGATTTTGATTATAGCCTATCACTTTACCGGATTGCCGGAATTGAGATTTGCTCAACTCCTATTCCTGTTCGTTGCATCGACCCTTGGTCTGGTGATTTCTGTTACTCCCGGTAGTATCGGAACCTACGAGGGAGCGATTGTCGCGGTGCTGGTCGGGTTTGATGTAAGTTGGGATTCTGCGCTGGCTTTTGCCATAGGGTTTCGCCTGACTTGGTTGGCTCTTCCCGTTGCTCTCGCCACATACGCGGTAGTGGCCGACGCTAAACTTCTTGCCTTGATCAAAAGTTATAAGGCCAGTTGACCCGTGTCATATGAGAGTATTGATATCGTCCTTTCTGCTGCTGATCGGCTTGTTCCAGAAGATGGTTCTTCTGAAAAACTGCGGTCGCTTCCGGTCGCAAAGAAAAACAAAACCGCTGATGGTTGGTGCTGGATCAGAATGCCGGACTGGGCGTCTGATTTGGTACCGGCGGGATTGGACGGCTTCTACGTCCCAATGCAAGACGGTGCCCCGACCTGGCGCGAATACGATTGGTGGCTGGGGGCGGCGGCCTTGTTAACGTCCGTTGCAGAGAAGAAACACGAAGCAGAGCAGGGCACGGCACATTCCTATTTCTTTCGCCTTCATCCCGATCACGGCCCGGCGGTCGACTATGCATGGGTCAATCGCATAGTGATGTTTTTGCGTAGATGGTGGGCGCATGAGAATGAAAGCGTGGAAGAACCAGCATTCGGTAAGATCCCGCGTGCTGTGATCTACCTGACGCATGACGTTGATGCAGTGTCGAAAACCCTTGCGATACGCGGCAAGCAAGCTGCTTTCAATTGCTACAACAAGCGGTTCGGTTCGGCGCTGCGATTTCTGTTCGGACCAGCGGACTATTGGCAATTTGAAACAATAACCGATTTGGAGCATCGCTACGGTCGGCGTAGTGTCTGGAATTTTTATGGCGCGAGAGGGGGAGTGTGGCGGACCCCCAAGGAACACTTGTTCGACCCGGCATATGACGTTCTTTCAGATCGCTTAGTTCACAAACTGCGGTGGTTGCATGGCGAAGGGCACATCGTCGGATTGCATCCGCGGTTTGATACGTGGCAGGACCCTGAGCGCATGAGGCTCGAAAAAGAGACTATCGAGGAAGCAACAGGGCATGAGGTGACGGTGGTGCGTCAGCACTGGTTGAGGTTTTCATTTGCGAAGACCTGGAAAGCCCAAATGGCTGCGGGATTGCGGCACGACTTTACATTGGGCTTCAATGATCGGTTCGGATTTCGCAACAGTGCTGCGCTCACATTCAAGGATGACGAAAGCGGCATGCGGGTTACGCCGATGGTCTTGATGGATTCGCACCTGTTTGACTATTCTCAGATCAGTATTGACGCACAGCGTGATACAATCGACCACTTACTTGACGAGCTTGTCTTTACCGGAGGGGAAGCGAGCATCATCTGGCACCATCGTGTGTTTCATGCTGATTACGGGTGGGGTCCTCTTTACGAATACCTGCTTCAAGCCATGCAGAAACGTGATATTGCGTCGCCGGAAAGGTAGTTTCCGTGCTTGGCGAAAAAAACCCATATCTTCCTATCGTGCATCGAAACATGCCGAGGCTATTGGCTCTCACCAATACTGACAGTACCCACCCATTATTTGGATGCGGCGACAGGCGTTACTGGGCCTGGAAGCTGATGGATTTCCCAAACGGCACCTTTCAGGGTGCGTCCTATGGGTTGTCCTTGTTGCTGGCAAACAATTGCCTGCCAGCGCAATTTGACGCGCGGCGGATGCAACAGCGGATCGAAGGCATGATCGCGGTGGTGCCAAAGTTGGTGGACAGGCAAGGCGCGCTTGGAGAAGCATTGCCCAACGAAGGCTCATTCTGTGTAACTGGTCTGGTGCTTGGCGATTGTCTTGGGGCCTTGGCGACACTCGGCGATAGACTAAAAGCGAAGCGGCGGGAAAACCTGGTTCAGGGGCTGGCTCCCCTGGCGGAGTTTCTCACCCGTCAGGACGAAACTCATGGCATCATTTCCAATCATCTTGCGACAAATGCTCTTGCGATGGCTCGTTGGTCCGCGGCGACCGGTGATACACGGGGGCAGGATCGCGCTGCTCTATGGGTGGAGCGCATCAAATCCCACGCACACGACGAAGGTTGGATGCGAGAATATGACGGTGCAGATCCAGGGTACCAAAGCTGGTGCACGTCTGCGCTCGCGCAGATTGCTGTCGAGGCACCAGAATTGGACGTAGCGCCATTGGTTGAGAAAAGCTTTGAGTTTTTGCAGGCCTTCGCGCTTTCAGACGGTCGATTTGCGAGCGGCTGCGGATCTCGATTGACTCGTTTTCTGATGCCCGGTGGCGCGGAAATTTATGCGGATCAATCAAATGCGGCCGCACAGTTGGCAGTTTTCGCGCGACGCAACGCGCAACCGAACACCTTCGTCACTCTGGACGCGATTGACGAACCGAATATTGTGCCATTCTTCAATGACATGGTGCTCGCAGCGATACATGCCAAACGGCTCGATGCAATTGAACCGCCCGAGCCGCGGACGACCGGTTTTCCGGCGGCAGGGCTCTATGTGCATTGTGGAAGTGCCGGACAATTTATAATCAACTCAGATCGTGGCGGATGGATCACACGATCATCACAGGAGGTGTCACAAGACTTTCCTGAACCCGTTGCGAAACGGCAAGATGGAACAATTCTGCGCCCCGTGCGTGGGCAAATTAAAGAACATTCGGGCACAAAAATGATTGTTCACGCTGATCTCGAACCGGTAAACCGAATGCTCCCGTCGCCAGGCAAATTCGTTGTGCTGCGTCTATTGTCGTTGACCGTTTTCCGTTCGGCCCGCATGGGTAACTTGGTGAAAAGACTTCTGGCCCGATTGCTTCTTTCGGAAACAGGCCGGACAGTGTCTAGGGTGGAACGGATCATTGACTTGGAAAGCGCGACGGTAAGCGATCGTGTCATCGCAGGCGAAGCGGAGCTAGTCGAAAACCCTCATGGCTTTTCTCCAATGCATATGGCGTCACAAGGGTATTGGCAGTTGAACGATGATACCTCGTCTGAAAGCTGATCTGCGCGCGCAGGATTTGCTGGCACTCTGGCCAGAAAGCGGCGGGGCCGATACTATTCCGCGTTTTGAACAAGCCTTTGCTGATCTGGCAGGGCAAAAATATGCGGTTGCCTTTCCTTACGGTCGAACGGCTCAAATTGCATTGCTGAAAGCTCTCAACAGGCCGGGAGCCGAGGTCATTTGCCCGTCCTACACCTGCGTTGTTGTGCCCCATGCGATCGTCAAGTCCGGCATGGAGCCTGTGTTCGTCGATAGTTCAGACACAGATTACAATATGGACTGGAGGCTGGTCGAGAAGGCTACCGGTAGCAGAACAGCTGCAGTCATTGCCACGTCTATTTTTGGCCATCCGGTGAATGGTCCGGCGTTTCATGCCTATCGCGAAAAATTCCCCGATACGCCGATTCTGCAGGATTGTGCCCATAGTTTCTTTGCCAACGATACGCACCATGAGGGTCTGGCGGCGTTTTATGGCCTCAACGTCTCCAAAATCATCACATCCGTATTTGGCGGCATGGTGACTACGGATGATGGAGATTTGGCAAGGATCCTGCGCAAGATACGCGCGGAGACGTCGAACAATGGTGGCGTTCTCAAGGAAGTAAAACGATCACTTTACCTTGCAGCAGTGCTGGTTGCATTCACGCGTCCAGTCTACGGGTTTGTAAACAGGCTTGAATCCTTGGGATTTTTGGATCGCTTCGTCAAATACTACGATCCCTCCATCATCGATCTGCCCGATGATGCTTTTGTCGCGATGGGGAAGCTGCAGGCGCGCATCGGCATCAGGCAATGTGATCGATATGATGAAATCGTATCTCATCGCCGAATTCTGGCGTCGATCTACCACGACCTTCTGCAGGGATGTGCAGATTTTATCATGCCACCGGTTCATGAGAATGCGACGGTGTCTCATTTCGTCATCCAGACCCGGCAGGCAGAGAAGATCAAGGAGGCTTGTCGCGCTTATGGATATCAACTTGGAGAGTTGATTGACTATGATTGTTCGGAAATGCCGACGTACAAGGATGCCAGATATCTTGGGGAAAAGAAGTCGAGTAATTTTCCCAGTCTCGTGATCAACTTGCCGGTTCATATGGGCGTTAGGGAGCTTGACGCGCGTAGGATTTGCAAAGTGGTTAAGGCTGCCGTTTAAAAGGTACCGAAATGAAAACAATTTACATCATAGGTGATGACAAGCTGGGTCGGGCGTCCATGAACGCACTAGATGCGGGCTCGCTGGTTTATCGAAATCAATCAGTTGGTTCGCGGCGCGTTCTGAAACTGTTGCGCAAAAAAATCATTCGGTTGAGCGACATTATTGAGATGGGCGTTGCCGAATTACTCAGAAAAAGCCCAACAGTACCGGACTTCCCAATCGTCAAAACGAATGGTGATGTCCGACGAATTCTTGAAGATGAGAGACCGGATCGGGTTGTGTGTTTCAGAGCTGGTCTTGTGCTGAGCCGCGAGGTTTTGAACTTAGGGCCAGAATTCCTGAACATCCACTGCGCAGATCTGCCAGAATTTGGTGGGCTAGGAGCTATTCGGCGTGCGCTAAGCCAAGGTGCATTGGCTCAAAATGCCTGTTTGCATGAAATGGTTGCGGAGATTGATGCGGGCCGGGTCTTTCACAAGGAACCGTTCGAGCTCTCACAATCCGTTTCCTTTGCTGAAAATGAGGAACGCGCCTACCAGGCCGGCCGAAAAATTCTGGTTGGTATGGTTAAAGGAGAGATCAACCCGTCGTTGGATGATTGAAATATCTGTGCGGTCAAATCTTGCGCAAGTTGGCGTAAATCATAAACGGAAGTTTCCGGTCCAGCAGCTTATGAATTGATCGTGGCATTCCGACCGGCATGCTTCTTGCGGGAAAGAAGTGGAAATAGACGTCATCAACCGCAAATCCGTCGCCGATCAGTTTCAGAAACTCCTCCTTGTCATAGGCGATGCCGATCGGATTATCAGCGCCATCATATTGGCGGACGATATCGTCGATGTCCGAATTGGCGTAGATGCCTTCTCTGCCGCGCCCTCGCAGACCTGCACCGAGCCGACTTAGAAGTTTGGAAACTCCTCGAAACGTCTTCCAGTTTCGCAGCACGATATTCTTGTAGTAGACCGAAACGGATGCAGTTCCATTTGGCTTGAGAATACGTTCGATTTCACGCATCGCGTTTTCCGGCGAGGGTGTGTGGTGCACAACGCCCTGACAATTCACATGGTCGAATGTTGCGTCGTCAAAACTGGTGCTTTCCGCGTTTTGTTGTGAGAAATTCACCGATATTTCATAGGCCTTGCATCGTTCACGCGCGAGCTTCAGCGAATTGCTGGACAGGTCAGCCGCATTGATATCGGTGTATCTCCGTTTGGCAAATTCAACGAGCCAGAACCCTATGCCGCATCCAAGATCGAGTATTTTCAGGTCTTTTGAACGATCCGGGAAAATTGTCTCGTCCATCTGACCGGCAAAACAATCGTCAATGACCGTGGTGCGGTGTTCTTCGAAGAAATCCAACGTGCCAGGGGCAAAACTCGTTTCTCCGACCCAAAGCGGTGTCGCGTCCCAGAACTGCTGAACATCGTCTATCGTCTTTTCGTTCCGAGGCGATTCATGTTGAAAATCAGTTTTATCCATCGTACTTGCAGACCCTAGCTTCTTTGCAGTGCTGTGTTGCCGACCCCTATATCAGGTCTGATGAAACGATCTACGGCAATTTCTCTGCGAGTACTTGGGGAACGATGTGGCGTTAGCGGGTCGAATTCTGTCAGGCAAGATATCCGCCGTATTGTTTGGTGATCGCGAGAGATTTGGACTTTCGCCGGACGAAACGGATCAGGACTGGCAGACGTGGCAGGCAACCTATCTTGATTTTTATAACTCAACTCAAAAGGCTGGTTTTGGCCGTGTTGTGAATGACGCAGGCTACCGGGTCATGCAGGATATTAAGCTTGAGGGTTTGACGGTTGCAGAAATTGGCCCAGGCTCTCTCCCGCATCGCGACTGCTGGAAGGGGGAGCCTGCAAAGTTCATTGGCATTGATGTGAACCAGAGCTTTTTAGATATTTCAGAGTCAAAGGCCGGATGCCTCTTTCAAGGTATCAAGGTAGCACCTGACGACACGACCGTCCCACTGGCAGACGAAAGCATCGATATCCTGCTGAGCTATTACTCTCTGGAACATCTGAACCCACTTGGAGACTATCTGGATGAATATGCCAGACTCCTGAAGCCGGGAGGTCTGCTTGTTGGGGCTATTCCTAACGAAGGCGGATTGTTCTGGGGGCTGGGGCGTTTTTTAACGTCACGGCGTTGGATCCACGCGAACACATCGCTCAATTACGACAAGATAATCTGTTGGGAACACCCGAATTTCGCGGATACGATCATTGCCGAACTGGATAAGCGTTTTTCGCGACAGACGGTAAACCACTACCCAAAAATTGGTCTGAGCAGCCAAAACCTGACGCTGCTTACGCGTTTCGTTTATCGCAAGCCAAACTGATCAATAGAGATGTGCCAGGGACTTGGCGCATCGAATTTCTTGCGGGCTCATATGAACTCAATGCAATGTCCGTCTGGTTCGGACGCCATCCCGTGAATTGGCACGCGCAATGCGTTCTCGCTACGCATTGTATTCGTCCCGATCTTGCTGTTTTTGCGATTTCTAATCTGTCATGTTGAGAACCCTGCAGTTATGCGCTTGGTGAGAGCTGGGGATGCGATGGCCGGGTGACTTCCCGACAGAAGCGCACTAACACTATTGTGCAAAGCCAGGCCAAAAGAGGGACGCATTCGGACAATCTTTTGGAAAATCCGACCAGGTCGACGTGGCTGCCAAAAAGGGAACGCGCGGGAGCGGAGTTGCATTGGGTCAATGAATGTGAAAACGCAGTCATTGATTGAGAACTGAAATTGAAGACGTAAGAAAAGAATTGACCATGAACCTCTTTGCCGGAGCTCGCGCGCTCTTCTTAGCTCCTCACACAGACGACGTTGAGCTTGGCTGCGGTGCAACGTTGGCGCGATGTGTTGAGGAATGCGATACGGTAGATGTGGCGGTTTTTTCCTCTGCGGCGCAGTCGCTTCCCAAAGGCCTGCCTAGCGATCACCTGAAGAAAGAATTCTACGCCGCGATGGATGTATATGACATTCCACAGGATCGCCTGCACGTTTTTGACTATCAGGTCCGGCGGCTGAATTATTCGCGGCAGGATGTGCTTGAAGATCTCGTTCAACTGCGTCTCGCGATCAAGCCGAACATCGTGTTCACACCTTCTGGCGGTGACGTGCATCAGGACCATCAGGTTGTTCACAACGAGTCGCTGCGCGCGTTCAAAACATCAACGGTGCTTGGCTATGAATTGCCGTGGAACAACTTTAACTTCGAAAGTCGCGTTTTTGTGGCAGTATCGCCGGGACATCTTGCTGTGAAGCATAAGGCCCTACAGGCATACAAATCTCAGATCGAAAAGAACCGGCGCTATTTTGACCCGGAGTTTATAAATGGGCTTGCGTCAGTTCGCGGAATTCAACAAGGCGTCAAATATTCCGAAGCTTTCGAGCTGGTCACTTTGAAGGTGTAGTGTCGTGGCGGATCGCATTATCAGTACAAACGAACTCTGTGATTTTCTGATCACCAGTGGAATTGACTTCAAGACTTTGGGCGCGCACCAGACTTTTGATCGCCCTGCGCAGCTTGGAAAGAGCAATCCAAAGAGTTTAGTTTGGTCCAAAACGCTATCTTCCGACGCATTGGCGTGCCCGTCCAGCGTTTTGATGTTGCCCTATGCAGCGGCAAACGAGGTCTCAGAACAAGAAGATAAGCTTCTCGTTTTCGTGCATAATCCGAGAGATGTTTTTCGCCGGGTCGTACTCGAGCTGTTTGCAGAAGATTGCATGGTGGCCAAAGGGGTTCGAGACGATGGTATGTTCAGGCAATTGTCTGAAAGCGTTTGGATCGCCCATACGGCCACTGTGGCAAAAGACGCTCAGCTGGGCAGCGAGAATGTCATTATCCATCCTGGGGTAACCATCTATCCGGGAGTGAAACTCGGCAACAATGTCGAGATTTTGCCGGGCTGCACGATTGGCGCACCCGGTTTCGGTCATGTGCGACAGGAAGGAGGGGCGCTTGAGCCGTTTCCCCATATTGGCGGTGTGCATATCGGCGATAATGTGATGGTTGGCTCCCATACCTGTATAGATTCAGGCGGCCTGTCGCCTACGTTGATCGGCGATGGCGTTCGGGTCGGCAATCTGACGCAAATTGCACATAACGTCGAGATTGAGCGGAACTGCCTGGTCGGTACACGTGTGCAAGTGGCAGGGGGCACCCGTATCGGTGAGGGAACTGAAATCTGGGCGGGTGTGACGATATCGAATAACCGCAAGATCGGTCGTAATTGCAACATCAAGATCGGAGCAATTGTGATCACTCATTTGCCGGACGGAGCCGTGGTATCTGGTAATTTCGCGATCCCGCATGACCGAAATCTCGAATTATTTGCAAAGCTCCGTAGTCCGCTTTGAGTGTCGTTTAGGCGGAAAACTAACCAACGAAACTGACATTGTCCGGTTTTGGTCTGGAGAGCCACTTGCGATTGTGGAACACTGTGAACAGGCCCGGATCGTCCAAAAAATCGTCCAAAAATGCTTGGAGCAAATAAATGCCATTTCCAGAAGTCTCAATGCAAATAGATGCGGCTCGAAAAGCTCAAAAAGTGTTGTCGAGCTACACTCAAGAACAGGTTGACGAATTGGTGCGGGCTCTGGCTTGGGCCATCTATAGAGACGACCACGCGGAACACCTCGCCAAAATGGCCGTTGAGGACACCGGGCTAGGCAACGTCCAAGACAAGGTCATAAAGAACAAGCGTAAAACCTTCGGAACCCTGTGTGATTTGTTGCGCGAAAAGACAGTAGGAATTGTGCGGCACCATCCCGAAATTGGAATGACAGAGTGGGCAAAGCCGGTTGGGGTGGTCGGAAGCCTGACACCGTCGACCAATCCATCCGCCACGCCGGCGAACCAAGCCATGATGGCCATCAAAGGTGGCAATGCGATAATCATTAGTCCTTCACCAGCGGGCCTTAGGACGGCGAAGATGCTTAAGAGCTATTTTGATAAGGCGCTTCTGTCCCTGAGCGCGCCTACTGATTTGTTCCAGGTTATTGAGGGGCCTATCTCTTTTGACAAAGCCGAATACCTGAGCAGGAACGTGGATCTGTTGATCGTGACGGGAGATCAGGTCAACGTCCGGCGGGGCTATAGCAGTGGCACACCTTGCATTGGTGTCGGAAAGGGCAACGTGCCGGTGATTATTGAATCGACTGCGGACCTGCCAGACGCGGCGGCGAAAATCTGTGCGTCAAAAACCTTCGATAACGCGACCTCTTGCAGTTCCGAAAACGCGGTTATTATTCTGGACGATGTATTTGACAAGGCGCTGGAGGCTCTTCAACAAGCTGGTGGATACCTTGCAACGGAGAGTGAGACAGATCGCATCCAGCAAACGCTTTTTGTGGATGGGAATATCAACCGCCATGCCATTGGAAAGACTATTGATCAGTTGGCGGAGCTTTTCGGTCTTGAAGGCAAATTGACCGACAAGCGTTTCGTGATTGTGCCTCAAGATAGCATTGGCCCGGATTTTCCTTTATCGGGGGAAAAGCTATCGCTTGTGCTGTCGCTGTATCGTGCTCCAACTTTCGAAGATGCACTACAGATTTGTGAAGACATCCTTGACTACGAAGGGGCGGGGCATTCGGTCGGAATTCATACGGCCAATCCGAAGCGATCAAGAGAACTGGCAGAGCGCATCGATGTGGCCCGTGTTCTTGTCAATCAAGCACATACCTTCGGCAATGGCGGCGGCATGAACAACGCCTTACCTTTCACATTGACTATGGGCTGTGGCACATGGGGAAAGAACTCCATTTCTGAAAACCTCTCTATCAAGCACTTCATCAACAAAACTTTGCTTGTCGAAACGTTCGATAAAGAAATGCCGCGACCTTCTGATGCATTTGGGACGAGTTATAAGGCGGAATTGGACGCTTCCTGACGGCAACTGACCGGAACGCGACTACTCAAGTAGAGGTTTGGGTATGATCTTGCGCCTGGGAAACGTCGTTCGAAAGTGAGTCGTACAAGTCTATCAAACGCTCCACCTGTGCGGCCCAGCCATATTCTTTCGTCAATCGCGCGCGCCGGTCGTCCGTCATTTCGAACTTTTGCGGATTCTCGACAGTATCTTTCAGCGTTTCCGCGATGGACTCGACATCTGTCTGGTCCATCGTGCGCCCGATGCCCAGCTTCTCCACAAATGCTTTCTGGTCCGGACGATCAGGTACGCAAAGCGGGACTTCAGCGAATGCGGCCTCAAAGAGTTTGTTCGGCATAGAATGCAGGTAGCTAAGCGACAGGTTCTGCGAGGCACTCGCGGCGACCGACGCATCAGAGACGACGTGAGGAACATCTTGGGCTGGTACAGGGTCGAGGTAATGGACACGATCTGAAACGCCCGCATCTTCCGCGATCCCGCGCAACCATGAGTCGTTGCGCGGATGTCGTGGACCGAGGTTCACAAGGTGGTAACCGGGCAACAAGGTCAGGGCTTTTACCAATTTGTCGACCCCCCTGTTTTCGCGCTGTATCCCCCCAATGAATACAACCAGCGGCAAATCGCTCCCCAAGTCCAAACGCTCCCGCAGTCGTGGTACATCACGTTGCTGATCAGATTTCACCATGGCTGGCGTATTGAATATCAATGTTGGTTCCGGGCCGTGGAACCGCTTTGCATAAAGCTTCGCAATGCCGCTAGAGACAGTTATCAATGCGTCAACGTCTTCCAGGCAATCGTCTTCGAATTCCAAAGTGAATATTCGATCATCCTCGTTCAGCGTCACCCGCTCCGGTTCATACTCGTGGGCATCATAGATAAGCTTGGCGCCGCAAGCCCGGGCCAGAAGGACACCTGCGGGAAGCGTGTAGATGTCGTGCGCATGAATGATGTCAAATTCATCAGGAGAATAGGATTGAAACAGATTATCCGCGAAAAGCACGCTTCTACCGGCGTTGAGCGAGTGCCATGAATTAAACCTTGAGAGCGGCGCAGTTGAAGAATTGGCGTTGCCTTTCTGGCGAGAAAAAACTGAAATCGCTTGGTTGAGAATGCGCGCTAGTTCTCTTTGGATGCGCCGATGTAAAAGCTGGGACTGAATGAGGTTCTGGTAGCGGTGACGAACTACCTCTCCCGACTGTTTAAGAAACGTGAGTTTGTCCAGCATTTCTGGCGTTGCTGCGCGCTTGTTGTAGCAGCGAAACCGCTTAATCTGGATTCCATCGCGATTTTCGGTGGCGGGATCATCTGTACGCCAGTCGCAATAGACCGTGACATCATGACCTGCAGCCGACAGGCTTAGCGCCTGCTTCCAAACGCGCGCGTCTTTCGTGGCTTCGTTATAGTTCAGAATTGCAACTTTTGCGGGATATTTTGCCTTTTTGTCAGACGGGTGCATGTGGTCTATCGACGTCCTTAAATGAATTCCAATCACCCATCCGCGCATCGGAGTGCCGTAATGAGCGATGTTTTACTGTGGCTCGGTCTGCTGGTCGCAATTCGTATCTGTCTCACATACGTTTTGCGACACTAGCGCAACTGTGCAGACCTTTCCAATACGCATTAACCGTGGCGCTTTACGTGTCTGAATCACAGGCGCTACGGGTCCTTGGTTTGATCGAAAGAAGTTATCGACGGCGGCTAGGAGTTTTTCCAAACCTTACAAACGGTACGTGCGCAAAATTCGGCGAGATACTTGTCGGTAGTCTTGCATTTGTTGAGTAGTGAATACTCAGCAGTAGCGCAATGAAGGTCCAATGAGCCAAAAGGCCTTTTGGCTGACAAGCAGGTGATCCATCTGAACAGTGTTTAACGAACGAATGGAAAAAAGCATTTGTTTTCTAGTATGATCCAAAGGGGGCGAATTGGGCGATGCCAATCGGCAATCTGTAAAAAAATCTGTTTTGAAGGTCTGTTACACCTTTCGGTCCGGCTCTTTATGGTGCCAACTCGCGCTCATGAGTAGCGCACGCCGAGGCACCGCGATCGTTAGTTACACTACCTTGTGCGGTTTTGCGCGAGGACCGTTTTTGGAGGTTTGAATTGAAGCAGGTAGTCTGGGTCAGCGCTTTTTGGTTGACGTTGACCTCTATGGGTATGGCGCTCGACCTCGGGCCACTGCCGGAGTTTCGTGAGCGAGATCCGGAGCGTGTGAAACTAGGTCAGCTACTCTTTTACGATCCGATATTATCAGGCAATCGGAAGGTCAGCTGCGCGACGTGTCACCACCCGCGTTTTGGAACAAGCGACGGCGTTTCGCTGTCGTTGGGGGATGGCGCAAACGGTCTGGGGCCGGATAGATCAGCGGACCCTGAAAACCTGCCGGAGCAACGCATTCCGCGCAATGCGCCCGCCCTCTGGAATCTGGGCGCCTCCGAGTTCACGGTGTTTTTCCACGATGGCCGACTTGAGGCGGACCCGGGTCAGCCGGATGGATTCAGGACGCCCCTCGGGTCAGATATGACAACGGGATTTCAATCTGCATTGGCGGCTCAGGCGATGTTCCCGGTTCTGTCGGCGGATGAAATGGCGGGTCACTACTCGGAGAACGATGTAAGCCAGGCAGTCAGACAGGGCTTGCTGAGTCAAGATGGTGGCGCGTGGGACATCATTGCCGCGCGTGTCGCGGGCATTCCGGAATACGCTGAAGCCTTCGAAAGCATCGCACCAGGAAAAAAAGTGTCCTTCACCGAGATTGCGAATGTGATTGCAGATTTCATGGCGCATGAATGGCGTGCCGATGACAGTGCGTTTGACCGTGCCATGCGTGGCGGGGAACCATTAAACCCAGACGCCCAGGCCGGAATGGATTTGTTTTATGGTGCGGCGGGGTGCAGTTCTTGCCATAGGGGTTGGATTCAAACCGATCACGCTTTCCACGCAATCGCAATGCCACAGATTGGTCCGGGTAAATCCGCGCGGTTTGAAAGCCATGCGCGCGATGAAGGGAGATTGCGGGTGACAGGAAGGGCCGGGGACGCTTTTGCCTTCAGAACACCTTCATTGCGCAACGTGACGCTGACCGCGCCTTACGGGCATTCGGGAGCCTATCCGACGTTGGAAAGCGTCGTGCGCCATCATCTGAACCCCGTGACATCGCTCTATGCTTACCGGATTGATCAGGCAGTCCTGCCTGACTTGGATTCTGCAAAGGATGATGTCGTCCTGTCGTCAGACGAGGATATGCGGGCCATCGCCGACGCCAATGTTTTGCAGCCATCGTCGCTCACGGATGATCAGGTGAAGGCTATCCTGGCGTTTTTAGCGGCGCTGGAGGACCCGGCAGAACGGCTGGGCGTGCCCCAGACGGTACCGAGCGGTTTGCACGTAGACAGATAAGGTGGATCAACGCGAAATGGTGTGGATCCGGTTGGCCGGTATTGGCGTCCAGTCGGTTGCTGTTCCGTCGGGCCAAATGACCCGAAAATCCGCCTCTTTGGCGGAGCCAAGGCCAAAATGCTCTGGCGCCGCTTGCCCACCAGCGTGACCTCCGCCGATTGTCACTTCGCGGGTTTGAAGTCCTGCGGTGGTCCGAATTTCGATGAAACTGCCGATTGCTCGCCTGTTTGGTCCGTCCTGTTCGAGCAGAACTGACAGCCAGTTTCCGACTGTATCGGTTGTGTTTTGGTACACTTCCAGTGGTGCACGGCGGTTGACGACGGCCAAATCAAGACGCCCGTCATTGTTCAGGTCGACCAAAGCGGCGCCACGTGATCGCGCCATGGTGGCCACGCCGGCGGGGCCGGACACTTCGATAAACTGGCCATCCTCGGTTTGCTCCAGCAGCGAATTGGGATCGTCCATCGCCAGGCCGGGCATCTGCTCGACATTCCCCTTGGAGACAAAAATGTCATCGCGCCCATCGTTTGTTACGTCGCCAAACTGTGCGTGCCATCCGGTTGACGGGCGACCGTCGCCCCCCAGATGAGGACGGTGCGCTGTGGTGCCATAGTCATATGTTACATCCCGCCATACCGGGCCACCTGTGGCCGGATCAAATTGCTGGAGCTTCTGATCTCCCATAGAGGTCAGATAGACTTCGGGAAATCCATCACCCGTCAGATCGCGCGACGCGATGCCCATGCCCCAAATCGAGTAGGTTTGCCAGTTTTCCTCGGGTCCGAACAGGCGTGGCGTCGCGTGCATTCCCCAGAGTTGTTCCTGCCCGCCACGAACATAGTAATGGCGGTCGTTGCTGATGCGAAGATCGGCGCGGCCGCTGCGACTCCAGTCGGAAAACAGGATCGATAATGCGCAAAAACCGGGTGTCAGCGGCTGTGGTGCGCCGTAACCAGTCGCAGTCGGACGATAGAGCAGTGTGGCGTCGCAGGCTTCAAAGGGACCATCGGGGTTGGAACGATCCACATAGGTACCAAAAGCAAGCGTCGGCAATGACTGCCCTGCTTCCCAAGTTGCAGAAAAGGCCGTGGTCCAGTGATCCCCGGATGAAAAACCAAGGTCGTCGAAAGGTGCAAATCGGCAATCACCCAAACCTCGTAGTAGCTGGTCTGGCCCCACCCGCAGCACAGCGAGATCGGTTTGGCCATCGCTGTCGATATCTAGTGGATATGCTCCCGTAACGCCGGTGAGCGCTAACTCTGCAGGCGTGGACAGAGAGAAGGACAGCGCCCCTTGCGTCGTATTCAGAAAAAGCTGTCCGGGATTGGCACCCCCCGCAGCATAAAGTTCTGGCAGGGCGTCACCGTTACAATCTAATACTGCTACCCCGCCGCCAACAAAATGCTCCCACCCACCTGCGTAGACGTGCTCATCGATTGGGATGGGTTGGAACCGAGGGGGCCCGAAGTCGGCCCCGGCTAGTTCGGGCCCAAGAACAGCCAAAAGGATGCAACAGGGGCGGATCATTGTGCCAGCCCTTTCACCTTAAGCGCCGAGACCTGTTCGATCCCCATTGCCGCTGCACCCCGGGCCCACATCAAGTCATCCCAGTGGTGGACGCGGATCTCAGGCAATGGCGCATCAACGTTGACCACGCTGTTTCGAACTTGTTCCAGTACCGCGTCCGAATGCAAATGCGCGATCCTGTGACCCGCGCCCGACAGGATGATCCTTTCCGGGTCGAACAGGTTTATCAGGTTGGACAAGCCCATACCAAAAATCTGCCCTGCTTCGTCCAGAACCTTGCGGGCGCTAGCGTCGCCCTCAGTGGCGCGTTGCACCAGAGCCCGTACGGTTTTCACCGCTCCAGTCCCCATCGCCGCATCGGCACGGCGGAGCAAGGCGTAGCTGCCTACGTAAGCCTCCAAACACCCTTGCTGGCCGCATTGGCATTCGGCCCCATGCAGAGCGACCTTTGTGTGCCCAAACTCCGCCCCACACCCGCGCTCGCCACGAAAAAGGCGCCCGTTCAATACGATCCCAAGTCCAACGCCGTGTTCCACAGTCACAACCAGAAAATTGTTCAGGCCGCGCGCCTCGCCAAACAATTGCTCGGCTTTGGCGGCCAGGTTTGCGTCGTTTTCGACAAAGGCGGCACAGGGAAGATGCTCTGAAAGCAACGGTCCAAGATCGATGTTGCGATGGGTAAGTGAGGAAGACCAGTGAACGAATTTTTCGCCGGCGTCCACCTGACCGGCAAGGCCGATCGAAATGCCCGCCAGTTTATCCAAGCCGCCGGGGAGATCGGCGCAGGCGGTGGTGACCCCGTCGCGAATTGCCAAAACAAGGGCGGCGGGTTCCATGCGTGGCTGCGGAAGCTGGACATCCAGGTGCGCGACCTCGCGGCCATTGAAATCAAGGATCAGGATCGACATGGTTTCTCGGGCAATCTTGATCCCTGCCACATGAAACCGATCCTTGGTCAAACGCAGGGCAACGCGAGGACGACCTCGTTTCATGGTGTCGGGTGTATCGGTACTGCTGACCTCCTCGATCAGCTCGCCTGCCATCAAGCCAGATGTCACGAATGTCACCGTCGCAGGACTGAGCTTGAGTGCCGCTGCAATGTCGGTGCGTGAGGCCTCACCAGTCTCTCGGATGCAGTTCAACACCCGCAGACGCGTTTGCGCGCGTGCGTCCAGATCTGCGACCTCCCCAATGAGGCGCGTTCTAGGCGCGCCTGATTCCCGTTTCATTTCATCACCATACACAGATAGATGTGTTTTTCGAATATTTTTTTCGACAAGTAAAAAAAATATGTTACCAAAAATCATGGACCCAGCGAATCGCTCGTGTGGGTCGCCAATGGGAGGAAAAAATGAAACGTATTCTTGGTCTGTCCGCTGCTGCGGTATTGATGGGATCTGTTGCTTTTGCTGACGGTCATGCCGTCACGGTAGGGGTAAGCTGGTCGAACTTTCAGGAAGAACGCTGGAAGACGGATGAAGCGGCAATTGTCGGCGCGCTGGAGGCCGCTGGCGCAACTTATGTATCAGCTGACGCACAGTCTTCGTCGTCCAAACAGCTTTCAGATATCGAAAGCCTGATCGCTCAGGGCGTGGATGCATTGATTATTCTGGCACAAGACGCACAGGCGATCGGCCCAGCGGTTCAAGCCGCGGCTGATGAAGGTATTCCGGTGGTTGCTTATGACCGTTTGATCGAAGACGACCGGGCGTTCTATCTGACCTTTGACAATGTCGAAGTGGGCCGGATGCAGGCGCGGGCGGTTTTCGCCGCTCAGCCCGAAGGTAACTATGTGATGATCAAGGGCTCGCCAACCGATCCTAACGCAGATTTCCTGCGCGGTGGTCAGCAAGAGATCATTGAAGGTGCGGTCGAGAGCGGCGCGATTACCATTGTTGGAGAAGCCTATACCGATGGTTGGCTGCCAGCGAACGCACAGCGCAACATGGAGCAGATTCTGACAGCGAACGACAATAATGTTGACGCGGTGATCGCTTCAAACGACGGAACTGCAGGTGGCGTCGTAGCCGCGCTGACCGCGCAGGGTATGGAAGGTATTCCGGTATCGGGGCAGGACGGTGACCACGCGGCTCTGAACCGCGTTGCCAAAGGGACCCAAACCGTATCGGTGTGGAAAGACGCACGCGAGCTTGGCAAGGCGGCTGGTGAAATCGCTGTAAACCTTGCCAAGGAAATGGATGCGGGCGACAGCATTCAGTGGACATCACCCGGTGGCACAACGATGACCGCGCGCTTCCTTGCGCCGGTTCCGATTACTGCCGACAACCTGACGGTGGTGACTGATGCAGGCTGGATTACGGTCGAGTCTCTGTGCCAAGGTGTCGAAAACGGCCCGGCACCCTGTAACTAAACTACCAAAATCAGCGGCACCGGCAAATGGGTCGGTGCCGCCCACCATCCGCTACTGCTGGCAGGAGATTGTCTGACATGACAGACACGACCGATCAGCCGATCCCCAAAAAGACCGACGGAAATCTGCTCCAGAAACTGGAACTGGATGTACGTCTTCTGGGTATGATCGGCGCATTGATCATTTTGTGCATTGGATTCAACATCTTCACGGATGGTCGCTTCCTGACACCTCGTAACATTTTCAACCTGACGATTCAGACAGTGTCGGTCGCAATTATGGCCTGCGGCATGGTCTTTGTGATTGTGAACCGCCATATCGACCTGTCTGTCGGCGCATTGCTCGCGACCTGTTCGGCTGTGATGGCGATGATGCAGACGCAAATTCTGCCAAACATGATGGGTTTGGGTCTGGGCCATCCGATGATCTGGATATTGGCTGTGGGTGCAGGTCTTTTGGTCGGTACGCTGATCGGGGCCATCCAGGGATGGATGATCGGGTACCTGACGATCCCCGCCTTTATCGTGACACTTGGCGGGTTCCTCGTTTGGCGAAACGTAGCGTGGTATCTGACCAACGGTCAGACCATTGGTCCCTTGGATCGAACGTTTCTGACCTTTGGCGGAACCAACGGCACACTTGGCACAACATGGTCATGGGTGTTTGCGGCCATCGTTTGCGCAGGCGCACTATGGGCGCTTTGGAGCGCGCGCCGTGCCAAAGCCACACATGGGTTCCCCGTAAAACCTATTTGGGCCGAGATGACACTGTCCGCGGTGGTGGTCGGCGCGATCATCGCCTTTATTGCTTTGCTGAATTCCTACACCATTCCGACCCGCCGTCTGGAGCGCATGTTCGAAGCGCGCGGCGAGGTCATGCCAGAGGGGCTAGTTGTCGGATATGGATTGCCGGTTTCGGTCTTGATCCTAATCGTGGTCGCCATCGTTTTGACCGTTGTGGCCAAACGAACCCGGTTCGGCAGGTATATCTTTGCGACGGGCGGCAACCCCGACGCGGCGGAGCTTTCGGGCATCAACACCCGGCGGCTTACGGTCAAGATCTTTGCGCTCATGGGCTTTCTCTGCGCGCTTTCTGCGGTTGTGGCGTCTGCTCGCTTGGCAAACCACTCCAACGACATTGGAACGCTCGACGAACTGCGTGTCATCGCGGCCGCTGTCATCGGCGGCACCGCGTTGGCTGGAGGTTTCGGCACGATCTACGGTGCCATCATCGGCGCGCTTATCATGCAATCGTTGCAATCAGGGATGGCCATGGTGGGCGTTGATGCACCATTCCAGAACATTGTTGTCGGGACTGTGCTAGTGCTCGCCGTGTACATTGACATCGTTTATCGAAAACGTGTGGGGGCCAAATAGATGCCGACTGCAAAAGAATTGCGCGCTTCGGGTGCTGCACCCTTGGTCGAGATGAAAAACATCTCGATCGCTTTCGGAGGGGTCAAGGCCGTCGATGATGTCTCGGTCGATTTGTACCCGGGCGAAGTTGTAGGTCTGCTGGGCCATAATGGCGCTGGAAAATCGACCCTGATCAAGGTCCTTTCAGGCGCCTATCAAAAGGACGAAGGCGAGATTTTCATCGATGGCAAAAAGGTGGAGATTGAGAACCCGCGCGACGCTCGCGCCAACAACATTGAGACGATCTACCAGACGCTGGCACTGGCCGATAATCTTGATGCTGCATCCAACCTGTTTCTCGGTCGGGAAATGATAACGCCATTTGGTCTTGTTAACGATGCCGCGATGGAGGCTGAGTGTCGCAAGATCATGGGCAGACTCAACCCAAACTTCCAGAAATTCAATGAACCCGTGTCAGCCTTGTCGGGCGGTCAAAGGCAGTCAGTCGCGATTGCCCGTACTGTCTATTTCAATGCACGTATTCTGATCATGGATGAACCCACGGCTGCGTTAGGGCCGCATGAAACCCAGATGGTGGCGGATCTGATCCAGGAGCTGAAGGCGCAGGGTATCGGTATCTTCCTGATTGATCATGATGTGCATTCTGTCATGGAATTATGCGACCGTGCGAGCGTCATGAAGAACGGCAAGCTGGTTGGGACCGTTGATATCGAGGATGTCACGGATGATGACCTTCTTTCGATGATTATCCTCGGTAAAAACCCGACCGAAAGCGCGGATGCATAATTCGCGCAGGTTTCTTCGAATGGGCGTCCGGATCTGTTGCTGAAACGCTCGCTGGACGGCCCCGTTCGGACGAATTCAAATGCTGCAACATCTGTCTTCCGAGCCTTGCGAAATGAGCGTTACCCGAGAAATCGGGTGAGCCGGTAGAGCATTTATTGTGTGGCCGTCGTTCCCGATTGACTGCTGAGGTGACGGTCTTCGCGAAGGGTTGCATAGGTGTCTCGATTCAAGGCGACGCTGTGCTGTGGTAGGGCGGAAGATGCGGGACGATACGAATGCGCTTAACACCCTCTTGCACCTTTTCGCCCGCGCACATAGAAGGGCGGAAATTTTATGCCCGCGCCTTTTTGGCGCGCCTTAGCCTATGGAGCACACATGCAGGTCACCGAGACGCAAAACGAAGGTCTGAAACGCAGCTATGCCATCAAGGTGACAGCTGCCGAGTTGGAGGCCAAGGTGAACGAAAAGCTGGCTGAAGCCCAACCCGACGTCGAAATGAAGGGCTTTCGCAAAGGCAAGGTGCCGATGGCTCTACTGAAAAAGCAATTTGGTCAGCGGGTCATGGGCGAAGCGATGCAGGAAAGCATCGACGGTGCGATGAATGAACATTTTCAATCGTCAGGTGATCGGCCAGCGATGCAACCTGAAGTCAAAATGACGAACGAAGATTGGAAAGAAGGCGACGATGTGGAAGTCTCGATGTCCTACGAGGCCCTGCCGGAAATTCCGGAGGTCGATTTCAGCGCGATCAAGTTGGAAAAAATGACCGTAAAAGCGGACGACGCCGCAATTGATGAAGCGCTGGCCAACCTGGCGGAAACCGCTCAGGATTTCAAATCGCGCAAGAAGGGATCCAAGGCGAAAGACGGCGATCAGGTCGTGCTGGATTTTGTCGGTAAAGTAGACGGCGAAGCCTTCGACGGTGGTTCTGCAGAAGACTATCCGCTGGTGCTTGGGTCAAACTCCTTTATCCCCGGCTTCGAAGAGCAGTTGGTTGGTGTCAAAGCAGGAGAAGAGAAGGCCGTTACCGTAACCTTCCCTGAAAACTATCAAGCCGAAAACCTTGCTGGCAAAGAGGCGGTTTTTGACTGCACCATCAAGGAAGTCAAAGAACCGGTCGCTGCGCAAATTGACGATGAACTGGCAAAGAAATTCGGCGCCGAAGACCTTGCAGGTCTGAAAGCTCAGATCTCTGAACGGCTGGAAGCGGAATACACAGGCGCTGCTCGCGCGGTGATGAAGCGGTCCTTGCTGGATGCGTTGGACGACATGGTGAGCTTTGAGCTGCCGCCGTCGCTTGTCGAGGCGGAAGCAGGCCAGATCGCCCACCAGCTCTGGCATGAAGAAAACCCGGATGTCGAAGGCCATGATCACCCGGAAATCGAGCCAACGGATGAGCATAACAAGCTTGCCGAACGGCGTGTGCGCCTTGGGCTTCTTCTGGCCGAAATCGGTCAGAAAGCTGAAGTTGAAGTAACCGATGCCGAGATGACGCAAGCGATCATGAATCAGGCACGTCAGTACCCAGGTCAGGAGCGCCAGTTCTTTGAGTTCGTTCAGCAAAACCAGCAAATGCAGCAGCAAATGCGCGCTCCGATCTTTGAAGACAAGGTTGTCGATCATGTAGTCGAAAACGCAACGGTGAAAGAGAAAACCGTTTCCAAAGACGATCTGCAAAAAGCCGTTGAGGCGCTTGAAGAAGAATAGCGCAGCAAAACCGGCTGACACGTTATCGAACCGGGTCTCCCATGGAGGCCCGGTTTTTGTTTTTCCCCCTCGTATCGCGGTGATTTTGCGTTACGATCTTGAGCAGGGACAAACTTTAAAACGGAAAAAACAATGACAAAGAAACTGATGGCCGAGTTCTTCGGAACGTTTTGGCTGGTATTTGGTGGTTGTGGTAGTGCGGTGCTCGCAGCGGGCGTTGCCGATGTCGGGATCGGTTGGCTGGGTGTCAGCCTGGCATTTGGTCTGACTGTTCTGACCATGGCCTATACGGTCGGACACATCTCGGGCGGTCACTTCAATCCGGCTGTATCGCTGGGATTGATGCTTGGAGGACGGTTTGATGCAAAGGACCTGTTGCCATATTGGGCGGCTCAGGTCGTGGGCGCCGTAGTTGCCGCCTTGGTATTGTACCTGGTGGTGTCTGGAGCGGCAGGCTTTGAAGGGGTCGGCGGCTTTGCTTCCAATGGCTATGGCGAGGCATCGCCTCAAGGTTA
Source organism: uncultured Roseobacter sp. (assembly GCA_947488305.1). Lineage (GTDB taxonomy): Bacteria > Pseudomonadota > Alphaproteobacteria > Rhodobacterales > Rhodobacteraceae > Roseobacter. Next base: position 519,716 of record CANKZM010000001.1, read on the forward strand.
CGGGCTGGTTTCTGTATTGATCGCCGAGATCGTTCTAACCGCGTTTTTCCTGATCATCATTCTGGGGGCGACGTCATCGGGCGCGCCGGCGGGATTCGCGCCAATTGCAATCGGGTTGGGGCTCACCTTGATCCATCTGATCTCTATCCCGGTTTCCAACACGTCTGTGAATCCAGCGCGATCCACCGGTGTTGCATTGTTTGCCGATGGTCCGGCGATGGCGCAATTATGGGTGTTTTGGATTGCGCCACTGGTCGGGGCAGCCCTTGGTGCCATGATCTGGCGCGCGATGACAACTGACGATTGATCACAGTGAGCATGATGTAGTGAAACCGGGCCTTCAGCGAGGCCCGGTTTTTTTGCATTACGCGGCAAGCTCGTCCGCCATCTCGTGATTTCTGTCGCGGTGCCCGGCTTCATCCGCGCGTACGACAATGATGACGTCCCGCAGGCGCGCATCTTGCGGCAGTTTCCAATAATCAATTGCGATCTGCGGGGCAGGGATGTTCTCCACCCGCCCGGAATCGACTTCCGACAGATACTGCGTGTAGCTGATCACGGCTTCCTCTTCGAGGTAGCCGACGACGCGGTGGGCAATGCGCGGCGTAAACAAGTACAGCAAGAAATACAGGTTGAAGAACACCCCTTGCCCCAGAAGTATGAGGTAGCGTTCCATCCGGCTTGGTTCGGCCACTTTGATGAAGGTCATCAAATGCATGCGCTCGTTTTCTGCCTCATCCAATAACTCGCGCACCCAGCCCTCATCATCCCTGATCGTGCGCAAGGCCTTGAGATGTTGCAACATGCCCCCGACCATGCCGGGCACCGCCGCCACGGTTTCCAATACAACGGCCCTATGGCCATAGCGTTTGGCGAAAAATTTGTCCGCGAAGATTCGCATGAATTTTACCAACCGAAGGGCAAACCGGTCCCGGAAATCCTTCGGTGGGGTATGATGGATCAACGCGTCCGGATCTTCGATAGATATAGTATCAGACATCACAATCCTCCTGTGTTCAGGTTGAGATGTGTGGTGTGCAACAGGCGGGACAAGGACTTGCGGCAATATGCGCCGACACAAAAAAGGCCGGGTGTTGACCCGGCCTTTTTCCAATGTGTTTTGGGATGCGTCAGGCTTTTGACGCGTCGTCCTCAGCGGGCTCTTCTGTCGCAGGTGCGACTGCTTCCGCGAGGTCTTCGTCTTCAGAGGCAGCGGAACCGATGTCATCGAAGAGTTCCGCAATCTCGAATTCAGCAGCCGCTTCTTCTTCGGCAGCCAATTCCTGGATGGATTTGCCGGACGCTTGAAGTTCAGCCTCTTCGGCGGAACGTGCAACGTTCAGAGCAATGGTTGCGTCTACTTCAGGGTGAAGAACGATCTGCGCTTCGTGCAGGCCGAGCTCTTTGATCGGTGCCAGAACAACCTGTTTGCGATCAACCGAGAAACCAGCTTCGGTCGCGGCGTCAGCTGCATCACGGGTTGTGACAGAGCCATAGAGCGCGCCGGAGTCGGAGGCGGAGCGAATCACGATGAACTGCTGTCCATCGAGCTTTGCCGCCAGTGCTTCGGCCTCTTTCTTGGTCTCAAGGTTGCGTGCTTCAAGCTGCGCCTTTTGCTGCTCAAAGGCTTCGATGTTGGCCTTGGATGCCGACAGTGCCTTGCCTTGTGGCAACAGGAAGTTGCGTGCGTAGCCAGGCTTTACGTCGACGACTTCGCCCATCTGGCCAAGCTTTGCGACCCGTTCAAGAAGAATAACTTGCATGATGCTCTCCTTACTTCACAGCGTAGGGCAGAAGGGCCAGGAAACGGGCGCGTTTGATGGCACGAGCCAGTTCGCGTTGCTTCTTGGCGGAGACTGCGGTGATACGGGACGGTACAATCTTGCCGCGCTCTGAGATGTAGCGCTGCAGCAGACGCGTGTCTTTATAGTCAATCTTCGGCGCGTTATCACCGGAGAAGGGGCATACCTTGCGACGGCGGAAAAATGGTTTAGTGGCCATGAGTTATGTCCTTTTCCTAAAGCTGATCAGCGACGTTCGCGGCGGTCGCCACGTTCTTCGCGCTTTTGCATCTGAACTGAAGGCAGTTCGGCGTGCTCGTCGACCTTGATGGTCAATACGCGCATCACGTCATCATGCAAACGCATCAGGCGTTCCATTTCCTGAACGGCCGGTGCCGGAGCATCCGAACGCAGGAAGGCATAATGGCCCTTGCGGTTTTTGTTGATCTTGTAGGCCATCGTTTTGACGCCCCAATACTCGTGATCCACGAGTGCGCCACCGTTGTCGGACAATACGGTACCAAAGTGTTCGATCAGCCCTTCGGCCTGCGTGTTCGACAGGTCCTGACGTGCGATCATAACATGCTCATACAAAGGCATGTGATTTCCTCATTTATATCAAGGCGCATTTCAAAGGCAGGGCGGTTTCCCTTTTGCGGCCCCACCACGAGAGACTGCGCGGTTCATAAAACATGCAAAAGGAAGTGCTGCGTATACACGCTTTGATGCGTGGCGCAAGACTTCCCGGTGTTCTGCCCTGCGTGTTGACTGTTTTTTCCGCGAAATGGTCCCGGCAGCGCCAGAAACGCGTCTTATTTCGGTCTTTTTTCGTGCGTTAGCTCTTTCTTAACTAAGAAATGAGGAACTTTGGATATGTCGAGTGCCGCAGACCCAGCAACCTTTGCATCAATCGGACCGCAACCTGCACGTACATTGGATGGGAGCCGAATGCTTCTGCGCGGATTGCAGGGCGTTATTGGGGTGGCACTCCTTCTGACTGCATTGGGTCTGTGGCTCGCGCCCGGTGCGAGTTGGGCGCAGGACGTCATGTTGATGAAACTCGGTGCTTCCGCCATCGCAGGCATGGCCGGATTAGCTTGTTTGCAGGGTTTTGTGCGACCGACGCCGCCAAAAGTAGAAATTGATACGATCCGACATGAAATTCGGCTGGTGCGAACACGTGGCAAGGATCGGTATGTGCTGGACCGCTGCGCATTCAAGGACCTGACGCTCGTAGAAAACTCGGGCACACATGTGCAGCTTTGGGGCAAGAACAGCACCTTGATCGCCGAAGTAGCGGCAACTGACCGTGTGTCACATCGAAGCCTCGTGACGGCCCTGCGGGTGGCAGGTAAACTTTAGATAATTACGCACCTCGAACGTCGTTTGAAGCGCGCAGTGTTCAACTGCGCGCATAACCTGTTCGTGATCTGCATTTGCCTACGCCCAAATTGCCCCCATGTTGTTGTTGGTAAACAACCTCGGAGGTACCTTCCATGAAATCCATTCTTCTTGCGACCGCCTTGACGACAGCAGCAAGCTTTGCCGCCGCCGCAGACAAATACGTGCTGGACGCCAGCCACAGCCAGGTTCTCTTTAGCTACAACCACCTCGGATTTTCCACGACCTTTGGCATGTTCTCTGGTTTCGAAGGGGAAATCACGTTCGATCAGGAAGATCCTGCGAATTCCTCCGTTACGGTATCCATGCCGACCATGAGCATGTTCACGGGTTGGGAAAAGCGTACGGGCCACTTCATGTCAGACGATTTCTTTGGCGCGACCGAAGAAGACATGATCAGCTTTACCTCCACCGCAATCGAAGTCACCGGCGACAACACAGCCAAGATCACTGGCGATCTGACGATGAACGATACAACAAAGTCTGTTGTACTGGATGCGGTGCTTAACAAGACGGGCACGCATCCGATGGCAAACAAGGATTGGGCCGGTTTTGATGCGACAACCACGCTGTTGCGCTCAGACTTTGGTCTTGGCTTTGCTGCACCGGCGGTGAGCGACGAAGTTGAGGTCCGCATCTCGATTGAAGCGATGAAAGCCGAATAATCTGGTTGACCCATTTGCTTGAAGGCCGCGTCTACTGCGCGGCCTTTTTGCGTTTAGTTGCCCAGGATGGCCCCATCATCGGTCGTTTCGCGCGCCGTGAGCATGATCGCGATGTCCACCCCGAACCGGACATTGCTTTCGTCTGGCTGACTTTGAGCGCCGATTGCGTAATCGCGCCGATCAACAGCCGTTGAGGCATTGACCGTTGCCAGATTGTCGTTGATCTCCAGATCGAACGGGAAGGATACCGGCATCGACTGATCCTTGATGGTCAGGGTTCCTTCGGCGACATAACCGTCCGCATTGCGCAGTAAGGTGCCGGTGTAGGTAGCTGTCGGGAAGTTTTCTGCATTGAAGAAATCGGCACCCAAGGCTTGTCCTGTGACAGACCCCAGAGTGAGAGATCCGATTGCAATGGTCACGTCGACGCTGCCCGCCGCGCCTTCGGTGACACTTTCGTCAAAGCTGATACTGGCGGTCCAATCCGCGAACTGACCTGTCACCGGTGCGCCAAGCTGTGTCACGGTGATCTCAATCATGCCTTCCTCGACGACCCAATCGGATTGTACCGCTTCAAGTGCTGCCGCCTGAACGCTGCCGTCGTGTTTGGCGTAAAGCCCTAACGCGGACCCTGTCGCAAGCGCTGCGGCCCAGACGCCGAGGGCAACCACTGCAGGTGCCGCCGATTTCTTTGCCGGGGTTGGGGGCGCAATGTCCGGCATGTCCGGCAGCATCCGCCTTAGCGTAGCGTCACGGTCCACAAAATGGTGTTTCAACGCGCCGGCCAAATGCAGAAAGATCGACAATGCCAGGACCCGCTCGAACACGATGTGAAGCCCCGCCGTAATGCCCGCGAGGGTTTCGGATTTTGGCACGAGCGGCAAATCCTGCCCCAATGGCCACCAGATTGGGGCAAAGCCTGAGGTTGCGGCGTGATGTATCCAGCCCGAAAGCGGCACAACAATCAGGGATCCATACAACAGCCAGTGCACCGTCGCTGCTGCCAAGGTTTCCAGCTTTCGGTCGGGATGTAAGTGTGCAGGTTTCGGTTGGCTGATGGCCCAGGCGATGCGGCCAAGCGCCACGAAGAACACGGTGACGCCTAACGTCTTATGCAATGAGAAAAGCCACGCCTTTTGAGACAACTGTTCAGAGGTCTCATAGGGTAGCCAGTTTGCATAGATGCCCAGCGGGATGAGTGTCAGGACCAACAACGCGGTCAGCCAATGAAAAACCTTGGCAATCGCGCCGTAATACAAAGTGGAATTGGCCAGAGGCATCAAGAATCTCCGCTAGGGCATCGTTTGAGTTAGATTACTATGTGTTGTCGCGACGACAATCCGCCCGTGCGCACAATTGGTGCGCGCCGTACCATACGGTGGCCTGTTCCAGATTCAGCTTCGCGGGTAGCGAGACGTTGCCCTCACGGCAAGGGCAGGCTAATCGGGTAGGAACCATCGCGATAAAAGGCAATTAATATGAGCAAAGCTTTCGTTTTTCCCGGGCAAGGTGCCCAAACGATCGGCATGGGGCGGGCGCTGGCGGATGCGTACCCTTCCGCGCGTTCCGTCTTCGAAGAAGTTGATGATGCATTGGATGAGAAGTTCAGCGCATTAATCTGGGAAGGGGATATCGAGACACTGACCCTGACAGAAAATGCACAACCCGCGTTGATGGCAACGTCTATGGCTGCCATCCGGGCGCTGGAGGCCGAAGGCGTCTCAGTCAGTGACGCGTCTTTTGTGGCGGGCCACAGTCTTGGCGAATATTCGGCACTGGCAGCGGCTGGTACTTTTTCGGTGGCCGATGCGGCGCAGCTTTTGCGCACCCGTGGGCTTGCCATGCAGCAGGCCGTACCGGTTGGTCAGGGGGCCATGGCTGCGGTGCTTGGGCTGGACTTTGACACAATGACTGAGATTGCCGCCAAGGCAGCAGGGGATCAGGTGTGCCAGGTAGCAAATGCGAACGATCCCTCCCAGAACGTGGTATCAGGAGACAAGGAAGCGGTTGAGCGCGCAACGGTGCTTGCCAAGGAGGCCGGCGCGAAACGTGCGTTGCTTTTGCCGGTGTCCGCACCGTTTCACTGTGCGCTTATGGCGCCCGCAGCAGACCGCATGGCTGAGGTGCTTGAAACTGTTGAGGTTCGGGCCCCGATCGTTCCCATTGTGCTCAATGTAGCGGCGGAAGCGGTGAGTGACCCTGCGGAGATCAAGCAGCTGCTGATCCGTCAGGTCACCGGGCAAGTACGTTGGAAAACGTCAGTCGAGTGGATGGTGGGGCACGGCGTCACCGAGTTTTGGGAGGTCGGAGCGGGCAAAGCACTGTCGGGTATGATCCGGCGCATCGCAAAAGAAGCCGCGACCCGAAACATCGGGACACCAGAAGATATCAAAGCGGCCTTGGAGGCCTGAAGGGAGGAGAGCAGATGTTTGATCTGACAGGTAAAAACGCGCTGGTTACTGGTGCTTCTGGCGGGATCGGTGCCGAGATCGCCCGTGTCCTGCATGGCGCAGGGGCCACCGTCGGTCTATCGGGGACCCGGGTTGATCCGCTGCAAGCGTTAGCCGGTGAGTTGGGAGAAAGTGCACACGTCCTGCCTTGCGACCTGAGCGATATGGCGGCGGTTGATGCCTTGCCAAAACAGGCTGCTGAGGCGATGGGCTCCGTCGATATTCTGGTCAATAACGCTGGGATCACCCGGGATAACCTTTTCATGCGAATGTCGGATGATGAATGGCAGTCGGTTCTGGACGTCAACCTGACGGCAACGTTCAAGCTCTGCAAAGGTGTCATGCGCGGCATGATGAAAGCGCGTTGGGGTCGCATCGTGAATATCTCAAGCGTTGTCAGTGCGACAGGCAACCCCGGTCAGGCGAACTATGCGGCGTCAAAGGCCGGTATGGTCGGCATGTCGAAAAGTCTGGCATATGAAGTCGCCAGTCGTGGCATCACCGTAAACGCGGTTGCGCCGGGCTTTATTGAAACGGCCATGACCGACAAACTGACGGACGATCAAAAAGCTGCCATCATGGGACAAATCCCGGCGGGGCGTATGGGATCGGCGGGTGAAATTGCGTCCGGCGTCCTCTATCTTTCCAGTCCGGAAGCCGCTTATGTTACCGGCACGACCTTGCATGTGAATGGCGGTATGGCCATGTTGTAGCAGCCAAGCGCATCCGTTTGAGCACAGATCACAATGCGTTTGCCATTGGGACAGCTTGTGTTAAAGGGGGCGCAGTTTTTGACTCGGTAGAAGTATGAGCTTTGCCGAAACCACCTGTTTCTACCCCTTCTTTTGGGCGGGATCAGGTTTCGAGCCGCCCTAAGGGGCAGAGGTTTGCTCCCGCTGAGATTCGGGCTGCAGACAACCGAAAAGGGGCCTATGTGGCCCGAACGAATGAGGGACTAATATGAGCGACATCGCAGATCGCGTGAAGAAAATCGTTGTTGAGCACCTTGGTGTCGAAGAAGACAAGGTGGTCGAGAGTGCATCCTTTATTGATGACCTTGGCGCTGACAGCCTTGACACCGTGGAATTGGTAATGGCCTTCGAAGAAGAATTCGGCATCGAGATTCCTGACGATGCGGCTGAAACCATCCAGACGTTTGGCGATGCGGTGAAGTTCATCAACGAAGCATCCTGACCGACAGCCGGGTTGACCGGTGTTGTCGACTAAAAGATTGGCACCTTTTCCTAGCGGAGAGGTGCCTTTTTCTTTTCCGCATTCGCTAAAGGGTTGAATCGCACATAGATTCTGCGCCATGCTTTGCCCAGAGGGCGCAAAGCTCCGATTTCGCGATGAGAGGCAGCAGTACATGTCGCGTAGCATACCGACGATCAATACGCATCGGCTCACATTGCGGGGCATGCGGGCAGAAGACTTCAACCGATTTGCCGAGATTTGGGCGATGCCCGAAGTTGTACGGTACATTGATACCGCGCCGTGGTCTCGTAGTAAGGCGTGGGATGCATTTCTACGTCAGGCCGGCCATTGGCAAATCACAGGTTTCGGGCAATGGGCGATCAATCGCCACCGCGCCCCAGATATGTCCGGGCAGGTCGGTTTCTTTTTCGCAAAACGCGGCCTCGGTCCAGAGTTTGATGATTTTCCGGAAGCCGGTTGGGTGTTAGCGCCGGATGCACATGGTCAAGGCTATGGCATGGAAGCGGTGAAGGCTGCGCACGATTGGTTTGACCGTGTGGTCACCGGACGGCTGGTGTGCATGATTGATCCACAAAATACTCGCTCCCTCCTTATTGCCGAGCAAATGGGATATCGCCACATGCGGGACGATGAAGTGGGCGACGGTGCGGTAAAGCTCTTTGAACGCAATGGACCGCCGCAATAACGCGGGGCGATTCAAGAGCCCTTGCACAGAAACGCGGGCTCAAGGTAAGTGAGGGCAGAAATTGAAGGGGGCATTACGATGCGCAGAGTAGTTGTCACAGGCCTTGGTCTGGTTACGCCTTTGGCGGATGGGGTAGAGGCAAGCTGGTCCCGCATTCTGGACGGCCAGTCCGGTGCGGGTCCGATCACGGGCTTTGACGCGAGCAAACTGGTCACGCAGTATGCTTGTGAAGTGCCTTTGGGCGATGGGTCTGGCGGGACGTTCAATGCGGATGCGTATCTTGCGCCGAAGGAACAGCGCAAGGTCGACACTTTCATTCTCTTTGGTTTGGCAGCCGCTGAACAGGCTGTTAAAGACGCTGGATGGATGCCGGAAGACACCGAAAGCCTTGAGCGAACAGGTGTTCTGATTGGCTCTGGCATCGGCGGGTTGAACTCAATTGCCAACACGGCGGTTATGATGGCTGAAAAAGGACCGCGCCGGGTCTCGCCCTTCTTTGTACCGGGCGCGTTGATCAACCTCATATCGGGTCAAGTCAGCATCAAATATGGGTTCAAAGGGCCAAACCATTCGGTTGTAACGGCTTGCTCGACGGGCGCGCATGCAATTGGGGATGCCAGCCGGTTAATCCAGCATGGTGATGCGGATGTCATGATTGCGGGCGGCGCTGAAGCGGCCATCTGCGAGATTGGGATTGCCGGGTTTAACGCTTGCAAAGCTCTGAGCACCAAGCGTGGCGATGACCCGCAAAAAGCCAGCCGCCCCTATGATGCAGATCGCGATGGGTTTGTAATGGGAGAGGGCGCAGGCATCGTCGTGTTGGAGGAATACGAACACGCCAAGGCACGCGGTGCCAAAATCTATGCAGAGGTTTTGGGGTATGGCTTGTCGGGCGATGCCTATCATATCACCGCACCGTCGGAGGATGGCGAGGGCGGCGAGCGCTCCATGCGGAACGCGCTGCGAAACGCTGGATTGGAGCCCAAAGATGTGGATTACATCAATGCGCATGGGACGTCTACAATGGCCGATACCATTGAATTAGGCGCCGTTGAACGGTTGATGGGCGACCATGCAAGCAATGTCACCATGTCATCCACAAAGTCCGCAACGGGGCATCTGTTGGGTGCTGCCGGTGCGATCGAGGCGATTTTCTCGATCCTTGCGATCCGCGATCAGGTCGCTCCGCCTACGATTAACCTCGACACTCCGGCGGTAGAGACAGCAATTGATCTTGCGCCAAATGCCAAACGTCCGCGCGAGATCAATGTGGCCTTGAGTAATTCCTTTGGCTTCGGCGGCACCAACGCGAGTGTCGTCTTTGGGAAGCCCGGCTGATGTGGCGACATATCGCATCCAATGCGGTGACCCTTTTGATCGTACTGCTGTTCATGGGGGGCGGGGTGATCTTATGGGGGAAAGGCCAGTATGATGGCGCGGGTCCGCTAAGCGCCGCCTATTGTGTCGAAGTCCCAAGCGGATCGAACATGCGGCGTGTCAGCGAACGTCTGGAAGAGGACGGCGCGATCCGTTCCGGTGCGATTTTCCGTATGGGAGCAGATTACGCCGAGAAGGCCAGCCAGTTGAAAGCAGGTAGTTATCTCGTACCTGAAGCGGCCTCGATGTCGCAGATCGTTGATACGATCACCCGTGGTGGCGCGAGCACCTGCGGAACTGAGGTCGTTTACAGAATTGGCGTGAACCGGATCGGCGTGCAGCTTCGCGAATTGGAACCATCGACCAATCAGTTCGTGGAAAAGGCCAACTTCAATCCTGCTGAAGAGGATGCTCCCGAAATTTACGTGGACCGCAAAGCGTCTGCTGGCACTCGGTTTCGGGTGGCGCTCGCCGAGGGGGTTACTTCCTGGCAGATCGTTGAAGGTTTGAAGGCCATGGATATTCTGGAGGGAACAGTCGCTGAATTGCCGCCGGAGGGCGCTTTGGCACCCGATAGTTATGAGGTACGTCCAGGCGATACGCGGGAAGATGTGCTTGCCCGTATGCGCACGGCTCAGGAAGAGCGGGTCGCACAGGTTTGGGAAACCCGTGCCGAAGGCTTACCTATCGAGACGCCAGAGGAGCTCTTGATCCTCGCCTCCATCATAGAGAAAGAAACTGGCGTGGCCGAGGAACGAGGGCAGGTTGCCAGTGTTTTCGTAAACCGCCTGAACAGAGGGATGCGTCTGCAAACGGATCCAACGGTAATCTACGGCGTGACGGAGGGACGCGGCGTCTTGGGACGTGGTCTGAGGCAAAGTGAATTGCGCGCAGCGACCCCTTGGAACACCTATGTCATCGAAGGGCTTCCACCTACACCCATTGCGAATCCGGGGCTTGCCAGTCTTGAAGCAGCAGCCCAACCGCTCGAGACACCCTACATCTTCTTTGTGGCTGATGGCACAGGTGGTCATGCTTTTGCCGAAACGCTGGCTGAACATAACCGCAATGTGGCCGCTTGGCGCCGGATTGAGGCGGAGCGCGCCAACCAATCCACCAACAATTGACCCGCAATCTTGGCGCAATAGCTTTCATTGCCTACCTGTGCTTTCAGGTTGGGGTAATCGCGAATGGTTAACAAGCACCGTACGGTGGGTAAAGGTTAACAATCTGATTTTGCTTGACTTTGCGAACGGTTACACGTATAGATTGTGACATGCTAGAAGAAGTGGGCGAGCGACCCCGGGTATGACCCGACGGGTCGCTTTTTCGTTTCTCTCGTGCGGAGACTACGCGCATGAGAGGTAAAACCTGAATGACTTTACTAACCCCAGAGCACGTAGAGTCCGAGACCGAAAATCTTTTGAATTCGGTCATCGGAACGATCAAGGATTTACGCCAGGAACTGGAAGGCCTGAAAGAAAAGGTCCGGTCGGGCGAAGATCTTGAACAGACGCAGGACAAAAGAACGGTGTCATCGGCAACGGCGCTTTTGAAGACCTGCCAGGAAGTGGAGAATCGTCTTGTCGAATGTCGTAGCAAAACAGCCGGAATCGCAAAAGGGGGCTATGCCCTCGATCTTGAGCGGGCCCGGATTGAGATCGGGTGCAAGCTGGATCGCCTCCGCGGCACGACACGTGCAGGATGAGTTTCTTGACAACCTGACGGAGGGAGAGCTTCTGGCTCTCCCTTTTCTGTTCGAGTTCTGGGCGCTTGATCATCAGTTGCCGCCGGAGGGCGACTGGCGAACCTGGGTGATCATGGGGGGGCGCGGCGCTGGCAAGACCCGTGCAGGCGCGGAATGGGTCCGTGCGCAGGTCGAAGGAGCAAAGCCATTAGATGAGGGGCGCGCACGACGTGTCGCCTTGGTTGGGGAGACCATTGACCAGGTGCGTGAGGTAATGATCTTTGGTGACAGTGGCATTCTGGCCTGTTCACCCGAGGATCGACGTCCGGTTTGGGAGGCGGGTCGCAAACGTCTGGTCTGGCCCAACGGCGCGATCGCTACGGTGCATTCGGCGTTTGATCCCGAAGGATTGCGCGGCCCGCAGTTTGACGCAGCCTGGGTCGATGAAATGGGCTGTGCCGCAATCGACAAGGGCACCAACCAGCCCAACAAGTTCATCGACTCAAAGTCATCTGAAAGCAGTTTGCCACAATATTCAAACGGTGCGCGAGACGACTTGATACAGGCCCAATACCTCAAGGCGATGGTGTCATTCTGGGCGGATGAAGCCAACAACCCGGTATCGGCCAGCTATGGCGCGCCAATGGTGGACATGAACCGTGCTTTCGTGTGGGCATGGGACGCGCGGCCTTATCCCTACTTTCCGAACAATCTGTCGTTGTGGAGCGACTCGGAGAATTATAGCCGGGGACATTGGGTCAATGGACGTACATCTGCACGTGCGTTGTCGTCAGTCGTTGCAGAAATATGTCTGAAAGCCGGATTGACGGACTTTGATACATCGCAACTCTACGGTGTTGTACGTGGCTACGTCATAAATGACGTTTCAGAGGCGCGTGCCTCTCTTCAGCCCCTGATGCTGCGTTATTCTTTTGATGCGGTCGAACGCGATGGCGTTCTTACGTTCAAGATGCGGGATCGCCGGGGGTCCGTATCACTGGATCGGGAGCAGCTTGCGCTTTCAACGGACCTCGACGCGACTGTCGAACAGATGCGGAAGGCAGATGCCGAAGTTTCCGGGCGGGTTCGATTGCGGTTCCTTCAGGCAGATGCCTCATTTGATGCATTGGCAGAAGAGGCGGTATTGGCAGATGAAAAAACTCACTCTGTTGCAACATCCGAGATTCCGATTGCTTTGACCCGCGTCGAAGGCCGTCAGGTTGTTGAACGCTGGCTCACAGAGGCGCGGGTCGCACGGGATGTCATCCGGTTTGCCTTGCCGCCGTCTCTTTTGTCCTTGGGGGCTGGCGATGTGGTTTCACTGGCAGCAGAGCAGCAAGAAGGTCCAGCGCTTTACCGGATCGACCGAGTGGAACAGGGAGCCTTGCAAGTGGCCGAAGCTGTTCGCATCGATCCTGAGGTCTATGTCGCCTCCGATATGCCGGATGAAGTTGAAAGCCCGAAAGCATTTGTGCCGCCCGCTCCGGTGTTCCCGTTGTTCATGGATTTACCCCTGATCAGTGGCGACGAAATCCCCCATGCACCATATATCGCCGCGACGGCGGACCCATGGCCCGGATCAGTTGCGGTCTACCAATCACCGGGCGAAAGCGATTATCAGCTCCTCAACGTCCTTTCGGCTCAATCTGTCGTTGGCGTCACGGAAAGCGCTATGATCTCAGCGGCTCCGGGCCGTTTTGATGAGGGCAAAGGCCTTCGGGTCAAATTGCTCAGCGGCAACCTCACCAGCGTTGATGACTCAGCCTTGATTGCTGGCGCAAACCTTGCCGCAATTGGGGACGGCACCGCGGGCAATTGGGAGGTTTTCCAGTTTGGAAACGCCGAGCTTGTGGACATCGATACGTACGATCTGACCCACCGCTTGCGAGGGCAACTTGGCAGCGACGGACTGATACCAGATTCCTGGCCAACAGGGTCGTGGTTCGTCTTGTTGAATGGACTACCGGAACAAATCGGTTTGTCGCGGAATCTCCGTGGTATCTCGATGAATTACCGTATTGGACCAGCACGTCGCCCGATTGATGACCCCTCTTATATCGACGAGACGCAGGTGTTTGCGGGAAATGGTCTCCGGCCTTACGCGCCCGCTCACCTGACAGCGGACAACACCCAGTCTGGTGGCCACAAGTTCAACTGGATCCGCCGAACACGGATTGACGGCGACACATGGGATACGCCGGAAGTGCCCTTGGGTGAAGAAAGCGAAAGCTACATGATACGCATTTCGCAGGCCGATGAGGTGCTGCGAGAAGTCATTGTGGAGGAACCAGCCTGGGTTTATACGCTGTCCGAACAGGCGGCAGATGGCGTATCGGGGAGCTTTGATATCTCTGTTGCGCAGATCTCCGCGACCTATGGGGCAGGGCTGTCGGTTGCCCTAACGGTAAACAATTAAGGGTAAATCTGACGGGCTTCCAATTCATTCGGGTTCGGAATAAGTCTCATCACAGCTTTGCATTTGGCGTTTGGTTCGCAAATGACTACTGTAAAGACCGAAAGGATGAATGTGATGGCGACACCAAAACCAAATATTTCTGCCGTTGATCCGGTTTGGGACCAGATCAATGCGGAGGCCCGGCATGCCGCATCTGACGAACCGCTTATGGGTGGGTTTCTTCACGCGTGCATCCTGCACCACAAGAGCATCGAGAAAGCGCTCTCTTACCGCATTGCGGCGAAATTAGCCTCAAATGAGATGTCGATGGTTGTGGTGCGTGAGATGGTGGAGGAAGCCTACGCCTCTGACCCGTCGCTGGTTCAGGCGGCGCGTGCCGATCTTGTGGCCATCTACGAACGAGACCCTGCTTGCCATCGCCTGCTGCAACCGATCCTGTTCTTCAAAGGATACCAAGCGATTCAAGCTTACCGGGTTGGCCACCACTTGTGGCAAAAGGGACAGCGGGATCTAGCGTATTTCGTCCAGATGCGTGTCTCGGAAATCTTTGGGGTGGATATCCACCCGGCTGCGCGGATTGGCAAAGGTATCATGATTGACCATGCCCATTCGATTGTAATCGGAGAGACGGCAGTGGTTGGCGATAACGTCTCGATGCTGCACTCGGTGACCTTGGGCGGTACCGGCAAAGAAGAAGAGGACCGCCATCCCAAGATCGGCGATGGGGTTTTGATTGGCGCAGGGGCAAAGGTTCTTGGCAACATCAAGGTCGGCAACTGCAGCCGCATCGCTGCCGGTTCGGTGGTGCTGGAAGAGGTTCCGGCTTGCAAAACGGTGGCGGGTATTCCCGCCCGGATCGTTGGCGAGGCGGGTTGTGATCAACCTGCAGTCTCCATGAACCACATGCTTGGACCGCACGATAGCTGAAACGCGGTGAACTGATTGAAAAGAGCCGGAAGCAGTTGCTTCCGGCTCTTTGTTTTTTCGTTGTCGTTTGGTGATGTCAGGCGTTAGGCCAGCATCGTCATCGGATTTTCAAGATTGTCCTTAATTGCGGTCAGCAGCTGTGCACCAAGTGCTCCATCGATCACCCGGTGATCGACCGACAGTGTCACAGACATCACTGTCGCAACCGCCAATTCACCATCTTTGCCGACAATTGGCTTCTTGACGCCTGAGCCAACCGCAAGGATCGCACCGTGTGGTGGGTTGATAACCGCATCAAAGTTATCAATTCCAAACATGCCAAGGTTCGAGATCGCAAAACTGCCGCCCTGATACTCATGGGGTGCAAGTTTGCGGTCTCGGGCGCGACCGGCCAAATCCTTCATTTCAGCCGACAGGGCCGAGAGAGACTTCATCTCGGCGTCTTTCAGTACAGGTGTGAACAGCCCACCCTCAATTGCAACCGCGACGGCAACATCTGATGGTTTCAGTTTGAGCATACGGTCCCCGGCCCAGACTGCATTTGCGTCAGGCACAGTCTGCAGTGCCAAAGCGCAGGCCTTGATGATAAAGTCATTGACCGAGAGCTTCACGCCGCGCGCTTCGAGTTGTTTGTTCAACTGACCCCGGAAGGCAAGCAGAGCATCTAGTTCGATATCGCGTCGCAGATAGAAGTGCGGAATGGATTGCTTTGCTTCGGTAAGCCGGGCGGCAATCGTCTTGCGCATGCCATTGAGGCTGATTTCCTCATACTCGCGCCCATCGTACATCGCCATAACGGCATCAGCTGCGGGTCCAGCCGCAAGGGCCGGGGCAGATGCTGCAGCAGGTGTAGCAGCCGAGGAGGCCGCCGCTTTGGGTGCAGCGCTGGCGCCTTCCACGTCTGCTTTTACGATGCGACCGTGCGGACCACTTCCTTTGATCGATGTCAGGTCGAGACCCTTGTCCGCCGCAATGCGCCGCGCCAATGGTGACGCAAAAACGCGTGAACCGTCTGCCGCCTGGGGAGCTGCGGGTGCCGGCGCAGCGGCCGCAGGAGCGGCTTTCGCGGGCTCAGAGGGTGCTGCATCGGAAGGGGACGGTGCAGCGGCCGCTGGCGCTGCATCGGAAATGTCATCGGCGCTTTCGCCTTCTTCCAACAAGATGGCGATGGGCGTATTGACCTTCACGCCTTCGCTGCCTTCTTCGATTAGAATTTTGCCAATGGTACCTTCGTCCACGGCTTCAAATTCCATCGTCGCCTTGTCGGTTTCAATCTCGGCCATGATGTCACCGGAAGAAACAGTATCGCCTTCCTTGACCAGCCATTTGGCCAGCGTGCCTTCTTCCATCGTGGGGCTGAGGGCGGGCATCAGAATTTCGGTAGGCATGGTGCGCGCTCCTTACTTATACGTGACTTTTTTGACGGCTTCGATGACCTCATTTGTGGTCACCAGCGCGTGTTTTTCGAGGTTGGCGGCATAGGGCATCGGAACGTCCTTGCCGGTGCAGTTGATGACAGGCGCATCGAGATAGTCGAAGGCTTCCTGCATGATCACCGAACTGATGTAATTGCCGACAGACCCTTGCGGCCATCCTTCTTCCACGGTCACACAACGATTGGTCTTCATCACGGATTTGATGATGCTGCCGGTGTCCATAGGACGCAAGGTACGCAGATCAAGGACCTCAGCGCTGATCCCGTCTTCGGCGAGTTTGTCAGCGGCCTCAAGCGCGTATTGCATTCCGATGCCAAAGCTGACGATGGTGACATCCGTGCCTTCGCGCCAGATCCGGGCTTTTCCGAAGGGGACGGTATAGTCGTCCATTTCCGGCACATCAAACGTGCGGCCATAAAGGATTTCGTTTTCGAGGAAGATCACTGGATTCGGATCCCGTATCGCGGTTTTCATCAACCCTTTGTAGTCCGACGCAGAGTAGGGCATTACGACCTTTAACCCGGGCACCTGCATATACCATGCGGCATAGTCCTGGGAGTGTTGTGCGCCCACGCGCGCCGCAGCGCCGTTTGGACCCCGGAACACCATCGGAGCACCCATTTGGCCGCCGGACATATAAAGCGTCTTGGCGGCAGAGTTGATAATGTGGTCAATGGCTTGCATGGCGAAGTTAAACGTCATGAATTCTACGATTGGACGCAGGCCGCCAAAGGCAGCACCTGTCGCGATCCCCGCAAAACCATGTTCGGTAATCGGCGTGTCAATGATGCGCTTGGCGCCGAATTCGTCGAGCATGCCCTGACTGATCTTGTAGGCCCCCTGATATTCAGCGACCTCTTCGCCCATTAGGAAAACAGTGTCATCACGGCGCATCTCTTCGGCCATACCATCGCGCAAGGCTTCGCGTACGGTTTGTTGCCGCAAAGTCGTGCCTTCCGGCCAGTCAGGCGTCGTATCCGTCTGCGGCGCCGCGGGTGCCTCAGACGCTGCTGCTGCTTGGGCGGGCTCATCGCTGGCTGCTGCCGCTGGCGCAGCTTCGGGCGTGCCACCACCAAGATTGTCGGCGGCAGACGCGTCTTCGCCCTCTTCGAGCAGCACGGCGATGGCTGTGTTCACTTTTACGCCTTCGGTGCCTTCGGCCACGAGAATTTTGCCAATGACACCTTCATCCACAGCTTCGAACTCCATCGTCGCCTTGTCGGTTTCAATCTCGGCCATGATGTCACCGGAAGAGACAGTGTCGCCTTCCTTGACCAGCCATTTGGCCAGCGTGCCTTCTTCCATGGTCGGGCTCAGGGCGGGCATCAGAATTTCAGTTGCCATCGATCAAGCCTCCTGCGGAACTTCGGTTGCGTAAATGTCGGTCCAGAGCTCCTCCAAAGCGGGCTCAGGTGAGGTCTTGGCGAATTCTGCGCTTTCGTTCACGACGGCTTTGATCTCCTTGTCGATCGCTTTCAGATCGTCTTCGGTTGCATGTTTACCTGTCAGCAACAAAGTGCGTACGGCTTCAATCGGGTCGCGCTCGTCGCGCATTTTCTGTACTTCTTCACGGGTCCGGTACTTGGCCGGATCGGACATGGAGTGGCCGCGATAACGGTACGTCTTAATCTCTAGGATGTAGGGGCCTTTGCCAGAGCGGCAGTGCGCCACGGCTGTCTCACCTGCGGCTTTGACGGCCAGGACATCCATGCCGTCAACGGCTTCACCGGGGATGCCAAATGCTTTGCCGCGTTCGTAAATCTCTGCCGACGAAGTTGAACGCTGCTGCGATGTGCCCATGGCGTATTGGTTGTTTTCAATCACGAAGACACAAGGCAGTTTCCAGAGAGCCGCCATGTTGAAGGCCTCGTAAACCTGTCCTTGGTTGGCCGCACCATCGCCAAAGTAGGTAAACGTCACCCGACCATTTTCGAGATACTTGTCCGCGAATGACAGGCCGGCCCCTAGGGGGACCTGTGCAGCAACAATTCCGTGGCCGCCATAGAAATGCTTCTCTTTCGAAAACATGTGCATGGAGCCGCCTTTACCTTTGGAATAGCCGCCCTCGCGCCCAGTCAACTCTGCCATGACGCCGTTTGGATCCATCCCACAGGCCAACATGTGACCGTGGTCGCGATAAGAGGTGATGCGCTTGTCGCCCTCTTCAGCGGCAGCTTCGAGACCGACAACGACTGCTTCCTGACCGATGTAAAGGTGGCAGAAGCCTCCGATCAAACCCATTCCGTAGAGTTGGCCTGCTTTTTCCTCAAATCGTCGGATCAACAGCATGTCTTTATAATATGCTTTGAGTTCCTCGGCGGAGACGTTGGGCTTTTTTGCCGCTTTTCGCGTTGCCATCGATCGCACTTCCTTTCATCCAAGCCCATTCGGGCAGATAGTTTAGCATTAAACTATCCATTATCGGATTCGACGGCGTATTGCGAGAGTCAATCGAGGGGTATGCTATTTTGCCGCAAAATACCCGCTGTTCGCCTAGCGAATAACGATTTCATCGGCGCGGATCATTCCCAGCACGCGGCGGGCGCGTTCGTCCAAAAGGTCAAGATCGAGATAGTCGTCAGAGAGCCGCTTGGTCAGGCTTTCCATGCGGGCCACTTCTTCCCGTACTTCTGACAGCTGTATTTTCAATTGATCCGCTTCGGCGTTGATTTCAGCGCGTCTGAACAGGCCAAAGTCACCCTGAACCGCGGCAAAAGTGAAATAGGTTGCCAGGCCCAATGCGAGCGCAAAGAACACAAAGGGTCCGAATGCTGGTCGGGAACTGCGGTTCATGTCATCTGCCTCAATCCGCCTCTTTGCGGGCGTAACAGGAGTATGACACAACGGCAGCAAGCTGTGAATCCCCTTTTGGAAAAAATAGCTTAAAAACAGCGGTTTTTAACCATTTCCGGTCTATTTTTCGAGTGCAGCGACGCCCGGTAACGTTTTGCCTTCCATCCACTCGAGAAAAGCGCCACCTGCGGTGGAAATATAGGTGAAGTCATCAGCGACCCCGGCTTGATTGAGGGCGGCAACTGTATCTCCCCCTCCCGCGACCGACGTCAGCTTTCCGGCCCTTGTCAGAGCAGCAGCATGTTTGGCAGCCGTCACGGTGGCCTTGTCAAAGGGTGAGATCTCGAAGGCACCAAGGGGCCCGTTCCATATCAATGTGCTGAGACTGTCAAAGGCGGTTGTGATGGCGTCGGTGCTGGTCGGTCCCGCATCGAGCACCATCTGGTCGTCCTCGAGAACGGTATCCGCGCCGAGCGGCAGCGTTTCCAGCGCCGCGCCCGCTTTGAACTCTCTTGCCACCGCCCCATCAACTGGCAACAGAATACGGCAACCTGCTTTCTCGGCTGAGGTCATTATAGTGCGGGCTGTTTCTATGTGGTCCGCCTCCATCAGAGATGCGCCAAGTTGCGCACCCTGCGCTGCCAGAAAGGTATTTGCCATGCCCCCGCCGATCACCAGAAGATCAAGACGCCCCACAAGGTTTTCAAGCAACGCGATTTTGGTGGAGACCTTCGCGCCACCCACAACAGCACCAACCGGGCGTTTGGGGGAGGTCAATGCAGCTTCGAGTGCTGAAAGCTCAGCTTCCATCAGCCGACCTGCACAAGAAGGAAGAAGATCCGCCACGCCCGTTGTGGACGCATGCGCGCGGTGCGCTGCTGAAAATGCATCATTGCAAAAAATGTCGCCAAGGGAGGCGAGGAACTGCGCCATTTTGGGGTCATTTGCCTCTTCGCCCGCGGCAAAGCGGGTGTTCTCGATCAAAACGACCGTGCCTTGTTCCAGAGCGGCGAGCGTCGCGACGTCTGGGCGCTCGACAAACTCGACCGGGACGCCCAATGCAGCCTCCAGCGCGGGCAAGGTCACGCGGAGCGACATTTCGGGAACATATTGACCTTTGGGTCGCCCAAAGTGCGCCAGCAGGATCGGGGTGCCTCCCGCGGCTCGAATGTCATTGATCGTTGGGACGATCCGGTCAATCCGCGTGGTATCTGTGACCTGTCCATCTTCCACGGGCACATTGATGTCGACCCGCACCAGCACGCGCTTGCCCGCGAGCTCCATATCATCGAGTGTTTTCCAGCCCATGTGTAGCTCCTCATTCCAGATACGCCTTATCGTCTGTGTTGCGCTTATCTTCGCCAAGGTCAACCGACCGACTTGGCATTCGCGCGCCCACGGCTTAGGTATTCGGCGACAAAGACAACAGGAGCGCCCAAATGGCAGACATCACAGATCCCGAGAACACAATCATCATGGAACTGAAGGGGGGAGCGGTTACGATTCAGTTGCTGCCAGATGTCGCCCCGCAGCATTGCGAACGGATGAAAGAACTTGCGCGGTCCGGGCAATATGACAACGTAGCGTTCCACCGTGTGATCGACGGGTTCATGGCGCAAACCGGTGATGTGCAACACGGGGACATGGAAGATGGCTTCAACCTGCGGATGGCAGGCACGGGCGGCTCTGATTTGCCAAATGTTCCGGCTGAATTCTCCAAGATCCCGCACGCGCGCGGATCACTGGGTGCTGCGCGCTCGGCCAACCCGGACAGCGCCAACAGCCAGTTCTTCATCAACTTCAAGGACAATGATTTCCTGAACGGACAATACACCGTTTACGGTCAGGTTATTGCAGGTATGGAACATGTAGATGCGATCGCACGGGGCGAGCCACCTGCCGAGCCTGATCGCATGATCTCTGTAAAGGTCGCAGCAGATGTATAAGGCGGTCCTTGCATCCTTGGTATTGGCGGGTCCCGCCTTGGCCACAGGCATTGAGATCGAGGTCGCAGGCGAAGCCAATGGCACCATCATCATCGACCTGCTGGAAGATGTCGCACCCGCGCATGTGACGCGCATCACCGAGCTTGCCGAGAGCGGCGCCTATGACAATGTCGTCTTCCACCGCGTGATTGACGGCTTCATGGCGCAAACCGGGGATGTGGAACACGGCAAGATGGGCGGCGACATGCGCCGGGCGGGCACCGGCAGTTCTGACCAGCCCGACCTGCCAGCGGAATTCTCAGATGTGCCCTATGATCGCGGTGTGGTTGGAATGGCGCGCGCTCAAGACCCCAATAGCGCAAACAGCCAGTTCTTCATCATGTTCAGTGAGGGCTACTTTCTGAACGGGCAATACACCGTCGTCGGGCGCGTGACCAGTGGTCTGGATGTCCTCGACGCGATCAAGCGGGGCGAAGGCGGCAATGGCGCTGTTATCGGGCAACCGGATGTCATGCAGAAAGTTACCGTCATCGACTGACAAACGTTACATGGTAAGGACAAACGGCGGCTTGATGGCCGCCGTTTTTATTTGCGGCAAAGGCTTTCCGGGTGCAGGCTAGCGATCAGAGCCATGGGAGACCGGGATGCAAAAGAAGTTTCTCTCCGTAAACGATCAGAAGATGGCCTATGTGGAAATGGGGCAGGGGCGCCCGATTGTCTTTTTGCACGGCAACCCCACATCCTCCTACCTCTGGCGTGATGTTATGCCTGAACTGGCTGCGTTGGGCCGTTGCATCGCACCAGATCTCATTGGCATGGGTGACAGTGCGAAACTCCCGGGCGCGGACGCCGAAACCTATAGATTTTCCACACATGCAACGTATCTATCAGGGTTCATGTCCGGCATGGGTCTGGATCAGGATGTGCTGCTGGTGGTGCATGACTGGGGCTCTGCCTTGGGATTTGATTGGGCCAACCGCAATCGAAAAGCTGTACGCGGCATCGCCTATATGGAAGGTATCGTGCGGCCATTGGCCGGGTGGGAGGAGTTTTCTCCCGCCGCGACGCCGATTTTTCAGGCCTTGAGGTCCCCGGCGGGCGAAGACCTGATCCTGAACAAAAACATCTTCATTGAACGCATTTTACCTGGTTCTGTTTTGCGCACGTTGTCGGCAGAGGAAATGGATGAGTACCGCCGGCCTTACTTACAAAAGGAAGACCGGTTTCCGACGTTGACCTGGCCGCGATCCATCCCGATTGGGGGCGAACCGCCAGACGTCGTGCGCATCGTGCAGGATTATGCGGACTGGCTGTCGACCAGTGCGGCGCCAAAACTCTTTGTCGATGCCGATCCGGGCGCGATCCTGATCGGCGCACAGCGTGAATTCTGTCGCAGCTGGCCAAATCAGAAAGAGGTCAGGTTCAAGGGAAGCCATTTCATCCAGGAAGACTCCGGGATCGAGATCGGGCGCGCCATTTCAGCCTGGATGATTGCTCAGGACCTGTAGCGATTCCGTCTGGGCTGCGGAGTTCCGACCTGATGGCAAACGCTCAGTTGAGATTAATGTAGAGGATCGCGCACAGCCCGAAAAACACCATGGGGAAAACAAATCGGCTGATCAGATCAATTCGCATCGCCAAAGCATTCATGCCCTTGGTCGCCAGATGGCCAGTGATCAATGATTGCAACAAGGCGAGAAAAACAAAGATTGTCGCGGTGCCCACAAACCGGTCGAGCATTGTGAAGTAGCCCAGTTTTGGTAACAGACTTGTGGTTGCAAAAATGAAGGCGATCATGGTCAGCACTGAGCTGGCAGAGAAGCCGAGTTGAGTTCCGAAGTCCTTGGGGTTTATCCAGAACACGCACCAGGACATCACGACAATCAACGCGATGGGCACCATGACTTTCCAGATATAATAGCTGACATGGCGCTTGGCCGAGATTTCGAGCAAGTAGCCCGAGTGAACCTGATCCGTGGAGTCGAAATGGTATTGAATGACGTCTGCTGTCACACCTTTGATTTGCCAGTCCGAAATATTGAGCTCGTCAGCAAGGCCTGTGAATTCTTGATCATTCACCAGCACGAGTTTCTCGGCGGTCCAATCCAACGGGTAAAGACGCAATGAGATCACCTGGTGATCGAATGGAAAGTCTTTGAGCTGTTGATAACCCGCAAATGTGCCGGAGACGCGCTGAAGGTAGGACACATGTCCATTTTCTTCCACGCTCGCCTCTTCCGGCCAGCGGTGAAACATGCGGCCCGAGTTTTTCATGATCAACTGCGGAAACCAGATGTCACGTATCGGGAGTTTGCAGCCCGCGAGCGATGCCAGTCTGGGGTCGTGCCATTGCATGCGCAAGGCCACATCCAGTGTGATGGTCTGATCCACGTCATTGATTTCGAGAAGGTCAACGACACGAGCGCCAAGTTTAACTTCGGTACGCTGTCCTTTGGGCCCAGGCCGGACATCAGTTCGATAATTTGGCGCCGCACACGGGTCTGATGGTTCCGGAGTTTGCGCCATGACCGTTTCCGGCAAGGATGTAAGTGCCATCATCAAGAAGATGCCAACCAAAAGCACAAAACGCCGCATAGCCCAATCCCGTCCACTACGTGGATATCCCCAGTCCATGGTCATTAGGCATATCTTTTCATGGAAAAGCAAATCCATCGGTCCGGAGGGTCGTTGTTTTGCAACGACCCATAGCGAGACGCTCACACGAAAAAAAAGCGCCGCTGCATCGCGACGCTTTCCGTTAAGACCGCTCAGATCCGGATCAGGAAGCCGGGTTCGGTTTCGAGGCTGGCGCCGTTTTTGCACCCGGGTTCAGCGGGTCGTCTTGCCGCTGGACAGAACCTTCGAAATGCGCGCCGCTTTCGATCGCGATGGTCTTGTGGATGATATCCCCTTCGACCCGCGCGGTAGATGTCAGGCGGACTTTCAGGCCACGAACGCGGCCCACAATACGTCCGTTGACCACCACATCATCGGCAACAACTTCACCCTTGATTGTGGCGCTCTCGCCAATGGTCAGAAGATGCGCGCGGATGTCGCCTTCGACGGTGCCTTCAACCTGAATGTCGCCGGTTGTCTTCATATTTCCCGTCACATGCAAATCAGCGGACAGGACAGAGGCCGGTGGTTTGGCTTTTGGGGCTGACGAGGCCTTGTAGTCGGTCTGCTTTGGTGCCGCCGGTGCGGAGGTCGCTGCCGCCGGTGCGTCGGTTTCTGCCGGTTTGCCGGCCGGTTCATTGATTTTGCTCTTAGAAAACATCTTGTGCAGCCTTGATATAGGTCATTGGATTTACAGCTTTGCCGCCGACGCGTACTTCGTAGTGAAGGTGCACGCCGGTCACGCGTCCAGATGCTCCCATATCACCAATATGATCCCCGCGCGAGACCTTTTGCCCAACTTTAACGCGTATTTTTGAAAGGTGCGCGTAGCGTGTTTCGATGCCGAAGTCGTGCTGGATCGTAACCATGCGTCCATAACCGGATTGCCAGCCTGCCTTGCTTACGACGCCATCAGCGGTTGCGAAAAGATCTGTCCCCACAGGGGCCGCGAAATCAACACCTTTGTGCATCCGACGACCGCCAGTTTTCGGGTCACGGCGGAAGCCGTAGCCGCTGGTGAACCGGAACGCGTTTTTTACCGGCATTGCGAAGGGCGCTTTTTCAGCCGCGATGCGATAGAGGTTCAACTCATCCAGTTTTCCCAACAGCCAGTTGGCGCGTTGCATGTCTTCGCTGATTTCCTCTCCCCGCGTAGAAAAGGAGATCGGCGTCAGTGGCCCACCTTGCCCGGAATACCCGCGACGCACCTGGTCCAGGATACGTTCTGTTGGCAGCCCTGCATTGCGAAACATCTTGTCGAGCGGTTCAACCGAGATGGCCATGGCCTCTTCAAGCTGACGGAAAATCTGATCGTTATTCTCTTTCATGAGGGCAATCTCAAGCGCCATCTCATCGGCGAGATCCAACGCTTCTTGTGCGTCCGCTACGACCTTGTCCCGCTCCTCAGCAGTGCGGGCAAGCGCGGCGGCCAAGAAGTCGACGGGTACAGGATCATTGCCTTTGTCGAAAACATTCGGGGTATCCGTGCCCTCAGCGCTTTCCTTCAGTGCCGCAAGCTGTGTCTCGGCCTCTTCGCGATATTTCAGCGCCTGACGTAGTTTCGACTGCACCACTTCAATGCCGGTCTCCAGCTCAAACCGCTGCGTTTCGGATCTGAGCAATTCCGACTGCATCATTGAAATCTGGTCGAGTGCGGCGTTGAAGCGTTCTTGAGCAGCCAGCGCTTCCGCTGCACGGTCATCGCGTTGGCGAGCAAGGTCATTCAAACGTGCCTGATAGGTGGTCTGATCGCGCTTGGCCTGTTCCCGGAAGTTGCCCGCGCCAATACTGTCCATCAGTAGAATGGATGTGGCGATGATCGACCATGCGACGACGAGCGATCCACCGGCAAATGCAATAAGCTGCGTTTCAGGGCGCAGGCGGATAAAGCGGGTATCAGTATCTGACTTCAGAAAGACACGGCGTTCAGGAAAGACGCGTTCCAGAAAGCTGTGAATTTTGATTGCCAGCCGTGTCCGCACAGATTTGCCTCTACCCTGTTTCGTGGCCGTACGCGCCTGAAAGCGTTTGTGCGGCTTTGCGATGTCGTGATTAGACAGCCCAAACGCTTGGGGCAAGACCGTTTACCTTTTTGGCTGCCACCTGTGATTGAAAAGCCAAAAACTGGCAAGAATCTGCCGAATTTCGGGGGGTTATCGCCTAAGCCGTTTGAGACAGCGGCCAGTAGAAGTCGGGTGGAATGCCGGCTTCCGCGCGCTTTTCCTCATTGAACGGAGGCTTCAGAGCGCCATGGAAGTATTTTCTGACCAGCGCATGAAAGCGGATCTTTGGGTCCTCATTGTTGCGCCCACACAGGAAGTGAAACCATTTTGAACCGTAGGCGACGTGAGACACTTCCTCGCCATAGATGACCTCCAGAGCCTCGACGGCCTGACCCGCTTTTGCTCTGCGGAAAATCTCGATCATCCCAGGCGTCACATCAAGCCCACGTGCCTCCAGAACCATAGGCACGACCGCGAGGCGGCCCATCAGATCATCGAACGTGTCTTCTGCAGCGCGCCACATGCCAGCGTGCGCGGGAAGGGCGCCATAGTGACTGCCCATCGCTTCAAGACAATCGCACATCAAATTGAAATGTTTGGATTCTTCGTCGGCAGCTTTAACCCAGTCGTCGTAAAAACCCATGGGCATATCGACGTCCGAGAACCTCGCAATGATATCCCAATGCAGGTCCACCGCGTTCAACTCGATATGAGCGACCGCGTGCAGCAGAGCAATGCGTCCTGCCTCCGATCCGGTTTTGCGATGCGGCACTTCGCGTGGGCTGAGAAGTTCGGGGCGTGCGGGACGTGCGGGATGCAGCGGCGGATCTGCCTTTCCGATGTCAGGCTCATGCCCTTCTGCGCGGGCGGTTTGCCACATCTGTGCAAAGTTGCGCGACAAGGCGGTTTTCTCGCGGCCATCTGCGGTGCGCAGCACCTGATCGGCCATCTCAGCCAAAGGTTTCACAAGGCACGTACCGCTTCCAGCACCTCTTCCACATGGCCGGGCACTTTCACCTTCTCCCAAATACGCGCGATTGTGCCACCAGCGGCAATAAGGAATGTGCTGCGGACGATCCCCATGTATTTCTTGCCGTACATCGCCTTTTCCTGCCAGACGCCATAGTCTTCGCAGGCCGAGCCGTGTTCGTCCGATAAGAGCGGCACGGTAAGCTCGCGTTTGGTCACGAATTTCTCATGGCTTGACATACTGTCTTTGGAAATGCCGAAAACGGCGGCACCTGCAGCCTCGAAATCAGCGCGGAGTTCGGAGAAACCTTGCGCTTCCTTTGTGCATCCGCTCGTGTTGTCGCGCGGATAGAAAAACAACACGACAGGCCGGCCTTTGAAGTCAGAAAGAGAGACCTCGCCACCGTCGGTGCTGGGCAGGGTGAAAGCGGGGGCAGGCTGGGATATCTGTGGCATAACATTCTCTTGGGTTTTCACAATTGCGCTCGGGTGACATAGTAGGGCATGCCAGTCCAGCGCCAAGGGGTGAACTGGTGTTTCGCTGTCAAGTGTCGCCCAGCAGCCTAAGAGAAAAGAGTCAATTTGGATAACGACATTCCAGAGACACCTAGAAGGCATTTCCGCAGGCGACGTAAGAAGACGCTGATCTGGACGGGCGTTATTTTTGCCCTTTTGATCAGCGGCTCGGTTGGAAGCGTCTTGTGGCTGCAGGGCCGCGAGATGTTGGCGCCGAGCTGGCTGCGCGACCGGATAGCAGAAGAAGTGACCCAGAGCCTGCCGGATTTCCAGATCGAATTTGGTGATGTCGTTCTGGTTATGGACGAAGACTGGCGGCCACGGTTTTCGGTCCGCAACCTTCAGCTTCTGACACCTGAAGGAAACGAAATCATTTCAGTGACCGACGTTCGGGCGGGCTTCGTCGGGAGGGCTTTGCTAGATCGGAAGTTGGTCTTGCGATCCCTCGATGTCAGCGGCGTGTTGGTGACGATGCAACGAACGGAAGATGGTTCGTTTTCGCTGCGGGCCGGGGTAAGGGCCGGGGCGGTCAGGAGTCAGGCACCATCGATACTGCAATTGGTAAATGAGATGGACGAGTGGCTTTTGCTACCTGAACTGGCCGAATTGCAGCATGTCGATCTGCGCGGGGTCACGTTACAATACGACGATTTGCGGGCCGCGCGAAGCTGGACGGTCGACGGCGGCCGCATGAGGCTTGATCGCTCGGGGGGTGACGTGCAGATCGCGTTAGATCTGGCGGTTCTGGGGGGCACGTCGGGGGTCGCCACGTTATCCGCGAGTTATGCCGGCATACTCGGCATGCAGATGTCAGAATTTGGCATTACGATTGCAAACCTTGATGCGCGCGATATCGCCTCGCAAGGCGCTGCGTTTTCATGGCTGCGCGCGGTAGAAGCCCCGATTTCGGGGTCGCTCCGGGGCGGCACCGGGCAGGACGGGTCGCTCAACCCGCTGAATGCCACGCTCCAGATATCTGCGGGTGTTATCCAACCCACACCTGAAGCCCGCGCGATCCCCATCGAAGGGGCCTGGAGTTACTTCTCCTATCTGCCGAAGGAACAGCTTCTGCGGTTTGATGAGCTGCGCGTGGATAGTAAATGGGGCAGCGGCCAGCTCGAAGGGCAAGCCTTGCTGGGAGCGGTAGCAAATGGCCAGCTGGAAGATCTGGTTGGCCAATTCCGGCTGACCAATCTGAAAATAAACCCTGACAATCTTTATCCTGAACCAATAGAGATCGCATCGGCAGAGATGGATTTTCGCCTTTCGCTGGCACCTTTCGCAATGGACATCGGTCGTTTGCAGTTCAGCGATCAGGGGCAGGTCCTGAGTGCACAAGGGAGCGTGCTCGCCGGGAAGAGCGGTTGGAGCATTGCGATGGATGCGGAGATGGATGCCATTGCACCTGCGCGCTTGCTCGCACTTTGGCCGAAGCGCATGAAGCCCAAAACCAGGAACTGGATTTCCGAAAATGTAAGGGATGGTCAGATCGAGGATGCGACAGCAGCCTTACGACTTGCTCAGGGAGAAAAACCAAACCTGTTTTTGGGTTTCGATTTCAATGATGCAGACTTCACTTTCACCAAGAAGATGCCACCTGTTGAGGGAGCCTCGGGACATGCGTCATTGGTCAAGGATCGGTTTGTCATCACCTTTGACAAAGGCGGCCTTACCGCACCAAAAGGCGGATATGTAGATGCTGCCGGCACGTCCTTTATTGTGCCGGATACTACGGTCAAACCCGATCCCCCTGGTATTGTCCGACTGACGGCCAGTGGGGGGGTGACTGCCGCCTTGTCTTTGTTGAACCAACCTCCCCTGGAGATGATGAATAAGGCAGGGCTTCCCGTTGATATCGCCTCTGGCACCCTTGCGGTTGAAGGCACATTGGCGCTGCCTTTGAAAAAGAAAATCCCGGTCCAAGAAGTAGATTTTGACGTGGCCGGTACGGTCTGGGACGTAACGAGTACCCGTTTAGTCAAGAACCGTGAAATCGCCGCGCAAGAGTTGTCGCTTTTGGCGTCAGACGAGGCGATCAAGATCGCGGGAGTTGGAACGCTGGACGCCATACCGCTTGATGTTGTCTGGCGTCAGGAGCTCGGGCGACCGGGGCAAAAGCTCCCAGGAAAAGTCACTGGCAACGTCAAAATCGATCAGGCAACTCTTGATGTCTTTAATATTGATCTGCCACCAGGGACCGTGAGCGGTGAAGGGCAAGGCAATTTAACGCTCGATCTGCTCAAAGGCACGCCCCCAAAGTTCGCATTGCAGTCGGATTTGGTTGGGTTGGGGCTTCGCGTAGCGCCCATTGGCTGGGCAAAAGCGGCGACTACCGAAGGGCTGCTTGACGTGGAGATGACTCTGGGCAAGGCACCCCGTGTCAACCGGTTGGTGATCGACGCGCCGGGGTTATATGCCGCCGGAAACATTGATCTCAACGACGACGAGAAACTGGATCGCGTGCGTCTGGAAGAATTGCGGGTCGGAAACTGGCTGAACGCAAGCGTAGACTTGAGGGGCCGAGGTGAAGGACGGCCCGTCGGGGTTGAGGTTCGGGGCGGTACCGCTGACTTAAGAAACGCAGACCTTCCGGAAAGTACGCAAGGTGCAGGTGAAAGCA
This sequence comes from uncultured Roseobacter sp., assembly GCA_947488305.1. Lineage (GTDB taxonomy): Bacteria > Pseudomonadota > Alphaproteobacteria > Rhodobacterales > Rhodobacteraceae > Roseobacter. The sequence continues at coordinate 549,219 of CANKZM010000001.1, forward strand.
GCCCGCTGGCCGTCAACCTCGATCGCCTGACGATCAGCGATACCATTGCCGTCACTGACTTGAAGGGCACTTTTTCCACCGGAGGTGGACTGGCCGGAACCTTCAACGGAGCCATCAATGGCACTGCGCCTGTAGTTGGACAGCTCAGTCCACGCGATGGGCGCAGCGCTATTCGGGTGACGTCCCAAGATGCGGGGCGATTATTGTCGGCGGCAGGTCTCATGAAAGATACCCGCGGCGGGCAGATGGCTTTGATGCTAGTGCCCGTCGGGTCTGGTGGGGCCTTCGATGGCACTTTGCGCGTGACCGACGCCCGTATCACCGAAGCCCCAACCATGGCGGCTTTGCTAAACTCGATCAGCGTGGTGGGTCTGATCAACGAATTGAACGGGGATGGGATCTATTTCTCGGAAGTCACTGCTGATTTCCGACTCGCACCTTCCCGCATCACAATCCGCGAGGCGGCCGCCGTTGGGGCCTCCATGGGGTTATCGATGGATGGGGTGTTCGAACCGGATACCGGTCGCCTTCAAATGCAGGGCGTGATCTCGCCCGTATACATGTTGAACTCTATTGGAAGTGTCCTGACGCGGCGGGGAGAAGGGCTCTTTGGCTTCAATTATTCCATCACTGGGACCGCCGCCAATCCGCAGGTGTTCGTCAACCCGTTGACCGCTTTGGCACCGGGCATGCTGCGTAACTTGTTCCGGGGCGCTGAACCGGAGGTGCCGTTGGAAGACGGGGAGACTGCTCCTGAGCCGGTACCACGTCAGCGGCCGGTTGTGACGCGGGGAGATGACCGCTAAAGAGCCGCGCATGAAACTTAATGATTTTGATTTCGACTTGCCCGAAAACCTGATTGCGATACGGCCCGCGGTACCGCGTTCTTCGGCACGCCTGCTTGTTGCGCAAGGTGGCCGGATCACGGACACGATTGTATCGTCGCTTCCCGACTGGTTATCACCCGGAGATCGCTTGGTGCTGAATGACACGCGGGTCATTCCTGCACGGCTGAGTGGTGTACGCCCCCGAAACACCGCGCAAGGCCCCATGCAGGCCAAGGTCGAAGTGACCTTGCTGGAACCGATGCCAGATGGTTCATGGAGTGCGCTCATCAAACCCCTCAAGAAAGTAAAAATCGGTGAGCAGATCCTGTTTTCCGATGATCTTGAGGCGGTCTTGCACGCGGTTGAAGACGGCCAGGGGCGGTTGAAATTCAACGTGAGCGGTGACGATTTCGACGCCGCCTTGAATGCAGCGGGCGCCATGCCGCTGCCGCCTTATATTGCCGCCAAAAGACCCGCGGATGCGCGCGACAAGGATGACTATCAAACCGTTTTTGCCCGCAATGCCGGAGCGGTTGCAGCACCGACCGCCTCGCTGCATTTTGATGATGCGTTGCTCAATGCTCTGGCTGAACGCGGGGTCGAGTTCTCACATGTAACCTTGCATGTAGGCGCCGGCACATTCCTTCCGGTCAAGGTGGAGGACGTGACAACGCACAAAATGCACGCCGAATGGGGTCAGGTCAGCGCTGAAGCTGCTGCCGAAATCAACGCAACCAAGGCCGCAGGTAAAAAGGTCATACCGGTCGGCACAACAGCCTTGCGCCTGATTGAGACGGCAGGACGTTCCGGGCAGATATCGGCCTGGGAGGGCGATACAGACATTTTCATTTATCCGGGTTTCAGGTTTCGCATCGCTGATGCCCTGATGACAAATTTTCACTTGCCGAAATCCACACTGATGATGTTGGTCTCAGCCTTGATGGGTGCTGAAGAAATCCGGAACATTTACGCGCACGCCATTGCCCAAGAATATCGGTTCTTTTCTTACGGTGATGCGTCGTTGTTGTTCCCGCATGAAACTTAGTTTGGTGCGACGATAACGACTTACCTTGGTCGCACCTGAGCCTGAAACAGGATGGCGAGTCGTCCATTGGGGACGGATCAGTTCCCTCTCTCCCGATGGAGGCGCCAATGTTGCAAGTTCTTTCCAGTGCCTGGGCGCTTTTGCTTGGCATGTGTTTGTTGATGGTCGGCAACGGCATGCAAGGCACGTTGCTCGGGATCAGGGGTGAAATCGAAGGGTTTTCCACGCTCGAAATGTCGATTGTGATGTCGGCCTATTTCGTTGGCTTCTTGGGTGGGTCACGAACGGCGCCAGCAATGATCCGTCGTGTAGGTCATGTGCGCGTCTTTGCGGCGTTGGCCTCGCTGATTTCTGCCGTGATGATTCTCTACCCAACCTTGACGGAAGTCTGGGCCTGGACGGCGGGCCGGGTCCTGATCGGGTTCTGTTTCTCGGCGGTGTATGTGACGGCGGAAAGTTGGTTGAACAATGCCGCCACGAACGAAAACAGGGGGCAGGCGCTGTCGCTCTACATGATCGTTCAAACGGCCGGTATTGTGGTGAGCCAAGCGCTTTTGTTGGCGGCGGATCCATCAGGATATGTTCTTTTCGTAATCCCGTCGGTGCTGGTTTCCATCGCCGTGACGCCGATTTTGTTGTCGATCAGCCCAACACCCGCATTCGATACGACGAAACCGATGAGCCTGAAGGAGCTTGCAGGGTATTCTCCGTTGGGGTGCGTCGGAATGTTCCTGCTCGGAGGCATCTTCTCGGCGCAGTTCGGGATGGCTTCGGTATATGGCGCCCAGGCGGGCCTTTCTGTTGGCCAGATTTCGACCTTTGTGGCGATGTTCTTTGTGGGCTCGGTCTTGCTGCAATATCCGATCGGATGGATTTCGGATCGGATGGATCGCCGGTTTCTTGTCCTGATTGTCGCCGCAATCGGGGCAGTGGGCTCGTTGATCGGGATGCTCTTTGGGGAACAATTCACCTTGCTTTTGGTGTCAGCCTTTGTGGTCGGCGGGATGTCCAATCCGCTCTATTCACTACTGATCGCCCATACCAATGACTTTCTGGAACATGAAGATATGGCTGCGGCATCGGGTGGGTTGATTTTCATCAACGGGCTGGGTGCGATCGCCGGACCGATTATCACCGGGTACATGATGGATACCGTTGGCCCCGGCGGGTTCTACCTGTTTACGGGCGTGCTCTTCGTGATGCTGGTGGCCTACGCGGCTTATCGCTCAACCCGTCGTCGTTCGATTGCTGTCGAGGACACTGGCGCTTATGTGGCTGTGACGCCCAGCTACACGTCGGTTGCCATTGAATATGCACAGGAATACGCCATTGAGACGGAAAAAGACGAAGAAAAACCCCAAAATGACAAGTGATTGTGTCGCAGTGACGCAATTTGTGAATAGGGTGATCTTGCAAAACTGGGCTACGATACGCACGTGAGTTGCGATTTAAGGGAGTTTTAAGATGGTTGGTCCCGAAGAGGTTCTGAGTTTTTGGCTTGATGAGGTCGGGCCAGATGGCTGGGACATGCAATCTGACGCGCTGGATAACACCATACGCGACCGTTTTGCGGATACATTGAAAGGCGCAGCGCAAGGACGCTTTTCGCTGTGGCTGACCTACCCGTCCGGGGTGCTGGCGTACATTATTGTGACGGACCAATTCTCCCGAAATATGTACCGGGATACATCGAAGGCATTCGCGACCGATCGAATTGCACTGGCGGCAGCCAAGTCAGCAGTTGCCAAGGGCTGGGATTTGAAAATCGACGAACCCGCGCGGCAGTTCTTCTACCTTCCGATGATGCATTCGGAGAACCTGTGTGATCAGGACCGTTGCGTTCGACTGATGTGTGAACGCATGCCGGGCGGCGGTGCGGAGAACCTGCTGCATGCCCGGGCGCACAGAGCGGTCATTCGGCAATTCGGACGCTTTCCAACGCGCAATGCGGCGCTTGGCCGGACCAGCACAGGGCCGGAGTTGGAATATACTTCAAATGGCGGCTACGGCGCGACCCTGCGTAGTCTGCAAGAAGCCAAGGCCGCCTGACCGCGCAATTGATTGGCGGCTGACCTGCGGAGCGCGCTTATGTCGCGTCCCCGATGATATTGCTGCGCCTCGCAATATAGTTTAACGGTAAACTATATTTAGAAATCCTATGCGCGAGGACAGGACATGGCAGCGAAATCCTTTGATCTAATTGTGATCGGAGCCGGACCCGGTGGGTATGTGGCCGCGATACGAGGGGCGCAGCTTGGCATGTCTGTCGCCATTGTGGAGCGTGAGCATCTCGGCGGTATCTGCCTCAACTGGGGCTGTATCCCAACCAAGGCCATGCTGCGGTCGTCGGAAGTATTTCACCTCATGCACCGCGCGAAGGAGTTCGGACTGAAGGCCGAGAAGATCGGGTATGATCTTGATGCGGTCGTCAAGCGGTCTCGTCAGGTTGCAGGACAGCTTTCGGGCGGCATTGGTCACCTGATGAAGAAGAACAAGGTGACGGTGTTCATGGGAGAGGCGACCATTCCCGCAAAAGGAAAGGTCCACGTCAAAACCGAGAAGGGTGCCGAAGAACTTACAGCCAAGAACATCGTACTTGCGACAGGTGCGCGGGCGCGCACTCTGCCCGGTCTGGAAGCGGATGGAGATCTGGTCTGGACCTACAAGCACGCGCTCGAACCGAAACGCATGCCCAAGAAGCTGCTGGTCATCGGGTCTGGCGCTATCGGGATCGAATTTGCAAGTTTCTACAACACGCTAGGCGCTGACACGACCGTGGTCGAGGTCATGGATCGGGTGCTTCCGGTTGAAGATGCCGAGATCTCGGCCTTCGCCAAGAAGTCGTTTGAGAAACAGGGCATGAAGATCATGCAGAAAGCCATGGTCAAACAATTGGATCGGGGAAAGGGCAAGGTCACCGCCCATATCGAGGTAGGCGGCAAGGTTGAAAAACACGACTTCGATACGGTGATTTCCGCGGTCGGCATCGTGGGCAATGTCGAAGGGCTCGGGCTGGAAGAGCTTGGCGTCAAGATCGACCGGACGCATGTGGTAACAGACGAGTTCTGCCGCACCGGGGTCGATGGGCTTTACGCAATCGGCGATGTGGCCGGCGCACCCTGGCTCGCGCACAAAGCAAGCCACGAGGGTGTCATGGTTGCTGATCTGATTGGTGGCAAACACGCGCACCCCGTCAAACCTGAAACCATTGCAGGCTGCACCTATTGCCACCCGCAGGTCGCCTCGGTCGGGTATACCGAAGCCAAGGCGAAGGAACTTGGATACGATATCAAGGTCGGACGGTTCCCCTTCATTGGCAACGGCAAAGCCATCGCGCTGGGTGAGCCCGAAGGCATGATCAAGACCATCTTCGACAAGAAAACAGGTGAACTTCTTGGCGCACATATGGTTGGCGCCGAAGTGACGGAACTGATCCAAGGCTATGTGGTCGGGCGTCAGCTTGAGACGACGGAAGAAGACCTGATGAACACCGTCTTCCCGCATCCGACCTTGTCGGAAATGATGCACGAAAGTGTACTGGACGCCTACGACCGCGTCATTCATATGTAGCATATCCCGGGGGCTCTCCCGGAGGAGAGGCCCCCAACCATGCAAGCAGCGAACGAGACCCTAAAAACCCCGTGGGGTTTGATTATTGCGCTCTGGGGCGCCGGTCTCGGGGCGGCGGCGCAATATGGCAAGTTCAGCGTCACTTTCGGTGAGCTCGCGGAGGTCTACCCACATGCTGGCGATGCTCTTGGGTTCATAGTTTCCAGCGTTGGAGTGCTCGGCATTTTCTTTGGTGTCGCGGCGGGTTTGCTTGTTGCCCGTGTGCGGTATCGTCGTGCCCTTCTTTGGGCCTTGTGGTTCGGAGCGGGATTGTCTGCGTTTCAGGCGCTATTGCCACCCCTTCCTTGGATGCTGGTGAGCCGTGCGGCCGAAGGCCTGTCGCATCTGGCGCTCGTTGTCGCCATTCCAACCCTGATTGCGCAGCTTTGCGCGCCTGCGGACCGGGGGCTAGCGCTTACCCTGTGGGGTACATTTTTTGGCGTGGCTTTCGCCATTCTGGCGTGGGTTGGACTGCCGCTGGTCGCTTATGGCGGGCTATCTGCATTGTTGGTGGCGCATGCGCTCTACCTTGCCGTTTTTGCGCTTTTCCTTGGGGCCCGTCTCAGGGCGTTGAAGATCGATGAAGCACCTGTGCCCCTCTCGCTTGCGGCCATTTTGCGCGAGCATATCCGGATATACAGTTCGCCCGCCACCTCGGCGCCTGGGCTCGGATGGCTGTTTTACACGTTCTGCTTCGTTTCAATTCTGACGGTGCTGCCCGGCTACATTCCACAAGAAACCCGCGCGTTTGTGATGGGGGCGATGCCACTGACCAGTATCGGCGTATCCATGACCCTGGGTGTATATTTGCTGCGCTGGATCCCTGCGGTTTCGGTTGTTGTGCTGGGCTTTGCATGCAGTGCCTTTTGCATGCTCTGGCTGTGGTTCGAACCGGGGGGCACTTTGCCTTGCCTGTCGCTGGCCGGCGCGATGGGGTTGGTGCAGGGGGCCAGCTTTGCAGCGGTACCGCAACTGAACAGCACGCCGTCTGAACAAGCCCGCGCCAATGGGGCGATGGCGCAGATGGGGAATGTCGGAAACACCCTGGGAACGCCTGTGATGGCAATCGCTGCCGGCGGGTTGGGGTATCTGGGATTGCCCTTGCTTGCAGGGGCCGCGTTCCTGGCCGGCGGGATCGTGCATCTGATCTTGTCAGCTCGACGGAAACATGCCTGATGTTCCATGTTCGTTCTCATTTTTTCGTTGGCTAACCGGAGCAATGCGCCTATGTCAGGTGAGTAGGTTAGGGGGTGCCATATGGCTGAGCTGAAAAACATTGAGGTGCGCGGCGCACGCGAGCATAACCTAAAGAGTATCGACGTCGATATTCCACGTGACCAACTGGTTGTAATCACCGGGCTTTCGGGCTCGGGCAAGTCCAGCCTCGCCTTTGACACCATCTACGCCGAAGGGCAGCGCCGTTACGTCGAATCGCTTAGCGCTTATGCCCGCCAGTTCCTCGACATGATGCAAAAGCCGGATGTTGACCACATTTCCGGCCTGAGCCCGGCGATCTCTATTGAGCAAAAGACGACCTCAAAAAACCCGCGCTCGACCGTCGGCACCGTGACAGAGATTTATGACTACATGCGCTTGCTGTTTGCGCGTGTCGGAACACCCTATAGCCCGGCCACCGGCAAGCCGATCGAAGCGCAACAGGTGCAGGACATGGTGGACCGCATCATGACCATGGAAGAGGGGACACGCGCCTATCTTCTTGCCCCCATTGTCCGAGACCGCAAGGGCGAGTACCGCAAGGAATTCCTGGAACTACGCAAACAGGGCTTCCAGCGCGTCAAGGTCGATGGTGATTTTTACGATTTGGACGAACCGCCGACACTCGACAAGAAATTCCGACATGACATCGACGTCGTGGTCGATCGTATCGTTGTCCGGGAAGGGCTTGAAACCCGGCTGGCCGACAGTTTGCGCACCGCGTTGGACCTCGCCGATGGCATTGCCATCATCGAAACCGCTCCAAGCGACGGCGAACCCGAACGTACAACCTTCTCGGAGAAATTTGCCTGCCCAGTCAGCGGCTTTACGATCCCGGAAATCGAGCCTCGGTTGTTTTCGTTTAACGCGCCATTCGGGGCCTGTCCGGAATGTGACGGCCTTGGGGTTGAGCTATTCTTTGATGAACGCCTTGTGGTGCCTGATCAGAACCTGAAGATCGCCGACGGCGCGTTGGCGCCGTGGCGCAAGGGAAAATCGCCGTACTTTTTGCAAACCATCGAAGCGATTGCGAAACACTATCAGTTCAAGCAATCGACCAAGTGGAAAGATCTGCCAGAGAAAGTTCAGCAGGTGTTCCTTTATGGGTCTGGTGAAGAAGAGATCGCTTTCCGCTACGACGAAGGTGGGCGGGTCTATCAGGTCACCCGGGTGTTTGAGGGCGTGATTCCAAATATGGAACGTCGCTACCGCGAAACCGACAGCAATTGGATTCGCGAAGAGTTTGAGCGCTATCAGAACAATCGACCTTGCGGCAGTTGCGGCGGCTACCGTCTGCGACAAGAGGCGTTGGCGGTGAAAATCGCCGGGTTGCACGTGGGGCAGGTCGTTGAGATGTCCATTCGCGAGGCGTTCGAGTGGTGCGAAACGGTGCCCGAGCACCTCACGGCGCAAAGGAACGAAATTGCGCGGGCCATTCTGAAGGAAATTCGTGAACGGTTGGGCTTTCTCAACAACGTGGGCCTTGAGTATCTGACCCTGAGCCGAAATGCAGGGACGCTCTCAGGTGGTGAAAGCCAGCGTATTCGTCTTGCAAGCCAAATCGGGTCGGGGTTGACCGGCGTTCTTTACGTGCTCGATGAGCCCTCAATCGGATTGCACCAACGCGACAATGACCGGCTTTTGCAGACGCTGAAAAACCTGCGGGATCAAGGCAATACCGTCATTGTTGTGGAGCACGACGAAGAGGCGATCCGCGAGGCGGATTATGTCTTTGACATTGGTCCGGGCGCAGGCGTGCATGGCGGACAAGTTGTCAGCCATGGCGCGCCGGAAGTGATCACAGCGGACAAGAACTCCGTCACTGGCCAGTATCTCAACGGCACGTTGGAGATCCCAGTTCCGCCCTCCCGCCGGAAGGGAAACAAGAAAAAGGTGCAGGTGGTCAAGGCTACTGGCAATAACCTGCAGAATGTGACGGTGGATTATCCTCTGGGGCAGTTTGTCTGTGTGACCGGCGTGTCCGGTGGGGGCAAGTCAACGCTGACGATTGAGACATTGTTCAAGACCGCGTCCATGCGGCTGAACGGTGCGCGCCAGACGCCAGCCCCCTGTGAAACCATCAAGGGTTTGGAACATCTGGATAAGGTGATCGATATCGACCAGCGCCCCATCGGGCGGACGCCACGGTCGAATCCTGCGACCTATACCGGGGCGTTCACGCCGATCCGCGATTGGTTCGCGGGGCTGCCGGAATCCAAAGCACGCGGCTATAAACCCGGGCGCTTCAGTTTCAACGTCAAGGGCGGCCGGTGCGAGGCGTGTCAGGGCGATGGCGTCATCAAGATCGAGATGCACTTCCTGCCGGATGTTTACGTGGAATGTGAGACCTGCAAGGGGCAGCGTTACAACCGTGAAACCCTGGAAATCAGGTTCAAGGGCAAAAGCATTGCCGATGTGCTCGATATGACCGTCGAGGACGCGCAGGAGTTCTTCAAGGCCGTGCCGTCGATCCGCGAGAAGATGGATGCCTTGATGCGCGTGGGCTTGGGGTACATCAAGGTGGGCCAGCAGGCGACAACGCTCTCCGGTGGGGAAGCGCAGCGCGTGAAGCTTTCGAAGGAGCTTTCCAAACGCTCGACCGGGCGAACCCTCTATATCTTGGATGAACCCACAACCGGCCTGCATTTCGAAGACGTGCGCAAGCTCTTGGAAGTGCTGCATGAATTGGTGGATCAGGGCAATTCAGTGATTGTCATTGAACACAATCTGGACGTGGTCAAAACCGCAGACCATATCATTGATATCGGTCCCGAAGGCGGCGACGGCGGGGGGCAGATTGTGGCGACCGGCACGCCCGAACAAGTGGCCGAGGTGGTGGGGAGCTATACCGGCAAGTATCTTGCACCGATGCTGAATCCGCGCAAACGGGTCGCTGCTGAGTAGACATGACCGGGTGTGTCGAACGGCGCTGCAATTGTCGCGCCGTTCATACCGTGTCGTTACTTCTTGCAGGTATTTATGCCCAGTATCGCGTAAGGAGGGCAGGACCCCAATGCGGCGGTCGCCAGCAAGACGATGCCTGCGATCAGCAAGAGCCAACTTAACCCGCCGGACACCACGAAATAGGCTATCACCAGAATGGCTCCAACGATCCCGCGGATGGTTCTATCCGTTTGGCCTACGTTTTTCGAAAACATTGTCTTCTCCTCATCCTGTGTCAGTTGTCGACACTGTAAGGTCAATGTCCCGGTCCGGCCATGATCTGGGTCAATCTCGGCCGCGTTTTTCGAATCTCGGCAAGATGGCGGAGAAATCCTTGCCGCGCCCGTCTTCCTCTTCGACAAAGGTTTGATAGAGCGTCTGCGCCAAAGCACCCATCGGAGTATCAGCATCAACAGATTGCGCTGCCTGTTGGGAAAGACCCAGATCCTTGAGCATGAGCTCTGCTGCAAAGCCGGGGGTGTAGTCATTGTCCGCAGGGCTTTGTGGTCCAATGCCAGGAGCGGGGCAATAAGCGTTCATCGACCATGAATAGCCTGACGAGGTGCTCACCACGTCAAACATTCGCGCACGGTCAAGGCCGAGCTTGTCGGCCAGCGCGAAGGCCTCGCAGGTGGCAATCATGGTCGCGCCGAGGATCATGTTGTTGCAGATCTTGGCAGCCTGTCCTGCACCGGCCTCGCCACAATGCACCGCCTTTTGCCCCATGATGTCGAAGAGTGGTTTGGCAATCGCGAACCCTGCCTCAGATCCACCTGCCATGAATGTCAACGTCCCTGCTGCAGCGCCCCCGATTCCACCTGACACCGGTGCATCGACAAACGACAGGCCCTTGGTTTCCGCGATCTCGGCCACCGCGCGCGCGCTTTCGACGTCCACAGTTGAACAATCTAGTAGCAGCGCGCCGGGTTTCATGGCGGGGATGACCTCATCTGCGACGCTGCGCAGGATGGCGCCGTTTGGCAGCATCGTAATCACGATATCCGCATCCGTTGCTGCTTTTGCTGCAGTTTCGGCATTCGTGACGCCTTCAGCGCGGGTCTCGGCGGTATCAAAGCCCACCACCTGCATCCCTGCGCGGGCCAGGTTTGCAGCCATTGGCGCGCCCATGTTGCCCAATCCAATGAACCCTACTTTTGTCTGGCGCATCCCGTTCTCCTCCAGCTTCAACGCGTTCTTCCCTAGCGGCATCAGCATTTTGCTGACCGCGATTGGTGGCACCCTCTGGTCGGAATATTGCCAATTCGGGGCGTGGTCCTTGTCGATGATCGTCGCGCGGATCCCTTCGAGCAGGTCTCCCTGCTCCATGGCCCGCGACGTGAAGCGGTATTCGAGGTCGAGCGCTTTTGCGATGGTCAGAGAAGGGCCGCGCAGCCGGTGAATTGCTTCGACGGTCGCTGCGAGCGACAAGGGTGATTTCCGAGACAATTGTTTCAAACTGTCTTCGGCAAAGGTGCTTCTGGATTGACGCAGAACGCTCAGGATGTCATCCAGCCGTTCCCCGGCAAAAAACTGCGAAATCTGAACTTGCATTGCTTCGAGCGGTGCGGTTTGCGCTGTGATCGCCGCTTCGGTCAGGAGATCGGTGTCCGCCCCGTTTTCGAGAGCAGCGATCAGCTCCCCCCACTGGTCCTGCGGTATCTGAAGGTCCGCGAAACCCGCGAAAACTGCATCGGGCGCGTTCATCCGGTAGCCGGTGGTGCCAAGGTATTCGCCCGTTCGTCCCGGTGCCAATGCCAGCATCAACGACCCACCTACATCGGGGATCAGGCCAATCCCGCACTCCGGCATCGCGATCTTGCTGCTTTCCCCAACGATCCGGTGGGTGCCGTGACATCCGACACCAACGCCTCCGCCCATAGTATAGCCCTGCATGAAGGATACGACAGGTTTGGGGTAGCTGAATATCTTCGCATTCAGCCGGTACTCATCGGCCCAAAACTTCCGGCAATAGTCGAAATTGCCAGCGCGCCCTTTTTCATAAAGCTCCGCAATATCGCCACCTGCGCAAAAGGCCTTATCGCCCTCTGCATCAATAACGACATGCGCGACGGCTGCATCATCCCGCCAGGCGTCCAGCGCGGCTTCGATGTCCAGACACATTTGGTAGGTCAGCGCATTGAGAGCCTTGGGCCGGGCGAGGGTTATCCGCCCGGCTTTGCCCTGAACGCGAATGTTGATGTCGTCCAAACTTGTGCCTCCGTCATTTTAGCTCGGGTATGGCGCGCCTTCCGTCAATGCTCAAGCCAAGCAACCGGCGCGTGTTGCGCCGGTAGGGTAGCCCTGGCAAGACCGAGATGTGGCTGTCTCGGTCACTCCATCACAGGGATGGAGAATTCGCCACCTTCCTTGATACCCGACGGCCAGCGAGCGGTGACAGTCTTTGTTCGCGTGTAGAACTTGAAGGCGTCAGGTCCATGCTGGTTCAGATCGCCAAAGACCGATTTCTTCCAGCCGCCAAACGTGTGGTAGGCCAAGGGGACAGGGATGGGTACATTGATACCGACCATCCCGACGTTGACACGGTTGGCAAAATCACGCGCCGCATCACCATCGCGCGTGAAGATTGCGGTGCCGTTCCCGTATTCGTGGTCCATCGCCAGCCCCAAGGCTTCTTCGTAAGATTGCGCACGGACGGTCGAAAGCACCGGCCCAAAGATCTCGGTCTTGTAGATGTCCATGTCCTTGGTGACATTGTCAAAGAGGTGTGCGCCGACGAAAAACCCGGTCTCATAGCCTTGCAAGTTGAAATTCCGGCCATCCACGACGAGTTTTGCGCCTTGATCCAAGCCGGATTGCACAAGCCGTTCAATGTTTGCCTTTGCTGCTGCTGTCACAACGGGTCCATAGTCCACGTCATTCCCAGCCGTGTAGGGGCCCACTTTCAGCTTTTCGATCCGGGGAACCAGTTTCTCGATCAATCGATCAGCGGTCTCATCCCCGACGGGTACCGCGACCGAAATTGCCATGCAGCGTTCGCCCGCTGCTCCGTAGCCCGCGCCGACCAGCGCGTCTGCGGCTTGATCCATATCCGCGTCGGGCATGATGATCATGTGGTTCTTGGCCCCGCCGAAACACTGCACGCGTTTGCCATTCGCGCAGCCGGTGCCATAGATATATTCGGCAATCGGGGTGGAGCCCACAAAGCCCACGGATTGGATCACATCATGGTGCAGGATGGCATCCACCGCTTCCTTGTCGCCGTTGACGACTTGCAGGATGCCTTTGGGCAGGCCGGCTTCTTCGATCAACTCTGCCAGCATCAGCGGCACCGAAGGGTCGCGTTCCGAGGGTTTCAGAATAAAGGCGTTACCGCAGGCGATCGCCGGTGCAAACATCCACATCGGGATCATGGCCGGGAAGTTGAATGGCGTAATCCCGGCTGTGACCCCCAGCGCCTGGCGCATTGAATACATGTCGATGCCAGGTCCCGCGCTATCAGTGTATTCGCCCTTGAGCATATGCGGGGCACCAATGCAGTACTCTACAACCTCCAAACCGCGCTGCACATCGCCAGCAGCATCGGGGAGCGTCTTGCCGTGTTCGCGTGACAGCGCTTCGGCGAGTTTGTCCATATCCCGGTTCAGAAGATCGACAAATTTCATCAACACCCGCGCGCGGCGTTGCGGGTTGACTGCCGCCCATGCGGGCTGCGCCTTGGCAGCCACGTCAACGGCCTGCGCAAGCTCTTCGGTGGAGGCTAGGGGTACCTTTGCCTGAACTTCACCGGTTGCGGGGTTCATAACGTCGGCAAATCGTCCCGAGGTGCCCTTGACATGCGCGCCGTTGATATAGTGGGTAAGCTCTTGCATGGGTGTCTCCCTGACTGATGATGCCGCCTCGTTGGCGGCCTGAGATCTCACGCGCAGCCTAGTCTTGCATAATTCCAGTATAAAGAGGAAATATGGCAAAGCTGTTTTGCATTTTTGCAATATAAGGAAGAGCGGTGCAGGCAAATTGGGATGACTTGCGGGTATTTTTGGCCGTGGCGCGGGAGCGTAGCCTTTCGGCGGCGGGCGGGGTTCTACGTCTGGACCCTGCCACGGTTGGGCGTCGAATACATAAACTGGAGGCAACGATCAACGCGGTTCTGTTTGCAAAATCGCCGCAGGGATACGCGCTGACCGAAGCGGGGAGCGTCCTGTTGACCCGCGCAGAAGAGGCTGAAGCGGCCATGCGTGCAGCGATAGCGGAACTCCCCGAATCCAGCGACCGTCTGCGGGGGCAAATCCGCATCGGTGCTCCGGATGGGGCTGCGAACTACCTGCTGCCACAAGTCTGTGCGGAAATCGCCGATGAAAACCCAGATCTGGACATCCAGATCGTGGCGTTGCCTCGGGTCTTTAATCTGTCACGGCGGGAAGCGGACATGGCAATTGCGGTAAGTGCGCCTACGGCCGGGCGGCTCATGGTGCAAAAGATCACTGATTACAAACTCCATCTGGCGGCGTCCTCGGCCTATCTGGCGGCGCATCCGACAATTGCGACCGCAACTGATCTCAACGATCATCGGGTCGTCGGATACATTCCGGATATGATCTTCGACCAGGAATTGGACTATTTGTCGGAACTTGGGGTCAAGCGCGTGCATTTGGCGTCGAATTCCGTGTCGGTGCAGTTGAACTTCATCCGTCAGGGTGGGGGTGTCGGCATCGTTCACGATTTTGCCCTTCACGCCGTGCCAGAGGTGCAAAGACTTCTGACGCAGGAAATCAGCCTGACGCGGGCGTTTTTCCTTATTCGCCATCAGGATGATCGTCGGAATATCCGACTAAGTCACTTCGCGGACAGGTTGAGCAGCGGATTGCGGGCAGAAGTGGCGCGGCTGGAAGCCTTGACTTGACTTGGCCCCACTTTGCGGTGACGCTGACGGTGTTCACAAATCATTTACCTGGAGGTGCAGTATGCTTGTCTCTCAAATCTTGAAAACCAAACAACTGCATGATGTTGTGACCGTTCCGCCGACAATGACAGTTTCGGAAGCCGCCCGAATTCTGTCGGACAAGGGCATCGGCACAGTGATTGTGTCGGCCGACGGATCAACCGCGGATGGCATTCTTTCGGAGCGGGATATCGTGCGGGAAATCGGGGCACGCGGGGCCGGATGCCTGACGCATACTGTAAGCACACTGATGACATCGAAACTGGTCACCTGCACGGGCAACGACCAAGCCGATGAGGTGCTGAAAAAAATGACCGACGGGCGGTTCCGCCATATGCCTGTCGTCGAGAGCGGTAACCTGCTGGGCATCATCTCGTTGGGTGATGTGGTGAAGGCGCGGCTCATGGAACTGGCGATGGAAAAAGACGCGCTCGAAGGCATGATCATGGGCCACTAGGCTGGTTGTTTGGTGTTCGTTTGTAACTGCTTGCAAACAATCGGAAATGATGGTCGGTTGGGCCACCAATAAGATTACAGGACGTCCCAATGCGCGTTGGCCTTTATCCCGGTACCTTCGATCCTATCACGCTCGGCCATATTGATGTGATCCGCAGAGCCAGCGCGCTGCTCGATAAGCTGGTGATTGGAGTCGCTATCAATCGCGACAAAGGTCCGTTGTTCAGTCTTGAGGAACGTGTCGCCATGGTCGAGGCCGAGTCGGTCAAGATCGCCAAGTTGACTGGCCTTAAAGTGGAAGTTCACCCTTTTGAGAACCTGCTGATTGACTGCGCCCGGGATGTCGGGGCCACGGTTATTGTCAGGGGACTGCGCGCGGTTGCGGACTTCGAATATGAGTACCAGATGGTCGGTATGAACCGTCAACTCGACGATACCATTGAAACTGTGTTCATGATGGCCGAAGCCCAACATCAGGCGATTGCCAGTAAGCTGGTCAAGGAAATCGCCCGTCTGGGGGGGGACGTCAGCAAATTCGTGACGCCCGAAGTGAACCACGCGCTCCTTCAGAAGCTCGGGCGGACTTAACGCCAGAACGCCATCCATTCGATCAGATCGATCAGCTTCTTGCTGAGGAAAATCAGATGGTCCGATCCGAACAGAAGCAAGTCAATGACAATGCCGCCTATCAGGGTCAAACCCAGTATCAGTGCGATGCGGTTGGTCATGTGACGCTTACTCTGGCTGTGCGGTGCGATGAACGCAACACGTCAAAGCGGGCGCGATCGGCAGGGGTATGCCAGTGCCGCGATCGGCTCGCAAGGGTAACCTGCGCCTAGAGACGCCCCATCGCGACAGCAACATCTGCCATACGGGCGGAGAACGCCCATTCGTTGTCGTACCAGGCGAGGACCCGTATAGTCCGACCACCAACCACTTTGGTCTGGTCCGGCGCCACAATGCAGCTGTGCTCAGTATGATTGAAATCAATTGAGACCTTGGCTTCCGCATCATAAGCAAGGACGCGGGACATTGGGCCCATGGCGGCGTCTTGCAAGCAGGCGTTCACCTCATCGCGGGTAACCTCGCGTGCAGCTTCAAAGGTCAGATCAACTGCAGAGACATTCGGGGTAGGGACCCGCATAGCCGTGCCATCCAGTTTTCCCGCAAGGTTTGGCAGGACCTCACCAAGTGCCTTTGCCGCACCGGTCGATGTGGGGATCATGGCCATGGCGGCTGCGCGCGCGCGATAAAGATCGTCATGGCGGCGGTCCAGTGTGGGTTGGTCGCCGGTGTAGGAGTGGATCGTCGTCACGATGCCACGCTCAATGCCAATGGCTTCGTCCAGAACTTTCGCAAGGGGTGCCAGGCAATTTGTCGTGCAGGATCCGTTCGAGACAACAGCGTCTTTCGAGATCAAGTCCCGGTGGTTCACACCAAAGACGACTGTGCGGTCCACGTTCTTGGCAGGCGCCGAAATCAGCACGCGGCCCGCCCCACGCTCGATGTGTGTTTTTGCCTTGTTGCCATCATTGTGTTGGCCGGTGCATTCCAACACCACGTCGACGCCTTCCCACTCCAACGCGTTCATGTCGTAGGTCGACATCATGCGGATCGGGCCGCGACCAAGATCAAGGGAGTTTGCGCCGGTAATTATCTCGCCAGGAAAACGTCCGTGGATGCTGTCGTATTTCAACAGATGTGCTGCAGTTTCGAGCGGCCCCGTCGCGTTTATGGCGACTACATCGATGTCATTTCGCCCGGAACTCACAATATGGGAAAGCGTACAGCGCCCGATGCGTCCAAAACCGTTGATACCAACTTTGATGCTCATCACCAGTCACTCCACTCAATTCATCTTGTTGCTGTCTATACCCGCTGTCAGATCGTCGGGGAATGGGTAAAGCGACGTGTTTTCCGTGTGTTAGCGTTAAACTTGCCGCAGTGCAGCTAGATGTTTGCGCCAACGGTTCGGGAATCACCTGATTGTCAATGGAACGGGAACGGTCTAGTTCACGGTGAACGGGAAAGACTATCGAGAAGGCGCGGCACCATGAGCGGACTTTTGGCATTGTTGGACGATGTGGCAGGCATCGCAAAAGTTGCTGCGGCTTCGGTGGATGATGTGGCGGCTCAAGCTGCCAAGGCCGGGTCGAAGGTGGCTGGCGTCGTGATCGACGATGCAGCGGTAACGCCCAAATATGTGACCGGATTTGCGCCCAAGCGCGAGCTTCCCATCATCTGGAAGATCACCAAGGGATCCTTATTCAACAAAATCGTCGTGCTCTTGCCCGCGCTTTTGCTGCTGAACGCCTTTGCGCCTTGGGTCATCACGCCCTTGCTCATGCTCGGCGGTGCGTATCTGTGTTTCGAAGGGGCGGAGAAGGTCTTTCATTGGTTGTTCCCACATGGGGACAGTCACGTTGAGAAAGACATGAGCATCGGTGACCCGGTGCATCTTGAAGAGACGCGTGTCAAAGGTGCGATCAAGACCGATTTCATTCTTTCAGCCGAAATTATGACCATCATCCTGTCAGGCATCGAAGCGGCCAGCTTCTGGTTTGAGGCCGCAACACTTGCCTTTGCAGGGGTTGCCGTCACAATCCTCGTTTATGGCACCGTAGCGCTCATCGTTAAAATGGATGACATTGGCGTCTGGCTGGCAGCGAATGGGATAACAGGGATCAGCCGAAAGCTGGGCACTGGGTTGGTCAAAGGTATGCCCGTCTTGCTGAAGACCCTGACGATCGTTGGAACCGCTGCAATGCTATGGGTCGGAGGGTCGATCATTCTGCATGGTATGGACGTGCTCGGGATGCCTTGGCTCTATGACACGATCCATCACATCGCGGTCGCTGTCGCGGGCGGCTCCGGGTTTCTGGAATGGGCTGTAACAGCCTTTCTCGACGGCATTTTTGGGATCTTTCTGGGGATGTTGTTGATCCCGGTCGTCACCCGTGTTTTTGCCCCAGTTGCCGCAAGTCTGGCAGGCAAAGAAAAAACGCCGCACTAGGCGGCGTCTTTCCAACAGTTTTGGCGATTTCAAACCCGTGGATCAGGCTGCCATTTGCCGTCCAGCAGATCGCGCACCTTTTGAGCGGTTGCTTCTGCTGTGATGCCGAATTCCTTGAACAGCACATCTGCGGGGGCAGACGCGCCAAAATCATGCATGCCGATGAAGCCTGATTTCTCACGTTTGCCGCGTTCGCCAAAGAGCCAGCGGTCCCAGCCCATGCGAATGCCCGCCTCAATCGCCACGCGAACGGCACCGCCAGGCAACACGCGCTTGCGGTAGCTCTCGTCCTGAGCCTCGAACAGCTCCCAGCACGGCATAGACACAACTCTTGTTCCAATCCCCTGGGCGTGAAGTATGTCACGCGCGGCAAGCGCTACGGAGACTTCAGAGCCAGTGGCCATCAGGATCGCCTGACGCTTGCCGTCAGCGTCTGCGAGCACATAGGCGCCCTGAGCAACCAGGTTCTTTGTCTTGTGCTCCTTGCGTACTGTCGGCAGCCCTTGACGGGTCAGCGATATGACCGATGGGGTCTGCTTGCTTGAAAGCGCAAGCTCCCAGGCTTCCGCTGTTTCAATTGTGTCGGCAGGGCGGAAGACGTTGGTGTTTGGTGTTGCGCGGCTGATCGCGAGGTGTTCGACCGGTTGGTGAGTAGGTCCATCTTCGCCAAGTCCGATGCTGTCATGGGTCATGACAAAAACGGTTGGAATTTTCATCAGAGCTGCAAGCCTCATGGCTGGGCGCGCATAGTCAGTGAAACACATGAACGTACCGCCGTAGGGCCGCACACCACCGTGCAGGGCCATGCCGTTCATAGCGGCCGCCATGCCGTGTTCACGGATCCCCCAATAGACGTAGCGCCCGCCACGGTTGTCGATGTCAAACACGCCCAGATCGCTGGTTTTGGTGTTGTTGGAGCCGGTGAGGTCCGCCGATCCGCCAACGGTCTCAGGCATGATCGGGTTGACCACCTCCAGAACCTTTTCGGAACTCGCGCGTGTCGCGAGCTTGGGCGCGGTTTCGCTCATCTGTTTTTTAAATGCCTTGATAGTCGCGCTCAACTTCTTGGGCACGTCGAGCGCGTAGGCGCGGTTGAAGGTCTCGCGCTTGCCACGGGGCAGGGCATCAAAACGTTCCTCCCAGGCCTCTCGTGTTTCCTTGCCGCGTGCGCCAATTGCCTTCCAGGCGGACTGTACGTCGGCGGGAACTTCGAAGGGTCCGGTTTTCCAGCCCCAGGCTTCCTTTGCGGCGACGTTCTGTTCTGCATTGGTCAATGCGCCGTGGCCCTTGGAGGTATCCTGCGCGGCATGGCCCAGAGCAATATGGGTTTTGCAGGCAATCATTGTCGGTAGCTTGCTCTTTTTCGCGGCAGTAAGTGCGGCGTCAATCTCATCCGGGTTATGGCCGTCGATCTCGATCACTTCCCACCTGGCTGACTTGAAACGACCCACCTGGTCGGTGCGGTCTGAAAGCGTCACTGGGCCGTCAATGGTGATGTTGTTATTGTCCCAGAGCACAACCAGTTTCGACAACTGATGCCGCCCGGCGAGCGTAATCGCCTCCTGGCTGACGCCTTCCATCAGACATCCGTCACCGGCAACCACGTAAGTGTAGTGGTCGACGACTTTTTTTCCGTAATGCGCGCGCTGGATTTCCTCGGCCATGGCAAAGCCGACGGCGTTGGAGATGCCCTGCCCAAGGGGGCCTGTGGTCGTCTCGATCCCGGTGGCATGGCCAAATTCCGGATGGCCTGCGGTGATCGCGCCCCACTGGCGGAAATTCTTGACCTGCTCGAGTGTCATGTCTTCGTAGCCTGTCAGGTGGAGCAGGGAGTAAAGCAGCATCGATCCATGTCCGGCGGACAGAATGAAGCGATCACGATCAGGCCATTTTGGAGCGGTTGGATCAAACTTCAGGTGCTTTTCAAACAGCACGGTGGCGGCGTCTGCCATCCCGATCGGCATGCCGGAGTGTCCGGAATTTGCTGCCGCGACCGCATCCAATGTCAGGGCGCGTATGGCATTGGCTTTCGCCCAGTGGTCAGGATGTGCTGCAGCAAGAGCTTTGAGATCCACGTAGAGATTCCTTTGTTGGCTTCGGCCCTGCACGGGGCCTGATGGTCCGTTTTGGCTTGTGTTGCGCGCTGCATAACAGCCCGCCCGCAAAGATCAAGGAGGTTTGGGCAAGGGGCACCCAAGGGTACTTGAAGACAGTGTTCCAAGCACTTGAACAGGCTCAAAAGCCTGTTTGTTGTAACGTCTGGTTGCGGGTACGCTTGCGGTGGGGGACGTCGATTCGCTCGTGTATCGGGTGTATTGATGCTTCGCGTAGGTGAGCGGATTAGAGGTGGGCATGAGTGACATTGAAGAACTGAGCGGCAGGATCATGGCCGCGATGGACCGTGTTTCGGCAGGTCTTGATGCGGTGGGACAGGCAGGTGGCGCTGATGCGCAGGAATTGCAGCAGGCGCTGGACGAAGAAAAGCAGGTGAACGCGCAATTGACTGAGCGCGTGCGTGTTTTGGGTGAACGTCAGGAGCAGGCCGTTGCGGCTATGGAAGCCAAGGCCGCTGAGGCCGAAGAGCGTATGAACAAGCTTGATACGGAGTTTCAGCAGTTGCGCCAGGCTTACGAGATGATGTCCGAAGCCTGCGAAACTTTGCGTGAAGCCAATGCGGCAGGTGTAGCCGACCCCGATCAGATCAACAAAGCGCTGGAGACTGAACTGGAAACGTTGCGGGCCATGCGTAAGGCCGAAATGGCTGAAGCCGATGAGATCATGGCAGGTCTGATGCCGCTGCTTAATGCGGGCTTTCAAGCTCAGCAATCAGAGGAGGCGCAGTGATGCCGGAGGTTCAAGTATCCATCGGAGGCCGGCAATTTGAAGTCGCCTGTCAGGAAGGCGAAGAGCACTACTTGCGGACAGCGGCGAAATTGCTGGACGACGAAGCGAAAGTGCTGTCGGACCAGGTCGGACGGATGCCCGAGACGCGGATGTTGCTGATGGCAGGCCTGATGCTTGCGGATAAGACCGCCAGCGTCGAGGATCGCGCGGCGGAAATTCAAGCCCAACTTGACGAGCGCGAAGCGGAACTGTCGACCTTGCGCGAGTCAGCCGCACAGCCGGAGAAAGTCGAAGTGCCCGTCGTGCCGCAAAGCGTCACCGACACGCTTGCTGAATTGGCTGCCCGGGCAGAGGCCTTGGCTGCAGCTGTCGAAGAGAAGTCTTCGACCTGATCTGGCCTGTTGTATCCGGAAACAAAAAAGGCGCGCTCGTCGAAGCGCGCCTTTATCGTTTTTGCAGATGACCTTCAGGCGTTGGCTTCGCGGATTTTATTCGCGGCATCCTTGTCAAAACCCACGCCGTTTTCTTCGAACAGTGTGTCCAACTCTCCGGACAGCGTCATCTCAGTGATGATATCACAACCGCCGACGAACTCTCCCTTGACATAAAGCTGTGGGATCGTGGGCCAGTCGGAAAACTCCTTGATGCCCTGACGGATCGCGTCGTCGGACAGGACGTTCACGTCGGAAAAATTAACGCCCATGTAGTTGAGCACACCGGCCACCCGGCTAGAGAAGCCGCATTGAGGCATCTCTTTTGTGCCTTTCATAAAGAGCACGACGTCATTGGCGGTAATGGTTTCCTGAATTTGGGTTGACGTATCAGTCATGTATCCTGGCCTTTTTTCTGGTTGAATGCGCGGTGATAGCGCGCAGCATAGTTTTCATCGTCTGAGAATGGGGTGACGTGCATATCGGCGTTTTCGGCAAAACTGCCATATCGGCGATTCCGGCCAAAAAGGTTGCTTACTCTTTCAAGTGAGGCATTGCGTCTGTTGACCTTGTCGACCACCGACATATCAATTGCTTCCAGTCCCAGTGGCACAGAGGCTTTTTCATCGCGTTGTGGCTGGCGATACGCCAGCGGGCGATGCTTTTCACGCCTGAATGGATATGTGACCCAGTGCCAGAGACTCATTGTGATCAATCCGGCGCGCGTGTTGTCAGTGCCAAGGCGTGTAGCTCTCCGCTCGGGCCGTCCATTTTGCCTTTGAGCGCCGCATAGACAGCGCGTTGTTGTTGGACGCGGTTTTTACCCCGGAAGCTCTCATCGACCACCATTGCGGCCATATGCACCCCATCATCTCCGTCAACCTGAATTTGGGCGTCTGGAAAACTCTGGCGCAGAAGCTCTTCGATCTCATGTGCTTGCATCGGCATGGCATCGCCCCCAATTGAATGTATCGAACCACATGTAATTGGCGATGCGGGCTCTAACAAGATGTCAATTTGTACTCCATGGTGTTGGAAAACGGGGTGCAGTCGGGCGAAGAATGCGGCAACTATGGTCCAGAGCTGGCCATCGCCGTGGGGGAGACAGCAATGAATGGATTTGACAACGCGCCGGAGCAGGCGCTGGCATGGCACCGGGATGGACGGGGCTCTGTTCTCGCAACCGTCATCGAAACGTGGGGGTCCGCGCCGCGGCGCGTTGGCGCACAGCTCGTGATCGCCGGTGACGGAGAGATGCAGGGCTCGGTTTCCGGTGGCTGCGTTGAGGGGGCCGTTGTTCTCGAAGCGACGGAAGCGTTGGAAAAAGGCGAGCAACGACTATTGGAATATGGCGTGAGCGACGGCGACGCCTTTGCGGTCGGGCTAGCCTGTGGTGGTACGATCCGGGTGTTGGTGGAGCCAGTGGGATCCGTGATGCCGGTCCCTGTTCTGGAGGCGTTGGTGGCAGCGCGCGCGGCGCGCGAACCCGTGGCCTATGAAGTTGCGTTGAAAACAGGCGCACGCCGTTTGGTCCAAGACGCCTATTCGGACCGTTTCGCAATGGACCGATCAGGTTTTGAAGCCGAGGGAGAGTGCTTCGTTGCCATCCACAATCCCTCGCTGCGCCTCGTTGTGGTGGGGGCGGTACACATCGCTCAGGCCCTTGTGCCGATGGCGCGCATTGCAGGCTATGATCCGGTCATCATTGATCCGCGGGGCGCATTCGGATCTGAGGCGCGGTTCCCTGGTGAAAAGATCCTGGCGGACTGGCCGGATGAAGCGCTGGAAGAGGTGGGGCTTGATACGCGCACGGCACTGGTCTTGCTGACCCATGATCCAAAACTGGACGATCCGGCCTTGCATCTGGCGCTGAAATCAAAGTGTTTTTACATTGGGGCCTTGGGGTCAAAGCGCACGCATGCCGCGCGGGTTGCGCGTCTGGAGGACGCGGGCTTCACCCCCGACGAGATCGCCCGGATTCACGGCCCTATCGGCCTAGATATCGGTGCGGCAGGCCCGCCAGAGATTGCCGTGGCGATCCTTGCGGAGATGACACAGCGATTGCGGCGCGGCGCATGAAATTCGGACCTGTCGATCCGGCGAAGGCAGAAGGCTGCATCCTCGCGCATTCGATTTCTGTGGGGGACGGCAAGCGTTTGCGAAAGGGGCGGTTGCTGACATCTGATGATGTCTCGACTTTGCGGACCGCTGGCGTGAAAGCAGTCACCGTGGCCGCGCTTGATGCCGACGACGTTCAGGAAGATGATGCCGCCCGCGCGCTGGCAGAGGCCTTTGTGCCACGTCCGGCTGAACAAGGGGTTGAGCTCACCAAGGCCTTTACAGGCAGGGTCAATCTGCTGGCAACTGGGCCGGGAGTTGTCGATATGGATGTTGCCGCCGTTGAGGCTGTGAACCGCATTCATCCGATGATCACCATGGCGACAGTGCCCCCGTTTCAGCAAATGCACCCGGGCGGCATGGTCGCAACAATCAAGATCATCTCTTACGCAGTGCCAAGCAATGCGCTCGCGGAGGCCTGCGCCTTGGCAAGAGAAGCCATACGGGTAACTCGACCGGTTTTGGCTTCGGTACGATTGATTATCAGCGAAATCCCGGGCGGGGCAGGTGACAAGGGGTGGCCCGCTATTGCAGAGCGTGTGGCATCCTTTGGGCTTCAGATGGAACCGCCTGTCATGGTCCCGCATACTGTCGAGGCGCTCGCTGAAGCTCTCGCCGCACAGACGTGCGACCTGACCCTGATCCTCACAGGCTCTGCGACATCTGATCCCGATGATGTAGCCCCTGCGGCGGTCCGTGCGGCTGGCGGGCAGGTCGATCGGTTCGGAATGCCTGTGGATCCGGGAAACCTGCTCTTTATTGGCGCCTTGAAAGGTGCTTCGGTGATCGGGCTCCCGGGATGCGCAAGGTCTCCCGCGCTCAATGGTGCAGATTGGGTCATGTCACGGGTGATTTGCGGGATACCTGTGAGTGACGCGGACATCTCGGCGATGGGTGTCGGCGGATTGCTCAAGGAGATACCGACACGGCCTCAGCCAAGGCGTGGTCGTGCTACAGGCTCCGCGTGAGCAATAAAATGTAGACACATCCGAAAGTTGGTAAAATTAGTGGTTCTCATATCGGGAGCCGCGTGCTTAACTCGGCGAGAACAAAAATAGCTACCAGGGAGGAAGCCATG
This sequence comes from uncultured Roseobacter sp., assembly GCA_947488305.1. Classification (GTDB taxonomy): domain Bacteria; phylum Pseudomonadota; class Alphaproteobacteria; order Rhodobacterales; family Rhodobacteraceae; genus Roseobacter. The sequence goes on from CANKZM010000001.1 coordinate 573,698, forward strand.
GCACAGGTCTCAATGACCGTGAACGGCAAAGCCGCGTCCGGCGACGTGGAAGGGCGCACACTTTTATCATCATTTCTGAGGGATAGCCTCGATCTTACGGGCACTCATGTCGGGTGTGACACAAGCCAATGCGGTGCCTGTGTTGTTCACGTGAACGGCGAAGCGGTGAAAGCCTGCACAATGCTGGCAGTCGAGGCGCAAGGGGCAGAGGTCGCAACCATCGAAGGCATGGCAAATCCGGACGGATCGCTGAACGTGATCCAGCAGGCATTTCAGGATCATCACGGACTTCAGTGCGGGTTTTGCACGCCGGGGATGGTGATGTCAGCCGCGGCCCTTCTGAAAGAAAACCCCAAGCCCACGGAGGCAGAAGTCCGGGAATATCTTGAGGGCAACATCTGCCGCTGCACCGGCTACCACAACATCGTCAAAGCGATCATGGCAGCTTCGGGTCAGGACGTCAGCAGTATTGCCGCAGAATAACAGCGCGGGGATTTGCCCCGCACCCGTTCTGCGCCAGTTCCGCCTCAGCGAAACGCACAGGACGCATTGAATGTGGCACTTTTTGCCGCGAGAATTCAAGGAGGAAGACTATGCCGAAGGACAGTGGCATTGGTGCAAGCTCAAAGCGCCGCGAAGACATCCGGTTTCTGACCGGAGCCGGAAATTATACGGACGACATCAATATCCGCGGGCAGGCGCATGTCTATTTCTTGCGGTCCGATGTGGCTCATGGAACGATTGCCAAGATCGACACCTCAGCGGCCGAAGGCATGCCTGGCGTTGTAAGAGTTTTCACCGGCGCAGATTTTGAGGCGATTGGTGGTATGCCCTGCGGGTGGCAGGTCACGGACCGTCATGGTCAACCGATGCAGGAGCCGAAACACCCTGTTCTGGCCCATGTAAAAGTGCGCCATGTGGGCGAACCGGTTGCAGCCGTTGTCGCCGAGACACTGGAACAGGCCCGCGATGCTGCGGAGGCCATTGATCTTGAGATCAACGCCCTGCCAGCGGTTGTCGATATGAAGAGCGCGGTCACAGACGGTGCCCCCAAGGTGCACGATGATCTGACATCCAACCTCTGCTACGATTGGGGTTTCGTCGAGGAAAACCGCGAGGCGGTGAACGAGGCCTTTGACAAGGCAGCACATGTCACAACGCTCGAACTGGTGAACAATCGTCTGGTTGCAAACCCGATGGAGCCGCGCGTAGCCGTGGGCGACTACGCCCGTGGCACCGATGAACACACGCTCTATACCACGTCGCAAAACCCGCATGTGATCCGCCTTTTGATGGGCGCCTTTGTGCTAGGCATTCCGGAACATAAATTGCGTGTCGTAGCACCAGATGTCGGCGGTGGTTTCGGCACCAAAATCTTCCACTACCAGGAAGAGGCCTTCTGCACATTTGCCGCCAAGGCCTGCAACCGGCCGGTCAAGTGGACCTCAAGCCGGACCGAGGCTTTCATGTCCGACGCACATGGTCGGGACCACGTCACGAAGATTGAACTGGCGTTGGATGCAGACAACAACTTTGCTGCGATCCGTACGGAAACCTTTGCGAATATGGGGGCTTATCTGTCGACCTTTGCGCCTTCTGTTCCCACATGGCTGCACGGCACATTGATGGCAGGCAACTACAAGACACCGCTGATCTACGTGAACGTCAAAGCAGTCTTTACGAACACGGTACCTGTCGACGCCTATCGTGGTGCCGGACGGCCTGAAGCTACATTCCAGCTTGAGCGGGTCATCGATAAGGCGGCGCGCGAACTGGGTGTGGATCCGATTGCGCTGCGGCGGCAGAATTTTGTCACCGAGTTCCCCTATGCCACACCGGTTGCCGTCGAATACGATACAGGTGACTACGTGGCCACGATGGACAAGCTTGAAGAAATGGCGGACCTCTCCGGCTTTGATGCGCGTCGCAAGGAAAGCGAAGCGCGTGGTAAGCTGCGCGGTCTTGGTGTGAACTGCTACATCGAGGCGTGTGGTATTGCGCCGTCGAACCTCGTCGGGCAACTCGGAGCGCGCGCTGGTCTTTACGAATCCGCCACCGTGCGTGTGAATGCCACAGGCGGGCTGGTTGTCATGACCGGATCACATAGTCATGGGCAGGGGCATGAAACGGCATTCCCACAGGTGATCGCAGAGATGATCGGCATTGACGAAAGCATGATCGAGATCGTGCATGGCGACACGGCCAATACGCCGATGGGTATGGGCACCTACGGGTCGCGTAGCCTCGCGGTCGGCGGATCGGCCATGGTTCGAGCCACCGAGAAGATCATCGCGAAAGCAACCAAGATCGCCAGTCACCTGCTGGAAGCCTCCGAAAGCGACATTGAGCTCAAGGATGGTGCCTTCAGCGTGGCCGGTACGGATAAATCCGTGGCCTGGGGGGATGTGACGCTCGCGGCCTACGTGCCGCACAACTACCCGCTGGAAGACCTTGAACCGGGGTTGGAGGAGACAGCGTTCTACGATCCGTCGAACTTCACCTATCCCTCGGGGGCCTATGCCTGCGAAGTGGAGGTTGATCCCGACACAGGTAAGGTCAGTATCGAAGCCTTCACCGCCGTCGATGACTTTGGCAATGTGGTCAACCCAATGATCGTGACCGGTCAGGTCCATGGTGGCATCGCGCAAGGGATCGGTCAGGCGCTTTTGGAAAACTGCGCTTACGACGAAAACGGCCAACTGCTCAGCGCATCCTATATGGATTACGCAATGCCACGGGCCGATGACCTGCCGATGTTCGCGGTTGATCATTCCTGCCAGACGCCCTGCACGCACAATCCGCTTGGGGTTAAGGGCTGTGGCGAAGCGGGGGCCATCGGCTCACCACCATCGGTGGTCAATGCTGTGGTCGATGCGCTCCAGTCCGCAGGCAAGGACGTGACGCACATCGATATGCCGCTTTCACCGGCGCGGGTTTGGGCTGCGATGCAATAACGGGTTTGCGGAGGACCTCCTCCGCACTTCCCGACAGTTTTTAGGTCAAAGAAGCCCTTGGGCGCTTGGACTTTGGAAAGGAAAGACGATGTATAACTTTGATGTGGAGATGCCGACTTCCATAGCGGATGCAGTCGCGGCTCTGGGCAAGGAAGATGCTCAGGCTTTGGGCGGCGGGCAAACACTGATCCCGACACTGAAACAGCGGCTGGCCAGCCCCTCTGTGCTGGTAAGCCTCAGCGGGATTTCGGAAATGCAGGGGGTGTGCAAAGGTGACGACGGCAAACTATGTGTCGGTGGTGCAACGACGCACGCCACAGTAGCACGCGACGCTGCCAGCAGTTTCCCTGGCCTTGCGGGGCTCGCAAGCCATATCGGCGATCCGGCGGTTCGCAACCGGGGCACAATTGGTGGCAGCCTTGCCAACAATGACCCTTCTGCTTGCTACCCGGCGGCGGCCTTGGGGGCGGGTGCTACGATTGTCACAAATGATCGCGAAATTGCGGCTGATGATTTCTTTCAGGGCATGTTTACGACGGACCTTGAAGAGGGTGAGATCATCACAGAGGTGCGCTTTCCGATCCCGGACGCTTCGAACTACCAGAAGTTCCTGCAGCCCGCCTCGCGTTTCGCGCTGGTCGGCGTTTTCGTAGCGAAGTTCTCGGATGGTGTGCGGGTCGCTGTCACCGGGGCCAGCAATGATGGCGTTTTCCGGTGGAGCGAAGCGGAAGCTGCGCTCTCTGCGAATTTCTCTGCGAATGCGCTGGACGGGCTGACGGTGTCGGGTGACGACATGATCAACGATTTGCATGGTACCGGAGAGTACCGCGCGCATCTGGTCGGCGTCATGACCAAACGTGCCGTGGCCGCGGCAGGATAAATTAAAGCAATAGGAGTGGCTTGGTCTTGGGTCTGGCCACTCCGTCTACTTCCATTGGCACGGCAGACAGGCTGCTAATTCTGGGTGTTGGGACAATCACCGGTTCTGGTGCTGAGGTTAAATGAACTTGGCGCGCTCTTCCGGGACGGGTTTTGCGATTTCCAAAGCTTCGGAAAGATCGATGGTCTTGTCAAACAGGGCACGCCCGATCAAGGCACCAGACAGGTGCGGGACGTATTTCATACGCGACAGATCATCAAGGGACCCAGCCAATCCACGCGCGATCACGGGTGTTTTCGTTTCCGATGACAGCTGCGTGACAAGAGCAAGGCTGTCTTCGGATTCGTTCAGGTCAGCGTCGATATCCGTGATGATAAAGGCGGCGATGGGATCCTCGACGAATGATTTTAGTATCGACGCGGGTTCGAGTGCACTTTGCCCCCGCCACCCTTCACTGGCAACGCGGCCTTTATAAACGTCAACCGCGACGACGATCTGGCCGGGAAACGCCAATGCAGCTTGCTTGACAATGTCGGGCTGTTGAATGGCAAGCGTGCCAACCACGACGCGTCCCACTCCAGCGTCAATCCACTCTTCGATACGCTTGAGTGACCGAAATCCGCCGCCCAATTGGATCGAGGCGCTGGTGGTCCGAATGATCTCACGCACCAGTTCTTCGTTGCGTTCATTGCCCTGTAAAGCGTCAAAATCGGTAATGTGGACCCATTCAGCGCCAGCCTGTGCAAATTCCTGCGCCTTTGCCAAAGGATCGACATGCCAGATCTGAGGCTCTTCCAAACGACCTCGAAACAGGCTGACGCAGCGGCCGTCTAACAATTCAATCAGCGGATAGAGGATCATGCCAGTCTCCAATCATAGGGGTTTGCTGCACGGTGCATTCAACCGTACGTAGATTCGGAGCGCGACGCATCCTTTGATACGACATTTCGCGATCTGGGAAAGACAGCCGCAAGACCACTCCACAGATAAAAAAAGCCCTCTCCGGGTGGAGAGGGCGATTATATCCAGCGAGTGATCTTTGCTTACTTCGGCAAAGGTCCGATCAACATGACCATTTGACGTCCTTCCATCTTTGGAAAGTTCTCTACCTTGCCATGGTCTTTGGTGTCTTCTGCAACACGTTCCAGAAGTTCGCGCCCAAGGTTCTGGTGCGCCATCTCACGTCCACGAAAGCGCAGGGTAATCTTCACCTTGTCGCCGTTTTCGAGGAATTTGAAGACATTCCGCATTTTTACATCGTAGTCATTGGTATCCGTATTGGGTCGGAATTTGACCTCTTTGATCTCAATGATCTTCTGTTTCTTGCGGGCTTCGCTCTCGCGCTTTTGCTGTTCGTATTTGAACTTGCCAAAATCCATGATCTTGCAAACGGGCGGATTGGCATTTGGCGAAATTTCAACAAGGTCCAGCCCGGCTTCGTCTGCCATCGCCATGGCGCGTTCTGGCGAGACAACGCCTACGTTTTCGCCGTCGGCTCCAATAAGGCGCACATCTGTGCCCCGGATCTTATCGTTCACGCGCGGGCCGGTATCTCTTTGTGGCGGCGCGTTATGTGGTCTGCGAGCGATGATAGTCTTCCTTCAATTGTTTATCGAAACTGCGCCCGCAAATTAAACGCGAGCGCCCCCCACTGCAAGCGCCAAAAGAGCGGCCAGACGTATGTGTTCGCCTGTTTTTACGGGCATTGGGAAAAAAAAGGAGCATGCAGGGTCTCGACCTGACGCTCCTTCGGGATTCTGAGTGACGTTCTTAATCGAGGAACGCCTTTTCAACGACATATTGGGCCGGTTTTGAATTGGCGCCTTCTTCCAGCCCGTACTCCTCCAGCATTTCCTTAAGCTCGAGATTAAACGCCAGATTGCCGCAGATCATCGCCCGATCCGTTTCGGGCGACAGAGGGGCCACGTCAAGGTCCTTATACACTTCGCCAGACCGCATCAGGTCGGTGATCCGACCCATCTTCGCGCTCTCTTCGCGTGTCGTGGTGGGGTAGTATTTGATTTTCTTCCAGAACCCTTCGCCGATCACCTCGTTGAGCAACTCGTCATGCTTGAGCGCCTCGATCAGCTCGGCCCCATAGGCCAGTTCGCCCGCTTCGCGGCAGGTATGGGTTATGATGACTTCGTCATAGTCCTCGTAGGTTTGCGGCTCCCGCAGTAGCGAGGCAAAGGGCGCAAAGCCCGTGCCAGTGGCGAAGAACCAGATGCGCTTGCCCGGAAGCAATGCGTCGTGCACCAAAGTGCCGACGGGTTTGGGTCGCAAAATGATTTCTTCACCGGGCTGGATGTGCTGTAGTTTTGACGTAAGCGGCCCGTCCTGAACCTTGATCGAGTAGAATTCCAACTCTTCATCCCAGGACGGAGAGGCAATGGAATATGCCCGCAAGAGCGGTTTTTGCTTGCCTGTTTTAGGGTCCGGCTCGCCCATCAGTCCGATCATCACGAATTCGCCGGAGCGGAACCGCAGAGAGGCAGGGCGGGTTACCCGAAAGGAAAACAGACGATCTGTCCAGTGTTTGACGTGGGTGACCGTCTGCGCGTCGGGCAGGGTTGGCACCTTGGTAGCGGATTGTTGGTTCACGGCGGAATGCTCGGTCATAATGTGTCAACGCAGGCTTACACCTGCGTGTCCCTTTTTGGAAGCTGATTGTGAGTTAGGAAAGAGGACGCATTGCCGCGTTTAAGCGGGCGTGCGCCCCCGAAGCCGATTCTGATAGTCGTTGTCCTGCCAGTTGGCACGGAATTGCCATTGGTCCTCTGGTTGGCGTTTGGCAAGTGAGGCGTCGATCTCGACCTCATCAAAGCCGGAGCGGCGCGCCATCGCATATTGATCCGCGAGCACATGGCCTTTGGCCCGTAGCCGTCCGGTGTAACCGCGCAACCGCAACGCCCGCGCAATGGTGAAACCACGCCCATCGGCTGAAGAAGGAAAGTCCACACGGATCATGCGCAATCCCGCGCATAGAGGAACATCTTCCGGGTGGGCATCTGAGGGGACATCCAGCGCATCAGCGTCATTGGCAGCCCCAAGCGCCACATACCCTTCGGTCCAATCGTCCTCCGAAAACCCTTGGTCGTTTACAATTACTGTCATTTGATTTCTCCAGTCCGAACCATTTTGCCATTCACAAAATGAATGCCGCATTCATCTTTTTCTGTGTTTCTCCAACGTCCTGCGCGAATATCTTCACCCTCACGTACGGGTGAGGTGCAAGGCGCACAGCCAATAGAGGGAAAGCCCCTGGCCACGAGGGGGTGCCGTGGCAGGCGGTTTTCATCGATGTAGTCCGCAACATCCTGCGGTGTCCAATAGGCCAAGGGGTTTACCTTGATCCGGCCCGTCTCGGCTTCGACTTCGAAGAACTCCAATTGAGCCCTCGTGCCCGACTGAAACCTCTTTCGACCTGTAAACCATCCATTTGAGCCGTTTAGAGCGGCTTGCAAAGGCGCGGTCTTTCGCAACGCGCAGCAGGCATCGGGATTGGATCTGTGCAGCGTTCGGTCCGGATCTTTTTGATCGGCCTCAAGACTTCGCAGAATACGCAGGTTTCGCAAACCCAGTCGTTCAGCAACTTCCTGTTGGTAGACAAGCGTTTCGGTGAACAGCATCTCGGTATCGATGAAGATGACGGGAATATCGCGATCTACCATCGCTGCCAGATGGAGCAATGCAACGGATTCGGCGCCAAAACTGGACACCAGGCGTATTGGGGTGATCTCCTTCAAGGCAAGGCGGATCACATCCGTCGCGCTATGATGACGCATGCGGGCATTCAGCTCATCCACCAACTCCAGAAGTGCATCCGGCGGAGCAACCGACGAAGCGCCAGTTGCCTCTGGCCGTGGATCGTCAAGCGGCATTGGCTCGCGCCTCGGGGTAGAGAATGGCTTTGAACGGGGCAAGGCCGACCCGGCGATAGGTTTGCAAAAACGTCTCGGACGGCTCCGCACGCAGGTCCAGATATCCCAGCACCAAGCGTTCTATGGCAGGAATGATCTCGTCTGCGGAGAATCCAGGCCCGACACGTTCGCCAATGCTTGCAGTCTCCGTCCCGTCGCCTCCTAGGGTGATCTGGTAGTTTTCTACACCAGCACGGTCGAGCCCAAGAATGCCGATGTGCCCCACATGGTGGTGACCACAGGCGTTGATGCACCCGGATATCTTAATCTTGAGTGGGCCTACGTCATGTTCAAGCTTCAGCTCATCGAACCGCTTCGCGATATCCTGAGCAATCGGGATCGAGCGGGCCGTTGCCAGCGCGCAGTAGTCCATCCCCGGGCAGGCGATGATGTCGGAGATCAGGCCCAAGTTCGCCGTGCCAAGCCCTTCGGCGCGCAAAGCGGAATAGATCGAGGGCAGATCGCTCTTGTGCACATGGGGCAGGATCACGTTCTGCTCGTGGCTGATGCGCAATTCGTCATGGCCATAGCGTTTGGCGAGGTCAGCCATCAGGCGCATCTGTGCCGAGGAGGCGTCCCCCGGTGTCGCGCCATGGGCCTTGAGGCTGATCGTCACGATCGCATATCCGGGCACCCTGTGCTCGGACAGGTTGGTATCGGCCCAAGAGCGGAATGCGGGGTAGTGGCGTCGCGCGTCTTCGTAGTCCGTGACCGCTTCGTCGCGGAAAGCGGGCGGGGCGAAATCCGCCTCGATCCCGGCGAGCAACTCCTGATCGACACCCGTGAATTGCGGGCGGATCAGGGCAAAGCGCTCCTCGACACGGGCGCGGATGTCGTCGAGCCCGTTTTCATGCACGGTGATCTTGATCCGCGCCTTGTACTTGTTGTCGCGCCGTCCAAGCACATTGTAGACGCTGACGATGGCTTCGAGATAGGGCAGCAGGTCTTCGCGCGGCAGGAAGTCGCGCAGCACCTTGCCGATCATCGGCGTGCGGCCAAGACCGCCGCCGACGATGACCTCGAACCCCTGTTCGCCGTCGCGCTCGACCATCCGCAGGCCAATGTCATGGGCCTTGGTCACGGCGCGGTCGTTGGGGCTGCCGGTCACAGCGACCTTGAACTTGCGGGGCAGGAACTGGAATTCGGGATGGTCCGTGGACCACTGGCGAATGAGTTCGGCCACGGGACGCGGATCGGCGATTTCATCGGCGGCAGCCCCGGCGAAATGGTCTGCGGTCACATTGCGGATGGTATTGCCGGAGGTCTGGATCGCGTGCATCTGCACCTCGGCAAGCGCGTCCAGCATATCCGGCACGTCGCGCAGCTGCGGCCAGTTGTATTGGATGTTCTGGCGGGTGGTGAAATGGCCGTAACCCTTGTCCCACCGGTCGGCGATATCCGCGAGCCGGTGCATCTGGCGGCTGTTGAGCGTTCCATAGGGGATCGCCACGCGCAGCATATAGGCATGCAGTTGCAGGTAGAGCCCGTTCATCAATCGCAGCGGTTTGAATTCATCCTCGGTCAATGACCCGTCTACACGGCGTTCGACCTGAGACCGGAACTGCGCATTGCGCTCTTTGACGAAGGCCGCGTCGAAATCGGTGTAGTTATACATTTCTCAATTCCTCTTGCTTGCCATGGGCATAGTTGGACGGGCCACGGGCCCGGAAATCTTCGCGAAAATGGGTGGGCGAGGGGGTGTCGCCCGTCACATCGACATCTGCAAGATAAGCACCCACGACCACATTGGTTTGTTGTGCCGCATCGATCAGGCGCAGATCCGCATCCGCTTCATCCGTCAGGATCTCTGCTTCTGCGAGGTGCCGGGTCCAGCCATTGGCAGTCTGGTAGATCACATCGCCTTTCAGCAGGTGATTGGCGGTAACGACCTTGGGGGTGAAATTGCGTGGCATCAGAAAGCCTCCTGTCTGGGGTGGGCGTTAGCTGTGTCAAAACCGGTGAGGGCAGCCGCCTGGCGCCGCGCCAACCCATAGATGGTCAGCGCAGGGCCGGTCATGTCGGCGGCTGATAGTGCTGCTGGCAACGCATCGAGCGTTGTTTCCAGAATGCGCTGTTCGGGGCGGGAGGCGTTTTCGACGACCGTGACAGGGGTCTGGCGGTCAGCACCATGCATGATCAGGCGCCCCTGAATGAAACGGGCTGACTTCTTGCCCATGTAAATGGCCGCAACCTCGCCCGGACGGGCCAAGGCCGCCCAATCGTGATCCGCGAAACCTTTTGTATCGTGGCCGGTCAGGAACCGAACCGAGGAGTTTCGGCCGCGTTTGGTCAGGCTTTGACCGATCGTCGCTACGGCAGCTGAGGCAGAAGTGATGCCCGGCACGATGCTCCACTGGATGTGATGTTCATCGACCGCGTCAATTTCCTCGTCCAGCCGTCCGAACACCGTGGCGTCACCGGACTTGAGCCGAACGACCTGCGCCCCATTCTTTGCGTGCTCAACAATCAAGGCGTTGATGTCTTCCTGTCGCATGGAGGGACCAAAACCTTCCTTGCCCGCGTCAATCATCAGCGCTTCGCGCCGGGCAAGTTCCAGAACGGGCTGGCTGATCAAACGGTCGTGAATGACAACGTCCGCTTCGTCGAGAATCCGGCGTGCTTTCAGGGTGAGAAGATCCGGATCACCGGGGCCTGCGCCGATGAAATGAACTTGCCCGGGACGGCTTTCACGGTGCAGATGCGTCTGTAACAGGTCGTTAAGGCTCTCGCGCACCGCGAGCTCACCCTTGGCGACCGCCTCCGGGCCCGCGTCAAAATAGAACGCGCGCCAAAAGTCACGGCGCGGGCGACCAAAGGGCAGGGCATCCGCCATTTTGCGGAAGGATTTTCCAATGCGGGCCAATGTGCCCAGCGTCGGGGGCAGGCGTGTTTCCAAATCCGCCTTGATTGCCCGGGCCAGGACCGGTGCAGCGCCTTCGGTGCCAATGGCCACGGTGACGGGATCGCGGTCGACAATTGCCGGCGTGATGAATTGGCTGTCTTCCAGATTGTCTACGATATTGACCAAAGCGCCATCCGCACGTGCAATGGTTGATGTCCGCGCGTCCTCCGTATCGTTCTCGTCTGCTGCATAGAAGAGCGCCGCACATAAGGCGTCACCTGGCGCCATCGAGCGCTGGTGCAACGTCAGCTTGCCGCTTTCGGCCAAGGCGATGATCTGTGGATCAGGGCGCGTGGCAAAAACCGTGATATGCGCGGTGGTCTTGAGGATCAGGCGCAGTTTTGCCAAGGCCGCGTCACCGCCACCGGACAAAACGATCCGGCGACCCTTCACGCGCAGAAAGACTGGAAAATGATCCATAGAGTTGCCTCATTCTTACTTGTGCTCAATATAGGAAATTATTCTCCATAATGACCATATCTCAGGGTTGATAAGGAAATTTGTTCTGTTTATGAGCATTCTCGGAACAATGGGTTCAGCAAAGGCGGAAAACCAGAATGTCAGTTCGAATTGACGAGACAGATCGGAAAATCCTCAGAGCGCTGCAGGTCGATGCCAGCCAGTCTCTGGACGAAATTGCGGCTCAGGTGGGGTCGTCAAAGACCCCGGTTTGGAATCGGATCCGCAAAATGCGCGATGCGGGCGTCATCGGTCAGCAGACGGTTATGCTGGATGCGGAAATACTCGGGTTTGAGGCCTGTTTCTTTGTGCTTATCCGGACGTCAGAGCATGAGGCGGAATGGCAGGCGGCTTTTCTCAAGGCACTGAGGGACCGTCCGGAGGTGCAGGAGGCGCACCGACTGGCCGGAGATATCGACTATATCCTGAAAGTACGGGTAAAGAACGCGCGCGCTTATGATGCGTTTTATCAAGCCCTGATTTCGGAAGTGAGGGTTCACAATGTGACGGCACTGCTGTCGATGGAAGAGATCAAATCCACGACGATGTTGCCGTTGTAGGCGTTATCTTGCGGAGCGGCTTTGCCGCATTCCATTTATGGCGCGGATCGCCAGGTGAGCCAAACGCATAGACGGCGTTTCAGGTCGAGACCATCAGAGCCTCTAACCCATGAAAATGATAGGTGTTCGCGTATGTGGGAGCCCCTTCTAACTGCAAGTCAGGATAGGCGTCGAACAGGCGTTGCAACCCGATCCTGAGCTCCAATCGCGCAAGGGGCGCACCGACACAGAAGTGCAACCCACCGCCAAAGGCCGCATGCGGGAAGGATGGCCGGAAGGGATTGAAAAGCTGAGGGTCAGGGATGGCGCGCGGGTCGTGTCCGGCGGCACCCAAAACCAGCATGATCTCTTGCCCGGGTTCCAGTTGATGGCCCCCGACGGTAACCGGTTCATAGACGAAGCGGTTAAAAATGTGCAGCGGCGGGTCAAAACGCAGAATTTCTTCGACAACGTCATTGGTAATTGTTGGTCGCGGGTTCAACGTAAAGAAACGGGTTTCAAGCAGCGTTTTGACGGCATTCCCCATCGTATGCACGGTGGCTTCATGTCCTGCGTTCAGCAATAAGATGCAGGTGCCGATCAATTCCTGGCGGGTGAGTTTTTGCCCCAGTTCTTCCGCCCTTATGAGCTCGCTCAGAAGATCGTTTCCCGGGTTTTTCCGGCGGTAATCGATGAGGTCGGACAAAAAGGCGGTGAACTCCGCTGCCGCTTGGTTCGCGGCGACTTCAGTATGTTTTGTGCGGCCAGCTTGATACATGGCGACCATTGCGTTTGACCAGCGCAACAAGTCGCCGGATGTTTCTTCGGGTACCCCAAGTAGTTGCGCGATCACGTGGACAGGTAAGATCGCGCAATAGGCGGGCAGCAAGTCGAATGTGCCTTTCGGAATTGTTGCAATCAGTGTGTCGCAAATCTCATGGATGTCTGGTTTCAACCGTTCAATGCGTCCCGTGGTGAAGGCGCGCAGAACAAGGCTGCGAAGACGTGTGTGATCCGGTGGCTCCAGTTCCAGCATCGAGACGTCTTCCAGAGCGGCAAACGCCGCAAGATGGGAAGGTGAGGAAGATTTCAGATCGGCAGGTACCGCGCGCCCCAATCGGCGATCACGCAAGAGAGACCGGATTGTTACGGCATCAAAAACGGCGACTTTTCCATAATCTTCCCAGAACCGAATTGGATCGTCGTCCTCCAGGACTTCCGCGTAGGTCGCATAGGGGTTCTGGACAAATCTGTGATCGAGTGGGGATTGGCGCAGTGATTTCATGGGGTCTTTAATGCGCATGCCACTGGCCAAGGCAAGAGTGCCTTTGTACACTGCGGCCATGCGCGCCTTGTTCTTTCAACGACTTGCAGTGACCTGCGCCTTCGTGGTTGCGGTCGCAGGTATTTCGGTTGGGGTCTGGCGCTATGGGTACCTGCAGGCGCTGGACCAGCTGTCAAGGCAAGGGGCTGCTGATCTCGCTTTGGCCAGTGACCGGCTGGTCGGGCAGTTGGAGCGGTATCGCGAGCTTTCAGTGCTATTGGCGGATCATCCGACGGTTGCGGCCCTCGCACAGGGCGGCGACGGTGAGCGTGCGGCGGCCCTTTTCCTTGAGGTGGCGGATAAAACCGGCGCGCTTGATGTGATGTTCGTTGATGCATCTGGTGAATTGCGGGCGGCCGCGCATACCCAAACCACGGCTAATCTCGCTGCGATGCCCTTCGTGCGGCGCGCGCAACAAGGGGCGTTGGGGTGGGGACATGGCGTCGACGCGCCTTTGGCACCACGCGCTTTTTACCATGCAGCACCTGTCTTTGGGGCACAAGGCCAGGTCATTGGCACCACAATCGTTGCAGCAGGCATAACAGCAATCGAGGATGAGTGGCGAGGCGGATTCCGCCCGGTGTTTTTTACAGACGACAGCGGTCAGGTATTTGTCACCAACCGCTCTGAGCTGGTTGGGTGGCGGCGGCCCGATGGCGCCGCGGGGTTGATCTCGGATCAGGGAGAGGAACGCCCCTTTGACAGCTACCAAACCGGAGGACACGAAGTTTGGCAGGTGTCATGGGGGCCTTATCTACCGAAAGCAGCCCTGCATCTGGCGCAGGACCTTCCGATTATCGGGTTGGTAGGAGAGACATTGGTTGATGTAGCACCCGCCAGGCGTTTGGCAGTTTTGCAGGCGGCCGTTGTGGCGACGCTTTGTTTTGCATTTGGTGCCTTGTTATTTCTGGCGGCCGAGCGGCGTCATGCGCTGGCAAGGATCAATGCGGAACTGGAAACCCGCGTGCAGCGGCGTACCCACGCTCTTTCCGAGTCGAACGCAGCATTACGGCGAGAGGCGGAGGAGCGCGAGCAAGCACAGGCAGCACTTGCGCGGGCGCAAGCGGATTTGCTTCAGGCTGGAAAGCTGAGCGCTTTGGGGCAGATGAGCGCCGGGATCAGCCACGAGCTGAATCAACCGTTGATGGCGATCCGGTCATTTGCCGAAAACGCAGTGCAGTTCCAAAAGCGCGATCGTCCCGACCACGTCGAGGATAACCTCAACCGGATTTCGGAAATGGCCCGACGGATTGGGCGCATCATTCAGAACCTGAGGGCCTTTTCTAAACAGCAGGTCGAACCGATGACCCGCGTGGATCTGAGAGACGTATTGACGGATGCTATAGACATGGTTTCCCAGAAAGCGCAGGACACTGGCGCAGAGATTACGTTGAATTTCCCGGACGGGTCAGTCTGGGTCAAAGGCGGAGAGGTACGGCTGGGCCAGATATTCGTAAACCTGATGACCAATGCGCTGGATGCGATGGTCGATAGCCCGGAAAAGCGCCTGACGGTGACTCTAAGGCACGATAAAGCCATCCTGATAGATTTCCGCGACACTGGCCCCGGGGTTGATGTGCCGGAAAAAGTGTTCGATCCGTTTTACTCGACCAAGGCGGTAGGGGCGGCTGAAGGTATGGGGCTAGGACTGTCGATCTCTTATGGCATCGCAAAGAGTTTCGGCGGTGACATTCGTGTGCGCAATTGTGATCCCGGCGCGCTCTTCATCGTTGAGTTGCAACCTTGGGAGGCGCAAGAAGCAGCATGAGCCGACAAGTGCTCCTCGTAGACGATGATAGTGCGGTGCGGGACGCTTTGGCCCAAACGCTGGAACTCGCTGATATCGAACCCTTGGCGGCAAGCTCCTTTGTCGCGGCGAAGGACCATATCACACGGGATTTTAACGGCGTTGTTTTGTCTGACTTGCGCATGCCCGGTCGGGATGGATTTCACCTTTTGACCTATGCACGTGGGCAGGATCCGGAACTACCTGTCATCCTGTTGACCGGCGAAGGCGACATTCCGACCGCGATGAAGGCTGTCGAGCAAGGCGCTTATGATTTTCTGGAAAAACCTTGTGCACCAACAGACTTGATTGCCGTATTGGAGAGTGCTCTGGAGGCCCGCCGGGGGGTCCTTGAAATGCGCGCGCTTCGGTCAGCACTGGAAACGGGGGATCCGGCAGCGCGTATGCTGTTTGGCATTTCACAGCAGGCCGATGGGCTGCGCGCCCGCGTGCGCAGGGTTGCGATGACAGATACCGAGGTCCTGGTTTCAGGCGATCCGGGGACGGGCGTGTCGAAAGTCGCCGAGGTCATTCATTTGTGCTCAGCGCGTTCCAAAGCGCCCTTCCTGAAGCGCGCCGCCTCTGGCATGGACAGTACCAGCCTGCATGATGCTATCGCTGCTGCTCAGACTGGCAGCTTGTTTATCGACGAGATTTCGCAATTGCCGGCTCAGGCACAGATCGCCTTGATGGAGAAGCTTGAATCGGGCAGCACCACACGTGTTATTGCGGGTACGAACCGTGATCTCAAAGCCTGTGTTGCGGCCGGTACATTCAACACGGAACTCTATTACCGACTGGATGTTACACCTGTTCAAATACCGTCTCTGGCGGAACGCCCGGAAGACATACCAGTGCTCTTTCGGCATTATGTGGAACAGGCCAGCGAACAGGCGGGATTGTCTGCGCCGCCGGTAACGCCTGCGGTTACCTCTCGATTGATGGCTCTGGATTGGCCAGGCAATGCACGTGCTTTGATGTCGGAAGCGATGCGCTTTGCTTTGGGTCTATCCGAAGAGACTATGCCAGATGCGGAGCTTGGGCTTGCCGAACATCTCGCGCAGTTTGAACAAAATCTGTTGGAACAGGCCTTACGTCGTGCAGAAGGGAAGGCAGTGGAGGCGGCACGGGCTTTGAAGCTGCCGCGCAAGACCTTCTATGACAAACTGGCCCGTCACGGGATTCGTCCCGAAGAGTTCCGCCGGGAATAGTGTGCGGAAATTCGCACAGTTGTCAGGCGTGCTGTGTGGCCATTCGCACAATTTTTATGCCAAGCACATGAGGCAAAGCCTTCAATGTACTGTATATAAATGGAAAAATATTCATAAGCACATAGGTGTATCCGACCCTTGCACCAATCCGGTTAACACTGTTTTCTTTACGGCAGTGCACCTTCAGGGAGAGGTGCCGCTTTTGAAACTGTTTCTGGGAGGAAGCAATATGAGAGTACTCACCGCCGCTTTGACGGCATTGACGCTGACTGTAAGTGCGGGCGCCGTTCAGGCCGCTTGTGATGACGGCGAAGTTGTTATCAAATTCAGCCACGTGACCAACACAGACCGCCACCCTAAAGGGATCGCGGCAAGTCTGCTGCAAGAGCGTGTAAACGAGGAAATGAACGGCAAGGCCTGCATGGAAGTTTTCCCGCAGTCCACGCTCTACAACGATGATCAGGTGCTGGAAGCGCTGTTGCAGGGCGACGTTCAACTCGCAGCCCCGTCACTGTCCAAGTTCGAGCAATTCACCAAGCAATTCCGGATCTTCGATCTGCCCTTCATGTTCAAAAACGTCGAAGCGGTAGATGCATTCCAGGCCTCTGAAACGGGCCAGGCGATGAAAGAATCCATGACGCGTCGGGGTCTGCTTGGGTTGGAGTTTTGGCACAACGGCATGAAGCAAATGTCGGCCAACGTGCCGCTCAACTCACCATCAGATGCCAACGGCCTGAAATTCCGCGTGCAGAACTCTGACGTTCTGAAGGCTCAGATGGCAGCCCTTGGTGGATCACCTCAGCCGATGGCGTTTTCCGAGGTCTATGGCGCTTTGCAAACAGGCGTTGTGGATGGACAAGAGAACACATGGTCCAACATCTACGGCCAGAAGTTCTTTGAAGTTCAGGATGGTATCACTGAAACCAACCACGGCATCATCGATTACATGGTCGTAACCTCTGTTGACTGGTGGGAAAGCCTCGACGGCGATGTGCGCGATCAACTGCGTACGATCCTTGCCGAAGTCACAACCACCCGCAACGCGGAATCTGCCGCGGTAAACCAGCAGGCCAAACAGGCTGTGCTTGATGCCGGTGGCGTCGTGCGTGAACTGGACGCAGCAGCCCGTGAAGAATGGGTCGCTGCCATGAAACCCGTTTGGGAGCAGTTCAAGGACGACGTTGGTCAGGAAAATATCGACGCCGCGCAAGCGATCAACGCCGGTTTCTGAACCGACTTTACAATAATCTCTGGCCCCTTTTCCGGGGGCCAGACCACACTCTGGGAGGGGGAACGGCATGTCGCATTCCTATGAGGCACAGTCTCTGCTTGGGCGGGTCGTCAATGAAATCGAGGAAACCGCAATTGCAGTGATCCTCGGATTGATGACCATCCTGACATTCATCAACGTGGTTTTGCGGTACGGCTTCAACACAGGCATCATCTGGGGTCTGGAAGCGGTCACCTTCCTATTCGCCTGGCTTGTACTCTTTGGAGTGAGCTACGCGGTCAAGATTACAGCGCATCTGGGTGTTGATGCTGTCATCAACCTCTTTTCCCCGCCAATCAGGCGTGTGTTTGCACTGTTCGCCGGCGGGATTTGTATTGTCTACGCCGCGTTGGTGTTCAAAGGCGCGTGGGACTATTGGGCGCCCTTCGCGGGCTTCGACGCGACCAGCGGGCGTTGGTTCCCAACCGGGTTTGAAAACAGTCGCGATCAGGGCTGGTACGAAGTGGTTGATATCCCGATGCCTGAATGGCTGCGCTGGATCGAACCGATTTTCAATGAGGGGGAAGCGTACGAGAAAATTCCTCGCTTCATTCCCTATGTGATCCTGCCGTTTGGGATGGGGCTGCTGCTCTTTCGTTTTGTGCAGGCCACGGTACGGATTTTCCGCGGTGATGCCACCAGCCTGATTGTCAGCCACGAGGCAGAAGATGCCGTGGAAGACGTCAAACATATGAACGCAGGGGACTGATCCATGGAAGTTGCAATTCTTTTCGCCATGGTGATTGGCCTGATGCTGGTCGGCGTACCGATCGCTGTCAGCCTGGGCATGTCCTCTATCGTTTTCCTGCTGGTCCTGAGTGACACGTCGCTTGGCTCTATCGCGCAAACGCTCTTTCAGGCGATGGCAGGGCACTACACTTTGCTCGCCATTCCCTTCTTCATCCTCGCGTCCAGCTTCATGTCCACAGGGGGTGTGGCGCGCAGGATCATCCGGTTTTCAATTGCCCTCGTTGGGCATTTACCGGGCGGTTTGGCCATTGCCGGTGTCTTTGCCTGTATGCTCTTTGCGGCACTCTCGGGCTCATCCCCAGCAACTGTCGTTGCCATTGGTTCGATCGTAATCGCGGGCATGCGTCAGGTGGGCTATACCAAGGATTTCGCCGCCGGTGTGATTGCTAACGCCGGCACCCTCGGCATCTTGATCCCGCCCTCCATCGTGATGGTGGTCTATGCGTCGGCCACGGATGTCTCCGTCGGGCGCATGTTCCTTGCTGGCGTGATACCGGGCCTTATGGCCGGCACCATGCTGATGGTGACGATCTATATCATCGCCAAGATCCGCGACCTGCCCAAAGGCGAATGGCGCGGATGGGGTGAGGTATTTGAAGCGGGCCGAGAAGCTGGGTGGGGCTTGTTCCTCATCGTCATCATCCTCGGCGGTATCTACGGCGGTATCTTCACGCCAACGGAGGCGGCGGCGGTCGCAGCGGTTTATGCCTTCTTCATCGCCAGCTTCGTCTATCGGGATATGGGGCCCTTGCACGTCAAGGGGGAAGACGTGCAAAACCTCACCCTGATGCGCAAGCCCATTGCGCTGGTCACGGCCTTCTTTCACCGAGACACGCGCGATACGCTCTTTGACGCGGGCAAGCTGACCGTCACGCTGATGTTCATCATCGCCAATGCGTTGATCCTGAAACATGTTCTGACGGACGAGCAGATCCCTCAGCAGATCGCTGCCAGTATGCTGGAGGCGGGTTTCGGCCCGGTGGTCTTTCTAATCATAGTGAACGTGATCCTGCTGATCGGCGGTCAGTTCATGGAGCCTTCAGGCCTCCTGGTGATCGTGGCGCCACTTGTGTTCCCAATTGCGATCGAGCTTGGCATTGATCCAATCCACCTCGGCATCATCATGGTTGTGAACATGGAGATCGGGATGATCACACCGCCAGTTGGTTTGAACCTCTTCGTGACTTCGGGCGTGGCGAACATGCCCATGTGGGCGGTCGTGAAGGCGGCGCTTCCGTTCACGGCTGTCCTCTTCGTATTCCTGATCATGGTGACTTACATCCCGATCATCAGTACGTGGCTGCCAACCACGGTGATGGGGCCAGAGATCATAGTCCAGTAACCAGAGCAGGGGCCGTCGTTGGCCCCTGTACCACTCCGGCCTTGTGTCAGCTCGCGTCGAGTGCCTGAATGATCGGCGAGAAATCCGCAGCTTTCAGGCTCGCGCCACCAACCAGGGCACCGTCTACATCCGGCAGCGCAAAGATGTCGGCTGCATTCCCCGGTTTGACTGACCCGCCATAAAGCAATCGCACGTCGTTGCCCGCATCTCCCAAAAGGTCTTTGAGGTCGGCGCGCAGCGTTGCGTGCACTTGGGCAATCTCTGCCATGGTTGGGATTTTTCCCGTGCCGATGGCCCAGATGGGTTCGTACGCGACGACCAGATCAGCGCCTGTGCTGCCTGCAGGAACCGAACCTTTGAGCTGCGCTTTGATGACGGGCAGCGCCTCTCCCGCTTCGCGTTGTTCAAGGCTTTCGCCCAGACAAACGATGGCAACAAGCCCCGCGTTCTGGCCGGCTTTGGCCTTGGCTTGCACCTCTGCATCGGTTTCCCCGTAGCTTTCGCGTCGTTCGGAATGTCCCACGATGACATGGGTCGCACCGGTTTCAGCGATCATTGACGCAGAGATGTCACCGGTATGCGCGCCAGCGGTTGCAGCGTGGCAGGTCTGTGCGCCAATCGCCACCGGTCCGCTTGAAGCCTTTTCTCTGGCCGGGATCAAAAACGGGGCAGGCGGGCACAGCAAAATCTCGCACCCAGCGTCACCATGTGCCTGCGATAGCTGGTCGATCATTTCCAGCGCGGCTATCGAGCCATTCATTTTCCAATTTCCTGCTGCAAGTTTCCGCCGCATTCGGTGCTCCTTATTGCGATTTTCTCTTTGGTAACAGGACGAGACATCGGCGGCAAATGGTGCATAGGGCTTGCACGGCGCGCGGCCCTGTGGCACGGCACCAGCAGAATTCTGGAGAGTGGAAATGATCCCTAGACTGGATGCGCGCAAACTGGCCAGCAACGACCCCGAAACCATCGCGCAGATGCGTGAGGCGGCGACGGTGATCGGCTTTGCAACAGTACATGGCACGGGCATCAGTCCGGATCGTGTGTTGGAAATCCTCGATCTCTACAGAAGCTTTTTTCACTTGCCCGAAAGCGAAAAAACGCGCGTGGATATGGCCCGCACGGGGGCAAATCGGGGATGGGGGGCTTCGGAGTCTGAACAGGTCGACCCGGATGCAAACCCCGACTACAAGCAGTTCTTTGACAGTGGTTTTACGCTGCCGGAAAGCGATCCACGGTCAAAACTCGACGTTTACGCGCCCAACCTCTGGCCCGAAAAACCGGCAGCCTTCAAACCCGAGATCGAAAGCTACTATGCGCAGGCTTGCGATGTGGCCATGGGGGTTCTACGCGGCGTTGCCAAGGCGATGGCGGTTCCGTCGAACTACTTTGATGACGCGTTTGATGCACCAATGGCTCTGCTTCGTGGCAACTACTACCCGGCGCGGCCATCTTGGGCGACCGATCAGGACTTCGGCATTGCAACCCACACCGATTACGGTTGCCTGACCTTGTTGGCGACGGATGGGTCGCCCGGGTTAGAGGTCCGTAAGCGCGGTGGCGGATGGATCCCCGTCAGCGCGCCTCCCGGAGAGTTCATCATCAATTTCGGTGAAATGATGGAAATCTGGAGTGAGAATGTGGTGAAAGCCACGCCACACCGGGTGATCGGAACGTCACATGAGCGTTTGTCGGTGCCATTATTCTTCAACCCTTCGGTTGATACCAATATCGCGCCAATCGGCTCAGGTCAGACGATTCTGGCCGGGGATCATCTCGCGAGACGCTTCAATGAGACTTATGTTCACCTCAAGGCGTAGGCTTAGCCGAACTTGATCGATTCACCGCAGCCGCAGGCCTCGGTCACATTTGGGTTTCTGAACTTGAACCCAGCTTCCAGAAGGCTGACCTCATAGTCGATCTCTGTCCCGAAGAGGAACATCTGCGCCATCGGAGCAATCATCACCCGGGCGCCGTCCTGTTCCACGATCTCGTCATTCGGGTCGGTTTGCTCAACGTATTCCATGGTGTATTCCATGCCCGCGCATCCGCCCTTTTTGACGCCGATACGAAGTCCGGCGTGCCCGGCAGACGCCATCAGTTTTGACACCTGTGTCGCTGCTCGCGGGGTCAGTGTGACCGCTTGCTTACCTGGAATTCCGAACATTGGAGCGCTCCTTCGGATTTCAATCTAGTCGCTCTGATCGCCTCGAACAAGAACAACGGGAAGGATTTGAGCGAGACTGAACGCTCTACATGAAGCCCAATTCAAGTCGGGCCTCGTCCGACATCATGTCCATGCCCCAGGGCGGCTCCCAAACCAGTTCCACGTCGACCTGTTTTATCCCGGGGATCGGCTCTACTGCGTCGGCCACCCATCCTGGCATTTCACCGGCAACCGGACATCCGGGCGCTGTAAGAGACATCTTGATCTGCACCGCGTTCTCGGCGTCGATATCAATGGTGTAGATAAGGCCCAATTCGTAAATATTCACCGGAATCTCCGGGTCGTAGACCGAGCGGCACGCGTCGACAACCTGTTCGTACATTGGGTGATCCGTGGAAGAAGGTGCGATAAGCGGTGCACCTTCGAGCGGTTCTGGATGGTCGTTCATCTCTGCCTCGGCATGTTTTCCTGAGTCTTTCATATAGGAATAATAACCTCTTGCGTAAAGGGGATCTCCCAAACCCTCTTGCAAGAATGAATTTCTATTGAGTAAGCTTTGATCACCTAACC
This sequence comes from uncultured Roseobacter sp., assembly GCA_947488305.1. Taxonomy (GTDB): domain Bacteria; phylum Pseudomonadota; class Alphaproteobacteria; order Rhodobacterales; family Rhodobacteraceae; genus Roseobacter. The sequence goes on from CANKZM010000001.1 coordinate 595,772, forward strand.
GGGCAGCGGGTGTCTACCGGACGCGCCCGACGTCGCATTGATCGACGTGTGAAACCCCACAGAGATGATGGTTTTGACGGCGCATACCTGCATGCGTTGCAATGTTTCGGGAGGAAAACATGAAAAGAATGGGAATAATTGGCATTGGTGATATGGGAAGCGGCATTGCCAAGAATCTGATGGCCAACGGCTTTCAGGTGACCGGTCTGGATCTTGATCCAGAGAGGCAAAAGCGTTTCGTCGAGATGGGGGGGCTAGGGGCCGCAACTGTCGCTGAGGTCGGCGCTGCCTCGGATGCCGTCTTCGTCATGGTGATGACCGGAGATCAGGCGAAATCCGTGATCTTGGGTGAAGAAGGATTGCTCTCTCATATGGCGACGGGCGGGGCGATCATTTTGGCGGCAACCATCAAGCCGCGAGAGGCCCAGGAAATTGGTGCCGCGATGGAAGGGTCGGGTATCCACCTTATTGATACGCCCGTTTCTGGCGGGTTCCCGGGCGCACAGGGAGGGACCCTGACGATGATGGCCGCAGCAGAAGGCGCCGTTCTGGATGAATTTGCACCTGTGATGGAGGCCGTTTCCGCCAACATCCATAGGGTAGGCACACGACCGGGTGACGGGCAGACGGTCAAGGCCTGTTTGCAATCGCTGATCGGCGCACAGTTCTCCGCCACGTTCGAGGCGGCGGCACTGGCTGCAAAAGCAGGCGTGCCGGGGCAGGTGATCCTCGACGTCTTTTCGACCTCTTCCGCCGGGTGTGGGGTGGTGAACAACGCCTTGGAAAAAATCATCGACCGGCAATTTGAAGGCACGGGAAGCCATATTAACACCATGCATAAGGACCTTACGATTTCGATGAACCTGGGTGAGGAATTGGGCGTGCCACTGCACACGGCAGCTGCCGCCATGCAGATCTTCCACGCCGGGCGTACAAAATATCCCAATGGGGACAACTGGGTCTGTACTCGCGTGATCGAAGAGATCGTCGGCGCGGAACTCCATCGAAAGGCAGCGAAATGAAACTTGGGGTGATTTGTGATGGCATCAGCCGCGACCTGAAACATGCGGTAGATGTGATGGACGAATTTGGACTGGAGTACGCCGAACTCCAGTTTGTAGGCGACACGGAGGTTGGCGATCACTCCGCGCAGGAAATTCGCGAGATCGACGCGCTGCTGCGCGACCGCGGCAAACCTGTGTCTTGTCTCTCACGCCACATTTTTGCTGGCATGAACAGCGACAACCGGCCCGGTGACGCGCTTCACCAGAAGCATATAGACGCGCTGAAACGCGTGATTGAAATGGCCCATATCGTGGGCAGTCCGTTGGTTCGGATCATGACCCAGAAGAAAGAACAGATCCTTTGGGGCTCGGGCGGGGCGGAGCGTTGGAACGTGGCCCATGGTGCTTGGGACAGCATGCCGCCGCTGATTGCGCCGGCGGTGGAGCTGGCGCGCGCGGAAGGGGTCACGCTGGTGGTCGAGACGGGCAATGGCACGATGGTCAATTCCAACTACACTGCGCGCAAGCTGATTGACGCGCTGGATGCCAAGGATGTCCTCAAGGTGCTGTGGGATCCGGCCAACAATTGCTGGTGCCATGAACGAGCCTGGCCTGATGGGTATGAAGAGGTTCAAGACGGCTATCTTGGCCATATTCACATCAAGGATGTGCAGGTTGATACGCCCCGCGCCACTTTGGAAGTCCGGCGAATGGGTGAAGGCCAGTTGGCCGACCAATTCCTGCCGCTCGCGGATGCATTGCGCGGGGATGCCTATGAGGGCGTGATCTCTTTCGAGAGCGTTTACCACCCCGGAGATGGCGATTTTGAAGCTGGATTCCGGCTCTGCATTGACCGCTTCAAGGAGATCTTTGCGTGACCTTAGCTGCGTCGTTTGCGGGCGGGTTGGGGTTTTACGCGGGCTTCGATCTCGTCATAAAGCTTGCCGACAATGTCCTTGCCCGTGGCCGTTTCAATCCCTTCAAACCCGGGCGAGGAGTTTACCTCCAACACCTTCGGCCCATTGGAGGAGCGCAGCAAATCCACGCCTGCTTTGCCAAGGCCGAAAGCGCGGGCCGCACGCACGGCGGTTTCGCGCTCTTCCTTCGTGATCCGAACAACTTTGGCAGACCCGCCGCGATGCAGGTTGGAGCGGAAATCGCCCTCCGCACCGGTCCGTTTCATGGCGGCCACAACCTTGCCCGCGATGACCAGGCACCGAATGTCCTCGCCCGCCGCTTCCTTGACGAAATCCTGCACCAGGAAATTTGCTTTCAATCCCCGGAAGGCGTCAATGACTGACTCAGCCGCCTTTTTGGTTTCGGCCAAAACCACGCCCTTGCCTTGGGTGGACTCGAGCAGTTTCACGATCAGCGGTGCCGTGCCGACCAGACCCATCAGATTGGAGGTGTCCTTGGGTGAGGCCGCAAAGGCGGTGGACGGCATGCCGATTTTCTTGGTCGCGAGGATCTGGTGGGCGTGCAATTTGTCGCGGCTCGCCGTGATCCCGGCGGAGCCATTAACGCAATAGGTTCCAATCGCCTCGAATTGACGAATAACGGCTGTGCCATAGGCGGTGACCGAGGCGCCAATGCGGGGAATGACGGCATCGTATCGCGGTAAGCGCTTGCCGTCGTAGTGCACTTCGGGCGCCATGGCGTTGATCGCCATGTAACAACGTGTTGTATCGATTACTTCAACTGTATGTCCCCGGGCTTCGCCTACATCGACAAGGCGGCGGGTCGAGTAGTTGTTCTCACGACTCAAGACAGCGATCCGCAAGGCGCGTTTCGGGGCGGTGCGTTTCAGTGATGCGCTGTGATAGTCGTCGTAGGTCAATTCCGGTTGCAGGTGCTTTTCGGTCGGCGAAATGGAGATATGATCCGTCAGGGCCTGCCGCCCCAAGAGCATCCGTGATAGCATTTGCTGCCGGTTCGTCAGCGTGATCTCTATCGGCCAGCTCTGGCCCGCCACCGAAAGCCTGGAGGAGATGACAAAACGTTGTTCTGCTTCGCCATTGGACGAGGTGACTTCTCGACGGTCCACCAAGGGTGCGGAACAGGTGATCGACACATCGTCCCGCCCGGCAATCGGATGTACGTTGAACCTGACCTTGGGGTTTTTCGCGGAACCGAACACCTCAATGTCATGGGCATGCAGGGCGGATGTGCGTGCACCCGTATCCACCTTCGCGCGGACCGCAGGCAGGCCCAGATCCGGTAGCGATACCCATTCTTCCCAGCCGAAAGTCAGCTTGTCCATGTATCCCCCGTTATTTTGGTCCTGCGTGGGTAACAGGTGGTGGCAGTGACCTCAACAGGATGGCTTGGGTCTTAGTCGTCGTTGATGTCGTGGGTAATGATCTTCGCATCGCTGGACTGGCGTCGAAACGCGACCCGTAGCCCGACCCAGGCCAGAAGGGACACGACCGCAAAAAACGCCATCAGTACAGGAGGAGATGGGACATCAGCCAACCCGACAAAAGCGGATGTCGCCAGTGCGCCTAGGGAGAACCCGAGGAAAATGAAGCTGGGGGCCACGAGTTCGATCAGACCCAAAACGATGGCAATCGCAATCCAGAGCCACCAGATGCCCAGAAGTGCTGTCATCATGTGTTGCGTCCCTTGAGCAGTTTGAAGGCGTCGCCAAAGGCTTCGATGGCCTGAGCGGGAACAATGATGGTTTGCTTTCCTTCGCCAGCCCCCAAAGCATTGAGCGATTCAACCTGTTTCAACGCGATCTGGTACTGCGCCGCCTCCAACCCGTTTTCGTTGATTGCCTGCGCCACGGTTTGCGTCGCGTAGGCTTCTGCGTCCGCGAGGATCCGGCGCGCCTTTGCAGTTTGTTCAGAGGCGTAGAGTTCCGCATCCGCGGCCAGTTCCACGGCACGTTTGGAGCCTTCGGCTTCGGTCACCTGCGCGCGCCTTGCGCGTTCCGCATTAAGCTGTTGCAGCATGGCGTCGCGGGTGGCCTGATCGAGGTTCACGTCGAGGATTTCGGCCCGTGTCACTTCGATCCCCCAGTCATCCACGGCGTCTTCGACAGAGGATTTGATGGTGCTGATGAGCTGGGCACGGTTCGCCTGCACGTCGTCAAGATCCATTTTGCCGATCTCCGCGCGCACGATCCCTGCAACGGTCGTGGCAATCGCAGCATCCACGTCGCGAATGCGGTAAACGGTCTTCTCGGGTTCAGTGATCCGATAGAAAACTGACGTCTCCACCTGTACCAGAACGTTGTCCTTCGTGATCGCGTCCTGACTGGCGTTCGGCAATTGGCGTTCCAGGATCGAAATCTCATGCGCCACCCGGTCGATGAACGGCACGATCAGGTTGATCCCCGGCCCAAGTACCGAACGTAGGCGTCCGAACCGCTCGATCACATATTTCTCGGACTGCGGCACGATCTTGACGCCCTTCCAAATGACGACGACGACCAGCACCGCGAAGAGAAGCAGCACAATGTTACCCGACAGAAGCTCTATGATGACGGTTTCTAAGTCCATTTGTGGTGCCTTTTCGTCGTTGCCTAAGCCGATGTGATCGCTCAGAGGCGTAATTGCAAGAATTGAAGAAATTCTTAGCAGTTACTTTGGGCGAAAAAACGGCAGTGCTTCAGGCAAAACCGGTTACTCTGATCGCGGCATCGGACCAGTTTTCCATTCACATCCGGGTGGTGGTTGTATGGCCGTGACGTTCTCAAAGCCTTCGGGTGCTATAACGCTCCATGTGTCAGAAAATGGCGGATCGGGATGCACCTCGATCCAGCCGCGCCAGTGACCGTAGAAAGCGTCATCGTCCGTAATCACATCGCGCACCCATTGGCAGGGGTTGCCCATCTGCGCGCGAAATTCTGGCGTTATGGTGACGCTGGCATCCAGAAAACTATTGCGAAAATCTGTCTCCGGATCAAGTTCGATGCGCGACAAATCCACAAACCTGAGCATGCCGCCAATGTTTGTGCTCATGCTCAGGTTTGTTGCAAATAATACGTTGATCGCATCAGGTGTACCGGTCAATTCGGAAAAATCGAACACCGCCGCCTCCATCTGCGCCCCGTCGAGGTTCGCCCCCTCCATCTGCGCCCCGCTGAGGACCGCCCCCTCCATCTGCGCCCCGCTGAGGACCGCCCCCTCCATCTGCGCCTTGATGAGGACCGCCCCCTCCATCTGCGCCCCGCTGAGGACCGCCGCCTCCATCTGCGCCCCGCTGAGGACCGCCCCCTCCATCTGCGCCTTGATGAGGACCGCCCCCTCCATCTGCGCCTCGATGAGGACCGCCCCCTCCATCTGCGCACCGCTGAGGTTCGCCCCGGCCAGAAAGGAATTCGTCAAGGTGGCCCTTCGCAGGTCCATGTTCGTGGCGTTAAAGGTACGCAGGCTCCAGTCCGGGCGGCGCATATCGCTCAGCGCGGCGGACCGTCGGCGTTCGAATTCGGTGGCGAAGTTTCCCGCTCGCAAATCAAGGGTTTGACAGTCATTGTCTTTTACAAATTCCCGACGGCACCAGTCTGCGCGAAACTCTGCGCGCGCATCCCGGTACGACAGCCAACCTGCCGGCCGTTCGACGATGTTTTCACCGCTCAGGTTCAGCGGTGCGAGCAATTCAGTGGGGCCTTCGGTGAGCAAGTAGGTGCCAAATACGGCAGCGGGAACGCCTAATGCGAAAGCCGGATATTCGACCCAGTGCGTGACGTAACGGACTTTTTCGCTTGCGTTACCATTTCGCAGCCGCTTGCGCATCGTCAGCAAACTTCCGAACCCTGCAAAGAGCGCGGCCGCCACTGATGCCAGCGCAATGGCAGACATCACAAAGTTGCGGGCCGGCAGGGATTGTTCATAAAGAAAGGCCAGCACGAAAACTCCGAAGCCCCACGCCAGAAGCAAGTTCAGAAGTCCAGCGGGGATTTCCAAGATGCGCTGGGTTGTGCAGTTGTCCTTGCGATAGCGGGCGCGATAGTCCAGTGCCGCGTCCGCCACCAGCCATGGGGCAATGGCATCACCGAGCCGGATGCCATTCAGTTTTGAAGGGGCCGCGCCCAAGGCATCCCACAGGCGAATCAGGTAGAGGTGAAAATACCCGTAGATCGCGGCGATCAGGATCGGGGCTGTGTAGAAGAAATACGGCGTCGGCACCTCGACACTGACCAGTGGCAGTTCGGTGGCTCGGTCGACCCCATAAAAGTCGATGTGCTCCACCCCCATCAGGGTGATGCCTACGAAGACGAGCGCCGCGAGCAGGGCAAACCATGTCTGCCGAGCGTTGCGGGTCAGGGCGTTGATCCGGTCTAGGTGGTCCTGATCGGTCATAAAAAGTCTTTTTCCAGCAATAGCCTGAGTTTGGCGCACGTTATTCCTGCAATCAAGAGCCTTGGCATCTGCCGCCAATTGCGCCAAAGGGGCCGCATGGAATTTTCATTCGATCTCAAGGCGCGCGATGGCAAAGCGCGAACGGGCGTGATTTCGACCCCTCGGGGTGAGATCCGCACGCCTGCATTCATGCCCGTCGGCACTGCGGCGACTGTCAAGGCGATGTTGCCGGGTTCCGTGCGCGATACTGGTGCCGATATTCTGCTGGGCAATACCTACCACCTGATGCTGCGGCCCACAGCGGAGCGGATCGACCGGTTGGGCGGGTTACACACGTTTATGAACTGGGATCGCCCCATTCTCACGGATTCCGGCGGGTTTCAGGTGATGAGCCTTGCCGGATTGCGCAAGCTGACAGAGCAGGGCGTGACGTTCAAAAGCCATATTGACGGCTCGAAACATGAACTGACGCCAGAGCGCTCGATGGAAATCCAGCGCCTGTTGGGTTCAGACATTGTCATGTGTTTCGACGAATGCCCCGCGCTGCCTGCGGAAAAGTCCGCAATTGCCGAAAGCATGCGATTGTCCATGCGGTGGGCGGAACGGTCCAAAGCAGCCTTTGGAGACCGCCCGGGGCATGCGCTTTTTGGCATTCAGCAAGGTGGTTTGGAAGAGGACCTGCGTGCTGAAAGTGCCGAAGCGCTCCGGGATATCGGGTTCGACGGGTATGCAGTAGGCGGGCTGGCCGTCGGCGAGGGGCAGGAAGCTATGTTTTCCTGCCTTGATTTTGCGCCGGACCAATTGCCTGTGGACAAACCGCGTTACCTGATGGGCGTGGGTAAGCCGGATGATATTGTCGGGGCCGTGGCGCGGGGCATCGACATGATGGACTGTGTGCTGCCCAGTCGGTCCGGGCGGACCGGGCAGGTCTTCACCCGCCGCGGAGTGCTCAATATCAAGAACGCCCGCCATCAGGACGATCCGCGCCCGCTCGATGACGCCTGCACCTGTCCGGCCTGCCGCAGCTACAGCCGGGCCTATTTGCATCACGTGTTCCGCAGTCAGGAAATCATCAGTTCCATGCTTTTGACGTGGCATAACCTGCATTACTTTCAGGAGATTATGGCGGGTATGCGTGCCGCAATTTCTGAAGGTACTTTTTCGGATTGGGAGAAATCGTTTTACGCGCTCCGGGCACAAGGCGATATCGAGCAACTTTAGGTTTGCCACCTTCTCCCGGTATTGTCAGCTAGAGGGCATCCGAGGCCACGTCCCAGGCGAGCCAAAAAAATGCGAAAAGCCAACCCGGGCATCTTGTAGTTTATGGCTCTAGTGGTCATTCTGGTGCGCGTAAAAAATGGCGCTAGGTTGATTTTGGGCAGTGTACGCCCCACTTCTAGCTTCTAGAAACGGAGATGAACGCGAGCTGCTGCGAATGCGGGGCCAGATTCATCTTGCCAATAATAAGGATAGAGCATGCAAGAGCCTCTAAACGCCTCATATCCGGTATTGCCTTTGCGCGATATCGTGGTGTTCCCTCATATGATCGTGCCGCTTTTTGTAGGGCGCGACAAATCCGTGCGTGCGCTGGAAGAGGTTATGGCGGACGACAAGCAGATTTTACTGTCCAGTCAAATCGATCCCAGCGAAGACGATCCCGAAAGCGATGGCATTTTCAAAGCGGGTGTTCTCGCGAATGTTCTGCAACTGCTCAAGCTGCCCGATGGCACCGTCAAGGTTCTTGTTGAAGGGCAAGCACGTGTGCGCATCACCGAGTTCCTAGAGAACGACAGTTTTTTCGAGGCACGCGCTGAGTATCTGACAGAGATCCCGGGCGACCTGGCGACCACGGAAGCCTTGTTGCGTACCGTGACCGATGAATTTGAGCGCTATGCCAAGGTAAAGAAAAACGTTCCAGAAGAAGCGCTTGCGGCTGTCGGTGAATCGACCGAGCCCGCGAAGCTGGCTGATCTGGTGGCCGGGCATCTGGGCATCGAGGTGAATCAAAAACAAGACCTGCTTGAGACGCTGAGCGTGTCGGAAAGACTGGAAAAAGTCTACGGGCTCATGCAGGGCGAAATGTCTGTTTTGCAGGTCGAGAAGAAGATCAAGACGCGCGTGAAGTCACAGATGGAGCGGACACAGCGCGAGTATTACCTGAATGAGCAGATGAAGGCGATCCAGCAGGAGCTGGGCGACGGCGAGGATGGCAAAAACGAAGTGGCCGAACTCGAAGCGAAGATTGCCGATACAAAACTCAGCAAGGAAGCGCGCGAGAAAGCGGACGCGGAGATCAAGAAGCTTAAGAACATGAGCCCCATGTCGGCGGAAGCGACCGTGGTGCGCAATTATCTCGACTGGATGTTGTCGATTCCGTGGGGTGTGAAATCGCGCGTCAAAAAAGACCTTGGGCGAGCTCAGAAGGTTCTGGATGACGATCATTACGGGCTTGAGAAGGTCAAGGAACGTATTGTCGAATATCTGGCCGTGCAACAACGCTCAAGCAAGATGAAAGGTCCTATCATGTGCCTTGTCGGTCCTCCGGGGGTCGGCAAAACCAGCTTGGGTAAATCCGTGGCAAAGGCGACGGGCCGAGAGTTTATTCGCATCAGCCTCGGCGGTGTGCGTGACGAGTCCGAGATCCGGGGTCATCGCCGGACCTACATCGGATCCATGCCGGGCAAGATCATTCAAGCGCTAAAGAAGGCCAAGACCACGAACCCGCTGATCCTGCTCGATGAGATCGACAAGATGGGGCAGGATTTCCGGGGGGACCCGGCGTCAGCCATGCTGGAAGTGCTTGATCCTGAGCAAAACTCGACATTTGTCGATCATTACCTGGAGGTCGAGTATGACCTCTCGAACGTGATGTTCCTGACCACGTCAAACAGCTACAATATGCCTGGGCCGTTGCTCGACCGGATGGAGATTATTCCATTGGCTGGCTACACCGAGGATGAGAAGCGCGAGATTGCCAAACAGCACCTGGTGCCAAAGCAGATCAAAAACCATGGTCTGAAGGGCAAGGAATTTACGCTGGAGGATTCAGCGTTATCGGAAATGATCCGCACCTATACGCGCGAAGCGGGCGTGCGTAACCTTGAACGCGAAATTGCGAAGGTGGCCCGGAAATCGCTCACCAAGATCATCAAGAAAGAGGCTGAGGCCGTCACCGTTACTGATGAAAACCTTGATGAGTTTCTCGGTGTAAAGAAATTCCGGTACGGGCTGGCTGAGAAAGAAGACCAGATTGGTGTCGTCACCGGTCTTGCCTACACGTCAGTCGGCGGTGAATTGTTGAGCATTGAGGCGCTTCGGCTGCCGGGCAAAGGTCGAATGAAAACGACCGGTAAGCTGGGTGACGTCATGAAGGAGTCGATTGACGCCGCGTCCAGTTATGTCCGCTCGATCAGTCCCAAGATCGGTGTGAAGCCGCCACAATTTGATCGGCTGGACATTCACGTCCACGTGCCGGACGGTGCGACACCCAAGGACGGCCCGTCTGCCGGGCTCGCGATGGTGACCTCCATCGTGTCCGTACTGACCCAAATCCCGGTTCGCAAAGACATTGCGATGACCGGGGAAGTAAGCTTGCGCGGAAACGCCATGCCAATCGGCGGCCTGAAGGAGAAACTGCTGGCCGCTTTGCGCGGGGGCATCACAACGGTCCTTATTCCCGAAGAGAACGCAAAGGATCTGCCAGAGATCCCGGACAATGTGAAAGAAGGGCTGACGATCATCCCGGTGTCGCATGTGTCCGAAGTTCTCGAGCACGCTCTGGTCGGCAAACCCGAACCTATTGAATGGGATCAGGAAGCCGAAGAAGCAGCAGCCGCTGCCACCTTGAGCAAATCAACTGAGGGGCCTGATGCTGCTACCGCGCATTAACGCGTAGTTGCGCTTAAAGAGATAAGGGCGTGCCTCTTGGGGGCGCGCCTTTTTCATTTTGATGGGACGAAACCCGCAGAGCTTTCCATTTCCGGGCACCATCGGCATAAGCGTCGCCATGAGCTATCCCGTCCTATACATTCTGCGCCATGGGCAGACCGAGTGGAATGCAGAGCATCGTGTGCAAGGCAGCCTTGATTCACCGCTGACAGAAGAGGGGCGCGCGCAGGCCGCCACGCAAAGGCGCATATTGGAGTCCTTGGATTTGAAGGGATTCGGGGCGCTTTGCAGCCCACAAGGGCGTGCGTTTCACACTGCCTCCATCGCGTTGGAAAAGCTTGTTCCGCGTATTGATACCGATGCGCGGCTGCGCGAAATCGGTGTGGGCGACTGGGAGGGACTTCGGCGGAGCGACATCATGCCCGGCGTTCAGGCAGACGAAAGCGAAGAAAACGCTTTGTCTTTGTACGAAAAAGCGCCTCACGGCGAAGGGTTTGCGGCGTTGCGACTCCGCTGTCAATCCTTTCTGGATGACCTACGCGGACCTTCGATCGTTGTGACCCACGGAATAACATCCCGCATGTTGCGCCTGATCCTGCTGGATATGGACACCTGCGAAATCGGGATGCTTCCAGGCGGGCAGGGTGTTGTTTTCCACATCGAGAATGGCCAACAAACCAAACTTGCAATAGGGGCTTGAAGCCTCCGCCGAGTTTGGCTAAACCGCATTTCATCGGGTCGTTAGCTCAGTTGGTAGAGCGCTTCGTTTACACCGAAGATGTCGGGAGTTCGAGCCTCTCACGACCCACCATTACCCTTCGCAACCAGAAGACTTGCAGACAATGATTTGGGTATTCCGTTTGCGCGAGGCCTTGCACGTGCGCCCCTTCAATCCGGCGTTTTCCTGCTCGTTTGTGTCAATTGCTTTTTTGGGCTGTTGTCTCGGCGCGTGCTGTGTCACCGATAATGCAGTCGTGAGGTCAGGAAAAAGGGAACGACCTGATGCATTTTGATAAAGCAATTAGAGCACATTTAGTGTTGCAAGACAGTATGACCTGCAACGATACATTTTCCGATTTGACCAAACAGATCTCCCAGCTTCCGAGCGACGTCAGAGGCGCGCAGGCCCTGACCCTTTCCGCGCACCTCATTGAAATGGCGGCCTATGAGTTGGCTGGTCAATTGGACAGCGCTGAAATTGGAGAGCTGATCCGCTGCGCTGCGGAGCTTTCGGAGCGTTCCGCTGATCTGACTAAGGATCGCTGCCTTGGCGAACGGGTCCGGGCCAAAGTTCTCCAGTAGAAACACGCCGACAAGAACGGACGAAACGCTTCTTTTGATTTAGTTTGAAATTATGCACAGGTGCTGCGCGCGCCTTTGGAACCATGCGCTATTTGTGTCTTCGGCGCGGTGTCCTATCTTTCTCGAAAGGATAGGAGGCCGTAAATGAGTTGGAACCCAGCACTGGACCCGGATTGCCCGATTGGGGATGCGGTTGATGCAATTGAAACGGTCATCGTGCCGCGGGCGCGTGATCTTGGCGGGTTTGAGGTCAGACGCGCCTTGCCTGCGCCCAAACGTCAGATGGTGGGACCGTTCATCTTCTTTGATCAGATGGGTCCGGTTGAATTTGTGACCGGCAAGGGGATTGATGTGCGCCCGCACCCTCACATTGGGCTGGCAACGGTGACCTATCTTTACAAGGGCAAGATCCACCATCGCGACAGTCTGGGAACCAATCAGTGGATCGAACCAGGAGCGGTCAACTGGATGGTGGCAGGACATGGTATCACCCACTCGGAACGTATGGACGGAGAAATGTTGCAGCGTCCAAATGATCTCTGTGGCATACAGACTTGGGTAGCACTTCCAGAGGAAGCAGAGGATGCGCCTGCTGATTTTGAGCATGCTCCGAAAGATACGCTGCCGCTTTTGGAAGGAGAGGGGAAAGAGGTGCGGCTGATCCTCGGAACTGCCTACGGGGAGGTCGCCCCAGTAAAGGTGTTTTCCGAAACGTTTTATGCGGACGCGTTGCTTCAACCCAAGGCGCAGATTCCCCTACCTGACGATCACGAGGACCGCGGTATCTACGTCATAAGTGGTTCGGTTACCGTCGCGGGCGACAGCTTTGATGCTGGACAGATGATGGTGTTTCGTCCCGGCGATCAAATCTCCGTTCAGGCGGGCGAGCAGGGGGCGCGGCTCATGATGCTTGGGGGCGCGACGCTGGGTGGGCCACGTCACATCTGGTGGAATTTCGTGGCCTCGTCTCGCGATCGCATTGATGCAGCGAAAGAGGCGTGGCGGGCCGGGGATTGGACCCATGGCCGATTTCAATTGCCGCCGGATGACGACAAAGAGTTCATCCCGCTCCCGTAACTCATCCGTTGCGAGGATCGCGGCGAAAAAAACCGAAAAAATTCTGCATTGTCCCGCTTGACGCGGCAAGGTCGTCGCAATACTACGTCGAAACGCGTTCGGGCGATCAGCCAGACGCTTGCAGTGGGCGGTTGTAGCTCAGTTGGTTAGAGTACCGGCCTGTCACGCCGGGGGTCGCGGGTTCGAGCCCCGTCAACCGCGCCACCGCTGCACAGAAAAGGCTCCCGATTGGGGGCCTTTTTGCATTTTGTTGGTGTACCGCAGATATCGAGGAAACCTTACAGAAAACGCCCTAAGGCCTCTGTGGTCTCAAGCGGCGATTGATCAACAAAAAAATGACCTCCCGGTATCGCTTCAGCATGCATGTTAGACAGGCGGTTTGCCCAGGTTGCCGGCACATCATAGGCCTTGGCCATTGCACCCTCTGCGCCATAGAGCACCAATGCCGGGGTGGTAATGGTCCTGTCCAGATCATCCGCATCAAGATCGAAATCGACTTGCAGCGTTGCGCGATAGTCGGCGCACATCCCGCGTATGGTGTCCTCGTTCCGCCACGCCTCGCGGTAGGCTCCAAGTGCGCCCTCAGCGAAGTCTTCCAAGCGCGCCGCGCCCCATCCCAGCAAGCAGCTTTCGAAGTAGGCATCAGGGTCATGACCAATAAGCGTTTCCGGGAACGGGTAGGGCTGGGCTAAAAAGAACCAGTGATAATAGGCAGCGGCGACCTCTCGGGTCAGACCGTCCAGGAGGTGATGGGTGGGCACGATATCCATGACCGTAAGGCTTGATACTGCGTCCGGACTATCCAATGCCATTCGGTGGGCAACTCGACCGCCACGATCATGGCCAACCACATGAAATTGCCCAAACCCCAGGTGATCCATCAAGGCAACCTGATCCGCAGCCATATGCCGAAAGCTGTAGGGATCTGTGCCTGTGGGCTTGCTGCTTTGTCCGTACCCCCGCAGGTCTGCCACAACAACCGTGTGCCGGTTCGTCAGGGCCGGGGCAACCGCATGCCACATGGCATGGGTTTGGGGGAACCCATGGAGTAGCAGGACCGGTGGCCCTTTTCCGGCACGGCGGTAGGAGATCCCTTGGCCATTAACCTCCGCAATGCCGCTTTCGAACGACGGGAATAGTCTATCTGTTGGCGTCATGTGAATGCGGCCAGGATTCGGGCCCAACTGCGGGTGCCTTTGTGAAAGCTCTCAAGGTCATATTTCTCGTTAGGGGAATGCAGGGCGTCATCGTCCTTCCCGAACCCGATCAATAACGGTGTCGTGTCTAGTATGTCCTGAAAATGGCCAGCAATTGGAATTGAGCCTCCGCCCCCAATATAAGCTGCTGGAACTTGCCATTCATCGGTCAGCGCTTGACGCGCCTGTTCGAAACGCGGGTCTTCCGCATCAATCATGCAAGCCTTGTTCGCGCCGTGGCCTTCGAAGTCCAGTGTACAGTCTGGAGGCAACATATCGGTCGCCATTTTGCGAAAGCTCTCACGAATTGCATGCGGGTCCTGATCTCCCACAAGCCGGAAGCTGATCTTGGCATGCGCGACCGAGGGCAAAACGGTCTTGAACCCTGCGCCTGTGTAGCCTCCCCATATGCCGTTCACTTCGCAGGTGGGGCGCGACCACGTCATTTCGAGCGGTGTGCGATCCTGTTCGCCGGCAGGATGAGACAGATCGGCATCCTTAAGGAATTGCCCGTGATCGAAGCCCAATTGTTCCCACCCGAGGCGCATCTCCTCTGACAAGTTTTTCACAGCATTGTAGAAACCGGGAATTGTAACCCGCCCGTGATCGTCATGAAGGGATGCAATGACGCGGGACAACACCCGGATCGGGTTGATCGCGATGCCGCCGTAGTAACCGGAATGGAGGTCCTTGTCCGGGCCGGTGAGCGTGAGTTCTTCCTGCAACATGCCCCGGAGCATGGTCACGATCGCCGGTGTACGGCTTTCAAACATGGCAGTATCGCAAATCAGGGCCAGATCGGCGCGCAATTCGTCCGCGTTTTCTTCCATGAACGGGACAAGGGACGGTGAGCCGCTTTCTTCTTCACCCTCAAAAAAGAAGGTGATCTTGCAGGGCAGGCTGCCATACTCGGCCTTCCACGCCCTGCAAGCTTCGATGAACGTCATCAATTGCCCTTTGTCGTCCGCGGTGCCGCGCCCGCGGATCACGCGTCCCTTTGGCGTCTCTTCGATTTTCGGATCGAATGGATCGTTGGTCCAGAGGGACAAGGGGTCCACCGGCTGAACATCATAGTGGCCATAAAACAAAAGATGCGGTCCGGGACCGTCGGCATGTCCGACAACCATTGGGTGTCCCGGTGTCGGGCGCTTCTCGGCAGCAATACCAAGGCTTTGAAGGTCCGCAACCAACCAGTCCGCCGCTGCGTCACAGTTTTTCTTATAGGCGGGGTCGGTCGAAATCGAGGGAATGCGCAGCAATTCGAACAGACGCTCAAGGGATTGCGGCATCTCTGCATCGATCCGTGATAACACGGCCTCTAGGGTCATGGGGGTCTCCTTCTTTCTTTTTGGGTTCACCGTATCAGGGGGCTTGTGACTGTCCAGTACGATCCTTTCAGTGCTGGGGTGCCCATGCGACATGGCGTCCACCGGTCTGTTATTGAATAATTTGGAAGCATTCTATAATTCTGGCATCGGAAGTTACGACATGGGCGCTTTGCGATGCGCCGCTCAAGGAAAGGTCTCGCGTGGACTACACTCTTAAGTTGGATCAGGCACTTGACCGTCTGCACGAAGAAGGCCGCTACCGGACCTTTATCGACATCGAGCGGCAAAATGGACAGTTTCCCCATGCGGTTTGGACCAAACCGGATGGTAGCAAGCAAGACATTACGGTCTGGTGCGGCAACGACTATCTGGGTATGGGGCAAAACCCTGTCGTGCTTGAAGCGATGCAGGAAGCGTTGGTAGCCACTGGTGCCGGGTCTGGCGGTACGCGGAATATTTCGGGCACAACCGTCTATCACAAACGGCTGGAAGCTGAACTGGCGGATCTGCATGGCAAAGAATCAGCTTTGCTGTTCACCTCTGCCTATATTGCCAACGATGCCACACTTTCGACACTTCCTAAGCTTTTTCCGGGGCTGATTATTTACTCCGATGAACTTAATCATGCCTCAATGATCGAGGGTGTACGGCGCAATGGCGGCGCAAAACGCATTTTCCGTCACAACGATGTGGCGCATCTGCGCGCGTTGATGGCCGCGGACGATCCTGCGGCACCCAAGCTGATTGCGTTTGAATCGATCTATTCGATGGACGGCGACTTTGGCCCCATTTCAGAGATTTGCGATCTGGCTGACGAGTTCGGCGCGCTGACCTATATCGACGAAGTTCATGCGGTGGGCATGTATGGTCCGCGCGGCGCTGGCGTGGCGGAACGTGACGGGCTCATGCATCGGTTGGATATCATTAACGGAACCCTCGCCAAAGCTTATGGGGTCATGGGTGGTTATATCGCTGCATCGGATAAAATGTGTGATGCTATAAGGTCTTACGCGCCAGGCTTCATCTTTACGACGTCGTTGCCGCCCGCTGTCGCAGCCGGCGCTGCAGCTTCTGTGGCCTTCCTTAAAGGCGCGAAGGAGTTACGCGATGCACATCAGTTGCAAGCGAGAATTCTAAAGATGCGCTTGAAGGGATTGGGCTTGCCGATTATCGATCATGGCAGCCACATCGTACCTGTCATGGTGGGAAATCCGGTGCACACCAAGATGCTCAGCGACATGCTTTTGGAAGAACACGGCATCTACGTCCAACCGATCAATTACCCGACGGTCCCGCGTGGTACTGAGCGTTTGCGCTTCACACCATCACCGGTACATGGCCCTCGTGAGTTGGACACATTGGTGCACGCAATGGACGGACTTTGGTCACATTGTGCGCTAAATCGCGCCGAAGAGGCTTGTTAACCTTTGGCTGGATGAATTTCGAGTTGCCTTGTGTTAACCTAGGCTAAACAACAAGTCAGATACGAATCGTGGGGACGATTCTGTACTTTGACGGCGGCAGGCTAGGCAGACACGAGTAAAGACGGGGCAGTTGTATGATTGGGCGCAAGCACTCCGAGAGTGTTGAGGAAAAAGTTGAACCAAAAGCGTTCGACGATTTCGAATTGCGTCTTGGCGATATCATGCGCGGCGAGCGTGCAACGATGGGTAAATCGTTGCTCGACGTACAGCGTGAGTTGCGGATCAAAGCCTCCTACATTGCCGCAATCGAAAACTGCGATCCGGACGCTTTTGACACGCCAGGATTTATCGCAGGGTATGTCCGGTCTTATGCGCGCTATCTTGGCATGGACGCCGACGAGGCATTTGACACATTTTGCGAAGAAAGCGGGTTCTCCGTTGCGCATGGCATGTCGGCCGAAGCTTCCGTTATCAAGAAATCCAAGAGTGATCGCAAAAGCCCGCGCAGAGCTGCTGAAGGTGACATCTTCAGTCGCCCTGGGACACCTTTTGTGCCCGCTAAAGACAGCATTTGGTCGCGCATTGAGCCTGCGGCGGTTGGATCATCTTTTGTGCTACTGGCACTGATATCCGGCATCGGCTACGGCGGATATGCGGTCCTGCAGGAAGTGCAACGCGTTCAATTCACGCCCGCTGAGCAAACACCGATTGTACTCTCTGACCTTGACCCGCTGGATGGCGTATTGGCGTCGGCGGCGCCAGGTGATTTGGACGATGGTACAACCTTGCCAGAGGCATCGGATACACCTCGCGCCGAAGCACTGGATCGTCTTTATCGCCCGGATGCGTTGGATGTTCCTGTCCTGGTCGCGCGTGATGCTCCAATTTCAACGCTGGATCCGCGTAATATTGGGAACTTTATCCCACTTTCGGCACCAGAACCCAAAGCGCTGCCCGATAGTCTTCTCATGGAAAGAGAACTGGCTGATGCAGTTCCAAGTACAAGCAACCCGGTGCCAATCGTTTCAAAAGAGCCGGGACCCGCGTTGCGGATGGTCGCCGTGCGTCCTTCCTGGGTCCGCGTGAGTTCCGCCGATGGAACCGTTATTCTCGAAACGATTATGGAGCCAGGAGAAACATGGGATGCGCCGGTTGGAGAAGAGCCAGCCGTTCTTCGCACCGGTGAAAGCGGGGCGATCTATTTTGCCCTGAACGGAGAGTATTACGGCCCTGTCGGCGAGACAGGGACCATCACCTCCAATCTCGCGCTTGCAGTGGACTCGTTGAAAGCGACTTACAATGTTGCGGACCTGTCGGCGGATGAGGCCTTGGCCACGACAGTGGTGCAGTTGCAGACGCCACCGGACGCGGCGTCGGAATAACGCCAGATATCTGAATTTGAGTGATTGCGGGCAGGGGCCCGAGTGTCTAGTTTGGTGGACATAAGCATCAATCAAGGTCTCAACCATGTCGCTCAACCATGTTCGCCCTTGGCGCAATATCTACCGCCGCAGTTCGCGTCAAATCATGGTGGGAAATGTCCCGGTTGGCGGCGATGCTCCGATTTCCGTGCAGACGATGACCAACACGCTGACCACAGATGTGAAGGCCACGATTGAGCAGGTGAACGCCGCCGCGGAAGCAGGTGCTGACATCGTGCGTATTTCGGTCCCGGACGAGGGATCCTCGAAGGCCCTGAAGGAAATTGTGCCCGAGGTGTCGGTGCCGATCGTGGCCGACATTCATTTTCATTACCGTCGCGGCATCGAAGCCGCTGAGGCTGGTGCCGCTTGTTTGCGTATCAATCCAGGCAATATCGGAGACGAAAAGCGCGTCAAGGAGGTCATCAAGGCCGCACGTGACCACAATTGCTCGATCCGCATCGGGGTAAATGCTGGTAGTCTGGAGAAGCACCTGCTGGACAAATATGGTGAGCCTTGTCCTGATGCGATGGTGGAAAGCGGGTTGGATCATATCAAGATCCTGCAAGATAATGACTTTCATGAATTCAAGATCAGTTGCAAAGCCTCTGATGTCTTCATGGCGGCCGCGGCTTATCAACAGCTAGCTGACGCAACAGACGCGCCTATACACCTCGGGATTACCGAGGCGGGCGGTCTGGTATCGGGCACGATCAAATCAGCAATTGGTCTGGGGAATCTGTTGTGGATGGGAATAGGTGACACAATCCGCGTCAGCCTCTCCGCTGATCCTGTTGAAGAAGTTAAAGTCGGCTATGAGATTCTGAAATCGCTGGGTTTGCGCCACCGCGGTGTGAACATCATTTCCTGCCCAAGCTGCGCGCGACAAGGCTTTGACGTGATCAAGACGGTTGAGGCGCTGGAGAAGCGGCTTGAACACATCAAAACCCCGATGAGCCTGAGCATCATTGGCTGCGTTGTGAATGGCCCGGGAGAAGCACTGATGACGGATGTGGGTTTTACAGGAGGCGGGGCCGGGTCCGGTATGGTGTATCTGGCGGGTAAGCAGAGCCACAAATTGAACAATGACAAGATGATTGATCACATCGTCGAGCAGGTCGAGAAAAAAGCCGCCGAGCTGGACGCTGCGGCGGCTCTTGCGGATGCGGCAGAGTAAACCCGGTCAGCCGCGTTTATCGTCGACGATCATCTGCAACTGATCTGACGGAAGAAAACCCCTAAGCATTTCATCTTCAAGCACAAATGTTGGGGTGCCGCTGATTTGCAGGCGCTGCGCCAATGCCCGGGTTGCGCGCAATTCTTCGGTGATTGCTTCGTCGTCCATGCGCGCTTCGATCTTGTCGCTGTCCAGATCGAAGGTTTTCGCCAGACGCCTCAGGGATGCCAGAGTGATATCACCGTTGAAAGACATCAGAGCATCATGGATTGACTTATATGCGTCGTTGCCTTTCTCAAGCCGCGTTGCGATCGCAAAGCGTGATGCCAGAAGGGACTGATCGCCCAGGATCGGAAACTCTTTTACAACGAAGCGGATGTTCCCATCTGCTTCGAGTAGTTTTTCAACTTCGCCAAAAGCGCGTTTACAAAATCCGCATCGATAATCCATGAACTCGACCAAGGTGATGTCCCCGTCAGGATTACCCCCGACATAGGAGAAGCCGTCGTTAAAGAGCGCCTCGGCGTTTTGTGCGACGAGATCAAGGTCCGCTTGTGCCTGCGCCTCGGCCTGACGTTCTTCAAGTGAATTGACGGCTTCAAGGATAACTTCCGGATTATCCATCAGATAGGCCCGCACTTCGGCACGAAAGAGTGCGCGTTCCTCCTCGCTCATGGCGTTGAGATCCAAAGCCATAGCGGGCGTAGAGACCGCCAAACAGCTTACCCCAAGGGCCAACATTAAGTTCTTGAACATGAATTATCTCCGTTTCGCTGCCCGTTCAGAGGCAATCAACACATCTTGCGCCCGTTGCCAAGCACCTGAACCGGTCGGCAACTGGTCCATGGCGCGTTTGGCGTGTATTCCGGCATCCTTCATTCGACCCGTCAGGGCGTATCGTTCCGCAGTGACAACTGACGCCATGCCGGTTTGGCCCGATTTGGCATAGGCGACGGACAAATCCCGAAGCATAGTACCATCCCGAAAATCTATAGTCCTTGCTTTTTCAAGGATTTGCCGCGCTTTCTTGACGTCGTCGTTGATCAAGAGAGCACGCCCGTAGCCTGACAGGATCAACGGATCATTCGGCGCCAGTTGCACGGCACGCCCATAGGCAGCGGCCGCAGCCTTGAAGTTGCGGGTTTCCAGCAGAATCTGCCCCCGTTGATCATGTAGAAACGGATCATTCGGACGCCGCGCGATGGCTTGGTCAATGGCACTCAGCGCTTGTTTGGTGCGGGATTGCCGGTGTTCCGCCACGGCCTCGCGCAAAAGGCGGACGTCTTCATAAGGCGATTCCTTGAGACGTCGCAGGGTCCATTTGGGCGACCTGGTATAGGCGCTCAACTTGCCTTTGACGCGCGAAAACCAATAAGCAGCTGTGTTGTCAGTCGTGCTGTCCTTGCCGTAGGCGCTGACGAACCCTTCGACCGCTCTTACCCTGTCACGAGACAACGGGTGAGACCGGGTATAGGGCGATTGCCGCGATGCTGAGAGCAATTCCTGTCCCTTGAATATATTCAACACGTCAGACATGCCACGCGGATTGATCCCGGCTGACCGGAGGTACCGTACCGCCGATTGGTCAGCGGAGGCTTCTTCGGCGCGTGTATGGGCAAAGAAGCGGTTCATCGCCGCGCTTTGCGTGCCGATCAAGACACCGGCTGCCGCTTCACCCCCGCCAGCAGCGGCGACTGCGGCCGCAAGTGCCAATCCAAAACCCGCAGCCGTTCGCGCGCTGTAGAAGTTGTTCATGCGGCGCGTGAGGTGCCCATTGGCGATATGTGCGGCCTCATGGGCGATGACGGCCTGGAGCATTTCGGCCGATTCCATTTTGTTGATCAGGCCGTAATTCAGGAAGATCGCATCCGTACTGACAACAAAGGCATTCAAGGAGCTGTCGTTCACGACCAGCATTTTCACACGGGAAGGGCTGAGGCCAGCGGCGGTCAGCACCGGTTTTGCCAGTTGCTTGAGGCCGTATTCGATGTCGGCATCCCGCAACAAACCCTGTGCCAGAGCCGATTGTGCAAACAGGCAAAAAGCAAGGGCCGGGATTGACGCCAGCTGGAATACGCGGTGAAACCTCATGTAAACATAAGGAGCGGTTTTCATGCGGGTTTCAAGGCGTTCTTCGGTTGATCCCTTCATTGTGATGGATGTGATGGAAGCCGCGCGTCGCGCCGAGGCTGCAGGTCGTCACATCATTCACATGGAAGTTGGCCAACCGGGAACGGGTGCGCCGAAGGCGGCAGCCGAGGCCGTTTCTGCGACCATGGCGCGGGACGCGCTTGGCTACACAGTCGCATTGGGACTTCCCGCGCTGCGTCAGCGCATCGCAAGGCTATACGGGGAATGGTATAACGTAGATCTGAACCCCGAGCGTGTTGTGATCACCCCGGGGTCGTCAGGCGGGTTCATCCTTGCCTTCACGGCCTTGTTCGACACTGGCGACCGCGTCGGGATCGGCGCGCCGGGGTATCCAAGTTACCGGCAGATTCTGAGCGCCCTTGATCTGAAGCCGGTTGATATTGAGACGGCAGCGGAAAACCGCTTTCAACCCGCGCCTGACGATCTCGTCGGGCAGGACTTGGCAGGGTTGATGGTCGCATCGCCTGCAAATCCGACGGGCACGATGCTGGATGCTGGCGCGCTCGGGGCTCTCATCGAGGCTACACATGGGCAGGGTGCCTCGTTCATTTCGGACGAAATTTATCACGGGATTGAATATGACGCGAAAGCCGTGACGGCCCTGCAACTCACTGACGAAGCCTACGTCATCAACTCCTTTTCGAAATATTTTTCGATGACGGGATGGCGCGTGGGCTGGATGGTTGTGCCAGAGGATCATGTCCGCGTGATTGAGCGCATTGCGCAAAACATGTTCATCTGCGCGCCCCACGTCAGCCAGATCGCAGCGCTTGCCTCGATGGATGCCGAGGATGAGTTGCAAGCCAATATGGACGTCTATCGCGCGAATCGTGCCTTGATGCTGGAAGGCTTGCCAGCCGCAGGTTTCACCAAAATTGCCCCCCCGGACGGCGCGTTCTACGTCTATGCAGATGTCAGTGACATGACAGATGACAGCCGGGCTTTCGCTGCCGAGATTTTGGAGCATGCCGGGGTCGCGGTTACACCGGGACTTGATTTTGATCCGGTCCGTGGGCACCAGACCTTGCGGTTTTCCTATGCGCGCAGCACCGAAGACATTGCGGAAGGCCTCGACCGTCTGAAAAACTTCGTCAAAACCCGCTAAGGGATTCCCACACGACGATCACTGGTCTATGATCGGACAAAAGACATAAGGCCGAGCAGCCATGATCCGCAGACTTATTCTGATGTGCGCCCTCTTTTGGACGGCGCTCCATACCATTCTATACGCGCAACCTTTGTCGGGTGTCGCGCGTGTTGATATATCTGAGAGTTTTGTAAAAACCGACTGGCGAGGACGCACAGAGTTCAACCTGCGACTCACGCAAGGCGTGCCTTTTCGTGTCTTCACATTGGAGAACCCGGCCCGCCTTGTGTTGGATTTCCGTGAAGTCGATTGGTCGGGCGTGAAATCCATCGATCTGCTACAGGACTCTACCGAAATAAACGATCTGCGGTTTGGCGCTTTTCAGCCCGGTTGGTCCCGTCTCGTGGCCGACCTAAAGGGCCCTTATCTGCCTGACGAAGTAGGCATGACGATCGATCCAGTTACAGGCGCTGCGGAACTGAACCTGATGTTGGCCGAGGCAGAGCCGAATGTTTTTTCTGCGGCATCAGGTGTGCCTCAGGATGCGCTTTGGCCCGTAAAAACCGATGAGGTAACGACGGCGCCGGTAGCCGACGAACGGTTTGTGGTTGTTCTGGACCCGGGCCATGGTGGCATCGATCCTGGCGCTGAAAGAGAAGGCCTCTCCGAGAAAGCGTTGATGCTGGAAATGGCATTTGCGCTGCGTGACACGCTGATCCGCAACGCGGATGTCGACGTCGTCATGACGCGGGACCGCGATGTCTTCGTATCGCTTGAGGCTCGGGTTGCCAAAGCGCATCAGGCGAATGCAGATCTTTTTTTGTCCCTGCATGCGGATGCGCTCAGCCAGGGTGGCGCGCAGGGGGCCACGGTATACCTGCTTTCTGACGATGCAAGTGATACGGCCTCGGCTCATCTGGCAGCGCGCCATAACAGAGCCGACATTATTGCTGGCGCCGATTTGACCGGATCAGATGATGAGGTCACCAGCCTGCTATTGGATTTGGCGCGCCAGGAAACCGAACCCCGTTCGGAGGCGCTTGCGGGAACATTGATAAAAGGGTTGACCCAAGCAGGTGGGCCGATGAATTCGCGCCCGTTACGACGCGCGGGCTTTTCCGTCCTGAAATCGGCGGATATCCCCTCGGCTTTGATCGAGGTCGGATTTCTGTCCAGCAAGCGAGATCTTGAGAATTTGCGCGACCCTGCGTGGCGGGCTGGCATCGTTGGTGCGATGGCAAAGGCAATTCTCACGTGGCACCGATCCGATCAGGCGGTGAGGCTGCTTGTGCGCCAATAGCAAGGCGGCGCTTATTCCGGTATTTTCACGGGGTGTTTTTTTGACGTCCCTTTCGCTTATGCCTATATGGAGTAAGCGCTTTGGCAATGGCAAAAAGGCAGTACGCTTGTGTTTCGTTTCATCCTGTCGTTTTTCGGCGGAATTTTCACAACCATCACTATGGGGATCGGTATGGTTGTGCTCAGTATTGGTGCGATCTTCTGGGTTTATGGGAAAGATCTGCCAAGCCACGAATCTCTGGCGCAATACGCGCCTCCGACCATCAGCCGGATTTATTCCGGACAGGGCGAAATAATTGACGAGTTTGCCAAGGAACGCAGGCTTTTCACGCCTGCCGAAGATATTCCTGACCTCGTAAAGCAAGCCTTCATTTCTGCGGAAGACAAGAATTTCTACCAGCACCAAGGCTATGATCCGCGCGGTATCGCCGCCGCAGCCGTAGATGCCGTGAAATCCAAAGGCCGTGATGTCCGTGGTGCCTCAACGATCACGCAACAGGTTATGAAGAATTTCCTTTTGTCCGGGGACCGGCGGGCAGAGCGAAAGATCAAGGAAATCATTCTTGCGTCCCGGTTGGAAGAGACGCTCGACAAGGAACAGATCCTCGAGCTCTATCTGAACGAGATTTTCCTTGGCCAAAACTCCTATGGTGTGACAGCTGCCGCGCAAACTTACTTCAACAAATCCCTGAGCGATCTGGAACCGCATGAGGCTGCATTTCTCGCGTCGCTTCCGAAAGCACCGTCAGATTATCACCCTGTACGCCAAAAAGACCGGCTGCTAGCGCGACGCGACTTCGTGCTGAAGGAGATGATGGAAAACGGCTATCTTTCGCAGGCTGTCTATGAAGAAGAAGTGGCGGCCCCCCTGAAATCAGTTCAGAACGGCGATTTTGAGAGTTTCCGGGCCGAGCTTCCACCCCGCGACTATTTCACTGATGAAATCCGCAGACAACTGAGCGAGGATTTTGGCGAAGGCGAGTTCTTTACCGGCGGGCTGAGTGTCCGCGCAACCATTGATGCCGACCTGCAACCGGTTGCCGCAGAAAGCTTGCGCCGCGAATTGGAACTTTATGATCGCAGGCAAGGGATCTGGCGAGAGAGCAGACTAAAGCTTGATCCTGCTTTGCTGGAGGATGAGGAAAGTTGGCGCGCCGCGTTATCGGAAGTTGAGATTGCCCGCGACATCGATTTGGATGGCCCTTGGTATCCTGCGGTTGTCTTATCCGTTGGCGATAGTTCCGCCCGGATCGGGATTGAAGGGGTCATCGACGACGAAGACGGGCATTTCATTACAGCGCGCGATGTGACCTGGGCGCGAAAGCGCAGCCTCGACGGTAAAGTCGGTCGCAAGGCGCAAGTGGCGGGCGACCTTTTGTCTGTTGGCGATGTGGTGCATGTCCGCGCCATGACGTCTGATGAAGACGACAGCTTTATCCGGTGGACCTTGCGGCAAGTGCCGGAAGTGCAGGGCGGCTTTGTCGCGATGGACGTGACATCCGGTCGTGTTCTCGCCATGCAGGGCGGCTTTTCTTATCAGGACAGCGTTTTCAACAGGGCCACGCAAGCACGGCGGCAGCCTGGATCGAGTTTCAAACCTTTTGTTTATGCCTCAGCGCTCGATAGCGGCTATTCCCCGGCGACCATCGTTGTGGACGCACCGATTGAGATCAACACGCCGCAGGGTTTGTGGCGGCCTCGCAATGCATCACGGGAATTCTACGGACCAACCCCGCTGCGAACCGGGATCGAAAGATCGCGGAACCTCATGACCATCCGACTGGCCCAAGAAGTGGGGATGGAAACGGTTGCCCGCTATGCTGAACGGTTTGGCGTCTATGACGATATGGGGACATTTCTGGCCAACGCGCTGGGGTCGGAGGAGACGACGCTTTATCGCATGGTGGCGGCTTACGCGATGTTTGCAAACGGCGGTGAGCGGGTGCAGCCCACACTGGTCGACCGTGTTCAGGATCGCTATGGCAAGACGATCTACCGCCACGATGAGCGCTATTGCTTTGACTGCGAGCTGGCCAGCCTCGATCCCGGTTTTGGACCCCGAATAATTTCTAACCGTGAACGGGTGATGGATTCGATCACTGCCTACCAGCTGACCTCCATGATGCGTGGTGTGGTGGACCGTGGCACCGCTGCGCGCACCGTGAACTTGCCCGTGCCGACGGCGGGTAAGACAGGGACAACAAACGATGCCAAGGATGTTTGGTTCATAGGTTTTACCAGCAATATCGTCGCCGGCTGCTACATCGGGTACGATCAACCTCGGTCGTTGGGCCGTGGCGCGTCCGGTGGCGGCATGTGTGGCCCGGTCTTTCAGCGCTTCATGGAACAGGCGACCGAAAAATATGGCGGGGGACCATTTGAGGTGCCCCAAGGTGGCCGCTTCATCAAGATCGACCGGTTTACAGGCGCACGCCTGCCGGATGACGCGTCTGGCGCGTCGGTGGTTGCCGAGTATTTCCGCGTTGGTGAGGAGCCGCTCTTTGGCGTCATGTTCGACGGTGGCTTTGCCATGGGTGAAAATCTGCCGCTTTTCGAAGAGGTCCAGACCGGCCAACAACAGCAGGTCACCACCTCTACCGGCGAAACGGTGAACGTTGGCCCCAAGGCGAACTTCGGCACGCTCAGCTCTGGCGGGCTTTACTGACAGTAACCTGTGACCGGTGCCTTGCTGCTGGCGTAGCGCTGGTCTATCACAGCCTCCAAGACCTAATTGCCGAGGCAAGACATGCGCGCAGACGTCCAGAACAACGTGGAACAAATCGAAAAATCGCTGGAGCTTTTGGCCCAGCGACTCGATGTCGAAACCGCGCCTTTCCGGCTGGAAGAATTCAACGCACGGGTGGAGGACCCGACGCTTTGGGATGATCCGGAAGCGGCACAAAAACTAATGCGGGATCGCCAGAACCTGGTCGATGCCATCGCAACTCATGACGGGATCAAACAAGACCTCGCCGACAACCTCGAACTCATCGAACTGGGGGAGATGGAAGAGGACGATGAGGTTGTGGAAGACGCTGTAAAAGCGCTCAAACAGCTTGCGGAAAAAGCCGCCAAGAAAGAGCTGGAAGCGCTGCTGGACGGCGAAGCGGATGGCAATGACACTTTTCTGGAGGTTAATGCAGGGGCTGGCGGCACCGAAAGCTGTGACTGGGCATCAATGCTTTCGCGGATGTATGTGCGTTGGGCAGAAAAGAAGGGCTACAAGGTCGAATTGCAATCCATGAGTGATGGCGATGAGGCGGGCATCAAATCGGCAACCTACAAGATCAGCGGTCCCAACGCCTATGGATGGCTGAAGTCTGAGTCCGGTGTGCATCGCCTGGTCCGGATTTCGCCCTTTGACAGCGCTGCAAAGCGGCACACGTCTTTCAGTTCTGTCTGGGTTTATCCGGTTGTGGATGACAACATCGAAATCGACGTGAACCCATCGGACATTCGAATTGATACCTATCGATCCTCCGGTGCGGGTGGGCAGCACGTGAACACCACGGACTCAGCAGTTCGGATCACGCACCATCCGACGGGCATCGTGGTCACCAGCTCTGAAAAGTCGCAACACCAAAACCGTGACATCGCGATGAAGGCATTGAAATCAAGGCTTTACCAGCTTGAACTGGACCGTCGCAATGCGGCGATCAATGAGGCGCATGAAAGCAAAGGCGATGCAGGTTGGGGCAACCAGATCCGCTCTTATGTTTTGCAGCCGTATCAGATGGTCAAGGACCTGCGGACCAATTTTGAAACCTCCGACACCAAAGGTGTGTTGGATGGTGATCTGGATGGGTTCATGGCAGCGACACTTGCCCTCGATGTTTCGGGCAAAACGCGCGCTGAAGCTCAGGGAAATTGATCGCCTTTGACTTTTGACATGTCCGCCCACTTGAGGCAGATTTTCAACAGCCAAGGGACAGAGGGAGGCCACCGTGGACACTGTTGCAACGGGGCATGAAAAGCTCGGCGCGCCGGAGTTGCGACCGGCGGAATTCAGTATGCTGGGCACTGCCCTCAAGCGTGGCGCTGCTGATTTCAAAGCGCGACCGTTTTACGGGCTGCTCTTTGCATCCGTCTATGTAGCGGCAGGCTGGATCATGACATATGTGACTTTTCAGACCGGCCATAGCTTTTGGCTTGTTCTGGCGGCCATCGGTTTTCCGCTTTTGGGGCCGTTTCTTGCGGTGGGCCTTTATGAAGTCTCACGTAGACTGGAAGCTGGGTTGGATGTACCACCTGCGGCTATTTTTGGAGTGATCTGGCAACAAAGGCTCAGGCAACTGCCGTCGATGTGCACCATGATGGTCGTGATTTTTCTATTCTGGTTCTTTCTCGGCCACATGATTTTTGCTCTATTTCTCGGCCTCACAACAATGACCAATATTTCAAGCTCTTATGAGGTGTTCCTGACCCTGAATGGCTTGATGATGCTGGCTTTTGGTACCGCTGTGGGCGCAGGATTTGCAGTGCTGATCTTTTCGATGGCGGTAATCGGACTGCCGTTGCTTTTGGACCGGGAAATCGACTTCATTACCGCCATGATCACCAGTATCAAGGCGGTTCAAACCGCGCCGATGGTTTTATTGGCATGGGCCGCCTTTATCGCGGTCGCGATCTTTGCAGCGTTGCTACCCGGTTTTTTCGGGCTCTTCATTGCGTTTCCCTTGCTGGGCCATAGCTCTTGGCACTTGTATCGCCAAATGGTGAGCGCTGACTAAGGCGGCGTTTCCCGTCCCATCTCGATTAATCGTCGCCTTAATGCATCCGCTGCTGGATCCCCCGCCTCGAGGGCAAAAACATAAGCGTGAGTCAGATAGAAGCTGGCGGCGTCCGGTTCCCGGGCTTGCTTGGCCGCCTGTTGATACAACTTCACCAACAAGGCGGTGTCGCCCGCTTCGTGTGCAGCGAGGAGTGCTAGGTCGAGGTCATTCATTCAGCTGCTTGAGGGTGTGCACGTGCGTCCTCCAGCCGGCGGGCAACCCAGTCGTGAAACAAGAACGTGGGACCGTCCATGGCTGGTGAAAAACGGCCGCCATCAAAATTGACAGCATGGCGTCCGCGCTGCATGCCTTCGACCACAAAAATGTCTTCCTCAAACACGGTCTTCCACTGTTCAGCGTTGCGCAAACGTAGCGCTTCGCTTGTGTTGGGAGTGGCATAGTACAGGTGCACATGTTCAAGCGTCTTTTCAGGGCCAATTGGTTGCAGAATAATCGCAAAAGTATGATCCCGATGGACCCCCAAAAGCACGTTTGGGAAGGCCGTGATGTATTCCGCCGCCGTGCCCCATTTGTCGCTCAGATCGACAAAATCGGGAAAGACGTCGTCTTGATCGCCCTTGATCTGGCGATAAACAAGCGTCCCTTGACCAGAATAATACCCTTCCTCTTCAATATGGTAATGGTCCTCAAGGCGAGAGTAGCTGTTCAATCCCGGGTGCACCCAAGGCAGGTGATAGCTTTCGCAGTAGTTTTCTACCGCGAGCTTCCAGTTGCACGCGACTTCCAGAGTGAAATGGCTTTCTGAGCCTCCGTGATAAAGAGGTTTGTCAAATTCCTTCCAACGCTCAAGCAAACTTCTGTTTGCTTCTTCGAAGGGGGGAGCGTTCCCGGAGACGTTGATCCAGACCACATCCATCCAGATATGGCTTCGAACTTCGATCAAGCCAAGCAGCGCGCGGTCGATGCCTTCATGATGGTTCTGTCCCGGTCCGCCGACATGCGGTGTGCTGACCAACCGCCCGTCGGTGGCATAACACCAGCTATGGTATGGGCAGCGAATAGCTCCTTCGATCTTGCGAGGTTCTTCGACCAGGATCATACCGCGGTGGCGGCATATGTTTTGGAAGACGCGGACGCGGTTATCGCGGTCCCGTATGAGGAACAAAGGCATGCCCAGGAACGTCATGGGGACGGCATCACCGATTTCCGATACATCTGCCGAAACAGAAACGCCTGACCAGCCATCAAAGAGAAGCGCCTGTTTTTCCTCAGCAAAAACCGATGGGTCGGTGTAATGCGCATTAGGTAATCCGTGGGCATCAGCGATAGGGCGGCGCACGGATGACAAGTCGGTCACGGTGTGGTCCATGGCGGTTCTCCTCAGAAAGTATCACAAAGAGGATAAGGAGAGTGCGGCAGCAGAGCACCGCCTGTAGCGACCCGAATGGTTCCGTGGCGACACTGCTTCGCGCTATCAGCGAAATGCGTCCCCCGGCTGGAGCAGCCTTTGATGGAAAGGGACAAGGTTATCAAAGGCGCAAAACCCCGTACCGCGTGCAACCTGCATAACTCTGGCAAAGTTGCTAGGGATATGTTCGAAGACCATACGTGTGATCCGCGTACTGGCCGAATTCTCGCGCACTGTGCGCGCCACATACCCAACCCAGAAATTATTCTCGAACGATGAGACGCGGTTCAGGTAGTTGAAGGAAGCCGTCAGGCCGTTGCGCCGGGTAATTGTCAAGGTTACGCCATCGTCCATTTTCATGACAAAGCCTCGAAATTCCCTCGAAGGCGGCGACGGAGGAATGCCCTGTATGGCCATGGCCATCTTGGGTTCATATCCCCGCACAAAGGTGCTTTTGCCTTCGCGATGAACGTGAACCAGACCGCGGACAAAATCCGTATCCCGCATGAAGCTGCGTCTGGAGAAATGATAAAACCCGCTTGGAAAATCAGACTCGGTTACCGATTGCGGTGCGCCACCCATGAACTCCTGCAAGAAAGGATGGTTCACCGCGCCATCCCCTCGCGCAATTTGATCCACGGGTTCCAAGAGTACGCGGGCATCGACTTTGAAAAAATCGCAAATCCGCGACAATACATCCGGGCGCGGAAAGCTCTCCCCGCTCAGATAGCGGTTGAACTGGGTGCGGTTAATCCCCAGTTCACGCGCGAGCGCGGAGATAGAGTTATAGCTCTCTGACAATTTGCGCAGGTTTGCGCCAAACATGTTCCTGAGCTGGGCAGGGGAGCGGTCTCCGGTTGACATCTCGGGCCCTTAGATCGAATTGCATATTAAAGTTGTATCACAAAACCAAATTCCCGCATTAGTCATTATGGTCATCCGGTTTTGACGCGAAATAGCGTCAAGTCTGCGCGCAACTGTGTCAAGACTAACCCATACCGACACAAAATCCAAGCGCACGATTGCCAATTAGGTGTATTATTTTCGCGTAACTTCTTGGTAGGGTTGAAAAAGATGGGCTGGAAATCACGGAAAACTTAATGCTGGGTGTAGTACTTTGGAGCGATGCGTCTGACGGAAAAGCCGTCATCTGGTGTGAAGATCAGGGCGACCTTGCTTATCTGAACTCGAAAGAGAATGTGCTTCAGGCCGGCGATTTCTTTGACGCGGGCGATCTCGTTCAGTTTGACATGGAAGTGTCAAAGTCGGTCCGTTTCGCCAATAACCCGCGTCTTGTCATCGAAAAAGCCGGTACGCAACTGCCGCAGGTCTTGCGCCAGGGTGTGAAAAGGCAGCAACAGCAGCAAGCGGACGTCAAAATCTTACAATTTGCGCCCCGTCAGGGATTGGTCGCTGCTGTCGGCTGATAGCTAAGCCATCTATTTCGATTTCTTCGTCAGGGCTTACTCGCCACGTGACAAGGCAGCGACGCCAGTACGTGCGACCTCTGCCAATCCAAGCGGGCGCATCAGATCTGCAAAAGCGTCGATCTTCTCTGGCGCACCGGTGATCTCGAACACAAAACTCTCCAACGTGCTGTCTACCACGTTCGCCCGGAAGATATCCGCCAGCCGCAGTGCTTCCACCCGTTTGTCTCCCTGTCCGACAACTTTGAACATGGCCAACTCTCGTTCCACGCTGGCGCCTTCGACCGTCAGGTCGTGAACATCGTGCACAGAGACAATGCGCCCCAACTGCGCCTTTATTTGCTCGATCACCTGCGGGGTCCCCGAAGTGACGATGGTGATCCGGCTCAAATGCCCGGTGTGATCAACTTCTGCCACCGTCAAGCTGTCGATGTTGTAGCCACGTCCCGAGAATAACCCGATGACACGTGCCAGAACGCCTGGTTCGTTTTCAACAAGGACCGCCAATGTGTGCTTTTCGACAACATCCGAAAATGTCGGACGTAGGTTGTAGGCGGAATGGCTCGTAGAGCCTTTTTTGATTTTTAGCGCGGACATGAAATAAGCCTTTCGCATTCAGTTGGTGCGCCGCCTTTTGGGGGGCGACGCTCTGGGTGCCGGTCAATCAGACCAGCACCGACCCTTTTGCATCAATGACGCCCTGTGTTTCAGCCTCGCCTAACAGCATCTCGTTGTGAGCCTTACCTGAAGGGATCATAGGGAAGCAATTCTCGTGCTTCTCGACGAGGCAATCGAAAATCACTGGCCCATCGTGGGTAATCATCTCCATGATCGCGTCATCCAGATCGTCGGGGTCCGAGCAAATGATACCTTTTGCCCCGAAGGCTTCGGCCAGCTTGACAAAGTCGGGCAGGGCGTCGGACCATGAGTGGGAGTACCGCTCGCCATGCAAAAGTTCCTGCCATTGCCGCACCATACCAAGGCGCTCGTTGTTCAGAATGAACTGCTTTACGGGCAACCGGTATTGCACAGCGGTGCCCATCTCCTGCATGTTCATGAGCCAAGAGGCTTCGCCGGCCACGTTGATGACTAACGCGTCCGGGTGCGCGATCTGAACCCCGATGGAGGCCGGGAAACCGTACCCCATAGTGCCCAGTCCGCCGGAGGTCATCCAGCGGTTGGGATCTTCGAAGCCCAGATATTGCGCGGCCCACATCTGGTGTTGGCCGACTTCGGTGCAGATGTAGCGGTCGTATTTCTTGGTCAGTTCTTCAAGGCGCACCAAAGCATGCTGCGGCTTGATCGTCTTGCCCTTTTGCGTGAACTGCAAGCAATTGATCGCGCGCCATTCCTTGATCTTGCTCCACCACTTTCCGATCGCTTCAGCATTTGTCTTGCGTCCACGAGACTTCCAGACCTTGAGGATGTCTTCGAGGACGTGTCCGACGTCGCCCACAATCGGAATGTCTGTCTTGATCACCTTGTTGATTGAGGAGGGATCAATATCAATATGCGCCTTGATGGATTTCGGGCTGAAGGCATCCAGACGCCCGGTGATCCGGTCGTCGAACCGGGCACCGATGTTGATCAGCAGATCGCAGTCATGCATGGCCATATTGGCCTCATAAAGCCCGTGCATGCCCAACATGCCGACCCATTTCTCCCCTGACGCCGGATAGCTGCCCAAACCCATCAGCGTAGAGGTGATGGGAAAGCCCGTCGCTTCAACAAGCTCACGCAATAGCTGGCTTGCCGCCGGGCCTGAGTTGATGACCCCACCGCCGGTGTAAAAAATTGGCTTCTTCGCCTTTTCGATCGCGGCAACAAGCTCGGTGATCTCTTCCATATCGCCCTTCAGCTTTGGCTGATAATGCGAGGTGGAGGGTTTGGGTGGCGTATAGGTGCCCGTGGCAAACTGGACGTCCTTGGGGATATCGACAAGAACGGGACCGGGACGGCCTTGGGTCGCTACATGGAACGCCTCGTGGATGGTGACCGACAAGCGATCGGTTTCCTTGACCAGCCAGTTATGTTTCGTGCAGGGCCGTGTGATGCCGACGGTATCGGCTTCCTGAAAGGCGTCAGAGCCAATCATGAAAGTTGGCACCTGTCCCGTCAGTACAACAATCGGGATCGAATCCATCAGCGCATCCGTCAATCCGGTCACGGCATTCGTGGCACCCGGACCCGATGTTACGAGAACAACGCCGGGCTTGCCGGTCGCGCGTGCATAGCCTTCGGCCGCATGGACCGCACCTTGTTCATGGCGCACCAGAATATGACGAATGGCATTTTGCTGAAAGACCTCGTCGTAAATCGGTAGCACAGCCCCGCCGGGGTAGCCAAAGACGGTGTCCACACCCTGATCGATCAAGGCTTGGACAATCATTTTCGCGCCGGACATTTGCCGTGTCATCGTATCTTCTCCGTTTCGGCCGCCATGGCCTTGTTACTTATCGCGCATAAAAAAGCCCCCGGTTTGAAGCGGGGGCGCATGGGTCAGACTCTGGTCTACCGTTACCGGCCCATGCGCTTGTTTCCCACGATGACGACTAGGTCAGTCATTGTACGTCTCTCCTATGCTGCGCGCGACATTATGGGCGTCTGGCAGGGGCGTCAACACCGAAAGCAGCGAAATTCGTATCGCTGGGCTGGGAGAAATTGTCACAATGTTTCGCTCCGGAGGGGCTGAATTGAAATTATCGCAAAATATGGCGGTAGTTCCCTGGCCGCCGCATCAGCGCAGTCTCTCAGGTCGCGCGACGGTTGGTAGCCTCGACAATCGTATGGGCAGCGAACCCGGTCCAGAAGGTCAACCATGCACCAAAGCCTGCAAGTTTAGAGAAGTCCTCAAGCCAATGGGCAAAGGGGCCGTAGATTTTGAAAATATCGGTAAAGACAGACAGGCCAAGAAACGACAGGGCGACCATCAATCCCCGCCTGTCATAGTCTTTGCTGGCTGATCTCAAGTTTTTCCAGATCAGCAGGCCCAGAGCCGCATAAACGCAGAAGATCGCGACCTCCCCCAGACGGGAGGCGGCCTCATGCAGCATGAAAACATCATCCACGACAAGCAACCAAGACAGCAGGCTGACGCTCAGTAATAGCGTCCATTGCGCGGAGGCGAGACGCCGCGCAATCCACGCCGAGACCCCGCATATTGCCGCGGTCGAGGTCATGAGTATGACGCCGATATGGGAAAAGAAACCAATATAACTGGGATACTCATAGATCGACGCAGGATCCCGCACCAGATGCGACAGCTTTATGCCAAAAAAGCTCGCGCCAACCCCGATCACCACCGCCGCTGCAAAAAGGCATATCGCCACAATCATCGCGGGGAGTTTGAAGACAGAATTCAGGACCTTATCACCATGCGTTTCATTGACTTGCGTCATGGGGTGACCTTTCTACGGGCGGCAGACAGCAGTTCGTTTGATCTTGTCGAAAAGGGCACCGATAGAGGTCGCAGCCCAAAGTCTATGCCTGCCAATGTGGCTTGCGTTTGTCGCAAGGTCGGCGGCAACAATCAATGTTTTTGTCAAATCCTTAGCGATGAAGGGCCTTGTTCTAAGAAGCAAAGGGAGATTTTGGTCGCGCACCACGCTGCTCCAGCGGAAACCGCCCGACCGTCAGACGTTTACGCCCGTCCCCTGTAGTACCCCATGCTCCATAGCGTAGCGGGTCAGGCCAGCGGTGCTGGAAATACCTAGCTTGCGTTTGATGTTTTTGCGGTGGGTTTCCACAGTCCTGACCGAGATATCGAGCGCGATGGCCACTTCCTTGTTCGACTTGCCTTGTGCTAGTTGCAGCAAGATCGTTTGCTCCCGTCCGGTCAGCGCCTCGCGCATGTCGTCTTCCTTGGGCTCCAGCGACCCGCTCGCACCGGTGCACAAGTAGCGCTGCCCCGCCATCACAGCATCAATGGCTTCCTTGATTTCGTCTGTCGGGACATCCTTGAGAATGTACCCCATGGCACCATGGCTTAATGCGGAAGCGATGTATTCGGCGCTGTCATGCATCGATAAGACCAGGATGCGCGTGCCCGGACGCTTCTCCAAAACAATTTCAGTTGCGGTCAGGCCGCCCATACCCGGCATGTTCAGATCCATAAGGATGACGTCAGGGTCATAAGCGTCAAGGTTATCAATGGCATCCTGTGCCGCGTTGCAATTGCCCACAACGTGGAGGTCTTCGTAGCTTTCGAGAATGGACTGGATACCCTCAGCGACCATCGGATGATCGTCGATAATCAAGACCTTGATGGGAACAGCAGCTTCATTTGTCATGCCGGTTGTTTCCTTGTTGTGGCTTCGTCCGGTTCGGGGGGGAGGAGGTGTGAAAGCGGCACCGAAACCTCGACCACCGTTCCGGTCCCTTTGCGAGGCGTAAACATTCGAAACCGACCTTCAAGTTGATCAACGCGTTCTTGCATGTTTCGCAGCCCAAGCCCCATCGATGGTTGGTCGCGAGCGTCTTGAAACCCCTGGCCATTGTCTTCGATACGCAATGTTGCACCCTTGTTATGCCCGCGCAAATCGACCTGCACTTTGGACGCGTTGGCATGGCGTTCGACATTTGTCAGTGCTTCCTGTGCGATGCGGTAGAGGGCAATTTTTGCCTCTGGATCCAGACGGTTGCGAAACACAACGGTCGTGAACTCGGTGGTGATTCCGGTGCGTTCACTGAATTCCTCGGTCAGGTTCTTGATGGCAGGCCCAAGCCCCAGATCATCCAGCATCCCGGGTCTGAGGTCACGGCTGATCCTGCGAACCTCTGCAATTGCGTCGCCCAGCGTTTCTATCCCTTTGGCTAGTGGGTTCGCAGCGGTGGGGTCGCCACGGTCTAATTTTCGCCGTGCAGTGTCCAGCGCATAGCGTACGCCTACCAGAATCTGGCTGATACCGTCATGCAGCTCGCGTGCGACGCGACCCCGTTCTTCTTCCTGCGCGTCCAGTACGCGCTGCGTCAGACGTTTGAGTTTCGCATCCGCCAGCCTGCGTTCGCGAATGTTGAGAAACATACCGGTTAGAAAAACCGCGAGCAGCGCGGCCAGCGTAATGGCACCAATATAGACAAAGGTGCGTTGCACACGCGCTTCGACCTCAGCACGGGCGGTTGCGACGGTGACCAGCACATCGTCGATGAACACGCCTGTGCCTACCGCCCAGCGCCAACTCGGAAAGCTCGTCACATATGTGATCATCCGGGCTTCTTCGCCCGTCGAGGGTTTGGGCCAAAGATGGGTGAGGTACCCATCC
This sequence comes from uncultured Roseobacter sp., assembly GCA_947488305.1. Classification (GTDB taxonomy): domain Bacteria; phylum Pseudomonadota; class Alphaproteobacteria; order Rhodobacterales; family Rhodobacteraceae; genus Roseobacter. The sequence goes on from CANKZM010000001.1 coordinate 632,261, forward strand.
CCCTGGCGGGCAATATCGATGAGCCGTGCGACAACAGGGGTGCCTTCGCTATCGGTTTCATCGAGCCAGTTTCGATTGATCCGCTCGGTCTGTCTTGGGCTTACAAGGTTGTAACCGTCATAGTCATAGACGAAGAAAAACCCATCTGCGCCGTAGATCATTGCGGACAAAATCTGCGCAACCTGATCCTGTGCGTCCGTATCATTGGGCGCGGCATTACCGTAAATGAAATAAAACCCGTTGCGGGCCTGCGTGATATAATTTCGCAGCTCGCGTTTCTTGGCCTCGATCAGTTGAGTTTCCAGCGCCCTTATCTCGCGTTCGGCAAGCGCACGGGACTGATGCGCCACCAACATCGCGATGGCCGCTACAGCTGCGATCAGCGGTACAGTCGCCAGCAATGAGAGTTTCTGACCGTATGTTGGCCGAAACAATGTCCAAAAGCGCTTCATGCTTTTTAGGTACGGCCAAATCGCGCCAAAGCAAAGCCAAAGCCGCAGGATTTGGACGGGAATGGCTGCTTGGTTTTTCGCACGATCCACCAAAAACGGGTTGTTTCGCGCATTTTTCCGCGCAGTCTACGCAGTATTAGGTATTCCCTTGTGCGCCCAACACGCTAGTTTGCCGCTCACGCTAAACGTATTGCGCATGACGACTCGCGCGGGCGTTCAAAAAAACTTGGGAGGAGTATCTCACATGGATCGTCGTTCATTTCTGAAGACATCTGCACTAGGCGGTTCCGCCGCCGCGGCCACAACACTGGCTGCACCAGCGATTGCACAAGGCAACCGTTCCCTGACAATGGTCACATCCTGGCCCCGTGGCTTTGCTGTGCTGGACGATGCGGCAACCTATTTCGAAGAAATGGTTGGCGCGATGTCCGATGGACAGTTGACCATCGACAAGAAAGCTCCGGGTGAACTGGTCGGCGCATTCGAAGTTTTTGACGCTGTTTCCTCCGGGCAGGCTGATCTTTATCACTCCGCTGATTACTATTTTATCGGACAGCACCCTGGTTACGCTTACTTCACAGCCGTACCTTTCGGCGGTACTGCTCAGGAAGTCACCAACTGGTACCACCACGGTGGCGGGCACGAACTGCACACTGAACTGGGCGAAATCTTCAACCTGAAGTCCTTCATCGCGGGTAACTCCGGTTCCCAGTCCGGCGGTTGGTTCCGTAACGAAATCAACTCTGCTTCCGACTTTAACGGTCTGAAATTCCGTATGCCTGGCCTTGGCGGCAAGGTGTTGGGAGAGCTTGGTGCTTCCGTTCAGAACATCCCCGGTGGTGAACTTTATCAGGCGTTGTCATCCGGTGCTCTGGACGGTCTTGAGTGGGTTGGGCCTTTCGCGGATGAACGCGCCGGCTTCCAGGAAGTCGCAAAAGTCTACTACACTGCGGGCTTCCACGAGCCAGGATCGGCTTTGGCTTGCGGTATGAATCTTGATGTTTGGAATGACTTGAGCCCAGCGCATCAGGCGATCATCTCCAACGCGGCAATGGCGACAACGCACACCCAGCTGGCCGAAACGCTGGCAAACAACGGTGCGGCGCTGGCTCGCCTGCAGTCGCAAGGTGTGAAGACGCTGCAATTCCCAGATGACGTTTGGGATGCCTTTGGTGCGGCATCCAAGAAAGTCATGGACGAGAACATGAACGACGAGCTCTTTGCAAAAATCCGCGCCTCCTTCGAAGAGTCGCTCGCGCAAAGCTCCGACTGGCTGCTTAAGTCAGACGGCTTCTATGTCGAACAGCGCAATCGCGTACTTGCAAACGGTTAACCGTATCTGAAAAGATAACAGGGGGCTGACGTCGCGTTGGCCCCTTGATTGCATTCAATCCCGGGACGACACCGGGATGGTTTACGACAGTGAGTCTGGTCAGCAGGGACCAGCGAGGGGGGAAAATGGAAGAAGAAGTCGCCGCATCGGGTGGACTAGGTGTCTTGGTGGACGGGGTAATCTGGTTTGTTACCAACGTCTTTTTATCCATCTACAACTTCTTTTATGCCATTTCTCATCCATCGCTTTGGCTGGATTGGTCCGACAAACAGGCCATCATGCGCTTTGTATACTATGGCGGGTCGGTCGAATTCTTTTTTGTGGTTTTCACAGCTTTCCTGATCATGTTTGCCGTCGGCGTCTGGCGGCAAAATATCATGTGGGGATACGTCCGGGTGCTGGAAGGGTTCGCCAACACAGTGGGGCGCTTCTTCGCTTGGGCTGGTCTGCTGATGGTGCTGCAGCAGATCGTGATCGTCTTTATGCAGCGGATTTTCACGAGGCCTGATATCTCTATCGGCCTAGGTATTCCGCTGCAGTTCGACATCAGCTGGTTTGCCGAAGAACTCAAACTTTACAATGCCTTGGTCGTCTGTCTTTGCATGGCTTATACCTTTGTGCAGGGCGGGCATGTGCGGGTCGATCTGGTCTATTCCGCGGTGAAGTTCCGCACCAAGAAGGTCATCGACATGTTCGGCGCATTGTTTTTCATGATGCCGGTCGCGGTTGTGATCTGGCTATACGGCTGGTTCTTCCTGTGGCGGCATCTGATCGTGCCCAACCCTTCTGCATCGGATACGTTGGACCGGCTCCTCAACAAGTCCCGGGCGCTACGCTGGAACGTCGAAACCATCGGTTTCAGCCCAAATGGGTTCAATGGGTACTTCCTCTTCAAGATCCTTCTGTGCGCTTTCACCGCGATGGTCTTCCTGCAGGCGATGGCCATGTTCTTTCGGTCCTTCCAGGAGTGGCGAGAAGGTGAAGAGAGCGCCAACAAGTATCTCGACCGCGATACGCTGGGCGAGGGCGAAGAGGCCTACGAGGGAACGCACTAATCCGTGCACAGAGATAAATGCGGGTCCGCTGGACCACGCGAATAAGGGAAAATGCCCATGTTTTTCGGTCTAGATGGCGTTGAAGTCGGTCTGATTATTGTAGCAATTTGCCTCTTCGGCGGAATTCTGTCGGGGTTTCCGGTGGCCTTTGCCATTGCCGGCGCCGGGGTGATCTCTTTCGGGATCATTGCAGCGCTGGACAGTGCTGGGCTTCTGATCCATCAGGCGATTGACACCAGCAGTCAAATCTATCGCGATCTGGTCAATTCCGGTGTCAAGGCCGATACGATATCGATTTTCCGATACCCGGACTTACCGAGGATAGAGGAACCTGTTTTCCCAAAAGGCTGGGAAGTAGCGCTTGATCGCAATGTTTCCTTCGTCGTGAACCGGATGAACGAGCGGGTCCTCGCCGGACAGTCGATTGAGACGTTGCTGGCGGTGTTGATGTTCGTCCTGATGGGCATCACCTTGGAACGCTCCAAGATTGCGAATGATCTTCTCACCACCATGGCGCGCGTCTTTGGCCCGCTGCCCGGTGGTTTGGCGGTCTCCATTGTTGTGGTTGGTGCCTTCCTGGCGGCTTCAACAGGTATCGTGGGGGCTACCGTGGTCACGATGGGTCTGTTGGCGCTGCCCACGATGCTGCGCAACAATTACTCGCCTGAACTATCGACTGGCGTCATTGCGGCCTCAGGGACATTGGGGCAAATCATTCCGCCGTCTATCGTGATCGTTTTGCTGGGGACACTGGCAGGGGATCTCTATTCTGCCGCGCAAGAACGGCGTGCGACCGTTGCCGGGTGCACGGATGCGCTGACCTATTTGGGCGAGCCTGCGGTTCTTTCTGTAGGTACACTGTTCCAGGCAGCACTTTTGCCCGGAATCATGCTGGCGCTGCTCTACGCGCTATATGCCTTTGGCTACGCGCTCTTGAACCCGGACAAAGCGCCTGCGGTTGAGATGGGAAGCACTAACTCTGAACCCATCACCCGCAACGAAGCCTTCACCTGGTTTCTGGGTGCGCCGATTCTTCTGGTCGTCGGGACGATATTGCTGGGCAACCTCGGCGTCATCGGCGGGCAGAGTACAGATGTATCGCGCTTTTCCGACATTGGCGAAGGGGCCTCGCTCAGAACCAACGTAAGCGAGCAGTGTCAGGCCTCCATGATCGAACTGCACGGGCAGGAGGCATGGGATATTGCGCTTGCACAGCAGGCGGAAATCGACGCTGCGGGCGGTGTGCAACAGTCTCAGCAGTTGACCGAAGAGGAACTGGCCGCAGCGCAGTCAGCCAAGATCAATGATGCGGCACCCATCGGAACCGGATTGACCATCATCCTGGTGATCACCGGGCTGTTCCTGACTACCGCGCGTGGGGTGTCACCATCGACGTCACCCAAGCCGTTGATCATCGGTGCCATTGGCGCCGTGGTGATGCTGATGCTCGATATCGTGGCCATCTCGCCCGTGACCAGCCCGGGGACAATGATCGTTATCCTCGCCATCCCCTTCGCGGCGCTCATGTACGGTGTGGTTCATGCCACAAAAATATGTGCAAAGAACGAGCTTATCCGGGTCGTCTTTCCGCCGCTTGTTCTGATTGTCGCGGTTCTCGGTTCAATCCTTGGCGGCATCACCAACCCGACCCCTGCCGCCGCTCTCGGCGCGGGTGGGGCGATCATGCTGGCGGCCTACCGCAAGCTCAGGGATCAGGACAGAACACCGAAAGTCATTATCTGGTCTACGCTGGCGATCATTGTCTGCATCCTTGTCGGCATCAATTTCGACCTGCGGATCAATACCGATGATGTGGGTTTCGAGAGCTGGTTTGCCTTCTTCGTTGCCTACGGCGCTTATCTCTACGCGATGTTCGGGCTGCTTTTCTCCTGCTGGATCCTGTTCACCTCCGGCGTTTTGAGCCCGGTTGTGCGTGAAACGGCAAAGGTCACAAGCATGGTCTTTACCATCCTGATTGGGTCGCAGCTTCTGAACCTTGTGGTGATCTCTTTCGGGGGTGAACACTACATCCAGCAGTTTCTGAAATCCTTCGATAACGAATTCACGGTCTTCCTGATCGTGATGCTGGTTCTGTTTATCCTGGGCTTCGTCCTCGACTTCCTGGAGATCATCTACATCGTCATCCCGATCGTTGGCCCTGTCATCTACGGCGGGACGTTCGATCCCAAGTGGGTGACAATCATGATTGCCGTGAACTTGCAGACCTCCTTCTTGACGCCGCCCTTTGGCTTTGCGCTCTTTTATCTAAGGGGGGTCGCGCCCAAGGAAGTCACGACCGGGCATATCTATCGTGGGATCATTCCTTTTGTCATCATCCAGGTGGTCGGGCTTGCGATCTTGTGGTTCTTCCCGGGGATTGTCACGATCATCCCTGACCTGATCCCGAACTAAGCCGGTTCGACGGGTGGGGCTTTTTCCCGCTCGTCGCGGCCTACCTAAGGTTGGGGAAAACTAACGGGTGAGGAGAGAGGCGTGGCCTCGGGGCATCATATATCTCCAAACAAGACCACCGCCTTGCTGGCGTACATCCTCGACATGGGGACAGACCAGTCACTTGATCGGGTGGTACTGGAAGGACTGGTAGATGCCATCTGCGTTGATGCAGATGAACGCGGGCGGTTGATTTCGGCAGTAGCCTTGTCGCAAAGCCCGGAGATTCGCCCTCAGGTTCTGGAGCTGTTGGGGCGACGGTTGCAACGGCTGCGAGACGATCTCGAAGAAGCGACAGACAGGGACGAAATCATCGGCGTCTGGAGCCAGCGGGTCGCCGGAGGGGCTATTTTGGCCGGGGGCGGTACTGTCGTTGGTGGGTTGGCAACCGGAGGGGCTGCGGTGATAGCCTTGGTGGTTCCGCTCGCAGCAGGTATCATAACGACGGTCGGGCGTAATAAATTGCGGCGGCGCGCACGCGCAGTGCGACGTTTATGTCAGGAAACCGAGCGGTTGATAGATCTGTTGTCCTTATAGGCATGGGCGCATCGGGGGTGTAAATTTTAACTTTCGGTGTTATATTGGGTTCAAAGGAGAGGCTTATGTTTGAAGCTTTGACACATGAAACATTGTTAACAGGCGCTATTCTGGGTGCCAGCGCGCTTGCCCTGCTGGGCGGCGTGTCGATGATGCTATCTCCTCGAAAAGCCCCAGGTCGGGTGGACGTGGAAGATGCGGTGCGCAAAGCACCTTACCACCGTCTGCACAACGTTTTGCCTAAGCATCACGGCTGACTAGACGAAGTCAGGCACATTAAGAGGCGCGCCTAACAGTCTGAATAGATTTATCTCGTTGGCCGAGTATCGGGCAACTGTATGTTTGCAACCTGTTCGGCAATTGGATCGGTTGAAAGCGGATGTGTGTCGGCGGAAAACTCCGCAGGATCTGTCATCTTGACCCATTGACCGCGGCTGTAGACCTCTAACCCGGCAAACTTTGCCTTGTAGCCCATTTTCTGGCTGCCTGGCACCCAATACCCCAAATAGACGTATGGCAGACCGGCTTCGCGGGCAATTTCGATATGATCCAGGATCATGTAAGTGCCCAGCGACCGCCGCTGCATATTGGGCGCATAGAATGAATAGACCATGCTGAGCCCGTCTGACAGGACGTCCGTGAGGCTCACACCGATCAAATCACCGCGGCCTTCATGAGAATATTCGACAACGCGGCTCCTGATCGGTGTTTCTTCGATCATTGCTGCAAATTCGAAAACATCCATATCTGCCATGCCGCCGTCCGCATGGCGACTATCGAGATAAGACCGAAACAACTCGTATTGCTCTTCTGATGCCCACGGCGATTTCGCCCGCCGTATCAAGTCTGCATTCCGTCCGGCGGCCCGCTTCTGGCTGCGCGAGGGTTCGAATGCATTTACGTCAATGCGTGCGGATAAACAGGCGGAACATTCCGCGCACGATGGACGGTAAAGTACGTTTTGGGAACGACGAAAGCCCTGCTGAGACAGGCTATCATTCAACCGGTCCGCATTTTCCCCCTGAAGCGCGGTGAAGAGCTTTCGCTCCATCCGCCCTTCCAGATAGGGACAAGGCTGCGGCGCGGTCACGTAAAACTGTGGCGCTATTGGCAGTGTGTGGCGCATGTTTGTTCCGCAATTGCGTTTGCAATAAGATAACAAGGACAGCGGCGGTAAGGCAAGTCGGCAAAAGGTTAACGGAGCAAGGCTCTCTTGTTGATCATGACAGTGCCCAACACATGGTCTGACAGGCCTTGACCACGCTCAGTTGCAGCCATCATCACCATGGAAATCAATTGAAAAATCGGCACAGCCCAGCTCAACGTATAGCCCAGCGTATGTGCAAATGCGCTGCCAGCGTCCATTCGGTCACCGTTTGACTGGCGCAATTCGATTGCAAATAGCCGCATACCCCAGGTGCCGGAGGAATTCGCAATTGTGACCGTTCTGTAGGCAAAGCCCACGACCAGAAAAAGAAACGGAAAGAAAAAGATGCCGGTGAATGCCGTAAAGGGCAGGATCACGATGCAGGCGAGGAGGGTAATCAAGGCATCAACTCCCCAGGCCAGCAGCCGTTTCAAAGGCACGTCCTTGTAGAAATCTGGTTGGGCGTAGGGGTCAGGGATCGCGGACATCGTCATACCTTTGGAATAGTGTTCGGCTCCCGGGAAGATCCCGGAAACCGGAGAGATAAGTCAGAGTATCAGGCCTCTGGTGCGCGCTCTTCAGCTTTTTTGGCACGCTCGTCCATGAATTGGTCGAACTCAGCCTTGTCTTTAGCGTCCCGCAAGCGTTCGAGGAAAGCCTCAAATTTGTCTTGCTCTTCTTCGAGGCGGCGCAGGGTATCTGCCTTGTAAGTGTCAAATGCACTGTTGCCCGTTGATCGCATTGCGGTCGAGGTCGTGCGCCATGTTGTAGCGCCTTTGCGGCAGGAAGATGAGAACATGCGTTTGCTCCAGATCATGTAGGCCAAAAGGGCAAGACCAACCGGCCAGAAGAGAATGAAACCAAGGACCATTGCGGCGATCCAGGCTCCTTTGCCCTTGTTGTCCAGCCAGTTTTCTGTCCGTGCGAACCATCCGGGCTGGGCTACGACGGGATCGGTCTGCGTAAGGGTGGTCATAGAAGTACCTTTCAATATCAGTTTGCGGAGCCGGTGTTTCGTCCGGATGTGAATGCTTTTCACATTGAATAGATTGGAACGGAAACCGGATTGCGCAAGGGGAAATGTGAATGTTTTTTACATTATTTTGTAAAGCATATGTAAATCAGCGATTTAAGTGCCATAAGGTGATGGGATGGATGCTGTAAATGCGGCCCATCGACCAGGAATCTGTGGCTTGTGAATGGATGGATGATTGACCTCTCGTGCTCCTGAGGCGAAACCTTGATGCATGAATCTGTCAGATGCCATCATCCGTGTCCCACGTCCGTTCGATGCTGAAAAAGGGCGGGAAGTTGCAGCAACTGTCGTTGATGTTTCGCCCGAAGTTCTAGCTTTGTGCGCCGGCACTGCAGGATGCAGCCCCTACCTTGCATCACTGATCGAAAAAGAATCCGCGTGGATCACGGAGGCGGTGAGCAATTGTGATGGGGCGGTGCAAGCCGAGATCGAAGCGGCACGCAATCATGGGCCTGATGGTATCGCTGATGGGCTGAGACGTGGAAAACGGCGGATCGCCCTGATGACCGCGCTTTGTGATCTCGCAGGGGCCTGGCCATTGGAAAAGGTTACGGGCGTATTGAGTGATTTTGCGGACGCGGCCTGCGACGCTGCCTTGCGCGCGGCTGTGCTCCAACAGATCCGGCGCGGAAAACTGCCCGGCATGTCCGAAGAAGACACCGAAACCGCCGCGGGAATGGTGGTGCTGGCGATGGGGAAAATGGGCGCCGGGGAGCTGAATTACTCCTCTGACATCGATCTCATTTGCCTTTTTGATGAAACGCGGTTCGACGGGACAGAGTATCAGGAGGCCCGCGCCGCGTTTGCAAGGGCTACACGCGCCATGAGCGCCACGCTCAGCGAGATAACTGCCAACGGATATGTCTTCCGGACAGATTTGCGCCTGCGTCCCGATCCATCTGTCACCCCTGTCTGCATCGCCATGGAAGCGGCCGAGCAATACTATGAAAGTCTGGGGCGGACATGGGAGCGCGCGGCCTATATCAAAGCGCGGCCTGCTGCGGGAGACATTGCTGCAGGGAACCGGTTTCTGGAGGCTCTGAGACCGTTTGTCTGGCGCAGGCACCTTGATTTTGCGGCGATACAGGATGCCCATGATATGCGGCTTGCCATCCGCGAGCACAAAGGCCTGGGCGGTCCAATCACGTTGCAGGGTCACAACATGAAACTGGGGCGCGGCGGTATTCGTGAGATCGAGTTCTTTACCCAGACCCGTCAATTGATCGCTGGAGGCCGCGATCCTGATCTGAGATGTCGTGGCACGGTGCCCGGACTGCGGGTCTTGGCTCAGAAAGAGTGGATTGACCCGCCCGTCGCCACCTCCCTTGAGGAACATTATGTGGCGCATCGCACCGTCGAGCATCGTTTGCAGATGGTTCAGGATGCGCAAACCCACAGCTTGCCCCGTTCTGAAGAGGGATTTGCCCGCTTGGCTGCGATGATGGATTGCGATGTCGCTGACCTCAAAGACGACATCCGCCAGCGTCTTGAAGCGGTCCATGAAATGACGGAAGGGTTTTTTGCGCCGGGCAAGCCCGCGCCAGAACAGAAGGTTCTGGAACTGGACCAATCCATACTGGATCGCTGGATCAGCTATCCGGCGCTGCGCAGTGCACGCAGTCGGCAGGTATTTGAGCGGGTCAAGCCTGATCTGCTGTCCCGGCTGGCTGATGCTGCGCGCCCCCAAGAGGCACTGGTGGCCTTTGATGGTTTCTTGTCTGGTTTGCCCGCAGGCGTCCAGCTTTTCTCGCTCCTTGATGCGAACCCACAGCTTACAGATCTGATTATCGACATTACCGGTACGTCGCCTGCGCTTGCGCAGTATCTTTCTCGCAATGCTGGTGTTTTTGATGCGGTGATTGGCGGCGCGTTCTTTATCGAATGGCCCGGCCGAGAGGGGCTGGAGAACATCCTGCACCCGGTGCTGGCCACGGAGAGCGACTATGAGCGCCAACTGGACGCCGCACGGCGTTGGCACAAGGAATGGCATTTCCGCATTGGTGTGCATTTGCTGCGGGGCTTAATTTCTGCTCAGGAAGCGAATGAGCAATACACGGATCTGGCGCGTGCGGTTTTGTCAGCGCTGTTCCCAAAAGTTGTTGAAGAATTTGCGATCAAACATGGCTCGCCGCCAGGGCGAGGTGCCATTGTTTTGGGCATGGGGTCGCTGGGTGCGGGGACATTAAGTGCCGGGTCAGACCTGGACCTTATTGTCATTTATGATCCGTTGGATTCGGAAAGTTCAGACGGAAAGAAACCCCTTCTGACAAGGCCTTACTACGCAAGGTTCACGCAGGCTCTCATCACGGCGGTCACAGCGCCGATGCCTCAGGGACGGTTATTTGAGGTAGACATGCGACTGCGCCCCTCGGGGAACCAGGGGCCGGTCGCAACCAGTTGGCCGTCTTTTCAATCCTACCAGCGGGACCAGGCCTGGACGTGGGAGCATCTGGCGTTGACCCGGGCTGTTGTGGTTGCGGGGCCAGATGGTCTGGCTCAAGACGTCAGAGACTTTCAGTTTGCCTTGCTGAGTGAGCCGCGCGCGCCAGAAGATGTGGCACGTGAGGTTGTTCAGATGCGTGACCGCATTCGGGATGCAAAGTCACCTGAAGGCATTTGGGATGTAAAAATCGGACCCGGACGATTGCAGGAAGTCGAGTTGATGGCACAAGCGGGGGCCTTGCTTGTTGGTCATCCGGGCGCAAGCGTTGCAGAAGGGCTAGCTGGCGCGGTTGAGAAAGGGTTGCTCGAAGCAGATGGGGCAGAATTGCTGTCGCAAGCGGCAACACTGATGAGCACGGTTCACACCGCAGTAAGGCTGCTGTCCGACAAAACCCTCGATAGCGACGCGTTGGGTGTGGCGGCACAGGGTTATCTGTTGCGGACCACAGGGTTTGAGAAATTGGTGGATTTGGAGGCTGAGTTAACCGAGAACTACAGGCGCGCAGATGAAGTCCTGACAAGAGCCCTGAAGACATTTGAAGAAGGTGAGGTTCCGGAATGAAGGGACATCCGAACGATCCTAAGGGCTTGATCTTTGAAGCCTATCGCATTGAAGGTATTGAGAAATCTGAATGCCGAAGTATTTTCTTGGATTGGGCACTCAGCCTGCCCATGGAACGAGACACCGGGCAGGCTCTGCGGCATTTGATATCTGAATACGCAGATCAACATCCCGATCACCCGATGAATGACGTGATGAAGGAAGGGCTCACCGGGCTTGCATCACCGCGGCGCCGAGGGGGCTGGAGGTCACGGGTAAGGAACTAAATTACCCATTTTTTTGCGGTATTTGCCGCGAAATTTGATAAAATTGAACACAATTTTGACTGGTTCCAGGCGCAAACGGGGCCTTGCGGATCGTGGTTTTCCGCAGCTTCGTTTCCAGGAGAACGAGATGAAACAGTTGAATATGATTGCGGCCTTGGTATTTGGCTTTGCGCTATCCGGATGTGCGACGGTGGATTTTCCCAGCCGAAATGCCGGTTACGATGATAATACCCGGACCTTTTGGGCACGGGATGTAGACCAATCGGCGGCGAAAATACCGCTCTCGACAGCGCGGATTGTCGACATAAATATTTCTGTGCCGAAGACGTTAGAGGTCTCCGAAGAGAACCGTTATTATCCAGCGGGGGACATTGTCTGGCGTGGTGAGCCTGCGGGTGACCGGTACCAGCAGGTTGAAGCAATTTTCAAAGACGGGCTGTCACGAGGCGTTGCCGGTATCGGCGGCAGTGTGCCAGCTGTTCTGGACATCAAAGTGGAGAGGTTCCACAGCGTCACCGAGAAAACCCGCTACACGGTTGGTGGTGTCCACTCGATCCGATTTGCGATGACATTGCGGGATGCGCGTACCGGTGAGGTTCTGAGCGGCCCTAAGGACGTCAAAGCAAATCTCAAAGCTTACGGGGGGCAACGCGCCCTGGAAGCGGATCGTCAGGGGCAGACGCAGCGCGTTCGGATCGTGGCGCATCTTTCAGATGTGATTCAGGCTGAATTGGGGCGTCCGGCGAAAAGACAGGTCGCTACTGCAAATCCGTGATGCGCCGACGGCGCGGTTTCTGACCTTTTCCTGAGCGGCGCTTAGGAGTAGAGCATGGCGCATGAACGCACCACATTCAAATTCCGCCGATGCTGCGGGCGATTTGCCCGTTGTAAGGCTCAAACCCAAGGCGAATGTCCGAGCCATACGTCATGGATTTCCTTGGGTATTCGCTAATGAACTCGTGACAGACCGGCGCACGAAGTCACGCGCGCCCGGCAGTTTGGCGGTACTGGAGGATAGCGCCCGGCATCCGCTGGGGATCGTGGCGCTCAATCCCGCATCCAAGATCATCTGCCGCATGTTGGATCGTGATCCGCAGGCACGGATCGATACCGATTGGTTCACGCAACGCATTTCAAAGTCGCTCCTTGCCCGTGAGCGGTTGTTTGATGCGCCGTATTACCGTCTGGTCCATGCCGAAGCGGATGGGATGCCCGGTGTCATTATTGACCGGTTTGGAGACACAGCAGTGATCCAACCCAACGCGGCCTGGGGCGAGGCTTTAATTGTACCGCTCACTGAGGCTTTGGTGGCGGTAACGGGTGTCAAAAACGTTTTGAAGAATGCGACAGGGCGCACCCGGGCGCTGGAAGGGCTCGATTCAGAAAATGCCGTATTGACCGGGAACGCGCCAACTAGCGCTGTTCCGGTTCAGATGAACGGCGCAACCTATATGGCGGATTTGACCGGAGGACAAAAAACGGGGTTATTCTTCGACCAGCGACCCAATCATGCTTTTGCCGCCAGCCTTGCAAAAGGAGCGCGTGTTCTCGACGTCTTTTCACATGTGGGCGGATTTTCCCTCGCGGCGCTAGCGCATGGGGCACAATCGGCACTCGCGGTGGATTCTTCCGTTCCGGCACTTGATCTGGCCAGTCAGGGCGCAGAGGTGTCACGAGTGGCAGATCGGTTTGAGACGCGACGCGGGGATGCCTTTGACGTGCTTGCTGCATTGGCAAGCGAAGGTGCGCGCTTTGATCTGGTCATCTGCGACCCGCCCGCCTTTGCACCGTCGAAGAATGCATTGGACTCAGGGTTACGCGCCTACGAACGGATTGCGCGTCTGGCTGCCCCTTTGGTGGCCGAGAACGGCGTTATCGGCTTGTGCTCTTGCTCTCATGCCGCGGATCTTACGGCGTTTCGCGGTACCAGTGTACGCGGTATCGGTCGGGCAGGGCGCAGCCCGGCTTTGATTTACACGGGGTTTGCTGGGCCAGATCATCCGCAACTGCCACAATTGGCGGAAAGCGGCTATCTCAAATCTGTTTTCTTCCAGTTGTGAGGGTCCTGATCGACACTTGCGTGCTCTATCCGACGGTAATGCGCGAAATGGTTCTCGGGGCGGCACGCCGTGGCGCGTTTTCACCATTCTGGTCCGAACGCATCCTTGAGGAATGGGCGCGTGCTGCGCGCAAACTGGGACCTGCTGGCGAGGCGCAAGCGCGTTCCGAAATCGCGCTGGTGAGCGCGGGTTTTCCCAACGCCAAAACATCCGTGCCCAATGGCGCATTCTCACACCTTTGGTTGCCGGACGAGGATGATATCCATGTCTTGGCGGCTGCAATAACTGCATCAGCTGACGCCATCATGACATTGAACGCAAAGGATTTTCCTCGTCAAACCCTCGCGGACGAGGGGGTGACGCGTGTGGACCCGGACGGGTTTCTTTATGACCTGTGGTTGCAAGATGCGCAGGTGATCGAAGACACGGCATCTGAGGTCTTGGCACAGGCCAGAACCCTTTCAGGGGAGGCATGGGAGATGCGCCCGCTACTCAAGAAAGCGCGCTTGCCGCGATGTGCCAAAGCGCTGGCCTAGGGCTGGGGAAGACCGTCCCATTTCTCTTGCAGCTTTTGCAAAGCCTTGATGCGCTCATCCGTTTTGGGGTGGCTGAGCAGCCAGGCCGGTGCTGCGCCACCGCGCGCCGCCGTCAGTTTTTCAAGTTTTTCGAACATGCTGATCTGAGGTGCGACACCGATACCGGCCTTCGTCAAAAGGGCCGCCGCATAGGCGTCGGCTTCGTATTCGTCATTGCGGGACAAGCGCGCGGCGACCAACGAGGTCAACGCACCGGCGATAAGCGGGCCGACGCCGGGAATAAAGCGCCCGATCACCATCGCCAGCGCCGTGCGCAAAGCGTTCTGACCGGAAAAGTCGATCATGCGCCTGCGGGAATGACCTAGGGCCACATGGCCCAATTCGTGCGCGATGACGCTGGCCATCTCATCAGCGGTCACTTCGCCAGCGCGGAACTTTTCGTAGAACCCTCGTGTGATGAAGATGCGTCCATCGGGGGCGGCAAGGCCGTTGACAGGGTCAATCTCGTAGATATGCACTTTGATGCGGTCGACCTCGAGCGCCGCAGCCATCCGGTCGCTCATGACCTTGAGCATGGGGTCCGCAAGTTCCGTGGACTGATCGTCCAGCGCCTTGGCTGTGCGCCAGGCGGAAAAACGATACATGACAAGGCCGTACATGATCGCCAGCAGGATGGGCGTCAACTTCAACATGGAACTTGATATGGGGTTGATTGTGCCGCTCGGCAAGCAACGGGTGCGCTTGGAGCCACTATTTGTGCATGTTGCAAAGGCCGCATGTCAGCGACCGAGCGTCTTCATGCCGCGTGATAGACCTTCCAGGGTCATCGGCACCATGGCCTCCTGTCCCATGATCTCCTGAATCATCGAAATGGACTGGGTATACCGCCAGTATTTTTCGGGCATGGGATTGATCCAGAGCACGCCGGGCCATTGGTCGCGCGCGCGCGAAAGCCAAGTGGCACCACTTTCCTCGTTCCAATGCTCGTTTGCACCGCCCGGATAGGCGATCTCATAGGGCGACATGGAGGCGTCACCGACAAAGATGCATTTGTAGTCACCGCCATAGGTCCGCAACACCTCGTGGGTTGGTATCTGCGCATCCCAACGGCGACGGTTATCGCGCCAGACACCTTCATAGAGACAGTTGTGAAAATAGTAGTATTCGAGGTGTTTGAACTCGGCTCGCGCGGCGGAAAAAAGCTCTTCAACCACTTTGACATAAGGGTCCATGGAGCCGCCAACATCCAGAAACAGCAGGACCTTGACCGCGTTGCGGCGCTCCGGCCGGGTTTTTACATCCAAATATCCGTGCTCGGCCGTGGCGCGGATCGTACTGTTGAGGTCAAGCTCTTCATTTGCCCCATCGCGGGCCCAGCGGCGCAGCCGTTTCAGCGCAACCTTGATGTTGCGGGTCCCAATCTCCACGGTGTCGTCAAGATTGCGGAATTCACGCTTGTCCCAAACCTTGACCGCTCTTTGGTGGCGGGACTTGTCTTGTCCAATCCGGACACCTTCGGGGTTGTAACCGTAAGCACCAAAGGGCGAGGTGCCTGCTGTACCGACCCATTTGTTCCCGCCTTGATGGCGTCCTTTTTGCTCCTCAAGACGTTTCTTCAGGGTCTCCATCAGCTTGTCAAAGCCACCCAAGGCCTCGATCTCGGCCCGTTCTTCCGGTGACAGATGTTTTTCGGCCATTTTTTCCAGCCACTCGCGTGGAATATCGACGGCTTCCAGCACCTCATCCGACGAAATGTTTTCAAGTCCTGAGAAAGCCGCAGCGAAGGCCCGATCGAATTTGTCGATGTTGCGTTCGTCTTTGACGAGCGTCAGGCGCGCGAGATAGTAGAACGCTTCGATATCATAGGTTGCCAGTCCCGCCCGCATGGCTTCCAGAAAGGATAAAAATTCCCGCAAGGATACTGGAACGTTGTTTTTGCGAAGGGCCTCGAAGAAGGGCAGGAACATTCAAAGACCTCTGTCAGATCAGGGTACGGTCCAGAATAACCGCCACGACCATGCTGACAACGGTGAATGCAATCGCATAACCAGCGGCATATTGCGCGATATCGAGGCGATTGCCCTTGCGCCGTCGCGCCGTCAAGCCACCGATAATGGCCCCCATTAGCGCACTAAGAAGTATGAACATCTAACCTCACTTTATACCCGTCGCTCCTGACATAGCGCGGGCAGGGACCTCAGACAGGGGGAGCGCTTTGGTTCAATGCTGAAATCTCGCGCAGTTTCGTCTCAACGGCCCAATCCGCGCCAAACCCGTATCGGGCCCAGCCCAAACTGTCCAGCCGCTCGGCGTTGGCCTTGGTGATCTTTCCCTCGGCCTGGAGTGCTTCTGCGTTCAATAACTGAAGTGTTGCCAGCAAGGCGGCATTCTGTGCATCCCGCGCCTGCGGGATCTGCGGTTTGACGATCGTGCGTGCGCGGGCCGGATCACCCGTTGCCAAGGCGTAGGCGGCCAGTTGGGTCGAGACGTACGCACGATGGAGCCGTGTTTCGCGGGAACGCGCATAAACCGCATCGGCCTGCTGAAACTGCTGGTATGCGGCGCGGGCGTCAGTGGCTTGCAGCACACGTCCCATCGCATAATGGGCAAACCCCAATCGGTTGCCGCCCCAACCTTCGGCTTGGGCAATTTTAAGAGCGTCTCTGGCTGCCAGACGTCGCGCGCCGGCGCTGGATCCGGGGCCAAGCGCCGTTTGAATAGCCTTGATGTAGGATTGCGGTGTGGGCGATGCCGTGTTTGCCCGGCCAAACTCTCCGCGTGGATTGAGGCGTTTAAGAACCGACGGCAGCAGACGCGCTACCTTTTCCCGGGTCATCCCCGACTTGAGTTCGGGCGCGTAGGTCGCACGCAGCACCAGCATGTCAAAATTGGTCAGGACAGTGTGGACGTTGTCATCGTTGAAAACGGAATTTGGCAGCCGGTAGAGATCGTTCAGTGGGCCAAGCGCTTGTGCCAATTCTTCGTGCAGACAATCGCGGATTTCCTGCGGGCTGACATCGCTGGGAATGACAATGACCAGCCGTTCGCGGGTTCGCAACTGCGCCCAGTTTGTGCGCGGCGTCCGGCGTGCCTGTTTGAACTCTGCCAGCGATGACACATTGGGTGCGACAAAACAGGCAGCCTGAGGAAGCACCCGGCGAATGGCCGTACGGGAAACTGCTTCGATCGTTATGTTGGCTTTTTTTTGATCGGTAAGGGCGATGTCGATCCCGGCTTCCTTTTGCAGCCGCCCCAGCAAAGCGCGAAGGTCTGGCATCAAGGTGGCAGGGGCACGTCCCGTCACCCGCAGCGAAATTGGGCCTTCGAACCGGGTCATCACGGGCAGGGGTCTTCCGCTTTCCATCTGAAAGGACAAATCCAGAAAATCGGTGACCAGCGCCCGGTTTGAAACTGGCGGGGCAGCAGGCGCGCGCGCGGCAAAGGACTTCATCGGTGGCAAAGTCGTGTCCGCGATCATCGTACGGGACGCCGTGTCACTTTGCGACACCGGAACACAGGCGTTCAACAAGATCACCAGAGGCAATAAAATCCGGCGCATCAGAAGCGATTATACTTGATAAAAGGGGTCTTTACGCCAATCCGATCGTAAAGCTTGCGGGCCTCGGTATTGAAGTCCTGGGTCAGCCAATAGACTGACGGGGCACCTGCCGCGTCCGCCCTCGCATACACCGCTTCGATCAACGCGCGACCGACACCCTGTCCGCGCACTGCAGGATCTGCGTAGAGATCCTGCAGATAGCAGGTATTCTCAACTGACCATCCATGGCGGTGATACAGGTAATGCGTCAAACCTACAGGCTTGCCGTCAAACTCGGCGATCAGGCCATTGTAGTCCTGTGGATCGTCCCCGATCAGCCGGTCGAAATAGGTATCGAAGATTTCCTGGGGTCTGCTTGTCTCATAGAAAGCCAGATATGCCTTCCAAAGCCGTGACCACTCCGTTTTATCGGAAGTGCGCAAAGGGCGCACCACGACGGACCCTGTCTGTGACATGTCTTCTGCCTGTTATTCATCTGCCTCTTGCCCAGAGTCTTGTCGCCCCGGGTCAAAAACAGATTAACAGCAAAACCAATTAATCCAGAACACCTTAAATCAGTTGCTTAGCATTTTACCTGCCGCCGCGTGCCATAAATGCCAGCCGCTCAAACAGATGCACATCCTGCTCGTTCTTTAACAAGGCGCCATGAAGCTTGGGCAGGGCGCTGCTTCCGGATGCCTTCAGGTCTTCGGCGGTCAAGTCTTCTGCGAGGAGCAGTTTGAGCCAGTCGAGCACCTCTGACG
This sequence comes from uncultured Roseobacter sp., assembly GCA_947488305.1. Classification (GTDB taxonomy): domain Bacteria; phylum Pseudomonadota; class Alphaproteobacteria; order Rhodobacterales; family Rhodobacteraceae; genus Roseobacter. The sequence continues at coordinate 650,440 of CANKZM010000001.1, forward strand.
TAGAAGGTTTCTTCTTTAATCCAGCTTGTTCCCGTATCTCAAAAAACTGTGTCAGCGCGGTCGTAAGCAGACTTTCCTTGATGCCGGGATGATGAACTTCGACGATCTTGCGCAGGGTGTCGATGTCAGGAAACCGGATATAATGAAAGAAACAGCGGCGCAAAAAAGCGTCCGGCAGCTCTTTTTCATTGTTGGATGTGATGATTACAATCGGTCGGTGCTTCGCAACGATGGTGTCTCCTGTCTCGTAGACGAAGAATTCCATCTTATCGAGTTCCTGCAAAAGGTCGTTGGGGAACTCGATATCCGCCTTGTCGATCTCATCGATGAGCAAGACGACCTTTCCGTCTGCTTCAAAAGCCTGCCATAGCTTTCCCTTGCGGATATAGTTGCGCACGTCATGCACACGTTCGTCACCAAGCTGACTGTCGCGTAGGCGGCTGACCGCGTCATATTCGTAAAGGCCCTGTTGCGCGCGGGTCGTCGATTTGATGTTCCATTCGATCATCGGCAGATTGAGGGATTGGCTGACCTGCCGTGCAAGCTCGGTCTTGCCGGTGCCGGGCTCGCCTTTAACCAGAAGCGGGCGTTCGAGGGTCACCGCCGCGTTAACCGCTATGGTCAAGTCGTCCGTGGCCACATACTCGGCGGTACCTTGGAATTTCATGCGTTTGTCAACCCTTTAAAGCCTTAATTCAGGGTCCTTTTAGGCAGAAAACATCCCAATTGTGTAGTGACAATTCTCAGGCTGTGCGGTAGACGCTCCCCCATAGGCTACACCGCCAGGGGATCAGTATTGCATGACACATGTTAGTGGCGTGGAGGGGAAGCAAATGAAACAGGAATCATTTCTGCCGGACGATTATCGACCAGCCGAAGACGAACCATTCATGAATGAACGGCAGTTGGAGTATTTCCGTCGCAAGTTGTTGAACTGGCGCGCGGATCTTCTGGCCGACAGCAAAGACACAATTGAAGGCTTGCAGGATGGCACCCGGAATATTCCGGACGTTGCAGATCGCGCCTCAGAAGAGACGGACCGTGCGCTTGAACTGCGCACCCGCGATCGTCAACGCAAACTTGTGAGCAAGATCGACAGCGCCCTGCGCCGCATCGACGAAGGCGAATTCGGCTATTGCTCGGTGACCGGCGAGCCAATTTCGCTGAAACGACTGGACGCAAGACCTATCGCGACAATGAGCCTTGAAGCGCAAGAGCGTCACGAACGCCGCGAGAAGGTACACCGCGACGACTGATGTCTCGCGCATGACACGGTGATGAATGTTGGGCGTCGCGGCCAGGGTCGTGGCGCCCATACTTTTTGGGATGAGTCGATGTGATCAAAACCGCGCTGGTCATTGGGGGTGGCATTGGGGGGCTGGCAGCAGCACTTGCCCTCGCGCGGCGCGGCTTGTCAGTCACGCTGGTAGAGCAAACACCGGAGATTTCCGAAGTTGGTGCGGGTCTGCAGATCAGCCCCAATGGGTTGGCTGTGCTCCGCGCGCTTGGTGTCGAGCCTGCGTTGGATGCTTGCGGCGCCGTTCAGGCTGAAGCCGTTGTGCTGCAGGACTATGCTGGGGGCAAACAAGTCGCCCGGCTGGATTTGGGAAGACTTAAGGACCAAAGATATCTGTTTGTCCACCGGGCTGACTTGGTTGACGCCCTGCTAAAGGCCGCACAGGACGCGAAGGTCTGTATCGAATTGGGGCGTAAGGTCACCGGTATAACACCGGGAGAGCGATGCCACGTTGCGTTTGAGAATGGTACCTCTGCCAGCACTGACCTGCTGGTGTGCGCAGATGGTCTCCACTCGGTCGGTCGGGGTGCGATCAACGGCGAAACGCAGGCGCAATTTACCGGACAGGTGGCATGGCGCGCAACGGTCCGGGTGGCGCAAGCTCCGGCAGTGGCGACCGTGACCATGGGGCCGGGACGCCACATTGTGAGTTATCCGCTTCGCGGCGGAAACCTGATGAATGTGGTGGCAGTGGAGGAGCAGGATCAATGGTCCGAAGAAGGATGGCACCACGAGGGATCACCCGACACTCTTCGTGAGATTTTCGCGGATTTTGAGGCGCCGGTTTCGGATGTCTTGAAGCGAATAGATCGGGTTCACAGATGGGGCCTCTTCCGTCACCCTGTCGCTGAGAATTGGGTCAAGGGAAATGCGGTATTGCTGGGAGACGCCGCCCATCCAACGCTGCCGTTCCTCGCCCAAGGGGCCAATATGGCGTTGGAAGACGCGTGGGCCTTGGCGACGGTTGTGAAGGGTCAGGAGCCACTTGCAAAATATGAGGCTGCGCGGAAAGACCGTGTCAAACGTATTGTAGAAACAGCGTCACGGAACGCCTGGAAATATCATTTGCCGCATGGACCTCTTCGTTTGGCTGCGCATGGGGTGCTTTCCTTGGGCAGCAGGATAGCGCCAGGCCTTATGATGCAGCAATTTGATTGGCTCTACACCTACGACATTACGCGCGAGATGCGCTCAACGTGATCTGGCAGCGCGCGGATATATCCGCGCATTACATGCTTTGATCCGGGCAAGCCCGGATGCGTTGCTGCATCCGTCGTTCTCAGTTCGCCCGTTGCAGCATGCCGAAGAGATCACGAGGATCATCCGGGTCAGCCAGAAGGTCCAGCGGGTGAAACAGGTCGGTGTCCTTTATCTTGTCGCGCACGTAACGCAGGGCGCTGAAATCCTCGATGGCGAAGCCGACAGAATCAAAAAGTGTAATCTGTTTGTCAGATGTCCTTCCGGGAGCGGTGCCAGTGAGAACCCGCCAGATTTCCGTCACGCTGTGGTCGTCTGCAAGCTGTTGGATTTCACCTTCGATACGGGTCTGTTCGGGAAACTCAACAAAGATGTCGGAGCGGTGCAGGATTGCCCGGGCGAGTTCCGTTTTGCCGGGGCAGTCGCCGCCGATGGCATTGATGTGCACACCGGCCCCTACCATGTTGTCGGTCAGAATCGTCGCGTATTGCTTGTCAGCGGTACAGGTCGTGATGATCTGCGCCCCCAAAATAGCATCTTCGGCCGTTTTGCAGGGCACGACTCGCAAACCCTGATCCGCCAGATTTTCCACGCATTTTTGTGTGGCGGCGGGATCTGTGTCATAAAGGCGAACCTCCTCGATACCGCAGACGGCTTTCATGGCGAGGCTTTGGAATTCTGACTGCGCGCCGTTCCCGATCATGGCCATGGTTTTTGCGTCTTCGGGAGCCAGAAGGCGAGCGACCAGCGCCGAGGTGGCAGCAGTGCGCATCGCAGTGAGCATCGTCATCTCTGATAGCAAGACAGGGTAGCCACTGCCCACATCCGCCAAAAGCCCGAAGGCGGTGACCGTTTGCAGGCCTTCAGCGGTATTCTTGGGGTGGCCATTGACGTATTTGAAGCCATAGACCTCTCCGTCGGAGGTCGGCATCAACTCGATTACCCCTTCCTCGGAATGGCTGGCGATGCGGGGCGTCTTGTCGAAGAGTTGCCACCGTTTGAAGTCAGCCTCGATATAGTCAGCCAACTCGGTCAGCATTTTTTCGATCCCGACGTGATGGATCAGCTTCATCATGTGATCGACAGACACAAAAGGCACGAGTGCTTTGTCGGAGGGAGTAAGTTTGGTCATGAGCCTGTCCTGTCAATATGCGCGAGTGGGTCGATCGAAGACGCGACGTCCCATGGCTGAGGCGGCCAGATCGACCATCACCTGCGCCGTGCGTCCACGCTCATCCAGAAAGGGATTGAGTTCGACAAGGTCGAGAGAGGTCATCAACCCGCTGTCATGCAGCATCTCCATAACAAGGTGGCCTTCCCGGATGGTTGCCCCGCCGGGAACGGTTGTACCAACTGCGGGCGCGACGGACGGATCAAGAAAATCGACGTCCAGCGAGACATGGAGCAAGCCGTTTGCAGCAGCCACGCGATCGAGGAAATGAGCAAGCGGTTTCGCGATGCCGGTCTCGTCAATCTCGCGCATATCCACGCGTTGAATGGTTGTGGACTGCAGGGCGGCGCGCTCTGCCTCATCAACGGAGCGCAACCCTATGATGGCGACGTTTTCCTGAGGAAGCGGCGACGATATTCGGGGGAACCCTTCGAATGTGTCGCGCCCGGTCACGTAGCCCAATGGGGTGCCATGCAGATTTCCGCTATCGGTTGTCTCTAGCGTATGAAAATCGCTATGCGCATCCAGCCAAAGGACAAACAGTGGTCTCGATAGAGCCTGAGCATGTCGCATAGCTCCCAGAACAGTCCCCAGGGAAAGTGCGTGATCGCCTCCAAGGAAAATCGGCAAACCCTCCTGCAATGCACTTTCGGACGCATCTGCAAGCGCGACCGTCCAGGCAATGGTTTCTTCCAACGCATGCAGTTTCGGATGTGATCCAGCAGTAAAGGGAGCAGGGGATAGATTGCCACGGTCGTCAACCTGGTGCCCTAGGGCCCGCAAGGCAGAAGCGAGGTCAGCGGTGCGGTAGGCATCTGGCCCCATGACGCATCCGCGACGACGCTTGCCGCTGTCGACTGGCGCGCCAACCAAAATGCAGTTCTTGTCGGACATGAAAGACTCCTGATCAATGTTGTGTATGAAATACCGTTCAATATGATCTGGTGTTAAGAGGGCAAAATGTACAAAATGGTGCCAAATATAGCGAAATGAGTAGTCATTATGGACGAATTGGATAGAAAGCTGATCAGCGCCTTGCGCCACGATGCCAGAGCTTCCTTGTCGCAGCTGGCTTCTGTTTTGGGATGGTCCCGTGCGACGGTACGTACCCGGTTAGCAAAGCTGCAAGCGAGCGGCGAGGTGCTGGGGTTTTCCGTGGTGCTCAAGTCTGAACAGCTGCGCGATCCCGTGCGGGGGTTGATGATGATCGGGATTGAGGGGCGCGGCACAGATCGGATTATCAGGCAGCTTAATGGCATGCCCGAAGTGCGCTACCTCTATACCACCAATGGTCGCTGGGATGTGATAGTGGAGATTGGGACAGAAACGCTGGAACGATTTGACGAGGTGCTGTTTCGCGTACGGCGATTGGAAGGCGTCACGGCGAGCGAGACAAGCCTGCTCCTGTCGACTCGCAAGTCCGATCAGGTGCGGCGGTAGGCAATGAGCCAGAGGGCCGCAAGCCCCAGCGACAAAACTCCGTTCCAGGCCGCCATGCTAAGACCGAGAAACTTCCACGCGATCTCATCACAGCGGACCAGCGGTGCTTGCATGATCTGGTCAAGCAGTGCGTCCGGACTCATATCGCCAATGGCGCCAGAGGTGCAGGTGGTCGGCCCTTCGAGCCAGCCCAGTTCAACGCCAGCGTGGTAAAAGCCAATTGCCGCTGTGGTTATCGCTGCCGCAGCCCCAAAGAGCGCGAGTGCCCTGTACCCCAGAGCCCAGGCCGCACCTCCGATCACAACAGCGGCGGCATGAGGGTAGCGTTGCCAGATGCACAGCGCACAAGGGGCATAGCCCAGCGATTGGAACGCAAAAGCACCCAACAGTAGTGCCGCCGATCCGAGGGCGGCCAGTGTTGTCAGCTGCATGCGCGTCATAGTCCCAACCACCCTTTGATCACACTTGCCAGTGTCGCACCCGCAATGATCAGGGTCGCGATCCAAGCAGTGCCCAAAACCATCCCGATGATAGTCAGAATGCCATCGCGCTGCAAAAGACCCATAGACACAAGAACGACGGCAAAGCCCGGCACCGTGTTCGTTCCTGGCAAGGGGACAAGAATGGACGCACTAAAGAGCACCAGCGCCAGCCCCACGACCCGGTCGAGCGGCGCGCGTGTAAGCTGGGCCTGACGCGGGCGGCTGAATGCCTCGATCCGGCGCAGCCAGGGCCCCGCGCGCTGTGCGAGGTTTTGCAATCCGTCGGCGGATACGGTTCTTGCCGCCAACCGATCAGGCAACCACGGGGAGTTGCGCCCCATCAGAATTTGCGCCGAGACAAACATCAGCGGTAAGGCGACAATTTGCGGAATTCCGTAAAGAAACGGGATGCAACAAGGCAGGGCAAGCACAAGGAGAAAGAGACCAAAGGCCCGCTCATGCAGCTGGCGCATGATCCAGTCGAGCGACACCGTCTCGCCTTGTGCGCTTTCCGCCAACTGGTCGAGCCGGTCCGAAATAGCCATTTCGTTCGTGGCATGGGCGGTCATGCAGGCATCTCCTTAGACTGTGGAGCCATTTGATTCCACTCAGGCTTTGGCATCGCCTAGCAAATTGCTGGTTGTTACGCCAGCACGGGCGACAGGCACCGTTGCAAAAGTTGCGGTATCAATCTTTGTTGAAACACGCTTTGGGCTGGACGCCGTCCACAAGCTTGGGTAAGCAGATTCCGCGTGCCCAAGTGGCGGAATGGTAGACGCAGGGGATTCAAAATCCCCCGCCTTCGGGCGTGCCGGTTCGAGTCCGGCCTTGGGTACCAACTTCCGACTTGTTTGAAGTCGGTCGTTCTCCGCATCTCCGCAAATTTTGGCGTTTGTGAACCCGCATAGTCCAGCTTGCCCGCTTCAGCGGATTTCGTTTCGCCAGCGCTCCCACTCTTCAGGTGTATCCAGATCACGACGCGCTCTATTGCCGGGCAGTTGGATCAGCTCCATCCGATCGTTGTTGTCTTTTGCGACCCGATTGCCACCCTCATCGCCTACGAGCTGCTGTAGGGCGTTGAACAATGGTCGGGCAAAGACGATGGGATGACCGGGTTTGCCATCTTCCGTCGCGCCTCGCCAGATCAGGGAGTTGCTGTCCGTGTCGACAGCAGCCAGAACGCAGCGCAAATCGGCTGAGGTCAATTCCGGCAAGTCCGCCAATAGGATCATCGCTGCAGGAGCATCATTGGCAATTGCTTCCAAGCCACGTCTCAAACTGGCACTCATTCCGTCAACGGCATCAGGGACAGGCACGGTTTGCGCCATCGTTTTTTGAGTTAATGCGTGGCGAGGATGCGGCGCGGGCGGCAGAGTAACCAAAACAGGACCTGTCGTCGCGGCATGTGCATTATCGATCTGACGTTGCAACAAGGGTTTATCGTCAACCAGCGCCATCAGCTTGTCGCGTCCGCGCATGCGGCTGGATTGCCCCGCGGCCAGGATCAGGATGGGAAGCGTTGATGGCATTGATGGGCTAACCCCGCATCCTTTGGCCGCTTGGATCAAAACGCGGCTCGTGCACCACGCGCGCCTCGCGCATCTCGCCGAGGATTTCAATATGGACCTTTTCGATACTGTCGATCAACGCGGTTGGCAGAAACCCCATGGCAAGCGAGGCATCAGTGTGATGCGCATAGCCGCCCGAGGTGCAGAACCCCACCACTTCGTCGCCCACCCAAATGGGCTCATAACCCTGAACATCCGCATCACCGGCATCGACTTCGAAGCAGGTCAGTTTACGGGCAGGGCCGTTCTTCCGCTCCTTTTCTGCTGCTGACCGACCGATGAACTCAACTGCTTTTTGCCAATCGATGAAACGATCAAGACCCGTTTCCGCAGCCGTATAGTCGGGTGAATACTCGGACATCCAGCTTCCGAAAAAGCGATCAAGCCGCAGCGACATCATCGCGCGCATACCAAAGGGGATCATGCCAAGAGGTTGCCCCGCGTCCCAAAGGGTTTGCCAAAGGGCGCGTTGGCTGTGCGTGTCGCAATAAATCTCGAACCCCAGATCACCGGTGTAACTGACGCGCTGTACAATACAATCGGCCATCCCAATCGTCATACGTCGAACATCCATGAATTTCAGGTCAACCGCATCTCGCGTGCAGGCTGCCAACACGTCGCGCGCACGCGGTCCGGCAATCTGGAATCCGGTGCGATGATCCGAGATATTCTCAAGCATCACGCCGTCCATCAGATTCTGTTGGAACCAACGCCAATGGAAGGCTTGCGCGCCGTAAGATGCAGTGAGCTGGAAATCGGTCTCACCGAGACATGAAATCGTGAAATCGCCGATCAACCGACCTCTCGGAGAGAGCATTGGCGTCAGGCTCAACCGCCCGACCTTGGGCACACGGCCAGCCATGATCCTGTCCAGCCAGTCGCGCGCTTTGGGCCCGCTTACGAGGTATTTGCCAAAATTCTGAAGCTCGTTGATGCCGACGTGCTCCCGAACCCCTTTGACTTCCCGTGCTGTCGCGTCAAAGGCGTCTGAACGGCGGAAGGACGGGGTTTCCAGGGTTGGTTCGCCGTCTTGCGCAAAGTAATTGGCGACTTCCAATCCGTATTGTTGCCCCCAGACGGCCCCCAAGCCGGAGAAGATGTCGTACATCGGGGTGGTGCGGAAGGGGCGTGCAGCGGGCAATTCCTCGTTCGGGTAGGCGACGGAAAAGCGCTTTTGATAGTTTTCGATGACTTTCGGCCGGGTGTAGCCCGGGGTAATCCAATTTCCAAAGCGCGCGACATCCATTGCCATGACATCGCGCTCCGGTTCGCCCTCGATCATCCACTGAGCCAACGTCAGCCCCACACCACCGCCTTGCGAAAACCCTGCCATCACGCCACAGGCGGACCAGTAGTTGCGCATGCCGGGTACCGGCCCGACCAGCGGATTGCCATCAGGCGCAAAGGTGAAGGGGCCGTGGATCACAGATTTCACCCCGGCAGTGGCGAGGACCGGGAAGCGCTTGTAGGCGAAGTCGATGGAGCTTTCGATCTTATCGAAATCATCCGGCAGCAATTCATGGCCAAAATCCCACGGGGTTCCGTCAACGGCCCAGGGCTTGCACGGTTGTTCATAAAACCCGATGCAGAGGCCGCGCCCTTCCTGCCGCAGATAGCTTTCGCCGGCAGGGTCCATCACATGTGGATGCTCTTCGTCGCGCTCATAGATTTCCGCGATCTCATCAGTGACGATATATTGATGCTCCATTGGGTGCAGCGGGAAATAGATACCGGCCATCGCACCGACCTCGCGCGCCCAAAGGCCACCTGCATTCACGACATGCTCTGCGTGCACTGTGCCCTTATCCGTCACCACATCCCATGTGTCATCCGCGCGTTGGTTGGTCTCTCTCACCATGCAATGGGTTTCGATGCTCGCACCACCCATGCGCGCGGCCTTGGCGTAGGCATGTGTCGTGCCAGAGGGATCGAGATGTCCGTCCAGCGGATCATAGAGCGCACCAATGATGCCATCGAGGCTTGTAATGGGCGCGATCTTGGCGATCTCCTCGGGCCCCACGATTTCAGTATCCAACCCCATGAAACGATGCTTGGCCCGTTCGGCCAGCAGCATGTCAAATCGATCTTGATTGTCTGCCAGTGTCACGCCGCCCACGTGATGAAGCCCGCAAGACAGCCCCGTGATCTCTTCCAACTCTTTGTAGAGTCGGATCGTATACCCTTGAAGCGCGGCCATATTCGTATCGCCATTCAACGTGTGAAAACCGCCTGCTGCGTGCCAGGTTGAACCAGACGTCAACTCTGACCGTTCCAGAAGCATAACGTCTGACCATCCCAGTTTGGTGAGGTGGTAAAGCACCGACGCGCCGACGACGCCTCCGCCAATTATCGCAACGCGGGTTGTTGTCTTCATGTTGTGCTCGCTTCTTTTTTCCTGCCGTGACCATGCCCGGACTGCCGGGCAGGGACTGGGTCAAAAGCGACCTGCTATGCCGGTTCTCGATCAGGGCAAAACCAATCGGTCCTTATGGTCCTCTACGAGGCTACAAAAACCCTTCGCCGCTGCAACTGGAACATCGGCGGGACCGGGTGCCGTAACACGCATCGCACCGTCCAAACTTTGGATGCCCCAGCTCATCTTTGCCTTTTGCAACACGTCCCTGACCACCGCAAGACACGCAAGACGCCTGTCCGCTCCCATGGCAGCGATGGCAGCGGCGCTTGGCTTCTGGTTTCGGTTTTTTGCGATCAAATGGTTGGTATTTATCCATGGTTGGGCCTTGGTCTCTTCATCTGCCACTCAGCCGTCTGTGTTTGGGATTATCGACATGCAATATACCAAGGAATCAATAAAATTGTGTCATTCGCATAATTTTCACGGGGCTAACCTGCTTAGGCCTTAGTCCAGCCCTTGAATTCTGCGCATTTCGCACGCAGCCAGAGCACGTCGAACCCCGCAATAGCACGATAGCCACGTGCAAACAGGGCTTGCGCCATCTCTTCATTCAGGGCGTTGCTGCCCAGCGGAATGCCCGCCGCCATTGCCGCCTTCTCAACGCGCGCCACAGCCGATTGCACCTCGGGGTGGTCGAATTGACCCATGTGGCCCAGATCGGTGGACAGATCGAACATCGCCGTGACCATCAGATCAATGCCGTCCACAGCGCAAATGGCGTCGATGTTTTCGACGGCTTCGCGGGTTTCGATCAGCAGCATGGTCACTAGTTTGCCCTCTGTATCGGCGCGTATGTTGGGCAGATCCGTTTGCCAGCGCGACTGGGCAATGAACGGTCCAAATCCTCGGACGCCATCGGGCGGGTAGCGCATGGCCGATACTGCACGCTGCGCATCTTCTGCAGTCCGGATGAGGGGGAAACAGATGCCTTCGGCACCCAGGTCCAGCGCGCGTTTTACCTGAGCAGGATCATTTTCGGCGATGCGCACCAGTGGCGCGCAATCTGTGCCGGCAGTTGCTGCGATCATCGCATGGGCGCTGGCGTAATCGACGGCACCATGTTCCATATCTATAATAACACCGTCAGCGCCCGCTGCCGCCATCGCTTGTGTGACGACCGCCGAGGGAATGGTGCACAGATGTAATGCAACTCTATCCGTTGTATGATGCAGACGATGTTTGAGGCGGGCCATGGTTTTCCTTTCGATATCTCGCCGGACCATGCCAAGCGCTTGGGGACAACGCAACAATTCTGAGAATTCCTTTTACCTTGTGCGCCGGCGACGGGAAATGTCGCAGGCGTGCAATCTCGCAGGGCGATGGCAAGTCAGGATGCAGGTTAACAAGTTCGACAGAAAGCGTTTCCCATGAGAACTCATGCCCAGGCCGTTGTAATCGGAGGCGGCGTTATTGGCTGCTCCATTCTTTACCACCTGACAAAACTGGGCTGGACCGATGTGGTTTTGCTGGAGAGAGACGAGTTGACTTCGGGTTCAACCTGGCACGCGGCGGCGAACATTCATGGGCTGCACGACAGCACGAACATCAGTCGCATCCAGCACTACACCATGAATCTTTATAATAGTCTGGAAGCAGAAACGGGGCAAAGCTGTGGGGTTTTTCAGCCGGGGTCGCTCTACCTCGCCCAGACGGAAGCCCGCGAACACCAGCTGCGGCTGCAAGCGGCCAAAGCCAAGCTATATGGGATGAACTTCCATGAAGTCAGCCGGGACGAGGCAGAGCGTCTTCACCCGCTGGTGGATTTCGACGGTATCCGTTGCATCATGTGGGAGCCGGACGGCGGGAACGTGGACCCTTCGGGTGTGACGAACGCCTATGCCAGTGGTGCACGCCAGAACGGGGCGGAGATTATACGGTTTTGTCCCGTGACCGCGACGGAACAGCAGCCGGATGGAAGCTGGATCGTGCGCACGCCCAAGGGTGATATCGCGACCGAATGGGTTATCAATGCCGCGGGTCTCTGGGGGCGTGAGGTTGCGGCTCTTGCGGGATTGCAATTGCCTTTGCAACCGACAGAGCATCAGTATTTCGTCACAGAGACCATTGCCGAAATCGACGCGATGGACCGCCGTCTGCCGTCTGTCGCGGACCGGGATGGCGAGTATTACCTGCGTCAGGAAGGCAAGGGGCTGCTGGTCGGGGCCTATGAAAAGGATCTGCGGTTCTGGGCCGAAGACGGCACGCCGCAGGGTTTTGGTCATGAGCTTTTTGCCGATGATCTGGAGCGGATCGAGGACAATATGATGCGCGCGATCGACCGCGTGCCCGTGGTCGGGACAGCGGGGATCAAGCGAGTCATCAACGGCCCGATGATCTGGTCGCCGGACAGCAATGTGTTGTTTGGTCCCGCGCCGGAGCTTTCGAATTACTTCTGCTGCAACGGCATCATCCCGGGTTTCTCCCAGTCGGGCGGTATGGGGCTTTTGGCGGCAGATTGGATCGTCACGGGCGAGACGCGCTATGACATGTTTGCCTGGGATATGGCGCGGTTCGGAGACTGGGCCGATAAAGCCTTCACCAAGGCGCGGGTCGGGGATCAATATGCGCACCGGTTCAAGATACACTTTCCAAATGAGGAGCGTAGTGCCGGACGTCCCACGCGTATGCGGCCGGCTTATACGCAGCAACGCAAACTCGGCGCGGTATTTGGTCTTAACTACGGGTGGGAGCATCCACTCTACTTCGGGTACCCCGAAGGCAGCGAAGACATCACCGAGGGGTTCACCCGACAAGGCTGGTGGGAACAGGTCGGTAAAGAATGCAAGATGCTGCGCGAACGGGCCGGGATTATCGATATCTCGAATTTCGCCAAATACCGCTGCAAGGGACCGGGTGCCGAAGACTGGCTGAATGGGCTTTTTGCCAACCGTATGCCCCGCACCGTTGGGCGGTCCTGTCTGACGCCCCTGATCGGCAAACGCGGTGGGATCGCCGGAGATTTCACAGTCACGCGCATTTCTGAGGATGAATTCTGGATTATCGGCTCAGGGATGGCAGAGCGGCACCACCAGCGGTTCTTCAAGGCGCTGCCTCTTCCTGATGGCACGGTGTTCGAAAGCCATACCGAGGCAATGTGCGGCTTCAACGTCGCTGGGCCGAAGTCGCGCGACATGCTGCAACGGTTGACCAATACCTCTCTGGCCACCGAGGACTTCCCTTTCATGCGGTCGAAATGGCTTGATGTAGGCGGAGTGCAGGCTCTGGCGCTACGGGTTAGCTTTACTGGTGATCTCGGGTGGGAATTGCACTGCGCCACCGAAGATCAGGCCCGTCTTTACGAAACGCTGCTGGAAGCGGGGCAAACGGTGGGAGCGGGCCCGGTCGGGAGCCGTGCTCTGATGAGCCTGCGGGTGGAGAAGGGCTATGGCAGCTGGTCGCGGGAATACAGCCCCGAATATTGGCCACAGGAAGTTGGGCTGGACCGTCTCTGCAAGATGGACAAGGACTTCATGAACAAGGCGGCGGTTGCGGAAACACTTGCCAAGCCCGCGCGCGAGCGTCTTTTGCTTTTGGCGCTTGATGCGGCGGAAACCGATGCATCACATGCCGATGCCACAGGGGGTGAGCCCATCTTCAAGGACGGTTTGGGAATCGGGCGGGTCACCTCCGGCGCCTATGGCTACAGCGTTGGCATGAGCCTGGCACTCGGCTTTGTGAAGGGCGTCGCCTCAGGGGATGAGGTTGAAGTCATGGTGCTTGGCAAACCCCACCGGGCCACCATTCTGCATGCCCCGCCCTTTGATCCCGACGGGGCGCGTCTGCGCGGCTAACCTAGCCTTCGGTCGGATTAGAGCATCGTCCAGCCCTGAAACAGCAAGCCGATTGTGAACGCCCCTGACAACGACAGTGCCAGGTAGAGGGCAAAGACCTTGGGTTTGACCAACGCCCAGACCGCGATGGCGGCAGGGAGTGAGGTCACGCCGCCAGCGACCAGAAAGGCCAGACCAGCGCCCGGTGCCATACCCTGTTCGATCAACCCGCCAACCAAAGGCAGCGCTGCGTATCCATTGAGATAGGCAGGGACACCAATTACGGTGGCCAGTGCAATGGGGGCAATGCCTTCGCCGCCCAAGACCGCTGTGATTGTATCAGCAGGGATGTAGGCGAGCATCAGGCTTTCCAGCAGGAAGGCCAGTACAAGCCATTGACCCAGGAAAAGTCCGGTGGATATCGCTTCTTTGCGGAATTTGGCGCGGCGCTCTTCCTCATGCCAGAAACGCCACACGACAGGTTTTGGGGCGCGGATCTTGGCGCCGCCACACCCGCCATTTCCAATACCCTCGCGGAGCGGGTTGCTCAACGCGGCAGTCCCCGCCAAAGCATAGGCGGCAAATCCGCCCGCCAACCCCAGCGAGATTGCAGCCAGAGTTTTTGCGACGGCAAACTCAGCTCCGAGTACTCCGGTGGTCAACAAAAACATCGTCGGGTCCATGACCGGCGAGGCCAACCAAAACGCCATGACAGCCGACAGGGGAACACCCATTGCGAGCAAGGCCGCGATCAGGGGGATCACTCCACAGGAGCAGAAAGGAGACAACCCGCCTGCCAATGCAGCTAACACAATCATCAATATCGGCGAGCCAACAAAGACGCGCGCGATCAGATTATCGGCCCCCGTAGCCATCGCCCAGGCGGTGGTCAAAACCGCGAGCACCAGAAACACGCCGGTATGGGAGAGCGATGCAATGATGAAATTGACACTCTCCAGAGCCTGTGCGGGCGACAGCAATGCGATAGTTGCGAGGATCAACCCCGAAACGATCCAAACCTTGTAGGATTTCCAGAGCGATCGTATCCAATGCGAGGTCGTGGGTGCCGTGATATCAGCCATTTTTCTTCATCCGGATTTTCAAATTGATGTATGCGTTGATGTTCATGCCACAGCGTCCGTCGCCGGTGTGTCCACCCCGACGCAGCATTGATCGGTCAGATAGCCGATCAGAGTGTTCATGCTGTCGTAATTTGCCGCGTTAACAACCTCGCGCCCCTGTTTGGTTTGAACAACTAGACCGCCATCAACGAGACTGCGCAAATGATGCGCAAGCGTTGAAGAGGGCATTTGAAGGTGATCAGCAATTTGACCGACTGTCATGCCGCTAATTCCGGCTTTGACGAGAAGGCGAAAAATGTCCAGCCGGGCTTCATGGCCCAGGGCGGCAAGGCTGCGTGCAATTGATTCTGACTGACTCATAAAACTATATAACTAGAAAAGTAGTTTTATTGCAAGTCCCATTCTGCATGACACTGAACTCCGGCAGACTGGGGATGAGCCGAAAGAATGCTGTCAGTTTGAAACGTGTTCTCACGACGACTTAAACGGCCTGTTAGGGCAATGCCGGTAAAAGGGGGCTGGGTGAAGTCGGCGGTGCAATATGAAAAAGACAAAGAGCACGAAGTCAGAGTTAAGGAACGAACTCGTGACGATTGGTGGTTTCCATGCGGTTGCGATGGAGCCCGAATTTCTTGGCAAGGTTGCCGACGGGATGGAGCAGGGCGTGCTCGTTTGGGATGAAAACGGGTTTTGCACCATGTTCACAGATCGCGTTTTCGACGTGTTGGAAATGCGCACAACCGATCTTTACCTGGGAATAAACCGTTCAGACTTTTTAGCCGGTGCCGTCGCGCGGGGTGAACTCACCCAAAAAGCGGTCGACAAGACGCAAGAGCGGTTTTCGCGAAAAACGCCCTTTCAGTTTGACCGTTATTTGCGCTCTGGCCGGATTGTTTCGACGGCCGCTCGCCCGATGAAGGATGGCGGATATGTTGTCACCTTCACGGATGTCACCTTGCAACGCAAAGAGTCGGCCGATCTGGACGAGGCCAAAAAGGCGTCGGAGTTGGCTCAGGCCAAAGTTTTGGAAACGTTGGAGAATGAGAAACAACGTCAGTACGAAGTGGCGATGCTGGCGGAACTGGGTGATTGGCTCCAGACCTGTAAGTCTCTGGATGAATTGTTCACGGTTTTGCGGGAGTTCATGCAGCAGCTGATGCCTGACAGCCGGGGCGAGCTTTACATCTATTCTAACTCTCGTGATGTCCTCGATGGCGCCATGTCATGGGGCGAGGTGGATCTTCACGATCACATAAAGGCGGATGCCTGCTGGGCGTTGCGTCGGGGGCGGAACTATTCGTTGGTGCCGGACAAAATCTCCTTTGAGTGCCCGCATGTTCAGGATCAGGATGCGCCTTCGACTGGCAATTACATCTGTGTCCCGATTGTCGCCCATGGTGACACCGTCGGGCTGTTGCACATACAGTTTCACGCCAAAGAGACGAAGAAGGTGTCACTTCGGCTCCCGCATAAATTTGCGGCGCAGTGCGGCGAGCTGATCAGTTTGGCAATTGCCAACGTCAAACTACGCGATGAGCTGCATCATCAGTCGACCCGCGATCAGTTGACAGGTTTGTTCAATCGTCGTCATTTCCTCGAATCCATGCGAAACGAGATAAAACTGCAGGAACGCAAAAGCGGCTCATTTGGTGTCATTTCGTTCGACGCGGATAAGTTCAAGTCCTTTAACGACAATCACGGCCATGATGCAGGTGACATGATCCTCCGTTCGATTTCGGAGGTGATGAATGCGTTGTTTTCGTCAGACGAGGTGTTGTGCCGATACGGGGGTGAGGAATTCACCGTGCTTTTGCCAGCATCGAGCCGCGCAGAGACGGTGGAGGCAGCAGAACGCCTGCGAGAAAGCGTTCAGGAGATTTCGATTTCCTACGCCGGCCGCGTTTTGCCGACAGTGACGATTTCCTGCGGTGTCGCTTCATTCCCTCGAGACGGCACTCAGATCCAGACGATATTGAAGAATGCCGACAATGCGCTCTACCTCGCAAAAGACAAAGGGCGGAATTGTGTGGTCGACTCCGCCGAATTGAAAACGGGCAAGATCAAAGCGGTCTGAGACAAGCGTCAAACTTGTCTCAGAACCTGTTCTGTGAATGATCAATGAGACCGCTGTTCACAGCTTTCTGATTTTCAGTTCAGTGATACGATTTCCTTCACGTGCGCAGACCTCGAAACGGAAACCGTGGAAGGAAAACACCTGACCGACGGTCGGTATCATTTGAGCTTCATGAATGACGAGCCCGGCTACGGTATTGGCTTCCTCATCGGGCAGGTTCCAATCGGTCGCACGGTTTAGATCCCGGATCGTCATGGCCCCCTCAACAACATGCTGCCCATCATCCGTTGATTGCAGCGGTTGCTCATCGTCGGGGTCAAATTCATCGGTGATTTCGCCGACGATTTCTTCAAGAATATCTTCAAGCGTTATCAGACCCTGAAGCGAGCCATACTCATCGACCACAAGCGCAAAATGTGTCCTGCGCCGCAGAAACTGGCGCATCTGCTCGTCCAGCGTTGAGGTTTCGGGCACGAAGTAGGGGGTCATCGCCACGTCAGACAATTTAAAGCTGCGCAGCTTGGAGGCGTCGCCTTCGGGGCCACCGATGATCTTGTACATCGCCCGCAGCAGATCCTTGGCGTGGATGACACCAATGATGTTTTCGGGATCTCCCTGAAAAACCGGAAGGCGGGTGTGATTGGATTCGAGGCATTGTTGAAGGATGTCTTCGGGGCTGTCGTCCGCGTTGAGCATCTCAATCCCCGACCGATGGAGCATGATCTCTTCGACCGCACGTTCATTCAGATCGAGCGCGCCGAGAATTCGATCGCGATGTTCCTTCTCGACCACGCCTTCGGAATGGCCAAGCGTCAGAGCCCCCTCAATTTCTGCATGGACATCGAGAATGTTGCTGTCCGGGTCAATTCGGACGCCGAAGAGCCTTAGAACCCCACGCACAAGCAACCGCACTGCTGCCACAACCGGCGAGAATACGGTGACCACCAATGAAATTGGCGCAGAGACAAGGCTGGCCGCTTTCTCCGAATTGGTAATGGCATAGGTCTTTGGGAGAACTTCGGCGAAAATCAACACCAGCAAGGTCATCACAAGTGTCGCTAGTGCGACACCGCTTTCGCCAAACGCTCGTGTAAAAATCGATGTGGCCAGCGATGCGGCGAGGATATTCACGAGATTGTTGCCGAGCAGGACGGAGCCGATCAGGCGTTCATTGTCCTCGGTGATCCGAAGTGCCCGTTCAGCCCCCTTGTTGCCCTTATCCGCGATCGAGCGGAGCTTTCCGCGCGAGGCGGCAGTCAGCGCCGTTTCGGACCCGGAAAAGAAGCCAGAAAGCACGAGAAGGAACAGGATCACGCCAGAAGTAATCCAAAAAGTCGCGTCAAGCGTTGCGGAAGCCATTTCCATTTGGGAGTGTACCTTTGAGAAGTGTTGAGTTGGTTATGGGGGTCGCGCGTGCGTCAATCAAGGGACGAGCCGAAGATGCACCGTGATCTGGGTGTTTTGGACGACGCTGTGCTGCTTTTTGGCGGGCCCTATTCAAACTTGCAGGCCACCCAAGCACTTTTGGCCAAGGCAAGAGAACGCGGTATCAGAGCTGACCATCGGGTATGTACCGGCGACGTTGTCGCTTATTGCGGCGACCCGGTGGAAACAGTGCGGAGCATTCGCCGCGCAGGCTGCACCGTGGTTGCAGGCAATTGCGAAAAGCAGCTGGCCGTGGGCGCCGAGACATGCGGCTGTGGTTTCGAAGAAGGGTCAGCCTGTGATCTCTTGAGTGTTGGATGGTACCAGTTCGCCAATGCACAACTTCAAGACGACGAACGCGCATGGATGGCGGAATGTCCCGATATCGTGAGCTTTCGCCATCAGGGCGCACGTTATGCGGTGATTCATGGCGGTGTTTCTGACATCGCTCGGTTCCTGTGGCCAACCAGTAAACTGGAAACTTTTCTTGGTGAGTGGGCAATGATCGAGGCCGCCATCGGCAAGGTGGATCACGTGATCGCCGGGCATTGTGGCCTGCCGTTCATTCGTGACACGCCGCGTGGCCGTTGGATCAACGCGGGTGTCATAGGGATGCCCCCGCATGATGGCGGACAGCAGACGCGATATGCCATATTGGATGGCGGCGAAGTTTTGTTTCATCGCCTGTGTTATGATGTGGATGCTGCGTTTGATGCCATGCAAGCCAAAGGGTTGATCCAGGGCTATCATGAGGCTTTGCGCAACGGTTACTGGCCTTCGGAAGATGTATTGCCTGACGCCTTGCGTTCTTCGTCACTTGCCAAAGGGTGATGTGTCAGGACCAGTTCTGACAGTCTGGCTTGCAACACATGTGTATAGATTTCGGTGGTCGCCACGTCGGCATGTCCCAGAAGGGTCTGGATAGATCGAAGATCGGCGCCATTGGCCAGCAGATGTGTCGCAAAAGCATGCCGCAACGTGTGGGGCGTGACTTTTTCCGGGCTGACGCCTGCGGTGACCGCGAATTCCTTGATCAACAGGTAAAAACGATGTCGCGTGAGATGGCCCGATACGCCGCGTGAGGCAAACAGAAAGCGTGATGGCTGGATGCCTTTGGTCTTCTTTTCGGTTTCATCTGCGTCCCGGATTTCCAGCCAGTGCGACAAGGCCTCTCGCGCAGGCGGGGAGAGTGGGACCATACGCTCCTTGCCGCCTTTGCCCATGATCAACAGCATACGAGGATCACCGCGGGCCGCAGCCACGGGCAAACTCACCAATTCACTCACGCGCATTCCCGTGGCGTAAAGCAACTCCATCAGGCAGGTGTTTCTTGCCTGATCGGCAGTGGTCCGACCAGAATTTCTCGCCGCGTCAAGAAGCCTGTCCACTTCTTCTTCGGTAAGAGTTTGAGGCAATTTGCGATCCCGTCCGGGGCCGGATATTTGCAATGCCGGATTATCACTGCGCCAGCCTTCCTCAAACGCAAAACGATAGAGCTGTTTGACGGCTGACAGACGGCGGGCGCGGGTCGCACGAGATAACCCCTGATCGTCACAGTGGACCAGGTAGTCTTCCACATTGGACTGCGTGACCTTCTGGAAATCCAGATTGTTGTGCCGCAAATAGCCATCAAAGTCTTTCAGATCGCGGCCGTAGGCCAGGAGCGTATTCCGTGCTGCCCCAAGTTCAGCGGCCTGTGCTTCGAGGAAGGCGGATATCCACTGAACACCATCGCACATCAGCTATACCTTTCGAGAAGAAGGATTTGCAGAGCTGCCCGGCGGGCCGTATCCTCCAACCCAAAGGTTCGCAGCGTGGCAAGCGCTTGTGTCAGTGCGACCGGATCGCCAGCCGCCCCATCGTCCAGAAGCAAGAGCGTCCGGAGGATCGCCTCTCCCATACGCCCGTTTTGGGCCATGCCTATCAAATCGCGTCGCGCCTTGGTGGTATCAAAACCAGCGACAATCGCGGCGGCGCGCTGGTCACTGGCCATATCTGCCTCGATCTGTCCAAGCGCAATACCACGCAACAGCGGGCGGACTGGCGCATCGGCGTCGATCTGCTGATAGTTCGAAGACAGCAGGAACATATTCCGCGCTATTCCACCTGCTTGTCCTTTCAGATCGTAGCGTGTCAACGGCTCGGCAAAAAGCTCAGCGAAACTGATCTCCAACCCGGCGCGTTGCATTTCCGTCCATGCGGGTGGCAGGGTCTTTGCGATGGCATCGGTTGACCTGGTGCGCAATGCCGTTTCAAACCGCTGAATTGCGCTCACACGGTCCCAGACGCCTCCTGATGCGGCTGGTGATCGTGCTGTATACAGACCCAACAGGCGGTTGGCCGGCAAAGCGCCGGTCACAGCCAGACGTTCCGCCGCCTCAACCTGCGATTTCCATCCCGCAACATCGCGCAAATCAGCAACGGCGTAAGGACGGGGCAATGCTCCTGTGGGCAGCCGCTCTCCGATGGCTTCGTAAAGCCGAAAGAGAAGGGGGCTCATTTGCGAGGGACGCGGTAGCGGGGCAGCGTCTTCATAAGCTTCGATATGCAGAAAACGCTCCAACGCCTCTGCCTCATCCTCAGGAATTGAGCCCAAAGAGCGCCCGGTATCAAAGAGCAAAGCGGCTGTGGGCCAATCACCCAACCGTGCGGCACAAAAACTGCGATGTGCCAATGACGGCGCGAGGTGCGGTTGTGCCGCCAGTATCGCGCAGCCTGCGTCTTCCTGTCCGGTCAGAAGGGCGAGGTCCATGTAGGCCGCGAAATGTGCGGCGTCGCGGGTTACATTCGCCTGGTCAAGAATGGACATCGCGGGTTCATGGGCGCCGAGGCGCATCAGCGCATCAACCCGTGCCAGCGTCAGGCGGTCTTCGCCGCGGATGTCATTGCCGGGTCCCTCGGCCTCGGTGAGGAGCAATGTGTACAGCAACGCCTGTGCCGCAGGCAATCGGAACGAAGGCACATCGCGGATTTGACGTTCCAAACCATCAACGGTGCTCCCGGTCCAGAGCGTTTCGGGTAGGCCCGTCACGGAGGCAGGCACCAGACCAATGATGCGCCGCGCCTGTTGGCCCAGCGGTTGCACAGTGACAACCGGCACCGATACTGCCGGCGCAACGGGAGGCTCGAACCGCTTTGGCATGACAGCGGAGGTCATCGCGGGTTGATCCGGATTACGTTTGACCCAGTCAATGACGGACAAGGGCTGCCCTTCAGCAGCAACTGACCCGGCCAAACAAAGTGCCAGAAAATATGAAATCCGGTTAGTTCGCATCCAGAGTAACGGGAACGCGTGTCTTATCCTGCGGGGCGGAAAAATCAACGCCAAAGAATGGGCCAACATAGGCATAGCCCGTTAGTCCCAGAAAGCCGATGACTGCTAGAAAGATCAGAACCTTGAATAATCTGAGCATTATACTGCCTTTTGTGCCTGCCTTTTTTGTTTAAGTTATATATGGCCTTTTCCATAATATCACGTCATTCAAACCATTATGAGCGAAATTGAGCAATCCGCAGCCGAAACCGGGAAAACACGGGAATATGTGCTGAAAAAGACCGTTGTGATGGTCGGCATGATGGGTGCAGGCAAGACAGCGGTCGGGCGGGCGTTGGCCCAGTTGCTCGGCGTTTCCTTTCTTGATTCGGATCACGAGATCGAAGCCGCCGCCAATATGACGGTGCCCGAAATTTTTGCCCGCGACGGAGAGCCGTTCTTTCGCGCCCGCGAAGCGGAAGTCATCAACAGGCTTTTGCAAGGCCCCCCATGTGTTCTTTCCACCGGGGGCGGCGCTTTTCTTGCGCCTCAAAATCGGGCCACAATTTCTCATCACGGGCTGGCGGTTTGGCTGAACGCAGATATTGAGCTGCTTTGGAACAGAGTAAAGCATCGCGACACGCGCCCCTTGCTGCGCACGGCGGACCCGAAGGCCACATTGACGAGCCTTTATAATGACCGGGTCCCCGAATATGCCAAAGCGGATGTGACCGTACCCTGCGCGCCGCCGGTTTCAATCGACAAGATGGCTCTGCGGGTGGCTGATGCGCTTTTATCCCGCCCGGACGTGTTGGAGAAAATGGATGCTTGAGACAGTACGCGTCGAATTGCCGGGGCGGGAATACGATGTTCGGATCGGCCTGGGCCTCATTACGGATGCCGGAAAGCATATCGCGCCACTGCTCAAGAGACCGAAAGTCGCGGTGCTGACGGATGAGACGGTTGCCGCTCTTCATCTGGAAACGCTTCGCGCGGGGCTGGCGGCGGAAGGGATCGAGATGACATCGCTCGCCCTGCCGGCGGGTGAGGCTACCAAGTCCTGGGGCCCCCTTCAGCAATCCATCGGGTGGTTGCTCGATCAAAAGGTTGAGCGGGCAGATGTGGTTGTTGCGTTTGGTGGTGGCGTGATCGGAGATCTGGCGGGCTTCGCCGCCGCGATCCTGCGCCGCGGGGTTCGTTTCGTGCAGATACCGACCTCATTGCTGGCGCAGGTTGACAGCTCGGTCGGCGGCAAAACCGGGATCAATGCCGAACAGGGCAAAAACCTGATTGGGGCGTTTCATCAGCCAAGTCTCGTGCTTGCGGATACCGGGGTGCTTGGAACGTTGACGCCCCGCGATATTCTGGCCGGTTACGGCGAAGTTGTGAAATATGGTCTGCTGGGCAGCGCAAATTTCTTCGAATGGCTTGAAGAACAAGGACCGCGACTTGCCGATGGAGATGTTGCAACCCGTGTCGAAGCCGTGCGCCGGTCGGTGCAAATGAAGGCGGATATCGTCGCGCGGGATGAAACAGAGCAGGGGGATCGCGCACTCCTGAACCTGGGTCACACTTTTGGCCATGCGCTTGAAGCCGCAACCGGCTATTCGGACCGTCTGTTGCATGGCGAAGGGGTGGCGGTAGGCTGTGCCTTGGCTTTTGAGCTGTCCGCAAGAATGGGGCTCTGTGCGCAGGAAAGCCCGAGCCGTGTTCGGGAACACCTGAAATCCATGGGGATGAAGACAGACCTTCGGGATATTCCAGGTGCGTTGCCGAGTGCGGAAACGCTTCTGTCTCTGATGGGGCAGGATAAAAAGGTGGTTCAGGGACAGCTTCGGTTTGTTCTGGCCCGTGGCATCGGCGAGGCATTTGTCACGGGCGATGTGCAACCGGACGATGTTTTGCAGGTGTTGCGCGACGCGGAATAACACTCACGTGGGTTCAGGGATTGCGAATAACCATCGCATGTTTGTCTTCTGACGAAAAACCGACGGCTTCATAGAACCCTTTTGCACTGCGTTTTTGACCTGTCATCAACATGATTTTGTAGGCGTTCTTGTGCCATGCGTAATCAAGGGCGGCTGTCAGGACCGCGCGACCGATGCCCTGTCCCCGATGATCGGGGTGTGTCACGACATTCTCGACCAATCCATAGGGGCGACCACCCCAGGTTACGTTTGGGAGCAGATGCAAGGTCGCCATCCCCAGAATGGTACCAGCCCCTTCGGCGCCAAAGACGATGGAGCCGGGATGACCCAACACATCGTGAAAAGCCTGCGCCGACACCTCTTTCGGTCCCAGCGTAAGCGCCGTGTAAAGGCTTAGGGCTGCCTCAGTGTCCTCACCCCCCAAAGGTCGGACACGCGGGATCATCAGAACGGAATTTCGTCGTCCAGATCACGGGAGGGTACCGGGCTGGGCGCGCTGCTGCCGCCGCCGAGGCTGTCACCGCCGCGATCATCATAGCCCATCTGGCCACCCCCGCCGCCACCGCCAAAGTTGCCGCCACCGCTACCGTCACGGCTATCGAGCATGGTCAGCTCCGATTTATAAGGGCGCAACACGACCTCGGTGGAATAGCGATCCTGACCGGACTGGTCCTGCCATTTGCGCGTTTCCAACTGGCCTTCGATGTAAACCTTGGACCCTTTGCGCAAGTATTGCTCTGCCACACGCGCAAGCGGTTCAGAGAAGATCGCGACGGAATGCCATTCGGTCCGTTCCTTGCGTTCTCCGGTATTGCGATCCTTCCAGGTTTCAGAAGTGGCAATGCGCAGGTTACATACCTTGCCGCCGTTCTGAAAACTGCGCACTTCCGGGTCGCGCCCCAGATTGCCGATAAGAATAACTTTGTTCACTGAGCCGGCCATCTTGCCCCCCTGTTTTTCGTTTTCACAGCTTATCGTGACCCCGGGCCTCACCAACGCCGAATCCGGTCATTCACGATTTGTTAGAACCTACACTGGGCCGCAAGGCTTTAAAACAAGGTAAACCTGCGTTAAGAGTTCTGCACAGTAACCAGACGCAGGCAAGACTGGAAAACCGTTCGGAATTTGATATCTTCGCGGGTAAGGGTAGAGGGTCGAGTAGAGATTTATGTGGAAACCAGTATCCGCCATCGTGGTGATGTCGATGCTTGTCGGCACGGTTGCGCAAGCGCAAACGGTATCGTCCAAGAGCCGTAGTAAGCTTTTCAAGTCTCAGGTCAGTGTGCTCGATAATCGGGCGGCAAGTCAGTACAACGATTCCGTACGTTTGCAGCCGCCATCCGTCGTGACACCCAGCAAATGGAACCTTGGGGCCTATGATGGGCGGTATAAGGGTCAATACCTTGATATGGCCAAGGCGGCCGCCCGAAAACATCGCGTGCCCGAGGGGCTTTTCCTGCGGTTGGTTCAGCAGGAATCGGGATGGAACCCAAAAGCCAAGTCGCACAAAGGGGCTTTGGGGCTGGCACAGTTGATGCCGGGAACGGCCCGCTATTTGCGGGTCAATCCGCTCGACCCAAAGGAAAACCTGGAAGGTGGAGCGCGCTACCTGCGTGAACAGTTCGATACCTTCAGGTCGTGGCCGCTAGCTTTGGCGGCCTACAACGCGGGGCCGCAGGCGGTAAAGAGACATGGGGGCATTCCACCCTATAAAGAGACCCGAAATTATGTCCGGGTCATCACTGGCGGGTGAGGCCGC
The DNA here is from genome assembly GCA_947488305.1 of uncultured Roseobacter sp. GTDB lineage: Bacteria > Pseudomonadota > Alphaproteobacteria > Rhodobacterales > Rhodobacteraceae > Roseobacter. Next base: position 675,302 of record CANKZM010000001.1, read on the forward strand.
AACAATTGGCTGACGACGGCTTCTTCGTTTCGCTCCTGCGCTGAATTTCTCAAACCCTCCCACATGCTGTCACAACCGTGCCCAGATTCGCCCTTACGACCGGGCGTGTAACGAGGGAGAATGTGATGGCACCGGCGAATTTCCAAGAGCGACTGGAACGTATTCAAAAAGCGCATGCAGATGCACCTCAGTCAGTTCATGCCAATATACGTGCACCCGGTATCGCTGGTATTGCGGCCTCAGCACGCGTGAAAAGCCGGCGGCGACGTCACCCAATCATGGAACATCTTGTCTCCACATCGCTCGGCATCGTGTTGGGCTGTCTGGTTGCCGTGGCGCTGGTTGGCCTGTCCTCTGAGGACGCGCTTTGGGGACCAGGAACACCGCTGCACGACTTTGTCTTCTATCCGACGATGGGCGGTTTGGCATTGGCTCCGGTTTTGATGTTGTTCGCTGTCCTGACTGCCGCCCGCAAACCCGGATTTGCACTCTTCTCTTTGGGCTACCTGAGCGGGATCGTTATACCCCTCTTCTTGTGATACCCGTACATCGCCTGCACGGGTAACACTCGGGCGTGATTTTGAGGCAGCTTGCTATTCGGCTGCCACACCGACCTCGATTACCGGTTCCATCTCTGCCAGCTTTTCGTCACTGAGATGGCATTTGATCTGGTGGTTGTCGCCGATTGTGCGAACCGGTGGCACGTCTTTCTCGCACAAGCCGCCAGAAACTTCCGATTTCCAACGACACCGCGTTTGGAACGGGCAGCCCGTAGGCGGGTTCATTGCGGAAGGAATATCGCCGTCGAGGACGATGTGCTTTTTCTTGACGGACGTGTCTGCAATTGGCACCGCCGACAGCAAGGCTTCCGTATAGGGGTGATAGGGGGGCGAGAACACCTGATCGGTCGTGCCCAGTTCCACGACGTGACCAAGGTACATGACCATCACCCGATCACTGAGGTAACGTACGATCGACAAGTCATGACTGATGAAAAGCAGCGTCGTTTTATGTTCGCGTTGAATCTCCATAAGCAAGTCCGTCACCGCCGCCTGAACAGAAACGTCCAGCGCCGAAACAGGCTCATCGGCCACAACGATCCGCGCATCACCGGCAAAGGCGCGCGCAATCCCGACCCGTTGTTTCTGGCCACCCGATAATTGGCGTGGCATTCGGGTCGCAAACTCGCGAGGCAGTTTCACCAGATCGAGGAGTTTGAGCATGCGCTGCGTGCGGTCTTTCTCATTCTCTCCAATGCCAAAAATTTCCAACGCGCGTATGATCTGGCGCCCAACTGTCATGGACGGGTTCAGCGTGTCGAAGGGGTTTTGGAACACCATCTGCACGTCTGCGACCGTTTGCGTATCGCGTTCCTCAATCGGCACATCCTGAATGGGTTTGTTGCCGAGCAGGATTTCTCCTTCGGTTGCGGTCTCAAGCCCCATCAATACCTTGGCAAATGTCGATTTCCCGCAACCGGATTCGCCCACAATCGCAAGCGTCTCGGATTCGCGGGCCTCAAAGCTAAGCGTTTCATTAGCCTTCACGACCTTCTTGTTGCCGCCTCCAAAGATCGCATTGGCCGCGACTTCATAGTACTTCTTGAGGTTGTCCATCTTCAGGACCACATCGCCAATCTCGCCCTTTGTCTTTGTGTCCTCCAGCACCATCGGGGCGTCCCAGTCGATTTCCTTGAACCTCAGACACCGTGACGCGTGTCGTTCGTGCCCGGGGACATCCTCCATCATGATGACGCCCTGATCGCATCGCCCGGCTTCGAAATAGTCGCACCGCGGGCCAAAGTTACACCCCGGCGGGCGTTCATGAGGCAGTGGGAAATTGCCGGGGATCGCTTTGAGGGGACGCGCATTCTTGTCGGCACCGGGCAGCGGGATCGAACGGAACAATGCCTGCGTATAGGGATGTTGCATGCGGTCAAACACATCTTCGATAGATCCACGCTCCACCGCTTCGCCGGAATACATCACGCAGATACGGTCACAGGTCTCAAGCACCAGCCCAAGGTTGTGACTGATGAAGAGCATCGACGTGCCATACTTGCGTCCCAGGTCCTTGACCAACTCCACGATGGCAGCTTCCACGGTCACATCGAGCGCGGTGGTCGGCTCGTCAAGGATCAACAAGGACGGTTCAGACATGAGCGCCATGGCAATCACGATGCGCTGCTGTTGGCCTCCGGACAGTTGATGCGGGAAACTGTCGAGCATGCGTTTGGGGTCGGGGAGCTTGACGTCAGTGACAACCTGTAAAGCGCGTTCGTAGGCTTCTTTCTCCGACGCCCCCTGATGGATCATCGGCACTTCCATAAGCTGTTTGCCGATCTTCATCGCGGGGTTCAGCGACGCCATGGGTTCCTGGTAGATCATTGCAATTTCCGAGCCGCGAATATCGCGCAGTTCTTCGTCGCTCATTTCGCCCAGATCGCGCCCCTTGAACTTGATTGATCCGCCAACCACGCGGCCGTTCTTGCCAAGGTCCTGCATGACCCCGAGCGCCACGGTTGATTTCCCACAGCCGGATTCGCCGACCAGCCCGACCGCTTCGCCGGGTTTTACATTGACTGAAAAATCCATCACCGCCGGGATTTCCCGCAGACGGGTAAAGAATGAAATCGAAAGCTTGTCGATCTCCAGTATTGGTCCGTCGTAATTATCTTTGACCATTTTTGTGTCTCCTTGTTGGAGCGAGCCTGTGTCTTGCGGCCCTTATTCTTGTGAGAAGGGACGGGGACAGACGCCCCCGTCAGCGCTCATCAGTCGCGCAAGCTTTCTTCGCGCAGGCCATCAGCCAGGAGGTTCAGACCCAAAACCAAGGTCAGCAACGCGACCGCAGGCGCAATCGCCGCGTGCGGATAAAGCGCCAGCAAACGTCGGCCTGCATTGATCGTGCTGCCCCAGTCCGGGCTTTCCGATGCCAGACCCAGACCAAAGAAGCCCAATGTTCCGAGCAGGATGGTGGTGTAGCCAATCCGAAGACAGAAATCGACGATCAGTGGACCACGCGCGTTGGGCAGGATCTCCCATAGCATGATGTACCAGGGGCCCTCACCGCGGGTTTGCGCGGCCGCCACATAGTCGCGGGTTTTGATGTCCATCGCGAGCCCGCGCACGATCCGGAAAACCGTGGGCGAGTTCACGAAGACGACCGAAACGAAGACTACCAGAATGCCCGGATCAATATCGAAGAGATCGAGGAACCCGGGTATGCCAGGGATCGAATAGGTCGGCGTGGCCACGACAGCACCATCTGTCGAGACGAGCGACAAATAGAGCCACCCAAGCCCCCCGAGTACACCGATCAACAAGGGCGTCCGGATCTTCGGCTGCGTGTAGTAGCGCGAATTGAGCAGGATACACATGAAGATCAGCGGGAAGATGAACAGGAACAGCGCCATATAGTTCGGTATGCCTGTCAGCACGATCTCCGGCGTGACCAGAAGGTAGAACAACAGGATGACCGGGAAGGCCAGAATGAGGTTCGCGAGAAAGGACAGAAAGGTGTCCAGACGACCGCCATAGTACCCTGCTGGAAGACCCAGCGTGATCCCAACCATGAAGGCAAAAAGCGTCGCAATCGGCGCGATCTGCACCACGATCCACGCGCCTTTGATCAGACGGCTGAAGACATCACGCGCGAGATTGTCACCCCCCAGCAGGAAGTAGGCGTATTCTCCCTCCTCGACGCCACGCATTGGGGTTCCCGGCACCTTGTTCTTCATGCCGGAGACCTGGCTGAGCGGATCATGGGTGACCAGCATGTCCAGTGGGCCGCCAAAGATACCGACAAAGACCCAGAACATGACAAGGCCGAAACCGATCATGCCGATTGTGCTGTCAAAGAGCTTGCCATAAAGCCCCAGCCGCCGTTTGTAGGTGAAAGAAAGAGTGAAAAGGACAATCAACGAAATCCAAACCGGACCGAGTTGAATGAACATACGGGCAATAATGCTGCCCCAGGAAAGTTCTTCCATGACCAGCCCCCCTTAAGCGATGCGAATGCGTGGGTTGAGGTAAACGTAGCCGATATCGGAAATCAGCTGTGTGACCAGAACCACGAAGACGGAAACAACGGAAACGGCGAGCAACAATTCGATGTCATTGTTGGAAGCGGCCTGTACCAGCAACCAGCCAAAACCCTTGTAGTTGAAGAGCGTCTCGACAATCACGACACCGTTCAGCAGCCAGGGGAATTGCAGCATGATCACTGTAAAAGGTGCAATCAGTGCGTTCCTGAGCGCATGTTTCAAAACGATGTCGGAAAACTTGACCCCCTTGAGGCGTGCCGTTCGGATGTATTGCGCTGTCATCACCTCGGTCATCGAGGCGCGCGTCATCCGCGCGATGTACCCCATGCCATAAAGCGAGATTGTCAGCACCGGCAGGGTAAAATTCTCGAAGGTTGCATTTTCCATTGCAGAGGTGGCTGACCCCTTGAACCATTTCAGTCCAAAGGCGGAAGAGGCAAAAACCGCAATAAAAATCACGCCGGAAACATATTCCGGCGTTGCGGTTGAAGCGATGGAGAAGGTTGACAGGGAACGATCCAGCTTGGAGCCCTCGCGCATCCCGGCGAGCACACCGACAATGAGCGCCATGGGCACCATCACCAGCATCACCGCGAACATCAGCTTGCCTGTCAGCCCCAACCGCGTCGCAACAATGGTCCCCACTTCATCTTTGAAGACGGTAGAAACACCCCAATCCCCTTGCAGAACGCCGCAAAAGCGCGGGCGATCTGGTTCAGGCGTATCGGCGGCGAAACACCGACCGGTTACAACCCCTTCTTCCTCATGGATCCATCCGGGTAACACGCCTATCCATTGACCGAATTTCACCGGTAGGGGCTGCAAATAACCGTTTTTGTCCAGGTAGCTCGCCACAGCCTCATCCGACATGCGGAAGTTGCCTTGTGTTTTAGCTAGCTTTTCGAGATTTGGGTAAAGATTGGTGAGCCAGAAAACGATGAAGGTGAGGCAAAGTGCCGTCAACAACATCACGCCCAGCCTTCTGAGTATGAATAGTCCCATATGTGTCCCTGTTGTCAGGTTCCGACATCTTTTTCATGCCGGATTATCGACGCTTATGCGCAATTTGTTATTTGGTTCATGCATGAGGCATGAGATTTGATCGCGCGTCAATGGAAGCCAGCGCCCAAAAATTGACTATTTGCGACATTTCAAAGTCGCAAATCGCTGTCGTGTCGATACTTCAGGCAGCAGCTTTGCGCAGACCGGTTGGGGTTGACTGCGTGTGGTGCAGCATGAACCGGGTGAAATAGGCCGCACTTCCAAACCCCAAAAACCGCGCGATGTCCTGAGCGGGTACGCGGGTCGTAACCAGCAATACTCTGGCCTCATAGAGAATGCGTTCGGTCAAAAGGTCGGCAGCGGTCTTGCCCGTTGCTGCCTTGCATGTGCGTGTAAGGTGCGTTGGCGTGACCTGAAGGGCATCTGCGTGATCAGCCATGGTCATGGGTTCACGAAAATGAGCGGTAATGCGTTTCGAGAATGCCGATGAAAGTCGCGCAGAAGCGTTGGGGCGGGGTGGTATGTTTTCCTCCATCGCCAGCTGTCGCTGCAGCCAAACGGAGATAAGCGTTCCGTGCGCCGCCAGGGCCGTCTCGGTGAGGGCGCGTCCGCTTTGCTGTTCACGAGTTGCCGCTTCGAGCAATGTCGTGATTTCGGACATGGCAGAGGCTTCACGAATGCGGAGTTGCGCCGGGGATTGTGGAAACAACACCTCTGGTGTCGCCGGCAAGACAACAACCTGTCCGACGGCTTGACGACCCAGATCCAATGAAAAGAGTGAACCGGCTGGGACGACAATGGCGTTGTGGATCCCAACGCCACGGCGCTGTCCGTCAAGCAGCAACAGTCCTTGGCCGCGCGTTACCCAAATCACCAGATTTTCCTGACGATCGTGAGCGAGCGAAAGGCGCCAGTCCTCTCCGCCGGTCAATTGTGAGAGGCTCATCACCTGCAGGCCGGGTCCTGACATCCGGGTCTCCGCGCTCATTGGCATTGTCTCAGTGTTAAAAACATAATGGCTGTTTTCAGGGTTGTCAGGTCAATTCATGGGGTTGGCATTATCCCGCCGGATCGTACTGCATCCAGCTTCCCATCTTTGAGCGAAACCAAGTGCGCTGACGTTTCGCGTATCGACGGGTCGCGATGATGACCGCCTCGCGGGCCTCGTCAAGCGAGAACTCCTGGCGCAAATAGCTGACCAATTCGGGGGCACCGATTGCGCGATGTGCCGGCAAGGTGGGATTGTAGTCAGATAGAACGGCTCGCACTTCGTCGAGGGCCCCTTGTTCCATCATTTGGTCAAAGCGTTTCTCAATTCTGGGCGTCAGCCAGTCTTTCGGCGCGTTGACGACGATTCCTTGTGCGGGCGGGACCGGAAGGAACGGCGTTTCCGTTTCATTCTGCCAGGCTGCTAACCCACGGCCCGTCGCGCGCAAAACTTCCCACGCGCGCTGGACGCGGGCGGGGTTTTGCGTGTCGATCTGGGCGTGCGTTTGAGGATCAATTTCATCCAGCATGACCTGATGATCCAAACTGTCCGCCTGTGCCCTGATATCGGCTGGGATTGGCGGAATATCCGCAAGTCCCACGGTTAAGGCCGAGAAATAAAGGCCGGTACCGCCAACAATGATCGGCCGCTCCGCATGGGGCAGGAGGTTCTTGACATCACGCAGCCAATGACCTGTTGAATAATCGTCTTCCGCCTGAACATGACCATATAGACAATGGCGCGCCGATGCTTCCTCCTCGATGCTTGGACGGGCAGTAAGGACGCGCCAACAGGCATAAACCTGGCTTGCATCCGCGTTGACAATAGTGCCGCCCTGTTGCCGGGCAATTTGCAACGCAAGAGATGATTTTCCCGACGCTGTCGGCCCTGCGATAAGCACAGGCTGCGCCGGATCAAGCCGCTTTAGCAGGGTATCAGTTGTCAAATGCGCGGGGGATGTCATTTTTTGAGGCCTTGGCGATGAGTGCGCATTGCAGTCAGGTGGCTTTTCCGACATTTTGCGCGCAAACACAAATGACCCGCAGGAGTGCTCATGGAAACGACCGAAACACCAGTCACATTCAAACGGGTCATGCTCAAGATTTCGGGCGAAGCACTGATGGGCGATCAGGGTTTTGGCCTGCATCCACCAACCGTTCAACGCATTGCGGAAGAAGTAAAATCAGTCCATGAACTGGGTGTCGAGATCTGCATGGTGATCGGTGGGGGGAATATCTTCCGGGGCCTGCAGGGATCGGCGCAAGGGATGGAGCGTACGACCGCTGATTACATGGGGATGCTGGCAACCGTAATGAATGCGCTGGCGATGCAATCCGCGCTTGAAGGGCAGGGCATTCATACGCGTGTCATTTCCGCGATCACGATGAACGAGGTCGCTGAGCCCTACATTCGCCGCCGGGCGGTTCGCCACCTTGAGAAAAAGCGTGTCTGCATCTTTGCAGCGGGTACCGGCAATCCGTACTTCACGACCGATACAGCCGCGACGTTGCGCGCCAATGAGATGTCTTGCGAAGCCATTTTCAAAGGCACCAAGGTTGACGGCGTCTACGACAAGGACCCGGCTAAGTTCCCGGATGCCAAGCGGTACGAAAGTGTCAGTTATGATGACGTCCTGTCCAAACGCCTGGGCGTGATGGACGCATCCGCGATTGCGCTGGCACGTGACAATAATTTGCCGATCATTGTTTTCTCGCTTGATGAACCGGGCGGGTTCCGGGGCATTCTGGCCGGACAAGGCACTTACACGCGCGTTCAAGGTTAGTGGGTGCGGTGATCTGTACAGTTCTGATCCTCGCGGTTTATAAGCGCTCAACCAACGTTTGACCAAAGACAAAGGCAGATCACATGTCAGAAGATTTCATGCTGGATACCGATGACCTAGAGCGGCGCATGGATGGTGCGATGTCAAACCTGCGCACCGAATTTGCGTCCCTGCGCACAGGCCGAGCCAGCGCGTCGATGCTGGAGCCGGTGATGGTCGATGCCTACGGCCAGCAAACGCCGATCAATCAGGTCGGGACTGTGAATGTGCCCGAGCCGCGAATGGTGACGATAAATGTCTGGGACAAGGGGCTTGTCGGCAAGGTCGAAAAAGCGATCCGCGAAAGCGGCCTCGGCATTAATCCACAGTTGAACGGCACCATCATCATGTTGCCCATTCCGGAATTAAACGAGGAACGACGTCGGGAACTGACCAAAGTTGCCGGTCATTATGCGGAGAATGCGCGGATTTCCATCCGTAATGTTCGCCGGGACGGCATGGATCAGATCAAGAAGGCCAAGAACGATGGCCTGTCCGAGGATGACCAGAAGCTCTGGGAAGACGAAGTGCAGGAGATGACAGACCGCTTCATCAAGGCGATTGACGATCAGCTGGCCACCAAGCAGGCAGAGATCATGCAGGTCTGATCTGCAACACCTGGCACGGCCTTCTTTAACGTTGAGGATGTTTTGCTGGCCACGTGAGGCCGCTCTGTGGCAAAAGGACCCAGATAACAAAAAGCAAGGATTGTGACGGCCAGCCAGCCGGACAGTCGGAGGACAGCAAGATCGAGCTAGAAAAACAGCCAGTTCCCAATCACATCGCAGGTTGCCCCCGCCACGTGGCCATTATCATGGATGGTAACGGCAGATGGGCGACACAGCGGGGCCGTCCACGCCTTTTTGGTCACCATGCCGGGGCGCGTCGCGTACGGGAAATCGTCGAAACATGTCCGCAGATCGGTGTCGAATACCTCACGATTTTCGCATTCTCCACTGAAAACTGGAAACGGACACAGGCCGAAGTCGCCGGGCTGATGAGCCTGTTCAAACGGTATATCATTCGGGAAACGCGGGCTCTCAACGCAAATGGCGTGTGTGTGCGTTTTATCGGAGACCGCCTGCGTCTGGACAGCAAGCTGATACAGCTCATGGGTGAACTGGAAGCCGCAACCGCGGGGAATACCCGTGTTCATTTGACGATTGCCATCAATTATGGCGGCCGCGATGAGGTAGCACGCGCCACCCGAAGGCTTGCTCAGGACGTCGCTTCCGGCGATTTGAAGCCGGAGCAGGTCGATGAAGAAACGCTGCCCAAGTACCTCGACACACACGTCTTACCCGATCCGGATCTGGTCATTCGTACAAGTGGAGAGGCCCGGATTTCCAACTTTCTTCTCTGGCAGTCTGCCTATTCCGAATATGAGTTCATCGATACCCTCTGGCCGGATTTCACCAGTGCCGAATTTGAAGAACTCTGCACCGCCTACGGAGGGCGAGACCGTCGGTTTGGCGGCGTAAAGGCATAAAGGTCTTATGTCTGGCGAAAACGAAAAATGGTCTGATCTGGCGGTCCGCCTGAGTTCGGGCGCCGTGATGGTTTTGCTTGGACTATATGGCGTGTGGGCTGGTGGGCACGTTTTCCATGTCATGATTGCGGTGATTTGCGGGTTGATGGTCTGGGAACTCGTACGCATGTTCGAACCCGAAAACAGTGCAATTGCCATCCAGCTTGGCCTCCTGGCGGGGGTAGCGGCAGGGACAGCGATTTATTTGCCGCCCGGATTTGCATTGCCGATCCTTTTGGCGCCGGCGTTGGTCGGGTTTGGCCAACTCAAGCAGTATCGCGTCATCTTCATGGTGTTTACAGTGATGGTTCTGCTCGCTGGATTCGGGATGATGTCTGTTCGGGACGGGATGGGGTTCCAATGGATGCTTTGGCTGGTGCTGGTGGTTGTCGCAACTGACGTCGTTGGCTATTTCGCCGGCCGAATGATTGGCGGGCCAAAATTCTGGCCGCGGGTCAGCCCCAAAAAGACATGGGCGGGAACCACGTTCGGCTGGCTCGGAGCCGCCATCGTGGGTGCATATTTTGCTGCCACGACCCCGGTGGGTTGGCAATTGGTCGGGTTTTCGATTGCTGTTTCCATGGCAAGCCAAATGGGCGATATTGCGGAGAGTGCCGTAAAACGGCGTGTCGGTGTCAAAGACAGCTCCAACCTTATTCCCGGGCACGGCGGTTTGCTGGACCGGTTCGACGGGATGCTTGGTGCCTCTGTTTTTCTGCTTATTGCGGGCCCGCTCTTTGCCGTACCGTTTGGCGCATTGTGAGGCGATCATGAAACGGGTCAGCATTTTTGGTGCAACCGGCTCAATTGGACAAAACACCATCGACCTGATTGCGCGGGCCCGACAGGATTACCAGATCGTCGCGCTGTCCGGCGCGGGAAACATCACGCAACTGGCCGAGGATGCGCGCCGCCTAAACGCTGAAGTTGCCATCACAGCCCATGACCATCTTCTCGAGGATCTGACAACTGCCTTGGCGGGTAGCGCCGTCGAAGCTGCTGCAGGCGAGCAGGCGCTTGTCGAGGCCGCAGCTCGGCCCGCAGATTGGGTGATGTCGGCAATCGTTGGTGCTGCCGGACTTGCACCCGGTCTCAAGGCGTTGGAGCAGGGCAGCACGCTGGCTCTGGCAAACAAGGAATCGCTGGTCTGCGCGGGTGCGCTGATGTTGCGCACGGCTAAAAAACATGGCGCACGCCTATTGCCAGTCGACAGCGAGCATTCGGCGGTCTTTCAGGCGCTCGTGGGGGAAGATATTTCTGCGGTCGAGCGGGTCATCATCACCGCCAGCGGTGGTGCATTTCGGGATTGGCCACTGGAAGACTTGAAGAATGCGACGCTGGATGAAGCCTCCAACCACCCGAATTGGGACATGGGTCAACGGATCACTATCGATTCCGCATCCATGTTTAACAAAGCCCTGGAGCTTATTGAAACCAGAGAATATTTTGGCGTTAATCCAAAGCAGATTGAGGTGCTTGTGCATCCTGAATCCTTGATACATGCCATGGTTGGCTTCAAAGATGGTGCCCTGATGGCGCATGTCGGACCGCCGGACATGCGCCATGCGATTGGGTATGCTTTACATTGGCCAGAACGCAGGGAATTGCCTGTAGAACGACTGGATCTCGCACGAATTGGGCAGTTGACGTTCCGTGCACCTGATGAAATCCGTTGGCCCGCACTGCGACTGGCGCGCGAGGTCATGCAAACGGGCGGGTTGTCCGGCGCTGTATTCAATGCGGCAAAGGAAACGGCGCTGGACGGTTTCATTGCTGGTCGCATCGGTTTCCCTGACATGGCCGCTGTTGTTGAAGAGGTCTTAACGAAATTGTCAGGCCAATCGGGTCATATTGATGCCACCATGACACTTGATAACGTCGCCAAGATAGACCATCTCGCCCGACAAGAGGCGCAGTCAGTCATTAGCAGGAGAGCAGGTTAGTTTTGGATATCATGGCGTTGATCCCGCAGTTTGGCGGGCTGATCTGGACAATTGCGGCGTTTATTCTGGCGTTATCGGTGATTGTCGCGATTCACGAATACGGGCACTACATCGTTGGCCGCTGGTCGGGCATTCACGCTGATGTTTTTTCCATTGGCTTTGGGCCGATCCTGTATTCTCGCTATGACAAACGCGGGACACGCTGGCAGATCGCCGCGCTTCCATTTGGGGGCTACGTGAAATTTGCAGGGGACGCGAACGCCGCGTCGGGCAAGGATGCCACCGCAATGGCTGAAGTACAGGACGACCCTGAACGGCTGCGCGCGACAATGCATGGTGCGCCCCTTTGGGCGCGCGCCGCAACCGTTGCCGCAGGCCCGATTTTCAATTTTGCTCTTTCAATTCTGGTGTTTGCAGCGGTGATGCTTACCAATGGCGTATCAAAAGACCCCCTTACGGTAGGTGAAATGCGCGCGCTTCCGGTGGCAGCTGGTGGCTTGCAGTCGGGGGACGAAATACTCTCTATCAACGGAGGAGAGTTGCCGAGTACGGAAGAGGACGAGGCGTACCGCGATTTCGTCGATGAACTGCCTTATGATCCAGTTCTCACGTACGATGTCCGGCGTGATGACCGGATTATCAGCGTCGATGGCCCCTACATGTTTCCACCGCTGGTTAACGGATTGAGCCCGCAAAGCGCCGCAATACGCGCTGGCATGGAGCAGGGGGATGTGATTACGGCAATCGATGGCCGCCCCATCTATGCATTTGATGAGCTGAAAACTGCCGTCGAAGGGGGCAATGGCGCGACACTAGATCTGACAATCTGGCGTAACGGCGAGACTGTTGATGTGTCTTTGACACCAAAGCGGGTGGACGAGCCTCAACCTGATGGCGGATTTGAAACACAATGGCGCATTGGTATTGCGGGCGGTTTGGCGTTTGAGCCGGCGACCGAAAGCCCAGGTGTTGTTGAGGCTCTGAGCGGTGGTGTTCAGCAGACCTGGCGCATCATAAATGGGTCCTTGTCTGGTTTGGGCCATATGATCACCGGCGCGATCAGCACGTGTAATTTGAGCGGACCGATTGGCATTGCCCAGACCTCTGGTGCCATGGCCAGTCAGGGTGCCGAGAATTTCATCTGGTTTATTGCTGTCCTGAGCACCGCTGTCGGTCTCTTGAACCTCTTTCCTGTGCCAGCGTTGGACGGCGGGCACTTGGTGTTTTACGCCTATGAGGCGGTGTCCGGGAAACCGCCCAGCGACAAGGCATTACGAGTGCTCATGACCTTTGGGCTGGCGACGGTATTGACCCTAATGCTGTTTGCGCTTGGGAATGATATTTTCTGCCCATAACGACGCCGCTGCCTTTTTCTTGCCATGTTTCGACAAAATTGAGCCCAATTTTCTTGCTATGTACCATCTACGAGTGATGGAGAGAGTGACATGCAAGCAGTACAAAAAGGATATCGCGGGCTGAGCCTGTTGATGGATTTGAATTGGGATCGCGCGCTCTACGTGGCCACAATTACACTGGCACTTGGGGCCGGTGCTGTTGTCGCCGGTATGCTCGGCTAAGGCCAATTCCTGCTTAAGGCTGGAACATCATTCCAAATTCGGCAAAATCGTGCTTTGCAACCGCATGTAGTATTTGTGCGAATTCGACCCACATGGTTTTGACAAGGCCTGCGTAAATAGGTACTCAGAATGCAACAAAATTCTGAGGATCGGGGCAGATCATGGCACGGGGCAAACTGAGCGGTGAGTGCGCGTTGCGCGACCGCGCTGCAGCAACGAAGAACATTCTGAAAATCGCGTTTTTTTCCGTCGCTTTATCAGTGGCTTGGATGGCGCCTGTTCAGGAAGCATACGCACAGCAGGTTACCATAAACTCCGTCAACATCGAAGGGAACGCCCGGATCGGTGATGCGGCCATCCTCTCCAGGGCAGGAATCGTCCCCGGTCAGACGATCACCGCAGGACAATTGAACGCGGGATACCAGCGCCTGATCGAGTCCGGATTATTCGAAAGCGTCGACTTTGACCCGCGTGGCAGCACACTCAATATCACTGTTGTAGAGTTCCCGACGATCAACCGGATCAATTTTGAGGGTAATCGCCGGATCAACGATGAAACCCTTGCCGCGGCGATTAACTCAAACGAACGCCGCGTATTTAACCCGGCTCAGGCAGAGCGGGATGCGGCCTTGATCGCGGAGGCTTATGCGTCAGAAGGTCGGGTTGCCGCGCGCGTCACGCCGACAATCATTCGGCGGTCCGACAATCGCGTCGACCTCATCTTTGAAATCTTCGAAGGCGACAACATCGAGATCGAACGTCTGAGTTTCACGGGCAACCGGGTGTATTCAGATCGCCGTCTACGCCGGGTACTTGCAACGAAACAAGCCGGAATTTTCCGTGCTCTGGTTCGGTCTGACACCTTAATTGCGGACCGTATCGAGTTCGACAAGCAAGTGCTGCGCGACTTCTACCTGTCTCGCGGCTACGTGGATTTCAGAACAAATTCCGTAAACGCTGAACTGACGGAAGAGCGCGACGGATACTTCCTCGTGTTTGACGTGCAGGAAGGGCAGCAGTTTCGGATGGGGGACATCAACGTCATCAGCGAAATGCCCAACGTCGACGGCGATGTGTACCGGGGAATCGTCGCGGCCAAGACAGGACAGGTCTATTCGCCGACCCTGCTTGAAAACGATATCGCAAGGATGGAGCGTCAGTCGATCCGGGATGGTGTGGATTTCATGCGCGTTGAACCGCGTGTCAGTCGTGACGAACGCAACCTAACAATCAATGTCGATTACGTTCTGACGAGAGGCCCGCGTGTTTTCGTCGAGCGTATCGACATTGAAGGCAACACGACAACGCTGGATCGGGTGATCCGGCGGCAGTTCAAGAGCGTCGAGGGCGATCCTTTCAATCCGCGCGAGATTCGTGAGGCGGCAGATCGTATCCGTGCGTTGGGCTTCTTTACAACGGCGGAAGTGAACGCCCGTGAGGGATCGTCGCCAGATCAGGTGATTGTCGATGTGGATGTTGAAGAGCAACCAACTGGTTCCTTGTCCTTTGGTGCCTCGTTCTCGACCAACGATGGTCTTGGCTTCGCGATCCAATTCAGAGAACGAAACTTCCTCGGCCGGGGGCAAAACCTTGGCTTGACGCTCTCGACCGCTGAGGATGACAGGCTGTATCGGTTGGATTTCTTTGAGCCCGCTTTCCTCGGGCGCGAGGTGGGCTTTGGCTTGGACCTGGACATTTCCGAGAACACCAGCAGCACGGTCACTTATGACACTGAACGGAACAGGTTCTCGCCATCACTAGTCTTCCCCATCGGCGAAAACTCCCGGTTTACGCTGAACTACATCTACGAAAACTCCGAGATGAAAGACCGCGGCAGTGATAGCGACAATGGTCCGATCATTCAGCGAGACATCGATGAGGGCGACCTGACCAACAGTTCTATCGGATATGTCTATACCTATGATACCCGGACAACTGGATTGGATCCGAATTCAGGGTACCTGTTTGAGTTCGGGCAGGATTTTGGTGGCGTAGGTGGTGACAATACCTTCATCCGAACCGAGGCGCGCGTCGCGGGCGAACGTAAGATTTTCAATGAAGATGTGACGGTGCGGGCAACGCTGGAGGGTGGTGCGCTCAGTTTCCAGGATGGTCCAAACCGCGCGGTTGATCGGTTTTTGCTCAGTTCCGATACGTTCCGTGGATTTGAGGCAGGGGGTATCGGACCTCGTGACTTGACCGAAACCAATCAGGACCCACTTGGCGGCAACCTTTATGTAGTCGCCCGGTTTGAAGCCGAGTTTCCTTTGGGCCTGCCTGAAGAATACGGGATCACAGGCGGTGTGTTTTACGACGTGGGCAACCTTTGGGATTTGTCGGACGTCAATCTGTCCGGAGGCGATGTCGTGGGAGAAAGTGGTTCTTTCCGGCATGTGATTGGTATCTCAATACTATGGGACACCCCAATCGGGCCGCTGCGGTTCAATTTCTCCGATGCGATCAAGAAAGAGGACTTTGACCGCGAGCAGAGCTTTGAAGTCACCGTCAGCACAACGTTCTGATCGGATGAGCTGTCTGCGTAAAACGCTCGCAGCTATCGTCGTTCTTATCTGTGTGGGCTGCGGCGCTTTTGCCGAAGGTAATGCCCGGCTTCCCGTTGCGAGCCCCATTCTCACAATTGATTCCGACCGGCTGTTTGAAGACAGTGCGTTCGGGCGTGAGATCATAGAAGAGATCGAACAGCTTGGCGCGGAGCTTTCGGCGGAAAACCGTCAGATCGAGGAAGATCTAACCCGCGAGGAAAAGGAACTCACTGAACTTCGTCCCACGATGACACCCTTGGAGTTTCGCGAGCTTGCCGATGCATTTGACGCCAAAGTTACGGAAACGCGCCGAACACAGGACGCCAAATCCCGCGCTTTGAACAGTAAGCTGGAAGAAAGACGCGTCGTTTTTCTGAATGCAGCGGCACCGGTGCTTGAGCAGTTGATGCGCGAGGCCGGGGCGGCTGTTGTGTTGGAACGACGGTCGGTCTTTATCAGTTCCAACGCGGTCGATATCACGCTGATTGCGATTGATCGTCTGAACGCTGTCCTCAGTGCGGACGACATGCCGGAGCCTGAGAAGTGACGCGACACCTCTGACTTGCTCCTGCCGGGCGGAGTTGCTAGGCAGAACTTCCAGCCCTTGAGACAAAGGACCCCAGGAATGACTACGTCCCAGACAAGCGCGGACATCCAATTGATCCAACGCATTCTGCCCCACCGCTACCCGTTTTTGCTGGTGGATAAGGTTGTCGAAATCGACGACACTTCGTCGGCTCTCGGCATCAAGAACGTGACCATGAATGAGCCGCATTTTCAGGGGCATTTTCCAGGATTGCCGATCATGCCGGGGGTGACAATCGTCGAGGCCATGGCACAGACCGCTGCGGTCATGGTAGGCGTCACGTTGGAAATGGCCGACAAGGAGATGAAGGTCTATTTCATGGCGATTGATAAAGCAAAGTTCCGGCGCAAGGTTGTGCCCGGTGACGTGCTTGAAATGCGCCTGACAACACTTCGCGGTAAACCCGGCGGCAAGGTCTGGCGGTTTGGCGGCATCGCTTCTGTGGACAATGAGATGGCGGCAGAGGTCGAGTTTACAGCCATGATGGACATGGGCTGAAGGGGTATGGGTGGCATTCATCCCTCTGCGGTGATCGAGCCGGGCGCGCAAGTTGATCCGGCAGCAACTGTTGGCCCGTTTTGTGTTGTGGGGTCCGATGTTACCTTGGCCGCAGGCGTCGAGCTAAAAAGCCATGTGGTCGTCACCGGTAGAACGAGCATTGATGAAAACACCGTGATCTTTCCGTTTGCGGTGATTGGTGAGATACCCCAGGATCTCAAGTTCAAGGGAGAAGCGACGCAGCTTGTCATCGGAAAACGCAATCGTATCCGGGAACATGTAACGATGAACAGCGGGACCGAAGGAGGTGGGGGTGTCACCAGAATCGGTGATGATGGGTTGTTCATGGCGGGATGTCATGTGGCTCATGATGCTCAGATCGGCGACCGGGTAATTCTGGTGAATTCCGTGGCCATCGCCGGGCATTGTGTACTTGAAGACGAAGTGATTGTGGGCGGACTGTCAGGCGTGCATCAGTTCGTTCGCATCGGACGTGGTGCGATCATCGGTGCGGTCACAATGGTGACAAATGATGTGATCCCTTACGGTCTTGTTCAGGCGCCCCGTGGTGAATTGGATGGATTAAACCTTGTTGGTCTTAAACGTCGCGGTGTGGATCGCTCTGACATAACCGCGTTACGCGCGGCCTTTCAGATGTTGGCGCAGGGCGAGGGGACCTTCCAGAACAGGGCGCAACGTCTTCGCGATGAAACCGGCAGCGAATACGTGCGGGAGATTGTCGAATTTATCACTGCCGACAGCGATCGGCATTTCCTGACTCCGGGCTGATGCTGGCACTTGTCTCAGGTCGCGGCACATTGCCTGCGCAAGTCGCTCAGGCGATGCAGACCCCGCCGCTGGTATGCGTGCTGGAAGGGTTCGCGCCGACAGGTCTTGAAGCAGACATCACCTTTCGACTTGAACACCTCGGAACGCTGTTGTCCGAAATGAGCGATCGTGGCGTGACCGAAGTTTGTTTCTGCGGTGCGATTGAACGTCCGCCATTCGATCCCGCGGCACTTGATGTTGCCACAATGCCTTTGGTGCCGGTCATGATGAAGGCAATGGGTTCAGGCGATGATTCAGCTTTGCGGGCGGTGATGAGCCTTTTTGAAGAGAAAGGGTTCAGGATCAGAGCAGCGCATGAGATTGCGCCTGAGGTGCTGGCACCTGTGGGTTTGCTTTCCAAAGCTGATCTCACCGCCACGATGGCAGAGGATATCAAGCGCGCGGATGATGTTCTTGGCGCGCTCGGTGCCTTGGATGTGGGGCAGGGATGTGTGGTTGGCGCTGGACAGGTCTGGGGCATTGAGACGATCGGCGGCACCGATCACATGCTGGGCAGCCTGCCCGAAGGCGTGCGGCGGGCTGAGGCGGTTCTGGTCAAGGCACCAAAGCTCGAACAGGATTTGCGGGCTGATATGCCAACGATTGGACCAGAGACGATCAGTGCAGCAGCAGCAGCGGGATTGGCTGGCATCGTAATAAGTGCTGGCGCCGTGATTCTGCTGGACCCAGATGAAACGCGAAAACGCGCAGATGCAAATGGGCTCGTGCTCTTGTCCCGTGCGAGCGGCTGATGCGGGTTTTCGTCATCGCCGGTGAACCTTCGGGGGATAAGTTGGGCGGTGCTTTGATGGCGGGCCTAAGACAGCTTTGCCCGGAAGTGGAATTTGACGGCATTGGCGGCACGCTCATGACGGCACAAGGTCTCGAGAGCCGATTCCCGATGTCCGAACTCAGCGTGATGGGTATTGCAGAGGTTCTTCCAAAGTACCGCGCTCTGAAAGCACGAATAAGAGAGACGGCCGAGGCGGTAGTTACCCAGAAACCTGATCTTCTGATCACGATCGATTCACCCGATTTCTCTTTCCGGGTGGCCCGGCAGGTCAAGGCCGTCAGCGATATCCGCACTGTGCACTATGTCGCGCCGACGGTTTGGGCGTGGCGTCCGAAAAGGGCTGAAAAAATTGCGAAGTATATCGATCATCTACTGGCGCTCTTCCCGTTTGAGCCGCCTTTTTTTACAAAACATGGTATGGCCTGTGACTTTGTCGGACATCCCGTGGCCGTCGAGCCGCAGGCGAGCCCAGAAGAATCACGGGCTTTTCGGGAAGCACATGGCATTGGAGACGGGCCGGTTTTGCTGGTTCTGCCGGGGTCGCGGGAAGGGGAAGTGCGCCGGTTGGGTGCGGTTTTTGGGGCGGCTATTGAACCTGTGCTGACAGAACACCCCTCTTTGCGCGTTGTTGTTCCTGCGGCTGCACCGGTTGCAGACACGGTCGCGGACATGGTCAAGACCTGGCCAACAGTCCCGATTGTGCTTGATCCCCGTGGGGTGGATCTCGCTCAGGCCGGCCTTGAAAAACGTGCCGCATTTAGGGCTGCAGACGTTGCTCTGGCCGCCTCTGGCACTGTGTCACTCGAACTTGCGGCGGCGCGGACGCCGATGGTGATTGCCTACCGCATGCACTGGCTCAGCTACGCAATCATCCGGCGTATGGCATTGGTCGATACGGTGACGCTTGTGAATCTGGTCTCAGACACGCGCGAAGTGCACGAGTTTCTGGGGCCGAAATGCAAGGCCGAATCCATTGGCAGCGCTTTGATCCAGACAATGGGATGTCCAGATTCACAGATCGAGGCCATGAACGTCACCATGGCGCGGCTCGGTGAAGGGGGAGAAGCACCGGGTCTGCGAGCGGCAAGAGCCGTATTGTCCCGACTTTAGCGTAATCCAGTGGCCACGCTACGCGTGACACGATACCGGTTGCCCTTGCGGGCAACCATTTGGCGCATCTCACCCCTTATGGATCCAACCCCCTCCGAGGATGCGGCTGCTATCGGGGTCATAGAACACGCAGGCTTGTCCCGGCGAGACACCTTCTTCGGGCGTAATCAGCTCAACCGTTGCTTCGGTTGCGTTGATGGGTCGGATGATGGCGTCTGTAGGCGGCCGGGTTGAGCGTACCTTGACGGCCACCTGCCATTCAATGCGCGATGTGAAAGGCGCATCCCCCAACCAGTTGATCTCTTTCACCGGAATTGTGCGGGTGGAAAGCATCGCCTTGGGGCCGACAACGACCTGACGCGCGTCTGGATCAAGCCTGACGACGTAGAGCGGATCAGCGAGACCTCCGATGCCGAGGCCCCGGCGCTGCCCGATGGTGTAGTTTACAACACCTTCATGTTGACCAAGAACGCGTCCGTCTGCGTGCACGATATCGCCGGGCGCCGCGGCTTCCGGACGCAGCTTTCGGATCACGGAAGCGTAGTCGCCGTTGGGAACGAAGCAAATGTCCTGGCTGTCGGGTTTGTTTGCCACGCTCAGGTCGTGCTCTTCCGCCAGAGCCCGCGTGTCGTCCTTGGAGGGCAGGTGGCCCAGTGGAAATCGCAGAAAGGCCAGTTGCTCCGGCGTGGTGGAGAACAAGAAATAGGATTGATCGCGACTTGCGTCGGCGGCTGTGTGCAGCTCTGGCCCGTTTGGACCAATCTTGCGCTGAATATAGTGACCCGTCGCCATGCAATCTGCTTCAAGGTCTCGCGCGGTTTCCAGCAAGTCCTTGAACTTGACGCGTTCATTGCAGCGAATACAGGGAACCGGAGTTGCGCCGCCGAGATAGCTGTCGGCAAATTCGTCAATCACCGCATCTTTGAAGATGTTTTCGTAGTCCAGCACGTAGTGGGGAAATCCCATTTTCTCGGAAACACGCCGGGCGTCATGGATGTCGATTCCCGCGCAACATGCGCCTTTCTTAGCTAGGGCGGCACCGTGGTCGTAAAGTTGCAGCGTGACACCGACCACGTCATAACCTTCCCGAGCCAGCATCGCAGCGACAACTGAGCTGTCCACACCGCCGGACATCGCGACCACGACGCGGGTCTCGGCAGGTGGCTTGGCGAATCCCAAAGAATTCAAGGGTGGGCTCTGATCGAGGGGCAAAGCGATACTCCGGAGGTTCTGAGCGAATATAGGAAAATCCTAATTACTCTCAAGAGGCGGCTTCATGGGTCCTTAAGGTCATTTCGTCAAGCTCAATCTAATGAGTCAACTATGGGTAAGAGTATGTATCTCAAGAAAGTAGACGGCCCGCGCTCCGTCACCCTTGCGGATGGATCGGTTATGACGCAGGCGGATCTTCCGCCAGCAAATACAAGACGTTGGGTTGCGTCGCGGAAGGCGGCGGTGGTGCGAGGGGTCGCATATGGCTTGATTGCACAAGGCGAGGCATTGAAGCGATATCAAATCAGCGAAGATGAGTTCCATGAATGGGTAAAAGCCGTTTCCGAGCACGGAGAGGACGCGTTGAAGACAACAACTATACAAAAATATAGACAACCTTGAGTTGTTTTTGTACTATTTCCCGTAACGGTAACGTGTGGTTAACCTTTATTCTTCACGGTTAATACGAAGAAAACGATGGCCCTTTGCGGAGAAAAAAATGCGCGTATTGCTCGTGGAAGATGACCCAACGACCTCGAAAAGTGTAGAGCTGATGCTGACGCACGCCAACCTGAACGTCTATGCGACGGACCTCGGCGAAGAGGGCATCGATTTGGCGAAGCTATACGACTATGATTTGATCCTTCTTGATCTGGATCTACCGGATATGAATGGGCACGAGGTGCTCAGGCAGCTGCGCCTGTCCCGGATCGAGACGCCGATCCTGATCCTGTCAGGTGCGGATGACACTGAGAACAAGATCAAGGGCTTCGGATTCGGTGCGGACGATTATCTGACCAAGCCATTCCACCGGGAAGAACTGGTTGCACGCATTCACGCGATCATCCGACGCTCGAAAGGGCATTCGCAATCCGTAATCGATACGGGCCTGATCTCGGTGAACCTCGATGCAAAGACAGTCAGCGTTGAGAACAAACCAGTGCACTTGACAGGGAAAGAGTATCAGATGCTAGAGCTGCTCTCGCTGCGCAAGGGTACAACCCTGACAAAAGAAATGTTCCTCAATCACCTTTATGGGGGCATGGACGAACCCGAACTCAAGATCATCGACGTCTTTATCTGCAAACTGCGCAAAAAGCTCAGCACCGCGACGGGCGGCGAAAACTATATCGAAACGGTTTGGGGGCGCGGCTATGTGCTGCGCGATCCGGAGCCCTCTCAGGTGGACGATCCCCAGCGCATAGCGGTCGGCGCATAACTCCGCGAACAACGTGCCGGCGCCTGTTTCCTGACGGCGCCGGACGTCTTCGTATACCGCTTCTCCATTTGATCTGGACCTGACATCACCCGCAGCCTATTTAACCAAGGGTAAGTGGCTGAAAGATGGGGCAGATGAGTTTCACTCCCGTAGAATCTCTTGATGAAGATGCGGCGCGTCAGGAACTGGCCCGGTTGGCCGACATCCTGCTCAAGGCGAATGCAGCGTATCATCAGGACGATGCACCCGTCATGTCGGACGCGGAATTCGATGCGCTGAAACAACGCAATGCTGAAATCGAGCAGCTTTTTCCTAACCTGAAACGTTCTGATAGCCCGTCAGAGCTTGTCGGTGCTGCCCCGTCCGATGGGTTTTCCAAAGTCACGCATGAGATATCCATGCTGTCATTAGCAAATGCTTTTGACGCCCAAGACATCGTGGACTTCGATCAACGCATCCGGAAATATCTCGGCTTGAGCGACGAGGATGACCTTTCGTACACTGCTGAGCCCAAGATTGATGGTCTCTCACTATCGCTCAGATATGAAGAAGGGGCGTTGGTGCAGGCCGCGACACGAGGCGATGGCCGCGTGGGCGAAAAGGTGACTGCCAATGCCGAAACCGTCAATGACATTCCTGGAAAAATAGCCAATGCGCCAAAGCTACTTGAAGTACGCGGAGAGGTGTACATGGCGCATGATGACTTTGGAGCCCTGAATGCGCGCCAGGCTGAGACGGGTGGCAAAACCTTTGCAAACCCAAGGAATGCAGCGGCCGGATCCTTGAGGCAGTTGGACAGCGAAGTTACGCGCGCAAGACCATTGCGGTTCTTTGCATATGCGTGGGGGGCGGTATCAGAACCATTTGCGAAAACCCAGTTTGAAGCGATCAAAAAACTGAAATCATTTGGCTTTCAGACCAACCCCTTGACGATCACCTGTCGAAACACTGAGGAGATGCTTCAACACTACGCCAGAATTGAAGCGCAACGTGCAACTTTGGGGTATGATATCGACGGCGTGGTCTACAAGGTGGATGATCTCGGATTACAAGGTCGGCTTGGATTTCGTTCGACCACACCGAGATGGGCTGTCGCTCATAAGTTTCCCGCCGAGTTGGCATGGACGCGCCTAGAATCGATCGACATCCAGGTCGGACGGACCGGCGCCTTGTCACCGGTTGCGCGCCTTTCACCCGTGACTGTTGGGGGTGTCGTCGTCTCAAACGCGACGTTGCACAACGAAGATTACATCGCGGGCCGTGACAACAAGGGCGATTTGATCCGCGACGGCAAGGACATCAGAGTAGGGGATTGGGTTCAGGTTTATCGCGCCGGCGACGTGATCCCAAAGATCGCGGACCTCGATCTTTCCAAACGGCCGGATGGCGCTGAGCGGTACGTTTTCCCCGAAACATGCCCGCAGTGTCAGAGCGCTGCGGTTCGGGAAGTGGGCGATGCGGTCCGCCGATGTACGGGTGGGTTGATTTGCCCCGCACAAGCCGTTGAAAAATTGAAGCATTTTGTATCACGGCCAGCCTTTGATATCGAAGGCCTTGGGACAAAACAGGTTGAACAGTTTTATGCCGACGGGTGGATTGCAGAACCGGCTGACATATTCACTCTGAGAGATCGCTATGGCGCTGGCATGCAACAGCTCAAGAACCGAGAGGGCTGGGGAGAGAAATCCGCCTCAAAGCTGTTTGACGCGATTGATGAGAAACGAAAAGTTCCGCTGGGTCGGTTTCTTTACTCACTTGGGATCCGTCATGTTGGCGAAGCGGCCTCCAACCTTTTGGCGCGCCACTATGGGACCTACGATGCCCTTGATAGAGCAATGGATGCGGCGACCGAGATGAACGGTGACGCATGGGAGGACTTGTTGAGTATCGACGGGGTTGGAGAAGTCATGGCCACATCGTTGGTTACAACGATGACGCAGGCCTCTGAAAAAGCTTCCATTGAAAGACTAGTGCGGCAGCTTGACGTGCAGGAGGCCGTCAGACCAATGGCGTCGGAAAGCCCGGTGACTGGCAAAACCGTTGTCTTTACGGGCACCTTGGAAAAAATGACCCGTGCTGAGGCGAAAGCGCGTGCGGAAAGTCTGGGGGCAAAAGTGTCGGGCTCGGTTTCGTCCAAAACTGATATATTGGTGGCAGGACCGGGGGCGGGATCGAAGGCCAAGAAGGCAAGCGAATTGGGTGTCGAGACGATTGACGAAGATGGCTGGCTTGAGCTCATAGAGGGCGCATGAGCGGCAGACCCGAGGAGCTTTTCAGGTTATTTGCATCCCTGGAGACGCTGGATGGGGTTGGGCCAAAGACGGCCAAACATCTTGCGGGCCTGAACGTCGAGGCCCCGAGGGATCTCCTGTTCATTTTACCCTATTCCGTTATCGACAGAACGCGCCGAGATACCATCGAAGGATTGGATTTTCCGGCGGTGACAACGGTTCAGGTGACCGTCGGAGCGCATCAGCCGGCACGAAAGAAGGGCGCCGCGTACCGGATCTCTGTCACCGACAAAAAAACAGCGTTCCAATTGGTGTTTTTCCATGCGCGCGGGGATTATTGGGCGCGGGCACTGCCGGAAGGCAGTGAACGGATTGTGTCTGGTAAGGTTGAGATTTTTGACAACATTCCCCAGATGGTACACCCGGATTTCATCGTTCCTGCGGGGGAAGCCGAAAAGATACCGGCATTTGAACCAGTTTACCCGCTTACGGCGGGCGTCACGCAAAAACTTATGTCAAAGGCCTCGCAGAGTGCGTTGAAACTGGTTCCTGACATGCCAGAATGGATCGATGCCGCGCAAAAAACTGTTGCAGGCTGGCCCAGTTTTGGGGATGCGCTGCAGCAAGCGCATGCACCGCGCAGCCCTGTCGAAGCTGTCTCTACAACACCTGCGCGAGAGCGGTTGGCGTATGACGAACTTTTGGCGCATCAACTGACACTGGCATTGGCCCGCGCACAAGAGAGGCGAAAGGTCGGGGTTTGCAGCACAGGAGATGGCCATTTGCAGCAAGCCGTTCTGCAGCATTTACCGTATCGGGCCACAAGCGCGCAACAACGTGCGATTTCAGAGATTAATGCCGATATGGCCAGCGACCGCAGGATGAACAGGTTGTTACAAGGTGATGTAGGGTCGGGAAAAACTCTCGTCGCGTTTATGGCCTTGTTGCGGGCGGTCGAAGCAGGCGGGCAGGGTGTTCTCATGGCGCCGACCGAGATATTGGCACGTCAACACCTTGAAGGGCTGCAGCCGCTTGCTGCGGATGTTGGCATAACCCTGGAAATTTTGACGGGCCGCGATAAAGGCAAGGAACGTCAGACGAAGCTTGGCTCCTTGGCTGATGGGAGCTTGAAGATCCTCGTGGGAACGCATGCGGTATTCCAGAAAGATGTGCATTTTAACGACCTGCGGATCGCGGTCATTGACGAACAGCATCGGTTTGGGGTGGGCCAGCGTCTGGAACTGGGTCGCAAAGGCGTCGCACCAGACGTCCTGGTGATGACCGCAACGCCAATACCGAGGTCGTTGGCATTGGCGCAGTATGGCGACATGGATGTCTCCGTTCTTGACGAAAAACCTGCTGGTCGAAAACCGATCAAGACGGCCCTTGTCAGTACCGAACGTATTTACGAAGTGGTGGATCGATTACGTGCTGTCATCGCGGATGGGCGGCAATGCTATTGGGTGTGCCCCTTGGTCGAGGAAAGCGAAGCCGTTGATCTCACCGCAGCCGAAGAACGTTTCAAACACTTGCGCGCCGCTTTGGGCGAAGCCACGGTCGGGTTGGTGCACGGGCAAATGGCCGCCGCCGATAAAGACGCGGCAATGGAGCGTTTTCAAAGCGGTCAAACAAAAATCCTGGTGGCGACGACGGTCATCGAAGTTGGTGTTAACGTACCAAACGCCACCATTATGGTCATCGAACGGGCCGAGATTTTTGGGTTGGCGCAACTGCACCAGTTGCGTGGACGTGTGGGCAGGGGGGATGCCGCCTCTACATGTTTGCTGCTCTACCGATCACCCTTGTCTGAATCAGGGCAACGCCGGCTAGAGGTTCTCCGCGAGACTGAAGACGGGTTTGCAATAGCTGAAACTGATTTGCGAATGCGAGGCGCGGGTGACGTGATCGGCACAGCGCAATCGGGAGTTCCCAGATTCCAGATAGCCGACCTGGAGCGGCAGGCTGGTCTCATGGCTATTGCACAAAGCGACGCGCGAAAGTTGCTGAATACCGATCCAACTTTGGAAACTGACCGGGGAAGGGCCGCGCGTTCCCTACTGTGGCTTATGCGTCGTGATGAATCTATTCGCCTAATATCAGTTGGTTAGAAACTTTTCGTTAAATGTTCTTAAAAAGTTCTTTACATCGCGACCTTAAAATGAGAACAAATAAAGAACAACTGATGGAGGCGACGATGGCTGTTCTTTCTCAACTGAAGTCTATCACAAGACGGTCACACGAGACACTTATTCAGGATTTGCTCGGCGCCTCTGCTTTGTTTGTTATTTTGTTGGTTGGTTTGCATTTACCCGTTTTTTTCTGATTTCTGCCTGCGCTCTCATGCCGTCATCCCCCATTGCGTACTTCCCCAAATCGGTACGCTGAGAGGTCTTACCTGCCTTGTCCACCTCTCACCCGGCGGATCGACGGGTCCCACATGAGCATCGCTTTAACTGCGCCGCGACCTTTTCAGGTTCGCGGCGTTTTTTTAGTCAAAACTGTAAGCGAGCCGCAAACCACCCCAATGCCTGCCCTGCACGTTGATTGGAACTGAAAGGTCTTTCATCATCTTGAATGCACCCCCGCCCATATCCCTGCGATAGACCTGCAACAGGAATGGTTCGGTGCTTCTCCCCGCCTTGAGGCCGACGCGATCATTAAAGATACGGCGATTACGGCAGTGTCCTGCGTTCCAGATAGGGTCATTGGTCTGCTGATGGGAGAATCTCTTGTTGTGGCTTGGCAGGTAACCATTCACATCGACAGCAGCGCAGAAGACGACCTTGGGATCCAGGGCCAGTGCTGGCTCTTGGATCGGGGGCATAATCACACCCATAAATGCGGTCGATTCCGTCATGAATTGCTCGGGGTTGGTGTCGGGAATGGGCCGATAGGTCCGGTCAAACAATCGAGACAAGGTGATACGTCCATCCGCCAGAGCAGCCTCCATGCTGTCGCAAACCTGTGCTGCCAGTTTTTGCCCGTATTTGATGAACATCGCATCCTCGCTTGCGTCATTCATCAAGGCGGTGGCTTGGACAATGGCCTCTGATGTATCGATCAAACGCAGGACACGTTCATGAGTGGTTTCGATCCCACTTGAAGTCGCAGAGATCGCATCGCCAATACTCGTCAATGCGGGTGCGAAAACCTGCATTGATTGTTCAACACGGCGCGCCTGTTCTGTAATCCGCCTCGCCTGTGCATCTGCATCTGTGATCGACCTTTCAACGCGACCGAGCGCGTCATCTGTCCCGCCAGCATCCTCCAATACATCCGTAGCATGGATAGAGATATCCCCCGCCTCTTTTCCCAAATCAGCGATCCAGCTTGTGAGTGTCTCGATGTTGTCGGAAATCTCGACAGCGGCGTCCCGTGTCTTGCGTGACAGTTCATTGATGGCCTCGGCCACGACCGCAAACCCTTTTCCCGCATCTCCTGCCCGGGCCGCTTCAATTTTGGCATTTATGGCCAGCGTATTGACCTGCATGGCGATGCTGGCGATCTGCTGGTTGTTTTTCCTGACGGCTGCGATTGTCTCGCTTACCGTCGCGGTGCGGCTTGAAATCTCCTGCACCCAGGCCGCGACGGTGTGTGATTTTTCGCTCGATCGACGAACTGTGTCAGCGGATGTTGCGACATCCTGCACAGTGGTACTGGTGTATTCCGCCATCGTTTGGACTGCATTCAGGACGTCCGCGTTTGCAACGCTCATGTCTTCGGTGCGTGCCTTGAGAACATTCAATCCTCTGGTCTGCGCGCGAGCATGTTCGTCCACCAGATCAAGGAACCCGGCGATATCCACAATTTCATATCCAAGGGCAGCGGCAGCCTTTGTTAGCCGGTCAACTTGATGGGGGGCAGCAAATTGGCTTTGGCGAAGCATGGGACCTCAAAACAAATACCCATGACATGTCGCATCAATTAAATAAAAAAGACCTAATTGCAGGGGTTTTCACGCGCAATGAGATTGCAGTGCCTGCTCGACCGCATCACAGGTCGCCTCAATACAAAGCAAGATCGAGGCATGGCGGTTTTTGTAGTCGCGCGCAGGTATCAGAACTTCAAATCCATCAAAGGGCGCCGCTGGCACGGGGCCGTTTTCCTTGAGCATTGCTCGCAATGCGTCCCGCGCCTGAACCAGTTCAGAAAGGTTGCGTCCAATCACGGCATTTCCTGTGACCGATGCTGCCGCCTGACCAAGTGCACAGGCTTTCACATCCTGACCAAATGCAGACACTCGGCCATCCTCCACGCAAACATCCACGGTCACCGCCGATCCGCACAACGGGGACCTCTTTTTTATCGTCGCCATGGGGGAATCAAGCCTGCTCAGATGCGGTATGTCAGCAGCCAGTTCCAGAATGCGCCCTGAATAAAGCTTGATCAGATCCGTGTCTGTTGCCATGAGCAATTGTCCCGCACTGGTATTCCCATCCTGCTTCATACATAGGGAATAGCGGCGGAGTTGCAAAAAGGTTTTTCAGGAATGGCACACGAGAGAACAGAGTTCGATCCTGAGGCGCTCACCTATAATGAGGCCGGATTACTGCCTGCGATCGCGCAGGATGCCGAGACGTCGGAGGTTCTGATGCTCGCTTGGATGAATGCTGAGAGTATCAGTCGCACGTTGGCGACAGGCCGGGTCACCTATTGGAGCCGGTCGCGGCAGTCCTTTTGGGTCAAGGGAGAGACCAGCGGGCATGTGCAGGAATTGGTCGATTTGCGGTTCGATTGCGACCGCGACTGTCTGCTTGTCCTCGTGCGTCAGACGGGACCGGCATGTCACACCGGACGGCGAAGCTGTTTCTACACTGCTGTGCGTGAGGGCGCTGAAGTCGAGTTGATGAAACCAATCCCCTAGGACGGCAACAAACCTACCATACGCCGGATGTCGTCCGGAGTTGCGCCTTCGGCGCGGAATTTCGACAATGCCCTTGCGTCGTCCCGTTTTGCCAACCGTTTGCCTTTATCATCGCGGATCAGGCGATGATGGAAGTAACTCGGCGTCGGCAGGTCGAGCAGCTTTTGCAAAAGCACGTGGATTGGTGTGGCATCATACAGGTCTTTTCCACGGACGACATGAGTTATGCCCTGGTGCGCATCATCTAACACCACTGAAAGATGGTAAGAGGTGCCCATGTCGCGTCGGCTGACAACGACGTCGCCTACGGATTGTTGAAGGTCAGCGACGTCAGGATGGGGGGTCGTTTCTGCCTGCAACACATCCCCAGTTTCTTCAAAAGCCAGTGGACCGGAGATCACCTGTTTGACGGCCTCCAGATCGAGCCGAAGTGCCGTATTGTCCGGCAGCGGCGCGTTTGGGTCGCGGGGCAGGGTGCGGCAGGTTCCGGGGTAGATGATACCATCAGGCCCTAAAAGTGGTGCGCCCTCCTGAGGGGCGGCAGCAGCTTCGCGTATGTCCCTGCGTTTGCAATAGCAAGGATAGAGTAGCCCGCGTTTCCAAAGCTCATCCAGTGCAACACTATAGGTAGCCAAATTGTCGGACTGGCGCAAAACAGGAGTTTCCCAGCGCAAACCGAGCCAGCTCAGATCGTCATAAATCTGTTGCTCCCAAACTGCCTTCGCGCGGCTTTGGTCAATATCTTCGATGCGGAGCAGGAATTCACCATCATGCCGTCGCGCCAGATCATAGGCCAAGAGCGCCGAATAGGCATGACCCAAATGCAGCGGGCCCGTCGGAGACGGTGCAAATCGCGTACGGAAAATCACTTTTTCTCAATAACGTAGACGTTTGCCTTCAGGTTGATCCCGGGCAGATGGGGACCATACTCCTTGAAAAGAAGCGTTGCTGCACCGCAATCCAGCCATTCACATAGTGCCGCCTCATATACCGGCTCCTGCAGGGCGTGGTCGTTGAAGGAGAATACAAGCTTTCCACCAGGACCGAGGGATTTGATCAACTGGTGAAACACTGAAACAGGCGCAGCACCCGCGCCAATGACGCCAATGGCTGCAATCGCGGCGAAGTCACCCGGTGCATGGCGCAACTGCGTGTCGGCATCAATCACGTCGAGGTGACGATATATCCCTTTGGTCTTTGCTTTCGCCAGCATATCGGAGGAAATGTCCAGCCCGTCAACGGTTTCAAAACCGGCTAACCTCAGTGCGAGGCCTGACAACCCGGTACCACATCCGAAATCAAGAATAGGAGACGTGAAATCTTTGGTATATGCTGCCAATGCTTCGGCACAACGCCCTGGCGTGGCGCAACCATTTTCCGCCAGTTCAGCCTCGTAGGTCTTTGACCAGGCATCATATAATTTGCGCGTCGACGTCGCATCCCGCGCACCATAGACATCGTTCAAAAATCCAGCACCCATGGGGTCATGGTAAAACCATCGGCGCGCCGCTGTCCAGCGTCAGGCGGTTTCCTTCAATGCCGCAAGCCATTCTTGCCAATCGGTTTTGGCGCGATCCGTATAGGCCTTGTAGCGATCCTTGCGACCGCGCCGCCCACCTTTCTGACCTTCTACAGCAGGGAAAAGACCGAAATTGACATTCATGGGCTGGAAGGTCTTCGCTTCAGCGCCGCCCGTGATATGCGTAATCAATGCACCCGTCGCTGTGGTATTTGGTGGCGTTGGAACGTCGTAGCCAAGTATTTGAGCTGCGGCGAGGCGACCGGCCAACAAACCCATTGCTGCTGACTCGACATATCCCTCTACACCCGTGATTTGCCCTGCAAACCGAATGTTCGGCCGCGATCGCAATCGCATCTGCCCGTCAAGGAGCGTCGGGGAATTCAGAAAAGTGTTTCGGTGAATGCCGCCAAGACGGGCAAAGCTTGCATTCTCAAGGCCGGGAATTTGCCGAAAAACATCGCCTTGCGCACCATACTTCATCTTGGTTTGAAAGCCCACGATATTATAGAGCGTGCCCAGCTTGTTATCGCGGCGCAATTGTACCACGGCGTGTGGTTTTTCATCTGGCCGGTGTGGATTAGTCAGGCCAACCGGCTTCATTGGACCAAACCGCAGTGTTTCACGCCCGCGCTCGGCCATCACTTCAATGGGCAGACAGCCATCAAAATACCCGGCGGTTTCGCCTTCCTTGAATTCGGTCTTGTCGGCGGCGAGGAGCGCATCAATGAAAGCTTCGTATTGATCCCGATCCATAGGGCAATTCAGATAGGCTGTCCGTTCCTCTTCGGTGTCGCCCTTGTCATAACGCGACTGCATCCACGCGCGGCTCATATCAATGCTGTCGAAATAGACGATTGGTGCAATCGCATCAAAAAATGCAAGCGACTCTGCCCCGGTTTCCGCTGCGATGGCGGCACTTAATCGAGAGGAGGTGAGGGGCCCCGTTGCAAATATCCAATGCCCGTCGCCTGGCAGTTCTGTAATCTCGCCGTAGGCGACAGTGACATTTGGATGCGCCTTGAGCGCATCGGTAACCGATTGCGCGAAAGGATCGCGATCAACGGCCAAAGCCCCACCGGCGGGCAGGCGGTGTTTGTCCGCTGTGCGCATTATCAACCCGTTTGCAGCGCGCATTTCCCAATGAAGTAAGCCTACGGCATTTTGCTCGTCATCATCTGACCGAAAGGAGTTTGAGCAGACCATCTCACCCAAGAGGCCAGTTTGATGCGCGAAAGTACCGACGTCGGGCCGCATTTCATGCAGCACGACCTCCACGCCCAACTCAGCTGCTTGCCAGGCCGCTTCGGAGCCAGCCATCCCTCCGCCAACGATATGAAGTTTCTCTGTCATGGCGCGCCATGTAGGGCAGCGCAGCGGCGCGCGCAACTCATGACTGGCATTCAACATGGGTTTTTAGGGGTTTACGCTTTTGGGGCCGCCCTGCGGGTATGTCGGATCAGAGAGACGCTGATCTGGAGGGACCTTCCGGCGAGGGGCGGCCCAAAACGCGATATGCCTTTCGGCATGCCCTATCTTTGCCACGTTCTTGCCCGATTTGAAATAGAAGACTTTGAAACGATGCTGTGCGGATTTGGAAACAATCTCATTTGATGCGAGTTTTTGTGGAATGACGCAGGGTCTCTCTTGCCAGAAAAAGAAAATGAGAGACAGTCGCGACAAGGAGGGACGCCAATGGCATTGAAAATGACCAAAGAAGAAGTGTCAGGCTTCGTGGAGCAGGTGTTTGAGCAGGTGAAAGGCGATTTCACAATCGAAGACCTTGGTGAAGACACAATGCGGGTCCGCATGAATGTTGCTGAACGGCACTTGCGCCCTGGGGGCACCGTCTCGGGCCCGGCCATGTTTTCGCTGGCGGATGTCTCAGCATATTTCATCACGATCGCCCATATCGGTCCGGAGCCGCTGACGGTGACAACAAATTGCACGATCGATTTTATGCGGAAACCTGCAGCCAACACTGACCTGATCGCGCAAGTGAAACTGCTGAAACTGGGTCGGACGCTTTCGGTAACGGACGTTCTACTCTATTCAGAAGGAACGGAAAAACCCGTCGCGCGGGCGTCGCTGACCTATTCCATTCCGCAAAAAACCATTTCGTAAAAAAAAGCGGCCGGGACGAACCCGGCCGAGAGGAAGAGGTCTGTCAGGGTGCCGGGGAGGTCACGCCTGCCAGAACGCTTTGGACACTTCGCGTTGTGCATCCAAAGGCGTCATACCCACGTCGTCCAACTGCCAGTTTTCCAGCTGTCCGAGTGCACGTCTGGTTTGACGGCGCGTGGCCCATTTTGACACGCAAGCCGCAAACTCCACAGCGACATAGGCGAGCGTTGGCACGTCACGTGCTGCTGTGAGGTAAGCCAATGTGTCGGGCGAAAGCGGTAATGTGCGTGTCATGAGAAACTCCTAAATTGTATTGACACAATGTAGCGATATGCTACAATTTATTAGTACGATAAACGGTACAAGGTCGCTAGGAAAATATTGTAATGGATACAATTTGGCAGCCGACGCTCGCCGAGCACATCAAACCCAAATACAAGGCTGTCGTTGCCAGCATCAAAGAAGGTATAGAGGTGGGCGCTTTGCCAAAAGGGGGGAAGTTGCCGCCCGTCCGGGAGTTGGCTTGGACCCTTGGCATAACGCCGGGCACCGTTGCGCGTGCCTATACCATCTTGACCGAGAGCGGTGCCTTGAAAGCTGAGGTTGGTCGCGGAACATTTGTTGCAGAGCGCGCTCCGGTGATGCTCGTGGATAAGCCGATCGAGATTGACGCCATTCCACATGGTACGGACCGAGCTGATGACTCGCATTCGATTAGCCTGTTTTCGCCACATCTACCTGCCGTGGGGCAGGACCTGCTCGCCCGTCGGCTTTTGGCGCAGATCGCACAGGATCCACCCTCCGGAATCATGCATTATCCCAGTCGTTCCGGCGCGCAGCCTGCTCGAGAGGCTGTGGTGCGCTGGCTTGCGGGAACCCCGCTCGGCGCATTGTCAGAGCGGGATATCGTGCTTTCTCACGGCGGGCAAAACGGGCTGCAGCTGATTTTTCAGAGCATCCTTCATGGGCGAAAACCAACGATCTTGATCGAAGAACTGGCATACCCTGGTTTCCGGCGCGCGGCCGAATTGTTACGGGCGGATGTTGTTCCGGTTGCGATGGATGCGGACGGGGTCATCCCCGAGGCATTGGAAGAGGCGGCATCTGCCAATGAGGCGCAGTTGTTCTGTACCTCGCCCGAGGTTCATAATCCGACAGGCAGCTTCACTCCGGTGGCCCGGCGCGAGGCATTGGTCGAGGTCGCACGCCGTTGCAACTTCGAGATTGTCGAAGATGATTGCTACCGAATGCAGGTGGATCGCGCGCCGACCTATCGGATGCTTGCGCCCGAACGCGGCTGGTATGTGTCCTCTCTTGCAAAAACGCTGACACCGGCTTTGAGGATAGGATTTGCAATTGCCCCACAAGGCAAGACTTCGGCGCTACGCAAGGTCGCGGAGTATAATTGCTTTGGTCTTGCAACGCCGATGATAGATCTTTGTGCCGCATTGCTCAGCCATGAGGATGTGGACCACGTGGCAAACGAAGCGCGTAAGGTCTTGAACAGGTATGTTCAGGCCGCCGTGAACATCCTCGGGGGTTTTGACGTTGTCTGGCGCACGAATGTTCCGTTCCTATGGCTGCGACTGCCTTTGGGGTGGCGGGCAGGGGCCTTTTGTCAGGCGGCAGAGGCAGCGGGCGTCCAGATACGATCGGCGGAGGAATTTGTCTGCCGGGATGCACGCGCGCCCCATGCGGTACGGCTTGCCGTGAATGCAGGTGTTTCGTTGGATCGGTTTGAAGTGGCGCTGCAGCGGGTCCGTGATCTTTTGGATAACCCCCCGGATCAAATTGGTGTCTAAGAATGGGGTAAAATAATACCTATTTAGTAAACCTTTGAAAGCAATAATTTTATTTACCTGAAGCGACCTTGACCGCACATGTGGCTTCTATATAACGCCCCAATCGAATTCGGGCCTGTCGGGATTTTTGACAGGTCTTAACCTCAATCGGGGAACCGTCCATGAAAACTTACTCTGCAACACCCGCAGATATCGACAAGAAATGGATCCTGATCGACGCTGAAGGCGTTGTTCTGGGTCGTTTGGCGTCGATCGTTGCGACCCGCCTGCGCGGCAAGCATAAACCGTCGTTCACGCCGCATATGGATTGCGGCGACAACGTTATCATCATCAACGCGGATAAGGTCCAGTTGACTGGCAAGAAGCGTGAAGAGAACCACTACTGGCACACAGGCCACCCAGGTGGCATCAAGTCCCGCACCAAAGCGCAGATCCTTGAGGGTGATCATCCGGAGCGTGTTGTGACCCTGGCGGTCAAGCGCATGTTGCCGGGCAATCGTCTGTCCCGTCAGATCATGACCAACTTGCGCGTTTACGCAGGCACTGACCACCCGCACGAGGCGCAAAGCCCCGAAGTTCTGGATGTGAAATCCATGAACAGCAAAAACACCCGGAGCGCATGAGCATGGCAGAAGAAATCAACACACTCGAAGAGTTGGGCCAGGCTGCTGGTCTTGAAGCGGCACCGGAAGTTGTCGAAACACCCCGTGAGCCCGTGCGTGACGATCTTGGTCGGTCTTATGCGACAGGCAAACGCAAAGACGCGGTTGCCCGCGTCTGGATCAAGCCGGGCTCCGGCAAAGTGACTGTGAACGGCAAGCCGCAGAACGAATACTTTGCGCGTCCCGTTTTGCAGATGATCCTGGCGCAACCTTTCACCGTATCCGGTACCGAAGGCCAGTTTGACGTGGTTGCCACGGTCAAGGGCGGCGGTCTTTCCGGTCAGGCGGGTGCGGTCAAGCACGGCGTGTCCAAGGCGCTGCAGCTTTATGATCCATCCTTGCGCGGCGCGCTGAAAGCGGCAGGCTTCCTGACCCGCGACAGCCGTGTGGTCGAGCGTAAAAAATACGGTAAAGCCAAAGCGCGTAAGAGCTTCCAGTTCTCCAAACGCTAAGACAACCGTCTCTATTTCGAAAAGGCCGCTCTTTTGGGCGGCCTTTTTTCATTTGGAGGCAAAATAGTTGAGTGTGATCGATTTACTTGCGCGGTAACCGTCTTCGCCGTAACCTCAGACGGAATTAACTTGGTAAGTCCATGTCCAGCACGTTTCAGAAATACGGCGGTTTTAGCGCTGTCAGTCGCGTCGTAATGACATTTTACGAAATGGTATTGGACAATGATTTGGTCGGCCATCACTTCGACAATGTGGACATGCCAAGGTTAATGGATCACCAGACCAAATTCGTCTCAGCTTTGATGGGCGGGCCATCCGCGATGAATGACGAACGTCTTGCCTTTGTGCATCGTGACCTTGCCATTACTCGTGAGGAATTTGACGAAATCGTTCTCCTTCTCACCGATGCGATGTCCCAGCACGGCATGGAACAGGCTGATATCCACAACGTCAAAAAGTCTTTCGAGGAAAAAAGGGCGCTCATCCAGAAAGCCGCTGTTTGATGGCAAGTTTGGCTTTGACCACCATAAATGAACAACTCTTGAAATCGATTGGGGTCGGCATCGCGATCTTGCGATTCAAGGACGCCAAATTCGTCTTTCACAATGCGGCTTTCACGGAGTGGTTCGGGGATCCGACAACCAGCGACACAGTCAAGGAGGCCATGGAAACCCTGCGTGACCAGGCCCTTGATTCCTTTCGGGAAACAGGTCGTTTTCAGGGGGAGATCCAGATCAAGCCAAGGCGGCGTACGCTTGTCATATCGCTCAACCTCTATCTCACGGAGATGGAAAGCGAGAAAATGATCGTTGCTGAATGCCAGAACATCACGCGGATGCGTGAGCTTGAGCAGATGATCGACAGTTACTCCAACATGGTTGAACGGAACACTCGTCAGCTTGAGCGCGAAAAGGAACGGGTTGAAAAGCTCTTGCTGAACCTGATGCCGCGCACGGTCTACGAGGAATACAAGACCTTTGGCGTGGTGACGCCCCAGCTTTATCGCGAGGTGTCGGTGTTGATGCTCGACTTTGTGGGCTTCACTGATTTCACAGAGAAAAATGATCCCACCGTCACCCTTGGCGAGTTGAACGATATTTTCACGGCTTTTGACCGGATCAGCGAGCAATTTGGCGTTGAACGCATAAAAACGATCGGGGACGCATATCTTGCGGTTTCCGGCATGCCTGAAGCCGCGCCCGATCATGCAACGGCTGTCGCCAATTGTGCCGTGCGGTTTCTGCGGTACCTCGAGCGGCGCAATCAAAGCCATCGTTTCCAATGGGAGGCGCGGATCGGGCTGGGCAGCGGTGCCGCTGTCGGGTCGGTCGTCGGTGTTCAGAAATACGTCTATGACGTGTTTGGCCCGGCCGTAAACATGGCAGCCCGCCTTCAGGTCTTTGCACATCCGATGAAGATCGTAGCGCCCATCGATATGAAGTTCGACCTTATTGACGGGTTTCAGGTAGATGAAATTGGCTCCTACGATATCAAGGGGCTCGGGTCGTTGGAGCTTATCAACGTTGAGGGCAATCTTTCACTTGCGCGCGGCGGCTAAGCCTTGCGTCAGCGTTGAGGTTGCCAGACCCTTCAACTGCCACGGCGAAGGAAACTCGGCATGATTTCATACAGCCCGGGCTGTGACGTAGGCCCGCTCGAACATTGGCCGTTCGACAATCCCGCGAGCCGTTATCAGATTACAGCAGGAGCCCCAAAGGCCTATGGCCGGTTGGAGGCAGGAGGCCCCGGTCATACCACAAGGTTTGGGATCTGGCGCTGCACTGTGGGTAGTTTCCAGTGCGTTGAGCAAGGCGATGAACTGATGACGGTGTTGTCGGGCAAGTGCCTGCTCATCAATCATACCGAGGGAACGGAGATATCCTTACAACCCGGCGACAGTCTGTTCATTCGAGACGGCAGCTTGGTCACCTGGGCGGTAACAGAGGATATCACCAAGGTATTTCATGGGTTTAAAGCCGATGGATACTGATCGTTCTCACGTAAACTGAACCGCCGCGTGACTGCGTGGTCACGGGTTTGACAATTAAGGAGCCCACGGGCTTTATCCTAAGGTGGCTTTGCTTCTGACCAACCGGCCGTTTCGGCTTTTGTTTTCAGCGACAGCGGTGTCCAACCTTGGAGACGGTGTCTCGGCACTGGCTTTTCCATGGCTGGCAACACTGATCACACGTGACCCCATGTTGATCGCACTTGTCGCTTTTGCGACCAACCTGCCATGGTTTTTGTTTTCGATACCGGCAGGCGTGATTGTCGACCGTTATGATCGGCGCTTGTTGATGGTACGGGCTGACTTGTTTCGTTTGGCCCTGACATGCGGCGTGATCGCACTGGTGTTTTCGGTGCCCGAATTTCCGCCGCCCGGTGACGCCCTGAATTACATACTTGTGCTTGCGGTGTTCGGCATGCTGCTCGGGACGGCAGAGGTCATACGCGACAACGCCGCTCAGACCGTTTTACCGTCATTGGTCGCCAAATCGGACCTTGAAACGGCCAACGGCCAACTCTGGAGTGTTGAGCAGGTCATGGGATCCTTCGTCGGTCCACCTTTGGCCGGACTGCTCATCGCGATCGCCGTACCTGCGCCGTTCACGCTGGATGCGCTGACATTCGGGATCGCGGCCTGGCTGGTCTGGTGCATCGCACTGCCAAGGCGGCCCATCCCGCCCCGGCGCCGAATTGGACCCGAGATCGCGGAAGGGTGGCAATGGATGCGCAACCACGCAACCATCCTGCGTCTTGCCCTGATGCTTGGGGTCATAAATGCGGTCTCGGTCATGGCAATGACAATCCTTGTGCTCTTTTCGCAGGAAGTATTGGGGCTGACAGCGGCGCAACATGGTCTGTTGATGACAGCCGGAGCGGCAGGTGGCGTGATCGGTGGGCTGATCGGGCCAAAGATCATCGCGCGCATCGGGCCGCAGGAGGGCGTTTTTGTGGCCCTCTGCCTGATGATCCTGCCATATGGCATCCTGTGCGTTACATCTGATCCGTTTGTCGCTGGGATCGCGCTGTTCATTGAGGTTTTCGCGGCATTGATGTGGAACATCGTGACGGTGTCCTATCGGCAAAGGCGGATACCGGATCAGCTACTGGGGCGGGTGAATTCCCTCTATCGGTTTTTTGGGTGGGGCATGATGCCTCTCGGCGCCTTGATGGGGGGCGCCATTGTCGCCTGGGCCGAGGCTCATATGGCCCGCGAAATGGCGCTGAAGCTGCCCTATGCTATTGCCGCTGCGGCATCTTTGATGACGTTGTTCTACGCCGGGCGTAAACTACGCCTTTGATCGCGCTGGCTGCTAATCGTCCGGTGTGATGAGGCCCAGACCGCGCAGGTAAATACCGATGCCGGTCTCCAGAAGATCATCTGGGGGGTAGGGCGAGGCACGCCCTGGCGAATTACGTGCAAAAAGTTCAACGACCCCGTGGCTCATGGCCCAGATATGGGCTGAAAACATGGAAGCCGGAGGGCGCTTGTCCTCGGGGATGTGTTGGCTCAGATCAACGGCGGCTTTCTCCAGCACGCCGCTTGCGCGCCCCGCGATTGCAGCCAGTTCGGGCGTGCGGTTGACCGAAATGCCGCTTTCGAACATCGCGATATAGTGGCCGGGGTATTTTCGGGCAAAGGCGAGGTAGGCACGACCAGTGGCCTCAAACGCCGCCAACGCAGAGGGTTGGCCGGACTGATAGGCATATTCCATCAGGTCAGCAAAAATCTCGTAGCCTTGCAGGGCCGCTTCGGCGATCAGGTCCTCGCGCCCCTCAAAGTGGCGATAAACTGCGGCGGGCGTGACCCCCGCCTGTTTTGCTGCCTCAGATAGGGTGAAACCTGTTGGTCCTTTCTCTTCGATCAGCTCCAATGCCGCGTCGATCAGGGCCTGGCGCAGGTTACCATGGTGATAGCCGCGTTTAGGCATCCCACACGTCCAGGCCACCGCAAATCTTGTTGTCCAACGCGCCGATTGCTGCCTTGTTCTTATGCGTATAGTCGAGCGCCTGCAAAACGGTTCGGATGACATTGAGGCGCGCGCGTCGTTTATCATCGGATCGAACTACCGTCCAAGGCGCCACTTTCGTGTCGGTCTTTTCAAGCGTTTCTGCTATGGCGTCAGTATAGGCGTCCCAACGGTTCAGCCCTTCGACGTCAATCCAGCTCAGTTTCCACTGCTTCAGCGGGTCGGATTCGCGTTGGAGCATCCGCCGCAGCTGCTCGGCCCGACCGACATTCAGCCAGAACTTGAAAAAGTGAACGTTGTCGTCGACCAACATATGCTCAAAAGGCGTGACCTGATCAAAGAAATGGGCACGCTGCTCAGGTGTGCAGAAGTCAAAGACGTGCTCAACAACCCCTCGATTATACCAGCTCCGGTCAAAGAAGGTGATTTCGCCCGCTGCAGGTAAGTGATTGACGTAACGCTGGAAATACCATTGGCCCTGTTCCGCCTCAGTGGGTTTGGACAATGCGACTACGCGCGCGCCGCGCGGATTCAGGTTGGTCCGGAACCGGCTGATGGTCCCACCCTTGCCAGCGCCGTCACGGCCCTCAAAAACACAAACGACACGTGCGCCACTTTCTTTGACCCAGGCTTGCAGTTTGACCAGTTCTACCTGAAGGGCGGCAAGTTCGCGCTCGTAAGGTTTGCGGGCCATGCGTTCGGGGTGCGGATAGGTCGTCGAGAGGATTTCGCCTTTTTCACCGCGTTTTATGGCGTCGCGGATAGCGGTAGGCGCGTCAGTATCAAAGTATGCGCTAATTGCGCCATCAAAGGGCAGATCCATGGTGGCTCCCACGAGGTTGTCTCTTGTTCTATATGGAATGTTAATCGCGTTAACGCAAACCCGCGCGTGCCGCGATCCGGTCAATCGCGGCCAAAACAGCATCCGTATTTGTATGATGTGGCATATGCCCAACACCTTCCAGCCGGTCTAGTTGCGCGCCGGGAATTTGACGCAAGATTGGCTCTGCATGGGTCTGGATGGGTACGGAGTCGTCAGCGGTGCCGTGCACGCTTTCAACCGGCAAGGACAGATTGGGGTAGCGTTTTGACATCTCACGCACGTATGGCTTCAAAGAGTTGACCTGCTGGGCGTTGGCCCGCAACGTCTTACGCCGCAGGGTCATATCTGTTCCAAAGTGCTGAATGTAGCCTTCTGGAGGCGTTTGGGGCGCAAAAATATCTGAAACGGTGTTCTCGATATAGTCGTGTGGGGTAAAGGCCGTGATGAGAGGAATGACCACGGCGCTCCCAAACATGCGCGAGTTCACACGATAAAGCCAACCGAGCTTTCCTTCCCACGGGTTGGAAGCTGCGGCGACCAACACAAGTCCTGCTGTTTCTTCGGGTCGCTCCAACGCCCAAGCCAATGCGATGGCCCCGCCAAAGGAATGACCCAGGACAATAGGGTTTTGAACGCCAACAGCGTCCGTGGCCGCCTGCAACAGTTGTGCCTGCAATGCCGGGGATTCGGCAGCGGTATTGAATACGCCGCCAAAACCGGGGGGGCGTTCCGACCATCCGAGACCGGGGCGGTCCACGGCGATAACCCGGTAGTTGTCATCAAGCCGCCCAACAAGATCGAAAGTAAAGTCACGCAAGCTTCCGCTAGCGCCGTGAATGAGAACAATATCAGGGCCTTGACCTGATATCTTCAAGTGAATTTTCGTGCCACCCACCTCAACGAACTGACCAGATGGGGGGTACTGAGCTTCGACTGATGCCTCCCGTGAGGAGGCGCGCCACTGCACCACTGCCACCATACCGACAAGTGCAATAGCAAAGAGGCTAAGTGCCAATGGCTTCGATATCATAAGGCGTGTCCTGATAAACCTCCGTCAGCCAGTTGCCATATAGAAGGTGCGCGTGGCTTCGCCAGCGGTTAAGCGGCTTTTGGCTGGGATCATCGTCAGGATAGTAGTTCATCGGTACATTGATCGGCGTACCGGCGGCAACATCTCGGTCATATTCCTGTTTGAGCGTGTCGCTGTCGTATTCGAAATGATTGAAGATGTAGAGCGCCCGGTGGCTGGCGTCCTCAACAAGACAGGGTCCTACCAAATCGCTGCCTAGGAGTGTTTTCAAACCAGGTGCTGCGTCGATCTCCGCTTGTTTCATCTCGGTCCAGCGCGACACGGGGATCACGCAATCGTCGGAAAACCCACGCAGGTAGGGTGAGGCCGGGGCAAGATTGAGGTGCCGGTAACAGCCAAATGCCTTGGCATCCAACATGTGTTTCCGGACACCATGGAAGTGGTTGATCATGGCCATTCCGCCCCAGCACACCCCAAAAGTCGAGTGCACGTTGGTCTGTGTCCAATCCATGACTTCGCGCAGTTCTTCCCAATAGGTGACCGCCTCAAATTCAAGATGCTCGATCGGTGCGCCGGTGATGATCAAACCGTCGTATTTCAGATGCTTGATTTCCTGAAAGGGGCGATAGAACTCAGCCATATGGGCGGCGGCGGTATTGCGGGTTTGGTGCTCCGACATGCGGATCAGGTCAAGGTCGATCTGGAGTGGGGTGGCTCCGATCAGACGCGCAAACTGGTTTTCGGTCTGGATCTTCTTGGGCATCAGGTTCAACAACCCAATCCGCAAAGGCCGGATGTCCTGCCGCGCCGCTTGGTCGGGATCCATGACTGACACACCTTCGTGCTTGAGCACGTCATAGGCAGGCAGGTCAGCGGGTATCTTGATCGGCATTTTGGACGTCCGGTTACTTGTGAGGCTGGTGAGATAACGCTTTGGTTTGCAAGTCTCAAGAGGGGGCAGATGTCACGTCATGGTGAGGCGCTCAAAGACACCCTTCCACCATGGCATCAAAATCCTCAGGTGTTCTTAAGGCCGCGACCTGATCGGCTGTCACCGTAATGCCCCATTGGGACATGGTTTCGTAGCGCGGCTGCCGGTGGGCCAGTGCCCGTGCATAGGTGAACCGGATGAAATCGTCAGGATTGACCTCTTCTTCCGAGCAGTCGTTATCGGACAGATACTGCTGCCAGACGTTTTCGAGAAATGCCGGTTGATACGCCATGGGCTTGGGGGCACGGTCAAAACGGCGGACAAGTTCTTGCGTGTGAGCCGCATCGCCCTTGATCCAAATCATCAGGCAGTGCTTTGACAACTCGTTCAACAGCGGGTCTTCAGGGTCTTCGGGGTTGACCCATTCGCAGATCGACCCGCCAGTATCACAAATAAAATTCGGATAGCCGTAAAGCGCCTCGGCCCGTTGTGCAAAATGAGCGGTGTCGCGCAAAGCTGCGATCTCGGCCTGTTGAAACTGCTCTTGCCTGCGTCTGTATTCCGTGATCGGCAGCCCGCCCCTGGTCGGATCACCAGGCTTTCCCAGATAGGTCGCGACAGGTGACAGGTTGTCGAATGTTATGTTTGAGCCAATGTAGATGCTGTCACTCATCAGAAGATCGCGCAGAAACGGCACCTTCATGGCCTCCGCCTTTGCATTATCGGCAATATACTCGCCCATGTAACGCGTGCCGATCCGGTAATCGATGGAATAGTGAAACCAGCTGCCACTCGCCCGTAGCAGATTCGACATATGTGTCTTGCCAAGACCGGACATCCCGAAGACAAGCACCGATTTGTGCGATGCCGCGCGCCAGTCAGCAGCAGAGGAATACAGCATGAGGATTGCCTTCGGGCCAGAAAAATATTCAGGCGTTCCTAGCCTTGCAGTGAAACGCCGTCAATCAATCCACGGGCTGAGCGTGTCGTCTGCGTAAAACCCGTCCGTCCAGAATGAGCAGACCTACCGCCAGAAGGGCGAAGCCGGCATACGCGTTTGGAGCCAGCTTTTCACCGAGCATGAGAGCCCCGGCGATGATCGCGACAGGTGCAACCAAAAGTGTGACCAACATCAGATTGCCGCTGCCTGCACGCCTGAGAACAAAGTAGTAGAGCAGATAAGCGCCCGCCGTGGCGATAATGGAATAATAGCCGATCGCCAGAACTGTTCTTTGCTGCAATGCCAGAGAAACGGGACCCTCGATCACAATTGCAACGGGCAGGGTAACCAGCGTGGCCCCGGTCAGCATGCCAGCCGCCGCGACTTGTGGAGATAGGTGTGAAAGGTGCTTGCGCGCCCAGGCGCTGGCAAATGCGTAGGAAATCGTCCCGGCGATAACAGCCAATTGGGCCAGAGACTGCAAGTTGAAGTTGCGAAGGTTGTCCAACCCGATTGCCGTCGCGACTCCCAAGAAGCCGACAGAGACGCCAATTCCTTTTCGAAGGGTCAGCCTTTCGTCTGCAAACAGCATCGCTGCAACAAGAACGCCAAAAATCGCGGTGGCTGCGTTCAGAATCGACGTAAGACCGCTTTCAATATGCAGTTGACCCCAGGCCATCAGCGAAAATGGCACCACATTGTTGAGCATACCCATGACCAGAAATGCGCCCCAAAGACGCGGGTCCCGCGGAACGGGCAGGCGCATTACGATCACCACACCCCAGAGTGCCAACATGGCCCAGAACGTGCGGTGCGCGACAGTTGTCAGCGGGCCGATCTCATCCAATGCGATGCGGATGGAGACAAAGCTGAGACCCCAGATTGTGGCCAGCGCGAATAATGCGGCCCACGCAGTTGCTGATATGGATTTTTGTTCGATCATGGTCAGGACATTAGGATGACCCTGCAAATCAACTCCACCCGAATCCTGCGCAAAGAAAAAGCGCCCGCAAAATTTGCAGGCGCTCGTTTTTAGTTTGAAATCGCTGCGATCAG
The DNA here is from genome assembly GCA_947488305.1 of uncultured Roseobacter sp. Classification (GTDB taxonomy): domain Bacteria; phylum Pseudomonadota; class Alphaproteobacteria; order Rhodobacterales; family Rhodobacteraceae; genus Roseobacter. The sequence continues at coordinate 719,404 of CANKZM010000001.1, forward strand.
AATCGATAGGCGAATTTGACACCCAACGCGACAGCGTCATTGTCATTGAATTCCGACGCAGGTGTTCCGCTGACGCCGGTCGTGGTGTCGCCAATGCGGATGTAGCGTATTCCTGTCGTGATCTCGTAGTTCCCTTGGCTGTAGATTGCAGCGAGAGAGATGCTCTCCTGTCCGTCTGCCGGTCCAAGGTTCGTAAAGAGATTGCCGGTGTTTTCTTCGTACCCGATGGACGCGGCTACCGACCAGTTCTCGTTGATCTTGCGGCCAATACCCAGTGTGTAGGTGACGACGTCTTCTTCGTAGCTCAAAAGAGCGCTGCCACCTGTGACCGTCTCATAGAGGCCCGGGTCAAGTCTGAAGTCTGACCAGTCCACCCAACGAACGCCGCCGAACAGGAGAGTGTCTGCCGCGATACCTGTCTGAAACTCCAGGTTGACGGATTGAGGCGTTGAAAATTCTGTTGATGAACTTTGCGACCCAAAACCCAGAACGGTCTCGTCTGTGTCGACGTCATGGCCGATCTCGGAGTTATAGGTCAAGGAGACGCGCAGTGCGATCTCCGGTTTCTCGTAGGCAATGCCTGCGACATAGCCGATTCCGTAGTGAACATCCGCTTCAGCGGAGTAGAACAATGGTGGTCCTACGGGCCTGATAAAGTTGACATTCGCACTCGCTTCAACGGATTGCAGACGCAGGCCGCCATATACGGAAAACCCTTGCGACATGTTGTATTGGATGAGGCCCGTCAGCGCGCGGCTCGTGAATTCGGCGTCCGATGTGCTCGCAAAGTATCCGGTGCCATCAGGATAATCCACATCCGCGCCGAAGGGCTCATCCAGAATGATTGCATAGGACCATTGATCGTTCAGGTCGGCTTTATACGCACCACCATAACGGTAGTAGGTCGGCGCGATATCACCAGACCCGGAGCCATTCGCGAACGGTGCCTGAGCCTCCCCGCTCAGATCCGGCGAAACGCGCACAAGGCTGAATTCAAGGTAACGTCCTTCTTCAAAAAGAACGCCGATAGACTGGCCAGACCTGTCGATCCCGCCTGCATGCGCAGTGCCTGCTAGCAAACAGGTCGCGGACACGCTTGTTAAAAACTTTCTCATTGTTCTCCTCCCCGGAAGACACTCTCGCAAACGTTACGTTTTTATGAACTAAAGCGCGGGCAACTAAGCACGGAATCCCTTTCGGTCAATCGTTGACGCTAAGGAAATTGCGCTTGTGACGTTACGTGAAATCAGGTTCTGCTTCGGGTCTCAGACCATATATTATAATAATTTCCCGCAAAAATGATAGCGGCCCCTGCAAAGACCCAAAAATCGAGGGCTTCGTTGTATAGAAGCATACCCACGACAGCGATGGCTGGAAGCCGCACAAAATCAATCGGAACCACAACGGTTGCGGGGGCTATGGCCAGCGCATTCGTCAAACAATAGTGCGCCATCAAACCGGCGGCACCGATCAGCAGCACCAGTGGTAGCCCCGTTGCGGAAGGCAGGGCGATATCGCCATCATAGCCCGCAGCGATAATGCCGAATACCAGCTGCATGCTCGTCAAATAGAACAGGATGCAGGTGATGCTGGCGGTCCGTGTCAGCTTTTTGGTGAACATTATCGACAGCGCGAAGAAGATGGCGCAGGCCGCTGCGCTTATCACGCCGGAGTTGATGCCGGCCATATCTGGGCGGGCCACCAGCATGATACCAATGAAACCCATAATGGCCGCGATGAGCCTTGTCACGGTTAGACGCTCGCCCAGAATGAGTGGTGAAAGCGCGATCACCCAAAGGGGCGTTGTGAATTCCAAGGCAAAAACCTGTGCCAAGGGGATAATGGTAACCGCATAGAACCACAGGTTCTGTCCGGTGAAATGGGCAAGGTTGCGAACCACGTGAAGCCCGAACTTCTCTTTATTGATTTGCGACAAGGTACCTGCAGCCCAGGCGATACCAACCACGATCAGCACACCGAACAGGCTCCGGTACATCATGATTTCGAAGGTATCTAGTTCAGTGGACAGCTCACGTCCGGCGACTGCCATTGACGAAAAAGAGGCGATGGAGCCGGTCATCCAAAGCGCAGCTTTGAATGTGGTGTTCATGCAATTGAGCTTTCACGTACCGCGCGCACCATGCGCCTGACCTTGGGCGATCGATGTGTCATTCCCACTCGATGGTGCCCGGCGGTTTTGACGTAATGTCATAGGTCACACGATTGATCCCGGGCACTTCGTTAATGATCCGGGTCGCGGTCTCTCCCAGAAACTCATGCGAGAAGGGGTAGTAATCCGCAGTCATTCCATCGACCGAGGTCACAGCCCTGAGTGCGCAGGCATAGTCATACGTACGCCCGTCGCCCATGACCCCCACAGTGCGCACAGGCAGTATCCCGACAAAGGCCTGCCATATATCGTCGTAAAGACCGTGTTTGCGAATTTGATCGATATACACGGCATCCGCTTCTCGCAGGATATCCAGCTTTTGGCGGGTAATCTCTCCGGGGCAGCGGATCGCTAGGCCGGGGCCGGGAAACGGGTGCCGTCCAATGAAGCTTTCGGGCAGACCCAATTCGCGACCCAATGCGCGAACTTCATCTTTGAAGAGCTCGCGCAGCGGCTCCACCAGCTTCATGTTCATGCGCTCAGGCAACCCGCCGACATTATGGTGCGACTTGATCGTCACTGATGGGCCGCCTGAAAAGCTCACAGATTCGATCACATCCGGATAAAGCGTGCCCTGCGCCAGAAAATCAGCACCGCCAATTTCCGCCGCGTATTTCTCGAATACGTCGATAAACAGGCCACCAATGATCTTTCGCTTGGTCTCAGGATCGCTGACGCCTTCGAGCTTTCCCAGAAACAGCTCGGACTCGTCCGCGTGAATCAATGGGAGGTTATAGTGTTCGCGAAACATGCCGACGACCTGTTCGCTCTCATTTTTCCGCATCAGACCGTGATCGACATAGACGCAAGTTAGTTGCTCCCCGATGGCTTCGTGGATCAACACCGCTGCCACAGAGCTGTCCACACCGCCTGAGAGGGCACAAATAACTCGGCCCGACCCGACCTGTTCCCGAATCCTTGCGATGGCTTCCTCGCGGTAAGCTCCCATGGTCCAGTCGCCCTTGAAACCTGCCAGTTTGACAAAGTTCTCATAGAGCTTTGCGCCGTTGGGCGTGTGGTGGACTTCGGGATGAAACTGCACGGCATAGAAGTTCCGCGCGATGTCTGCCGTGATCGCAAACGGGGCATTTGGCGAGGTTCCGTAAACCTCAAACCCCGGTGCAATTTCGCTGACATGATCTCCGTGGCTCATCCAGACCTGCTCGCGATCCAGGTCCGTCTCAAACCAGCCGTCGAGAATGCCGAGCTTTTGGGTGGTTGGGGTAACGTAAGCGCGACCGAACTCTGCTGTTTTATGCCCGCGTTCTACCTTGCCGCCAAGGCAATGCATCATCACCTGCTGACCATAACAGATGCCAAGGATCGGCACGCCAAGGTCAAACACGGAAGCGGGGGGCATTGGCGCTCCGTCCGCGAAAACCGAGGACGGGCCACCGGAAAAGATTACGGCCTTTGGTGCGAAATCACTGAGAAATTCGTCATCCACGAGATTGAATGGATGTATTTCGCAATAGACATTCAATTCGCGTAACCGGCGGGCGATCAGCTGCGTGACCTGGCTGCCGAAATCAATGATGAGGAGGCGGTCGTGATCTGAAGTGCTCATGATCGCTGATTATGCGGGTTGACCGGTGCTGGCAAGCCTTGGATTGAACCGCTATGGCATTCTAACTTATTCGTCATGCAGCCATGTCGCTTTTATCCCTGTAAGGACGCTATGAGAGAGCGTGGCATCGCCCGAATGCGATAGGTCCATGGCACGGTCCAGCAAGAGGGTTTGTTATGGCAGTTGCAGAGAGAAGGCGTGGACGCGGTGGCGGTGGCGCAGCCCGGCGCGCAGCGCGCAGCGCAGTGTCGTTCGAGACGGCAAAATACATTGAACGAAACATTCCCAATTTCGAAATCTTGAGCACAGAAGCTCTGGAGGTCATTGAGACCAATGCGGAAACGATTCTCGAAGAGGTTGGGGTCAACTTCGTTGAGAACCCGGCAGCTTTGGAGCGTTGGCGGGACGCGGGAGCAGATATCGATGGCGAACGCGTGCGGATACCCCGTGGTCTGGCCCGCAAACTTTGCGAGACTGCACCGTCCAGCTTCACACAACACGCCCGGAATCCAGAGCGGTCCGTGGTCGTTGGCGGCAACAATCTTGTGCTCGCGCCCGTTTATGGCCCGCCCTTCGTCCGCGATGCCACCGGCGGCCGTCGATATGCGACGATGGAGGATTTCCGCAAGTTTGTGAAACTTGGGTACATGTCAAAGTGGTTACACCATTCCGGCGGCACGGTGTGCGAGCCAACGGATGTGCCGGTTAACAAACGACACCTGGACATGCTTCACGCCCATATAACGCTGAGCGATAAGCCATTTATGGGGTCGGTGACCGAGCCAAGTCGCGCGCAGGACAGCGTCGACATGTGCGGGCTCTTGTTCGGAGAGGATTTCGTTCAGCAAAACACTGTGATGACGTCGCTGATCAACATCAACTCACCTATGACATTCGACGATGTGATGATGGGCGCGCTGGAGGTTTATGCGCGCAACAATCAGGCCTGCATCATCTCTCCCTTTATCGTGGGGGGAGCCATGGCGCCGGTATCCGTTGCCGGGACGCTGACACAGGTGATGGCTGAGGTCCTTGCGGGCATCGCATACAGCCAGTTGATACGGCCCGGCGCCCCTGTGATCATGGGAGCGTTTGTGACGTCTATCGACATGAACTCTGGCGCGCCCACATTCGGAACACCGGAAGCTGCACATATCACTTATGGGGCAGGGCAGCTGGCACGGCGTCTTGGATTGCCGTTCCGCTCGGCCGGGTCATTCTGCGGATCCAAACTGCCAGATGCGCAGGCCGCGTATGAAACCGCAAACAGTCTGAACATGGGATTGCTCGCCGGTGTGAACTTCATGCTGCATTCCTGCGGCTGGCTTGAAGGCGGGCTGGTGTCTTCCTTTGAGAAGTTTGTCATGGATGCCGACCAGCTGGGAACGCTGCACCATCTGGCAAAGGGTGTCGAGATGGATGATAACGCGCAGGCCCTAGATGCAATTCGCGAAGTTGGGCCTGGCGGCCATTACCTTGGCTGCGATCATACGCAACGCAATTTCAAGACTGCGTTCTGGAAGTCGGACTTGCTGGATTACAAGCCCTTTGAGACATGGGAAGATGAAGGCGCACGGGATACGCAGGCTCTTGCCAGCTTGCGTGTCGAAAAAATGCTGAATGATTATCAGCAACCGGCACTTGACCCAGCAATTGCAGAGGCATTGTCGGATTACATCGCTCGCAAGAAATCTGAGATGCCGGATAGCTTCATGTAGTCAGGCGGCGTGCGAGGCCCGAAGAACGCGGGCTTCGCCGACCATTGCGATCAGTATGTCCACGTGTTTCACGAGGCTGTAGCTGGTATCGCCGTTTCTGCGTTGATCATTCATGGTTGCTTCAATTTCCATCAATCGCATCAAGGCTGCTCCGTGGCGGGGCAGGACACCATAGCCCAATAGTCGCGGCAAATGCGTGGCGCGGGAATAGTCTTCTGCACCTATTCGTGCAGCGCGCATCAAGAGAGTGGGGCGGCGCAGCGCGTGCAGCATGGAGAGTACGTCTTGCATTGGTGTGTCCTTTTCTTCTCACCACCACGGATTCGGATGGTCGATGGCAGATGTATGGCACAACCCTGAGGGGTGTTGCCGGACGCTGCACTCTGTCGTACGGGGTGGTTCAGAGATTGTTTACCCTTTTTCCGGGTAGACACTTATGAGGAGAATGGGGGGCTACTGTTGCGCAAATCGGGTAAAGACCGCACTTTGGTTTAAATACTGTTTATAAAATCGATACAATACTCCCAACATCAGCTGCAATTAACAAACGGGTAACCAATTTCGACTCAGGGTTGCATGCAACTTAAAAGTGTAATTCCGATCGCGGAGCAATTTGGTCACCCTATGATGAAAGATACCGACACACTCTTCCATTTCTCAGCGCAACCTGACCATCGGTCACTACCCGATTGGGTCCCTTCTGCGGCGCAGATGTACCTGGCGCATACAGAGGCAGGTTTCCCGATACGCGCACTTGCACGGGCTGCAGGGTGCCACGCGTCCACGATCCTGAGACAGATCCGCCGTATCGAAACACGTCGAGATGATCCTCTGGTCGATGCTGCACTGCGCAACCTGGGGTCGGTCCATTTCAAACCCTGTTCCTTGCATGCCCCATCTATGGAAAAGGACCCTGTCACGATGAGCTTTCAAGACAAGATTGATGCCCCAGGCAAGACCTCCAAGACCGCAGATCAAGCGCAATTCAATGCGGAAGCGGCGCGGGTGTTGCGCCGGCTTTGTGAAACTGGCGCTGTCTTGGCGGTCGCCGCCGAAATGGAAAAGGCGGTCATCGTACGAGACAATGCGGCGGGCATGGCAACACGCACGGGAGTAGTTGACCGCCAGTTTGCCGAAGCAATGGCATTGAACGACTGGATTTCGGCCAAGAAAAACGGAAAGATCACGCGGTATTCCATCACTCCTGCAGGGCGATCCGCGCTGGAAAACATGATGGGGCAGGTCGATCTTGAGACTGCATCGGGGTTTGCGGAAGCGCCGGTTCACTTTGAGCCACGGTCCAACGAACCGTCACCGTCCAATCCGGAAAGTGAACGTCCGCGCCGCATGCGGTACAACATGGCCGAAAGCCCGCTGACCGCCCTGGCACGGCGCAAGGATAAAGACGGCAGCCTGTTTTTGACCGATGACCTTGTGACAGCGGGTGAGCGTCTGCGCGAAGACTTCGAGCTGGCTCAGATGGGCCAGAAGGTAACGCAGAATTGGGATCAGTTTTTGACCGGCGGACGAGGCAGCCACATATCTGACAGCGGGGTGAATGACGCGCCGTCGAATGCGCGCAGTCGTGTGAGCGCGGCATTGTCGGAATTGGGCCCTGGATTATCGGATGTGGCCCTTCGGTGCTGTTGTTATCTTGAGGGCTTGGAAACTGCCGAAAAGAAACTTGGATGGTCAGCACGATCAGGGAAAATTGTGTTGAGGATCGCCTTGATCCGACTGAAGCGGCACTACGATGAAACGGTTGGCCCTGGTGGCCCTCTTATCGGCTGAAAATACAATCAAAAATTGAATCTCGCTGCCATTTGGTGCGACGTTTTACATTTGTTGAACGTCGCACCTTTCTTCTTTTGTGCCAATGTCATATCAGCCTTTAGACAACACAGTGCCGATTAAGAACGGTGTGCAAAACAAAGCAATTGCGCATTCGGCGAGGAGGGTATCAGCGGAATGCGATTGAGCGCGATCAATCTGGTCTTCAAGAGACTTTCAGCAATCACCTTTCTCAATCTCGCGGTTTGTTTTCCCGTACAGGCTGAGGAAGCTGTGCCGGCGACATGGTCCCATGTGGGTTATTTCGGACTCATGACCGAAGACAGGGTCGAGCAGTTTTCGGATGGTCCCGATTGGACGGGCAATCAATTGGTCGGCTACGCATTGGCTTACGATCGCCCGTTGAACGATTTTTGGTCTGTCGGCTTCGAACTCCAGGCCACCTATCATTTTGGGGATCAGAGCTATGGTGAGTTTGGCTTGCCCATCACCATCCGGTATCGTCCGGAAAACCCGTGGCTGCGGTCGATCGAAGGATTCGCATTTGGTTTGGGTATGTCTCACACAACCAAAGTGCCTGATGTCGAAGTTGACACCCGCGGCGAGTCCCAGCGCAATCTTTTTTATTGGCTGCTTGAAACCGAGTTCAAAACCAAAGATCCCAAGACCAGCTGGTTTGTCAGAATTCACCACCGTTCAGACGCATGGGGAACGCTGGAAGAAGAGGGCGGCTCAAACGCGCTGGCCATCGGAATACGCCGGGATTTTTGAGAGCATTTCGTTCCGCTCAACGCGGCCATGCGTCGCGGGACCTTCCCCTGAGCCGCAGTTGCCTTTAGGTTACGTCTAACTCGTCAAAAGGCTGGATACTCTGACATGCGCGATCTGAAAATTCCCGAACAGCGCCATCCGGAAAAGCAACGTCGACCGGACAGCCCGCAGCCGAAGAAGCCGGATTGGATTCGGGTGAAGGCCCCCGGTGGCAAAGGTTATGCGGAGACAGCCCGCATCATGCGTGACAATCGCCTTGTGACCGTTTGTGAAGAGGCCGGATGCCCAAACGTTGGCGAATGCTGGAGCCAGGGCCACGCAACCATGATGATCATGGGCGAAGTGTGTACGCGGGCTTGCACCTTTTGCAATATTGCTACGGGGAAACCGCCGGAGGACCTTGATGCGTTTGAACCGGGCCGTGTCGCGCATGCCGTTGAAAAGCTTGGACTAAACCATGTCGTCATCACCTCGGTGGACCGCGATGATATCAAAGACGGCGGTGCAGATCACTTTGCCCAAACCATCCGCGCGGTACGGCATCGGAGTCCAAAAACAACCATCGAAATACTCACGCCGGACTTCTTGAAGTGTGCCCCAGAGGTACTTGAAGTTGTTGTCGAAGCACGCCCTGACGTTTTCAACCATAACCTTGAAACCGTGCCGGGCCTTTACCCTGAGGTGCGCCCCGGCGCGCGCTATTTCCATTCCTTGCGCCTGTTACAGCGGGTAAAAGAACTTGATCCGCATATTTTCACTAAGTCAGGTATCATGGTCGGCTTGGGTGAGGATCGACAGGCTGTCATGCAGGTGATGGAAGACATGCGCGCAGCGGATATCGACTTTCTAACGATTGGTCAGTATCTCCAGCCGACGCCAAAACACCACTGCGTGGATCGTTTCGTGCATCCGGACGAGTTTGCAGCCTATGAAAAGGCAGCTTACGGCAAAGGTTTCTTGATGGTGTCTGCCACACCGCTGACGCGGTCGTCGTATCATGCCGGGGATGACTTCGCGCGATTGCGAGAGGCGCGTAAGGACCGGCTTGGCTAAAATGATACAGTTCGTCCAGATGGTGGGTTAACCTCTTTACACAACTTATGCGGTAGTTATTCTGGTCTTGTTAAGAAGTTGTTCGTACCCCAAACCCACCTGGACTAGACTATATGACTGATAAGCATTGGGCCGTCTTCGCGTTGAAGGATATCAAAAATGCGTTGGACGCGGACCGATATGATGTCGCCTCTTATCACATAGATGATGCTATTGCTGCGATCATGGCGCGTGATGAGCAGGACGGCGCTACACAGAGCCCGGAACCGCCACAAAACGAAGATTGCCTGCGGCAACGTATTTGATCGCCTGCTGGACAGGGACCCGTGTGAAGGTGGACACCTAAGAGGGTGCGCTTTCAAAGGTAATAAGCTTGCGGCGCGGCGCGCTCGTCAAGAGGCTATGGGCGCATCCTCTCGGCCGTTAACGCCTCGGGCCAAAAGCCAAAATGCTCCAGTCCAAATATCAGCAGCGCCAGAAGGATTGCGCCAAAGACGATTTTGACACGTTTGGCCGAAGGCGGGTTACGCGCCCATTGTGACATGCGCAAAAGCCAGTGCGGTCCCATCTCCTTAGCTCGCTTCCTTGAACCGCACCTTGCCGATGAAGGGCAGGTTGCGGTTGCGTTGGGCAAAATCGATACCGTAGCCGACGACAAACTCATCGGGGATTTCAAACCCGGTCCAATCCGCTTTGAAATCCACTTCACGTCGGCTCGGCTTGTCGAGCAAGGCAATGGATTTCAAGCGTGCCGGCCGGCGACTCTTGAGCAGGTTGGTCACGTGATTGAGCGTATGCCCTGTATCTACGATATCTTCGACAACCAGCACATCGCGCGCTTCAATTGCACCGCGTAAGTCTTTGAGAATGCGCACCTCTCGGCTGCTCTCCATTTCATCGCCATAACTCGATGCCTCAAGAAAATCGACCTCGATGGGCAGGTCAAGTTCGCGCACCAAATCGGCGATAAAAACGAAGCTGCCCCGCAGTAGTCCGACGACCACCAGTTTGTCAGTGTCAGTGAATTCTTTTTGTATCTCGCGGCAGAGCCCTTCGATACGCGCGGCAATCTCCTTGGCCGAGATCATTTCGTCTATGACATAAGGACGCGTTGGCATGAATTTTACCTTGATTTAAAGGGCCTGACATAAGACATGATGGCTAAACGTACGAGCTAGACAAATCAATGCCCACACATTCCGAAATCCGAACGCTGCCGTACAGCGCGCAAGAAATGTACGACTTGGTCGCGGATGTCGCGAAGTATCCGGAGTTTCTGCCGTGGTGTGCCGCGGCTCGTATCCGCTCCGTCACGCCGCAGGGCAAGACCGAGGTGATGGAGGCCGATCTTGTCATCAGTTTCAAAGTCTTTCGGGAGCGTTTCACAAGCCGGGTCGTCCTGATGCCCGATGACAAGAAGATTGATACTGAATACCTTGACGGGCCCTTCAAGTACATGAAATCGAATTGGTCCTTTAGGGATGTTGATGGCGGTTGTGAGGTGACGTTTTTTGTCGATTTCGCGTTCAAAAACATCATGTTGCAAAAGCTCATCGGCGTTGTTTTCAACGAGGCGATGCAACGGGTTGTGCGCGCTTTCGAAAACCGTGCCCAAGTGCTCTATGGTCAGAGCACCGTTTAGCCAATCGCCTTGAGCAGAAGGCGCAAGGCATGGTCTCGCGCGGTCGCCCTGACATTTGCGCGTCCAAGTGCGCCGAATTCGATTGTTTCTACTTCTGACGCATCAAGACCAGCGATGGCAAAGCACACCCGCCCTTCGGGTTTGTGCTCGGACCCGCCGGGGCCTGCAATGCCGGTGATGGAAACCGCAAGATCTGCGACAGAATTCTCCAATGCGCCGGTCGCCATTTCAATGGCCACTTCCTCGGATACCGCGCCGTAGGTTTCCAAAGTTGTTTCCTTGACGCCCAGAAGGTCGATCTTTGCGGCGTTGGAATAAGTAACGAACCCGCGTTCGACCACCGCGGAAGACCCTGCAATGTCCGTCAGAGCCGCCGCAACCATGCCGCCCGTGCAGCTTTCGGCAGTTGCGATCATGAGGCCATGCGACATGGCCGCCTCAAGTACAGATTGAGGCAGTTTCGTCATGCCGCGATCACACCATGATAGAGGGCCGCCAGCGCAAGCACACCCAACGCCGCGAAAACGCCCGCGATAACATCATCAAGCATGACACCAAGAGCGTCTCCACGTCTGTCGGCCCAACCGATAGGGCCGGGCTTCCAGATATCAAACAAGCGAAACAGCAAGAAAGCAGCGATCCACCCTGGCCACATGACCAGAATGTTCAGATCCATGGACCATGCCGCGTAGGATAGCGGCAACAGGGCAATCCATTGCCCGGCAAGCTCATCAATCACGATCTCGGACGGATCATGATCATCAGAATCGCGCGTCATGACGGCGGTCGCCCACCAGCCTTTTAGAAAGGCGGCCAGAACACCAACGACCAACAAGGGAAATCCGCCGATCACATGGACCAGCCAGCCCCAAGGCAGCGCCACCAGCGATCCCCAGGTGCCAGGGGCGGGGCGAATGTACCCGACCCCCAAAACCGTCGCTATCAACTTGGCAAGCTGCTTCACCGGCTTACCAATGCTGCGGTCGCGATACAGGCGATGCCTTCGCCTCGCCCTGTAAACCCCAGCTTTTCTGAAGTGGTCGCCTTTACCGAGATGCGGGTCACGTCCAGCCCCATAAGCTCTGCCATCTTGGTTCGCATGGCAGGTGCGTGCGGGCCGATCTTTGGCGTCTCGCAGATCAACGTGCAGTCCACGTTGCTAATCGTGTAGCCCATTTCGCCCGCCAATTCGACGGCATGTTTGAGAAAAATGGCGCTTGCGGCCCCTTTCCATTGCGGGTCACTGGGTGGGAAGTGCTGGCCGATGTCGCCCTGCGCCAGCGCGCCATAGATCGCGTCCGTCACGGTGTGCATGGCAACATCCGCGTCCGAGTGCCCAACCAGCCCGTGCGTGTGCGGAATGTCGACCCCGCATAACGTTACCTTGTCGCCGGGCCCAAAGGCGTGCACGTCAAATCCATTGCCCAGTCTAACGTCCATCTCGTGTTCTCAGAATTGCTTCGGCCCGCGCAAAATCGGCAGGTGTCGTGATTTTCAGATTATCTTCGTGACCCGGAGTTATCGCAACTTCTATCCCGGCGCGACGTGCAATCTCGACATCATCCGCAGCGCCATCGGGAAATTTTTGATGCGCGTCTAGGATGGGCGCGAAATGAAATCCCTGAGGTGTTTGTGCGCGATAAAGCCCTTCGCGGTTTGCTGTACCTGTCACAATCCCGTTCTGGCCCGTCCAAAGCGCATCAACAACTGCAACAGCAGGGGCGGCAGCTGTGGCCGAGCTCATGGCCTTTATGACAGCATCAATCACATCCGTTGACACGCAGGGTCGGGCGGCATCGTGGATCAACACAATATCAACCATCCCTTCTAACGCCTGCAACCCTGCCAAGACGGATGCGCTTCGGGTCATACCACCGGTTACGATGCGCGCTTTCGGTTCCCGGGGCCACAGGTCGGTCACATGATCATCTTCATGCAGTACCAGCACAAGCTCGTTCACAGCAGGATGGGTCGAAAATGCCAGCATTGCGTGCTGCGCAACCGGTCGCCCTGCCAGCGTGCGCCACTGTTTTGGCAACCCGCCACCAGCCCTTTCGCCGCGGCCGGCAGCGACAATGATCGCTCCCACTCGCATCATCTGACGTCCCTCATCATACACCTTGTCTATGGCTTTGAAGGCGGTGACGCAATTCCTCGAACATGTGCCTAAAAAATAGGCAAATTGACTTAGGTGTTTTTGGGAAACGCGTTGGAATATTGAGAGATTCGCCTTAGCTTGCTAGGACAGAGTGGATGCTCAAGGATTAGGCAATTGAACCGACACACGTTTCCAGTTGATATGTCACCGCCGGTGCTGCTCGCACCGATGGCAGGAATCACTGATTTGCCATTCCGCAATCTGGTTGCCTCCTTTGGTGCGGGGCTTGTCGTTTCGGAGATGGTCGCCAGCCACGATATGCTCAACGCCCGACCCGGCAGTCGCGAAAAAGCTGAGCTGGGGCTTGGAGATGTGGGGACAGCCGTCCAATTGGCCGGTCGGGAGGCTGCACCGATGGCAGAGGCCGCGCGCATGGTTGAAGGGCAGGGCGCGCAGGTCATTGATATCAATATGGGGTGCCCTGCGAAGAAAGTGACGCAAGGCTACTCCGGCTCGGCCCTGATGCGGACACCCGACCATGCGCTGACGCTAATCGAAGCCGTTGTGCGCGCGGTTGATATTCCTGTGACACTTAAGACCCGCCTTGGGTGGGACGATGACATGCGGAACGCTCCGGAAATTGCTCGCCGGGCAGAGAATGCTGGCATCCGTATGATAACCATTCACGGTCGGACACGTTGCCAGTTCTACAAGGGTAAAGCTGATTGGGCAGCGATCGCAGACGTGAAACAAGCCGTTTCGATCCCGGTGATTGCCAATGGAGACATCCTTTGCAGCCAATCTGCGCGGAAGGCGATGGAGCTTTCGGGCGCGGACGGGATCATGATTGGTCGAGGTGCGCGGGGACGCCCGTGGCTACTTGCTCAGGTCGCACACGACATTTTTGAGGGACCTGCTCCGAAGATTCCCTACGGAAGAGAATTCTCGGAGATGGTTCAGGGGCACTACGACGCTATGATCGCGTTTTACGGCACGGAACTCGGCCTTCGGGTGGCGCGAAAACACCTGGGGTGGTTCATGGATTCCTGTGCTACGCCGCCTGAGCTGCGTAAGGCTGTGTTGACGGCGCCAGACGTTGCAACAACGCAGTCGTTGCTGGATGAAGCCTGCGGGAGCCACATGCAGGTGGCTGCATGATGCTGAAGGATAATGCGCTGTGGTCGAGCTTGCCGGTGCCGACGATCATCATTGGGCCAGACAATCGAATTGTCGATATCAACTCCGCGTGCGAGGGGTTTCTGAACGTCTCGGCAAAGTCGATCAAGGGGGAGCCGGTTTGGGACCAGATTGCAATCAACGATCCTTTGGAATCCGCTTTTGAGCGCGCACGCGAAACCCATACACCCTTGTTCGTAAATGACGTGGACGTGGGCAGCGGAGCCCGCGCGCCAATGCAGTCTGACTTGCAGGTCGCACCGCTCACTGGGTCTGCGGGAAGTATGATCCTGATGATCTCTCCGCGTGAGCTCGCTGGGCGGATGACCCAGAACAACACGGTAAAATCAGCGGCGAAATCTGCCATTGGCATGGCGGAAATGCTCGCGCATGAGATCAAGAACCCGCTTGCAGGCATTACTGGTGCAGCTCAATTGCTGAGTATGAACCTCAAGTCCGAGGATCTGGAGCTGACGGATCTTATTGTCGAAGAGAGCCGCCGCATCGTAAAGCTTCTGGAACAGGTTGAACAATTCGGAAACCTGTCTTCCCCTGACTTTCAACCGGTCAATGTGCACGACGTTCTGGACCGGGCACGGCGTTCTGCTTTGCTGGGTTTTGGCGCACATATGAAGATCATTGAGGATTACGACCCGTCTCTGCCTTTGGCATATGGGGATCCGGATCAACTTTTACAGGTCATTCTCAACCTGCTCCGGAATGCGTCCGAAGCGGCAGGGGGCAAGCCGGGCAAGATTCGCCTGCATAGCTATTTCGAGCATTCGTTCCGGTTGCGCAGATCCGATGGATCAGGCCAGTCCTTACCGTTGCAGATCGAAGTGATCGACGACGGCCCGGGCCTGCCCGAAGCGATCAAGGGCGACGTGTTTGATCCCTTCGTGTCAGGCAAGGAAAACGGCACAGGGCTTGGCTTGGCGCTTGTCAGCAAAATCATCTCTGATCACAGCGGCTGGATTTCGGTCACATCAGTGCCGGGTCACACCGTGTTCCGCATTTCACTGGCCCGCGCGCCAAAAGACGCGGCATCAAAAGAAACCTAGGAGGGTAAGGCATGGACGGCACGATATTGGTGGCAGACGACGACCGGACGATCCGAACGGTTCTGACACAGGCCCTGACCCGTGCGGGATGCAAGGTGCATGCGACCTCCAGCCTGACCACATTGTTACGTTGGGTGGGCGAAGGCAAAGGCGATGTCGTGATCTCAGATGTCATGATGCCGGATGGGAACGGGCTGGAGATGTTGCCAAAGATCGCACAGGATCGGCCAGGTTTGCCGGTCATCGTCATCTCAGCTCAAAACACGATCATGACGGCGATTCAGGCCGCCGAGGCGGAAGCCTACGATTATCTGCCAAAACCCTTTGACCTGCCGGATTTGATGAAACGCACGGCCCGCGCGCTGGAACTGCGTCAGCAGAATCGCCGCGCGCCCGCACCGTCAGAAGACCGTCCCGATGACTTGCCGCTGGTGGGTCGAACAGCCGTTATGCAATCCCTTTACCGGGTTGTTGCGCGTGTTATGAACACTGACCTTCCGGTTTTGATCTGGGGGGAATCGGGCACCGGGAAATCTTTGATCGCCCGGGCGATCCACGATTTTTCGGACCGTCGCAATCTGCCGTTCGTGACCGCAACATCAGCTGATCTGGAAGAATTGGAGGGGCCAGCCCGCCTATTGGCGCGGGTCAAGGGTGGTACACTCCTGGTGGAAGAAATCGCCGATTTGCCTGAAGAGCTGCAAGCTCGACTGGTCCGAATGATGGATGCCCCCGGTGAATACAGCCCGCGATTCCTGGCCACGAGCCAAACGGATCTGAACGCTGCCATGGAATCCGGTGATGTACGCAAAGACCTTTACTATCGGCTGAGTGGTGCGACGTTGACGGTACCTTCACTAAGAGAGCGGGTGGATGACATCCCCTTGCTCGCTGAACATTTTCTCACCCGCGCGGAAGCAAGTGGTGCTGCGCCTCGTAGCTTGTCGTCATCCGCCGCCGACATCTTTCGGAACTACAGTTGGCCGGGCAACGTGCGGCAATTGGAAAACGCAATCCGCCGACTTGGCCTGACCAGCCGTGCCGCTGAAATTACCGCCTCGGAAGTCGAGCAGGTACTGGGGGCACAACCGGATCTGGAGCCGATGCGGGCTGCGGGCAATACCGAAAAACTTGGCGCTTCTGTCGAACGGCACCTGCGCCGGTACTTTGATCTGCACGGAAACATGTTGCCGCCAGAAGGGCTGTACGCGCGAATCTTGCGTGAAGTTGAGGCGCCTCTGATTGAGATTTCATTGGAAGCGACGGGTGGAAATCAGGCGAAATGCGCCGATTTGCTTGGGATTAACCGAAATACCCTCAGAAAAAAGATCACCGACCTCGATATAGAGGTGACACGGCGTCGCAAATTGATGTAAAACTGCCACACAAACCGTGGCCATCGAGGGACACTTCGATCAGGACCACAAGATAGAGCGGTTGGCGCGCAAAGCGCCACATCATACGTGAGGTTCCCGGGTGGCATCCCGTGTTGACAGAGCACTGTGGCTGAAGCTGGGGCGTTTGCGTCGCATAAGGCGCGTCCGAAACGCAGCGACACTTGGTTTGGTCGTGCTGGGGCCGTTGCTCGCGCTCACCACCTACCTGATCCTTGGACCTTTGGGCGAAGCAGGAAACACGCTTGGTTTGCGGCTCATCCTGCTGGCCGATCTTGTCTACATCCTCGTGGTTGCGGCCCTCGTGTTGTCCCAGGTCGCGCGCCTGATCGCAGCGCGGCGGGCAAAATCCGCGGGATCGAGGCTTCACCTCCGTTTGACCGGTGTCTTTGCGCTGTTGGCCCTTATCCCTACGGTGACCGTGGCGATCTTTGCCGGGCTGACAATCAACGTCGGTTTGGAAGGCTGGTTTTCCGACCGGGTGCGGCAGGTGGTGGGGTCCTCGCTGGCTGCGGCTCAGGCCTATGAGGCTGAGCAACGCGAGGATCTGGCTGAAGACGCGCGGGCTTTGGCCCGCAGCATTGATCAGGCCAGAACGGCTGGCGTGATTATCTCTGACAGCGAACTGCTCGGCGAAGGGCAGCGCCAGATTCAGCGCGGCCTGCGCGAGGCCTATATGATCGATGGGACTGCTGAGATACGTGCTCGTGGTGACCGGTCTTACCTTTTCGACTTCGAAGCGCCGTCCCCACAGCAATTGGCGAGCGCGCTGGAAGGCGGCGTTGTCGTCATCGAGGACCTGCAGAACAATGAGTATCGTGCGCTCGTGCAGCTTCAGGCCTTTGTCGACAGGTTCCTTTACATCAGCCGCGAGGTTGACGGCGAAATCCTGTCTTTGCTCGACGAAACGCAGGAAACAGTCCGGCTCTATCAACAGCTGGAAAGTGAAAGGGGCCGACTTCTTTTTGAATTCGGGCTGCTTTACCTCGCCTTTGCCCTGATCCTGATCCTCGCCGCCATTTGGTTGGGACTGTGGTTCGCCGAACGCCTGTCGGGCCCCGTTGGCCGCCTGACCGGCGCCGCGCAACAGGTCGGCGCCGGGGATCTCAATGTTCAGGTGCGCGAAGAATCCGGCAATGACGAGATTTCGATGCTCAGCCGGTATTTCAACCAGATGACCAAACAACTCAAAGTGCAACGCGATACGCTGGTTGAAAACACGCAACAGATCGAACGGCGTCGCCGTTTGTTTGATTCCGTGTTGAGTTCGGTGACATCGGGCGTTGTCGGGTTGGATCCGGCGGGGCGTGTGACCTTCGTGAACAAGTCAGCCGAACGCCTGCTGGACTGGCGCGAAGACCGTCAGTCGCTCGACATCAGTGTCGCCGTGCCTGAATTTGCTGACCTTTTTGACGCCATCAAACGTGGCCCATCAGAAACAGCGCAAGGTGAGGTCAAGGTGACCCGACATGGCCGGCGCGAAAATCTTTTGGTGCGGATCGCGACAAGACGGGCGGAGGATCAGCATCTTGAAGGCTACGTGATCGCTTTCGACGATGTGACCGACCTGGTAAGCGCACAGCGCATGGCCGCCTGGGGCGACGTGGCGCGACGGATTGCTCATGAGATCAAGAACCCCCTGACGCCGATCCAACTTTCAGCAGAACGTATCAAGCGCAAGTTTTCACCTCGATTGGGCGAGGACAGCGACGCATTAGAGCAAATGACCGATGTAATCGTGCGTCAGACCGGCGATCTGCGGCGCATCGTCGATGAGTTTTCAAAGTTCGCGCGTATGCCCGAACCTGATCGCAAACCGTTGGATCTGAAGAAACTGGTTGAAGATGCGGTTCTTTTGCAGAAATCGGGCCAGCCGACGGTTCAGTTCGTCAGCGATCTACCAGAGTGTGAAGTGCCCAGTGAGCTGGATGCGACGATGATCAGCCAGGCCCTGACGAACCTGATAAAGAATGCAGGAGAAGCTATTGATACTCTATCAGAAAAAGGCGTGCCGGATGATCATTCTCCAAGCATCCATGTCGCCCTCCGTACGGAAGGTGAATTTGCCCATTTGACCATTGCCGATAATGGCATCGGGTTACCCGAAGACCGCGCACGCTTGTTCGAACCCTACGTGACCACGCGCAGCGAAGGCACAGGCCTTGGTCTGCCGATTGTGAAAAAGATCATCGAAGAACATGGCGGCACGCTCACCCTGGAAGATGCGCCCGTTTTTGAAGGTCAGAGCCATTTTGGTGCGATGGCCGTGATTACACTACCCATACTCCCCCAAACAGAAGCTGCAACCCTCCACGAGGAAGGACTATTGAGCCATGAGTGACATCCTGATTGTTGATGACGAACGCGATATTCGTGAGCTGATCTCGGATATCCTGATTGATGAAGGGTTTGCGACCCGACTTGCCGGAAATTCAGACGATGCAATGTCTGCAATCAATGCCGACGCGCCCGCTTTGATAATCCTGGACATCTGGCTCAAGGACAGCCGCATGGATGGCATCGACATCCTGAAAACAGTCAAGCGCGATAATCCAGATGTTCCGGTGGTCATCATTTCCGGGCACGGCAACATTGAAATCGCGGTCGCCGCAATCAAGCAGGGGGCGTACGACTTCATCGAAAAGCCTTTCAATATCGACCAGCTTCTTGTTGTGATCCGGCGCGCAATGGAAACCTCCCGGTTGCGGCGGGAAAACCAGAGCCTGCGGCGTCGTGATGTAACGCAATCTGAAATGGTCGGGTCCTCCGCAGCCTTCCGCACGTTAGTTGGCCAACTGGACAAGGTCACGAAATCGAACGGGCGCGTCATGCTTACCGGCCCTGCCGGTTGCGGTAAGGAGGTTGCTGCGCGCTACATCCATGCCAATTCTAACCGGGCCTCTGGGCCTTTCGTGACGGTCAATTGCGCTGGTGTCGCGCCAGATCGCATGGAAGAGGTGTTATTCGGGCGAGAAACGCCGGAACGCGGTGTTGAACCCGGTCTGCTGGAAGAGGCGCATGGGGGCATCATCTATTTTGATGAAGTGGCTGACATGCCCGTTGGCAGCCAGTCAAAGATCTTGCGGGTGTTGGTGGATCAACAGTTCCAGCGCGTCGGTGGCAACGACAAGGTGCGGGTTGATCTGCGGGTGATTTCATCGACGAACCGTGATCTTGAGGCTGCAATTGCTGCCGGGACCTTCCGACAGGAGTTGTATCATCGGCTGAACGTCGTACCGATCGCTGTGCCATCCCTGGAAGAGCGGCGCGAAGACATTCCGGAATTGGCCGAGCACTTTATTTCAGAGATGAACAGTGCACAGGGTTTGCCACTGCGCGAGCTTAGTTCTGATGCGATTGCATTGATGCAGACGATGGAATGGCCGGGCAATGTACGCCAGCTTAAAAATCTTGTTGAGAGGGTTTTGATCCTTGGCGAAGAAAGCGGCCCGATTGAGACGCGTGAATTACCCGGGTCGGAAAGCCCCGATGACAGCGAGAGCCGCGTGGTTCTGTCGGGGGCCCTGGCAACGATGCCACTCCGCGAAGCGCGGGAGGCATTTGAGCGCGAGTACCTCTTGACGCAAATAAATCGGTTCGGAGGGAACATCTCGAAAACGGCGAATTTCGTTGGTATGGAACGCAGCGCTTTGCACCGAAAATTGAAATCACTTGGCGTTGTCACATCCGCTAAGTCGGGCACACGTGTGGCCCATATTGACGAAGACGCCGAAGCGGTGGGTTAAGCGCCGATCTCAGCCAGAACGTCGACACCTTGCATCTTCAGAAAATGCAGCATGTCGATGAAAACCCAGTTTTCGACCAGTTTATCGCCCTCGCGACGATAAACGTCGACAACCCGCATATCCGCCCGGATGTCGTTGCCCGGCACGCCCATGAAGCTGTGTTTGTTGGTGAGGGTCAAATTCGGCCATCCGAAGAATCCACCATAATGCCCCTCAGCCATTCGGCACAGATGACCATTGAGAACGCGGCCTTCCATGGCGCGGCGGAAGGGGCCTTGATGCTGCTCGATATAGCGGTCGATTGTGTATGTGGCCCCGATACCGGTTGGTCCCCACCAGATCATATCTTCCTGCCAGTCTACGGACAGCTCGTCTTGGGGCGCTGGAGGTTTGGCCGCAGCATTGGCGTGATCGATTGACCCGATCATGTTGTTTATCCGTGTCAGTGTTTTCTGGGTTTCGGCCAGAGGCTGCGACGCCAGAACCAAACCATCATGGGTGCGTGGTCCCGGCTGAATGAGCTGTGCCCCGGTTTGTGTCCCTTTAAGCGGGTTCAATCCCGCCTGCGCCATCAGATGCAGCAGATCTATGAAAAGCGCGCTTTCGGTAATCCTGCCGTCATCGATCTTGTTGAACTCCGCATAACGGAGCATGGCGATCTTGCGGGTAGGGGGAATGTTCAGAAACGGTGCATCAAAGAGCCCCATGAAATGCCCCATGGAGCATGTCCAGGTGGAGGAGAACCCATCAATTTCGTTCAGGCCGGCGAAAAAGATGTCTTCACGCCGTTGAACACGGGAAAAGCTCCGCAGGAAGGGAGACCAGAACGACTTTGCAATGGCATCTGGTCCTGTTTGCTCATGAAACGGATGCATACCACGCCAAAAACAGGCCGGGTCAAAATGGTGCTTTAGAACATCGCGCACCGTATCGGCGTCAGCGGTCTCCATCGCCGACGCATAAGCGGAGGCAACAGATTTAGCCTTTGAAAGGTCGGGCGTTTGCGCCGGAATCATTGCAGTCATGCGCAAAGGATTAGAAAGCCCTGTCGCGGCTTGCCAGCCCGAAAACGACCAGAGACTATTCTTTTGGACTAATAATTTGCCAATCACCTGCTGCATCCCTTGCAGCGCAGCTTGTTTGTGAAAGCGCGGGAAGGGTTTGAGCGGTATTGGCCGTGTCCTGCGGGGCTGAGGGAACGGCGGCGCTGTTGCAACGTGGCAAGGCGACAGGTCGATACCCACGGCCCGACATACATTGCTCTTCCAGATCGTTGCGAAGCCGTGCGTTCACATCCACCGAATAAATCTCACCCGGTGCAAAGAAACCGCCGCGGGTGTAGCACTCGCCGTTTGATCGGCAATAGCGCCTGCCGGGCACATAATATGGCGGATACTGCCTGATCTGAGTGGCAACAGGCGCTTTTTCCAATGCATCGACCTGACAAGACAAAAGGTCAGTTTTCAATCTGGAAACACTGCTTCCTTGCTTGTGGTACAATGTTACCGGACCGCAAGTTACCAGCAGGAAAAAGGGCACGAGCAAAGGGATAAGGTGTCTCATGCTTGCAGTTTGCAGTGTCTGACGCCTCAAGACAATTGAATTGACCGCCCAATAGGCATCTGCCATTCAGATGGTCCGACAAACGACCTGAGGGACTGGAAACATGAAGGTCATCATTTGCGGTGCTGGCCAGGTTGGCTGGCAGATCGCCAGACATCTTTCGGGCGAACGCAACGACGTCACCGTGGTTGACAGTGATCCTGATCTGGTGCGCCGTGCGACGGATTCCCTTGACGTGCAAGGCATTGCTGGCTTTGCCAGCCATCCCGAAACACTTGATCGGGCAGGTGCGCAAGACGCCGAAATGGTCATCGCCGCGACATATTCCGATGAGGTCAACATGGTGACCTGTCAGGTGGCTCACTCGGTTTTTGGCGTTAATCGCAAGATCGCCAGGGTACGCAGCCAGTCGTATCTCGAGGCGATTTATTCGGACCTTTACCGCCGGGATCATATGCCCATCGACGTGGTCATAAGCCCGGAACGTGAAGTTGCGGCGGCTGCCCTGCAACGCCTGTCCGCGCCTGCAGCCTTTGATACCGAAATCTTCATGGACGGGCAGGCGCATCTTTTGGGCATTACAATCGAAGAGAAATGTCCCGTTGTGAACACGCCGCTTCGGCAGTTGACGGATCTCTTTTCGACGCTCCGGGCCACGGTTGTGGCCGTTCGGCGGGAAGGCTCCCTCTTTGCGCCAGAGGCGAAGGACCAGCTTTTTGTGGGAGACGACTGCTATGTTTTCTGTCACGCAGATGACATTTCCCGCACGATGGAGATTTTTGGCAAGACCCAGACCAAGCAGGAACGCGTTGTCCTTGTGGGAGGTGGCAATGTAGGGCTTGCAGTTGCGCAAGCCATGGAAGGGCGCAAGCAACGTGTCCGCACCAAGGTCATTGAGAAAAACCGACATTGCGCGGAACGAGCCGCCGAAGCCTTGGAGCGCACAATTGTGCTCAACGGTGATGGTCTGGATGCGGGCTTGTTGGCAGAGGCCGGTATTTCGCGGGCCGATGCCATGCTGGCCATTACCGATGATGACAAAACCAATATGCTGGCCTGTGTTCGGGCGAAGTCGGAAGGCTGCGCCTACGTGATCGCATTGATCAATGATCCGACGCTGGTGCCCTTGATGACCCCGCTGGGCATTGACGCCTATATCAATCCGCGCGCAACAACCGTGAGCTCGATCCTGCGCCACATCCGCCACGGCCGCGTACGTGCTGTTTATTCCATCGGTGATGCCGAAGCGGAAGTGATCGAGGCAGAGGTCCTGTCGACGTCGCCACTGGCAGGCAGCCGAATATCGGACATCGAGTTTCCCGAAGGCGTTCTGGTCGGAGCCGTTCGAAAGGGCAACGAGGTCATTCGCCCGATGGGCAGTACGCGGATCGACGAAGGCGATGTGGTCGCAATATTTGCGCTGGCCGAAGACGTGCCGGAAGTTGAACGGCTGATGCAAGTCTCCATCGACTTCTTCTAGGAAATGGCGCCTCGGGCACATACCGCGCAGCGCTCGCGCGTATTGACGACCTTGCTCAATCAGCAGCTGTTCGTGTTGATTTTTGGCTTGGCATCCATCTCAATGGTGATCCCCGCACTGCATGGCGGTGCTACAAGGTCTCTGGAGACGGCACGGGCCTTTTTCTACACTGGTCTCTTTGGATTGGTGATCTTTTCAATGATTGTGATTGCGCAATCAGGCCGCAAGCCGCGACACGGCGCTGTCGGAAACCTGATGTCCGTGTTCTCCACTTTTGTGTTTTTGCCCATCTTCCTCGCCTTGCCGCTGTACGAAAGCTTACAAACCACAAGTTTCCTGAACGCTTACCTTGAGATGGTCAGCGCGGTCACCACGACAGGCGCGACAATCTTTGATGACCCCGCCCGATTGAACAACACATTGCATCTCTGGCGGGCGCAGGTGGGATGGATGGGCGGCATCACCATGTGGATTGCCGCATCCGCCGTTCTGGCACCGATGAACCTGGGCGGGTTCGAAGTAACGGCGCAGGCTGAACCGGGCCAAAGGGAAGGAAAATTCCATGGGTTCGGGCGAACGGACCGTCGCGAAAGACTGCTTCGCATCGTTGTTGCATTGGTCCCAATCTATGTTGGTTTGACCTTGTTGTTGTGGGTTTTGCTGTTGATTAGTGGCGATCCATCGCTGGTCGCGCTGACCCACGCCATGTCGATTATGTCGACGTCAGGGATTTCGGCTGTGGGGGGGCTTGAAGGCAGCGGCGCTGGATTGACGGGTGAGGCGCTGATGATGTTGTTCATGCTGTTCGCCTTGTCGCGGCTCACGTTTTCATCGGATACGGTCACGGCGACACAAAGCGGCATCAGAAATGATCCGGAATTCCGGGTTGGCGTCTTCATTATTCTGGCGGTTCCCTTAACGTTGTTCCTGAGGCATTGGATCGGGGCGTTTGACGTCGCAACCGAGGACAACATTGTCATGGGTCTGCGGGCGCTTTGGGGATCGTTCTTTACAGTAATGTCCTTCCTGACCACAACCGGTTTTGCCAGTGCTGACTGGGCTGAAGCGCAAGCATGGTCCGGTCTGGAAACTCCCGGATTGATCCTGATGGGACTGGCGTTGATCGGTGGTGGCGTTGCAACGACAGCCGGCGGGGTCAAGCTTCTTCGGGTCTTTGCGCTTTATCTCAACGGAAAACGCGAGTTGGAGCGCCTCGTGCACCCCTCTTCTGTAA
Organism: uncultured Roseobacter sp.; assembly: GCA_947488305.1. Classification (GTDB taxonomy): domain Bacteria; phylum Pseudomonadota; class Alphaproteobacteria; order Rhodobacterales; family Rhodobacteraceae; genus Roseobacter. Next base: position 743,868 of record CANKZM010000001.1, read on the forward strand.
GTAGGGTCGGCAAGGAGGGACGCCGTTTGCAGCGCAACGGGGCGTTTATTGCCTGGATATTCTTCATGCTCTTTGCCATGACGATGGCAGCCTTGACCATTTTGTTTGCCCTTTCGGGTGTTGAATTCGAAAACGCGCTTGTCTTGAGTATCGCGGGTTTATCGACCACCGGACCGTTGATTTCTCTGGCTGCTGAAACACCCATTCGTCTAGTGGAACTGGGCCCTTATGCCAAAGCAGTGTTTTGTGCTGCCATGGTTCTCGGTCGCCTTGAAACACTTGCAATCATCGCGCTTTTTACACCTGATTTGTGGCGGAGTTGAGCGTCCTCGCGATTAGGTCCGTAACGGACTGTTTTTAGGGGTGGAAACTCACGCATCCGCGATCCATAATTAGACAGAGGGACGGGTTCGATACGCGAACCCAAGCAAGAAAAAAGGCGAGGACTAGAATGGCGTCGGACAGACAGAACCTTCAGGATGCGTTCCTGAACCATGTGCGCAAGACGAAAGTTCCTGTGACAATCTTCCTCATCAATGGTGTGAAGCTGCAAGGTGTCATCACGTGGTTTGACAATTTTTGCGTGCTGTTGCGTCGTGATGGTCAGTCGCAACTGGTGTATAAGCATGCCATCTCAACGATCATGCCGAGCCAGCCGATCAGTCTTTACGAGGGCGAAGACGCTAGTTGAGCCGTCCGCCGTTTCAAATCGACGAGTCCACCACGCCCCGCGTCACCCGCGCGTGGGTTTTGCACCCTGAGATCAAATCGAATCCCGATCGGCGCTTGGCGGACCATGCGCTGGCTGAGGCGGTGTCTTTGGCGCGCGCATTGCCGGAACTGGAGGTTGTCGGCTCCGAGATCGTGCCATTGAAGACTGTTCGCGCGGGCATGCTCTTTGGCTCGGGCAAGATCGACGAGATCAAACACAAATTGCATGCGGAAGAGATTGAGCTGGTTCTGGTAGATGGACCGGTCAGCCCTGTGCAGCAGCGAAACCTCGAAAAGGCCTGGGGCGTCAAGCTGCTGGACCGTACGGGTCTTATTCTTGAGATTTTCAGTGACCGCGCGGCAACGCGCGAAGGCGTGCTGCAGGTTGAGATGGCGGCACTCAGTTATCAGCGTACGCGACTGGTGCGCGCCTGGACGCACCTTGAACGCCAACGCGGGGGCCTCGGGTTCGTTGGCGGCCCCGGCGAGACGCAGATCGAGGCGGACCGTCGGGCGATTGACGAACAACTCACCAGGTTGCGACGCCAGTTGGAGAAAGTCGTCAAAACGCGCGCGCTGCATCGCGCGGCGCGTGCTAAAGTGCCTTATCCAATCATCGCATTGGTGGGATATACCAACGCGGGGAAATCCACTCTGTTCAACCGATTGACCGGAGCCGAGGTCATGGCCAAGGACATGCTCTTTGCAACACTTGATCCGACGATGCGACGGTTGCACCTGCCGGATGGCCCTGAAGTGATCTTATCAGATACCGTCGGTTTTATCTCGGATTTGCCGACCGAGCTTGTCGCGGCATTCCGGGCAACGCTTGAAGAAGTGCTTGCAGCGGATGTGATCTGCCATGTGCGCGATATCTCGCATCCGGAGACGGAAGAACAATCCACCGATGTTGCAGCCATCATGACGTCCCTTGGTGTCGAAGAGGACCGTCCAAGTTTTGAGGTCTGGAACAAGCTGGATGCTCTGCCCGATACTGAGGCCGACGCCATGCGGACACGGGCAGACAGAGACGAAAGTGTCTTTGCCATTTCAGCGTTGAACGGTGAAGGCATCGACGGGCTGTTGAAAGCGATCACGGAATCCCTTCAAGGGGCCAAACGAGAAGCCTTGCTTTCCCTGAGTTTCGCCGATGGTAAGAAACGGGCCTGGTTGTTTGAGCAAGAATTGGTGCAATCGGAAGTTCAAACAGACAAGGGTTTTGATATTTCGGTCCGATGGACGGCGCGACAGGAAGCGCAGTTTCAAAAGATGGGCTAACGACCCGTGGCGGAGGCAAACCGCCAAGCCCCCGGAACCAGGTCATTTAGCGCCCAAGCGCCCACTTGAACTCGGATCAGTCTGAGGCACGGCAGGCCGACACTTGCAGCCATCCGACGTACTTGACGGTTGCGCCCTTCGGAAATGGTAATTTTTATCCAGCTGTCCGGCACCGTCTTTCTAAACCGCACGGGTGGGTCACGGGGCCAGAGTGAGTCGGGCGACGGAATCGCTTCGGCTTTTGCGGGGCGCGTCGGCCCATCCTTCAAGGTCACTCCGGCTCTCAAAGTCGCGATGTCGGTATCACTTGGGATGCCTTCCACCTGGACCAGATACGTCTTTGACATCTTGTGTTTGGGGTTGGCGATCTGCGCTTGCAACCGGCCATCATCGGTCAGCACCATCAATCCTTCGCTGTCGCGGTCTAACCGCCCGGCAGGATAAAAACCCGGCTCTTTGATGTATTTGGAAAGGGTCGGGCGCGGTGAACCTTCAGTGCCCTTATCCGTAAACTGCGAGAGGACACCGAAGGGTTTGTTGAACAGAATGACCCGCGTCATTTATTGCAATGGCCTCAGCACTGTCACACCGACCGCCCCTGCACGTGCGAGATCCTCGTCGAGTGACATTGGAATGTACTCTCCGCGCCGCCAAAGCTGCGCCATGTCATCATAGTGTCGGGACAGAAAGTGGCCGGATTGCCCGGTAGACGCAATAAAGACCGAACTGTCCGGGTCCGCAAAATCATAGACACCGCGATACCCCGCCCCATGCACGTTAAAGAACGGGTTGGGCTCGGTGCCTTTGGTCAACCCGCGCTGCAAGGTGTTGTCGCCGCCGTTGGTTGATTGGCGAATGTTCACGAAGTACCGTAGGACAGGCACATCTCCCAGGACCGGATGATCATGTGTTGCCTGATGCGCATCCCCCCATCGCAGGCTTTCTAATGCCGGCCCCCATGTCTCTTCGATCCAGATGAGCGCATCGTCCAACGCGAGCCTTGCCATCTCGGCGCAGGTCTCCTCCGGGGCGGATTGGATGACGTCACACCAGACGGCCGCGCCGTCGATGTCGCGAAAAACACGTTCGATAAAGAGGGGCTCAATATGCGTCAGCTCACTTGCAAGCGGGCCCAATTCATCCTGAACAATCCGTTGTTGCAACCGGCGCAGCCAGGCCGAAAAGATCAGGGGTTCGGGCATATGCTCGTTCATCTCACCCGACCACCGGCCCAATAGTTCGAGCGCTCTTTGACGTTGCCTTAAGGGTGTACCCTCGGGTGCCGCTTCCCCAGTAAACCACAGTTCGGCCCCGATCAGGGGAAGAAGAGACTGCGCGGTATAGCTGACTGCATCCAGTTGTGCTTCGATGAAGCTGTCACGCGTATGAACCTGTCGGTTTTGCATCAGCTTTTCCCAACGTTTGATACGCTGGGTATCCCCCCATTCGAACGACACGTGGTTGGGGAAGGGACGTTCAACCACCTTGTTGTTTGTATTGCCAAGTATACCACCAGCCGGAGACATGAACTCCGGATTGGAGCTATAGGGCAGGCGGCCTTGCCAACGGTTGGCTTCAATCCAACCCGGGCTGGGCAATCGGCCTTTGCTTTGGTGACGTGCGTCGCGGCGGGGCATCGCACCGATCAGTTTCATACCGATTTGTTCACGATCGACCACCATCAGGTTTTGCGCAGGCGCGACATAGCTCTCTGCTGCAGCCAGTGCATCGGGAACCGATTTCGCTTCCATCACATGCAGGGCAGCTTCAAGCGAGGTATCTCGCGGACTAAGGACGGTCCACGACAGGGCAGCCACATGGCCTGGTGGTGTAATGCTTGCCAGATTGTAGTGTGTGCCGGGCAGGACAGGCCCGTTCTCTGTCCACCGCAACGTGATGGTGATCGGCGGTGCATCTTTGATATTTATGATGGATTTCCGCGTCTCAAAGGCTTTGAATCCGGTTGGTGTCAGATATTCTTCTGCATTTTCCGGATTGACCTGTTCTATATAGAGGTCCTGATCGTCCAGATATGCTGATGTCAGCCCCCAGCCCAAGTCGTCGCTGCGCCCGGTCAATACGATTGGCATACCCGGAATGGTCCCGCCAATGACACCACCGGATTGGAGCTCTAGCCGGGCGAGATACCAAAATCCCGGCGCGGTAAAACCGAGATGCGGGTCGTTGGCCAACAAGGTGCCACCCGCAGCCGATCGTTCGGGCGCCGCCGCCCAAACATTTGATGCACCTGCAAAAACATGAGGCTTGAAAGGAGAAAGCGGATGTGTCGCGACCCGATCAGTGCGCGCATATCTGGGTGCGTTCGGGAACAGTTCGGTATATTCCGGCAAAGCCGCAACCCCGGTACCCGGCGCATCGGGGAGGATGTCGATAATGCGCTCCGGATCGGGAAGTGCCAGAGACATGCGGGCGCGCATCACTTCGCGATCAAGATGTCCCGCAAGTTGCAAACCCATGAGCTTGACGATTGCCAGCGAGTCCGCCGGGCGCCATGGTGCGACAGGTGCATTAAAAAGGAACATCTCTGGTGCGCCGCGGCCCAAAGCCTCTGCATTCACTTGGTCAAGGCGCGCGTTCACCCCGGTTGCGTAAGCCCGCAGGATACGCATCGTCCGCTCGTCCTGGTGATCCAAGGACGCAACGGCAAGAGCGTAGATATCCAGTCGCCGAACCAGCTTGTCGATATCCACGGTGGGCGCGCCAAATACCTCGGAAAGCCGACCCTGCGCAGTGCGCCGCAAGGTCGTCATCTGCCATAGACGGTCCTGAGCGTGCGCAAACCCCAACGCGTAAAACACATCCTCATCCGTCTGGCCAAAAATATGAGGCACATTCGCATTGTCCCGCACGATTTCCACCGGAGCGTTCAGAAACGGAACGGCAAGTTCATCGTTGTATTCGGGCAGGGAACGCGCACCGAGATAGTAGACCAGCGCGACACCAGCTACCACCAACGCGATCATGGCGCCGGCAATGCGCAACAGCCATGTAAAGACCTGCCCCATGCTTTGTCCCTTGCGGAATATCGCCCGATTGAATTGACCCTAGACCTCTGACTGTTAGGTAGATGGCTCAGGTAACGCAACACCCAAAAGGGGACGAAATATGGCCAAACTGGCATTTCTGGGGATGGGCGTCATGGGCGCGCCAATGGCAGGGCACCTACAAAAGGCAGGGCACGCCGTAACGGTGTTCAACCGGACAAGTAGGAAAGCTGAAGACTGGGCCAGTTCTCACGGCGGAGACATGGCGATCACACCGGCCAAAGCGGCCGAGGGGGCTGATTTTGTCATGGCATGTGTCGGCAATGACGACGACTTGCGTTCCGTCTGTCTGGGCGAAGAGGGCGCTTTTGCAGGCATGCAGCCAGGCTCGGTTTTTGTGGATCACACGACGGTGTCCGCTGCGGTCACACGCGAGCTTTACGCCGCGGCCAATGCGCGCCAGATCAGTTTTGTGGATGCCCCGATTTCAGGTGGCCAGGCAGGCGCGGAGAATGGCGTTCTTTCCATCATGTGCGGCGGGGATCAGGGCGCATATGACCGTGCTCTCCCGATCATGGAGGTTTATTCCAAGATTTGTCGGCGCATCGGCGAGAGTGGCGCGGGCCAGATGACAAAGATGTGCAACCAGATCGCGATTGCCGGGTTGGTGCAGGGATTGAGCGAAGCTCTGCATTTCGCTGACAAGGCTGGGCTGGATGGTCGTGCAGTTGTCGAAGTCATCAGCCAAGGCGCGGCGGGTAGCTGGCAAATGTCAAATCGGTATGAGACCATGCTCGACGATCATTTCGAACATGGGTTTGCGACGGACTGGATGCGCAAGGATTTGGCGATCTGCCTGTCCACGGCGGATGAGACCGGGGCCAGCTTGCCCGTGACAGCGCTGGTGGACCAGTTTTACAAGGATGTTCAAAAAATGGGCGGCGGGCGCTGGGACACATCAAGCCTCTTCAAAAGACTGCAAGCGCTCTGACAAAACTGACGGGCGCGATCATCGGCGCCCCTCATTGAAGCGATCAGGGGATAATACGGTTATATTTGTTGCCTTCGAGCGCCGCACCGGCAAAGAGACCACCCCGGTTGAAGACGGCGGCCAGAACCGGGCTCAATGCCGTTGTCGAGCTCGCTGCCGCCCCCTCGCCAATGTCCGAAATCACGTATTTGATGTCCGCGCCAACCGCCCAGCCCGGGGATTGGCGGAAATTGGTAAGTGCGGCGTCGGTCATGAAGAACAGCACGTGTGAATATTGTTGAGCGCCGATTTGCAGACCCCAGGACCCTTCGGTCAGCGAGTAGTAATCGACAGTAGCGCCTTGGATGCGCAGGGCGCCCTGACCGTAAGCACCGCCAAACCCGAAACCCGCCTCGGTCACAACGGGCATGATCAACATACCGCTGGCTTTGTCTGCCAGATCTTTGGTGTTGGGGTATAGCCGGTACATCTCAGCTACTGTCGCATCCACGCGCGCATCAAGGACATCTGCATTTGAATTGCCAACCCCGTTGCCGCAAGCGGCCAGTACAGATGTGCCTGCGAGAACGCCAAGGGTGAACCCCCGTCGCGAAATTTCTGAACGTTTCATTTAATTGCCTGTATTTTGTTGCTCTGTTGCCGGTTAATCCGACTTGTGGGCAAGTTTACGCTGATCGGTGGTCAAAGTCACGCCAAAGCACGTCCCTCAGCATGAAATCGCTAACCTATCAGCATGCGCGCCGCTGCCGGAGCGAAGTAGGTCAGTATCCCGTCACACCCTGCGCGTTTGAAAGCCATCAAACTCTCCATCATCACCTTGTCGCCATCGATCCAGCCGTTCGCCGATGCCCCTTGTATCATCGCGTATTCTCCGGAGACCTGATAAGCGTAGGTCGGGGCGCCAAAGGTGTCTTTGACGCGCCTGCAGATATCAAGGTACGGCAGTCCAGGTTTTACCATCACCATGTCAGCGCCTTCGCGCAAATCTCGCTCAATCAGGCGCAGCGCTTCATCAGAATTTGCCGGATCCATTTGGTAGGTTTTCTTGTCACCGGTCAACGCCCCCGACGCACCAACCGCATCGCGGAATGGCCCGTAAAAGGCCGACGCATATTTCGCGGAATAGCTGAGAATCATCACGTTCTGATGTCCCGCAGCTTCAAGTGCCTGTCGCATGGCACCGATACGCCCATCCATCATGTCCGACGGTCCAATGATGTCAGCTCCTGCATCGGCCTGTGCCAGCGTCATCTTCACGAGCGCCTCAACCGTGCGATCATTCACGATCTCGCCATTTTCGACAAAACCGTCGTGACCATTGATGTTGTAGGTGTCGAGCGCCACGTCGGTCATCACCGCTATTCCAGGCACCTCTTTTTTTATTGCACGAATGGCGCGGTTCGCATGATTTTTGGGATCCCAGGCCCCGGCGCAATCCTCGGTCCTTTCTTCCAGCCCGGTATAGGGAAAGATACAGATCGCCGGGATGCCGAGATCGGCTGCCTCCTTGGCCGCGTCGACGATTTTATCCACGGAGCGGCGAAAAACGCCCGGCATGGATGGGATGGGCTCCTCGATGCCTTCACCCGCACGCACAAAGACCGGCCAGATAAAATCATCCACGGTCAAAGTGTTTTGCCGTGTCAACGCGCGTACCGGTGGGCTCTGCCGCAGACGGCGTAAACGGGTCGCAGGGAAGGGGCCTTGTGTAGGTCGCATCGGGTGCCTGTCCATTTTGAGTTACACTTCATGCTTGGCATGGAATTTTCCGCAAGCCAAGGCTAGGAATTGCCGCATTCGCTCGCTAAGAGAACCGACAGGTAAACAATAAAGTCCGTGCCGTGGATCTCTACAGCAGTATATTCGAACTCATCGACATGCGGTCCTTTTCGAACCTCTGGTTCTGGATTGCTTTGGCCGTGATGTGGTCCACCGCAAGCCATTGGGTTTTGGGCGTTCCCTACGATATGGTCTTGCGGGCCCGCCGCAACGGCGGCCAGACCGAGCAGGACCTCGAAGACCTGGTGCGGATCAATACCAACCGATTGCTCTTTATTGCGCGCGTGTCCGGATTATGGATCCTTGGTCTGGCCTGTTTTCTGCTGACTGGGCTGCTCATTCTGGGGTTTCTGTATAGTCTGGAAATTGCCCAGGCCTTGTTTTTACTTGGTTTTCCGATGTCGATTGTTGGCCTGTTGTCGCTTTCGACAGCCAATCTTATTCATCAGGAAAGCGCCAGTGGTGAACATCTGCGCAAACGCCTGACCCGGCACAGGCTGTATGTCCAGATGACCGGCGTGGTGTCGATCTTTGTGACAGCACTTTGGGGAATGTACCAAAACCTCTCAATCGGTCCCTTGGGCGGTTGACACTTGGGGCCTGAGGCCCAATTGAAGCAGCCCATGACGCACGCAGCCCATATCACTGTCTCTGGCGTACCCGAAGGCTTTGACGCGCGGGTTTTGCTCGACGAGGTCAAAAAACAAGCCGGCCCGGTGCTGCACATCGCACGCGATGACAAAAGACTGGCAGCGGTTCAGGCATCACTTCGATTTTTTGCGCCTGCCATGCCTGTCGTGGTGTTCCCGGGTTGGGATTGTCTGCCCTATGACCGTGTCTCACCCAACGCGGACATTTCTGCCCGTCGCATGGCGACTTTGGCAGGTCTGATTCACGGCATGCCTGAGCAGTTCATTCTGCTCACCACGCTGAACGCCGCCACACAGAAAATTCCCGCACGCAGCGTACTGAAGGACGCTGCGTTCAGTGCGAGGGTCGGCAGCCGAATTGACGAGAAGGGTCTGCGTGAGTTTCTCGTGCGTATGGGCTTTGTACAAAGCCCGACTGTGACCGAACCCGGGGATTACGCAGTGCGGGGAGGGATCATCGACATATACCCGCCAGGCGATCTCGGGCCAGTGCGGCTTGATCTTTTCGGGGATGTGCTCGACGGCGCGCGGCGGTTTGATGCTGCAACACAACGGACGACCGAAAAACTGGATGTCATTGAACTGGCGCCCGTCTCCGAGATCATCCTTGATGATGCTGCGATAACGCGATTTCGTCAGAACTATCGGATCGAATTCGGTGCTGCCGGAACCGATGATCCCCTCTACGAGGCTGTGAGCGCAGGGCGAAAGCATCAGGGTGCCGAACACTGGTTGCCGTTCTTTCATGATGGTCTGGAGACGCTTTTTGAGTATTTGCCGGGCGCCAGTATTTCGCTCGATGACCAGATCGAGGCCGCACGGGCTTCGCGCTGGGATAGCATAGCGGACCAATACGAGACACGGCGCCTTGCGATGGCGCACCGGTCCAAGATGGACAGCGTGTACAAACCGTGCCCCCCGGACGGGCTGTATCTTGACGCTGCCGGATGGCAGGACCAGCTGAGCGGAAGGCGGGTGCTGCAGCTTGCGCCACTGCCCCAACCGACCGGGCTTAACGTGATTGAGGCGAGTGCGCGCGTGGGTCGAAACTTCGCGCCAGAACGCCAGCAGGAATCGTTAAGTCTTTTTGGTGCGTTAGCGGATCATATTAAGGCAAAATTGCAAGGCGGTACCGTCGTCGTTGCAAGTTACTCCGAAGGCGCGCGCGAGCGCCTAATGGGGTTGATCGAAGATGAAGGCGTCGGTGAGGCGATCCCGATTTCAGATGCGTCCCGAATTGGTAAGAACGGGCTTTATCTGACCGTCTGGGCGCTTGAACACGGGTTCGAAGCGCCAGGCCTGACCGTTATTTCCGAACAGGATGTCCTGGGCGATCGGTTGATCCGCACCACACGCAAGAAACGGCGGGCCGAGAATTTCCTCACGGAAACTCAATCGCTGACGCCGGGCGATCTTATCGTGCATGTGGATCATGGTATCGGTCGTTACAAGGGGCTGGAGGTGATCACGGCCGCCGGGGCGGCGCATGAATGCTTGTTGCTGGAATATGCCGAAGGATCAAAGCTTTATCTGCCGGTAGAGAATATCGAACTTCTTTCAAAATACGGTCACGAAGAAGGGTTGCTGGACAGGCTGGGCGGCGGGGCTTGGCAAGCTAAGAAGTCTCGACTTAAAGAACGCATCCGCGAGATGGCTGATCGCTTGATCCGTATCGCGGCAGAGCGCGCATTGCGCAAAGCGCCAGTGCTGGAGCCACCCCCAGGCATGTGGGATGCATTCTCGGCCCGCTTTCCCTATCAGGAGACCGATGATCAACTGCGCGCCATTGGTGACGTGATCGATGATCTGACGTCCGGACAACCGATGGACCGGCTGGTGTGCGGCGATGTGGGCTTTGGCAAAACGGAAGTGGCCATGCGCGCGGCTTTTGTTGCCGCCATGTCCGGTGTGCAGGTCGCAGTCATTGCCCCAACGACCTTGCTTGCACGCCAGCACTACAACAGCTTCGCCGATCGCTTTCGGGGTTTTCCGATTAACGTCCGACAGCTCAGCCGGTTTGTCTCAAGCAAGGAGGCCAACACGACCCGCGAGGGCATGTCACGTGGCACCGTTGACATTGTGATCGGCACACACGCCCTGCTTGCCAAAGGTATTCGGTTTCAGAATCTCGGCTTGCTGGTCATTGACGAAGAACAGCACTTTGGCGTGGCCCATAAGGAACGCCTCAAACAGCTACGCTCAGACGTTCATGTGCTCACCCTGACCGCAACCCCGATCCCTCGAACCCTGCAACTGAGCCTGACCGGTGTGCGTGATCTCAGCATCATCGGAACGCCCCCGGTCGACCGCCTTGCGATCCGGACCTACGTGAGTGAATTTGACACCGTCACATTGCGCGAGGCGCTGTTGCGCGAACATTACCGGGGTGGCCAATCGTTTTATGTGGTGCCGCGGATTTCCGATCTTCCCGAGATCGAAGAATTCCTGAAAGAGCAACTGCCAGAGCTTTCGTATGTCGTCGCCCACGGCCAGATGGCCGCCGGCGAGCTGGATGACCGGATGAATGCTTTCTACGACGGCAAGTACGACGTGCTGCTGGCCACAACCATTGTCGAGTCTGGCCTTGATATCCCCACCGCGAACACGATGGTAGTGCACCGCGCTGATATGTTCGGGCTGGCGCAGCTTTACCAGATCCGGGGACGGGTCGGGCGGTCTAAAACCCGCGCCTACGCCTATTTGACGACGAAGCCGCGCGCTCGGCTGACCGCAACTGCAGAAAAGCGCCTGCGGGTGCTGTCGAGCCTTGATACCCTGGGGGCCGGGTTCACGCTCGCCTCGCAGGACCTCGACATTCGCGGGGCGGGAAACCTGCTTGGCGAAGAGCAATCGGGCCAGATGCGGGACGTGGGATTTGAGCTTTACCAGTCCATGCTGGAGGAGGCGATTGCTAAGATCCGCGCGGGTGAGATGGAAGGGCTGTCAGAGGCAGACGACCAATGGGCGCCGCAAATCAACCTCGGCGTTCCGGTGTTGATCCCTGAGGACTATGTGCCTGACCTCGATGTGCGGCTGGGCCTTTATCGCCGGTTGAGCAGCTTGACCTCGAAGGTCGAGTTGGAAGGGTTTGCAGCCGAACTCATCGACCGGTTTGGAAAACTGCCCCGTGAAGTGAACACACTCATGCTGGTTGTCCGCATCAAGGCGATGTGCAAACGGGCTGGCATCGCAAAGCTGGACGGCGGCCCCAAAGGCGCGACCATTCAATTCCACAATGACAAATTCGCTTCTCCGCAGGGGCTTGTCGAATTCATTCAGGATCAGCGCGGATTGGCCAAGGTCAAGGACAACAAGATCGTAGTGCGGCGCGACTGGAAGGCAGATGCGGACAAGATAAAAGGCGCCTTCGCCATCGCGCGCGATCTCGCCGAAAAAGTCGTCGCCGAAAAGAAACGCAAAAAGGCTAAAGCCGGCTAAGCTATTCTGCCGGTTGGCGGGCTTCGATCCGCCCCATGCGCAGCATGAGCGCAAAGGCGACACAGGCCAAAACGAAGACCGTGCCGATCATTGGTTTGACCGTTCCGTCAAACAGCAACCCGACTGGGGAGGCAATGACCGCCGCCAGAACCGTTGAAATAGATCCAATCACGCTCGCCGCCATCCCTGCAATGTGCCCCATAGGCTCCATCGCAATTGCATTCAGGTTGCCGATTGTCAGGCCTGCCTGAAAGAACACGAACGCCTGCCAAACCGCAAAAAAGGCAAAGCGGGGCTGCGTCAGATCATCCATCATCAAAAGCATAACGCCCGAAAACAGGATCTGCAGTGCAAGCGCGATGGTCACAAGCCGCCGCATGCCAAACCGCACAACGAGCATGGCATTAAGAAAACTTGACAACGCCGAGGACAGAGCGATCGCTCCGAACCAGAACGGGAAGGTGTCCAGCTTGTCAAAGACATGCTGATACACCGGCTGGATCAGGACCAGCAAGGAAAAGAGGATCGCCATCGCCAGTGTTTGCACAAGGATCGAAATGCGCACGACAGGATGTTGCAGCATCTGACGCACTGCATCAAAGATAAGAGGCATTTTCAACGGGCGTCTGTTTTCGACGGGCAGTGTTTCTGGCAATCGCATGCCGAGCCAAAGCGCCGAGATCAGCGAGAATGTAATGAAGGCAAGGAAAATACTGCGCCATCCCGCAAAATGAATGATCACCACACCCATGGCGGGTGCAAAAGCAGGGACAATTGTGAATATGATCATCACAAAGGAAAGTATACGCGCCATTTCGCGACCCGTGAACAGATCCCGGATGATCGCAATACACACGACCCGTGGCCCTGCCGCTCCTACACCTTGAAAGACCCGGGCGATCAGCATCAATTCGAGGGACTGGCTTGCCCAGGCAACAGCGGCAGAACCGATATACAGGCCTGCACCACAAAACATGATACTGCGGCGCCCGAAAGCATCTGAAAGCGGACCCGCAACAAATGTCCCCAACCCCATGCCAAGAACAAAAGATGTCAGAATCCACGGCGCATGGGTTGGCTGATCAGGTGTCAGCTGCGATGTGATATCGGGCAGTGCAGGCAACATCGCGTCGATTGAGAACGCGATGGTCGCAAACATCATTGCCATCAAGGCAATAAATTCTGCCCGACCCATCGGGAAGGCGCTGTGCGATGTGGTCAAGTGTCCTGCCTTGTATTCTGACGCCAAAACGCTGATTGGCGCTGCTTAGCGTCAGAGATAACCCAGAGTTGCAAAGCGTTCAATCAGTACTTCGTTCAAACCTACGTGCTTTGGTGCACATAGGACCTATGCATCTGTGGAGAGTTCATCGATCACCTTACGCCATAACTCGGGCGGCTGCGCACCGGGTACGGCATGTTTGCCTGCCACGATAAACGTTGGTACCGAATTCACCCCCATCTCGCGACTATGCGCGTCCCGGTCTTTGACTTCTTGCTGATCCGCATCTGATTTCAATAGCTTGGTCACAACAGCGGCGTCCATCTCTATCGCGTCAGCGATATCCGCGAGCACCTCCAGATCACCGATATCGCGCCCGTCTACAAAATACGCTTTAAAGAGCGCCGATACTGCCGCCGTCTGCCGACCTTCGATCCCAGCCCAATGGATCAGGCGGTGCGCGTCGAGTGTATTCGGGGTGCGTTTCATCTGCTCCAGGTTGATTGTCAGGCCTGCCGATTCTGCATGCTCAACAACCGGAGCATAAGCGCGCGCGGCCCCTTCCTGCCCACCAAATTTGCCTTCGAGGTAACTGCGGCGGTCCATACCTTCAGGCGGCATGTCCGGATTGAGTTGAAAAGGGTGCCATTCAATGACGAACGGGTGATCCGGAATTTCCGCCAACACCTGATCCAGGTGCGCTTTGCCGATGTAGCACCAAGGGCAAATCGGATCGGACAAAATGTCGAGCTTGATGGTATTGGTCATTGAGGCCTTTCGAAGCGCGAACGCAACACGCGCCGCAGTATTTTGCCATTTGCGCCTACGGGCAGCTCTGGCACGTTAAAAAAAAGTCGCGGTTGTTTGTAGCGCGCAAGTGTTTGGGAAACATAGGTACGCAGTTCCTGTTCGTCCAGTGCGGCAGGGCCTGTATAAAAGGCGGCGATGACTTCGGCATCCTCCTTGACCATCAGGGCGGCGGCTGCCACAGCCCTAATGCCGGGGAAGCCTGCCAATGCGGTTTCCACCTCAACAGGCGAGACGCGGTATCCTCCTGCGTTCATCATATCGTCATCCCGCCCCATGTAGGTAATCGCGCCATCGGACTGCATGATCGCCTGATCGCCGGTCAGAAACCAGTCACCACATAGTCTCGCTTCCGTTGCTTCTGGTGCATTCAGGTACTCCAACATGAGACCGGGATCGCGTCTATCAATGGCAATCGTGCCCTCGGTGCCGACCGGGACTGGAACGCCGTCTTTCAAGATCGCGATACGTCTTCCTTGCTGGGGTCTTCCAAGCGATGTTGCGTCAGGCATTCCTTTTGGAGGCTGCGATATGAAAGTAGAACATTCGGACATGCCAAAGGCTTCGAAGATATGGCGACCCGTCGCGTTGTACCAGCGCGCGGCTGTAGCGGTGGGCAGCTTTTCGCCCGCACTCAATCCGTGCCGTAACCGAGGAAGCTTTAGTTTTTCGTGATGGTTGAGTATCTGACGGTAAACTCCTGGGGCTGCTGCAAATATCGTTGCCTCATGTTCCGCCAATAGCGCAGGGAGGTGCTCTGAACGGACGCCTGGTTCGGGGATGATCGCGGTAGCGCTGACGGTCCAAGGGTCCATCAATCCAGTGCCCATTGTATAGGTCCAGTTGAAAGCGCCAGCGTGCAACATCCGGTCCTCAGCGCATAACCCGTACCAATCGTTGAACATCATCTGACGGGCCCAAATCGCCCGATGGGCATGTGCAACTGCGCGTGGCTTTCCCGCCGTGCCGGAGGTGAAGATGATGTATCCCAAGCGATCAGGGTCACCCATATCGAAAGAGGCCGGTGGCAGCACTCTGAACCCACGTAACGTATCAAGTTCGATCGTCCTGGGGAAATCGGGGCAGGAGATGTCTGCCGCGCGCAAGACGGCGGCTGGTGAGACGGTTTCGATGATGAAGGCGGTTTCAGGCTCAGTCAGCGCGGAGGAGGTCGGTACAGGGACCAGCCCCGCCGCGAGCGCGCCGAGGTAGGCAATTGGAAAATCTACCGTGTTGCCAAGCCTCATCAGCACGATTTCCCCGGGAGCTAGCCCGCAATCCAGCAATCCCGTGGCGGTGCCGAGCACGGCACTTCGTAACTCTGCAAAACTCCATGTGGTGGCTGAACCCGGCGAAACGATCAACAGTGCTTCTTTCTTTGGAGACCTGAGACCTGCTGCAAGGACATGAGCCGCCATATTGAAGGGGCCAGGGCAGGGCGGAAACGGGCCTTTATCGAATACCGAGAGCATGAATGCGTGCTAGCTTGCGCTGCGCAGCGTTGCAAGCCACTGCCCAAGCGCCTAAAACTAGCGTATGAGCCAATCCGACCCTAAAACACTGATCCGAATTGCCCGCGAGGGTGGCAGCAACGAAGAGGTTGCTCCGCTTGATCTTGGCGTGCGTGTACGCGAGTTGCGCAAGGCGCGCGACTGGACGCTTGAGCAGGCGGCAACGCAAGCAGGTTTAGCCCGGTCGACGCTGAGTAAGATCGAAAACGGGCAGATGTCACCGACATATGACGCCTTAAAGAAACTTGCGGTCGGTCTGGATATCTCGATTCCGCAACTTTTCACACCACCTCAGGCAGAAAAGATAAACGGCCGCCTGGCTGTGACCAAATCAGGGCAGGGATCAGCCCAGGCCACTGTCACCTACGAGCATGAACTTCTGGCAGATACATTGACGAAGAAGCGCATGCTGCCCTACCGCGCCCGGGTCCGCGCCAGAGACATGTCCGAATTTGACGGCTGGGTACGCCACGATGGCGAAGAGTTCCTGTATGTGTTGACGGGCGTTATCAGGCTCTACACGGAATTCTACGAACCGATTGAGATGCGGCGGGGCGACAGTGCCTATTACGACGCCACCATGGGACATAATGTGATGTCGGTCAGTGCCGAGGACGCAAATATTCTATGGGTGACATCGCTGGTTTAACGTGGCGACCTCAGGACGGGTCGTACCACCAAAGCTCCGGCATGAAATTCGGCCCGTCTCCATAAATCGGAAGTTGATCCGGGAATTTCATACTGGCCTCGTGCGCAATGCGCCCCGTGGTAAATTGCCAGAACGGAACCACATAACGTCCGGCGGTCAGAACGCGATCTAGCGCGCGAATGGCGGCAACAAACTCTTCCTGCGTCTCGGCTGACAGCATGGCGTCAATCATTCCGTCGACAGCGGTTGACCGGACGCCCATCAAGTTGCGTGAACCCTCCTGATCAGCGGCATCAGACCCCCAATAGAAACGCTGTTCATTCCCCGGTGACAAGGAAAGCGCCCGGCGATAATAGGTCATGTCAAAATCAAATGCATTCGTGCGTTCTACGTATTGTGCGCTGTCAGTCGTCTCGATTGCCACATCAATCCCCAGCCGCTCCAATGCGGCAACGTAGATGTCGGCGATTGCCTTGTTTTCGCTGCTGTCCTGCGCCAGCAGGATTGTGAACGACAGCGCATTGCCCTCCGCATCCCGCATCATGCCGCTTCCATCTGTATTCCAGCCTGCGTCCTGCAAAAGCGCCATCGCCTGCCGGATGCCCCGTCGATTTCGCAGGCTGCCATCAGTTTGCGGTAACTCGTATCCATCGAGTGTGTCCGGCGGCAAGTCGGATGCGAAAGGCTCCAGAAGCGCCTTTACGTCACCCTCGGCAGGGCCAGGCTGAAAGGCGAGTTGTGAATTAGAAAAGTAAGAGGTGATCCGGGGTTGCGCGCCGCCGGTCAGCGTATCGTTTATGTATTCGAAGTTGAACGCCAGGATCATGGCCTCTCGCACACGCCAATCATCAAAAGGCGCTTTCCGCGTGTTCATCACGAAGCCTGTCATACCCGATGGTATTCCATGCGGTATTTCCGATTTCACCACCTCGCCTCGCTCAATGGCGGGAAAGTCATATTGGGTGGCCCATTTCTCCGCGTTGAACTCGCGCAAAGCGGAGATGTCACCGGCTTTGAAGGCTTCGAACAGAACCGTTGCGTCCCCATAGAAGTCGAGCTTGATCTGATCGAAGTTGTTGGTGCCACGCCGAAACGGCAAGTTCTCGCCCCAATAGTCAGGATTGCGGCTCAGCTGCACAAAACGTCCCGCCTCGTATCCGCTGACGACGTAAGGGCCTGACCCGATGGGGATTTCCTCCAGCGCCGCGTTGGCAAAGTCCTTGCCCTCCCATTGCGCCTTGCTGAGGATCGGGCGCATGCCTGCCAGCAACGCCAATTCCCGGTTTTCGGCATTGAAAGTGATCCGGATGGAGCGCGGACCGGACTGCTCAATACTCTCTATTTGGTTGTAGAGGCTCAGGTACCGAGGATGCCCCTCTGTCCCAAGTAACTCGTAGGAAAAGATAACATCTTCAACTGTTACGGGAGTTCCGTCCGAAAAACGAACACCCTCACGCAAAGTGAACTCAACCCAGGCGCGATCACCCGGAACCTCGACCGATTCGGCCAAAACCCCATAAAGCGTGAAAGGTTCATCCCAGGAGCGCCCCATAAGCGCTTCATGGGTAAAAAATCTCAACTGCCAAGGGACGGTGCCTTTGCGCACGTAAGGGTTGAGGCTGTCGAAACCGCCCGTATTGCCCAACGTGATACTGCCGCCTTTGGGTGCATCTGCGCGCACATACGGTCGAGACACAAAATCCGGTGGAAGAGCAGGTTCGCCATACATAGATATCCCGTGCATCGGCTCGGCCTGCGCAAATCCGGCACAGAGAATCGCTCCGCAGACGGCGAATTTCTTGAAATACCTGTGGAAAAAAACAGTACCCATTTTGGAGACAATCACCCTCTGCCCTTGTTTTATTGAGGCTGAGCCTACCGGGGTATTTCCGTCTTATCAAACTTTTAGCTTGGACTCTGCGCGGCAGATTGCTTATAAAGAGGGCACTGCTCGATAGGTTTCTTGCCTGTATGAAACCTGCCTCAATAACTTAACGCCTGCCTTGTGCAGGCGTTTTTTTTGTTCAGCACGTTTCCAGACAATCAAATTCGGTTCCGGGGAGTTCCGGCCCAAACTTGGAAAAAGCCCGACCGCCATTTTGCCGTTTTCTTTGCGGTTGCAGCACGGCATGATGCGCGCAATGCAGCATAAGCGACAACCAAAGGAATCTGCGATGAGTTTTGAAGTCTCTCTGTCCGGTAAGACCGCCGTTATCACCGGTTCGAATTCCGGCATCGGCCTTGGCATTGCTTGGGAACTGGCGCGTGCAGGGGCGGATGTCGTGCTCAATTCCTTCACGGATAAGGACGAGGACCACGCGCTGGCAGCGCAAATCTCGACCGAAACGGGCGTAACCGCGCGGTATATTCAGGCGGATATGTCGAAGGGTGACCAGTGCCGGGCATTGGTGGAAAAAGCAGGGATCTGCGATATCCTCATCAACAATGCGGGAATACAGCACGTCGCACCGATAGATGAATTCCCGATCGAGAAATGGGACGCGATCATTGCGATCAACATGAACTCGGCATTCCATACCACTGCTGCGGCCCTTCCGATGATGCGTGCTGCGGGTTGGGGGCGGGTGATCAATATTGCGTCCGCTCATGGTCTGACAGCATCCCCCTTCAAATCGGCGTATATCGCGGCAAAACATGGGATTGTGGGGATGACGAAGACAGTCGCGCTGGAAACCGCACAGGAACCGATTACCGCCAACGCAATCTGCCCGGGATACGTGCTGACGCCGCTTGTGGAAGCGCAGATTCCCGATACCGCCAAGAAATATGATATGTCAGAAGAAGAAGTGAAAAAGAAAGTCATTCTGGAACGCCAGCCCTCCAAGGAGTTCGCGACCGTCGAACAGCTGGGAGGCACCACGGTGTTTCTTTGTTCGGATGCGGCGGCCCAGATCACGGGAACAACCATCAGTGTGGATGGTGGCTGGACGGCGCTGTAACGATTTCCTGCCCCCAAGGGTTTAGTTTTCAAATCGAATGCGGATCAACTGACCAGTGATGGTCTGAAAACAGGGATATGGGACAATGGCCGGTACAAAGCGGATCAATCTGGCATTACAGGGCGGCGGCGCGCATGGGGCGTTTACCTGGGGGGTTTTGGACCGGCTGCTCAGTGAGGATGATCTCGATATTGCGGCGATCTCAGGAACAAGCGCCGGAGCGCTCAACGGCGCTGCGTTGAAGGCGGGCATGATCGAAGGCGGCAAAGAGGGCGCGCGGGCGCGTCTGGACTGGTTGTGGGAAGAGGTCGGCGCACGACCTGACATGAAGATCCCGGAATGGATGACACCGTTCTCACTATCAGGTTTCTCAAAAGCGCTTGAGTTTTCCTGGCCCTTTCTGGCTGCTGACAGTTGGTCTCGGGTGTTCTCGCCGTATTCCTACGGGCCTTTCTATACCAATCCGATCCGGCCGATTGTCGAACAGTTCAATTTTGACAACGTCTGTGCGGAGGGTGCGGATGGGCCTTGTCTTTTCGTTTGCGCAACAAAAGTGCGCAGCGGCAAAGTGCGTGTCTTCAAGGACAGCGAGATTTCAACGGATGCCATTTTGGCGTCAGCCTGTTTGCCGACGATCTTTCAAGCGGTGCCCGTCACCGATCCGGAGAGTGGTCTGACGGAGGATTACTGGGATGGAGGCTATACCGGGAACCCGGCGCTTTTCCCGTTGTTCAATGATCCGTTGCCCGAAGATATCGTTGTGGTGAACATCAACCCACTGGACCGGCATGAAACACCACGCACGGCGCAAGCGATTCAGAACCGTATCAATGAAATCAGTTTCAACTCATCATTGCTGCGTGAGTTGCGTGCGATCGAATTTGTGCAACGTCTTATCCGTGAGGGCAAAATCCAGAAAGGCGAGATGCGCCGCGTGCTGGTCCACATGATCGCGGATGACGCACTGATGAACGAGCTTTCCGTAGCGACAAAGCTGATCCCAACGCCATACACGCTGGCACGTCTGAAAGCAGCGGGTCAAAAGGCGGCGGATGATTTTCTGAGCGCACACAAGCAGGACATCAACGAGCGCAGTTCGGCCGATCTGGTTGAGATGTTCCAATAATTACTTGGTGATTATTTCTTCCGGATCGTCCTTG
Source organism: uncultured Roseobacter sp. (assembly GCA_947488305.1). Classification (GTDB taxonomy): domain Bacteria; phylum Pseudomonadota; class Alphaproteobacteria; order Rhodobacterales; family Rhodobacteraceae; genus Roseobacter. The sequence goes on from CANKZM010000001.1 coordinate 764,029, forward strand.
CCGTTCGGATAGACAAGCCCGGCAGAAATCACCAGTTTGGCAGCCTCTTCGACGGTCATATCAAGGATCGTTACGTCCTCTTCGGGCACAAACAGCAGAAAGCCCGATGTCGGGTTTGGCGTGGTGGGCAGGAAAATGCTCAGCATCGGTTTTCCGTCGTGGCCGCGTTGCGCAATCTCGCCCTTGGTGTTGGTCGAGATGAAGCCAATGGCCCAGATCCCCTTGCGAGGATATTCGATGATACATGCCTTCTCAAAGGACCGCTCAGATTGTGCAAAGACGGTTTCCGAGATTTGTTTGATGCCGGAATAGATCGAACGGACAACAGGCGTTCGTTCCACCAGACCTTCAGCGAAAGTGATCATGGAACGCCCGATCAACCCTTTGGCCATCCATCCGACGATCACAGTGAAAATCAGGAAAATGACGACGCCGATCCCGCGCACGTTGATCTGCACAGACGGATCAAGCCCCAGCAGGTTTTGCAACACATGATCGGGTTGATATCTGTTTGGAACCAACGGCAGCACGAACCCGTCAATCCACCCCACAACGGACCAGATCAGCCAAATCGTGAGCCCAACCGGCGCGATCACAACAAGCCCAGTCAGAAAATTGGCGCGTAGTCTGGTAAAGAGACTTCTTTTTGGAGGATGTGACTCGGGGTCGAAAGGGGTGTTCATTTACTGTCCGTCTAAACTGCGCGCTACGCGTAAGTAAGAGGTTTGACTACGCACTACAATGGCTTGATGGGTATGAGCCGCCAACATTCTCGCCTAGCGGGAGTTGCCGCTCAATGCCTTGGCAATTGCGCCAGCCAAACGGGCATTGTTTCGAACCAATGCAATATTTGCGGTAAGCGACCGACCCTCTGTCAGTTCAAAAATACGTTGCAGCAAATAAGGCGTTACGGCCTTACCCTTGATGCCATGCGCATCCGCGTCAGCTTGCGCCTGTGCGATGATCGGGGCGAGGGTCTCTGCGGGGATTTGATCCTCAGTAGGGATTGGGTTTGCAACCAATTGCCCTCCGGGCAATCCAAGCCGCGCGCGCATGCTATGGGCCTTGGCAATGTCGGCGGCAGTATCCATGCGCAGCGGTGCATTAAATGGCGACGAAGCGCTCCAGAACGCCGGAAATTTATTCTGACCATAGGCGATGACCGGCACGCCTTGCGTCTCCAGGACTTCAAGCGTTTTTTCCACATCAAGGATTGCCTTCGCGCCCGCTGCGACAACCGTTACGGGGGTCTGTGCAAGCTCCATCAGATCCGCTGAAATGTCGAAACTGTTTTCTGCCCCACGATGGACGCCGCCAATACCACCGGTCGCAAAAACCGAAATTCCTGCCAGGTGGGCCGCGATCACGGTCGCAGCAACCGTTGTGGCCCCGGTCCCGTTTGTGGCCATGCAGGCGGCCATATCCGCGCGGGAAAGCTTCGCCACACCTTTTGCCTGGGCCAATACCTCAAGCTGATCCTGCTCCAACCCAATGTGCAGCGTGCCATCCATCACCGCAATTGTCGCAGGCGTGACGCCCAAGACCCGCAGATCATCTTCGACCTGTCGAGCCACCTCGATGTTTTGCGGATAGGGCATGCCATGGGTGATGATCGTGCTTTCAAGGGCGACGATGGGACGACCAGCCGCTTTGGCGGCAGCCACCTCGGCAGAATGGATCATCGGTAGATCGGTCATAGTGGTGTTTCTCCCGAAACATATGTTGCGGCGGCTTTCAATGCGGCATCCAGAGCGTCGCCCGGACCCATTCCACCCGCCTCTGAGGCGATATGTGCTGCCATGAAGGTGTCACCGGCCCCGGTCACGCGGGTAACAAGCACCTGGGGCGGTGTTTGGGACAGGACACCGTCGGCGCGGCCGTCAGTCGCATCCGACCCCCCATCCGTCACCAACACACGTGCGGCCCCTTTTTCAAGCAGGCCCACCGCAGCGTCCCGAGAGGTGTTGAACTTTCGCTGACAAAGCAACCCGGCTTCTTCAAGATTGACGTAAAGTGTCCCGCGTCCTGCAGAGATAAAGGGGGCCAACCGTTCCGCCTTACCGGGTGATGCTGGCGCAACCCTCAAATCTGCATTTGCAAACAAGGGACTTTGTGCAATGCGGCTCAAAAGTCCAAGCGTCAGATTGCCATCAAGAGCGATGGCGCCGGGAAAGGGCATGTCTTCGCTTCCAAGGCGTCCGTCTTCAAGCGGGGCGAGTATCTTGGCCCCCGCCGCTTCGAGAGAATGGGCATCGGCGATGGCGGCGATCAGCCCGTTTGCGCCTTCGACGGCCATGTAGCGGTCGGTCGGCAAATCCTCTGACCGATAGATCAGGTCAGTGATCAGACCCCGTTCCGAACAGGCGGCCACAAGCTCATCGCCTTCGGCATCGCGCCCGATGGCGGTCAGCAGTGCGGGGTGCAGCCCAAAACGTGCAAGCGTCATGGCAATATTCATCGCCACACCACCAGGCAGTCGCGTGATGCGCCCCGGAACGTCAGAGCCCTGCCGCATGGCGCTGGCAGAACGCCCGATCACGTCCCACAGCACCGATCCGATACAAAGAATATCCGCGTTTTGTGTCATGGCTGACTTGTGACCGGGATGCAGGCGGGGATCAAGCCCGTTTCACCTGAGCTACCGCGCTGGCACGGCAAAGGTTAACGCCGCCCAGAAGGTGAGCCACAGGGGCGCCTTGTCTTCACTGCCCGCATCATGGTTAGGGCGCAGGATAACCGCGTCGAATAAGTACTCCGATCCGGGATTGACCGGGATTCCAACCTGACCCTTTGCGTCCGTCCGGTGGAGAGTTACGTCAACGACGCCGTCCGGGGTACGCTCAAAGACTTCGACTTGTGCGTCGGCGCGGGGGGTGCCGTCGTCATTGACCTGCACCCGCATAACCCCATCGAAGCCTGGTTCATATGGGTTGGTCAATGCTACGAACTCGGTCCTCAAACCAAAGGCGCGGTCCGACCCCGCACCATCGCCCACAGCGATCAGAGCCTTGGCGTGGCGGGTATAGCTTTCGCGAAACCCTTCTTGCGGCCAGCCCATTTCGGCATGGAAGTCGGCGGCGGTGCGAAAGTCTTTGTGAGCGGCAAATTTGAGGAACTTTTCCCATTCACGGTAGGTCAGTCTGGACGGTACCGTTTCGTGCAAAACCACCAACAGCCCTTCGTCCGAGGGTGCTGTTGTCTGCAGGGCAGGGGTATCGCCCATCCTGCCGTCAACGGGCGCGATCTTGTCGCCCAGGACTATTTCAAACCGGGTAAACCGATTTTCGAACCAGCCCAGGGACGTTCCCTTGAAATTTTCACCATTTCGAAGGCTTGCGACCAGTGGTTTGTCCGTTTCAACTTGATATTGTTCCGGTTCAATCCAAAACTCATGAGCAAGCGCGGGCAGGCCCGCAAAACTAATGAGTATGAATAAGAGGCGTATCAACCCCATGAAGACCCCCGTTTTTCCTGTGCTGTTGAAGGTGAGTGTTTTGACTGTGGTGTCAACGTTGTTTCTGTTCTTTGTGGCCGAACGCAGTTTTGCCCATGAGGTCGTACCCACCATTGCGGACCTGACTGTTTCCGAGACCGGAGAGGTCCAGTTGGATTTGCGAGTGAACATCGAAGCATTTCTCGCCGGGATCGACCTTGATGCCGTTGAAGATACGGATGCAGATGATGCATCGGACGACTACGATGCGCTCCGGGCGTTGCCGGGATCGGAGATTGCCCAGCGTGTTGGCGAGCTTGTTGATGTGTGGAATGCACACCCGTTGTTGCAGGCCGGTGGTCCCGTAACGCTCACCCAAAGCGCGCTGACCATACCTGACGACATAGACTTCGAACTGCCCCGCATTTCGGAACTTTCTCTTACGGGCCAACTTCCTGATGGTTCAACGGCTGTAACCGTCAACTGGCCAGCAGGCGCGGGAGCATTGGTCGTCCGGCAGCAAGGGGTGGAGGCTCCCTACACCGGCTATTTGAACGGGGGCGACACAAGTCCGGAAATCACGCTCGCAGGCGGAGATGCGCAAAGCCCGGGCGCCGCCTTCGCGAGTTACATCCCCGTCGGCTTCGATCACATTCTGCCGAAAGGGCTCGATCACATTCTCTTTGTTCTGGGTCTGTTTTTCCTGAGCACCCGTTGGGGCCCGCTTTTGTGGCAGGTTAGTGCCTTTACGCTCGCACATACCGTGACTTTGGCGTTGGGAGCCTTGGGGTGGGTCAATATCCCCGGCAGCATCGTGGAGCCGCTCATTGCCGCCTCTATCGTCTATGTTGCCGTTGAGAACCTTTTCCAACGTGGACTGACGCGCTGGCGACCGTTCATCATATTCGGCTTTGGGCTCCTCCACGGGCTTGGATTTGCCTCGGTGCTGGGTGAATTCGGATTGCCGGATGCGCAGTTTATACCCGCGCTCATCGGTTTCAATGTCGGCGTGGAACTGGGACAACTAACCGTGATCGCCCTTGCGGCCATCGTGCTTTTCGGATGCACGAAACTGGCACAAAGATCTGAATTGTCAGAAGCGGAAGCGCCCGTCGGGACGTATGCGGTGATGTTCCGGGCGGTATCGATCCCCGGATCTTTGATCATTGCGCTGGTAGGGGCTTATTGGTGCGTTGAGCGCGTGTTCTTCTGAGCCTTAACCCATCGCTTCGATCAATTGCCCCAAGCGCGCTGCAGGATCATCCGATTTCCAGATTTCTTCGCCAAAGGCAAAGAAATCGGTGAAAGGAGCCAGCTGTGCGATCTTGGCGGCGTCAAGGCCGCCTTCGGCCACAACCGGCACTTCGATCATCTCGGACCACCATTCAAAAATGTCCTGTTCGGCATAGCGCCCATCCCCAAGATCGGTCGCTGTGACCGGGCCAAAACAGATGTAGTCCGCCCCGGCTTCGCCCGCGGACATCCCTTCATGGCGGGAGGCTCCGCAAAAGCTGCCGATAATCGCGTCGGGCCCTAAAGCCTTGCGGGCAGTTCTGACGGAGCGCGCGGAATCCGACAGGTGCACGCCGTCCAGGCCCAAACGATCGGCAAGTGCCGTGTGATCCGTAATCACCATCGCGACATCGCGGGCATAGATCACTTCGCGCAATGCGTCCGCCGCGCGGGCTAGGCGATCCTCTTCGCGGGTGGCGAGGTCAAGCCGCACACAGGCGATGGCATGGGTATCAAGTACCCGGGCAAGAACGTCTGGAAAGCTGCTCAATTCAAAGTCGGATGGGGTTACAAGATACAGCTGCGGTGCTTCTGGCATATCCATCGTCGGGAACCTCCGGGTCTTTTGATCGGCAGCAGTAGCGCAAGTGTCGGGAAATGAAAACGGAATTGCGACACCTGAGCTTCTTGAACCTGCCCACGCTTGCCGTTGCAGAGGTCAGTGAAGGACAGTAAGAGGCCTGCATGAGTGACGCTGTGGAAAATCCTACGACTCCGGCCATTGTTCTGGTGCGCCCGCAAATGGGCGAAAACATCGGTGCCTCAGCCCGTGCGATGTGGAATTTCGGGCTCGACCGGATGCGTGTTGTCGCCCCTCGGGATGGCTGGCCCAATCAAGCGGCAGTTGCTCTGGCCAGCGGTGCAGGGCGCCTTTTGGACGAAGCCCGGCTCAGCCCGGATCTGGCAGACGGGATCAAGGATTGTTCGTTCGTTTTTGCAACGACCGCGCGCACACGGGATTTGACCAAGCCCTTGTTCAGCCCGGAACAGGCGATGAAGGCAGCAGCGCTCAAGATCGCTGAAGGTCAGCGCGTCGCTGTCCTGTTTGGGCCTGAAAGAGCCGGTTTGGAAAATGACGACATCGCATGCGCCAATGCGATCATATCGGTCCCCGTAAATCCTGCGTTTCCGTCGCTCAATCTGGCGCAATGTGTCCTTCTGGTTGGCTACGAATGGATGCGTGCAACGGGTGAAATCGACCCCGAGAGTGTCGAGATGGCGGGTACCGTTTGGGCGGAACAACAAGAGATTGAACATCTGGCGTCCCATTACGAAGAACGTCTGAATGAAATGGGATTCTTCTTCCCGCAGCATAAATCCGAGTCGATGCGTCTGAATCTGCGGAATTTCTGGAGCCGGATGCCCATGACGCGTGCCGATGTTCAGATGATGCACGGTGTGATGCGGCAGGTCATGCGGTGGACTGGTCGAAGAGATGAGTGAAATCTGGGGCACGCGACGCGCTGTCGCGCTGGACCTTGCTGGCACATGCGCCTAGGGTCGCGTGGCTTGAATACCTGAGGATATCGGATGAGCAACAAACGCAAGTTGTTTGAAGAGGTTGGCAGCCCGGAATCGGCGAAACCGACAGCCCAGCCTGGTCTGATTGATCGCAAAAACAGCGGTGCACGTCGCGCAATACGCGTTTGGCTGCAGATCCTGTTTGCGCTGGTTTTCATCATGATTGCAGTTGGGGGTCTCACACGTTTGACGGACAGCGGCCTCAGCATCACAGAATGGCGTCCGATTACCGGTGCTCTGCCCCCCATGAACGCGGCTGAGTGGCAGTCAGAGTTTGAGAAATATCAGCAGATTGACGAATTCCGAGTGCAAAACCAGTGGATGGAGCTGGCGGACTTCAAGATCATCTATTGGTGGGAATGGGGACACCGGCAATTAGGCCGCGTCATTGGCGTGGTTTGGGCGCTTGGTTTCGGGTATTTCGCGCTCCGCAGGCAGATCCCTGCGGGATGGAACAGCAAGATTTTGCTTCTCGGTGTGCTTGGCGGCGCACAAGGGGCGATCGGATGGTGGATGGTGGCGTCGGGTGTCACGCAAGGCGAGGGGGTGACTGACGTTGCCAGCTACCGGCTCGCTACACATCTGGGTCTTGCCTTTGTGATCCTTGGTTTCATCAGTTGGTACATCATGGAATTGGGCCGAAAAGCGCCCGACCTGCTGCAAGCGCGGCGCGCCCGCGAGGCAAAGCAATGGGGGCTGTCGACTGGCCTTTTGCATTTTACCTTCCTGCAGATCCTGTTGGGCGGGCTGGTTGCGGGCATCGACGCAGGACGCAGCTATACCGACTGGCCCATGATGGGTGGAGCATGGTTTCCTGCATCGGCGCTGAACCTTGAGCCCATGTGGCGCAACTTCTTCGAAAGCCCGGGGCTTGTTCAGTTCATGCACCGGGTCACCGGGTACCTATTGCTGGTCTTTACGATTGTCGTCTGGCTGCGCGGCAGGAATTCTGCCCACCCGCGCACGCGTTTTGCGTTCAACGCCGTGATGAGTGCCATGAGCCTTCAGATCCTGCTCGGGATCATCACCGTTCTTTATGCAGCCCCAGCCCATATCGCCATTGTCCATCAGTCTTTGGCGGTGATCGTCTGGGTTCTGATCCTGCGTGCCCGCTTCCTTAGCGGCTATCCAATTGCCACATCCGTAAGGGGAGTTTCCTGATGAGCACTGCATATGATGACCTGCTGAGCTTTGCGCGCGACACACAGGCTCTTGCCTCAATTGCCGGACGGCTCGAATGGGACCAGGAAACAATGATGCCGAAAGGGGCAGCACCACAGCGTGGGCACGAGGTCGCGGCCCTTGAAACGGTTCTGCATGCGCGTCGCACGGACCCTCGGGTTGGGGATTGGCTGGTGGCTGCTGAGACCGCGGATCTGGACAACGAAGCGCTGGCACAGGTCAGGCACATCAAGCGCAGCTTTGAACGAACGTCAAAGGTACCGGCAAAGCTGGCTGCCAAAATTGCCCGGCTCACCTCCGAGGCGCAAGGCATCTGGGCAGATGCGCGCGCGGCGGATGACTTCGTGGCCTTTGCCCCGACGCTGGAGCAGGTGATCGCGTTGAAACGGGAAGAAGGCCAAGCGCTGGCAGCCGGTGGTGATGTTTATGACGCAATGTTGCAGGACTATGAGCCCGGTACGACGGGTGCCGAGATTGAGGCCATGTTTGGCGCATTGCGTCCGGAGCTGGCGAGCCTTCGCGCGGCAGTCCTGGACGCGGAACGCCCCCACCAGCTGACCGGCACCTTCGACGAGGCCGCTCAGATGAAAATGACGCGCAAACTGGCCAAGGCGTTCGGGTACGATATGCAACGCGGGCGGGTAGACAAGGCCGTGCATCCGTTCAGCTCTGGCTCCGGTCTTGATGTGCGGATCACGACGCGGACCAACCCAAATGACCCCTTCAACTGCTTCTATTCCACCATTCACGAAGTAGGGCACGCCGCCTACGAGCAGAATATTGATCGCCGCTATCTGCTGACGCCGCTGGGGCAGGGCGTCTCTATGGGCGTGCATGAAAGCCAAAGCCGCATCTATGAAAACCAGATCGGACGCAGCCGCGCCTTTACGGGATGGCTTTATCGCGAGATGCGCGATGCGTTTGGCGACTTCGGAATTCCGGATGAAGAGGCGTTCTACGCCTGTGTAAACCGTGTTTCAGATGGCTTCATCCGCACCGAGGCGGATGAATTGCAGTATAACCTGCATGTGCTTTTGCGGTTCGATCTTGAGCGCGCCCTGATGGCTGGCGATCTTTTGGTCGCGGATCTCGAAGCGGCCTGGAATGACCGCTTTCTGGCTGACTTTGGTTTTGCTGTTGATAAGCCTTCAAACGGTGTCTTGCAGGATGTGCATTGGTCGGTGGGGCTTTTTGGCTACTTTCCGACCTACAGCCTGGGGAATGTCTACGCCGGGTGCCTGCATGAAGCGCTCCGCCAAGCGGTACCCGACTTGGATAGCCAGTTGGCAGAAGGAGACACCAGCGGTGCCACAAATTGGTTGCGTGACAACGTGCAGCAATATGGCGGGCTCTATGAGCCGCGCGAGGTCATTTCACAGGCTCGGGGCGCCGCACCGTCTGAGGCCCCATTGCTGGCGTATCTCAAAGAAAAGTTTACCGGCATTTACGGTTTGTGATCCGAGACGACGCGGCAGGGGAGCACCTGCCGGTGCTCCCGAATGGTTCTAGTTCAAAACGCCGTCGCCATCTTTGTCCGCGTCGGCAAAGTCTTCGTTCATCTGAAGCATGAATTCGTCTTCGCTCACAGACCCGTTGCCATCATCATCGAGAATGTCGAAAGCATCACCAACAAGGTGATCGTCTAGTTCGTCCGGTGCGATGACGGAATCATTGTTCGTATCCATTTTCTGAAACGCGAAATCAGCAAATGTGTTGAACTCTTCTTTTGAAATTGCGCCATCCCCGTTCTTGTCCAACGCGTTAAGGTGACTTTCATCGAGGGGGTTTTGTTGCGCAGCCACAGGAACAGCCAGTGAAGCCATCAAAGGAACTGCAAGGTAAATCAGTTTCATTTTTTACGCTCCCATTCAACAAGCAAAAGACTGGCCGGCAATAGCGCCAGCGCCGGCACCGCCGGCACGCAGAATGTCCTGACCGGACCCGCCGCCAAACTCATTCCCGATTGCACCGCCGATCATTGCCCCGGCAATGGTGCCGGTCGCACAGGCGATGTTGTGCTGACGTTGCGCCTGTTGTTCAGGCGTCGCAGCAGGACCACAGGCCTGCAAAGCAAGCGTGAAGCCCAAGGCCACACAGGTAAGTCGTTTCCGCATATGTTGCTTCCTTTCCACTCAACTCGCCTCATAATTGCGCAAGGTCGATGGGAGTGAAAGCATAAAGTCGCGACAGGCCCTTGTGCGGGCCACTCGTCATCAAGACTGCACGAGCAATCGCTACTCTTCTGTTACCTCGTCCGAGCCTTCGGCTTCGCCCTGATCTGCGATCCATGCAACGCTGACGACCTCTTCGCCCTTGCCGGTATTGAAGACCTTGACCCCACCGGCAGAGCGCGACCTGAACGAAATGCCGTCGACAGGCACCCGAATGGATTGCCCCTTGGACGTGGCGAGCATGATCTGATCGTCCATCTCAACCGGGAAGGAGGCAATGATAGGGCCGGTCTGCATACGCTTTTCCCAGGCCGTCACACCCATGCCACCCCGTCCTCGTACCGGGTAATCGTGGCTGGACGACAGCTTGCCAGCACCTTTGGCCGTGATCGTCAGGATCAGATTTTCCGCGGCTGACATCTCGGCGTAGCGTTCCTGACCAATCGTCGCGTTGGCGTTGCCGTCTTCGTCATCCGTCGCGGCCTCAGCATCATCTGCGAGCCCGGCCATTGCTCGGCGCATCTTGAGATAGGCGGAACGTTCGTCTGTTGACGCATTGAAGTGGCGGATCACGGACATCGAAACTACCTTGTCGTCCGCCGAAAGCTTCACGCCGCGCACACCGACTGAGGAGCGTGAATTGAAGACGCGCACATCTGACGAGGGGAAGCGGATCGCCCGGCCGGATGCTGTCACCAGCATCACATCTTCATCGGGCGAGGCAATACGCGCGTTGATCAGCGTCGTGTTGGCATGTTCGTCCTCGAACTTCATCGCAATCTTGCCATTGGACTTCACATTGGTGAAATCGCTCAAGGCATTGCGACGCACGGTACCTGCAGATGTCGCAAAGACGATTTGCAACTCCGACCAGTCTTCTTCGTCCCGATCAATTGGCAGGATCGCCGCAATGGAAACCCCAGGCGGGATCGGCAGGATATTGACGATCGCCTTACCTTTGGACGTACGTCCACCCTGAGGCAGTCTCCACGTCTTGAGCTTGTAGGCCATCCCATCGGTTGTGAAGAACAACAGTTGCGTGTGGGTGTTGGCAACAAAGAGGGTGGTGACCACATCCTCTTCCTTGGTCTGCATGCCTGCCAGACCTTTGCCCCCGCGGCGCTGGCTGCGGAAATCAGCAAGTGGCGTCCGCTTGATGTAACCGCCCGATGTGACGGTCACGACCATGTCTTCGCGTGCGATCAGGTCTTCGTCTTCCATGTCGCCGGACCAATCGACGATTTCCGTCCGGCGCGGCACGGCGAACAATTCACGCACTTCGCGCAATTCATCCGCAATGATACCCATAATGCGATCGCGAGAGCCCAGAATTTCAAGGTATTCCTTGATCTTGCTGGCAAGTTCTTCCAGCTCGTCGGTAACTTCCCGAACCCCAATCTGTGTAAGGCGCTGCAAACGCAGATCAAGGATCGCACGGGCCTGCGTTTCTGACAGATTGTAGGTGCCATCATCATTGGCCGTGTGCGTCGGATCGTCGATCAAAGCGATGTAGTCGAGGATGTCCTTGGCGGGCCAGCGCCGGGTCATCAGCTTTGCGCGCGCCTCGGCGGCATCAGCGGACGAGCGGATTGTAGCCACGACTTCGTCGATGTTGGTGACAGCAACGGCCAGACCACACAGGATGTGGCTGCGTTCGCGTGCCTTGCGCAAGAGATACGCGGTACGTCGAGCGACAACTTCTTCGCGGAAGTCTATGAAATACGTCAGGAATTTTCGCAAAGTGAGTTGCTCGGGGCGCCCGCCGTTCAGCGCCAGCATGTTGCATCCGAAATACGTCTGCATTGGCGTAAACCGATACAGCTGATTCATCACAACTTCTGCTGTCGCATCGCGTTTCAGCTCGACAACGATCCGCACGCCGTTGCGGTCGGATTCGTCCTGAACGTGCGAAATCCCTTCGATCTTCTTTTCGCGGACTTGCTCCGCGATCTTCTCGATCATCGTGGCCTTGTTCACCTGATAGGGAATTTCGTCTACGACAATGGCCCAGCGGTCCTTGCGGATTTCCTCGACGCGGGTCTTGGCCCGCACGATCACGGACCCGCGCCCCTCCAAGTACGCTTTGCGCGCGCCAGATCGGCCCAGCATAATGCCACCGGTCGGAAAATCAGGGCCAGGCACATATTCGATAAGCTGTTCGGACGTCAGATCCGGCTCTTCGATCAAGGCCAGCGTGGCATCCACGACTTCGCCCAGATTGTGAGGCGGGATATTCGTGGCCATGCCAACAGCAATACCGCCCGCGCCGTTGACCAGCATATTGGGGAAGCGGGCAGGGAGTACTGTCGGCTCTTTCTGCTTGCCATCGTAGTTGTCTTGAAAATCGACCGTGTCCTTATCGATGTCCGCCAACAGGTAGGCAGCGGGCTTGTCCATGCGGACTTCCGTGTACCGCATGGCCGCCGGGTTATCGCCGTCCATCGAGCCAAAATTGCCCTGACCATCGAGCAAGGGCAGCGACATGGAGAAATCCTGCGCCATTCGAACAAGCGCATCGTAGATCGCGCTGTCACCATGCGGGTGGTATTGACCCATGACATCGCCAACTGGGCGCGCTGATTTGCGATAAGACTTGTCGTGCGTGTTGCCGGTTTCATGCATGGCAAAAAGGATGCGCCGGTGCACTGGTTTAAGACCGTCGCGCAGATCAGGGATCGCCCGGCTGACAATGACGGACATCGCATAGTCCAGATAGGACGTGCGCATCTCATGTTCGATACTGACAGAGGGCCCATCGTAGGTTGGGCGTTCTGGCATCATTTCATCATCGTTTTCAGGAGGTTGTGGTGTGTCGCTCACGTAAAACGCCCAATTTTTCTGCAGGGTCTATATCTTGTGTCCTAACCTTATCAGAGGGGACATATAAGGTGCAATCCTTGAGTTCGCACACCTTTAGCAGCCACCCGATTAAAGTGATAACATACTGTTTTTATTGAAAAGTAATTTTTCTATGGCATTCTGGACAGGTTAAAGCAGAAAAGAGGTAAAAAATGCCCCAATCGGAAACTGAAATGATGCTCAAGGGTTATGGCCTGACCACGGCCGAGTTTTTCTATCACATGCCCGATTACACCCATGTACTGAATAGCTACATCTGGCAGGATTACGATCTTGCCCCTGATCATCCGAAGCTCTTTAAATTTATCGAATTCTGGCAATCTGAACTGGATGGACCGCTCCACTCTGTACGATTTTCCCATCGCAAGATGATCAGCCCCGGTGAATGGCGCAATTTGACGGGTGAATTCACGATCCATTGACGTGATCTAACCAGAACAACTGGCGCCGCCAAGAACACAGAACTTTGCGCAATGAGGATGATTCAGAGCGACATCCGCCTCTGCTTCTTCAAGTGTCGCGCCCAACTCGAACTGTGGCTCGTAAGGCAGCAGGGTGCAGGCCAACACCGACGGTTTGTCCGACCCCTTGCGTTTGACAACCATGCGCGACGAGGCACACATCAAAGCATCGGGCGACTTGCCCAGAATGCCCCAGCAACTAGTTGTTATTTCCGGCACTTCGACGCGTAGGTCCATTTCCGGGAACAGGACCGTCATTCCCGGGTTCAACGCGTCAATGTCAAAGTTGTATTTCTCGAAAAACCGGGCATATCCGGCCCTGCTTTCCGCATCACTGTCAGCCATGATAGACCGACCCGCAACCGCCATACGAATACCGTTGTCACGCAACCAGATCATGCCCTGCAAGGTTTTCTCAAATGACCCGGTTCCCCGTTCGGCATCATGCTGCCCGGGGCTGTAATGATCCAATGAAACCCGAAGAGTGAGCTTGCCCGGAAACTCTTCGTTCAACGCCACCAGACCCTTTTGCATTGTTTTTCGCATCATCGGCCGCATGGCGTTGGTCAGGATGAGTACATCAAAGTCACGCTCAAGGGCCGCTCGCGCCATTTCAATCATTTCCGGATTCATGAAGGGTTCGCCGCCGGTAAACCCGATTTCGGTCACCGGCCATCCGCGCGTGTCAATCTGATCGAGATAATCCCGCACGTCGTTCGCGGATATGTAGACGAGGGCATCATTCGTCGGGCTGCTTTCAATATAGCAGTTTACACATTCGATATTGCACAGTGTGCCGGTGTTGAACCAAAGCGTTTTTGGGTTTGAGAGGCGCACACGGGCTCTTTGCTCGCCTTTTGCGGTCACGTCGGGATCTTGAAACTTCCCGATGTTGGCCTCAATCTGATCTCTCATTCCAATCTGCTCCTTGCTGTCCGGTCAGTATTTGCGTCACACTCTGCAAGAAGGCAAGAAATCTGCCGCTTATTTGCGTGCACAGTGTCGTGAACGCTTTACCTGACATAGATGTTTGCGCTAACAGACACCCGCGCGGCCGATTCCGGCGCGATACTCTAGGAGACTGACATGGTTTCACGCGTCATTCCTGTTGATCCATTCGATCTTGTTATTTTCGGTGGGACGGGCGATCTGGCCCGACGTAAAATCCTACCGGCTTTGTTCCGCCGTTACAGCTCAGGCCAAATGCCAAAAAATGCCCGGATTATCGGTGCCGCACGATCCGCCATGGACGACGCTGGCTATCGCACATTGACCGAAGAGGCCATTCGGGAATTCAGCCCGGGCAAGACCTGCGACGATGGAACCCTGAAAAGGTTTCTGGGTTGTTTGCATTACGTGAAAATTGATGCGACTGGCGAAGCGGGCTGGAAAGAACTTACCGAGAAGGTCGTATCCGTTGATCGGGTCGAGGCCTATTATTTCTCGGTTGCGCCATCGCTTTTCGGTCCCCTGGCAGAACGCCTGCAAAGCCATGGTCTAGCCGACAGGAACGCGCGGATTGTTGTTGAAAAACCCTTTGGCCGCGATCTCGAAACTGCTCGAAGCTTGAACGAGACTTTGGCGCGTTACTTTGACGAAAGTCAAATCTACCGGATCGATCATTATCTCGGCAAGGAAACCGTTCAAAACCTGATGGCCGTGCGGTTTGGCAATATGCTCTTTGAGCCGCTTTGGAACAGCCAGTTCGTAGACCACATCCAAATCACCGTGGCCGAAACCGTTGGTGTCGGCGGGCGGGGAGAGTACTACGACAAGTCCGGTGCAATGCGGGATATGGTCCAGAACCACCTCATGCAGCTTTTGTGCCTGATCGCGATGGAGCCGCCAGCACGATTTGACCCTGACGCCGTCCGCGACGAGAAATTGAAAGTTATACGTGCGCTGGAACCGGTGGAACCCCATCACATCGCACGGGGACAATACGATGCGGACCCCGCGGATGAAGTAGAGTTTCCGGATTACCGGACAGCAGTTGATAACCCTCGTTCCAAGACGGAGAGCTTTGTCGCGCTCAAGACCCATGTGGCGAATTGGCGGTGGGCCGGTACGCCGTTCTATCTGCGGACGGGAAAACGGATGGGCGCGCGGGCGAGCGAGATTACCGTTGTGTTCAAGGACACGCCCCATTCGATTTTTGGGGAAGATGCGGGGCGGCATCGAAATGTCCTGTCTATCCGATTGCAGCCGAACGAGGGGATCACTCTTGGTGTCACCATCAAGGAACCCGGCCCCGGCGGGATGCGCTTGATCGACGTTCCATTGGATATGACCTTTGCCGATGCGCTGGGGCCCGATGGTGGCGAGTCTGTCGATGCATACGAACGGCTGATCATGGATGTGATCCGGGGGAACCAAACGCTTTTCATGCGCGGAGACGAGGTCGAAGCCGCCTGGGCATGGACGGACCCGATCATCAATGGATGGACCACGCGCGGAGATGTACCAAAACCATATGACAGCGGTAGCGATGGGCCGGATGCGGCGTTACAATTGATGCGCCGCGATAGCCGTGAATGGCAAAAGGTGGGATAGTGCAACTCATTGAATACGCCGACCGGGATCTGGCTGCCATGGGATTGGCGGATGCGATGGCAAGTGCGCTGAAAAACGCATTGTTGACCAATGAGAGCGCAAGCCTCGCGGTGCCGGGTGGCACCACCCCCGGACCTGTTTTTGATATCCTGAGCGCAGCTGATCTGGCATGGGACCGCGTAACGGTGCTGCTTACAGACGAACGTTGGGTGCCGGACGATCATGAAAGATCCAACGCCGGCTTGATCCGGGACCGGCTCTTGCAGAACCGCGCAGCGAAAGCGCGCTTTCTTCCCTATTACCGCGAAGGTTTGACGGCGCAAGAAGCGACCGAGGGTCTCTCGAACGAATTCGCGCCCCATTTCCCGCTGTCATTGCTTGTTCTGGGCATGGGGGCGGATATGCACACCGCGTCGTTGTTTCCCGGGGCCGAGGGATTGGACACCGCGCTCAGGCCGGATGCTCCGGCGGTTTGTGCGATATCAACGGACAGCCAGCCGGAACCCCGTATCACGCTCAGCGCACCAGTGCTGAACGGTGCGATCGAAAAACACTTGGTGATCTTTGGCGATGACAAGAAAGCCGCATTGGAAAACGCCAAGGGGCGGGCGCCGGAAGAAGCACCCATAACCGCAGTCATTCAGGGAGGGACCGTCCATTGGGCTCCTTAAGAAATCATTGGAATGCACTTAGCGAAAAACATGCTGAGGTTTGTGATCGCTCTCTTTTGTCTCTGTTCGATGATCCGGACCGTGCCGCAACATTCACGGCGCAAACCGGCGACATGTTGTTTGACTATTCAAAGACCAACATTGATCAGGATACCCTGACCGCACTAACGGCATTGCTTGATGCTGCCGGTGTGGCTCAGAAACGTGATGCCATGTTCGCCGGGCAGGCCATCAACGACACCGAAGGGCGCGCGGTGCTGCATACTGCACTTCGCAATCTGGACGGGGGACCTGTCATTGTGGACGGGCAGGATGTCATTCCCGGTGTGCGCGCCACTTTGCAACGGATGCGCGATTACGCCAACGTCGTGCGCAACAGCGCAATTACGGATGTCGTGAACATCGGTATCGGCGGTTCCGATCTTGGACCGGCGATGGCCGTGGCAGCATTAGCGCCTTACCATGATGGGCCAAGGTGCCACTTCGTCTCTAACGTCGATGGGGCACATGTAGCTGATACGCTTCGGAACCTCGATGCAAAAACGACGCTTGTCATTGTTGCCTCCAAGACCTTCACCACGATTGAGACCATGACCAATGCTCGTACGGCCCGGGCCTGGATGATGGATCACGGGGGCGATCCGAGCGCACAGTTTGCAGCGCTTTCAACCGCCGATGACTTGACGGCAGATTTTGGTATTCCTGCCGAACGTGTCTTTGGGTTCGAGGATTGGGTCGGCGGGCGCTATTCGATGTGGGGGCCGATCGGCCTGTCCCTGATGATCGCAATTGGTCCCAAAGCCTTTGACGCGTTTTTGCGCGGCGGGCAGGCGATGGACCAGCACTTTCAGGCCGCAGAGTGGCATGAGAACTTGCCTGCACTCTTGGCATTGGTCGGTATCTGGCATGCGCAGGTCTGCGGGTATTCGAGCCGGGCGGTATTGCCCTACGATCAAAGACTGGCGCGATTGCCCGATTATTTCCAGCAGCTGGAAATGGAATCCAACGGAAAGAGTGTCCAGATGGGAGGCGCTTCGGTTGAGGTCGACAGTGGCCCTATTGTCTGGGGTGCCGCGGGTACAAACGGACAGCATGCGTTTTACCAACTCTTGCACCAAGGCACTCGGGTGGTCCTTTGCGAATTCATGGTTGCAGCCGAGGGACATGAGCCTGAGCTGGAGCATCACCACAAGCTGCTGATCGCCAATTGTCTGGCACAGTCAGAAGCGTTGATGCGTGGGCGATCACTGGATGAAGCGCGCGCCCGGATGGAGAAAGCCGGGTTCGAAGGCAATGAACTGGACCGTCAGGCACGTCACCGTGTGTTTGCTGGCAACAGGCCTTCAACAACGCTCATATACCCGAAACTGGACCCGTTTACGCTGGGCCAGATCGTGGCGCTTTATGAGCATCGTGTGTTTGTGGAAGGCGTTGTATTGGGCATCAATTCCTTTGACCAGTGGGGGGTCGAGCTTGGTAAAGAGCTCGCTACATCCTTGCAGCCGGTGATCGACGGAACGGCGTCAGCGGACGGCAAAGACGGCTCAACCGCGCAATTGGTGGAATTTGTTCTCAGGCACCGAGGCTGAGAGCGTCAACCCTCAAACCGGGCGCCATCCACTGAAGCAAATTGCTTGCGGACGTCTTCAGGTATCGGGTACCGGCCACTGCCGTCTGGTTGCAACAGAACCAGTACACACTCAAAGCTCGCCCGCTGCGTGCCACCCGCCCAGACCTCCTGATGCATGGTGAATGAGGTCGTCCGATATGCGGTACAGCCACAGGTAACGACGTAATCCTCATGCAAAAGCATTTCCTGTTTGTAGTGGATCGTACCGGAACGGATCACGATGCGCGGCCCACTCCCGCTGCCAAAGTTCCGTGCAAGCCCGAAATGCTGGGTATAGAGAACGCGTACGCGCTCAAACCACTCGAAATAAACGGCATTGTTCACGTGGTTGAGCACGTCCAGCTCTGAAAACCGAACCTTATCGGCCATTGCGTAGGGAGCTGGGAAATCAATCCCGAGGCTCTTTTGCTGATCGGTGGTGAGCGGCGTGTGATAGGGTAGGGTCATGCGACGTGCCTAGCGCGAAGCAACTTCAATTCCAAGCCTTGCGTCACGTGACCTGCCGTTGCACCTTGGGAAAAAAAGGGGGGTATTGCGCATGCTTGGTCAGATGATGACGGCACCGCTACTGATTTCGTCACTCGTAGCCCATGCCGAACGGTACCATGGCGGAACGGAAATCGTCTCGGTCAATACATCGGAGGGGCGCGAGACCACAAGCTGGGGCGAGGTAGGGCGCAATGCGCGCAGACTGGCATCGGCGTTACATGGCCTTGGTTTGAAACCGCAGGCGCGCTGCGCAACGATCGCCTGGAACAATCGACGCCATCTGGAGATTTACTTCGGAACATCTGGCGGCGGTTTTGTCTGTCATACCATAAATCCCAGATTGTTCCCCGAGCAGTTGGTTTACATCATCAATCATGCGGAAGATGAGGTGATCTTTCTCGACAGCACTTTTGTTCCACTGATCGCCGCGATCCGGGACCGCCTGACAACGGTCAAGCATATCGTTTTGCTTGAAGCATCGGTCGGAGATGCCGCAACCGCACTGCCCGGTATCATCGCCTATGACGTATTACTGGCGGATGGGGATGTCGCCTACGACTGGCCGGCATTCGACGAACAAACCGCGTCCAGCCTGTGTTACACGTCCGGGACAACAGGCAATCCAAAAGGTGTGTTGTTCAGTCACCGCTCAACGGTTCTGCACAGTATGGCTTTGAACCTGAAAGACGCGGGCGCTTTCTCTGCGATGGACATTGTCTTGCCGGTTGTGCCGATGTTCCATGTGAATGCCTGGGGGTCACCCTACGCTTGCGCGATGGTCGGGGCACAGATGGTATTGCCGGGCCCAAATCTGGACGGCGCGTCGCTGCTTGATCTGATCGACCAATACAATGTGTCGGTGGCTCTTGGTGTTCCGACGATCTGGCTGGGTCTGCTGAACGAGTTGCGCACGTCTGGGCGCACCCTGAAGAACCTGCAAAAGACGATTGTCGGTGGATCGGCCTGCCCACCCTCCATGATAGAGGCGTTCCGAGAGGAATTTGGGGTTGAGACCATTCATGCCTGGGGCATGACGGAGATGTCCCCCGTGGGCACGGTCAACCAACCTCTGGCGCGGCACAGCGACATGCCAATTGAGGACCAACATCGCCTGAGAGAGTTGCAAGGCCGCCCGGTCTGGGGGGTGGAAATGAAGATCGTTGACGAGGAGGGCAATGCATTGCCCGAAGACGGCAAAGCAACAGGCGAGCTATTGGTCCGCGGGCATTATACGCTCGATGCCTATTTGCATATGACCGAGGATGAAACGCTGGAAGGGGGCTGGTTCAACACCGGCGATGTGGCCAGCATCGATCCGGACGGATACCTGAGCATCAAGGATCGATCAAAAGACATCATCAAATCGGGGGGCGAGTGGATCAGTTCAGTTGACCTGGAAAATATCGCCATTGCCCATCCGGGCCTCGCGGATGCAGCGGTCATTGGCGTGCCCCATCCGAAGTGGGACGAGCGGCCTGTCCTTGTCGCTGTGAAAGCTGCGGAAACGGACCTCAGCGAAGATGAAATTCTGGCAATTTTCGAGGGTAAGGTTGCGCATTGGCAGGTGCCTGATGCGGTGGTGTTCACAGATGTATTGCCCCGCAATGCGACTGGTAAGGTGCTCAAGCGAAACCTTCGAGAAGACCATCGCGACCTGCTGCAGTCGTAAACAAGTGTTAACCCTGTTTCTTTAGTCTTTACCGGACCGGAAATTCGCGTCACGATTGTACTAAAAGGACAAAACACATGAAGAACGTCGCTTTGTGTCTCACGACCTGCGCATTCCTGGTGCCCACGGCAGGGGTCGCTGGCCCGGACAGAATCTCGTTTTTGCTAGGCTCTGAACACGTGAATGCGACGCGAGGTTTTCAGGAGTTCAACCCAGGCGTCTTTCTGACATGGGAACGGCAGCTTAACTACAGCGCCGGGCTTTATTACAACAGCTATAAAGAAGTCTCGCCTTTGGTGTCGGTAGGCTATGACTGGGAGGTCGCGGAAGATTTCGACCTTGGCGCGTTCTTTGCGGTCGCTATTTACCCCGGCGATGGCGATGAGTTCAGCCACTCATTCGGCGATGTCGTGCCTTTGGTTGGGTTGCAGGCGCGCTACAAGAACGTCTTTGTTCAGTTTATCCCCGCAGATGGAGACTCGCTGGACGCCCTATTCACATTCGGGCTGACTTTCGAGCTGGATTGAGTTTTGCGTGAAATGTCTGGAGCGGGTAACGGGAATCGAACCCGTAACTAAAGCTTGGGAAGCTGCCGTGATACCTTTTCACCATACCCGCCTCAGGTGCATCGATTAGGCGCTGGACGTTCAAGGGTCAAGCCCTCGACGCCCTATGGTGCGGTCGCTGAAAAGAAATTAATGACGGCAGGGACGCGCACACCATCCAATGTGTCGTAGTCCTGAAACCGCTTGGCCACGTTCTGAGCGATCGCTTCCAGATCCTCCTCAGTGCCCTTGAAATATTCCATTGTTCGCGCAGCGGGCCCAATCGACGCCGCTTGCCGGGCAATTTCAATTAATTCCCCGGGTGGGGTCAGGTGGAGTTCAGCTGCCTCGCCAGACGCGGTAACAAACCCGGCCTCTGACAGGATATTGCACACCCTATCAATGTCACGAAACGCAAGTGGACCCGGAGCATCCGCATCGAGAGGTGGTGGGGCGCCCAACCTTTGTTTCGCGGCATACATTGGAACTTGAAACCACGGATTCACATTCAGGTGGGACCAGCTTGCCATTGTGATTTTTGCGCCGGGTTTCATTCCGCGTCGCATGTTCGAAAAGGCCTTTACCGGGTCAATAAAGAACATGACGCCAAAGCGGGAGATCACCGCGTCGAATTCCGCAAATCTAAACGGGTGCGCTGCGGCGTCGGCGGTCACGAACCGGGCATTTTTGACGCCCTTTGCATTTGATCGCGCGCGGGTCAGCATGGGTTCGGATATATCAATGCCCTCAACAAAACCCTTGGGACCAACGATTTGGGCTGCCTGCAGGGTGCTTAGTCCCGTGCCGCAACCAACATCCAAAACACGTTGGCCCGGCTCTAACGCCGCGCGACCCAACACACCGCTGAGCACCGGAGCCATCAAGGCGTCCAGCTTCGTCTGGTGCGTCACCCAGAGGTCGGCGAATTGTTCCCAGAATTCCTTTTGCTCGGCATTCTCCAAAGTCATGCGCGGCGTTTTCTGCGACGCCCGCCGGTAGAATTTCCGTCTCCGCCACCGGTGTTAAACGTTGCATCGGGCAGGCTCACCAATGACCGCAATATCGGAAAGGGCTCCACCGCATTCGGGATCGCGGAGGCGTTTACGAAATGCTCCTGAAAGCGCGGCTCAATGGCGGTTTCAATCTTGTGGATCGCGCGCACGGTTTCCTCTATTTCTGCGCGCGCTGATGTGTTCAAAAGCGCAATTCTGGCACCGGTTCCCGCCGCATTGCCTGCGGACGACACTTTTTCCAGCGGTGCATCCGGTATCATCCCCAACACCATCGCGTGTTTCGACGAAATATGCGCGCCGAACGCCCCTGCGAGAACCACGCGGTCGACCGAATCCACGCCGAATTTGTCCATCAACAGCCGCGCGCCGGAATAAAGCGCGGCCTTGGCCATCTGGATCTCGCGAATGTCCCGATTGGTGATCGTGATGCGTGGCCCACCATCAGCAGTGCCGTCGTAAACCAGATAAGAATACGTCCTTCCGTCCTGAAAACACCGCGCGCTGCCAGTTTGTTCTGGCGCACCAATGAGGCCCGGTGCGTCAACAATGCCTTGCATGCGCATCTCTGCCACCATTTCGATGATACCGGAGCCGCATATCCCGGTGATCCCGGACGGGCCGATTTCCTTCCAAAATTCAGGATCATCAGACCAAAGCTCACATCCAATCACTTTGAAACGCGGATCTTTGGTTTCAGGATCAATTTCGACCCGCTCTATCGCGCCGGGTGCGGCACGTTGGCCTGAGCTGATCTGCGCCCCTTCGAAAGCGGGGCCGGTAGGAGAGGAGCACGCAAGCACTTTGTCTCGGTTCCCCAGCAAAATCTCGGCATTGGTGCCCACATCGACAACAAGCACAAGGTCGTCAGATTTATCAGGGGCCTCAGACAGCGCCACCGCTGCGGCATCCGCGCCCACGTGACCCGCGATGCAGGGCAGCAGGTAGACGCGCGCCGAGGGGTGAATGTTGAGATCAAGATCATCCGCCCGTAGCCGCATGGCGTTGTTGGTTGCAAGGGCAAACGGCGCCTGACCAAGCTCAAAGGGGTCTATCCCCAAGAGCAAATGGTGCATTACGGGATTACAGACAAAGACGGCATCGACGATCAATTCCTTGTCGATCCCTGCCTCCGTTGCGATTTGCGTGAAAAGACCTCGCATGCCTTCTCGAACGGCATTTGTCATCTCGTCCGAGCCACCGGCGTTCATCATCGAATAGCTCACCCGGCTCATGAGGTCTTCGCCAAACCGGATTTGCGGGTTCATGACGCCGGAGGAGGCGAGAACCTCGCCGGTTTGCAGATCGCACAGGTGGGCTGCAATCGTCGTGGAGCCAAGATCAACAGCCAACCCATAGACCGTGCCATCATAATAACCCGGCCAGATATGCATGATACGCGGACTGTTTTCCTGATCGCCGAGATGCACGGCAACGGTGACTTTCCACGCTCCCTTGCGCAATATCGGCTGCATCTTTTGCAAAATTCCGAGGTCCGCGGCAACGTTGTCGACCTCCCACTGGTCGCGCAGCGCGTCCCGCAGTCTTTCCAGATCCCCGGATGGGTCATGCATGTCAGGTTCGGCAACTTCCACGTAGAAAAGCTTGGTAGAAGGGTCGAGCACGATATCCCGCGCCTCCGCCCGCTTGCGAACAACCTGTTTGTGCACCTGGCTTTCAGGCGGTACGTCGATCACCACATCGCCCTGCACTGTGGCCTGACAGCCCAAACGCCGCCCGTCGATCAACCCGCGTTTGTCCTTGTAACGCTGTTCGACCTTGTTCCATTCCGACAGCGCATCCCGGTCCACCGTGACACCATGTTTGGAGAATTCCCCATAGCTCGGCGTAATCTGGCATTTGGAGCAGATGCCCCGTCCTCCGCACACGCTATCAAGGTCGACGCCCAGTTGCCGGGCGGCTGTCAGAATAGGTGTGCCGACAGTAAAATGGCCCCGTTTGCCAGACGGAGTAAAAACGACGAGTGGGTCGGTTGTCATGGATCAGTGTCGCCTTTTTGGACTTCGTTGGCGCAGCATACCGTGCGCGTGCACCGCAGACTGCCGATCCGCGTCACATAATGCATCTGGCGCGGCATTCCGCCTTCGTTTTTGTCATAAACTTCTTGAGGTTGGTTGGGTCTGGTCGTCAGGGCACAAGTTCACCGTTTGTCGACCGCGCATGAAAAACAAAACCAAGTAGGTTCAACAACACCTGGGCCGCCAGAATGCTGGTGCTGCCGGATGGATCGTAATCCGGCGCGACCTCGACCAGATCGACGCCGATGATAGGATTGCGTGTCGCAACAGATTGCAAGAGTTCCAGAACCTCGTAGTACAGGAACCCGCCGTGGCTGGGGGTCCCGGTACCCGGTGCAATCGACGGGCAAAAAGCATCGATGTCGATTGTGATGTAGATGGGCAAGCCAGCAGGCACCGTCGCGGCCAACTTTTCCCGACCCAATGCGCGTGCCTGGCGCACGGATATGATCTGCGATCCCATCGCCCGCGCGTCGGCATATCCTTCCTTCGCGGTTGAGCTCACGTTTCGAATACCCATTTGGGTCAGGCCATTCACGTAGTCTTTTTCAGCAGCACGCCGCATTGGGTTGCCATGTCCGTGCCGGACGCCATGCCGCTCGTCTACAAAGTCGAGATGGGCATCAATTTGCAGGATGTGAAACTTGCCCGCGGCGTACTCCGGCCCGTTGAAGGCTCGGATACAGGGGATATTCACCGAATGGTCGCCGCCGATCACGACGGGTAGCGCGCCAGCCTTCAAGGCCGCGCGCACGCCTGCTTCGATATTTGCATGGCTCTTTTCGGTATCAGTGTGCACGATATCAGCATCGCCCATGTCCACGATCCGTACATCTGCCGGCAGATATGTCGCGTCATCTTCATGGTCGTAAGCACCGGCATGCCCGAAGCTGAAGAGGGTGGATGCCTCTCGCACACCGCGCGGCCCGAAACGAGCGCCTGAGCGCCATTGCGTTCCCGCATCAAAAGGTGCCCCCAAAACAGCCACATCCGCATCAAGTGAATCCCAATCTGCGACATAGCTGCGTTTGGCAAAGGTCGAAATGCCGACAAATGGCAGATCAAGCCTGCCTTCTTCATAGCCATGGCCTGCCATTGTCTTGAATCTCCCGTCATTATTTGCTGCAGCTTTGCCCAAGCGTTCAGGCTTTGGCAATTGCATCGGAGCTTCTTTGCTCAATTAGCCCCTTTCCATTCTGGCAATCCCGTGAAATAGGAAACTGCCAAATGAACACTCCAGACGCGAGGTTGACCATGGAGATTCGCGAGGCTCTTACCTTTGATGACGTATTGCTGGTGCCCGGGGCTTCTTCGGTGCTGCCCTCAACAGCGGACACACGCACAAGGGTTACGCGTTCGATCTCGATGAATATCCCCTTGCTGAGCTCTGCCATGGACACGGTCACCGAAGGCCGAATGGCCATTGCCATGGCACAGGCCGGTGGCATCGGCGTCGTGCATCGCAACCTGTCGATCGAAGAACAAGCCCGCGAAATCCGACGTGTAAAGCGGTTCGAAAGTGGCATTGTCTATAATCCCATCACCCTGCGCGCGGATGAGACATTGGCGGACGCCAAGGCCTTGCAGGAACGTTACCGGGTCACGGGCTTTCCCGTCGTTGATGACAAGGGGCGCTTGCTAGGAATCGTGACCAACCGCGACATGCGTTTTGCCAGTGATGACGCCACGCCCGTATCGGTTATGATGACATCAGAAGACCTTGCCATCTTGCGCGAACCTGCCGACCGTGACGAGGCGATCAGCCTTATGAAAGCACGCCGGATCGAAAAGCTTCTGGTCACTGACGGGAATGGCAAACTGACAGGTCTGTTGACACTGAAGGATACGGAACAGGCCGTGCTAAACCCCACCGCCTGCAAGGACGATCTGGGCAGGTTACGGGTCGCGGCAGCCACAACGGTCGGGGATGCTGGATTCGAACGGTCCGAAGCCCTTGTTGATGCGGGCGCTGATATGATCGTGATCGACACCGCGCATGGTCATTCGGAAGGGGTCGCCGCCGCTGTCCGGCGCGCCAAGTCCTTGAGCAATGAAATCCAGATTGTAGCAGGCAATGTTGCGACAGGCGAAGCAACGCGCGCTTTGATTGACGCAGGCGCGGATGCGGTGAAGGTCGGGATCGGCCCTGGCTCGATCTGTACCACGCGGATGGTTGCGGGCGTCGGCGTACCTCAGCTGACAGCCATCATGGATTGTGCGGCCGCTGCCGGTGACACGCCCGTAATCGCAGATGGCGGTATCAAGTTTTCCGGCGATTTTGCCAAAGCCATTGCGGCGGGTGCATCCTGCGCAATGGTGGGCAGTATGATTGCAGGCACCGACGAAAGCCCGGGTGAGGTCATTCTGTATCAGGGGCGCAGTTTCAAGAGCTACCGTGGCATGGGCAGCCTGGGCGCGATGGCGAGCGGATCGGCTGACCGATATTTTCAGAAGGATGCGGCGAGCGACAAACTCGTGCCCGAAGGGATCGAAGGGCAGGTCGCTTACAAGGGCTCGGCCAATGCTGTGATCCATCAACTGGTCGGCGGATTACGTGCGGCCATGGGCTACACTGGATGTGCGACGGTGGATGAAATGCGCAGCAAGTGCTCATTCGTAAAGATCACCGGCGCGGGCCTTAAAGAAAGCCATGTGCACGATGTCCAGATTACACGCGAAAGCCCGAACTACAGGATTGGTTGATAAATCAATGCACTGGCACGCTAAGCTAACGCAAATAGACTTCACATGACCCCGGCTGCGCGGGTTGCCGCCGCGATAGAGATACTCGATACGATCTCAAACGGTAGTGCCGCAGAGCAAGCGCTCACGCGGTGGGCACGCGCCAGCCGCTATGCAGGATCGAAAGATCGTGCCGCTGTTCGCGACCATGTTTTTGATGTGTTAAGACGTCGGCAAACGGCAGAGCATCTTGGAGGCGGCACAACAGGGCGTGCCCTCATGGTTGGACTCCTGCGTGCCCAGCAATGCGATCCGGCAGCTTTCTTCACCGGCATTGGGCATGCTCCACAACCACTGTCTGAAAACGAGATGGCAGCTGGAAATAGCCTTGGCGATCTCGACCAGATCTGGGATTTTCCCGACGAACTCGTGCCGGAACTTGTCCGTAGTCTCGGGGACGGTGCCTTATCCACGGCAAGGGCCCTTCAAGATCGCGCACCGATCACGGTTCGGGTTAGTAGGGGCAAGGCCACCCGCGACGTGGTTAAAGAACGGCTTTCCGCCGAGGGGATTTCCAGCGTTGATAACCCCCTTTGCGATACCGCCCTTACGCTGACAGAAGGCGCGCGAAAGCTCCGCAATAGCGCGTGCTACATTGAGGGCCTCGTGGAGTTGCAAGATGCGGCATCGCAGGCTGTCGTTGAAGCGTTACCACTGGCTGCGAATTGTCTGGACTATTGCGCTGGTGGTGGGGGCAAGGCGCTTGCTCTTGCGGCACAGCCCGGCAGGACGGTTTTTGCGCATGATGCTGAACCTGGGCGCATGCGGGATCTGCAAACGCGCGCCGCTCGCGCCGGGTGCACAATCAATGAATTAGGCGAATTGGACCTCACATCGAACGGACCCTTTGATCTTGTTCTGTGCGATGTGCCCTGTTCGGGAAGTGGTGCGTGGCGCAGGTCACCCGATGCGAAGTGGCGCCTGTCCTCAGAGCGGCTTGCAGACTTGACATCCACACAGGACGAAATTCTGGACACGGTCACCGGGCTAATTGCGCCGGGAGGCACGCTTGCCTACGCGACTTGTTCGATATTCAGGGCAGAGAATGAAGATCGTGTTGCAGCGTTCCTGAGCCGGCATCCGAACTGGACTTGCATCTACGAGCGTCGTTTCGACGTGACGGAGCACGGTGATGGGTTTTACACCGCACACTTGACGCATGTGTAAGCAAGGCGCTATTCAACCTGTGCGCGCACTCCGAAGATGGTTAAGCCCGGATTAACTCCTGAGACGTTTGATGAGAGTGCGATTCGTTCTTTAGGAGCCTGACGTTGTACAATAGCGCTTTGACGCCCTCCAAACTCACTCAATTCGCATTGCAGGCGCGGCGGCGTTTAGGAACGATTTCGCTGGTGGCCGCTACCCTGATTGGGATCGGTGTCTTTGCGCCAGATACAATGGCTCAAAAAGCGCTTTTCGCAGCTGCTATCGCGCTGGTGGTTTTATGCGGGGCGCTGATGCTAATGAACATGTTGCATCTTCGTCAACGCCGTTCCGCATTAACGCTCCTGTCCGATTTCATCGCCAAGGATGCGACGCCTGGAATGATCTCTGACGCCAACGGCCAGGTGTTGTTCTGTAATGATGCCGCAAAAATTGGGTTTAGGGCGCAAACCCACAACAGCGTCAGTCAAGCGCTCGAAAAAACGGTTGCCAATCCTTCGGGCATTGTGTTGCGCTTGCAAAGCCGCGCTGCGTCGGATGGTGCAGCACATGAGGATATCGTAACCGGCAAGGGCCACATGCGTTTGAATGTCCACCGCGTGGGCGCTGCGAACTATATTTGGCGATTTGAAGATCTGAATGCCGGCGCAACACAAGACAGCATGCCCGATCTTCCGATGATCCTCGTTGGACCGACCAATGCGGTGTTGCGCATGAACGAGGCAGCGAGAACTCTGGTAGGCAGGCGCGCTCATTCGTTAGATGGATTGTTTACGACGCTGCCGGTTGTCGCGGGAACGATTTGCGAATTGGATGGCGCACTGGGGGCAATCCGGGTTCTTGTGTATGAAATGGAGGCTGGGGCAGGGCGTCGTGCGCTGTTCTTATTGCCGCCCGGGCAAATCGATGTGGCAAAGGAGGATTGGAATGTCTTCCATAATCTTCCCGTTCCGTTGCTGAAAGTTGACCCTGATGGCAACGTTCAGGCTTTCAATTTGATGGCAGCAAACCTCATCGGACTGGCATTGGACTGCGATGTACACTTATCCGATTTCATGGAGGGGTTGGGGCGTTCCATCACCGATTGGCTGAAAGATACATTGGCAGGCAGAGCCACCCAAAACTCCGAATTTCTACGTTTGAAGCGAATGGACAAGGAGGTCTTTGTTCAGGTCACTTTGAATCGGATCACCGAAGCGGGCGAACCCGCACTGATCGCGGTTCTCAACGATGCAACCGAATTGAAATCGCTGGAAGCGCAGTTCGTGCAAAGCCAGAAAATGCAGGCAATTGGTCAACTGGCGGGCGGCGTTGCCCATGATTTCAATAATCTCCTGACGGCAATTTCAGGTCATTGTGACTTGTTGTTGCTGCGGCATGATCAGGGAGATCCCGACTTCAGCGATCTTGTGCAAATCAACCAGAATGCCAATCGCGCCGCTGCACTGGTGGGGCAGCTTCTTGCCTTCTCACGTAAGCAAACTTTGCGCCCCGAAACCCTGGACATGCGCGATACGCTTTCTGATCTAACGCATTTGTTGAACCGGCTCGTCGGTGAAAAAGTCACTCTGACCCTGACCCATGATCCGGTTCTCCCGCCAATCCGCGCGGACAAAAGGCAGCTTGAACAGGTCTTGATGAATCTTGTCGTCAACGCGCGAGACGCAATGCCAGCGGGCGGCGAGATTCGGATCGAAACCCAGGGCACGATTTTGAACGAACCTCTGCAACGCGATCGCGTGACCGTCCCTGCCGGTGAATATGTCACTGTCCGGGTCTCAGATGACGGTGTTGGCATATCGTCGGATAAGCTGCAAAAAGTGTTCGAGCCTTTCTTTACGACAAAAAGGACAGGCGAAGGCACCGGCCTGGGTCTGTCGACGGCTTACGGGATCGTGAAGCAAACGGGTGGATATATCTTTGTGGACAGCACGGTCGGGGCAGGAACAAGCTTCTCGTTGTACCTTCCCGTACTGGAAAAACAGGAAGAAGCGCCGGTCGCCCTGCCAAAGGATCAGGCAAAACCGAAAGGCAAACACGGGGACGGCGTTATCCTTCTTGTCGAAGACGAGGCACCAGTGCGTGCCTTCGCCAGCCGGGCATTGAGATTGCGTGGCTACACGGTGCTCGAAGCAGATTCAGCGGAAACCGCTTTGAAAACACTCGAAGACCAGTCTCTCAATGTCGATGTGTTCGTGACGGACGTGGTGATGCCCGGAATGGATGGACCGAGCTGGGTCCGCGAGGCGCTCAAAGACCGGCCAGAAGTACGGGTTGTCTTTGTCTCGGGCTATGCCGAAGATAGTTTCAGTGAAACGCAAATGAAGATTCCAAACTCTGTGTTTCTGCCCAAACCATTTTCCCTCAATGATCTGACGGACACCGTGCATCAGCAATTACACTAATGAGCACCGCTCATAGCTCGGTCACAAACTGTGTTTGTTGATAGGTTTGAGAGATGGAGCGTGGATGAAGTGCCGCTCATATAATGCAGGCAGTATGGACCTTTACCCAATTCTTTTACAACTTTGGCGGCATCACCGTTCAATCGGAAAAAGAATATACAAATTAGGCCTCTAGCAGGTTTTTTTATCCTTAAACCACTCCTTAACCAGATTCGGGAAATGATGATTTACTGAAATTTTGATTGAAATGTTCTCTTTTTGATCTTAACAGGAACATAATGAGAACAAGAGCGCAGAGTGTCACGGCAGCAATTGCCGTTAGATATGATCTGTGACAGTAAGAGGAAACGCAATGGCAACGGCAGATCTACTCAGCATGAACAATAAAAAATCGGCAGACAAGCAAAAGGCGCTCGACTCGGCTCTCGC
Source organism: uncultured Roseobacter sp. (assembly GCA_947488305.1). Classification (GTDB taxonomy): domain Bacteria; phylum Pseudomonadota; class Alphaproteobacteria; order Rhodobacterales; family Rhodobacteraceae; genus Roseobacter. The sequence continues at coordinate 794,295 of CANKZM010000001.1, forward strand.
GCAGATCGAACGCCAGTTCGGCAAAGGGTCGATCATGAAATTGGGCACTGAGGGTGCCGTTCAGGACATTCAGGCAAGCTCCACCGGATCGCTTGGACTTGACATTGCGCTCGGTATTGGTGGCCTGCCAATGGGTCGAATAGTCGAGATTTACGGCCCGGAAAGTTCCGGGAAGACGACGTTGACGTTACATTGCGTCGCCGAACAGCAAAAATCTGGTGGCGTCTGTGCATTTGTGGATGCGGAACACGCTCTCGATCCGACATACGCGAAGAAATTGGGTGTCGATCTTGACGAATTGCTGATCAGCCAACCCGATACCGGTGAACAGGCGCTCGAAATTACCGACACTCTGGTTCGTTCGGGGGCGGTGAATATGGTGATCGTGGATTCGGTGGCCGCACTGACACCCAAATCGGAACTTGAAGGCGATATGGGCGATAGCTCTGTCGGCGTTCAGGCGCGCCTGATGAGCCAGGCAATGCGCAAACTGACGGGGTCGATTTCCCGCTCGAATTGCATGGTGATCTTTATCAACCAAATCCGCATGAAGATCGGCGTCATGTTTGGCTCACCGGAAACAACAACAGGCGGGAACGCGTTGAAGTTCTATTCATCGGTTCGCCTCGATATTCGCCGCATTGGTGCCCTCAAAGATCGCGATGAGGTCGTCGGGAACCACACTCGTGTAAAAGTCGTTAAGAATAAGGTGGCAGCTCCGTTCAAGCAGGTGGAATTTGACATCATGTATGGTGAAGGCATCTCCAAGATGGGTGAATTGCTGGACCTTGGCGTTGCGGCCGGCGTTGTGGAGAAATCAGGATCCTGGTTCAGCTACGGCGATGAGCGCATCGGACAAGGCCGTGAAAATGCCAAGAGTTTCCTGCGGGAAAACGAGCAGATGGCGTTTGAGATCGAAGACAAGATCCGCGCAGCCCACGGCCTTGACTTTGATATGCCTGCAAACGAGCAGGTAGAGACGGACGACGTACTCGAAGGCTGAAACGTCCAGTATATTGAATTCGATGGTGGGGCGCATTCCAGTGATGCGCCCCAAATTTCGTTTAATGCCGCGGCGCTTGTGGACAGCCGTCACCGGCGGGGTTATTTGATCGGGAACAGAAATTCCACGCCCGAAAGCCCAGCCCATGCAAACGCTGAACGATATTCGATCCACCTTCCTGTCCTATTTCAACAAACAGGGACATGAGGTCGTTGCCTCAAGCCCGTTGGTGCCGCGCAATGACCCGACCTTGATGTTTGCCAACTCAGGAATGGTGCAGTTCAAAAATCTCTTCACCGGCGTGGAAACCCGAGACTACAAACGCGCAACGACAGCACAAAAATGCGTCCGGGCAGGCGGCAAACACAACGATCTGGACAACGTTGGCTATACCGCTCGCCACCATACCTTCTTTGAAATGCTCGGCAATTTCAGCTTTGGCGACTATTTCAAGGAAGATGCCATTCCCTTTGCATGGAATTTGGTGACTCAGGACCTCGGCATCGACAAGTCCCGGCTCTACGTGACCATTTACCATACCGATGACGAAGCGGCAGAAATCTGGAAAAAGGTCGGCGTCCCAGAAGACCGGATCATCCGGATCGCGACAAATGACAACTTCTGGATGATGGGGCCCACGGGTCCTTGTGGGCCCTGCACTGAAATTTTCTACGACCATGGCGATCATATCTGGGGCGGGCCTCCCGGCAGCCCCGAGGAAGATGGCGATCGGTTTGTGGAGATCTGGAACCTCGTTTTCATGCAATATGAGCAATTCGAAGATGGCAGCCGCCGTGATCTAGCAGCGCAATCCATAGACACGGGCATGGGCATCGAGCGGGTCGCGGCGTTGTTGCAGGGCACTAACGATAACTACGCGACCGACCTGATGCGCAATCTGATCGAAGCCTCTGCAGATGCCACCAGCACCGATCCGGACGGGCCCGGAAAGACTCACCACCGGGTGATAGCGGATCACTTGCGTTCAACCTCATTTCTGATGGCGGATGGCGTCACGCCCGCAAATGATGGGCGCGGCTATGTCCTGCGCCGGATCATGCGCCGCGCCATGCGCCATGCCCATCTGCTTGGTGCCAAGGATCCGTTGATGCATCGTCTTGTTCCGGCACTCGTACAACAAATGGGCGCGGCTTACCCGGAACTGGGTCAAGCACAGAGCATGATCGAACAGACGCTGCTCCAGGAGGAAACCCGCTTCAAGCAGACTTTGGACCGCGGATTGAAGCTTCTGGATGATGAGCTCAGCAGCCTGGATGAAGGGTGTGAACTGCCGGGGGCGGCCGCGTTCAAGCTTTATGACACATATGGTTTTCCGTTGGATCTGACGCAGGATGCCTTGCGTGAGAAAGGCCGAGGCGTAGACACCGATGGCTTTGATGCCGCGATGGCAGAGCAGAAAGCAAAGGCGCGGGCTGCATGGGCAGGATCGGGCGAAGCTGCAGATGCGACCGTCTGGTTTGACGTTGCAGATCGCGACGGAGCCACTGATTTTCTGGGGTATGAGACGGAAACCGCCGAAGCTCAGATCATCGCATTGGTCAAGGGCAGCACCTTGCTTGACGAAGCTTCCGTTGGCGATGAAGTGCAGATCGCCCTGAACCAGACACCGTTTTACGCGGAAAGCGGTGGGCAAGTCGGTGATCGAGGAACGCTCAGAACAGCAAACGGGGCCGCAGAAATAACTGATTGTCGCAAGACGGCAGATGTTTTTGTGCATATCGCCAGGGTGACAGAAGGCAAGATCGCCAAGGGCGAAGCTGCCATCATGGAGGTCGACCATGCCCGACGCACAGCCATACGCGCCAACCACTCTGCGACGCACTTGTTGCACGAGGCATTGCGCGAGGCGTTGGGAGACCATGTTGCCCAACGCGGCTCGCTCAATGCAGAAGATCGTTTGCGGTTTGATTTCAGCCACACGCAGGCGCTGACACTGGAGCAATTGGCGAAGGTTGAGGCGGAGGTGAACGCCTATATCCGCCAAAACGCCGCCGTGGAAACCCGGATCATGACGCCGGACGATGCACGCGCCATGGGGGCACAGGCACTCTTTGGTGAGAAATACGGCGATGAGGTTCGTGTCGTCTCAATGGGACGCAAGGAAGGCTCCGGCAAGGGGCAGGGCGGCGACACCTATTCGCTGGAGCTTTGCGGCGGCACCCATGTGCGCCAGACCGGTGATATTGGTGCGTTTGTCACCCTGGGAGACAGCGCCAGCAGCGCCGGTGTGCGCAGAATCGAAGCCCTGACGGGAGCCGCTGCAATGGAATATTTGCGTGCGCAAGACCATCGCCTTGCAGAAGTTGCTCTGGATCTCAAGGCGCAAGCCGCCGATGTACCCGACCGTGTGCGCGCCTTGATGGATGAAAGGCGCGCCTTGTCCAACGAGGTTGCCCAGCTGCGGCGAGAGTTGGCCATGGCGGGTGGGGGCGGCACTGCGGTACCCGAAGCGCGCGATGTTGCAGGCACCAAATTCATCGCGCAGGTTTTATCCGGCGTCACGGGCAGGGATCTGCCGCCACTTGTCGACCAGTTCAAAGAAAAATTGGGCAGCGGGGCCGTTTTGCTGATCGCCGATGCAGATGGCAAGGCCGCTGTCGCCGCTGGCGTCACCGAGGACCTGACAGACGGCCTGTCGGCGGTGGATATTGTCAAAGCAGCTGTCGAGGCACTGGGTGGCAAGGGCGGTGGCGGACGCCCGGACATGGCTCAGGGTGGCGCGAAAGATGCAAGCGCTGCTGATGCCGCGATCACTGCTGCCGAAACCGTTTTGAAAGGATAAACACGATGGGAGCTCTCTGGATCGCACATGTCACCGTTACCGACGACGTGGCCTATGCGAAATACGCAGCACTCGCGACCGAAGCCATTGCGGAGCATGGCGGCGAATTTATTGCAAGGGGTGGGCGGTTTGTCCAGCTCGAGGGTCAGGCGCGACCCCGCAATGTCGTGGCCAAATTCCCTGATCTGGAAACTGCAGAAAAATGTTATAATTCAGATACGTATCAACGGGCGCTCAACCACGCGCGGGACGCCTCTGAACGTGAACTGATGATTATCGAGACCAGCGAATAGGCTCGGGACAATAGGCGCGAAGCGCCGGGCATCATCACCCGGCGCGCGCCATACGCTTGCGTTCATGTGGGTCAAGGTAGCGTTTGCGCAAGCGGATCGCATTCGGCGTCACTTCGACCAGCTCATCGTCATCGATATAGGCAATCGCTTCTTCCAAACTCAACTGCATAGGCGTCGTCAGTCGGACAGCCTCATCGGTGCCGGAGGCCCGAACGTTGGTGAGTTTCTTGCCCTTCAACGGGTTCACTTCCAGATCGTTTTCACGGCTGTGTTCGCCGATAATCATGCCCGTGTAAACGTCGGCCTGCGCACCGATCATCATCTTACCGCGCTCTTCAAGGTTCCAAAGCGCATATGCCACCGACGTTCCGTTCTCCATAGAGATCAACACCCCAGCACGGCGCCCGGGAATGGGTCCCTTGTGGGGCGCCCAACCGTGGAATACCCGGTTCAAAACGCCTGTCCCGCGTGTGTCGGTCAGAAACTCGCCATGATAGCCAATAAGCCCACGAGAGGGGACATGTGCCACGATCCGGGTCTTGCCAGCACCTGCCGGTTTCATCTCAACCAATTCGCCCCGCCGTACGCCGGTGATTTTTTCAATGACCGCACCGGAGTATTCATCATCCACATCAATTGTTGCTTCTTCGATCGGTTCATGACGTACGCCATCGATGTCGCGAAAAAGAACCTGGGGGCGAGAAATTGACAGTTCAAATCCTTCACGCCGCATGTTCTCGATCAGTACGCCCATTTGCAATTCACCACGCCCCGCGACCTCAAAGGCCTCGCCCCCGGGGGTGTCAGAAATCTTGATCGCGACGTTGCTTTCGGCCTCTTTCATGAGACGTTCACGGATCACCCGGCTTTGCACCTTCTTGCCATCTCGACCAGCCATCGGGCTATCGTTGATGCCAAAAGTGACGGTGATGGTCGGGGGATCAATCGGCTGTGCGGGCAGGGCTTCCGTGATTTGTGGCGCTACGATACTGTCAGCCACTGTTGCCTTGGACATGCCCGCAAGGCTGACTATGTCGCCGGCTTCGGCCAGATCGATGGGCTGCTGGTTCAACCCGCGAAAGGCCAATACCTTTGTCACCCGGAAATTTTCCACCAGTGATCCGTCGCGGCTGAGTGCCTTGACCGTCTCGCCCGCTTTCACAGTGCCGGATTCGACCCGTCCGGTCAGGATGCGCCCAATGAAAGGGTCTGCCCCCAAAGTGGTGGCGAGCATGCGGAAAGGCGCATCCCGTTGCGAAAGCTGTGCGGGTGCCGGAACATGTTCCACAATCAGGTCAAAGAGGGCGGAAAGGTCCTTGCGAGGGCCATCCAACTCCATATCTGCCCAGCCAGAGCGGCCGGACGCATACATCGCGGGAAAATCAAGTTGGTCGTCATCAGCACCCAGATTGGCAAAAAGGTCAAAACACTCGTCCAGAGCCCGGTCAGGTTCGGCGTCGGGTTTATCAACCTTGTTCAATACAACGATGGGCCGCAGCCCAAGAGCCAAAGCCTTGGAGGTCACGAATTTGGTTTGTGGCATTGGGCCTTCTGCGGCATCCACAAGCAAGACAACACCGTCCACCATCGACAGGATCCGCTCAACCTCGCCTCCAAAATCAGCGTGGCCAGGCGTGTCAACGATATTGATCCGCGTGCCTTTCCATTCCACTGAGGTCGCCTTGGCAAGAATGGTGATGCCACGCTCGCGCTCCAGATCGTTGCTGTCCATGGCACGCTCGGTCGTCGCCTGGTTTTCGCGATATGTCCCGGATTGCTTGAGCAATTCGTCCACCAGGGTGGTTTTGCCGTGGTCAACGTGAGCAATGATTGCGATGTTTCGCAGGTCCATGAGAGCGCCTCGATCGTTATGATTACCTGCCATATGGCGAGGTGTTGGGGGCGCATACCGTGCACCTTGCCGGAAGGCCAGAGGGAATCGCCAAGGGTCTCGTGTCTGTCAGTGCTGTGTGGTGTTCGACAGCAGGTGAATGACCAGAATTCCGGCGATGATCAACCCCAGACCAACAACCGCAGGAAGATCCAGCCGTTGACCAAAAACGACGAACCCGATGCAGGCGATAAACACGATGCCCAATCCCGACCAGATCGCATAGACGACACCAACCGGCATGAATTTGAGTGTCAGGCCCAGGAGATAAAAGGCAGCGCCATAGGCTACGATCACCAGAATCGTGGGGCCAACACGGGTAAATTGTTGGCTGGCTTGTAGTGCCGTTGTGCCAATTGTCTCAAAAAGCACGGCAAGGGTCAGGTAAAGGTAGTGCAGGGGCATGGCGCAGGCTTTCGCGGTCAAAGTGGCAAATGATGTGTGTCTTTGATGTCTTCCATTACAAAGCTGGCAGACACGTCCGACAGGGCCACGCGGCTGACCAGCAGTTGATAGAGTCGATCATAGTCGGCCATATGCGCGACACGGGCCCGGATCAAGTAATCAAGTTCCCCGGTCATGCGATGCACGCCCATGATCTCAGGAATATCGCGCGTCGCCGCTTTGAACTGTGCTTGCCAGTCAGCGGAGTGTTCAGATGTGCGGACTAGAATGAACACGCTCAGGCCCAATCCCAGCTTCTTCGGGTCCAGCAATGCGACGCGTTTTTTGATAAACCCTTCAGCTTCCAAGGCTCGCAACCTGCGCCAGCATGCGTTCCTGCTAAGGTTCACTTTTTCGCCGATCGTTTCCAACGACAACGCCGCATCCTGTTGCAACAAGTCCAACAGGCGCCGATCAGTCTTATCCAATGTCACAATAAATTCTCCAAACGTGAGATATTTTCCACCATATATCCAAATTTTATTAATGTTTGGGAAAAAATCCAACACGGTCTCGGATAAAAACTCATCAACAAAATGGAGAGCCACATGATTCATCGCTTGTTTCTTGCACACCCCGAGACGGTCAATGAGACCTTCTTTGAACATTTTCGATTTGCGCTGGTCTTTTCGGGCACCTTGTTTGCAGCGGCCTTTGCTGCGCTGGTACATGCCCTGATCCCTTGCCTGTTCGAAAAGACGGCGAGCCGGATTATCCTGCGCCTGGCCGACAGGTTGCAAAACCGAACCTCAAATGCATCGCATGTCAAAGGCAGCAGACAAGTCCTTGGCAGTTAAGTCTTTTTTAAGAGATGCCTGCCAGCGTTAGCGTTGGGAAGTGGGAGCAACAGGATGATGTTTGCCCCCTATGCGTATCGCTTTTGGCTTCGCGCTTTTGGTTCTTGGCTCTACGCCGCCATATGCGTCTACTTTGTCTGAAAAAATAACTGAAAACACGCAACAGTATCTTGTTCTCACCTCTGACAAGTCCGGCATTGGAGCATTCCCACTGTCGAACTCGGCGCAGGTTTTTTCTGATCCAGTTAAAGCCTCAATGCTGCTGGGGCTGGACGAAAAAAATTCCCATTCCGTCGGTCAACTTGATGTCAAATCGTTGGGCCTACCCGTCGTTCCAAATCTGAATTTCAAGAAAGACTACTCTTGGATCAAGCGCCTGGCTTACGAAAAACAGATCAACAGTATTGGCCAACAGTGGCAAAACTCGGTCTACAAGGTCGCAGCGCCCCCAGCATTTCTTACTTTGGCCACCGCATTTGCTTTGCCAGTTTTTCAAAGCCGCAAAAATATGAAACGCAAAACAAAGCGATATCGGCGGTTTCCCCTTTTGCATCGCAGGTTTGTACGGGGTGCGTCACAAATCAGGCGACAGATTTAATCCCCCGCCAACAACTCTTGACCGGTTCAAATCCGGCGCAGCGTGAGTTTGGGATGAGCCCGACGAGGTTAACCGGCCAGCGCCTTGTTCAGGTTTTCATCAATTTTTTCGAGGAACCCGATTGTCGTCAGCCATCCTTGATCGGGACCGACCAACAAGGCGAGGTCCTTCGTCATAAACCCGCTTTCCACGGTCTCCACGACAACTTTTTCAAGTGTTTCGGCAAAATTCAGCAGGGCAGCGTTTTCGTCCAGTTTCGCCCGATGCTTTAGTCCTCCTGTCCAGGCATAAATAGACGCAATGGAATTGGTCGACGTGGCTTCACCTTTCTGGTGCTGGCGATAGTGACGCGTGACAGTGCCGTGCGCGGCCTCGGATTCGACAACCTTTCCATCAGGCGTCATGAGTACCGAAGCCATGAGCCCAAGCGAACCAAACCCTTGTGCGACCGTGTCCGACTGTACGTCACCGTCGTAGTTTTTACAGGCCCAAACATATCCCCCGGACCATTTCATAGCGGAAGCAACCATGTCGTCGATCAAGCGGTGTTCATACCAGATACCCGCTTCTTCGAATTGTTCCTTGAACTCGCTTTCGAAAATTTCGGCAAAAATCTCCAGAAATCGCCCATCATATTGCTTGAGAATGGTGTTCTTGGTTGAAAGATATACCGGCCAGCCGAGGCTGAGGCCGTAGTTGAATGACGCCCGGGCGAAATCAATGATTGACTTATCTAGATTGTACATGGCCATCACGACACCGCTGTCAGGTGCATCAAAGACCTCGTGCTCGATTTCTGTGCCGTCCTCACCAACGAATTTCAGGGACAACTTGCCGGCACCGGGAAATTTGAAATCAGTCGCACGGTATTGATCGCCATAGGCGTGCCGCCCAACGACGATCGGTTTGGTCCAACCGGGGACGAGACGCGGGACGTTTCGGCAGATGATCGGTTGTCGAAAGATCACGCCGCCCAGAATATTGCGGATCGTCCCGTTCGGAGAGCGCCACATCTTCTTGAGGCCAAACTCTTCTACACGAGCTTCGTCCGGTGTAATCGTTGCGCATTTCACACCGACGCCATGTTCTTTGATGGCATGTGCCGCATCAACGGTGATCTGGTCGTCTGTCGCGTCGCGCGATTCCATCCCGAGGTCGTAATACTTAAGGTCAATGTCCAGGTAGGGCAGGATCAGTTTCTTCTTTATGAAATCCCACATGATGCGGGTCATTTCGTCGCCATCGAGTTCAACAACGGGGTTTTCGACTTTGATCTTGGACATTGCGGGCTCCTGGGTCGGGACAACGAGTCATTTGAGTGCGGTGTAGCGCAGCCAAACGATCAAGGGAAGCAATTTGTATACAATTGCATACAATATTACGAAGGCGGTTTAAGAGCCCATTTCCGCAAAGAACTTTTGCAGCTTTGGTTTAAGCCAGGCCCAAACGTCAGGCATTCCGCGACTTACAGGGGCGCCCACACGCGCCTCAAGTTGTTCGAGGGTGACACCATAATCGCGCCACGATCCACCGCCATTCGCGAGGTTTCCAATCGGTGTCTGTACGCGGTCGACAGATTTGGCAAAGACTGCATCAGGCGTTTCGGCGGCTTCAAATTCTTCCCAGATCGTGCGAAACTCAACGGCCTGATCGGGCGGCAACAAGCCAAAAAGCCGATCAGCCGCCGCCTGTTCCGCGGCCTCTTGCGCAGCAGCATCGACAGCCCCGTGAATCGGGTTGTCACCTGCATCAATTTCCACGATATCGTGCAGCAGCAACATTTTCAAAACGCGGTCGATCCGGACATCTGGTCCGGCCTGATCTGCCAGCACCAGTGCATAAAGCATAACGTGCCACGAGTGCTCGGCCGAATTTTCAAAGCGTGATCCGTCGTGCAGGCGCGAAGCTCTGAGGACCGATTTGAGTTTGTCTGCCTCACTCAGGAACGCGACTTGCGCCGCGATCCTGTCAGTCATTGTCGGGCGCCGGTAGCGTCCGCGACATCTCTTCCTTTAGATCCTTGAGGACTGCGCGCGCACGTTGTTCCGCACGGCGCACACGCACCGCTGTCAGATATGCTTCCTCCATCGTTTGCGAGGAACCGCCGATTGTATCGGCCACGCGCTGCACAAAGGCGTCATCACCCGTAGCGTTGATGATCTTCAGGCTTTCCAGCGCCAATTCGTCGGCGACATCTTCAACAATACCCATGGTCTATCGCGTGGTCTCCGTGAGGCGGCGTTTGACATAATCGGTCGTTGTGTCAATCAGCGTGTCCAGATGTGGTTCTTCAAAGAAGTGACCGGCACCTTCAACTTGCTCATGCGTGATCGTGATGCCTTTTTGCTCATGCAGCTTCGAGACCAAGGCATCGGTATCGCTGGGCGGTGCTACCCTGTCAGCCGAGCCGTTAATGATCAGGCCAGACGCAGGGCAGGGCGCAAGAAACGAAAAGTCATACATGTTGGCAGGCGGCGCGACCGAGATAAATCCGGTTATTTCCGGACGGCGCATCAACAGTTGCATGCCGATCCAAGCGCCAAACGAAAACCCAGCAACCCAGCAGTGCTTTGAGTTGTTGTTCATCGACTGAAGATAATCAAGCGCCGAGGCAGCATCAGAAAGCTCGCCCACGCCTTGATCATATTCCCCCTGGCTACGTCCGACGCCCCGAAAATTAAAGCGTAATACGGTAAAGCCCATGTTATAGAACGCGTAGTGCATTCGGTGCACAACCACGTGGTTCATGGTTCCACCAAATTGTGGATGGGGGTGGAGGATGATGGCGATTGGAGCGTCACGCTCTTTTTGGGGGTGATAGCGGCCTTCGAGGCGGCCTTCGGGTCCGGGAAAAATGACCTCAGGCATGAGTGTCCCTGTATAACGGGTTCTTGGTTCCTGATTTCTTGACGATCACGCTCAGGCACCTTAGAACGGTTCTAATTCATTCGCCAGTTTCGGCTTTACCAGCGAACCATGGACTTAAGGACTAACGCGCGCCGCGTCAATCATTTGACGTTCCGCTCAGCGTCTCGGAGGCTGCTATGAAATTATCGACAAAAGGGCGCTACGCGATGGTTGCTCTTGCGGATATCGCATTGCAGCCGAATGGCGATCTGGTCTCGCTGGGTGATATCGCGCAACGACAATCGATTTCGCTGCCCTATCTGGAACAGTTGTTCGTAAAACTGCGACGCGCCGAATTGGTGCAATCTGTCCGCGGCCCGGGTGGAGGATACCGTTTGGCTCGGAATGCGTCAGACATTCGCGTGGTCGACGTATTGAGCGCGGTAGATGAAACCGTCGACGCGATGCACACAGGAGCAGGGGCGTCCGGCGGAACATCGGGCAGCCGGGCGCAATCGCTGACCAATCGACTTTGGGAGAGCCTGAGCGCCCATGTCTATGTCTTTCTGCACCAAACCCGATTGTCAGACGTGATCGAAAATGAGCTGGCACCATGCCCAGCCGTTCCAAACCTTTTCGACTTTGTGGAAGACACAACTGTCGACGCGTGATCCGACGATCAACCTAACTCAATGGAGCATGCATCCTGATGGCGCGTGTATATCTGGATCATAATGCCACAACGCCTCTGAGACGGGAGGCGCGCGATGCAATGGTTTCGGCGATGGATCTCGTCGGGAACCCGTCATCGGTTCATGCCGAGGGACGGGCCGCCAAGGGTTTGTTGGAGCGAGCGCGTGCGCAAGTGGCAGGGCTTGTGGGGTGCACGCCTGCCCAGGTGATCTTTACCGGCAGCGCCACGGAGGCTGCGGCATTGGCAGTCGCGCAGAAGGACCAGCATGGCGGCGCTTTTGCATCACTGCCGACCGAGCATGACTGCTTCACTGTCTGGAGCGACGCGGAATTGCCGGCACTACACGACAAGAACGGAGCGCTGATCGGCGCACAAGCTGCTGAGTTCACGGGACGGATGACGGATCGTGCCAGTCCGGAATGGTCCGCAACACGAAAGCCGGTTGCGTTGGTCGCCATGTCCGCAGCGAACAGCGAAACAGGGATCATGCCTCTTGATGGCCTGGTGATCCCTGACAATCACATAAACGCCCTCTCAGCCGGGACAGTGCCGTACTCCGTGGTTTGCGATATCACCCAGATCGCTGGAAAGATGCCGGTGCGGTACGATGGTGAGAAGCGGCCCGCATACATGGTCCTGTCCGCGCATAAGTTTGGTGGGCCGAAAGGGGTGGGGGCCCTCATCAATTTCACCGCCGAGGATCCGCAAGCGATCTTGCGGGGTGGCGGGCAGGAGATGGGGCGCAGGTCCGGCACAGAGAACCTAATTGGCATTGCAGGATTCGGGGCCGCAGCGGAGGCCGCCCAACAAGATCTGGCGGCCGGTCGATGGGAAGAAATCAAAGAACTTAGAAAGATTCTAGAAAACGCCCTTGCAGCCGACGCGAAGACAACTATTTTTGTCGGGAAAGAAGCCAGTCGGTTACCGAACACACTTTGCTTTGCCACGCCCGGATGGAAAGGCGAGGCGCAAGTGATCCAAATGGACCTGGCCGGTTTTGCTGTCAGTGCGGGTTCAGCCTGCTCCAGCGGCAAGGTCAGGTCGAGCACGGTGCTCCGGGCGATGGGCTACGATGAAGAGACCGCAAGCAGCGCCATTCGGGTGTCCTTGGGGTTGGAAACGACCAAGGACGAGGTGCTGCAATTCGCGCAGGCCTGGTTGCAAAAAGAAAAGAAATTCCGCGCCCGTGCGGCGTGAGATCTGGAGGACATGATGACAGTACTTGACCAACCGGTACCTGACACGGACGTGCAGGTGAAAGAAGGTGTCGATCAGGAGACTGTCGACGCGGTCCGCGAGGTCGGCGGCAAGTATAAATACGGCTGGTCCACTGACATCGAGATGGAATACGCACCAAAGGGCCTGAGCCCGGACATCGTGCGCCTGATCTCTGAGAAAAACGAAGAGCCCGAATGGATGACCGAATGGCGTCTGGCGGCCTATGAGCGCTGGTTGCAAAAAGAAGAGCCGAAATGGGCGATGGTCGATTATCCCGAAATCGATTTTCAGGACCAGTATTACTACGCCCGCCCCAAATCGATGGAGGTGAAGCCCAAGTCTTTGGACGAGGTCGACCCCAAGCTGCTGGCCACCTATGACAAGCTGGGCATTCCGCTGAAAGAACAGATGATCCTTGCCGGTGTCGAGGGCGCGGAAGAACTGGGTGATGCCCCGCGCAAGGTAGCCGTAGATGCGGTGTTTGACAGTGTTTCTGTTGGCACCACCTTTCAGGATGAGTTGAAAAATGCGGGCGTGATCTTCTGCTCAATCTCCGAGGCGATCAGAGAGCACCCTGAATTGGTCAAGAAGTACCTTGGCACCGTGGTGCCGGTTTCCGACAACTACTATGCTACGCTGAACTCCGCCGTGTTCTCGGACGGATCGTTTGTCTACGTGCCGCCGGGTGTGCGGTGCCCCATGGAACTTTCGACCTATTTCCGCATCAATGCGGAGAACACAGGGCAGTTTGAACGCACGTTGATCATCGCGGACAAGGGGTCATACGTGAGCTACCTCGAAGGCTGCACCGCACCGCAGCGCGACATCGCACAATTGCACGCAGCCGTGGTGGAAATCATCGTCGAGGAAGACGCGGAAGTGAAATATTCCACCGTTCAAAACTGGTATCCCGGTGACGAGAACGGCGTTGGCGGCATCTATAACTTCGTGACCAAGCGCGCCGATTGCCGGGGCGATCGGGCCAAAGTGATGTGGACCCAAGTTGAAACAGGCTCTGCTGTGACATGGAAATATCCGTCCTGCATCCTACGCGGGGACGACAGCCAGGGCGAGTTCTACTCCATCGCCATTGCCAACAACATGCAGCAGGCCGACACCGGCACCAAGATGATCCATCTGGGCAAGAACACCAAGTCGCGGATCGTCTCCAAGGGAATTTCCGCCGGTAAGGCGCAGAACACTTATCGCGGGCTGGTCTCCATGCACCCCAAGGCCAAGAACGGGCGAAATTACACCCAATGCGACAGCCTGCTGATCGGCGACAAATGCGGGGCACACACGGTGCCCTATATCGAGGTCAAGAATAACTCGAGCCGCGTCGAGCATGAGGCGACCACCTCCAAGGTGGACGACGACCAACTTTTCTACTGCCGCTCCCGCGGGATGGACGAGGAGGAGGCCGTGGCGCTTGTGGTCAACGGTTTCTGCAAGGACGTGCTGCAGGCGCTACCGATGGAGTTCGCCATGGAAGCGCAGCAGTTGGTGGCGATTTCGTTGGAGGGGTCGGTGGGGTGAGCTCTGCTGTTGCCGAGGTAACGTTGATGAAACGGTTCGGAGCTTTGCTTGCTTCAAAAAAGGCTGCTATATTATTTGGCATATCCGCAGGCTTAGGCTCTTTTGCAGGCACGAGACTCTCAGATAGTGTGTTTGGCTCTATCCTGTTCGTGGCTCCGATCACCTTGGCTTGGATTTGGGGAATCTATTCTTTCTTCACGTACTACGCAAACGCTCGTTCTTCGAGTTCGCAGGAACGCTATCTTTCTGCGAATACGACACCGGGTGGAATCGCAGTTTGGGCCGCTATGGTATGCTTGGTGTTAGCCGGACTGCTGACGGGAGGCAGTCAATGATCCTCACCACGACAAACACCATCGAAGGCCGCGCGATCACCGCCTACAAGGGCATAGTCGTGGGCGAGGCGATCATGGGCGCGAACATCGTGCGGGATTTTTTTGCCTCCGTCACGGATGTGGTCGGCGGGCGCTCGGGTGCTTATGAGCAGAAACTCAAGGACGCACGAGACGAGGCCATGGCCGAGATCGAGGAACGCGCAGCCAGCCTAGGTGCCCATGCGGTGATCGGGATCGATCTGGATTACGAAGTTGTCGGCGACTCCATGCTGATGGTCTCCGTCTCGGGGACGGCTGTCACACTCGCCTGAAATACATGAGAAACACGCCGCAAGGCATTGAAACAAAGCGCTAGGGCGTTGAATAAGGGAAGACAATATGCTGAGCATCAAGAACCTGTCGGTCAAGCTGGAAGAAGAAGACAAGCAAATCCTGAAGGGCGTCGATTTGGAGATCGAAGCCGGCAAGGTGCATGCAATCATGGGGCCGAACGGCTCGGGTAAATCCACGCTGTCTTACGTGCTGTCCGGCAAGGATGGCTACGAAGTGACGGACGGCTCGGCCTATCTTGAGGGCGAGGACGTGCTTGAGATGGAACCCGAAGAGCGCGCGGCAGCAGGCCTTTTTCTTGCCTTCCAATACCCCGTGGAAATCCCTGGCGTCGGCAATATGACCTTCCTGCGCACAGCCGTAAACGCACAGCGCAAGGCGCGCGGTGAAGAGGAAATGTCGGCAGCTGATTTTCTCAAAGCCATCCGCGCCAAGGCCAAAGAGCTTAAAGTCGATGCCGACATGCTAAAACGCCCCGTCAACGTAGGCTTCTCAGGCGGGGAGAAGAAACGCAATGAAATCCTGCAGATGGCGATGCTTGAGCCAAAGATGTGCATTCTGGATGAAACCGATTCAGGTTTGGATGTGGATGCGATGAAGCTCGTGGCCGAGGGCGTGAATGCGTTGCGCAGCGAAGGGCGCGGTTTTCTGGTGATCACCCACTACCAACGCCTGCTCGATCACATCAAACCGGACGTGGTGCACATTATGGCTGACGGCAAAATCGTGAAAACTGGTGGCCCGGATCTTGCGCTTGAAGTCGAGCACAACGGGTATGCCGGTATCTTGTCAGAGGTGGCGTAATGGCCGAAGCAGCACTTCAGCAGACAGCAACGGATGCGCGGCTGGCGTCTTTGACCCTTCCGACCGGAGGATGGTCCGAGGCTGCGCGGGCAGACGCGCTTTCCCGGGTGAAATCCATGGGTCTGCCGCACCGGCGCGACGAATACTGGAAATATACCCGCCCCGATACGCTTACTCAGGCGGATGTGATTTCGGCGGCTGTATTTGACGAAGGCACTCCAATCTTCAACGATATCGACAGCCTGAAGATCGTATTTGTAGACGGCGTCTTCGATGAAGCCGCGTCAGACGATCTGAGCCTCGAAGGTGTGTCGATTGAACGCCTTGCGACGTCACTGGCAGACATTCACTGGGCTCGTGACCTATACGGCGTGCTGGAAACCCGCGGTCAGACACCTGTGCAACGGCCGCTCGCTACGTTGAACACTGCCTTTGCGACCGATGGCGTGCTGTTGCATGTGACTGGCAAAGTGTCCAAGCCGATCAATCTGCAATACCAGCACAAGTCAGAGTGCTCGGATGCGTTTCTGCACCATGTTATCCGTGTCGATGCTGGCGCAGAGGTCACCTTGCTCGAAGCGGGCCCGGCGGCAGCGCGATTCAACAAGGTCATGGAAGTAGACATCGCCGACACTGGCGTCTTCCACCACGTCCGCGCGCAAGGGCGTGATCATGAACGCCGCGCAGCGACGCATATCTTTGCGCGTCTGGGTCAGGAAAGCACTTTCAAAAGCTTCACCCTTACCAAGAACGGCGTCATGACCCGCAACGAATGCGTGATCGAACTCACAGGAGACGATGCGATTGCACATGTGGCTGGTGCCTGTGTCGGCGACGGTGACTTTCATCATGATGACACCGTTTTCATTACACATGACGCCGTAAATTGTGAAAGTCGGCAGGTCTTCAAGAAAGTGCTGCGCAACGGTGCGACGGGCGTCTTTCAAGGCAAGATCCTCGTAAAGCCGGGCGCACAGAAAACCGACGGCTACCAAATAAGCCAATCTTTGCTTCTTGATGATGATAGTCAGTTTCTGGCCAAGCCAGAGCTTGAGATTTACGCCGATGACGTTGCCTGTTCGCATGGCTCCACATCGGGTGCGATCGATGAGACAGCGCTTTTCTATCTGCGGTCGCGTGGTGTGCCGCAAGACCAGGCGACGGATCTGCTGACACTGGCATTTCTTGCCGAAGCCGTCGACGAAATCGAAGATGAAGAACTCCGCACAGAGATCGTAGATCGTCTGTCAGGCTGGTTGGAGCGACATCGGAACTGATGGCGGTAACCCGCAACATAACCGCCACCTACAAGGGGCCCGGTCGCGTGGTGACCGGGCTTTTGGCCATGGGCCAGCGAGAAGATCGTGCCTTGGCCTATCTTATGGCCGGATGCCTTGTCGTGTTTGTAGCTCAGATGCCCAAATTGGCGCGTCAGGCACACCTCACGGGGGAAGATTTGAACATGTTGATGGGCGCGACGCTGATGGCGTGGTTGTTCATTGCACCACTGGCTCTCTACTGCGTTGCAGGCCTTAGCCACCTTGTTGCGAAGCTCTTCAAGGGCAGGGGAACCGGATATGGCGCGCGTCTGGCATTGTTCTGGGCATTGCTCGCTTCTTCACCCTTGATGCTGTTAAACGGGTTGGTTGCGGGATTCATCGGGCCCGGTATTGAACTGCAGATCGTTGGCATTTTGTGGTTTGCAATCTTCATGTGGTTCTGGTTTGGCGGGCTCTACGCAGCCGAACGGGCAGGAACCGAATGACCCAGACTACGAATTTTCCGCAACTCGCGCTTTTGACATTACGAGACCCGACGTCCGCCGCCTCGGTCATACTGGGCTGGAACTTGTCAAAAGAAGCGGTCTGGACAGCGATTGCGCTGGTAAGCGTCGTGATCACGATGCTCTCCACCCTCTCCAACATGATTTTTCCGGTGCCCGCACCGCTCAACGCCATCGTCGGTAACCCGTTCGTCTATTTTGCCGTCGCTTTCGGCGGGTTCCTGGCTACCGTCTACGCAATATTCTGGGCGGGTCGCATGCTGGGCGGTCGTGGCGCTATCGATGATCTGATGGTGTTACTGCTCTGGCTGCAAGCGCTGAGGGCCGCGGCACAGATCGCGATCTTGCTTTGTTTGATTATCGCTCCGGTGATGGCCAGCTTTCTGGTGCTCTTTGTTGCGGTTGCCACGCTTTGGGTGTTTGTTCAGTTCATTAGTGTCGGCTTGCAGTTGAATTCCCTTTTGCGCGCTATTGTCGTTCTCATAATCGGGGCCGCTGTTTTGATCGCAGGTCTGAGCTTTTTGTTGTCCCTGGTTGGATTCTCTGCCGTTGGAGCGCCATTTGATGTTTGATGTAGAAACCATCCGAAAGGATTTTCCGATCCTGAGCCGGCAGGTGAACGGCAAGCCACTGGTCTACCTCGACAACGGCGCATCTGCACAGAAACCACAGGTCGTAATTGACGCCATCACGCAGGCTTATTCGCAGGAATACGCCAATGTGCATCGGGGTCTGCATTTCCTGTCGAATCTCGCCACCGACAAATACGAAAGCGTGCGTGGTGTAATCGCAAGGTTCCTGAACGCCGGGTCCGAAGATGAGATTGTGCTCAATTCCGGCACCACTGAAGGTATCAACATGGTCGCTTATAGCTGGGCCATGCCACGCTTTGAGGCAGGTGACGAGATTATTCTCTCTGTGATGGAGCACCATGCAAACATCGTTCCCTGGCATTTTCTACGGGAACGCCAGGGGGTAGTGTTGAAATGGGTAGATGTTGACAGCACCGGCGCGCTCGACCCACAGGCGGTAATTGATGCGATTGGTCCCAAAACGAAGCTGATTGCGGTCACTCATCTGTCCAATGTCCTTGGCACCCGGGTTGACGTGAAGACCATCACGCAAGAAGCACATGCACGTGGCGTGCCCGTGCTGTTAGACGGCTCGCAAGCGGCGGTTCATCAACCGGTCGATGTTCAGGACATTGGGTGCGATTTTTATGCGATCACCGGGCATAAACTATATGGCCCGTCAGGGTCTGGCGCGATTTACGTCAAGCAAAGCCGAATGGAAGAGATGCGCCCCTTTATAGGTGGCGGAGACATGATCAAGGAAGTCTCCAAAGAGGCTGTCATCTACAATGACCCGCCAATGAAATTCGAAGCTGGCACACCAGGGATCGTGCAGACGATCGGCCTGGGCGCGGCACTGGAATATATGATGGGTTTGGGCATGGAGAATATCTCCGCCTACGAAGACATGCTCCGCGACTACACAGTAAACCGACTGTCCGGGCTGAACTGGTTGCAGATGCAGGGCACAACGCCTGACAAGGGCGCGATTTTCAGCTTTACACTGGACGGAGCCGCACACGCTCATGACATCTCCACCATCCTTGACAAAAAGGGGGTCGCAGTTCGCGCCGGGCAACACTGCGTCGGCCCGTTGATGGAGCATATGGGGCTGACCGCGACTTGCCGGGCGTCCTTCGGGCTTTACAACACCAAGGGAGAGGTCGACGTACTGGTTGACGCACTCGAACTTGCGCACGATCTTTTTGCCTGAGAAGAGCCGTTTTTTGAAGTTGCAGGGCAGGGTGGTGCAGTCTATACCGCGCAACGTGGACCCTTAGCTCAGCTGGATAGAGCGCTGCCCTCCGAAGGCAGAGGCCAGAGGTTCGAATCCTCTAGGGTCCGCCATCAAATCTCAAGTTCTAAGCGGTCATGTAAGACCCTGAATGTCGTCGTAGTTTTTTTGCGGCTCGAAACTTTAGGGCATTAGGTAAAGGTGCCGCAATTCCGAATTTCAAAACAATGCGTCGATCCTCTATGCAAAAGTTTCCAAACTTTACAGCGGCTTGTGATGACAGACACAGCGGTTCGAAAGTGTCTTAGGCTCAGGTTGCCCCCGTTCGAATATGTCACGTTCCTCTCATGAGTGTTTGCGGATTTACTGATCTTCGTCCTACCTCTGTCAATAAACTCCTTGTTGGCGCTGCCGATGGTGTATGAAAGGGCCGCTAGTGCCGCCTTTGAACGTCAGTCGCCAGATTATTCGAGCGACATGAGTGAGCTGGAAATGCGTATGCGACGACAGATTGCGCGGCGATAAATGCGTTCTATTTGCGGCTTCGAAACCTACTCCAAGATTTCAAGGCCGAAGTGACGACGCGAAGGCCGTTTTGTTCTTTTTTCAAAACACACTTCGGGAAAGCCTTCTTGGTTATGTTCGCGGCCACCCGCAGGATTGCCTGTTGAGCAGACCTCATTTGCAAGAAACTAAAATTCTGCTCGACCCCGGCGAACGCGTTAACGTTGAGAGGTGAATTCATTGAACCTGTAAGCGGATTTGATTTGGCACTCGTTTGCGTCTTGAAAGTGTTCGTCAAGAATTCGTATTCGATTTTTTCATATAAATTAGGTACTTATATGCTTTCCAGAAAATCGCCGGGTAATCGAGCTTTCTTCTTGTAATTCCTCACTGAGCACCGCTATACCGATCAGCGGAGACGTGGCCGAGTGGTCGAAGGCGCTCCCCTGCTAAGGGAGTAGGCGAGAAATCGTCTCGAGGGTTCGAATCCCTTCGTCTCCGCCATTTAACAACGCTATTGACTGAAGCTCATCCGCCTTGAGTGGTGTTTTTAATTGTTTTTCAAACTGTTGGTGTTTCCGTTGGATGGACTTGAATTCTTCCTGATCGCATGTGATATTGCTCATCGAGTGGTATGTAATGTGGTACATCTATGCCCATATCTGGAAAGCTTACAAAGAAGCTCGTTGAGAATCTCGCGCCGGGTCGGCACGGAGATGGGAATGGGTTGTACTTGGTTGTGGATCCCTCGGGCGCGCGGCGGTGGATTGTTCGGGTTGTGGTTAAGGGTCAGAAGAACCGCAAAGGCGGGCCGCTTCGGACGGATTTTGGGCTGGGCGGTGCGGACATCGTGCCGTTGCCACAGGCGCGTGAGCGGGCGCTGGCTTATCGGCGTTTGGCGAAGCAGGGGCTCAATCCTCGGTTCAATGCGCAGAAGGAAGTGCCCACGTTCGAAGAGGTCGCCCGGCAGGTGCATTTCGAGCGACTGCCCACCTGGAAGAACGTCAAGCACGGCCAGCAATGGCTGAACACTCTGCGCGACTACGCCTTTCCGAAGATCGGGCGCATGCCCATCGATAGAATCGGCCAACCCGAGGTGATGATGTGCCTCAGCCCGATTTGGACGGAGAAGCACGAGACCGCCAAGCGCTTGGCGCAGAGGATCAAGACTGTCCTAGATGTGGCGCGCTCCAAAGGACTTCGCTCAGGCGAGAACCCAGTGGCGGCGATCAAGGAGGCGGGGGCGCTGCCCAAGGTCAAGGCGCGGCCGGTCCATCACAAG
This sequence comes from uncultured Roseobacter sp., assembly GCA_947488305.1. Classification (GTDB taxonomy): domain Bacteria; phylum Pseudomonadota; class Alphaproteobacteria; order Rhodobacterales; family Rhodobacteraceae; genus Roseobacter. The sequence continues at coordinate 815,263 of CANKZM010000001.1, forward strand.
GCAATGCATTGGAAAGACGTGCCGGGGTTCTATGCAGTCTTGAGCACGAAGACCGCCATGGCTGCGAAGGCACTGATGTTTACTTGCCTGACCGGTGCACGTACCGGCGAGGTGCTTGGTATGCGCTGGGCGGAGATTGATTGGGAGGCGGGCGTTTGGACTTGTCCACCCGATCGCATGAAGACGAGTGAAGTGCACAGGGTGCCGCTGACGGCGGCGATGACCAGCATTCTGGAACCTCTGCGCGCCCTGCAGTCTGATTTCGTATTCGAAGGACAAAAACGTCACCAGCCGCTGTCGAATATGTCGATGCTGATGCTCCTGCGTCGCATGAAAATCGAGGGTGTCACGGTGCACGGTTTCCGCTCGACTTTTCGCGACTGGGCGGCCGAAGTGGCCGGTGCGCCCCGCGAAGTGGCTGAGATGTCGCTCGCCCACAAGGTCGGCTCCGATGTCGAGCGGGCCTATGCAAGATCGGATTTGCTGGACCGCAGGCGCGCCTTGATGGAGGCGTGGTCGGAGTTTGTGACGAGCGCTGGGCGAGGAGAGCACGGCTGAATGTTTGCTCCAGAAGGCTACACTCCGCTCTCAAGTCTTTGGTGTATGTTTGAGGAACGGTATCTCAAGTGGTGCTGCGCTCGTGCCTGCGAGTTCTACACTGCCGAACAATTCAGTCTTGATGATCACTTCGGCTCACCAAGGGACCTCTGCGAGGACCTGTTTCTAGAATCATTTTCGGAGTTGCGCGTCACGCTTTGCACAAGCGAAGGCTCTGTTCTGGACATAGATGCAAGTTTGTCCGGAACAAACGCCAAGCTCTTCCAGAAGGCGGCAGTGATGGAAAGCTTTAGCATTGCCATGTTCGAGGATGAGGCTGGTCCTCAAAACGAATGGCTCATCCGAATGGGATCGCCACAATTTCGGCAGGCTGGTCATACCGATGGTGAGGTCAAAGACTGGATCACAGAATATGCCGCGCTTGTTGAACGCGAGGCTGATTTTTACGCCGTGAACATACCGTTTCACACATTACCTTATCTATTCGAACGGCAGTCCTACGTGATCGCCCGCCACTTCCCACCCTGGTCCAAGGACATGTGGGATGATCATTATGAGCGCAACTTACCTGAGCATTGTCGGGGCGCGTCCATTTGTTTGAAGGAGGTTTTGGCAAGGCGCTGGCAGGACAGCCTGAGCGAAGCTGCATTGCGCAATGGTCTTCGGCGTCTGATCCATAGTGTGAGTTTGGAAGACAGTTCGCAATCACGGCGGAAGGGTGGCAGGCCGTCTATAGCAGAGGAAGCCGCTAGGCTCATAAAGCTTTCCGAGAAGGAGCTCGAAGGGAAAACTGCCAAAGAAAAACTGCGTTTCTTGGAGCAAAACCATGGTCTCAAAATTGGACAGACCACGTTGCGCAAAGCATGTCGCAAGCTGCACGACGGCACATGAGCGCCAAACCCATTTTTATGAATCATAAGGAGGGCGCGCTGCGTCGTAAACTTCGTCGAAAGTCACCATAAACCCCGTCGTAAACCCATCGTAAACCTCGTGACAGTTTGCGAAGTTTACGCACTCTGCACAACCACGGCATCCTACGACATCCTCCATAGCCAAAGAGCAGCCAAGGAGAACATTTGATGCCTGACATCTTCGAAAATGACCGAAACTACGTCCTGGGGGATCCCGAGCTTGAGATCCTTGGTGACCGCCAAAAGCTTGCGCGGTGGCGTCACATTAACGTAGGTCCTCCCTATTACAAGCTGGGTCGTAAAGTCATCTACCGCGGATCTGATCTCAACGCCTGGGCTGCAAAGCATCGTAAAGATCCGAGCGCACTTTAGGCCCGGCTGCTCAGCCCTCCCGCTCACCCGAAATTGCAAACTGGTTTACAGATCTCGGCAAGACCGCCGGGGTTGGGAAGGTGCGGAGATATGTCCCGTTCCTACAAAGGCATTCGCGCAAAAAAAGACCAGGTCTATTCCGTCGAAGATCTGATGCGATTGTTTGACGTGACGCGGAACACAATCAGCAACTGGATCAAAGAAGGTTTGGTGGCTTCCGACAGCTGTAAACCGTATGTGTTTCGCGGCGCCGCAGTCCAAGATTTCCACCAAAGGCGGCGCGAGCGAAGACATGCTTCGCTCAAACCATGTGAATTCTATTGCTTCACCTGCAAAGTACCTGTGGCACCGATCGAGTTGCACCGTGAACCGTTAACAACAACATCCGGCGCGCTGGCTCTGCGAGCAACGTGCCCGAGGTGCAAAAGGACCGTCACAAAGTTCGGAAATCTGGGAGATCTGGACGCCGATAGGTCCAAAGGCGTTACAAATACCACCGGGGACCAGACAGACGAAGGAGTATCTAAGGCGCCCGGTGAAATTTGGATTCGGGACACCAAAAATGATCGCACAATTTACGCATGGCAGATTAGTGCGGGCCGTTTCGCCGATGTGACCATTGATGCCCACCTGCGCGCTATTCGTTTTCTGGAAGATGTTCTCCGGGGGAAGTCCTTCACGGCATTGACCACGGAGAATATCAACGCAGTGCGATCCGAGTTGAAATTACAGATCTCTGGCGCTCACGACGCGCCGAAGTCGCGCTCAAGTGTCAGTCACACCGCATCCCACATTCGCAAGTTTCTTGAGTGGCTCCTCAAGCAAGACTTTGCCTCGGACCTTCCCGGCGATCTGCCAGATTATATCGAGCTACCAAAGGCTGCGTATGCTCAATGCCTGCCGCGGCCTCCCAAAGCGTACCCTATTATTGAGGACGCCGAAGATCTGCTGGAAAGGATGTCTTCAAGAAACCTTTCACAGAAAAGGGACCGCGCGATGTTTGCGCTCGCTTTTCTAGGTGCGCTTCGTGCAGACACGCTTGTTTCACTCCGGATGAAGCATCTGTGCGTCGGGGAAAGGTTAATCATCCAGGATGGCACCGTCTCGCGCACGAAAAACGGCAAAAGCCTCGAGATTTGGTGGTTTCCGATTCCGGAGGCCTTCTCGGAAGAGGTGATCGCGTGGGAAGCGGTCTTGCGAGACCTTGGCTTCCACGACGACGATCCTCTGTTCCCGGATCTGAAGTACCTCTTGAACGGCTATCGCAGAAAGCACCCAACGGCGCCTCCAATCGATCCCATGAAGACGAAAACCGCTGTGAACAGAGCATTCAAGGTTGCCAGCAGCGGCTCCAAAACCCAATATACGCCACATTCGGCCAAGCATTCTATTGCCGCAGAAAGAGATCGTCGGCACCTCACGGCACTCGAACGCAAAGCCTGGTCAGAAAACATGGGTCACGACACAGAACAGATCACTGACCGACATTACGGCAAGCTCTCGAGCGAAGAGCGGAGGCGTGCTATGGCAGGTATTGGGGAGGGTACCGATGAAGTGACGATACTTGAGAATTTTACAGATGAAGAACTGGGGGCGTGTTTTCGAGAGTTACTCGCACGCCGCACTACACCGGGAAAAGACTAGTTGAAGCTAAGGGCGGATTTCGTTGAAAAAGCCACTGATTGCGGTGCGTCTGATTGAGGTATCAGTTTGATTTTGTTCGGATGTCTAAGGCCGAGCCGCCGTTTTAGCTTGCGGCGAGCGACATCGGTCTGAGCTTGGCTAGTTTCCGGAGGTTTTGGGCGGTGGCGGCGAGGGTAAATTCATCTTGGACTCCGCATGGCCCCGTAATCGGAGCCGTCCCAAGCCGAGGACACGCTTGATGTGGGCGAAGAGCATCTCGGCCTTCTTGCGTCGCGCCTGAGCCTTTGGATTGAACTCTGATGCTGTGCATTGGCGGGCAAAGTCTCTGATAATCTCATATTTATCACGATGGACCGAACGCGTCTCAGCGTTGGGGCAGCACTTTGCCTTCATCTCGCATCCTGTGCAGTCTGATTTCAATGCCCGATAGTTTCTGGACTTCCAAATTGGCGCATTCCGTTTTGGATCAGAATAGGTCCGCCATGTATGCCGCATCTCTTTTTCGCCCGGACAGATGTACCGATCGTTCTCATCATCCCATGTGAAGTCGGAGCGGGAGAAGGTCCCATCGGTCCGCTCGCCTTTGTCGAAGACCGGGATGAAGGGGAGGATTTGGCGCTTCAAAGTCACCCAGACCAGAGTGTCGGAAGACTCGTAAGCTGTGTCTGCCGCGATCCAATCGGGCTTCACGCAAAAGCGCTTTTCGGTTCGGTTGAGCATCTTGCGCATCACGCCGACCTCTGCGGTCATGTTCGACCGGCTGGCAACAACATCCATGATGATGCCGTGGTCCGTATCGATCAGATAGTTGTCAGAATAGGCAAAGAACGCTGGCCCTTTGCGCGCTGCTGTCCACTGGCTAGTGGGATCGGCATGCGCGGTGAACTTGGGTTTGGCTGTGGTCGCCGCCCCGAAGGCCTCGTCGTCGAGCGTGTCGAAGTACTCGCGTACGGCACGCGGCGCCTCAGCAGGATCAATCTCGCGGGCCGCCCGATCCTCGGGATTGCTCGAGTTCTGTTTTTGGACATCGGCGCTGATCAGGCTGGCATCAACTGCGAAGCCCTGACCGCCAACCAAGCCTTCCTTCATGCAACGCGCAACCGTCGTCTCGAACACATGGCGCAGCAGATCGCTTTCGCGGAACCGGCCATGACGGTTCTTATAAAAGCTTGAATGATCGTGGATGCGGTCCTTCATATCCAGCCGACAAAACCAGCGGTAAGCGAGGTTTAGATGCACCTCCTCGCAAAGCCGTCGCTCAGATCAGATGCCGAAGCAATATCCGATCAAAAGCATGCGGATCAGAAGTTTTGGGTCAATGGAGGGGCGACCGGTATGGCTATAGAAGTCGGCCAAATGCGTGCGGAGGTCAGTCAGATCAACGAACCGATCAATCGACCGAACCAGATGATTATGGGGAACATGATCTTCAAACGAGAACTCGTAGGACAAGGCCGCCTGCGCCTCTTGCCTCGGTCCCATCATCCCCAATCCTCCCGTTCCTTGAGAGAATTGAATCAGCCGTTCGGTCATCAATCAAGCAGGAGTTTTTCAACAAAGGGCGGAAAGCAGAACTTCGCTGCGATCTGAACAAATGTCAGCCATGCGCAGCGACTTGCCTTCTTGAAAAAGCAGTGATCGCTAGGGTCAAAGCCAGCGATGTAGCTTTTTGCTGTTCTACCGGTATGGCACCACCAACTCGGCCGGTCAGGTCGTAATGGTTTATGAGGCCCAAGCATTCTATGCGCCCCGTTGTGGCAAGTACAAAACACCGCACAAAGCCACACTTCCGCCACATGTCCCCGCTACGACCGATCCCATGTCACATGCCAACATGTTCTGGGCCAGCTTCTTTGGTGGGAACTGTCTCTTCTTCGGGACCTGCGCTTTATTCGGGTACTTTCCGGGAGAAAGCATCGGCGTCATGATGTTTGCACAATTGTCCGAAAGGTTTGGTGCTATTGAAACGGGCTTGGGCACTATATCGGTCGGGGTGATCTTGGTCATCTGGATCCTTTTGTCGCGTCCCGGGGTCGCCACGGACGGTGGTATCGGCTGCGACGGTGGGAGCGACGGCGGCGACTAACCAGGGCTCAGGCCGTTTTGTCCGATCCGCCAATACCGGTAACACGGTTCCGCCGCTGTCAAAGCGGCGAGACGGCATTCTCTTTCTGCTTCGAACGCTCTCTCTCAGAAGGGATTAAAAGCGGACCTTCCGAAGCTCGCGCCGAAGGTCCGCTTCGTCCCGCTGACCCTTCAAGGGACGCTCAAATCCAAGGTCTGCTTCGGGCTGCCTGCCGACAACCGACCAAAACAGTCAGATGACCGGTCCGAGCCCAATGAAGAAATTCTCGCATTTACAAAAACTGATCATTTTGAACTGCCTGCTGACCTTTGGCGGGGACGCAGAGAAGGGCTGCTTCGAGCCCAAAGCCACCTCGAGCCGGAGCGAAGCATCTAGCAGCGGGCGGATAATGCCCTTTGAGAGGCCTATCCTGCGATTGACCTGACGCTTGTCATTGCGGGCTGTCGCGGCAACTGCAAACTCGCTTTACGCTTTCAAGCAGCTTCTTCCATCAATGGATGGCTTCGCGAACTGGGCAATCGAAGCATTGGTCACATGGTGACTACGTTGTGGTGTGCGTACGAGCAGATTGGCCAGATCCTTGGCTCCCATCCAGATCAAATGGTCTTCCTCGGTCAACTGTTGATCCCCGTGCAACCAGCTACCAGGTTCACAATGGTTGTAGCCATAGCGCAGATGGGCTCCCTTCGCGGCCAGCTTTTGGGGAACAAACGCAAAAACAAATGATGGGTTCCAGGCACAAACCATGATTTTAAGAAGAACGCGCGATAACATTAATGTCGCACCTTGGCTTCGCGGGCCACCAAGGCCCTTTGCATGAAGCCAGAATTCGCCCTGATAACAGACTTTTCCCGTGATTGTTTGCAGTGCTTCTGGACCCGAATAAAATGTGTGATCTGGGTCAGGCGTTGTGTCGGGTGTGATATACTTGTGGCGGTGCATGTCGAGGTGCTCACCGAGTGAAACGCCATCAAGATCGAGAAGTCGTACGGCCTGCGTATGGATCAATTCCCCTACCGGGTTGAAGCCGCAGACCCAAAAGCCATTGTCTTGGTCGATATACGAACTGGCGACATCGAACATCGGATAGATGGGGCCGCGACTTGGTAGTTTGCTCCTAAGAGTGCGATATTTGGCAAAATCATCACCAATTTCCACACGAATTCCCGTCTGTTCCAGATCGCCGAGGACGCCACTAACGTTCGTTATTAGTTCAAATAGTCTACTCGGTGACATCCGCATCCGACTGGCCCTCTCTTTCCTGTTCGAAAATCCACCTCACAAACGTTGGTTAACTCTGTTAGAGTTTCGTACCTTACGTGACCAGTATCGGTCGAGCTTGCGGACTCTTTGCCCGCAGTTCTGGCTGATTCTTCTCGAAATGGTGAACTGACACACAAAACTCCCGTTCGCGAAAGCTGCAATGCGGTGATGAATGGGGCATTCAAATTCCGCCTTGGGCCGGTTTCCGACAAGGCAGTCATTCGTTTAAACAGTTCGCCTAGCCAAATTAAACAGTGCGATCTTGGCCTTCTAGTGCGAATCTCGCAATTCAAAGTTTCTACATTAGTTTTTCGACCACCCTGACTTGCTCCAATCCTCTGGAAAGCGCGGACATACGACTTCGAGGCCAATTGGGTGCGAGCGCTTTCCACGCGCGAAACCGACGTTGCAACACGGGATTTCCTTGTGACAAATGCGTTTTGTTCATGAGCGTCCGAACGGCGTCGAGAATTGGTTTTGTTGAAAAGCGCAGACACTATTTCGGCTTGTTTGTGCGATTTGGAATTCTTGGTGCATGACCAGCTCACGAATGCGTTCGAACTTTGCCCTTTCCCAATAAGAGCAATTTGTGAATCCGCCGCAGAATTCTCGCGCGCTGTGTAGCGCGCGCGCCAGATGTCTTCGGGCGTCGTTTCAAAACTGAGGCATAAGCCGCGGGTTGCATGATTTGGCGTCGCTGCCATGTTTACTCCAAGACACGGTAATTTCTTTCTCCTTATATTTCGAAAAACTTTAAACAAATACGGTTACATCTGCTCTTAGTTAACAGAGCAATGTCGAAGAATTGCAGGAAGCTCATTGAAGATAGCCCCCGTCAGCGACATCAAATCTACAGCCTAGTATATCGACGTCAGCGTTGTAAAAAGAACTAATATGGTTAGGTAAATTGAAGCACTGCTTAGTCGATGTCGAGAGCCTAACCTGTTTGAAGCAGCTGGCCGATGTCAATGTAACAAGATCAATTGGCCGCTCTATTAAGACTACTATTGATTTCCTCCGCTTTTTTGCTCTTATTATCCAGAAGCGTCCAGCCTCGTAGCTTTGGCGAAGTACTGACGACTTCGTCAGCGTAGAACGGCAAGTCATCAAACCAGCGCATTGCACTTGCGATAGAGACCGCCTGAAAAATTGACGCAGTCTTTAATTTTCTTCGTATAGAAGCCTGAAGTGCTTTGTTTCCTCCAAATGGCGGCACTTGTAGGAGAGCCTTTTCGGGGCAAGGGTCTGTCGCGAGCATATGCAAAAATCGTAATTCGTTGGTGGAAAGCACCTCAGCACATGTCGCGTTTTCAGCGGAAACACATGTGAAGCACTCAACCGCAAGCTGAGACAAAGCTACCAAATCGTAACCGTTTAACTTGATGAGTTCGTCAGTTTTATCTGTTCCATGCGGCGTCGAAAAACTGACTGCGACGCGGCAACCATTCGGTCTAACTGTCACATAACACAATCCATTTCTTCCAATACGGTGCTTTTCGGCGTCTGCCCAAAACGCTTCCGACAAAGGCGACTTGTTATCAGCTTGAGCGAACGAAAATGTCCCTGTGCACTCCTGAGCTTTAGCGACAACAGGATCGACAAATTGATATGCTTTCGATTGGTAGAGATTGAGCCAGTCCATGTTGTATGACGTGCACAATCTTGAAGCAAACGTCGGTGCGTTCCCCTGTTTCAATACGAATAGCGAAAAACCTTGAAAGCCGGCTGTAGTCGTCGCGTGCCACATTAGCTTGGAAAGTTCTTGGAGGTCATCACAAACAGATATGTTATCAGCGATTGTTTCAAATTCCCTATTCCTAAATTGATAGTCATTTGAACACTCAACGAATTCTACCAACCGGTTCAATCCATCCAAAACGTGCTTTGGCAAATCATGTTTTTCGCGGATCACTTCATTTAGTAGTGTTTTTGCCCAGTGCGACATTTACTCTTCCAATTCTTCAGACTAGTGAAGGTGCACTTTTTGGGACTCTTGGTTAAGATAAGCTGAACGCCTTTAGTGAAAAAACGAAAAGGCCGAGTTTAATGACGCTTTTTTTTTGCCTTTCATTTACAGGATATTGCAAGTCTCGCTGCCTCTTAATTCTAGGTGGTTTGCCTTGATTACTAATCTAATTGTCCAGCAACATTTCCATTCCTCGCCTCTGACCAACGGTTGCTGAATTGGTTGGAACTCCGAACCGATGTCATCGAACGCATAGGCGGTTTCAGTTTCGATGCCGATGAACATGGGAGGAGGCTTTCAACAAAAGGCGCCAAGTGGGTGCTCGCAACTGTATTTTCGATCCGTTTTCATATTAAGACAGACGCATGTTTGCCGCCGAGCAGCCGACCTACGTGGAAATAACCTTGTGCCTTAACGAGAGCTTTCGGCATGCCATTTGACGGTGTTTTCTTTGCCGATTTAAAGCGGGCATTGTTAGGAACCACAGAAGCACAATTGATCAACCTATAACAGGAAATCGTACTTGGTTGCATTAGCTGTTATGGTTTTTGCTGTGATCATTAAGGCCCATATCTCGAGCCATTGCCTTGGTAATGCTGCTGCGCAGGGCAGGGCTGACGTCATTCTAACGAACGCACTGAATCTCGTGATTGCCGGTAGTGACTTTGCTTAAACCAACTACCGATTTTAGTGGCTTTGACCTTTTCTTAATCAGTTTTTGGGTCAAGTGTCGACATTCTCTTGGATGGAGACAATGAAACTAAACGTAACCCCCCTTATTCTGACGGTCACGGTTTTCAGCATCTTCTCTAACGCTTTGATGCTCACAGGCCCATTGTTCATGCTGCAGGTCTATGATCGTGTCCTGGCGTCGCGATCGGAGGAAACACTGGTCGCGCTATTTGCCTTGGTTGCTGGCCTTTTCGCACTTTACGCCTTGTTCGAATATGCTCGTCGGCGGGTTATGGCGCATGTGGGGGCAAAGCTGCAGTCAGGATTGAGCGGGGATGTCTTCCGGGCCATTTTGCAAAAGGCCGCATTGAAAAAGCACGGCATACCAGGGTCGGTGCAAGACCTTGATAGCGTTCGGTCGATTCTCGGGTCTCCCGTCGCCATGGCGGTATTTGATTTGCCGTGGACTCCGATCTTTGTCGCGGCAATTTTTATCTTTCATCCCTTTCTTGGATGGCTGGCGGTTGCCGGGGCGACCATTCTGCTTGTGGTTGCGGTTTTGAACCAGCTTCTGACGTCCCGCAAGACGGCGACTGCGGCGGCAGGAAACAACGCTGCGCAATTGTTTGCCCGGCGTGCAGAGGATCGAAGCGAGTACATATGGGCTCAGGGCATGCAGCAAGCAGCGCTTGATCGCTTTGAGCGAACGCAGAACGAGGCAATCGATCTTTCGATGAATGCCAATGACTGGACAGGCTCGTTTTCGTCTTTCACCAAGGCATTCCGCTTGTTTCTGCAATCGGCAATGCTGGCGCTTGGTGCCTGGCTTGTACTGCAGCAGCAGTTGACGCCTGGTGCAATGATTGCAGGGTCCATTCTGCTCGGTCGGGCGCTGGCTCCAATCGATCTGGCCGTTGGGCAATGGCAGACAGTTCAACGGGCGCGGCGTGCCTGGCGGAACATAAAAACGCTACTTGCGGAAGTGCCCGAGGTCGAAAAGCCAACCGAACTCCCGGTGCCCGAGGGTAATCTCTCTGTTGTCGGTGTGACGGTAGCCTTTAAGCAAGGCGACAAACCTATATTGAGCCAGATCGCCTTCTATGTTGGTGCCGGTGAAGCGCTTGGTGTCATCGGGCGCAGCGGGTCGGGCAAAAGCACGCTTGCCCGGGTGCTTACGGGGCTTGTGAAGCCGAACGTGGGCGAGGTCCGTCTTGGGGGTGCGATGCTGTCGCAATACGGGCCGGAAACGCTGGGCCGTCACATTGGCTACCTGCCGCAGGATGTACCGCTTTTTGAAGCAACCATTGCAGAGAATATCGCCCAACTTGCACCTCAACCTGACGCCGTGCGCATTGTCGCGGCTGCAAAGAAGGCGCGTGTCCATGACATCATTCTTGCGTTGCCTGACGGTTATGACACCGTGATCGGCCCGCAGACGACGCAAATGTCGGGCGGGCAAAGACAACGTCTGGCACTTGCCCGGGCCCTGTATAACGATCCGGTCCTTCTGATCCTTGATGAGCCAAACTCGGCGTTGGATTCCGAAGGCTCAGAGGCACTGAACGAAGCGGTGCAGGCCATGAAGTCCGAAGGCAAAAGCGTAATAATCATGACCCACAGACCAGTTGCGATCCAGTCGTGCGACAACCTCTTGGTGCTTGATGGCGGGCGCGTGTCAGGGTTTGGACCGCGGGACGAGATCATAAAATCAATGCTAGCCAATGCAGATCAGGTGACCAAAACGCTGCGGTCCGGAGGGCAGAAATGACAAAGATCCGCACCACACCCCGCATGCCTTTGGTGATTGGATATGCTGCCGCCGTCTTCTTGGTCGGTGGCATTGGTTATTGGTCTGTCGCGACCGAAATCGCAGGCGCTGTTGTGTCGAGCGGCGCGATCGAAGTCGAGAGCGAAAGCCAGGTGGTGCAGCACCCAGACGGTGGAGTTGTAGAAGAAATCCTGGTGCGCAATGGCGATAAGGTTGCAGCTGGCGATCTTCTGGTTCGGCTTGATGGCACTTTTCTGAGGTCTGAGCTGACGGTCATCGAGGGACAACTGGCGGAGATTTTTGCCCGTAAACTGCGGTTTCGTGCCGAACGGGATGACGAAGCGGATGTGGCGGACGAGGCTTACCCCGCGCTTTACTCGCTGCCTGAAAGCGTCATTGACGAACAGCTTGCCGGCCAGCGCGCACTGTTTGAGGCGCGGCGTGTGTCGTTGAGTCGTGAGGAAGAGCAACTCACCAAACAGCAAGGGCAGATCAGGCAGCAGATAGAGGGGCTGGAGGCCCAACTGGATTCAGTTCGCAGGCAGCTTGATCTTTTTTCAGGGGAGCTGGAAGACGTTCAGTCCCTGTTTAACCGAGGCCTCGTGCCGGTCACTCGGCTGCTCGAATTGCAACGGGCTGAAGCGGAGCTTGAGGGCCAGATCGGAGGGTTTGTATCCCGCATTGCAGAGGCCGAGACCCGGATATCCGAAATTGAATTGCAAACGCTACGTCTGGCGGATGCGCGCCGGGAAGAAGCGATTGCCGAGCTGCGCGATCTGGTCGTCAATGAGCGGGAGTTGAACGAACGCCGCATTTCCCTGCTTGAACAATTGGGGCGGCTGGACATCGTGGCGCCGGTAGGCGGGGCGGTTTTTGGCTCTCGGGTTTTTGCGGAGAGATCAGTGTTGGAGCCCGCGGCACCCGTCCTCTACATCGTGCCTAACGATCAACCATTGCACGTCTCAGCAAGGATCGAGCCCATCCACGTCGATCAAATCTACGCGGGCCAGGAGGTTGCACTGGTCTTTTCCGCTTTCAACCGGCGCACAACGCCTGAGGGCAAAGGTAAAGTGCGGTTTGTCTCGGCGGATGCAACAACCGACCAAAACACCGGCGCGACCTATTACGAGGCCATTGTCACCATTGACGATTCCACGAAAGAGGCGCTGGCAGGGTTGGAATTGCTGCCGGGGATGCCCGTGGAAACCTTTATCAAGACCGATGACCGAACCCCGCTGAACTACCTGATTCAACCAATTTCGGTATATTTCGCACGCGCATTTCGCGAAGAATGACGCCCACATGAAACGGCTTCAGGTGGACTGACCAGAGACCCCAGCGTTATGGTTTCAGAGCCGTCGTTACAGTTCCACAAGCCGCTCTAAAACACTTCAAACGTAACAGAGGTAAAAGACTGACAATGAAATGATCTGTAGATCTTTCAAGTCTTAGGCAACGTCACGCCCAAGAACTGGGCTTTATGGAATACTACCTTCGTAAACCTACGTTTATAGTCAAAAATAGTGGCACAGAGATCACAGGCAGGGAAATCAAAAAAGTCAAAACGGAAATGTTGCGGATCGGTATGAAATCGCCCCTGCAGACACCAACAGCAAGTCGTCATCAAGCAACACAGCAGCCGCTGCCAACAAGGAAAAATTTGACAGCCTTCGCGATACCGAAGAGACATTAGTACGTGAGTGATCCGACAGTCACAGCGTTGATCTGCACTCTTCCAATGTCAACTAAATTCCAGCGGAAGCACCTCGGGCGCTTGCGCGATTCGAAATGTTCGAACCTGACATGCCTGCCCAAGACGCCGAAGTAGACAAGAAATTCCAAGAGGCAGGTTACCTTTCGAATTGTGCCGTCATTTTAATCATGGCCGTCTTCGAAGAACCACGCCGGAACAGTCCGAGCGACGCAACTCAAACCAAATTTTTCACTTTGTTCAATGCTCCAACGGCGTTTCTATGGTCAATTGCTCGAATAACCTGAGTCTTGCCTCGTCGTCCATTGCAACTTCCTGTGCGTACTGCACCAAGACATTTTGAAGACCCTCAACGAGTCCCGGAATGCCTTGATCTTCTGCATAGCTTCGTAAGTCATCAACAGCGTCCAATAACCATTTGTGTTCGTGCATGTCTTTATCCCTGCGACACATTTATTTGTGTATCAGCTAAGACTGCAAAGCAAGTGTTAAGGAAAAGCTAAAACCTCATAGTCTGGCCACGCGTCGTCGCCCACTTGTCAGCGCTGCGGCCCGGATGCCATACTTTGGAGGGAATAATGAACCGTTCAACTATTTGCTGTATGGTGAGCGCAGTGTTTTTTAAGTTTTCTGCCTCAGTTTTCTGAGCGACATGATTCGCCGCCAAGGTAATCGCTCGTCTGTCGTGAGATTGAAACCTGTACGCAATATACCAAAAAAGACTGAGACATCCTAATTAGCGGTATCGAATCGGGTGTGTGCTCACTCTCACTATTCGGCTCATGGTCAAATTTACGACCACCATATTGACAGATGCTTACACTGCTTATCGCTAAATAGTATGAGCCGAGCGGACACATGGATCCTACGCCCCACTTGCTAATTCAAGGTTTGAACTTTCTAGTCAGAAGACCATTGGCGAAGGCCAACCTCCTAATCAAAAATATACAAATTTAAGATGTGGATCTTGGAATAGCTTTTCTTGAACTTTGGGTGTTCTACGCGTTTTAATTTGTTAGTGCCACTCTTAACAGCGAACGCTTCCGTAACTGGGATTTTGTCGGGTGCTCTCCTCAGCGACATGCCAACTTGATCAGCCCCACTTGAGTGGTCAAATTTGATTGTTAGTGCATGACCGGCCTTTGGTCCATCTGGACGATGGTTTCCGGAGCCGGAGGGCGGTAGCCCAGAGCACTGTGGGGTCGCTTGGTATTGTAGTGTTTCCTCCATTCTTCGATCAGGATTTGCGCCTCACGCAGACTGTAGAAGCTTTCGCAATATCCGTTCTCCCAAGGTGATCCTGGTTTGATGTAGGCCGTTTTGGCACCAACAGCTTTGATCCAGTCCCGCACTGCCTGGGCGACGAACTCTGGGCTATTATCAGACCGAATGAACGACGGAACACCACGCAGGATGAATAGATCGCTCAAAGCATCAATGACGTTGCCAGAGTTCAGTTTTCTGTCGACGCGGATCGCCAAGCATTCCCGGCTGTACTCGTCGATGACGTTCAACGTCCGGAACGCCTTTCCATCGTCGGTTCGGCAATGAACAAAGTCGTATGACCAGACATGGTTTCGACGTTCGGGCCTTAGCCTTATGCATGATCCATCGTTCAGCCAGAGCCGACCCTTCTTTGGTTGTTTCATTGGTACCTTCAGCCCCTCTCGTCGCCATAAACGTTCGACCCGTTTGTCATTCACATGCCAACCAGCATCTCTCAGCAGCGCTGCGATCCGACGATAGCCATAGCGACCATACTGACGGGTAAGTTCGATCATGTCGGACACCAATCTTCCTTCATCAGCGCGGCCTTGCGGCACCTTCCGCTGCGTGGATCGTTGCTGTCTCAGAACCCGGCAGGCACGGCGCTCCGAGACGTTCAGCTCAGCACGAACAAGATCAATGCAGGCACGGCGGCGAGCGGGGCTTAGAAGTTTCCCTTAGCGGCCTCGGCCAAGATCAACTTGTCCAGCGTCAGATCAGATACCGCTTTGCGCAGCCGTTCGTTCTCTTTTTGCAGACGCTTCAGTTCCTTCAATTGGTCCGTGCCCATTCCACCGTATTTCTTCTTCCACCGGTAGAATGTTTGTTCCGTCACACCAATCTGACGGATCGCATCCAGACGCGGTATGCCTTGCCCCGTCAGAACTTCAACCTGCCGTAACTTCGTGACAATCTCTTCGGGCTTTGGGCGCTTGTTGGCCATGTGTTTCCTCCGTTTTCCTAAGCATAGCGGAGGACCACTTCAGTGGGGGAGGATCACCTCCTTGGATTTGAAGGCATCTAGTGCGAATCTAACTTTGCAAACCGGGTGATAGTCTACCCGAAGCAAGATCTAAAATTTCATTTGTATTGAAGACCATCTGACAGCAATTCGTAGATTGAGTTAGCGCTCCAATTTAGAAAGAGATTTCAGCGAACTACACAGACCCCTTTGACGCATTGATTGTTCGAAACTGGCGATCACCTGCTTCATGGCTTCCGCAGTTCCTGTAAAACCTTGATCCTCAGCTTCCCGCATAACTTTGCGAGCAAGTGTTAGAAATTCTATGTTTGTCATTTCGCTAACCTAAAAATTAATCTATTTTGGAAAGAATAATTTCTCAAAATTCGTTAATCATTGGTAAACTTCAAACGTTTGAGCGGATACTTGCCGTTCCTTTGGCGAGCGCTTGCCCCGTAATAATTTCTCCCGCGTTTAAAATTTCCGACCTTCTCCCTTACCGATGGGTCCAATTTTCATCAGTCTTTGGCACCAAACAAAATCCGATGGAGCGGGTCGTAGGCAAGTTTCTCTGGAATTAACTGACCGAATGCAGCGTTAGTTCAATATTAACTGTGGCTTGGGCAATGTAATCGAAGAATTTAAGGTGGGTCAGATCAGACAAGGAGAAGTGTTATGAAACCCAGTTGGGTTATCGAAGTGCTGGATCAATTAAAGGCGTTTGCATTAAGGGATGATCTTCCCGTTCTTGCAGAGCAATTAGACGATACGATCGCTCTTGCATTGGTGGAAATAGCCAATCGCGATTGGTCAAAGTGATTCTGACTTCGTCCGTTTGTCTTGCCCCCCTAAAACTGTGCCAAAGTTGGCTTAGTTTTGGAGACGGGATTGATGGCGCGGAAACGGTATTCGG
>CANKZM010000002.1 GCA_947488305.1 uncultured Roseobacter sp.
TTCTCGATCTCCGGTCGTGGTACTGTTGTGACAGGCCGTGTCGAGCGTGGCGTGATCAACGTGGGCGACGAGATTGAGATCGTCGGCATCCGCGACACCAAGAAAACCACCTGCACGGGCGTTGAAATGTTCCGCAAGCTGCTGGATCGCGGTGAAGCGGGCGACAACATCGGCGCCCTGCTGCGCGGTATCGACCGTGAAGGTGTTGAGCGCGGCCAGGTTCTCTGCAAGCCCGGTTCCGTGACGCCGCACACCAAGTTCGAAGCGGAAGCCTATATCCTGACCAAGGAAGAGGGCGGCCGTCACACGCCGTTCTTCGCGAACTACCGTCCGCAGTTCTACTTCCGGACAACGGATGTGACCGGCACGGTTCAGCTGAACGAAGGCACCGAGATGGTGATGCCAGGTGACAACGTGTCCTTTGGCGTTGAACTGATCGCGCCGATCGCGATGGAAAACGGCCTGCGCTTCGCGATCCGCGAAGGCGGCCGCACCGTTGGCGCCGGCGTGGTGTCCAAAATCACCGAGTAAAACGGCGGCGTCACTGCCCAAAGGCCCCTGAAAAGCACCTGTTCCGCGAAACCTGCGGAGCAGCGCCAGGGCCCCCCAAAAAAACCAAGCGGCACCCGGTCCCATACCGGGTGCCGCTTTCGCTTTGGGGGGGCTGCTTTCGGCGCAAAAAAGGCTCGCCTCCAGATGTGGCGACCGCCTGCAACCGGGAAATTCGGCCAATCAGCATTGGCGGGTATCTAACTATTTCATTGGGTCGCCTTTGCCGAAAAAATAACAATTGGGTGATTTCGCCAAAACAGGAGATGAATGCTTGGAAATTGCGAAAATGGGAGCACCAGTGCATTATTTTGGCAACTGAGGCCGAGAAAAACAGTTTGAAGCGCAATTTTCAGCAAGATTTCTTAAGTGCTGCTGCATTAGCATCCCGAAAACGCGAGCAGAATAACAAGAAAGAACAACCGGACTAATGGCACCTTTCGTTCCGACAACTAACCCATTGAGGTCCTCACAAAAGGCCCACCTGTCTATCATGCAAGATGGGGTTTCATTCGCTTCCTTACGCCCGCGCGCGGGCCGAAGAGGTGGCCTCTGCGGCGCTTTGACTGCGGTATTCCTGTCTGCAGCATTTTCGTTAACACCTGTTAGCAACGCAAAGGCGGGTGATCTTGTTTTCGGAATTGGGCGGGACAATGTGGACGAGGCCAACGCGTCGGAAGCCACAAACTTTCAATTTGAATATCACACCAGCCCAGTCCGGAGCTACAGTTGGGGAACAGTCGCGGGGATGGGCGTTGTCGAATACGACGATGACGAAGATTTTTACGTGGGGCTCGGGCTGTCCGTGCTGTGGGACGCAACGTCTAATTTCTTTGTCGAAGGCAGTTTGGCCGCGGGCTACTATGATGCGGGCGGCGATAGGCCAGACCTCGGCGGTGATGTGCAGTTTCGGAGCTTGATCGGTGTTGGCTACCGGATTTCAGAAGTATCCCGCGTCTCTATTGCAATCGACCATCTCTCGAATGCCGGTCTGGAAGACGTTAACCCAGGGCGCAATGCGGTCATGCTCCGTTATGCACGGTCTTTCTAACCTGCCAGTTGCTGATCGCGCAATATAACGCATATGAAATCCTAATTTGGCCATTGCCTTTTCCCACGACTCCCCCTAATACGCCCAAGTCCTGAGAGGGTGCGGTCTGCCGTGCCCTCTTTCAGTTCAAAACAAAGACGCGATGAGGGTGTGCGATGAGCGCGCATCGTCCAATCCGATCTAGGCCCTAAGATAAAGGGTGATGACAATGGCCGTTCAAAGCCAAAACATCCGCATCCGCCTGAAGGCGTTTGACTACCGTGTGCTGGATGCCTCCACACAAGAAATCGTCAACACAGCCAAACGCACCGGTGCATCTGTTCGCGGCCCCATTCCGCTGCCGAACAAGATTGAAAAGTTCACCGTGCTGCGTGGTCCGCACGTTGACAAGAAATCCCGTGACCAGTTCGAAATCCGCACGCACAAGCGTCTGCTGGATATCGTTGATCCGACCCCCCAGACCGTTGACGCGCTGATGAAGCTCGACCTCGCGGCTGGTGTGGACGTCGAGATCAAACTGCAGTCCTAAGCGTCAGGGAGGGTATCAGATATGTTGCGCTCAGGCGTTATTGCAAAAAAAGTCGGGATGACCCGGCTGTTCATGGAAGACGGCAAGCAGATTCCTGTGACCGTTCTCCAACTCGACAAGCTGCAGGTTGTGGCTCAACGGACGACTGAAAAGGACGGCTATGCAGCTGTTCAACTCGGCGCCGGTACAGCCAAAGCCAAGCGGACCTCTCAGGCCATGCGCGGGCACTTTGCAGCAGCAAAGGTGGAACCCAAGCGCAAGGTTGCAGAGTTCCGTGTGGACGAAGAGAACCTGATTGGTGTCGGTGAAGAGATCACCGCGAACCATTACTTTGAAGGTCAGTTTGTCGATGTGGCAGGCACCTCCATCGGTAAAGGTTTTGCCGGTGCGATGAAGCGCCACAACTTCGGTGGTCTGCGCGCGTCGCACGGTGTTTCGATTTCGCACCGCTCGCATGGCTCCACGGGTCAGTGTCAGGATCCGGGCAAGGTTTTCAAAGGCAAGAAAATGGCCGGTCACATGGGTGCTGCCCGTGTTACGACGCAGAACCTGCAGGTTGTCCGCACCGACGCGGATCGCGGCCTGATCATGGTCAAGGGCGCTGTACCAGGCTCGAAAGGGGGCTGGGTAACGGTCAAGGATGCGGTCAAGAAACCGTTCCCTGAGAACGCGATCCTGCCTGCTGCTTTGAAATCTGCTGCTGAAGAAGCTGCAAAAGCTGCTGAAGAAGCGGCGGCCGCTGCAGCGGCAGAGGCAGAAGCCGAAGCCAAGCGCCTGGCCGAAGAGCAAGCGGCTCAGGAAGCCGAAGCGCTGAAAGCCGCGGAAGCTGAAATCGCGGCTGAAGGTTCTGACGAAGCGCCTGCAGCTGACGAAGACAAGAAAGAAGGTGACGCATGAAACTCGATGTCATCAAACTCGACGGCAAGAAAGCCGGTTCGGTAGAGCTGGACGAAGCGCTCTTCGGTCTGGAACCACGTGCTGACATCCTTCATCGGGTTGTACGCTGGCAGCGTAACAACGCGCAGGCCGGCACGCACAAGGTCAAGACCCGGTCGGAGACCAGCTACTCGACCAAGAAGATCTACCGCCAAAAAGGCACCGGTGGCGCACGCCATGGTGACCGTAACGCGCCGATCTTCCGCAAGGGTGGTATCTACAAGGGACCAACTCCGCGCAGCCACGGTCACGAACTGACCAAGAAGTTCCGCAAGCTGGGTCTGCGTCACGCGCTTTCCGCCAAGGCGAAAGCGGGCGAGCTGGTCATCATTGAGGATGCCGATGCGAATGGAAAAACGGGCGCATTGGCCAAGCAGGTCGCCAACCTGGGTTGGAAACGTGCGTTGGTGATCGATGGCGCAAGCGTCAACGAAAACTTCGCCCAAGCCGCACGCAATATCGAAGGTCTGGATATCCTGCCGACGATGGGCGCAAACGTATATGACAT
Organism: uncultured Roseobacter sp.; assembly: GCA_947488305.1. Lineage (GTDB taxonomy): Bacteria > Pseudomonadota > Alphaproteobacteria > Rhodobacterales > Rhodobacteraceae > Roseobacter. The sequence goes on from CANKZM010000002.1 coordinate 3,574, forward strand.
TCTCAAGCGTGACACGCTGGTGATCACCAAAGCGGGTGTCGAAGCATTGGAGGCTCGTTTGAAATGAACGCCAAGGCAGAACATTACGATGTGATCCGCAAGCCGATCATCACCGAAAAAGCCACAATGACGTCCGAGCACGGCGCCGTGGTTTTCGAAGTGGCGATGGACAGCAACAAGCCTCAGATCAAAGAAGCGGTCGAAGCGCTGTTTGGTGTGAAGGTCAAGGCTGTCAACACCACCATCACCAAGGGTAAGGTCAAACGTTTCCGCGGCCAGATGGGCAAGCGGAAGGACGTCAAGAAAGCCTATGTGACCCTTGAAGAGGGCAATACGATTGATGTGAGCACCGGTCTCTGATCCGTATTTGACACGACATGAAAAATCCTCCGCCTCGGCGGGGGATTTTTTTGTCATGCTGTTGGTAGACAATGCGCCTTTCCACAAGCGTCAAACCTGGTTTGAAAAATCATCATCTAGGTACTTTTGTCCGGTGGATACCATATGTCGTGCCCCCGATAACGTTGTGCCAAAAGAACCGCACCCAATGCTATCTGACGTTGAGGATCAGGGGGCTCTGTTTTCATTTAATCCACTATGAGCAAGACTTTGCTCAACATGAACAGACCCTCGTAAATAGGTGATTTCGGGGCAAAAAAGTCTAATTTTGGCTGGAGTGGTGCAATCAAGTCACCTTTCAGGACGGCGAATGTGTTAACCTTTGCCTTCTGGGATTTTTAACGGTGCCGCTCTGCGGATTTTTTGTTCTCAACAACTTAAGAAATTGCGTCTCCGTGAGAGGTCAATGTCGTGGCAAAGAATAAGACAAGCGATCCGTCCGAAACCGTGAGCAAATCTGGTGGTTCCGTCCAAGAGAACCTGCCGGAGCGGAACGATTGGGACCGGAAACTGAGCGAAGCGCGTGCCAAACGTGCAGAAGTGCTGTCGGCACGTGCACAGGCGCAGTCTTCACAGGATATTAATGTCGAAGAGAAAATCCCAGGGACCAAGGTTAAGGCCCGGCCCAAAAAGTCGCGCGCGCCGAAAAGAGCAGGGACAGGCCCGGTCACGCAAGAAGGCCCGGTCCTCGAAACACCGACCGCCGAGATCAGTGAAGCTGCTCGGGTGAAATTTAGTCTCTCGGGGGCAAACGCGCTCAAAGCGCTGTTTGTTTTCTGCGGCGCTGTGGGGTTTGGTATCGGGACCGTCATCGGGTTTGCGATCCTCATGGGGATGGGGGCGTCTCCGTCGCCGCAAAATCAGCTTGTTTTTGATGCGGCTGAAATTGAAGATTCTGGTGACATGCCCGTGCAAGCGGAACTGCCTGTTCAATCCGAAACACTTTTGGATGCTGAAGCGCCTGCGCCGGAGACGGCTGAGACAACCGTATCTCTGGAGGCTGACGAGCCAGTTGCCGTACCGGTTGAAATTTTTTCGGATGACGAGACAAAGTTTGACTTACTGATCTCGCCCGAAGATTTGAACATGGCGCAAAGCGAGGCGGAGGCTGTGGTGCCGCAACCAGAGGAGCCAGCGGTTGAAGTGCTGTCGTCTGAAATCGTTCCCGCCTTGCCGGACATGCTGGACAAGGATTTTGGTTTCTTCACTGAGCCCGATGGCGAAGCTAATCTCCCCAACATTTCGAATGTCCGATACATGCGTGATGATGTCCCGGAAATGGATGCTGTCTACCTTCGCTCGTTGCCGGAGGTGGAAGAACTAAACCTCGCCGATGCTCCGGTCATTGAGACGGGCGACCCAAAGCCGAAATTCTTCATGCATGCACCCGATGGCCTGTCCGATGCACAAATACGCCGTTTCGTCGCTCAGTTGGCGGAAAAGGGAGTGGAAGTGTCGAAGATCGGTCGTGAGGGCTTCCGGGTCTCTACAACGCACTTGCGGTATTATAGCCCAGACAACGCTGAGGTCGCGAGAACTGTAGCGGATGATCTTGGCATTCCGGCCCGCGATTTTTCTGAAAATGCTCAGAATCCCGGGCGTATCGAAGTCTGGATGGCCGGTGGTCCAAAACCCGTTGAGGCCGAAGAGGAAACGTCGAAGGGCGTGTTCTACTGGCTGGGACAAGGGCGCAGAGAAGAACGCTAAGCGACCAGCGGGCGCAACGGTTGAGGCGGGATACCTCTGACCCCAATCCAGCGTTTACTCATTTGTTTATTGATCGCTAACGGCTTTGTACTATTCTGACGGGAGTGGCGAGGTCGCCCTTGAGAAAGTGTGCTGTGTCGTTAGGCAGATCAATTGGTTGTATGATCACGGGTATGGTCATCTGCGCAGTCACTGCGGCTGACGCGCAGGATAGGCCCGGGTGGAGCACGCAGGTGGATGGGCTTGCTGTCTACCAGGGCGAAACCGATCTGGATGATGGGTCCGATTTTAGTGCCAGCCGCACCTTCCTGCGGGGATCATCCCAATACAGTTTTGGAAACGGGTCGTCGGTTGGAGTATCGGCCAGTCTGGGCGCTTTTGATTATGACTTTGGCGGCGCCGCTGTTGGGCCGTGGGACAACATACGCGACATCCGGCTTTCTATTCCTATGCGTTTCCGAGCATCGGAAAACACAACTGTTTTTGTATCCCCGCAAGTGCGTTGGGACTATGAGAGCGGCGTCGACCCCAGTGACGGAGATACCTACGGCGTCTTTGCGGGTGTGGCGTGGGAGATAAGTGACAGCCTGACGATTGGCCCGGCGATTGGCGCTTACAGCCAGTTGGAGGACAGCGGCGCCGACGTTTTCCCCGCCCTCCTAATCAATTGGGACATTAACGATCGCTGGAACCTCAACACAGGATCCGGGCTTGGCGCGACCAGAGGTCCGGGTCTCACGCTTGGTTACACTATCAATGACTCCATCAAATTGGCTTTGTCCGCCCGTCTGGAGAGTGTTCAGTTCCGCTTAGATGAAAACGGTGTTGCCCCAAATGGTGTGGGCGAAGATGAAAGCACACCAGTTGTCCTTTCGCTCCAATACGATCCGAATCCAGGGTTTTCAGTGAGTGCTTTTGCCGGGGCTGAGTTTGACGGCAGGCTTCGACTCGAAGATTCAGATGGCAATCGTATCAGCAGCCAGTCCTACGATACCGCGCCGCTTGCCGGGATTGCTTTGCGGCTAAGGTTCTAAGCCCGACTTCCTTCACGCATTCGTCCCAATGGATTCCCAGCAGTGAACCTGGCCGTGCATTGGGATAGGTGACGCGGAAGCAAACTCTCTTGTTCTGGCGCGCACCAAAAACCTCCACTGGTTTCCCACAATTTCAGACGTGCTTTCGATGAGCGTTCCAGTGGGTTGGCCCGTTTGAAGCAGTCAAATACGCCGGGTAGTCCTGCTTTACTGCTCCGTTACGATTTGGCCTTATGTTGCTTTCTGCATTGCTCAGCGTGCGATTTCGTTTATCAAGCTACCCAACAACGAGAATAAGAGAACAAATGAACGGCAGGGCAGAGGCAATCCGCGAGAGATCGTGCGCAGGTGAGGCGCGTGACTGGGTCAAGATACTGGCCACTTACCGAGAGCCCAACGCGTTGCGTAGCTCTTTCGAACTAGGCGTGACGCTGGGTCCGTTTGTTCTGCTTTGGGTTTTGGCGTGGTGGTCCTTGTCTGTCAGCATTTGGCTGACGCTGGCTCTGTCCATCTGCAATGCCGCCTTTTTGCTGCGTCTTTTCTGTATCCAGCATGATTGCGGGCATAGCGCCTTTTTCAACAATCGTGCACTCAGCGACTGGCTGGGGCGTGTTCTTGGCGTCCTGACATTGACGCCCTACGACGTATGGCGACGGTCGCATTCCATTCACCATAACTCTTCGGGAAATCTCGGGCGTCGTGGTATGGGCGATGTACATACACTGACAGTGAAAGAGTATAACGAGCTGTCTGCGTTCCAGCGCTTGATGTATCGTCTTTACCGTCATCCGATAGTTTTGTTTGGGCTTGGCCCGGGATATCTTTTCTTTCTGCAAAACCGCTTGCCGTTGGGCTTTACCGATAAGGCGCGCTTTTGGGTAAGCGCGATGGGTACCAACCTGGGGATTATCTTGGCATTGTCGCTGATCTTTTACTTTGGCGGGCTGATGCCAATTCTGTTGATTTTTGTGCCCACGACCCTGCTGGCCGCGACGGCGGGTGTCTGGCTATTCTATGTGCAGCATCAATTTGAGGCGACTCATTGGGAGAATGACCCGGATTGGGACCTGCATCATGCCGCGCTGCATGGCAGTTCGCACTACGTCTTGCCGCCCATCCTGCAGTGGCTCAGCGCGAATATCGGAATTCACCATGTCCATCACCTTTATAGCCGTATCCCGTTTTATCGGCTGCCTGAAGTTCTGCGCGATCATGCTGTGCTAAGTGACAGCAACAGAATGACGATCAAGGAAAGCCTGACGAACGCTCGGCTGCATCTGTGGGATGAAGATAGCAAAACCTTGCTCTCCTTTGGTCAGGCTCGGTCCGTAAGCCTGCAAAGGCGCGCGGCCGCTTCTTAAGCGGCCGCAATTCCCAAAATACCTGACGACAAGTGCTTGACCCGGCTGCTCTACTTTAATAGGTGAACGCATCGGCAAGGCCCCGGATTCGTCCGGGGCTTCGTTGTTGTTCTTCGCCTGGTTCACCAAAGGCTGGAACATTCCACCCGGGCACCTACGGGGGCCTTCATACCATAGCGCTGGGGAGACCCCGCGCGTACAGCAAAACGGAAGACAGACAACATGGCACTCAAGTCGTATAAACCGACGACGCCGGGCCAGCGTGGGCTGGTACTGATCGACCGTTCGGAGCTCTGGAAAGGCCGCCCGGTCAAAGCCCTCACTGAAGGCTTGACCAAGAACGGCGGACGGAACAACACCGGACGGATCACGATGCGCCGCAAAGGCGGCGGGGCAAAACGCCTCTACCGGATCGTTGACTTCAAGCGGAACAAAATGGATGTGGCGGCCACGGTCGAGCGCATCGAATATGACCCCAACCGTACAGCTTTCATCGCCCTCGTGAAATACGAAGATGGCGAGCAGGCTTATATCCTGGCGCCGCAGCGTCTGGCAGTTGGTGATACAGTGGTGGCGAGCCAAAAGGCCGACATCAAACCCGGTAACGCGATGCCCTTTTCCGGCATGCCTATCGGTACAATCGTGCACAATATCGAGATGAAGCCCGGCAAGGGTGGTCAGATCGCACGTGCCGCCGGTACCTACGCCCAGTTTGTGGGTCGTGACGGTGGTTATGCGCAGATCCGCCTTAGCTCCGGCGAATTGCGTCTGGTGCGTCAGGAATGCATGGCCACTGTTGGTGCCGTGTCTAACCCCGACAATTCCAACCAGAACTACGGTAAAGCGGGCCGCATGCGTCACAAGGGCGTCCGCCCCTCTGTGCGTGGTGTCGTGATGAACCCGATCGATCACCCGCATGGTGGTGGTGAAGGCCGGACCTCTGGTGGTCGTCACCCGGTGACCCCATGGGGCAAGCCGACCAAAGGGGCAAAGACCCGCAACAAGAACAAAGCGTCCAGCAAGCTGATCATCCGCTCGCGGCACGCCAAGAAGAAAGGGCGCTAATCAATGGCTCGCTCTGTATGGAAAGGCCCTTTTGTCGACAGTTATGTGTTGAAAAAGGCCGAGGCGGCTCGCGAAAGCGGTCGCAACGAAGTGATCAAGATCTGGTCGCGCCGCTCGACAATCCTGCCCCAATTCGTTGGGCTGACGTTTGGCGTTTATAACGGCCACAAGCATATTCCGGTCAACGTGACCGAGGACATGATTGGTCAGAAATTCGGTGAGTACTCACCGACGCGGACTTACTACGGTCACGCGGCTGACAAGAAGGCGAAACGCAAATGAGCAAGGATAAGAATCCCCGTCGCGTGGCGGATAACGAAGCGATGGCAAAACTGCGTATGCTTCGCACCAGCCCTCAGAAACTGAACCTGGTAGCAGCCATGATCCGTGGCAAGAAGGTGGACAAGGCCCTTACGGACCTGACGTTCTCAAAAAAGCGGATCGCTGCAGATGTGAAGAAGTGCCTTCAGTCCGCCATCGCAAACGCTGAAAACAACCACAACCTCGACGTGGACGAGCTGATCGTTGCAGAGGCTTATGTGGGCAAAAACCTGACTATGAAACGCGGTCGCCCGCGGGCACGTGGCCGCTTCGGCAAGATCATCAAGCCGTTCTCGGAAATCACGATCAAAGTGCGTCAGGTAGAGGAGCAAGCCTAATGGGTAACAAAGTCAATCCGATTGGCATGCGCCTGCAGGTGAACCGCACCTGGGACAGCCGCTGGTATGCCGACACGAAAGACTACGGCGATCTTCTTCTGGAAGACCTTCGTATTCGTGAGTTCATCAAGGAAGAGTGCAAACAGGCCGGTGTGGCCCGTGTGATCATCGAACGTCCGCACAAAAAGTGCCGCGTGACGATCCATACAGCCCGCCCCGGTGTCATCATTGGCAAGAAAGGTGCAGACATCGAAGGTCTGCGTCAGAAAATTGCCAAGATGACCGACAGCGAGTTGCACCTCAACATCGTTGAAGTACGCAAGCCTGAGTTGGATGCAGCTCTTGTTGGTGAATCCATCGCTCAGCAGTTGGAGCGTCGGGTGTCTTTCCGTCGTGCCATGAAGCGTGCGGTTCAGAACGCGATGCGCATGGGTGCTCTTGGTATCCGCGTGAACGTAGCCGGCCGCTTGGGCGGCGCTGAAATCGCGCGGACCGAATGGTACCGTGAAGGCCGTGTGCCTTTGCACACGCTGCGTGCCGATATCGATTACGCACACGTGGAAGCGACGACTGCCTATGGCATCATCGGGATCAAGACCTGGATCTTCAAAGGTGAGATCATGGAGCACGATCCAGCCGCGCGTGACCGTAAAGCACAGGAACTCCAGGATGGCCCAGCACCTCGTGGTGCCGGCGGTCGTCGCTAAGGGGGAATGAAAAATGCTTCAACCAAAGCGCACTAAATTCCGCAAGCAGTTCAAAGGCTCCATCAAGGGTCTGGCAAAGGGCGGGTCCGACCTGAACTTTGGCACCTATGGTCTCAAGGCGATTGAACCCGAGCGTGTGACTGCGCGTCAGATCGAGGCGGCACGCCGCGCGATGACACGTCACATGAAACGTCAGGGCCGTGTCTGGATTCGGATTTTCCCGGACGTGCCTGTGACAGCCAAACCGATCGAAGTTCGGATGGGTAAAGGTAAGGGTTCGGTGGACCGTTGGGCCGCCAAGGTCAAGCCGGGCCGCATCATGTTCGAGATTGACGGTGTAAACGACGACATCGCACGTGAGGCGCTGCGCCTGGCCGCGATGAAACTGCCGATCAAAACCCGGGTTGTTGTGCGGGAAGACTGGTAAACCAGTCCGCAACAGACAGCTTAGCATTGGAATGAAGAGCCCCGCCAATTGCGCGGGGCTTTTTGCATTCAGCCGAACTCATTGCGGAGCGAAATACAAAAGCTTTCCACAAAAGCGCTGTGAGCCTATGATTGAAAACATATTATATAAACAATCTGGGGTATTGTTATGTTTTCATGGGCCCGCGGCGCAATTATCGCATGTTTTCTCACGGTGGTCTCGCTTCCGACATTCGCGCAAGCAGATGAGTGGCAATTCGAAGCCACCTTCTACCTTTACACCGCAGAAACGACTTCGGGACTCCGCGGCAATGATGTGATCCTGGGTTTCGGGGACGCCTTGGAGAACATTGACGTCGCCTTCATGGGAACGTTCTCGGCGACCAATGACCAATGGACCTTTCTGGCGGACTATATGCTGGTGGATTTGTCCTTTTCCGGACCGTCGCCCAATACCGCTTTCTCCGCAGAGGATTTATCTGTCAGAACCCAGGTGCTCACAGGACTTGGGCTCTACAATCTCTACGATGACCAGAGGACGAGGATTGATCTCGGAGCCGGCCTGAGATGGTTCGATACCGATACCAAACTGACGCTGCGTGCTGGCGGATCACCCGAACAGACGCAACGCGAGAACGACAACTGGATTGATCCAATCGTCGCGGCCCGTGTGCGCTACGATCTGAACACAAGATGGAGCGGCACGGCGCTTGTCGATTTCGGAAGCTTCATCGAAGACCGACAGACCTGGCAGTTGCTCGTGACAGCCAATTACGCATTCCGCGAGAATTGGGTGGCTCGCTTCGGATATCGTTACCTGCGCGTCGAAAACGACGAAGACGATCAGAACTACCTCTTTGAACAATCCGGTCCCATCTTCGGCATCGCCTACAGATTCTAGAATTTCTTGAAAGGCAGGCTGAGACCGTCATCGGAAGGATAGTCGTGGCCAGCCGACATCAGTGCTGCATTGTGTTCCCTTTGGTCCTCAATCGCGTAGCTGCTGCTGGCGATCTGCCATTTTGATCCGTTGTATTTGAGAACCGATAGGGCGGGAAAAGGGTTACGAGTTATGACATTGCCCGTAATCAACCGTGTTTCATGCATGGCAACGACCGTGTGCGGATCCGTGAATGACGCTTCGACGCAGTGTCGAACCATGTCGGTAACGCCAATCGTTGCGTAGTGCTTCGTGACCGCTAGGAACACTTGCCGCAACTCTTCGGCGGTCTTGATCAACCTGCGCCCGTCAAACGTCTGTATTTCGTTCGGGAGGCAGAAACAGGTCAGAAAATTTTCGGCGTTATCGGATAGAATTGCTTGCCCGGTTTTCTCTAACAGATGCTCCGATACTTCCCGGGCGGTATTGAAGGGTTGGTTCATATTTAAAATGTTCTAACTCAGTATTTTCTCTACTGCCCCTTCCTACCGCATGCGCAAATATCACGTATATCAATGAATTACCGGATGCGGCCCTCAGCGAAAAAGCGCGCAATCTCTCGCCATGGTTGAATATCTGGGCGGCAAAACGCTGGATTGCCCCCGTCAAAAGCAAAGCCGAATTGGTTTGGTCGGAAAGCTTTCTAGTTCCGCGTGCGAGTCTTGCTGTCAGCTCCAGCTATAGTTGAAGCTGACGCTAATGCGTTCGTCTTCAGCCATATTGACCGGTACCTCATGGCGTAACCAGCTTTCCCACAAAAGTACGTCGCCGGGCTTTGGCTGAACGTAGTGAAAAGCACGAAGATCATCGCGCGCATCTTTGCGGCGTGCCGGAGCCGCCATCATCATTTGCAAGCGCGGGTCTTCGAATTTGATTGCACTCGCGCCGTCCGGAATTGTCACATAGGTCGTGCCACTGATCACCGAATGCGGGTGAATATGAGACGTGTGGACCCCACCCTGCGGCAGGATATTGATCCATAGATCTTCCAGTTTAAGGGGCTTGTCGCCCAGATCGAATTCGAGGTCTTCGGCAAAAGCCGCTACGTGCTGATCGAGCGCGGCTTCGAGGTGTTTGAAGATCTCGAAGCGCCATCCCAGATCTGTCAGGGAGGCATAGCTGGTGTATCCGGGATAGCCGTTTTCTTCGCACCACTTTTGGCCCGCCTCATCGTCTTCCGCGATGGACCAGCACGATGCTTCCAACTCTCCGGTGTCGACGGTAGCGCCCATTTCTGAGAGCCTGGCACGGTAAAGGCGGGTAACAAAAAGCGATTCTATATCTGACATGCCGGGTTTCTTAACGAAGCTTGTGGGCTGTGGCGAGAGTGCATCCGCCTATAACCATGCATAGAATGCGATGCCGATTGTCCAGACGACAGCAAACATGAACCAAGCTGCACGAAACGGGTGATCCTCGACGTCGATCAGAAAACTCACAAGCCGGAGCATCGGGCCAAACAACACGACGCTTCGTATGATGAGCGTTGAAAGGAAAAACACCCAGATCCAAATCGACGTCGCGTAGGTTGAGAAGGTCATTGCGATCATGGCGGGGTCTGTAAGGCTCAAGGCTGGCTTTTCATTGCCAAGCGTTTCCAACGCGTGGTTCAGGGCCAGAAGGCCGAGACGAGCCCCATCTTGGGCGGTGCTGAACAAATCAAGAGGCCGACCAGAAATCAAAGTCCCGGAGTAATCCGTGAGCACCCAGAAGATCACAAAGCCACCAATTGAAATCAGCGTGGTCAAAACAAGGTCGATGGTGACCCAAAGGACATCGCCAAAGGGGCCCCGTCCCAGCCGGGCGAGGATGTTCCGAGTTTCGATAAAGGAGACATAATCAGTGACGGTATTTACAAGGCCCAGCGTCAGCCCGTTGAAAATCATCATGCTGACAACCAGGACCGTCGTATCGACGTCTGCCAGCATTTGCGCAAAGCCCGCGATCGAGGGCTCATAGTCGGGGCTGTCGGGATCGCTGAAGCCCGCTCTCAGGTCGTCGACTCCCCGGTAGATTTGCTCGAAATCCAAGGTCACCAGTACAACACAATAAATCACCAAAAAGGTGAGCATGGAGACCGCAGCCGTGTTGCGATACCGCAGCGTCCAGATATGGCAAGGCCCAAGCTTTGCCCGCCGTGCACCAAATGTCTTGTCAACATAGCGTTTGAAGCTCACGTCGAACCGTCGCCTGACACTGACGCTGCGTGCTTCGGTTAGACGATGCGCCAACCATTTGGCGCTGCGATCTGACAGGAAATTTCTGGCTGGGACGATCATGCGAAAGGAAAGCAGTAGCCCGGCCATCCACCATGTGACCCAGGCATTCGCAAATTCCTGAACTAATTCCAGCATTAAATTGGCCGCTTATTAAGCTGGTATCGTTGCACATGAACGTGCACGCATCCAGCCATTTGTCGTTCGCTTGGTGGCAGCAACGAAAAACACCCGGTCGCCTTTCGATGACCGGGTGTTCTTTGGAGCTGGTAATCAGGCGAAGTGGGTCGCCTGAATTTGCCTTTGTTTATTGCTGAAGCGAGCTGGGCTCTTTGTCCTCGATCTCAGTCCAGTTGGCGTCAGCCTGCTGGATGAAGCCTGGAATGTCTTTGGTCCAGCGGTCCTGAATATCCTGGGAAAGGTTCAGGAACAGCTCGCCGTCAACGATCTTCCAGTGATGCGGGTCACCGTCAAACTTGAAGCCCATCGCGGCACCGAATGCACAGTAGCCACCGTATTCGGGCAGGAACGCATCGGGGTCTGCTTGGAACGCTGCTTTGTGCTCTTCGCTGGAGAACCAGTATTGCGCATCGTTGTGCAGTGCGGAGATTTTGTAGCTTCCTTTGGTTGCTTCACCGAGTGTGAAGTACGCAACTGGGTCATACCCCTGCATCGCAAGGCCAGTGGAGGACGCGTTGAGTTCCGGCCCGGCAGCCAGTGCAGCAGTGGCGACGGAAAACGCGAGGGCAGCGGCAAGGCCAGCGGATTTGAAGAATTTCATTTCATTTTCCTTTTTGAGGTGGGCGGGCGACGGCGCGCGCGCTTCATTTCGTTGTCATGTGTCCGGCGGTTCGGAACATCACTGACAATAAGATTAGGAACCAAATGGTACAAAACAATTAAACGTGAGTGCTTTGTCATATTGAGGCGCGAGCAGGATTATGGAACACTGTGCTGATGGCGCGACCACGTGAATTCGAATATGATACCGCACTGGGCGGCGCCATGGACATATTCTGGCGTCAGGGATACCGGGCGACGAACCTTCCCGACTTGCTAAATGCAATGGGTCTGACCCGGGGGAGTTTCTACAAGGCCTTCGAGGACAAGGAGGCAATCTACCTCAAGGCCCTGGACCATTATGATGTGCAAATCGTGTCGCGCACCGTGCAGATGCTTGAGACCTGTGATGGGGAAAGCGCAATTGCTTGCCTTGCGGAGTTGTTCAAGACAGATGCCAGCGACAACCGTGGGTGCTTCATTTGCAATACCATGGTGGAAATGGGCATTGAAAATCAAAAGGCGGCTTCGAAAGCCAATGCCATGGCCGCACGTTTGCGCGACGCGATCCAGGGTGTTTTGAGGCGGTTTTCCGAGAATGGAGAGATATCTGAGCTTACTGAGAAAGCAGATCTTGTCCTTCACCTGTATTTCGGAAAACAAGCCATGGGAAAGTCAGGCGGACAAACCCGCGATTGGGAAGCTCGGTTGCGTTCGCTGTTGTGACTTTGACAGCCGCGCCCTTTTTGAACCCCGGCTACATATTTCTCTGTGGTGACCTGTTTGGTCGATATCTGCAAAGCGCGCTTTACTGATAGGTTTGCAATTGCTGTTCGACGAGATCCGAAGATAAGCTGAGGATGACCCAGTACTCGGACTGCCCGACCGTTCGTGCACCATTCCTGCTTCGATCTTGTGTCGCACCTTGTTCGTGTTTCGGGCAGGCGATCAGTTCCTGCCCCGGTGCCTTGAGCGAAGCCGTGTTCGGGCTGTCGCCCAGCAACACACAAACGCTATCGTAATTTGGATAGGGGCGTTGAATGTTCAGAAAGGCTTTTTCGCTTTCGCTGAGCCATGTTCCCTGCGGATTGATTGTCGGCGAGTTTGATGTATCGCAGGCGGTCAGTGTCGCCAGGACGCATGCGGCAGCGGTGAAACGAATTACAGACTTCATGAAGTGAAAATTCCTTTCTCTTTCGGAGATCCTGAACCGAATAGGATCAGAGGATACAGCTTACTGTAAGCTGATCGGCATGACCACTGATGGCAAGGTGGATGCGACCTGTTTTCGTGGCGCCGATATTCCTCGGCGCAGGCGGCGGAAAGCCTGATCCATTCCATGCGGTAAATGGCTGTCCGCCTCTTAAGAATAAGGGGTTGCCATATATGCACGAGCCGCCTATACGGCCCATTCATCATGGACTCCACGGGAATCAGGGTGACGCCTATGGCGGCCTACTCGTGATGTTGAAAGGAAAAAGGCGATGAACGCCAAGGAATTGCATGACAAAACGCCTGACCAGCTGCGTGAAGAGCTGGCCAATCTGAAGAAAGAGCAGTTCAACCTGCGTTTTCAGCAAGCCACTGGCCAGTTGGAAAACCCAGCACAGCTGCGCATTGCACGCCGCAACGCGGCCCGTGTGAAAACAGTTTTGAACCAAAAGGCAGCCGCAGCTGCCGCGTCTGAGTAAGGAGAGCACACATGCCAAAGCGTATTCTGTCCGGCGTCGTGACCTCCGACGCGAACGCACAAACAGTCACCGTCAACGTAGAGCGTCGTTTTACGCACCCGGTTCTGAAGAAGACCATTCGTAAGTCCAAGAAATACCGGGCGCACGATGAGAACAACACATTCAAAGTGGGCGACACCGTTCGCATCATCGAATGTGCACCGAAGTCTAAGACCAAACGTTGGGAAGTGTTGGAAGCCGCTGAGGCTTAAGGCACCAACTGATTAATCGAAACCCTGGGGGCAAGGCCACGCATCGGCCCCCCATAGGTCGGGAGAAACCAAATGATCCAGATGCAGACCAACCTGGATGTTGCTGACAACAGCGGCGCGCGCCGTGTGCAGTGCATCAAGGTTCTGGGTGGTTCCAAGCGTAAATACGCATCCGTGGGCGACGTCATCGTCGTCTCGGTAAAGGAAGCCATCCCCCGCGGTCGTGTGAAAAAGGGTGACGTGCGTAAAGCCGTCGTCGTTCGCACTGCCAAGGAAGTACGCCGTGAAGACGGAACAGCGATCCGCTTTGATCGCAACGCAGCCGTCATCCTCAACAACAACAACGAGCCGATCGGTACACGTATCTTTGGCCCGGTTGTGCGTGAGCTGCGTGCCAAGAACTTCATGAAAATCATCTCGCTCGCTCCGGAGGTGCTGTAATCATGGCTGCTAAACTGAAAAAAGGTGACAAGGTCATCGTTCTGGCGGGCAAGGACAAGGGCAAGACAGGCAATATCACGTCTGTTGATCCGAAGTCCGGCAAGGCCATCGTTGACGGGATCAACATTGCGATCCGCGCGACGCGTCAGTCTCAGACCACGCAGGGCGGTCGCATCCCCAAGGCGATGCCAGTGGATCTCAGCAACCTCGCTTATGTGGATGCCAACGGTAAAGCCACACGCGTTGGGTTCAAAATGGAAGGCGACAAGAAAGTGCGCTTTGCAAAGACAACAGGGGACGTGATCGATGCTTGATACTGCAAACTACACCCCCCGTTTGAAAGCGGCCTATGCGGAGAACATCCGCCCGGCGCTGAAAGAAGAGTTCGGCTACAAGAACGATATGCAGATCCCGCGTCTGGAGAAGATCGTTCTGAACATCGGATGCGGTGCCGAAGCGGTACGTGACAGCAAAAAAGCCAAGTCGGCGCAAGCTGACCTGACGCTGATCGCCGGCCAGAAAGCACTGACCACAACGGCCAAGAAGTCCATCGCGGGTTTCCGGGTGCGTGAGGACATGCCTATGGGTGCGAAAGTTACCCTGCGTGGCGACCGCATGTACGAATTCCTCGACCGTCTGATCACGATTGCTATGCCCCGGATCCGCGACTTCCGCGGCGTCTCCGGCAAGTCTTTCGATGGCCGCGGCAACTATGCCATGGGCCTCAAAGAGCACCTCGTGTTCCCGGAAATCGATTTCGACAAGATCGACGAGAACTGGGGAATGGACGTCGTGATCGCCACAACGGCGAAAACCGACGCTGAAGCAAAGAGCCTGTTGAAAGCTTTCAACATGCCTTTCAACTCATAAGCGCGGGAAGGAATTAGATATGGCTAAGAAATCCATGATCGCACGCGAAAAGAAGCGTGAAGCGCTGGTTGCCAAATACGCAGCAAAACGCGCTGAGTTGAAAGCAATCATCAATGACCAGGAAAAGCCGATGGAAGAGCGTTTCCGCGCCTCCCTGAAGCTGGCGAAACTGCCGCGCAACTCTTCGGCCGTGCGTCTGCACAACCGCTGCCAGTTGACCGGTCGCCCGCACGCGTACTACCGCAAACTGAAAATCTCACGGATCGCGTTGCGTGATCTCGGCTCACAAGGCCAGATCCCCGGCATGGTCAAGTCCAGCTGGTAAGGAGGGCATATTATGAACGATCCTATCGCAGACATGCTCACTCGTATCCGTAACTCTCAGATGCGCGGCAAATCTACTGTCATAACACCAGCCTCCAAGCTGCGTGCATGGGTTCTGGATGTGCTGGCGGACGAAGGTTACATCCGCGGCTATGAGAAAACCACTGGTGCCGACGGCCATCCCGCCATCGAGATCAGCCTCAAGTACTACGAGGGCGAACCTGTTATTCGCGAATTGAAGCGGGTCTCCAAACCCGGTCGTCGCGTCTACATGGGCGTCAATGACATTCCCGTTGTCCGTCAGGGCCTCGGCGTGTCGATTGTCTCCACCCCCAAGGGTGTGATGTCGGACCAGGCTGCACGCAGCGCCAATGTTGGCGGCGAAGTGCTCTGCACCGTATTCTAAGGAGATTTTAGATGTCTCGTATTGGTAAGAAACCGGTTGAGCTGCCCTCTGGTGTCACTGCGACGGTCTCGGGGCAGTCCATCGAGGTCAAAGGCCCCAAGGGCACACGTTCGTTCAATGCAACGGATGACGTGGACCTGAAGGTTGAAGACAACGTGATCACTGTAACGCCGCGCGGCAAGTCCAAGCGCGCGCGTCAGCAGTGGGGCATGTCCCGTACGCAGGTTCAGAACTGCGTCACAGGCGTCACCGAGGGCTTCAAGAAAGAGCTTGAGATTCAGGGTGTTGGTTACCGTGCCAGCATGCAGGGGAACACTCTGAAGCTGAACCTCGGCCTCAGCCACGACGTGGACTACACAGCACCTGACGGTGTGACTGTAACCGCGCCAAAGCAAACCGAAATCGTTGTGGAAGGCATTGACGAACAGCTTGTTGGTCAAGTTGCCGCGAACATCCGCCAATGGCGTAAGCCCGAGCCCTACAAGGGCAAAGGGATCCGCTACAAGGGCGAGTTCATCTTCCGCAAAGAAGGCAAGAAGAAGTAAGGACGCTCAAAATGGCAAACAGCAAAAGACAACTGTTCTTGAAGCGCCGTCTGCGCGTTCGGAACAAACTTCGCAAGGTGAATGCAGGGCGCGTGCGTCTTTCAGTTCACCGTTCGAACAAGAACATCAGCGTACAGCTGATCGACGATGTGGCGGGCAAAACGCTCGCGTCGGCCTCCACGCTGGAAAAAGATCTCGGCGTAGTAGGCAAGAACAACGTCGAGGCAGCGACCAAAGTGGGTGCGGCAATCGCCGAGCGCGCCAAGAAAGCTGGTGTCGAGGAAGCCTATTTCGATCGGGGTGGTTTCCTGTTCCACGGCAAAGTGAAAGCCGTCGCTGACGCTGCCCGCGAAGGTGGTTTGAAAATCTAAACCTGCAGGCGGCCTCCGGGCCGCCTCGATGATCCGGGGGCCCATGAAAACGTCATGCGCTCACTTGGATTGAAAAAATCGGGCGCTTGCCCACTCAGAAAAGGAAGTTCTCATGGCAGAACGTGAAAACCGTCGCGGCAGGGGCCGTGATCGTGATGAAGCACCGGAATTCGCAGACCGTCTGGTCGCGATCAACCGCGTGTCCAAAACAGTTAAGGGTGGTAAGCGCTTTGGCTTTGCCGCACTCGTCGTTGTAGGCGACCAGAAAGGCCGCGTTGGTTTCGGCAAGGGTAAAGCGAAAGAGGTGCCCGAGGCGATCCGCAAGGCGACCGAGCAGGCCAAGCGTCAGATGATCCGTGTACAGCTACGCGAAGGCCGTACGCTGCACCATGATATGGAAGGCCGTCACGGCGCTGGCAAAGTAGTTATGCGGACAGCGCCTGAAGGTACCGGTATCATCGCCGGTGGTCCGATGCGGGCCGTCTTCGAGATGCTGGGCGTCAAGGACGTTGTGTCCAAGTCCATCGGCTCGCAGAACCCCTACAACATGATCCGCGCCACCATGGACGGGTTGAAGAAAGAATCGAGTCCCCGTTCGGTCGCGCAGCGTCGCGGCAAGAAAGTGGCTGATATTCTGCCTAAGCGCGAGGATGCCGTAGACACATCCGCACAAGTGGCTGAGGAGGCGTAAGCATGGCCAAGACAATCGTCATCAAACAGATCGGCTCCCCGATCCGCCGCCCGGCAAAACAGCGCGCAACGCTGATCGGCCTGGGCCTGAACAAAATGCACAAAACCCGCGAGTTGGAAGATACCCCTTCCGTGCGTGGCATGATCAACTCCATCCCGCATATGGTGGAGATCGTCGAAGAAAAAGGCTGAATTCCAGTCCGGCCTCTTGGGGTCGACAAATGCTCCAGCGGTGCGTTTGAGGAATTCGCGGGCGGAGCGTCCGGCCTCGCTTTGAAATACAAAACGCCTCACAAATTCATGTGGGGCGTTTTTGTTTTCATGCATGCCTTCTTCGTAGTGTTGTAGGATTATGCGAAATCCTCCAAATGTGCTATAAAAATAGGCATTGTTCAAAAACATAGCAATTGGAGAAGAATCATGATTGTCATTGCATGTGGCAAGCGACTGGCCATTTTCGTTCTGTTGTTTTTTGTTTCGGTGCCTGTTTCTGCAACCACATTGGATTTTGAGGCGGGCATTTACGACCTGACGGGCCCCGCACAAGTCTATTCCGAAGCCGGGTATTCATTCACGACGCCAGAGGGTAACCACTTTGACAGCAACGATTCACCTCTGAACTCTGTTTTCCCCGGTGGATTGCCGCATTTGGTGTTTCACGAGGCAGCGAACAATCCACTGAACAATGTTGTTACACTGACTTTTGAGGGTGGCTTGTTTGACCTGCTTGGATTCGATCTGGTTTTCAATCAGGCGGTGAAGAACCGGAACCCGGCTATCAATCCGACAATGACGATTCTGGGTTCGGGGGGGGAGACGATGCAATCCCCGAGCAACGGTTTCATTGGCACCGTTCTGACGCCCGGTTTTAGATCAGTGAACTCGGTGACCTTTGATATCAATTTCAACAGTGTTTTTGCTGGAAATGTCATTTTGGACAATGTTCAGGTTCGTGCAGCTGGTCCAAATCCGCCAAGCGTTCCGCTTCCGATGCCGGCATTGTTGATGCTAAGTAGCTTTGGCGTCTTTGGGGTCTTGCGAACACAGCGTAAAACTGCTGCCCGGGCGCGCCGCGACTGACTCAATCGTTCGAAATAGTTGTAACTGCGGACAACACTCTTGATACATCTTTGCCGCGCGACTATACGCGCACGGTGATCCGCAAGGGTGACATCGAATCGAAACGCCGCGTTTGCCCACTCCCGTCGCTGGGGGGTACATCCGGCCAAAGGAGAAGCGACAATGAAACTGAATGAACTGTCTGACAATCCAGGCGCAACCAAGAAACGCAAGCGCGTGGGTCGTGGCCCGGGCTCCGGCACCGGTAAAATGGGTGGCCGTGGTATCAAAGGTCAGAAATCCCGCTCAGGTGTGGCGATCAACGGGTACGAGGGTGGCCAGATGCCGCTCTACCAACGTCTGCCAAAGCGTGGCTTCAACAAGCCGAACCGCAAATCCTATGCGGTCGTGAACCTCGGGTTGATCCAGAAATTCGTGGACGCCGGCAAACTCGACGCCAAAGCTGCCATTACCGAAGATGCGCTGATCGCGTCCGGTCTCGTGCGCCGCAAAAGAGACGGTATCCGCGTTCTGGCCAAAGGCGAAGTGTCGACCAAGCTGAACATCGAAGTCACTGGGGCGTCGAAATCCGCTGTCGAAGCGGTCGTAAAAGCGGGTGGGTCGTTGACAGTGGCGGCGCCCGTCGCGGAAACGTCAGAGGCGTAAGCCCAAGATCAGGCTTGTGGGCGGCGCTGACGCCGCTTACATAGTCTTTCAAGTTTTCCATGACGCCGCCCCGCCGGAAAACGGCACGGGCGGCGCATCTGTTACGAAAGAGAGCCCTTCATGGTTTCTGCCGTCGAAAGCATGGCCGCCAACACAAGCTGGTCCGCACTGGGCAAGGCGACCGACTTGCGCAATCGCATCCTGTTCACCCTTGGTCTGCTGATCGTTTATCGGCTGGGCACGTTTATCCCGGTTCCGGGCATCGACGGTGTGGCCTTGCGGGAGTTCATGGAGCAGGCCGGACAAGGCATCGGCGGTATGGTGTCCATGTTCACTGGCGGCGCTTTGGGGCGGATGGGCATTTTCGCCCTGGGCATCATGCCGTACATCTCAGCCTCGATTATCGTGCAGCTTTTGACGGCCATGGTGCCAAAGCTTGAGCAGCTCAAGAAAGAGGGCGAGCAGGGACGCAAAAAAATCAACCAGTACACGCGTTATGGCACTGTGCTCCTGGCCACGTTGCAGGCCTATGGTCTTGCTGTGAGCCTAGAAGCTGGTGAAATTGTCACGGATCCCGGCCTGTTTTTCCGCGCATCCTGCGTGATTACGCTGGTGGGCGGCACCATGTTCCTGATGTGGCTGGGTGAACAGATCACCGCGCGCGGCATTGGTAACGGTATTTCGCTCATCATCTTTGTGGGCATCATTGCCGAAGTGCCAGCCGCCATGGCGCAATTCTTTGCCTCTGGCCGCTCTGGTGCGATCAGCCCTGCCGTGATCATCGGCGTGATTGTAATGGTGATTGCGACCATCATGTTTGTGGTCTTCATGGAGCGGGCGCTGCGAAAGATACACATACAGTATCCGCGCCGTCAGGTCGGCATGAAAGTCTATGACGGTGGGTCAAGCCACTTGCCGGTCAAGGTCAACCCAGCAGGTGTTATCCCTGCAATCTTCGCATCGTCATTGCTGCTTTTGCCGGTTACGATCAGCACGTTTTCCGGCAATTCGACGAACCCGATCATGTCATGGCTGTTGGCAAACTTCGGCCCCGGACAGCCTCTGTATCTGGCGTTCTTTACGACGATGATCGTGTTCTTCACGTATTTCTACACTTTCAATGTCAGCTTCAAGCCGGACGATGTGGCTGACAATCTGAAAAACCAGAATGGCTTCATCCCCGGTATTCGCCCGGGAAAGAAAACCGCTGAGTATCTGGAATACGTTGTGAACCGCGTGCTGGTGCTGGGGTCTGCCTACCTTGCCGCGGTTTGTCTGCTGCCCGAAATTCTGCGTGGTGAATTTGCCATCCCATTCTACTTTGGTGGTACGTCGGTGCTGATTGTCGTCTCTGTGACCATGGACACGATCCAGCAAGTGCAAAGCCATCTTCTGGCGCACCAATACGAAGGTCTGCTTGAAAAATCCCAGCTTCGGGGCAAAAGTGGCAAAACCCGGAAAAAGCGGAGCCCAGTGCGTCGATGAACATTATTCTTTTGGGCCCGCCCGGTGCGGGTAAGGGAACGCAGGCGCGCATGCTTGTTGAAGAGCGCGGCATGGTTCAGCTCAGCACGGGTGACATGTTGCGCGAGGCGAAAGACAGCGGCACTGAGATGGGTAAGATCGTTGCTGACGTCATGGCCCGCGGCGCCTTGGTCACGGACGAGATCGTCATCGGGCTGATCAAGGAAAAGCTGGAAACCGTAAAAGCCAATGGTTTCATCTTTGATGGCTTTCCCCGGACCTTGGCGCAGGCGGATGCTCTGGGCGATTTGCTTGCGACAATGAATGAGACGCTGGACGCGGTCATCGAGATGCGGGTGGATGATGAGGCATTGGTTGCCCGGATTGTTGCCCGATCAACATGTGCGGGCTGTGGCGAGGTCTATAACGACAATACCAAGCCCATTCCGGCGGATGGTGTCTGCACCAATTGCGGGCAGTCCAAGGAATTCAAAAGACGTGCGGATGACAATGAGGAAAGCCTCAAAACCCGCTTGATGGAATATTACAAGCAAACGTCACCGCTAATCGGCTATTACTACGCCAAGGACAGCCTAAGCCGTGTAGACGGTTTGGGTGACATCGAGGCTGTGCAAGCTGAAATCAAAGTTGCGCTCGACGCCTGACCCGTTGGAATTTTCAAAACCAAATGCGGCTAAAGAATTCGCGTTAAGGGATCAGGTTTGAACCCGGCGATGGGCCGCAGTTTGTTTTGACTTGTGGTTCCTTTTGCTTGGGTGTCAGCTCAAGCACGACGGCTGGAATGACCGGCGCGTAATCGCCCAGTTCGCCACCGTTCCAAGCAGCCGCAATACGATGTTTTTCATCGGGCGCCATGTCGGCCATCTCCAGCATGAGCTTCATGATCAGCGTTTCGCGCACATCGCCAAAGCCACGTGCTACTAGATGGAATGAACCGGGGCCCCCGATCACGCAATCCATGTAGAACCGTGCGACACTTTCAATCCCATTTGCCTGATTGGAAGGGGGGGTATTGGCGACCTCGATCGGCAGACCATTGACGGTCAGACCCAGCGAAAGCACATGCTCCCGCGCGGCAAGGATGGCGAGCCCATCGTTCAGAACGCCATCTCCGGATATGTCGATGATATAGTCGCGGGCGGGCACTTCAAGTTCGGCCATGGCTGTTTCAGCTGCCAAAAGCGCATCGCCAACCGCTGTGGGCTGTACGAACATGGGATCATTTGGCGCATCCTCGATCGCCAGGATTTCGGCGGCGAATTGAGCCATCTCTGCAGGTGACGACATCACCCGCATGGGCAACAGAACACGCTGATACCGTTTGCCGCTCCATTCCATATAGGCGATGGCGACACGGCCTGTGCGTCCTCCAAGCGCCATCTGCGCTACCCGCGGGTCTCGCAACGCTTCTGCATAGGCTTCGCGCTGGAAGTGCCGTTCGCTAGTTTCGATTGAAGAGGAGACATCTACGGCTAGCACCAACGCAATATCGACGCGGCCTGGATGTGTCGTGTCATTGGAGGCGTATCTGGGTGTAATGCCTGTTTCGGCAACGGACGTGACGGCGAAAAACGTCAGCGATACCAACAGCGGGATGAATCCCCGCCAACTTGCTATTCCATGGTTCGTCATCTGCCGGCTCCTTTCTAGCACGGCCGCTCCCACGCGAATGATGGGTAGGAGTCTTAACGAAATTTTGTTAATAACTGCTTTTCGAAACGCCCCTTTGGGTTTCTTCGTTTCAATGGTTGGAAACATCGTCGCCTTTGAAAGGAAAAGCGTGTCTGCCGGGTGGATTTGCCCACCTTGCAAAAGCCTTGAGCCATATGGGTTGACGACCGTTGCAAAAGCCCATAACCAGCGACATCTCGACAGAGAATCAATTTGTCCGAAAGGTAGCTCCTTATGGACAAGATCACCTGATGAACGTATGCCCGTCGCCTTTGAAAGCTTCGGGATTTCTTATGCAAGACGCGGCCACCGGCCGTGATGTTGTGAAAAAAGGGTCTGGGGTTACGGATCCGCAACGAAAAGGAAATGCAAACGTGGCACGTATTGCCGGCGTAAACATCCCGACTGCAAAACGGGTTCCAATCGCCCTCACTTATATCACCGGTATCGGCAACGCATCCGCAAAGGCGATTTGCGAAGCGGTAGGTATCGACCAATCCCGTCGCGTCAACGAATTGTCTGACGCGGAAGTTCTCGCCGTACGTGAGCACATCGACGCCAACTACTCCGTCGAAGGTGACCTGCGCCGCGAAGTTCAGATGAACGTAAAACGTCTGATGGATCTTGGCTGTTACCGTGGCCTGCGCCATCGTCGGAACCTGCCGGTTCGCGGTCAGCGCACCCACACCAACGCACGCACGCGCAAAGGTCCTGCAAAGGCCATTGCCGGCAAGAAGAAGTAAGGGAGGTCTGACCAATGGCACGTGAAAAGACACGCACGAAGAAGAAGGTCTCCAAGAACATCGCAGCAGGCGTTGCGCATGTGAATTCTTCTTTCAACAACACCAAAATCCTGATCTCTGATGTGCAGGGCAATGCGATCGCATGGTCCTCAGCCGGCACAATGGGCTTTAAAGGATCGCGGAAATCCACACCTTACGCAGCCCAAATGGCAGCAGAGGACGCAGGCCGCAAAGCTCAGGACCACGGCGTGAAAACGCTGGAAGTCGAAGTGCAGGGTCCGGGTTCCGGTCGTGAAAGCGCCCTACGCGCTTTGGCCGCAGCTGGGTTCAACATCACCTCAATCCGCGATGTGACGCCCATGGCGCACAACGGCTGCCGCCCGCCAAAGCGCCGCCGCGTATAAGAGTTGTTTACCTATCGGGGTCGCGTGATTTGCGCGGCCCCAATCCGCTTTTTTGAAACCTCGAGCGTCTGCGCCTTTTGGACATGGGGTGCTGACAAGAATGGAGGGACGCATGATCCATAAAAATTGGGCTGAATTGATCAAGCCTCAACAACTCGACGTAAAACCCGGAAACGATCCGGCGCGCCAGGCCACTGTGATGGCAGAACCGCTTGAGCGTGGTTTTGGACTTACGATGGGCAACGCGTTGCGTCGTGTGTTGATGAGCTCGCTGCAGGGTGCGGCGATCACATCCGTGCAGATCGACAACGTCTTGCACGAGTTTTCCAGTGTTGCCGGCGTCCGCGAAGACGTCACCGACATTATCCTGAACCTCAAGGGCGTTTCGATCCGCATGGAAGTTGAGGGCCCCAAGCGCCTGTCAATCTCCGCAAAGGGTCCGGGTGTTGTCACTGCTGGTGATATTTCTGAATCGGCCGGGATCGAAATCCTGAACCGGGACCATGTAATCTGCCACCTCGATGATGGTGCGGATGTCTACATGGAGCTGACGGTCAATCAGGGCAAAGGCTATGTTTCCGCCGAAAAGAACAAGCCGGAAGACGCGCCCATTGGTCTTATTCCGATCGACGCGATCTATTCGCCGGTCAAGAAAGTCAGCTATGACGTGCAACCCACCCGTGAAGGCCAGGTGCTGGATTATGACAAGCTGACCATGAAAGTGGAAACAGACGGGTCGATCACGCCGGATGACGCGGTGGCTTTCGCTGCGCGCATCCTGCAGGACCAGCTGGGTATCTTCGTCAACTTTGAAGAGCCCGAGTCTGCATCCCGCGCCGACGAAGACGACGGTCTGGAATTCAACCCGCTGCTTCTGAAGAAGGTGGACGAGCTGGAACTTTCCGTACGGTCTGCGAACTGCCTGAAGAACGACAACATTGTCTACATTGGTGATCTGATCCAGAAGACCGAAGCAGAAATGTTGCGGACGCCAAACTTTGGTCGGAAGTCGTTGAACGAGATCAAGGAAGTACTGTCCGGTATGGGGCTGCACCTTGGCATGGACGTCGAAGACTGGCCACCAGACAACATCGAGGATCTGGCCAAGAAATTCGAAGACTCCTTCTAAAGGGGTCTTCTGAAATGCCCGCATAGGCGGGGAAAACCTGGGCTCTATGCCCCAAGGAGAGCCGGTGACACGCATCGCCGGCCAGACAAAGCAAAAACGTCCGTAGAGGACACATTAGGAGATAGAAAATGCGTCACGCACGTGGATACCGCCGCCTGAACCGTACACATGAGCACCGTAAGGCGCTCTGGGCAAACATGGCAGGCTCGCTCATCGAACATGAGCAAATCAAGACAACACTTCCGAAGGCCAAAGAACTGCGCCCGATCATCGAAAAGATGATCACTTTGGCAAAACGCGGTGACCTGCACGCACGCCGTCAGGCCGCTTCCAAGCTGAAGCAGGACCAATATGTTGCCAAGCTTTTTGATGTGCTTGGCCCACGTTACAAGGATCGTCAGGGCGGATACGTCCGCATTCTGAAAGCCGGTTTCCGGTATGGTGACATGGCGCCGATGGCGATCATCGAATTCGTGGATCGTGACCGCGACGCCAAGGGTGCGTCCGACAAGGCACGGATCGATGCTGAGGAAGCCGCGGCAGAATAATCGCTTGTCCCTCCGACAGGCTTGGGCCCTCGTCTGACAGGACGGGGGCTTTTTTTGTGCCTGTCTAAAAGTTATTCAGAGCAGCATACCTTACCGATACCGTGAGAATCGTGAAAGCGGGAGCGCGAGATGAGATATCTTCTGAGTGTCCTCTTGCTGGCGATAGCTTTGCCAGCAGCTGCACAACAGGTGCCCCAGTCGGCGGCACAAATACAATTGAGCTTTGCGCCGCTGGTGCGTGAGGCTGCGCCGGCAGTCGTAAACATCTATGCGAAAGTAATCCGCCGAGGCAGGAGCAGCCCGTTTCAGGATGATCCGTTTTTCGGGCGTTTTTTCGATGGTTTCGGTGCCGACAGGCCCAGAGTTCAGAATTCTCTGGGGTCAGGGGTCATCCTGTCGGAAGATGGTATTGTGGTTTCCAATCAACATGTTGTGGGAAACGCCACGGATATCCGTGGCGTGTTGGCCGATCGACGGGAGTTCGGTGCCGAAGTTCTGTTGGCTGATGCCGAGAGCGATCTGGCGATTTTGAAACTCAAAGGAGCGGAGGAGTTGCCTTATCTTAATCTACGATCCTCTGATGGGCTGGAAGTCGGGGAACTCGTGCTGGCGATTGGCAACCCGTTTGGCGTGGGCCAAACCGTCAGCAGCGGCATCGTATCGGGTTTGGCCCGGTCCGGTGCGGCAGCCGGCGCGGGGCGCGGGTATTTCATTCAGACCGATGCCCCCATCAACCCCGGCAATTCTGGCGGTGCGTTGATCGACATGGCGGGGCGTCTGATCGGGATCAACACGTCCATCCTGACGCGATCAGGGGGATCCAACGGGATTGGATTTGCGATCCCTGCCGACTTGGTGGCTGCGTTTATGGCGCAAGCACAGGAAGGCCGCAGGTCGTTCGCGCGGCCTTGGGCCGGTATTGCGGGGCAAGCGCTGGACGCCGAAATTGCAGAAGCCTTCGGACTGGATCGCCCAGGCGGCGTTGTGGTTTCGCAACTTCACGATCTGAGCCCGTTTGCCCGCGCAGGGCTTCGGCCCGGAGACGTGATCGTGGCCTTTGACGGGCACCCGATAAACTCCCCCCCGGAAATGATGTACCGGATGAGCGTGGTGGGGCTCGATCAAATGGCGTCGGTTCGGTATTTGCGCCAACGTCGCCCTTTTGAAACTACGGTAACAATGAGCATTGCGCCGGATGTCCCGCCCAGGGACGACCGAATCCTGGCGCGACGGCAAGTCTTGCAGGGTATGGTCGTTGCGCGGGTAAATCCGGCCGTCATTGCCGAATTCGATTTGCCGCTGGACGCCTCCGGTGTAGTTATTGTCGACCCGGATCGGTTGGGGCGTCGCGTCGGGTTGCAGCGCGGTGACGTCATTGAGACCATAAACGATCGGCAAATGGCGCACCCGGATGATGTGGCCCGCATTTTTTCAGAGACGGCCCGCCGTTATGTCGTCACCGTCCTGCGAGGGGATCGCCGTATCGTGGTCCAGTTCAGAGTGTAACCTATGACCGACCTCTTTGCATCAGAACCTCAACCAGACGCGCCCCGTCCGCTGGCGGACCGTTTGCGTCCGCAAAAACTGTCGGAGGTTATCGGGCAGACACAGGTTCTGGGGCCTGATGCTCCTTTGACGGTCATGTTGGCGTCAAAGGCGTTGAGCTCGCTTGTGTTCTGGGGCCCCCCGGGGGTCGGTAAAACGACCATCGCCCGCCTGCTCGCGGACGAAACGGACCTTCACTTTGTTCAGATCAGTGCCATTTTTACCGGTGTACCTGAACTGCGCAAAGTTTTTGAGGCGGCCAAGATCCGTCGGCAAAACGGTAAGGGCACGTTGCTCTTTGTTGACGAAATCCACCGTTTCAACAAAGCACAGCAGGACGGGTTCCTGCCGCATATGGAAGACGGCACGATCCTGTTGGTAGGAGCGACGACCGAGAATCCGTCTTTTGAGCTGAATGCCGCCGTTTTAAGCCGGGCACAGGTACTTGTGCTGGAACGTCTGGACCTGCGCGACCTTGAGCTTCTGGCACAGCGTGCCGAGCAGGCATTGGACAAAAAACTGCCCCTTGATGGCCAAGCGCGCGAAGCGTTGCTTGAGATGGCAGATGGTGACGGTCGCACCCTGCTCAATCTGATCGAGCAGGTGACCGCTTGGGATACCGATGGTCCGATGGACAGCCAGGCTCTTGCCACCCGCCTGATGCGTCGGGCCGCCGTCTACGACAAAAGCGGCGAGGCGCATTACAATCTGATCTCCGCCCTGCACAAATCTGTGCGCGGATCTGATCCGGATGCAGCCCTTTACTGGTTTGCGCGCATGTTGGAGGGGGGCGAAGACCCGCGCTATCTCGCACGTCGCATCACCAGAATGGCGGTCGAGGACATTGGGTTGGCCGACCCGCAGGCGCAGGCCATTTGTTTGCAAAGCTGGGAGACCTATGAACGGCTTGGCAGTCCTGAAGGCGAACTGGCGCTGGCACAGGCTGTCGCCTATCTGGCGCTCGCGCCGAAATCGAACGCCGGCTACGTCGCTTACAAGGGCGCACGGGCGCTAGCCAAGCAGTCGGGTTCCACGCCGCCTCCCAAACATATCCTGAACGCGCCGACATCTATGATGAAGGATCAGGGCTATGGTGCAGGGTATGCCTATGATCACGACGCGGAGGACGGGTTTTCGGGCCAAAACTACTTCCCTGATGATATGGATCGCCCATCGCTCTACCAACCGGTGGAGCGGGGTTTTGAGCGAGACCTGAAAAAGCGCATGGACTATTTTGCCCGGTTGAGGACAAAGCGCGAAACTTGACATTACATGCGGGACGAGAGACAGACCGCGCATGGTGAATACACTGCTTCTTGTCGCTTTAGGTGGCGCTCTGGGTGCGTCGCTCCGCTTTCTGTGGGGCGTCGGCCTGTTTCGTTTGTTTGGAGGACCAGTGAGCTTTCCGGTTGCGATCATGACCGCAAATATTCTGGGTTCTTTTCTGATGGGAGCGTTTGTGGTTTTTGCGGCACAACGAGGTGCCATGCACCTCAGCCCTTTCGTAATGACGGGCTTGCTGGGTGGCTTCACAACGTTCTCCGCCTTTTCGCTAGAGGCGATCACGCTGATTGAACGCGGCGCTATGGGGCAGGCGGGACTATACGTGGCGCTGTCGGTTGGGTTGTCGCTCTTTGGACTGGTCGCTGGGTTGTGGCTGATGAGGACTATTCTGCTATGAGCCGGGTACAAACTGTTACGATTCAACCCGATGATGCAGATCAACGCCTGGACCGTTGGTTCAAGCGCCAATTCCCACAGATCAGCCAAGGCCGTCTTGAAAAGATGTGCCGCAAGGGTGAAATCCGCGTTGATGGTGGTCGGGTAAAAGCCTCTACGCGTCTTGAAGCCGGTCAATCCATCCGCGTGCCGCCTCTGCCGGACACGGACGCACCACCGCCCGCGCCCCGATCAAAAGTGTCGGCGGCGGACGCAAAGATGATCCAGTCCTGCGTGATCTACAAGGATGACCACGTGATTGCGCTCAACAAGCCAGCGGGGCTTCCGACACAAGGCGGCTCAGGGCAATTACGGCATGTCGATGGGCTGGCGGAGGCTCTGAAATTCGGGTTTGAGGAAAAACCCCGCCTCGTTCACAGGTTGGACAAGGACACTTCGGGCGTCTTGTTGCTTGCTCGGACACGGCTCGCCGCCAAAGCACTGACGGCATCCATGCGCCACAAGGAAACACGCAAGATCTATTGGGCGTTGGTCGCCGGCGTGCCCACGCCCTACTTGGGAGAAATCCGTTTTGGCCTTGTGAAAGCGCCGGGCAGGGGCCGGGGCGGTGAGGGCGAGAAGATGATCGCTGTGCATCCCCGCGACATCGATGCGACACCGGGCACAAAGCGCGCGCATACCCTTTATGCCACCCTGTACAGGGTAGCATCACGGGCTGCCTGGGTGGCGATGGAGCCCATAACAGGCCGTACACACCAGTTGCGCGCCCATATGTCTGAGATCGGGCATCCAATTATTGGCGACGGCAAATACGGCGGTTCGGGTCAGGAAAACATGGGCGACGGATGGGGCGCGCAATTGGGCGGTATCATCTCGAAAAAACTCCACCTGCATGCCCGCATGATGCGGTTCGAGCACCCGGAAACGCGCAAGGAAGTCACCGTCGTCGCAGATTTTCCAGATCATATGGCACAGACCTGGGAGACGTTTGGCTGGTCCGAAGACCTCGCAGCCGAAGACCCGTTTGAGGCACTTTGATGAACAGGCCGCTGCGGTTGGTGATCTTTGACGTGGATGGAACGCTGGTTGACAGTCAGCATGACATCCTGGGTGCGATGGCCATTGCGTTTGAAAACGCTGGTCTGACCGTGCCCACACGTGATGAGGTGCTCGGGATCGTTGGGCTTTCGCTTCCGATCGCAATGGCACGGCTCGCACCTGACGCTGAGGCCGCTCTTCAGGATCAGTTGGTCGAGGGTTACAAAGAGGCTTACGTGGCGATGCGCGCGAAAACTGGTGCCGCGCAATCCAGTCCGCTTTACCCTGATGCGCTCGAAATGCTGGAAGATCTCCATTCCCGCCCGGAAGTTCTGCTCGGCGTGGCCACCGGAAAGTCACGGCGGGGTCTGGATAAACTGATTGAAGCGCACGGGTTGGAGAAGTTCTTTGTCACCCAGCAAGTCGCTGATTTTCATCCTTCAAAGCCGCATCCGTCGATGATTCTGCAGGCGATGCAGGAAACCGGTGTCGCGCCGGAGCAAACTGTGATGATCGGTGATACCAGTTTTGATATGGACATGGCTAAGGCCGCCGGCGTGCGTGGGATCGCTGTCCGTTGGGGATATCATCCGGTTTCTGCTTTGAACGGTGCCGCAGATTTACTGGATGATTTCGCGGCATTACCGCGGGTATTGTCAACACTCTGGAGCGATTTCCAATGAGCGAATGGAAAGCCAAACGGTTTTGGAAGAACACCGAAGTCACAGAGACCACTGAAGGATTTGGTATTTCGCTTGATGGTCGCCCTGTCAAAACGCCAGCGAAACGCATGTTGCTCGTGCCAACCCGCGCCTATGCCGATGCGATTGCGCAGGAATGGGCCGCGCAGGACGAAATCATTGACCCGATCGGGATGCCGTTCACCCGTAGTGCCAACGCATCCGTCGATAAAGTTGCCCAGCAGCATTCGGAGGTTGCCGATATGATTGCCGCCTATGGTGACAGCGATCTGCTTTGCTATCGAGCTGAGCACCCTGAGGCACTCGTTTCCCGGCAGAAATTGCAATGGGACCCGATCCTTGATTGGGCGGAGGATGTGCTTGGCGTGCGACTGATGGCGCGCGACGGCGTTATTCATGCGCCGCAAGATCCGTCAGCACTTCGTGTCCTCGCAGCTGAGGTCCATGCCATGTCGCCCTATGAGCTGACAGGATTTCACGATTTGGTGTCATTGTCCGGCTCACTGATTCTCGGCTTTGCTGCAACCTATGATTTCATGACTCCCAAAGCGATTTGGGACATTTCACGTCTCGATGAAATCTGGCAGGCTGAAGAGTGGGGCGCGGACGACGAAGCAGAAGCCGCCGCGCAGATCAAAGAGCAAGCATTTTGCCATGCAAAGCAAGTATTTGACCTTGCTCGTGGGTAAATTTTGCCCGTCACGCTCAGATTGACGTAAGGGCAACGCAAAGGATGCCGATTTTCCGAAAGCTGCCCTTGACCTCAAGGGCTTAATCCTAACAGTATAATGCCCATTCGGAACGCTTATGCGTTTCGGTATCGATACCGGTAGAAAACGCCGGTCGGACCGCTAAACAATAGGCGGAAAATCAGGAAGAGGTAAAAAATGACAAAATCAGTACTTCTCGGTGCGCTGACAGTTGCTGGCCTTGCGGCCGGTGCAGCAGCAGCCGGTACACTGGACGACGTAAAAACACGTGGCACGCTGAACTGCGGTGTGACAACCGGACTGGTAGGCTTTGCCGCCCCGGATGCGAATGGTGAATGGAACGGCTTTGACGTTTCCGTATGCCGCGCTGTTGCAGCAGCGGTCCTTGGCGACCCGAACGCGGTCGAGTTCGTTCCGACAACCGGCAAGACACGCTTCACGGCGTTGGCATCCGGCGAGATCGACATGCTTGCACGTAACACAACTTGGACGTTCTCGCGTGACGTTGACCTGAAGTTCACCTTTGTTGGTGTGAACTACTACGACGGTCAGGGCTTCATGGTTCCGAAAGCGCTTGGCGTATCTTCGGCGAAAGACCTGGATGGTGCGACGGTTTGCATTCAGACCGGCACAACAACAGAGCTGAACCTGGCGGACTTCTTCCGCGCGAACAACATCAGCTACGAGCCTGTGCCGATCGAAACAAACGCTGAAGGCCAGCAACAGTACCTTGCAGGTGCATGCGATACCTACACGACAGACGCTTCAGGCCTGGCCGCGACACGTGCGACGTTTGAAAATCCTGGCGATCACGTTCTGCTGCCTGAGATCATCTCCAAAGAGCCTTTGGGCCCACTGGTCCGTCATGGTGATGACGAATGGGCGGACGTTGTACGCTGGACTCTGAACGCGCTGATCACAGCGGAAGAGCTTGGTGTGACCTCTGCAAATGTAAGCGAAATGGCGACAAGCTCCGGCAACCCGGAAGTCAAGCGCCTGCTGGGCACAGAAGGCACATTGGGCGAAATGCTTGGTCTTGATGCTGACTGGGCACAGCGCGCGATTGCCACACAAGGTAACTACGGTGAGATCTTCGCCAAGAACATCGGCGAGGAAACTCCGATTGCTCTGGCGCGCGGTCTCAACGCACAGTGGACAAACGGCGGCCTGATCTACTCGCCTCCGTTCCGCTAAACCCAAAAATGCAAGGGCGCAGGGTAACTCCTGCGCCCTTCGCACTTAAAAAAGACGACCAACAAAACCCGGCCAGCAGAGGCGCAGAAAGCGTCCGGAATAAACCAAGGCCGGAACCACGGGGAACAAATTCATGACAACAATGACGGACCCGCCACGGGAGTCGTTCCGGCTATCCATGCT
Source organism: uncultured Roseobacter sp. (assembly GCA_947488305.1). Classification (GTDB taxonomy): domain Bacteria; phylum Pseudomonadota; class Alphaproteobacteria; order Rhodobacterales; family Rhodobacteraceae; genus Roseobacter. Next base: position 35,213 of record CANKZM010000002.1, read on the forward strand.
GATCAACGACACGCGCTACCGATCGATGACCTTTCAGGCGATCGCGCTCTTTTCGCTCATTGTGGCCATTGCCTATCTTGCGAACAACCTGCTGACGAACCTTGCCGCGCAAGGTTTGAACATCGCCTATGACTTTCTGGGTGATCCTGCGGGATATGACATCAACCAGCGCCTGATTGAATACGACAGCCAGTCGTCCAATGCCCGGGCCGCTGTTGTTGGTATCCTGAACACTCTGCTGGTGGCCTTTCTCGCCTGCTTCATGGCGACAGTTTTTGGGGTAATCGCCGGTGTCCTGAGGCTCTCTAAAAACTGGCTGGTTTCCAAGTTGATGGCCTTCTATGTCGAGATTTTCCGGAACATTCCGGTGCTGATCTGGATCATCATCATCTTCACGATCATGACCGCTGTCATGCCAGCTCCCCGTGCCTTCCGCGGTGACGAGCCCGAGGCGACGATGCTTTTTGGGGCGTTCGCATTTACGAACCGGGGCGTCTACATCCCGGCACCCGTTTGGGGTCCGGGGTCGATGGTTGTCGTGCTGACTTTTCTGGCGTCGATTGCCGGTGTGATCGGGTATCGCAGATATGCGACCAACCTGCTGTATGCGACAGGTAAGCTATTGCCGATGGGGTGGCCCAGCCTCGCCATCTTCTTTGTCCCGACGATACTTGTGTATCTTATCATGGGCCGCCCGATTGGTCTGGAGTATCCTGAACTGGGCGGCTTCAACTTCCGCGGCGGTATTCAGATCGGCGCACCTTTGATTGCGCTCTGGTTTGCTCTGTCCATCTACACGGGTGCATTCATCGCCGAGAATGTTCGCGCGGGTATTCAATCCGTGTCCAAGGGACAGACCGAAGCAGCTTCCGCTCTTGGATTGCGTCCCAACCGGGTCATGAACCTAGTCGTTCTCCCGCAGGCGCTGCGAGTCATTATCCCGCCATTGATTTCGCAATACCTGAACATCACCAAAAACTCGTCGCTGGCGATTGCGGTGGGTTATGCCGATATCACAGCGACCCTTGGGGGTATCACGCTGAACCAGACGGGTCGTGCAATCGAATGCGTTCTTCTGCTGATGCTCTTCTATCTCACGATCTCATTGTCCATTTCCGGGATCATGAATGTCTACAACAAATCTGTTGCGTTGAAGGAGCGTTGATCCATGTCTGATACACAACAACACTCCATCTCTTTCGTACGCACCGAAACTCTGCCGGAACGGGAGCCGCCTTATGCGGCGTCTGGTCCGGTCAAATGGATGCGTGAAAACCTGTTTGCGACGATTCCGAACGGGATTCTGACGATCGTTTCGCTCTATGTCATCTACCTGATCCTCGCAGCCACCTTGCCCTGGATTCTGAACGGCGTTTGGAACACCGCGAGCCTTTCAGAGTGTCGCGACGTTCTGGATGGAACCGTTGGGGCCTGTTTCTCGGTTTTGACGGAACGCTGGAACCAGCTGATCTTTGGCTTCCAATACCCGGAAGAGCTTTACTGGCGGCCTGGTCTGGCCTTCCTGTTGCTCTTTGTTGCTGCGGCTCCCGTCCTGTTCTTTGACCTGCCACGCAAACTTCTGATCTTCACGGCGCTTTATCCCTTTATCGCCTTCTACCTCATTTGGGGTGGAACGATCCTGACGCCAATTGTGGCTTTGGTGGGATTTGTTGCTGCCGGGTTTTTCTGGAAGAATTTTGTTGCCAGAAGCTTCGCGCTTGGGTTCTTCGGGTCGATCGTGGTCGCATTCATTGTCTGGTGGCTTGGAGGCTTCCTGATTTCTGACACGGCAAACGAGAACGCGGCGATGCAAGCCGTGCCAAGTCGTGACCTTGGCGGCTTCATGCTGAACATGATGCTCGGGGTGACCTGTGTGTCCTTGTCTGTCCCCCTGGGGATCGCGTTGGCACTGGGGCGGCAATCCAGCATGCCGCTGATTAAATGGATCTGCGTCATCTTCATTGAGTTCATCCGGGGCGTTCCCTTGATTACGCTCCTGTTCGTGGCCTCCGTGATGCTGTCGTACTTCTTTCCGCCTGAAAGCCAGGTGGACCTCTTCCTGCGGGTGGTCATCATGATCACGATGTTCTCATCGGCCTACATCGCCGAGGTGATCCGCGGGGGTCTCGCCGCCCTGCCCAAAGGGCAGTATGAAGCGGCAGACAGCCTTGGGCTGGATTATCCGCAGGCCATGCGGCTTATCATTCTGCCACAGGCGCTGAAGATCTCTATCCCAGGTATCGTGAACATTGCGGTGGGTCTCTTCAAGGATACGACGCTCGTGTCGGTCATTTCGATGTTTGACATCCTTGGCATGATCCGGGGGCCGATCCTCGCCTCCACGGAATGGAATGGCGTCTACTGGGAGTTGCTTGGCTTTGCGGCCTTGCTCTTCTTCATCGTCTGCTACGGCATCTCGCAATACTCACAATGGCTCGAACGTCGCCTTGCGACCGACCACCGATAATCAGGAGGCCTGACCAATGGCTGAAGCTACACAAATGAAGGTCTCGGACGAGATCGCAATCACGATCAGCAAGATGAACAAGTGGTACGGTGCGTTCCACGTGCTGCGCGACATCGACCTGACGGTCAACCGGGGCGAGCGGATCGTTATATGTGGCCCTTCCGGGTCGGGTAAATCCACGCTCATCCGCTGCATCAACGCTCTGGAAGAACACCAGCAAGGCAGCATCGAAGTGGACGGCACGCTGCTGTCATCAGATCTCAAGAACATCGACAAGATCCGCTCGGAGGTGGGGATGTGCTTTCAGCACTTCAACCTCTTCCCGCATCTGACGATCCTTGAGAATTGTACGCTGGCGCCGATCTGGGTCCGCAAGACGCCCAAGAAGGAAGCGGAAGAAACCGCGATGCATTTTCTTGAGAAGGTGAAAATCCCTGATCAGGCGAATAAATACCCCGGTCAGCTTTCCGGCGGCCAGCAGCAGCGTGTGGCCATCGCGCGGTCGTTGTGCATGCGTCCACGCATCATGCTCTTCGACGAGCCAACGTCGGCGCTTGACCCGGAGATGATCAAGGAGGTGCTCGACACTATGATCGAGCTTGCCGAAGAAGGTATGACTATGCTTTGCGTCACGCACGAGATGGGGTTTGCCCGGCAGGTCGCAAACCGTGTGATCTTTATGGATGCGGGCCAGATCGTTGAACAGAATGAACCGGAAGCGTTCTTCAACAACCCGCAAAGCCCGCGCACACAGCTGTTCCTGAGCCAGATCCTCGGGCACTGAGCAAAGCGCCAAATTGCGAAACGCCGCTCCTTCGGGGGTGGCGTTTTGCGTTTAGGCCGCCATCAATTCGCGCGGGATGGCAAAATCCACCACTTGACCCGCATGCCAGGTGACATCTGCCCAGTGAGGCTCTGCAAAATCGCAAACCAGGGTCGCGCCTGTCGGGTAATCTGAGAATCTGGCATGCAGTGGCGGTTCATCCACCAACCTGTGAGCCATTTCGCAGATACCCGGATTATGGCCGATCATCAGCACACAACGCGCAGTTGCGGTACTCAGGTTTTCCAACATCGCGCGTGCTTCTGCCAGATACAGCGCTCTTGTGAATTGTGTTGGTGTCTCTGGCATAAGGTTCAGTCCGGACAGGGTTTCCCCGGTGCGCTGTGCTGAAGAGCACAATATCTGGTCTGGAAAATACTGGTTCGCTCTTAACCAGTCGCCCAAGACCGCTGCAGAGGCTCTACCACGCTTGTTGAGCGGTCTCTCGTGGTCCGATATACCAGCGTAGCTCCAGTCCGATTTTGCGTGTCGCATGAGGATCAGGCGCAGCATGAGGTCATCCCTTGAATATGGTCATGTGGTAGGCAGACTGTTCCGGCACCCGTGGATATCTTTGCGAAACAGGGCAGGCCCGACGGGCGGCGCAGCCGCCTGTCATGCAATTTTCTCCCGCCGATGACGCTAGGAAGTTCTTGCATGCTGGCACATCGTAGGAGTTGCCATCAAGAGCCCCAACAGGGCATGCGGTTTTGCATGGGCGATCATCGCAGCTTTCGCAAGGGGACGGCGGGGCGACAGGCAGATCGATTTCTTCCTTCAAAGCCAATGCGCCCCTGAAAGAAACGAGTAGCCCAGCTGTGTCATGTACCAAGAGCATGATCGGCGAGACATGAATACGACCTGTACGTACCGCCCAGCTAAAAAAGGGCAGAAAGGGCGGCCCACCAAATGGATAAAGCGGGTGCGCGCTCAATTCCTGTGCCCATGCGCCGATGACGCGAGTCGACCACCGGTCCATCGGGTCTGGTGCGCCGCTCCTCCATTCTTCGCCCGACGTGAACGCCGGCCAAAAGGCAGGTTCGTCCGGCCCGAGCATGACAATTGTTTTTGTGCCCTCTGGGACGTCGTCAGTGGCGTCTGTATGAAAGCCGCCAAGCACGCTGAGGCGACGCGCCTTTGCCTGCGCTTGCAGATCATCAAATGTCATTTGCGCCGAAAGGGCAATGCAAGCGACCAGCTTAGCTTACTGGGCCGGTCGTCCTGCCATTGCAGCCCAACTTTCATGGCGTCGTGCCCAGCAGCTGGTTGCGCAATATAGGTTCCAAACATCCGATCCCAGATGGAAAGTGCAAAACCATAGTTGCTGTCATGTTCATGCCGATGCACCGAATGATGGACACGGTGCATATCCGGGGTGACAAGCACCCGGCGCAAAGCTCTGTCGAATTTTGTCGGGAGCGCCAGATTGGCGTGGTTGAACATGGCCGTCCCATTCAACAGGATTTCAAATAGCACAACCGCAATCGCTGCCGGACCCAACAGGTAAACCAGCCCGATCTTCAGTAACATCGACAGCGCGATCTCAACCGGATGGAAACGGATCGCGGTGGTCACATCCATGTCTACATCCGCGTGATGGACGCGATGGAGCCGCCACAACAGGGGAACTTTGTGCGTGATCAGGTGCTGAAGCCAAATCGCAAAATCCAATATCAGGACAACTGCAATGGTTTCCAGCCATAGGGGCAGGGCAAGCACGTTGAAAACACCCCAACCCTGGGCTTCCGCGTCCAAGGCAGCACCCACTGCCAGCAGGGGCATGGCGAAGGCCATAAGACGCAACGTAAACGTGTTCAGAAGCGTGACACCCCAGTTCGTGACCCATCGCGTGCTGCGCGGCTGACTGCGAATACGGCGCGGGGCCAGAGCCTCCAGTGATGCCAGAATGGCAAAGAGACTCAGAAACACGATGAGACGAATGAGCGCTTCGTTTTCCATGCTCTCAATCTAAGTGCATCACGGTGCGTGACAAGCGCTTGCGGCACACAACTACGTCACTCCGACCGGATGATTGAGCCTGCACCATGTTCCGTGAAAAGCTCCAGAAGGCAGGCATTCGGCGCGCGCCCATCAAGGATGACCGCGGCTCGTACGCCGCCCTCGAGCGCGTCCAATGCGGTTTCGGTCTTTGGGATCATGCCGCCGGCGATCGTGCCCTCTTTGGTCATCGTTCGGATCTGGGCAGCCGTCAGCTCGGTCAGAACCTCGCCAGAGGCATTCTTGACACCGGCAACATCGGTCAACAGCAGCAACCTGTCCGCCTTGAGAGCGGCTGCGACCGCGCCTGCTGCTGTGTCTCCGTTCACATTGAACGTCTCGCCGTTGCGGCCCGCGCCTAGGGGGGCGATCACCGGGATATACTCTTCATTGCCCAGATCCCGTAGCACGCGTGGGTTCATTTCGGCAGGCGTGCCGACAAACCCAAGCTCGGGGTTCGTTTGCGTGCAAGTCATCAATCCGGCGTCCTTGCCGGAAAGGCCAATTGCCCGGCCACCCTGACGGTTGATGGATTGCACGATCCGCTTGTTGACGAGGCCGCTCAACACCATTTCGACCACTTCCATGGTCGCGGCATCCGTGACCCGTTTCCCATGCACAAATTCAGACTTGATCTGCAACCTGTCCAACATGGCGTTGATCATTGGCCCGCCGCCATGCACGATCACCGGATTGACACCAACCTGCCGCATAAGGACGACATCGCGGGCAAACTCATCCATCGCGTCATCACTGCCCATCGCATGGCCACCCAATTTGATAACCACAGTCGCACCAGCGTAGCGTTGCAGGTAGGGCAGGGCCTTGTTCAGCGTCTTAGCGGTCGAAATCCAGTCGCGGTTCATATCTTGGGTCTTCATAAGAGGGCCATTAATGTGGTGGTGTGCCGTGACGCGTTACAGCAATCCGGCGCGTTACTCCAGCGTGGTGATAATGGTGCGCAGGGTCGGAATGCCCCAGCCTTTTTCGCTGGAAGTCACAATCAGTTCCGGAAAAGCCGCCGGGTGTTTTGAAAGAGCACCGCGAACCTGATCGAGGATTTTGGCTCTTTCTTTCTCTTTGACCTTGTCGGCTTTCGTCAAAACGACCTGGAACGTGACCGCAGCGCTATCGAGCAAGGTCAGGATTTCCTCGTCGACCTTTTTGACGCCGTGGCGCGCATCAATCAGCACAAATGCCCGGCGCAAGGTCTGCCTTCCCGACAGGTACTGTTTCAGCAACCGCTGCCATTTTTCGACAACCGGGATCGGCGCGTTTGCGTACCCATATCCAGGCAGATCTACGAGGTAATGGGTCTCCCCGGCGGTGAAGTAATTGATCTCTTGCGTGCGACCGGGCGTGTTTGAGGCGCGCGCCAGCCCTTTGTGGCCTGTCAGTGCATTGATCAGAGATGACTTACCGACATTGGATCGCCCGGCAAAACAGACCTCCATCCGGTCAGCGGGCGGAAGCCCGGACATGGCGACGACGCCTTTGACGAATTCGGTCTCGCCTGCAAATAGCAGTCGACCTTGCTCAAGGAGCTGTGGGTCAGGTTCTTGAGCAACTGGAAATGACAATTGCATCACAGGGGCTCCACGCGGTCGCCGATCCTGATTGTTCCGCCAAATTTGACCTCGGCTCGAACAGAAAAATCCTGGTGCCCAAAGTGCTTTAACGCTGCCAGTACATCCGCGTCTCGCCGACCCGTTGCTGGATTTGCAGTTGTTGCCAAACAGCGATCTGTTCTTTCACGCGGTGTTAGGATGCACTCTCCAATACGAACATCTCTGTCCATCCAGTCAAACTCGACCCAGGGCGTGTCTGTTTCAAACCAGATGTTTCCACGCCAACGATGAACGGACAATTCACAGCCCAATTGTTTTTCGACTGCGCGGTGCGACGCGTGATTGCAAAGTGTGACAGATGGGAAGTCGCTGTCCGTAAACCCACGCCCCGGCAACTTCACGATGCGTGCCGGTAACGCCCTGTCTTGCGGTACGAGTGGCATCACCCAATCCACAAACAGCGAACTATCTTCGTCCGGGTTGAATGAAAGATCGGGTCGGTCTGGGTGCGAAAGGGTAAGGACGCCAGTGTTCTCATCGTACCTTGATGAGATCGCCATCAATGCGGGCGCTTTGGACACCCTGCTGAAATTTGCACAATGCGCCCAGCCTGACCCATCGGCTTTGGATTGGTCATGCGCCACAGCCCAAAGCCGATCATAGGGCATGGAAGCCCCTTTGGTCAGCGATACCTCCTGCAGCGCTTCCCGGCCGTGACTTTTGAGCGGGTGGCGCAGCAGGGAGGTCACCGTGGTCATTTCGTATCCGGTTTCGATTTTTTGAAACCGCCTTTGATGTTCCCGAACACATCGGGTTTGTAACCCTGGCTGCGCATGATCATGTACTGCTGCACGAATGTGATCGTGTTGTTGGCAATCCAGTATACGATCAAGCCACTGGCAAAGCTGCCCAGCATGAACATGAAGACCCAAGGCATCCAGGCAAAGATCATTTGCTGGGTCGGATCGGTGGGCGCGGGATTCAGCTTTTGCTGAAGCCACATTGAAATACCCAGCATCAGCGGCAGGATTCCGATGAAGATCAAAGCCATAATTGAGCCGGGCTCAGGACCAGCAAAAGGCAGCAGACCGTAGAGGTTCATGATGGAGGTCGGATCAGGTGCGCTCAGATCCTGGAAGGGGCCGAAGAAAGGCGCGTGGCGCAATTCGATCGTGACGAAAATCACCTTGTAGAGGGAGAAGAAGATTGGAATTTGTAAAAGGATTGGCAAACACCCTGCGGCCGGGTTCACTTTCTCCTTTTTGTAAAGCTCCATCATACCCTGCTGTAGCTTTTGCCGGTCATCGCCAGCGTCTTCCTTGAGCTTCTCCATCTGTGGCTGAAGCTCTTTCATTTTGGCCATGGATACGTAGGATTTATATGCCAGAGGCAGCAAGATGGCCTTGATGATGAGGGTCAATCCGATGATTGCCCAACCCATGTTCCCAATCAGCTGGTTGAGGTAGTGCAACAGCCAGAAGATCGGTTTGGTGAGGAAGAAGAACCAGCCCCAGTCAATGCTGTCGATGAAGCGATCTACGCCCGCAGACTGATAATTGCGGATCGTTTCCCACTCCTTCGCCCCGGCGAATAGCTGGGTTGTCGCAGTTGCTGTCGCGCCAGGAGCAACCGTTTGGGCAGGCAACACCGTTTCCGCCTGATAGATATCACGCCGGTCATCATATTTCGCAACAGATTTGAAGGCTGTGCCCGGCTCTGGGATCAGGGTCGACATCCAGAAGTGGTCGGTAAACCCGATCCAGCCGTTTTGCTCAACCTGCGTGACTTCCGCCCGCGCGCCTTCTCTCTCCACCAAAGCGAAGTCGGGCATGTCGCTCCAGTCGGTTTCCGTCAATTCGCCATCTGCCATGGCGACAACACCTTCGTGCAGGATAAAGAAGTTCTTAAGATCCGCAGGTTCGCCGTGGCGGGCCAGAACACCGTAGGGCGCCATTGTCGCAGGCGCATCGCCATTGTTCGTGACGGACTGCGTGATGGTAAACATGTAGTTTTCATCGACTTCAATCGTGCGCGTGAAGGTGAGGCCCGCACCGTTATCCCAAGTCAATGTCACAGGTGCGTCGATGCCCAGAACGGTGCCACCCGTTTGATCCCACTCCGTATTCGGCCCCGGAACCGCTGCCGGGTCTACGCCGGCACCGGCAGCCCATCCATAAAGTGCATAATAGGCGTCGTCGCTACCAACCGGCGACAGCATCTTGACGATCTCTGCGTCGTCATCTTGCGTTTCGCGGTAGTCTTTGAGCGAAAGGTCATCAATGCGTCCACCAAGCAGCGAGACCGACCCCTTTAGGCGATCAGTTGCAATCTCGACGCGGGGCGCTGACGAAATTGCGCTTTCTTGATCGACGGTATCCGCAGGTGTTGCTTCGGGCACATCAGCTGTCACCGACGGCAGATTGTTCGTTGTCGCATCAGGTGCTGTCTGATCTGCGACTTCACGGTCGAGCGGGATGTCGGGTTCCGGTGGCGGAAACATCCAGAACCACCCCAAAATCACGAGGAAACTGAGCGCCGTTGCAAGAATTAGGTTCTTGTTTTGATCGTCCATCGAGACAGCCACCTGAAGTTTTCACTATCAGCGTGGTTCAACAGAGTAAGCCTGCAAAGGTCAAGTCGATTCGGGCTTTTCGGCGATTTCTACGACGCTTGACCGCTCAGTATTGGTCAAACCGGGATTTGGCCTTTTGCGGCACCCTCCCACGTGAGCTTGACGACCAAAAAGTCAGTTCAAACGGTTGTTGATGATCTTGGGTGTCGCTTGCAATTTTGCGTTGTGATTGGTGATCCAATCAAGTGTCTGATCAAAGGGCATCGGTTTTCCAATTCCGAACCCCTGAACGTGATTGCAGCCCAGTTGCGCGAGAAGGGCATGTTCACCGACCGTTTCGACGCCTTCCGCGAGTGTCTCGACTTCCAGCCGTTCCGCCATGGTGAGAATGGCGCTGATCATCCGCTGCTGTTCAGGATCCCGATCGGCTTTTATGACGAACGACCGATCAATTTTTATGCGGCTGACGGAGAACCGACGGATCGAGGCGATGGAGGCGTGCCCGGTTCCGAAATCATCCAGATCAATTTTGCACCCCAGTTTGCCCAAGCCATTAATGTTACGTGTAATCGTATCATCCGGGGCGCTTGCGACGACAGTTTCAAGCACTTCAACGGCAAGGCGCTCAGGGGCAAGGTCAAATCTGTCCAGTTCCCATTTGATTTTTTCCACAAGCTTTGGGTTGCTAAGTTCGGGTCCGGCGAAATTCACTCCGATTTGGGGAACGTTAGCGCCAGCATTATCCCAGGCTTTCAAGGCAGTGAGTGAATGGTACATCATTACCTCGGCGAGGCGCTCCAACATGCCGGCTTGTTCCATCGCAGGCAGGAACGCGCTGGGCGCAACCATACCCCGGTTCGGATGGTTCCAACGTGCCAATGCCTCGAACCCAGTCACCAGGCCGGTGTCCGTCGAGATTTGCGGTTGGAACCAAGGTTGAATTTGACCTTTGTCTAGGGCGCGAGAGACCTCTTCGCGCAATTCGGCACGTGTTTCCGACTTCCGGCGCATTTCGTCTGAATAGGCGCGGATCGCGTTTGGACCGTTGTGTTTCGCCTCGTTCAGAGCGTGCTTTGCCGCCCGGAGCCATGTCTCACTATCCTTGGTCATCATGCGGGTATGTTGGCAAAACCCGATGCAGCCGGTCAGATAAACCGTTGCACCATCTACAGGAATGGGCTCTTCGATGATCGCCTGCATCCTGCCGGCAAGCTGAATGCAGTTTTCAAGATCAAGATGCTGAACCGGTGCAAGGCACACGGAGACACCCGCTTCGGTCGTTTTGCAGATCGCATCCTTGTCTCGAAGGATGGAGAGAATACGATTACAGGTTGTATCGGTGATCTTCTCAGCAGCAGTTTGACCATATCGGGTGACAAGATCATCATAGTCATCGAGTTCGATCTGAAAGACCGCCGACTTCAGCCCGCTTTCTCTGGCGGACCGGAAGTATTCCTTGGTGATCGACTTGAAACCATCATGGAGCATTTTGCCCGCGACTGCACTGCGCGCCAAAGCAAGCGAGGCTGGTCTGCCATACGCGCCCGCCAGAACGTACAGAACGGGAAAAGCAAGGGTCGCGGCAATTAGTCCTTTTTCGCCTGCGTACCAGAACAATCCAAGGCAGGTACCCGGCAAGGCCGCGAGGCATAAGGGGTTTGTCAGGGCCGATCCGAGACTGGTTCGCGTCCAGCGCAAGCCGTCAGCCATTTTGTTCAGCATCTTGTTTTCCTCGATCAGGAGCGATCGCTCGTAGAGTCGCGGAACACTAACGCTAAGACGATGATGTCTCGGTTAACAGTAGCAGTTATTTTTTGCCCATTTCAGCTAAAATTCAAATCACTTGCGTTCTAACCCAGCAAAATCAAACAATTTTGGATCGAGCAGATGGGAGGGGCGCGCATTCATCAATGCCCTGAACATGACCTGCCTGCGTCCGGGGCTGTTTTTTTCCCAGCCATCCAGAATGGCTTTTACTTGCTGGCGTTGCAGCCCGTCCTGACTGCCACAAAGATCGCATGGAATAATGGGGTAATTCATGGCCGCGGCAAATTTCTCACAATCTGCTTCGGCCACATGGGCCAAAGGGCGGTAAAGGAACAGATCGCCTTCTTCGTTGACGAGCTTGGGCGGCATGGTTGCCAGCCGTCCACCGTGAAAAAGGTTCATGAAAAACGTTTCAAGAATATCGTCGCGATGATGGCCCAGCACTACGGCAGAGCACCCTTCTTCTCGTGCGATCCGGTAGAGATGACCGCGACGCAGGCGCGAACAAAGCGCGCAAAAGGTCCGCCCTTCGGGCACCTTATCCATCACGATCGAATAGGTATCCTGATACTCTATCCGGTGCGGCACGCCCATTTTTTCCAGAAATGCAGGCAGCACCGTTGCCGGAAAGCCCGGCTGGCCCTGATCAAGATTGCAGGCCAACAATTCAACGGGCAGTAGACCGCGCCACTTCAATTCATACAGCACCGCGAGCAAAGTATAGCTGTCCTTGCCGCCCGACAGGCACACCAGCCAGCGGGCGTCTTTCTCAATCATGCCATACTGATCGATCGCTTCCCGCACGGCGCGTACGACACGTTTGCGGAGTTTTCTAAATTCCGTGCTTTTGGGCGCACCGTAAAAGAGGGGATGAATGTCGTCCTGAGTGTCGAGCATGGTGCTGTCCTGCAATCCGTCCTGCCGCTCTATACTCTGATGCAGGATGAACCAAAAGCCCAAGCGGGGCGTAAAAGACAAAGGAAGGGAACAGTTATGATACGCGTCGCATTTCTCCTTGGGCTAGCACTTCTGGTTTCGGCCTGTGTCGGAAAGCCCGCACTGGATGATCCCAAACTGTCTGAGCGGGAATTCAATCTGGAGGAATTCTTTGAAGGTGAGGTCGTCGCAACTGGCCAATTCCAGGATGTCTTCGGCACGGTGCGCAGGCGGTTTGATGTCACCATCGATGGGACCTGGGATGGGGAAACTCTGCGCCTAGTCGAAGATTTCGCCTATGCCGATGGCACATTCGAACAACGTATCTGGACGCTTCGCAAGACCGGCCCACAAAGCTGGGTGGGCAGTGCACCGGGTGTGATCGGGGAGGCGACAGGCGAGGAGCGTGGCGATACCTTCAACTGGGTTTATACCATCGATTTGCCCGTACCAGACGGCACACTCAAGGTGAGTTTTGATGACTGGATGTGGCAGCTCAGTGAAACAAGGGTCCTGAACCGCGCATACATGAAAAGGTTTGGTGTCAACATTGGTGAGGTCATCATCTTGTTTGAAAAGAAGCGCTGATCCCTATTCGCGCTTTTCGTGCGAGCAAGGTACCGGATCATATCCGCTGGATCCCCACGGGTGGCACCGGGAGATGCGGCGCAGCGTGAGCCACCCCCCTTTGAGCCCACCATGTCTCTGCAACGCTTCGAGTGCGTAAACGCTACAGGTTGGCTGAAAGCGGCAGTTGTGACCAACCCAGGGGCTAAAGATCAGCCGGTAGGCGCGCACGGGCAGGGCAAATACGTGGGCAAGAGGACTCACTGCTTCTTACCGTGCAACGTGTTCAAGGCGTCCTCGAGATCTGTCAACATTTGACTAAAGGGGCGTGTTGCCGTGGTGCGAGCGCGCCCGATAAGCACATAGTCCATGCCCTCTCGTCCCAATTCGTGTAGCACCAGCCGCGCGATCTCGCGCAGGCGCCTTTTGGCCCGATTTCGTGCGACCGCATTTCCGACTTTCTTGGAACAGGTAAACCCGACCCGAGTTCCCGTGGCCTCTTCGGTGGATCGCTTGCGCATCTGCAAAACAAAGCCGGGCGTCGCGACCCGCGGTCCACGAGATGCCCGCAGGAAATCAGCACGTTTCGTGAGGGTTTGCACACGCAAAGAAACCGCCGCAGGCCTTTCCTCGTCAGTGGCAGTGCCAGTGAGGGGGGCTTGCGGCGGTGTCATATCTCTAAGACCTGTGAGGGTCCGATTATGCGCAGAGCGATTTCCGGCCCTGTGCGCGGCGTGCATTGATGATCTTGCGGCCCGCTTTAGTGGCCATACGCGCACGGAAACCATGGCGCCGCTTGCGCACGAGGTTTGAAGGTTGAAAGGTGCGTTTCATCGCTCCGTCTCCATCTGAATTCGTCGGGACAGGCGGAATCGGTCCGCGCCCGGTCGTGTTTGAAGCCCGTCATCTAAAGCGCATCCCGACCCAAGTCAAACCCCTAGAGCACGATAATCGCGTGAAACTGCAACAAACGTTTCATCGCTGCCCGCCAGATGTTTCAAGGCAGTCGGTTACGCGGGGTAAAACACTGCAGGAGCGTCACGCGCGATCAAGCGCGCGTGATGTGGCTATCGGCAACGCCTCTTAGCGGTCATTTAATGGTCAATTGCAACCCGTAGCCGGAAAGGCAACAGTGATGAGCGACATGATAGAAACCCCGAAAACCGGTTGGACGCGCAGGCTGCCGTTGTTCATCATCCTTGCCGTCGCGGCGATCGGTGCGTTTACGCTCAATGATTACTTCACTTTTGAAGCACTCCGGGACAATCGTGAAACACTGATCGCATTCCGTGACGCAAATTTCCTGCTTACCGCGGTTGTATTCATGCTCACCTATGTCGTGATCGTCGCCTTTTCTTTGCCGGGTGCGTTGATTGCGACACTTACTGGTGGATTTTTGTTTGGGACAATGGGCGGGTCGTTGTTAAGCGTTTCGTCGGCCACGGTTGGCGCTACTTTGATCTTCCTCGCTGCCCGCCATGGATTTGGAGAACGCCTCAAGGAACGCATGGACGCGTCAGAAGGCACTGTTGGCAAAATCTCCAAGGGGATCGATGAGAACCAGTGGTCGATGCTGTTTGTCATGCGACTAGTGCCGGTCGTGCCCTTCTTCGTTGCGAACCTCGTGCCCGCTTTTCTCGCAGTTCCGCTTTATCGCTACGTGGTTTCCACCTTTCTCGGCATTATTCCGGGATCACTGGTCTATTCCTCAGTGGGAGCAGGTCTGGGGGAAGTTTTTGCGCGCGGCGAAACGCCCAATCTCGGCATCATTTTCGAGCCGCACATTCTGTTGCCGATCTTGGGCCTCAGCCTGTTGTCGGTTTTGCCTGTGATCGTAAAGGCCGTAACCGGCAAAAAGGATCTGTAACCGTGAAAACGTTGAAAACCGATATCCTTGTTATCGGTGCGGGATCAGGAGGCTTGTCCGTCGCAGCTGGTGCTTCACAAATGGGAGCGGATGTTGTCCTGCTTGAGGGCCACAAAATGGGCGGAGATTGTCTGAATTTTGGCTGTATTCCGTCCAAGGCCCTGATTGCCAGCGCCAAGGCAGCATATGCTCAGCAACACTCCGCACAGTACGGTGTTGCTGACGCGTCGGGTGCCGCTGACTACGCCGCAGCAAAAGACCACGTGCACGACGTCATTGCCCAGATTGCTCCGGTTGATAGTCAGGAGCGTTTCGAAGGCTTTGGAGTGAACGTCATCCGCGAGTTTGGCCGCTTCATTTCTCCAACCGAAGTGCAAGCGGGCGATACAGTCATTACCGCGCGGCGCATCGTGATTGCCACCGGCTCATCCCCTTTCGTACCGCCCATTCCAGGACTGGACAGCGTGCCTTACGAGACCAATGAAACGCTTTTCGACCTACGCGAAAAACCGGCACATCTGCTGATTATCGGCGGCGGTCCAATTGGTATGGAAATGGCGCAAGCACATATCCGCCTTGGCTCGAAAGTCACTGTGATTGAAGGAGACAAGGCGCTGGGCAAGGATGACCCCGAACTTGCCACCGTCGTGCTCGATACGTTGCGTGAGGAAGGCGTCGTGATCGAGGAAAATGCAAAAGCTTCCGAGATCAAAGGCAGCGCAGACGCTATCGAAGTCCTGACTGAAGATGGCAGGTCGATCACAGGGACGCATTTGCTGATGGCAGTGGGACGCAAGGCCAATGTGAACACGCTGGATCTCGAAACCGCTGGCATTCGCATAAAGGGCAACGGCATCGAAGTGGATGCGGGCCTGCGCACCAGCAATCGCAGGGTTTACGCCATTGGGGACGTCGCCGGAGGGCTGCAATTTACGCATGTTGCAGGGTACCATGCGGGCGTGATCATTCGATCCATGTTGTTCGGATTACCGTCCAAAGCAAAAACCGATCACATCCCATGGGCCACCTATACGGACCCGGAGCTGGCACAGGTTGGCTTGACGGAGGCTCAGGCGCGCAAAAAGCATGGTACTGGGCTGGAAGTCGTCCGTTTTGACTACTCGCACAATGACCGGGCGATTGCCGAACGAAAAACCAAAGGATTCATCAAGGTGATGGTCCATAAAGGCCGCCCCGTCGGTGTCTCAATCGTCGGTCATCAGGCGGGCGAGTTGATAAACCTTTGGGCTCTGGCACTGGCCAATCGCCTCAAAATGAGCCAGGTCGCAGCGATGGTCGCTCCCTATCCAACCATTGGCGAGGTCAACAAGCGCGCCGCCGGGGCCTATTTTACTCCGCGCCTATTCGAAAACCCGACAGTCAAAAAGATTGTGGGGCTTGTTCAGCGCATCATCCCGTGAAACGCTACGACATGTTTAATTCGCTTTCAGGTCGGCTACTTATCCTAACAACCATCTTCGTGATGATTGCGGAAATCCTGATCTTTGTGCCGTCGATTGCGCGGTTCCGCGAAGATTACCTGAATAACCGTCTGGAACGGGCGCAGATCGCTTCCTTGGCGCTCCTTGCCGACGACATGATCGACCGCGAACTCGAAAAGGAACTGCTTGAAAATGCGGGTGTATTCAACGTCGTGTTGCGCAGGGATCAGATCCGGCAGTTGATGCTTTCATCCGATATCCCACAGCCGGTTTCTGCAACTTTCGACTTGCGCGACAATAGCGCGCTGGTGCTCATACAGGATGCGCTTTCGCGTTTCATGTCACCCCAAAACGAAATCATCCGGGTCATCGGGGCACCGGTGAGGGACGCTGGGCTGCTGATCGAAATCACGATGGAAACGCAGCCTCTGCGCATGGCCATGATCGACTATGGCATTCGCATTTTGGTGCTCTCCGCCGTCATCTCAATCATTACGGCCGGTCTCTTGTTTGTGGCGATGCGTGCGCTCCTGCTCAAACCGATCAAACGCGTTGTGGTCGATATGCAGAACTATGCTGAAGCGCCCGAAGACGCGCGCCGGATTATCTCGCCATCTGCCAGCGTCACCGAACTGCGCGAGGCAGAAGAGGCCTTGCAAAAGCTGGAAACGGATCTCACGCAGGCCCTGCGCCAGAAGGATCGTCTGGCCCAGCTTGGCAGCGCGGTGAGTAAGATCAGCCACGACCTGCGCAATATCCTCACGACCGCACAACTCTTCACCGACCGGATCGAGATGAGCGAAGATCCCGCCGTGAAGCGCATGGCCCCCAAGCTTGTTGGGTCGATCACGCGCGCCGTGCACCTGTGCGAGAGCACTCTGGCTTTCGGCAAAGCTGAGGAGCCGAGCCCAACGCTTACGATGCTGGGCCTGCGACAGTTGGTCGAAGAGGTCATCGAGAGCGAAACACTGGCAATCGGAGAGTATGACCTGGTGCTCGACTGTAATGTGCCTGCGTCCATGACGGTCCGTGCCGACCCCGAGCAGCTTTATCGCGTGCTGGCAAATCTTATGCGCAACGCGCGGCAAGCAATCATTGCAACAGGAAATCCAGGTTCGGTTTGCGTGACGGGCCACGAGGATAATGAGGCCTGGTGGATTGAGATTACGGACACCGGGCCAGGCTTGCCGCCCAAAGCACGGGAATTCCTCTTCACCCCCTTCCAAGGAGGGGCTCGTAAGGGAGGTTCTGGACTAGGATTGGCCATTTCAGAAGAATTGGTGAGAGGTCATGGTGGAACCTTGACCCTCGAGGAGACAAGCCAGGAAGGGACACGTTTCACCATTTGCCTGCCCAAGGGCGATGGAACGATGACGGCGCGGATGTCTGAGATCGCAATTTAGACGAACCTGCGCATTTTGGCTTGCATAACGCGTGCGGCAAGACTAAACCCCGCCCTCAGTGGACCGATAGCTCAGCTGGATAGAGTACTTGACTACGAATCAAGGGGTCGGGGGTTCGAATCCTCCTCGGTCCGCCACTAAACTAGTCCTATGGACCTTCTCGATTTAAGAAAATTCAATGATTTCAATGCCCGAACGGTGCGTTTACACGTTGTAGCCGGCGTTTCCCTAATAATATCCCGCATGAATTCCCGCATAGCAGCGGATGAATGGCAGGAGGATTTTATTTGGGCCTGACACTTGATCGTGGGCGCTATTACTTCGTCAAGAATGTGCCGAACCATCTTTTCGGGAAGGTGCTTGGCAAATCCGGGAAACCGGTGCGGCAGATCCGACAAGCTCTCAGGACAGCGGATCTGAGCGTGGCGAAGCGCAAAGCCTTTGAACTGGAAGAACTGAAAACCACCGAATGGCATTTGCTGGGATTGGGGGAAAAGGCGCTGGCGCATGAGAAATATGCGGCTGCCAAGCAAATGGCGGAAAGCCGGGGATTTGACTATGTGCCGAGCGATGTCTTGTTGCGTCGGTCCTTTGCCGAAAATCTTCCAAGGATGCTCGCGGCGGCTGGTACAGATGAACAGCCTACGCCGCCTGAGGTAAGTGACGCTATACTGGGCGCTGTCGAAGTGGCACTGCCTCCTTTGCGTGCGGTTTTGCAGGAGTTTATCGAACTGACCAAAACCAAACATCTGCGTAAATCGGAGCGACAAAGGCACTTGTGGCGCTTGCCGCGCGAACGGGCGGTCGCCAATTTCGAAACAGCGGTGCCCGGTAAAGCCAAGACGGGTATTGACCGGATAACCAGAGAAGATGCCCTGGCCTTTCGGGCATGGTGGGCTGAGCGGATTGCAACCGGAGAAACGCTGGCTGCAACGGCGAACAAGGACTTGGGACATTTGTCGCAACTCGTTCGTGAGTGGTGCGAACTCAAGGGACACGCAAGGCTCGCCAATCCTTTCGCAAAACTCCGGTTTGACAAGGGCATTGATGGCACTGCGACCAGGCCACCCTTTTCTGAAAAGTGGGTAAGGGAGCGTTTGCTGGCACCAAGCGCTCTGGACGGCCTAAACGATGAAGCTAGAGACGCGTTTCTTGTTCTGATTAACACAGGATTGAGACCGTCAGAGGTGCTCTCGTGCCCGTTGGAGGATTTCTGTCTAGACGGCCAAATCCCTTTCTTGCGTGTAGCTCCCAACGGACGTGAGCTCAAGCAGCGCCATACGGCCCGCGAAATTCCTTTGCTGGGAGTGTCCTTTGAAGCGGCTAATAGGATCGTGGCACGCGGCGGAGTCCAGAGATATTGGCACAAGGCGACATCATGGTCGAATGTGGTTAACAAATACCTGCGCACGAACGGTCTCGCGGAAACACCGGCGCATACAGCTTACAGCCTTCGCCACTACGTCGAAGATGCGCTGCTCACCGCCGGGATTGATGATCGCGTGCGTGCAGACATCCTGGGCCACAAGTACAAACGACCCGTTTATGGAACCGGCGGCGGGCTGCAACTGAGACTTCAAGCCTTAAGCCGAATAGCTAAGTAGCAACACACACTTTTTCGTTAAAGAAAATTAAGGCTTTGCCGCATGATTTCAGTGGATAAACCTCATTATTCCGTTCTGATCCAAGAGCTTAAGATGCTTTTGAGCGTTGCGTAATGGCACTGTAACCGCTCGGTTGGAACAAAGTTCACTTAACCAAAACAGTGTTTTGTTTGGTGAGAGGCGCTCAGTCTCGAATGTAACCAAACAATGCACCTATGCGCCCCGGCTAGGAATTAACATTCAGTCGGACCGGACAGCGCAGGTTCTCTCAAACACGCCGGAAACAATGGCGTACAAGCTTGAATGTAAACATTCAGGCAATGGGGGAGCCGTTTCTGAAACGGAGGTTTCAAACACTATGCCAAAAGACTCACTCATTGCTCTGAACAAAGTCAGCCCGGAACCCCTGGTCCGGCCGCAACTAGACGGGCGACCCATCCCAATAGCTCACCTTGGTCCCCTGCGCGGACCTGCTCAAGCCTTGGCAGATTTAACTCAAGCACCCATAGAAATCGGGTTTCAGTCTCTGCTCGCAGTTTCCTCACTTGCTACCCAATCGCATGCAAATACCGAAACACTGGCGGGAGATGCACCCCTGAGCCTTTTTCTTCTCACTGTCGCGGCATCAGGCGAACGTAAGTCCACCTGCGACAAACTCGCGGTGTCGGCCGTTCATCAATGGGAAGAGGATAACTATCCGGCTTATCTTCACTGTCGCGCAACTTACGACCTCGAGCTCGGCGTTTTTGAACAAGCCCAGCGTAAATACGTAAAAGCCCGAAACGGCGGTGAAGTGATCGAAGAAGAGGTGCCGCAACAACCCATTGCACCGGTGATCCCGCGCAAGATCTTATCTGATGTAACCTACGAAGGACTGCTGCACCACTTCGAAGAAGGTGACCCCTCCGTCGGCATATTCTCTGATGAAGGCGGGCAGTTCTTCGGTGGACATGCTATGAGCAAGGAAAATCAGCTCAAGACAAGTGCCGCCATGTCGAAGGTTTGGGACGCGGCTCCACTCAACCGAACGCGTTCCGGGCAGTCGCTCGACACATTTCGCCATCGCCGGGGCTGTTTGCGTGTCATGCTGCAAGCCGGCGTGGCAGAGAGCGTCTTCGCAAATGAAACCTTGCGCGACCAGGGTTTTCTCTCGCGTTGCCTTATTGCCTGGCCGGACAGTCGCATCGGCACGCGCTTGATCACAGTAAATGACGAAGAGGCGACAAAAAGAGCAGCCGCTCAGGATAAGCTTGCCGCGTTCAACAACCGGATAACCCGTTTGCTTTCACTGCCGTCGTCCGACGCTGGTAATCCACGAGAATTGGTGCCGCGCAGGTTGGAACTGTCCTCCGAAGCGAGATCATTGCTTGTGTCCTTTGCGAATGAAGTTGAGCGGCAACAAGGCAAAGATGGCGACCTGGCACAAATCACAGGCTTTGCGTCTAAGGCCGCGGAACAAGCCGCGCGCATCGCGGGGGTCTTTGCGTTGCTGGCCGATCCCGCGACAAACGTCGTATCTCTGACAGTTATGACAGACGCTGTGCAGCTGACGGCATGGTATCTATCAGAGGCGCAGCGCGCTTTGGATGCCGGATATGTGGATCCTTACCTGCAAATGGCGGAACGCCTGCGCGTTTGGTTGTTGGAGAAAGCGCCCTACGAGCCCTTTACCAAGCGCAAGATCGTACGAGGTGGCCCCTCCGCGATCAGAGACACGAAGACCGTAGAAAAGTTGCTTGGCATCCTTGAGCGTCACCATTGGATTGTCAGGTGTCCGTCAGCAACTGCAAACGGAAAAAAGAGCGCTCCAACCTGGAGGCTCATTGCCGATGTATAAACTGTTTACCTTCGACGCGGCGTCCTCAACAACTTGTCCTCCGTCACCGTCACCGCCGCAATCTGCGACAAGCACCAAAAATGAAACCTCTCGTGCGACATCCAAGGCACTCACAAAAATCAGAAATTCTGCGCTGTCGCAAAAGTCGCTGGTCGCAAAGTTCATGGCGCTCGATCCGATCGCGCTCGACGCGTTCGAAGAACGGGCTGCAATTCTGGAGTTTGACGCTGGCCTGTCTCGCGCAGACGCCGAACGCGAAGCATTTTTTCAAGTTATACAAGCATTCCGAGAAGACTGAGGCCATCTAGGTTCTTTCCCGGCTTTCTAACATGAGGGTAATTTGCACCGTGTAGCAGAAACGTTTTTGAACTCTCGACAAGCTTCAAGTTTGGGTTGCCGTTGTTGTCTTGTATTTAAAGATGAAACCCTGACTAATTGTTCACAATCCTGCTTTCTATCTACCGAGATGTTGGGCGGATTCCGGACCTTCGCTGCAGATGCCAAAGGCAATTAGCACGGGCGTGGAAGCGGACGTTCACGGGAAAATGGTTCGACCAATTGAAAGCTAAGTAACGACTGATTGAAAGCGTCCAGCTGCCAGGGTGGAATCCGGACTTTCGCTGCACGTGCTTTGGCCAGATCGTCGCTTTCTCAAAGCAGCCATTCCTCAGCGACTGGCGCTTCGAGCGGCAAGTTCTTCAAAGGTTGTTTTGGGTGGTTTCAATGACGTTGTAGCGCCTGTAGAGTATATGAAAACAAAGAAAGACTTCTGATTTGAGCGACACAAACGGCCCTAATCGCCTCCAACGCAGCAAACCGTTTCTCGCTCTTGCCCAAGAAAGCGAGGAACTACGCCTCGACGAACAGATCTCTTCGCGGCCAAAACTTGAACTGGTGCGGGAAAGAGGACCAGCCTACGCATTTCGAGATACGCCTTCGCCATTGAGCTCTGGCTGGCGAGCTCTAAGCGTGTTTTCCGGATCGGGTGGGTTTGACCTCGGCTTTCTGCAAGAAGGGGTCTTTTCGCAACAAGCTATCGATATCGATCGGGTCGCGTGTGAGACATACTCGCGCAACTTAAGTGATGTTGCTAGCGCGGCAGACCTTACAAGGTTTCTGCCATCAGCGACCACAAGTGATGTTCTTCTTGCGGGAGCACCTTGCCAAGGGTTTTCAACGGTCGGAAAACGTCTTCTCGACGATCCGCGCAACGCGCTCCTGATGCGAGTGGCTGACATCGCGATTGCCAATGCGACCAGGGTCTTGGTGGTGGAAAACGTTCCAGCTGCATTGTCAGGACAGCACCGACATCTGTGGGTAGCTCTCGAAGACCGACTTCGAATTGCTGGTTACAATGTTCGACGGATACTTCTTGAGGGAGACAAGTGTGGCTTGGCTCAGAGGCGCAAAAGACTGTTTTTGGTTTGCTGGAAAGGGAGTGACTGCATAAATCTGAACGTCAAGTACAACGG
The DNA here is from genome assembly GCA_947488305.1 of uncultured Roseobacter sp. GTDB lineage: Bacteria > Pseudomonadota > Alphaproteobacteria > Rhodobacterales > Rhodobacteraceae > Roseobacter. The sequence goes on from CANKZM010000002.1 coordinate 57,536, forward strand.
ATCGATTTCACTGAGACATGCTCTTGGAGGCTTGTCCAACCCTTCTGAAAGCGAGATATTTTGGCCAAATCCTGATGGCAAAGATGCCAAGATACTCAAGCATATAAAACCTGGCCAGAAGTTAAGTAATGTTAGGTTGAGCGAACGCTCTGTATCGACGTGGGACATACCCGAAGTGTTCGGATTTGTTAGTGACGCGGAAAAAGACACACTCATTGCAGTTGCGCGTCTACGAAGAAGAGACCGTGTGCGTTCATATGGCGATGGTGATCCGGTGAGTATAGATCGAATTGGCCATTTTCTAAAAAGAGGTGTGACTCGTGATGTACGGAGATTGGTTAAACGGGGCTTCCTTCGAGAAGTAGATGGGAAATTCGAACTCACGCAGACTTATAATGGGCGCTATCGACGTCTCAGTTGGGACGATGTTTCACCTACAGTAGATACGAGGTTCGGACGGGTAGATCTATTTGTTCACCCGGAGCAGGATAGAGGGTTCACGATAAAGGAAGCAGCGCGAATTCAAGGCTTTCCAGACGACTTTGTTTTTCTTGGGAAGTCAAAAGAAGCGTTCACTCAAATAGGAAATGCAGTACCTCCTCCGATGGCGGCTGCGGTAGCGGAAATGGTTCGCGAAGCTATATTAAAGGCTTGATATGAGTAACCTTTTTAAATTGGTAGAGCCTTGGCTAATGTCCGGTGACAGCGACGATTTGATCGCATTAAGGGATCAACTCGCCTGGTTACAAACAGAGCTTTACGACGAGTACGAGCCAAATCGCTACGAATCTTTCGACGATTGCTTGGCAAAGTGGCTCTTGAATAGTTCTGACGAAGACGCTCGGAAAAAGATGTTCCGACTGCTGGGGCACCTATTTTTTGTTGGGAAGAAGCAAATCGATGCTCTTCAACGCTCAGCTTACAGTGACAAGACAGTTCGTTGGCTAGTCGATATCTTGGATTTAGACATAGCAGATGAAGACCTAAACGGATTGATCGATGACGCGGTGCAACGAACTTGGTTTTGCCCGATAACTGATAGCCTGCGGATCAATGGATTTCTGAAGGTGAACGGATTGAACGGGCATGATCATCGGCCGGACTGGCGATCGCTGGAACAGTTCGGTGATAAACTCAAGCTGAGGCAGTATGTCACCGACGAGAACATAGGGCAGCTTGTACTTATTGAGGACTTCGTCGGATCAGGAACCCAGATGGATGGGCCCATTCGTTGGGCGGCGCAGACCCTACCCAATGTGCAAATCTTGGTTGTTCCATTGGTCTGTTGTCCAAATGGAGTCACTGTAGGGCAGACCATTGCACAGCAATTTGCGAACGTCAGTTTCTCACCATGCCTTTCGCTGCGACCAGAGTTGTTTGTGTCAAGTGTCGCAAAGCCGGAAGAGCCTTCAGCCTTCACTGACATTCGCTCCGTTATTCAAACAGTCAGAAACAGACTTGGAGTCTTCGAACATCACCCTTTTGGATTTGAAGGGACTGGTGCTTTGGTTACTCTATACTCAAACTGCCCAGACAATACCCTACCTCTATTTCACAGCCAAACGGATACGTGGGATCCGCTGTTTTCGCGCATCAGGAGGAGTTGAACATGGCTACAAACCCATTCCACCACCTGTATGCTGGAGAAAAAGTCAATCCGGCAGAGTTCGTACAAATATTCAGCAACAAGCTCGTCGCGCATGCGAATCCTGTGTTTCAAGCTGGCCACGTTGTACTTACGGGTGTTCAGGGCAGTGGTAAGAGCATGCTTTACAAGCTGTTCGATCCGGCAGTCCGAATTGCCTACGCTGATTTAGGTGAACCGTTCCCCGTAGCGCGTGAATTCTCCAACTACATTGGAGCAGGCATCAACGTGAACACAGCCCGCTGCAACGAATTTGGTAGTCGCCGAGTTGCTGATGACATCACCGCAAAGGAAATCTTATTTGGCGACTTCTTTAACTATCTCGTCTGCTCTGACATTTTGAGATCCGTTTGTCTTCTCGCAGATAATAGCACTGTTCGGAAAGACTTGGAGTTTAGTTGGAACGATGAAAGAACTAAAGGCTTTGTCGAGCTGGTGCGGAACGATCCTGTTTGGGAAGGATACCTCTCGGAAGCTAACACGATGGACGAGCTGCGGGCACGAATGCAAGATCGTGAGCATAAGTATCGGCGTTTTCTGAACTTCAATGATCGCGAGCTTGACCCTGAGGTGGCTAATAGCAAGACATCCATTGGTGAGCCCGCTAAAGTTATCGCTCGCGCACTGCGTAGCTCTGGCATTGTTTCGGAGAATACCGAAATTTTCATACTAGTCGATCAGTACGAAGAGCTTGCGACAATCAATGACCAAGAAGACGGCGCTGACTACAGAAGTGTAGTTAACAAATGCATAAGCAGAGATCCGACTCTTTCATACAGGATTGGCACTCGCGGATACGCGTGGAGGAATCATATCAATGTCTTTGGATCCAAAGGCCATTTGGAACAGGACAGAGATTACAAGTTGGTTGAACTAGACGTAAAATTGAGAGAGCAGGAGGCTGGGAAAACAAGCATTTACCCGGATTTTGCTAACGACGTTTTTCTTAGACGGCTAAAGTTCCTTGCCACACCGGGTAGCAGGCGCGCAAACGCAAAGAGGATTTCGGACGCGCTCGGCAATTCGCTGTTACCTCGCGAAGAGGCAAGTGCGCTTGCAGGAAAATCCCCGGATAGCGCCCTCAAAATTGATGATAATTGGCCAGCGTGGGTAATTGAGCAGTTGCATGGACTCGTCCAACAAGACCCCTTGTCAGCCATACTGGGCGAAATCTGGTATAGACAGAAAGGTGTTCCCGGTGAGCTAACGGAGCCCGAATGGGAGGCGAAGGGGAAGCAATACTGGAGGAAAGAGCGGGTTGAATTGGCTCTCTTAAAGATTGCCGGCAGAAGACGACAGCGAGCAATCTACTCTGGTGAAGGAGATATACTAGGCCTAAGCGGTGGAAATATATTAGTCTTCTTAAGCCTTTGCCAATACATCTGGGACTATGCTTCGCAAGCTTCATCAAATCGGGGCAAAGCGCCAGAGTTACCGATTTCGGAAACAATACAAACCATTAGTGTTTTTCAAACCGCACGAACATGGCTTGATCGTATTCCATCTGACTATGGTAGGAGCGACGACCGATATAAGCTGATCCAAACGCTCGGCGAGAAGTTTGCTACATCGCTACACAACGATGATAAGATGAGTAATCCTGGGCAAAATGGAATTTCTCTAAGCATTGAAGAGCTACGGCAAAACCCAGATATATTTTCGTTTTTGGTGGAAGCGGTCGATTATGGGAACCTTACCATGGTTGAGCACGCGACACGCAGTAAAGACAGAAAACGTAGGCTTAAGTTCTACTTGAACCCGCTCTATTGCCCTATTTTTAGGATTCCATATCAACATACCAAAGAGCCCAAATACATCCGTTGCGATGTCCTCCGAGGGTGGCTTGCCGATGCTGGTATTATGGACAAAATAGGTTTGCCGCCTGAACGTAGAAGGTCAGAAACAGACAATCCGCTCCCACTTCTAGACTTAATGATTGGACCAGATGGCTGAGAATTTTCGCCCTTGGGGGCAACTGAGTTGGTTGATTGGGAAATTACCTGCAGCAAACTGGAGTTTCTTGGGAACTCTTGGAACTGAAGAACGTTGCACAGCTGCGTATTCGCAGTTGGCACCTACTGTTGGGTCTAAGAAGCTACTGAAAATTCTAGACCCCCACATTGCTGGAGCGGCATTGTTTCATCAACGTTTCGAAGAAATTCAGGCGACTTTTGAAGGAGGAGGCGCGACGGCCGAAGACATAGTCGAAGCAAACCTTCTCCAGAACATTGATCGCATTGCGGAAATCTCTGAGGCGTTCAAGAACGATGCCGAAGGCAAGATCATTCTCGATATATCCTCAATGCCAAAGCGTTGGTTCTTTCCGATCATGCGATTTTTGTCTCAGGATCCCGAAGTTCACGATCTCATTGTCTGTTACAGTGTTGCCGGCAAATATGGCGATCAGCTGTCTTCCGATCCCCTTCCCTTAGGTCCTCTGCCTACGTTTGATCAGCCACGAGCGGAAGCTAACTATGATGACCTGGTGGTAGGTGTTGGTTTTGCCCCTCTAGGACTGAAGGACCTTTTTGAGGCTGATATCGAAAAAATACGGTATCTCTTTCCGTTTCCGCCAGGTCCCCCTAACTATTTTCGCAATTGGGAGTTTCTCAGAAGCCTCGAAAGCGAAGTGGAGAATCGAAACCTCAGGACAGAGGATCGTTGGCAGGTCCACTCTTTTGATGTCCCAGATGCATTTGAAGCGCTATGCCGCGTTACAAACGGAGGCGACCGCACCTGTGCACTTGCACCACTTGGGCCGAAAACACACTCACTAGCGATGTGCCTCTTTGCGCTCGCTCTAGAGAGAGCAGGGCGTCAGCCTGCTCATGTGTATTACACCCAACCTAGACGGTACGCGTTAGACTATAGTGTCGGAACCGCATCCCATGATGGAGAACCCGATATCAAAGCATATTGTGTAAAGTTGGATGGCCGGCATCTATATGAATTGTAGGATGGGTAGTTTGTTTGTTGTTTCGTCGAGGCCGCGCTCCAATGGCTAGAACAGCTAAGAGACGAGCTCCCCAGCATCTGGTTGACGAGCGGGGAATTGCGCTCCTTAGGCGGAAGATACCAGAGAATTGGGTCTTGAGAGAATACCGGCCCGACTACGGTTTGGACTTTGCCGTGGAAGTATTTGAAGGCGAAGGCTCACCGTATCCTCAAACACTGGGCGAACACTTTTTCATACAACTAAAGAGTACGGTGTCCGCGAAGACCGGAGCATTGCAGCTCCATAAACGCGGGAACGTTGAGAAGGGTAGTGAGGAGCTAAGTGACAAGCCAGCAATGTCGCTGGACACGTATCGTTTGAACCTTGAGACATCTGAGCTGGTAACAGTCGAAAGGATGGGCGTTGGGCAGCCGGTTCTATTGGTTGTCGCAGACATCGAGCGGGACAAATGCTGCTTCGTTTGTCTAAATGACTATGTGGACAAGATCTTAATTCCTCGGTTTGCGGAATACAGCAAAGCTGGGCATCGAACAGTGCACATTCCTTGCAACAACGATTTGGCTACTGAATCTGGGAAGGTTGCCCTTCGGTGGTATGCAAAGCGCTCCAAATTAATCTCTGCATTCCAACGCTTCACATTTCAGTACTCTGAGTTGCGTTGGGCGGAGGATGGGGACTGGCGATCGCTGGCAGATCATTTTGCAAAGAAAATTGCGCGATATGACTTCTGGGATGATTTGGAGATGTGCCCAATCATTGGCTACTATCGTGACGGGCTGCGGCGGTTTATCGATGAGGGACAGCCGCATCTCATAGAGCGATCAATCCCTCTGGTTGATGTCAAAACTTTCGAGGGCGAGATGGATGATTACCTAAAGAAAGTCGATGTTTTTCAGCTATGGCATGGGCTATCGGTGCTTCCAAAGAACTATGAGGATATCTGGAGGGAGTGGTTTCTTCCAACTGAGCTAGGTCAAGCCATGAGTGCACCCCCCGACTGACAAATATAGGGGCAGCCTCACAAAGGCCGAATGTCCGCAATGTGGGCTGCCATTGCAGAATCCAAGCTTAGCGACGAGCGTCCGGTAAGGGCCGGTGTCAGACGTCAGCAGCGAGCCTGGTCTGAGGGATGCCGCAGTATGCTCAAAGTCTTCTCATTCGTCTGCGCAGACTTTCTTCAGAAGGGCGTAGGTCCTGTCGATAACGCTTCGGACCTCGGGAAGAAATCTGTCATCGTGGTGGGACACAAGCCATTGGTCGTGCGCCAGGTCATCGATCCGGTCCGACATCTGCGTGAGCGCTGGCTGGGTATTACCGACGAAGGTCGGCAGAACCGCCCGGGCGAGACCTGCATTTGCAAGATCAAGAGCATTTCGTGGAGTGGTCACTTCAATCGCGTCGGCGTTTCCGGAGTTTTCCTTTACCCAGGTCGCGGACGGTGTAGTAGACAAGACATGTGCCCAGGTCGAAACATTATCGTCGGTGGCATAGACCGCAAATTGCACCCGCCCGACTTTCCGACCGGCCAAGCCAACGCCCTCTGGCCGATGGTTGCGCACACCAATGACCGCTTCGCGGTGCCCGATATCCATCACATCTTCGGAAGATATGAAGCGCAGTCGAACGGGGATTGAGCCTGCTATGTCGCCAACCGCGGAAATCAACACGCTCGTAACCCAAGTGCCCGCAGAGATTTTCACCAGCGGTCGGGCCTTAGACAGAGTTCTTTCTGTCACCGGCAAAACACGGGCTTCGATGCCTTTGACCTTTGCCAGCAGGGCCAACCCGTCTTCGGTTAAGTCGTATCCACGTGGTCTGCGCCGGAACAACTCACTCCCAAGACCGCGCTCAAGTTCGATCATTCGCCGCCCAAGCGTGGGGGCGCTTTTTCCGGTCAGTTTCGCGGCCGGCCCCAATCCGCCGGTCCGAGCAACCGCCAAAAACAGTCTGAGGTTGTCCCAATCGAAATCACTTTCATCCATGAAATGAAGATTACATTCTGTGTTGTTGATGAAAAGGCAGAGATGGGGTCTTTTTTGAGCATCACATAGGAGACCCACAGATGCAGTTCATTGACACGGAAATCTCCCCGCTTGGGATGGGATGTTGGCCGATCGGCGGCGCGATGTATTCAGGCGATCAATCCCTGGGCTATACTGGAGCGGATGACAGTGTTTCGATCCGAACAATCCACGCAGCGCTGGACGGCGGGATCACCCTCTTCGACACTGCGGCGGCCTATGGCGCGGGACACTCCGAACGCCTGCTGGCCCGCGCGTTAAAGGATCGTCCTGACGCTCTGATCGCCACAAAAATTGGCCATGGAATCGACGAGGCCAGCAAACAGATCACGTTCGGAGAATTCAAGCCGGATATGGTGGCCGCCGCGCTTGAGGGGTGCCTGTCGCGGTTGGAACGTGACCGGGTCGACCTCCTGCTGCTCCACGTGAACGAGATGCCGATTTCCGAGGCGGAAGCGGTGTTCGACGAATTGGATCAATTGAAAGACGCGGGCAAGTTGCGCGCATATGGTTGGAGCACGGACCACTCGGAACGCGCATCGGCTCTGTCGTCCAGACAAAACTTCAAAGCGGTCGAGTATGCGATGAACGTATTCTTCGACGCACCCCGAATGCAGAAGGTCACGCGAGATGAAGGTTTGCTGTCCTTGATCCGCTCACCTCTGGCGATGGGCCTATTGAGTGGAAAGTATGACGCGAACACAGTCATGCCGTCCGATGACATTCGTGCCTCCCGCGAAGTCTGGATGGAATACTATCAGAATGGCTCGGCGAACCCCGCCTTCTTAAAGACCCTCGATGCCATCCGCGACTTGCTGACATCCGATGGCCGCACGCTTGTGCAGGGCGCGCTCGGCTGGCTGTGGGGGCAATCGGAAACCAACATTCCGGTCCCAGGCGCCCGGACAGAAGACCAGATCCAAGGCATCGCGGGATCGTTGGATTTTGGTGCCCTGCCGGTTGCGGTCATGGAGGAAATTGAAACGTTGATCGAGCGCGACGAACTGGAACCAGACCGACCAAGATGATTTTGCCATTCGCGCCAGCAAACGATGGAACGAACAAGGTGAAGGTCAGATAGGTCCTTTAGGAGTGTCACCGGAAAGCACGAGTTCTTGCGCTTGCGACGAATGTCTGGAATGCGGGCTGCGGCCGCAGCATCTCGATCAGTGGTTGAAGGTCGGCTCTGGGCCGTCCACGAAAAGTCATCGCGCCTCGTGTTTGCGGATGCTGCGCGGGCTCCGAGGTCGGCTTTATAGCCCAACGCAGTCATTGGGCATCTGCCACCACAAGCCCCAGGAACTATTCGTTTAGGTTGCTTGACAGGCAGGCGAGGTCTCGCATTTGCTTGCACATTCTTGGCGTGCAAAGACTGTGTTTGTTGGCAAAACCGGAAAATGGAATGCACGTCAAAATGGGTGGTCTATTCGAGGATTCTCAGAACGGCCGTGTTTTGGCAGATGCCGCTCGTGGTTTGCGCATGGTATTTTTTACTGGTTTACCGGCTTCTGGAAAGTCGTTTTTTTTACGCAAACAGATCAGCATTGCTGTGGCCGCCGGGCGCAAGGTCGATATCATTCGATGGGATGCAGGTCTTGGCGCGTTCGAAACGGACGACGTGCTCGCCAGATATCCTTATGTTGCGGATGGAACGAACCCGATGATCCGAAGAGCTGCCGGCTTGTGGGGGCGTCAGGCCATATCGAACTGGCTGTCAGAAAATCGGGAACCATCAGCTATGCTCATTGGCGAAGTGCCAATTATTGGGAACAGGTTCTCCGAATTCGTCGAGGTCATCGGGGACGAAGCGGAGAAAGCGTTGGCTTCAAATCAGACGCTTTTCCTTTACCCCATTCCTTCTCAGACACTTAGAATCCGACAGGAAAGTATCCGGCGGGAGACTTTCAACAATCCACAACATCCGAATGAGGCAAAGGACGCCCCGCCATCTACAATGGACCTCGCATTGCAGATGACGTTGGAAAAAGCGATGGAGTTGAGGTTGATCTCAGCATCGAGGGCTCGCTCCGACTATGCATACGACCCGGCTCTCTATAGACGCTTCTTCGAGCAATTGCTTAAACACCGTGTAGCGCGTGCTCTGGATGTGGATACTCTGTACGTTGACGAAGGCTCGGCCCACGATTTGGCTGGATACAATTCCGAACTTATCGCGACATCGGAAGAGGTGACCAACTCAATGCTGTCCGTCGAGGCCTCACTGACTGCGACGGAGGCTTCGAAAATGGTCCGAAACTGGTACCGTGTCTGAACCAATCGATCATCGAGTTTTATAGCGTCCCCACTTGGAACATAAGGCTGCACGGAGGTCTGCTTCGTCCCGTAGACTGTGAGTTCGCCCAGATCCAGATGATGCACTTGCCGCGAATGGCGGCAATGCGGGCGCAAACGCAGCATGGGGATCGGCGGCTGGATGTCTCCTTTGGGCCGACCTACAGCGTACCAACTCGGTCGATTTGTGAGATCAACTGTTTTGAGACTTTGAGTGCCCGCCCCGTGGTGACCGCCATCTGTGGTAAACTCATCCATTCGAGCATCCACGCCGCTCCGGAACGCTCCTGTTCGTGGATCAACGCCTGATGGAGACCTGCAATTTGGGACGCGTTGAAACGGGCCAATGTCACGAGCAACTCGGCCATAACGGGATTTGATTTGTGAGGCATCGCCGAGGATCCGCCGCCGCCCTTGAGAGAGACTTCGTCGATACCCTGTTGCGCCATAAGCGTCACATCCTGCCCGAACTTCCCGAGGGAACCAGTCACGAGCGACAAACGTCCGGCATACTCTGCGACGCCCGTGCGGTCCGTATGCCAGGCAGTTCCTGACACGAGGTCAAGGGCATCCGCCATGGAGGTAGCAATGCGGTCTCCATCATCGCCGAAGCCGTTTCTCGTTCCGACTGCACCACCAAGCTGTAGCCGCCCTACGCGAGGCCCTAGCGCTTTCAAAGCGGCACTGTGATTCTCCAGAGGTTGCCGCCAGCTTTGGACCCGGTCAGCAACAGTGATCGGCAAAGCCGCCTGCATCCGAGTGCGACCCATCAACGGGGCATCGCCTTTGTCGCTGGCAAGTAGGGCGAGGTCCGCGTCGAGTTTCTGCAGCCTGTCGATCAGCACGCCTGAGACTTTTCTAAGCGTGAGCGAGAGCGCCGTATCAAGAACATCCTGCGAAGTGGCACCAGTATGAATTGCGGCTTCGTTTCCACCAGCCTGCGCGCGGAGCTGTCGCACGAAATCGGGAACTGGCAGGCCGTCGTGGAGGGTGGCACTTGTGAGGGAGATCAAGTCGATCTCTGCGCTGTGGATCGCTTCGGCAGCCATTCGCCCTTGGCCCAAAGGAACACGCCCACAGGATTCGAGTGCGTTCGCAAGCGCAACCTCGAAATCGCGATAGTGTTCAAGTTGCGCATCTGCAGACCAAAGATGCGCGATCTCAGTATCGGCGAAGAGCGCCCCGAGCCAGGGCTGATCGAAAATCACGCTAATGATTCCAGCCGCTGGCGCAATATTGTCGCCAGCTGATCCGGGTCTTCGATGCAGGGTAAGTGACCAACACTTTCAAGGCAGACGTACTCGGCACCTTGAATAAGGTCAGACATGGCCTTCACGATTTCCGGTGGGGTTGCCTGGTCATCAGAACCGGCAACGCAGAGGGTAGGGCGGGTGAGGCGGCTGGTCGTTTGGGTCAGGTCGGCATCCCGGATCGCCGCACAGACCTTGCGGTAACCGTCCTTCGGCGTTCGGGTCAGCATCATGTGATACCCGGCCACGAGATCTGGGTGCTCATCGCGGAACGCCTTGGCAAACCAACGTTCGAGGATGCCGTCGGCCATTTCATCTAGACCGGTCTCGTCCAGCGCGGCGATACGCTCAGCCCAGTTTTCGGGGGTCCCGATGCGGTGGCTCGTGTTGCACAGCGCGAGACCGGCCACGAGATCTGGGCGCGCGGCGGCGAGCGCCTGCGCAATCATGCCGCCAACGGAGATGCCGCAGATCATTGCATCCCAGAGGCCCAACGCATCCATCAGACTCGCTAAATCTGACCCGAAGTCTTCGATCGAGACAGCACCGTTTTCCGAAAGACCGTGACCGGACTTGTCGTAGGTTTGATCGGCTTAGTCCCATAGATGGTATTTTTGATCTCATGGCGGTTGTTCTTGAGGCTGGCATGCTCAGCTAGCCCGGCCGAGGAGGCTTGGTTAGTTGAGCAAGGCCGGACGATAAATTCACTAGTTTGCGACTCTTCTGTTGTTCGAGCACATGCAGTGCTATCCGAAGAGCATTCCAATGACTTTGCGGCACGGACCGGGCCTGCTGAGGATCCACCACTCGATGCCTTCCTATCCTTCGCTGAACGTTTTTTTCCCCCGGCGTGCAGATTGGCTATGTCGGAAACCGAAGACTATGGCTATGCCGAAGTTGTAAAAAGGCTTGAAGTGAGCGGTAACCCAGATTTCATATTTGCATTCGAAATTCATGAAGCAATTCGCAACGGCAGAACCTATCTTTGCTGCGATGAAGCAGAGGTGAGTGGAGTCACCTCCATCTTTCCGGAGATTATAGCAGCAAGCATTGGCGACCAACTCAATGAATGATTTTGATCTGAATCAAATAGCTATTGAGCGTGGTATTGCTCTGTCCGGCGGCGGGGTGGGCGGCCTATTCTCAGCATCCGCCCTAAGCTATTTAGAGGACAAGTCGGGCCGGAAATTATTTGACGATGTGAAGCTATTTGCCGGTACATCTATTGGAGGAATCCTCGCAATTGCACTTGCTAATGATGTCCCTCCCACCAAACTCGTAAAGCTCTTTAGAGAAAAATCGAAGAAAATTTTCGGAAGTCCTGCGCGCCGAAACTGGATGAAACTTCGGACAACTAAGCACGACCCGGGATTTTTGAAAGAGGTGATTGCAGAAGTCCTTGGCGATATTGCGAACAAAGATATCACTTGCTCAAAAAGAGATGTGTTGGTGTCTGCCGTTGATGCTCACAAGAATGAAATTGTTTGGTTCAGTAATGTTGCGGGCGATGAAAACCAGGTCTTTAGACAGGCGAAGATGATAGACGTTGCAATGGCAACAAGCGCAGCCCCGACCTTTTTCCCCCCCCCATGAGATTGACGGAGAATTTTTCTTGGACGGTGGAATTGCAAGCAACAGTCCAGACTTGGAGGCGCTCAACTTCCTCGCATGGCATCAGGGAAAGCCAATTGAAAGCATTCGAATTCTCTCGATTGGCACGGGTACAACTACATTCCCAAAGCGGTTCGCGAGAGGGGAAAAGCCGGGTGGGATCGCTTGGCTTAATAAACATCGTATCATCGAGCGGCTTATGAATCTCCAAGACAACAAGTCTTCAGCGATCGCTGAGAACTTGTTGGGAGATCGATACTGCCGCATTAACAGTTACTTAGACTTCTCGGTTGATCTTGATGATTATGGGAAGGCATCGCTTGATCATTTAGAGAGCGCTGGGCGCAGAACCGCAGCTGAGGAATGGGCGCGGGACACAGCGCGACTAGCAAATTTCGTTCGGTGATTATATTCTGTAATCGCCGTCCTGAATTCTTGGAAGAAATCTCGCCCGCGCTGCCACCGTTTTTCTAGCCCATTGCTACCAGACGAGCTGCCGTGTTTCTGCTTCCGCTTATCCTGATCAATCGCTCTGGTGCTTGCGTGACCCTTGTGAGAAGGATACCGCGTACACTCGCCGACTGATCTCAGGCTACTGGTCGCAAGACAATTGTCCAGCCTCATCAAATACATCAATCAACAAATAGTGAAACTTGGGCGGCCGTCACGAAACTTATGAACGGGACCTCGACATGGGACCGGAGGACTCTCGATAACCGCGTGGGTTGTGGTTCAGTGTGTCAAACGAGGAGAAGGCTACCGAGGAAGTTCTCCGAAAGACCTTCATCAGGAAAGTCCGTGCGTTGCCGTTCGCACGAAGAAAACTTGCTGCGTTGCAGCGTGGTCGATCAAAATTTCATTCCACGTGTCGACGCTGCAAGCTAGCACAAGCTTAGCACAATTTGGTTTGAGCCCAAATATATCAACGGATTAACCCGCCGTGACGTGCATTGAAAACCCTCGTGTTGGTGATGCGGCCTTGGTCGATACCCTAGAGCAGCTTCGAAGAGTAGTCATTCGAGTTTGAGCGTTCAAGGTCGGCTTTGTCTGCATAGTGGACGTTCAAGGCCTTTGGCCAATCCCATTGCGAGCTAGCGACTTATGCTTCAGCATGCCCCAGCGCTCTGAAAGAGGGACGATTTGGTAAGCGTTGGTACCCATAAATCGCCCAGCTATGCGGATTGCTCTTGAGCCCCTGTTCAAAGACTTGTCGCTCACTCTCGCTCATGTGCAGATTCAGGTGATTTTGCCGCCAAAATCCTTCCAACTCATTCAAGCGTTTCAAATTCAATGGTAGCAATACGGAATGCAGCAACACGATGGGCCAAAGCCCCAGATAAAGGGCATATGCAATGAACAGTACGTTCGATGTAATCGCATGGCGCCGCAATCGCATCTGGTCCGTCGAATAAAACGCCAGAACAACATAAAGACCTGCGATGATGCCTACCCAATCAATCACGGTCGGCACTCGAAAGATGGTGCACATGATCCAGCTTAACCGAATTCCCCGTCAAAGCCTCATTATTGGATTTGGTTGCCGACCTTGGTCGCGAAACTTCAGCCAACCACGTCCGGCGGGATCGACGCGTATAGAGTCTCTTACACATGAAATATTCACGCTTAGGCACCGCGTCGTTTCCTCCGTTCTGTCTCAAAATTGACGGCAGTTTTGGCCACATATCAGTCAATTAATTGAACCGCGGAAAACGTCTGGCCCGAACCTATTTGACCGAATACTGCGGTTTCTGAGAATTTCCGGGTTTATGCTTTTGGCACCCATGCACTGCCCGCCAACTGGCCTTTCTGAATTGCATCAGAAAGCACTCCTAGAATTTGTTCCGAGCTCTTTGCCAGACCGATAGTTTTGGCAGCGAACAAACGCATGGCTGCGTTTAGAAACAGTCGGTACAGCCCGAATGGCGTGATTCCCATATCAGATGTGCCAGCCACCTAGAGGCCCTTTCCCGCGTGAAGAGAACGCACCTCTGATCGCAGTGTCTTCAAGAAGTCCGCATTTTGGGCTTTCCATTCAACGTAGGCCACGTATGCGCGTCGGTTGATTGAAGATCGTTCTTCGGCGGGTAGTCCGTGATATTCAGCCTCGTTAACTTCCGGCAAGAACGATAACTTCAATTTTTCATAGAGTGCCGAACATGATCTCGCTTCATTGTAGCTAAGCATTCGGTCTTCGGCGGACGCCGAACAGGAAAGGTAAGCCATAAGGATAGCAAAGATTTCATTGGTCATTATCCACCTCCCTTAACACCCAACCGCTTTCGCCCCCTTCAAAAGCAGTAAATCCGCCGAGAGCCAGAGTCCAAAACAGAACATCATGATCGTTGGCAGAATTGCCTCGGTCGGGGATAGTCCGCTGCTCATCATAATGTGCACTACGGTTGCTGCTAGCGTGATGAGAGAAGGAAACCGGCTCAGTACGACTGCGCTGCGAAGACCTTGTTGCACCTTGCGGTTCAGGGCGGTTGGGCGCTCCGGAAGGACCGCCGTTCCCAGCTTGCCTCCCGTCAAAAGAGTCCCGGCGATGACGGCTAAGAACAAATCTCCGAGTTGAATCAGCGCAGCGGTGATCGCGAGGGCGCCCACAGAAGAGATCAGATCTCCAAGACGATTGAGCCGCTGATCCGGGATTGTACGACCTGCCCATGCGCGATGGTAAACCTCACCACCGACAAAAAAGATAAGCATGGCGACGGTCAACCAGGTCGCACCGGGGTTACCAAAGAGGTATGCGTAGACAGCGGCCACTGGTCCGGTGTCCGATCCGTTTTGGGCAATCTGCACCGCCAGACCTGAGAACAACGCGATTGCGTTGCCGAGATTGTACATCCCGCCGGGACCCGCGAGCCGCCCGCCCAGAAAAGCCCTGGGGGCTGATGCTGCCTCGGTCGGTCGTCGCCAAGCCGGAGTATCGGGATAGTCGGGGCGGCTTACATATTCTCGGTGATCGCAATGATCAGTGAACGTTATGCCGCGATCGTTTGGATTATTCATGAAAACCTCCAAGCCGAAACCACCGGACAGAACGACCTCAATTGATATTCGTCCGGTGTTTGGAGATTAATTCATTTGCAGTAGCTGGATGTGTTGAGTCTTTGTTGATTCTGGTCGACGTTCAACGCAGTAATTGATCGGCTTGGCGTCACACCCCAAGTTTGGAAACAGCCTCCTCATATGTCGCCAGGGTCGACTCTGAGACAATTCCCAAGCTTTTTGGGTAGTCCTGAAAACTGAAATGCGGACATTTTTGCACTAATTCACCATGTGTTGAGCGTGCCTTATCGAGTTTGCCTTGAAGGCTTTGAGAAAGACACCGAATAACGAGAGTGGATTCATACTCAGGCCCTTTTTCGACAGCCCTTTCCGCCTCAGGTGCATTTCCTGAGAACAACAGATTCCGGCCCTTCGCAAAGCAATAGTAACTCGGTGGGTTGGGGCACAGGTCATAGGCCACCTCGAGGAGTTCATCGGCCATCTCATAGTCTCCCGAAGTCAGCGTCAGGGCAGATGCAGTACTCCATGCGGCGTGCGACTCGTTCCTTGCATAGTCAGCTGCACGTATGGCTGCATTTCGCGCGGCAGGAAGGTTTCCAGCAGAAGCTAATGTTCGCGCTGAGAAAGCCAAAATCAGCGGATCTCGCGAGTCGATTTCGAGGGCACGGGCAGCCGAGTTTGCTGTTTCGGTCAGCCATTGCGATTGCGAACGCTCGTCTGAGATGCTCATCCCTTTGTCGCAGAAGAAACCCCGAATGAGATGGCTGCGCGCAAACTCTGGATCCAGATCAAGCGCGTGCTCAATGTGCGACAAGCCTTTTTTCATACTCTCCTGATCGTAGTGTTCTTCTAGTTGGCAGGCGACTACGTAGTTCTCATAAGCGGACAATTCGGATGCAGGACGACGACCTGCATAGCGCCGCTCGGCACGGACCACCTCCCCTGAAATGCAACCCAGTTCATTCGCAACGGACAGGGCAACGCCACTAGAAAATTCAGGCAGCGATTTGAACCCCCGATCATACGTTTCCGCCCATGCGTGTAAGTCGGTGTGTCCATCTATCAGCTGGAAACGGGCGCGCAGCCGATCGTGATAGACAGAAAGACTACTTTCAATAACGTAATCGCACTGAAGGTCCTCGGCGATTTCCTCCACCCGCAGGGTTTTGTCAGCGGAGAATGAGGAAACGCGCGCGACGACTGCCAAGTCGCTGAAACGTGTCAAATCGGTGATAAGTTCATCAGCCATGCCATCGGCAAAACGCTGCCAGCGCGGACCGCCATCCATAACGTCCGGCCGGAGAACCGCGATGCGTGGCAGCCGCATCGGGCCCGGCTCCGGGATTGTAGAGCGTGCCAGATCCACTCCCCCCAGAAGACGATACCCCTTTCCGCGCACGGTCTCGATGTAGTTTGGCTGCCTGGCCTCATCGCCTAGAGCCTGCCTGATGTCGAAGATGTACTCTCGGACCAGATCTGGCGTGACATGGACATCTCGCCAGACCGCCTTTCGAATATCGTCTTTCGAAATTACCTCGCCACTGCGAGATGCCAAAAGCTTCAGGATCGCGCTGGCTTTGCCGGTTAGATGCGCAACCTCGTCGTTGCTTTCCAATCTGTTGGTGTCAGGTTTGAATAGCCAAGTTTGCAATAGACCGGCTCCCAATGCAAAAAATCGCCTTAACAAGCGGCACGACTCTAAGTTCTAAATATTCGACGCGATTGTAACACGGATGTTGAGTTGGCAGCATTCTATCATTTCCAACATGGCGGTCATTGGAGCAAACGCAGCGAAAGCTCGGTATGTACGCAGACTGTGAGTTCTGTTCGTTCGAGATTTTGCACTTGCGGCGAATGGCGGCGCTGACGGGCCGCGCCGCAGCAACTTGACCCATTGGCCAACTGCAGCAATGGGCCGCGAGTTACGACACACTCTGAAGCTGGCAATATGCCAGAAATCGGACAATGCTGTCACTCTGTCCTGAGTTGAAATTTGAGGAAAGCCGCCCCATCATAATCGACTTCGCCAACCCGCCAAGCACCAAGTCTGTGGAGTGCCCGCAGGTTCGTGCGTGACGGTGGTAAAAGGAAGGTTACATACGGGATGCGTTCATCGGAAGTCGCAAAGTCGATCGCCTTTCGCGCGATGCGCGGCCCGAGGCCAAACGTATCGGGCCTCAAGACAAGTCCGAAATCCCACTCGGCTCCTTCTTTTTGAAATCCACCCCAGCCGACATAATGGTCATCGGACAAAAATGCCCAATGTCCAAGTCCGTCGCGGCGCCAAAACTCTTCCTTTTTGGCGACAAACCCCGCCACTGTCACGGCATTCCAGGTAAATTTCAGAAGAGGCATATGTTCGGCCACACGAGGGTCGGACATGTGCGCCAAGATTTCGGCTGGGTCGATTTCTGACAATCGGACAAATTTTATCTCAGATCTCATTGCGGCGTCTTTCTATGTGCTCGTCGCCCATTGCCCGATGGACGCAATTTTTCAACTGCCAACTCTTTGCATGCTGTCAGGCGGGGACATACGCATTCAATTTGTTGCCATCCAGATCCCGGAGATACCCTCCGTAGAAACCATAATCTCCGCGAGGGCCGGGGAGTCCCTCATCTGTTCCGCCAAGTTCGAGGCATTTGGCGTGAAGCGTATCGACAGCTTTTCTGTTGGTCATTTTCAAAGCGACCATCACTCCGTTTCCAACGCTTGCCGGTTCCCCATTGAATGGACAAGCAAGGCAAAACGCAGGTTCGGCCCGCGAGCGGCCCCATGCGGCCATATCGCCATGTTTCCAAAGGCGCTTTGCGCCCACACTCGAAAACAAGGCGTCGTAGAATATCAGCGCGGCCCCGAAGTTGTTGGTTCCGAAGGTAACATATCCGATCATTCTTGTGCTCCATGTTGCGGTGGGCTTCTATTCCATCTCGACCAGTAGCAACTAAGGCGCTTGGGATTCAGCGTCCGACCGCCTTGCAAGTAAGGTCGATGCCGGACCATGGCTCGGAATTGCCCGCACTTCAAAATTTTCGAAATCCTCGATGGCTTGCATCAATCGCGAGCGGGACAAGAACCGACCGGTCCCGCGATACAAAAGCGCTTGGCGCATGAGGCTTTCGGTGAGACCACGGGCGGGCGCATCCGCGCAAAACACAAGGCAAAGCGCGCCGCCGGCCCGAACAACCCTGCAAAGCTCAGTCAAAGCTAGATCGGGATCGGGGACGGTTTCCAAAGCCCAAGCACACGTCACAAGATCGAAGGTGCCATCCTCAAACGGTAAGGACTCCAACCGCCCTTGTACCTTTGGCACTGGAATGTCCTCGCAACGTGCAAGCATGGCCGAGGACGGGTCGAGAAGGGTCATCAAATTCGGAGGCATGCCCTCAGCAATCAAACTACGTGCCAGATTACCGGTGCCGCAGCCAGCATCCAGAAACCTCGAGGTCGGCGTCGCAAGTGCACGCACCAGGCCTTCCAGGGCGGCCTGAGCCTCACCGCCTGCATGACGCAGCCAGCGTTGATGAAGTTTGTCATAGCGAGGTGCGAGTCTGTCATAAAGATCAACTGCATCGCTTACAGGCGTTTCTGCCAACATCTCTTTGGTCCTATTACTCATTCTTTGTGTCCGCGGCGCGCACACGCTTTTTACGAAGAACTTG
Organism: uncultured Roseobacter sp.; assembly: GCA_947488305.1. GTDB lineage: Bacteria > Pseudomonadota > Alphaproteobacteria > Rhodobacterales > Rhodobacteraceae > Roseobacter. The sequence continues at coordinate 75,985 of CANKZM010000002.1, forward strand.
CGTGGAAATGCGGCGCTGTGGGTTCGTGCACGGGCCACATCCATGCGGTCCAGACAATTGCGATTAGAGCCGCGAACTCGACGCCGTTGTAATGGCCTGTCAACAGCATCTCGATATGTGACGCGAGGACAAACTGGTGAATGTCGCGAAAGATGATGTTAAGCAGCATGAACAGCCAAAGCGCCGACAGAAGAATATGGAGATCGAGCCGTCTCATTTCGGTGTCTTCTTTCTTTGTTTCTTGAGTTTGCCGGTATCAGGTCGGGAGTGCGGTCGGGTTCAGATCGTGACGCCGGACGTACGCGCCACAAAGGCGCGGCGGATCAGCAGTTCCGCAATCGCAAGGTTGATGGCCCACGCCCCAACCATCAGGACGTCTCGCGAAAATCCTTGCAGTTCGGTGTCAAAGAGGGCCATTGCGACCAGAAAGAGCGCGGTCTGCGTTGAGGCCCCTTGGCCGATGGCGTAGGCGCGCAGCATCGCGGCGCGGTGCGCGGCGACGTCTCGCGACCGGATCGCGACAACAGCCCATGCGATGAGAACGACCATCGCAAAGCTAAGCGTGACCCTTGCCACGTAAAGCAGTGGTCCTTGCAGGGTGTCGGGGAATGCATAGGCCACGGTCATCCAGAGGCCGGTGAGTGCGCTGACGCATCCCGCTGCCGCCACGATCCGCCCGAGGGTCCTGTGCAAGGCGGGGCGGTAGCGCCTCAGGCTCGGCAGGAACTGCACAGCCCCCACAAGGCAGAAAACTGAACTGCCGAGGATATGCAATGTGATCGGGAGGGGATCGATCACTGCACGCGGGTTCGGTGTGATGATCGCCGGAGCGCCTAGTAGTTCCGGAAGCCGAACCAGCCCGACGACTGCCGGAATGAAAGAATAGAGGAACACGAGGGCAAGGAACGCCCATTCGCGACGGCTGATAAAGTACATGCTTCGGTCTCTCAGAATAAGGTGTCGGTCTGCCTCAGGCGGGCTTGCGCGCGACGATAAAGGGGCTCAGTCGGTTCTTTCCGAAGTACCGCGTCTGCTCGATTTCGAACCCGGCACTGATCAGGTGCCGGATCAATTCAGCGCGACTCAGGATGATCACATTAGGCGCGATCCGCACTACCATGAGCACGCGAACCATAGCTCGCATCCAGCGCGGCGCGTCGTTCAGACAAACCGTCTTTGAAATGAAGAGACCGCCGGGTTTCATTTGGTGGAATGCTGAATCCAGCACCGTGGGTATGTCATCCACCAGGTGAAGCAGGCTGAACGCGCAAATGACATCGAACGGTTGGCCAGGAATGTGTTGCACCGCCTCCGCCTGAAGAAATTCTAGTGTTCCCGCGGCATCGCCGCCTGATCGTGACCGGGCGATCCGGATCATCTCGGCAGAGAGGTCGGCCGCGGTCACATGAGCGACGAACGGCGCGATCTTGCTCGCAGTGCCGCCTGTGCCGCAGCCGATTTCAAGAACACGATCGGTCGATCGAAGAAGCGCAGTGACGCATTCCAGTTTTTCTTCGTAGGCGGTGACATCGGCGATGGGCTTTTTTGCGTACTTGGGCGCATGCCTGTCCCAGAAGGCTTCGGCAGTCATGCCGGCTTCCTTTGCGTGTTGCACTTCAGGCTTGAAGAAGCGCGAATGCGCCAGTCAGAAGAAACTGCGGAGTACATTGTGTCGCTTTCGATTGCTGAGACCGGGCTGATCTCGTTTCGCGGTCGGTATCATCCATGCGCTTATGAAAGGTCGATTGCCTAAATTCGTCCACCTGCTATACGCTCATGTATGAACTGGCAGGCCGTCTCCTTCGATTGGAACCAGGTGCGCGCTTTCCTCGCGACAGCAGAGGAGGGCTCGTTCAGCGGCGCGGCGCGCGTGCTGAAGACAACGCAGCCGACGATAGGACGGCAGATAGGTGCGTTGGAGGAAGCACTTGGTGTCACGCTGGTAGAACGCAGTGTCCGTGGTCTTACCTTGACGGAAGCAGGGCGCGACCTGATTGATCACATGCGTACGATGGGCGAGGCCGCAACGCTCATCTCCATGGTGGCCGACGGCAAATCACAGGAAGTCACGGGTGAGGTTGCGGTAACGGGGACGGACCTCTTGTCAGCAGCAATCCTGCCGGGCGTATTAAAGCCGCTGCGACAGATGGCGCCCGGCATCCGCGTCCGCATCCTTGCGTCGAGCGAAATGCAGAATCTGACGCAGCGCGAGGCCGACATCGCGATACGCCACGTCCGGCCAGACCAACCGGACTTGATTGCACGGCACTTGGGCGACTTCCGCGCCAATCTCTATGCCGCGACTGACTATCTCGATCGCGCGGGTCGCCCGCATACGCCGCGTGATGTGGCGACCCTCGATTTTGTAGGAAATGCCGATCCTGAGCGCCTGATGGCCCCGCTGCATGACATGGGCGTGCCCGTTCGTGCAGAGAGCTTTGTGATGTCGAGCGAGAGCGGTGTCGTCGCATGGGAGTTGGTAAAAGCGGGCTACGGCGTGTCGATGCAGCCTGAAACGTTGGGCGATGCTCAACTGGGCATCGAGAAGGTCCTGCCGGATTTCCCTTCGCTCGAGTTTCCAATCTGGCTGGTTACCCATCGGGAGTTACAGACCAGCCGTCGTATCCGGATCGTTTTCGACCTGCTGGCCCGGGGTCTGTCAGACGTTGCCAAGCGCCGAGGTAGTGCCGATTGACAGGTGTAAATTCGCCGAACCCGGAGCAAGTGAGGTCGCGTGGCAGTAATTGAAGCTGCGCTTGCACGAGTTCGTTTTGTCCGATGAGTGTACGTCAATGTTGGAAATATTGCGCAACCGATCAACGTTCGCTTTGGAGAAGCTGCAGTGCGGCAACGTATCTCGCGATGAACGGCTGGTTAGGGCCGCTAATGACGTTCTTCCCGAGTGAAGGATGTTGAAATGCCGCGCCGCATCCGAGGTCTGCAGGGAGCCCTTCTCAGACCTTAGGGTGTAGCGCAGCATCCAGCGCGAATGGCGTGCTGGTCTTTCGGCGCAAGTGTCAAGATGCCTTGCGTTCGATACCGTAGCGGCCATCCAGAAGGCTGCCGACATGGCGCAGCCAAAGGATCCGCTATGGGCCGATAGCTACTTGTTCTGCGCTCCGGAAAACCTCGCAACGATCGCCGGCGTCAAGAGTGACTTCTTTGAGCGGTGTTACTATCCCCTGCCGGGGAAATTCGAAGGGTGGCTCCACGCGCAAATGGTCTGTGCGGGTGCGGATGCAGAAAACGCCGCCCGGGAAACGGCGCAGATCGCCAAAGGCTTGTGGTTCAAGGGGGTGCAGTCCCCGCTGATCATCTGTACCCATGCGCTAACGCCTGTAGAGATCCCAGGAGTCGACTTGCGTCGCTGTCGTAAACTAGGTGCTGGTCTCGCCATAGTACTTTTTTGAGTTGCCGGTGAAAAGCCTGTAGCTTGTTTAATAGTCAGCGTCCCGGCTCCTGCACTGAGGCCAAGAATGCTGCCGCTACGGGCGTATCTACCCCGCGGGTGTCTGTTGTTTCGATGACGCCTGCGCAATCAACTAGATGGGACTTTGCCGATGTTGGAACCCAGACGCATTGAGATCGACACAGACCGTGCCCTTTCGCATAAGCCAGAGCACTATGGGATCATCGACCTCGGGTCCAACTCGATTCGCCTTGTCGTCTACGACGACCTTGGACGCGCACCTTTTCCACGCTTCAATGAAAAGTCTCTCGTCGCTCTGGGCGCCGGTCTGGATGAAGAGGGTCGCTTCACCAAGGAAGCAATTGACGGAGCGCTTGCCGCAATCCGCCGCTTCGATGCCATTGCGAAAGCCATGGATGTGCCCCGCATTGACGTGCTCGCTACTGAAGCTACTCGAAAGGCGAAGAACGGTGACGCCCTTGTATCTGCTATACGCAATGAGACTGGACTTGAGCCAAGGATCATTACCGGCGAGGAAGAGGCATTCTACTCGACCGTCGGTGTGATATCGGGCTTTTTCCAACCGAGGGGCTTAGTCGGCGACATCGGTGGCGGTAGCCTGGAAGTGGCTGAAGTCCTTGGGGATCAAGTCGGTGAACGGCGCTCAAGCATGCCACTTGGCGCACTCCCGGTCAAAGCAATGCTTGAGCAGGGAATCGACAAGGCGAAGAAAGCCGTTGATGATGTTCTCGATGGAGCATTGCCCCCCATGTTGACGGAGCCAGTCTTCTATGCTGTCGGCGGAGGATGGCGGGCACTGGCACGAGTCCATATAGCCATGAACAACCACCCGATCTCAGTTCCACATGGCTACGAGTTGCCTGCCAAGGAGCTCTCGTCTCTAGCGAAGTCCATCGCCAAGATGTCGACCGAGGAGATTGCAGGCCTTCCCGATGTACCCGGTCGCCGCGTTGAAACGTTGGCAGCGTCAGCGCTCGTTCTCTGGCGCGTTTTCCGAAAGCTGAAGCCGGATCGTGCGATCTTTTCCGCTTTCGGACTGCGCGAAGGATGGCTCTTCAGCCAGCTTGGCAAAGAAGAGCAATACCGCGACCCGCTTCTCGAGGGCGCTCTGGCGATCGGCCTGCCTGTGGCCAGGGTCCCGCGCTTCAGCGAAGCGCTCGGTCGGTGGACGGACGAGCTTTTCCCTGGCGAGACCCAAAGTGACCGCCGCCTTCGTCTGTCGGTTTGTGCCCTGACCGATATCGCCTGGCGAGACCACCAAAAGGTTCGGGCATCGGACAGCTTTCTTCGCTTGCTGGAGTTTCCTTTCATCGGGATTAGTCACGCGGAAAGGGCAACTCTTGCGGTCGCCGTTATGGCGCGATACGGCGGCAAGGTCGATGGCGCCGTGAAAGAGCGCGTTGGCGAGCTGCTTTCAACAAGTGACATTAAGCGCGCCGAAATTCTAGGGCGTGCCCTTCTTCTTGGTCACAGGTTTTCTGCGAGCGTTCCGGAAATACTGGAGCAGTCTCGTTTAAGAATAGAAGCAGACGCAGTACGGCTCGAGGTTGTGGAGCACGCGAGCGTTCCGGACAGTGACGCTGTCCAGAGCCGTTTGAGGCAACTCGCGAAAGTCGCTGGAATCGAGGGCGCTGAAGTCGTTTCGGAATAGACCAACAAGCTGTTCCGGAAACGGGCAAAGTAATATTTTAGAGCTGTAGACAATGGACGTCCGTTTCGTTCGCGTTGTGGCCGGATGCTCGTGCAGCGAAAGTTACCCTGATTGCTCGACCGTATCACGGAGTTGTCTGCGGCGGCGCAGCGCGATTTCCAGAAACTAGACATACAAATCGTGCGAATGGCTCGAAACCCAATCCAACCATTCGCTGCGCTCACGTTTTATGTCCCACATGTGGGACAATACGACCATTCAAGAAACTTAGCGGATGGCCGCTCTCAGCACTGCTAGGTCGTTCAAATAGGGCAGTCGGCTCTGGGCCCTTGTCACGCGTCCACGCTCTATTGCAGCATAAATGACCTGAGGCGTGGCGTCTGCGCGGGCGAGTTCTTCTCCATCCGGCGTGGCGACGAAGCTTTGTCCCAGAAAGTGCATGCCATTCTCAGTTCCCGCACTGTTGGCATAGGCGAGAAAGACGCCATTTTCATAGGCGCGCGACGGGATCATTGTTTGAGAAACCCACCCCCACTGCGCGCCTAGTGCTGTTGGCACCAAGATCAGTTCAGCGCCCATGCGGGCTACATGGCGGGCGGTTTCGGGGAATTCGGCATCGTAGCAAATGAGAGTGGCGACCCGGAGGTCTCGGTAACTGAACACGTAGAAAGCGTCGCCGCGCTTGAAATGATTGGATTCAAATCCCGGCGGAATCGCCAGTTTGCGATGGCTCCCAAGGCGCTTGCCATCAGGCCCGAAACACTGCGCTGCATTGAATAAATCGTCCCCGCAGGCTTCGGCAAAACCGTAGTGAATTGCGAGGCCGTGCTCCTTGGACAACGCAGCAATTGTCTGTGCGGTTGGTCCATCCGCAGGTTCTGCCCGCGCTGCAATCTGGTCGCCGATGTTATAACCGGTCGCAAATAGCTCTGGCAGCAGGAGAAGGTCAGTTTGCATAGAGGCAACTTTTGGCAATACGCCGCGTAGCCATTCAAGGCGGGCTTCGGGCGTCGCAAGCTCAGCAGGAGACTGACCGACGGCGAGGCGAAAGGTGCCGTCCACCATTAGTGTTCTGTGACCAACAATTCACGGGGATAACTGGTGATGTATTCATACCCCGTTTCAGTCACGACGATCGAGTCGCCGATGCGTCCCGCCGTGACGCCGTCAATTGAGATCCCCCCATCGACCGCGAAGGTCATGCCCGCCTGCAAAACAGTCATATCACCTGCCTTCAGCTCTGGCGCTTCAAGATAGGCCATACCGATTGAACGGCCTGTGCGGTAGCCCGACGCGTATCCTCGCGCGTCATAGACAGCATTGGCAGCTGCGGCCACATCTTGCGCCAGCACGCCAGGCCGGATTGCCGCAATCGCCGCTTGCTGCGCTTCAATCGCGGCTTCTTGTACGCGGGCAGCATCGTCTTTGATGTCACCGACATGGAACATACGGTCAAAGCCGAGCTTATATTGTTTGAACTGCGCCATGTTGCAGAAACAGAAATAGACCGGATCAGCCAAAGCATATTGTTTGACAGAGGCGCGTCGGTGGACCATCGATGTATCCACACCACTTTGCAAAATTTGTAAGTTGTGGATCATGGGTGAGACAAAGCGTTCCCAGCCTTTGGCCGTCAGGAATGTCGCCGCCTTACGCGATCCGGCCTCGATCACTGCCAGCGCGCTTTCATATTCTGGCACTCCGACTTTTAGACTGCCATGGGCCGCAGCCATCATGGCACCTGCGATCTGGCCTGCTTCTTTCATCACTGCGATCTCAAAGGGTGATTTGACCATGCGCAAGGCCCCCAATACGGGCGAGATATCTTTGACCGGTACTCCGCTATATGTATCTTCAAAAAAGTTGCGCACGATGGCAGGGATGGTGTTCCGCTCGACCCAAATCTCGGACGGTTTGTCCCCCATTGCACTCTTGAGCGCCGCCCCCCATGTACGCTGGCCAAAGTCTTCCCAAACGCGGACATCGTCGATCCAAGTCATAGCGCTCACCATCTCGGATTCCATCAACGGCGTGATGATGATCGGAGCGTCCTGGGCCTTGACCACGACCATGGACGGCCTGCCAAACTCGACTCCTAGGTAGCCCCAGAACCCAGCCAAATAGGCCATTGAGCTTTCGTCTGTGAACACAGCACACTCGATGCGTTGATCTCTCATGCTTTGCTGTAAGGCGGCGGTGCGTTTTCTGGCTTCTTCAAGCATGGTAGAATCCTGATGAGAGAAAGCGTTTCTGGAGGTGCAGAAAGCTAGGCTTCGGGATGCAGGCCTGTCAATTCAATTGGAGGCATGCTGTGATTGGCCTCGAAGAGCGTTCAAATCAAACGCTAGCGCCGACGAATCCTGTAACTGGCGCAGTCTCTTGAATAAGCCCCGCGTGGGAAGTCTGGTTTAGAGCGTAACTTCAATTACACTTTCGTCCAATCTCCCAAAGTAGACTTTCGCGGCATTGCGGAAAACTGGTAAAACGGGCTCGTTTCGGATATTGCCGCGCGCAGCTATTTGCTCCAAAGCGCTGGACAAAGCCACCAAAAACTATTGTGGCAATGCGCTCTGGTCAACGCCGGGTTGTCGTTTTGGGAGGGCATGGCGGATCGGAGGATCAGTCATGGAACACCAAACCTACCAGCCATTCGCGCACTTTGCCCTGCATGGAACAAGGGTCGCATCGGCGGTCAGAAGCGACCTTTGAATCCAAAGCCTGTCAGTGCAATCCGGGTGCAACTTGAACTGGCCGAGAACCATCGTGACCTCGCGCTATTCAAAACGGCTATCGACAGTAAATTGCGCGGCTGTGACCTGGTGAAGACGAAAGTCGTCGATGTCATGGCGTCCGACCAAATCAAAGAACGGGCATCGGTCCTTCAGAGCAAAACGCAGAAACCTGTGTGCTTCGATATTTCAGAGGGCGCACGAGCCTCTTTCGAGAAGTGGATGGAAGACGAGTTGATGGTCGGCTCAGAGTACCTTTGGCCAGGTCGGTTCCACGAGCGCTTGCATATTTCGACGCGCCAATATGCACGGATCGTCCGCGACTGGGTTGCGTCAATTGGTCTAGAGCCACCGCATACGGAACGCATTCAATGAGAAGAACCAAGGTCACTCAAATCTAAAAAAGGATCGGAAATCTTCGTGCCGTTCGACTCCTTCTCGACACACCAAGATGGACAGCACGGTCAGATTCCAGGGTGTCGAACACGAGGATGCGTTGGCCATCGCCGAAGCCATAGAAACATACTGCAGTTGGGTCGCCTTCACGGGCGGCCCATTTCGGACCTTGGACTGCTTTCAACGATGCTGCTCGCGCGAACCACAAAACGGACATTGAAGAATGATAGACGTGTTCGAGCTGCCATTTTGTTTCGACACTTTGACGATCAAATTGACAGTTATGTGTTGTTTGCCTGGCTTAGCAAATGAGGACCCGCGATTTGGCGGGTCCCCGACAATGAAAGCGCTTCAGTAGAACGCTGCAGGGTTAATTCGCGACTACGGGTGTACCAATTGAGAAGAACATCGTCTCGCCTGAATGATCATCAACGCCGTCATTGTCGGTGGAGACGAAAATTTCGCCGGTGTTCATGACTGCCATCCCTTCGACCTTGTCGACGACATAGCCGCCGGTGGAAACAAGGTCAGGCAACAGGTCGCGGACTAACTCCTTGGATACGACCGGCGCATCCTCTGTCAACGCAACTGGGACCATCTCGGCAGCAGGAATGCGGTAGATCTTCTTTGTTACAGCTTCCAAGCCATGCTGGTTGTCGCGCTCAATTACGTAGACCCAGTCGTCATGCGCTGTGATTTCTGACAAGCCAACCCAACCTTTTTCAGGCACGGCCTTCTCGTAGCGGACATAACCCCACTCTTCGGTTTCGATGTCATATGCAACCAGTTTCACATGGTTTTCCGGGTCGTCTTTCCATTCACGCTGAACCGCCATCCACAAGGTGTTTCCGACCTTTGTGATACCTTCGAAGCCAAACCGGCGCTCGACTGCCAATAGCTCTGCAGGCAGGCTGATTTCCATCTGTACCGTTCCGTCGGCGGCGATGTGATAAAGTCCGTGCGGCACCATCCGATCGGTACGCCCTTCGGACGCGACCCAGAAGCCGCCGTCACCGTCCAGCGCGATACCTTCCATGTCGAGCTTTTGCGCTGGATAGCCAGCGCGCGTGACCCGCGTTGCCGCAGTGACCTTCAAGGGAACAGTAGATGCATCAATCGTAAAGATTGTTGGCTGGTAGCCATAGAAGCTATCATTGACAGCGTAGATGGTGGAACCTTCGCCTGCCACCATGCCCGAGAAAGCGCCAAACCCGATCAGTTCGTCCGCACCTGCGGAAGTAATCTGCGGGAATGTCGCTGGCGAGTCGGAATACTGGTATAACATTACATGCGCTCGCGCTGCGCCATCTTCGATACCGTCATACTCGTTCGCAGTAGCCAGAAGACCGCGCGAAGGGATCGCCACTGCTCCTTCTGGTGAAATTCCCGAGGGTAGTAGTTGCTTAAGCTCGGTATTGGCCGGGTCCGAAACATCAAAGACACCCACAATCGAGGACCGCTCTGCCATCACGAAGACATACGGTGTCTCGCCGAAAACACTGAACTCCATGCCTTCGGGTTCCACGCCTTTGCTATCGGAGCGCTTGTCTGGATAGTGGCCGACCTGAACGATCGCATGCTCGAAGCTAACACCGCTTTCAAACACCTCGGTGCCATCCTTGTGGAAGATGGTCATGCCACGCGATCCGCCAACCATATCGCCTTCGTTGGCGATGGCAAAATGGTTGTCATCGATCCATTGCACGCCATCCGGCTCGCGTGGTACACCAGTTTGGCTTTCTGTGAACTTCAGTGCACCGCGTTCGTCTGTGGCGTCGATGTTCTCGAGATCGACTGTACCAGCCGAGAAGTGCGAGACAATCGATCCATCTCGCGCCACGACCGCGATGTGGTTGTTTTCCTGAAGCGTAACGACGGTTTCACCAAGGCTATTGATATCCACGAACTCAGGCTCTGGGTCCTCACCAGCCACATCGGCAAGACCAGTCAGGTTCGCACGAATCAGGCTGCCGCAATCAAGGCTGCCGTCCACTAAATTGATCATAACCAAATCGCCGGCAGGCATCTGCGGTACACGGCCATCACCCAAATTCTCATCCCGCTCGTTCTCAATGGCCACTGCGATAAATGAGCCATCGGGCGCTTTGCCAGTGCTGTCGGGCTGGCCGCCCAGATCGCATCGAGTTAGTTCTGTCATGGTTGTCACGTTGATCGCTTTGATCATCCCTGACGGTGCCGCATAGCTCTCAGATGTGTTGATGCCTACAAAGGCGGTCGAGCCGACAACCGATACCGCGGTCGGCTCTCCATCCATAATCAAAACGCCAAGCGGCTGCGGATTTGCCGGATCAGAAATGTCGATTGCCCCGATCACACCCGCTGGGCTGTCGGTGTAAACCAACGTCATGCCATCTTCGGTTACATCAATAATCTCTGCAGATGTCTCCTCGGGCACATCGCCCTCAAAGTTAGTGGTCACCGGAAAAGACGAAATACGACTGAATTTCATCTCGGCCGCAACGGGACCAACCAGCACCATAAGTGCGGCGCTGCTGATCAATAAGGATTTTGTCATGGATACCCCCTGGCTGCATTCAACAAGGGACATGCCCGGACGAGGTAACAGGGATGTGTCGTTTTTGTGTCACCTGCATGAAGCTCGGCACGGGCATTTTAAAAGAAAATTGAGGACGAATACATCGACCAACGATCAAAATAGTTCCGCGCTCAATGCCGATCCTATGGGGCCACCGCCATACCCGAGCCTAGCGGCCCATGGCCGACATTCAGCAATATCCGAAATTCACTTGTCGGTATTCCAAAAGTCGTCGCGCGTGCACAGCGCAGCTTATTTGATACTGGCAGTTGTCCAATCAGGCCGAACATCGCTGTTTCCACACCTACTTTCGCTGCGGTCTGTCCCAAGGTTTGAGACACAGAATAAGGCCTCTGTTCGAGTACAAACGATAGATGCCATATCTTTGAATTTCGGGATATCGGCGGAAATTTGGTTTGTCGGCATGAATTGCCATCGAATCCGCTACCTGAGCCAGAATTCAGCAACGCGCTGGCGTCGACATTTTGATAGGCGTAGAATTGGCAACCTAACCGAGCGCGCAAGGCCGATACGGCTCATAAGGGAGCGAAGTTCTTGGCGTCGAGGATAGGACCGTTGGCCGTCATTGAAACCATTCCCCCTGCAATTCCAACGCTCCAGAAGTGCAGTGGCAATGCGCTTAAAGTCTTCCGCCTGCGGTAGCCAGCGAACGCTGCGATGAAGAGATGCAGGAACGCGCCGCATGCCCAATAGCTCAGCGTGTTGCCGGACAAACAGACTCCGAACCCTTCAACCAGCGAGCACACAGAGATACAAAACCCCGTTGCCAGCGACAATAACAGGATCGTCGTGCCGATGCCTGATCTCGGAGCCTTCCAATTGCTCAATAGTATGCCGACAACAAATGAACCAATCCCTGCTCAGACCAAGAGTGGCAACACATCGCCCAACATCAACCAGGCCTAAAGTGACACAAGGGCCCGCACACCGCCCCGAGCGATGAAGTACACGACGCCGAGATCCCCGTTATGATAAGCACGGCCCGGCAGACAGAAATATGCAAAGTGCACCACTATCGACAGGCCGCTATATACAAAACTGTGAGCGCTCGGCAACGGCAACAAGGCAATCATCACAGCGCCGGATAAGACGTAGGCCAGGGGGACCAAACCCAGCGTCGTTTTCCGGTCAATGGCCGTTTGATGATTGTGTTCCAGACGGCATGCGACAAGGCCGCCGACAAGATGAGAACCACGATAAACGGAAACATCTTGTTCCTTAAGAAATGGACCCCTGGGCATAAAACCACGTCTTGCATACCAGCCTTAACCGCATCCGCGGTAGAATAGACCTTTGTGATCAAAGCCCTCTTTCTGTTTTGCGATCGCGCCAAACAGTGAGATCGCCCTGAATGCGCCTAGAAGGGCGACGTGCTCAGACGTCATCGAAAAAGAGGATCGCACAATGACCTGTGCCAAAATGATTCTTTTCATCGCCATTAATCAATTGCGTGCCGACTGTGTTTGTTGTCGTTTGTCTAAGTATCTGGACCTTCCAAACTTGCGCGCGTTGATGGCAGATGCGGGTACATTCGAGCGGCACTACTCTGTAGGTAACCCCTGCGGTCTGCCGCGGCCTTCGTTGCTGACTGGGCAATATGCTATGAACCATCAGTCCGTGCGAATTGGCACGCCTCTGCGCCATGAACTACCCCATGTTGTGACCGAAATGCGCAAGGCAGGATATCTGCCGATGTTGTTTGGCTAAACTGATACCCAATAGAATCCACGCATCTATCCTCCAACCGACCTGGCCCTACGAACACCCTATGGTCGGATTTCACGAGGCGGTCGAGATGCGTTTTGAGATGTCGTCTCCGTGGCGCGCGCATGTGATCAAGCAGGGTTATTTGTTTGAGGATTACGCGCAGGTGTATGAACCAGTCTCACCTGCCGGCGATGCACCCAAGATCACCGACCCAGCGCTTTATCGCACCCAAAACAGTGACACGGCGTTTCTGACCGATCGTTTTTTTTTGGAAACGATGTCGGCGCACAAAGACACGAACTGGTTCGCACACCTCACCCTATATCCGACCACATCCACCTTTCGTGGCACCGGCGCCCTTCAACACGATGTACAACCCAGCAAACCTTCCCCTGCCAATGGGCCTTGATGACCCGTAGGCCGTGGTTTCACAGCACCCGTTTTTGACCCCGCCCTAGACCACGGAACGCCTGCCGATATGGTCGGGTTCTTTGATCTGATGCCGACAGAGAAAAATATCCAGGCGTTGCGGGCCATCTACATGGGGCTGATAACCGAAGTTGATCTGCATATTGGTAGGGTCGCCCAATTCCTCAAAGACACAGATCAATACGAAAACACCCTGATCATTGTGACCTCGGACCTTGGGGAGATGTTGGGTGATCACTATAGCTGGGGCAAATTCAACGTTCACGCTGCTGCTTATGAAACGCCTCTGATCATCCGGTTGCCTGAAAATGACGCTCGCGCAGGTACAGTCGTGACATTGCCGGTAGAAACAATTGATATCATGCCCACAATTCTTGATTGGGTTGGCCAAGACATCCTAAATTCGATAGATGGCCGGTCACTATAGCCGCTTCTGCAAGGCGCAACGCCTGAAGACTTGCGGACATTTTCGTTCTCGGAGCTGGATTTTGCAGAACCCGTCCAGCCGACGGTTTGGGAAAAACACTCGGAACGGGGCCTGGCGATACCACGTTGTCAATAATGCGCGAGTGCCGATTTACTCTAGCGGAACTCGCCGCTGATCAGCAACCAATCCTTTATGATCACGAAGCAAATGGAGAGTGCGAGAACCTCGCCAATAAGTCTGCATATCAGGGCGAACTGGCTCTATTGTGTCGACTTATGCTACGCCACCGTATTCAGAACTGGATCACACGCAGTCATTGGTGACGATTACCGATGACGGTCCGCGCCATTCCCAGAGGCATTCGTCGAGGTGATGGGTGACGGATCCAGTGGAAACATCGGGCGCGGCACAAACTTGTAATCCATCGACCCATAGTGAAGGGTGCATAGCGCCCCACTGTCGCAAACGATGATCCGCCCAGCAATAGGGGCAAAGGCCGCACGAAAATGCTGCATGGACTTGAGTGCAACGACGGATTTGCTAACCGGATCAATGCCAAAGGTTTCGAACTGTTTCAGATCTAGTATCTGGTGTGCAATGGTCACGATCAGGATGTCGATGCCAACCACATGCAACACGGCAGTCGGTCCAAAGCTGCGTTCCAATCCGCCAAGGATCGGACCACTGCCAACAACGCGCCCATCGCCTGCCCATTTAACAATGCCCGTGACCCGCAACGGCCCCCCGCCGAACTCCGGCGCGGTTTTTCCACCAATGGGCAGTGTGACCTCGGCTCCCACAGGCTGCGCGTTCAAATACGCCGCCGCCACCGGATCGACAAGCGGGCCAAAACATGCATTGCCCACGCCCGCCTCCAGCAAAGCAGATAAAAGGCCCGTCGCATCGCCGTAGGCGCCTGATCCGGGGTTATCTGCGTAGTCTGCCAAGATCAGCGGCCCTGCGCTGGCGTTCCAACTCCGAGCTTCATTCGCTGCTTGGGCACTGCTCATGTAGGCGTTCAGCACCTCGTGGCGCCGCGCCCAGATGTCATCGGCCAGCGTGTTCCCGATTTTGCGATGCTCTTCGCAATCTCCGTCGCATGTGACCAAGACCGTTGGACCAACCTCGGCGATATCGGCGCACGGAAAGGCGCCATTAATACTAATCGCATAGACACCCTTGCGGGTCTCAAATGCGCGGGCCAGAGCATGTCGCTCGATCATTGGGCCAAGGTCCGTACGTCCGCCATTGGCCTCTTCCAGCATCGGCTGGTGGAAGCGCAAAGTGCGCGGGCTGATGTCGCCAGTCATCGTGCGTTGCAAAAGTTCAGCCGCACGCCGACCGGTGGCGCGAATATCGACATGAGGATAGGTGGTGAAGGACACGAGGATTTGCGCCAGATTGCACATCTGCATCGTGACATTGGCATGCGAGTCCAGCGTGACGGAAATGGGCACATCGGGGCCAATTATTGCGCGCAACCGCCGCAATATTTCTCCCTCGCCATCCTCACAAAAGTCAGTGACCATTGCCCCGTGCAGCATCAGAAATACACCGTCCCAGTTGTTGTCGGCAGCGGCGATCAGCGGTGCTGTCAGCGCATCAAACGCCGCGCGGGTCACCTTCCCGCCTGGCCCGGCGGCGGCGCTTATAACATGGTTCACATCCCACTCATAATCTCGTCCGACATCGAGTAACCCGGCCAACTCGGTATTCTTGTCGCCCCGTGTTGCAATCGCCTGATCGCCTTTCAAAAGATAGCGATCTTCAAAGCTCCGCAGCGTTGTGGGATATACATTGAACGTGTTGGTTTCATGTGAAATTTCGGCGCTTAGAACCTTGAAGCTCAAGATCGTCTTCCCTTGGTCTTTGATTTGTAAGACGCGGTTTGATCCACATGGCCTGTAAATTTTTTGTACAGCTGCGCAATTTTGTTCATGCGGTTCTCGACCTCTGGACCCAGTTCCATGAACACGCCGTTGACCAGTAGGTTGGCGAGGCTGGCCATCTGCGCTGTCGATTCCCAGAACAGGTTGAACGACGTCGGCACAACGAAAATCTCGTCGGCAACGCTGTGGCCCCAATCACAATAGGGATCGGTGATCAGGGTCACCGGAATACCGGCCGCCCGCGCCTCTGCAGCCAACAAAGGCGCATTCTTGGAATAGCGGCGCGCCTCAAACATCACGAGGGCGGTTTCAGCGTTGTCTGTCGCCAGCAAGTCGGCGAAGTTGCCGCTGGCAAGGTCAAGCAGTTGCACCTTGTCCCGGAGGTATTGCAACTGATGCGCAAACACCTCGGCAATGCCGCGCTCGGTCTGAAAACCTACGACGAAGACCGAGGGCGCGGTGGCCAAACGCTTTACGACACGCTTCCATTCCGGCGTATAGGCCGCCTCATAGACCGCAACGAGGGCTGCCATCTCTAATTCCAGACCACGGGTCAACTGATCTTCTCCGGCCAGAGTCCGTTCCTGAAGATCGCGCAACCTGTCCTTGATCAACCAAGGTTGATCGCCCATATCACTGCGCAGGTTCGACTTGAGGTCCTTGAACCCATCGTAGCCAATCGCGCGGCAGAAACGTCCTACAGTCGGTTCGCTGACCTCAACCTTGGCAGCGAGACTGGCGGCTGTCTCGAATGGCAAGGTTCCGAATTCTGCCAGCATATATGTGGCAATGGCCCGATCGGCCTTCGATGTGGACAGGACTGCATCGCTCAGACGTTCACGCAGAGTTTTTGTCATGACCCTCTCCCTATTGGTTCATGCAGTTTGACCAATTTTCACAAAAGCCTGCCTGGTGACAAGGCATGTGCAAAATCCTCAGATTGCAAACCAGGGCGCCCAGTATTGATCATCTCGGAGGTCAGAATGGCCAATGCGGGCGCCATCATGATCCCGAATCCGCCTTGGCCAGCCAGCCAGAAGAAGTTTGAAACCTCAGTGTCATATCCGACGACCGGTGACTCATCCGCCACAAAACTGCGCAGGCCGGCCCAACTGTGTTCGATCTTGGTGATTTTGATTGTCGTCTCGCGCTCGATCCAATCGGCAAGCTCGGCGATATCCATGTCGTCAGGCCACGCGTCATGGGGCTCCGTAGGGGTGGCGTCTCCGGGGGATGCCATCAGCATACCTCCTTCAGGCTTCAGGTAGGCACCTGACACCGCAAAATCCACCGCTGGCAAGGTAGAGCAAATAACGTCGGAAGGAGGCTTGATCATAATCGCGGTGCGCCGCTTTGGCACAAGCCCAATGGACCGAGCACCGGCAATTGCCCCGATCTGATCCGCCCAGGCACCAGCAGCGTTGATTATGATACCGGTAAAATAACTGTTTCGGGCGGTCTGAACGTTCCAAATCCCGCCAGTCCGTGTCATTGCTATTACAGCCTGTTTTGTCTCAATCAAGGCACCGCGCGCCTTTGCACCCTTAAGGTAGGATGACTGCAAGCTGGCAACGTCGATATCAGCCACGTTGGCTTCGAATACTACCTGTAGCACCCGATTGGGCTGCAAAAAGGGGACCATGGCGCAGGCGTCGTCGACGTTCAGCTTGGTGACTTCCTCTCCTGGTTCCGAGAGGGCCAGCAGGGCATCAAGCTCGCTTGTGTCATCCCCCTGCGCCACTGTCAGGAGGCCACGCGGCGTCAAAAGGTGCGTTTCGCTGAACCCCTCAGGCGGCGTATGAAAAAATGCCGCGCTTGCGTTGTTCACCTGGCGCACGACCGGGTTGCCGTAGTTTCTGGTAAAGAGGGCCGCCGATCGTCCCGTTGCATGGAACCCCGGGGTGTCTTCCATCTCCAACAGCAGCACAGAGCCGTAGGGAGCAAGCTCATATGCTGCTGATGCACCCGCGATCCCTCCTCCAATTATCAGAAAATCGTAGGTCAAAGAACCTGCCTTTCAGACGGCTTATTCAAGAATAGGATGGCCGGGTTCAAAGGACACGCCTTTGGAGAGCTTTGCAAGAAAAACTGAAACAGTTGACTCTTTGAAAGTAATATTTCTTAATTTGGCTATCTTGTGGGAAGTTTCAATGTCAAAGTCATCGCCTGTGCTGTTCCAGCATGCAGCATATGCGGATCGTCGGCTCTGCGATGAGCCAAGGTTTGCATATGGCCACGAAGACACACTGCTGTGCGCTACCCACACCAAAAAACCTGACACATCGGGCTAATGAGATCAGGCATGCATCCGCCCGCCATCGCGGCGATGCTTGGCCTGAGCCAAAGTTGAAGAATGGGCAAAACGCCTGCGTGGTCCCCTCTTGGATACGCATCGAACAACCAACAAGGAGACACCAATGAAGAAAATCCTCTTATCAAGCGCGGCGCTTGCTGCCTGTGCAGGGGCCGCGATGGCCGCCTGTCCGGCTGTAACCGTGTCGGACCCAATGGGCATCGCCGCCGGGGCATTCCCGCAGCAATACGAATTGGCTGAATTCCAGGGACTTGCTGATTGTTCGATGGAGATGTCTGAAAACCCGGATATCGCGGCGATGAACGCCCGTATCCGTGGCAACCCTGAATTGCCCGCTTTGGCGATGCGTCTGCCATCCGAACCGCTGGTCGTCGCCCCTTATGACATGATTGGCAGCTATGGTGGCACGTTCAATGCGATGTCCAACGCAACCGAAGCAGGCACGTCCGACTTCATGTCGGTGCGCCACGTCAACCTAGTCCGCTTTTCCGACGATCTGACGACGATCGTACCGCACGTCGCAAAAAGCTGGACGTGGAACGATGACTATACGCAGCTGACGTTTGTTCTTCGTGAGGGTCATAAATGGTCGGACGGCCAACCGTTCACCGCGGAAGACGTCAAGTTCTGGTACGAAAACCTGAACATGGACACCAACGTGATCGAAGTCCCGAAAGCGTGGTTGCTTGCGGGTGGTGAGCAGATGACGGTTGAAGTCCTAGACCCGCTGACTGTGCGCTTCAATATGCCTGCACCAAAACTGGGCTTCTTGGCTCATTTTGCAAACCACTACGGACAGGGCTTCCAACCCAAGCATTTCCTTGGGCAATTCCATCCGGACATCAACCCGGATGCCGATACGCTTGCTCAATCGTTCGGATTTGAGAATGGCTATGACGCGATCAAAGCCTATTATGGCAGTTCCGACTGGATGGACACACCGACACCGATGTTGGCCCACCCCGATAAAGTCGCCAATCTGCCTCTTGATGCGGCACCTACACTTGAAAGTCACATCGTGATTGGTGAGACCACGGAGGGACGCCAATTTGTCGCGAACCCTTACTACTTCATGGTCGACACGGCGGGAAATCAGCTGCCCTACATCAACGAAATGGACGAGATATTTGTTGGCGAAAGCGAAGTGCGGCTGCTGAAATTGGTCAACGGTGAAGTTGATTACAAAGCCCAGGCGCTGCAAACCGACTACGTACCTCTGTTGATGGAAAGCCAAGAGAAGGGCGGCTTTGTTGTCGATTTGAAGCCTGACATCACTATGCCGACCTTCGCTTTCAACGTCACCTCAGAAGACCCTGAAAAGCGCAAGGTGTTTGGTGATCTGAAGTTCCGTCAGGCGATGTCTGTCGCGATGAACCGAGATGAGATCAACGAAGTTGCGATGTTTGGACTTGGGACGCCGCAACAATACGTGGGATTCTCGCCCTCTCCTGATTTCATCACATCTGAATGGAAACAGCATTTCGCACAGTATGATCCGGAGATGGCAAAGACTCTGCTGGACGAAATTGGTGTTGTGGACACCGACGGCGATGGCATGCGCGAGCTGCCGAATGGGGACGCATTGACTCTGAACCTGCAGGTTGCCACCCAAGGCATGTCGATCAAGATCGTTGAGTTGGTCGGTCAAAACTGGCGTGAGGTCGGCATCAACAACACGGTCAAAGAAGTCACGACGGACGAATATCGTTCGGCTCAATCCTCAAACCAGCTTGATGTCACTATGTGGGAGAAGAGCGTTCCGCTGACCACTGTACTCGGCAATCCTGAAATCTTCATTCCTCCATTCGACAACTACTTCAACATGCGTACTGCGATGCTTTGGGGCGAATGGGTCGAATCTAATGGGGCTGCGGGTGTAGAACCACCGCAGTATGTCCTCACCATGATGGAAGATATCAATGCATTCCAGGCCGCAGCGGTTGGCTCGGTTGAATCAGATGCTCTGGGTCTCAAGCTGGTCGAGAACATGACAGGGAACCTGCTGTTCATCGGCACTGTTAAAGAGCAAAAGCCGATCTATCACGCGGCGGCGCTCAAGAACGTACCCGAGTTCAAGACGGCCTCATATGCCTACTACAGGACATACCCCTACCGTCCGTCGCAGTGGTTTCTGGACGAATAAGCGTTCTATTCAATGAAACTGTCGCGGGCCGCAGAACTGGCCCGCGGCTCTAACAAGACAGACCTTCGCGGTTTGTCTTAGGTGCGGGGCACGCAATCTGATGGTTCAATTTCTTCGATTTGCGGGCATCCGTGCCGCCCTTGGCTTTTTGACGCTCTGCCTTGTGTCGTTCATCGTGTTTTCCTTGATGGAACTGGTACCGGGTGACTGCGCCGAACGCTACCTCGCCTTCAAGAACTCGCAAGGGGCGCAAATCTCTATTGCCGATATCGAAGCCGAGCGTGTGCGGCTGGGTCTGGACCGGCCGTTCTTTGAACGATGGGGCAAATGGATCTTCAACGCCTTTCAGGGAGAGTTTGGCGACAGCTGTATTCTGCGCCTGAACATCAACCAGCTTTTGGGCCAGAAAGTCTGGCTAAGCATCGGCATCTGCCTCGGCTCCCTGTTCTTGGCCTATGCCATCGCGATCCCTGTCGGGATTGTCGCCGCCACATCGCGCAACCCGTTTTTGAACAACAGCTTGCGCCTTGTCAGCTATCTCGGCCTTGCTTTGCCGAACTTCCTGCTAGCCCTGATGATCATGCTGTTCTCGACGGTAATGTTCGGCAACAGTCTTACAGGCCTGTTTTCTCCCGAATACCGCGACGCACCTTGGGACGCCGCCAAGATCAAGGATTTTCTGGGTCACGTTTGGCTGCCTGTGTTCATTCTTGGCTGGTCTGCCACGGCCTTTGCCATCCAGACGGTGCGTGCCCTGATGTCGGACGAGATCAGCAAGCTCTATGTGACGGCGGCGTCAGCGCGCGGTGTATCGGGGCGCAGATTGCTGATGCGATACCCCGCGCGCCATGCGCTGAGCCCGATCATCAACTCGCTCGGCTTCGATCTGAACCGTATCTTTAACGAGTTGCCCATCGTCGCCCTGATCCTGACGTTGACCGAGGCAGGCTCGCTTCTGATTGAGGCGCTCGCCCGTTCGAACGATCAGCAGCTTGCCGGAGCCATCATCTTTTTCCTGACGGGCAGCATCGTCGCCATCAACTTTGTTACCGACATCGCGCTCGCCATCTTCGATCCACGCATTCGCCGCAGCATATTGGGATAACGGATATGACTGAAACCAACATCTACGATGCCGCCGTCGATCAATCGGCTAAGGATGCATATTTCACGGCGTCGCAAGGGCAGCTGATCTGGACCCGTTTCAAGAAACAAAAGGCGGCGATGGTCGGTGCATGGGTGCTGGTGATCCTGATCCTGTCGGGTCTCTTCGCACCTTTCCTGACACCCTATGATCCCACGATTGCCGGGCGGGACAAGGATTACCTGAACGGCGCGCCCACCATTCCGCAATTCTGCGATGACAACGGCTGCTCGTTGCGTCCCTTTGTTTATGCGATCGAGCGCGAACGCTCAGCCGCGACGAATTTCAGGTGGGTTACCACCGTCAACACCGAAGAACGTAGATATGTGCAGTTTTTTGTCGAAGGTTCTGAATACAAATTGTTTTTCATAACTTTCAACACGCACCTCTTCGGCATAGAAAACGGCTATGTCCACCTTTTCGGAACAGATTCGACGGGCAAGGACATTTTTTCGCGAACTTTCCACGCCATAAATACGTCGCTTGCGGTCGGCACCATTGGCGTGTTCATCGCCTTTGTGCTGGCACTTGTCATTGGCGGAATATCGGGCTTTTACGGTGGCTGGGTGGACAGTTTCATCCAGATGGTGACAGACGCGGTGCGTACCATTCCCGCCATCCCTTTGTTCATGGCGCTCGCGGCTTTCATTCCCGATACTTGGAGCGCGGAAGAAAGGTTTTTCTTCATCTCGATCATATTAGGTTTCATCGGCTGGCCGACGCTGGCGCGGCGCGTGCGGACGCATTTGTTGACCGAGCGCAATCAGGAATACGTGCTGGCCGCGCAGTTGTGCGGCGCGTCCTCGGGCCATGTGATCCGCAAGCACCTGCTGCCCAGCTTCACCAGCTATATCATCGTTGATCTGGTAATTTCCTTCCCCTACATGGTGCTTTCTGAAACCGCGCTCAGTTTCATTGGGCTAGGTCTCAAAGACCCTGTGAACTCCCTTGGTGTGATGCTTCAGAACGTCACCAGTGCGGATGTGCTGCTGAACTATCAGTGGTATTTCATCCCGGTCATTTTCTTCATTATCCTCGTTATGGCCTTCGTGTTTGTCGGCGACGGTCTGCGCGACGCGGCAGACCCCTACGGGGACACCAAGAAATGAGCCGCCTGATCGATGTGGAGAACCTGACCCTGCAATTCGATACCGACGAGGGCCGCATCACGGCGGTCGACGATGTATCGTTCAGTTTGGAGGCCGGCGAAGTCATGGGACTCGTCGGCGAAAGCGGGTCGGGCAAATCTGTGACGGCAAAATCCATGATGAAGCTGAACCCGCGCAATGCAGTCTATGGCCCGGAAACCAAGATCACGTTGCATCTGGAAGACGGACCCGTCGACGTGATGTCCCTGCAAAACGATGCTGAAATGAAAATCGTGCGGGGCGGGTCAATCTCCCTGATTTTTCAAGAACCAATGGCCAGTTTTGCTCCTGCCATCTCCATCGGGGACCAGATGGTCGAGCAATTGATGATCCACACAGATTTCTCCAAACCGCAGTCCAAGGAGCTATCGATTGAAATGCTCGACCGGGTCGGCATTTCCGACCCCAGCGCCCGATTTGGCCAATACGCCTTTGAATTGTCCGGTGGCATGCGCCAGCGTGCGATGATCGCCATGGCGCTGTCGACCAAGCCCAAACTGTTGATCGCGGATGAACCGACCACAGCGCTGGATGTGACCATTCAGGCACAGGTGATTGATCTGATGAAAGATCTCGTGACCGAGTTTGGCATGGGGATTATCTTCATTACCCATGATCTGGGTGTTATTGCCCAGACCGCCGACAAGGTTGCGGTGATGTATCTGGGCAAGCTAGTTGAACAAGGCAGTGTTCGCGATGTGATCCGCCGCCCGGCGCATCCCTACACGCGTGGTCTGCTTGCTGCTTTGCCGACGCTGGAAGACATCGACGCTCCCCTGACGCCGATCCCCGGCGATATCCCGTCACCGCTCGAACGGCCCAGTGGCTGTGTTTATCACACACGTTGCCAAGAGGTTGTTGGCGCGCGCTGCTCTGCCGAGGCGCCAAAGTTCCTGCAGGTCGATACCAACCATGCCGCGGCGTGCCATATCCATGATGCAAGTGGGGGAGCCGCATGAGCCAACCCACTTTGATAAGCGCACAAGGCCTGTCGGTCCATTACGCGTTGCGCGGTGGCCTTATCGGCCCCAAACCCTATGTGGGTGCCGTCGAGAACGTAGATATCGAGATCGCATCAGGCAGTTTCTTTGGACTGGTCGGTGAATCCGGATCAGGCAAGACCACGCTGGGCCGTGCCATGCTGCGCGCGGCTCCGATCAGCAAGGGCGACGTACATTTTGATGATGGCGAAGTGTCTTATTCCCTCAAGGGCCTGCGCAAACAGGATCTCAAGGACTATCGCAAACGCGCCCAATTGATCTTTCAAGACCCCTATGCGGCGCTCAGTCCCCGGATGACAGTGCGCGATATCATTGCGGAACCGTTGGAAGTGATGGGACTGACCAGTTCGCGTGCCGAGACGGACGAACGTGTGCGAGAAATTGCCGCTAAATGTCGTCTGAACGTCGAACACCTGCGCCGTTTCCCACACGCTTTTTCAGGCGGACAGCGCCAGCGTATCTCGATCGCGCGCGCGCTGGTGTCTGGCCCGAAATTCATCGTGGCTGATGAAAGTGTCGCGGCCCTTGATGTGTCCATACAGGCCGACGTTCTGAATCTGCTCAAGGCGATTCAGGAAGATATGGGGCTGACGTTTCTGTTCATCAGTCACGATCTCAGCGTGGTGGCACATGTCTGCGACCATGTCGCAGTGATGTATCTGGGCCGCATCGTGGAGACGGCCCCGACGCGCGCGCTCTTTTCGAACCCGCGCCATCCCTACACGACCGCTCTGTTGTCCGCTATCCCCTCACTAGATCCTGACGACCGTGGCAAAGTTCAAAAGCTCGAAGGTGAGATTCCCTCGCCCACCAACCCACCGCCGGGGTGCACGTTTCAAACCCGGTGCCCCTACGCAATCGATCTGTGTCGCATCCAGGAACCATCGCTTGAGAATGCAGGCACAGAGCATCGCGTCGCTTGCCACCGTTGGCAGGAAATAGGTGACCAGGCGACCTAGCGCTTCGCATCATACTGCAGGCTTAGAGCGTCTTTTGCTCGCTAGGACATTGCATTAACAGCAGCACGGCATTGTGCAAAACCTCTTCTGACGAGCAATAGCGACAGATTTTATTCCCTGTTTGGAGTCCGATAGTAGGTTCTTTCGATCGCCATCCCTTTGAAAGTGAAGAGCGTATTTTGCAGCACTCTTTACCCTGGCTCACACTAGGTGTCTGTGAACTTGCAACAGTCGCACGCTCTGAATATCGGGCCTTCGCAAGTGAAAACCCAAACTCCTCATAATCCCGTAACCCGTAAGTCCGCAAACTGGTCCTCGCTGCGAATTGCAGTAATGGCCCTCCGTTGCGTCATGTCGCAGCTGCGCAAATCGCGCACCCTCGGCAATTCTGGTGCAGCGAGCGCGTACAGCAAGAAAGTAACTCTTCTCCCGTGTGTTGTAGACTGTCATTGGATCGGTCTCGGCATTCTTAGGTTTGACATTTCAATGAATGGCAGCTTTTACGGTCACATTTGGAGGCCACGCGTATGCGGCGAAGGTCTCCTTCCCGCCCTGCCTACGTGAAATATCGACTTCACGATGCGGTAGGATCATGTCCGGTTTGGGCTGGGACAATTCAACCGATTAAACTTTTCAGATGACGGTTCCGAGCCCAGAGTTGCCTGATGTCACGTTCGACCTATTGCCATTGAATGAGATTTCTCAGACATTCGACAACTGGTTAACCGCTCAGAACGCCACTGACTCTTTTTGACTTGGTGCCAATTAGGAAAATCGACAATGACCAACGAAATGGACTTGCACGCCGCGGATCGAGGGAACAGTTTTGGGCTCAGTCGACTACTAGTCTACTACTATTTAGTTTTGGTTTTGTCGGCACCAGTCATCTTTTTCGTGCTGCCAAATTCCGCATGGAAATTTGCCTTCTCAGTAGTGCTGTTTATCGCGTTCATCACCCCTCTGGTGTATGCCGTATGCACAAGGCGAAGCCTCCGTAGTCTTCGTGAGGCTCAAGTGGAAGATTTAAGAAAGTCCACCGACTAGACGGCTGTGCTGCAGCAGCGAAAGGCAACAAAGCCCCGCGTCCCGGTCGTCTGAGGCCACCCGAGGAATGTCCATTTTGGGCTGCCTGCAGTCATTGAGCCGAGAAGAAGAGAAGTTCCGGAAAGAGCCCAGTCCCTCCTTGAAGGCAGCCAAATCCAATGGCGACTTTTGTGCGTCACGAACCCAGTTGGAATGCCGAAATCACAATGGTTGGATAGGGAGTGCCAGCCAATATGGTGTAATAATGCCGCCAAGCTCTTTCTAGAGAGCTATCAGCCCGTGTAAGCTCCCAATTCACTGTCACCAAACTTAAAATTTGTCCCTGACTTTGCACGTCAACAGCGCGAAGTAACGCATTCTGCACGCCACCATCAGTAAAGGCATCTAAACGTGATTGGTTAAATTGAGTAATCTCAGACTTAGACGCGTAAAGTTTCATAGCCCCTTCAATTGAAACCATAAAGCATGGGAAGTTAAAAAAAACGATCAAGTGCAGAAAGCGGCAAATCATCACGAATGACGCCTGACCAGCAAGACCTGTAGTCTTCTACCAATTGACGAGCGGCATCCATGAATTCTTTCCTTCCCATCCCGGTGTCAAAGTTGGCAACACTTGCGGCACGTACCAACTGTCGAACCTCTCCGCTGGCTATATTGGCCCTGAAAATTCGTAAAGTGGATGTTAATGCCAAAACCTCGACCGACTGCTTTGTCCGCGCAGAGAACCTTCGTGTAGGACGCGGCTAATGGCTGCTAACGCGGACAAACCGGACTTTTGCGGTTGCGGCTATTGTTGACGCTGCATTTCCTCGCATGTGTAGCGGCAAGCATCTTGCAGCGCAGCGGATTTCAACAGAGCGGCCATTGAGAGGGTCAAAATTGCGTAATTCCAAACCGCTCTTTCGCTTCGCGGGGCTCTAACAATCGGGTCGCGGGACAGAGCCGCCATTTGCTCGCATAGCGTTTGCTCACGCAGTAATTACTCGCGCTCGCGGCACTGGGCACTTTGCGATCCGACGAATTCGCCCAGATCGGACGTTCGAACACGTCAGCAAGGGTCGGATCCCAGCTGGCCCTTTGCAGCACGCTGGTCCAACATTCAAGACGAAGGACAAGGACGAAGCGGCTATCGCGGCAACGGCGCTTGTTGTGAGCGTTGTCAAGATTGGCCGTATCGTCACGCCCATACTGATCAAACAAGGCGGGGGTGCCTTCGTATACATCTCGTCCATAGACACAATCGAGCTACGTGAGCCCTAGAGGCAGTGCTGAAGCGGCCAGCGTTCCCTAGGGGCAGATCAATCTTGAAACTTTTGGTTAGACACTGTGATGGTTGGCCGATCTGGCAGCAGGGCGAAAGAGGCCAAGGCTATTGCACATCAATCCTTTCGGACTTGCATGCGTCTCGAAGAGATCAGATTTGAACGTCTCAAAGAGTTCTGTTCAAGCCGCCGTCTCGCGCCTGCGCAGCCGTTCGCCCCATCCGCCGTGCCAGCGCTGACCGTAGCACGTGAAGACCGCGGAGACCCACGCCAGATCGCTGTCCGGCGTCTTTTCCTTGGTCTTGCGCCGGGCGTCGCGCACGGCCTCATCGACCGTCAGACGTTCGCAGAAGAGCGCGTGATAGAAGTAGCGCGCAAAGATCAGCGCGCTGTTGTCGTTCACGTTCCAGCGAAAGCCGATGGAGGAGGGTACTTGCCATTGCGCCGTGGCAAGCGCCACTTCGGCTGACCCGAACTGGCAACTGCTGAAATAGAGGAAACGTGTCCCGGCGCCCGGCAGCTCGGCCAGAACGCTGTTGACGGTCACGGGCGCGACCTTGCTGCCGCCGGGCAGAATGAGATAGCCCGACTTGCCCGAATTAGCCTGTGCGGCGACCGAATGGCCCACGTAGTGGACAATGTGCCAGTCGTTGCCGTCCTGCGCCTTGGCGCGCAGCGTGTCGCCGATCTGTTTCTCGAAATCGGCCGGCGACTGGCATCCCAACTCGTCTGGGTTGAGGATGCGCACCTCACGCACGTCCGCCAGCAAATCGACTGGTGCCACATCGGGAAACACCGGCCAGCGGGTGTCGTCCCGCACTGCATTCCGCAGATCCTCAAACATTCTGATCTCGCCTGCCCCGTTCTTGAGCGTTCGGAACTTCGGTAGATGCCCGCGCTTGAGGTCCAGCCCGTTGAGCCACGCGCGGAAGTCGCCGTCGAAGTCGAGGTCGAAGTCGCGCTCCTCGGTCTGACTCGCGTCGATAACCAGCACGTTGAGCGCATCCGCCTCGCGCAGTCTCGGCCCGGGGCGGAAGGTGTCCGTTTGGGTATGTAACTGCCGCGCCATCGGTGTGTCGATGGCCTTGAAGCCGCCGTCGTAGCGTGTGGTCAGCGCCTCAAAGAGGATGCGGTGCTGCTCTGACGGCGTGGTGATGCGGATCCGCATATCTTCGTCCGTTAGCTTGGATTTCTCCAGCCAGTCCTGAATCGCGTTCTGCAACTCGTTGCCGAAGATGCAGGTGTAGATCTTTTCGCCGATGCGCGCGGCATCAATGCGCCAGTCATCATCGACGTCGAATCCGCGGCGCGCGAGCCGCTGGAACATGCCCGAGAGGTCATTGAAATAGTCGTATTCCTGCGGGTCGATCGCCTTCCAGTAGTCACGCGGCGGCTCGTTGGTCAGATGCAGCTTGACGCGCCCGTACTGGTTCTCCTCCAGCACGACCTCGACCGTCAGCACCGGCCTTTCAGCAGGCACGGGCGGCGCCACATCGACGGGAGCCGCCCGGCTTTGCGACAGGCCAATCATGACGGATTCCAGCGCCTCGAATACGTCGCGTTCGGGCAGGCGGGCGTAGGGGAACATGCGCGCGGAAGGGATCCGGCTCGCGCGCAGCTCCACGCTGGTGCCCGCATCGATCTGGTCGATGACAACTAGCGAGATCCGCTTGGCGCGCAGCAGCTTTCGCATCGGTTCGCTTTCCACGAATTCAAGGCCCGAGGTCGCCAGCTTGTCCCTTGGGCTGGTTTCGTCCACCGGCAGTGCCAGATCGATGATCAATAGGTCGGGCGCGAACTTCTCGATCCGCTTGGTGATGTCGGCGCAGGTGGGGGCGCTGCGCACCGAAATGTCGTCGCCAGCGATGTCGAAGACCCATTCCTGCAGACGCCGGTCGAACTCCGCATCAGCAAAGGCGGTCATCACGCGCTCAAAATCGACCTCAGTTTCCATGAGACACCACCGGAAGCGTGATCTGGAATTCCGTCCTGTGACCCTTTCGCGGGTTGAGCCTGTGGCTCATGCTGCCGCCGTGCGCCTCCAGCGTCTTGCGCAGCTTGGTCTCGTTGAGCTGGATGAGCTGCAGACCCATCTTGAAGGCCCGCATCAGGCTGTCGGCAGTGGAAAGGTTCGTCTCTCCGAGGTTGGCGGCAAAGCTTACGGTCACGCTGCCATCGCCCTCGGTCACGCCGACGAGGAACTTGCCCTTCGTCGATTTGCGCGTGGCGAAATACTCCAGCATCGTGTCGAAAAGGAACTCAAGCTCCCGTCGGCTCATGCTGACGAGAATCGTCGATTGTGCCGGCCGAGCTGCTGCGCGGAAGCCAAAGCCAGCGCGGGCTTCGACCTTACCGAGCGCGTCGTGCAAGACCTCGACGAGGTTGGTGGCTGGTCCGTCGATGCCGGTCTGGAAGTGATCCTCGGTACTCAGCCTGCGAAAGACTTTCTCCGTCGTGACGGAGGACCGCTCAAGCGTATCGCTCAGCTTGTCGAACGTCTGGCCGATCTCGCCATTTTCGCAGGAATCCGGCACTGCCCGCCGCAGCTTGCGGATCAGGCGGTGCGCGTCGACGAGATGATGCTTCATATCCGACGTAACACCGGTGACCGCGGCCTTCACACTTTCGATGTTGTGTCGCCAGCGCAGCGTGTTCAGGTCGGTCATCTGGATCAGGCGCAGCCCCTTGCTGTAGCGGTTTTCTACGCCCTGCCACGGCAGATCGGCCGTGTCCACGAGCACATTCACCGGCGCGCCAGATGCGTGCCGCAGGGTCATCTGCACTTTCTTGACGTTCAGGGCGAGTCGCGCGAGCCGCACGTCGTCATCCGACATAAAGACCTGTTCGACCGTACCGGGCCGCCAGTCTACGTCTGGAGGCACGCCAAGCATCTGCAGAGCCATCTCGTTTATTCCCCAGACCACGCCGAACCGGTCGCAGAGAATGAGCCCCGAAGGGATCTCCTGCTGCAAGGTCTGGATGATGCCGTCCCGTTGCAGGCCGTAAAGCGTGTCGGCGATGATCAGCACGAACTCCTCGATCTCTTCCTGGATCGGCGGCGGGAAGGCGTAGCGCGAGATGCTCTGCAAATGCAGCAGACCCGCCACGCGCCCCTTGGCAAGCCGGTTACCGCTCAGAAAGCCGCCAACGATGATCGGTACTGTCAGACAGGCCGTCGTGGCCTGCGTGTCATCGTTATACACGAACTTCTGCGCGTCTTCGCTGCCGTCCTGCAGGTCATTGCAGACCACGGTGGCGCGTCGCTGCAAGCTCAGTGCAAGATGGCCTTCGGCCTCGAAACCTTGCTGAAAATCCTTGTCCAGGGTGATGCGCCTCGGTTTGGGATCGGACTGGTGATGTAGCTCGAACTCCTGCAGCCCGTGATTGCACCAGAAGTAAGAAGCGTGCTGCAACTGATAGTGATCAACGAGAAAATTGGGCAGCTCGCGAATCGCGTCGTCGAGCGACGCCGCGCCCCGAATATTCTTGCGCAGCTTGCTCTTCAGTTTTTCGGCCCGGCTGTTGTAGCCGTGCACGAAGCTGCGCAGGAAACTGAGTGCGCCGATCTCGTCGCGTAGATTGCGGATGTCACGCAGTTCGAAAGGCATAGCCGCATCGCGACGAAAGAGCGTCAGCGACGCTTTCCATTCTCGCCCATTCTCGCTGTGGCCCACCTCCTCGCGCAGCGGTACTGACATCAGGCATTTGTAGCCTTCGTTGATGAGCCGCACCATGACCTTGTCCTTCGCGAGGTCGTCCGCGTTCATATGAGGTTCGAACATGGTCGCCATGTCGTCCACTAGCGCGCCGCCAATCGGCTGGCCGTCCTCGGCCTCGATCTCGGGCGCGATCTTCATCAATTCCACGATTTCGGGCGAGAGCTTGAACCAGTTGTTTTCCCACATTGGTTCAGGGCGCGGTTCCAGATGCACGGTGCGGACCCATTGGCTGTAGTAGAAGCTGATCGTCGCGAAATCATGCGGCACGATCTTGGCGATCTCGCGCAGCCCTTCGTTTGCCAGCCGGTGCGGCCTTTCCGCGAACTCTTCGGTAATGTCATGCAGCCGCCGGCCCGCCTCTGCCTTCAGCTTTGACTGGAATATCGCCGTGGTGCCGGTGTAGCGCTCGCCCTTCATGTCGAACTCGGGCAGGGCGAATACGTCGAGCGGGATGATCGCGCCTGTGTCCTGCCGGCGCACCGAAATGTGGAACTGTGTTGACTTGCCAGAAGCGCGGATGTCGCGCTGCATACCGAAGCGTTTGACCTCCTCCTGGGAGGGAAAGATTTCCTGCACAGGTACAGGTCTGCCTTGCAGGCCGGCGCGCGTCCGACCCAGGATCGAAGCGCCGCGCTCGTTTATGTAGCGAATGGTAGGCGGGTCGTTCTCGTCAAGCCGCACCATCCCGAAGTTCGCCCCCTCAAGTGCTGCGTAGTCCTGCTGCACGAATTGCGACACGTCGGCCATGATGGCGATGCTGTGTGTCTCGCCGTTGATCTCGACCCGTCCGAACTCGACTGTGGCGATGCGCTCCTCCGCGTGGCCGTCGGCCTGCATGACCATCCGCTCAAGTTGGCGCGGGGCCTGACTGGTGGCGGCCTTTCGTATCACATCGTCGTATCCCACGAAAAGCTCGAGCAACGAGCGCCCGGCCGCCGGCGAGTCGAAGTAGCCGTCCATCGTCTCGTTGCAGCTCAGAATCACAAGGTTGTCGCCGAGAACCGCGAAGCCGCGAGCGCTCGACATCATTGCCGCTGCAGCGGCGGCGTGAAGATCCGGAAGGCTGGTTTTCCTTTTAGCTTTAACCACGTGACAGCCCTTAAAACAGAAAGATGAGGCCTTTGCGCTTATGAATTAATTTTGATTAATTTCTCAACTCTCGTATAAGTGGTTCTTCTTGGCAAGAAAAATCTACATTCGCGCCTGTGCGGCTCCACGGGCGCAATCGCCGCGTAGATTGCGATTGAGCGATGCCGCCTCGTGTGCGTTGCGGCGGTGCGGCGCAATTGAAACTTGATTTTTCGCGGTACTTCTCACAGCCTCGGGGCGCGGGGCGAGAATTTTGCGCGGTCCGAATTTAGAAAACCAACGCATTCATGCGACTTCATTTGAGAGGGATTAACAGTGGCCCGCAGTTTCAGATTCCGCGAGGCATGGCTTGCCGACCCCGACCAAGGCGTTACCTGGCGCTCGACGCTGGCGCTGGTCTCCTCGTGCAAGATCGCCTACCACCCCGCGCCCGAGGCCGAGCGGCTGGCGCGCGAGGACTGGGAGGTCGAGGCGGCGGCCTTCGAGACGGGGGAATCCCAGGGTATCATCCTGGAAAACGACCGGATGATGGTCATCGCCTTTCGCGGCACGGACAGCACCGCGGACTGGCTGGGCAACCTCAAGGTCGCGCCCCGTTTCGTTCCATCCCTCGGGGGCGCGCTGCACCGCGGATTTCTCGATGCCTATGACGCGGTTGCGCCGCTTGTCGACGCGGCGGTCGCGCGCGCTGGGGACCGGGCGCTGTGGATCACGGGGCACAGTCTCGGCGGCGCGCTTGCGGTGATCGCGGCGCTGACCCACCGCGACCGCGAGATCGCCGGCCTCATGACATTTGGTCAGCCGCGTCTCTTAGGAAAGCGCCCCGCGCGGGCCATCTTCGACAAGTTCGGCGGGCGCTACAGGCGCTTTGTCAACCGCGACGACATCGTGACGCGCGTGCCGCCCGGTTACTCGCACACAGGCTTTCGCACGCATTTCACCGTGGGCGGCACGGACGATCTGCATTTCGGTATCGAGGCGGATCCGTCGTCGGAGACGGGCTCGACCACATCGGTCGGCGACAGCGAGATGCCCATCGACGAATTCGTCGAACTGCAAGAGATGATCGACGCGATCTCGGACGAGATAGAGAGTCGACCCGACATCGGCAGCGTCGAGGAGTCCAGCGCACCTGCACTGGACATGGCCCCGGAAGAGATGCTCGACGCCAGCGTCGAAGGTCTGGTGGCGGGCGTCAACGACCACCGCATCGACGCCTATGTGGCAGAAGTGAGCGCCCGTGCAGCCGCCGAAATCTCATTCGAGGGCCTGCACGAAACCTTCAACGCCCGGCGTGACGCGTCCTTCCGCGAGGCGGCGACCGAAATCACCGACGATCCCGACGCCACGTTCGAGGAAACGCACCGCTCCTTCGACTTCGGACTTGAGGATGACGGCACAGGCGGCGGCTTTGAAACCGTCGACACGCGCGAGCGCAGCTTTCTCGTCCGGCTGGACGACACGCAGGACTGGACCCCGCCCGATGGCGTTCGTGTGCAGTCGCTGGTTGGCAAAATCGCCTCGGTTGCCGCGACCCCGCAGGGTGTGGAGAACCTCCGAGCCGACCGTTTCACGCTTGATGTGGAACCTAGCCGCGAAGCGGGCGTCGAGGATCTGATCGACTCTGTGCCGCATGTGAAGGGGGCGGCTGTTCATACCCGCCCAAATGTGGCGGAGCGTGGCGACAAGGCACTTGTCGGCGTCATCGACACCGGCATCGACATTCTGCATCAGGCCTTCGATGACAGCGACGGCAATTCGCGTATCCGGGCGGTGTGGGTCCAGTATGACGATAGTGGCAAGAGTCCCAAGGAGGTCGACCCGAATGCCTTCTCGCAGGACTATGGCTCGCTCTATACTGCGGCGGATATCGCGGAGTTTCGCGCCGCGCGTCAGGCGGACAGCGGCGCAGGCATTCCGCGCGGGCTGCGAGACGAGTTTTCCGGCCATGGCACGCATGTTGCCAGTATTGCCGCGGGGCGCGCCTTTGCCGACGTAGGCGACGGCATGGCGCCGGATGCGGGCATCATCATGGTCGCCGCGCATAACGCGAACGATCCCGACAATCCCAACGAGCCGCGCAGCATCGGGTATTCGGCGGCGCATGTCGACGCTCTCGACCTCCTCAAGCGGATATCGCGCGGCAGGACGTCTTTGCTCGATCAGCCGCTACCGATGGTGATCAACGTCAGTCTTGGGATGAACGCGGGTGCGCATGACGGCCAGACGACGCTGGAGACCGCTTTCGACGGAATCACCGACAACGGACGCACCCCGGGACTGGTAATCGTGAAGTCCGCCGGCAACGAGCGCGGATACGGCGGGCATTCCTCGATACAGGTGGCGGAGGGCGCGCTTGTGAAGCTTTCGTGGGAAACGCCCGCCAATGGTCGCAAGCTCGACTACCTCGAAGCCTGGTTCGAACCCGGCGATCACGTGGAGTTCACGCTGCATGCGCCGGACGGCGAAACCATCGGCCCAGTGAACTTCGGAGACGCTGAAGCACCGCACGACGCGGCAGATTACACTTGCCGGCTGACCCTATCTGAGGGGCATTCGGACAATGGGCACAACCGGCTGGCCATATCGGTCAGACGCAAGTCCGGCGGCGCAATCCCGGAGGGCACATGGACGCTCGATCTGTATGCGCTGCGCGTAGTCAGCATGACCGCGATAGTGCACGTCTGGGCAGAGCGGGTCCGCGACCGTTCGGTCCGCTTTACGCAGCCCGACCCTGAGATGACGTTATCCATTCCGGGCACCGCGCGTTCTGTAGTGACCGTGGGTGCCTGCAACTCTGCCTTTCCGATGCAACTGCTGCCGATCTCATCGCTCGGTACGACCCGCGACGGTCGTTTCAAGCCCGAGCTATGCGCCCCCGGTGCCGCTATCGTCGCAGCTTGTGCCAATTCGAATCCCGATGAACAGACCGAGAAGAGCGGTACCAGCATGGCCGCACCGCATGTGGCAGGCGCTGTCGCGCTGGCGTACTCGGCTAATGAAAAGGCAGGCGTTCGTCGGCACGCCAATGCGGTTCAGATCCAGCAACGCTTGCGGCTGAGCACACAGAACTTTTCGCATGTGCCAAATTCCGGGTTCGGCAGCGGATTGCTGGACGCCGAAAAGTTTTTTGACGAAATGACGTAACCAGACCAGCGAAAGGCTTGCCGATGCCCGATAAATTGGAACGCAGAGCGCTTGATTTTGTCGAAACCGCCGACTTGCCGACGTTCTTCGAGCCTGAAGGAGCGGAGGACGCCAACGAGGTACCAACGTCGCCGCCAGATTACCAGAAGCCGGAACTGGCAGCGACGGTAGGCTCGCAGATTGCCTCTTTCACTCAGGATGTGGATCCAGCCTTGCGCGAGCAGGTGGCAAACGCATTTCTGTTTGCGCAGCAGGCAGCGGACAAGCGTATCGCCGCGACACCGGACGCCACATCGAGCGATTGGTACGCCCACTATACCGACATCTTGAGCCGCATCGGCTGGACAATGGAAGAACGCACCGCGACCGTGCGCGAGTTCAAGGGAAGCGCTGCACGGTTGCATAAGGCGATCGTACCGCTTGTGACGGCGGCACTGGCGCCAGTGGCTGGTGCGACGCCGCTGATCGTGCAGGTGCTGGAAAGCCTGCAAGAAATGGACAAAGACCGACCCTGGATCACGCTGTTTTCCCACGCGTCGCAGCGCGCGCATGCGAACCAATTTCAGATCGCACATGTCAGGGCCGGCAGCACGGGGCCACGTATCAAGCTCATCGCCTTCGATCTTGATGTGGAGCGGTCGGTGACCCAGGTGCTTTTCGCGAAGTTCGCAGCCAACAATGCAGAATTATTGCACTTTGAGTACAGCCTTTCCGTTAACGAATCCGTTTTTAAAACGGTGGCGCCGACTATACAAAAGCGGCTTGAGGATCGCGTTAACAGTATGGTGATGGAAATCGAAATCTGACGCGCGCTTATCAGAATCGTTGCACCGATGGGACTAAACGCAGATTTCTCCGCTACCTGTAAGTTGCACCCAAGATTACCGCTGCACCAATCATCAACGACCGGTTTTCCTACCGCGCGACAGCAACCCGACTAGTGCGATTGCAGCGAGTTTCGCGCTGCGAGCGCACGCAGCGTGGAAATCGAACTCACAGGTTGGGCTCGCAGCGGAAGATGAACGAGAGATTTCGAATGTCTGCTTGGTAGCGGCGAGCGGACGATCCCGCTCGCCTAAATCGTTAAAGATCGATACGCTCGGCAATACTAAGTGCGTCTTCAAGCTCGACGCCAAGGTAACGCACCGTACTGTCCACTTTGCTGTGACCGAGCAGAAGTTGAACGGCACGTAGGTTTCCGGTCTTTCTGTATATCAAAGCCGCCTTGGTGCGCCTAAGCGAATGCGTGCCGTAGCTGGACGGATCGAGTCCAATCGCTGACACCCATTCCCGGACAAGCTTAGCGTATTGCCGTGTCGAAAGATGCGGCAAAGCATGCATACGACTCGGAAATAGATACCCTTGTCCAAGCATGTATGGAGAAGAGACCCATTGCGACACGACTTCACGTGCATTCTCTGTCACTTCAAATTGCACCGGCTTTGCAGTTTTGCTTTGAACAACGGAAACCCGATCGCGAACATTGTTGCCAACGGCAAGATCGTTAACCCTCATGCGGACGAGATCGCACCCGCGCAACTTGCTATCGATGGCAAGGTTAAACAAAGCAAGGTCTCTTAGCTTGTTTTCGAGTTCGAGCCGGGCACGAATGGCCCAGACCTGCTTTGGCTGCAATGGTCGTTTCTGCCCGACTAATCTGCCTTTGTTCCAGGCCGGACGACGCGTTGTGACGACGGGGAGTAGAGTTTTGGACATCTTAAGTCTCCGTCCATTCCCCTCCGTCCCAAACATCGACACCGTGTCGACAACTGCAGTCTAATTGCTGCTCGCGTGCCTTCAGCACAAGAAAGCTCGCTGGTTTCAGGACCTGCCACCGCCGATCTTCTTACCCATCACGTCAGCTGCCTGCCGCAACGGGTCGTCTGCAAGATGGGCGTAGCGTTGGGTTGTGAAGGGGTTTGTATGTCCAAGCAATCGACCGACTATAGGCAGACTCAGACCGCTGGAAACGAGATGTGATGCATGTGTATGCCGATTGTCGTGGATACGGTAGTCTTGAAGACCTGCAGATGTGGTGACCGAGCTCCAAAATTTCTTCAAATCCTTATATGGTTGGTCCGGAGAGCGTCCTGGAAACAACCAGCGACTTTCAGGAGATGCCCCTGCTTTCATTGCCGCAAGCAAATCACAGGTTGCTGACGAAATCGGTAGGTGCTCTCGTCGCTTTTGCTTTGTGTGGTGCGACGGCTTTGTCCAGACCGCGCGGTCCAAATCGAAGTCTTCCCATTTTGACTTCAGCACTTCGCCGATCCGTGCGCCTGTAAGGAGCTGCAGGCGTATAGCGTTTGCGGCAACGTGATTTGGATGCTCTGACAGAGCCGCCAACAGCCTTTGCAGCTCTTCGTCTGACAGCCAGCGGTCCCGCTTTTCCTCGGGGAACTTTTCTATGCCACGCGCCGGATTGTCAGA
Organism: uncultured Roseobacter sp.; assembly: GCA_947488305.1. GTDB lineage: Bacteria > Pseudomonadota > Alphaproteobacteria > Rhodobacterales > Rhodobacteraceae > Roseobacter. The sequence goes on from CANKZM010000002.1 coordinate 112,621, forward strand.
ACGCTGACCCCAGCGCACAGACAGTTCAAACATTTTCGACATAAGGGCCAGAGTGCGATTGGCTTGATATGGCGTATCACGCATTTGATTGTGAAGCTTCTGAATATGCTGGTGCGTCACTTCAATGACTTTAAGGTCCCCAAGCTTGGGGAGAATGTATCGGTCCAGCATAGACCGATCATTACGAACACTACCGGGACGTTTCTTTGGCTCCGCATGTTCGGTCATGTATTGCTCGGCAAGTGAGTTCACCGTTGGTGAATGCCTAAGCGTTTGAGCATCCGCGACAGGATCTCCGCCACGCACCACGTCAGCAAGAAGCGCGCGCCATTTCACGGGCAGCTCCCAAAGACAAGGTCGGCCCATATCGTCCAAGTGTATTGCGCTTTGACCGGCCGGTTTTTTTGTTGCGATATTGAACGACGAAGCTTTTAACACCGGTCGTTTTCACGCGCAGCCAAAAACCCGGTAAGCCGTCGTCCCAATAGATCGTGTCCCGATTTGTCGCTGAAAGGCGATCGACACTTGATCTTGTTAACCGGGCGTTGGGCATATTCCTTCCAGATGGATTAGGTAAGCATAAGGTAGGCAAAGTGCGGTGAGTTGAAAAGGGCCTTGTAGAAATCTCAACACGCGAATACTCCAATTATCAAAGGGAATACGCTGCTCAATCGAACTACCCACAACGCTATCGAAAAAGAGGTAATAAGACTTTTAATCAGTGGGTCGCAGGTTCGAATCCTGCACGGCTCACCACTGAATTCAATGACTTTTACGAAAACCTGTTACCGAACACCGCCAGGGGTCAAGAGGCTGGAGGTGCGTTGTCGAGGACTATCCGGGCGGCTGGTTCTGAAAGCCAGTTTGACGAAAACAGGCGCGGGACACGGACGCGACAGAGCGGTTCACCGAAAATGCTACCCTTAAGGTGCGATCTGTGTTCCCTTGCCGCGAGGTACTTGCCTGAATATCGTATATCCTGCGCTCCTTGCTTCAACGAAAGGCGAGGTAGATGAAATGCTGCGGCTCAAGATTGATCGGCGCGAAGTCGACAAGACGTTGCGGATCAAACAGTTCAACACACAACTTGTGGATGATCTCAGACATCGGCGCTGGATTGCTTGAGGTCGCGGCACTTGTTTATCTTACTACCGCCTCCGTCAATCGCGGCGGATCGGTATAGCAGTTGATGGGGCCGACTGGCATTGACGAATTTTGGTAGAGATGTCGGTCCGTGATGTGGCGTTTTGGTAGGATCTACGGTGTCGCTGTTGTTCTTGAAGAGACCCTGACGTTCTCCGGCGGGCTGGATCCGATTGGGGAGCCATCGAAGAGATCATTCAATACAAACCTCGAGTCGCGTTGGTCAGCGCCAAAGATCGCTCCGATGCAACGACGGCTTACAACGGGACCGCAGGACGGTTAAAGGGAGGGGCCGTGCCGATTTTCTACTGCGAAGGCACCACTAACCGCCGGCACAACAAGAAATAGCATGTATTGCGCGTAGGCCTTCTTATTCGCCAAATTGGGAGTCGTTACGGCTAGGGCCTTCGGTCCGGAACGTGATACATTTAACGAGAATTGGGTTGGCAGCCTTAACCTAGGCAATTGGTAACGGCTCCAAACACGATCAATTCGCACAACAAATCCGCAATCCCAGAAGAACTGTTGTCGGCCTCTTGCTTTAGAGTTCGGAAACCGGATGCGGGTCGACAACCGTTTCGTTTTGGGCACCAACTTACCAATTCGCTATTGGCCGCGTGACGACAGACAAACCCCAGCACCCCCCTTCCAACTGCTCCGACTTTGCCAAAATAGTGATCGGCCCAGCCCACTCCGTCATTGATTGCGCAGCGCTTTTGATCCTAGGCTGGCGGTACCCCATGAAAGGAACGTCCATGCGCCTGTTTCTCGCACTATTTCTCTCTTCGCTGGCCTTGCAGGCCGTAGCTGCCGAAGGCACGCGGGTCCAGGTCAAAGGCGAAATCATTGATACATGGTGTTATTACTCCGGTGTCATGGGAGGGCCGGATGCCGTGGTGGGATCGGCGCATCATACCTGCGCGTTGTGGTGCTCTGCAGGCGGCATTCCGGTGGGGATGCTGGCCGAGGACGGAACCGTTTACATGATCCTCAAAATGGCAGGGGACGACAGTGCCAATGGCGGTGACACGATCCTGAAGATGGCCGCGCACACGGTTGAGGTGGATGGGATTCACTACAAACGTGACGGGCTGGATTATCTGGTGGTGTCGGATGTGGTGTCTGATCTCGATATCCAGAACAGGACGCACGAAGATTATGGCAACGTCCCCTCCTTCTCCATTCCGGATCCGAACTGATGAAACATCTGATTGCCTTGTTGGCCTTCGTGGCCACTCCGCTCGCCGCTCAAGATTTTTCCGAAGGATCCGAGGCGAAGACATGGAACCTTTATGCCGAGGTGCCCGCCAGGTTCGAGGCGACCGTTGTCGATGTCTTGTGTGACCTTACCGGCGATTGCCCGGACAATTGCGGTGGTGGTACGCGGCAGTTGGGCCTGTTGCGCAGCGCGGATGACGTGATGGTCTTTCCGCTCAAGAACAACCAGCCGGCCTTTACCGGGGCTGCGACGGACCTGCTGCCCTATTGCGGCCAGACCGTAACGGTCGATGGGTTGCTGATCGAGGATGAGGATTTCCCGGTCAAGAATATCTATCTGGTACAGACCGTGACCACGGCCGATGGCACCACCGCGACGGCCAGCCAATGGACCAAGGAATGGGCCAAGGCAAACCCGGATGCCAAGGGCAAAGGTCCGTGGTTCCGCCGCGACCCGCGCATCAAGGCGATCATCGCTGAGGAAGGCTATTTGGGATTGGGGCTGGAGACGGACGAGGCATATGTCGCTGAGAACTTCTGATGTGTTTGCTGCGGGCGCTCTGCGCGGCGCTGGTGCTCGGAGGACAGGCGCAAGCCAATGAGCCTTTCCCGCTGGCGTTGGGTGGCGCCTACGAGCTGGTGGACCAATTTGGCCAGACCCGCACCCAGGCCGACCCGGACGGGCACGCGCAGCTGGTGTTTTTCGGCTATATCAATTGCCCCGACATCTGCACCGCAGCCCTCCCGCTGATAGCTGAGATCACGCAGGCACTGGCGGCGGAGGGCATCACTGTCACACCGATGATGATCACCATCTCCCCGGACCGTGACACTGTGGAAAACATGGGCGCACCTTTGGCCGCGATTCACCCCGATTACATTGGCCTGACCGGAGATGAGGCGGTACTGGCAGCGGTCTACGAGGCGTTCGGCGTGGAGATCACCCCTATTTTCCAGGATCCGGAGCATGGTTGGGTCTACGCTCATGGATCGTTCATTCATCTGCTGGACGGGAAAGGGGAATTATTGACCCTGATCCCACCGGTTTTGGGGCCCGCGCAGGCGGCAGCGATCGCGCGGGGGTATCTGGGCGAGAGGTAGCCGTGGCGTCTTCCCCTCTTGTATCGCCTCCAGGTACACCAGAAACACCGCCAGTTCCCTCGGATTGAGCGTCAGCTCTCAGTCGATTTCGACGGTCACAAGGTCCGCGGCCATCCTTCCGGTCTAGTCAGGCATTTTGACGCAAGATGAGCGGCAAAAGGGTTCCTAAAAACGCTGCCAAAACTCTGAGAATTTCGACCACGAACCAGAGTTCACAGGCAAACGATGCACCTTCGACATGTGTTTCTGACCTATCGCATGGAGCTGATGATTGAGGAGGCGGTTGCTATGCCGGAAGCCGTTAGCCTAATTTCCAGGCAATAGCCGCAAGGTAATTCCCGGTTTTGACCGAAACCACGGTCGTGCGTGCTGGTCCGTACTTATCAGATCGCCTAAACGTTCGCTCAGTCTTTCGGTTCCTTGCTATTCGGATCAGACCCTTCAGCGTAAGCACGGTAAACTCACCTTCTCCAGCCAAGGGTATGTTGTGAATTGGCTGCCAGCCTTGCTCAAAGGCCAATTCAACGAGTGAGTACGGGTCTATTCCGGCTTTTGAAGTGAAATCTCTCAATGCGTCCGACCTTATTGGAACTTGACTTATCCAGACAGCAGCTCACTTCCGATGATAGCCTGAATTTTCAGCATCCGAAACACGCGTTTAAAGTGCAGCTTCCAAAGGTCACACCGTGTCTTTCACTCCTAAAAAGTTGTTTGGGAAGCTGGGCTAAATCCTTTCGGGAGGGCGGGGGACCGGATGGCAGAACTTGAGCTTGCGATATATTGTGGAAACCTGTGCCAAGTAGCTTTTCTGATCCGTCAATTTAAGCGCGACGTCGGGGTGAAAGCCCTGTCTCTGCCAGCGAAAGCATGTCGACTTTGCGCTTCACTTCTGTCGGATACCGTTCCAGGCGTGATTTTACCTGAGAAATTGAACCTACAACCCGGCCTCACCGCGTTTCAGATGTTGATCATGTCCGACATTGACGATCGTCCAACAGAACGGTCAGACCCGATGCTTGCGTTGATGGAATGCAGCTACGAACGTTATCAATACGCAAAAAAACGTTTGAGTTGCGCGCCTTTGTGCACATTAATCTGTCTTTCAAATGTCCGTCTAAGCAATACTCTTGGAAACGGCGCAGCTAAGCATTTTGTGCGCGGTGGCAGGTTTCGCTACCATTTCAAGCGAAGCAACTGAACCAAGTTTGGGCAATTGCGGAGGCAGAAATCACATCTGAAACTGAACCTCCAAAACGGACAAGTTCCCAATTGGGAGGACCGCTCTTTTTCGGTACTTTTTGAAGCTGCCTTTTGGGCATCCGTCACTGAGGTAGGGGCGGAGCAGACGTGAGCTCTCACAAGAAACGCATGCAACTTGGCGTACGCTATGGTGTTTTTTGACTGCGGATAGGTTGGGTTTCAAACAATACCCGAGCCAGAATGGTGCCAAAGATTTTATCCAGTGGACTTTCCGGGCCTGATCGAAGGAGCTGCAGTGCTGGTGCGCGTAATCAACCGATGCTGGGGCGAGAATAGGTTCAAAGTTTCCTCCGCTGGTAGTGGACGGCCAAAAAGGAAACCTTGGTATTGATCACACGGCAGTCCATCAAGCAAATCTGTATGGGTCTTGTTCTCAACTCCTTCCACTGTGACCTGCATGCCCATTTTGTTGCCCAACATCACGATGGTTTCAATAATGCCGCCATATCGGTCGCCGTCAAACTCCAAACCTTCAAGGAAGACGCGATCAATCTTAAGCTTGTCGAAGTTATACTTCCATAAATACCCTAGGCTTGAATACCCGGTGCCAAAGTCATCCATGGCGATGGAAATGCCTTGTTGTTTGAACCCAAGAAGCTGCGAAGAAACACTCTCTTCATTGGACATCAGAAGGCTTTCCGTCACTTCCAGTTCCAACCGGGATGCATCAAAGTCGAGGTCTGACAACACTGCAGCGACTTGTGTATCCAAATCACCACTCTGGAATTGTGCTGGCGAGAGGTTCACCGAAAGGTACACATGTTCGGGCCAAGTCTTGGCCACTTCAATTGCACGACGGAGTGTTTTTATACCCAATTCGTGGATGATGCCTGCTTCCTCGGCGACGGGGATAAACTCCTCAGGCGAAATCGGTGCGCCACTTTCGTCATTCAGGCGTAACAGCGCCTCGAAACCAATTACTGAACGGTCGTCTGGGTTGGTCAGTTGCTGATAATTCACATCAAAGTCATCGTTCTCAAGTGCCTGCCTCAGCCTTTTTTCAATAGTGCAGCGGCGCATCATTGCGGCATCCAGCGCCGGGAAATACGCCTGCACCTGGTTTCGACCATTTGCCTTGGCCTGGTACAACGCAAGATCCGCAGCGTGAAAGGCGTCCTTCACAGTATCACTGGGCTCAACCAACCGGGTGCCAATGCTTAAGCTCCCCTGAACCGTCGTTCCTTTGTGTTTGAATGGTTCTCGCGATTTATCGAGTATTTTTACCGCCAGTGTTTCAAGTTGACTGGCTGTCGCCTCATGACAAACCACGACGAATTCGTCACCACCAATGCGCGCCACCCAGTCTTCTTCGGTGACGCACTCTTTGAGCCGCTCAGATACGTTCTGCAGATAGACATCGCCAAACTCATGGCCATATAAGTCATTCACACTCTTAAACTTATCCACGTCAATGAACAGAATTCCGATACGTGAATCTGGTGTTCTTGAAGCAAAGAGTTTTTCGCATTCTACGTTCAACGACCGTCGATTTAGTGCGCCGGTCAGCGTGTCATACTTCGACAGATGATTGACGTGTTCTTGTTTCGCAAACGCCCTTTCACGCATGAATACAAATGCGGCTGCCGGAACGGCATAGACGACAGCACAAACCGCGGGCAAAACCCAACCAATCCAATCCAGAAACGATTTGTAGAGCGACGAAGTATCGGACCTATCAAGGTAGAGTTGTATCGCGCCCACGACCATTCCATCGGGTCGTTTGGCAGGCACCATCGCATCCACAAAAACATTCAAATTTCCGGAGTGGCTGGTCTTCTGAATGACGGTCATATTCGGTTCGCCTGACGCGACAACTGCCAATGCGTCCTGATTTACGGTTGTGACCGCTTCGGTGTCGATGACGCCATAGTCAGATGAGTAAATCGCACGGCCATCCGGATCGTAAACGATAAAAGCATATGCATTGCCGTGAGCAGCAGCAGCATCGATAACCTGGCGTTGATCCGAAGAAATTTCGCCTTCACTTAACGCGGTATTCTCGTTGGACAGATTGGCATTGAATTTTTCTGTCCATTCCAGCGCGCTTGCTTGCGCGTGTCCCTCTACCGCATAGAAAATTGCTCTGTCGATGATGAAGTGTACACCCAGGATAATCACACCGGTCAATATCACGAGCAAAGTCGCAACAAATGCTGGATTCCGTGCAAAAGCGCCGGATACCCTGTGCGATTGCCGCGTACCGATGTTCATCGCAAGTTGTCCTTTGCAGTTCGATCCCGAATGTTTGCACAGCAGTGGCTTAAAAAAGCGTTGTCGGAGCCATTGCGCATCGCAGGGGTTTTTATTCAAACCGTTCAGAAATCTGGTTTTTTTGGAAGCGTTTCTTGGCTGACCCGACGGCTCGCTCTTAGTTCAGGCTAAAGTGACCACGTGTCTGAACCTTGGTTGTCATCTTCGTCGCTTCAGCATGTCAAAGGATTAGTAGGTCCGACCTGAGCAAAAAACTCGCGCGGAACAATCTCTCTCTCTCTCTTCGATCAATCGAATGCCATGTGTGTAGCCGTGGCCGCAGCCAAGATTATTCTCTACAATTTCCTTCGTACGGGGAAATGTAAGTGATGAACTCATTCACCATCACACCTGCAGCGGTGAGGGGAAGAAAGTAAGCAACCAAAGTTACACTCAAGCAGGGTTCCTAAATATAACTTGCTGCGAAGGGACGCTCACACGACGGGTGGTTGGCAGATTTCAGATTTGAGGTTTACGCCTTATCGTCCAACAACAAACTCACTGCCGGTATTCATTTCAAACCGGCTTGCTCGTAAGCTTTTCTAAGGCGCGCGAGCAATGCTGGATCGCGTTCAATCGCACTCTTCATCACGGCATCGAGCGAGGTATCGTACCCAAACATAGAGTATTCTTCGATGGTCCATTCGGCGTCTGCAAAAAGTCCCAGACTGGCTTGAACAGCCATCTGGGTGCGCAAGCAGTAGGGGCTGTTTGGCATCTGGTTCAGGCAGATCATGATCGTGTCCAGGGCCGCTTCGTATTCATTTAAGTGAAAAAGGGTATTCCCGAGACCCAGATAGTACCAGAAGGGTGCGTTCGGATGGGTTGCGATCACGCTTTCTAGGAGTGCGCGTGCTTCCGCAAGCCGACCCGAGAACATCAGGACAATTGCATAATAGACCCTTGCATCGTCGTCAGCCGGGTTCAGGTCCATGGCGGTTTCGAGGTGACGCAGCGCTGTTTCGATATCGCCGGTCGGTGCTACCGAATGTAACCGACCCATGGCGAAATGCGCAAACCACAACCCCGGGTCCAGTTCCAGAGCCCGTTCCGCAAAGAAAAACGCTTTTTGCGTATCTGCACCTGACAGAACGATCCAATCATTCTCCATACGTATTGCGAAGGCGGACGCGAGTTCCGCATAAGCGCGCGCGTATTGAGGGTCGATCGAGATGGCCTGTCGCAGGTGTTTCTCGGCCGCCAAACTGCCTTCATAGGTAAACTGGCTCATATTTCGACGGGCACGTATGACTTCCTCCAAGGCTTCCGGACTCTTGGTGTCTCGCACCGACAATCGGCTAATATCCCGTGCATTCAACTCTACTGACATCGCGTCGATCAAAGCTTTCGGGATGCTGTCCCGAAACAGGATTAACCCCTTTCGAAGTCCCTCGTAGCGGTCCGCCCAGAGCGTCGCGCCATCCTGACCGTCTATAAGCTGGATCGACAGTGCAATTTGGTCACCGCTTTTGCGAAGGTTTCCAAGAACAATATGGCTGGCGCCAAGCGACCTGGCAATTTCAAGAGGGCCGTCGGTCTTGCCGGCTACTGCAGTGGTATGTGCCTGGGACAGGGTCTTTATCCCCGACATTTCAGCAAGATGTATCTCCAAATCGTCCGATAGACCCGTGGCCAGAAACTGGCCGTCTGCGCTTTCGCTGGTAAACGGGACAATGGCGACCGTAGTGGGTTGGACCGTCCCCTGAGACACTTCGGAGCGCATGTCTGGGCCAGGGGAGTTCTGGCTCGGGGCCAATAGGCCAACAGTGACCGCAACAACTGCAAGTACAAGAGCTGCCAAAAACCCGCCGGACCAAATCTTTCCAAATTTTGCTGGCTTCTCGTCGGTCACCGACGGTGCATTGAGCCGGTAGCCTTGCTTTGGATAAGTTTGAATGATGTCATGGCCGTCATCACTGAGAACCTTGCGAATGTCTGCAATACAGCGGGCAATGCTTTCGTCCGTCGCTACAGTGTCAGGCCAGACCAATTGGGACAATCTGTCCTTGCTCAACAGTCTTCCCCGTTCCGCCAGCAGCACCGCAAACATCCTCAAGGATTTGGCGCGCAGGGGAACGTCCTGTCCCGAAGCGTCGCGAAGCTGTCCGCCCTGCCAAGTGTAATTTTTGCCGCCAAGGCGAAGCCGTTCCACGTTGAAGGTCGCTTGCTCCTGCATCTGAGTGGCTCTCCCGCACCAGAGAATTATACGCGATTTCAGCGCACCAAGCGAGAAAATCCAAGCGCCTGCTAACCAGATGAATTCAAATCAATTTCAGAACTATTTCAAGACTTCTGGACCCCGTTTCGGTCGTATTGCTGTGGGTATGACGCCCAATCATTCTTTTGAAAGTTTCGACAGGAGACAGTTTATGCAACGTTTCACAACCCGGATACACAAGGTCATCATCGCGCTACTGGGCACTGCCAGTTTGATCGCACCTACGATCGCAAGCGGCTCTGAGTTCCCCATAACCTGCTCTGCTGCTGCCGAGGCTGAGTTCAACGAGGGCCTGACCCTGTTGCACAACATGATGTACATACAAGCGGAAGACGCATTCAATGCCGCAGCAGATACTGATCCCAATTGTTCGATGGCACAGTGGGGAATTGCGATGGCGAACTTTCATCCTTTGTGGCCGGGAACCCCGACGGAGGAGGAGACCAAAAGAGGCAAGGCTGCCGCGGAGAAACTCGCCTCCTTACAAGCTGGTACAGCGCTTGAAGATGACCTCACTGCCGCTGCCGTGGCCTTCTACGCGCCGCAGCACAATGAGTATCGCGCTCGTATTGCCTCATGGGCCGATGCGCAGATTGCGGCGGCGGAGAACCACCCGGAAAACATTGACGCAGCAGCACTGGCGGCCTTGGCCCGCATTTCGGTGGCGCCACGCGGTCCGGGGCGAATAGATGTCCTCGCCGGTATCGGAGATACACTTGACGCGCTCCACGAGAAGGCTCCCAACCACCCTGGCGTTATTCACTACGCCATCCATGCATATGATAACCCTCCCTTGAAGGAGCGTGGAAAGCCCTATGCAGAGATTTACGACAAGACAGCGCCAAACGCCCCGCATGCTCTGCACATGCCCGCGCATATTTTCACCCGTACCGGTGACTGGGAAAAATCAATTGAGCTGAACCGGCGCTCTGCCGAGGCCGCTTTGGCGCAATCCAAAGGCGTAATCCAGTCCCATTACGTTCATGCCATCGACTACATGGTGTACGGTCATCTGCAGCTCGGACAAACAGACGAAGCGCAGCAGCTCGTGAGCGAAATGCTCGCCATCAAAGACCACCAGCCGAGCTTTGGTGGGGCCTATGCGCTCGCGGCGTCGCCTGCGAGACTATTGCTTGAGACAGACGACTGGGCCGGTGCTGCCACGATGTCTTCTGACCTACACGTGGCAATTCCTTGGGAAAAGTTCCCGCAAACCGTCGCGATGGTCTGGTTTTCCAAAGGTCTCGGGGCTGCGAGAATTGAAGATCTTGATCCGGCGCGGAACGCCGTCGCAGAGCTTAGCCGCCTCCGCGATGCGATGCTGGACCGTAAGCAAGGGTATTGGGCGCAGCTAACCGAAGCACAAATTCTCACGGTGGAAGCCTGGATAGAGCTTGCTCAGGGAAACACGGATCTGGCGCTTCTCCATCAAACAGCGGCAGCCGATCTGGAGGACCAGATCGGCAAGAGCCCCGTTACACCCGGACACGTGCTGCCAGCGCGCGAATTGCTTGGTGACATGTTTATTCAGTTGGGCAGAACCGAGGAGGCGATGGAGGCCTACCAGGCCACACTCAGCCTATCGCCAAACCGGGCGCGCAGCATAACTGCGATGAATTAATCATCACGCCAGCCAGTCGGCGTCCGCTCCAACCTTTGCGGGCGCCACGCTCATTTTTAGTCCGACTGGTCTGGCAGCCACTGAGCGTGTTGGATTCCTGAACTAGGGCGGTATCGGCTATGCTGACTTCTTCGTGCTCTGAAAATACGATGCCTGGAAGATCGGCTGCAAAGCCCACTACTCACATTCCAAAAAATCAAATGCCAGTGAAAACGTCAACTCATCTGCGGTCATGTGCTTGGGCACTTGTTCCACATCTCCGTTTGGTCGTTTTAAAAGCCTTTCCGTGCCAATGGCTTCTCGTTCTAGACTCTTTGCTACCTGAAGCTCAAAGTCAGCCGGAGCATCTTCTTGCCGGAATTGAATAGTTCTTCGGCAATCCCGATCAAGCGACCACCATCCCATTTCCCGGCTTCATCATTTTTCATGTAGTTCCCGCAGGTTTCAGTTAATCGCCTGAAGTGTTCCCGAACCGATTTATGAGAAATTACAAATCTTTCACTCGCTACGGTCTTGATGTCCTCGACAGTTGCAATCCGATCTTGCTGCCGAATGTTCGCGTTTCATACGATTATGATCTGATCGTCTTTTTGGTAACCATGTTCGGGCCTTCTTTGAAGAAATTGAACGCTACCGCGAATGGGATCACGCTCGCGAAGAGGACTATGGCCAGCCAGATCGGGCCTTGAGGCTGCCCTGTTGCATCTAAGATCGCTCCGGCCGCGGGTGGCGTGGCAAGCATAATGGCGTGGTAAATCGTGAAGAAGAGCCCCATTCCAAAGGCGCGGACCTCTGGCCTCAGGGCGAGACCGGCCATCGCCATGATGACACCAGCGGGGGCCATACCAACCAGTCCGAAAAGCAGGCTGGCCGCTAGTCCGGCGCCGGGGTAACTCAGCAACCAAAGGGCAATTCCCGCCCCAGTCATGCACACCGTCAGGACGAGATTGCGGCGGCCAAACCGGTCTATGATCTGACCGCAAACCGCACCCGAGCCGATCATCACCCAACTCCCGACACTTATGACACCCGCAGCAGCAATTGCCGTCTGCCCAAGGTCTTCCAAAACTTTTGGGCCAAAGGATAAATACGTCACATAGGCCGCATTGAAGACGCCCCAGGCCCCGCCAGCACAGAACACCAACATCCACTCTTGCCGGGTCAGTCGCGCCGCGACGCCGGGCTTTGTGGCAGGCAGGTCTTTGGGTGAGCGATAGAAAAAAAAGACACCCGCCGCTGCGAGCAGACAATAGGCGGATGCGATTTGAAACGGCACACGCCAACCGTAGATTTCCGCCAGCCAGGCATGCCCAACTTGCCCCATCGCAATGCCGAAAGGCCAGGACATGACCAGAATGCTCATCGCGGTTGCAATCTCGCGACCTTCGAACCAGTCAGCGACCATTTTGGTGAAATATAAATTGATGATGAGGAACCCGGTACCAGCGATCACACGTCCAACCCCGATGCCGGTGCTGCCGCTGGCAAGCGCAGAAATGAGCCCACCCAGGGCTAACGCCATAAGCCCCAGAACCGCCATCTGACGATCAGAAACAAGCCGCCCAAGGTATCCCGCTGGGAGAGCCAGGATCAGCCCCGGTGCCATGAAGAGCCCAATCAGCAGACCAAGGCTCGCGTAGTCCAGTGCAAAGGCCACGATCAGACTGTCGCCTACGGAGGCCAGAGTTTGAAACTGTAAACCCATCCCGACCCGTGCAAGAAACAGCAATGTCAGGATGCGCCAGCGCATTACGCCCATCCGAGCCCGCGCAGCGCCTGCACGTCGTTCCAGATCTTGGTCATATGGACGATCTTGACGCCATTGAATTGCATCACATAGGCGTAGTCGGACACAACGGCCTGTCCGGTCGGCGCAACGGGCCCGCCCTGTCCTGATTGCGTGCCATGGAACTCGGCGGTTGCCACAGCCGTGCTGCGCGCCTCATCCATCGCGAAAGACGTGAGCTTGTAGCGGCCGTCAGGCACAGGGGCCAGCAAGCCCTTCATCCACTCGCAATAGTCTGCAAGCGTCTTGGTCTCGGCGAGCGTATCAGCCTGGCAGGCAAAACTCGCACCATCCGTGCACCAGGCTTGGCAGACGTCCCAGCCTTTGCCGGTTTCGCAGGCATCAAAGAAAGCTTGAGCGGTCGCGAATTGTGTCATGGTGATACCTTTCATGCAATTGGTCCACGCTGAGCCTACGCAACTGACCTTGCCCTGCGTATCGGGCAGATGCAGTATTTTAGGAAACTGATTTGCTGTGTTTGACTACAGCATCTGCAGGATTGTTCGGCCGCTGGCTTTTGGTAACGTGGGAATTGCACGACGGATGGACCTTATCAGATGCTCGACGACAATGACCTCAGCCCCAGAGAGCAGCAGATTGCAGAACGCTACGCCGGAGGATGCAGCTATCAGGAGATCGCGGTGAACTTGCACATCGCGCCATCCACCGTGCGGACCCATCTGGCCACGATCTATCGCAAGCTTGAGGTGTCATCCAAGGTTGAACTGGCCAGCCGCCTCAATGGCGTCAACGCTCCCCCGCGCAGCCAAGTGGATCACGCGGCCATTATTTCGGAACTCGCGCTGAGTCTTGAAGAGGCGTTGAGCCGCGAAAAAGCGTTGAGCGAGGTTTTGCGGATCATTAGCGCGTCCCAAGGTGATCTTAACTTGGTCATGCCGGCGATCCTGCGCTACGCTCTCGACCTTTGCGATGCAGAGTTCGGCATTTTGTTCGAATGCCGGGGGAACAAGAGTTTCCGAGCGAGTTTTACGCTCGGTATCCCGGCTGAATTTCAGGACTGGCTGGATGATAGTGGCACGTTCAATGTGAGTGACCGGACCGCGCTCGGCAGAATGGTCACCGAACGCGCCGTGATAAACATCATGGATGTGAAATCAGAGTTGCTCTACCGCATGGACGACGCCTTGCGGATTGCCACGGCTGACTTGGGCGGCGCTCGATCCTTCGTCGCGATTCCGATGCTTGCCGCCGACCAGCTTGTCGGCGCTTTCACCATCTATCGACAGTCTGTGCGTCCATTCTCGGAAGATGCGCTCCGGTCGGCACAGATCTTTGCCGCGCAAAGCGTGATCGCCTTGGAAAACGCGCGCCTCATTGGAAACCGAAGTCATCAAAAGTGATTTTTGCAGCGGCCGCTTTTCCGCGTCGCGGACCTTTGGGGTCGAAAAAGGCTTCAGTCCACTGCCCGGACGCAAGTCAGCTTCGAGCCCAAAAACTACAAGTTTGGCTGACCCAGGAACTTCCTACTTAACACTAACGGTAGTTCAGCTAGGCTTGTTGGAAACTGTCTAAACTCAGATGAACATAGGGGGCTTGATTTTGGAAAGAAGTGCTTTGATTGGGTCATGGAAAATGCATGCATGGACGCGGCAGTCGGTGACAACGGGTGAAATTACCGATGCACTGGGGCCCGAGCCAATCGGCTATATTGCATACCACGCCGACGGGCGGATGATGGCCACTGTTTTCAGGCGCGATCGCCCGAACTCAGGCCAAAATGGTTGGACTGAGAGCGAAAAAGCCCAGCTTTTCGACGACATGCTTGCCTACGTCGCGTCTTATTCGCTCGAAGAAGACCGCGTCGTTCATCATGTTGATGGGTCTTGGAACCCAAACTGGCACGGCGACCTGTCGCGTCCATTTGTGCTCGAAGGTGATAGATTGGTGATTAGTGGTGCTCCCGGTATCGACCCTAAGACAGGCGAAGAGGTCGTTTATCGGATGGAATTTACGAAGGTATAGTCGCTTTAACGACAGGATTGCCAAACGCCGGTCAGTATCGGTTTCGGGATACATGCGGACCAACACGAACAGGGGCAAAGTCTGCAAAGCGGTAACGGCGTGAATTTCGGCGAATGTCCGGTTTTCGTGGAGAAGCATTCAGGACTTCAACGAAGTGAAACCGCGGGGATCGGATGTTTACGTTGACTTGAACCCTCTGCCGACGTTCAATCTGCTTGGTGCGGTCGTTCGTCGCGACGAATTTTTGAGCGCCAGAACTCTTGGCAATTGGGAATAGAGCAATGGAAGTCAGACCACTCACCGGAGGTTTGGGCGCGGAAATCATTGGTGCCGATATCCGGAGCGCTGAACAGTTTGGGGAAATACAGGAGGCCTATTCTGAATACTCGGTCATTGTACTGAGAGGACAAAGTATCAGTCCGGAAGATCACTTGAAGTTCGCGAGGCAGTTTGGTCCGATAAACGTCAATCGTTTCTTCAAGCCCGTCGACGGACATCCCGAAATTGCGACTGTTCTTAAGGAAAAGAACCAAAAACAAGCGGTGGGTGAAGGTTGGCACACCGACCATTCCTACGATCAGCGACCAGCAATGGGGTCGATCTTACATGCCCTGGAAATGCCCCCTTACGGCGGCGACACGCTGTTTGCGTCAATGGCGGCGGCTTACGATGCGCTATCGCCGAAAATGCGTGAGATTCTTGATCAGCTGTCGGCCGTGCATTCCTCACGACATGTGTTTGGCGCAGACACTTTGGACAGTGAGGCAGCCAAGAGCGGAAGACTGGGAAATGCAAAGGCAGCGACACAGGAGGCGGTGCATCCCGTCGTCATAACACATCCGCTGAGCGGGCGCCGTGGATTGTATGTAAATCCAGTGTTCACAACACACATCCAAGGTCTCACCAACGACGAATCCGCTGCCATGCTCGGGATGCTGTACGAGCACTGCAAAAAACCGGAATTTCATTGCCGAGTGCGCTGGCAGGTCGGTGATGTAACAATGTGGGACAACAGAGCCACATGGCATAAGGCTATTAATGATTATCATGGATACCGGCGTCTGATGCATCGCATTACCGTAGACGGGGTAGCGTTGACGTAAATTCCAGCTGTGCATCTCTTGCGTCGTTTATTTTGCTGTGCTGCTCATCAACGACGGTAAATGGCTGCATTGTCCGCTCTGGGCGAGTTTGTTGTGCCAGAGGTTTGGGCGTGTAGCGAAGCGCAGGTTCAACGGGCTGAACCGCAGAATGGCTAACTGCAGGTGATTGTCTCTTTTGGGCCGACCAGGTGCCGTCTCAGACCGGCGATGCTGCGCGCGCTGTGACCAATTGCTTTACTGAGAACCTTTCGCGGTGGATCATGTACAGCCCTGCTCCGATGATGATGGCTGTTCCAAGCAGGCTTAGCTTATTTGGGAAATCGTTGAACACAAGATTCCGAAAAGCGCTGCCACCGGCAGTTCGAAGTATTGCAGTGTGGCAGATGATGGGGTGTAAGTCTTCATCATTTGTCTGACTGTCTGAAAATCCACGCCATTGTGCTTCACGATTTTCGAAGAACCTATGCCTGTCTCGATACGTTCGATCATGGGGTGTCCTCGCAATAACGTTCGTGCTGTACCTCAAACAGGATGCTGAGATTGCCATATGGTCATGAGTTAAAAATTGAGGCAAACTTGACTTTTCTAATTCTTTTTCAGGATATCTTAAGTGGCAATCAAGATCGACATGCTCAAATGTTTTTTGATGGTTGCTACCCAAGGCAGCCTCTCGGAGGCCGCCGACGTGCTTGGACGAACGCCATCCGCGGTTTCCATGATGCTGAAGCAGTTTGAGGACCATGTCGGCTCTGCCTTGTTCGAAACGGCCCGTAAATCCCGACTGACTCCAATCGGAGAGCTTATTCTGGCTGAAGCCCGCCGCGAGGTGGCCCATTTCGAAAACACGGTGTCGGTGATTGAAGGGCTGTCGCGCTCCGAGCTCGGCTTTCTGAGACTGGCCGTGACCCCATCGGTGGCGACAACGGTGCTGCCGGCTGTGATATTCAAATTTGTCGAAAAATACCCGAAGGTTCATATCGACCTGCGCGACATGGACTCAGCAACAATTGCACGTGAACTGGATCGCGAGCGCGCCGATATCGGCATTGGGTCACTTCCCGTAGTAGAAGGGATGCAGCGCACTGAGCTCTTTAGCGATGCGTTTGGGTTGGTGTGTCACAAGGACCATCCGCTTGCCAAGAACTGGAATCAGCTGACTTGGCGGACACTTGGTGACCAGACTATCATCGCGAATGGTCTCTGCCAGCAGATTACGGATCCGGAATTCGCGCCCATCCTTGCACGCTCCCGGTTGATGGTTCCCAATACCGCGTCTTTGTTGGGGTTGGTCCGGCAAGGGGTTGGGATAACTGTACTGCCGCAGTTGGTCGTTGCCAATTTGCTTGATGAATTCGCGTTTCTGCCCTTGGCGGATGTGACGGCACGACGAACCGTGCATTTGATGTCCCGCCGCAACAATCTGCTGATGCCCGCAGCGCGGGAGTTTCTGAAGCTGATCACTGATATGCAGCGAGATGGCAGTTTGTTGCCAAATCTCTGAATTCAATAAATCTGAAGAAAACTACAATTTATTCTGAAAGCCTTAATTGATTTCAGGGGGTATCCTACGCGTGCGCGCGCTGCGTCTGATCGAAGGGATACGTCATGCAGGACACCAAATTGAACTACATCGCCGGGGAATGGCTCGCGGGTGCTACTGAAATCGAGAACCGCAATCCGTCGGATCTGACTGACCTGATTGGGATGTTCGCGCAGGCAACTCCAGATCAACTGGATGCGACACTTGAGCAAGCACAGCGGGCGCAGGTGGAATGGGCCGCCTACGGGATTGAGCGGAAATACAACGTGCTGATGGCCATCGGCACCGAGATGATGCAGCGTGCAGAAGAGCTAGGCACCTTGCTGTCGCGTGAAGAAGGCAAGCCGCTGGCCGAAGGCAAGGGCGAAGTTTACCGCGCCGGACAGTTTTTCACCTATTACGCCGCAGAAACCCTGCGCCAGATGGGCGACACTGCCGATAGCGTGCGGGACGGGATCGAGATTGACGTGCGCCGTGAACCCGTGGGCGTCGTGGCCGTGATCTCGCCCTGGAACTTCCCGACCGCAACTGCCTCCTGGAAGATCGCGCCTGCGCTTTGCTATGGCAATGCGGTAGTCTGGAAGCCCGCAAATGTCACACCGGCCTCTGCCGTGGCACTGGTTGAGATCATTGCGCGGCAGGACATTCCCAAGGGTCTCGTTTCGTTGGTGATGGGTGCTGGCAGCGCCATTGGTCAGCGGTTGGTCGAAAGCCCCAAGGTGGGAGCGATCAGCTTTACGGGGTCGGTGCCTGTGGGCAAAGGGATCGCGGCAAGCGCTATCCAGAATCTGACGCGGGTGCAGATGGAGATGGGATCAAAGAACGCTTTGGCCGTTATGGACGACGCGGATCTGGATCTGGCTGTCTCGCTGGCCTTGGGCGGTGCGTTTGGCGGCTCGGGCCAGAAATGCACGGCGTCCTCACGTTTAGTGGTGCACCAATCTGTCCATGATCAGTTTGTCGAAAAGCTGGTTGCCGGTGCGAAGGCAATGAAAGTCGGTCACGCGCTGGAAGCTGGCACCCAGATGGGTCCGGTTGTCTCAGAGCAGCAGTTGAACGAGAACCTCGCCTATGTCGATCTTGCGGCCTCGGAAGGCGCAGAACTGCTATGCGGCGGCCAGCGGCTGGAGATGTCGACAGAGGGCTATTACATGTCTCCGGGTGTTTTTGTCGGCACCAACAACGACATGCGGATCAATCGCGAAGAGATGTTCGCGCCGCTTGCCTGCGTCATACCAGTGGCCAGCTACGACGAAGCGCTGCATGTGGTCAACGATACAAACTTCGGGCTGACGGCGGGCGTTGTCACCACCAATTTGGCCCGCGCGACGCATTTCCGCCGCAACGCGCAATCGGGCTGCGTGATGGTCAACTTGCCCACGGCTGGCACCGATTATCACGTCCCATTCGGCGGGCGCGGTGACAGCTCTTACGGGCCACGCGAACAGGGGCGCACGGCTGCGGAATTCTACACGATAGTGAAGACGGCTTATATCGCATCTGGTGCACCACAATGATGCGGATCGACAATCTGCAATATGCCAACTGGTCGGAGAAAATTTTCCGCCAGATGCGTGAGGGCGGCGTGGATGCCGTGCATGTCACCATCGCCTATCACGAGAATTTTCGCGAAACGGTGCTGAACTTTGAAAAATGGAACCGCTGGTTCGAGCAATACCCCGACCTGATCCTCAAAGGCCAATGGGCCAGCGATGTGGATCGCGCCAAGGCCGAGGGCAAGACGGCAATCTTCTTTGGCTTCCAGAACCCAAGTCCGATCGAGGACGACATAGGTCTGGTCGAGATCGTACACACGCTTGGCGCGCGTTTCATGCAGTTGACCTATAACAACCAGTCCCTGCTCGCGACAGGCTGTTACGAGGCCGAGGACACCGGGATCACCCGGATGGGCCGTCAGGTGATCAAAGAGATGAACCGCGTAGGTCTGGTTGTGGACATGAGCCATTCGGCAGATCGCTCAACCATCGAGGCCGCCGACATTTCCGAGCGACCCATCGCGATCACCCACGCCAATCCGTATGACTGGTCGCCCGCCCTGCGCAACAAGAAGGATGACGTGATCCGAGCGGTAACGGAAAACGGTGGAATGATGGGCTTCTCCGTCTATCCGCATCACCTGAAGGGCAAGTCGGACTGCACGCAGGAAAGCTTCTGCGAGATGATCGCGCTCACGGCGGAGAAATTCGGGTCGCAAAACCTCGGGATAGGGACGGATCTGTGTCAGGACCATCCTGACAGTGTCGTAGAGTGGATGCGCGTTGGTCGCTGGAGCAAGGAGATCGACTATGGAGAGGGATCAGCAGCTGCGCCCGGTTTCCCGCCTATGCCCAGTTGGTTCAATGACAATCGTGATTTCGGGAATATCGAAGCGGGACTGCGTGCCACAGGGCTGAGCGAGGGGGAAGTCGCGGGCATCATGGGCGACAATTGGCACAGGTTTTACGCAGAGAATTTCACACCATTGATCTGAGAGGAGGAACGGCCGTGCAGCTGCAGACGAACACATCACAGACCATTGCCAAGCGTGACCCTGAATTGGTCATGCGGCTGTCGCGTCTTGGATCTTTCCATCAGTCCCGCCTGTCTTTCATGCGCATTCTGACACGTCGCATGACCCGCGAAAACTGGACCTTTTCCCGCCCGATCTTCGAGTTTGATGCCAAGGGCGTCGGCCACGCCGTCTATTGCGCGCATACGCCGGACCGTACCTATTCGTTGATCGCGTTTGGCCATGATCTGCCTCCTGACGAACGCTCCGACCGGGTGATTGCGACGCGCTGGGACAGTACGTTCACCCTGTTTGATGGCGTGCCGGATGCCGCTGATATTGAACGGTTGCGACAGAATATCCCGCTTCAGGAAGCGGGCCGCGTCAGCGAAAAGGAGCTCTCGGTATCGCGCGCCAACCGCTCGGTTCGGTTGTGGGATCATGTAGTATCCCGTCTTGCCGCAGGCGCGCAGCCCGATCAGGCAGAAGTTGCCAAGGTCGGGTATCTGATGCGCACCACGGCGGTTTACGGATCGGGCAAACTGGGGGCTGCGGATCGCGAGATGATCGCGGACCGCCCCGAATGCGCGGCACCTTTCCAGATCGAAATGCTGTCAGTCTTTCTGACCCGGACTTACGTGCGCGATCTGGTGCAGCATATGGCTTACCGCAAAGGGGAGGCGGCGGCTGTCAAACTGGACGCGGATATTGCGCGCAGCATGGGGATTGGAAATTCCACCGGGCTGGGCATGGCCCCGTTTCTGGTCAATCATCCAAAGCTGTTCAATAATTGGATATCTGCGCGGGAAGAGGCTATTGCCATCGTGCGCAGCGTGAACTCGGCCACCAAGGCCGAGGTCGCGACGTTTCGCGAGTTGCTGGACCGCTCGATCCTCTCTGCCGACATCTGGCATTCGGAGCATGAGGTCCAGGTCGAGAAATTGAAACGGTTGCGCAGCGATCTGTCAGCCTTAGCAGCCCATGTTGCAAACGCCGACCTATGCGGTCCGCGTCCGTGGGACAAATTGTATGCTTGGGCCGAAAGCAGGTTGGGCGAAGATGCTCAGGAGTGTCTGGCCTCACTGATGCTGGAACCCTACGGCGGGCTCGTCGACCACTTGGCCGATCAGATGTCTGACAAAGACAGGCACGCGTTTCGCATTGATGGTACGATGCCTGTTGCTGAACTGCGTGCTGTCCTGGAGCGCGCCTATGGTTGGGCGCTGGACATTGACTGGTCGGCAAAAGACCAATGCGCGCGCGCCTGGTACGTCTCACAAGAGAAGCTGGAACCCCGTCTGGGTGAGCGTTTCGACGAACCGATTGCCCCCTATGAGCAGCCTTTGGCACCGGGTCGGGATGCGGCGGCACTCTATGCGGCGTTGAAAGACGAGGACGGGGACCGAAGCCTGGCGGCCTTTCTCCTGGCCTATCCCGAGCACCGCCACAGTGTCCGGCGGGCGCAGATCGTGGACCGCGCACCCTACGCTGAAATTCGTGACAACACGATCGGCTCTGACCTGATGCCCATTGATATGTTGCGGTGCAAACTATCTTTCTTCGGTGCCACCCATTTCGACCCAAGGTCAGACCGATGGGTGCGGATTTGCATGTTCGGAAATGCGCCCTACCCGGAGGAATTGCAGGGCAGCCGGGGCGACGACTGGTCCTACCCGCCCTTGGTGAAGGGGGCAAAATGCACCACTCACTGAACGAAATTGAAGCCCTTGCCAAACGCGCTGCCCGTGGCGCTGGCCTGTCCTGGGGCATGGCGGAAGAAGCAGGGCGCGCTACGCGCTGGCTTGCCTCTCATGATCTGGCGGGGCCTGCGCTGTTGTCTGACGTTTTGGCAAAAAACGACCGGCTGCCGCATGAACAGGTCGCACCTGTTTCCCTGGACGGTGAATGGCACGCGCTTGCGGGTGAACTCTGTCCGCTGGCAGCTGGCACTGCGTTGAACGATTGCGCAGACCGGCTTGCCAACGGGCAGTCTGTCAATATGGCCAGTGTATCTTTCCCCTTGCTGGTGTTGCCCTTCGCCGCCTGGGCCGCGATCCATCTCAATGAACCAGTGCAGGTTCGCTGGCAAAACCTGTGGATCTGCACAGATGGGAACAGGGTCTGGATCAACGATCCAGACCGCGAAATCAACACGAGGCATGCTGCGGCATTGACCTGCCAGATTGCCAGCAAGCGAACAGATGCCGGCACCGCCCCCCGATCGCGTGGCGTCGTCACGTCCGAGGTCTGGGCGAAACTGGACGTATTTGCACAACGTACATTTGCGCCGGCAACTGCGGCTTCACGCCTGTTAGGGGCTGGCGCGGGCGTGTCTGACAATGACTAAGGCGACACAAACAATACCGCGGCTGCTGCGCCAACCAGCGGCGGGACATCGAAAAACGGCGCGACCAAAAAAACAGGGAACTTACAATGTCAATTAAACCACCCTTTACCGATTTGGAGATCGAAAAGGCTCCATCCGGGTTCTACGAAGGCTACAGCCTTCCCATTGCGCTGATCAGCAAGGCGATCATGGTTGCGCTGGTTCTTTGGGCGCTTGTCTGGCCCGGCAATGCCAGCAGCGTTCTGTCTTCTGTGAATGGTACTTTGCTGAACGGCTTCAACGGATTCTACATCATCTCGGTCGGCATATTTGCCTTCTTCCTGTTTGTGCTGGCCCTCTTGCCGGCCACCGGCAGCAAAAAGCTTGGAACCGAAAATACGGTGCCGGAGTTTTCGAATTTCTCATGGTTCTCGATGATGTTCGGCGCCGGTCTGGGTGTTGGACTGATGGTCTTTGCAACCGCTGAGCCGCTTGGCCTCTGGGGATCAAACCCTGTTGTGCTTTCCGGCGAGGTGGCCGCGAATTCCGCAGAAGCAGTGCAATCGGCTTATCGCTATACGTTCCTCCACTACGGATTCCACGCCTGGGCCATCTACGTGCTGACGGGCCTGTCGCTGGCCTATTACGCCTATACCCGTGAAATGCCGCTGACGATCCGGTCTGCGCTGACCCCTTTGCTCGGCAAGGCTGCAAATGGGTTCCTGGGTCATTTGGTCGATGTGCTTGGCGTTGTGGCCACGATCCTCGGCGTGTCTGTTACCATCGGCTTTGGTGTCAGCCAGTTCGTGGACGGTGTCTATGCAGTCTCCGGAATAGAGTGGTTGATGAATGGCGATGCAGAAGCCCCCAAACCCAGCACCGTTGGACTGATCGCCGCACTATTGGTGATCATGAGCTTGTCCATCCTGTCCGCCGTGTCGGGCGTGGGCCGGGGAATCAAATACCTCTCGAACCTCAATCTGGTTTTGTCGGTAATCCTGCTTCTCACTTTCGTAGTATTTGGCTCCTTCTTCTTTGCGATGACCAAGTTTGGCGCGGGTCTGGTAGACTACATTTTGCATTTTGTTCAAATGTCATTCGGCGCTTATGGCCCGCAAACAGCTGACGCATTTGCAGCAGCCATTCCTGCGGCAGCGCAGGCGTTGCCTGCGGAAGATATCGCAGCGATCTACGGGTCTGCCACGTCACCGTGGGGGTCATTGGGCGGGTTCACCGAAGCGTTGCCTGCTTCTGCCGCTAGCCTGGACGCCGAAGCAATCTATGCCGCCGGTGAACAAGGCCGTCAATTCGGCTGGCAAGCCGGTTGGACAACGTTCTACTGGGCTTGGTGGATCGCGTTTTCGCCCTTTGTTGGCCTGTTCCTGGCACGCATCTCCAAGGGCCGCACCGTTCGTGAGTTCATTTTGGGCTGCGTGATCGCGCCTGCGATCGTGTGTTTCTTGTGGATGACCATCCTGGGCGGCACGGCCATTGATCTGGAGCTGAACGGCGACGCTGCTGGCTCCCTGATCGGTGCGACCAACACCGCAAAATTGTTTGCAACGCTTGAGCAAATGATCTCGGGCGGGTTCCTGTCGGCCATCACCATCATGTGTGTGGTTCTGATTATGACGTTCCTTGTGACTTCGGCTGACTCCGGCATTCTGGTGATGAACACGATCATGTCTGGCGGGGAGCAGGAAACCGGTATCAAGCACCGTATCATCTGGGGCCTGATCCTGACCGCCGTTATTGGTGCTTTGATCATCGCAGGCAACAGCGGTGCGGAGGCAAATCCTTTTGGCGCACTGCAAAATGCGATGATCATCGGCGCATTGCCGTTCACGATTGTCATGGGGTTCATGATGATTTCTCTCGTGAAGGCGCTGTATCGTGACAGCATCCGGGCAAAACAGGCCTAGATCGAAAAAGCATAGGCCGCGCCAAATACGCGGCCTATCATGCTTTCAAATGACGTCGACTTGCCCGCACTCCCGACCTCGGGCCACGCATTGATCTCGCTGGCGCAGCGAAGGCCGGTTCAGTGACGCCGCACTGCGGCTCGATCTGACGAGATGAGTGACTGGTTTGGGCCGTCTTAATAGCGTCAGAAACGCCCCAACTCCAAACTCAACCGCGCCGCCGATCTGGTGTTTGGCGAGGTCTCGGCACGGAGTAAAGCGCAGACTCACTGCCCTTCTAGAGACTGGTTCGATTTTTCCTGCCAGCACCGTTTAGCAAACTTGGGCGGGCTGCGGTTGAGACCCCGACAACCGGTTTATGCCCTGTTCGCACAAGGACTGGATCAATGCGTCTGTGGAGACTTCCTGCACCTTCGTCCCATCCCGTACCGCAAGTGCTGCTGCTGTTCCTGCCGCTTGTCCCATCGTCATGCATTGGGGCATTCCGCGTACCGAGGCAAAGGCCACTGGATCCGCCGACAAAATACGCCCTGCAAACATAAGGTTTTCAATCTTTGCAGGAAGCAATGCTCGGAACGGGATCGTATAGAAATTGCCCGCTTCAATTGCTGACTCGTGGGTCAGGCCACCATCTGATCGCATCACATCATCAATCGGATTATCACATGCCACGACCCCGTCCGGAAACTTTGTTGCGCGAGCAAGGTCTTCGCCTGTCACGCGATAGACGCCCTGCAGTTTACGCGTCTCGCGGACACCAACCGTTGGCGAAAGCATCGACATATGTGCGTTTTCAAATCCCGGAACATCGCTGCGCAAGAATTGTGCCAGTTGGTGACAACGCCTTCGGCCTTCTTGCGTCGCATCACCAACGGCAACCGGGTCGGTCCCATCAACACCACGCACATGGACGGAATTGCAAAACACCGTTTGGTCATGAAAACCACGCATCAGATAAAGCTTTGCCAAATCAGGATGTAGCCGCCCTTCAGCAATCCCACGCGATGCATATTCCTCAAAATAGGGGTCGGGATTGGCAAATGCCGCATCCCAATCGACGCCGATCATGAAAAATGAAATCGTGACAGCCATCATGTTTCCGGACGCATCGCCAAGCACATAGGGCACCCCCGCCTTCGCCGAGATATCGCCGTCACCCGAACAATCAATGACAATCTTTGCGTCAATCGTGAAGGGTCCATTTCTATCGCAGCAAGAAACGCATTCGATCCGGTTGCCCGACATCCGCGGCTCCAAAGCCATGGCGCCAAGCCTTACGCGCACCTCTGCCTCTTCCAGCATCTCGAACATGGTCAGCGTCGCGATATCATGGTCATAGATGATTTCGGGCCCGAAATTCTCCAACGTGCAGGGGCGTTTTTCAGCGGCTGGTGGATCCATCTTGACAAGGCGAAGCGTCAGCTCTTCTATCAGACCCCCGATGATCTGATCCATTGGGTAGCCGCCGCCCCAAGGCATCCCGGGGCAGAAGGCCATGACGCCGCCAATTTTGGTCGTCGCCTCAAGAAGCGTCACACGCAATCCCTGGCGACCCGCTGCGACTGCTGCACCAAACCCGGCGGTGCCGCCGCCAATAACCAGAACATCTGCTTTTTCATGCCGTAAGCTCAACGAATTCCCCTCTGAATGTCACGTCAGCTTGTATGCTCGTGTCGAGGCTGGATAGTTTGATCCGTCGCGTCAAGCTGGTGAATTCAACAGGCCCACCAATTGCGATGGGCTGTTTCGTTGCCGTTCACCGCAAGGTGCTTCAATGGCTGCCGAGTAGGACAAAGTGCGCGTTTTAGAACAAGCATGTCTGCGTTCATATTCAGTGTCGCAGCGGGAAGGCTAAATTAATTCACGTGTACGTTTTTGCAGCGCAGGAATGATCTCCTCCTCAAACCATGGATTTGATTTCAACCATCGATTATTTCTTGGACTGGGGTGCGGTAGAATGATCTGCTTTGGCCAAACGTTGACCCATGACTTGACAGATGAAGTGACCGTGTGGCTGGAGTATTCGGGCAAGTGCCAATCGATCGCGAAACGCCCAATGATCACGGTGAGTTCAACGGCCTGTAGCTTCGCCAATACGCGTTCGCGCCACGCTGGAGCGCATTCGGGTCGGGGCGGAAGATCACCGCTTTTGCCGGTGCCCGGAAAGCAAAACCCCATGGGAAGAATGGCGACTTTCGACTCGTCATAGAATGTTGTTCGGTCCACGCCCAACCAGCTTCTTAGGCGATCCCCCGAAGGATCATCGAAAGGAATACCTTTGTGATGCGTGATCCGCCCCGGAGCTTGCCCGACAATCAACAGTTTCGACGACGTGCTGAATTGCAAAATTGGCCGCGGTCCTAACGGAAGGTCTTTGCATATGGAGCAAGACCGGACTTCCTCCAGGAGGTTTACAGAGGCTGCGTCACTTTTCATGTCTTGTCCTTGGTGAGAAAAGGGCCGCAGGAAAACGCGGCCCCTAAGTGCATTTGGACAGCTTAGGCTGGAGCGGATTGTTCTTCGGGTTGGTGCAATCCGACGACTGCAAGAACGGTCAGGCCAAGGACAAGGTAGTACCAAAAATCGAGGCCAGAGAACCCCAACACCAGCGGCGCCACAACGAAGACAACACCAACTACGCCGTCAACCAATAGATGGAGGCCGTAGGGTAGGACGCGAAAAACGCCCAGTTGATGGTCGGTCAGCAATGTCATTCCAAAGGCAGCAATCCCGGTCACAACCGACAGCCAAAACGCCAGTGGCGCAGTTTGACCAAGTCCGAACAGAAACGGCATTGCGACCAGACCAACGGCAACGGGATAGTCCAGATATGCGTGGATGGTTTTTGTGATGAAACGTGGAAACATGGTATCTTCTTTCTCTATGAGGCGCCGGTGACCGGCTTCGATAGAGTAAATTTGGGCGCGGCACTTTCGTTATTACATGCCGGATAGTCCAATGTTTCGTGCAGATCGTTCAAAAGTCAGAATGAATTGCATCTCCAGATTTGCGGAACTCAGCCGGTGTTACCCCGGTCTCTTTCTTGAACGCCCGGGTGAAGGCGGAGTCAGAGGCGTAGCCGGCGCTTTCCGCGGCATCGGTGAGCGAAGCACCGTCCTTTTGCAAAACCTTCTTGGCGATTTCCATCCGCCACGCAGTCACATATTCCATAGGCGGCATTTGCATCATCTTTTGAAATTGAACGGCAAAGCCGGTTCGCGACATTCCTGCGGCGTTAGCAAGGGTTTCGACGGTCCAGCGTTCTGCGGGCGCTTTGTGAAAGGCATCGAGCGCCCGGCTCAGGTTCTTGTCGGAAAATGCGCCCAAGGCCCATTCATCAGCATCGCCGCCTTCAATAAAGCTTCGGATGGCTTGCGCCAGGATTGCTTCTGACATCTTGAGCGCGATAAGGTCTCCCCCCATTTTGCGCCCGCCAGCCTCTTCCCCAATCATGCGCAAGGTCGCTTCCATCCAACGTCCCGCGCTTTCGCCGTAGTTCATCAAGTGGATGTAAGGAGGCAACCGTTCCATCAGGATGTGTCGAGATCTTGGCTCAAACGCGAAATGACCACAGATGAGTTGCGTTTCGCTTTGCGGCTCGTCCCCGCCATGGACCAACACGCCGGACCCATCAAAGCCGTGACGCTCCAGAACAACATCCAAAGGCATGATCGTGCGTTCGGGTTGATGCCCACAATAAAGATCGTGGGGCGCGCCATGCGGGATGATGACGAGGTCGCCCTGGTTGAGCGAGATAGGATCGGCCACATCTTTCACTCTCACCAGACAATTGCCCCGGTGGGCGTAGTGAAACCGGGCCACATTTTCATAACTGGGCACCGCGACGCCCCAGGGTTTTGTGAAGGACGTGCGAAAGTACAAAGTCCCGCGCATGGACAGGTTGGTGAGGATATCACTGAGAAGATCAAGCATGCAGCACAATAACCCATCAGGCGCGCCTGTACAGATAACTGAACGATCTGCACGAAATTCCGGACGTTCAGGCATGTATCTCGATTCTTAATTCGGATTACTGCTAGCGGACAGCAAAACCTTATGGAGTATCCAAAATGAAGAAACTGATATCCGTACTTGCCGTGACTTTGGCCATGACCGGCGTGCAGGCGTCTGCACAAGACGTCGCAGAGATGAATGATCTGGAATACGCACACATCGCCTATACAGCTGACAATATCGACATCCGATATGCACATCTGGCACTTGCTTTGTCGTCAAACCCTGACATTCATGAGTTCGCAAACACCATGATCCGTGACCACACAGCGGTGAACGAGGCAGCACTCGGGCTTCTCGACAAACTGGGCGCGACCGCGCAGGACAACGCTTTCAGCCAGACATTGAATGCCAATGCCGAAGAGATCATTGATGGTTTCGTAAAACTGCGTGGCGCAGAGTTTGATGCTGCCTATGCAGCTAACGAACTCGCCTACCATCAGGCAGTGAATGATCTTGTGGAAAACACGATGATCCCCAACATCGACAATGCTGAAGTGAAAGCGCTGTTCGAGCAGGGCCTTGAAATATTTAAGGCCCATGAAGGTCACGCCGAAATGATGGTCAAGGCGCTCCAGTGATGGGGCCGCTTCACTCACGTCGCAACGTCTTGATGGGGGCGGTCGCATCAGCGACCGCTCTCGCTTTTACCCGAAAGAGTGTTCCTGCCTCAGAGCCTAAGGTTCACGACGTGCAGATCAAAGAATTCGCGTTTGTACCGGAGCGTCTTGAGGTTTCAGTTGGGGAAATCATTCGATGGACCAATAAGGACCTGGCACCACATACCGCAACCGCCGATGAATTCGGTTGGGACACGGGCGAGATCGCAAACCGTGAAAACGCTGAGGTTGTGGTCTTTGAAGGCATGGAGGCGTCCTATTTCTGTGCGTATCATCCACACATGAAGGGCACTCTCGTGATTTCCAGAAAGCAGGAATGATGATTAGCTGGTCGAGAACGCAATCTCGTGGCCGACTAGACCCGTTGGAAGGTACAAATCTCAGCCGTACCGTGGCGCGGCTCCGAACCATCGATGGCAGGCGCGCGTGAACGCACTTGCATTTTTATACCCCAGGTCAATTCCGATATGTGAGATCGATCGACCGCCTTCTTTCAACCATTGAGCCGCGAGGCGCTTCTTGGCAGCGTCAACAAGCTTTGCACCGTTTGTGCCATGTCTTGCGAGCTCGCGCTGCAGCGCTTTGGGGTGCATTCCAAGGAAATCCGCCAGACCATCCAATCCCGGCCAATTGGAGTAGTCGAATACCCCAAACAGCGCGGAGACATCCAATTCTTGTCTGATTTTGACGTATTCAACAGGCTGTGCCGCGCGCTGAAACGAAAACCCTTGCATAAGCCAAATGGACGGAAACGAAATGCTTGGGCCCCAAGCACCGCTTTCGTGGACTTGCGAAGATGGCAACAAGGCATCGGGGATGGCGTTGGGATCGAAAGTTCGGGCAAAAACTAGGTCTTTGTCCCACGACTGTCCCAAGCACTCTTTCAACATGGTGGACCAGGAAACGATATCCCAGGCATCTGCCTGGCCCGGCGGCTGAGACGCCTCGAGCGTTCGTCGCCCTGTGAAAACGGCGTACGCGCCGTTGATTTCCAGACTGTAGTTTGTGGAGAACTGAAGGGCCTCCGCATAGTGCATCCAGGCAATCAAAAGATCACCAAGGCTGGGCGTGCTGCTGAAGTTTTCCGGTGGATGGAACCACGCGCTCCAGTCATAAGTTTCGGCAATCTCGGCGCACAGGAATGGATTACCAGTCAGGAGCGCCGCGTTTGTCGAGGCGCGGTAAACGCAGGCGCTGGGTATGGGTTGACTGGCATGATCGAAAATCTCCGGGCGCAGCAGGCTGCCTCGCAAGATCTGGTTCCTGTCTGCTCCCAGCGCACAAGCGCGGTCAATAACAGCTGCCAAAAACGCTGACTGCATGACGGGAAATACTGGACTTGTCATTTTGACGTTCATTTGCAGCTTATCTTTACTGGACTGACAGCCCTCATTTTGTCCGGAAATGGCAAGGGCGTTGTTTTGAAATCCTTGATACACTCAACTCTAAGGGTACTCAACTTTCTGTCATGCTGGGGAAATAAAATGAAAAAACACCTTAATCTGCGCCCGAAAGCTCAATTCATCGCTGTGTTGTCGGCTATTGCCTTTTCTGGACTTGGTGTGAATCCCCTGGACGCGCAAGAAGAGAGCTTTCCAATTCTCTTCACCAATGTGCATGTCTTTGACGGGGTGAACGAAGAGCGGATCGAGAATGCCAATGTGCTGGTGATCGACAATCTGATTGCCGAGGTCTCGACCGAACCTCTGGCCGTCGCCAACGCCCAGATCATCGACGGCGGCGGGCGCACCCTGATGCCGGGGTTGATTGATGCGCATGTTCACATGTCCATTACCGAACCGATTGCGGATCTCAGGGACAACTTTGACTGGATGTACTGGGGTGCCGTTTCCACGATTGAGGCGGAAAAGATGCTGTTGCGCGGCTTCACGTCCGTACGCGATGCAGGTGGACCGGCGATGGGGCTTCAGAAAGCCATCGACCGGGGCAAGGCCGTGGGTCCGCGCATCTATCCGTCCGGCCCCGTGATCTCGCAGACCTCAGGGCATGGCGAGCACCGGCACTACACGGAACCGCACCCGAACTTTGAAGGGTCCTCGCCGTCGTTCTTCAACCAGCATTTGGAGTTTCTCGCGGATGGTGTCCCGGAAGTTCTGCGCGCAACGCGGGAAGCGCTGCGTCTGGGGGCCTCCCAGATCAAGGTCATGGCGGGCGGTGGCGTGTCTTCCAGCGTGGACCCGCTCCACACGGTTCAATACCTGCCGGAAGAACTGGAAGCTGCGGTCAAGGCCGCTGCAGACTGGGATACCTACGTTCTGGTCCACGTCTACAATGACGAAAGCATTCTGCGGTCCATTGAAGCGGGAGTGCAAAGCCTCGACCATGCGCAATTGATGACCGAAGTGTCTGCGCAGGCGATCAAGGATGCGGATGTTTGGGTCGTGCCGTTCTATTCTCACCTTGGTCTGGATGAGGAAACTGTCGTTAAGGTCCTCGGCCCGCTCGCCGCGCCAAAGTTTCTCGCCGTTCAGGCGGGATCCAGAAATCAGATGAGGCTTTTGAAGGAATACGGCATCGAAAAGGTCGCCTTTTCCACCGACATCATCGGGGATCCTGCGGCATTGACCAAACAGAACGATGAATTCAAATACCGCCTTGAAGAATGGTCCTCCTACGAAGTGCTGGTGCAGGCGACATCGAAGTCAGGTGAATTGCTCGCCCTGTCGGGTCAACTCAATCCCTATCCCGAGGGTCCACTCGGCGTGATAACAGAAGGCGCCTATGCCGACATTCTGCTCGTCGACGGAAACCCGGTCGAGGACGCCCTGATCATGACCGACTACGAGAACAACTTCGATCTCATCATGAAAGACGGCGTGATCTACAAGAATACACTCGATTGAGTGTCGCGCGGGGTGAAATTACCTCGCCACCCCGCGCACCCCGATAACCCAAGGGAAAGGAAGCCCATGAAAAAATTCACAAAAATCACGGTAGCGGCCAGTGCGCTCGCCCTGACGGCGAGCGTCTCGTTTGCGCAGGACGCTTTGCCGCAAACCCTGTTCACAAATGTGCATGTCTTTGACGGCGTGAGCGAGGCACGGATCGAAAACGCCAGCGTTCTGGTCGAAGGCAACCTGATCAAGGAAGTCTCGACCGACGCGATCGACGCGCCGGATGCGACCGTGATCGACGGCGGCGGGCGCACGCTCATGCCGGGGTTGATCGATAGCCACACGCACCTCTATGCCACGGGTGTCTTTCAGTCATTTGCCGGGCTGCAAGCCGCCAAATGGGATCAAGTCGGAGCCGTCGCGACTGAAAACGCCGCCGACTACCTGTATGACGGGTATACGACGATACGAGATACGGGCGGTATGGGAAGCGGTCTGCGCGAGTTAATCGACCAAGGCGTCGTTGAGGGGCCTCGCATCTACACGGCTGGTGCAGCAATTGGGCCAACCTCCGGACACGGAGACTGGCGAAACCCGGTTCAAATGTCCTTTGACGCAATCTCTGAGGACATGGGCTCCAGGCTCAACATGTCTTACGTCGCAGATGGCATCGACGAAATCCGCAAGGCTTCGCGACTAAATTTTGCGCATGGTGCAAGCTTTCTGAAGCTTATGGCAGGTGGTGGGGTTTCCTCTGAACTCGACCCTTTGTGGTCCATTGCCTACAGCGTGGAGGAAATCGCCGCAGCGGTCGAAGCAGCGTCTTTCTTTGACACCTACGTTACCGTGCATGCCTATACCGACGAAACCGTTTCCATGGCACTGGATGCAGGTGTGAAGTCCTTGGAGCACGCCCAGATGGTGACTGAGGACACTGTAAAACGGATCGCTGACGAAGGTATTTTTTGGTCGTTGAATGTTGCGGGTATGGACCCTCAACTCTTGACTCATCCAAACTTTTCTATGCCGACGGTGAAGCCGAAACTTGAAGCGTATCTTGACGGATCAGAAAACGTCGTCGCTTTGATCAAGAAGTACAAACCGAAGATGGTGCACAACGTCGACACGGTACTATCGACGATCTCATTTGGAAGGTCACATCGGGACTTCGAGAAGTACTATTTCGCCGATTTGTTCGGAATCCATGCATTCCTGGTTGCCGCGACCTCGACGGCTGGCGAACTCGCGCAACTTACCGGGCAACGCAATCCATACCCCAACAAGTTAGGCGTTATTGAAGCCGGTGCCTATGCCGATATTCTGTTGGTAGATGGGAACCCGCTCGAAGATTTGTCGGTCTTGGGCGCCAATCCGGAATGGTTTGAAGCGGCTCCTCGTGATCGCGGATTTGAGTCCATCCGCGTCATCATGAAGGACGGCAAGTTCTACAAGAACACGCTGGAATGACTTTTGGGTCGGCGGAGGGAGCGTTCTTCGCCGGCCGTTCACCGAAAAGGATGAACCCATGAAACGACTACTACTGTCCGCACTTTCAGGTGCGCTGATTTTCACGACTGCCGTGAGCGCCGAAGAAGAGCGCAGCCGGTACTATCTGGGGATCGGAGAACCCTCTCCAGAAGGCTGGCAAATCATGATCGAAAACCCGACCGACAGGGAAAAGGACATGGGTGCCGCGCTCTCTGCCATGGGGGGCGAGATGATCAGCTATTTCTGGGGCATGGCCGACGGCAAAAACTATATCACCGTGCGGATGCCTGATGATCCCGGCATGGTGCAGGCGATGTATGTGTCCCGTCTCAGCCAGGGCGTTCTGAAGAACTACACCTTCATCGAATTGATGACGAGCACGGACATGGTCGAGGCGATGAAACGGGTGCCGGAGTTCACGACACCGGTGGAGTAGTATCGCCCCTTGTGAGGATTGATGAGCGGTTTTGCGGTCCTCCCCGAGATCAAAGCACAAGACGATGTGAAATAGTGGGACACGCTTGAGAAAGAGCACCATGAGACAAAATCCCGATGGGACAGCTGCAATGTCACGAATGAAACCTGCCGTGTTTTTTTGCGCAGCAGTGATTGCCGTCGCTTCTGGTGCGGCAGCCCAAGAGAATAGCGCACGACAACAGTTGGAGGCGGCAGCCACCGCTTCGCTTGGGGGGCCCGCGTCGGCGCAGGCACAATTGGAGCAGGATCGCCTCCGGCGTCTTGAAGACTCCAGGTCACCGGGGCTGGATCGGTTTTTTGACCCTTTCGAGCAAAAACGTGAGGCTTATGCCAAACGCACTGGATTGAATCTGTCCTTCGATTATCAGGCATTCTACCAGAAATCTTCCGACAGTCTGAACGGGACGGACGAGGCCGCTTCCGGGCAGGCGCGGATCATTGGCAACTGGGAACTCCTAAATCGCGGGACCGAAAACGCAGGCAGCTTTGTCTTTATTCTAGAAAACCGTCATCGTTTGGGCACGGATATCGCCCCCGGAGGTCTTGCCGGTGAAATCGGGTATCTGGGTGTCACGGGAACGACCTTCAGCGACACGGACTCCACGCTGTCGGTCGCCTATTGGTCGCAGGCCCTGTCCGGCATCAACGGAGGCTTCGTGGCAGGGCGCATCGACCCCGGCGACTATTCAGACATCCTTGGCTACGTGAACCCGCGCACGACCTTTTCGAATTTTTCAATCCTCTTCAGCCCGGTCCTTCCTATTCCCGATCCCGGTTTTGGAGCTGCTGGCGGCGGATACATAACGGATCGGATTTACGCGTTGGGCGTGGTCAGCGACGCGAATGGATCGCTCACCGATGTAGACTGGTTTCCAGGTGGCTCGGAGCTTTACACCTACGGTGAGATCGGCTGGACGCCCGCCAGAGACCAGAGATACCTCACCAACGTCCATCTGGGCGTATTCCATGTGGACGACAGAGACGACGCGGGTGTGCCCAGCAGCCACGGCGCGATGCTGTCGGGCAACTTGACTCTCGACGAGAGCGTCATGCTGTTCGGCCGTCTTGGTTGGTCAGACGGCAATGCCCCGATTGCCAAACGTGCAGTCAACGCAGGCGTCATATGGCGACCCGGGTTTTATGACGACTTGTTCGGGTTTGGCGTGACAGTTGCCGACCCGACGGATCAAAGCCTCGACACGCAAACCACGGTTGAAGCTTTTTACCGACTTGATGTTTCCGACAACATCGCGCTTACGGCTGATGTCCAGTATCTGAACAATCCTGGCTTTACTGACGATGATCCCCTGGTTTTTGGTCTTCGGCTCAGGTTCAACCTGTGACCCTGGAAATGCCAGAACCGTCGAAACCCGCAAAAAATACAATGAAGTGGAAACTGACGAATGAAGATTATCCGGTTGGCAATGGCCTGTGCCATCGCAGCGCTTGTCATTGGTGCTGATACTGCACATGCAAAAAATGACAACAAAGGGAAAGGCAAAAAGGACAACCAGGTCCAGGCTGACCGCAGCAAAGACAAAGATGACAAAAAAGGTTTTGACGACGATAAGCCGGGGAAGAGCGTGAAAACCATTCCGCCCGGACAAATCAAACGCTACACGCGCGGCGCCAAACTGCCTTCGGATCTCGATTTTGAAGACATCGGCGATCTGGATGGTTGGAAGTTGAAAGCGCCGGGCAAAGGAAACCGTTACATCCGAGTTGATGATGAAATCTTGGAAGTGACCGAAGATTTTTCGACGGTTGTAGACGCAATTGGCATTGTCGGAGATCTTCTGAAGTGATGGTGTTGCAGGTGGAAGAATGCGCTAAACCCCGTGTCGAGTTGTCCAAAACGCATGGCTAAAGTGTTGCGCAGACCCACCTGCATCTCAAACGTGGGAGAAAGCTGATGGGAAGAGGTCACACATGAATAAAGAATTGGTTGCGTTTGTGGCGGCTACTGCGGGTGCTGCCACCATCTTTGCGGTGATACGCTCCGAACCGACCCGGGAGACGCTATGAAATCTGCAATTGCCAGATTCTTTCTTGCCATCTCGTTGATCGTGCTGTCTTCGATCACGTCGGCTCAGAACAGCCCGACTGCTGTACCACCTGCTCCGGACCCAGCCAGTTTATCAACGACACTTGAGCAGTTGAACGCACTGATGGTTCCTATGACCGCCGATGATTTGGCGGAACTTGCGGAAGTTTGGCAGGACCATCTGAAATCCTCGCTCGAAGACGTGGTGCAGCTTAACCTTGCAATAGACAGCACGGGGGGTGCTCAGGCAGACGCCTTGCGTGACCGTTTGGGAGTCCTGTCGGATGAGAAAAATTCGATTCAGGATCGTTACACTGACGTTTTGGAGTCATGGGCAAGAAAGGGTGCTGCCCCCGAAGATGTTGCAAAGCACACTGTCTATATTACCGCGCTGAGTCTTGATGCAGTCCGCACAACCGATCCACGCACGCTGTTCAAGCTCGGCGCGAACTGGCTCACATCGCGGGACGGTGGGCTGGGTTTCATCCTAAAGATAGCCGGTTTCGTTATTGCGATCTGGGTAATGTTGTTTTTGGCCCGCATCTTCAAACGTGCAGCCCACCGCGGACTGGAGCGGTTGCCATCAGTGTCGCGCCTGTTACGGACATTCGTCGTCAACTCAGTATACTGGGCGACCTTTGTTCTCGGAATTTTAGTGGTCCTCGGTGTTTTTGGCGTCAACGTCACTCCGCTGTTCGCCATTTTTGGGGGTTTGTCATTCATCCTTGGTTTTGCGTTACAGGACACGCTTGGAAACCTTGCAAGTGGTTTGATGATCATGATCCTCAAGCCCTTTGACACCGGCGATTACATCGAGGTGTCTGGAGCGTCCGGTGTCGTCGACGAAATGTCGGTCGTGTCGACGCAAATAAGAACCTTTGACAACCAGATCATCGTGGTGCCGAATTCCAAAATCTGGGGCAATGTCATTACAAATGTCAGCGCTTCTCCCGAGCGCCGCGTCGATTTGGTGTTCGGTATCGCCTATTCTGACAAGGCGAGCCATGCCATCGGCGTTTTGAAAGAACTTGTAGCTGCTCACAAGCTCTGTCTCAGCGACCCTGAACCCGAGATTTTTGTGGGCGAACTTGGGGACAGTTCGGTAAATATATTCTGCCGCCCATGGTGCAAGACTGAAGATTACTGGACTGTCTATTGGGACCTCACGGGTCAGGCGAAAGAGAGATTTGACGAACAGGGTATCTCGATTCCGTTCCCGCAACGCGACGTCCATCTGTTCCAAGAAACGGTTGGGGAAAAATGACGATGGTGATGCTCCCAACGACCAGGTGGAATGTGCACGGAGGCCGGAGCCAATGCATCCAAAGCAATACATTAATTTGACGCACGTAGTATCGTTCCTGGCCACGTGTATTTTGGCATTGTTCCTTGGATCACTTGCGCAAAACGTGCAAGCGCAAGAGAACAACTTGACCGTCCCGGAAACGGGCGAAGCGCAGGGTCTACGAGACGACGTTTTTGCAGCACCCGTTGTTGTCGATGGTGAAACACTTTTCTTCGTCAGGGGCTTCAGTGCACTGCCTGCGACAGAAAGAGCTGCGAAGGTTGAGGAAAGAATCCTCGAGATCGCGGAACTTCCCGATTTTGTCGAGCTTGAGTTTTCTGTCCAGAGAAATGAACTCGGTCTCGCTGTCCTTGCAAACGGGCGGCTCTTGACTGTTACAACCACTGCTGACGCGGAATATGAACAGACGGGCTTGGACGTTTTGGCCGAGCTTCACGCCGAGGCCATTCAGGAAGCGGTAGAACGCTATCGCTCGGGACGCTCCAATGAGGCACGTGTCGAAAGCGCCTTGGTGGCCGTTGCGTGGACTGTTGCCTTTCTTTTGCTGTCAGGCATCTTCGCCAAGTACCGGCATCGTGTGACCGCCCTAGCCGAACGTGTCACAACCAAACGATTCACCGAGGTTGAGGAGGCGACCAAGGCGGTTGTCAAAGGCAAAGCCGTCGCGCGGCTTGTCGGCTTTGTCACCAATGCTTTGCTTTGGATCGCCTATCTGTTTGTTCTCTACTACTATCTGACATTCGTACTCCTGTCCTTTGCCGAAACCAGACCATTTGCCCAACTCCTTCTGACCTATGTGTCGGAACCGATGATAAATGTGTTCTTTGGATTCCTTGGTTATGTGCCGAATTTGATAACCTTGGCCATCATCGCAATTGTGACCCGGTATTTGATCATGGGTTTGCGCATATTCATGGATAACGTGGAAGCGGGCACCTTCGAGTGGAAGGAATTCGAACCACATTGGATCAAGCCAACCTACAACATTGCGCGCGTCGTCGTCATCGCAATCGCTATCGTGTTTGCATATCCCTACATCCCGGGGTCTGACAGTCGCGCCTTTCAGGGCCTGACTATTCTAGCTGGCATCATGCTTTCGTTGGGATCAAACACCGTCGTCAGTAACATGATGGCCGGGCTCTTTGTCATTTATCGGCGCAGCACCACGATTGGTGATCGGATCAAGGTCGGCGATCAGTTCGGCGACGTGGTCGAAATCAAAATGATGGAGACGTTGATAAAGTCCGTGAAGAACGAGATGATCAGTATTCCCAACGCGCAACTCCTGAACTCGGAGGTGATCAATTACTCCCGCAAGATCGATGGCCGGGGCTTGCTCCTGCATACGACCGTGGGAATTGGCTACGAAGAACCACAGGAAAAAGTTGAGGCGATGCTCATCGAGGCCGCACACAGAACCCGTGATCTCAAGAAATCTCCGGAGCCTTTCGTGTATTGGTCGCAATTGGCGGACTATGCCATCAATTATCAGATCAATGCCTTCACAACGCGAGGGTCCAGCCTGCCACGCATTCTCTCGGATTTGCATCGCAACATCGTGGATGTTTTCAATGAGAATGGAGTCCAGATCATGACGCCCTCGTATGAGAGTGATCCGGAAGTACCAAAAATACCAGTAGAACCATGGGACGGAACCCTGGCAAAAAAGGGCGTTTAGATCTGATATGAACAGAACGTCCAGTACAGTACGTCGTGGCTTTTCTTTCAAATACTCCTTATTTCGCTACACCTTGGCTTCGCGCCTGTTGGTACCGAGCCATGGCCGCAAAAAACATCAAATAAATTCCGCCCGATTTCCAAGTGTAGGCGCCCGGGCTCAGGGCCTGCAATTGTTGACGCAAGGGGCGGAAAGGGTGTCACTGCATCCACGGCCTAATTACCTTGGCGAAAGGAGCCGAGCATGACTTTGAAGACGACAGAGCTTTTGTGCAGCGAAAGCGGTGCCTCATACCTTGGAGTTTCTGAGGTCCGGTTCCGTGGGGGAGATCACAACTTCGGTGACGATCCCGCGAAGATGTCGGCACCAGTGCCGTGCCAGCAAGCCGTTTACGTCGAAATGCCATGCGGGTTTTCCAGTTCCCATAGAATACCTGACCGCGATCAGACCGCTGTTGTGCTGCAGGGCGAATTATTGATCTCCACCGGAGACCAAGAAACGGCGCACCTTAAGGCGGGTGCTGTTTTTGTGCTTCCAAAGGCCGAAACATCAAACCACACTCTTGAAGTCCTGGGTGATGTGCCCGTGGTGCTATTGGTCCTTTTGGGCGATGCGGCTTGAGGAGGCGACTTCATGGTTCTGTGCGTTGGGTAAAGAAGCGCTAACTCTGTGCTTTGAAAAGCGGTAGCATTCATCGCGTTCCAGACTGCAAAAGGAACCTCTAGCGACGGCGCGTCTGGAGTCGCGGCGAAGCTCTTCCGTTCCTGAAAACGAATACGCTTTGATCGGCGCCTGTGTCAGAGGCTGTTTTCAAGTGCCTCGAGTTTCATTTTCGCGTCGCCGGGCAGGTCGCGCATGCTTTCTAGCAGACCGTTCACTTGCAACTTTGTTTCGGAATCCAATTCCGTTGCATTCACAGCGGCGATAGCCGCGTCAAAATCGATCCCTTCATCGGAGACAATCCCCGTATCCCGCCACTCCTGAACGAGCGTTTCCAATTGCGTGCGCGCGTCAGCCGATGCCGTTGTGAGCTCCTTCGAAATTGCATCCACGACCTCAGCCGCGTCGTTTTGCATCTCGTCAACTTTTGCCTCTGTCTGATCCTGCACGGCTTCAACTGTTTCTTCGGCAACGGCGGCCAATTCTTCAGCGGCATCCCGAGTTGCATCGCCAACTTCCTGCGCGGCCTCACTTAGTCTTTCCGCGGGTGTAGGCTCTGGACGCGTCAAGCTATAGACAACGACGCCAACCACGATCACCGCGGCGGTCAGAAGTGCTGATTTCTGCATGACTACTTTCCTCCGATTACTGTTGTAGGGCGTGTTCTCGTTTCGCTCCGAAAGAGAACACTCTTCCGGAACGACCATATCAGATATCTGCATTCTGCATACCACCCGCGACACATTCCCAAGTGTAAATGATGTGCGATTATTGTTGGTTAAGTTATTTATCTGAATATGGTTTTCCTCTAAGGTGGTAATGTCGAAACGGATGGAGGATGCCGGGGTTCAGTTGAGTTTCAGCAGGTATGATTATGCGATGAATTCACCCGTCAGATCACGTAGAATGCAGGCAAGAAAACCAGTGGCAATGGGATCCGGATACGCGGGCCGAACAGGTTTGACATGTCTTGCCGCATTCTGCTTCAGCGGTACCTCCGATGCCAATCCAGACGTCGTCAACGACAGCTTTTCATCCGTGCGCACGACGCAGGAAAAAACTGAATTTGGTCTCAGAAACGGCTCTTTTCTGGCTGTGCCGGTTCCTTTCTCTAATCCGGTAATCGGGTCTGGTCTGTCACTTGGCGCAGGGTATCTTTTTCAGCTTTCACCAGATGCGGACACATCGTTTGTCGGTTTGGGCATCATGGGCTCGGACAATGGAAGTGAAGCTTATGGGGCGGCTGCAAACCTGAGCTTTGACAGCGGATGGGGTTTCAATATTGCCGTGGCCGAGGCGGATATTCGCTACGATCTTTTTTTTGGCGATCTGAAACTCCCCATTGAACAAGACGGTGAATTGGTAAACGGCGGTCTCAGTTATGCGGTCACTCCTCAAAGTACTTTTGGCATCACCGCACGTTATTTAAACACAACAATCGGGTTGAGAACATCTGACACGCCGATCCCGGACGATCTGCTGCCGGATCTGAACCTAGAGCTTGGCACCCTGGGTCTGAGCTATGAATGGGACCTCAGAGACGACAGTGACTATCCAACCGACGGGTCCCTTTTAACTTTGGCTATCAGCCGTGGATTTTCCCTGTCCGACACGTCACGCAACTATGATTTTGCGTCCGCCAATTTTGATACCTATCGAACTGTGGGTTCGGAAAAAGTTGTGGCGGGCAGGTTATCAGCCTGTGCCGCGTCATCGGACGCGCCGTTCTTTGACCAGTGCTCAATCGGGTTCACAGATAGTTTCAGAGGCTTCACGCCAACCCAGTTCTACGACGCCCGACTGTTTTCCGTGCAGGCAGAGTACCGGCAACGACTGGGTAGCCGGTTCGGGTTTGTGGCCTTTGGCGGTATGGGCTGGACGGGAGAAAGCTTTAGCTCTCTGACCGATAACGGGGATCGTATCGCAGGAGGTGTGGGCCTGAGGTATCGCGTATCAAAGAAGTTTCCGGTGGATTTATCCGTCGACGTATCGACGAACAACGATGATGAAGAATTCCTGTACATCTTTGTCGGACAGCGCTTCTAAGGCGATGACTTTCGGTGAAAATCTCCCGACACGCTGCGGTCGATACACTGATCTTGCTTAAGATCCAGTCAGAGCTGGCTTTCGACCGGAAGCCATTCGGCAAGTTTGGCAACAAGCTTGTTCCACAGAGATGCGTCGGGTTCGCTACTGAAACTCTCCGATCTGCGCCCATTGTCATAGGTCCAGGAAAGGGAGCCTTCCGGCTCCTTTTTGACACTGAATACATAGTCGCCAGAAATTGCGTCAAACCTTGTTTGGATACTTCGCGCGAGTTCGGCGCTGTGGATCACCATGCCTACTTCGGTGTTCTGCCGGATCGAACGAGGGTCAATGTTCGTTGACCCGACGAAAAGTGTCTCACGGTCAACAATCGCAAGCTTTGAGTGAAGCACCAACGGCGCCCCGTCGCCGTTCAGGATTTCCGGCGCATCTGCTCTTACTTCCAGAAATTCGACACCAGACGACAACAATCTGTCCCGGTAAGGCGCATAACCACCATGAACATAAGCGTGATTTGTCGCAGCCAATGAATTGGTGACGATCCGAACCCGGACACCGCGCGCAACGAGTTCCTCAAAAACTTCCGCACCATAATTTTCCGGCACGAAATACGGCGTGAAGATCAAGACCTCGTCCCTGGCGGCCAACAACGTGTTGTAATACTTGTCACCGATAATGAACGGTCCGTCGCCAGGTGGTGTGCGCAGTTTTTGTGGGTCGTCCACCACGACCTCAGCTGTGCCCAAAAACCGCTCGAGCCTTCCGGCCTTCAGGTCATTAATGTAATCGGAGTTCATCGCCTTGCGATAAACGTCCACTTCTCGCGACGCTCTTTCCGCCAGAAATTCCTGAAGCGTTGCCTTGAGTTCGCGGTCGTCTCCTTTTGCAAGATTTTTCAGCCGTACGGACCAGCGATCATTCCAATACAGATCAAAGGCATCCGACAGGTCTTCAACAGGCGCACCCGCGACCAAAAGATCGAAATCGGCAAACTCGTTACTCGTCGCGATCTGATAGTATTCATCGGCAATATTCCGGCCACCCATCACCGCCACCACACCGTCGACGATCATGGCTTTGTTATGCATGCGTCGGTTTACCCTTTTGAAGTCAAAGAGGAAATTTCCAAGGGTTGTGCTGTTTCGAGAGAGAGGGTTGAAGGTTCGAATTTCAACGTTCGGATGCGCATCCAGTGTCGCGATGTCTTCATCGGTCGCATTGGTGAAGACGTCATCGTACAACAACCGGATTTTGACGCCCCGTTCTGCGGCATCGTATAACTTCAACCAGATCAGAGCGCCGACTGTATCCGGTTTTATCAGAAAGGTTTTGATGTCGATTGAGCGTTCAGCGATTTCTATCAGTCGAAACCGTGCGGCCAGCGCATCGTTGCCGTCCGCGAGGGGGGCCATCAAGACTTTGTCGCCAGAGAAATCTCCAATAACGGTTTCGAGCCCGCGTGACATTCGCGTTTCAGACTTTGTCAGTGCAAATTCAGCCGTCCGATTTTCGTCGAATGGAACATAGGTGCAGGACATCAGGATCGCACTTGCGATCAGAAACAGAGCAAGTTGGCAAGCCTTCCGCGATCTGCTGGGATGTGTTGAGGAGAGGCTGTTTGCGGACATGAATATGATGAGAATCTCTGGACAGTTGGAAACATAGTCGCGTTGGTCTGCGTGCACCATACAATCTCCAACGCGCGCGCTCGAGCCTCGATGGGCTGAACTGACGCGACGGCCTTTTCAGCTCAATGCGGCTGGCTCATCAATCCTTGGAAGAAAAGGCACTCCGATGACGCCCTTCCTGACCGATTGCCGTGAAAAAGAAAGGCGGTACCAAAGTGGATGTGCAATTATTCAATGCAAATATCGGAGGAAGATTCTTGACCAGAACGAGACTGCGCGCAGAAACAACGATAGCGGCATTTGTGACTGCGGCATCGTTTATGACGGGTTCTGCGGCTGCCGAAATGTCGGCAATACAGCGGGCGACGATAGAACGCCGCGCTTGCGAGGCCGCCATCTGGGCGATGCCAGCTGTAAGTGTGTATGACATCGAATTGGCGCTTCAGCGCGACGCCGGGGCCGCCCCGGGCGTGGTAGGCTACATGTCGAAACCCATGGACTCGCGCCATGGGTTTCTAACTGCAAACGACGTGACGCCCTACACATTCACTGGCCTCTCTACCAAAGACGGTCCGATGGTGATTGACGTACCACCTGCCGGAGACAAGGCTGCTTTCTTCGGCACAGTCACGAATGCGTGGCAAGTGCCTCTGGCCGATGTGGGCACAAGCGGGGAAGACGCTGGTGAAGGCGGCAAGTATCTGTTCTTGCCACCGGGATACGAAGGCGATGTGCCTGCAGGTGGATACCTCGTACATCAATCAAATACATATGGCATTCACTTCGCGTTCCGGCCTGTCGCGAAAAATGGCGGGACATCTGCGGATCAGGCGGCTTATGCCCAAAGACTGAAAGTTTACCCACTTTCGGAGGCGGAAAACCCGCCA
This sequence comes from uncultured Roseobacter sp., assembly GCA_947488305.1. Taxonomy (GTDB): domain Bacteria; phylum Pseudomonadota; class Alphaproteobacteria; order Rhodobacterales; family Rhodobacteraceae; genus Roseobacter. The sequence continues at coordinate 156,304 of CANKZM010000002.1, forward strand.
CCAACCGAATTCATCGACGTCTTCGAAAACCCGGTCAATACACTGCCAGTCTACGATATGACCTTCTTTGAGGATCTCAACGCTGTGATACAGCGGGAGCCGGTTCTGGAACAGGACAAGGTGATGATGGCGCTGCTGGCCTCGATCGGGATCGTTCGCGGGCAACCTTTCGTGCCGGATAGTGAAACTCAGACGGCGATGCTTGAAGGGCTGAAGTGCGCTTACGACACTTTGCAAGAAATCTTTGTCACTGAAGGAGGTGGATTTGCACGGATTTGGGATGATCGGCTTTGGGGAACATTCGCAATCAACCGCGAACAGGCTGCGCAGGGATTTCCGTTTGTGTCTGACGATGGCGTTCTGATTGACCAGCGCGCCGGTCAGTATTTCTACCTGACCTATCTCCCCAAGAATCTCGGTGGCGGAACCTTCTATCTGGGTGCCTTGACCGATAGCGATGGCCAGATGCTCAATGGTCAGGACACATACAGGTTGAATGTGCCTGCTGATACACCGGCTGAAGACTTCTGGTCGGTCATTGTCTACAGCATGAAAACCAAAGGGTTTATCACCGACAGAGACCGCGTTGGATTGGCGACCCCTGACTTGCCGGACATGCAGGTCAACGAGAACGGGTCAGCAGATGTCTACTTTGCGCCCAAAGCTCCGGAAGGCTTGGAAAGCAACTGGATCCCGACGGGGGAGGATTTCTTCTTGCTGTTCCGTTTGTACGGTCCATCCGAAGGTTGGATTGAGAGCGGCTGGCGACTGCCCGATGTTGAAAAGGTTAACTGAAAAAAAGAGAGGAACGGGTGTGTGGAAGTTGGTTTTGCGAGGCCGCTTGCATGTTACGACCGTCCGGTCAGGCGCTTTTCTCATCACCAAATGAATAGTGGTGTGCCATAAGCGAACGACGATTATCGCTGCCGCTATTTTGATGGCACCGACAACGGCCATCGCAGCCAGTTCTTGGCGGCAAACTGAGACTGCTTACATCCGTCTGACCGCACCCTCTAAAGAGCCAGATAGCCGATACCGGCGAAGGTGATCAGACAGCCTGCCCATTGCGGCATGCTCATGCGTTCGCGCAGAAAAGCCCAAGCCAACACAACGGTGAGCAGTCCGAACAGCGAAGAGGCAACAGACGCGTATTCCGGGTTGGGCAGCGGTGCCGCAGAAATGACCGAGATAAGGGCGACACCATCCAGCAGCCCCATGATTGCCAGGGGCAGGATTGCCACCCTGCCGGGCCAGAAGGCCGCCCGGCGAGATAAAATGATCAGCACCAGAAGGATTAGCGCGGTTAGGCGCGCGATCAAAGTTGTCGTCAGTTCGCCAGAAAGCTCCGCCGCCATCTGGCCTAACTTGAAAGTGCTCGCAAATCCTATTGCGGAAACTGTTGAGAGCAAGATTGTGGGACCCGCTGGAGGGATGGTTCCCGGATCATCCTCCGACAAAGCTGCGACCAATCCGACACCGCCAACGATGGCCAATACAGCTGCGCCCTGAAACAGGGTGACAGTGCTGCCAGAGACAGCTGCGTAACCGATAGAAAGGATCGGATAACTTGCGATGACAGGGGCAACCAGCCGCACGGGCCCGCGTTCAAAAGCGAAGTAGAGCCCAAGGCTGGCCATCAGAAAGAAGAAGCCTGAAGCGAGTGACAAGCCAAAGGAGGTAGCTGTCAGCGCCAAATTGCTGCCGACCAATGTTACAGCCCCAATCTGGAAGAGGGCGCCCACCGTCAGCACCAACAGCAACGCCGCCAGAAGAGGGACCCGGCTGCTGAGATAGCGGATGGTGATGTCGTGAATGCCCCAACAGAGGGCGGCAAGCAAGCCAAGGGTCAGCGCGTTCATTCGGTCTCCATGGCAGCGCAATAGGAATCTGACAAGATCATTAGGCCTTTGCTTGCATCGTGTCGTATAATGGATATTCTCAACATTAAACTTTTATTCCACATATGCAAATTATCGAGATATGGAAGAGATCTGCGGAGGAAGGACCAATATGTTGGACGAACGTTATCCGCAGGTGGTACCGGGCCCTCCAAGACCAAGTTTGATTATTGAGCCTCGGGTCTTCTCGATGCCGCCAGGGACGGAGCGCTATGTCGTCGAAGGTTGCGGCGCTATCCTGATCAGGGTAGAGCCTGGTGACACGCTCGAAGTCGAAAACACCGAAGGGGGGCAACCCTGCGAAATCGTTGCCTGTGGTCGGGACGGAATAGGTGATCCGGGCATTCTTGGGGTCAACGCGAATGGCCGGCCGACCGGGCTAATGGCTCTGGTGCAACAGGCGGATCAGAGCCTGCGCGCCTTGCGTTTGGGGATCGAGGCTCGGGGGATCGACTTGGCGAAATGCAATGTGATCCGCTTTTTTGAAACTTCGACACCCGCTCAGGAAGCAACCAGTTTTGTCGCCGCACGCGAAGGCGTAGTCATCATCGCGGCACCATATCCGAACCCTGACGGCGTCATGGATTTTGAGGCGCAGGATACGGCGACGCCGTTAACCATCTACGTCCGGCGTGCAGTGATCCGGCAGACTGCCCGGTTCGAACTGCCCGATCCGTTGGCTGACCCGGTCTCGGATGTCCGGATACACACACAGACGGCAGAATCCTACTTCGTGAAAGCAGGAGACTACATTCAGATCATCGACGTCGATGGGCGGCAGTGCACGGATTTTCAGTGCTTTGACGCCCGCAAACTGGACAAGGGCATCGAGCATGCGCTGGACGTCACGACCACGCGGACCCTGATGGAGCATGCCTATCCAATGCCCGGGCTGCACGCTAAATACTATGATCAGGAGATGGTGCCACTGCTGGAGGTAATCCAGGACACCTGCGGCAGGCACGATGCTTTCGCGCTGGCGTGCTCGGCCAAATACTATGACGATATTGGGTATCCCGGTCACATCAATTGTTCAGAGAACTTCAACGGCGCACTGGCCAAGCGTGGGGTGACGCCGCGGGCGGGCTGGATGGCGATCAACTTTTTCTTCAACACCGGGTTGGATGAGCATGGTGTGATGTACTCTGATGAGCCTTGGTCGCGCCCCGGTGACTACGTGCTGTTGCGCGCGCTCACTGATTTGATCTGCGTGTCTTCGGCTTGTCCGGATGATACCAGCCCGGCCAATGGCTGGAACCCGACCGACATCCACGTGCGCACCTACAGCGGCAAGGAAACCTTCCAGCGAACTGTGGCCTATCGGCCTACCCCTGATGCGGAGCCCAAAATGACCAAGCAGACCGGTTTCCATGACCGTTTCGACCGGTTCACCGACAATTTCATCGAATACAACGGCTATTGGCTGGCCAATTGCATGGCCACCGAAGGACCGATCAAGGAGTACCACGCTTGTCGGGAAAAAGCGGTTGTGCTGGATCTGTCCCCGCTGCGCAAATTCGAGATACTGGGTCCTGATGCCGAGGCGCTCTGCCAGTATATCTTTACCCGCAATATGAAGACTTTGCCGGTTGGCGGCGTTGTCTATTCTGCCATGTGTTACGAACACGGGGGCATGATCGATGACGGGACAGTCTTTCGGTTGGGCAAAGACAATTTTCGGTGGATCGGTGGGTCCGACTACAGCGGTGAATGGATCCGGGAACAGGCGCAGAAGCTGGGCCTGAAGGTGCTGGTGCGCTCATCGACCGATATGCAGCACAACATTGCGGTGCAGGGGCCGGAAAGCCGGGACATTCTGCGCAAGATTGTCTGGACAGCCCCGCATCAGCCTGACTTCGACGATTTGGCGTGGTTCCGTTTCACGCCTGCACGGATCGGTGATCATGATGGGCTCCCGATCGTGGTGAGCCGGACGGGGTATACCGGCGAGTTGGGCTACGAGATTTTCTGTCATCCGAAGCATTCGGGCGCGGTATTCGATGCCGTTTGGGACGCTGGGCAAGATCACGGGCTGACGCCGATGGGGCTGGAGGCGTTGGATATGGTGCGGATCGAAGCTGGCCTGATCTTTGCGGGCTACGATTTCAGCGACCAGACGGACCCTTTTGAGGCAGGAATTGGCTTTACCTGTCCCCTGAAGTCCAAGACGGATGACTTTATTGGCCGCGACGCCCTGATCCGGCGCAAGGAGCATCCGATGCGCAAGCTGGTGGGGCTGGATATCGACAGTAACGTTGATGTTGGTCATGGCGACTGCCTGCATATTGGTCGTGCGCAGGTGGGTGAAATCTGCTCGTCCATGCGCTCGCCGCTCTTAGGTCGCAACATCGCGATGGCGCGGATAGACGTCGCCCATGCGGAGGCAGGTATGCAGGTCGAAGTGGGCAAGCTTGATGGTCATCAGAAACGCTTGCCTGCTAAGGTGCGCGCCGATCTGGCCGCTTATGATCCTGGCAAGACCAAGCCGCGGTCGTGACCCGGGCGTTGATTGATAGGATCGGCGGGGAAGAAGGGCTGCGTCGACTTGTGACCCGTTTCTATGATCTGATGGAAACCTTGCCCGACGCGCATGATCTGCACAGGTTGCATTTCCGCGGCCATGGGCTCGACCACACGCGGGAAGCGCAGGTGGAATTCATGTCGGGCTTTATGGGGGGGCGTGCCTATTACCGCGAGCGACATGGGCATATGGACCTGCGCGAAATTCATGCACATGTCCCGATCCGCGAAAATGATGCAGAGACGTGGCTGGAAGTATGGGACCGTGCGCTGAGGGATTGTGGGCATCTCGGACCGGACTTCGAGGTGTTGCGCAAAACGGTGCGACGTGCGGCCTTGATGCTGGTGAATGACGTGCCCGATTGGCGCGTCGGAGAGGCCTTGTGACGCGGTTGACGGCGGCATTTGGCTTTGCGTTGGGATTGCTCGCGAACACGGCAGCTGCCCAGCCTTGTGAGGAATTTACAGCTTTCGCAAAGGGCGAAGGTGCCCCAACGGTGAACGAACGAGCCGCGACTTGTTCCTCCTCAAAGGTTCTTGGCGGTTCGGTTTCCATCGATTGTTATTGGGTCTTCGACTACCGGGCAGATGAGGCGCAGCGCAGTTTTCGAAAGATGGTCGAAGACCTAGCGCTCTGTGTTGACGATGGCCTGCACAAAGAGGCGACGAGCGTCAATCACCCCGACAGTTTCGATCAGGTGACAGGACAGCTTGGCGGGCAGGACGTGAGTTTGTCGCTTAAGGACAAAGGCGGGTTGGGACAGACCCTAATCTTTTTGCGCGCGACCCGACCTTAGGCAAGCGCTCGAAACGCGGCATAAAGCGCGGCGGAGCGGGCGACAAAGTGGCTAGCTTGTGCTTCGGCGGCCCGCACGAAGTCCCACGCGGCCTGTTCTGAGCCCAGCCATTCTGACGCACAGGCAACATTTGCGGGATCTCGCATCCATTGCGTGACGGTCCCGGGTTCAAGCTCGGGGTGAAACTGGACGCCCCATGCCTTTGGGCCCACCCGCATCACTTGATTGGCGCAATTCTCCGAGGCACCAAGGATCGTGGCGCCTGTCGGCGGCAAGACGACTTCGACACCGTGCCAGTGCAATGCAGCAAAGCGGCTGGGCAGCGCGCTCAATAGCGGATCACCAATCACATTGGCGAGGGATACATCGCTTACTGCGATTTCAGGCTTGGCCATGGGCGCACATTTGCCGCCCAAAGCTTCGGCCAACAACTGGTGGCCAAGACAAATACCCAGAAATGGATTGCCCGATTGCACCCAATCACCGATCGCCGTTTTTTCACCAGCCAGCCAGGGGTGAGCGGTTTCTTCCCATACGTCCATCGGTCCGCCCATGACCAACAGGGCGTCGAAAGCTTCAAAGGACGGAATGGTGTCACCGGCGAACAAGCGGACGATCTCGACGCTGTCGCCAGCCGCCAAGGCATGCGCGCCGAAAGCCGCCGGGGGCTCTCCGGCGCTGTGTTGAAAAACGAGAAGCCGCACTCAGTTCTGCAGATAGACTTCCAGACTATCGTCCAGCGCGTCTTTCCATGGCGTGTGGTGTTTGGGCGCCATGGTCCCGGTGATCACGGATTTATAACCGTTGTCGCGAAACGTCATGATGCCCTGCTTCTTGTGACCTTTCCATGCCTTGAAGGCTTGGCAGGCGCCTTCGAGATCGAAATCCGGATAGTCTGTTTCAGCGATTAATTCCTTCACATAGTCGCCCTGATACCAAATTGCGTCATAGTCATCCTCACCCGCGTCCTCGCGGGCTTCACGGTCGGCGATATCAGCGTCCATCGCTGCGCGGTCGAGCAGGGAAATCTTGCCCATGATCACATCCCGTGCCCACCAGGCTTGCGCATCGAACATGTTAAAGGTGAACCACTGATCCTGCATACCGATGTAAAAGAGCGCAGGGTTCGGCGCAAAGGCCACGCCCTTGTAAAGCATTGCGGTTGCCAGCCGGTTTGTGGTCTTCAACCGAAGATCATCATCCATGAAGGGGAAATGATGCTGGTATCCGGTGCATAGAATGACCGCATCAACCTCTTCGCATGTGCCATCCTTGAAGTGCGCTGTCTTGCCTTCCATATGCGTCAACAACGGCACTTCTTGCCAGTTGTCTGGCCAGTCGTACCCCATTGCAGCGGTGCGATGGCTGACAGTGACGGACTTGCACCCATATTTCCAACATTGCGATCCGATGTCCTCGGCCGAATAGCTTGTCCCGATGATCAGGATGTCCTGATCCTTGAATTCGACCGCATCGCGGAAGTCATGGGCATGCAGGACGCGGCCAGGAAACTTATCGAACCCGTCGAAATGGGGCACGTTTGGCGTGGAGAAGTGACCAGTACAGCAGATGACGTGGTCGAACTCCTCAGAATAAAGCCTGTCGCCGGGCAAATCCCTGACAGTGACAGTGAATTTTCCATCGTCAAAGGACACATGCTTTACTGCCGTCTCAAAGCGGATCCAGTCACGCACGCCCGCGCGTTTCACGCGACCTTCGATATAGTCGAAAAGCACGGCGCGTGGCGGGTAACTGGCGATCTGCTTGCCAAAGTGTTCCTCGAAGGAATAGTCGGCAAACTCCAGTCCCTCCTTGGGGCCATTCGACCACAGATACCGATACATGGAGCCGTGCACCGGCTCTCCGTATTGGTCGAGGCCGGTGCGCCAGGTGTAATTCCATAACCCGCCCCAATCGCTCTGTTTCTCAAAGCAAATGATCTCCGGAATGTCTTCTCCCTTTTCCTTGGCAGACTGGAAGGCGCGCAACTGCGCGAGGCCGGATGGGCCAGCGCCCAAAACTGCGATTCTCTTCGTCATGGTGCTTTCCTTGTTGAATGCAAAAGGGCGGGATTGTTCCCGCCCTACGCATGCCTCGCAGAGCGGGGCGGTGCCCGCTTTTGGTGTCAGATATCGAGTGTGTTCGCGCGTTCCCATTCAGAGAAATGCGAAACGTAGGAGTTCCACTCCTGCATTTTCATCTTGAGATAGGCGGACGAGAATTCTTCGCCCATCGCTGTTTTGAGCGTCTTGTCCCTGTCGTAGGCACGCAATGCGTCGAGCATGTTCAGAGGCAGCTTGGGCGCACCACGCACCTTGTGGCCTTCGGCGTACATGTCGATGTCGTGGCGCTTGCCCGGATCAGCCTTGGAACGAATGCCAGAGAGACCCGCCGCGATGATCACAGCCTGCAGAAGATAGGGGTTCGCCGCTCCGTCAGGCAGGCGCAGCTCAAACCGGCCAGGGCCGGGGACGCGTACCATATGCGTTCGGTTGTTGCCGGTCCATGTCACCGTGTTGGGGGCCCATGTGGCGCCCGACATCGTGCGAGGCGCATTGATGCGTTTGTAGCTGTTGACCGTGGGATTGGTGATCGCTGCCAGCGCGCTGGCGTGTTTCATGATGCCGCCAAGGAAGTGTTTGCCGCGTTCGGACAAGCCGACTTCGCCAGTTTGGCCTTCGCCTTTGCCAGCGAAAACATTGGTCTTGGCTTTGTCGCCTGGTGCGTCCCACACAGAGATATGGGCGTGGCAGCCATTCCCGGTCAGCCCTTCGATGGGCTTGGGCATGAAGGTCGCGCGGAAGCCGTGCTTTTCGGCAATGCTCTTTGTCATGAACTTGAAGAAACTGTGCTTGTCTGCAGTTTTCAGCACATCGTCGAATTCCCAGTTCATCTCGAACTGGCCATTCGCATCTTCGTGATCGTTTTGGTAAGGCCCCCAACCAAGATCCAGCATGTAGTCGCAGATCTCACGGACCACGTCATAGCGGCGCATTACCGCTTGCTGGTCATAGCAGGGCTTTTCAGCCGTATCGAATGGATCAGAGATTTCGTTGCCCTCGGGGGTGAGCAGGAAGTACTCGGCCTCGATGCCCGTTTTGACGTGCAGGCCTTCGTCCGCGGCTTCATCGATCAGGCGGCGCAGGACGTTGCGGGGCGCTTGGGCGACATCCTCGTCTTCCATCACGCAGTTGCCTGCAACCCATGCAACTTCGGGTTTCCAGGGCAGTTGGATGACGGACTCTGGGTCAGGCACGGCCAGCATGTCGGGATGTGCGGGTGTCATGTCCAGCCAGGTGGCAAAGCCCGCAAAACCGGCCCCTTCCGCTTGCATGTCGGCGATGGCTTGTGCGGGCACCAGTTTAGCCCGCTGACCGCCGAAGAGGTCGGTGAAGGATATCATGAAGTATTTGACGCCATTGTCCTTGGCATATTTGGCGAGGTCTGTGGCCATGGTGTGTTCCCTGTTGTTCGTCTTTTGTAGGAATGAAAAGGGCGCGTACCATCTCTGGCCGCGCCCTCGTTATCAGTATGTTGTGCCCGGTTTGCCGGGGTACCAATCGGTACCTGCAAGAGGCACCCGCGCCATGGCGGCCGCCTCCATCGTCAGCGCCACGAGGTCTTCTGGTTCAAGATTATGCAAGTGGTTCTTGCCGCAGGCCCGCGCGATGGTTTGCGCCTCAAGCGTCATGACCTTGAGATAGTTTCTGAGCCTGCGCCCACCCTCGACCGGGTCAAAACGTGCCATCAGGTCGGGGTCTTGCGTGGTGATGCCTGCAGGGTCGAGCCCTTCGTGCCAGTCATCGTAGGCGCCTGCGGTCGTGCCGAGCTTCTGGTACTCGTCTTCCCATTTCGGATCGTTATCTCCCAGCGCGATCAGGGCCGCCGTGCCGATGGCGACCGCATCCGCGCCAAGTGCCATGGCCTTGGCGACATCTGCACCGGAGCGGATACCACCTGACAGGATCAGTTGCACCTTGCGGTGCATGCCGAGGTCCTGAAGAGCCTGCACAGCGGGGCGCACAATCGCCAGCGTGGGCTGGCCCACATGTTCGATGAAGACATCCTGTGTGGCAGCGGTCCCGCCCTGCATTCCATCAAGCACGACCGCGTCCGCCCCGGCCTTGATCGCCAGCGTGGTGTCGTAATAGGGCCGTGCGCCTGCAACCTTGACGTAGATTGGCACCTTCCAGCCGGTGATCTCACGCAGCTCAAGGATCTTGATTTCCAGATCATCGGGCCCGGTCCAGTCCGGATGGCGGCAGGCTGAGCGTTGATCAATGCCTTTCGGCAGGTTGCGCATCTCGGCCACCCGGTCGGAGATCTTCTGACCCAGCAGCATGCCACCGCCCCCAGGCTTGGCGCCCTGACCAACCACGATCTCGATAGCGTCGGCCTTGCGCAGGTCGTTCGGGTTCATGCCGTATCGACTGGGAAGGTATTGATACACCAGCTTGGTGGAATGCCCCCGCTCTTCCGGCGTCATACCGCCGTCACCTGTGGTTGTAGAGGTCCCCGCCGCCGATGCGCCACGTCCCAACGCTTCTTTGGCAGGCCCTGAGAGCGCGCCAAACGACATGCCCGCGATCGTGATCGGGATATCCAGCTCGATCGGGTTCTTCGCGTGTAGCCCGCCAATCGTGACGGAGGTTTCACACTTTTCGCGATACCCTTCGAGCGGATAACGGGAAATGGAAGCCCCCATGAAAAGCAAATCGTCAAAGGACGGAACCTTACGTTTGGCGCCACCACCCCGAATGTCATAGATGCCAGTTGCTGCCGCGCGACGGATGTCACTGTTTATGTCGGGCGTAAAGGTCGCAGACATGCGCGGCGTTGTATGCGGGATACCGTTTGGATCGTGTTTGTTCATTTTCTGATATCCTCAGTAGGCGGCGGCGTTGTCGACGTCGAAGTTATAGAGATTGCGTGCCGATCCGTAGCGTGTGAATTCCTGCGGGTCGGCGTCGATGCCCGCCTCATCCAGTAGCTTCTGCAACAGTTCGAGATGTTCCGGGCGCATCTCTTTCTTCACACAGTCCGCGCCAAGGCTTTTCACTGAGCCGCGCACGAAGAACCGCGCCTCATAGCAGCTATCCCCAAGCGCATCGCCAGCGTCACCGCATACAACCAGATTGCCGGATTGACCCATGAAGGCTGACATGTGGCCTATATTACCCTGCACCACGATGTTGACGCCTTTCATGGAAATGCCGCAGCGGGACGAAGCATTGCCTTTAACAACAATCATGCCGCCATGGCCTGTCGCGCCTAGGTACTGGCTGGCGTCACCGTCGATGACAATCTTGCCAGACATGATGTTTTCACCCGTTCCAGGTCCGGCAGAGCCTTTGATGTTGACGGTGGCCTGCTGGTTCATGCCGGCACAGTAGTAGCCCGTTGATCCCATCACCGATACTTCGATCGGAGCATTCAGTCCGCAAGCAATCGCATGTGCGCCCTTGGGATTCACGATTTCCCATGCGGTCTGGTTGGTATTGTCTGCCTGTGCATGGAGCGTCTCATTGACCTGACGCAGACCAATTTCCTGCAAATCGAGCGTCTGCATCTTAGGCGGCCTTTTCTGTTGTTGTTGGTGAGCTGTCGTGACTCCAGAAATAGACTGTCGCGGGCTCAGGCTCCCAAACGCGCGCGTGTTCTATCCCTGGCAGGTTCACAAGCGCCCGGTATTCCGAGCCAAAGGCCACGTATTGATCCGTTTCCGCCATAACCGCTGGTTTGCACGCGATCGGGTCGCGGACCACGCCAAACCCGTCTTTCGTGCCTACGACAAAAGTGAAGAAGCCATCGAGGTCATCCAGCGAGCTTTCCAAAGCTTCGCCCAAAGTCGCCCCTTCCCGCATTTTCCACGTCAGATAGGCGGCACCCACTTCTGTGTCGTTTTCTGTCTCAATGTGGATCCCTTCGCGGCGCAGTTTGCGGCGCAGAGAGTTGTGATTGGATAGCGACCCGTTGTGAACAAGGCACTGATCATCGCCGGTATTGAACGGGTGTGCGCCCATTGTTGTTACAGCCGACTCGGTAGCCATGCGTGTGTGACCGATGCCATGGGTGCCCGACATATTCGAGATTGCGAATTGCGATGCCACGTCTTTGGGCAGGCCGACTTCCTTATAGATTTCGAGGGTCTCTCCGCGGCTCATCATACGGACATTCGGTCTGACAGCGGCCAGCGCGTTTCGGACACCTCCGGCTGTTTGGGAATCAACATGCAGCACCGCATGGGTCGAATTAACCGTTACGCTCACCTCAGACGCCAGTTCTTTGGAAAGATCCTCTGCCAGACCGGCGAAATCAGCCTCGGGCGACGCGGATTGGACGGTGTATTTCACCTTGCCCGGCGTTTCGCTGCCATAGATGGCGATACCCGCGCTATCTGGTCCACGATCAGTCATGGTGATCAGCATGTCGGTCAACAGATTGCCCAGTTCAGCCTCTAGCGATTTGTCTTTTAGGAAAAGTCCGACGATGCCACACATGGGTAGGTTCTCCGTGCATTATTCTGGTAAATCGACGCTAGCGGGTTTTTTGACTTGGGACAACCATCAGGAATAAATTTTTCACCGCAGGCAAATAAAAAGGCGGACCGATAGGCCCGCCATTAGCTTCAGATCATCTTACAGCATCAATACCTTTCGACACTGCGCTGGATTCGCTCGTGATCCAATGCCTGTTGGCGCGCTTCTTCAAGGTGCTGTCCTTCCCGCACAAACTGAATGCGGTGCCACACCAGCCAGAAAATCACCCCGACAATGACCATGAGAACTTCCGATCCCTGAAAAGGGTAGATTGGCCCGACGTCGGCCATATCCACGGCCCAGCTTTCATATCCAATTGTAGACATATCGTATCTCCTTATTCCGCTGGTGTAACTTTGTTTGCAAGAAATTCCTTATCGGCTGCGATGATCTCTGCCTGCGCATCTTCGTAGGCATGGTGCTCCGCGTAATCGAGGCCCTGGAGTTCGACTTCTTCAGGAATGCGCAGCACACCAGCTGCTGCCTGCATCTTGGCGACAACGAACGCCGGGATGAAGCCCAATCCAAGGAACATGATCGCAGCGCCCAACGTCTGACCCAGCGGGTTGATGGCTGCATAGCCTTCATAGGGCGAAGAGGGTGCGCCCCAAAGGACAAAGCCCGAGATGATCAGGCCAACGACGCCTGCGTATCCGTGCACTGCAACCGCGCCAACCGCGTCGTCCAGCTTGAACCGCTTTTCGACCCAGTAGTGCAAGCGGTAGACGATAAAGACACCTGCAGCAGCGATCAGCATTGCCTGGATCGGGTGGTAAAGATCGTTCCCAGCCGAGGCCGTGATAACGCCGGCAAGACCACCGGAGAAGGTCCAGAATGCATCACCCCGGGACACAACGTAGGCCATCATCAAACCGCCCGACAACGACATCAGGAAGTTGAATGTGATGGCGGAAAGCGATGTGGGAGCGAGGTAGATGTTTGTCGCCGTCCAGGTATCGCCAGTGATCTGGCCGCCGATCGCCTCAGGTGAGATCGCAGGCACGTTACAAGCCGCGTAAAAGCCCCAGAAGCCGGTGTAGATCAAGAAAATACCAATGGTCAGCATCCACGGGTTGTGCGGGGGAATATCGCGCGGCGTACCGTCGTCCGCAAATTTCCCGATACGTGGACCGAGAACCGTGATCACACCAAGCGCATAGCCGCCCGCGATTGCGTGGATCACGCCGGATGCATATGCGTCATGATAGCCGAGGTACTGGACCATCCAGCCGCCATAGTGCCAACCCCACGCTGCATCGATGATCCACCAGACCGACCCGATGAGAACAGCATGTACCCACAAGGCTGATGACCTGATACGTTCGATGACCGACCCGGAAACGATGGAGGCCGCTGTCCAGGAAAACAGCAGAAACGCCGCCCAGAACACGCCAGTGATGCGGTCTGCCGCGTTCGGACCCATGGTTTCGGCCCACGGCAGGTTTGCCGCGCCCGCTTCGAGATCGAGGCCGCCGAAAAACGGAAACATTGGGAACGCCCAGTAAATCCACCAACCGAAAAAGAAGAAGGTCACGGTCACCAGGGGAATCACCATCACGTTTTTCATGAGGGTGTGCATGTGGTTGCGGCGACGGCTTGCGCCGACCTCGTACATGCAGAATCCGACGTGGATCAGGAACATGAAAACGACCGTTACCCAATAATAAAATTCGGTGAACACCGTCGTTAATGCGTTTAGATTGCCATCCACTTTTTCACTCCCTTGGTTTCAAGCGACATTGCCTGTCAGTTAAAAATTTTCACTAAAGATGAATATTTGGACCTGATCTGTCAACAATCCTATCCTGCGGTTGCGAAGTAATGGGGTTTTGACACGGCGGGCGAGCACAGTATTTTTTGCCTGCCAGGAAAATATTCTGCATACCAGTATTGATTTTTTCGTGGGAAGCGTCTTGTATGCGGCGGGACACATGACAGAACAATGACAACGAACAGGGGGCCGAGATGGCTATTCTTTGGAGAACATCCGCGCTAGCACATCGCCATGCCGAAATCGGTGGAGAGCTCGAAGACTGGAATGGCATGGGCACGGCTTGGTTCTATGACCATACGCCCGAGCGCGCCAAGGCAGACTATGAAGCGATCCGGACGAAGGCTGGTCTTATGGACGTGTCGGGTCTCAAGAAAGTGCATGTGGTCGGAGAAGACGCGGCCTACGTCATCGACCGGGTCACAACTCGTAACGTCGAAAAGATCGCACCGGGTCGTTCGACCTATGCCTCAATTCTCGATAGCCGTGGCCTGTTTGTGGATGACTGCATCATCTACCACATCGCGGTAAACTCTTGGCTCGTTGTACATGGTACTGGCACCGGCATGGAGCAGCTAACCACGGTGGCGGCGGGCAAAAACTGTTCTGTGATCTTTGACGACGATTTGCATGATATGTCCCTGCAAGGTCCCAAGGCCGTCGACATTCTGGCACAGGATGTGCCGGGCATCCGTGATCTGGCCTATTTCGGGTTAATGCAGACCCGCCTCTATGGGTGTGACGTGATGATCTCGCGAACCGGTTATACTGGCGAGCGTGGATACGAGGTTTTCTGCCGTGCTAAGGATGCGGTGCACATCTGGGATACGATCCTTGAGAAGGGTGGCGATGACGTCCGCCCGACCCAATTCAGCACGCTCGACATGCTGCGTATCGAAAGCTACCTGCTGTTCTACCCGGGCGACAACTCGGAAACCTTCCCCTTCGAGGATGGCTCACCAGCAGGCGACAGCCTTTGGGAGCTTGGGTTGGACTTTACCGTTTCTCCCGGAAAGGAAGGCTTCATCGGGGCCGAGAACCACTACGCCATGAAAGGCAAGGAGCGGTTCAAGATCTACGGTGTTCAGTTGTCGGGCGACGCAATGGACCAGATGGAAATGCATGCGCGTGTCTTGCAGGATGGTAAGGATGTAGGGGTCATCACCTACGGCCTATCTTCTGAGCTGAATGGCTATTCTGTTGCCATCACGCGCCTTAGCCCGGAGGTCGCCAAGGCGGGTACCAAGTTGACCGTCAAGCAGCCAGACGGCACGGAACTTGATGCGACTGCGGAAGAAATGCCGTTCTATGACAAGGATAAGGCGATCCGCACCGCCAAAGGTTGAACCTGAGAACGGTGCCCGGGCAAAGGCGCGCGGTTTTCTGCACCATGCGAGGAAGAGAAGTTACGCTATGTCGAAGTTCCAGTTTCCGGAAAGCATCATAAGCCGGCCAGTCTACGGTACTCTGACCTCGCGACCGGGAAAGGCGCATCTGATGATTGCTGACGCCGAAGGGGCCGAGGCTATTCTGGATCTCGCTGTGCAGGACGCGGTTCTGATGGCCAAGAGTCACATCATCTACATTCCAAAGGGCACGGGTGAGACTTACACGACCAAGCTCAGGGCGCTGAAACCCGCGCAGTTTTATGAAGGGCCGTCGTACGAAGCATCGGTGCAGCGCCTGCGTCACGTACTGGCCAATGCGCATCAGGGGCTTCAGGTCTATTTGGCGGGCACTGAAGGTTTGATGGGGCAGGCCCAGAACGAAGCCATGCAGGCGGGCATCCCTCATACCTCGATCCAGACAGAACACCGAGGCTCAGTCGCGCGGCGCATGCAATGCGTGCATTGTAAAGGAATCACTGAGGACGTGATGCACGATCCGTTCCAATGCGCGCACTGCGGTTTGCACCTATTTGTGCGTGACCACTATTCGCGTCGCCTTGCCGCCTATCAGGGGGTGCGCGTCGACGCTGAGGATCACGGCAATATCCCTGAGCCTCAGGAGTTGTATTCATGAGTGCAGCACCGCAAAAGGCCAAGCCGGGGGCAGAGCAGATCCCCGTTACCGTAAGCGCCGTGGTGCCGCTGAACGACCTCGTGACGCGGTTCGAGTTCAAACGCCGGGACGGGAAGCCTTTCCCGACCTTTTCGGGCGGCGCGCATACAGTTGTCACCATGAACGATGACGGACGCACCCGTCTGAACCCCTATTCGCTGATGTCCGATCCATCGGATACATCGACCTATGCGATTTCGGTGCGCCGCGACGACAATGGGCGTGGTGGCTCGCTCTTCATGCATACCCGCGTGAATGTGGGCGACGAGATGACTATTACCTATCCCGTGAATCTCTTCTCGCTTGATCTGCGGGCGCGCAAGCATCTGTTTTTCGCCGGTGGGATCGGCATCACGCCCTTCCTGTCGATGATCGCTCAGCTAGAGCTCATGAATGGCAACTGGGAACTCCATTATTCGGTGCGGACCGAAGCGCTGGGCAGCTACGTGGACGAATTGCGCTACAAGTTCCCAAACAAGGTGCATGTCTATTACGACGACAAGAGTGAGGCGATCCCGTTGGAGGATCTGCTGGATGGCCAGCCCCTGGGCACCAATGCCTACGTCTGTGGGCCTAAGGGTATGATTGACTGGATTCACGCCACCGCCGAAAGTGCAGGTTGGCCCGACGCACAGGTTCATTCGGAGGAGTTCCTTGCACCGGCACCGGGCAAACCGTTCGAGGTGCGTCTGTGCAAATCCGACCTGACGATTCAGGTCGGCGAAAACGAAAGCCTGCTGGAAGCGATCGAAAGATCGGGCGTTGAAGCGCCCTTCCTGTGCCGGGGCGGTGCCTGCGGGCAGTGTGAGACGAATGTCGTTTCCTACGACGGTGAATTCGTCCACCGCGATCACTGGCTGGACGACGAACAACACGCCGACGGCAGCAAGATAATGCCCTGTGTCAGCCGCTTTGTTGGCAAATCTCTGGAGCTTGACAGATGACCATTCAGTTCAACGAAGAGACCTTCCGCGACGACTATTCCTTCTATAATTCGGACTGGGCGATCAAGCGCTTCCCCTTCCCGTTCCACGAAGACAGTTACATGTATTCGGTGAATATGGAGCAGCATCGCGGTGGGCCGAAAGGTTCTGTCTATGAGATGCGTTTTGATGTCGACGAGCATTACGTCTCAGAAATGAAGGACCGCGAGCTGGTCTTGGCGGATGATCCCTTGCGCTGCCAATCCTTGCCGCACATGACGCTGGCGGGCTGGGATTTGCTGGAATTGATTATGGTCAGCAAGTCCGAGGACTATCCTGATCTGTTCGAGCTGCACCGTGACGGCAATCATTGGCGTTGGATCAACAAGCCGCTGGGCATTGACGACACCTTCACATTTCTGGACGAAACGACGCTGCCCTATGGGCCAATGGAGTACATCACGCGGCAGGCGCAGGGCGATTTCTGCGTTCTTGACCAGCGCGATGAGATGCTGTGGATGGATGCGGGCATGGTGACAACCCAAGCGGATTGGTCGCTGGATTTTGACATCGGGATGAACTTCTTTGAATGGCATGCTCCGGTGCCTTTGGCGCATGAGATGGGGATATTCAAACGGGCGCTGAAATTCTTGCTCAACGTCCAGCAGGGTGCGCCCGCACGGCGGCTCAACTGGACGATGACGGTGAATCCTTTGTTGGATACAAGCCCGGAAAACTACCACAAATGGGGCATCCAGAAGACCACGCTGACGCCCGAGAACCTAGGGGCCAAACAGCATCTGCGGGTGGAGTTGCAGACCTTTTTCCGTTTGCCACGGTCCAACGCGCTGGTGTTTCCGATCCGCTGCTATCTGATCTCATTTCAGGATCTCGTCACGATCCCCAAATGGGGCCGCCGACTGCACCGTGTCGTGCGCGATCTGCCAGTGGAACTGGCCACCTACAAAGGGTTCATCGACAATCGCCCCATGATGCTGGACTATCTCAGCAAGTTCGATGATGGCCTGCCTACCAGTCCCGGAGTATTCCCCGATCTGGACACAGAACCACCGCTTTCCGGGTGACGTCGATGCGACGGGTGTGATCCATGCGTCTTACGTGGGTCGCTCTACTTGCGGCATTGACACTGACAACGCCGGCGTGGGCCTGTAGGCAAGCACTGGTACTGGCGCTTGATGTGTCGGGTTCCGTTGATGGAGTTGAGTACCAGCAGCAGGTCACCGGCCTGGCGTTTGCACTTAGTCATCCTGAAATCCGGGCGGCAATTCTTGCGGATGTAGAGCAACCCGTTGTTCTTGCTGTCTTTGAATGGTCTTCGCAGAACCACCAGTATGTGATCCTGCCCTGGACGCAGCTCGACAGCGTGTCAGCGTTGGATGGTGCCATTGCGCGCATCGAAAACCATCGAAAGGTCCGGGCGGGTTTGAAAACTGCTTTGGGCACCGCACTGGGCTTTGGGCGCGCCTTGTTACAACAACAGGCCTCCTGCTGGCGGCATACGATTGATGTCTCTGGTGATGGGCCCAGCAATTTCGGACCCACACCGCACAGCATTTACGCACGAGCCTTTGACCGCATAACCGTCAATGCGCTGGTCGTCGGTAATCCGAAGACCGCAAGCGGAGAGGGACGGGGAATAGAACCGGGCGCCTTGCTGGAGTATTTCGAGACCGAAGTCATCCGGGGCCCAGGCGCTTTTGCCATGATTGCAAATGGTTACGCGGATTACGCGCGGGCAATGAAGTTGAAACTGGCCAAGGAGCTTGAGCCGCCAATCATCAGCGAAGCGGGCGGCCTTAACAGACGACCGGGCTAGTTGGTTTGTGGATAGGAAATGACAGACAGATATCTGGCAGGAAGCTCCACCAGGTTTTCCGGCCCATGTGGTGCATCGGCGTCAAAGAAGAGCGTATCGCCCGGGCGCAGTGGATAGATTTCATTGCCATGCCGATAATCTACGGCACCTTCCAGCATGTAAATCGTCTCTATGCCGCCGTGTTGAAATGTCTCGAACGTGTCGCTCGCTGCCGTTAGTTCGATCAGATAAGGCTCCACGATCACGCCGCTGGAGTTGCTTCCGATATGTCCCAAAAGATTGTACTGATGGCCTGCACGCGTGCCATCACGTTCGGTCTCAACACCGTGGCCAGCCTTGGTATGCACTGCTTCGCGACGTTCTTCGTATTGGCGGAAAAACGATGTCAACGGTACTGACAGCGCATTGGCAAGGGTGGTCAAAGTCGACAAAGACGGAGACGTATTCCCATTTTCGATCTTTGACAGCATGCCGATGGAAAGGCCGGTCATTTCAGACAACTCTGCGACCGTTGTGCCCTGCGCCTTGCGAAACGCGCGAACTTCGCGACCGATCGCAACTTCAAGAACCTTTTCGCGCCCAGCGCGTACGGAGTGAGGGTCTTGGGTAAGACGCATGACCATGTCGGTGACCGCTTCTGCTATTTCCATCAGTTTCCCTCCGTATTCCACGCTTTGCACAGCGTCTAGTAATGAGTTTACGGAAGTTTCTTCTCATTGCTATATTTTTTCCTGTCAGTATAACTTCGAGCAAATGAGAGGGTTACAGCATTGACCAAACCGCTTGTGACAGGCTTTTTCATCTTTCCGGGTTTCCCGATGTCGTGCCTGACGTCGATGATCGAACCTTTGCGTGCCGCAAATGAAATATCGGGCGTTTCCGCTTTTGACTGGCAACTGGTCGCTGAATCTCTGGATAAAGTGCCGTCAAGCGCGCGGGTGGAATTTGAGCCCAATTGCGCTTTGGACGATGTGAAGGATTTGGACCTTCTTATTCTGCTTTCTCCACCGACGGCGATGTTTCAAAAAAACCGATCACCCGGAAGGCTGCGGACCTTGCAGCGCCATGGGTTGAAACTGGGCGCAGTGAGCGGCGGTGTTTTCCCGTTGGTCCGGGCGGAACTGTCCGGCAAAGCACTGATCGCGGTACATTGGTGTTATAGCGCCGCATTTGAGGCAGAATTTCCCAATCACGCGTCATCGGATCGGGTGATTGAAATATCCAACGGTGTGGTATCCGCGGCAGGTGCGGCCGCTGCCTTTGATCTTTCTTTACATCTGATCGAACAACAGCTCGGACCCGGTGTCGCGACAGAAGTAGCCTGCTGGTTCCAGCATCCAGTCATGCGCCGTGAAGGCGTTGTGCAGGCCATTCCATCGCTCAAGGGCGACACAGAGGGCTCACAACTTTCGCCACTGGTAGCGCAGGCCGTTCAGGTTTTTGCACAGAACATTGACGAACCGATCGCAATTGCCGAGGTCGCGCGTCTCATTGGGATTTCGCCGAGGCACATGGAACGAGCGTTCAAGAATTCCACTGGAATGAGCCCAACAAAATATTACCGCAAGCTGCGGATGCAGGCAGCGCGCCAAATCGTGCTTTATACCAATGATCAGATCTCGGACGTTGCGGCTGCTGTCGGCTATTACAGCGCCCAAACCTTCGGCAATCACTACCAAAACGCGTTTGGCGTCACCCCGCGCGAGGATCGTAATCGGATCAACCTGTTCCGTGTGAAAAGCAACCTGTCGGTGCCTTCGGTCTGAGACCGTATCTTACAACGCCGCTCGCATGGCTGTCAGGAGCGCATGATGGAGCGAGCCGGCAGAAGATCGTGGCCCAAACACGCGCACCCTGTCCGGCGACGAAACCAACAGGAAACAGCTCAGGTGATCAATGCTGGTTCTGGTCGCTTCGCCACCTGAGCACGCACGCAAGTTCACGGGGCAGAGCAACTCGAAGACAGATGTCAGTCGCGGGCCCGTCAGCTCAAAACAGCACCACGCATCGTTTTGTTCCGTGATGCTTGCCGTCCCTTTGGTCGCCACGACCAGCTGCGCAGCAAGGTCTTCGTGCGTGTCGTGTTGGGCCATGACCATCCATTGATCCGGCCCCGTCCAGAAACTCCCGAAGGTGTCCCCGGTCATCTTCCCCGGTCCGGGCAGGTCGCCGCCGATAAAGGAGGCGAGGCACTTCGCTGCGGCATCCTCCTGGCCTAGACGAGCGGCGCAGGAGGCAAGGGCGATGTCGCTCATCTCCCGCATGGTTACGTCCTTGTGCGTGTCTGTGCGGGGCTCTTGTCGGCCAAGAGCGGTGAGGGGTTTCATTTCCGATGATATGTCAGACACGGAGGCGCTCTCCTTCAGGGTCGATGAAATGGGCGCTGACGACTTCGACGTCATGATCGACACCGGTTAGCGGACTGACCAGCCGGATGACCTCGCCAAGGCGAGCGTCACCGGATTTTAGGTACCCGAGTGCAATGTGGTGGCCGAGGTTTGGGGAATAGCAGGCGGAGGTCACATAGCCCTGATCGTGGGCGGCATCGACAGGCGTGCCCTTGGTCATCAGATGGGCACCTGCGGGGACCGGATCGTTCGCGTCCACCGGTTTGAAACCTACCAATTTGAGCGCGTCTTCCTGATTGAGGCCTTCACGCTCGGAAAGTGTGGAGCCGATGCTGTCCTTTTTCTTGTTCACCATCCGGCCCATGCCGAGATTAAGCGCAGTCGTTGTCCCATTCAGTTCGTTTCCGGCTGCATGCCCCTTCTCGATCCGCATCACGCCGAGAGCTTCGGTGCCGTAAACCACCGCGTCAAATTCTTCGCCAGCCGCAACCAACCGCCGGATCAGCGCATCACCGTAACGGGTTGGTACTGCGATCTCAAAGGCGAGTTCCCCCGAGAAGGAGATGCGGAAAAGCCGGCCGCGGACGCCGCCCACGGAAATTTCGCCGCAGGCCATGTAGGGGAAAGCCTCGTTTGAAATGTCATGTTCCGGGTCGACGACCTTCTGCAGCAGTTTGCGCGCATTCGGTCCGGCAACCGAAAACTGCGCCCAGGCTTCTGTGGTCGAGATCAATTGCACGTCCATATCTGGAAAAAGACACTGACGGACGAACTCCATGTGACGGTAGACAGCGACAGCGTTGGCAGTCGTGGTCGTCACTACAAAATGATCCTCAGCCAGACGCGCGGCGGTGCCATCGTCCATGGCAATTCCGTCCTCGCGGAGCATCAGACCATAGCGGACCTTTCCAACGGGCACCTTCAGGAAAGGGTTGCAGTAGATCTTGTTGAGGAAGGCTGCCGCATTTGCGCCTTGTACGTCGATCTTGCCCAAGGTCGTCACATCGCAGATGCCGACTGATTTGCGGGTTTGCAACACTTCCCGGTCCACGGACTGCCGCCAATGTGTCTCACCCGGCTTGGGGAACCACTGGGCGCGCAGCCACATGCCAACCTCGACAAAGATGGCGCCCTGTTCCTCGGCCCAAAAATGCGAAGGCGTTTTGCGCACAGGGCGGAAGTCTTTGTCGCGGGACCGCCCGGCAAAGGCCCCAATCGCCGTAGGCGTGTAGGGGGGGCGGAAAATCGTAGTGCCGACTTGCGGGATGCTTTTACCAGCGAGCTCCGCCATGATCGCAAGCCCGCCCATGTTGGAAGTTTTGCCCTGATCTGTCGCCATACCCAATGTGGTGTAGCGCTTGAGATGCTCAACGGACGTGAAGTTTTCCTGATGGGCCAGTTTGACATCCTTGGCCGTCACGTCGTTTTGCTGATCCAGCCAAGCGCGTTTCGCGCCGTTCACATGCCAGAAGGGGGTGATATTGATCGGCGCGTCTTCGGCGTCGGGCAGGGAGGGAGGCTTGGCGCGTGAGGTGTTCCCGAACGCTTTCAGCGCGGTCTTGGCTACGGCTACGCCGCTTGCCAGCGCGCCATGGGTGGAAAAGATTCCAAGCGCCGCGCCCGCGGCGTGCATCCCGTTAGGCAACATCTCGCCCGGCACAAAGGCGGCGATGTCTTCCTGCCACACAGGGCGACCACGTTGATGACTGGCAAGGTGCACGTTGGGGTTCCAACCGCCAGACACACCCAACGCTCCGCATTCCAGTATGCGTTCCGAGCCGTCGGCCTGCGCGACTTTTACAAACGACAAACCAAGCCGACCGGACGTATCTGAGACTGTAGCACCAGCCAGAACCTCGTAGTCGTAGTTTGTTGGTGCGTCAGGCCGGGTGTCGATCAAAGCAGTAATCCGCACGCCCTTCGCATGCAGGTCAGCGGCAGTCCGGTGCCCATCATCATTGTTGGTGAAAATGGCAATGCGTTGTGCTGGCGTGGCGGCCCATCGGTTTGCATAGCTGCGCAGGGCCGAGGCTAGCATGATCCCGGGTCTGTCATTCTGTTCAAATGCGATGGGCCGCTCGGTTGCTCCGGCGGCGAGGATTGCCTGCTTTGAATAGATGCGCCAAAGGATCTGGCGAGGTTTGCCCTCGGGCGGTGTGGGCAGATGATCCGACACCCGTTCCAACGCACCATAAATCCCGTGATCGAATGCGCCGAGCACAGTTGTACGAGTCATCACCCGCACATTTGGCATCGCGACCAATTCCGCAGTCGTCGCCGTTGCCCAGTCGCTGGCCGGTTGATCGCCCAAGGCAAAAGTCTCGCTATTCAGTCTCCCCCCGGGCAGGAAGTCTTCGTCGGCAAGGATCACCTGCGCATTGGCGCGCGCCGCTGTTAAGGCCGCCATCAACCCGGCAGGGCCAGCGCCAATTACCAGCAGGTCGCAATGTAGGAACCCCTTGTCATAGCTATCCGGATCAGGTTCGTGCGAGAGCGCGCCAAGACCGGCGGCCTTGCGAATGATAGGTTCATATACCTTCTCCCAGAAGGAAGCGGGCCACATGAAAGTCTTGTAATAGAAGCCGGCGGCGAAGAAGTTCGACAGTCGGTCGTTGATCGCCAATGCGTCAAAGGCAAGACTGGGCCAACGGTTTTGCGATTTTGCGGTCAACCCATCAAATAGCTCCGCCGTCGTGGCTCGGGTGTTGGGCTCCTGTCGGGCGCCGCTGCGCAGCTCGACAATCGCGTTGGGCTCTTCGGATCCGGCGGTCAGCGGACCACGGGGGCGGTGATATTTGAACGATCGGCCCATCAGCCGTACATTGTTTGCAAGCAGGGCAGAGGCCAGCGTATCGCCCGCAAAACCCTCATATGATTTACCATCGAACCGAAAGCGCATCGGTTCATTGCGATTGATCAGGCCACCGCTCAGACGATTGGATTGTGTCATTTCGTGCGTCCTTCGCGGCGGGCCACATCCCGTGCCAGTTCGACATTTGTGATTTCGTGGGTTGTCGTGTCTCGTGTGACGACGAGCCAGGACCGGTCGCCGCCCTCGTGAAACCAAAGCTCCCGATGCAGACCGGCTGGATTATCCCGCAGATAGCCGTAGTCCGTAAATTCAGTCACCGCATTTTCAGCTTCCCAGTCGGGACGGTGGATGAGGGATGCGTCACCAAGATAGGTAAACTCTGCAGCGTCACGCGGACCGAGAAGGGGGTGGTCGATAATCATGTCTTTGGTCTCTTCAGTGCAGGTTGGGCTGGTTGCCCACACCCTTTTCGTCGATCATCAGACCGCGATTGAAGCGGTCGAAACGAAAGGCGGTGGCAGTCGGGTGGGGTTCATCGCGCGCCAGCAGATGGGCATAGACGTAGCCTGACGCCGGCGTGGCCTTGAAACCTCCGTAGCACCAGCCGCCGTTAAAGTAGAGCCCGTCAATATGGGTCCGGTCGATTATCGGTGAGCCGTCCATCGACATATCCATGATGCCGCCCCACATCCGCAATAACCGTGCCCGACCCAGCATGGGAAAGATCGCCATACCGCCTTCGCAAACATCTTCTACCACTGGCAGGTTGCCGCGTTGCGCGTAGGAATTATAGCCGTCGAGATCGCCGCCGAATACAAGGCCACCCTTGTCCGATTGCGAACAATAGAAATGACCCGCGCCAAAAGTAATGACCCCGGGCAACACCGGTTTCAGTCCCTCCGAAACGAAAGCTTGCAAGACATGGCTCTCGATCGGCAGGCGCATCCCCGCCTTTTCCATCACCCGACTGGACGAGCCTGCCACACAGGAAGCGACTTTGCGGGCTTTGATTGTACCGCGCGACGTCTCGACGCCGGTACAGGTGCCGTCCTCGATCAGGAAGCCTGTGACTTCGCAGTTCTGGATGATGTCAACGCCCAACCTGTCAGCTGCACGCGCATAGCCCCAGGCGACTGCATCATGCCGAACTGTCCCGCCGCGATGCTGCGCGAGACCTCCTTTGATGGGGAAACGCGCGTTATCGGTGTTCAGGAAAGGGTAGCGCGCCTTGATCTGCTCAGTGGTCATCATGTCGGCATCTGCACCGTTCAGCATCATCGCATTGCCGCGCCGGATGAAGGCGTCGCGCTGCGCGTCGGTGTGGATGAGGTTCAGGATGCCGCGTTGAGACACCATCGCGTTGTAGTTCAGCTCTTGCTCAAGGCCTTCCCAGAGCTTCAGCGAGAATTCATAGAAGGGCTCGTTTCCATCCAGCAGGTAATTGGAGCGGACGATTGTCGTGTTTCGTCCCACATTCCCGCCGCCGATCCAGCCTTTTTCAAGCACGGCGATGCGCTTTTGATCGTAAACCGAAGCAAGATAGTAGGCAGTGGCTAGACCATGCCCTCCGCCACCTATGATCACGTAGTCATAGCTGTCCAAGGGCTCAGGGGTCCGCCAGGCGGGTTTCCATCCCTTATGACCTGTCAGAGCTTCCTTGATCACGCGAAAACCGGAATAGCGCATAGAATCGGACTCCTTTTCGCGATTATCCTGCAAACACCCCCTGAAAGTCGCATGGCTTACCGACTGTAAGCTATGCAAATCGGACATTTCGTCCGGATTTGAACAGCATTACTGGCAGTAAAAAAATCTTATCAAAGGTACTGGAAAGAAAAATACTTGATCCACAGGAAAAATATGAGAGGGTGTTGTAGACAGTCGTACACCGACACCACACGCTCGGTGACACTGCATATAAAGAGGGCGGGTAAGGGATGCCGAGCACCGCGCTCACTGAACAGGGAGAAGTTCAATGAATAAAATGACAACAGCGCTTACCGCTGGCGTGCTTGCCGTCGCACCATTTGCAGTATTTGCAGCCGATAGTTCTGATCCGATTGTGATCCCAATTCACAATTGGTCGTCTCAGATCGTGATGTCCAATGTCGTTGGCCAAATCTTCGAGGAGATGGGCAACAATGTGGAATTTGTGACGACAGACAGCCAGGCGGTCTACGAGTCGGTTCGCCTCGGTGACGTGACGCTTGAGCTTGAAGTCTGGGAAGGTGCCTTTGGTGCGTCTTTCCGTGCCGCTATGGAGAAAGGCGGTATCGTTGACGTGGGTGATCATGACGCCGTGACCCGCGAGGACTGGTGGTACCCGATGTGGACCAAGGACGCTTGCCCGGGTCTGCCAGACTGGAAGGCGCTGAATGACTGTGCAGCTCTCTTCGCGACGGCTGAAACTGGTGATAAAGGCCGCTATCTCGATGGGCCGGTTGACTGGCTCAAGCACGGGAAAGAGCGTGTCGAGGCGCTGGAAATGAACTTTGAAGTGATCAATGCGGGCTCTGCCGCGGCACTCTGGGCCGAAATCGGCGCCGCCGAAGCGGACAAGCGCCCGGTTGTGGTGTTCAACTGGACACCGAATTTTGCAGAGGCCGTCTGGCCCGGCGAATTCGTGGAATTCCCAACCTGGGAAGACGGATGCGACAAAGACCCCGCCAAGGGGCCCAACCCGGATGCGCTTTACGACTGTGGCAACCCGGCGGACGGCTACCTGAAGAAAGCGGCGTGGGAAGGCATGGAAGAAAAGTGGCCAGCAGCTTACGCGGTTCTTGAAAAGATCAGCTTTACCAACCCGCAGATCGCCGAGATGGCGCGTCTGGTGGATGTGGACGAGCTGGAACCGGATGAAGCGGCAGCTGAATGGCTGGAGGCTAACGAGGACGTCTGGAAGACCTGGCTGAACTAAGCCTCTGAAAAGCAAAAGAATGAGCCCTGTCCGTATCGCGGGCGGGGCTTTTCGCTAATGGCTGTAAGGAGCGGACTTGATTTGATGTACAGCCCGAGACAGAATTTTCACCAGACCGAAACGGCGGGACACATAATGACAACTGACGCACCGGTGATCTCCTGCAAGAATGTTTGGAAGATTTTTGGCAACGACCCTGAAGGGTATCTTGCGAAGATGCCCGCGGGGCGGAGCTATGATGAAATCCGGGCGGATGGCTACATCGCTGGTGCGAAAGATGTCTCCCTCGACGTGAGCAAGGGTGAGATGCTGGTGATCATGGGCCTCTCAGGTTCGGGCAAATCCACACTGGTGCGCTGTTTCTCCCGCTTGCATGATATTACCGGTGGGACCATTGAGGTCGATGGTCAGGATATCATGGAGCTGCCCGAAAAAGACCTGATCGACCTGCGCCGCAACAAGATGGGTATGGTGTTCCAAAGCTTTGGCTTGCTGCCGCACCGCACGGTTCTCGACAATGTCGCCTTTCCATTGGAGATGCGTGGGCAGGATCGGCATACGCGCCGCGCCCGTGCGCTAGAGGTGATCAAGCTGGTCGGACTGGAAGGACGCGAGGATTATTTTCCGCGCGAATTGTCCGGTGGACAACAGCAGCGCGTCGGCATTGCCAGAAGTCTCGCGATCGAGCCCGACATCTGGTTCCTGGACGAGCCTTTTTCGGCGCTTGATCCCCTGATCCGCCGGGAAATGCAGGATGAATTCCTGCGTCTGCAGGAAATGCTTGGCAAGACAATTGTCTTCATCACCCACGATTTCGACGAGGCTCTGCGCCTTGCGGACCGGATCGCCATCATGAAGGACGGTGTGATTGAGCAATGCGATACGCCCGACCAGATCGTCATGAACCCGGCCACTGAGTATGTCCGCAAGTTCACTGAAGACATAGACAAGTCGCGGGTCGTTCATGCGAGCGTGCTCGCGAAGGCTGATCAAACCGGGGAAGGCGACGCCGTTTCCGCACGCGCGACGATCCACGACCTCGCAGCCCGGCTTGTGGCCGAAACCCGAGAATTCATACCGGTTCAAGATGGAGAGCAGGTTATTGGAGCCATGTCGCGTCAGGAGGCGCTCAGGGTTCTGGTTGGAGCGGATTGATGGCGAGCGTCACCACCAACGCAGTTTCCCCGGCGACCAACCAGCTGACGGCATCGACCATCGCTATCTGGTTTGGTTGCCTGGCCGTTCTGCTGACAGCGTTGCAATATGCGGGGATCTTACCCAGTTGGTTGCACCGCTTGCCCGAAAGCTGGATACCGCCCTTTGCCCTCTGGCTTGATGCGGCGTTCAACTTTATCCGCACAGATCTGGGGCTTGAAAAACTGACCCGCTGGTTCGCGGAAGGGCCTTTGCAATTCATGCTCGATACCACGGCCAACCTGCTTTACGGCAAACGACGCTGGCCGAACTTCGAACAAATCCCATGGAGTGCGATTGCCGCTGCGGCGACTGTGCTGGGGTATTATCTGGGAGGCTGGCGATTGGCAGCCTTGGCGGGCGGCACCTTTGTCTGGACCGCCCTGATCGGCCAGTGGACGATCGCGATGGAGACGATGTCGGTGCTGATGGTTGCAGCACCTCTCGCCTTCGTCGTTGGACTGGGCCTCGGGATTGCTGCTTGGAAGTATGCGTGGGTGGACAGGGCGATCAAGCCGATCCTCTCAGTTCTGCAGACGCTGCCGTTCTTTACCTACCTTCTTCCAGCCGTGATTTTCTTCAAGGTGGGCCCGACGGCGGGCGCGGTTGCAACGATCATCTATGCGATCCCGCCGATGATCCTGATGACGACACTTGGCCTTAAGAAGGTCTCTCCTGAAGTCGTTGAGGCCGGGAAGATGTCGGGCTGTTCGCGTTGGCAGATGCTGCGTCACGTTTATGTGCCCGCAGCCCGCACGGAAATCCTCGTTGGTGTCAATCAGGTCATCATGTTGTGTCTGGCGATGGTCGTTTTGACTGCATTCATCGGAATGCCCGGACTAGGAGCGAAACTGCTTGCGATGATGGGTAGTTTCAAGCTGGGGCGCTCTTTCGAGATCGGCGTGACCATTGTTTTGCTCGCCGTGACCCTTGATCGATTGTCCAAAGCTTGGGTGGTCAAACTGCCCGAACATTTCGAAAAGGGAACGCCTTGGTGGAAGCGGCATAAATACCTTCTTGTCGGGGTCGGGGCTTTTGCCTTTTTTACGGTGCTGGGCATCTTTGTAGAGTGGTTTTCCGAGATCGGACGCCGCCAGAGCTGGTCGCAGGGCAAAGAAATTGACACGGCGATCAAGACCTTTCTCGCCTTCGATATCGTGCAGGGAACCACTGAAAAAATCCGATATGTGCTCAATGTATGGATCCTTAATCCGTTCCGCGACTTCCTGTTGTCGATTCCCACGTCAGCATTCATCTTGCTGGTTGTGGCCGGCGCGCTGGCGCTTGGCGGACGAAAGCCAGGCATCTACGCGGCGGTCTTCTTTGGTCTGGTCGCCCTGACCGGCTGGTGGGACCGTTCCGTTATCACGCTTTACTCAGTGATCTCCGCCGTGATCCTGGCGACACTCATAGGATTGCCGATTGCCATCCTGGCTGCTCGGTCTGAGAAATGGTCAAAGCGGACCCTCTTGGTTTGTGACACGGCTCAGACTTTTCCGAGCTTTATCTACCTGATCCCGGCGATCATGCTCTTTGGTATCACGGCGACTTCAGTGGTCATGTCGATCCTGGTTTTCGCGATGGTTCCGCTTGTGCGCTACACTGTGGAAGGCCTGCGTGGCGTGCCGCCCGAGATGACGGAAGCCGCTGATATGTCAGGTGCAACACGGCTGCAAAAGCTCTGGAACGTGCAACTGCCTCTCGCCCTGCCGACCATGGCTGTCGGGTTTAACCAGGCGATCATGTTTGCCTTCTTCATGGTCATCATCGCGGCCTTCATAGGCACTCAGGATTTGGGTCAGGAGCTTCAGAAAACACTAGCTGGTACGGACCTGGGCAAGAACTTCGTTCTGGGGATTTGCGTGTCCCTGATGGCTCTGACGTTTGACATGGCGATCATGACCTGGGCCGAAAAGAAAAAACGGGCGCTCGGGTTTTGATCCAAGGCATTGCGATTGACAGAAGCGAGCGCGCTGTGACTTCAGCTGCTTTGAACGCCATCCAGCATGTCGCGAAGAACGAGTATGGTCCGGTCGTCAAAGAACTCGTTTTCGGTTGAGCCTTTCACCGTCGCGAAGTCTCCGGTCTTGTGATAATCGGTCCGCTCTGCGTCTTCAAATGCCTCTTCCCATGCTTCGGGCGAGACTTCCATTGGGATTGCCGGGTAACCGTCAGTAAAGATCTCCAGGCTTTTCACGTCCGACTTTGGGCGCGTTTCATCTATCAGATCGCTGAGCGTAACCTTGGTTCCGTTCATGGTGCCGAATGCCAACGGCCCGGTTCCGTTTCCGAATTCGTATTGTTTCTTGATCCCGTCCCGTAGAAATCGTTCGACGGTTGACGCGCAGGCCTGAAGGTTGGTCGCGATGACAACCTCCTTGATTAGGAGACGAACTTCTTCTGTCGAAAACACGTTCTCGGAAATGGTCGTGTCGAGGCCCAGCATGATCGCGCGACGGGTGGCATGTTCGGTTTCGTCGCCACTTTCAAATCTGGTACGCAGCACTCGAAAAATCCGTACGCGTGCTTCGGTAGAAACCGTGTCGATTTCCTTCTGATGAAGTAAAACCTCGTTGCCGTTTATCCGGATGCCTGTGTCCCCCAAGATGAGAAACCTCCACTCTGTTCCGCAGTCCAGCACAGCGGCAAGCGTGGTGGAGGGTGGGATGGACAACCCAAACGGCGCGGTGCGGTCGTGGAGTGCAGCAGACAAGCGGTCGATAATGTCCTCACCGTCAAAACATCTGACCTCGGGATCAGCTACCAGAGCAGCCATTGCTTCTGCGACTGTCAGTGCTGCCAGCCGGCCGGCCGACACCCCGTTGACCATTGTGCCAAGCGCGTCGGTCGCTCCATCGAAGACCCCGAACACAACTCCGGGCACAACAAGAGGCACATCATCTCCCGGCCGGGATCCGTGGCGATATTTCGACTGGTTGAGAAGCTCGATACGCACGTCAGATCCTCAGACAAAGGTGGATTCCCGGTTTTCGGCATATCGGAAAACCGCGAAGACACAGATTCCTGTGCAGAAGAGCAATACCGTCGAAAACGCCGCTGCCAGCCCGAATTCACCATCAAGAACTGCGAGGTAGATCTGAACCGGCATGGTGACTGTACCGGAATCGTACAGGATCAGCGTCCCCGACAGCTCATTGATGGCTGTGATAAACCCCATCAGCGAACCTACGATAAGGCCGGGGATAATCAGGGGGATCGTGACTTGTACAAAGGCCGTTAGGGGCGGTGCGCCGAGATTGATCGCAGCTTCTTCCATGGACGGCTTTATCTGCCGCAGGCTCGACGTTGTGGAACGCACGCCATAGGGTAGGCGGCGAATAAAATAGAGAAGGATCAGCAACGTGGCCACCGAAATCCCGCTGAATGCACCTGAGCGGAAAGTGGTGACAAAGCCGATCGCCATGACAACTCCGGGAACCAGATAGGGCACCATCATCAGGAAATCGATTGCGCCGGAGGCTGCGGTTTCGCGTCGGACAATCACATAGCTGATGAGGGCCGAGAAGATCGTGATCAGCAATACGGCGCAGAGCGAGAACAGAAAGCTGTTGAAGATCGCATCTGGCGCTGTTCTCCAGATGCGCAGGTAGCTTTCGAAGCCGAATCCGCCCACGAAAACGGGGCCGTTAGTTTTCAGGAATGACGTGTAGACGACCACAAAGGTCGGCAGCATCGCAATCAGGACCGTACCGTGACAAAAGACGTGCACGGCCCAATTGCGCCAACCCGTCAGGTGTTGCCGTACCGGCAAGTTGGTCAGGCTGCTGGCGTAGCGACGGCGGGAAAGGATGCGGCGCTGCGCGAGAAGGGCCAGCATAGAGATCGCCATCATGATCATCGATACGGTCACCGCCATGGTCGGCAAGCCACCCAGTTCAGATCGGTAAGCGGAAAAAGCGATGGTCGACAACGTGCGAAATCCGCGTCCTAGGATAGCAGGAGTCCCGAAGTCGGCGATGGCCAACACGAAACAGATAATCGCCCCGGTGCTCACGGCCGGAAAAACCAGAGGCAGCGTCACCTTTCGGAATCGCTGCAATGGTGTGCAGCCCAAACTTTCCGCCGCGTCTTCGAAGGATTTGTTCACTGCATTCAAAGCGGTCTGCGTCATCAGGAAGACAAAAGGAAAGAATTTCAACGTGAAGACAAGGATGATCCCGCCTGCGCCGTAGATGGTTGGCGTTTCTATCCCGATGTATTGAAACGCGTTTGTGACAAACCCGTTTGCGCCCAGCATCATAATCCACGCGTAGGCCCCGATGAAAGGGGGTGCGACAAGCACGAGAATTGCGAGCGTCGAAATCCACGCCCGGCCCCAAATGTGAAAGCGCGCTGCGAAAAAGGCCAGTGGTATGCCAAGCAGACAAGCCCCTAGCGTGCCCAGCAGGCCTACGAACATCGTGTTTTTCAGCCCTTTGACGTAGTAATTGCGCGTAAAGACCTCGACATAATTTGCCAGCGTCCATGCACCGGTATCAGCGTCGACAAAGCTGAGCGAGAGCACCCGCAGGATCGGCAGGATCAGCAGAACTGCAAGCATGGCAACAATCAGAATTGTCACCCCGGTCCAAAAATCGACCCGGCGCGGAAGAAGGCGGCCCGCCATCAGAGCCGCGCCCCGGTCTCACCCTCTGCGAAGAGGATCAGTTCGTCGCGCGGCGCAGCAAAGATGACAGGGCTTCCGGGTGGCAGGTTGATGACTTTTGGATCAGGTCGGGACACGACTTTGAGCCGCTCGCCCTCCGCTGTAATTCCAAAGACCTCCATCTCGCGGCCGATGAAACTTACCTCCTGTATTTTCGCCGGGATTGCGATGCTTGATGAGGGTGCTGTGCCATCGCCGGTAAATACCTGCAAGGTTTCTGGCCGGACGGCAGCGACAAGCGGCCCGTCTGAAGGCTTGGTAGCCTGACCGTCGATTTCGGTATCGGCAGAACGTAGAACTAACCGGCCCTCTTGCCTGTCCACCGCCAGGAAATTATTGGCACCCACAAAACTCGCCACGAAGCGATTGGCAGGCTTGAGATAGATGTCGAGCGGTCCGGCGGCTTGTTGGATAACACCCTGGAACATCACGCAGACGATGTCGGACATCGCCAAAGCTTCTTCCTGATCGTGGGTCACATAGATGGTTGTAATGCCAAGTTCCTGCTGAATGCGACGCAGTTCGCCCCGCAAATCGACGCGGAGCTTTGCGTCCAAGTTTGAAAGCGGCTCGTCCATCAGCAGGACTTTTGGCTTGATGACGATCGCGCGCGCCAGACCCACCCGTTGCTGCTGACCGCCGGACAATTCGTGCGGCATACGCTTCGCATAAGGGGTCAGTTGCACGGTTTCCAATACTTCGGCGACGCGCGCGGTAATATCCCGTGAAGACATCTTGCGTTGCTTCAGGCCGAAGGCAACGTTGTCCTCAACAGAGAGATGTGGAAATACCGCGTAGTCCTGAAAGACCATGCCGACGTCACGGCGATGGGCTGGCAGGTTCTCGATATGCTCGCCATCTATCGCAATTCGACCGGCGGTTTGCTCGTGGAACCCCGCGATTGTCCTGAGCAACGTGGTCTTGCCACAACCTGATGGACCCAGGAGCGTGTAGAACGCACCTGACGGGATCGAGATATCGATATTCTCTAGTGCGACGGTCTGGTCATAGAGTTTTCGTAGGCCGGTAATATCAACCGAAGCCATCCTGCCACCTGTATGTCACGGGAAGGAAAATGAGCCGCGCGCGCGAGGGCGCGCGGCCAAGTGAATTTACTGTACGTCGAGGACCATGTCCTGCCAGGCTTCGACGAGGCGGGCGCGGTTATCGGCGGCCCAGGCTGCGTCGTACCCAACGGAATTCACCTCGGGCAAGGGCACCAATGCGGGGTTGGAACCTACGTCAGAACGGACGGGGCGACGACCTTGTTCTGCGACGACTGCCTGCGCCTCTGCCGAGAGCATGAAATCGATAAAGGACTTGCCGTTGTCCGCGTTAGGAGCGCCTGCGATCAAGGCCATGGCATCGGGTGCGATGGCGGTTCCCTCTGCAGGATAGACGATCTGAACCGGCCCGCCGCCTTCGACATAGCGCAAAGCTGCGTCCTCAAGTGTGACACCAACCGCCAACTCGCCATCATTGACAAAACGGGGCACCGCACCGGAGCTGTCGGAGAGAACGAAGTTGCTTAGCAGCCCCTTGTACGTCTCCCAACCGGCTTCTTCGCTGCCGAATGCCTGTAGAACGGTGGCCAGCTGGATATACGCAGAACCAGATGCTTCGGCCTTCGCAGATGAAACCATGTCATCATAGCTCGGATCGGCGAGCGCAGCCCAGCTATCAGGGACAGGTTTGCCATCTAGCTTGCCCTCGTTGACGATCAAGACCATGACAACCGCGGTGAACGGGGTCCACATATCGCTTTGCTTCATCCCGTCTGCCAGCATATCCGAGCCAGCCGCCTCATAGGCTTCAAAAAGGTCCGGATTGAAGTCGATGACGGTGCCATCGACGCTCCACAACACATCGCCTTGCGGGTTATCCGCTTCGGCGGTGAGACGGTTCAAAAGCTCACCTGACCCCGCCTTAATGATTTCGACAGAGGTCCCGGTCTTCTCCTCGTACATCGGGACAAGCGCATCGATAAAGTTCTGCGGGACAGCAGTGTAGACTGTGACGCTGCCATCGGCCAACGCTGTGGTCGCACTCAATGCGAAAGCAGCCGACACCGCGAGTTTTTGAAACCGGTTCTTCATATTTTTCTCCCTGGATGTTTCTTGTGCGCTGGAAGTGGCGCCGCACAAATTTATTATTTCTTAAACAATTCACTGGAGCAAACGGGTAGCCGCCTGTCAAACAATTTGTTCGCTGACCACGGCAGTACGGTGAAGCTTTGATGGTCGATTCTATGGCATGGTGACCGACCTAAATGGTCAACACTCGCGACAACTAGGCGTCTAACTTGGGCGCCCCAAAAAAAGTTGTATCGAGAAATCGATCGAGTCTCACCGCATAGGTTCGAATTTCCTGATGACGCTGGACGCAAGGAACACCAGTGCTGCGACGCAGACGATCGATGGGCCTGCGGGCGTATCGAGGACATAAGCTGTCCGCAAGCCGACAATTGCGGACAGCATGCCGATCATGCCAGCGGCAACGGCCATCCCTTCAGGTGTTCTTGACAACTGCCGGGCCGCTGCGGCGGGGATGATCAGCATAGCAGCGATCAGCAGGACTCCCACGACCTTGATCGCTACGGCAACCGTTATGGCAAGCGCAAGGGTCAGAACAAGTTGCTCACGTTTGGGGTCGATCCCGCTTGCATGCGCCAGATCTTCATTCAGTGTTGATGTCAGCAGAGCCGACCAGCGCCAGCCGATCAAGGCAACGACGAGTGTCGCGCCGGCCCAGATGATTGCAAGGTCTCCTCGTGACACGGCAAGGATGTCACCAAAGAGGTAAGCCATCAAATCAATCCGCACACCGGAGATGAAGGATACTGCGACAAGCCCGAAGGCAAGCGCTGAATGGGCTAGAACCCCGAGCAATGTATCCATCGCATACCCTCGCCCGGAGAGGACGCTGACAGTCAGTGCCATCAGCAGGGCCACGGCCATTGTGCCAACGAATATCGACATCGAGAACGCCAGCGATAGTGCGACGCCGAGGATCGCAGCATGGGCCGTCGCATCACCGAAGTAGGCCATGCGTCGCCAAACAACGAAACACCCTAGAGGAGCTGCGGCGATAGCAACCCCGATCCCGGCCAGAGCCGCACGAACCATGAAATCGTCAAGCATTACTCTGCAGCCTCAGTGTGGTCATGGTGTTGGTCGCCGTGATCATGCTCGTGATCGTGTTCATGACGGTAGAGCGCAAGCGCACCACCGGTGCCTGTCCCGAAAAGAGCACGATATTCCGGCGCGGATGCAACAACTGCCGGAGTGCCTTCGCAGCAGACGTGCCCGTTGAGGCAGATGACGCGGTCAGAGGCGCTCATCACCACGTGCAATTCATGGCTGATCATTAGAACGGCGCAGCCCGTGTTTTGCCTTACCGTTTCGATCTGTTGGTAGAAGGAGGCCGACCCTCGCTGGTCCAGTCCTTGCGTGGCCTCGTCCAACAGCAACAGATCAGGTTTTCCGATCAGGGCGCGTGCCAGCAATACGCGCTGAAACTGTCCACCCGAGAGTTGCGACAACTGCGCGTGCGGCAAGTCCGGCACACCGGCCTTCGTAAGCGCCTGATCGATATCTGATGCAGTGACACCGCCCGGCAGTTTCAAAAACCGTGAAACTGTGATGGGCAGTGTTTCGTCAACATGAAGCTTTTGCGGAACATATCCGATCTTTACGCCGTGCCCTCGTTCGACGCGACCTTTGTAAGGTTTCACAGCACCGATGATGGCACGCAAAAGACTTGTTTTGCCGGAGCCATTCGGTCCGACGATCGTCACGATCTCGCCCGGATCGATGCGCAAAGACACATGCGACAAAACAGTTCTTGCGCCGTAGCGAACGCTTAAGTCGGCAACGCTTACAAGGCTCATGGATCGGCCTTCTCTGCACAGCTTGGGCAGATCCCTTCCGCCTCAACAACGGTCCGTTCAATCCGAAAGCCTGTGGCGCGGGCCGCCTCTCCCAGTGCACCGCGCGCCGGGGAGGACTGTGTCTCGGCCACAGCTTCGCAAAGACGGCAGATCATGAAGGCTGGCGTATGGGACGTGCTGGGGTGCGCGCATGCGATGAAGGCATTCAGCCGCTCAATCTTATGCGCAAACCCGTTCGCGACCAAAAAGTCCAGCGCACGATATGCCACGGGCGGTTGTGACCCAAACCCACTCTCTCGAAGCCGATCGAGAATCGTGTAGGCCCCAAGAGCCCGGTGCTCTTGCAACAGGATCTCAAGCACCTTTCGGCGAACGGGCGTAAAGCGAAGACCATCTTCAGCACAACGGTCCTCGGCGGCGGTGAGCGTATCACTCACACAGGCACCATGGTCATGGTGCAAAAACCCCAGAGGGCCGGCGCTTTCGTTTTCTGAATTGCCATCACTTGTCATGTTATCACATTTCGTCTATCCGATGTGTAATGTTATATAATCACGTGGAGACCCCGATGTCCAGAAAGCTTCTCACCCTCACCCTGTCGGCCGCATTGATGGGCGGGACAGCGTCTGCTGAGACGCCACGGGTCGCTGTAGACATTGCGCCAGTGCATTCATTGGTTGCAAGGGTCATGGACGGCGTCGGCACGCCTTCTCTGATCGTAAAGCCTGGCACCAGTCCGCATGAATATAGCCTGCGCCCCTCCGAGGCGGCAGCCTTGCAGGATGCGGACCTTGTGTTCTGGATAAGCCCCGACCTGACGCCTTGGCTGGCGGATACGATAGAGACGTTGGCACCGGACGCTGCGGTGACTGAACTGCTTGAAACGGATGGAACCATCGAATTGGAGTTTCGGGAGAATGCGCTGTTTGAAGCACATGATCACGACGACCATGAAGAGGACCACGACGATCACGAAGACCATG
Source organism: uncultured Roseobacter sp. (assembly GCA_947488305.1). Lineage (GTDB taxonomy): Bacteria > Pseudomonadota > Alphaproteobacteria > Rhodobacterales > Rhodobacteraceae > Roseobacter. The sequence continues at coordinate 193,459 of CANKZM010000002.1, forward strand.
AGGATCACGCCAAAGACGGGCACGACGCCCATGATAACGATCATGACAAAGAGGCCGATGACGATCACGGGCATGACGAACATGGACACGATGATCATGACGAGGCAGGGCATGACGGCCATCACCATGGAGCGCATGACCCACATGCGTGGCTGTCCCCCCAAAACGCTATGACTTGGCTCAATGTGATCGCTGGCCAGCTTTCGGCAGCAGACCCCGACAACGCAGGTGCTTACTTTGCCAATGCGGCAGCTGGCCGTTCTGAAATCGACAAGTTGATTGAAGAAGTGACCGTAGCCCTTGATCCGGTGCGTGGCGGCCAATTTATCGTTTTTCACGATGCCTATCAGTATTTTGAGGCAGATTTCGATTTCCGCGCGGCGGGGGCGATTTCGCTCAGCGATGCGTCGGATCCAAGCCCTGCACGCATTGCGGAAATTCAGGAACGGATCGCTGAGCAAAACATCGATTGTGTTCTTGCTGAACCGCAATTTAATCCCGGACTCGTAGAAACGGTGCTCGACGGTACTGATGCGCAAATGGGAATTCTAGACCCGCTTGGCTCCGGTCTGGAACCGGGACCCGCGCTTTACCCGCAATTAATCCGGAACCTGTCAACCGCGCTTGCAGCCTGTATGTAATAGGGGCCGGGGCTAAATACTGAGAGCGTAACGCTGCGTGTCACGCCTCTTCCTGGGTCTATCACTGACAATGATGTGCCTTGGTGGAGCCGCCAAGGCACATCCACATGTTATTGTTGATGCTTGGCCCAAGTATTATTTGGCGCAGGCGGACAACTGCAGGCGCTGCGGTTTTCCGGGACCTATGACGAATTCACCACGGTTTTTCGTTTTGATGCACTGAATTTGGATCAGAACGGTGATGGTCTGCTCAACGACGCGGACCGAATGGCAATCGTTGACGGGGAAACCAATTGGGACCCGGACGATAAGGGAGACGTTTACCTAGAAGTTTCCGGGCAAGTTATGGAATGTCCTACCATAGAGCGACATCCAGCAATGGGCCGCAGAACGACAGCGCATGTTTCAAACTCTGATGGCGAGGGGCTTGGGAGGTGTGCAGCCCGGTGATCCGCTGGCGGTCTGAAGAACCCAAGCCTAGCCGCTACAGAAATCTCAAGCGGTGTTTGTTGAGCAGCTCAACGATAATTGCTTTCGCATGTTGCCGATGTTTCTCGTGCGAGTCCCGTGCAGTATCAGCGTCCCCGCTCCGGATCGCGTGGAACACCGCGCGGTGATCCTCGTTTGACTTGGTGGGCAATGGGCGCATGAACAACGTCATCGTACGCGCGCGCCGCACCTGATCGCTCATCATGCCGACGATACTCTGAATGCGCCTATTGCCGCCAAGCCGCACCAATTCAGAGTGAAAACGGTCATCGGCCTCTGCCCATGCATCAAGGTCGGATGCGGCGATGGCTGCATCCATATCGTCGATTGCAGTGGCAAGTGCTTTGAGGTCCGTTTCGTCATATCCGGCCTCGGCAGCGCGTTCTGCGGCATGGCTCTCCAACTCTGTCAGGACGTCGTAGATTTCTGCCATATCGTCAGGAGAAAGCGGCAGAATACGAACTCCTTTTCGAGGACGTAATTCCAGCAACCCTTGGCTCTCAAGTGTCAGGACAGCTTCGCGCACAGGTGTACGGGACATGTCCAGCAAGTCGGCCAATTCGGATTCGAGATGATCCGATCCCGCTGCCAACTCCCCCGAGAAGACCTTGTTGCGTAACTCGTGGATTGCCCTTTGAGAACTCGAGAGTGGTTTGTCAGGCATTCGGCTCCGTTCTCCTAAAGCATCTGTTTACATCCGGTTCGCGCTGAGATGTAGATTGCCTCTTCAATCGCCTCGACCGCAAGGTATTCCTGCGCGCAGTTTTCCAACGGCGTTCCATCGAGGATCCCTGACACAACGTGTGATTGAAGGGCGTGGACGCAATCGCCGCCGAAACCATCCCACGTGTCCGCAGGCAACAGGACAGTCTCATCAGTTGCGCCGAACCGGCGATGTGTAACCGACCCGTCGCCTGCCAATTCGAGTGTTCCTTTATGACCTTCGATAAGCGCCTCTCCCATCGTGCGGCGTAGATTGCTGGCGGAGTGGTCGAGGTGCCGATTGCCATCAAAGAGGGCGCGCAAGCCTCCCGGGTGCTCGAACAGAATGTAGCCTGCGTCCTCTCCAGCGATCACAGGGTTCAGACGGCGCAAATCCGCATAGACCGAGATTGGATCGCCAAGGAGAAATCGGAAGGTATCGACCCAGTGAACAGCTGTCTCATGGACCAAAAAGCGTTCCATTTTCTGAAAATAGGGCTGCCTGGCGAGATAGGCTTCTGCACCCTGACCATCGCCCGGGCGAAAGCGAAAGGTCGCTTGGTGAATCTGCCCGATCTCACCGCGCCCCAATGCCTGCCCAATTGTCCGGTACCAAGGCTGAAAGCGGAAATTCTCATGAACAACGATGGTGGCACCGGCGGCATCGGCTTCATCTGCGACTTGCCGGGCCTGGGCAAGATCGACGCAAAAAGGTTTCTGGCAGATGATCCATTTGATTCCGGCAGCAAGCGCTGTGCGGATCGCCGATGCGTGAGCGACCGGAGGCAGGATAATGTCCAACAGGTCCGGTTTCTGTTCGTCGAGCATCCGGTTCAGATCAGAATAGGCGGGCAGGCCTGTGGCCTTGGCTTTTTCGACGTCACGGTTACATGAGCCGACCAAGTGCACCCGTTTCATCCGGGCCCAGCTTCCATAGTGAAACTGGCTGAAATAACCCGCGCCGACACAAGCGACTCTGAGACTGGAATGCTGGGTCATGTGACGAAAAGCGTGTCCAGCACGGCGTTTGCTGCGGTTTCCGTCCCTGCCATCCCACCAAGATCACGGGTCAAAGTCGTACCACCCGAGACCACGTCCTCCACTGCTTCACGGAGGCGGTGCCCGTCCTTTTGCATCACGGCGTTGTCATGCTTGATGCCAAGCCATTCGAGCATCATCGCCGCAGACAGTATCATCGCGAACGGGTTCGCAAGACCTTGGCCCGCGATGTCCGGCGCAGATCCGTGGCACGGTTGAAACACCGCGTGTTCAAGACCAATGTCGGCGGACGGGGCCAGACCAAGCCCCCCCATCAACCCCGCGCCTAGATCAGAGAGGATGTCACCAAACATATTCTCCGTGACGAGAACGTCGAAATCCCATGGTTTCTGGATCATCCACAGGGCTGTCGCATCGACATAAGCGTGATCGGCCAGAATATCGGGATGTTTCCGGGCTTCCGCATCGAATATCTCGCGGAAAAAAGCAAAAGCGCGGAATACATTGGCTTTGTCCACACAAGTGACGCGGCCAGGCCCGCGACCTGACACCTTACGAGTCTTTGCAAGTTCGAATGCGAAGCGAAAGAGCTTTTCGGAGATGTCTCGTGTGACCAGCAGCGTCTCGCGCGCTTCGTTGTGTGTGACTTCGCCACGTCCTTGGGTGTGGAAAAGCCCCTCGGTGCTTTCGCGGATCAATACAAAATCAATTTCACGGTTCGCGGGCATATCAAGTGGTGTTTTCTGCCCAGCCTTCACGGTGACGGGGCGGACACCTGCGAAAAGCGTCAATGCTTTGCGTAGGTCGATCTGCGGCGAAATTTCGGTGCCATCATCATAGCGGACATCGGGCAACCCCATCGCTGAAAGAAGAATGGCATCTGAGTTTCGCGCTATTTGCATGGACGATTCTGGCAGCGACTCCCCTGTATTTGCATAATACGCGGCCCCGGCTGGCGGGTGGCTAAAGGCGAGTTCATAGGCGGCGGACGCCGTCGCGATACGTTCGAGAATCCTGAGGGTCGGCGCCATTATTTCGGGGCCGATTCCATCTCCGTGAAATACAGCAATGCTGAAGGTCTTTTTCATCGCGGGGTCTCTTTCCTCGACTGATCTGCTGAGATTTTTCGACTTAATCAATCGAAAAAGTTGACAAGGCATTATTTAATGCATACGCAAATAAATGCAATAAAGAATGCATAGAAAATTGGGAGGATTATCGACATGAAGAGAAAATTTGGAAAACTGGCGGCGGTTACTGCCATTGCTGCAACGCTCGGCGGCGCCACCCTGGCGCAGGAATACCCATTCCGTGACATAACAACGGCCGTTGTCTGGGGCGCCGGTGGCGGCACTGACAGCATCAATCGAATGATCATGGCCGAAATGGAAAAACACCTTCCTGTGTCGATCAACGTTATCAACCAGACCGGTGGTGTGGCCGGATCGAATGGCATGGTTTATGTGATGAACCAGCCCGACGATGGGTACACGCTTGTTGGTCTGTCAGAATCCAACGTTACCGCAGCCGTGCAGGGCGGTTGGGACAAGAAATTCGACTATTGGTATCCGTTCATCGTCGGTGGATCGCCCGATTTGATCTCGGTGCCAGCAGATAGCCCATACAACACATTGGAAGAACTGGTTGATGCAGCGAAAGCCGCACCCGGAACGATCCCGGCTGCGGCCTCGGGCGCTGGCTCGATCCATCACCTCAATCTACTCGCCATTGAAAATGGGGCGGGTGCGACCTTCAATTTCATCCCTTACAAAGGGTCGGCCCCCGGACAGGAAGCGGCGATTGCAGGCGAAGTCGCGCTGGTCGTCACCTCGCTCGCTGAACAGGCAACTCTGATCGAGGGAGGACAGTTGAAACCATTGGCGATGCTCACACCAGAAGCCGCCGAGATCGCGGGCATGACAGTACCATCCGCTTTTGACATCTACGACGGTCTGGATGCCTATCTGCCGCTCAAACAGGCGATCGGTTTCGCTGTGCATGACAGTGCATCGGATGATGTGAAATCGGCGCTTGGCGGTGCTTTCGAGAAAGCGATTGCGTCAGATATCGTGGCCGATTGGGCGGCGGCCAATAGTTATGACGTCGGAGGCCAGTATGGCGAAGAAGCACAAGCCATCTTTGCGACGCTGGAGGCCAATTTTGCCTACACCCTGCAAGAGTTGGGCGCGGCGACGGTTGATCCCATGAGCCTTGGCATCGAGAAGCCTTGATCAGGCACCTAACCTCGAATGGGCGCTGGCATTGATCGACGCCCATTCCCCCCACCGGTCAAGGGAACGTTCAACGATGGATCAAGACACGGAAGTTCTGCGTACCCGCGATTTCTGGGGCGCGCTTGCCTTGATGGCAATATCTGCCTTTTTCTTGTGGCGCACCTTTGACATCCCGCTTTGGGGTGAAAACCGGGCGGGTGTGAGTTCTGCCAATTGGTACAATTCCGCAGCGATAGTCCCCTTGGGCATCTTCTCGGCCTTGGCTGCCCTTTCCCTTGTTCTCCTTGGAATTTCGATCCGCGCTGGTGGTGCACAGCGTGCGCTTTCATCGGTTGGGATTGGTTGGAGCGCGAAGGAGGCGTTGCGATTCTCCACAATCGGCATTATCCTGTTCTTCTACGTCGCAGGACTGGTGCCACGGGTCGATTTTGTTTTGTGCAGTGGGTTGTTGATCACCGCGCTCACATTCGGATTTCACAAGGGGCAAGGGCGTCGGATGATCCTGGCTGCTCTGTCTGTTGCCGTTGCCGGCGGTTACGCATTGGCTGCGCATTTGCCTCAATCAGAATGGGCAGCTCATGACGACGATTGGCTGACGTTGCTTGTCTGGATTGGCCTCACCGTTTGGATGCTGTGCCGCGCGCGAGGTGACCGTGTTCTAAAGGCTGTGCCGACCATTGCCGTGATCGTCCCTGCCTTGCTTGTTTGCGCCATGGCTTTCGGGTTTCGTCAGAATGTCCCCAATCGGGGCGGGTTGCTCTTCAAACAAATCGAATACCACTACTACGTGACGATCCGTCCACTCTGGAGAGGGTAGGATGGATTTTGTCCTTCTACAGCTTTCGGGTTTTGCAGGCGCATTCATCGCGCTGGTCTTGGACCCACTGACCTACGCCTATCTGATTATATCGGTTTTTCTGGGGATCACCTTTGGGGCGCTACCTGGATTGACCGCGACGCTGGCAGTGACCATTCTGACAGGTTTTTTTGGCAACAAGATCCCACTTGATTACTCGCTGATCGCACTGTTGGGGGCCTATGTGGGCGCGATTTACGGCGGGTCTTACCCTTCGATCCTTTTGAATATTCCCGGTACCGCCGCAAGTGCTGCGACGGCAATGGACGGCCATCCGCTGGCCAAGGCCGGGCGCGGGGGTGAAGCGCTTGGCCTTACGACGACGGCGAGTTTTATTGGCACGTTGATCGGCACATTTGCCCTATTGATCTTTGTCTGGCTTCTGCTGCTGCTCTCAAAGAACATCGCCAGCCCGGAAAAGGCGCTTCTTGCGCTCTTCGGTATCCTGCTGTCCGGAACACTTATGTCCGAGGACCTCGTGATCAAAGGATGGATCGCGGGTTTGATCGGGCTCGCGATGGCCATGGTCGGATTGGACCCATTGCTGAGCGAGCCACGCTATACTTTCGGCTGGTCCTACATGTTAAGCGGATTTCAGGTTGTACCGGTCCTGATGGGCGCCTTTGCCGTCCCACAAATCATCGACGGCATGCGGCATATGGAGATGGGCCAGATGGTCCAACTCAAGGGGCGTATCCTCCCAAACCTGTCATCGATCCGTCGATATATGCCGACAATCACCCGCTCAGGGGTCATCGGAACGGGCGTTGGGTCCTTACCGGGGGTGGGCGAGGACGTGGCGGGCTGGGTCAGCTACGGCGTCGGCAAGACAGTTAGTAAAGACGGTGAAAACTTCGGCAAGGGATCTATCGAGGGCCTGTTATCATCTGAAACCGCAAACAACGCCTGCATCGGAGGGGCGCTCATTCCGCTCTTGGTTTTGGGCATTCCCGGCTCTCCCCCCGCCGCCGCCCTTATGGGCGCGTTCAAGATCAACAACATTATTCCAGGGCCGACCATCGACCCTGAAATCATACTGCGGGTTGTGGCAATCATGGTGCTTGCGTCGTTCACGATGTTTGTCATGGGGCTGTTCACCGCCCGGGTCTTCATCAAGATATTGCGTATTCCGCAGGTGGTGTTTCTGCCGGTAGTGATGGTTTTGACCACAATTGGTTCGTTCAGCGTAGGGGGTGGGATCAATGATCTTTACCTGATGCTGGGCGTGGGTTTTGTGGCCTATTTCATGAATCTGATGAAGTACCCGATCGCGCCTTTGGTGATCGGGGTCATCCTTGGCGGGCTCTTCGATGAGACGTTCCGGCGATCATTACTGATATCAGGTGGCGACCTCACGGTTTTTGCCTCGCGCCCGGTCGCGGCAATCCTGCTGATGCTCAACGTGACGCTTGTTCTGAGCCAAATTCCAGTGATGAAACGAGCGCTGGGGCGTTTTCGTGGAAAGGTGATCTGATGTTTGCCGTTGTCGTGACCTTTCAAATCAGGCCCGAGGCCATGCGGGAGTTTCTGCCTTTAATGATCGAGAATGCACAAATTTCGCTTTCGGAGGAGCCGGAATGCCACCGCTTCGATGTGTGCACCGATGGGGAACGCCCGAACGAAGTTCTATTGTATGAAATTTACTCAAACCGCGCTGCTTTCGACGCTCACCTTGAAAGTCCCCACTTCAAAGCCTTTGATCGTGCAGTTGCGTCATATGTGCTTCGAAAGGACGTCCGGGGATACGCAACGGTGGTGGCATGAACGACTGGGAAGTCTATGCCATAAAGTATGCAGACCGGAACACCCGCACGCGAGTCGACAGCTTCATCTTTGATGACAATCACGACGCACCGCATGCGATGGATTATTTCATGTGGCTGCTGAGGCAAGGCGACGAAGTGATCCTTGTTGATACCGGATATGAAAGCGACGAGGCGACCGCGCGTGGTCGACCGATCCGGTTAGAGCCTGTTGCGGCATTGGCACCTTTTGGCGTGGACCCAAGCGACGTGAGCGACGTTATCGTAACCCATTTACACTACGACCATGCTGGTGGCCTGCACTTGTTTCCCAACGCCACCCTTCACATGCAAGCAGCTGAGATGGCTTACGCATCCAGGCCTTGCATGTGCCATGAAACGCTGCGCATGCCTTTTACCGCAAACCACATATGTGAAGTGGTGAAACGGCTATATTCCGGTAAAGTTGCCTTCTATGACGGGGAAGCTGAAATCGCCGACGGAGTTACGGTGCATCGCATCGGCGGCCATAGTCGCGGGTTGCAGTGCGTACGGGTGCGCACGCAAGCAGGATGGTTGGTTCTGGCGTCAGACGCCGCCCATTTTTATGAAAATATCCTCGCACGGAAACCCTTCCCAATCGTCGTGGACCTGCAAGAAATGCTGGAGGGATTTGACACACTTGAACGTCTCGCCTCGTCGCCACAGCTGATAATTCCGGGCCACGATCCCTTGGTGCGTGCGTTTTTTCCGACTGTGTTGGCCGATCACATCCACCGGTTGGACATAGGCCCCACCAAGGAGGTGGTACGATGAAAATAAGCTTGGTCGCGGACGGCTTTACCGGTGCCTCCAACATCGCTTTGACCCGCGCTGAAGCAGACATGTCGGTTACGCAGATCATTGGTGTGCCCGCCCGTCCAGCAGATCGCGACCTTAGTGCGGGTGTGTTGGTGTCGAAAATGCGGACATCGCCCGTATCCGAGGCTATCGTAACGTCACTTGCAGTGTGCGAATGGCTTGTGGCTCAAGGGGCCAGGCAGATCATTCTCAAAGTAGGTTCGACTTTTTCCAAAAAATCCGGAATGGGCGGCGATGAGGGGGTTTGGGGTTGTCCGCTATGGATCATGCAGCCCGGCGACATGTCTGTAGGTACAACAGTATCTCGAAATGGTGCCTGCCCGGCAGATTGATGTAACTCAAGCGCCGCGGATCAGTCCGCGATACACTTGCCGTGACGAAGAAAGTTTAGTGACGCTTGCAATGCGCCCTGACCCGGCCGCCTAAATCTCCGGAAATTCACGCCATCCGCTTCAATCGGCTAAATTCCTCGATGTGGTCGATGTTGACAAAATTCATGGACATTTCCAAAGCCAACTCGAACCTCTCTTTATCAAATCGGTCAGAGTAGAACATGACTTGCAGCCCGGCTGCTTGACACAATCGAATGTGTTCCGGATCAAAGTCATGTGCATGAAACTCAACGATTTCAGCGCCATGCTCCTCGATGGCTGCCTCAACGCCACCGGCGGTGGTCCAATGTATCATTCGTCGAATGGCGGGTGCGCGCAATATCATCTGTTGACGCATCTCGGGATCGAATGAAAACGTGAAGCACTTTTCTTCAATACCGAGAGCAGAGACAATTTCGGCGACCTTTGCACAATCGGCCTTTTTGATCTCCAGATAAAAACCCGCGTTCGGCGCAAATTCTGACAGAAAGGCATCAAGCCTTGGCACTGGTTCCCCTTCGAACTGGGGGTTAAACCAGCGACCCGCGTCAAGCTGATCGATCTCGTCACTGTGTAAGTCTGAAACCTTGCCTGTGCCGTTGGTTGTGCGGTCCACTGTCTCATCATGCATCACGTACAACACACCGTCCGCCGACTGGCGAATATCCAACTCAATGATTGATCCGCCGAGTTCCAGCGCTTTCTTGGCAGATGCAAATGTGTTTTCGGGTGCACTAAGGCTTGCGCCACGGTGGCAGACTATCTGGGTCAACAGGACACTCCTTAGGTTCCAATCCAAATCAAACTTGTTGCCTGGACAGGTGACTAAGTTTCAGCATCTGCTTGGGACGTCGAAATGTAAATGTTGCTAAGCGTTTTCGAGCCCAGGAAACTCTGAACGAGCCGGATTTGCCCACGGTCAATGTCTCGGGGTGTGCACATTTATTTGTGGCTTGGCCGCCTTCGCTGATGCTGTCGTTGCTATCAGGTTGGCGGCGTTCAGCTGCAAATCTGCGATTGTGCATTGGCCTGTGGCGCTCAGCAGATCATCGACCCTCACTTCACGCACCTTAGCGCGTCCCATTCGTGAACTTCTTGCGCCGTTCCCTGATCCTGGTATCGGAGTCCAGCGTGCCGTCGTGGAACGACCCAAACCATTTATCCCACGGCAATTCGAGCGACCCGTAGTTGCACTCGAAATAGCGGTGATGCATCTGGTGGTGGAAGGTCCCAAGCTTCAGTCGGTTCTTGTCCTTGATCACCATCCCCTCAAATCCGGTATGCGTCGTAGCTGCCGTGAGCGCGTAGTATTGCAGGTGAAAAAGAATGTGGATCGGGTGGGCCGCAACCACAAAATGGATCAGGACTGAACCAAGAAAGATCAGATGCTCCACCGGATGCATCGCCATGCCGGACCAAGGACCCACGTTGATATTGCGGTGATGCAAAGCATGCACGTGTTTGTAGAAAAACGGTATGTGCAGAAAGCGATGTATCCAGTAAAAATAAAAACTCTCCCAAACAGGGATCAACAGGAAGAGCGCAATGAACCAGATCGGGTTCGCGGCCCATGTCAACATCGGCGCGTATCCATTGGCCATCGCCCAGAACATCAAGACTTCATAGGCTGTCCAGACCGTCACGCCGCTGGCGATGGTCCAAAACATGTTGTCTCTGATTTGTCCGCCCAGGGTAAACTGTCGTCCATTTTTCATGAGCGGTCGCGGATCGTATTTCAACTCCTGCCCTTGTTTGGTGAAGGTGTAGAAATAAAGGTGAAGCCCGCCTGCCACGATAGTCATGAGCACAACGTTGCGCAGAAACATTTCTGCAATCCAACCGAAGGCGAGGGTCTGTGTTTCCTGAAGCGGGGGTTGGAACCAATAGAATGAAATACAAGCGATTACGACGATGATCAGCCGCTCGGTGAGGAAAAACCACGAGTTCCACATCCAGGCAAGCATCTGTCGGGGGCGGGGAGGCCACTGAAAGAACGGCGACACCTGAAGCGGCACGTCCGGAACATGGTGCCAGCCTTTGAGCGGTGCGTCCGACATGTTCGACCTCCTGCACGTAATTGCATTTTTGAGTGTCGCATGGATCTATTCATTGGAAAAATAGTATTATGTGAGAATTATGATCTGAAATTAAGAGGTTTTGATGCCCCTTACACTGAAAGCAATGCGTTATTTTACCGTTGCGCTGCGGCATGGAAACATCGCTAAGGCGGCGATGGAACTGAACATTGCGGCATCGGCGGTCTCGGCTGCTCTTGATCAGGTCGAGGCCGAATTCGGCTTGACCCTCGTGACCCGGCAACGTGCGCGCGGCATTCAGGCCACAGCGAGTGGCCGCGATATCGCCCGCAAATGCGAACTGCTACTGGAAGACTATCACTCCCTGCTTGCAGAGGGGGCGGACCTCAAACAATCGCTAAGCGGCACATTGAGGATTGGATATTACGCGCCTATCGCGCCGGCCTTTCTCCCACAAATTTTGGATAGCTTTCTGCCCGAACAAGGCGCGGTTCAGCTCGAAATTGACGAATGTGACAATGATCAGGCGCAAGACGGCCTGATCGCAGGAAAATACGACGTGATCCTGTTTGTCGCGGAAGATGTAAGGCCAGCCGTGGAATACGATACTCTGATTGCGGCGCCGCCATACTGTCTTTTGCCTGCGGCGCATCCACTCGCGCATCAATCCGAAATTTCGATGGCCCAGATTGCCAAAGAGCCTCTGATTGTCCTGAACCGCCCTGTTGCCGCGTCCTATTATGAGGGCCTGTTTCAGCCGGGTACGCGCAGGGCGTCGGTCGCAGCCTATGCCAATTCGACTGAAATGGTCAGAAGCCTCGTGGCCTCGGGTCGTGGCTGCGCCATCCTGAACATGCGACCTCTGACGTCAGACAGCTACACTGGTGCAAAAGTCGTCGAGCGCCGGATATCAGAGGCGTTGCCGCCGCTTACTCTTTCGGTGGGCTATGACAAAACGCGCCCGAGGCGGATCGTAAAAGAGTTTGCCGATGCCTGCCGACGACACTTTTCGAAACAGGGTCCGGAACGGTGTATTGTGGATTAAGGAGTCGCAAGACAGGCAAAGCCTGAGGCCGCAGCATTGCGGCCCACAGCTGCTACTGAAGCACGCCATGAGGTTGGATGCTCACTTGCTCAAGCTGGGCTTTCGCCCGAAAAAGGCTGGCTAAGCCCGCAGTCCACCGCAAGCGCATTCAAATCTCGACGTAGCGCGGGGTTAAGCGTCAATCCTTCTTTGCGCCGCGCTTCGGCTGCGGCGGTCCGCCCATCCCCGGGCATGCGGACCGGATCGTGACCCGGCAGGGGCGCGGAGGCACGCATTTCGGCAAATATGCGCGCGGCGGTTTCCGCGAAATCATCTGCCATGCCAAAGGCTGCAGGATTGAGCGCCGCTACGAACTGCCCTGTGTTGGTGGAGGAGGTCGTGTCCTTTGTAAAATCGACCACATCGGACCCAAATGCTGCACCATTCAGAACCCCGGCCATCAAGCCGATTGCAACAGAAAGCCCGAAGCCTTTTGGGCCACCAATCGGCAACAGAAACCCTTCAGATTTACGTGCGGGATCGGTCAACGGATTTCCGTCGCGCCCTACCATCCAGCCCTCGGGCATCGGTTGGCCTTGCTGCAACAGCGTTTTGATCTTTCCCATCGCAGCCACGGTTGTGGCCATGTCAAAGACAAATGGATCGGGCCCGGTCGTTGGGGCCGAGATTGCAATAGGGTTGGTGCCGATCAACAGATCGGTGCCGCCGTAAGGTGGGACGTGATTTGCGCTGCCGACCGCCGCAGCCAGACCCAACATGCCGGTCTCGGCCTGGGGCCGAACATAAAGCGCCAGAGGGCCAGCATGGTTTCCTCGCCGGACGCCAACCCATCCGATACCTGTCGCGCGGGCTTTCTCGATGGCCAGATCGCGTGCAACAGCCATGGCCAGATGTCCCAGCCCGTCATCTCCATCTATCACGGCTGTTGCAACGGTCTCCTGCGCAACGCTGATTTTTGGCGTAGGGTTGCAGCCCCCGCCGGCAAGCCGTGCAAGGTACTGCCGAAGTCGAAACACACCATGGGTGCCGTAGCCGTGTATGTCCGCTTCGACCATAAGCTCCGCCACTTTTTCGGCGTCCCTCGCGATGACCCCGCGAGAGGCGAGCGCCTTGGCAACAAAGTCACGTAAATCAGCGGCAGCGATAGGGGTGAGATCAGTAGTCACCTGCCCCAACCCTTTCTTTGTGCCAGAACACGACCTTTCGCTGGGTCCACTGGACGATCAGATATAATGCCAAACCCACAAGGCTGAGGTACAGGATCAATGAAAAGACCCGGGGCGTGTTGAGCTGTGAAGCGGCAACGCGGATCAGCTCACCAAAACCTTTGCCGCCGCCCAGAAACTCACCAGTGATCGCACCTGCCATGACGCCGACTGCACCGATTTTCAACCCTGTGAAAATCTGCGGCAAGCCGGTTGGCAGCTTCATCTTGATGAGGGTCTGCATTCTGCTTGCCCCCATGGTTTTGAACAGCATACGGGCGTTTTCGTCCGCAGCATGAAGACCTGCGGCGGTCCCGACAACAATTGGAAAGGTCGCAATGAATGCGGCGAGAGCAACTTTGGATTCGATACCAAAGCCAAGCCATGCAACGAAAAGAGGCGCAAAGGCGACCTTAGGCATTGTGTCGATCGCGACGAGATAGGGCATTACCGCTTTTTCACCAAATGCGGTTTCTCCAACCAGCACGCCAAGCGAAAACCCGATCGCAATGGCGAGGGCGAAGCCGTAGATCACCTCCTTGATCGTGATCCAGAGCGCCCCAAGCATGTAACCGCCGCTCAAGAGATTGGTGCCCACGAAAATCATATCTTTCAGCGTTTCCATCGGGGTCGGCAGAATAATCGGCGAAACAAGACCGAGGCTTGTTACCAGTTGCCATGTGCCAATGAAGACAACAAAAACGAACGTCATCGCGATCCAGCGCGGGACGGAATCGATAAAGGCGATCTCCTGGACCCAAACGGTATCCTCGTCGGTCACCGTATCGGCCGGTTTGTTGGTATGAAGGTCGGTCACATCTCCTCTCCCTTGTCCAGCATGCCTCGGATATGGTCCACGATCTCACCAAATTTTGGCGTTGTCATCATGTCGAGCGTACGTGGCCGCGGCAGGTCCACCTTGACGATTTCAGCGATGCGGCCAGGGCGTGGCTTCATCACGACAATATCGTCGGACAGGATCACGGCTTCCTGAATCGAGTGCGTCACGAGGAACGCCGTAGCATCTTGTTCGATGCAAATGCGCTGCAACTCCATGTTCATCATGTCTCGTGAAAGCTCGTCGAGCGCACTGAATGGTTCATCTAATAAAAGAACAGCGGGTTCCGTAATCAGCATCCGGCAGATCGATGCGCGTTGCGCCATGCCTCCGGAAAGCTCGTTCGGGTAGACATTCTCGAACCCTTTCAGCCCCACGATGTCCAGTAGCTCATGGGCCTTTTCCAGAGCATTTTTGGCGGCGGCTTTGCCGTCGCGGATTTCAATTGGCAGCACGATGTTTTCAACGGCTGTTTTCCACGGAAACAAAGTCGCCTGCTGAAACATCATTCCGATGTCGCGGCGGGGTCCGGTCACCGGTTCGCTTTGTAGAATGACGCGGCCCTTTGAAGGTGGGATCAGCCCCGCCATGATCTTGAGAAGGGTGGATTTCCCGCATCCGCTGGATCCGATGACGGACGTGAAACTGCCATGTCTGAGTGTCAGGCTGACATCCTCAAGGGCGACCACCGAATTACGTGCATAGGTCTTACTGACACGGGTCAATTCGTAGACCGGCGCGCCCGTAGGCGCGCCAGAGTATTCTTGTGCTATCGCAGCGTTCATCCGCCGGCAGCCTCACTTCCGAGTGCTGCAAATTCGTTCGTCCAGGCGGCACTCAAATCATCAAGAGGCGCGGCAATCTCGCCACCGGCAACGAGCGCATCCTGCCACTCGGCCCAGACCTCTTCGGGATACCATCCCAGATGTGGGCTGCCTTCTGGCGGGATCGTCTTAGAGCGCACAGCGTCGAACAACGCGGATTGGAACTCCTTATCCTCGCCTTCCTGAGGGTTGCCAGCCGCAAGGTGAGCGAGCACCGCTTCGCGGTTCGCATCATCCAGCGCGAAAGCGTGACCGCGGGCAAAGGCACGGCTCCAACCTTCGACCAGTTCGCGATCGTTCGCGATAGTATTGGCCATTGTTGCAATGCCATTGCCAAAGAAGCGGCCGAACTCTGCAGGTGTAATGTCGCGCACTGCCATGCCACGCTGGTTCAGGATAGCCGTATCAGCAGTTGATGCGGAGTATGCGTCGATTTCGTTATTCAGGAACGCTGCTGTCGCCGGGCCGCCATCGCCAACGGTCAGGAATTCATAATCCTCCCCTTCGGTCATGCCGGCACCTGTCATCACGTTACGGGCAAAGCCCACTTCCGCACCATCCGCGGTTCCCGTGCCGATCACTTTACCACGAAGCTGTTCGACAGTCTGAACGTCGGAATCCTGCTGCACAGCGATACCGAAATTGCTGCGCGCAGCGACATTATAGATGTGGACCGCTTCGACGCCGCGAGACCGGGCAGCGATCAGCGGACCAGGGCCTGGTCGACCGAAATGGGCCTGTTCCGCCGATAGCGCCTGAAGGACAGCGCCTGATCCATTAATGGCCTCGACGGTCACGTTCAGGCCTTCTTCTTCGAAATAGCCTTCGCCGATGGCGACGAAAACTGGAAATGAGTTAATGGCAGACGGGCTTGGCTGCACAAAGGTTATGTCGCGCAGGCTTTGCGCAAGCGCTGACGTGCCCAACAAACCTGTGGCCGGTACGGCAGCAAGTAATGAGGCGGTAAACTCTCTTCTGTTCATCATTGTGTTCTGTCCTCCCTAAAGTGTTTCGCCCTCTGGCAACTGTCTGATGCAGCTTGGGCCTTACACGGCGCGCACAGTATTGCTGAGCGTGCCGATCCCTGAAATTTCGCAAACGACCGTGTCGCCGTGTTTGAGGAACTTTGGCGGTTCCATTGCATAGCCAACACCTGACGGCGTACCGGTCGCGATAATGTCGCCGGGCTCGAGCGTCATCCCTTCGGAGAGGGAAGCGATAAGCGTCGGAATGTCGAAAATCATATCAGCGGTGTTGCCGTCCTGACGTTGTTCTCCGTTCACTTTCAGCCCGATCGAAAGTGAATGCGGGTCGGCAATCGAATCTGCAGTTTCGATCCAGGGGCCAAGCGGGCAAGAGCCATCCAACCCTTTGCCCTTGAAGTATTGACCGCCATGGCGACGCTGAACGTCTCTTGCGGTGATATCGTTAAGGATCGTGTAGCCAAAGATGTGGTCCATCGCGTTGTCCGCCGCAATGTTTCGGCCCGCTTTGCCAATCACAACGGCCAATTCAACCTCGTAGTCGATCGCTTCGGATACACTCGGAAAGACCAGCACGTCGCCATCAGGCGGCACAATTGCAGTTGGCGGCTTGGTGAAAAAGACCGGATGTTCGGTCACACCAACATTCTGCTTTTGAGCCCTGTCCCCCTCGGCAATGTGTTCTGCATAGTTTCGACCGACGCAAAAAACGTTTTTTCGGGGATTGGGAATTGGCGCTTGAAGCGAGGCATCCCCGGGTGCAAGTGCGGCGGCATGATTTCCAGCCTCGGCATCAGCCACCAAAGCGCTAAGCCGTGCCAGCGCTTCGGCACCGCCATCAATCACTGACTGCATTGATGCACCTTGAAGTGCCGCGACCCCGGGGCCCGTAAGGCCCTGAGCGGCCTTTGCAATGTCCACCATTTTGCCGTCGTTCAAAATCGCGACGCAGACGTCTTTTTCGTCCACAGAAACTGTTGCCAATCGCACTCGGCGTTCCTCCCTCGTGCTGCCTTCCGGCGGCGCATAGGCAAATGAGCGAGCGACTCACCGCCGGTTTTCTTGCTATATAAGTTGGACGAGTTGGGGTAAGGATCAATCAACCAATCACCAAATTGGGCGAGCTTATGGCCGGGACCGATGACCTTTCGCACAGACTACGTGACCTCATAGACAACGCCGGATATCGGCATAACGACCGTATTCCGCCGGAACGTGAGCTGTGTGAGAGACTGGGGACGACACGAAACCAGTTGCGCAAGGCACTGGCGGACCTTGAAGCCCATGGGCGTATCTGGCGTCACGTTGGACGGGGAACATTTGTTGGTGCGCGGCCCGTACTCAACCTGCAAGATATTACCTATCTAAGGGATCAGATAAAACCGGAGCAGGTGGTTGCCGTACGTTTTAACATCGAACCCGAATTGAGCCGGTTGGCTGCCAGCCATGCCAGCAAATCCGACTGCGAACAGATGAAAATCTGCGCAAAAAAATGTCAGGATGCAGAAGACTGGCGCACCTATGAGGCATGGGACAATAACCTGCACCATGCGATTGCACGTGCGACCCGTAATCAGCTCTACTTGTATTTTTTCGAGACCCTGAATTCTGTGCGGCGTTCCATCGTATGGGGGCAACCACGCGAAACGCGCGGGCCGGTTCGCAACTACTCCAGCTTTATCGAGCATGATGAAATCGTGTCTGCGATCTCGATGGGCAAGGGTGATGTTGCTGCCGACGCCATGCGACGGCACCTTCGTTCAGTTTACTCTCGTGTCTTGCCCGACAGCATCCCGGAGGCAAATTGAGAGGGTTTCGCCTTGAACCAATCAAAGAAATGGTTGGGGGTTTGGCAGTCGCGACCACTTGCCAATCTTACGCAAACGCTGCGAATAAACGGAATAAACGCGTCATGCCAAGCGAGCACCATGTGTTCCGCCATTGGTCCAGCCTTTCTGATGGAACGTCTTGGCATTAATTTCTCAGGAGAAAGCCAGTGAACGATCATGTAATACCCGCGCCCAAAACCCATACCATTCCCACACAAGACGGTGGTACGTTTCCGGTGCGGCGGGTTTACTGCATTGGTCGTAACTTCGCAGCCCACGCGGTCGAGATGGGGCACGATCCGGACCGCGAACCTCCGTTCTTTTTCCAAAAAAACCCAAATAATCTCGATGCTTCGGGCGAGTTTCCCTATCCACCGCATACGTCGGATGTGCACCATGAAGTTGAACTGCTTGTGGGCCTCAAATCTGGCGGCACCAACATTCCCGTAAGCGATGCGCTTGATCATGTGTGGGGCTATGGTGTTTCGCTCGATATGACCCGCCGCGATCTGCAAGGTGAAATGAAGAAGATGGGACGTCCCTGGGAAATCGGGAAAGCCTTCGAGAGGTCGGGACCCGTTGGGCCTCTGCGGCCTGTATCAGAGGTCGGTCACCCAGATAATGGTCGCGTCGCGCTCCATGTAAATGGCGATCTGCGTCAGGAAGGCGATCTGAACCAGATGATCTGGAAAGTTCCCGAAATGATTTCCTATTTGTCGGAATATTTTGAGCTGCAAGCAGGCGACGTCATCATGGCAGGAACGCCATCAGGGGTGAATGCGGTGGAGCGCGGAGACGATATGGAAGCGTCAATTGAAGGTGTTGGGACGCTCACCGTAAAGGTTGTTTAAGACCTGAGTGACGAAATTCCGCGAGGGACCATTTCGGGATCGATTGGACCCGACCTGATCCTGCCAGTTCGAATTTACCTGTGGCAAGGTTTTCTGTCCTGCCACGGATCCGAACAGAGTGGGGATTTATAGATCATGCGTGAAAACCATCGCCTTTCCAGCCGTTTACGCTCTGCCGTCGCTGGTGATGTGATGGGCGATGCCGCCTCGCGTGGACGGTATGCAACAGATGCGTCGATCTATCAGATGGTTCCCGAAGCGGTTGTCGTGCCGCGCACGGTGCAAGACATCGAGGCCACCATGGCAGTCGCACGGGAAGAACAAATCCCCGTGCTGCCCCGAGGTGGGGGCACCTCGCAATGCGGTCAAACCGTGAACCGCGCAATTGTTCTGGACAACACACGACACCTGAACCGCATCCTGAACATTGATCCCGAGAACCTTACAGCACGTGTCGAACCCGGACTGGTTCTGGACGAGTTGAACCGCGCTCTAGGGCCGCTTGGGTTTTGGTTCCCGGTCGATCCCTCCACGGCCTCGCGCTGCACACTTGGTGGCATGGCGGCCAATAACTCCTCCGGCGGTAAATCGCTGCGTTACGGTATCATGCGTGACAATGTCAGCGCGATCTCTGCCATTCTTCCGGATGGCACCACGGCAGATTTCAACGACGCGATACCGGCCCCGGGTATGTATGCGGATCTGGTCACCGATATGCGGGCGTTGGGACAACGGGAAGCAGGTGAAATCGACGCGCGCTTCCCTAAGGTGCTGCGACGTGTGGGCGGATACAATATCGATGCTCTGACCGGCAACGATGTAAACATGTCGCATCTGCTCGTTGGGTCGGAAGGAACGCTGGCCTATTTCACCGAGATTGAGCTTAACCTTGCGCGCCTGCCGGGTGAAACGGTTGTCGGTGTCTGCCATTTCCCAAGCTTTCATGCGGCAATGAGCGCCACGCAGCACCTCGTTACCTTGGCGCCTCAGGCCGTAGAACTGATCGATGACACCATGATTGCGCTCGGCCGCAGCATTCCTCTGTTCCAGAAAACGATCGAGGCGTTTGTCGAAGGGGACCCGGCCGCGCTTCTCCTGGTCGAGTTTGCAGAAGGAAACGCCGAAGCCAATGCGGCCAGGCTCGCGGAACTGTCCCAGCTGATGGGCGACTTGGGCTTTTCGTTTTCGGGCAAGGACAAGGCCTGGGGCGGCACGGTCCCTGTTGTTGACAAAGACTTGCAAAGTGCCATCGCCGAATACCGAAAGGCAGGCCTCAACGTGATGATGTCGATGAAAGACGCAGGCAAGCCGATTTCGTTTGTCGAGGATTGCGCCGTCGCATTACCTGACCTTGCGGAATACACCGAAGGGCTGACCGACATCTTTACGCGTCATGGTACCAAAGGTACGTGGTATGCACATGCGTCGGTTGGGTGCCTACATGTCCGCCCGGTGCTTAACATGCGGCAAGATGCAGATGTGAAGACCATGCGTGCTATCGCAGAAGAGTGCTTTGATCTGGTCAAACGCTACAAAGGTTCGCACTCGGGCGAGCATGGCGATGGTATCGTGCGGTCTGAATTTCACCAAAAAATGTTTGGTGCGCGCATCGTCTCGGCATTCGAAGAAGTAAAAGCACGTTTCGACCCAGGTGGGCTGATGAACCCGGGCAAGATAGTGCATGCGCCAGCGATGGATGACCGTCGTCTCTTTCGCTATGGGCCGGACTATGGCGTGCCTGAGTTCGAAACTGCGCTGGACTGGTCGGCATGGCCGGGTGCCGCTGGCGGCTTCCAAGGCGCGGTGGAGATGTGTAACAACAATGGTGCCTGCCGAAAGCTCAAAGGTGGGGTCATGTGTCCTTCGTTTCGTGCGACACGCAACGAGCGCGACGCCACCCGCGGACGGGCGAACACGTTGCGGTTTGCAATCACCGGACAGCTTCCGGGTGGGCTAACCTCCGACCCGATGCGCGAAACCATGAAGTATTGTGTGTCCTGCAAGGGGTGTCGTCGGGAATGCCCAACCGGCGTGGACATGGGGCGGATGAAGATCGAGGTGCTGGCCGCACAGCGGGCCACGACTGGAATGACACTCGCTGACAGATTGGTTGGATATCTGCCGCGATATGCTCCTGCAGCCGCGAGGTTTGCTTGGCTCTTGAACGTGCGGAACAAAAGCCGGCTGGTTCGGAAATTATCGGAGTCGATCACCGGAATCTCGCAGCGCCGTGATGTCCCAAACTGGTCGCCCAATCCGTTCCGCGATGAAGAAGCGCAGGATAACAATCCGGATCTTTTGCTTTTTGCGGATGTTTTCAATCGTTACTTTGAGCCAGAGAACCTCCGCGCCGCGATACGGGTGCTACGGGCGGCGGGTCAGCGGGTTGCCATCGCTTGGGACGGTTCAGGGCGCGCGTTGGATTGCGGGCGAACGCTCTTGGCGGTTGGGTGTGTTGGGGACGCTCGGCGCGAGGCACAGCGTGTGATCGATGCGACGAGGAAAGCCGTCGCCAGTGGCATTCCCGTTGTCGGCCTGGAACCGTCCTCCATTCTGACTTTCCGCGACGAGTTCCTTGGGCTTTGTCCGGGCCCGGATGCCGAAGCCCTTGCGCTACACACAAAGACGTTCGAGGAGTTTTTGGTAGACCAACCTGATCTGCCGTTAGGTCCGCTCGGGAAACCCATCTATGTGCACGGTCATTGCCATCAAAAAGCACATGATGCCATGACCCCGACGATCAACTTGCTTCGGCGGATACCGCAGTCTGACGTAACCATGATCGAAAGCGGCTGCTGCGGTATGGCAGGCGCATTCGGCTATGCGCCGGAGACCATCGATGTCTCGCTTAAGATGGCAAACTTGGATTTGTTTCCTGCGCTTGAAGCGGCCCCAGAGTCTGCCGTGATCGTGGCAGATGGTACATCATGCCGCCACCAAATAGCCGATGGTACGCAACGTCGCGCGATACACGTCGCCCGCTTGCTGGACCAGGTGGTAGATGGATAGAATGATGCCTTTTTGATCGAGATTGTCCCGTAGTCGCCGCGTTTTAAACGATCGTCTCAAACACGGCGGCGGCCCTGAGGAAGCTATTCGCGGGCCAATACCACGTCGAATTCTACCGCTAGGAATGGTGCGTCTACCTTGCCTGACAAGGCCATGCCTTCGGGGAAGTCGCTTGCGTCCCGCTCATGGTAAGTCATCACAAGGTCATCGCGGACGCCAAAGACGGTATCCTGATCCAAATAGGGGTCGTCGTCAGGAAAAATCTCAGTCACCAGTGTGCGAAATCCCGGTGCCTTGACGATAAAGTGCAAGTGCGAAGGGCGCCACGGATGTCGCCCGCAGGCACGAAGGATGTCGCCCACCGGCCCATCAGAGGGGACGGTGTATTCGACAGGTTTGACAGTGGTGAAGGCATATCGGCCATCTTCCCCGACGGTCATCAAGCCATGAAATGAGAATGTATCCTGTGCTTCATCCTGGCTGGCGTAAAGCCCGTTCGGTGCCGTCTGCCAGATGTCGAGTTCGGCTCCTCCGATGGGATTGCCTTCGGTGTCGCGAATTGTGCCCTCGGCCAAAAGGATTGGCCCGCCGAAGTCACGCTTCATGTCGCCGCCTACGGGCAGGGGTGGGGCACCCGAGACATGGAAGGGGCCTAGCACTGAAGACGACGTGGCATCGGCGCTTGAATGGATCATGTCCACCAAAGACGACAAACCCAGCACGTCAGATGCAAGAACAAACTCGTGCCGATCTTCGGTCTCGATCGCGGCGCAGGCTTCAAGGAATGCAATTCCCTTGCGCCACTCATCGTGGGTCAAATTGGTTTCGCGGGCAAAATCATGCAAGTGCTGAACCAACGCGCTCATTATTTCGCGGGTGCGTGGCGGCATGTCGTCCGCCATGTAGCTTCGGAACACATCCGTAATGTTGTCTTTGGTCACGCTGCGCATGCGCTTTTCTCCTTACAGAAGGGCGAGGCTGAGGAATGGGAATTCAATGAGGATAAACAGGACAATCAGCATGACGAAGGCAAAGGGCAAGGCGCCCATGAACACATCCTTGAGGGAGATGCGGTCATCGTTCAGTGTCGATTTGATGACGAAACACGATATGCCCAGAGGAGGGGTCAATAACCCGATTTCGGCACCAACAACGGTAATGATGCCGAACCAGATCAAGGACATGTCCAACGCTTCGACCAGCGGCAGGAATAGCGGTACAACAATCAGAATGATCGAGGCCGTGTCCAGAATTGTGCCCAGAAATATCATGAGCAACACATAGAGCAGCATGATTGTCCAAAAGCTGGCGGAACTGCCTGCGAGCAAGTCCTGTAACTGGTTGGGCAACCCCGCAAGTCCGAGCATCCGGCTGTAGATCGAAGCTGCGGTGATCAGGAACAGGATCGCAGCCGTGATATGGCCTGTTTCAAGAAGGGCATCCCAGAAACCCTTAAGGGACATCGACTTTCGTGTGATCGCGATTATGAGGGCCACCAGAGAACCGGTCGCACCCGCTTCAACGGCGGTCATCCAGCCGGTGTAAATTCCGCCCAGCACGATCGTGATCAGACCGATTGTCGGTAGTGTCTTTGACGCTATTTCGCGCCGGGACATCCATTCGCTGTCCTCAACAGTTCGCCCCCCCACGAATTCCGGTGTGAACCGACCCATGACCCAGATTGCCACGACATAGGCAATGGCAAGCATGATCCCGGGGATAACCCCAGCGAGGAACATGTCACCCACAGATTGTTCGGCAACAAAGCTGTAAATGATTAACATGGCTGAGGGCGGGATTATCATCCCCAGAACAGACGATCCCGCGACCACCCCCACGGCGAAACGGGGGTTGTAATCCTGCGCGATCATCTGCGGCACGGAGACTTTGGTAAAAACTGAGGCCGAAGCAATGGAAGACCCCGTGACAGCAGCAAAGACCGCGTTGGCCCCGACCGTCGCCATGCCGATGCCGCCTTTCACTTTGCGAAACCGCATGGTCATGACTTCGTAAATGTCTCGACCCAATCCGGCCTTGGACACGATCAGGCCCATGAAGGTGAAAAGGGGGATGGTCGCAAAGCTATAGACCATCGCACTGTCGCCGACCGCGATTTTCAGCAGGTTGAGCGACAGGGTGAAGTTGTCACGCATCAGCCAGATTGAAATGAGCGAGACCATTCCAAGGGCGATGGGGATGTAGACACCTGAATAGATCAGGAAGACAATTGCGACGACCGAAATGAGACCGATTTCGATGGGTGTCATGTATTGGACCCGCCTTCGTCAGGGCCATCATGTTCTGGCACGCGGACAAGCTGTGGGCGGTCCTGCGCTGTAATCACCTTGAGAGTAAAGATGACGCAGGCGAGTGCGCTACCGCTGGCGATGACCAGTTTGATGGGCCACCACGGCACCGTAAAGACCCCCGGGATTCCAAAAAAATCCTGTGTCTCCCACATTTTCAGGAATTCCGGAAACATGATGTAGGCAATCAGACCCATGAAGATGGCCGAGAGCGCGTTGATGATGCGTCGCAGGTTTGCAGTCAGTGCAGGTCTGCGGCTGTGCAACAGGTTCAGAAAACCATCCGAGCGGGTCAGTCGGTCCACCCGGACCACATCGGCAAGCTGCAGGAAAACGATGAAGACGACGGAGAGCTGAACGATTTCGTAGGTGCCCTTAAGCGGCGCGTTGAAGAGACCCCGCGCAATCACATCCACGTTCAGAATGACCACAAGCATCAGTACGGTCAGTGTTCCGGCAATATTCGCGGCGATCGCGAGAGTGTTGGCAACGCGAGAGAGACCGTTGATTGCGGTTTTGAGCATTGGTCTGGCCTCTTCTCGCGTCGCCGATGGGCTACTGCTGTGTCCAATCGCGGACGCCGACAAAACCAGCGGCTTCCAGCTTGCTTAGGTAGGCGGCCAGCATTTCGGTCCCGGGTTCACCATTGCCGTTGAGCGTCGCCGCCCATTCCTGCGCGATGTTCGGCATCGCGGCTGCCCAGTTTGCCCGATCTTCGTCTGAGATGTCGATGATGGTTCCTCCAGCCTCCACGTAGGCTTTCTCGGCGGCGGCAGCGCGATCCATGGCGATGCCAGCAAGATGGTCACGGTAGTCAATGGCAACCGCTTGCAGAACTTCCTTTACCTCGTCCGGCAAACCGTCCCAATAGTCCTTGTTCACGGTGACGGTTTTGGAGTTCACGGCACCCAGATCTGCCCGCAGCATGTAAGGGGCAACCTCGGAGATCTTAAACGTGGCAGCAGCTTCGGGCCAGAGCATGCCCGCATCCGCGAGACCAGTCTGCAGCATGTTGTAAAAGTCGGTCAGCCCGCCGCGTACACCGGCCGCATCCTTGATCCCCTCAAGATAGCGCAGGTTCATACCGGCGCCAGCAACCTTGAAGCCTTCAAGATCAGATAAGCCTGAAACCTCTTTGGTTGAAAAGACCTGGTAGCTGTTCAAAACCACCCCGGTGGCCAGATACACTTGGTTTTGCGCCGCAAATTCGTTTTGCATCGCAGGGAATTCACGCGCGATTTCATCAACGGCTTTTGCCACCGCGCGGGCGTCGGAAGACACAAAAGGCGTCACCGCGGCAAGGCCCTGGCTGGGCAATTTCGACGAGTGGAAGATTGTTGTGACAATCCCGATGTCGCCAAGGCCGAGCTCGATACCTTCCAAGACGCCTTTCGGCTTGACGATGGATCCACCGTAATTCTCTTGCCAGTTCATGGCGTAGTTTCCGGTCTCAGCGAGCCGGCGATCGACTTCGGGGATAAAGAAATTCGTGAATTCCTTTACCCAGAGAGCGCGATCAGGATAGCCGTCGATGACGACGGCGGAAATAGTCTGTTGTGCGGCGACCGGCAGCGCGGACATTGTCGCCAAAGCTGCCCCCAAAAGTGTGCGTCGTGTCCAGTTCATTTTTGTTTTCCTCCCAGAAATACAGGCATTTTTGCCCTGTTCGATTCAGTTGACCTTTCGCCAGTGTACAGTCAGATCCGTTCCGGCGGCCTCGAAGAGTTTTGCGATGGCGCAGTATCTAGCCGTCTCGGTTCCGACCCGGTCGAGGTCTGCTTGACTGGCGCTGGTGTTGCAGTTCACGGTGAGTGTGATCGCCGGAAAGGGCAGATCAATCTCTTCTTCCATAAGCACACCACGTCGGTCGAACTTGCAATCTGCGTCGATTGTAACTTCGCCCAGATCAACACCCAGTCGGTGCGCATTCTTGTGCCCGATGACATTGGTACAGGCGATCAAAGCTGTCATCGCGGCTTCGGTTGGGGCGGGGCCAAGGTTTGTGCCACCCCGTTCCAGCGGCTCATCGATCACCACATTCAGATCGCGCACCGGGATTTCGGTCCGTGCGTGTGTCGGGCAGGACGCGGTGGTGCGATAGGTCACAACGGTTTTCATTTTGACGGCCATCGGGCTCTCCTAAACGACACTGCAGACTTGGTTGAAGGCAAAGCGGGGCAGCTTTTGAAACAACGCCGTTTCATCCGCGTAGCCGACGTTGCACAAAAAATTTGATTTCAGGCTGGTACCGGCAAAAAACTCTTCATCCACAATCGCATTCGAGAAACCGGACATGGCGCCGACATCCAGGCCGACGGCCCGCGCTGCGATCATGAAGTAGGCGCCTTGCAATGTGGCATTTCGGTAAGCTGTGTCCTTGCAATAAGCATCGTTGCCATCAAAGAGATGCCGCCGATCATCATGTGGGAAAAGGAAAGGCAGCTCATGCCAGAAGTTCATGTCTTGTGCGATGATCGCGGTAACAGGTGCGCCCATCATCTTTGGCACGTTCTGCGGTTTCAGTGATTTTGCCAGACGTGCTTTACCTTCCGCTGATTTCACAAAGATGAAACGCGCAGGCAACGTGTTCATCGACGTCGGCCCATTGATTGTGATCTCGAAAATCTCTTCCAGCAGCCCGTCCGGAATCGGCTTATCCTGCCACGCATAATGAGAGCGTGCGTCGCGAAGGATCAGATCGATCGCATCGTCGGACAACCGATTGATACGGTTTCGCAAATCACGATGGCTCGCCTGAGCCTTTTGGCGCAATTGGCCAGGGTCCGTGCTGGCTGCCTCGCTCATTCGGCAGCAACCGTGCTGGCTTGGTCTTTTTCGTCGACCACAGGGTTGGAACAAATGCCGATCCCCTCGATCTCGATGTCGATAACCTCGCCGGGAACAAGCCAGCGTGGTGCGGGCTTCTTGGCATGCCCCACGCCGGGGGGCGTCCCCATCGCGATCAGGTCACCCGGTTCGAGGGTCGTGTATTCGGAAATTGTCGCAATCGTTTGAGCGACTGACCAGATCATGTTCCCTGTGTTGGAGGATTGCAAAATCTCCGAACCAACGCGGCTTTCGATCTTGAGACCAGCGGCCCCTGCGGGCACTTCGTCAGGTGTGACGACAAACGGGCCAACCGCGCCGGTGTTGTCGAAGTTTTTCCCCGGGGTCCACTGGTGCGTCTTGCGTTGATAATCTCGAACGGAGCCGTCGTTGAAAACGGTGTAGCCAAAGACGTGATCCAGCGCATCGCTTTCAGAAATATGCCGACCACCCTTGCCGATGATGAACATCAGTTCCGCTTCGTAGTCGAGTTTCTCCGAACAGGCGGGGCGTATGAGCGGAGCGCCGGCGGGCATGATCGAGTTCTTTCCGCGCATGAACAATGCGGGGTAGTCGGGGATATCGTATCCACCTTCTTTGATGTGGTCGGTGTAATTCAGGCCGAGGCAAATGATCGTACCCGGTTTGGAAACTGGCAGAGCGGGCTTGATTGATGCGACGGGCACACGTGGTGCTCCTCCGATCTTGGCGGAAAGCGATTCTGCCATTGATGGGTCGGCGATCAGAGCCATCAAATCATGGCCAATCCTTGCATCAATCGCTGTCAGATTGACAGCTTCGTCACCCTCTACAACAAAGACAGCAGAGCCAATTGGTGTTTCCCCGACGAGGTATTTCATACGATCTATCCTTGTAAGTCTCGCCATTTTCTGCCTACAATATTGCCATATGTCAATAAATATCGATATTTTTGCGAAAGGGAAACGCCATGGTGGCTTGGGCAGATTACAAAGCGGAGGCAAAATCGCGCGGCGCTCTGGCACTTGAGCTTTATGTCGCGATATCGACGCCAGCCAAGGCGCCGGAGAACGTGAAAGATAATTTGCCGGATCATCTGGCCTATCAGGCGGATCTTGAACGTGCAGGGGCGCTGGCTTTCGCTGGGCCCATGTCAGACGAGAGCGGAGAGTTGATGCAAGGCACCGGCATGATTGTCTACCGCGCTGACAGTCTTGCGGCCGCGCGCGACCTCGCGGACAAAGACCCAATGCACAAAAGCGGCGCGCGCAGTTACGTCCTGCGCAGATGGATGATCAATGAAGGGTCGTTGAGCCTTTCAGTAGGGCTATCTACCAAAAACGTTGAGTTTTCCTAAGAAGGTTTATTGGCATGAACATGATAGACGGCACTGGCGGCAGAGAAGCTTCTGCAACACGCGCAGCCTATCTATCGCTGCGCAAAATGATTTTGGTCGGAGAACTTCCGGCTGGCGAGAAACTCAAGATCGAGCAGTTGCGCAAGATGCTTGACGTTGGAGCTTCGCCGGTCCGCGAAGCCTTGAGTCTTCTGACGTCCGACATGCTCGTTGAAAGGATCGATCAGCGCGGATTTCGCGCGGCGCCGGCGAGCCTCGCAAACTTCGAGGAAATACTAACGTTACGATGCACGCTGGAAGATATGGCCTTGCGCCAGTCAATTGCACGCGCCAACGCGGATTGGGAAGAGCGTCTCGTCCTCGCGCATCATCGAATGAAACGTATCGCGGGCAGTGATGCCTTTGAGGATGCACACAAGTCATTTCATATGGCGCTTTTGAGCAATGCAGCCTCGCCGATGCTCGAACGTTATTGCAGCCAGCTTTACGATCTAAACATCCGATACAGGTACTTGGCCGCCGGAAGTGAGACCTATCAGAGCCGGGACGTTCAGGCCGAGCACGAAGAGATATTCGATGCGGCTGTGCGTGGCGATGTGGACAAGGCTGCGATGTCTTTGCTCAGTCACTACCGGCTAACGGGGGAGTATCTTTCCAAACAATTGGGGGCGCTATAGGACCGACGTCCATGTGTCCGCGATACATTTCTCGGAATTTTTTCGGTGTCGTGCCAATCACCCTGCCATCATGTGGATAGGGGTGTTGCAGCCACGACCGCATGCAGCCGCTTCACGCTGTAGCGTTTTGCCTGCGGCGATGCTTGCGGAAAGATGAAACCAGCACTGCGAGGCCGATGAGTGAGAACGACAAGGACGCAGGCAGTGGAACTTCAGCAAAACGAATGTTGTCGAGACCAATCTGTTCGGAAGACCCGGTCGATCTGATTTCGAATAGGAGGGCCCCTTTGCCTTGCAAGTGTCCTTGCACTCCCTCAAGGCGCACGGTTTCGAACGATGCTCCGGTCACGGAACCTCCGCCGAGCAATGCACCCTCGTTTGTTGAGACGAGACCAAATGCCGTTTCAGGTGTGCGCTCGGACTGTGGAACACCTGTGAATTCAGCAAGCAGAGTCTTTGCTCGGCCGATCATACTCGAAACGCGGAGATAATCGCCCCAGATATTGGAGTTTTCGCCATCATGCTTGTCAAATGGATCATTGTCCGAGAAAGCGGCAAGGTCGAAAAGGACGCTGGACATCAGGCTAAAGTTGACGTCATAGCGCAGAATTACCCCATCATTGCCGGCCCATTTCTTGGTATCTGCCCCGCAGAGCGCATTGGAATCACCGACGAAATGATCACAGCCGCCTTGCCCGGCAAGATTTATTCTCATGCCGAGTTGTGTTCCGGGCTTTGGCGCTGCGGCGGGCAGGCCTGTTGCCTGCAATTGCCCCGCCATACCGGCAAAACCGTTTTCGAAGTCATCAAGAACGATGGTAGCCGCCGAGGCCCCGTTTACGTTCCCACCGACCAACAGGCAGGATACAACAACGGCCTGCGCCATTGCGCGTGAAGGACGCAAGTGTCGCCTACAAAAGTCCATTGCCGGGTTTACCATTGCTTCGTTCCTCTCTCGTCAGCCAAAACGTTGCGACATCGCGAATCGCCCATACGCTTTCGGCCCGTGTTTTGATTGTTCGAAGACATGGTTAATTTCTGTTAACGGCAAAATCGTGTCGAAGCTGAGGAATACTTTGGCCCGGTAGCGAGGTGCCGTAAGGTGCTGTAATTCTAATGCCAGACCACCGTCAGAGCGCAGCCCACGCTTTTGGCGTAATTGCTCACGCTGGCAGGACCCGCGCTTGTTATTGCGCCCTTTGGGCCAGATAGCTGTGCACATGGCTGATGCAAACGGACCCTTCGCCAACGCCTGAAGCGACACGTTTCACGGATCCCGAACGCACGTCACCAACCGCGAAAATCCCCGGAATAGATGTCTCGAACAGTGAGGCGTCGCTCGACATCGCGTCTTTACCCGTCAACACAAAGCCTTTGTCATCAAGCGCGACACAAGATCCGATCCAGCTGGTATTCGGCTGAGCGCCGATCATAATAAAGACATTGGGAATATCTTTTGTGTCTTGCGCGCCGCTTTGCCTGTTTCTGAAGACGACTTTCTCCAGAACGCGATCACCTTGCAATGCCGCCAACTCAGTATGTGTATGAAGCGTGATGCGAGACGATTGTTCGATCCTGCTGACCAAGTAGTCCGACATACTATTCGCCAGACCGTCACCCCTTACCAGAACATGAACATGACTGGCATGTTGCGACAGGAAGACAGCGGCTTGTCCGGCAGAGTTTCCGCCGCCAATGACTGCGACCTCAGTGCCGGAACAGAATTGGGCCTCAAGCGCTGTTGCAGCATAGTGAATGCCTTGTCCTTCAAATCGGTCGTAGTTCTCCAGATCGAGCTTCCGGTACGTCGCCCCGCAGGCAAGTATTACGGCGCGGGCTGTCACTCTGTCACCGCCTTCGATGGTTATCTGGAATTCGTCACCATCCGGTTTGATGCTTGTTGCACCTCGGGCGATCGCGAAAGTCGCGCCGAATTTCTGACCTTGGATCCACGCGCGCCCTGCCAGCGCCTGCCCGGAGATGCCGGTAGGAAAGCCCAGGTAGTTTTCAATCTTCGAACTTGTGCCGGCCTGACCGCCCGGCGCTTCGGCTTCAATCACGATGGTATCCAGCGCTTCTGATGCGCCATACACACAAGCAGAAAGCCCGGCCGGGCCAGCACCGACAACAGCAAGATCGTAGACATGCCCATCACGAAGCTCTTCCGTCAGACCTAAGAGGTCGGCCAGTTCAGCAGTGGGTGGGTTGTGGAACCCGCATCCGTCTGGTGTGCAAACGATCGGCAGGGTGTCGCCATGCCGTTCGATGATCTCTTTGCCATCCGCCGTCTCGGGCTCGACCAGTGACAGAGGATACCCGTTTCGTGTCAAGAATCTGTTGATCCGGATTACGTCGCGATCGTTTCGCGACCCAACCAATGTGACACCCGCTTCGGAATGCACGATGAAGGCGGTCCGTCGCAAAATGAAAGCGCGCATGATGATCTCGCCGATATCCTGCTCTGTGCTGGACATGCGGCGAAACTGTTCGCGCGTCAGGCGAACGACTCTGCTGTCCTCGCCTATACGTCCGCCGACAAGGATTTTCCTTTTGTTGAACAAGTCCAGTTCGCCAGTGAATTGGTGATCGGAATGGGTGGTGACAATGATCTCGTCGCCCTCTGGTGTGCGGTCGAATATATCTATCGAACCACTCAGGATCAGGAAGAAATCGACCCCTCGTTGACCTCTTTCGAACACTACCGTGCCCTCGGGTAAATCCTCCACCTGACCATAGGATGTCAGACGCTTCACCTGATCATCACTGAGCACCGGAAATGTCTGTCGTTCCCGCATGTAGGGATCGCTTGAATCAACAGAATTTCGAGCGGCTTCAATTGCGGTATCTGCGTCCTGCATGTTTCTGTTTCGCTCCGTTTGATGACGCAGATGTAGGTCTCCACGACACGAATCCCAGTTCGCGAATTTTGCAACAGGTGCTGCCGGGTTGGGCAGTCTTGGCGGCAGCGTTTCCCTCGCGGGGGAAGAAAAGTTCTGGGTCTAGACAGTCAGCTCAGTCTTTTGCTTGCCGGGAAAGATACTGCGCAGCGCGACGTAGAAAATCGGGGTGAAGAACAGCCCCAAAACCGTAACTCCCGACATACCAAAAAACACTGCCGTGCCAAGAGCCTGGCGCATTTCAGAGCCGGGGCCACTGGCGATCATCAGGGGCAAGACACCTAAAATAAATGCAAAGGCCGTCATCAGGATCGGTCTGAGACGCAACTGACTTGCCTCGACCGCAGCGTCAATTGGTGACAAGCCACGCTCCTCCTGCGCCTGCTTGGCAAATTCCACGATCAGGATCGCATTTTTCGCCGCAAGTCCGACCAGCACGATCAAGCCGACCTGTGTCAGGATGTTGTTGTCCATGCCTCGATACATCACCCCCAACAAGGCACCCAGCATCGCCAAGGGAACGATCAGAATGATGACAAGCGGAAGCGTCCAGCTTTCATAAAGAGCTGCAAGAAACAGGAATGCAAAGAGCACGGAGAAGGCAAAGATATAGGCCGCCGTGTCGCCTTGATTGCGTTCCTGGAGCGCCAGTTCCGTCCATTCGAAATCCAGTCCCGGCGGCATCACCGCCTGGGCCAAGGCTTCCATCTCCAGCAAAGCCTGGCCCGTTGAGATCCCCGGCGCAGGTGAGCCTTGTACCGGCACCGATACGCGCTGGTTATATCGTTGTACCAATGCTGGTCCCGCTGTTTCTCTAACGGTGACCAGAGTGCCGAGCGGGACCAAAGCGCCGGTGGCTGATCTGACACGCAAGCTGCGAATATCGTCCTGAGTCAGCCGGTAAGGTTCATCCGCCTGGGCGCGTACCTGAAAGAGGCGGCCAAAAGCATTGAAGTCGTTGACGTAGGCAGACCCAAGGTTGATGGACAGAGCTTCAAAAATTTCGCCGATGGGAACATTGAGCATCTGTGCCCGCACGCGATCTATGTCCAGGTAGAGTTGAGGTGACCCGGTCGAGAAAGTTGTAAAGACGCCTTGCACTTTGTCTGATTGGCCCGCACTGCCCATGACCGCATAGGCAGATTGCAGAACGCGAGACATGTCCGCACTTTCGGTTTCCTGCAATTGCAATTTGAACCCGCCGCCCGTCCCGACACCTCTTACTGCGGGGGGCGCGATGGCAATGATGAATGCTTCGCGCAGCGATTGCATCCGGCCAAAGAGTTGGCCGACAATCGCCCCCGCAGTGAGGCCGCTCACTTCGCGATCTTCGAAGCTTTCAAAGGTGGTAAAGATAACGCCCTGATTACTGGCGTTCGTAAAGGTTGCACCTGAGAATCCGGCAAACGCGACGGCATTTGTTACGCCAGGGGTTTGCAAGGCGATTTCGGTGGCCTGCTGAATGATTGAATCTGTGCGATCCAAAGCCGCTCCGTCGGGCAGTTGGACAACGACAATCGCATACCCCTGGTCGGCTTCGGGAATGAAGCCTGTGGGGACTTTCGAATTGATCCAATAGGTCGCGCCAAGAAGCCCGCCAAACACCAGAACCGCAAGGCCCCGCATGCCGGCGGAGCTTGCCAGAAACCGCACAGCCCGTCCGTATCCCGCCGCCATCGCATCAAAACCCCTATTGAAGCCGTTGGCCAATGGCGTGGTGACAAGGGCGATTGGGTTTCGCGAAAACGAACTCGATCTTGGTTTGAGGATTGTGGCGGCCAGTGCGGGCGACAAACTCAGTGAATTGATGGTCGAGATCACCGTGGCCACGGAAATCGTGACGGCGAATTGGCGGTAGAATTGCCCGGTAATCCCCGGCACCAGAGCAGCCGGAACGAAAACCGCGATCAGGACTAGCGTCGTTCCGATGATCGCATTTTGCACTTCATCCATCGTGCGGGCCGAGGCGTCACGCGGGGACATGCCGTTTTCGATGTTTCGTTCCACGTTCTCGACAACAACGATGGCATCATCCACGACGATGCCAATTGCCAGAATGAGACCGAACAGCGTCAAGAGGTTCAAAGAGTATCCAAGCGCCAGCATGACGGCGAAGGTGCCAATGAGGGATACGGGAATAGCGATCAGTGGAATGATGGCGGTACGCCAGCTTTGCAAGAAGACGACAATCACCACGACAACCAACAAGACGGCCTCGAACAGGGTTCGATACACCGCGTTGACCGAGGCTTCGATGAATTCCGTTGGATTATAAACGACCTCATATTCAAGACCGGGCGGGAAATCCTGTGACAGCTCGTCTACAACGCTCAGAATTTCTTCGGCAGACGCCAGTGCATTGGAGCCGGGGCGCTGGAAAATGCCGAGCGCGACTGCGGGTTTGTTGTTCAGGTAGGAATTGGTCACATAGGATCGCGCACCAATCTCAACGCGCGCGACGTCGCGCACCCGGACGACACGCCCATCGTCGGTGGATTTGATGATAACCCGCTCAAATTCACGCGGGTCTTCCAACCTGCCTTGGGTCGTCAGCGTGACCTGAAATGCGCTATCCGTGGCATTGGGCGGTGCCCCCAGAGAGCCGCCCGAGACCTGTACGTTTTGCTCTCGCAACGCGTCGACAACGTCGCCGGACGTGAGCCCCAATGACCCCAGACGATCCGGGTCGAGCCAGACACGCGCGGAAAACTCCCGCTCGCCGAAGATAATCAGATCGCCCACACCATCCAGACGAACAAGACGGTCCCTCACGCGCGATCGGGCGTAATTCGACACGTAGAGTTGGTCGAAAGTCTCGTCCGGTGACAGCATATGGATCACCATCATCAGGTCAGGAGAGGACTTGTTTGTTGTGACGCCAAGTGCTCGTACTTCCTGTGGCAGACGGGGCTCTGCGATGGCGACGCGGTTCTGAACAAGCACCTGCGCCGCATCAAGGTCGGTTCCCAACTCAAACGTGATGGTGAGTGACATTGATCCATCTGCTGTCGAGTAAGAGGACATGTAAAGCATGTCCTCGACTCCGTTGATCTCCTGCTCCAGAGGTGTCGCGACCGTCGCCGCAATCGTTGCAGCATCAGCGCCCGGATAGCTGGCACGCACCACGATCGAAGGAGGTGCGATCTCTGGGTATTGCTCAATCGGCAGCTCGAAATAGGCCAGCATGCCGACGATAGTCGTGATCACCGCAACGACGATCGCAAAGATTGGGCGGGTTACGAAAAAACGCCCCATATCAGTTGTCTGCAACCAGCGGCAGTTCGGTCATTTCGGGAGCCACAACGCTACCGGGTCGCGCGCGTACAAGACCTTCGATTACAATGGTTTCCGAGCCATCCAATCCTTCCCGAACGACCCGGTAGCCGTCGATACGCGGCCCCGGGCGGATTTCGCGAGGGGTCACGTTTCCGTCCGCGTCAACGGTCATGACCAACCTGCGGTTCTGGTCCGACGCGATTGCTGCGTCAGGAATGAGAATACCCTCGTACGGAAGCGATCCCGGGACATTGACCCGCCCGAAAAGCCCAGGTGTCAGAAGCTCATCTGGATTCGAAAGAACTGCACGTACGCGCATGGTGCCGGTTTCATCATCGATGCGGTTTTCCGAGAAATCGAGTCTTCCGACCTGCACCGGGATGCTTCGGTCCGAAACGGTCACCCGAACCTCCAGTCCATCTGCGCCCTCTTGCAGCACTGAGCCACGCGCTCTTGCGTCGCGTGCGTAGGCCAGAAAGTAACGCTCATCGATATCAAAGTAGAAGTAGACCGGGTCCGTCGTGACGATCGAGGTCAATAGCGTATTTTGCGCAACAACGAGGTTCCCCGGATCAATCAGGGCCTGATCGATACGGCCTGAAAGCGGTGCGCGAATTTCGGAATACTCAAGATCGAGTTCCGCCAATTCCAACGCGGCCCGCGCCTGTTCCAAAGCGCCCTGAGCTGCCAAAAATGCTTCTCGACGCTGGTCTACGACGCTTTGAGCAATTGTGCCGTTGCCGACGAGCGCTTCGGCGCGTTCAAGCTGGTCGGTCGTGAATTCGCTTGTCGCTTCGGCAATGTTTATCTGCGCCCGGGCCTGACGCAAAGCAGTACGAAACTGGCGTTGATCGATGGTGAAAAGCAACTGGTCCTTTTCGACCAAACTACCGTCTGTAAAATGAACCCCATCCAGAAAACCCGATACACGGGCTCGGATATCGACCTCGGCTGAGGCCCCGAATCTCCCGACAAATTCGTCGTCTTCGATGATGGTCTTCACGACCGGTTTTGCGACAGTTACTGGCGGCGGGCCCTGTTGTGCCCAAGACGTACCGATCAGGGCGACATTCAACATGATCGCGACGGCAAGGGAACTGATTTTCATAGGCCACGTCCTTCGATTGGTGTGGTTGAGCTTAGGCCATATTCGCGCCCTGACAACACGAACCCCACATACAGCAGGAGTAGACACCCGGATCACGCAGCGTGTTGCGATCCTTGCCACGTTTTGCGGCAATTATGACAATCGGCACCTTTAGGAAGACCGGTAGACCTCTGGGCAGTTTCGTCCAAAGCGCCCAGAGGTCTTGTGCGAAGGTGATTTCGAGTACTTATTCGCCCTGTCGCACCGGCGGATTCAAATGCGCAGCCATTGCTGGTTTAAGCTGCCAAGCTTGTATCGATTTGGGGTGCCCAGCATAGCCCCGGTTCGTATCGAGCGTCGACCAGTCCCTCTTTCATGGCGAAGAGGTGCAACCAGCCATTGTCGAACAACGCACGCACGTCAGGATGTTTTTTCAGAACCTCGGTAATGGCTTCGCATGGGGCTTCGATCATTACGGAAAGGCGTAAGGGTGCATGCATTAGCTTCTCACCATCGTGAACGGCTTGCCAAGGCAGGCCCGGGCGCAACCGACCGCCGTTGCCTTCGACCACGCCGATACCTCCCACCACATTGTGGATGAGTTTGTTGCCGCCGCCAAAGACATCCGGTGCGACGGAGGACCCATAGTATTGCAGGCTGATCCAGCTTGCGACGACCACCGGTGCGGTCAGGATCAACTCAAGCGTGCTGAATTCCGTATCAGCTTGCCAGTCGTAGCTGTGCAGGAATGTCCGGCCGCCAAGGTCCTTTCCGGATGTCGCATTGCGAGGGGCTGCGATAAAGGCAGCGCAGCCAGCGAGACCCCATTCCGGACGCACCTCTGCCCAGTTAAGGGCGCGGCCAGCCACGGTGTCGGCAGTGGATCCGGGCAATGTTCCTGCACGTTCGGACCGGGCAATCTGGCCGGCCTGTTTGAGCCATTTGGTCACAAGACGCAGGTCATCCGCCTTATCCGCAGCCGCTTCATCCTGATATACGGTGATTTCATCGGTTGTCGTGTCATGCAAACCAGCGATGAAGACCGTGTCTTCGGGCAGTTCGATACCGCGCTCTGTCAGGCCCGAGCGGGTTTCAGGGTCGTTCAGAAGGGCGGCCAGAAGGCGTGCCGACACCTCGCCGGTGTATCCGCCACAGGCACCGCAATGATAGGCGCTTTTGTGGGGATTGTTGGTGACCTGCGCGCCATGCCCCAGCAGCAATACGATTTTACCATGACCCTTGGTCATGCTCATTGCTGTCAGGACTGCTGCGGCGGTATCGGCCTTCTGCTGCGCTGACAAGCCGCCGATCACTTGTGGGGCGGGGTCATCTGCGCGACCTCCAACGCCCAGTGCCAGTGCATCGCGCACGAGTTTTGCTGCATAGAACGGACCTGCAGCCTCGACAAATGCGAAGGATGAGACCGCAGCCTGGCGGAACCGGCCCCAGGCGCGCGTCGCGCGGGCGGCGATCCGGATGTCTTGTTCGTCGGATGGCTCTCCGTGACAGCTTGTTTGGACCGCAGGCGACAACAAGACCGGCAGATGGGCTTCAGCGACATCCGAGCCTTGTGCCTTGTGCTCCAATGGCAGTCCGAAAAAGCCCGCGAAACCTATGGTTTCAACTGAAGGGTCAATGCTCTCAAGTGCGCGGCGAAATACTTCTGAACGCACATCGATGCAGAACGCAGCCTGCAAGAGGGGACGATCATTGGGTGCGACAGGTCCATCAAGGTGTGTGATGAGAGCGCGCTGATATGCCCTTTCACTTGCGTCCTGCAGAATGGCCAAAGCAATTTGTCCCACTGAAGCCTCAACCGGAATCGCATGCGCGGCCACCGTGTCCGCCCAGGCATCGGCGACATCTGGGACATGCGCCAAAAGGGCTTCTTCCCATAGCAGACGGATGGCGAGAATATCGCCCATTGTGGTGTTGGTTTCCCCCGCCATTTCCGCTTGCCATAGCAGCCAGCGCGCATGCTGGGACCACCCACCAATATCCATGAAAAGGCGATGGAAGACGGTTTCTGCGGACGCGTCGCACAGGCCAAGGGTTTCGGCTGCACGCAGAATCGCGCGTTCGGTGGTGTCTGACGCCTCCGACACGTGAATGCAGAAGCCTGACAATCCCGCTATTTCAGGCGTCAGATCATGCTTTGCCCATTCGCGCCAGGCGGCAAAGGTCTCATTGCCAGGCCGCGGCGACCAAAGAGCCTGCCCGCGATCAAAATGCCCCGCGGCCCATAGCCCGATGCTCTTTTTGATGACGGAAGGCCAATCGATACCCGTTGCTTCCGCAGCAAGATCGGCGATGGTTGGGAGCCCGGCATTTTTGCCGTCATGTATCGCAGATAGAAAAGATTTAAGCGCCGCCACATCTGCTGGCTTACGGGATGCCGTTGACGCTTGGAGTGCTGCGTTCAGATCGTCATCCGTAAGGTCACCTTTTTTTAGCATCGCTTCGTAATCAGCCATGCTTTGGGTGGCGCTTATCCCCGCAACACGTTCCAAACGAGCTGATGCCGTTGCCAGATCTTCGCCGGCCTGCCCAAGAAAAGGGTTCACGGCGACGGTGGCCTCCAACGGAAATGCCGGTGGGATTGCACGCGCTGCAGCATCGGCTGCCTCCAGCAATTTGGGCAGTTTGACCGATGCGGTTTTTATGTCGTTCAGGAACATGTTCTTCTCCATGTTGTCAGTCGAAACTTTTGGTGCGGAAACCACCGATCGTGCGGTCTAGAAGCGCGTTCAAATAGAGACCGTTCGCCAAATGGACGCGCAGGCCAGCGGTTGCCGGATGATGTGCCCAAAGCGGGAACAAGGCCTGGGCAAAGGCAATTAGGCCGAAGGAAAGCAGGGCGAGCAGTATCATTGCCCATTCCAGAGGTCCCGGAACCGGTGCGGCCGGCAGTGAAGGCCCCCAGATCGTGTCGGCGATTGCCTGAAATGTGAAATAGGCCAGGGTTGCGACGAGCGATGCCGTGACCGTGCGTTTGGTCAGATCGGTTGGGGCCTGATCGGCCAACCCCTGTGCAACCAGATAGGCCACCCCAAAGATCAGTATCGCTCCCAATGCCAATGCCTGTGCCGTTTTGGGGCCAAGGACTATGGTGAAGAAGGTTGCTGTCACGGCGTATAAGGCCAAGGCCATTCCGAACGATTTGAGTACCGCGCTAACATTTGGCACCGCAACAGGCCCTGGCCGGCGCAATGATGCCACGGCCTGCACTGCACCTCCCGACGAAAGGAATGCGTGCGCTTTATAGAGCGAGTGCGCCACGATGTGCAAAAGCGCCAAGGCCCAGAGCCCCAACCCGCATTGCAGTAACAGGAATCCCATTTGAGAGACCGTTGACCATGCAAGGGAGGTCTTGATTGCGCTTTGCGTCAGCATCACGGCTGCACCGAAAAGAGCGGTAAACCCCCCGATCATGACCAACGTTGCCATTGCGCCGGGGCTGGTTTGGATCAAAGCAGCGCAGGTGATGAGCAGGACACCGCCCGCGTTGATAATGCCCGCATGCAAAAGCGCTGAAACCGGAGTCGGAGCCTCCATGACTTCGGTAAGCCAGCCATGCAGGGGGAAGGCAGCAGTCTTAAGTAACGCAGCCAGAACGATCAATCCAACGGCAAACCCGCCTGCAAGCCCAAGACCGGCGTCCTCAACACTTGCAATCGAAGTAAGCTCCAACAGGTTTCCGGTGCCGAAGTGGAGCATGAGCAGCGCGGTCGCGGTCAGGAGTGCCGCATCGCCCGCGTGCCACACCAGCGAG
The DNA here is from genome assembly GCA_947488305.1 of uncultured Roseobacter sp. Lineage (GTDB taxonomy): Bacteria > Pseudomonadota > Alphaproteobacteria > Rhodobacterales > Rhodobacteraceae > Roseobacter. The sequence continues at coordinate 233,151 of CANKZM010000002.1, forward strand.
AATTTCGTCGCCGCGCGTTGCGCCTCTGGTCTGTCAGGATAAAACAACAACAAGCGACGCAGGCCTAACCCGATGGCAATTGATGCCAGGAGCATAATTGGCAGGCTGGCGGCCTGTACAAAGACCAATACGGCGGCCAAGTTGATCAACATTTGCCCGTGAAACAGGCCTTCCCGCGCCTCACCAACCAGATAGGTCCTGCTGTACCGCATCACGATCCAGCCGATGAAGGTGACGAGAAGCGCCATGGTAATACTGACCTGATCAGCGCGCAGGACAATTCCGTCGGCGGGGCCCGTCAAAAGGAATTGGATCATCCCACCAACTGCCAGCGCCAAGGCAGCTAACGCGGCCAACTCGGATAGCTGCGGCAGTGCGCCCGGACGCCGTCCGGGGGTCGTAACAGCAAGCATCGCGACGAAGAGCAGCGCAATTGGTGCAAGAAACGTAAGCGAGAAGGTGGATAGCATGAGGCGGCTCCATTGGAATTGCGTTGGAGACGCATCTAGCTGCTGGCAAGTATAAATAAAATTTCATATAATACTCAAAACCATTCTGTTTCATAGAACTATGGCAATCATCAATCTGCATCACTTGCGTCTCTTTCGGGCCGTCGCGCGAGACGGGACACTGACCGGAGCGGCTCGTGCGCTCAACATTTCGCAGTCGGCTGTATCTACGCAGATTAAGGCCCTTGAGGCCTCTTTAGGTCACGGTCTCTTTGAGCGCAGTGGGCGCAACCTGGTTTTGACCGAGGCGGGGCGGATTGCGTTGGATCATGCGGAGGCGATTTTCCGCACTGCCGATGATTTGTCAGCGACGTTGCGCGCGTCGGAGACCAAGCGAAAGGCGCTCCGGATAGGAGCGCTGGCAACATTGTCGCGCAATTTTCAGGTCTCATTTCTTGAGCCTTTGATCGGGCGCGATGATATTGAGGTTGTACTGCGTTCAGGTTCGCAAGGCAGTCTGCTGCGGGGGCTGGAGGCATTGTCTCTGGACGTTGTTTTGACAAACCTGGTGCCTGCACGCGATGCGTCCAGCCCTTTCCTTGTGCATCGCCTTGACGAACAGCCGGTAAGTCTAGTCGGCTCTCCATCGCGTCTGGCGTCTGGGCCGTCTGACATCAGGGAGATACTTTCGACGCATCCCCTTGTTCTGCCAACGCCAGAAACCTCCTTGCGTGCAGGGTTTGATGCGATGCTGGAACGCCTCGGCATCATTCCAAAGATCGCGGCAGAAGCCGACGATATGGCGATGTTGCGGTTGCTCGCGCGAGCGAATGCGGGAACGGCGGCGATACCGCCGATTGTCGTCCAGGATGAACTGGCGTCAGGGAAACTCATGGAGTTTGCCCGGTTAGACGAAATAACAGAGGTTTTTTGCGCCGTCACGATGCAGCGGAAATTCCCCAATCCGTTACTCGGGGAGGTGCTGAATCGCGGCAAGACCCGCAGACCTTGACGCGAAGATCAATATTGCCTTCGTCCGGCCTGCTTGCACGTTGCTGAAAAGAGCAACTACCGCTCGCCCAAAAGGTCGCTTTCCGGTTCCTCGGACTTGGGACTGTTATCCACGGGCTCGTCGGTTAGCAGGTCGCCCTCGGCAGCACTGGCAACGGGTTCCGGTTGCGGCAGAACTGGTTGTTGTTGTTTTTGAGGCGCGGGGGCATCGGGCGTATCCTGAAGTATCCGAACCCCTTCGGGAAAGATAACCTCACGGGCCTCGTCGGGCATAGAAATTCCATTGACCGTGAGGGCGGATTTGACCGCGCGCAACAACGCGGATTTCAGCTTGATGGCGGAAATCATATGCCCGTCGAACCAGTAGTAGGTACGGATGTTGACCGTCGCGGCACCAAGTGCATCGACGAGCACCATCGGTTCAGGATCGCTGAGGACTGCATCGTGTTCTTGCAGTGCATTCAGGATGATACCTTGCGCTTCCGCAATGCCGGCGTCGTAACCAATGCCTACGACAAATTCGCCCCTGCGGTCGGGAGAGGACGTAAAGTTTTCAATCACGTTCTTGAATACCGTTGAATTGGGGATGTGAATTTCATTGCCCTCTGCCGATGTCAGCAGAGTGCTGCGGGTTGTCATGCTTTTGACTGTGCCACTAAGCCCCGCGACGCTGATGTAGTCGCCGCGTTGGAACGGGCGACGGACGCTCAGGATCAGGCTCGAAAGGAAGTTTTCCGCGATGTCGCGGAATGCGAAGCCGATTACGATGCCGATGACACCGGCGCCTCCGACAAGCGATAAAGCCAGTTGTGTAAGTCCAGCAACCTGCAACACGATATAAAGGCCCAGCAGGAAAACGGGAAAAGCGATCGCCCGGGCGACCACCTGACGCAAAAAGGGTGATCCGATGCGCTCTTTAAGCAGCCATCGCACAAGGCGGGCGACCAGCCCGGCGCTATACCACGCCAACGGCAGAACGAAGAGCGCAAGCAGCAGTAGCGGCAGTATGGTGATCGTATTTTCTGCAAGGCGTTCAAGTTCAGAAAGCGCAGGCGCAAGAGACCAGACGGGGCCGTCCACCACTGTGATCCGGTTAACCACAGCAACAACGCCGGAGGTCTTTTGCGCCAGATCGCGCGCCCATGTTCGATGCACATCAGACTGCGTAGTGCCGTCGAGAAACACGACACCCTCGTCAACTGCGGCGCGCAAACCGCTATACCAACCGGTGGCGGTAAGAATGCTCTCTATGCGTTGCTTGATAGCGGTGTCGGGCGCTATCTGATCGATCTCAACCTGTTGTTCGGGGGCAGACGGCGCATCCTCGGGCGTATTGTCTGCGGTTTGCGCAAATGCGGCTGCCGATAGGACAATCATGGTTGCGCTCAGAAATAACGCAGCTGAAATTTTCTTGAAAACCTCAAAAGAAAACATCTGGTTCTCCATCTTCCGGATAATTTGGTCTCATGCGCGTTGCCAGCCCCGTAAACTTCGCTGCACGCAATATGATCCCACAGCGGTTACGATTGCAAAACTTCAAATTTTGCATTGGCCCACCAAATGTGCTGGGCGTCTTTATTTTGGGAACGCAGGCCGAGTTTGAATTCGTGGTTTGGCAGGAATCTGGCCTGTCGGCTGTTCGTGTCAGTTGGTAGTTGCTGCGCTCAGCTGCTAGTCAGCAGTTGATACCCGGGTCTCGTAATTGCCCTGACGGTCGTGATGGGCGCGGTCTCGATCCAGGTTGTTCGCTCGATCACAAAAAGTGCTGCACCCGCATTTGTCCCAAGGAAGTCAGCCGTCTTTTCGTCGGCGGATATGGCGTAGAAGCGTAGGTCACAGCGGCTGTAGGGTTTGTTGAGAACCAGCCATTCGTTCGCACTTTGAACGGAAAGATCGATGTCAAGAATCTCAGGTGCGGTGTCGAGACAAATCCAGCGATCCTCCAGCATGTAGGGTTGACAGTCTGAGAGGTGCAAGGCTTCAACCCGCAGCAGATCCTGCGGTGTGGTCATTTCCAAAGCAGCCAACACCTTATGGGGGGGCGTCTGCTGTTGTTGCCGGATCAACTGATATCCATAACGCCCGCCTTTTTGCTCGACCTCGCGGCGCGTAATTGGAATGTCCAAGGTTGCGCGGGTAACCGGATCGAGCCGCACATGTGTGCCGCCTTTTCGTCGTCGTTCTACAAGGCCGCTGTCTGACAGGTCCTGCATTGCACGCTGTACCGTTGAACGTGCGCAGTTCAGTGAGCTGGCGATGTCCGCGTCACGTGGTAGGCGGTCACCAGGAACATATTGGCCGGACAGTATCGCATCATGCACTGTGTCTCTTACGTCTTTCCAGGACAGACGGCTTCTCACGGTCATATTTCCTGCCCAAGCTGCGCGGACACGGTCATGAAACGTTCGACGATTTGGTCGCGATGGATGTGGCGGCCGTTTTTGACCATGTGGCGCCCGGCGCTCCACACGTCAGTCACGCAAGACCGACCACGCCCCGTAAAGATAAGACTGTCGAGTAAGGCGTCACCTTTGCGATTGATCAGAAATTCGTTGCCGGTCGAGATCGCAATCAAATCTGCCCATTTACCTTGCTCGATACTGCCGGAGGATCGGCCCGCGGCCTGGCTGCCAGAGTGCGTGATCGCATCAAACAATCTGCGACCTGTCGAAGAGGTCGCGTCGGCCAGCGCGGCACGGCTGTGATCCCTCAGACGTTGAGAATACTCAAGTGTCGCCAGTTCTTCCCACAGCGCGATGTGGACGTTTGAGTCTGACCCGACGCCATAACGACCACCAGCTTGCTGATATGTTGTTCCATTGAATATGCCGTCGCCGAGATTGGATTCAGTGATCGGGCAAAGGCCCGCAACGGCACCGGTTGCAGCCAGCGCAGACGTTTCAGTATTGGTCATCTGAGTACAATGAATGAGGCACCAATCCTCATCCACATCCGCATGTTCAAGAAGCCATTCCACGGGTCTTGCGCCAAGGTGCTGTTCGACCTCTTCCACTTCTGCCAGTTGCTCAGCAAGATGCATATGAATGGGGCCGGTCGGGCAGAATGATCGTACGGCCTCCAGATCTGATGGTTTGATGGCTCGCAATGAATGGGGCGCAACCCCGATGTGATGGTCCCGAGAGGCCTCCCGGATCACGTCTGTACATGCGCTGTGCAATTGTTCGAACAGATCAAGGCTACAACCAAAACGCATTTGCCCGCCTTGCAATTCCCTACCGTCGCATCCGCCATAGGAATAGAGCACTGGAAGAAGCGTCAGCCCGATGCCTGTTTCAGATGCTGCTGCAGCAACGCGTTCAGCCGTTTCAGCCAAGTTCGCATAGTGAATGCCACCAATATCGTGGTGAAGGTAGTGAAACTCTGCCACCGCGCCGTAACCCGCTTCCAGCATTTCCATGAAAGCCATTGCTGCGATTGCCTCGATATGATCGGGGGTCAGCCTGTCGAGGAACCGATACATCAGCCGTCGCCAGGTCCAGAAACTGTCTTTGGGGTCCGGCCCACGGGTCTCTGTCAGGCCAGACATAGCGCGTTGGAAACTGTGGCTGTGAAGGTTTACCGGAGCGGGCAAAAGCAAATCTACTGATGAGACGCCTGCAGTATTACCCCGAGAGATTCGGGCAATGCGCCCTTCATCGATCGAGATTGTGAGATCGCTGAACCATCCTTCGGGCGTAAGCGCTTGACGGGCATGGATTTGCTGCATGAATAGGCTCGATTGACAAATTATGTCTATACATAATATCATTATGTAGGTTAGCTTGCAAGGAATACCAAATGCCGGATCGCCTGCTTATCACGAACGCATCCATTGCGCGGATGAGCGGGTTGAATGGGGCGTATGATCTGATGCGAGACGCTGCACTGCTGGTCGAAAACGGTCGCATCGTATGGGTCGGGCAAATGTCGGACCTTGAACCAGCCACGGAGTCGGCCGAAAGGATCAATGCGGAAGGGCGGCTTTTGACACCTGCCTTGATCGATTGCCATACGCACATTGTACATGGCGGCAATCGTGCAGGCGAATTCGAAATGCGGTTGAAAGGGGCGTCCTATGAGGAGGTTGCCCGGGCCGGCGGCGGGATCGTATCGACAGTATCTGCAACACGCGGCGCGTCCGAAGAAGCGCTCCTGTCGGATGCGCTCAAGCGCGTCGACAATCTGATCACAGAAGGTGTGTGCACCGTCGAAATCAAATCGGGCTATGGGCTCGACTTGGAAACGGAGCTTAAAATGCTTCGTGTCGCGCGGGCCATCGAACAACACAGACCGATCCGGGTTGTCACCTCCTTTTTAGGGGCCCACGCAGTTCCGGGTGGGATGGATGCTGATGACTATATCGACAGCATTTGCCTGCCCGCACTGGTTGCCGCCCATGCAGAAGGATTGGTGGATGCCGTTGATGGATTCTGCGAAACAATTGCCTTTGACACCACGCAGCTTGCGCGGGTCTTTGACCAAGCAAAGGCGCTGGGCGTACCGATAAAACTGCACGCAGAGCAACTCAGCAACATGGGGGGCACCAAACTGGCGGCCCAATACGGAGCCCTGTCGGTAGATCATGTCGAATATGCTACTGAAGAGGACGCAAAAGCGCTGGCTGCTTCTGGGAGTGTCGCGGTCTTGCTGCCGGGGGCGTTTTACACATTGCATGAAACACAAAAACCGCCGGTGGACGCCTTTCGGACGCATAACGTGCCCATGGCTCTCGCAACCGACTGGAATCCCGGCTCCTCGCCGATGGGCTCTCTGCTTTTGGCGATGAACATGGGGTGCACGTTGTTTGGTCTGACGCCCGCAGAGGCTCTGGCGGGAACCACACGCCATGCAGCACAGGCTCTTGGTTTGCGCGATACTGGCGTGATCGCATCTGGCATGCGCGCAGATCTGGCACTTTGGGATGTGGAAGAGCCTGCAGAGCTGAGTTACCACATTGGGATCAATCCCCTGCACCAGCGCATTTTCGAGGGACGGATATGACACGCATCCTGATACCTGGCAGTACCGATTTGCGAGCGCTGGAAGCTATTTGGCGTGGTTCAGAGGCCGTGCGTCTGTCGCCAGAAGCGCGCGGGCCAGTTGACGCGGCTGCAGCCAGGGTGAGCGCCGCAGCACGCAGCGATACGCCCATCTACGGCATCAATACCGGTTTCGGCAAACTAGCTTCGATGAAAATTGGTGCTGAGGATACATCGGCATTGCAACGCAATCTTGTCCTGTCCCATTGCTGCGGCGTTGGTGAACCGATCTCATCGGCGCATGTCCGTCTTATGATGGCGTTGAAACTGTTGTCATTGGGCCGCGGTGCGTCAGGAGTTCGTTGGGAACTTTGTTCCCTGATTGAGGATATGCTGGCGCGTGGCATCACCCCTGTGATTCCGTCGCAAGGGTCGGTTGGGGCGTCCGGCGATCTGGCGCCATTGGCCCATATGGCTGCAGTGATGATGGGCTATGGTCAGGCCGTTTTTGAAGGTGAAACCTTGCCAGGCGAAGGTGCCTTGAGACGTGCGGGCCTGGCACCTATCGAACTGGGCGCAAAGGAGGGGCTGGCGCTTATCAACGGCACGCAGTTCTCGACCGCATTTGCTCTGGCAGGCCTTTTTGACACATGGCGCGCGGTTGAGGCTGCGTTGATCACCTCGGCGATGTCGACGGATGCGATCATGGGGTCGACGGCGCCCCTGCAACCCGCGATCCATTCGCTGCGTGGGCACGCTGGCCAGATTGAAGCGGCAAGCACTATGCGTGCGTTGCTCGACGGATCGGAAATCCGCGAAAGTCATCGAGAAGGCGACACGCGTGTGCAGGACCCTTATTGTATCCGGTGCCAGCCACAGGTCACAGGGGCGGCCATGGATATGCTGCGCATGGCGGCGCGGACGTTGGAAACCGAAGCCAATGCAGTGACCGACAATCCGTTGGTGTTGGTTGAGCCTGACATGATTGTGTCCGGCGGTAACTTCCATGCTGAGCCGGTGGGTTTTGCCGCCGACATGATCGCGCTGGCCGTGGCTGAGATTGGCGCCATTGCACAGCGCCGCGTCGCGCTAATCGTGGATCCAACGCTGAGTTTTGATCTGCCGCCTTTCCTGACCCCTGATCCGGGCTTGAATTCCGGACTGATGATCGCGGAAGTCACGACGGCAGCGTTGATGAGCGAGAACAAGCACCTGGCCAACCCTTGCGTGACGGATTCAACGCCCACCTCTGCCAATCAGGAAGACCACGTGAGCATGGCTGCGCATGGAGCGGTGCGTTTGGGGCGAATGGTCGCCAACCTAGAACAGATAATTGGGGTGGAGTTGCTTTGTGCCGCACAAGGCATCGAGTTTCGCGCGCCGCTCAAGACCAGCCTGCCTCTGACTAAGGTCCTGGAGCGTTTGCGTCGCGTGGTTCCCCCATTGGCGGAAGACCGATACATGGCCCCGGATCTCGAAAGGGCAGCAAAACTGGTGCACGAAGGTGCGTTGGCCGAGGCTGCGGACCTGCCAATGCCGGAACTTTCTTCATGACCCCCGTTGAAGTGAGCCAAGGTGATGGGCCGATTGTCCTTGGTCTGCCCCATACCGGCACCTTCCTACCCGATGAGGTCTTTGAAAAACTGACCAGCCGCGGTCGTGGGTTGGATGACACCGATTGGCACATCCACAGGCTCTACGATGGGCTGTTGTCGGGCACGACCACTGTCCGCGCCACATTCCACCGCTACGTGATCGACGCAAACCGTGACCCATCGGGCACCAGCCTTTATCCCGGACAAAATACAACCGGATTGGTTCCGCTGACCGACTTTGACGGCAACGACATCTGGAAGGTATCGCCTTCGGCAGACGAGATCGAAGTACGCCGAAAAGCCTTTCATGCGCCGTACCACGCGGCATTGAGCGCTGAGTTGACGCGCGTGCATGCGCGGCATGGGGTGGTGATATTGTATGACTGCCATTCGATCCGGAGTGAAATCCCTTTCCTCTTCGAAGGGACTGTCCCCGATTTCAACATTGGGACAAATGACGGTACGACCTGTGCGGACGCTGTAGAGAATGCAGTTACCCAAATATGTGAAAAGGCGGGTGGATATTCGTCTGTCCTGAATGGGCGTTTCAAGGGCGGTTGGACGACACGCCACTGTGGGTCTCCGGGGGATGGCGTGCATGCGATCCAAATGGAATTGGCGCAATCCACATATTTGCAGGCGGAGGTAGCGCCTTGGTCTTATGACCCGGCCAAGGCAGAGCAGCTCCGTCTTCATCTGGCCAAAATACTTAAGCAACTGGATTCTCTGGCGCGCGAGGGCCTGACAAGATGAGAAATTGCGCCCGAAATGCCGGGATCCGGTACCGTGGAGCCATCAATATTCTTCGCACCGAAACCACAAGAGCCACGTGCTCATGGATACGTAGGAGCCTGTAATCATGACCAATCCCCGTCACAACATCCGAGACGTTTTCCCCGCGACTGGGCCTGAGATAACGGCCAAGAGTTGGTTAACCGAAGCACCGATGCGGATGCTGATGAACAACCTTCACCCCGACGTCGCAGAAAATCCGCATGAATTGGTGGTCTATGGTGGCATCGGGCGCGCCGCGCGGACCTGGCAAGACTTCGACACGATTGTCGCCAGCCTCGAGGAATTGGCGGATGACGAAACGCTTCTTGTTCAGTCTGGCAAGCCAGTCGGTGTGTTCCGCACGCATAAAGACGCGCCGCGCGTCCTGATCGCAAATTCCAACCTTGTGCCCCATTGGGCCAATTGGGACCATTTCAACGAACTCGATAAGAAAGGGCTGGCCATGTATGGCCAGATGACCGCCGGGTCGTGGATCTACATCGGGTCGCAAGGGATCGTACAGGGCACCTATGAGACCTTCGTCGAAGCCGGACGGCAACATTACGATGGAAATCTAAGCGGCCGCTGGATCCTGACTGGGGGATTGGGAGGCATGGGCGGGGCTCAGCCGCTGGCCGCGGTGATGGCGGGAGCTTGCTGCCTAGCGGTGGAATGTGATGAAACGCGCGCCGATTTCCGGCTGCGTACTGGTTATGTGGATGAAAAGACCCATGATCTCGACGAAGCGCTTGCCATGATCGACCGATGGACCGCGGCGGGGGAGGCAAAATCAGTCGCGCTTATTGGCAATGCCGCTGATATCTTCCCCAGACTGGTTGAGGTGATGAAATCCGGCGGGACGTGTCCCGATATCGTAACCGATCAGACCTCTGCCCACGACCCGACACATGGATATCTGCCGCAGGGTTGGACGGTGGCCGAATGGCAGACCAAGCAGGAAAGTGATCCCAAGGCCGTCGAAAAAGCCGCCCGTGCCTCGATGAAGGTCCATGTTGCCGCGATGGTGGACTTCTGGGATGCTGGTGTGCCGACGCTTGATTACGGCAATAACATCCGCCAGGTCGCCAAAGAGGAAGGGTTGGAAAGCGCATTTGCATTTCCCGGCTTTGTGCCAGCCTATATCCGTCCCTTGTTCTGTCGCGGCATCGGCCCCTTCCGCTGGTGCGCGCTTTCCGGTGATCCGGAGGACATCTACAAGACCGACGCAAAGGTCAAGGAACTGGTGGACGATCCGCATCTGCACAACTGGCTCGAAATGGCGCGAGAGCGGATCAGCTTTCAGGGGCTGCCCGCGCGGATCTGTTGGGTGGGACTTGGCGTGCGCCACAGGTTGGGGCTTGCGTTCAACGAGATGGTGCGGAGCGGTGAGTTGAAAGCGCCGGTCGTCATTGGGCGCGATCATCTTGATAGCGGGTCGGTTGCCTCTCCAAACCGGGAAACCGAGGCGATGAAAGACGGCTCGGACGCTGTCAGCGATTGGCCACTCCTCAATGCGCTGCTGAACACAGCAAGCGGGGCGACCTGGGTGTCGCTGCATCATGGCGGGGGTGTGGGCATGGGGTTTTCCCAGCACTCCGGCATGGTAATTTGCTGTGACGGGAGCGAAGATGCCGATCGTCGCATTGCAAATGTGTTGTGGAATGATCCGGCCACAGGCGTCATGCGCCACGCGGATGCAGGCTACGAGGCCGCATTGGAGTGCGCGCGTGCTCATGGACTGAAGCTGCCGGGCATTCTTGGAAACTGATAGACAAGATCCGAGGCGACGGCGACAACTGGGATGAATTCAGGGCGTCGAGGCTCACCGCCTTGGTCCGTCTTGACGGTTCTTCCAACTGAAACAAGCGAGCCCAAAATGATGCCCGAAGATACTCAACAGGAAAAAATGCGGGAGTTTCGGCGCCTGCATTATGGAACGCGCGCCTTTATTATGCCCAATGCATGGGATGCGGGGACGGCGCGTCTTCTTGAAGTATTAGGCTTCTCTGCGGTGGCCACGACAAGCGCAGGTCTGGCGTTCTCGATGGGTCTGCGCGATTCCTGCGGGGGCCTGTCGCGACAACAGGTGATCGATAATGCAGCAGCCATTGTCGAGGCAACGACCCTGCCGGTATCTGCTGATCTGGAAAATGGATTTGGCCATGCGCCGGATGCCTGTGCCGAGACCATCCGGCAGGCCGAGCAAGTCGGTCTGTGCGGCGGTGCGATAGAAGACGCAACGGGTGAGCCGGAAGACCCGATTTACGCATTTGATCTTGCGGTGGATCGGGTCCGCGCCGCCGTCGAAGCGAAACGCTCACCGGATTTTATCGTTACGGCCCGGTCGGAAAACTTCATCAACAACCGCCCTGACTTGGACGACACGATCCGGCGGCTGCAAGCTTTTGAGGCGGTTGGGGCAGATGTTGTCTATGCTCCGGGCCTTCCGAATATTGCCGCAGTTGAGGCGGTTTGTAATTCGGTGTCGATCCCGGTGAATGTGGTAGTCGGGCTGACGTCGGCTGCGTATGACGTCGATGACCTTTCGCGGGCTGGGGTCAAGCGAATCAGCACCGGAGGATCGCTTGCCCGGGCGGCACTGGGTGAGGCAATCCGGTCAGCTGTCGAGTTGAGAGATCATGGTACCTTCCGCTATGCGGACAGGGCGATTTCGGATGCAGATGCGGCCCGGAAAATGCGCGTTCCTTTAAAAAAACCGGCCGAAGACTAGCCAGCAAAAGTGGTAATCGTAACGGCGTTGAAACGAAAAAACCCGGGCGAGGTGACGCCCGGGTCAGTGCTAATCCTATGGGAGGATAGGATTAGCCTTTTGCGAATTCAGGGTAGGCTTCCATGCCGAGCTCCGAGACGTCGAGACCATTGATCTCGTCCTCTTCGCTGACCCGGATACCGATGGTCGCCTTGAGGACGAACCAGACAATCAGGCTGGCCACGAAGGTGAACACACCGTAGGCGATGATACCGGTCAGCTGTGTCACGAGGCTCGCGTCCCCGTTGTAGAAGACCACGGCAATGGTGCCCCAGATACCGGCGAATAGGTGAACCGGGATCGCACCCACAACATCGTCGATCTTGAACTTGTCCAGCATTGGGACAGTCACGACCACGATAATGCCACCAACCGCACCGATCCAGAGCGCGCCAAAGAGGGACGGTGCGAGCGGTTCAGCCGTGATTGACACCAGACCGGCCAAGGCACCGTTCAGAACCATGGTGAGGTCTGGCTTTTTGAACATGATCTGCGTCATAATCAGCGCTGTCACAGCACCTGCTGCCGCTGCCATATTGGTGTTGGCAAAGATCCGTGACACGTCGGAGACGTCACCGACGGTGCCCATGGCAAGTTGCGAGCCGCCGTTAAAGCCGAACCAGCCGAGCCACAAGATAAACGTACCCAGTGTGGCGAGGGCGAGATTTGAACCAGGCATCGGGTTCACGCGGCCATCTTTGTATTTGCCCAGACGTGGGCCAAGGACGATGGCACCGGCAAGTGCTGCCCACCCACCAACAGAGTGTACGACGGTGGAACCGGCGAAGTCGGAAAAGCCCATCTCGGACAACCAGCCGCCACCCCACTGCCAGGAGCCGGAAATCGGATACATCACACCCGTCAGGACGATCACAAAGATCAGGAAGGGCCAGAGTTTGATCCGTTCAGCCAATGCGCCCGACACAATGGATGCTGTTGCTGCGACAAAGACCAGTTGAAAGAAGAAATCCGACCCAACGGACGCGTAATCAAGTGCCGCATCTGCTGCTGCCACGCCCACAGGATCAAGCACAGTTGGCGAGAAGAAGCTGCCGACATAGCCGTTGAACTCTCCGGGGTACATCAGGTTGAACCCCATGAACCAATACATGATTGCGGCAATGGAGTAGAGCGCGATGTTCTTGGTCATCTGCATGGTGACGTTCTTGGAGCGTACCAGCCCGCCTTCCAGCATCGCAAAGCCAGCGGCCATGAAGAACACCAGAAACCCGGCCATACAGAACAGCAAGGTTGTCATGATATAGGGACCGATCTCGTCAAAGCTCGGTGCCGTATCCTGCGCAAAGGCCAGCGAAGGCAACGCAATGAGCGTTGCCGCGGTGGCTATGGTCTTGAAATTTGTCATATGTCTTATCCCTAAGTTGCCGCGGCTCAGAGCGCGTCTTCGTTGGTTTCGCCAGTACGCACGCGAACAGCCTGATCAACGCTCAGTACGAAGATCTTGCCATCGCCGATCTTGCCGGTTTGTGCAGTTCTGGTGATGGTTTCAACGATCTGGTCCACGGTCGATTCCGGAACGACGATCTCGATTTTCACCTTTGGTACAAAGTTCACGGCGTATTCGGCGCCGCGATAAATTTCGGTATGTCCAGACTGAGAGCCGAAGCCCTTGATCTCTGTTACCATCATGCCGCGCACGCCAGCGTCAGTCAGCGCTTCGCGGACCTCTTCCAGCTTGAAGGGCTTGATCGTTGCTATGATGAGTTTCACCTCGTATCCCCTTAACTCTGGCAGGATTCCCTGCAGTGGTTGTGGGGGCAGGAAACGACGAAGCTCGCTTCAGAGTGAAGATTCTGAGCCGCGCAATGGTCCGTTAATCTCAATTTTTGACTAAAAATTAGGCGTACTGACTTGAATGCCTAAAAAGTGTGCAAATAGTAGATGGCGATTTCTCAAGTGGATGGGTCAACAATCCCGATAAAGCCCGCTAAACTGCCAAAAAATAACAATGGGCCGGGCAGGTTCTTCATGAGTGATTCATCAAGGCGTAAAAAGCCATTGGTCGCGGACAAGCGGTACAAAGCTGCGAAACCCAAGGCCACGAAACGAAAGCCGCAACGGCGCAAAAAAACGGCCCGAAAACCAGCCAACCAGCGCAAAGGTCTGGTCGGTCTGCTTCAGAGGCTCATCCGATGGGTGCTGCGGCTTGTGTGGCGCATTACATGGCGCGTGGGATTTGTTGCTGGCCTCGCGCTGTTTTTCATCGTGGGGTATTACTATACGACGCTTCCACCAGTTGATGAACTGCTCGACGGGCGCGCGCGTGGCTCAGTGACGCTGCTTGATCGCGAAGGTCAGGTTTTTGCATGGCGCGGGGATCAATTCGGGGGCGCAGTCACTGCACAAACTGTCTCTCCCCACCTGAAGAATGCCATCATTGCGACAGAGGACCGTCGGTTTTACCGGCATTTCGGCCTAAGTCCGCGGGGCATTGCAAGTGCTGTGCGGATCAACCTGAGTGAAGGGCGCGGCCCCTTGCAGGGACATGGCGGGTCGACCATCACGCAGCAGGTCGCCAAGCTGCTGTGTCTTGGTGTTCCCTTTGATCCTGCGGTGCAAACGGAAGAGGAATACGAACGCGATTGTCGTCGCGGCACAATTCAACGCAAAGCCAAGGAAGCGGTTTATGCATTGGCCATGGAGGCCAAGTACTCCAAGGATGAAATCCTCACCATTTACATGAACCGTGCCTTTCTGGGGGCAGGTGCACGCGGGTTCGAGGCTGCCAGTCAGCGCTACTTTGGGAAATCTGCGGCAAACGTATCCCCGGCTGAATCAGCCATGTTGGCCGGGCTGCTTGTCGCACCTACACGTTTCGCGCCAACCAATGATCTGACGCGCTCTCAGGGGCGTGCCGCAACTATCGTGCGCTTGATGAACGAGCAGGGCTATTTGACGGAGGCCCAAGCTCAGGAAGCCCAGCGAAACCCGGCAGAGCTCTCCAAAGCAGCCGAAGCGCGTGCGGGTGGGTATTTCGCCGATTGGGTCATGTCGTCAGGGCCGGAGTTCTTTACGCGCAAGACAACCGAAGACGTCATCATCAAAACAACACTCGATCAGCGCATCCAGCGCAGCGCCGAAGAGGCATTGAAGTGGATTTTCGACAACAAGGTTCGGGAAGGCAGCAAGGCGCAGGCCGCAATCGTTGTAATGTCGGCGGACGGGGCGGTGCGAGCCATGGTCGGTGGGCGCAACACCAAGGTGTCAGGCGCATTTAACCGCGCTGTGCAGGCCAAGCGGCAAACCGGTTCAGCGTTCAAACCCTTTGTCTACGCAGCTGCGCTTGATCTGGGCTATTCGCCCAATGACACGGTAACGGATGAACCTCTCACCATCGACATTCCTGGCTCCGGTCCCTGGTCACCGCGCAACTATACGAACAAATACTACGGTGAGGTAACGCTGACTCGGGCGTTGCAAGACAGCCTGAACATCCCGGCGGTGAAAGTGTCCGAGTTCGTGGGGCGCGAACTGGTGAGGCAGGTGGCGACGGATTTCGGGTTGGAAAGCGATCTGGCTGCCGGACCCGCACTGGCGTTGGGGGCCTCTGAGAGTACGCTTATCGAAATGACAGGGGCCTATGCCGGCATTCTGAATGGTGGATCATCGGTCCAACCCTACGGATTGATTGAACTGAGTCTTCTGGGCGATGACGAGCCTTTGATGGGGACCGGCGGCGGAATCGGTGAGCGCGTCATTCAGGAAGAGGCGGCCCGGCAATTGATCTACATGATGGAAAAAGTCGTCTCCGAAGGAACAGGCCAGCGTGCCAAATTCGAGGGGCGTCAACTGGCCGGGAAAACCGGGACCACGCAGGCGGCGCGGGATGCATGGTTTGTCGGGTTTTCGGCGGATTACGTTGCAGGCGTCTGGATGGGATATGATGATAACACGCCGCTTACCGGGGTGACCGGTGGTGGGCTTCCGGCGGAAATCTGGCGGGAAACAATGGCGCGCGTCCATGAAGGTGTGCCGGCCAAACCGCTTCCCATGGTAGGGCCAATCGACACAGGCCGCACACGAGAGGAAAACCGCCGTCCAAGTGGCGGCGTTGGGGGGGCGGTTGGTCTTTTGGAGGGCCTGCTCCGCGATATTCTCGGCGGTGGCAGCGGCAACGCACGCCCACGCGAAAACGTGAGCGGTTCAGATCGCTGAATTGTGAAAGACCTGCGCCTAGCCTGATTTTTTCAGATCAGAGACAACGGCGTTTATGTCGCCACCACGCTTGTCCAGCATTGCGCCAATCTCGGTGCGCTCAGTGAGCAGCAGGTTCACGCCTTCGATGTAGATATTGAAGAACTTGTCGCTGCCGGAGCGGTCGGACACATGGAAGGACACATCAAACGGACTTTGTCCCTGAAGGTAGGCTTTGGTCTTGACCTCATAGCCCGCCTTGATGGCGCGCGTTGATTGGACTTCGACCCGACCGCCTACGAAATCGCGGAAACGTTTGCCGTATTTCCGCGCAATATAGCCTTTGAAAGCGTCTGCAAATGCGCGCTTTTGTGCGTTCGATGCGCTGCGGCCATCGCTGCCAAGCGCATATTGCGCCATGATATTTACATCTGCGTACCGCACGAAGAGCTGCTCAAAATCCTTGAGCACCGCCGCATCCGATTTGCCGGAGCTGATGACTTTCTGAATGTCCTGAACGACTTCATCCACCAGCTTGCGCGCTTCATTCTCGCTCAACGCGTATGCCGGCAGTGCCGTACTCAGTGGAAGGGCGAGCGCCGTGAGTACGAAAGTACGGCGGGAAAAAGAAGTTGGCATGATCGGCCTCGTTACTCTGCGTAGGGGTCCAAATAGGGGTCGTAGGGATCAAGATAAGTATCTTCTTCAGAAGCGCCACCTTCGCCAAGTTCAAATCTTCGGTTCTGCAGGTAAATTGAGCGAGATTGCGCGTAGCTGTCCGCGCTTTCGTAAAGGACAGAGTCGAACGTATCGCCGAAACGTTCGCGATCGTTCAGCGCGGCACCCGCATAAGCTGTTGGTGGTATAAACTGTTCAGGGCTGGAATCGATCGTGAAGAAGGTCAGCGGATTGGTAAAGATATCCGTCACAAAACCAATCGCATCACGTTGTGTTGATGGCCCGAACACCGGCATCTCGATGTAGGCACCCTCTCCGACACCCCAAACTGCGAGCGTTTCTCCGAAATCGGTGTCATGTTCCGGCACATTCAAATCGCTCGCCGGGTCAAAGAAGCCCGCCAGACCAACTGTGGAGTTCATCAGGAACCGCGTTGTCGCCAACCCCGCGCCCCGCAAATCCGCCTGCAGCAAGCTGTTGATGGCGACGCCGGGCATCTGAAGGTTCTCTGAGAAGTCATTCACCCGGTCGCGAATTTCAGGGGGGATCACGGCGGCGTACCCTTTGGCCACGGGCCTTACGAGGTTTTTGTCGAGCCCTTTGTTAAAGCCGTGAATTGCCCGGTTCTGTGCCTCGTACGGATCATTATAGCCGTCGGTCCGTTCCACCGGATCCTGGTAAGTGGCGCAGGCGCTGACTGTCAGCGCAGTTGCAGCGATCAGGGATGTAATACGTAAGCCCCGAAGGGATGAAATAAGCTGCAATGGAATAATCCTATGGCTATGAAACAACGGCATACCTAAATCTTTCTGATGCAAAGCCCAGAGGCGAAGCACTTCGAACAGGAACATTGTGGCAGTAGAGCGACAGAATAGACCAGAAGTTGTTATAAAACCCTTGATCACCATGCCAGGTGCCGGACGCAGCCACATTTCGTCGGCAACAAGGCTGCTTCGCACGTTGCATATCTGCAGTTGTAACGTCAAGAACCCCGGCGCATGCGCGCAATAATCCGCGGCATCTTTTGATCTATCCTTCTTGGCGTACGCAATGTTGATGATCGTACGGTTAATTCCAAATCTTGAACGAAAGAGTGATTGCGTCTCACCAATTCTCAATGTCAGATACCGCGATGAAGCTGCCTCACTACCGTGACGCAATATCAACATGGGATTCGATTATGAACTATACCACACGCCTTGCCGAACTGGGTGTCACACTGCCGGACGCGCCTGCTCCCGCAGCAAACTACGTTCCCTTTGTGAAAGCTGGAAACTTGGTTCATGTCTCTGGTCAAATCTCCAGCGGACCTGACGGATTCATTATTGGCAAATTAGGCGCTGATATGGATGCGGATGCTGGCGCCCAGGCCGCGCGCAGCTGTGCTATCAGCTTGCTTGCTCAGGTTAAGGCCGCTTGCGACGGAGACATCGAGCGCCTCGTGCGGGTTGTTAAACTCACCGGATTTGTCAATTCCACACCGGATTTTGGGGACCAGCCGAAAGTCATCAACGGCGCGTCTGATTTTCTGGTTGAGGCTCTAGGTGATGCGGGTCGGCATGCTCGATCCGCTGTGTCAGCAGCATCCTTGCCTTTTGGTGTTGCGGTCGAGATTGAAGGCATTTTTGAAATTCGATGAAACCTGCACTGCACGAGGCCTTCTTACGGTGTCCTCTGGCACACCGCGCACTGCATGGTGTATCCGATGGCCGACCCGAAAACAGCAAGGCAGCGATCAGGGCTGCCTGCGATGCTGGATACGGCATCGAAATCGACATCCAGCGCAGCGCAGATGACGAGGCAATGGTTTTCCACGACTACGATTTGGCGCGCCTGACAGGTGAATCCGGCAGTGTTCTTGATCGCTCGGCGCAACAGTTGCAGCAGATCAGGCTGCGTGGCGGAGATGAGGGGATACCTACTCTCGCCGAAGTGTTAGATCTGGTGGCGGGTCGCGTGCCCCTGCTCATTGAAATCAAGGATCAGGATGGCGCGATGGGTCCGCGTGTCGGTCCGCTCGAAAAAAGTGTCGCTGACACGTTGGAAGGCTACGGCGGGCCGGTTGCCGTAATGTCATTCAATCCCAATTCCGTTCAAAAGATGGCGGAGTACAGCCCCGGAATCGTTCGGGGGTTGGTGTCCGGTGCACCGGAAGTTCGCCGCTGGGGGATCTTACCAGAAACAACCGAGAGGCTGAGCCGCATCGCGGACTATGAGGCAGCTGGCTGTAGCTTTATCAGCCATGAGGTTGCTGATTTGAGCAATCCACGAGTCGCGGCGCTCAAGCAGCAGGGCGCACATATTTTATGCTGGACGGTCAAATCGCCTGAACAAGAGGCGCAGGCCAGGAAAACGGCCGACAATATCACGTTTGAGCGTTACCTCGCCCCTTTTCCGGCTTGAACCCCACGCAGGACGACCCAGTTAGAACGCCATGGTGGAGCACGCGCATATGCACGAGCAGGAAGTCGAGATTCAGGTGGTTTCGTCGCTGCGGCAAGTCGATGCTGCAGACTGGGATGCCTGCGCCTGCCCGGAAGCCCAGAATGGTGCGCGACCGCTGGACCCGTTTACAACCCACCGCTTCCTATGGGCCCTTGAAGCAAGCGTGTCTGTCGGCACAGGAACCGGCTGGCAACCTCAATACCTGATGGCCAGGATCGACGGGGAGTTGATCGGGGTCGCGCCCATGTATGTGAAGTCACACAGCCAGGGCGAATACATTTTTGACCATAATTGGGCCCACGCATATGAAAATGCTGGCGGCCGCTACTACCCGAAACTGCAAATCGCCGTGCCGCACACACCTGCAACGGGCAGACGGTTCCTGGTGCGTCCCGAGTTTGCGCAGGCTGGCACGGCAGCGCTGGTGCAAGGTGCAGCGCAGCTTGCGGCAAACAACAAGGTCTCTTCGCTGCATGTGACCTTTTGCACGGAAGAAGAGGCTGAGCTTGGCGAAGATCTGGGCCTGATGCGGCGCAAAACCCAGCAGTTTCATTGGCTCAATCAGGGGTATCACGATTTCGAGGCGTTTCTGGCCAGTCTGAGTTCCCGCAAACGCAAAAACATACGCAAGGAACGTTCAGGTGCTCAGGGGTTTGGCGGAACCATCCACCAGTTTACCGGCGATGAACTGCAACCTGAGCATTGGGACGCCTTTTGGGAGTTTTATCAGGACACGGGGGCCCGCAAATGGGGCACACCTTACCTGACGCGGGCGTTCTTTGATATCGCGCAAGAAACGCTGCGCGATGATTTGGTTCTGGTCTTGGCGGAGCGGAATGGGCGGTGGATCGCTGGCGCGTTGAATTTTGTCGGGGCCGAGACGCTCTATGGACGGTATTGGGGCTGCGTCGAGCACCACCCGTTCCTCCACTTTGAGCTTTGTTACTATCAGGCTATCGACATCGCGATCGCGCGTGGTCTTGCACGCGTCGAGGCGGGCGCGCAGGGGCAGCATAAATTAGCGCGCGGATATATGCCGACCGCAACTTGGTCGTTGCATTGGGTCGGTGATCCGGGTTTCAGAGACGCGATTGGCCGGTATCTCAAAGCAGAGAGCGATGCGGTTGATGAGGAAATCAGCATTCTGACCGAATACGGTCCGTTCAAACGAATAGAAGTTGAGGAGCAGCAATGACAGAGAAACTGAGTTCAGAGACTCGCGGCCCCCTCTTGGAGCCCCTCTTTGCCTCGGGATGGGAGATGGTCGAAGACCGTGACGCCATCTGCAAGACGTTTGTCTTCGCGGATTTTGTAGAGGCATTTGGGTGGATGGCGCGTGTTGCCATTTGGGCAGAAAAATGGAACCACCACCCCGAGTGGGACAATGTCTACAAAACGGTAAACGTAGTCCTCACCACACACGATGTGGGCGGCTTGAGCACGTTGGATGCCAAGCTTGCCCGGAAGATGGACAGTTTAGCAGGTTAAAAAATGGAAGAAGTACTCAATACGGAATTTGCCGGTGGCAAAACACTCAGCGATTTCCTCTCGCTGGAATTTTTCATGTCGGCGGTCGGATCGGTTCTGGCCGCCATCGCCATACTCATCATCGGATGGATGATTTCGTCGTGGCTGCAGCGGCGTATCGGGGCACTGGGGCGCAAACATGCGCATCTTGACGACATGCTGTTCGACTTTTTGTCGGCCATCGCACGGTATGTGGTGCTTGGCTTTGCGTTTCTGTTCGTCCTGAACACCTTTGGCGTCCAGACCACATCTATCGTGGCAGTCATCGGTGCGGCAGGTCTCGCCGTCGGTCTGGCATTGCAAGGCACGCTGTCAAATATCGCCGCAGGCGTCATGCTGATCCTCTTCCGCCCTTTCAAGCTAGGGCAGTTTGTCGACGTTGGCGGCACCATGGGCACGGTTAAATCGCTGACGTTGAATTTTACCGAGCTTGCGGATCTCAGCAATGCGCAGGTGATCATTCCCAATGCGCAAGTCTGGGGCAACGTGATCACCAATTATTCGGCAAATGATACGCGGCGTGCCGAATGGACGTTTGGCGTGGGCTATGGGGCCAACCTTGCAGACGCCGAGCGGATCATCCGCGAAACGATCATGGCGGATCCGCGGTCAAAGACCGACCCGGAACCCTTTATCCAGGTCAACAATCTGGGCGACAGCTCGGTGGATTTTCTGGTGCGCGTTTGGGTCGATGCGGCAGAGCTTTTTGGCTATCAGGCGGATATGAAGCGCAAAGTGAAAGAGGCGCTTGACGCTGGCGATATTGATATTCCGTTCCCGACCACAACAATCGTGCAAGCCGCTGAGTAAAAAAAGCAAAGCCCGGACCGTGATTGGTGTCCGGACTTTCGTTTTCTAGAACGCTTATGCTCACATGTTGGCGAGCAGCGCCTCGCCCGCAGATACTTCGCAAGTGCCGGGGCTTTCCTCTTCCTGCAAGAGCATGACCTTACCGTCATCCACCAGCATCGCATATCGCTTGGAGCGGTCGTTGAGACCCGCAGGAGGCGCGCTGAACTCCATGCCCAGTGCTTTGGTGAATGCGCTGTCCGCGTCGCCCAACATCGTGATCCCGGCAGCAGTAGCACCAGTGGCCTCACCCCAGGCCTGCATGACAAACGGGTCATTGACCGAGACACAGATGACTTCGTCGACACCCTTGGCATCAAACTGATCCTTGGTACGAATGAAGCTTGGCACATGGGCGGAATGGCACGTCGGTGTGTAGGCTCCCGGCACCGCAAAGATCACGACCTTACGACCTTTCGTCTTTTCGGCCATAGAAACCGGTGCTGGTCCTTCCGCGCCCATTTGGACCAGTGTTGCGTCGGGAAGTTGATCGCCCTGCGAGATCGTCATGTTGTACGCCTTTCTTCATGATTGCGTTTGGCTATTTCACGGATATAGGGTGCAGCCGCAACCACGACCAGTTGTTTCCAACGCGGAGTGAGAGAGAATGAGGCATGTCATCGTTGTCGGAGCCGGTCAGGCGGGCGCGTCCTGCGTGGCAAAACTGCGCAACAGCGGTTTTGAGGGCCGGGTGACACTCATCGGGTCCGAACCTGTGGCGCCTTATCAGCGTCCTCCCTTGTCCAAGGCATACCTGATGGGTGAAATGGCACTGGAGCGACTGTTTCTGAGGCCGGAGAGCTTTTACGCGGAAAACGACATTGACTTGCGGATGAACACCACGGTGACCGCAATTGACAGTGCCTCACGCACGGTTTCTTTGGGCGATGAGGCCCTGGAATATGATGAACTGGTTCTGGCTACAGGGTCTTTGCCGCGCAAACTGCCTGCATCCATTGGTGGTGCTCTCAAAAACGTTTTTGTCATGCGCGATCTTGCAGATGCCGATGCAATGGCACCGCATTTCAAGAAAGGCGCGCGCGTTCTGATCATTGGCGGCGGTTACATCGGGCTCGAAGCGGCGGCGGTTGCCGCGAAACTGGGTCTGAACGTCACCCTTGTTGAAATGGCTGACCGCATCTTGCAACGGGTCGCGGCCCCTCAAACAAGCGACTATTTCCGGGCGTTGCACTCTGCCCACGGCGTTGACCTGCGCGAGGGTGTGGGGCTTGAAAAGCTGTTGGGCAATGAAAGTGTCACGGGGGCTCGGCTGACGGACGGTAGCGAGTTGGAGCTTGATTTTGCCATCGTCGGGGTCGGGATCATGCCCGCGACCCACTTGGCGGAAACGGCAGGTTTGGCGTTGGAGAACGGCATCGCGGTAGATGCGCAGGGCAGAACGTCTGACCCGCACATCTGGGCAGTGGGCGATTGTGCGTCCTTTCCTCACAATGGGTCCCGTATCCGGCTTGAGAGCGTCCCCCACGCGATCGATCAGGCGGAACTGGTGGCGGAAAACATCATGGGAGCGGAAAAGGCCTACCACGCCAAACCCTGGTTCTGGTCCGACCAATATGACGTCAAACTTCAAATCGCAGGGTTGAACACCGGATACACGGATGTCGTCGCGCGCGAGGGTGAGGGGCAGACGGTTTCCTTCTGGTACTACCGAGATAATACACTGCTTGCCGTGGACGCGATGAATGACCCACGTGCCTACATGATCGGCAAACGCCTGATCGAGGCAGGAAAAACGGCGGATAAGGCGCTGGTTGCTGATCCGCAGGCCGATTTGAAGCCGCTGCTAAAAGCGTGAGAATAATCGCGGGGAAGTATCGCAGCGTTGCCCTTTCGAGCGTCGGCAAGGGTGATGCGGGCGCGCATTTGCGTCCCACCACGGATCGCGTGCGCGAAAACCTCTTCAACGTGCTGACCCAATACGACGTGATCGAGGGTGCGCGTGTTCTTGACCTTTTCGCCGGTACTGGAGCCTTGGGCCTTGAGGCGCTTTCACGCGGCGCGGCTCATGTTACCTTCGTGGACAATGGCCGCACGGCGCAACGGATCATTGGGCAAAATATCGTCAAGCTAAAGGTCCGGGATCAAACCGACCTGAGCCGCCGCGATGCGCGACACCTGCCGGGCCGTACCGGCGCGCCTTTCGACCTTGTTTTTATCGACCCGCCTTACCGCAAGGATATGGGGTCGGCCGCGCTGGACGCCGCCCGCGCCGGTGGTTGGTTGGCAAAGGAGGTTTTCATCGTTTGGGAAGAAGCATATCCGATCCCTGCGCCTGATGGCTTCGAAGTATTGGACACTCGCCGGTATGGCGACACACACGTCACCTTGTTGTCGATGTCATCTGCATGATGTGGTAAGCTTGCCTCATGTTGACCGTTGCGTTTTCCTCTTTTTGGCACCAAATCCCGCAGGCCAGGACCGCGCCTGCGCCCGCGCGGAAACGCCCCGCCCCGGTTTTCATAGGAGACGCAGTTCAGCCATTCGCGGGTGAAACACTCTTGTTGTCGATCTTGCGGGAAACTGCTGAGCCTAGGGCAGATGAAAACACCTAGCCGAATGTGGGATGAAACTTTCCGCCTGGTGACAGGGTAAAGATTTCGGCTCCGTCAGCGGTCACCCCGATCGAATGTTCAAACTGCGCGGAAAGGGACTTGTCGCGGGTGACGGCAGTCCAGTCGTCTGCAAGAGTTTTTGTCTCAGGGCGTCCAAGGTTCACCATCGGCTCAATCGTGAAGAACATGCCTTCTTCCAGCGTCGCACCCGTTCCACGTCGGCCATAGTGCAATACATTGGGTGGCGCATGAAAGACCTGCCCCAGACCGTGGCCGCAGAAATCTCTAACAACAGACATCCGGTGGCTTTCGACAAAGGATTGAATCGCAAAACCGATATCGCCAAAGGTATTGCCCGGTTTCACGGCCTCGATCCCCCGCATCAGCGCGTCATGGGTCACCTGGATCAAACGCTCCGCCTTGCGGGGCAAGCGTCCGGCGACGTACATCCGGCTTGTGTCGCCGAACCAACCGTCAACGATGACGGTGACGTCGATGTTCAGAATGTCGCCATCCTTGAGGGTTTTGTCGCCGGGTATTCCGTGACACACGACATGATTGACCGAGATACAGCTGGCATGTTTGTAGCCTTTGTAGCCTATGGTCGCAGAAGTCGCTCCGGCTTCCTCAACCAGTTCCTCGATCTTCTTGTCGATCGCGCCGGTGGTTTGGCCTACAAATACGAGGTCGGCGATGTCATCCAAGATGCGCGCAGCTAACGCGCCAGCCTCGTGCATGCCGGCAAAGTCCGACCGTTCATGTATCCGGATGCCATCTTTTGTCTGGCGTCCTTTGAAATCCTTGTCCACGTGGCTCTCCATCGTGCTTCTTTCTTCGGCCTTCTAACGCGCAACGCGCGCAAGGGCCAGAGCGTCTCAGATCGCAATCTCCAACGGACCCGATACTTCGATGCCTTGGGGCGAGATATTGGTGCCGAAACAGAAAGTTTCAACGCCTGCCGCTGTTGCAGCGCGATATGCCGCGGCATAAGCAGGGTCAATATCGCTGGCCAGGGCAAATCGCGTGATATCGGTTCGTTGCACAAGATACAGCATTATAGCACGGTGATCTGCTTTGGCCATTTCGCTGAGTTCCGCCAGGTGTTTCGCACCGCGCGCCGTCACGCTGTCGGGAAATTCGGCCAAACCAGGTTGTCTGCTCAGGGTCACGCTTTTCACTTCCACATAGGCGTCTGGCAGGCCGTCGCCGCTCAACAAAAAGTCGATGCGGCTGTTTCCACCGTATTTCACCTCCGGGCGCACCAACGGGTAGGCAGCCAAGGGCGGCAAGGCTCGCGCGATGAGCGCAGCTTTGAGCGCGCGGTTTGGTAGTGACGTATCTACGCCGGTGAAGTGACCGTTTTCGTGATCGACCAGCCGCCAGCCGTATTTCAGCTTTTTCTTCGGGTCGTCATTGGGTTCCAGCCAGACCCGCGTATCGGGCTCTGCCAGTCCCATCATGGATCCCGGATTGGCGCAGTGCGCAGTGATTTCCGTGCCACACTCTTCAAGAACGCAATCGGCAAGAAACCTTTTGTATCGGCGCATCAGTCGAGCGGGGACAAGTTCGGTTTGAAAGCGCATGAGCCCACGTCTATACATCGCTTGAAGGAAGACGCAAGGAGCGCTGCAGAATGCCAAACCCAACCGCAGCAATGCTGGTGATCGGCGATGAAATCCTGTCTGGCAGAACCCGCGATGCGAATATGTATCACCTTGCGGGGGCGCTGACGGAAGCGGGCATTTATCTCGGAGAGGTCCGCATTGTCAGCGATGACTTTGACAGCATCGTTGCAGCCGTGAAAGCGCTGTCTGCCGCCTATGACTATGTTTTCACTAGCGGTGGGATCGGCCCCACACATGATGATATCACAGCAGATTGCATCGCAGCCGCTTTCGGACGCAGCATTGACGTGCGCGACGATGCCCGGGCTTTGCTCGCGCAACATTACGCGCGATCCGGTCTGGAGCTAAATGCGGCACGGTTGCGAATGGCCAGGATCCCAGAGGGCGCCACGCTGATCGATAATCCGGTCTCCGTCGCGCCAGGTTTTGTACTGGAAAACGTGCATGTGATGGCGGGTGTGCCGTCCGTCTTCAAGGCAATGGTCGCGTCCGTCCTGCCAACGTTGACAGTTGGTGCGCCACTGGTGTCTGAAACGCTGCGGATTGATAAGGGTGAAGGAGACATCGCGGGGCCGCTGGCATCGCTTGCCGAAGCGCATCCGGATCTGAGCATCGGGTGTTATCCGTTTCAGCAAAAGAACGGCGCTTATGGTGCCAATGTGGTCATCCGCGGTTTTGAAGCGGAAGATGTGAAGCGCGCGATAAAGCAGCTTGCGGCGGTCTTGCAGGAATGATGCGTCAGACGGCGGATAGGTTCTTTGAGGCCATCGACGCCACGTGGCCTGCTGCTCGGATCATCCGGCAAGGGCCGATCACCATAAGGGACGGGCAGGGCGGCGGCAAAAGAGTGTCCGCCGCGACCGCTGACGCGCCTGTAAGCGGCGCCGATATTTCGGCGGTGGAAGCCGAAATGCAGTGTCTGGGCCAGCATCCCTTGTTCATGATCCGGCAGGGAGAGACCGAATTTGACGAGGTGTTGGAGCGTCGGGGATATGCCGTTGTCGATCCGGTAGTGGTCATGGCGACTGACATTGCGAATTTGACAGATGTGCCTGTTCCGCGCCTCGCTGCATTTGCGATCTGGGAACCTTTAGCGATCATGGCCGAGATATGGGCAAAGGGCGGCATAGGCCCCGCAAGGCTTGAGGTGATGCATCGCGCGTCTCTTAAGACTGCGGTGTTCGCGCGTTCAAACCAAAAACCCGCGGGCACCGGGTTCGCGGCCGTGGATCAGGAGATCGCCATGGTGCATGCGGTCGAAGTACTGCCGGAGCATCGCAGGCAGGGTGTCGCAGGCTGGATCATGCGCCAGGCGGCCACTTGGGCACAGGCGAATGGTGCGACGACAATGGCGGTCTTGTGCACCAAAGAAAACACGGCTGCTTTGAAGCTTTATGCAGGTCTTGGGTTTGAACCGGTCACCGAATACCATTACCGTCAATTATCCTAAGCCGGAGACCCGAATGATGGCTGAAACCGATATGCCCACTGCGCTCGATCTGCCAATGGTCGATCCCTTGCCGGAGCCGACGCAAAAGTATTTTGACATTTGTCAGGAAAAGCTTGGGATGATTCCGAACGTGTTGCGCGCCTACGCGTTCGACATTGAGAAGCTGGATGCCTTTACCGGGATCTACAACAACCTGATGCTCGCCCCCTCGGGTCTTTCCAAACTGGAACGGGAAATGATTGCCGTGGTGGTGTCTTCCATCAACAAGTGTTTTTATTGCCTTGTGGCGCATGGCGCAGCGGTCCGACAAATGTCAGGTGATCCGGCACTGGGCGAAGCCTTGGTGATGAATTACCGCGTGGCAAATCTTGATGGTCGCCAACGCGCTATGCTTGATTTCGCGGCAAAAATGACAACGGCCAGTGCGACGATTGAAGAAGCGGACCGTCAGGCTTTGCGCCACGTGGGTCTTACCGACGCGGACATCTGGGACATCGCGAATGTTGCCGGGTTTTTCAACATGACCAATCGCGTGGCGAGCGCCACCAAAATGCGCCCCAACGAAGACTATCACGCTCAGACCAGATGAAACGACTGGTCCAGATTGTCCTTTTTTGCTGTGTTGCGGTCTTGGGTTGCCCCTTTCCTGCGCAAGCATTTGAACCCATGCTTCCGGCAACGGCGCAGCTGACTGCGGAGCGTGCATCGGTGCCGGATAACTTCAATGCTCCGCTAGCCGCGTTTGACGGAAGCACTGTTCCAACTGTATCGCTTGAGGGTGCCATCATGCGCCGGGCATGGCGGATCAACTCGACAGGGTTGACCACCCTGCAAGTCATCTTGCCATTGCGACAGCAGCTGGAAGACGCTGGCTACGATTTGCAATTTGAGTGTGAAGCGAGCACATGCGGGGGGTTTGACTTTCGCTTTGAGGTTGAAGTGCTTCCAGGCCCGAACATGTATGTGAATATCTCGCGATATCGGTACCTCACCGCCCTGCGGGGCGGTCCCGAAGCGCCGTCAAAAGCTGTCGGCGTGTTGGTCAGTGTCACAGCCGGATCAGCATATGTTCAGGTCATCTCTGCGGACACAACGTTGAATGCGCCGCCAGAGACGATTCCGGACGTTCTAACCGTCGAAAACAAATCCGAACCACCTTCCGGAAGCCAGGGTTTTGAAGCCAGATTGTTTGAGCAGGGTCGTGTCATTCTGGACGACCTTGAATTTGCAACGGGCAGTACCGAATTGGGTGTCGGTCCTTATGAAACCTTGACGGCGCTTGCTGCCATTCTTGAAAAACGGCCCAACCTTCGTGTTGCGCTCGTGGGGCATACCGACACGGTTGGGGGGCTGGACCCAAACATCGCATTGTCACGGGCACGCGCACAATCCGTACGGGATCGGCTGATATCGGCGTTCGACGCGGATGCGACGCGGCTCGATGCCGAAGGCATGGGTTATCTGTCGCCGATCGCACCGAACCTGACCGAAGAAGGCCGCAGGCAAAACCGGCGCGTAGAGGTCATACTGGTACGGGAAGAATAAAAATGCCCCGGTGCGGACAACCGCGCCGAGGCAAGCTCACCGAGGGACAGCGAGTAAACTACCAGTCCGAGGGGCCCTTATCGGCAAAGGCATGGACAAGAAAGTCGATAAAGGCGCGCACTTTGGGCTGTGTGAAACGCCCGGGCGGATAAACGGCGTAGATGCCTTGCGATTCCATTGGAAGGTCTGGGATTGCATCCTCAACCAGTCCATTTTCCATTGCCTCAGCGTAAAGAAAACTTGGCAAATAGGCGATGCCGAGACCTGAGATTGCCGCATTAAGCAATGATTGCCCATCGTTGACGCTCAGCCAGCCAGCGGTGCGTACCTGGCGCTTTTCGCCAGACGGCGCCGTCAGTTTCCATACATTCCCGGACGACTGGTTCGAGTAATGCAGCAATTTGTGCCCGTTAAGGTCGTCAATCTTTTCCGGTCGTCCAAATTTCTCAAAATAATCGGGGCTCGCGATCATGCGTTTGGTGGTTTCGGTCAGCTTGCGCGCACGCAGCGTGCTGTCTTCCAGCTCACCAATCCGAACCGCCATGTCGAAACCCTCTGAGATTAGTTCGACATAACGATTGTTCAGCACCATGTTCACGGTGATGTCCGGAAAGTCGCTCAGGAACTCGCTCAACACCGGTGACAGGTGGTTCACACCGAAATCAGTGGCCACCGATATCCGAAGCAGCCCAGAAGGTGCGCTTTGCATCGATGTTACCAGCGCATCAGCCTCGCCTGCATCGTTGAGCACCCGGCGCGCGCGATCGTAGTAGGCCAATCCTATTTCCGTCGGGCTGACGCGGCGGGTTGTCCGGTTCAATAGACGCGCACCCAACCGCGCCTCCAACGAAGAGACGTGCTTGGAGACAGCGGATTTGGAAATCCCCATCTTTTTTGCCGCGTCTGTAAACCCGCCCTGGTCCACGACAGTCGCAAATGCTTCCATTTCGGTAAGACGGTCCATCGAAACTTCCTTCAAATCGTTCAATGTCGGTATGACGGTCAATTCGGGCAGGAACGGGGCAGGTCTGAGACAGTATCGCGGTTTTTGCATGGATCGTTCCGGGCGCGGAAACGCTGCACGAAACTGCCAGAGGTTCGGAGTGAAGATTTCCTTCTACTTATAAGTGTTTATCGGACGTGTCGCGCTGTCCCTTGGTATCGCTTGCGCCAATTGGAATATCCGGAACCCAATGCCCGATTGCAAGCTTAAACTATTAAACACAATAAGAATTTGTGATTTGAATACAGTATAGACACATCTTTTTAGTTCGAAGTTCGCCCAAATGGAATCAGCTTAAGGTTGTTAAATTTGGATCGGAGTAATTCGTTTCGGCCAACGCTGCATTTTCGGTCACGGACCGCACCATTGATCTCCGTGAAGCAGTAGAACGGCAAAGAAACGCCAAGTTCAGTAACCTTGATCGCACAAATCTGTGACCCGCGCTCGGTGGAACTCGCCGCCCGACGGCTTAAATCGTTTCATGTTTAAAGGAGGACAGAACATGAAAGTTATTTTGGCTGCTATTGCCGCTCTCGGAATTTCAACGTCGCCGCTCATTGCCGGTGGGGAGACGGAATCTAACCCTGATGCAAAAGTCTATTTTATCAATTTGGAGGACGGGCAAACCGTGACGTCGCCTGCGCAGATAAAATTCGGGTTGCGTGGGATGGGCGTTGCGCCAGCAGGTGCAGAAAAAGAGATGACGGGGCATCATCATTTGTTCATCAATCGCCCGCCCTTGGGGCAAGGAGAAGATGGAGCTGATGAATTGGAGAACGGTATCCCGGCAGACGAAAACCATGTCCACTTTGGTGGGGGGCAGACCGAAACCGAGCTCGAACTGCCGCCCGGGCAACACACTTTGCAGTTGGTATTGGGGGATGCGGGCCACGTGCCGCACAGCACGCCGATCGTATCCGAGGTCATTACGATTATCGTGGAATAACTTACATCGCGGCTGCCAGACGCGTTCCCTGATTGATCGCTCGTTTGGCATCCAGTTCGGCGGCCACATCTGCGCCGCCGATCACATGGCAGGTTACGCCACGCGCCTCAAGAGCGTCCGCCAGAGACCGGTCGGGAAGCTGACCTGCGCAGAGAACAATCGTATCTGCTTCGATAAGCGTCGGCCGTTCGCGGGCCTCACCAAAGGTGACATGAATGCCAGAGCCGTCGATGCGCTCATAGTTCACGCCTCCGATCATTTTGACGTTCTTCATGGCCAGTGCGGCGCGGTGAATCCAGCCGGTTGTCTTGCCAAGTCGTTTGCCGGGTTTTTCCGCCTTGCGTTGCAAAAGTGTGACCTGACGCGCTGGCGCATCGGGTTGTGGCCCGTCGGGTGCAAGTCCGGAACGGTGTTCTTCGGGATCAGTGACGCCCCATTCACGCATCCAGTCCGGAAGGCTGACGGTTGGGCTGATGCCTTCGTGCACAAGGAATTCCGCCACATCGAAACCGATGCCGCCCGCACCGATGATCGCTACATTTTCACCGACATGAACCTTGTCGCGCAGCACATCGATATAGTTCACGACGTTCGGACCGTCCTGTCCGGGAATGCCCGGATCACGTGGCATGACCCCCGTCGCAATAACAACCTCGTCGAAGTCAGCCAAGTCGTCTGCTGACACTGCCTGACCGAGTGAGACAGTGACCCCCGCAGTTTGAACCATCGTGCGGTACCAATCCACCAACCCCCAGAATTCTTCTTTGCCGGGGATTTGCTTGGCCATGTTGAGCTGGCCGCCAATCTCTGCGGCCTGATCAAAAAGGGTTACCGCATGTCCGCGTTCTGCGGCTGTAATCGCGGTTGAAAGGCCTGCCGGACCTGCACCGACGACAGCGACTTTCTTGCCGGCCTCCGCCTGCTCAATCACAAGCTCGGTTTCATAACAGGCGCGCGGGTTCACAAGGCAGCTGGAAATTTTCCCGCCGAACGTATGGTCAAGGCAGGCTTGATTGCAGGCAATGCAAGGGGCGATCTGATTGGAGTGACCGGACATGGCCTTGGCCACGAAATCGGCATCCGCCAGCATGGGACGCGCCATGGAGACCATATCCGCGCAGCCTGTCGCCAAAACGTCTTCCGCAACTTCAGGCGTGTTGATCCGGTTCGACGTGATGAGCGGAATCCCGACCTTGCCCATGAGTTTCCGAGTGACCCAGGCAAATGCTGCCCGCGGTACAGACGTGGCAATTGTGGGAATGCGCGCTTCGTGCCAGCCGATGCCGGTATTGATGATCGTGGCTCCGGCTCCTTCAATGGCTTGCGCGAGTTGTACAACCTCGTCGTGGGTGGATCCGTTGGGGACCAGGTCAATCATCGACAGCCTGTAGATCAAGATGAATTCCGGCCCCACGGCTTCTCGAACGCGGCGCACCACCTCGACCGGCAGGCGCATGCGGTTCTCATAGGCCCCGCCCCATTCATCTTCCCGCTTGTTTGTATGCGTCACCAGGAACTGGTTCAGGAAATAGCCTTCCGATCCCATTATCTCGACACCGTCATACCCGGCATCGCGCGCGCGTTTGGCACAATCGACGATATCGCTGATCTGTTTCTCGATGCCCGCGGCATCCAGTTCGGTCGGCGGGAAGGGGGAGATCGGTGACTTGATCGCTGAGGGTGCCACGCATTTCGGACCATAGGCATAGCGACCTGCGTGAAGAATCTGCATCGCAATCTTGCCGCCTGCGTCATGGACTCGTTCGGTGATAATACTGTGGTTGGCGACGTCTTGGTCGCTGACCATCATCGCGGCACCGGGCAGAACCGATCCTTCGAGGTTTGGGCCGATCCCCCCTGTGACCATCAGCGCGACCTGTCCGCGCGCGCGATCCGCATAGAATTCCGCCACGCGGTTCCAGTCCCTGGTCTCTTCCAGCCCGGTATGCATCGAGCCCATGAGCACGCGGTTTTTCAGCGTGGTAAAGCCCAGATCAAGCGGTGCGAGAAGATGCGGATAGTCGGCCATTCAGAACCCTCCCCGGTGATGGTTGCAGTGACATCGCATTTTCCACTAAAGCCTGTCACGCGCAACGCGGCGTCACAATTGGAAACGGGCCATGCAGATCAGAAAAGCGGCAATCAGCGACGCATCAGTGCTGGCTGACGTGTTCTACAGAGCTGTGCGGGAAGGCCCAAGCCCTTACTCGCAAGCACAGCGAGCGGCCTGGATGCCACGACCGCCTGGCCGCGAGGCTTTTGCAGAACGTCTGGCAGCCAAGCAAGTGCTTCTGGGTGAGGATCGCGGCGCGATCATTGGTTTCATGACGTTGGAAACGGGTGGATATATCGATCTGGCATATATTCTTCCCGCATACCGTGGCCGAGGTGTCTTTCGCGCGCTCTTTTCCGAGATCGAGACACTTGCTCGTCAAGAAAATGAAGCCCGCCTTTGGGTCCACGCGAGCCTGATGGCGCAACCGGCCTTTCAGGCGGTGGGTTTCTTGGTTATGCATCACGAAACGGTGGAGCGTGCCGGGCAGATTTTGGCCCGCGCCCAGATGGAGAAACACCTGACATGACCCCGGAAGAGATTGCACAATTGCCCTATCGTCCTTGCGTGGGGGTGATGTTGATGAACGCAAACCGCGACGTGTTTGTCGGACAACGCATCGACAACTACAAGGACGCCTGGCAAATGCCGCAAGGGGGTGTGGACAAAGGTGAAGCGCCTCGCGATGCCGCTTTGCGCGAACTATGGGAAGAAACGGGGGTCGATCCTGCATTGGTCTCCATTGTCGCGGAGACGCCCAACTGGCTGCCGTATGAGCTCCCGCACGATCTTGTACCTAAACTCTGGAAGGGCCGGTATCGCGGGCAGGAGCAGAAGTGGTTCTTGATGCATTTCTCTGGTGAGGATCGCGACATCAACATTGCAACAGAGCATCCGGAATTCTCGCTTTGGCGCTGGATACCCACGGATGAACTGGTGGCCAATATCGTGCCGTTCAAACGGGACGTTTACGAGGCTGTGCTCGACGCTTTCGCCGATCACCTCTAGGGGTCAAAAATCGGGACATGAGGGCCTGCGGCGCGCGGCAGGATGCCAGACACGCGCGGGTCGTCGTCGATCTTAACCGCCTGTCGCACGGGCACGAAGCCGCTGCGTCGGTAAAAGCCAAGCGCCTGTGGGCTGTCGAGGGTACATGTATCGAGGTGAAAACGCCGGATCGGTCGCTTCCAGGCGCGTTCTATCGCAGCATTCATAAGGTAGCGGCCCGATCCGGTACCGATCAGCGCGGCTGTCAAACCAAAATACACGAGTTCACAGGCTCCGGGCTGGGAAAAATCAAGTTCGAGCAACGCTTCGTCACGTCCGTCACGGCGCAGCGTATAGTGTTCGACGTTGGGGGCGTCGAGGACTCGGGAAAGTGCGGTATCGTCGAGCTTGCGCCGCCCGTACCAAAGCCAGTCGCGTGAGCCGACGCGCTCGAAAATGTCCCGGAACCAGCCAACATCGGCATCAACCACCTCAAAGCTCACGCCATCAGGGAGTTTTGCGGCCCGTGGCGGGGGCGGGGCGGTCATTTCCAGATAGGTAACGACCGTGGCCACCTTACCCATTGGCACCGGGTGAACGTCATTTGACAACATGGTTCAGACGAGACCCGCCGATCTGAACGTCTGCATCATGTCTTTCTGGGGGCGCGGTCCCACATGGCTGATGACTTCAGCGGCGCAAAGATTACCCATGCGGGCACAGACATCCATCTCGCGCCCCGTGGCGACACCATAGAGAAACCCTGCGGCAAACTGGTCTCCGGCACCGGTGGCATCAACAGGCGTGACTTTTTCGACGGGCACATCGATGCGTTTGCCGTCCGTTACGATGGTCACACCGTCGGACGACCGGGTACAGACCACCATAGGGCAGATTTCGGACGTCTTTTCCAATGCAGTTTCGATGTTCGTTTCAAAGAGGGATTCGATTTCGTGTTGGTTGCCAATCACGTAGTCGAGGTCATTCTTTATCAGCGACAGGAAGTCAGCCCGGTGGCGTTCGACGCAAAACGGATCAGATATCGCAATGCCAGCGATGCCGCCGCCCGCCTTCGTGGCACGTGCCGCTTCGCGGAAGGCCGTTTTGCCCGCATCATGGTCAAAAAGGTAGCCTTCAAGCAGCATGATCCGCGCATTTCCGGCAACTTCGGCCGGAACGTCATCGGATGTCAGGCCGGTGGAGATGCCAAGGTAGGTATTCATTGACCGCTCCCCATCGGGGGCCACAAAAATCATGCTGCGGGATGTCGGGACCTCCGCGTCATCCACGGGGGGATTCACAAAATCAATCCCGTTGTCGGTCATTGCGCTGGCATAGAATCTGCCCAAAGCATCGTTACGAACACGCCCGATGAAGGCTGTCTGCAAACCCAATGCGCCAACACCCGCAACGGTATTGGCAACGGCGCCTCCCGGGGTCTGCAACCTGTCGTTCATTGAGCCGTAGAGCTTTTCGGAGCGGTCCTGATCGACCAGTTGCATGATGCCTTTCTCAATCCCCATGAGATCGAGAAAACTATCATCGGCATGGGTGATGACATCGACAACGGCGTTACCGATGCCGACAACCTGATAGTGTTTCATTGGGTTTTCTCCTCAAAGGGACAAAGGTCACGGATGATGCAGGTTGGGCACTGTGGCTTGCGCGCCTTGCAGTGATACCGCCCATGCAGGATCATCCAGTGATGGGCATGAAGCTGGAAGTCAGCCGGAATATTGTCTTCAATGGCACGTTCCACGGCGTCCACGGTCTTGCCTGGCGCAATGCCTGTCCGGTTTCCGAGACGAAAGATATGAGTGTCCACTGCCTGCGCCGGGTATTGCCACCACATGTTCAGCACGACGTTTGCGGTTTTGCGCCCAACGCCGGGAAGGCTTTGCAGGGCTGCACGACTATTGGGCACCTGGCCACCATAGTCATCCACGAGAATCTGGCTAAGCTTCATGACGTTTTTGGCCTTTTGGCGAAACAGCCCGATTGTCTTGATGTGCTCGGTCAGACCCTCGATGCCCAGATCAAGCATTTTCTGGGGGGTGTCCGCAATTTTGAATAACGCTCGTGTCGCCTTGTTGACGCCTGCGTCGGTTGCCTGCGCGCTCAACGCGACTGCGACCACGAGGGTATAGACATTGACGTGTTCAAGTTCGCCCTTGGGCTCAGGGTCTGCTTCCTGAAAGCGGGTGAAGATCTCACGAATTGTGTGGTAGTCGAGTTGCTTGGCCATGATTTCCGTATGCGAGTTTTCCGTTCGAGGGGCAAGGTCAACAATGCCAATTGTTCAAGGGCTGACCCGACAACCAACACATTCTTCAACGGTTCATTCACCAAGTAATAGTATTGCGATGCCACTGTAATTAGTGAGGAAGCCCGCAATGCCGACAAGTGTCTTCTTTGGTTATTCTCCCGATGCGCTGGTGTATGATCCCGGCACGGGCAGTTTTTCTTTGGACCCCAACTACGACTACAACACCGACCGGGTCCGTTTTGAGATCACAGATGACGACAATTTTCTCGATGGCGACGAGAAAAACGACGAAGTAGGTGAAGACGCCAATCAAACTGGCGTCGTGACTACGCCGGATGGCACCCCTGTTTCTTCGGGTCTGATCTATGGCGAGCAATATGCGATCCTGCAAGCGCCAGACGGATCTTATGTGACCATCGACCGCATTGAGATTGACGGTGTCAACATGGGCTACGTGCCCTCCGAACCTTTGCAGCCGGGTGTCGCCTATACCTACGTAGGCGGT
The DNA here is from genome assembly GCA_947488305.1 of uncultured Roseobacter sp. GTDB lineage: Bacteria > Pseudomonadota > Alphaproteobacteria > Rhodobacterales > Rhodobacteraceae > Roseobacter. The sequence continues at coordinate 269,336 of CANKZM010000002.1, forward strand.
GAAGATATCGATAATTTGCTTGGCGGGCCTGACGGTCGAGATACCCGCCTGACCTACAGCCAATACGAGGCCAATAGTGTGCCATGTTTCGGGCCAGGCACGATGATCACGACGCAAGATGGTGAAATTCCGGTAGAATGGCTGGACACCGGCCATAAGGTCCTGACCCGCGATCACGGGTATCAGCCTGTTCTTTGGGTGGGTCGCACGAAGCTGCCCAAGCGGTACTTCGATCAATTCCCCGACGAACGCCCGTTGCGCATCCGAGCCGGTACATTGGGCGAAAACACTCCGAAACGCGATCTCTGTTTGACAGGTGATCACCGTGTATTGGTCCGCTCGGCCAAGGCGCAGCTGATGTTTTTTTCGTCAGAAGTGCTGGCGCCAGCCAAAGCCTGGGGAGATGCCGGACAGGCCTCTTTGATCGCGCCAAATGAAACCTTCACACTGACACATGTTCTTTGTGAGTCACATGAGGTGATCATGGCTGAAGGGGCCTGGGTCGAAAGCCTGTTTACGGGCGTGGAAACGCTACGACGGCTTAGTGATGTCGACCGAAAGAGGCTGGAGGCGGCTTTGCCGGAGGAACTTCACCACAAATCCACAGCAAGACCTTGTCTGTCACGCAAAGAGGCAGCGTTGCTCTTGTCCCAAGGACGCCTTATGCGCCGGAGCCTGCCCGCGCTCAGTGCCTGAAGTCGCATGAATCGGGTCGCACCGCAAAGGTGATTGGCCTAGGTTTGGGGCATGACACAGCAACATATATTACCGCATGATGCCGAGAGCACGTATCACTATAACGTCGTTCGACGTGCGATCGACCGGCTGGATTCCGCAGAGACCCCGCTCTCTCTTGAGGAGATCGCCTCTGATATCGGGATGAGCCCTGCCCATTTTCAACGCCTTTTCTCGCGATGGGTTGGCGTATCACCGAAGCGATACCAGCAGTACCTCGCGCTCGGGCACGCAAAGACCCTTTTGCGAGACCGTTTCACAACGTTGCAGGCGTCACATGCGCTCGGTCTGTCAGGTGGCGGGCGTTTGCATGACCTTTTTGTCCGATGGGAAGCGATGAGCCCTGGCGATTTCGCCAGAAAGGGCGAAGGTTTGACGATCTATTGGGGATGGTTTGAAAGCCCATTTGGACCCGCGATTGTGATGGGAACCGCGAAGGGTATCTGCGGGATCGGTTTCGCCGCCGAAATGGGAGCCGAGGCGGCGATGGAAGATCTCCGTAATCGGTGGCCGCAGGCGGAGTACATTGAAGACCCGATGATGTTGCGGCCTTGGGTGCTGCGGGCGTTTGGTGCAAAGGACGCAAGTCTCGACAAGGCGCCACTCTTTCTGATCGGTGCGCCGTTTCAGATCAAGGTCTGGGAGGCATTGCTTTCGATCCCTTCTGGTCAGGTCACGACCTATTCTGAGATTGCCGAAGCCATCGGATCTCCGCGCGCGGTGCGGGCGGTGGGCACCGCGGTCGGCCGCAACCCAATTAGTTGGCTGATCCCTTGCCACCGCGCTTTGCGCAAGTCGGGCGGGCTGGGGGGCTATCATTGGGGTTTGCCGATGAAGCGGGCGATGCTGGCCTACGAAGCGGCCAAAACGGAAAACGTAGCCTGATCAGCAGGAAAACGCTCAGGATTTTCCCCCTTTGTTTATTCAGCGGGAATGTCCATATACACTCCACGAGCAAAATGACGCCTCGCCCGAACGAGGCCGCAACCTGTAAGGCAGTACGTTATGACATTTACAAAATCCACAGCCGTTTTGGCGATCACTGGCGCTGTGGCGCTGGCGGGATGTACCGACCCAAATCAACTGGGTGGCAACTCATCACTGAATAAAACCCAGCAAGGCGCTCTGATCGGCGCAGGTGCTGGTGCCGTAGCCGGTCAATTGATTGGTGGAGATACAAAAGCAACCGTTATTGGCGCGGCCGTCGGCGGCGCTATTGGTGGCGGCATCGGCTATGACCTTGATCGACAGGAAGCAGATTTGCGCCGCGACCTAGGTAATGATGACGTCAAAATTACCAATACCGGTGACCGTTTGATCGTAAGCATGCCGCAAGACCTGCTGTTCGCAACGGACAGCTTCTCCGTGCGCCCGGATTTACAAGATGATCTCTACACAGTTTCTGGAAACCTGCAGCAGTATCCGGAATCAACCATTCAAGTCGTCGGCCATACCGACAGTGATGGCAGTGCGGAATACAACCAGACATTGTCTGATCGGCGCGCGAATTCAGTCAGCAACATCCTGATCAATGGCGGTGTACCAGCTGCGCGCATTCAGTCCTTTGGCCGGGGCGAAAGTCAGCCGATTGCAAGTAACTTGAATGAGGCGGGTAAGGCGCAGAACCGTAGGGTCGAGATCGTGATCCTGCCAAACGCCTAGGCATTTCGTTCAAATCTCAAGATTGGCCCCGTTTCAGCAGCGGGGCCTTTTGTTTTTCCAGTTCGGGGCTACAGTTAATGCTTTGAATTCTTCAAGAGGCTACGTGACATGGCGAACTACAAACTGCTTGGTCTTTCTGGCGCATTGCGTGAAGGCTCCACTAACTCCCGGCTCTTGCGTGAAGCGGCAAGGCTTTTTGGGAGTTGTACATTCGAGGAAGCTAGCCTGCGCTTACCCCTTTATGACGGGGATGTTGAGGCAGCTGATGGCGTCCCGGCTGCAGTAGAGGCGCTTTCAAGCCAGATCGCTGCAGCTGATGCGGTTCTCATTTCAACGCCGGAGTACAACAAAGGTCCTTCCGGCGTGCTCAAAAACGCGTTGGATTGGGTGTCACGCACGCAGGGTAATCCTTGGCAAGGCAAACCTTTGGCCGTCATGTCGGCGGCTGCTGGCCGCGCGGGAGGTGAACGGGCGCAATTGGTGCTGAGGGGGTTCATGGTGCCTTTCCAACCACGCATACTTCAGGGCCCTGAGGTTCACCTTGCCGGAAGTGGCGATGCTTTTGATGACGAAGGGCGCCTAAAGTCCGACATCTACATCAAGACGCTTGCGCAGTTGATGGAGAACCTGCGCGCTGAGATCGAACGCTAGGGCGCGGATTTTGACTACTCGATCAGGTTGTGGTCGGGAACTTTGATGTGGAACGAAATATTCGGGCCCGGCGCGCCGGATCCTTGCGCCCGGCCATTTTCGAGCGCCAATCGGTGAGCATCCAATGGCAGGAACTGCTGGTTAGTCTGCGGAACATGACGTCGGCTGGCCTGCCAGTGTGTTCACAAAGAAGCGGCGACGTCAAAGCCGTCGGGGATCGCGTTGCGGTCCTCAAGCAGCAAGTCAGCCATGACATGTGCCACTTTCGGGGCCATGCCGAAGCCAATCTTGAAGCCGCCGTTTGCGATAAAGTGTCCCGGTTTATCGGGCCAATGGCCCAGCATGGGCGCCCTGCTTCTCGCGCGGGGGCGCGCGCCTGCCCAGCGTTTCAGGACGGCTGCATTGCGTAGCATGGGGACCGCGTTCCGCGTCCTGTCGATGATCTCATCAAGCAGCCCATCTGTCATGTCGGGTGCGGCATATTCCCGTTCTGATGTCGACCCAATCGCCACGGTCCCGTCGAGATGGGGGATCACATGAAGGCCATCGACGAAGAGTTGCGGCGCGCCGCGCATATCGTAGTCGAGAAGTGCGGCCTGGCCTTTTACTCCGGCACCCACCATTCGGTGGTGCCCCTCGTTCAGAGCTTCCAGACCCGGCACGCCAGTTGCCCAAATGGTTTTGCCGGAATTTAGGCCATCGGACAGGATCGAGACCCCTTTTCGCGAGAGCGCCTTTGCAAGTGCCGAAACTGATTGCTGTGGGTGCAGTAGTGCGCTGAGATCATCGCGGATGACCCAACCCGTCGGAGAGTTCGGCACCCATCCTGTCTTTGGTGCTCGCTCAACGGACCAGGTTGCGCGCCCCTGCCAAAGAGTCTTGGCGGTCTCAGCGCGTTGGCGCGCGAGGGTAAGGGCTGCATTATCAGCAACTGGCTGGAGGCGACCGCTGCGGATATATCCCGGATCTTGACCGCTGACTTCAGTGACTTCCGACCAAAACTGCTCGGCCATCAGAAGGCTTTCAAGCTGGAAGGCCTTTTTGGCGTTCCAGTTCTCAGGCACATGCGGGGCCAATGCCCCCACCACGCCGCCACTGCTGCCTGCGCCTGGTCCGCCTGGGTCAATGATCTGTACCTTTGCACCACGGCAAACGCACACCCACGCAATGGTCAAACCAAAGATGCCCGCGCCGCGAACGGTGATGTCGACCATTGCCAATGCCTGCCTTCTGCCTCAGTGTCGCTTTCGATTTCATATGTTAATACAAGGTGCTGTTGTGCGAAACCAGACGACGGACGTTACTTGGCGCATAGGTGATGTGCCGGTATCTTCGCGCTTCGACGATCCCTATTTTAGTCTTGAGAACGGACTTGAGGAAACACGGCATGTTTTTCTGAAGGGAAACCAGCTACCGAACCGGTTTCGCGAGGGATTTCATATTGCGGAGCTTGGCTTCGGCACCGGGCTGAACTTTCTTGCCACCGTCCAGGCCTGGGAGACGGCGGACGTTTCCGGGAAACTGACATTTACAAGTTTTGAAGCCTACCCACTGGAGCGCGACCACATGATCAGAGCGTTGTGGGTCTTTTCGTCGGCAGGGTTACGCGTGCAAGAATTGGCTGATATCTGGACCCCGGCGGGCGGACACTTCGACTTGACCCCTACGGTTTCGCTAGAAGTCATTTTGGGCGACGCGCGCGACACGATCAAATCTTGGGAGGGTCGTGCAGACGCCTGGTATCTGGATGGGTTTTCACCAGCAAAAAACCCTGAGCTGTGGAGCCCAGAACTACTTGCAAATGTCGCGGATCGAACGGCAACCGGGGGAACCTTTGCCACTTACACAGCTGCAGGATTTGTCCGCAGGGGGTTGGAGGACGCAGGGTTTGACGTTGAACGCGTCCCGGGATTTGGTCGGAAACGGCATATGACACGGGGAACTCTGGCCAGATGACGCAGCGCAATGATGTGCGCCTCGGGGTGTTTCTGATGCTCCTGGCCTCGGCAGTATTCGCACTGCAGGATGGTATCTCGCGCCACCTGGCGGAGGCCTACAACATTTATATGATCGTGATGATCCGCTATTGGTTCTTTGCAGCATTCGTCATTGCAATTGCTGGGCGGAAAGCGGGCGGGATTAGCGCCGCCGCTCGTACCCGCCAACCCGTTCTACAGGCGTTCAGGGGTCTTTTGCTTGCGGTTGAGGTCTGTGTGATGATCGCGGCCTTCACCATGCTCGGCCTGGTAGAAAGCCATGCAGTTTTCGCGTGTTATCCACTCATCGTCGCGGCGCTTTCTGGCCCGATTCTGGGAGAGAAAGTCGGGTGGCGACGGTGGGGGGCCATTGGCATTGGTTTTATTGGTGTCATCATTATCTTGCAGCCGGGATATGGTGTCTTTGATCCTGCGGCATTGATCCCTCTCGCTTCGGCGACAATGTTTGCGATCTACGCTCTCACGACGCGGTATGCTGGACGATTGGATACGGCGGCAACAAGCTTTTTCTGGACCGGAACCGTTGGCGCCTTTGCTGTAACGCTGGTTGGGGTTTGGTTTTGGGAGCCAATGACTGCGCCAGATTGGGGTTGGATGGGGGCGCTCTGTATAACCGGCGCTGCGGGGCATTGGCTTCTGATCCGGTGTTATGAAGTTGCAGAGGCCAGCGCCGTTCAACCCTTTGCATATTTTCAGCTGGTTTTTGCAGCGGCACTTGGCCTTTTTGTATTTGGCGAGACCCTGCGCAGCAACGTGGCGATGGGCGTCGCTATCATTGTCGGAGCAGGGCTATTCACCCTTTGGCGCGAACGCCTGAAGACTTGATCCGGTCAGCTCCTCGCTGAAAGGTTGTGGTAAAGCGGCTTTGCCCAGTTGTGCTCGATAGACTGGTAAGCTTTCGGCCACACGCATGACGTAGTTTCGTGTCTCTCTGAAAGGAATATGCTCAATCCAGTCGACGATATCAATCGCTCCGCGACGTGGATCGCCATAGACCTGCATCCATCGATCGGGACGGCTGGGACCTGCGTTGTAACCGGCTGACATCATGATGACGTTTCCGTTGAACCGACCCGCGAGTCTAGAAAGATAGGCCGCCCCCAGTTCCGCGTTATAGGCTGGGTCGGAGATAAGCCGTTCCGTCGTGTGATTGGCAGATCGACCCAGCCCACGTGCCACTGCGCTTCCCGTACGCGGCATGATCTGCATAAGCCCTCGCGCCCCAACTCCGCTTTGGACACGTGGGTCAAACTCGCTTTCGCGCCGAGCAATCGCGAGCGTCATTTCAGGCGCCATCGGGAGGTTGCGCTTTGCTACCGGGTGCATCGCGTAGTAACCAAACGGCACGACAATCGCTCGTCGGGCAAGCCGTTTCCCGATCATCACTGCGAGATGGGGCTGCTCAGCATCCACCGCCGCCTGAGCAAGCAGCGCGCCGCGTTCTTCGTCCAACTGCTCTGCAAGATGCGTCCAGAACTGTTCCGCAAGGTTTAACTCTCCGGACGCCTGAAGCAGCAAACCCGCCTGAAACAACGGCAGGTCGGCGAGGTCAGTTTCACGCCAATCCGCCTCGACGGAGGCTGTGGCAAGCTCTGTGTCAAAGGGCAACCCGGCCCGCTCGGCCGCCAAAAGGCCGTAAAATGACGTTTGGAACTGTGCAGCACTTGCGTAGGCCTGGTCGGCAGCCGCAACATTCCCCATCGCTTCGTAGGCACGACCGCGCCAATAGCCTGCACGACCCTTTGAGATTGGCGACTGCACGGCCTGGTCGTGATTGTCAAAGTGCCGCAGCGCTGTCTCGGGTTCGTTGAGATTTTGCAACGCGATGTATCCAGCCAACCATTCCAAATCGGCATAGGCGGAACCCGACAGCAAGAAATGGCGCGCGGCGATTTCATAAGCCCGCTCCGCGTCACCATTTCGCATTTCGTCGCGGGCATAGGAACGTCTGCGGTTACTCCAGGCTTCGGGTCGTCCTAACGCATCTGCACTGGTTGAAGTTTCAATCAGTAGAGCTTTCGCATCTTCTCCTCTGCCTTTGCGTGCCCGCCACATAAACCGTTCATATTGCAATCCGCCATCTTTGGCGTGGGATGAGGGTACTGCCGCGATCAAAGTGTCCACCCCGGGAGCCGCATCCTTTAACGCGATCCGAGCTTTGGCGGCCGCAACGGCCCCTTTGGATGCAAGGTTAAACACGCGCCGCGCGTTCTCGTATGATCCGCGCCAAAGCATGGCATCCAGCCTTGCGTCATGATGTTCGCTCAGGAGCGCACCATATGCACCCGTGAACAAGGCCTGCTCCGTCGATGACATCGGGATGTTGCGCCAGGCGCCAATCACTGCTGCGTTTGCTTCCGCCTCCCGACCAGCGGCCTTCAGCGCCTTGGCGTATCGTAGAATGCCTTGGGGTGTCTGCGGTGGTGTCTCTTCAAAAAATGTCAAAACCTGAGAGTCGCCTTGCAAAACAATGACAGGCTCCGAAACACGGCGAAGCCGCCTTTCGCCGGGCCAGTCAGGGCGTCGCTGCAAAAAGCCTGTTATTTCACCATAGGACCCAAGGGCTGCGCGCAGGCGCACCCATTCGATCACATCCGCGGCGACCTGCCCATCACGCGCGGCTATCTGCTCCGCGCGGTCCCAGTTGCCGTCTCGCGCGGCCTCCAACGCCCAACCCAAAGGCCGGGGTCGTTCTGCCCACGCGGGCAGGGCAGTTAGAAAAACCGTCACGAGTAAGAGTATTGGGCGTCTGATCACTTGCATTTCCCAAGCTATGAAGGCTAGAGCCTTCCATACTTATGGCATTGCCGAAAGGGATCAAATCACGATCCTGCTTACAATGCGTTAACCCAGGCCATTTGCCGGCCACAATAGCTAAAAGGAGCGTGAAAATGTTTAAAGGTTCGATGCCTGCCCTCGTCACGCCGTTTCGGAACGGCGAACTGGATTTGGATACGCTCAAGAAACTGGTTGAATGGCATATTGGCGAAGGCAGCAATGGGCTTGTTCCGGTCGGCACAACCGGCGAAAGCCCGACACTGACCCACCGTGAGCATGAACAGGTTGTTGAAGAGGTCGTCAGAGCATCGGCGGGGCGTGTACCGGTTATCGCCGGTGCGGGATCGAACAACACGCTGGAAGCCATCCGCCTGGTGCGCCACGCAGAGGCGGTAGGCGCTGACGCCGCGCTCGTTGTTACACCCTACTACAACAAGCCTACACAGTCCGGGCTGATTGCGCATTTCACTGCGTTGCATGACTGCGCTGATCTTCCCATCATTATCTACAACATCCCCGGACGCTCCGTCGTCGATATGACGCCCGAGACGATGGGTCAGCTTGCAAAGCTGCCAAGGATCATCGGGGTCAAGGATGCGACTGGCGATCTAGCCCGCGTAAGTGACCAGCGCATGACATGTGGCCCTGAATTCATTCAGCTGTCAGGAGAAGATGCAACGGCGCACGGTTTTAACGCGCAGGGCGGCGTCGGATGTATCTCGGTCACGGCCAATGTTGCCCCAAAGATGCTGAGTGAGATGCAGGCTGCCTGCCTTGCAGGTGATTATGCTACGGCGCTCAGAATTCAGGACCGGCTGATGCCGTTGCACAAGGCGGTCTTTACCGAGCCGGGACTGGTGGGGGTGAAATATGCCATGTCGCGTTTGGATCTTTGCGCGGAAGAGGTCCGCTTGCCTCTCACGTCGCTCTCGGACGAAACGCGCGCGCTGGTCGATGCAGGACTGCGGCACGCAGGTCTGCTCAACTAAGAGAACCGGGCAGGTTTTATCCTGCCCGTCCTTTGGATCACATGTCTCTGATTTGCCGCGTCAGCGTTTGCCGTAGTAGAGACCGACGACATGCTCGGCTTGAGCAAAAAAGAGCCAACGCGCTGTCAATACACCTGCCACATGGCTTGCCAGCGCCAGCACGGCCAGAAAATGCGAAAACGGCAAAAGCAGCAGCACAATCGGAAGAACGACCATCAGAATGATCGAAATCATCCGCAATTTGGCCGCGTGTTTTCGACCGATCACATGTACGAACTCTTTTAGCAGGTAGTTCGTACCGGTGTGCGGAGGTTCAAAGGCGCGCACTGACCCGTTCTGGCCAAGCCCCGTTGCAGTGCCGAGCGTGGTTCCTGAACCTGTCAAAGCCTTGTCACCCATAACCCAAGTCGCGGCCTGAATGCCGCCTGCAATGAGCAGCAAGATGATGGCGGCTTGAACCTGCCCTGCCAACAATGCGCCGCCCGCAATGGAAAGCGACAGGAATTTGAACGGTGTGATCGCCATGTTCCAACGCGGGATTGTCTTGAGTTGCGTATAGATCATCGACGTGGTGAACACCGTGGCCAATGATAGAAGCGCACCCAAAATTCCCAAAAGCCCGAAGCGGGTTTCAAAAAACACCAGACCGGCACCATATAGACCCATGAGTGTCAGAGCGCCGACGGCACACCAGGCTTCACGGCTGAGCCAGCTGGAGCGCCATTGCGTGAAGGCCTTGATCGCGCGTTCCGGGCGACCGAGGTGGAAGGTCGAGGCCAGAAGCCCGCCTACGGCCATCAGGTAGGCAATTGCGAAGAATGCAAAGGCAGTCCAGCCCGTGACCTCCGGGGTGCCAATGCCGAGCCATGCCAAAAGACCGAATCCGAGACCACTGAAGGTCGTAAAGAAAATAACGGAAGGAGCAGGGTGCATCAGAGTTTCTCCAGCGTTTTATCGAGCCAGCTTAGAAAGCCCTTCGGCTCGTCTGCTACGGGTTCTAGGAATGGTGCGAGCACATCGAATTCGACACCAGCATCTGGCAAGGTGTCCTTGGGGCGCGGAGGCAGGTATTTGTTCACCGGCTTGGTGCCTTGCTCTGGCATCAGATCCATGCCACCGCGTTCCGCTACCAGTTGACTGACATCGCTGTCAGGATCGCCAAGATCGCCGAAGTGGCGCGCGCCAGCGGGGCAGGTCCGCACGCAGGCAGGCTGGCGATCTTCCTCTGGCAGGTTTTCGTTGTAAATGCGATCGACGCAGAGCGTGCATTTCTTCATCACGCCTTCCGCCTGGTCCAACTCCCGCGCGCCATAAGGACACGCCCAGGCGCAAAGCCCGCAGCCGATGCAGTCGGTCTCGTTGACCAGAACGATCCCGTCTTCGACGCGTTTGTAGCTGGCACCGGTCGGGCAAACAGTAACGCAGGGTGCGTCCTCACAATGCAGGCAGGACTTCGGGAAGTGAATGAGTTGCGCGGCGCCGGCCTCCGGCTGCACCTCATAGGAGTGTACGCGGTTGAGGAATGTGCCGTTGTTATCGGCCCCATAGGCGTTCTGATCCGACAGCGGTGCGCCATAGTTCTCGGTATTCCAGCCTTTGCAGGAAATCACACAGGCATGGCAGCCCACGCAGGTGTCCAGATCGATCACCAGGCCAAGCTTCTTTTCCGTCTGCTGGGGGAGCGTGGTCATTTGCCAACCTTCCATGTGAGGGATTTCGGACCTTTGCCCACGGGCGATTTGATCGGCGCAAAACCGGGCTGCGATTCCTCTGGCGGTTTGGCTTTTTCAATCCGCACCTTCAGATCGAACCAGGCCGCCTGACCCGTGATCGGATCGGAATTGGACCAGCGCAGACCGTCGCCTTTCGGCGGCAGCAACTCGTGGATGAGGTGGTTGAGCAGGAAGCCGCGTGTGGCCTCGGGCGCGTCCTCTTCCAGTGCCCATGCACCTTTGCGTTTGCCAATGGCGTTCCAGGTCCAGACTGTGTTTTCGTTGAGCGCCGCCATCTCCATCACCGGGACGGTGATTTCGCCATGTGGCGACGTCACCTTGGCCCAATCGCCGTCGGTGAGGTCGTTTTCGCGCATCAGCCTGGTGGGCAGGTAAAGCGGGTTGTGCCCGTGCAACTGCCGCAGCCACGCATTTTGCGATCCCCAGGAATGATACATGGCCATCGGGCGCTGCGTCAGGGCGGTGACTGGGAACTCCGCCGCGTGATTTTCTTCTTCTGTGGAATACCAGATCGGCAGAGGCGACATCGTGGACTTGATGCGGTCGCGCAGGTGGTCGGGCGGCTGACGTTCGCCGTGGCCTTCTGCTGCCAGTTGGAACTTCCGCAACGGCTCTACGTACAGCGAAAAGAGATAAGGCATCGGCTTGTCGAAAAGCCCGATTTTCACCGCCCAGTCCTGATACGCCATGTTCCACGGCTTGTAATAGTTGGACCCTGCGGGGATGTGCTCGACGAAGAACCCGCCGTTTTCGATGTATCGATCGAGCTGCTTGGGGTTCACGGCGCCTCTGCCGGCTTGATCGCCGTTCTCGCCGCGAAAACCCGCCAGCGGGCCGATACCCGGCCGGCGTTCGTGGTTCACGATGTAATCGCCATAGTCGGCATATTTCTGGCTGCCGTCCTCGTTCACGAAACCGGGCAGGTTCATCTTTGCGCCCAACTCGCAAAGCATCGACTGAAAGCCTTTGACGTCGCGATCAGGCTCGATCACCGGCCAGCGGATCGCATCGGCAGCAGCATCCGCCTCGCAGATCGGTCGATCCAGCAGCGAGATGCAATCGTGGCGTTCGAGGTACGTGGTATCCGGCAGGATCAGGTCGGAATAGGCGACCATTTCCGAGCTGTAAGCGTCGGAGTAAATGATCTTCGGGATCACGTAGTCTCCGTTCTCGTCCTTGTCAGTCAGCATGTCGATCACGCCGCGCGTGTTCATGGACGAATTCCACGACATGTTAGCCATATACATGAACAGCACGTCGATCTTGTAAGGATCCCCCGCATATGCATTCGAGATCACCATGTGCATGAGCCCGTGGCTCGACATCGGGTTTTCCCAGGTGAACGCCTTGTCGATGCGGGCCGGTGAGCCGTCTTCTTTCAGCGCCAGGTCCTCGGGGCCGTGGGTGAAGCCCAGATGCGGTCCGTTCAAGGGCGCGCCGGGGTTCATGCCAACATGCGGCTTGGGATGTGCGGTGGCGGGCTTGGGGTAAGGCGGTTTGAAACGGAACCCGCCCGGCACCTCGACCGTCCCTAGAATGATCTGCAACGTGTGCAATGCCCGGCAGGTCTGGAAGCCATTGGCATGTGCGGAAATTCCGCGCATGGAGTGAAAGGAGACCGGGCGGCCGATCATCTTATCGTGTTTGTCGCCCCGAAAATCAGTCCACGGGTGGTCAAGCTCGAAGGCTTCATCAAAGGCCACGCGCGCAATCTCCGCAGCAATTGCGCGGATGCGACCCGCAGATATCCCGCAGCGGTCAGCGACAGCCTCGGGCGCGTATTGCTCATCGAGATACATCTCCGCCATCTGGTGGAAGACCGGCCGATGGGTCTTACCGTCTTTCTCGTAGGTTGCCGCGAGGTCCGGCATCACGCCCGGTTGATCAAAGGGGGTGAGTTTCTGCGTCTTGCGGTCGATCACTAACTCCTTGCCGTGCGAATCGCGCATCAGCAGGCCGTGATCTGCGGCACCGGGGCTGTTGATCACCAGCACCGGTGCGTTGGTGTAGCGCGCCAGATAGTCGAGGTCGATTTTGCCCGCCTTCATCAGACAGTGGACCATCGAAAGGATAAACAACCCGTCCGTGCCGGGTGTAATACCAACCCAGTCATCCGCCACAGCGTTGTAGCCGGAGCGGATGGGGTTCACGCCGATCACCCGCGCACCGCGCTTCTTGATCTTGCCGATTCCCATCTTGATCGGGTTGCTGTCATGGTCTTCGGCGACACCGAACAGCATGAAAAGCTTGGTGTGGTCCCAGTCGGGCTGGCCGAACTCCCAGAAGGCGCCACCCATGGTGTAAATGCCCGCCGCCGCCATGTTGACCGAGCAGAAACCGCCGTGGGCTGCGTAATTCGGCGTGCCGAAAGCCTGCGCCCAGAAGGACGTAAAGCTTTGTGACTGATCACGACCCGTGAAGAAGGCGAGCTTTTCGGGATTGGTGTTGCGAACAGGTTCCAGCCAGTCAGCCGCGATCTGCAAGGCTTCCTCCCATTCGATTTCCTCAAACTCGCCTGCGCCGCGTTCGCCCACGCGTTTGAGGGGTTTGCGCAACCGGGACGGCGCGTTGACCTGCATGATCCCCGCTGAGCCCTTTGCGCAGAGCACGCCCTGATTGACTGGGTGGTCGCGATTGCCTTCAATATAGGCGACCTTGCCACCCTTCATGTGCACGTTGATGCCGCAGCGACAGGCGCACATGTAACAGGTTGTCTTTCGTACTTCGTCCGAAACGTGCGGCGATGTATCGATTTTAGGTTGCTGGAATGTCATCTGGCCTCCCCTTTGCCCGTATTCTCAGGCAAAATAATAAAGTCCCGCAAGGATCAGCCCTGCGATGAAAAGTGATTCTGTAATGAGCAGGGCAATGGCCGGTCCTCCGACGGCCAGCACTCTCTTCAGGTTCGTTTTCATGCCGACAGCCGCGATGGCAATCAAAAGCATCCATCTGGATGCCTGACTCATGAAATCCGCGATAAAGGTTGGAATCAAGCCCATTGAGTTCAACGTCGCCAGAACAAGGAAGCCGACCACGAAGAATGGCAGCAAGGGTGGGCGTTTGCCATCTTCCGGCGCTTCAGCATATGTCCGGATGAGCACGGCTGCGATCAGCACCACGGGGGCCAGCATCGAAACCCGGATCAATTTGACAAGGGTCGCGGTATCGCCGGCATTCTCAGAGACTGAGAAACCCGCACCAACCACCTGGGCTACATCGTGGATCGTTGCCCCGAGGAAAATACCGCCCGCAATCTCCGATAGGCCCAACCTGCTGACGAGAATCGGGTAGGCGATCATCGCAACGGTCGAAAGCACCGTCACGCCCAGTACGGTGAAAATCAGCCGCTGTTCGGATTTCTCGTCCTTGGGGAGGATTGCACTGATGGCCATCGCTGCCGACGCGCCGCAGATCGCGACAGAACCGGCGGTCAGAAAGGCAAAACGCCAGCCATGACCAAAGAAGCGAGAGATCAGCAGGCCAAAGCCAATGGTCGCAATCACGCCACCAATCACCAGAAGGACGACTTCCAGGCCCAGGGCCGTCATCAGATCGAATGAGATACGCACACCAAGAAAGGCGATCCCCATTCGCAGAATTGTACGTGCCGCAAATCCGATACCGGGTACGGTTTTGCCTTCGTCGCCCAGAAAAGCAACGGCGATACCAAGCAGCAAAGCCATTAGCATCGCGGGAGCTTCGTAGTGCTCGGCCAGAAACTGGGCAGTCATCGCAACGATGATCGCGACAATCACGCCGGGGAATAGTTCCTGCGCGTGTTTTGGAATTGCGCCAAAGAAATCGAAAACCTGCTCAGCCGTGCTCATAGGGGCCTCCATGGGGTGTCATGGGTGGCCCGGCACGGGTCAGAGGGTGCACAGTTTCCTGTCATGCGTCCGTCTGTGCCTGCAAGACAGAGACGGCAATCATATTTGTTACGTCTTGAGCCACGCAGCCACGACTGAGATCGTTCGCGGGTTTTGCCAGCCCTTGCAAGATCGGCCCAATTGCTTCGCAACCACCAACGCGCTGCGCGATCTTATAGCCAATGTTCCCCGCATCAAGGTTGGGAAAGATCATGACATTGGCGGACCCTGCCACAGTCGACTCCGGAGCTTTGGAAGTTCCAACTTCGGGCACAAAGGCGGCATCAAATTGCAGTTCGCCATCCGCTTTGATTTCTGGATGGTTCGCTTTCAACAAAGCGGCGGCATCAGTGACCTTATCAACGCGCGCATGTCTTGCGCTTCCCATAGTCGAGAAGGACAGCAGCGCGACATGTGGTTCGGTGTTGAGAAGCTGTTGGCATGATCCGGCGGAGGCAACGGCGATCGCTGCCAGTTCCTCGGATGTCGGGTCGATGACGAGACCGCTGTCGCTGAAAATCATGGCCTCTTTGCCTGATGGGTGGTTTTCAGGCAAAACCATCAGGAAAAAACTGGAGACAAGCGGCGCATCCTTAGCCTTGCCGATAACTTGCAATGCTGCGCGCACGGTGTCTGAGGTTGTCGCGACGGCACCGCCGACGGTGCCATCGGCGTGCCCTTCCCGGACCATCAAAGCCGCAAAAATCAGCGGGTCGCGAACCTGCGCTTCGGCGTCATCAAGGGTCAGGCCCTTGTGTTTGCGCAATTCGAAAAATGTCGCGGCAAAGCCAGCAGCCAGTTCAGACGTCTCTGGGTCCTGAATTGAAATGGCCGGGTTGTTGGGATGGCCTGCAGCAACAAGTGCGGCCGCAACCTCGTCCCGAGAACCTACCAGCGTGATGCGGGCGATGCCTTGCTGAACGGCGGCGACAGCGCCCGCAACAATGCGCGGATCACTGCCTTCGCTCATAACGATGTGGGCAGGCCGGGCGGCGGCGCGATCCCTGAGATCGCGCAACACGCTCACGGCCTGCTTCCTTGAGTTATGTGTGGTGTTGCATGCACCCGCGGTTAGACAGTTTGAGGACGCATGTCGTCTTTGCTGATACCAGCAACTTCGACAGGTTTCTTCATCGCATCGCGGCGGAACGGATCACCCAATTCCTGGTTGATCATCGCCTCGATGAGGGTCGTGACACCATTCTCCATTTGATCCTTGATCGCCTGGTTGAGCGCGGCGGTAAGTTCTTCCTGCGTACGCGCCACCACACCTTTAAGCCCGCAAGCGTTGGCGATGCCGGCATAGGAAACCCCCTCGTCCAGCTCGGTCCCGACAAAGTTGTCTTCGAACCAAAGTGTCGAGTTCCGCTTCTCCGCGCCCCACTGATAGTTGCGGAAGACGATTTGCGTGATCGCAGGCCAGTCGCCGCGGCCAATGGCGGTGAGCTCGTTCACAGCGATCCCGAAGGCGCCGTCACCCGCGAAACCGACAACAGGCACATTCGGTTGGCCGATTTTCGCACCAACGATTGCAGGCAAACCGTAGCCGCAAGGACCAAAGAGACCCGGTGCCAGATACTTGCGGCCTTCTTCGAACGCGGGGTAGGCGTTGCCGATGGCGCAGTTGTTGCCGATGTCGGAGGAGATGATCGCCTCGACCGGCAGAGCAGCCTGAATCGCGCGCCATGCCATACGGGGTGACATCCAGTCCGGCTTGGCGGCGCGAGCGCGTACGTTCCAGTCGGTGCCGGGATCGTCCTGCTCATGTGTAAGAGAGGTCAATTCTTGCGCCCATGCTGATTTGGTCTGTGCGATATGTGCTTTGCGCTCGGCGCGACCTTCGTCACCGGCGGTGTCGGACAGCTGCGCTGTGATGCCTTTGGCCACCTTCGCCGCATCGCCCACGATGCCAACGGTGACTTTCTTGGTCAGGCCGATGCGGTCTGGGTTGATGTCCACCTGAATGATCTTTGCATCTGCAGGCCAGTAATCGATGCCATAGCCGGGCAGAGTGGAGAACGGGTTCAGACGTGTGCCAAGGCAGAGCACGACGTCGGCGTCCTTGATCAACTGCATACCAGCCTTGGAGCCGTTATAGCCAAGAGGGCCAGCAAAAAGCGGGTGATTGCCAGGGAACGCGTCATTGTGTTGGTAGCCCACGCAAACCGGAGCGTCGAGGCGTTCGGCCAAAACCATAGAAGCCTCGATACCACCTTTGGAGAGTACCACGCCCGCGCCATTCAGAATGACAGGGTTTTTCGCGTTCGACAGGATTTCAGCGGCCTTGGCGACCGAGTTTTCACCGCCCGGGGACACTTCGAACTCGATCGGATCTGGGATCTCGATATCGACGACCTGAGTCCAGAAGTCGCGTGGGATGTTGATTTGGGCCGGGCCGGACAGGCGTTTGGCCTTGGCGATCACGCGGGCCAGTGTTTCGGCCACGCGGGTCGGGTCACGCACTTCTTCCTGATAGGCGACCATATCCTCGAACAGTTTCATCTGCTCAACTTCCTGGAAGCCGCCCTGACCGATTGTCTTGTTTGCGGCCTGAGGAGTGACCAGCAGCAATGGTGTGTGGTTCCAGTAAGCAGTCTTGACGGCTGTGACGAAGTTCGTGATGCCGGGGCCGTTCTGGGCGATCATCATCGAGACCTTGCCTGTGGCGCGGGTGTAGCCGTCAGACATCATTCCAGCGGATCCTTCGTGGGCGCAGTCCCAGAACTTGATACCCGCGTCAGGGAAAATATCGGAAATCGGCATCATGGCCGAACCGATAATGCCAAAGGCGTGTTCAATGCCATGGGCCTGTAGCGTTTTTACGAAAGCTTCTTCTGTGGTCATTTTCATGGCGAGAGTTCCTCCAGGGCAAAAAATAAAGCGCGAATCTTGGCTGACAGTTAGTTAGTGTATGCGCTTACAGCGCGTTAGGTCCAGTTTTTCACTCGGGATAGTGCCAACTCATCCATGGTGTGCAGTTCCTCCGCAACCAGCGCCACCCCTTTGGAGATTCGCGAAGCCGGGATCGATGAATAGGCGAGCCTGTAGTAGTTTCGGGGTTGCGACGGCCCGGCAAAAAACGAATGCCCGGGCTCGATGAGCGCGCCCCTGGCCTGCAAACGTTTGGCAAGCTCCTGAGTGTCTACGCCTTGTGGCCCGCGCATCCAGAAGGAGGAGCCACCAAAGGCGCCTTGACCGGCGATCTGCAACCCATGCTCCTCGATGGCCTTTGACATCACAATGCGACGGTCATGCAGGGTTGACCCCATGCGACGGATAAGTGCATCGTGGTGCCCCAAAGACAGGAAGTAGGCTGCCGTACGTTGAACATGTCCAGGTGGATGTCGGAGGACCGAGGCGCGCAAGGCTCTAGCCTCACGAATGAAAGGCTCAGAGCCCACAAGATAGCCCAGGCGCAGCCCGGGGAATAATGACTTGGAAAAGCTGCCGACGTAGATCACGCGCCCATCTGCATCCAGACTTTTCAGCGCCGGAGACGGGCTTTTAAGGAAGGACATTTCGAACTCGTAGTCATCCTCGACAATCAGCGCGTCCATCTCTGCTGCTCGTTTGAGCAGTTCGTGACGCCGCCCCATCGGCATTGTCGCGGTTGTCGGGCATTGATGACTGGGGGTTGTGAAGATGACATCCGTGTCGGGAGGTATCGCCTCGGGCGGTAGGCCATCTGCATCAACCCGTACCGGCGTCACATGGCATCTGGACTGGGAAAGAATATCCCTAAGGGCATGATAACAAGGATCTTCCAGCGCTGCGCGGCGGCGTTGTGTCAAAAGTACCTGCGTGGTCAGCCAAAGCGCATTCTGGGCACCAAGCGTAATCAGGATTTGTTCAGGGCGGGCAACGATGCCGCGCCTTGGAAGGGTGTGGCGGGCGATGAATTCGATCAGTTGAGGGTCATCCTGATCGTAATAGTCAGTGGTCAGGGCCGTGAAGTCCTTCTGACCAAGCGCCTTAAGGGCGCAGAGGCGCCAGTTTGCGTGGTCGAAAAGCTCCGGATCTGCCTGGCCGTAGATAAAGGGATAGCGATAGCCGCCCCAATCCGCAGGCTTGCGAACGGTGTCACCGCCCGCAAATTTCTGTCCGATGGCGCGGCTCCAGTCCACGGCGTCGTTGGTAACAGGGGTCGGGGGGAAGGCAGGCGGTACCGGGGCATTCTCCGACACGTAGTAGCCCGAGCGGCCTTTTGAGGTGAGGTAATCATTCGCCAGCAATTCGGTATATGCGATTGTCACGGTTATTCGGCTGACGCCTAGATGAGTTGCCAAGCGGCGTGTCGAGGGGAGTTTTTCACCACGCTGGAAGCGGCCCGACAGAATGCCCTGCGCGATCATCTGCTGTATCTGTGACTGCAAGGTGCCCTGCGCGTCAGGATGCAGAAAAAATGTTTCGACGGGTAGAGTCATTCCGCTAGCGTATACTGGCTATATATGGATTTCAATCTGGCATTACCCCAAGCGCAATACGAATGCCCTTACGCTGAGATAGCGAAAGATCATGAGTCATTTATTGTAAGTATTGATACCATAAGTATCAAAATTCATCAGATTTGCAAACTCTTTTCACACGAAAGAGTCAATTCTCGCGGGTTTTGCACATCAAAACCAAATTGAACGGTAGTTTTTGATCTGGGTCAGGGCGCGTTGGAGAAGGCTGATAGATAATCTGGGCGTCAAAAAGAAGGAGCCGCCCGTGAAAGATGCCGTTCAAGACTCTGTTCAGAAACCAACCGCCAAAGCGCCAGTCGCGAGAAGTAAGTCAGCTTCAACACCATCGCCTCAACCGGACGCGGATCTGACCAGATACCCCTACAGTGAAAAACTGGACAGAAAGACCTACGAAACCGAGAAGGCGGCATTGCAGGTTGAACTGCTCAAAGTTCAACTTTGGATACAGGAAACGAACCAGAAGGTAGTGATGTTGTTTGAGGGGCGCGATGCCGCTGGTAAGGGCGGGACGATCAAACGCTTTACCGAGCATCTGAATCCACGTGCCGCCCGCGTTGTCGCATTGAACAAGCCGAGCGAAGAAGAGCAAGGTCAGTGGTATTTCCAACGCTACGTGAAACATCTGCCCACTAACGGCGAGATCGTTCTCTATGACCGTAGCTGGTACAACAGAGCCGGTGTAGAGCGCGTGATGAATTTCTGCAAACCGGGTGAATACCTCGAATTTATGCGTCAGACGCCCGAATTCGAACGGATGTTGACGCGCTCAGGCATTCATTTGCGGAAGTATTGGTTCTCCGTGACGCAAGACGAGCAGCGCGCTCGCTTCGATTCACGTGAGACGGACCCGTTGAAACGGTGGAAGTTGTCACCCATCGACCGCGCAAGCCTCAACAAATGGGGAGACTATACAGAAGCCAAGGAGGCGATGTTCTTCTATACTGACACCAAGGATGCGCCCTGGACTGTAGTTCGGTCGAACGACAAGAAGCGCGCGCGTCTCAACTGCATGCGGCACTTCCTCGCGTCCTTCGACTACCCTGACAAGGACGAAAGCGTGGCAACGCCGCCCGATCCTCTGATCGTGCGTCACGCAAGCCATGTGATCGGAACGGCAGACCATATTCTGGCAGCATCCTTGCACCCGGAATCCCGCAAAACAAAATGAAATCTGAACAAAATTAAGGAGACATGCATGACCCATGTTCCACACGAGTTGGCAGAGGAATTTCCGCACCTGCAGGAAGAAATCAGCAATTTGAAATCGACGGACAGCCACTTCGCTCGGCTTTTCGACGAATATCATGTCCTGAACCGCGCGATCCACCGAGCAGAAACCAACCTCGAACCAACTGACGACTATCATATGCTCGAAATGCGCAAGAAAAGGCTATTGCTCAAGGATGAGATCGCGACCTGCCTCGCCGTGGTATGATATGTCCTTCCAGTTGCAAGTAAGCTCCAAATCTCAGGGAGCTTACTTCTTTCAACGCGAGCACTTTCGCCATTGGGCGGTAAATTGAACCTCAACAGAGATCTCGCCCATATCGTTTTTCCTCCGAGCGATTGCGAGCGGGAACACAACTCGGATGTCAGTCAGGGTGGTCTGTTACCAGGCACTCATCTGTCTTTCCGATTTAGGAAAGAAAACCCGTGAGCTCTAGCTGATTTCATGACGGTCGTGAAATTTAGGTGAGCTCAATGAAAAAAGCCCCGGTCAGTGCCGGGGCTTTCTCGGTCTCGTAAGGTGAGTTTAGCCGAAGACGCGACCCAGTGCGGAATCGACTGCGTCACAGATGTGATCAATGTCGTCATTTGTGGCAATCAGCGCGGGCGAGAAACAAAGCGTGTTATTCTTGCCCGGCAATGAACGGTTGGTCACGCCGATGATGACACCTTGTTGCATACAATCCGCAACCACCGCCTGCGCAAGTTTTTCATCTACTGGCGCGCGGCTCTCACGATCGGCAACCAGTTCTGCACCGACAAAGAGACCTTTGCCACGAACCTGACCGATGGCGCTGTGTTTGTCCGCAAGCTCTTCCAGTTTGCCGAGCATATAGTCGCCCTGCGCCACCGTGTTGTCGAGCAGCCCTTCCTCTTCGATGATCGCGAGGTTTTCGAGCGCTGCCGCAGGACCTGCAGTGCATCCGCCGAACGTGGAGATATCGCGGAAATAGTTTAGTGGATCACTTGCATCGTCCTTGAAGAGGTCAAAGACTTTCTCGTTGGTTACAAGGCACGCAATCGCGGCGTAGCCGGACGCCACACCTTTCGCCATCGTGACCATATCCGGCTCGATGCCATAGTGTTGGTAGCCAAACCACTTGCCGGTACGACCGACACCACAAACCACTTCGTCGATGTGCAGCAAGATATCGTATTTCTTGCAGATCTCCTGTACGCGCTCCCAGTATCCGTCAGGCGGGGTAATTACACCGCCGCCTGCAGTGACGGGTTCAAGACATAGGCCACCCACCGTGTCGGGGCCTTCGGCAAGGATGATCTTTTCGATTTGGTCAGCAGCCCAAACGCCATAGTTTTCCTGTGGTGCACCCTCTTGCTCAAAGGCGCGGTATTCAAGGCAGTGCGGTACGCGAACGAAGCCCGGGGTGAACGGACCATACTGCGCGTTGCGCTCATCCTGACCACCTGCAGACAGTGTGGAGATTGTTGTGCCGTGATAGTCACGCTCGCGGTAAAGCACCTTGTGTTTTTTGCCGCCATAGCGCTTGTGCGCAATCTGGCGCACCATTTTGAATGCCTTTTCATTCGCTTCGGAACCCGAATTGCAATAATACACTCGGCTCAGGCCCGGCATCTTCTCGATCAGGCGTTCAGCAAACATGGCGCCGGGGATAGACCCTGCGGAGCCCGCGAAATAATTCAGTTTGATCAGCTGATCACGTACCGCATTTGCGATCCGCTCCCGGCCATAGCCGACGTTGACCGTCCAGACACCTCCGGACACCGCATCAAGGTGCTCTTTGCCTTTCTGGTCCCAAACCTTCATGCCTTTACCCTCGACAATGATCCGCGGATCCGTCGTCTCGTAGGGCTTGTGTTGGCTCAGATGGTGCCAGATATGCGCGCGGTCTGCCTCGACAATGCGAGAAATGTCGTTTTCATTGAAATTGCCGTCCATGGCTGCGACCTTTCGTTTTGTTTGAGTGTATCGGGAATCAGGCGATTGCCGCCTTAGCTTACACTAAATTGACAACTAAAGGGGCATCGCCACTAGGGCCAGATCTCTTTCATGAATATTGCCAGAATCAGTTTCCACGCGGGCGAATTAGCCATTTTCTGCGCGATGACCCCACCAATTCATGCGGGTAATTGGCGATCAATTTCAAAGCCATGACGGCGAAAAATCACGGACTAGCAAGGAATCCTCTCCCAGATTGACCCGCTCCGAGTGTATCATCGGTAGCTGAAAGTTAGCCCAGAGAACGTGTTTTTTCGCCGAGGCACTCCCAAACACGGCGCTGGGTACCTCTCACAAGCGGCAGATTGGTTCAGGATTATTCAAATCCGTCGGGCGATTTCCTGCCAAACTGGACTTATCGGCAGGTGAAATGTGGTCCTTTCCTCCTTTGAGTTCACAACATCACTATCCGGCGTCCGGAAAAGCCTGGTGAGTTCAATTCTGAGTTGATCGTCGTGTTTCCGGTCCCAAAAGTCTGGAGGCCTAAAATTCGTTCAACACTGTGCAAATCAGGCTTCTGGCATGATTAAGGGCTTGCAGGTTCAAGTAATCTGACATTGGATGCAGTGTGTAAAAGGGTGTTTTCTGGTCTTATCCAGCGGTGCCCACAACCAAAAATAACCGACCCGAGAACGGGTTGGATAACGATCAACGGGAGAAATTGAATGATTAAAAAGACAGCATGTGCATTTGTCGCAGGCGCCGTGATGGCGATCAGCGCACAGACTGCAGCGGCAGACGGCCACGGTGAAATTACAGTTGGCTATTTCTTGGAATGGCCAATGCCGTTCCTGGCGGCAAAAGCATCCGGTGCCTATGACGAAGCGCTTGGCATGAAGGTAAACTGGGTATCTTTCGAGACCGGAACGGCAATGTCGGCAGCGATGGCGTCCGGCGATGTACAGATTTCGGTTTCCCAAGGTGTGCCGCCCTTCGTTGTTGCCACATCCGGCGGTCAGGACCTGCAGATTGTAGATGTCGCGGTGTCTTACTCCGAAAATGACAACTGCGTCGTCGCGGAAGCACTTGAAATCGACAAGGACAGCGCAGGCGAATTGGCCGGCAAGAAAGTAGCCGTGCCGCTCGGTACAGCCGCACATTACGGGTTTCTTCGCCAGATGGACCACTTTGGCGTGGACGTCGCATCGCTACAGGTTGTCGACATGGCACCACCAGAGGGTGCTGCTGCGTTGAGCCAGGGTGCCGTGGACTTTGCCTGCGGCTGGGGTGGTGGCCTTGCGCGTATGAAAGAATACGGCAACGTGCTGCTGACCGGTGCCGAAAAGCAGGAGTTGGGCATTTTGGTGTTCGATGTGACCTCCGCGCCCGCCGCCTACATTGCGGAAAACGGTGACACGGTTGCAAAGTTTGTGTCTGTGACCGCTGCTGCAAACGCTGAATGGGCTGCGAACAATAGCGACGAAATGCTTGCGGTGATTGCCGAACAGTCCGGTATGGACGTGGAAGCCGCCGGAGCGTCCATGGCGACATTCGAATTTCCAACGGTTGAAGAACAACTGTCGGAAGCTTGGCTTGGCGGTAATGCTGCGGCCTTCATGAAAGGCGTGGCTGATGTTTTCGTAGGAGCGGGATCAATCGACTCCGCGCTTGATAGCTACGAAGACGCAGTCAACACCGGGCCGCTTGAGGCTGCCAAGGACATGTAAAGCCACTTAAACGGCGCGGGGCTCCCCGCGCCGTTTTTTCTTAAACATACGAGACGGGGATATCACCCGTCCGGAACCGCGCAACAGGTGGGGACCACATGACCGGATTATCCATAGAAAATTTATCGATGCGCTTTGAGTTGCCGAATGGAGATCACGTTCAGGCGCTTCAGGATGTTTCGCTGGAACTCAAAGCTGGCGAATTGCTGAGCGTGCTGGGCCCATCGGGGTGCGGCAAGACGACATTGTTGAACATCGTGGCCGGGTTTCTGGCGCCCACCAGCGGGAAGCTGGTTCTCAACGGGCACGAGATCAAGGGCCCGGATGCGGAACGCGGGATGGTGTTCCAGCAGGGCGCGCTTTTCGAATGGATGTCCGTCCGTGAGAACGTAGGCTTTGGGCCCTCGATGAAGGGCACACCGAAGCGCGACAAGGATGAAACTGTCGACCATCTTCTGGACGTGGTTGGCCTGCAGGACTTCAAGGAGAAAGCCGTCTACGAGCTGTCGGGCGGGATGCAGCAGCGTGTGGCTCTGGCCCGTTGCCTTGCCAATGACCCGGACGTGATCCTGATGGACGAACCGCTGGGCGCGCTCGACGCGCTGACGCGAGAGAAGATGCAGAGCCTTGTGCTCAAGCTCTGGAAAGAGACCGGCAAGACGATCATCCTAATCACCCACTCTGTCGAAGAGGCCTTGCTTCTGGGCGAGCGTCTAATCGTGATGGCGCCGCGCCCTGGCCGGATTCACAAGGAATACCGCCTGCCGTTCGCGGATCTGGGCGTTGATGCGGACTTGCGCGAGGTTAAGAAACACCCCGAGTTTGGGCCGCGCCGCGAGGAAATCCTGAACATGATTTGGGACATGGAAGAAGAAATTATGGGCGGTAAGGAGGACGCGGCATGATCCCTCTGCTGATTTACATCGTCATCTTCGTAGCTGCCTTCTTTATCGTGACCAAAGTAGTGCAGGGTGCGGGGTTGCATGACTATACGTCGTTGAAAACCGTGACGTTCGGCGACGAAAGTGCCGTGCGGCCCAATCGTGCGGCCGGTGTTATCTCCATCCTGACAATCTTTCTGATGTGGGGGATCTTTACCGGATCCAGCCTGTTGCCGGGCTTTCTGCATGCGCCGGGTCCGTTTGAGGGAACCACCACTTTCACCTATACCGCGCAGGTCGAAGGGCAGGCGCCAGATGACGCGACGGTGACGGTCGTCGTTCACCCGCGCGACGTTGAAACTGATGCTCCTGAGATCGAACCAGGCGACGGCTTTGCCAAGAACGATTCCGCGGCCATTGCGCAGTGGCGAACTGGCTTGATCAATGTGGCGCGCAACGACGAGATATCCAAGAGCGACGGCAACACGGTCATTGCAATCAATGGTCAAAAGATCGCCCCCGGCGAAACGGTTGAGGTTGAGGGCGGTTCTGTAACCCTTTCCGACAAGGGCACGCCGAACTTCCAGCCGCGCAAGGGCTGGCAGATGGAACCCCTCTATCTGCCGTCACCCGAGGCGGTCTGGTCACGGAGTATCGAGATCGTCAAAGACGGATTCCGTAACTTCACCTTGCTGGAACACTTGGGATACTCGCTCTTCCGGGTCGTTGTCGGCTTTATGCTCGGTGCGCTTGTGGGGATCCCGCTGGGCTATGCGATGGGTCTGAGCGACTGGTTCCGAGGCTGGTTTGACCCGATCGTGGAGTTCATGCGCCCGGTACCACCCCTTGCGCTGATCCCGCTGGTGATCATCTGGGCCGGGATCGGGGAGGCCGGCAAGATCATCCTGTTGTTCCTGGCTGCCTTATGGATCATGGCAATTGCCGCGAGGTCCGGTGTGTCAGGGGTCAAGATCTCCAAGGTCCACGCAGCCTATTCGCTGGGGGCCAGCAAGTGGCAGATCATGCGGTATGTTATCATTCCCAACTCGCTGCCGGAGATCTTCACCGGCGCGCGCGTCGCGATGGGGGTCTGCTGGGGTACGGTGGTTGCGGCTGAACTTGTAGCGGCGGAGCAGGGGGCTGGCATGATGATCATGACCGCGTCGAAGTTCCAGAACACCGACATCGTGATCATGGGCATTATCCTCATCGGCGTCATCGGATTTGGCATCGATATGCTGATGCGATGGGCCGAACGCATCCTCGTCCCGTGGAAGGGGAAAGGTTAACGACCCTTCAAATCAAGGTAGAAAATGCGGGGCCTTTCGGGGCCCCGTTTTTTTGTGCATTTTGCTTGGCGGAAGGCTGCTGTTTCGCCACAGTGGACCGCAGCGAAACGGGGGGATTTTTCCAGATGCGGCCTTTGGGTATTGATCCGTCAAACTGCCTCATCGGTGGGCATTGGATTTCTCCGTCAACGCACGAACATATCGATTTGCTAAATCCGTCATCAGGTGAAGTGCTTTGTGCCATCGCGCGGGGAGGCAGAGACGATATCGACCTTGCAGTTGCAGCAGCGCAGGCGGCGCTCGACGGTGCCTGGGGACGGTTTGCCGCAGCAGAACGGGGCCGGGTATTGTTCCGGCTCAGCACTCTCGTGCAGGAAAACGCTGACCAATTGGCGCACATGGAAGCCATGGATGTCGGAAAGCCGCTGAAACAGGCCCAAGCGGACGTCGTTGCGTTGGCACGTTACATGGAATTCTATGGCGGCGCGGTTGACAAGGTGCATGGGGCGACGCTTCCCTACCTGGATGGATACACCGTCTATACGCTGCGTGAACCGCATGGGGTGACCGGGCATATCGTGCCCTGGAACTATCCGATGCAGATCATTGGACGGTCGGTCGGAGCCGCTTTGGCGATGGGCAACGCCTGTGTTCTGAAACCTGCCGAAGAAGCCTGCCTGACTGCCTTGGCATTCGCTGAATTGGCGCGACAGGCGGGCCTGCCAGATGGTGCATTGAACGTGGTACCGGGCCTTGGCGGCGAAGCTGGAGCTGCGCTGAGTGCGCATCAAGGTGTGCGGCACCTTTCCTTCACCGGGTCCGTGGGCGTAGGTAAATTGGTGCAGCAAGCGGCGGGCGAAAACGTCGTTCCGGTTACGCTGGAGCTGGGCGGGAAGTCACCGCAGCTGGTATTTGACGATGCTGATTTGGAGGCCGCTCTGCCGTTCTTGGTGAACGCAGGCATTCAGAACGCGGGGCAGACCTGCTCCGCCTCCTCGCGTATCCTTGTTCAGCGGAGCACCTATCACCAAGTCGTTGAGGCCATGGCCCGCCGTTATGACGCTCTGAAAGTAGGTGCCGCATTGGATGATCTGGATGTGGGGCCGCTCATCTCAGAGCGTCAGAAAAATGTCGTTGAGGGCTTTGTCGAGCAGGGGGCTGATTTGGAGATTGCCGCGCAGGGGAACCTTGCGTCACCAAGCAATGACAAAGGATTTTTTGTTCGGCCGACATTGTTTACAGATGTCCCGCCGGAGCATTCTCTTGCACAGGAGGAGGTATTCGGCCCTGTGCAGGTCATTATCCCATTCGAAGACGAAAGCGAAGCCTTGGAGATCGCGAACGGAACGGGATACGGGCTGGTGGCCTCGATCTGGACCAAAGATGGTGCCCGCCAAATGCGCCTGGCCAAAGCATTGCGCGCCGGGCAGGTGTTCATCAACAATTACGGCGCTGGTGGCGGGGTGGAGTTGCCCTTTGGCGGCACCGGTCTTTCGGGGCATGGACGCGAAAAGGGTTTTGAGGCGCTGTACGGGTTTTCGACCCTCAAAACCGTGGCGGCCTTGCATGGATGATCGCCATATGGCTTTTCAGTGGCCGGGTGACCGGGACATGACGGCGCACGGTTTCATGCGATATACATCAACTTGCGAGGTGTCTTGAGTGGCGGATGATGAGACCCACCCATTAGAAGAAAAACTCGACAAACTTGGCAAGAAACTCGACCGGCTTATCAATCTGGCCCGTGCCGCCGGTTTGCCAGATGACCGGGTGCTGGTTTTCAACCACCGGGGAAAACTGGTGAAGCTGTATTTGCCCAACGCCGCCGTTGATGGGGTGCAGGCGATCATCCTGAGAAATGCAGATTTTTTTGAAGCGCCACTTCTCAACAGAATTAAAGAACTTGGTCTTATCGGTCCTGACACCACGGTTTTTGACATTGGTGCGAATATTGGCAATCACACTGTGTTTTTCTCAAAGATTCTCAGAGCAAAACAAGTCTATGCGTTCGAACCACAAGAATACTGCGTGCACGTGTTGGAACGAAATCTATCCCTCAACGGTCTTGAGGCAGTAGAGGTGGCATGCGTGGGTGTCGGTGCGGCCTCTGGTCAAGCGGTGCTGGACCGGTTCCAATCAAGAAACCACGGGGCTGCCGCGTTCTCGCCCGCTGAAGAGGGCGACGTGGACATGATTGCGCTGGATGATTTTGTTGCTCAGAATATGATCGATGAAGTGTCGTTCGTCAAAGTCGACGTAGAGGGCCATGCGGCGGAAGTTCTGCAGGGTGCAGAGAAGACGCTGTCCCGGTTCAAGCCGCCACTTTGGGCAGAATTGCTTCCGCGCTTCAATGAAGTGGATCCGGTTCTGGAGCTGATATCACCGCTTGGATACAGCGTGGCGGAAAAGCTTTCCCGCACGGACTACCTGTTTCATCATAAAGACCATTTGATAAGTGGCGTTTAATCACGCCCCTACCGAAAACTGGTCTTATAGAAATTTCTGGGAACCGGGTGATTTGGGTTTTGGTGGAGCATAGCTCTAACAAACTACTGTCTCACGTAATCCCACCCTGTTTCATATCTTCCTGTTATTGTTGATACTTCACTTCAAATAGCGTATCAACTGTTTTCATGCTGTCTCTGTCTGTCCCACCACTTGTGGCGGGACAAATGGCGGGGCAACCGATATTCAGAAGATGGTGGGACAAGGTATGGGAAAGCTTACCGTCAAGTTGGTGGCGAGCCTGAAAGACCCGGGGATGTTCTCAGATGGGGCAGGGCTTTATGTAAGGGTCGGGCCAACTGGCGGGAAGTCCTGGATACTTCGTACTGTTATCCATGGCCGTCGACGAGAACTAGGGTTGGGTTCAGTTTCCTTAGTTACGCTGGCGGAGGCCCGTGAGCTCGCACACCAGTATCGCAAGATAGCTAGGGAAGGTGGCGATCCGGATAACGTTCGCAAGCGTGAAAGCCTGACGTTCGCAGCTGCGGCCGACCGGGTTCACAAAACGCTCTTACCGACATGGAAAAACCAGAAACATGCGGACACATGGCTGACCTCTTTGGAGACCTACGCCTTTCCGTATTTCGGCGAAATGCCTTTGCACAAAATTACGTCTGCAGAGGTTTTGAAGGCGCTGACCCCGATTTGGACTGACAAGCACGACACAGCCAAGCGAGTAAAACAGAGAATTGCCGCAGTCTTCGATTGGGCCAAAAGCGCCGGCCAATACCCCAACGAAAACCCGGTGAACGGCATTCAGAAAGCGCTGCCCCTGATCAAAGCAAAAGATAATCATTTTGCATCCATGCATTGGCGTGACGTTCCTGATTTCATGGCTGCATTGCGGGATAGGGAGGGAGTATCCGCGCGATGCCTGGAACTACTCATTTTGACGGCCAGCAGATCCGGTGAAGTCCGCGGCGCGCGGTGGTCTGAGATCTACGGGGACATTTGGACAATCCCAGGGGAAAGAATGAAACGCGGGGTTCCACATCGGGTGCCTTTGTCGCCGGAAGCCATTTTGATCCTTGAGCGTGTTAGGGGGCTTGACCCTGAGTTTGTATTTCCGAGCGTACAACGGGACAAAAGCGGTGCCGGCAAGCCGCAGTCAAACATGGTGTTCAAGGCGCTCCTTAAGCGTATGGATCGGCAAGGATTCACCGTACACGGTTTCAGATCGTCGTTTCGGGACTGGTGCAGTGAAAGTGCAAAGGTCGATCGTGAAGTCGCCGAGGCGGCTCTTTCCCATGCCACAGGGAACGCCGTTGAACGTGCATACGCCAGATCCGATTTGTTTGACCGTCGGCGCGAATTGATGGACGCATGGGACCGGTTTGTGACAGGCAATAGTGGCGATGTGGTGGAGCTTGTAAGGGCGTGACACCGAAACTCAAAGCGATCTTGGATGGTATCGGTTACAGCACCTCATGTCGCTACAACCGAAGCCTTTTCTTTTTGGGGTGGGAGCCGAACGAGCGGGGGGAGAAGCTCTTCATAGACAAGACTGACGCACGAGAAAGTTCAGAGGCCCTAATGAACCTAGTGGCGGCGTTAAACGATTTGCCTGACCACGTGACAGAGTGCATTGAAAGGCAATCAAAACGCCCTGAAGACTGGGACAATAGCAGAGATCCTCTCCGGGATGTTCTTGTTGCAATACTTACCGTCAGTCATTGGGCCGAGGAAGAGAAGATGCAACATTGGACCGGACCTGGCGCTTCTCGACGTTTAGGAGCTGAGGACATCGCGAAAAAGCTTGCAGAGATCTATGTTTTGGGAAAGGCGAGCATGCCGACCAACGGCGCAGACGCAGATGGCAATCCTTCGGGAGTTTTTCCAAATACAGTTCAAGCCGTATTCGATCATTTGGGCATGAAACACTGCAATTTCCGGCGGCCATGCGCGAAAGCCATTAAGGCATTGAAGAAAGACGACTCCGCTGAATTCAAGCGATTACTCAAAATGAGGCGCTTGAAAGATCCGCGTATGTCATTATTCACAGGTAAAATTCAAATCTAGTCGAAATTGGCTAATTTCGTTCTGAAAGAGTTGGAAGCAATTGATGGCAAGAAGAAGCACACCAATCCATAGGAGTGCATCATGCCCGATGAAAAAGCCCTACTATCCGTCAAGGAAGTTTCCGACATCTTGAATATCAGCACCACAACTATTTGGCGCCACGTTCAGGCAAAGAGCTTCCCCCAGCCCGTCAAGATTGGCCGTTCCACACGTTGGCGTCGTGCCGACATTGAAGCAATTTTTCAGCCGACCAACCGATAAGGAACCCCCGCCAGGCTATCACGCGCGGCAGGGGTCAACTCGATATTCGGAATTTGTCGAGAGTACCTTACTGGCCGTGCCCAATCAATGGAGCGCGCGATGCACGGACTGTGCACACAAGCAGGTTCGTTCGATCAGAGGTCGAGCAAATGAGCCTGAGAGCATACGAGTGGGCCGCAAGGGTGAAATGTCCAGACTCTGTTTGCAAACTCATTTTGTTGCAGTTTGCCAGTTTCCACAACCAGCGCACAGGCCAGTGCAATCCTTCAAATGCAGCAATGATCGACCGAACACAACTGGATCCCAAGGCGTTCAGGAATGGTGTGAGACGCCTTGAGAAACACGGGCTGCTTGCGTCAATAGGAAGTAGAAAAGGAGGGCGAGCAAAGACAATCATGAGAGTTCTATG
This sequence comes from uncultured Roseobacter sp., assembly GCA_947488305.1. Taxonomy (GTDB): domain Bacteria; phylum Pseudomonadota; class Alphaproteobacteria; order Rhodobacterales; family Rhodobacteraceae; genus Roseobacter. Next base: position 300,449 of record CANKZM010000002.1, read on the forward strand.
CGCACCCACCGAAGCCGGTGTTATACAATACAAGCTGCCCACGTAAACGGGCGTAAATTACCTCCCCTTTTAGATTCGGAAAGGGGGGTGCCTCTGAAAGCCCCTTTACTCAGTCGAGAAAAGGAGTCCACATTCCACCCCCCGATAAGGGAACATACCTATAAGACTCATAGGTGGTTACAACTGCGACTCCGGGAAATTACTCAGTTCGCAGTTAGTGCCTCCGGCACCGAGACTTTATTCGGTCAATTCCCGCAATACCGTTGGTGCAAGCATCAATTGCTCAGAAACGATGGTCTGGCTTTACCGTTGTGACGAAACTCAGTCGAAATGCACTTCGAAACACTTTGGGCCTTCGATAGATGTATAACACCCGCCTCCCTGAGTTATCCAACCATCTGCCCTTCTCAGCCCCGGTTTCCCAGCTCATCCACGCTCAACTCTCCCGTACGGATCGTATTACGCCCTGTTTTCGTTGAGAAACCCGTGCAGCAATCAAAGTCTGCCGGATTTCGCAGGTTTAACAGTATTTTGCCCGGATCAGTGCGTTCATGCTGTGAGGGTGAAGGGCTGGCGCCCTATACATAGGATAGGCATATATCGGGTTATGAGGGGTCTAACTGCATGCGCCGGCATTGTTTGAGGTGGGAGGCCTACGGTAACTCGTCTTTCAGGACGCCGACACCCTGTTGGACGATTTGCATCTCGTCTGCTGGATACGGCCTAAGCAACTCCAAGGCATCATCCATAGAACCAGTCAGCCATGTCTCGTAGTTGGCAGGGTTCAAGATCACGGGCATTCGATCTGGATGGACAGGCTTTACAATTTCGTTGGCCGTTGTTGTGATTATCGTGTGTGTAAGCAATCTTGATTTGTCGTCCGGTAACCCTGGCTGCACCCCTCGCCACATTCCGGCAAATGCAAAGGGTGGCCGAGGTTCATCCCCTTTGAGCGCAAACCAATAGTCAGTTGCCGGGTTCCGACCTTTGGCCTCGCGAAAGCTAGATGCCGGAACCAGACAACGCCGGTTCAGGAAGCTGTTCTTCCAGAGACCCTTCTTTGCCACACCATCAGCACGGGCATTGTTCCACGCAGCGGGAGAGATTGGCTTGCCAGTTTTCTTCGACACCTTGGCGGTCAAGAACCCCCAACTCATGGTGACCAGTTCTCGTTCGCCATCCTTCGCTAGGCGTACTACAGGTGCGTTGTACTTCGGCCAGATCGCAGGAAGCGGCGGAGCGTTGCCTAAGTGGTCATGATCCGGCAGAACGTCAAAGAGTTGACGCATGGCCTCTTGCGGCGTCGTCGATGAATAGAGGTTGCACATGCCTACGCCTTCTCATCGCGCCAAATCCATTTCTGAATTTGCTTGATGGGGCGGCGCACCGTCAAGTCATTCAATCTGTATGCTGAGGCTACTTCGAATTTGACCCCGATGTATTCCGCTGTCTTGCAGTGCGAGCACGGAAACGGCGGTACGTGCATCTCATGGAGCGGCCCCAGCACCTTAACTAGGTCGCTAGCCCAGTAGTTTGCTGATCGCCCGCAGAGACCACACTTGACCATAACGATCTGCCCAGATGCTGCACCGTCGCGCATTAGGCGGTTGCGGTATCGGTTAGCTGAAGGACGTCTCGAGGGCATTTCCAATGACTAGAACAAATAAGGAACAAGTTTCAAGAATGGTTTGTCTGGTGGACTGCATATTGGTGGCTTAGTTGGAGCTGAATAGTCGGAAGCTACCGTTCTCCTATTAGCAATCAATTCGGTATCGAACTACAAGAGGGCGCAGTTTTTGTGTGAGAAAGCTTTGCGCAGGATGCGGACATTGCAAGTCTGCAAAGCCTTTGGGGGGCTCGTGTCCGCTTAGTGCTGGCACCCGTCAACCGACCGAAACCGTCAGATGTCGGCTGCGAGCCCGACCTACGCCTTCGACGGGCCGCAGAGAACGGCTGCTCGCACCAGTCAGCCAAAATCGCTCTACAACCTCGAAGGTTTTGCCCGAGGGTCGTGTCCGCGCTAAGGTACTGATGCGAAGGGTAGCCGTAGACAGGGACAGAAACCAACGTTTTTGCCCAACTAGTTCTGACTTGGCCGGTCAGTTCCTGGTCTTGTAAGTTGGGGGTGTGTGTCTTCTCATGTCGTCCAGCTAACATACTGGATTCACGAAATGAATCCCCAACGGGTTTGGGCAACAGAGCCGACTGACGGGAGAAAGGGTGGCAAGATCTGACTTTGTAGATTTTCTTGAACGGAGGCGCTCTCAAACCGGGCCCAATATGCTTGTTCAGAGCACAAAGAGGCATCATTATGGGAAGAACGGTGTTCTACCGGGGAATGTCCGCTAAGATGAGAAATTATGAAAAACAGTGTAAGAAAATGGCTACTATTTGGTGTTTTGGTTGCTCTTGCGCCGATAGGATTTCGATACATCTCCGCCGTAATAAATCAGAATCCACTCGCGTACTTTGAGCTGATTTCCGGGGGAGAACTGTTCCTAATATCGGTCGCATTATGCGCGTCTGCTGTAGGTGATCTAATTGAACTGAACACCGATAGTGAACCCATCAAGACCGCTGCAATGGTGTGGAGCGCTGCGGCTGTACTGAATTGTATAATTTGTTCGCTTCTGTTTGCAGGTCTTAAGGATTCACCTACAGCTGATCCACAAAAACTTGCGAACTTTTCGATATTATTTTACGTAGTATCCCTTGTTGTCGGAGCAAGTAGCGTAAAAGTTGCCGGTGATGGAGCTTGATATGGAAGTTCTTCTTTGGCTTGGCGCGATAGTCATCGTTCTATGCTCTTTTTATGCGGTTGGACTGGCTTCCAGTCACAGGGTCACCGTGAAGCTACGAAAGGAACGTGAAGCTAAGACGTTTTCAGATGGGAGTTTTGCAGAGCTGCCGGAAGCCGAAATTCATAGTACAGTCTCCAGCTACAACCTTTCCTACGTTAAAAGAGCCTTTGATATTATCATTTCATTTTTGCTCATAATCATATTTTCCCCGTTTCTTCTCGTAATAATGATTTTCATAAAGGTCAGTTCACGTGGCCCCGTTTTTTTCTCGCATCAGCGAATCGGAAAAGACCGAAAAACCTTTCAGTGTCTAAAGTTTAGAACAATGGTCCCAGATGCAGAAAAGCGGCTTGACGCCTTACTTAAGGAAAACCCAGAACTCTCCCGAGAGTGGTCAGTGCAGCAAAAGTTGAGGGCGGACCCAAGGGTTGAGCCTCTCTTTGGTCAGTTTCTTCGTTCCTCCAGCCTTGATGAGTTGCCTCAGTTACTCAACGTTCTGCGTGGCGACATGAGCATCGTTGGCCCAAGGCCCGTGACTGAAGAGGAGTTGCAGCTATACGGAAACTGGATTCCAGTCTACCTATCAGTAAAGCCAGGACTTACTGGGCCGTGGCAAGCAAGTTATCAGTCTGGAGCGAGCTTCCAATCTAGGGTCGCAATGGATGTCGATTACATCGTAAGAGCTAATTTAGCAGAAGATGTAAAAGTCATTGCAGATACTGTGAAATCTTTTTCACGCATGAACTCGCTATAACAGTCAAGTTCAGAAAAAAATCCAAATGTATGGCTCGCGCGATTGAAGTAGGCCATATAGTATCGACGCTAAACGACGGTTTCTGTCCCAGACCATTAGCTGCCGTTCGTCTAACGTCAGCTCCGTCGCGCTGACCTGTCAATGTACGTCCAAATCCAAAGTCCGCTTCGAGCTGGACCTGTCGTGAGATGTGTGGGCGGTGAAAGCTATCATTTGACATAAAACCCGTTTTGACTCCCTTTAGGATGCATGTTGGCAGCCGAATGGATCAAGCGGGCGCAAGAGGCCGGATGGCTGGTAACGGGCTCCAAGGGGCTCGTTTTGCGCTTGCGGTGCTCCAAGCAAGGCTGCCGCAACATGGTCAAAGTACCAGTGACCAACCTTGGCGATGTGCCCGAGCCCTGCCCAATGGCCCACACTGGCCAATATGCCGCGCCGACATTTGATGAATACAGGTCACTTATCGGTGAACTACAACGCCGCCGGCGATCCCTTGGGCTGTCTCAAGAGGATGTGTGCGCGGCCTCTGGTCTCGCTGATGCCCATATCAACAAGCTGGAAGCCTTCGACCGCACCGCACAGTTGCCAACCCTTCAGCTATGGGCGCAAACTCTGGGTCTGAGCATCACGCTGACCACGACCGAATTGCCATTAGTGACCGCCAAAGCCATCGAACGCCGCGCGAGCAAGCCCTATGCAGAGCACAATGCTCGTTTCAGAAACGACAGAGTAAAGAAGCTGACCCATGGATGACACTAACGAACATACCCAGCTTGTCCGAGCCCAGAATGATGCCTTGGCTGGCTACAGCGCGCTGGATCATGTGAAGATCCACTCCAACACGAGGAAGGCGATCGAGGCCATGGCCTATCAGGGATTGCCTGTTTCCGTCGCCGCGGACCGCTTCGGCATAAGGCGAGATAACTTTACACGTGTCTTGAACCGCCCCGAAGTGCGAGTGGCTTTCAATCAACTGCTTGCTGCTATCCGCGATAATGCCGCCCAAGCTGCTTACATGCGCATGAACGATCTGGCCATGAACGCCAAAAGCGAGCGGGTGCGCCTGATGGCAAACGAATGGATTGCGGGCGTTGATGGCATTGCCAAGGTTCAGAAGGTCGAGGGCAGTATACGCCACCAAGTGCTTTTCGGCGGTTTCGAGTACGTCAAACCAAGCGCGTCCACATCAGATGACCAATAGTCCACCTCAAGTCGCTAGTTAGGCCGCAGAGCCACGCACAGCGGCGGAGAATGCTGTTGCGCGCTAGGCCGCTTAACCTCTACCGCAAATCCCTAACGCCGCTCTTTGCACGCTAGAATCGCTAGTTAGTTTTTCCCTCAATCATGCGTGTGCATTGCCGGATTTTCGGTTCCGCAGGACACTCCAAAACGAAACAACTCGATATTTGGAGAATGATCATGTCGGCAACCACCGAGTCACAAACCGAAATAGATGCTCTCGCATTTGCTGATGCCGTCCTGCGCATCTGGGGCCGCAATCTGGACCTCACGGCCCTCGTTATTGCAGGGTACAAAGAAATTCGGGTGAAGGACTATCCCACCTGTGACCCGTTCAAGTCGGCAGTGTCTTCCGAAATACGACTTGAAGAAGCACAGCGTGGCGCAATAACACCGGCCGCTGAAAAAGCAAAGCTCGATCTCATCCGCGCTCTTCTGCACGTCTGGTTCAAAGTTCAGCGCCACCTGCAAAACCAGGTTTTCGTTGCGGTGCGGGAACTGGCGGTGAAGCGCTCGGAAGATCCGGATCAGGCGCAAATTGCTGCGAACCTATTGTTGACTGACGCTCGCCACGTTGAAGAGGTTTTTGCCGAGAAGCGCCTTGCCGTGATGTCGGAAAAGAAACGCCGTGAGAAGGTGCAAGCTGACGCGGCACTAGGTCGACTTAAAAAGGTCTTGGCGAAAGAAACGCTCAAAGCTAAGTAAGCTGTAAATCCGCCGGTGAGCACTGAATAATGTAAGCGATGGTAAGTTTTTGCTTTGCGGGACGAAGTTGCCGTTCGCTAATGCAGCTTAGATGTCAGCGTTAACCTAAAAAAGAGCGAAAAGGGTCTTCTAAGAATCTGAGTTCTTCAATCGAGATGAGGCGTCTGAAACTGTGCTTTTTTGCGGGATCAATCGCATATCATGGGTCCGGGGGTTCAATTCTAAACCTCATTTTGATCTAAGTGGTTGTGGTCAAACCTCTTTGGGTGCGCCGCGAGATTAACCGCCCGAGAGCAAGGTAAGTTGAAATGGGCCAATCCCTCTTTGCACCATGGGGTCAGCAACTCTGTTCTTAGGTGATACAAATGCGAGAAGAAGCACAAGACAAACTCAGGCTCAGAATCGTGAGCGTCCTTTTGATTGCCGTCTTCTTCTTCGTCTATTTTCTGTCTGTTGAAGATTACCAACAGGATAAGCAATGGAGGTCATTGAACGTTCACTCCCTTCGCCTGGCGGATGACTATTTTGCTCTTTTCAAGAACGAAAACGTGGAGAACAAGTATTTTGCGCGGGATAATCTGCCTGTATTCTTGCTGCAGGACCCCGAACGGGTGAACTATCAAGAAGACCCGGAATTGGCGGCCTATCTGCAACGGGCGCGTGTCGTTTCATTCGACTTTGGCCTCTTCGACTCCCCCGAGAGATGTCGTGGCGTCCTATTGGAGGACCTGTTGCGTCCGAGGGGCGAAGCGGAAGTGGTCTACTTTGTTATGCCTGTTCGACCCTGCGAGTTCGTTCCAATGCCGACGTATTTTCACGTGGAGTCGCTCGAGGACGAGCATTTTTCGGTGACCTACCCGATCCATCGGTACTCCTTCAGACTGTTCTTTAAGTGTCTTATCGGCCGTTCAGACGGCTGCTATCCCTTCCAAGATCAAGACAAGTTCTGGTCTAAATTTGGCGACGAAAACACCCGCTTCGCATCGAACTGGCGCGCAAACGCGGTTGATCAAATCAAAATTCAAGATACGCTAATCTTTGCTTTCTTTAGGGGTGATACTGGCGCTCCCTCAACCCCATCGAGATTTGACAGATTTGGTTTTCGGGGATCGCTCCTCGACGATAACGTGAGATTGTCTAGCGAGCGCCTCGACGACAAAACTCCCGACGAAGGGGCAACGCTTTTCGGGGTCAAGATCGCCGCGCGCTTCTTGCCGATAGCAGTCTCGATCTTGCTGTATTACAACGTGACCCTTTGCTACCAGGACATCCGTAACACTGCTCCCGGAGACAAGAGCATGACGAAGATTCCCCTGGCGGCTGGCAATTGGTCCGCCGCGCTCTTAAGTTTCGCGCTCGCAATCTGTTTGCCCTTATCTGTTTTAATTTGCGGGCTGGTCACAGTCGGCCTGATAAAGATGTCCTTCTTTGGGATCTTAGTCAGTCCTCTGACCGGCGAGTTCTTCAGCGTAAGGACATCGGTCTCTGACTTAGAGCCGCTCGTGAGAACAGGATGGTTTGAAGCTAATCTGATGCTTATCTTATATGGGCTCTCGATGGTATTGAGCCTGATGACCGCAATGAAGCTGTTTCGGTTCTTGGTGGCGGATGCCCGTAGAAATCCTTGAGTCAATGTTCCAATAGAAAGCTCTAAATTGTCTGCTTCGGACATTTGCAATGCTTAGCTGCCCGTCACGTGCCTTGAGGTTTTCCGTTTTTGTTCATCGACATGGATTGAGTTCCATAACCCGCATCAGAAGCAGTTACCATTTGTAGAGCCTGTCTTCATCAGTGTTGGGGAATGTGAGAAAGTGATAATCATATCTCCGCCCTCAGCACAGCGCCTTAGAGCGTCATTCGTCATGTTGCGGAAATATGGTAGGTATGGGGCTTGTTGCGTACATCCGACCATTTGGCCAGATGTCTAGTGCCAGCCCAAAGTGGACATGACTGTTTGGCACACCGGGCGGGAAGCAGGCATTCTTTGCACAGGCACCCTTGCCGAATTCGGGAAAGTTAGTTTTTAGATAATTGTCAGTTGAGCAAATTCAGAAAATAAATGGATGCTTCGCAGATCATCAAACTAAATCAGAAGTAGGTCCGGATCGAGCTTGTCTTAGATATCAATGCCTGATCTTCTGAACCCCTCAAGCCAATTTTCCTGATCCTCTACTTGCAAACAACTGATGCATTGAGCGACGGCAAAGGATTTCACATCGAAACCCACCGGTTTTGTTTTCTCCAGATCGCGCAAGCATGCCTGCGCTTTATCGACGCGCCCCATCTGTGCGTGGCATGCTGCGAAGACGGCCTGGACTTGCGGAGGGGCTTCTCCCTGGTCGTTGTAACTTGCCAGGGCTTTCTCATAGTCATGCATCATGTAGTGCGTATCCGCGAGACACTCCGCGGTCATGTAGCCACCCAACGGGTTGAGCGAAGAGAAACGCTTGAGCACTGAAATCGCTTTTTCGTGCTGACCGGCAAAAGAAAGCTGCCACGCGTGGAAGAGCATCAACTCGCAGTCATTCGGATTTTTGGCGATCGCTATCGAGATGTGCTTGAGGCCGCGTTCCTTCGCGGCCAGTGGCGAAAATCCGAACGCCATGCTGGCATAAGCGTGGACCAGCGGGTTCGTGTCGTCCAAATCCAAGGCGGCTTCAGCGTGAAATCTGCATTTCTCCTCAATCGTATCCCGTGACAGTCCCATCGAGCCGCTGAAGAACTGATAGGCGTTCTGAAGCGCGAAATAGGCATGGGCCAACGCGAAATGAGGGTCTTCTTGCGCAGACTTGCTTGCAAGCTTGTACGCGTCGGTTTCCTTCCCGTGCCACCAGAAAGACCGGGCTTGCAGCAGAAGGTCGTACGCCTTCAGTTTCCGGGTTGGCCGAGTCTTGGCGCGCATTGTCTCGATTTCGTCCAGGCTGACACCGAGTTTCGCAACAACCGCTTCGACAATCTCGTCCTGAACGGCGAAGACGTCCTGCAACTCCCGATCATGGCGATCCGCCCAAATGCGCGCACGGCTTTCGACTTCTATGAGCTGTACCGAAACGCGCAACCGGTCACCGGAACGCCGCACGCTTCCGCGGACGAGGAAGCTCGCGCCGAGTCGGGTTTCGGCATCAAGCGGATGAGGATCCCGGCTTTGATAGCCAAATGAAGAGCTCCTGCCGATGACCCTGAGCGTCCGAAAGCGGGACAATCCCGTAGTAACGTCTTCTGCAATCCCGTCGGCAAAATACTGTTGCTCCTCGTCACCTGACAGGTTGGTGAACGGGAGAACAGCGATATAGAGCGTATCCGGGCCATCCCGCTTCGCATCTTCCCGGCTGACCGCAGTTTGGTTTTCAATTTCCAGTCGTTTGTCCCGCAGCCAGTCTTCGAACGCGGGATCGTTGAGATGAAACCCGGACAGGAACTCCTCGTCACTGGCCGGCAGGAGCTGGACCAGATCAGCATCCAGAGCCAGGCTGTCGCGTTCGACCTTCAGAACCTCTTCGCCGACCTGCCTGCGCAGCCCGGTAAGTACCTGTCGCAAAGACGCGCGGCCCTGCGCTTCCGGCCGGTCCGACCAGAGCAGCGCGAGGACCTCCGCGCGACTTCGCGGTTTGCCCGGAGTTTGCGCGAGGTAGGCCAGCAAGGCTTGGCCCTTCTTCGAATTCAGGGGCACCTCCATGCCTCCGGAATCGCTCAGCGAAAAGCGACCAAACAGACTTAGGCGGAACATGAAATGGCTCGAGCGCGCGAAAAGTTCGTCATTCCCGGATTTATAACGGCGAATTCACGTTTGGCCTAGTGTTGGCGATTGCAGACTCACGGCTGCGCTCACGCTGCGCTCACGGCGGCGATTTAGACTGATCTCCATCAAAACGGCGGATAATTCGCCGCTTTTCAAAAGGGAGAAATCTGGTGCTGCACGAGATATTATTCAACGCGACAATTCCGGGAGCCTACGTTAACGCCATGCGCGCGGCGGAAGAGCAGGAGCAACGCAGCAAACGGCATCGCAGAGATAAACTCGAATTCGACTGTTCCGACGACTCGCCGAAATCCCGCCGCGCGGCCGCTTGGGCTAGGTTATCTTCACTCTTCCACCGCCGGGCGCGTGTCAGTGCCGGCCAAGCTCCTGCAGAGTAAAACAAGTCCGGTTTGTCCGCAGACTGTGAGTTCGAACCTATCTAGTTTTTGGCGTTGCAGCGAATGGCCGGTCTGACGGGCCGCACCGCAGCATTAACAGTGGCGGCTGGACGGCGGCTTTGGGCCGTTCTTGTCGTCAGCCGGAGCCAGTATTAGGCATATGCTGCGCCGCATCCGAGGTCGGCTTCGAGCCCAAACTGTTCCTTGCATTTTCTCGCTGCGTGCGCTCGCAGCAACGAAAATGGCGCATTAGCATAAAAGTTGGCGCGGACGCGCGGCGGGAAAACCAGCCATTCGTGCAAGCTGCAGTAAAGAGTGATCGCACTGCTTCGTATTTGGGCGGCGGCGTCGAAGATGCGCTTAGCATTGCGGAGAAGGTCGGCATGTGAGCTTAAGAAACGCATGAAGGAAGAGCGACGGCCAACAACCTTGTGCGATTACTTGTGCGTCAAAGCTGGCTTTTAAAGTCTGTGATTGCAAATAAACTGGGCAGTTTGGTCTTACTCGCCTCATTTGTGGACCTGTGAATGCTCCTGTCCAGAGGTCTTGGCGCGCTTGATGTTGACCTTCCTCATACCAGCACAAATGAAGGCTCTATGAAAAGCGACCTTCGTATTTTGATCGTTGAACCTGATCCCGATCGGGTGCGTGAGATCATTGATGCGCTAACCGAAGCAGGTTGGTCTGAGATCAAGGCGTTGGCGCAAATGTCCGCGCTGGACCGAACAGTGCAGGAGTTTGCGCCGGACATCGTGCTCATTGATCTGACAAACCCTGACCGCGATACGCTGGAACATATCAGCCACGCGACCGAAACCTCCAAGCGGGCAGTCGCCTTGTTTGTGGATCAGACGGACGATGCGCTGACGCAAGCAGCGCTCAATGCTGGTGTCAGCGCCTATGTCGTGGATGGTTTGAATATGGAGCGCATCAAGTCGGTCTTGGAGACCGCTATCGCGCGGTTCAAAATGATGCGTCAAATGCAATCTGAGTTACAGGCGGCGAAACAGGCGCTTGAGGATCGCAAGCAGATTGACCGTGCGAAGGGCATATTAATGCGCCAGCGGGGATTGTCTGAGAATGACGCCTACACCCTGTTGCGCAAAACCGCGATGAGCCAGAACCGCAAGGTCATCGACGTCGCCCATGCACTTGTTACTGCGGCGGATCTGTTGTCATGACCCAGACCGTTCTGAATTGCGGCTATGTGCCTCTGGTCGATTGTGCCCCACTGGTGATCGCCAAAGAGCTTGGGTTTGCCGCCGAAGAGGGCCTTTCGCTTAATCTGGTGCGCCAGCCGTCTTGGTCTGCCTTGCGCGATATGCTGGCACTTGGGCATTTGGACGCGGCCCATATGTTGTCGCCAATGGCCGTTGCGATGTCGATTGGCATGGGCGGGCTGTCCGCGCGGGTCGATGCATTAATGGTCTTGTCAGTGAATGGAACGGTGTTCGGGGTCTCGAACGCGCTGGCCGATCACATCGGGACAGTGCCTTTTGGAGATGCCAATGCGCTGCTGGCGGCATTGGGTGCCGCGCATAAGCCAATCCGGGTTGGCGTTCCGTTCCACCATTCGATGCACCGTTTGCTGTTGTCCTATTGGACATCCGCCGCCCCCGATTTACAGATCGAAGAAATCACCGTCCCGCCGCCGCGCATGGCCGACGCGGTCGCCGATGGATCGGTCGATGCGTTCTGGGTGGGCGAGCCTTGGGGCAGTGTTGCCGTGCAACATGACGTGGCCCGCTTGATGATGACAGGGCGCGATGTCTGGCAATTCGCCCCCGAAAAGGTGCTGGCAGCGCGTCATGATTGGGTTGCCGCAAATGAAATGTCAGCGCGTCGGCTGATGCGGGCGATCTATAAGGCCTCGGCTTGGCTGGATTTGCAAACGAACAAACCGCTTGCCGTGGAAATTCTGGCACGCAGCGAACACCTGAGCATGTCGCCCGACCTGATCGACCCGGCCTTATCTGGTGAAATCACGCCTCAGCAGAACACGGCCCCAAAAGCCGTGGGTAGCTTTTTGCAATTTCATAAACATGCAGCCAGTTTCCCGTGGCGCAGTCAGGCAGCTTGGATTGCATCGCGCCTTGGGGCAGATGCGACCGGCATCCAAAACGCCAAGGCCTGTTTTCGGGCTGACCTTTATCGGCAAAACCTGTCGGGAATCGATGCAGACCTACCCGGCGCGTCTGAGAAAGAAGAAGGCGCGTTGCACTATGAAACCGCCGTCGCCTCCACACGCGGGCATATGATTCTTGCACCAGATGCCTTTTTTGACGGCAGAACCTTTGATTTTTCCGCCAAAAACTGCTGAATTTTAGGGCACATTCTGCATCGCGGCATAAAGTCATGCGGCATCGCAGAATCTTGCTTGTGATCCTTAACCGCCGCACGCAAAGATAAGCCCAAGGGGCAAAGACGCCCACCCACTCGCGTAGGCCACTGCTGGTCGCGCATCTCTTCAGAGCAAAGCCGCTCGTATGACGCACGGACCTCCTCCCCCGTGTTTCTTACGAGCGGCTTTTTTCGTTTTTTCCCTTTGGGGTTTTGAAAGGACACGACATGAAAACCACCCTCTCTATGCTGCTTGCGACCTCCAGCTTGTTGGCGACGGCCGCAGTAGCCCAATCTTTGGATCTGGAAAAAGAAGACCTGACACTTGGCTTCATCAAATTGACAGACATGGCCCCGCTCGCCGTCGCTTATGAGCTTGGGTATTTCGAGGACGAAGGCCTGTTCGTGACGCTTGAAGCCCAAGCGAACTGGAAAGTTCTTCTGGACGGCGTGATTTCTGGCGAACTTGACGGCGCGCATATGCTGGCGGGTCAGCCATTGGCCGCAACAATCGGCTACGGCACCGAGGCCCATATCATCACGCCGTTTTCGATGGATCTGAACGGCAACGCGATCACCGTATCCAACGAAATTTGGGACGAGATGAAGCCCAACGTGCCACTGATGGACGATGGCCGCCCACAGCACCCGATCAGCGCGGCAGCATTGGCCCCTGTGGTCGAAGACTATCTGGACCGCGGTGAGCCGTTCAATATGGGCATGGTGTTCCCCGTATCCACACACAACTACGAAATTCGCTATTGGTTGGCCGCTGGCGGTTTGCAGCCTGGGTTCTATAGCGAACAGGATATCTCTGGCCAGATCGGCGCAGATGTCTTGTTGTCCGTAACCCCTCCGCCGCAAATGCCCGCCACGATGGAGGCCGGCACAATCTTTGGCTATGCCGTAGGCGAGCCTTGGAACCAACAGGCCGTGTTCAAGGATATCGGTGTACCGGTGATCACTGACTATGACATGTGGAAAAACAATCCTGAAAAGGTGTTCGGCATCTCTGCCGCCTTCGCCGAAGAAAACCCCAACACAACGCTGGCATTGACCAAGGCCCTGATCCGCGCCGCAATTTGGCTAGACGAAAACGACAATGCCAACCGCGAAGAGGCAGTGCAGATGTTGTCGCGGCCTGAATATGTGGGTGCGGACGCTGAGGTGATTGCCAATTCCATGACTGGGTTCTTCGAGTTCGAAAAAGGCGACGTGCGCCCCGCCCCTGATTTCAACGTCTTCTTCCGCTACAATGCCACATACCCGTTCTACTCGGATGCGATCTGGTATCTGACCCAAATGCGTCGTTGGGGCCAAATCTCGGAAACCAAATCGGATGAGTGGTATTTTGAAACCGCCGCCGACGTCTATCGTCCCGACATCTACCTAGAGGCCGCCCGCCTGTTGGTCGACGACGGCATGGCGGAGGAGGCCGATTTTCCTTGGGACAGCGATGGCTTCAAAGTGGCCACGCCGGCCAGCGATATCATCGATGCAATTCCCTACGATGGCCGCACACCCAACGCCTATATCGACAGCCTGCCGATTGGTTTGAAATCCGGCCAGACGGTTCTGGACGGCGAAGTCCAAGGCTAACCCACGAAAACGACGCGTCCCGGGCTTCGCCCGGGGCCACCCCTTTTTACCGCTTTCGACAGGATCACCGATATGACCGCGATTGACCCAAGCACGCTTGACACCGAAGCCCGCCGCACCCGCCGTTTCGCCCGCATCAACAAGGCTGATGCGTGGTTTCAGGTTCTTGGCCTTGCGTGGCTGACCCCGATCCTGCGGGCCACTGCGGGGGATAACCCAAGCGGTCAGATGGGCGAAGTTTGGCGGCTTTTGGGGGTGCCTCTTTTGGCGATTGCTATTTTCCTGACGTTCTGGGCGACGCTTGCGCCAAAGGTGCAAACATCGCTCGGCGCGGTACCGGGCCCCGTGCAGGTCTGGGAACAGGTGGGCGAGTTGCGCCAAGATGCGGTCCGCGAGGGCGAGCGCGAAGCCGCGTTCTATGAACGCCAAGACGCGCGCAACGCCGAACATATCGCAAATGGCGACACCGACAAAGTGCGCGACCGTATTTATACGGGAAAGCCGACCTATTATGACCAAATCAGGACCTCAATCAAAACGGTTTTCTTCGGGTTCCTGATCGCCTCGATCATAGCCATTCCACTGGGTATCGCCGCAGGCCTGTCCGTAACGGCCAACGCAGCACTTAATCCGCTGATCCAGATCTTCAAACCTGTCTCACCCCTCGCGTGGTTGCCGATTGTGACCATGATCGTGTCGGCGGTGTACACCACAAACGATGGGATGTTTTCTAAGTCGTTTCTGGTGTCGGCCATTACTGTTACGCTCTGCTCACTGTGGCCCACGTTGATCAACACAGCGCTCGGTGTGTCGTCGATCGACAAAGACCTTGTAAGCGTCAGCCGTGTGCTGAAGATGAACACCTACACCAAGATCACGAAGCTGGTGCTGCCTTCAGCCTTACCGCTGATATTTACCGGCTTGCGACTTTCGCTGGGTGTGGGCTGGATGGTACTGATTGCCGCAGAAATGCTGGCGCAGAACCCCGGCCTTGGGAAATTCGTTTGGGATGAATTCCAGAATGGATCTTCACAATCTCTGGCCCGCATTATGGTGGCTGTGTTCACCATCGGCATCATCGGCTTTCTGTTGGATCGGGTCATGTATGCCCTGCAATCCATGTTCACATTCTCAAACAATCGGTGATCAGTATGGGTATTTTACAACTGACCAACGTCTCGAAAAGCTATGGCGATGCGCCGGTTCTAAAGGACATCAATCTAAACGTGGCTGAGGGGGAGTTCGTCGTGATCCTCGGGTTCTCGGGCACCGGAAAAACCACGCTGATCAACCTCATGGCGGGACTGGAACAGCCAACCACAGGAACCGCCACTTACCGCGATGCGCCCATCACAGAACCTGGACGCGAACGTGGCGTGATCTTCCAAAGCTATTCGTTGATGCCTTGGCTAACTGTGAACGGCAATGTGGCTTTGGCCGTGGATACAATGTTCCCTGATTTGTCTAAAGCTGACCGTGCCGGGAAGGTCGGCCACTACGTTGGAATGGTTGGTCTAAGCCATGCCGCAACGCGCCGCCCCGCTGAACTGTCCGGCGGGATGCGTCAGCGGGTAAACGTGGCCCGCGCCCTTGCGATGGACCCAGAAATGCTGTTGCTAGATGAGCCTTTGTCGGCCCTTGACGCGCTGACCCGCGCAAACCTCGCCGACGAGATCGAGGCGATCTGGGACAAAGACAAGAAGACCTGCGTTCTGATTACCAATGACGTGGACGAGGCGATTATTCTCGCTGATCGCATCATAGCATTGAACCCTGACGGCACTTTGGGCGATGAATTCAAAGTCGATATACCGCGCCCCCGCGACCGCGTCGCGATGAACAATGATGCTACGTTCAAGGCGCTTCGCGGACAGGTTACGACCTATCTGATGGACGTGGGGATCGCATCTAAGGTTGAGGAAACACGCACCCTTCCAAAGGTGATGCCCATCCACAGTGTCCCTGCTGCTGTAGCCAAATCGCAAGAGAGTGGGATCGAAGAACGCTTCCTGAATTTCTCACAATTAGACAAGGTTTACCCAACGCCCAAAGGGCCTCTGACCGTAGTCGAGAATTTCGACCTCAAGATCAACAAGGGCGAATTCATTTCACTGATTGGGCACTCGGGCTGTGGCAAATCCACGGTGCTGACAATGGCCGCCGGTCTGAACCCGATTAGCAAAGGGGCGATCCGCCTTGATGGTTGGAACGTAGAAGGTGCAGACCCCGAACGCGCCGTGGTGTTCCAATCGCCGAATTTGTTCCCCTGGCTTACCGCCAAGGAAAACGTCGCTATCGGTGTGGACAAGGTGTATCCAAAGGCCTCGCAAGCCGAGCGGCAGGACGTCGTGGAATACTACCTCGAACGCGTGGGGCTTGCGGATAGCATGGACAAAGGGGCCGCGAGCCTGTCCAACGGCATGAAGCAACGTGTTGGAATCGCACGCGCTTTTGCGCTTTCGCCGAAGCTGCTGTTGCTGGATGAACCGTTTGGGATGCTTGACAGCCTCACCCGTTGGGAGTTGCAAGAAGTGTTGATGGAAGTGTGGTCGCGCACCAAAGTCACCGCGATTTGTGTCACGCATGATGTGGACGAAGCGATCTTGCTGGCCGACCGCGTGGTTATGATGACCAACGGGCCGCAGGCGACGATTGGCAAGATTACGGACGTCAAACTGCCCCGTCCGCGTACCCGTAAGGCCTTATTGGAGCATCCAGATTACTATACCTACCGCCAAGAGGTGCTCGATTTCCTTGAGGAATATGAGCATGGCGCGACACCCAAACCGAAACCAACAGCTTTAGCTGCGGAGTGAACAAGATGACCCAGAAACTGATCGTCATCGGTGCCGGTATGGCCACGGGACGGATGCTTGAAAACCTTGTCGAGGCTGGTGCGGATTACGACATCACGCTGATCAATGCAGAGCCGCGCGGGAACTATAACCGTATCATGCTGTCGCCGGTTTTGTCGGGCGACAAGACCTACGAAGACATCATCACCCATGACGATGATTGGTATGATTTATACAAGATCAAAACGCGTTTTGGTCAGTTTGTACAAGACATGGACCGCGCCGCTAAGACCGTCACTTTGGACGGTGGAGAGGTTTTGGCCTACGACAAGCTGGTCTTTGGCACGGGCTCCAACCCCTTCATGATCCCGCTTCTGGGGCATGATTTGAAAGGCGTCATCGCCTACCGCGATCTGGAAGACACGCAGCGGATGATGGACCTTGGTTCGGCCCATAAATGCGTGGTGATCGGCGGCGGCTTGCTGGGGCTAGAGGCAGCCGCTGGCATGGCCGCGCGCGGTGTCGATGTGACCGTCGTGCATATTATGGGCCACTTGATGGAGCGTCAGTTGGACGAAGCGGCCGGGTATCTGTTGCGCAAGGCGCTTGTGGACAAGGGGATCACTGTGAAGTGCTCTGCCAACTCCAAGGAAATCCTGGGCAAGGACGGCCATGTCACAGCGTTACTCTTGGATGATGGCACCGAACTTCCTTGTGATCTTTTGGTTATGGCGGTGGGCATTCGGCCCAATGTGAAACTCGCGCAAGATGCAGGGCTGATGGTCGGCAAGGGTATTCACGTAGATGACCAGATGGTCACCTCGGACGGTAACGTGTTGGCGGTTGGCGAATGCGTTGAACATGACGGCGCGATCTTTGGGCTGGTGGCACCGCTTTATGATCAAGCCAAGGTGGCCGCGCAAACGTTGATGAATGAACCCGCGCAATTCGTTCAGAAGGAGTTGTCGACCAAGCTGAAAGTCTCAGGATGTGATCTATTCAGCGCGGGCGATTTCGCAGATGGCGAGGGGCGCGAAGATATCGTCTTTCGAGACCCGGCGCGCGGCGTTTACCGCCGCTTGGTGATTGAAGACAACGTTGTCAAAGGTGCCGTCATGTACGGCGACACCGCCGACAGCAATTGGTTCTTCGGCCTGATCCGCGACAAAACCGACATCGCGGAGATGCGCGACACGCTGATATTCGGACCAGCCTTCCAAGGGGGTGCCCCCATAGACCCTTTAGCAGCTGTTGCAGCCTTACCGCGTGATGCGGAGATCTGTGGTTGCAACGGAATCTCCAAAGGACAAATCGAAGATGCGATCGCGGGCGGCGCCACTGATCTGGGTGCCGTGCGATCAACCACCAAGGCCAGCGGGTCCTGCGGGACATGCACTGGGCTTGTCGAACAGGTGCTAGCTGTCACGCTGGGGGATGATTTCATCGTGCCGGCAGCAGCGAGTATTTGCGGCTGCACCGACATGACCCACGAAGACATCCGGCGCATGATTAAATCGCAAAAGCTGACGTCGATGGCGGCGGTTTGGCAAGAGTGCGGCTGGAAAACATCCTGCGGCTGCCATCTCTGTCGCCCTGCACTGAACTTCTATCTGCTTGCCGATTGGCCGCTGGACTATCAAGACGATCCGCAGTCGCGTTTCATCAACGAACGCAAACACGCCAACATCCAGAAGGATGGAACGTACAGCGTTGTGCCGCGCATGTGGGGCGGGATCACAACCCCGGATGAGCTGCGCGCGATTGCCGATGCTGCTGACAAATACATGGTACCCACGGTGAAGATGACTGGTGGGCAACGCATTGATTTGCTTGGTGTAAAGAGTGAAGATTTACCCGGAATCTGGGCCGATCTAAATGCGGCGGGCATGGTGTCGGGCCACGCGTATTCAAAAGGTTTGCGCACGGTGAAAACCTGTGTTGGGACCGATCATTGTCGCTTTGGTACGCAAGACAGCACGGGCCTCGGCATCAAGTTGGAAAAAGAGCTTTGGGGCTCTTGGACGCCGCATAAGTTGAAGCTCGGTGTGTCTGGCTGCCCGCGCAATTGCGCCGAGGCGACGTGCAAAGACATTGGCGTGATCTGCGTTGATAGCGGCTATCAGGTCAGTATTGGCGGGGCCGCTGGCATGGATGTGCGCGAGACGGAATTGCTGGTGCAGGTCGCCACCGAAGAAGAAGCGATTGATGTGATCAAAGCTGTGACGCAGCTTTATCGTGAGAACGCCAAGTATCTGGATCGTATCTACAAATGGATGAACAAGGTCGGGTTGGACTGGATCGAAGAGCGCGTGGAGGCTGAGGCCCCCGCCCTAGTTGAGCGCTTTGAAATCAGCCAGTCCATCTATCGCAAAGACCCATGGGCCGAGCATGCGCAGACCAAGGCCGATCGATACCAGCCATTGGCGAACCTGACGCTGGAGGCCGCAGAATGACCGATTGGATCGATATTGCAGCGCTTGAGGATGTGCCGGCGCGCGGGGCGCGGATGGTCAAGACGGCTTTGGGGTGCGTCGCGGTGTTTCGCACTGCGGACGACGAGATTTTCGCGCTTGATAACGCTTGTCCGCACAAGGCAGGACCATTGGCCGAGGGAATTGTACATGGAAAATCAGTGACTTGTCCGTTGCACAACTGGATCATCTCACTAGAAACGGGCGAGGCGCAAGGCGCAGATGAAGGCCGCGTGGCGACTTATGCTGCGAAAGTCGCGGATGGTCGGATCTTGCTGGATCGCGCATTCCTGCGCGCGCGGGCGGCGGCGTGAGCCTGACCCGCACCACATGTCCGTACTGCGGCGTGGGCTGCGGGGTTTTGGCGGGTGCTGATGGCACGATTAAGGGTGATCCTGATCATCCGGCGAATTTTGGGCGGCTCTGTTCCAAGGGTGCTGCGCTAGGCGAGACGATTGATCTCGATGGGCGGTTGCTCGCGCCGAAAGTGCATGGAAAGGACGCGGATTGGGACGCGGCCCTTGATTTGGTTGCTTCAAAATTTAGTGCTGCGATTGCTGAACATGGGCCTGAAAGCGTGGCGTTCTATGCCTCGGGCCAATTGCTGACTGAGGATTATTACGTCGCCAACAAGCTGATGAAAGGCTTCATTGGTGCGGCGAATATCGACACGAATTCAAGGCTTTGCATGGCGTCCTCGGTTGCAGGACATAAGCGTGCTTTTGGCACGGATACGGTGCCTGGCACTTATGAAGATCTTGAGCAGGCTGATTTGATCGTGCTAGTGGGCTCGAACCTCGCGTGGTGTCATCCGGTGCTCTATCAACGCATCATTGCCGCGAAAGAGGCCCGTCCGAATATGCGCATCGTCAATATTGATCCGCGCCGCACAGCGACGACGGATCTTGCTGATATGCATCTGCAAATTGCCCCTGACGGGGATGTTGCGTTGTTCAACGGGTTACTTGCGCATCTAGCCGATCATAGCAAATTGGATCAGGCTTTCACGGAAAACCATGTGAACGGGGTGACAGAGGCCATCACCTCTGCCCGCGCGACGGATACGGCGGACACCGGGTTAAGCGCGCAGGAACTTGCGGCGTTTTTCACCCTCTGGGCCGACACCGACAAAGTCGTCACCGTCTATTCCCAAGGCGTCAATCAATCGCAATGCGGTACAGACAAGGTGAACGCGATCCTGAATTGCCATCTTGCCACCGGGCGGATTGGTCGCGCTGGGATGGGACCATTTTCCGTTACAGGCCAGCCCAATGCCATGGGCGGGCGCGAAGTAGGCGGGCTGGCGAATATGCTCGCCAATCATCTTGAATTGGACAACGCCGACCACCGCGGCATCGTGCAGGATTTCTGGGAGAGCCCGACAATCTGCACCCATGCGGGTCTTAAGGCCGTCGATCTTTTTCAGGCCTGCGAAGAGGGCAAGATCAAGGCGCTGTGGGTCATGTCCACGAATCCTGCCGTGTCTTTGCCGGATGCAGACGGCGTAGCTGCTGCGATTGCGAAAGTCCCCTTCGTCGTCACCTCTGATATTATGGAAAAGACGGATACCAACGATCTGGCCCATGTCCTGCTGCCCGCCACGGGTTGGGGCGAAAAGGATGGCACTGTCACCAATTCCGAGCGCCGCGTGTCACGCCAACGCGCGTTTCTGCCCACACCTGGCGAAGCGCGGCCCGACTGGCAGATCATCAGCGATGTCGCGACCCGAATGGGGTTTGGCGACGCCTTCGCCTATCAAACGCCGCAGGATATTTTCGCTGAATATGTGCGCCTTGATGCAGCGGCCTCTGACGTGCCCCGTGATCTGGATCTCAGCATCTTTGCCGATGCCGATTATGCCAATCTGATCTCCATGCAATGGCCGCGCGATGATCATCGCTTTTTTGCTGATGGACAGTTTTATCACCCTGATGGCAAGGCTCGCATGATTGCGGTGCTGGCTCCGCGACTGTGCAGGTCACAGTTCACGCTGAACACCGGGCGCAATCGCGATCAGTGGCATACGATGATGCGCACCGGTAAATCCGAGCGGCTAGGCGCGCATCTGGCTGAACCTTATGTAGAGATGAACCCTGCCGATGCCGCCGCACTGGGCGCGTTCCCCGGCGCGTTGGTCGCGGTCGAAAATATCTATGGGCATGCGCTTTTGCGGGCGTTGGTCACGCCGCGTGTTGCAAAGGGGCAGCTGTTTGCGCCGATGCATTGGACGCGCCAACGCACCACGTTTGGCACTGTAAACAGTGCGACAGCCCCGGTGACTGACCCCATTTCGGGCCAACCGGCTTTGAAGGGCGCTGCGGTGAACGCGCAGGTGTACCAAGCGAAATGGTACGGCTTTCTGGCCAGCGCGATTGAGCCCACACCGCAGACCCCTTATGCCGCTATCGCCCGCACCCAGACAGGTTGGCAGGCGGAACTGGCGGGTAAGAAAATCCCTGCGAATTGGGAGGCAGAGGCGCGTGTCCTGTGCGGCCAACCCACAGGAGAGCTCTCTACGCAAACCGATCCGACAACCGGTACAACCCGCATCGCGATCACAAAAGATGGGCGGATCACCGCGCTGTTCTTCGCATCACCCAAGCCAGTGATCTTGTCGCGGGCAACCATCGTGGACCTGATCGGCAGTAACACTGCGCCGCTCGCCGCACTTGCAGGGCGTTCCCAATCCGATCAGCCTGACGCAGGTGCCACCATCTGCGCCTGTTTCAACGTTGGACGCAACACTTTGCTGGAGGCAGTGGCAACTGGTGCGGGCACCGTTGCCGCTTTGGGCGAAGTGACATGCGCAGGCACCAATTGCGGATCGTGCAAACCAGAGCTGGCGACCCTTTTGGCGCAAGCGCACATCCCGATGGCGGCTGAATGAGCCTCGCGCCCTTCGTTCAGATCGTGGCGCGCGGTCAAGGGCGTGCAAGGTCCATGACCTTTTCCGAAGCGCAAGAGGCCATGACACTGATCCTCAACGAAGACGCCGCCCCAGAAGCGGTGGGCGCATTGCTGATGGTGATGCGTTTGCGCGGGGAAACGGCGGATGAAATTGCCGGGTTCACCGCCGCGCTGCGCGCCCATGTCACGGGCAACCTGCCCAAAGCCGACCTTGATTGGCCGTCATACGCCGCAGGGCGCAGCCGTGGTGCGCCGTTGTTTTTGCTGGCGGCAAGGCTCGTGGGGCAAGCAGGATATACCGTGTCGATGCATGGCTGGAATTCGCATCAAACCGCTGCTGCTTCTTTGCGCGATGTGCTGGATCTCGCAGGGCCGAACGTGCGTTATGCACCGCTTGAAACGCTCAGCCCCATGGCGTTCAAACTACTCAAGCTTCGCGATACATTCGGTCTGCGGTCTTGCATCAATACTGTGCTGCGCATGTGGAATCCGTCGGGGGCGGGGGCAATAGTGCAAGGCGTCTTCCATCCCTCTTATCGCAGTTTGCAGGCACGGGCGGCGGCCCTTTTGGGACAAAAGAACTTGAGCATTATCAAAGGCGGCGGCGGTGAATTTGAACGCCACCCGTCAAAAGACTCTGTGGTCTTTGGCTTGCGGGACGGCGTTCATATCCAAGACCCCAACCCACCCTTGATGTGTGAAACCCTCAAGCTGCATGATGTCTCCAATCCCATCGATCTGCCCAGCCTATGGGCCGGTCATACGCATGATCCCTTTGCCATCGCCACTATCACCGGCACCGCAGCGCTTTCCCTTTGGACGTTGAAGGCGGCGCGCACCACGGGTGACGCCCACATGATGGCCTGCGCCCTTTGGGATGCGCGCCATCACACAGAAAGCCTATCCGCATGAAGACTTTTCCGATGTTCCTGCAAATGGCGGGCCGCCGCGTAGTGATTATTGGCGGGGGGGAACAGGCCGCGCAAAAGACGCGTCTGATCTTGAAGACCGAAGCACAGGTTGAAATCTGGGCACCCGCGCTTGATCCTGAATTGCGCGACCTAGAGGCAGCGGGCCACATTTCCCATCACAGGGATGCGATTACGCCTGAAGCCTTTGCGGGCACAGCGCTTGTCTTTATTGCAACAGGCTGCCCCGGGAATGACATGGCTTTACATGCTTTGGCCAAGCTGGGTGGTGCGACGGTCAATGTAGTGGATCAGCCGGAGCTATGCGATGCGATCACACCGTCAATTGTCGACCGCGATCCCGTTGTTGTGGCCATTGGCACTGAGGGCACTGCCCCTGTGCTGGCCCGCCAGATCAAGACCAAACTGGAAGAGACGTTAGAGCCGCGCTTGGGTGATCTTGCCTCATTGGCAGGTCGTTTGCGCACAGCCGCCGCTGCGCGCCTTGGCCCCCGCGCGCGCCGTGATCTGTGGCGGTGGGTATTCAATGACACGCCCCGCCAGCTGTTCTCTAGCGGGGCCGAGCGTGATGCGGCCAAGCTGATCAAGACCGCCATTCACACAGGCGAATTCGGGGCCACAAAGGGTGGCAGCGTCAGCATCATTGGCGCTGGTCCCGGTGCCAAAGACCTTATCACACTGCGCGGTGTTCAACGTCTGCAAGAGGCGGATGTGATCTATTATGATCGTCTGCTTGACCCTGAAATTCTGGAGCTCGCACGTCGTGATGCAGAACGCATCTATGTCGGCAAAGCGCCCGGTTGTCACAGTTGGCCGCAGGGAAAAATCACGCAAACGCTGGTGGCGGCGGCCAAGCGCGGCCAACGGGTTGTGCGCCTCAAATGTGGTGATCCGGGTGTGTTTGCCCGCAGCACCGAAGAAATGGATGCCCTGCGCGCGTGCGACATCCCATTTGAAATTGTACCCGGTGTCACGGCGGCCTGTGCCGCAGCAGCGAGCGTCGGGATGAGCCTGACCGAGCGCGATGAAATTGACGCGCTTGTTTTGACGACAGGTCATCGTCGCGATGGGTATCGCGTTCCTGACCCAATCGACAATATCAAACCAGGGACGTGTGTGGCCCTCTATATGGCCGTCGGGATTGCAGGTCAGATCGCCAAGACCCTTACCGCGCGCTACCCAGATGTTCTATTCGACGTTCAGATCGTCGCAAAAGCTCAACGTAAGGGGCAAGTCGTGCTCAAATGTGCCCTGAGTGATTTGACGCAAACCCTGGAGATCAATGACGTCGTCGGAGAAGCGATGCTATTTGTGCGATGGCCTTACGGGATGCCATCACATCAGACTTCAGACATCAGATCTTTTGTGAAGGTCTAGATTCGAAAGTTTGCAGATGCCTGATTGATGATATTTTCGGCCCATACCGGTCGAGATTTTGTCAAACTGTCTCAAGTTCAAAACCGTCATTTCTGTTTGCTTGATATGGGTTGAGATATCCGCAGGCTACAAGAACGCTTCGAAATCCTTGATCATTCTCCGCCTTTCACGGTTGGCAGAAATTGACAATCCTGAACCCTAAAGACGGCTTTGTCCGGCGACATTTGAGTTCTTCCACCGCGCAGCCAAAAGTTAGTTTGAATTCCGGCGAGGGTACTCAGTTTGAACGGCTGCTTCGGTGAAAAATCCTACACTGTCAAACAATCATCACCGCGGTTGCGAGCAAATGCTGCGACAGCAATAGCGGCGTCTGCATAGGTCCGGTCTGTCCCGCAGACTGTGAGTTCACCACCCCGGTGATTTTGCGGGCGCAGCGAACTGCAGGTTCGGCGGGCCGCGCCGCAGCAGCTTGACCGGTCGATGAAAGGCAGCTCGGGGCCGATGCCGTTACTTTCCAAAGTCAGCTTTCTGCTGCCGATTCAACCGTTCGCCGCAACACACTCATTGAACTTCTCTGCGTGTGAGAAGTAATTCAAGGTGTTTCTTGGCAAAAATCTCAGAAAAGAAAAGCACTTTCGAGAGAAGGGTAGGGCGTGGATGAACACTTGCGCGCGCGATTTTTGGGGGCCGGGTAGCCTGATCGCCATATGATGAAGGGGGTGGTGGGGGGTCAAAGGTCTACGCCTTTGACCCCCCTTTGTAGCCAGTAGAATTCAGTCTGCTTGCCCATGTCCGCGCTGACATGCTGCGCACCAGCCCTGAGAGTCTGAAAGATCAGCTCATGTGCTGGGGCCGCATTGCCATTTATGTACATGCCAAGATCCTCTTCGAACCACTCGATTTGGGCGATTAGATCCGCCAATGTCGTTGCGGGCGTCGTTGCCAACGAAACACTGAGTTCCTCAATCTGCTCATAGATGTGTGCCTCGCCTGGACTGTCGTCCGGCATGTTGCTTGTCGCCGCTCTGGCTTTGCACCAACGAGCCAACATCTCAACGTGGTTGCCGTCGCAGTTAGTCAGTACTTCATTTGTCTCGTTCATCTTCTTTCCGTCCTTCGTTGCAAAAGCCCGGGATTGGGCAGTGAGGAAGAAATGAAATCGCCCGCGACTCATTCAAAAGAAAAGCACGCGGTGGGAAAAATGGTGGGACAAGATCAGTCAGCTTGTAAAATATCGTTTAGTTACAAATGCTTGATCTGGTAGATTTGGTGGAGCATAGCGGGATCGAACCGCTGACCTCCTGCATGCCATGCAGGCGCTCTCCCAGCTGAGCTAATGCCCCATTGTGTCGGCGTTGCGCGTCCACGGGTTGGACCTTGCGATCCGTTGCGCCGCTTCGATAGCGGCAGTGCGGGGCGGGATCAAGTAGAAAAGCGAGCCCGCCGCGCTATTACGTTTTAGCTTTCGTCGTCGTTTGCAGCAACGTCCGCGATCTCTTCCAGCGGTACGTTGTCATCGTCGTCGTCATCGTCGTCGAGCAGATCATCGCCCAGATCTACATCTACGTCTTCATCGTCTTCGAGCACGACTTCGTCGTCGCCCTTTTCGGCCTTGGCCTTAGCGGAGGCTGCGTCTTCGGCGTCTGCAGCGATCATGCGGGATTTTGACAGATCAACCTCGACCACTTCACCGGTATAGGGGCTGATGATCGGATCAGCGTTCAGATCATAGAAACGTTTGCCGGTCTCAGGGCAGAGGCGCTTTGTTCCCCATTCTTCCTTGGGCATGAAAACCCCCTTTGCAATTGCGGTTCAGGTGTAGATGATTCCGGCCAAGTGCCATATGAGGCGGTATCTGTAAAGGGCTGCCGGGCCTTTGAGCAATAGCCATCTGATGAATAACGCAATAAGGCCCAGATATGACCGAAATGCTTCTGCAAGGTGATCCGCCCATACCGCTTGTTTTGCGCCGCTCCGCGCGGGCGCGGCGAATCTCTTTACGCATTTCGCAACTGGACGGCCGTGTCACGCTGACCTTGCCGCTTCGGGTGCCGGAACGCGAAGCTCTGGCCTTCGCGCGGGAAAAGGAGCGGTGGATTCGCAAACATCTGTCCGCGCGCGACGAAGACGTGGACATCGTGTCGGGCGCACGCCTTCCAATTGGCGGCATTCTGCATGAAGTGTTGCCCGGAAAAGGGCGCAGGGTCACCTTCGAAGAAGGGCGCGTTTGTGTGCCGGGCGCTCCGGAGCGTATCGGCAAGCGGCTTGGTGGCCACCTCAAGCAGATCGCGCGGGCGCGTCTTGCGGAGGCGTCGGACCACTTCGCGCAGAGACTTGGCAAGGACTACGCCGCAATCACTTTGCGGGATACCCGTTCGCGTTGGGGGTCCTGCACCGCGCAAGGCCGGTTGATGTATTCCTGGCGATTGATCCTCGCGCCACCGGAGGTTCTGGACTACGTCGCGGCCCACGAAGTGGCGCATCTTGCTCAGATGAATCATTCGCCTGCATTCTGGGCGGAGGTCGAACGAATCTATGGGGACTACTCTCGACCGCGCGCATGGTTGCGCCGTGAGGGAAGCAGCTTGCACAGGTACCGATTTGGGCAGTAGCGATCAGCGATCTTGACGCAGGAAGATTTGTGATCACAATTGCAGGATGATCCTGAACCAACGACCACCCGATGGGGCCCCCCCGGCACATGATCGTGTCTATCGCACCCTTCGAACCCGCATTATGCAAGGAACCATTCAGCCCGGAGAGGCATTGACCCTGCGCGGTATTGGGAAGTCCTTTGATGTTTCCATGACCCCGGCGCGAGAGGCTGTTCGGCGCCTGGTTGCAGAAGGCGCGCTCACCTTGTCGTCGTCGGGACGGATTTCGACGCCTGAGTTGAGCAACGAACGGATCGAGGAACTCGCCTCGCTCAGAGCGTTGATCGAGGTTGAACTGGCCAGCCGCGCCTTGCCACGCGCTCATATGGCGTTGATCGAGAGGTTGCAGACGATCAATTCCACGGTGGCCGAAGCCGTGGCACACCGAGATGCGGTCAGTTACATCCGGACCAATCTCGAGTTTCACCGGACGCTGTATCTGCGCGCGCAGGCACCAGCGATGCTGGCCATGGCGGAAACCGTTTGGTTGCAGATGGGGCCGACAATGCGGTTACTTTACGGGCGGTTGAGGCGAAAAGAGCCACCGCGGTATCACCGTTTGATCATTGCTGCATTGCGTGCCGGTGACGAACCGGGCTTGCGGCTGGCTGTTCGGTCAGACGTTACGCAAGGATTGCGGATGCTGGCAAGCTGATTACCTTTAGGCCGCCAGCCCCTTGCTGCCCAATCCAAGGAACTTACTGCGCCGCTCGGAAATCAGCGTCTCGCGGTCTTTGGTCACAAGCTCTTTGATCATGTCCTCAAGCGACCGGCCAACCGTAATGATGGTGGATGCGGTGTCACGATGTGCGCCGCCCAGTGGTTCGGGGATGATGCGGTCAATGACGCCGAGTTGCTTGAGGTCCTGCGCAGTCAGGCGCAGCGCTTCGGCGGCCTCGCGCATTTTTTCAGCGTCTTTCCAGAGGATGGAAGCGCAACCTTCTGGGCTGATGACCGAATAAACAGAATGCTCCAGCATGGCGACACGGTTGGCGGTTGCAAAGGCCACGGCACCACCGGAGCCCCCTTCGCCGATCACGACAGATACGAGCGGAACACCAATTTGCAGGCATTTCTCCGTTGCGCGCGCGATGGCCTCGGATTGCCCGCGCTCTTCCGCGCCCTTGCCGGGATACGCCCCCGGAGTGTCCACCAGCGTGACAACCGGCAGATTGAACCGATCCGCCATTTCCATCAGCCGGATGGCCTTCCGGTATCCTTCGGGCCGCGCCATGCCGAAATTACGTTCGATGCGGGATTTGGTGTCTTTGCCTTTTTCGTGACCGATCACCATCACCGGGCGGTCGTTCAAGCGCGCCAACCCACCCATGACGGCGTGGTCGTCTGCGAAATTCCGATCCCCAGCCAAAGGCGTATATTCCGAAAAAAGCGCGTCGATATAATCCTGGCAATGCGGGCGCTCGGGGTGGCGGGCGACCTGGCATTTGCGCCATGGCGTGAGTGATTGGTAAAGCTCCTCAAGCATCGCACGGGCTTTTGTATCCAGCGCGGACGCCTCCTGCGTGACATCCATCTCTTCATTCGCACGCGCCATGGCGCGCAACTCCTCAGCCTTACCTTCAATCTCGGCGAGGGGTTTTTCGAAATCCATATATTGGGTCATGGGTCACTCCGCTTGAACGCTTCCTATATGGCGGGCATCGGGCGGCAATGCAATCGCATCAATTGGGCCAGAGCACCGGGTAGAGGGATGCCATCAATAGTCCAGCCATTGTCCAGTTGAAGGCCCGAAGGCGCGCGGGTTGGGTGAGAAACCTCGCCATCTGTTGACCCATAACCGTCCAAAGCGTGATGGAGGGCAAGTTCACCAGGCCGAAGACAAGGGCGACGACGCCAAATGCAAAAAGCGTTGCATCGGACGCATAGACAGAGAGTGCGGTCAGTGCCATGGCCCAGGCTTTGGGATTGACCCATTGGAATGCTGCGGCCTGCAGAAATGTCATTGGCCGCCCGGAGCCATCCCCTTTGGTTGCGGGCGCGGCACGCGCGATTTTCCAGGCCAGCCACGTCATATAGAGCACCGACAGCACCTTGAGTATCGTGTAACTCGCCGGCCAGCTATCAAAGATCTGAACCAGGCCCGCGCCAACGCACAGGATCATCACCGAAAACCCGATCGAAATGCCCAGCATATGCGGGATGGAGCGTCCAAAACCGAAGTTAGCGCCCGACGCCATCAACATCAGATTGTTTGGCCCCGGAGTTGCGGAGCTGACAAAGGCAAAAACGGTCAATGCGGTGAGTGTCTCGATGTTCATACTGCAATGATTGCCCGTTTCGTCATGTGATTTGTTGCGTAACGCGTCAAATTGGAGCATTATTCGCAATGAATGAGCGATCTGGATCCAAAATCAGAGCAAATATTGCTGGAGCTGTCGCGAAACGGTCGCGTCAGTAATATCGAGCTGGCGGAACGTGTCGGGCTGTCGCCTTCAGCCTGTCTGCGGCGTGTGCAGGAAATGGAGCGTCGTGGCATCATCAAAGGATACCGGGCGATACTGGACCGCGCTGCTTTGGGAAGCGGTTTCGTTGCCTATATCGGTGTTGGCCTGCGGGATCACTCCAAAGCCAGCCAGGAAGCTTTCGAGCGATCCATCTCACGTGCGCCGCAGGTGCGGGAGTGCCACAATACGACCGGCACAATTGAGTATCTGCTCAGG
The DNA here is from genome assembly GCA_947488305.1 of uncultured Roseobacter sp. Classification (GTDB taxonomy): domain Bacteria; phylum Pseudomonadota; class Alphaproteobacteria; order Rhodobacterales; family Rhodobacteraceae; genus Roseobacter. Next base: position 329,838 of record CANKZM010000002.1, read on the forward strand.
GTCGAATGCGCTGATCTGCCAGCCTACAAGCTTTTTCACACGGATATCCTCGGTGCTATGCCGCAGGTCAGCTCTATCACATCCTATGTCGTGATGGGCTCGCCTAAGGATCAGCGGGCGTGAAATCGGATTTAGCCTGACGCATCCGCGGCAATATTGGCGAATACCCCGTCGAGTTCCCCAGCCAGTTTTTCCAACGCTTGGCCACCGTCGTCGAGATAGGGTCCAAAGACAAAACTGGGTGTTTTGTAAGAGAGCGTCGCACTGCCATCGGCGTTCTCAGTGACGTAAAACCGGATTGGGGCTTCGATCATGGCAGCGGTCGATGTCGCCAGCACTTTGACAGCGAAGTCATTGTTGAAGACGCCAACCACCCGATTTTCGGGGATTGTGATGCCACGTTTGCGTGCCGTCGCAGTCGGGCCGGCTTGCGTGACGACGCCCATCTTATGGGCCTTCACTGCGGCTTTCAGGTCTGCCAACAGGGCATCGTGTTCCTTATCCGTTTGGATCACGACCCACCCTGGGCGCGGTGCAATATCTGCCTCTGCTGGCAAGACCAACAGAACTGAGGTGATCGTAAAAAGCAGGGCTGATATCAAAAAGTGGCGCATGGAACCTCCCGAAACTGGAAACCACACTGCGCCACATCTCGTTCGGCGTGGCAAATCAAGCTTGCGTCAGCCGTTTATCATCTCGGACTGTCGCACGATGACTTCGGCCTGTTTGATCGAGGCGATATCCACCAATCGCCCCTTATAGACCGTTGCTCCTTCGCCTTTGGCTTTTGCTTCCTCCATGGCGGCAAGGATTTCACGCGCCTCGGCGACCGCTTCGTCTGACGGGGTGAAGACTTCGTTGGCCAGTGCCACCTGCTTGGGATGGATTGCCCATTTGCCGACCATGCCCAGGGTGGCGCACCGACGCGCTTGCGCACGAAAGCCGTCATCATCGGAAAAATCACCAAAAGGCCCGTCAACCGGCAGCACACCATGGGTGCGGCACGCGGCGACAATCGCGGCCTGCGCCCAATGCCAAGGATCGGACCAGTGTTTCTGCCCTTCGTGAAGCATGTAGTAGTTTTCCTGCGTGCCACCGATGCCTGTGGTCTGCATTCCCATGGAGGCTGCAAAATCCGCAGCGCCAAGACTCATCGCCGCCATTCGCGGAGAGGCCGCAGCGATCTCCTCCACATGCGCGATGCCTGCGGCGGATTCGATGATAACTTCAAAAGTGATCTTCTTGCTGCGCCCCTTGGCGGCTTCAATGGCTGTGACCAGTGCGTCCACCGCATAGATATCCGCAGCACAGCCGACTTTCGGGATCATGATCTGGTCCAGCCGGTCACCGCCCTGTTCCAGCAGGTCTACCACGTCGCGATACCAGTAGGGGGTGTCGAGCCCGTTGATCCGCACCGAAAGCGTCTTGGTGCCCCAGTCCACGTCCGAGATCGCCTGGATCACATTGGCTCGCGCGCTTTCTTTATCCGATGGCGCAACGCTGTCTTCGAGATCCAGGTTGATAACATCCGCGTCCGATGCCGCCATTTTTTCAAAAATCGCAGGGCGGGACCCCGGGCCAAAGAGCTGGCAGCGATTTGGACGAGCAGGGGCGGTCGGCTGTAAACGGAAACTCATGGCGATCCTTTGCGTAATTTTATTTCATGCTCAGCTGCCCATCTGGTATTAAATTGCGCAACTTGCTGCAAGTGCATTTCGCTGCCGCAGCAAGAAAGAGAGGTGACAAGCGGTAACGCGTCGCACATTAATTCGACACAGATGCGGTTTCGTCGAAGAATCTTCTGCTTTTTTGCCCATCCGACAAGAATTCGCGATGTCTTTGCACGTGTTTTCGGCGAATTTCGGGCGACACGTATGACAGGAGACCGCCCAAATGATTCAGACACCTTATTTGTTGTTCCTCGGGGACGCGCCGGACCAACTGGCCGCTAAAGTCGCGCAGGGAATCAAGGACTGGCGTCCAGAAAACGCGGTGGGTCAAATTCGGCTGCCAGGATGCGGTGCGGATATGGGTCTGACCGACATGACGTTGGAAGAGGGCTTGCGGGCGGGCGCCAAGACGCTGGTGATTGGTGTCGCCAATCGCGGTGGGTTCATTTCCGCCGAATGGAAAGTGGTTTTGGTCAAGGCGCTGCAGATGGGGTATGACATCGCCGCAGGTCTCCACAATCTGCTGCGCAATGAGGATGAACTGCAGGCGGCAGCACGGGTCAACGGCGGAACGCTTCATGATGTGCGCATTCCAACTGTGGCTTACCCGATCGCGAATGGTCAAAAACGTCAGGGCAAACGGGCCTTGGCCATCGGAACAGATTGTTCCTGTGGCAAGATGTATACCGCCATGTCGATGGATGCAGAGATGGTCGCGCGTGGTATGAAATCCGATTTCCGTGCGACCGGTCAAACCGGTATCCTGATCACCGGCAAGGGCGTTCCGCTTGACGCTGTGATCGCGGATTTCATGGCGGGCGCTGTTGAGTATCTCACACCTGACAACGATGAAGACCATTGGGATCATATCGAAGGGCAGGGCAGCCTGTTCCATGTGTCTTACTCCGGTGTGACGATGGCGCTGATCCACGGCGGGCAGCCGGATGCGTTGATCCTGTGCCATGAGCCGACCCGAACCCACATGCGCGGCTTGCCGCACTATAAGCTGCCATCGCTTGAGACATTGCGGGACACCGCCTTGCCGTTGGCGCGTGTTGCGAACCCTGCTTGTCAGGTGGCGGGCGTGTCTGTGAACACCAAGGCGCTGGACGAGGATGCGGCAAAGGCCTGTCTGCAAGAAATTGAGGATCGTATGAACCTTCCTGCCACAGACCCGTTCCGTTTCGGGGCAGGCAAGCTGGTGGATGCTCTTTCAGAGTTGTAAGATCTGGCACGCGAGCACGGCGGAGATGAACAGGCATCTGTGTGAAGTTGAAAGTTTGGCAATGAAAATAAAAGTCTCCAGCGACGTGTTTCCACTGGCCCAGGTCTTCACGATCAGTCGTGGATCCCGGACGGAGGCAAAAGTGCTCACGGTGCGGATCACGGACGGCGCAGTTACCGGTTGGGGCGAATGTGTTCCCTATGCCCGCTATGGGGAGACGCTGGAAAGTGTGACTCAGGAAATCGAAGCATTGCCGGACGCAATCTCGCGGGAGGCGCTTTATGACTTATTGCCTGCAGGGGCTGCGCGGAATGCCGTCGACTGTGCCTTGTGGGACCTGGAGGCAAAACGCGCGGGCAGGCGGGTCTGGGAGTTGGCTGGTCTCGCAGCGCCAGAGCCGGAGATCACCGCTTATACCCTGTCGCTCGATACCGCCGAGAAGATGCGTGCACAGGCGGCCGAACATGCGCACCGTCCACTCTTGAAGATCAAGCTTGGGACGCCCGATGACATGCCCCGATTGGAAGCGGTTCGGGCCGGCGCGCCAAGCTCCAAGATCATCGTGGATGCAAATGAGGGCTGGTCAGCAGAGGTCTACGCCGATCTCGCCCCGCACCTGGTGCGGTTAGGCGTGGCGCTCGTCGAACAGCCCTTGCCAGCCGGAGAGGATGAGGCGCTGCGGGGCATGGCGCGCCCGGTGCCGGTCTGCGCGGATGAAAGCTGCCATGATCGCGCCAGCTTGCCCGGCCTGAAGGGCAAATACGATGTCGTGAATATCAAGCTCGACAAGACAGGTGGCTTGACGGAAGCATTGGCTTTGCGCCGCGATGCTTTGGCCTTGGGGTATGACGTCATGGTCGGCTGTATGGTCGGCTCAAGCCTTGCAATGGCCCCGGCAACGCTTGTTGCACAAGGGGCGCTTGTAACTGACCTTGATGGCCCGCTTCTGCTGGCCGAAGATCGACCGGTGCCATTGCGTTTTGACGCGGCAGGTGTCCACCCGCCGGATGCAGCGCTGTGGGGATGATGTTGAAGTCGGTTGTCATCTATGATTGTGAATTCCTGACAGCGCCCGGCGCACCGCAAAGGTTTTGGTGCGGTCCGTCGGACCCCGACCCTTTGACGATCCAGATCGGGGCAGTCCGGCTATCGCTGGAAGCCCCTTTTATAGTGTCGCCGCCGGTGGGGTGGTATGTGTTGCCACTTGATCGCGATGGGGCCCGCGTGCCTTTGCACCCCTTGGTCACAACGCTCACAGGTATCACAGAGGACATACTGACATCGCAGGGTGCAAAACTCTGTGATGCCTTGCGTGATCTTAGCACGTTTGCGGACGGCGATCCGCTCTTGGCCTGGGGCAAGGATGAGTTGTTGAGCCTTGCCGCCAGCCTCTTTGTGCGGGATGAGATGTCGCCAATTCCCGCTACACGCTTTCGGTCTGCGGTGCCGCTTGTGGTCCAGGCCGGCGAGCCCCAAGAAGTTGTCGAGACATTGCGCAGCAACACGATCTGCGCACATTTCGGACTTAACGACCCGGGGCCTGCGCATGATGCACGTGGAGATGCGATGTCAGTTGCGTTGGCGATGCAACACCTGCTTGCGTCGGGGCGTCTAACCGCCCTAGATGTGGCACAACACTGCGGCGGCGCGGACCGGCGGCAGGACTGAGTAAAGGAGAAAACCGATGCGGACTGTCTATGTGAACGGAGACTACCTGCCTGAGAACGAGGCGCGCGTTTCCATTTTTGACCGCGGGTTTCTCATGGCGGATGGTGTCTATGAGGTGACATCGGTTCTGGGTGGAAAGCTTATTGATTTCGACGGCCACGCGGTGCGTTTGCAACGGTCACTGGACGCCCTGGACATGCGCAACCCGATCTCAAAGGAAGACCTGCTCGATGTGCATCGGGAATTGGTACGTATCAATGAAATCGATGAAGGGATGGTCTACCTTCAGATTACGCGTGGCGCGCCCGGCGACCGGGATTTTGCCTTTCCCGATCCCGATGAGACCGAGCCCACTGTCGTGCTGTTCACTCAGAACAAGCCGGGCCTTGCCAATAGCCCGGCAGCCAAGAAGGGCATGAAGGTCATCAGCATTGATGACATCCGCTGGGGGCGACGCGACATCAAGACTGTGCAGCTTCTCTACCCTTCAATGGGCAAGATGATGGCCAAGAAGGCCGGCGCGGATGACGCCTGGATGATTGAAGACGGCTTTGTCACCGAAGGTACGTCGAACAATGCCTATATCGTCAAAGGCAACAAGATCATCACGCGGGCCCTGTCAAACGATATCCTCCACGGAATCACGCGCGCCGCTGTGTTGCGGTTTGCCCGCGAGGCGCAGATGGAGGTGGAAGAGCGTAACTTCACCATCGACGAAGCAAAGGAAGCGGATGAAGCTTTCATCACGTCGGCTTCGACCTTCGTAATGCCTGTCGTCGAGATTGACGGCGTCAGCCTTGGGGAAGGCGTGCCGGGACGCGTGGCACCCCGTTTGCGTGAAATCTATCTGGAAGAGAGCCTGAAAAAGGCTGTGTAGCCGATGCTGTCACGCGAGGAACTACCTCAACAAATTGGGCAGGAGCTCGGCAGCTCAGACTGGGTAGAGATTTCGCAACCACGGATTAATGCCTTCGCTGATCTCACAGAAGACTGGCAGCCGATACATCTTGATGCGGAAGAGGGCCGCGCCGCCGGGTTCCAAGGCACCGTCGCGCATGGATTCCTTACGCTGTCGATGCTCTCAGCCATGTCCTATCAGGTGTTGCCCAAGATGGAGGGTGAAACCGCGTCGCTGAACTATGGGTTCGATCGTATCCGCTTTATTGCACCCGTACCCGGCGGCGCCCGTATCCGCAGTCACTTCACGCTGGATGACGCGCAACCCCGCGGGCAGGGTTGGATGCTGCGGTTTGGGGTAGCAGTCGAAATAGAAGGGGCAGAAAAACCGGCGCTGACTGCGGATTGGTTGTGCCTTTACATGTTCTAACTGGAGTCAGATTTTTAAACTGTTCGATTTGCGCAGAATTGTAACTGCAGTAATCTCCTCTTGATTTTAGCTAGGAGAATTTCATGGCAGAGTATTTCGATCTGGGGCGGTACAGCCGCCGGGCAAGCGCCGTACCCGATGCGCAAACGTGGTTTGACCGAGGGCTCGTCTGGCTTTTCGGCTATAATCATGAAGAAGCCATTGTCTGTTTTGAAAAAGCGATTGCAGCTGATCCCGCCTGCGCGTTGGCGCATTGGGGCATCGCCTATGCGATCGGCCCAAATTACAACAAGCCATGGGAGGTTTTTACGCCAGAGGAAAAAAGTCCGGCGCTGGCTTGCGCGCATGCGGCGCTTGGCTCAGGTCTCGCACTGGAAGACTTAGCTCCTGAGGAACGCGCCCTTTTGGAGGCACTTGCCACGCGGTATCCGCAAGATGCGGAAATCGAAGAGTTTCAACCCTTTAACGACCGTCTCGCTGCTGCGATGAAACCAGTTTATGAGGCCTATCCCGAAGATCTGGATATCGCCTTTGTCTATGTCGAGGCGATGATGAACCGGACGCCCTGGCGGCTTTGGGATTTCTGGAAAGGGGTGCCCAATCCGGAAGCTGATACACTGACCGCCATGGCGGTTTTGGAACGCGCCTTTTCCGAAACGCCGGGTGCCTGGGATCATCCGGGGCTCCTGCACATGTATATCCACCTGATGGAGATGTCCCCGCACCCCGAACGCGCGTTGCGTCACGGGGATCGACTGAACGGGCTCGTCCCGGACGCCGGACATTTGGTGCATATGGCGACGCATATCGACGTGTTGTGTGGTGATTATCAGAGTGTTCTCGCGCGAAATCTTGCTGCCGCCAAGGTAGATGAGCGTTTCAAAGCTTATGCGGGCGCTGCAAATTTCTATGCGCTTTACCGCATCCACAACCTCCATTTTGCGCTTTATGGCGCAATGTTCCTTGGTCAGAAATCTGCCGCATTGGCTGCTGCAACACGGCTGCGGGGCGAGGTGCCCGATGAAGTAGTACGCGTCTATCCCGATCTGTTTGAAACCTTCGTGGCGGCCTTGCCGCATGTCTACATCCGCTTTGGCATGTGGGAAGAGATACTCGATTTGGAACTCCCGGAAGACAAAACGCTCTACACGACAACAAACGCGCTCATCCTCTACGCGCGTGCGGTGGCGCTAGCCAATCTGGGCAGGCACGATGAAGCTAAGGACGCGGGTCAGGCATTTGACGCCGCATACGCCGTGGTGCCTGAAGAACGTATGCTTTTTCAGAACACGGCTCGGGATGTGCTGGCGGTCGCCGAACAGATGATACGGGGCGAGATCGCCTTCAAGGCAGGTCGCCATGAGGAAGGACTGGATCATCTGCGCGCGTCGGTGCGTCTTGACGACGGGCTGATGTACGAAGAGCCATGGTCGTGGCCGCAGCCCTCGCGGCACGCATTGGGCGCGTTGCTGATGGAAGCAGGCGAAATTAATGAAGCCGAAGCCGTCTATCGTGCGGACCTTGGGTTGGACGGCGAGTTGCCGCGTCCGAGCCAGAATCCCCGCAACGTCTGGGCCCTGCATGGGCTGCACGAGTGCCTCCTGCGGCGGGGTGAGGATGTCGAGCGCGTCCATATCAAAGCGCTGTTGGATCAGGCAGTGGCGCGGGCGGATATTCCCATCCGCGCCAGTTGTCTGTGCCGAGCGTGAGAAACTCAAGGTGTCCCATACTAACCTTCATTTTCCTGAATGTCGCGACACCCTCATTGGCGCAACCGCTGCTCTGACTTGCGTTTGCGCGCGGTTCTGGTAGGTCCACTGCGACTGCGTTAGCGACGGACTGTGAGACGATGGACGACCTGAAACAAAAGTACCTTTCCCAGATCGCCGATGCTGGGGATGAAAGCGCGCTTGAAGCGATCCGTCTGGCAGCCGTTGGCAAGAAGGGCGAAGTGGCCTTGAAGATGCGCGAACTAGGCAAGATGACGCCGGAAGAACGTCAGGTTGCGGGCCCGGCGCTGAACGCGCTGAAGAATGAGATCAATTCGGCCCTGAATGCCAAGAAATCCGCACTGGCGGATGCCGCACTTGATGCGCGCCTGCGCGACGAATGGCTGGATGTGACCTTGCCCTCGCGTGTGCGCCCGCGCGGGACCATTCATCCGATCAGCCAGGTCACAGAAGAAGTCACAGCGATCTTTGGTGAAATGGGTTTCTCGGTCGCGGAAGGGCCGCGCATTGATACGGATTGGTACAACTTTGACGCGCTGAACATTCCGGGCCACCACCCTGCGCGCGCCGAAATGGACACTTTCTACATGCACCGCGCTGAAGGCGACAATCGCCCGCCGCATGTATTGCGCACCCACACCAGCCCCGTGCAGATCCGCACCATGGAGGCCGAAGGCGCCCCATTGCGGATCATCTGCCCGGGTGGCGTGTACCGTGCGGACTACGACCAGACTCACACACCGATGTTCCATCAGGTTGAAGGGCTGGCGATCGACAAGGATATCTCCATGGCGAACCTGAAATGGGTGTTGGAGGAATTCTTTGCCGCCTTCTTCGAGATCGACGGCATCAAGACGCGGTTCCGCGCGTCGCATTTCCCGTTCACCGAACCCTCGGCGGAAGTGGACATCCAGTGCTCGTGGATCGACGGACAGTTGCGCATCGGCGAAGGTGACGATTGGCTCGAAGTGCTGGGCTCCGGCATGGTGCACCCCAAGGTGCTGGCGGCGGGGGGTATCGACCCCGAGGCCTGGCAGGGCTTTGCCTTTGGCATGGGGATCGACCGCATCGCGATGCTGAAATACGGTATCCCGGATCTGCGCGCGTTCTTCGATTCAGACCTGCGCTGGTTGCGTCACTATGGGTTTGCAAGCTTGGATCAGCCGACGCTGCATGGCGGGTTGTCGCGATGAAATTTGATACCTAAGCTGCGAACGTTGCTATTGGGAGTTTATTCATGCGGGAAGCGGAAGAGTTTAAACCGACACGTTCTCAAATTTTACGCGCAGATTTTAGACAGAAGTATCACTACTACCCTCACTTAAGAAACTGGGCTGATCATCGTGCAAATCTGGACTATTTAGACAACAAAAGCATAGGATTGCTGACAATTTCAGCTTTGCTCATTGCCGGTTTCTTAATTTTTGTGGGCGATCAACAACTATTCAAGAACGAGAAGATCCGGTACGTAGTTGTGACAACTTCAGCTGCCGGAGTGATCTTTCTTGTATTGTCGGTTGTGAACGCGCTGGAGTGCATGCGAACCTTGGTTGACATTCAGGAGCCGAAGCTAACAAAACAATTTTCTGACATGGAAAACTGCTTCGATCCCGGCCAGTGGCGAGGCCGGGAGGCAAAAGCACTGTCAATTTTGGGATTGCTCGACAAGATGACGAATTCCATAGAGCCAAAACGTGCCAAATTACGAATTAAGGCTGAAGAGAATTATTTGTCATGCTGTAACAATAAAAAAAATTTTGATGAATTTGAAGAGTTGGCACTCACTGCATTCAACACTCTTCGAGAACACGTTGAGACAGAAGTTGAGGCTAGGCACGATTTGTTGAATTCCGCACGGCGTCTGGTAGTCGTTAGCCTGACGATATTCGGACTGAATATCCTAGCGTTGTTTATTTCCTATTTCTACCGGCTTTCCCATTCTATTCTATTCTATTCTAGCTAGTTAGAGTATCCTATCTCACAGAGAAACGTATTAATTTTGGGAACTTGCCTGACATCATGGGGTAAGGCAATCTGGCAGGTGTTGAGCCAAATCACGACTATGCGAGGTTTCAAGTTAGGTATTTTAGGTTTAGTGTATTGCAGCGCGACTGCGGTCGCGGCCATGGGGCCTTGGAAAGAGGCCTGCGGTGGAGAAATCCCCTGCAAGGTCGGCGATAGAAGCTATCATCTTCTGGTGCCGGACGATTGGGACGGCGAGACGGCATTGCCGGTCCTGCTTCACTTTCACGGATGGCAACGGCAAGGCTCGCTGGTGATCCGACATAACCGCATCGCAAGTGCTACTCGAAAGCGCGGGGTTCTGCTGGTCGCGCCAAATGGCGCGCGCCGGACATGGAACTTCTGGACCGACACGACACCCGACGTGCCTTTTGCCTCTGCAGTATTGAAGGATGTGGCAAAGAACTACCCGATCGATCCGCAACGTATCTATGTCTCAGGGTATTCTTTTGGCTCTGCGATGGCGTGGCGATATGTTTGTGAACAAGGTGCAGGGGTCGCAGCGCTGCTGGCAATCTCTGGCTCTCTCGACCAGCGAGAGACCTGTCCGGAAGCCCCCGCAGAAGTACGCCATGTGCATGGGTTGGATGACACGGTGATGGATTTTCCAATGGGGCCGGGAGGCGATACGACCTATCCGGTCTATCTCTGGCGCGAAGCCTATGGCTGCGGGGACGGCACGGCGATGGGGCAATGGCAACAACGCCCGTTTCTGATGTTGGAGAGCACCACATGGGATTGCGCGCGGGGGCGTGTCACGCTCGACCTGCATCCTGGCGGGCATTTCATCCCGCATGGTTGGATCGCCCGGCAGTTGGATGAGTTGCTAGGGTTGCCGCCCTCCTATCCCTAACTTCTGATGCAAGAGCGGCAATGGGTTTTCCCCCGCTTCCGTTTGGTCTATCACGGCGCGACAACTCCGTAGCCTTGGTGAAGACCCATGAAATTCACGCTCTCCTGGTTGAAAGACCATCTGGACACAAAAGCCACATTGGACGAGATCCTTTATGCGCTGACCGACCTTGGACTAGAGGTCGAAGGTGTCGAGGATCGCGCCGAACGGTTGCGTGATTTTACCATCGGCTACGTAAAGTCCGCCGAGAAGCACCCCGATGCGGAGCGCCTGCGTGTCTGCCAGGTGGAGACGGACGAAGGCGTGAAACAGATCATTTGCGGCGCGCCAAACGCGCGCGAAGGCATCACGGTCGTTGTCGCCAAACCGGGCGTCTATGTGCCCGGCATCGATACCACGATTGGCGTTGGCAAAATCCGGGGCATCGAAAGCTTCGGCATGATGGCCTCTGAACGGGAGATGGAACTGAGCGACGAGCACGACGGCATCATCGAGCTGCCATCAGGTGAGGTCGGTCAGTCCTTTGTGGATTGGCTGGCGGAAAATGATCCCGCTAAGGTTGATCCGGTGATCGAGATCGCCATCACCCCCAATCGCCCCGATGCGCTCGGCGTACGCGGTATTGCACGCGATCTGGCAGCGCGTGGACTTGGAACACTGAAAGCCCGGGACGTTGATGCGGTGGAAGGGGAGTTTGCCTGCCCGATCACCGTTACCATCGAAGCGGATACGCTCGACCAATGCCCTGTTTTCTACGGGCGTCTGATCCGTGGCGTGACCAATCGCCCGAGCCCGCAGTGGCTTCAGGATCGGCTGCGCGCGATTGGGTTGCGCCCCATCTCCTTCCTTGTGGATGTGACCAATTTCTTCACCTATGACCGCAACCGCCCGCTGCACGTATTTGATGCGGATAAGGTCAAGGGCAACGCCCTTCGAGTGCACCGCGCCAAGGGTGGCGAAACCCTCGTGGGGCTGGATGAGAAAGAATACACCTTTGACGAAGGCATGACGCTGATCTCAGACGCGGAGAACGTGGAGAGTATCGCGGGTGTCATGGGTGGTCTGGCTACCGGGTGTACCGATGAAACCACCAGTGTCTTCATCGAGGCTGCCTATTTTGATCCGATCCGCACGGCCTATACAGGGCGGGCTCTCAAGATCAATTCGGACGCCCGATACCGTTTTGAGCGCGGCATCGACCCGGAATGGACTCCCTATGGGATCGAGCACGCCACCCGGATGATTTTGGAGTATGCAGGCGGTGAGCCTTCCGAGGTGATCGTTGCTGGCAAAATCCCGGATACAAACCGCACTTACAAACTTGACGCCGCAAGAGTGCAATCGCTTGTCGGCATGGAAATTGCCGAAAGTGAACAACGCCAGACGCTGACGGCACTCGGATTCCGTCTGGAAGGCAACATGGCACATGTGCCCAGCTGGCGGCCTGACGTGATGGGCGAGGCGGATCTGGTGGAGGAGGTGGCCCGCGTCGCTTCGCTGACAAAACTAAAGGGGACACCGCTGCCGCGATTAAATGATGGTGTGCCACGCCCGATCTTGTCTCCCTTGCAGCGGCGCGAGGCCATGGCCCGTCGCACCTGTGCGGCATTGGGCTACAACGAATGCGTCTCTTATAGTTTCATTGATGCCGCTTCCGCCGCCCTGTTCGGCGGTGGTAATGATGCTGCGATGTTGGAAAACCCGATCAGCAGCGACATGAGCCATATGCGGCCCGCGCTCCTGCCAGGGCTTTTGCAGGCCGCCGCCCGCAATCAGGCGCGCGGCTACAATGACCTGGCGCTCTTCGAAGTTGGACCCGCCTTTCACGGCGGTGAACCGGGTGAGCAACATCTTCTTGTGAGTGGGCTTCTGGTTGGCCGCACTGGACCAAAGGATGTGCTGGGCGCATCGCGTCCGGTAGACGTTTTTGATGTGAAAGCGGACGCCGAGGCGGTCCTCGCCGCAATTGGAGCGCCCGCAAAAGTTCAGATTTTGCGGGGCGCTGCCCCATGGTGGCACCCCGGTCGGCATGGCAAGATCTGCTTGGGCCCCAAGAAAGTGCTTGGCATCTTTGGCGAGATCCATCCAAAGGTTCTTGCCGAAATGGACGTCAAAGGCCCCGCAATGGGCTTTACGCTCTGGCCAGAAGAAGTTCCGATGCCACGCAAGGCAGGTGCAACGCGTGCAGCCCTCACCATCAGCGATCTGCAAGCAGTAGAACGCGACTTCGCGTTTGTCGTGGATGCCGACGTCGAAGCGTTGACTTTGGTGAATGCAGCCAAAGGTGCAGACAAAGCGCTGATCGAGGATGTCCATGTCTTTGATGAATTCATCGGCGGTGCTTTGGGGGACGGCAAGAAATCCCTTGCCTTGACCGTACGCATGCAACCAGTGTCTGAGACGCTGAAGGAAAAAGACATTGAGGCAGTAAGTGCCAAAGTGATCGAGAAAGTCACGAAAGCAACGGGCGGCACTTTGCGCGGGTAACGCGACTTTTTATTTGCCTGCCCTAAGTGCCACGACAGGGCGGGATGGCCCATTCAACCAGAGTGAGGAACGACATGACCTTGAAAGTCTATCTGTCCGGTGAGATTCATACCGACTGGCGGGAACAGATCGTTGACGGTGCGAAGGGGCTCGATGTGTCCTTTGACAGCCCGGTGACAGATCACGACGCAAGTGATGATTGCGGTGTGGCCATCCTGGGCACCGAAGAAAACAAGTATTGGCATGACCATAAAGGGGCGATGGTCAATGCGATCCGCACCCGCAAAGGCATTGAAGGCGCGGATGTTGTCGTGGTGCGGTTTGGTCAGCAATACAAACAATGGAATGCGGCCTTCGACGCAGGCTACGCGTCGGCGCTGGGGAAATCCCTGATTATTCTGCATGGCCCCGAACATGCCCATGCGTTGAAAGAGGTGGACGCAGCAGCACTCGCCGTCGCAGAGGAGCCGTCACAGGTTGTGCAGATCCTCACCTACGTTCTGACTGGAAAACTGCCATCCTGATAGGATTTCCCCGGCGGCGTGCAGTGCAGGCCGCCGGGAAAGCGCGCCTACGGATTCCGTGGCGGGATATCTTTGGCTTTTTGAACTGACGGACGGGCGTAGAACCGATCCCTGTAGGCCATAACGTTCTTGTAGCTTGCATAGTCCAGGACATCTTTTGTACCGTAGAACTCAAGCGCATTGATCCAGGGTGCAATTGCGATGTCTGCGATTGAAAACGATCCAGCGATCCATTCCTGACCTTCAAGCGCGCCATCCAAAACCGCAAGCAGCCGCTTGGCTTCATTGATGTAGCGTTGCTGCGGGCGCTTATCTTCCCATTCGGATCCGGCGAATTTGTAAAAGAAGCCAAGTTGTCCAAGCATTGGTCCCAGACCGCCCATCTGGAACATCAGCCACTGGATGATCTTTGCCCGATCATGAGCGGAATCGCCCAGAAGCTTTCCTGATTTTTCAGCTAGATAGATCAGAATTGCACCGCTTTCGAACAGCGCGAGAGGCTGGCCGTCCGGCCCGTTTGGGTCAATGATCGCAGGTATCTTGTTATTGGGGTTCAAGGCCAGGAATTCGGGGCTTTTGACGTCGGCGTCTGCCAGCGTCACGGTATGGGCCTCGTAAGGGATGCCCATCTCTTCCAATGCGATTGATACCTTGACGCCATTTGGTGTGGGGAAGGAATAAAGCTGCAGCACGCTGGGGTCATTTGCAGGCCATTTTCGGGTGATGGGGTGTGAGCCGAGATCGAACATTGAGTGTCTCCTGAGTGTTTATGCTGCAGATTTAATGATTTTCCCCTCGAAAAACATCGCTATAGATGCGGTAAGCCCTGTGAGATCGTGCACAGAACGAAATGACACGAATTGGGCTTCAACAGGAGAAAGACATTATGATCACGGAATTCAAGAACTTCATCGCCAAGGGCAATGTCATGGACATGGCCGTGGGTATCATCATTGGCGCGGCCTTCACCGCAATTGTCAGCTCATTGGTGGCTGATCTGGTGAATCCTTTCATCGCGCTTTTCACCGGGGGTATCGACTTTTCAGGGTGGTTCTATGCCTTGGACGGCGAAACCTACGCGTCGCTCGCAACAGCGCAGGAAGCCGGCGCACCGGTCTTTGCGATTGGCAATTTCATCATGGCGGTCATCAACTTCCTGATCATCGCGTTTGTCGTCTTTATGTTGGTCAAAATGGTCAACCGGGTGAAGGATGCCGCCACAGAAGAAGAAGCCCCTGAAGCGGAAGAGCCAAAAGGACCCTCTGAGCTGGATGTCTTGCTCGAAATCCGCGACGCGCTGAATAAACAGACCTGATCAATTTATCAGGAACTAAAAAAGAGCCCGCCGGTCCGAACCGGCGGGCTCTTTTTCGATTTGGACGCCGATCAGTTGGAGCGCAGGTTCAATTCAGGAACCTTAAGGCCGCCAACTTGGGTGTCAGGCATCGCCAGCGCCTGGCGGATGATTTCATTGCGTTGTGTCGATTTGCTGGGCCAGAATGCGGGTTCAGCACCCTGATCCATCGCAGTGATCGCGCTCAGATACCACTGCTGCGACGTGTCTCTGGCCGTTGCCGTCCCAAATCCCCAGCGTGTGTGGTGACCGAAAAGCTCGTTATAGGACAATTTTCCGGATGCGAGCATCATCGTCGCGGCCCCAAGCGCAATTTCGGAGTCGTCCTGGCGGTATCCGATGCCAAGGCAAATCTGCCCGGCGGTGGCTGCAGCGGCCGAGTCTCCCTGAAATACGGGTTCCATGATTTCCTGCGCCTTGATGGCTACTGCCTTGGTGTCACCGCTCGGAATTTCGGCAATCGCTGGGGTAAGCCGCGCGGCGATTTTAGTGCAAAAATCTGTAAATTCCGCAGTCTTGCCATCCAGCTGATCCAACAAGCCGTTGCCTTGGGTGATCGCATAGGATCGGGCATCGCAGAACTGCTCACTCAGCGCCTGATCCGGGTCAGCGATGTTGTTTACGATCGCAGGTCCTGCGTTCGCCTGCATGATGCCCGTGGTCAGTTCGCAATGTTCGGCCATCGACGACGTGCTGATTTGTACAGGGTTTGACTCGGCCAGCGATGGCGGAAGAACCAGATCATCATTGCCGCTCGGTGCAGGTGTATTCGCTAACTGTGGTTGGGGTTGCTGCCCGAAGCGGTCGGCATAGCCGGGGTCTTGCAACGCTTTGACCAGCCCTTGCGGACCTTCTTTGCGATTAACTTCCGGGAAACGGGCCGCAGCGCTTCCGTTCTTGATCTGTTGATGGGCTCCGAGCAGTTGCTCACGCTGAAAGGCATTCAATTCGCCGGAAACAGGGAAACCCATGTGGGCCTGATATGCGGATATGGCGGACCGTGTCTGTGGACCCACAATCCCATCCGCGCCGCCCGCATTGAAACCAACACCATTCAGCGCCGATTGCAGGCGACGGTTTTCCTCGCGCACAGGGTTGTAGGTATTCCTTGGCGGGGCTGGTTGTTGGCGAGGCGCAGGCGCGGCTTGCGCCTGACCGTTGTTCTTGTTCTTAAGTATCGAGTAAATGCCCAGGGCCGCAATTGCGCCGACGGCGATTTTGCCCGCGTCGCTCGCCTGCGCCGGGCTTGATGTGGTCAGTATTGCTCCAATCAGAGCAGCAGACACAGTTTTGGTGCATTTCATGACGGAATCTCCCAAAGATACCTCGGTACTGGTGATGTGCAGAACAGATATAGGGCTGTCGCAGCACATATGCGACAGCTCCGCTTGGTCAAAGCTGGTATTGCGCTGTTATTTGCCGTTAGTTGTTGCCTAAGTTCAGCGCAGGCAAAGCCAGTCCACCATTACTACCAGAGGCCTGAAGCGGTGCCAGCCCGCCGCCTCCTGCGCCCCCTGTGATAGAGGCTTTGATTACGGCGTTCCGCTCAGCGGTCTTGCTTGGGACAAATACAGGTTGTGCCCCTTGTTCCATCGACGACAGAGCTGTCTGATACCATGATGTTGATGCCGCAGGGGATGCTGTGGCTCCAAAGCCCCAGCGTGTGTGGTGCCCCATAACCTCAGCATATGGCATCTGGCCGGTCGCCAGCATGACAGTTGCACCA
Organism: uncultured Roseobacter sp.; assembly: GCA_947488305.1. Classification (GTDB taxonomy): domain Bacteria; phylum Pseudomonadota; class Alphaproteobacteria; order Rhodobacterales; family Rhodobacteraceae; genus Roseobacter. The sequence continues at coordinate 346,424 of CANKZM010000002.1, forward strand.
CCCAAAGCCATTTTGGCATCGTCCTGCCGATACCCGAGGCCCAGGCAGATCTGCCCATACCCGCTGGCAGTGTCCATGTTGCCCTGGAAAATCGTATTGGTGACTTGTTGTGCCTGGGTCGCGACAAGTTTCACGTCCCCTGTACCGATTTGCGAGCTTGCAGGTTCCAATGCATCTGCAATCTGCGTGCACGCCGCTGCAAGTTGCGCGTCTGTCTGCCCCGCCTGTGCTGCGAGACCCTGGCTTTGCGTCATCGCGAAGGAACGAGCTTCACAGAATTGTTCGCCAAGCGCCTGTTCCGGATCGCGGACGTTGCTGGCCAAAATGACACCCTGATTGGCCTGCGTCATCCCGGCAACCAGTTCACAATGGCTTGCCATGGATGCTGTCGGTGCCTGGTTCAAAGGCGCAAGAGGTGCGAATGCCAAAGGCTGGTCCTGACCGCCAGCCACTTGGCCGCCACCGACTGCAGCGCGCGCGACCGCGCCCTGGTCATTGTAAACACCCTGCTGCTGTCCGTTATTTATACCGCCTCTGTAGCGATCAGCATAAGAGGGATCATTAAAGGCTTTCAGAAGGCCTTTCGTACCCTCGTTCGCGACGACCTCTGGATAAGCAGCACCGCCGCCAGCTTGCAAACGCTGGTGTGCGCCGACGAGTTGGCCACGCTGATAGTCGTCAAGATAGCCGCTGGGCTGATACCCCATATAGGATTGATAATTGGCGATGGCCGCACGAGACCGCTGCCCCAGCGCGCCATCGACCGTGCCGACAGGAAAGCCAAAACCGTTCAAAGCGGCCTGCACTTCTCGGTTCTGCTGGCGCTGGTAGCTGCTTGCGCCTGACCGTTGCTGCGAGCTTTTCTTGCGTTGGTTTTTGCCGACCTGATTGTTGATCAATGCGCCCACTGCGGCACCGACCGCAAAGGCACCCAGATTGCTGTCAGCTGAAGCTGTTGTTGATGTAATAACTAAAGTTGCGGCAACTGCCGCTGCAATTCCATGTCTTTTTTTCATAGCCTTACCCTGATCAAATCTACCTAAATTTCTCTAATTAAATCAGATTCGCCGTTCCGACACACGGTTTTTTTCTGATTCTACAGGGTTGTGATCCAGGTAATCAGTACATTTTGACCGTTTTTTAGCCCCGATAACCGCCTGTTCCAGTAATAGCGTGTGGGATACCCTTGATCGACTACCTGCAATGTAAAACGAGACAAAGACCGCCGGTTTTGTGCCCAGACTCTCATTGACGCCATTTTTTTTATGCCGTTATCTGAAAGTGTGGGTGTTCAGGGGCTGATTTGCCAACTTGGGTAGAGAATTGTTTTTCCTCGCTCTTTGAGGGCAGTCGTTTGAAAAGGCATGTTGAGCATCCGATTTTGATTGATGTCGACCGTTTCGGTCAGACGAGTTGTTGAGCGGGGCCTTCGATGGCTGAACATTTCCTGACCAAGACGCGCATTGACCTAGGGCGCTGTATCGAGGTGGGTGGCGCACGGGCTGTTGACCAGTATGACAAGCTTTTTGCTGCGCTGTCCGCCAAAGCCAGCCCGGACGTAGCTAAGCTTTTTGCCGAACCTCTGATCAGCAAAGGCAACGATCAGGCAGCTTCGACGGTATCTTGGTACAGTGACCGGCCCGGCCAGGGTGTCCCAATTTCCAAACTTGATCCGGCCGCTCAGGAAAACGTTGCTGCGGCCCTGCGGTCGGGGTTGGAGAAAATAAAGGATCTGCTGGACGACTCCGAGGTTGGTGCGCTGGCAGCCGCGGCGCTTTACATTGGCGGGTCCGGGGACATCTGGTCGGTTGACGGCAAGCCGGTGCTCGTCAATTGGGGCTTGATGCCGGAGGCTGGCTCTGATGCTGCGGCGCGCGGTGCCCACTATGCCGATACCCTCGGGCCATATTTCTCAATGGAAACACCACCACCTTTGACGGAATCTGAACAGGAAAGCCGTCGTGCTGACAAGGTTGCTGCAGTTGCCGCAGCCACCGCTGCCGCAACGGCAGCCGCTGTGCCGTCTGCGGCTGGCGCTTCAGATACGGCGTCGGCATCTGAGAAAACCGCTTCCGCCGCCGCGTCGACCGTGAAATCTTCTGGCGGTTCGGGCGGAGATATACCGCCGGACCAGCAAACGAGAGTGCGAGGGCGTGTGCCTTTGATCGCTTGGTTGCCGATGGTTCTTTTGCTTTTGCTCTTCGGCGGTGTCTTGGCATGGTTGCTGACGCCCGGAAATCGGATTTTTGCCGATGACGGACCCCAACCGGTCATTGCGGACGCCGAGACGTTGCGCGCGGCGCGAGAGATCAACCGCGCACTGGAGCAGCGCCTTGCTGACTTGAACGTCGCGCTGAACGGTGCGGTGTGCCGGGCTGACGGCACATTGCTGATGCCCGACGGCATGACGATCGAAGGGCTGCTGCCGCCAGAGCTTGAGGGTGGTCCGGCTCAGGGCGGCGAAATCGTCAAAGGGGCGCAAACTCCTGTTTTGCCGCCCGCGCCAGAACGTGTGGTTGTTGCCCCGGGCGACGGACAGATTACAGATACCGCGCGTCTTTTGGAGCATATTGATGCGCGCACGGCGATGGTACTTGCGGGAACGGCGACTGGCGTGGGTGCCGGCACCGGGTTCTTTGTCGGACCAAACCTGATGATCACCAATTATCACGTGGTGGCCGGTGCGACGCCCGACAATCTTTTTGTGACCAATAAGGCGATGGGCGGGCTCAAGCGTGCTGAGATCCTGAAGCTCTTTGGTCCGATGCGCGAAGTGGGCGCTGATTTCGCTCTGTTGCGGGTCGAGGCGGCAGATCAGCCTTTCTACACAATCCGCCAGAGCGATGAATCGATGCGGCTACAGTCCGTGATTACCGCAGGTTATCCTGGCGATGTGCTGAACACAGACAGTGCGTTTCAGGCCTTGAAACGTGGCGATGCCTCCGCAGTGCCAGGCCTGACAGTGACCGACGGCACGGTAAATGCCGAACAGGCGCTTTCTGCCACGACCAATGCCGTCGTGCATTCCGCGCCAATCTCCAAGGGGAACTCAGGCGGGCCGCTGATCGACATGTGTGGGCGGGTTGTGGGGGTGAACACCTTTGTAGTGCAGGGACCTTTGCGCAACCTCAACTTCGCGCTCGCCACGGATGACTTGCTGGCGTTTCTACAGGGCACACCGGCCCAGCCGGTTGTGACGGGGGAGGCCTGCGCGCCGCTTGTTGCGCGTCCGACACCTGTCCCAGCTGCGTCTGGCCAATGATGGCGCTGCGCAATGAATGAATCGCTGCTGACAAACACCTCGACCGAAGGCCTGAAGCCGCTGGGCACTGCGCCCCAACGGTCCTACGAGCTGGTCAGTGACACGGTGCGACAGCGATTTGGAGCGGCCCACGCGGCACTATTCGCTGAACCCGTCGCTACGCAATATGGTGATCGGTTCGACTGGTATGCACCGGTGTCGGGCAAGGCCGTCCCTCTAACCTCACTAGAAGATCAGGAGCCGGCGCGCGCGGTGATCGAGAATCTGGTGCGCGATATCAAGGAAATGTCGGACGAGTTGCTGACGTCCAAGCTCGCTGATGATCAACGTCTTGGCGAAGCCTTGGCCAACGCGTTGGAAATCCCCAATGAAGAGTCGATCTTTGTGATCGAACCCGACGGGGGCGGAACGCCGCAGCCGGTTCTGGTGAACTGGGCCTGGACGCGCGACGAACAAGTTGCGGTGCGCGGGGTTTTGACCGGCATGGATCGGCGGGTTCCAGAGAAACGCCCCGGCTACGTTGCACCGCCACCAATGGCGGCTGCGACGGCGGGTGGTGCGGCGGCCGCCGGTGTAGCAGGGGGTGTAAGTCCGATCTGGTGGTGGCTGGTTTGGCTCGGATGGGCCCTGCTGGCCTTGCTGATCGCAGCCACCATCTATCTTTTGATCGAACCCTGCGCCTTGCGGGTCTCTTGGTTGCCGAACAACTGCGAGCAGGTCGAAGTGGTACCAGATACTCTGGCTGAAGAACGCGCCATGCTCGAAGATCAAATTGCGCTTGTACAAAAAGAAATCGCGATACAGGACCGACTTTGCCAGCCTGATTTTGCGCAACTCCCGATCCCTGATCCACCGGCCACAGTGCCACCGCCAACTGGGATTCAGCCCAGCCTTCCCATCGATCCCGAAGTGGACAATCGGGCGGAAGCTGCGGGTGCGCAGCGCGGAGATTTGTCCTTTACGCTGATTTGGGAAGGCACGGATGATCTGGATCTGCACACAACCTGTCCGCGCGGCGAGACGTTGTTTTTCCTCGACAAGGCGCGGTGTAACGGGGTGATGGATTTGGATATGAACGGCTTTCAGGTCGTACCGAACCCGGTGGAGAACGCTTATTTCACCGATCCGCTACCGGGGGACTACCGGGTACGTGTGCATCTTTACCGCAAGCGTGAAGGAAGCGGGCCCATCGGATTTACCTTGCAAGTGCGCGAAGGTGATCGGGTCACGACACAAAAAGGCGAGGTTTCGGAAGGTGCCGAAAACTGGCAATATACCTATCGGTATAAGGGAAAATGATGTTTGAAGAACGCGTTGGTAGACTGAAGCAATTGGTTGAGTTTGGCGAGGAAGTCGCACTGGTACCCTACAGCGGGGTCCAGATGCTCGATTTCGGCTTCAACCTCGACATGCTCGAGGTCAAGGGCTCCAAATTCATCGAGCGGGTCACACGTGAAGAAGGCGGTGAGGTCGAACGTACGCTTATTCCCTTGAGTGGAAATGACGAACGTGATGAACCCATTCTGGAGGCGTCGCTCGAAACCGATGATGCCTATTCGGTGCGCCCCATTGCGGCATTGGAACCCTTCCTTGAGAAATGGGTGCCGGTCCCCGTCCTGCGGATGAAAAGCCAGCGCGGACCCAGTGGGGAAGAACGGTTCGACCCCGGCCCCTCAAGCTGGGCGCGGATGCGGGTCGTGGAACTTGAGACGCCGGATTCAGACACAGGGCACACCCACCGGGTACAATTGGCGCTTGATACCAATCTGATGGCGGGCGGCCAGCCGGGTCACTACATCGCGCCCGAGGTGGCCGATGCCGAAAAACCCCGTGATTTCAGGCTCGTTTCCGACCCCATGCATATGGATTGGTTCCTGCGTCGCCTGGAAGAAGCCGAGGACGGTTCGGTCATCGACCTGCAACTTTGGGTGTCGGACTGGCTGAAAGAGCTTTTCATGAGCTACAAGCGGGCCGAGCGCCCGGGTCGTCAGGTGCTGGAGGAAAACCTGCCTCACCAATTCGAACACTGGGCGCGCTTTCTTGCCTTCCTCAACCTGATCGAAAAAGCCGTCAAACCACCCAAGATGCGTTTTGTGAACACGGTGGCCGAGCGCGATGCGGTCACGCCAGTATCCGTCGATCTGGTGCTCGACATCGGTAACAGCCGCACATGTGGCATCCTGATCGAACAGTTCGCGGGCGAGAGCCGCGTGGATCTTGCACGGTCCTTCCCGCTGGAGATCCGCGACTTGTCTCGGCCTGAACTCATGTACTCAGGCCTTTTCGAAAGCCGGGTGGAATTTGCCGAATTGCGATTTGGTGATGAGCGGTTTGCAAGCCGCTCCGGACGCCGCAACGGGTTTCTGTGGCCCAGTTTCGTACGCCTTGGCCCGGAAGCGGTCCGCTTGGTGCAAGGAGAAGAGGGAACCGAGACCATATCGGGATTGTCCTCGCCCAAACGCTACCTTTGGGATGACGGGGCCGTGTCACAGGACTGGCGCTTTCACAACCACCTGGATCCGAACAACCTGCCCAAAGCCGTCCGCGCTGCCATGCGCCACCTAAATGAGGCTGGGGACGTAATCGAACAACTCCGCCGCGACATCAAGGATGGCGTGCGCGAAACCGGCACCGCGAGCACAACGCCTGCGATCCGGCCACGGTTTTCACGGTCGTCACTCTTTGGTTTCATGCTGGCGGAGATCATCGCCCATGCCCTTATTCAGGTGAACGATCCCGCCTCGCGGTCGCGTCGGGCGCAAAGCGATCTGCCACGCCGGTTGAACCGGATCATCCTCAGCCTGCCCACAGCGACGTCTATTCAGGAACAGGCAATCATGCGGTCGCGCACCGAAGGCGCGCTGCAGCTTGTCTGGTCGATGTTGGGGATCGCGGATGGCGACAGTTCCATTTCGCAACGTCCTGAGCTGAAGATTGAGTGGGATGAGGCGAGCTGTACCCAGCTTGTGTACCTATACAGCGAGCTGACCCAGAAGTTCGAAGGCCGTATTGACACTTTCCTGACTCTCAAAGGCAAGGAGCGGCAGGTAGAAGGACAACCTGCACCTGAGCCGACCCTTCGGCTTGCCTGCATTGATATTGGCGGCGGCACGACCGACCTGATGATCACCACCTATCGCGGAGAGGCGAACCGGGTGCTGCACCCCGACCAGACCTTCCGCGAAGGGTTCCGCGTGGCGGGCGACGATCTCGTGCACCGGGTTGTCAGTGCCATTGTCATCCCGCGTTTGCAGGAAAGTATCGAGGCGGCCGGTGGATCCTATGTCGCTGAGAAGATGCGCGAGCTTTTCGGCGGCGACAGGGGCGGACAAGATCAACAGGCCGTCCAACGCCGGCGGCAGTTCTCTGTCCGCGTCTTGATCCCGATGGCCGAGGCGATCCTTGCGGCGTCCGAGGATTCCGATGAGTTCGAAGCGATCGACCTGCATCCGGCACAGGTTCTTGCACTCGAAATACCCGGCGAAGATGCCGCAGAAGACGACATCGCGGAATACGCCTCGCCTGAGGTATTGCAATACCTGGAAAAAGCCGCCGCCGAATGCGGAGCATCAGACTGGCGTTTGGTTGACATGGTTCTGCAAACGTCGCGCGAAGATGTCGATGCGATCTCACGTGAGGTCTTCCAGAAAGTCCTCAGCAACATGTGCGAGGTGATTGACCATCTGGGTTGTGATATCGTGTTGCTGACGGGTCGTCCGTCACGCTTGCCGGCAGTGCGGTCCATCATCGAAGAGATGATGGTTGTGCCGCCGCACCGTCTGATTTCCATGCACAAATACAAGACTGGGCGCTGGTATCCCTTCCGCGATCCCATCACGCAGCGCATCGGCGACCCGAAGTCCACGGTTGCGGTGGGCGGGATGCTGATTGCGCTGTCTGAAAGCCGGATTCCAAACTTCAAGGTGACAACAGAAGCCTTCCAGATGAGATCAACCGCGCGCTTCATTGGGGAGATGGACCGCAATGGTCAGATCGTGCGCGAGCGTGTGCTTTTCTCCGACATCGATCTCGACCAGAAGGGCAAGTCAGGCGACCAGATGGCCAGCCTGCAGATGTTCTCGCCTGTCCATATCGGGTCGCGCCAACTGGATTTGGAGCGCTGGACGACAACGCCCCTGTTCCGGCTTGATTTCAATAATTCGAACACGCCCGGCGCGCCGCAGCATCCAACACCGATTACCGTAACGCTGGAGAAAGACGAGGGCGATGATGACGATGAACAAACATCCGTCGCCAAGCTGAAGCGTGAGAGCCTGCGTGAAGCTTTCAAGATCGTAGAATTGGTGGATGGCGAAGGCGACGAGATGAAGACCAGTGCGGTCACGCTCAAGCTGCAAACGCTGGGGTTTGAGGACGACTATTGGATCGATACCGGGGTCTACAGAATATGATGGTGGGATATGAGAATGGTGCGGTGCAATGACTGATCAGAATGGACTGGCTGACCGCTGCGTGGAAGTATCGCAACTGACGCGGGACGCGCTGGCATGGGTCAACCACGAGGAAAACGCCGAAACGGTCGGGCCGAAGCACAAGAGCCTGACCAAACTGTTGCGCAAGAGCGCTCGGCGGGCGGAACGTCTGGGCAAATCGGCCCGCACCAATATGTCGGTCAGTGTCTTTGGGCCAAGCCAGGCGGGAAAATCTTTTCTTGTGTCTGTGCTGGCGCGGCCCAGCGATGGGCGATTGACGGCTGACTTCAATGGCCCCGGCGGGCAGCTTGATTACATCAGTCAGGTCAACCCGGCAGGCGACGGGGAATCCACGGGGTTGGTCACCCGGTTTACAATGACCAAAGCGCCAACGCCGGATGGGTATCCAATACAGCTCAATCTGCTGAGCGAGGCGGACATAGCCCGTACCATCATCAATTCGTTCTTTGAGGACGGCGATCAGTCCGAGGCACCGCCGGAACCGGATGATCTGAAGGCGCATTTTGCCGAACACGCTGGTAAGGCTGGTGGCGGCGAAGTTCCCGGGCTGAGTTTCGAGGAAATCTACGAAATCGCCGAATATGTCGAAAACACGTTCGGAAAGGTTGCCTATGCGAGCCATCTGCGCGGGTTCTGGGATGAGGCCGCGAGTCTCGCTCCGCGCATGTCCGTAAAGGATCGCGGTGATTTTCTTTCAATCCTCTGGGGCGGCTATCAGCCACTGACGGATCTGTACGTGAAGCTGTCGAATGCGCTTCAAACCATCGACAATGCAGAAGAAATTTATGCGTCGATGGAAGCGTTGCAACCACGCGAAACCTCCATCATTGACGTCAACACGTTGAGCGGTCTTTTCAGACCAGAAAGCGAAGACCTGTTGTCCGTGCGGACACCGGGCGGGAAAGTGGCGCAGCTTAATCGTGCAGTGGTCTGCGCGCTGGCCGCGGAATTGGTGTTTCCCATGGCGGAGCAGCCGTCAGACTTTTTCGCGGAAACGGATCTGCTGGACTTCCCCGGCGCCCGAAATCGCTTTGAATTGCCTTTGGCGAAGACCTTGGAGAACCCGGAGGAGGGCGTGACCAACATGCTCTTGCGGGGAAAGGTCGCCTACCTTTTTGATCGCTATGTCGCAAATCAGGAAATCACTTCGATGCTGCTGTGCGTGCCCGACAGCAACATGGAAACCCTGAGCCTGCCGGGTCTGGTGGAGCAGTGGATTGATCTGACGCATGGGGCAACGCCTGCCGAGCGGGCCAAAAGCGAATGCATCCTCTTTTTCGTCATGACCAAGTTCGACAAACACCTGATTGATACGGCATCCGGGGCAGAGGTCTATGAACGTTTTGACCGTCGCATGGATGCATCATTGATCAAGGGGTTTGGTAAAGTCGCGACCTCCTGGGTGCACAAGTGGACGACCTCATCCCCCTTTCAAAACTGTTTCTGGCTCCGAAACCCCTACTACCCGATCGAAGCGTTCATCAAATACGAGAACGACCGGGAAGTGGAGATCCTGCCGGACAAGGTCGCTCGGGTTGCAGAACTAAAGGCGGGGTGTCTCAAAGCTGAGTCGGTTCAGAAACATTTCAAAGATCCGGATCGCGCCTGGGAGGCTGCATTGGGCCTGAACGATGGTGGCGTGAGCTACCTAGTGGATGAGCTGACCAAGGTCTGCAAACCGGAAAGCAAGATCAGCCAGATCACGGCGCAGATCGACAAGTTGACCAATGATATTCTGGGCGAGTTGCGTGACCTCTACGTTTCGGATGATATCGAAACGCGGATCGACGAGAAACGGGAGGCAGCGGCACAGATTATCGACTGTCTGGAGTTGACGTTGCAAAGCCATCGGTTTGGGGCATTTATCAACGCACTTTGCGTCGATCAGGATGCGATTGAGGATCGGATTTCCCGCGTCCCCAGCTCGATCAGGATCAGTCAGGCCGTTGGCGCGACGATCAGCGACAGTGGAAGTTCAGCAACTCCTTCGGCGCCTGCGCGTCCGGGAGGCGGCGCGGCGCGACCCTCGCGACCGGGGCGGCCAAATCGCCCAGGCGGGGGTGCTGCGCCCGCAGCGGCCAATACGGAGACCAATGCTGATCCGGCCGTGCAAAGTGCCAGCCTGATCAGGACAATGACCTCCGAAGAGTTTCAGGCCAATACGGCAATCGATATCTGGATTGAGCATCTTTCCCAGTTGCGCGAGGATACGGACCGGCTTTCTGCCCTAAGTATGACGCCGGAGGCAGCAGCGGAATTGGTGCGGGAACTTGTGCATGGTTTTCGGCGTATCGAAATCGCTGAGGACATTAAATCTCTATTGAAATCAATAGACTATGGCCTGACCGTTGATAAGCAGGCTCCACCTGCTGCGATTGTCTGCGCCGAAGCAATCAACCGCTTTGTCTTCACACTGGGCGCCGAAAAAATGTCCGACAAAGATCGGCCTGTGATTGATCTGGGAGGCGGATCAACGCGCAAGGCCTTTGCGCCGCACACCACGTCGGACACGGCCTCTGACCTGCCGCAAGAACAACGTGCTGCCACAGAAGCCTATTGGACGGACTGGGTTTACACCCTCGAAGCACTGTTTGTTGGCAACGCCAAGGACGGGGATACCGGAGAGATCAATATCGAACAGAACATGGCGATCGGGCGCGTTGTTGGCGGCCTTGAAGGGGCTGAGGCTGCCTAGATGGGGAATTCAGGAGAGGTAACGACGTGATTTCTATCAGCCCGGATCCCGCACATCCTCGGGGAGGATATGCGCTATTGACCCTGCCAGACGGTGACCTCGCGGGCGAGACGACGCAAGTTGCTGTCTTTGACAATTACTCCGAACGCTATCTGGGCGAGGCCGGTTGGCAGCCCGTGAAAGTGCTCTTTGGCCCCTATGATGTCATCCGGGAAGGCGGCCAGGCCCGCTTGGTGATCGGCCCGGAAATCGTGAACCAGATCGAAGAATATGCAAACGTGAAGCTGTTTGTGGGCACGACTGAGCAGGACGTGAGTTGGCCCGATGACGTCGTGCCAGCTCCAGGTGCGGCCAAAATCGGCGGCATTATGGGCACGACGCTCAAAGATGAAGCGCCCAAAGGCACGCTGACGGCCAAGATCCCGGAACCTGAGCCTGTCCCTGAGCCCGTTCAGCCTGAGAATGCGGTGGAGCCTGCCGCTCCCGCCTCAGCTGAAGGGCCTGCGGGCCCCGAAAAACAGGGCCGCGGGGGCACGCTCATTGGGCTTTTGGTACTCGTTCTCATCGCCGCCGGTGTCGCCTATTGGTTTCTCGCAATGGATAGTGTGCCCGAACCCGTTGCCGAGCCTGTAGTCGCGCCGGAACCCATCGCCGACGCAGATAACCCCTGTGGTATCGATGCACTTTCAGCGATTGATGGATTTGCGGCGCAAAGCGATGCGTTGCGGGGATGTGCGGGAAATGCCTCGGCTGATGTGGCGCTTGGCTTGCTGGAGCGGGCGGCGGCGGCAGGCGAAGCGGACGCGCTATTGCTGTTCGGCACGGTCTATGACGGGCAGGTGAACGCGGATGTCATTGAGGATCAGATCGGTCTGACATTCGATGATGTTCCGGCAACTGCGGCAGAATACTATGCGCGTGCAGTTGCTGCCGGGTCTGAAACGGCGGGTGAGCAACTTGCGGCGCTTTGTGATCGCATGTCGACAATGGACGATACTTTGGCGCAGGGTGCTGTAGCGGACTATTGTGGTAACTAGGGGTATGGGAATGCTGTTTCGGAATTTTCTGGCCATTTGCGCGGCCCTGTCCTTCTGGGCTGTCTCAGTTGCTGCGCAGCCGCTTTTGGTGGATGGCACCAAGACCGTCTTTCAGCGGGTTCTGACGCGCCCGGCCGCAGTACTATACGACAGCGCAAATGGGCAGGTAAAAGAACAGGTCCCGGCATTTCAGCCATATTACGTTTTCGCGGTTGAAGGGGACTGGAAGCAAGTCGGCCCCTCCGCGACACGCGCGCCGACGGGGTGGCTCAAAACCGCGCAGTCGGTGGAGTGGAAACAGAATATCGTCGGCGCGTTCACAAATGCGGCCGGTCGCGAACGTCAGTTGCTATTCGGGTCAGAGGATGAATTGCGCTGGCTTTTGAACCACGAAGCTCTCCCGCAAGTGCAGGAACGCCTGCTGGCTGAAGCGTCGGCAGGGATTTCCCAAGGCGAAAACGGTGTCGTTTCCGTTGAGCCCGAAGAGTTCGTGAACATTCGCGAAGATCTTTATGTCATGCCGATTCTGAATTTCGTCGAAGATCTGCATCCCCTGAACTACGAAGACATCTTGTTGATGGAAGTGGCCTCTGTCCCGCTTCAAGCGCAGCAAAACCAGTTGCAAGGCAATGCGGATCAGGGGGTGGGCTCCTTTGATGTCGGCATCGTTTTTGTGCTCGATACCACGCAATCCATGGAACCCTATATCGTCCGGACGCAGAAGGTCTTGAACAACACCGTGCAAAAGATCGCAGGGACCGAAATCGGGAAACTTGTGAACTTTGGTGCGGTCGGCTTTCGCGACAATATCGAGGCTGTGCCGGCGCTTGAGTATCGCACCCGCATTCTGGCGGATGTGAAACGCCGGGACGATCAAAGCGAGGTCATCAATGCAATTGGCGGCGCGCGTGTGGCTGTCGCCAACTCTCCCGGGTTCAATGAAGACAGCCTTGCCGGCGTCGAGGACGCCATCGACAAAATTGATTGGGCGCAATCCGCCTCAGGTGATCCGATCGACGCGCGTTATATCATTCTGGTAACTGATGCAGGCCCCAAAGACCCGCGTGATCCTAATGCCCGCTCGCAGATTGGTGTGCAGGAATTGCAAGCGGATGCCGAGGGCAAAAACATCGTTACAATGACCTTGCATCTGAAAACCCCGAACGGCGGGCAGGCCAATCATGCCTATGCTGAAACGCAGTATCGGGCGCTTTCCACCTTTGCGGGCCGGCTATTCTACTTTCCGATCGAAGGCGGGTCTGAAGAAGCCTTTGAAGGGGTGGCGACGCGGCTTGTCACGGCGATCACCGACCATGTGCGCGTGGCGCGCGGTGAAGGTGCGCTGCTGAGCGCAGACGAAGCGGGAGAGGATCTGGTTGAGCTGGGTCGTGCCATGCGCCTTGCTTATCTTGGAGCGCAGCGCGGCACTCAGGCGCCGGACGTTATCCGGGGCTGGATCAGCGACAAGGCGGTCGAAGCGCCGCAATCGCTTGCGGTTGAGCCTCGGTTGTTGATCACCAAGAACGAAATGGCGACCATGGCTGAACTGCTGGACAATCTCATTCGTCTGGGAGAGCAAAGCCAGGGCGGCGATGATGCGCTGAACTTCTTCACCGAAGTGCGGGGAGTCATCGCGGATATGGCGACCAACCCGGACCGGCGTTTGAACACTGAAGCGGATACCCTGGGGGGCGCGCTGGAATACCTGGAGCAATTGCCCTATCGGAGCCAACTTTTGCAGATGACCGAAGATCGCTGGGCGCAAAGCGCGATGCTGCGGCGGTCGATCATCGACGGGATGCGCCAGAAACTTACGCAATACCGCAAATGGCTCTTTGACCCGCAGGTCTGGACGGCATTGCATGATAACGCGACAGACGGGGAGCTTGTCTTTGCCATGCCCTTCGACGTGCTCCCCTGAGGCGCGGGAATGGCGTACCGCCTTGAGATCGAAGACCTGTCCGTCACCTTAGGCGATGCCGAAAGGCGCTTCTGCCTCAAGACAGGGACATGGTCGATCTCGGCCGGTGAGGTCATTGGGCTGACCGGACCATCGGGGTCGGGTAAGACCTTGTTGCTGGAACTTCTGGGAATGTTGCGCGCGCCGGAAGCCGGGCAATATCGTGCCGTGCCAGTCGAGAATAAGAACAGCTCACCGCAGGATTTTGCCACTTATTGGAACGCTCCAGATGCCATGACGCTTTGCGCGGAGGCACGAGCAAAGTTCTTTGGTTTTGTGCCACAGGCAGGCGGACTGTTGCCGTTTCTGACCGTCGCCGAGAATGTTGAGATCAGCCAAAAAATTTCAGGTCGGGAGGATACCGCTTGGCTCAAAGCCTTGTTGGGTGAACTGGGGCTTGAGGGCATTGCCCATCTGCGGCCCGCAGCGCTGTCTATTGGTCAAAGGCAGCGCGTCGCCATCGCACGCGCATTGGCACATCGCCCCTTCTGCTTGATTGCGGATGAACCGACCGCGGCGCTCGATCCGGAGAACGCGCATGTCGCCATGTCCTTGCTGATTGATGCCGCCCAGGCGGGTGGCGCCGCGACATTGCTGTCCAGTCATGACTATCCAACACTCGCTCAGTTCCCAATGCGTCGTATGGGGCTGACGATAACGTCACCTGCATCGGACCCCAATGTTGTCAGCACGCTGATACCGCTCGAAGCTCAGGCGGGAGAAAACCCGCTGGATGTCGAGGTTCCGGCCTGATGTTGATACTGCGGCTTGCATTGAAAGATCTCTTTTTCCAGAAGGTTCATTTGATCTGCAACATTGCGGTGCTTGCGGGTGTGCTTGTCCCGCTGCTTGTCCTCTTTGGTGTCAAGAATGGAGTCTACAACGCATTGATTGGCGAGTTGCTGAGCAACCCGCGCAGCGTACAAATCGACACGGTCGGAAACTCGGATTTCAGCAAAGCGGATGCCGAAACAGTGCGGGGCTGGGAAGAATCCGTTTTTGTAACGCTCAAGACGCGGAGCCTTTTTGACTATGTGAACGTGCGTCTGGATGGTGGGCGCCAGAAACGGGACGCTGTTCTTGTTCCGAGCGGGGCAGGGGACCCGAACCTGCCTGACGGCGTGTCGTTGGGCGACGGACAAGCGGTTGTTTCAGCCCAACTAGCCAATCAGTTGGAGATTTCGGTCGGAGATCGGATTGATGTGATCACTCAGGCCGAAGACCGGCCACGCCAATTGCGCATCCAGCTTGATGTGACAGCGGTCTTGCCAGCGCGGGCCATCTCCGGCAGGGCCATTTTGGCACAATTGGATGTCCTTGATCTGGTGGAAGCCTTCTATGACGCCTACGCTTTACCGGATCATGGTATCACCCAAGGCAAACCCCTTTCCGACCGGGCGCCGATATTCGAAGGCATGCGTGTTTATGCCAAACGCCTCGAAGACCTGGCGCCGTTGCAAAACCGGCTGGAGACGGAATTCGGCATCAGCACCGAAGCCCGCACTGCGGAGGTTCAACGGGTGCTAAGTCTTGGTCGGAACCTCAACCTTGCATTGGTTCTGACCGCCTCTGTTGCAGGGCTGGGTCTGGCAGCCGCACTTGTTTTCGGTTTCTGGGGGGAAGTGCAGCGCAAGCGACAGGTTTTGGCGTCACTTGCGCTCATGGGGTTGGGGGGCCAACGGCTCTGGCTCTTTCCGCTCATACAGGCGCTGGTTTCGGCCGGGTTGGCCTTGGTCGTGTCCTTCATTCTTCTTGGGGGGGCTGCCCTGATCGTGGAGCAGATGTTCGACACCGGGCTGTCAGAAGGCGGGCTGCTGCAGATCACGCCGGGTCAGGCTTTCAGCATTATTTTGTTTGTCGCGATCTTTGTGGTGACCTCGTCGCTCTTTGCGGCGCGCGCGGCCCTTCGCATAGAGCCCGCAACCGTTCTGCGAGAGGGGGCCACGTGAGACATTTGCTTCTTTGCGCAATACTTGCGACGGCGGGTGCTGCCAGTGGCCAGGAAACGGCAACCCCGTGGGACAATGAATTGATCGACCCCGCCGGTGATGCGGACCTGATCCTGCCACTGCCATGTGGTGGGGGCATGGCGTTTCAGCGCGTCGCCGTGCCCGTGGATGTGACAGACCCGATTGATGATCGGCCCTTTCGCATGGGGCAGTCGGCAGAAAACACGGGCTACTCAGACTACCTGACGCCTGCCTTTTTGCGCGGCGCTTTCTCCACCGATGAAGGGTCCCATTACTACATCGCCCGCTATGAGATGAACGTCGCACAATTTCGCGCCCTGACAGGTGACTGTGACGCGCCGTTTACCCGCAAAGATCGGTTCGCGGCGGGCGATCTCAGCTGGTTTGATGCGGTGGAATTGACCCGTGTCATGACCGAATGGCTGATGAAGAACGCAGTGGACAGTCTTCCGAGGCAAGGCGCGCGAACTGGTTTTGTCAGACTACCAACCGAGGTGGAATGGGAATACGCAGCCCGTGGTGGCGCCCGGATTGATCCCACGCTTTTTCCCGGCAGACGCTTTTTCGAAGACGGCGATCTGGCTGACTACGCCCATTTTCAGGCCGCGGGTCAGGGGCGCGGGAAACTCCGCCCGGTTGGGTTGCGCGCTCCGAATCCGGTTGGATTATACGACGTCTATGGCAATGCCGAAGAGCTGATGCTGGAACCTTTCAGGCTGAACGCTGTGGGCCGGTCACATGGGCAGGCGGGCGGTGTGGTGACGCGGGGCGGCTCAATCGACACGAGCGCGGAGGACATCTATACAGCTGCACGCCGCGAGTACCCGATGTTCAGTCCCAGAACCAATGCGGCACTTCGCGGCGGCTTCTTTGGGCTGCGCCCGGTGATTGGGTCTCATATTGTGACGGATGCGGATTACGATTCCATCCGCGACAGTTGGCTCGCCCGTGTAGAAACGGATGAAGCGTCTCAAAGTGCCGAGCCTCTGACGGCGCTTGCTGCTCTATTGGAGAGTGAAATTGATCCTCGTCGCAAGCAGGCGCTGACGGATCTGCAATTGAATTTCCGGGTCGCGCGCGAGGCCGCCGTAAGCTCGACACGTCAGGCCGCGAAATCAACACTGATAAGTGGCGCGGCCTTTGTCGAGACATTGATCGAGGATACACGCGCGATCCAGCAGTTGGACCTGCGGATACGTTCCTTGCGAGACCGGGCGCGGGTCGCGGCGGGTGATCAACGCAAACAGCTTATGACAGCCTTCCGAGGCAGTCTGGAGCGCTTGGGTCAGCTGCGGGCGGGGCAGGCGACCTATTTACTCTCCTATCGCGCTGCCTTGGAGACACTTACGAACGACGTGGATGGCAAGCTCCTCGACAGTGCCTACCAAACACTGTCGCAGGATTTGATAGAGGCAGATCAGGTTCAATTTCTCGAAATGTTACGGTTGTTCTGGCGGGATCTGGAGATGTACCGCGACCAGCCTGACATGGGTCAGCAAGAGTTGCTGCGACTGGCAGTGCGGTAACTCCTTTAGGGTCCGCTTTTGCGCGTGGGCATACGGTTGATCACGGGTGCTGCATCTTCTGCGATGTCCACACGCGTGTTGCCCGGGTCAATGGTCGACGAAATATAAGGCCGCCGGGTTCCGCCACCGGGTTTGTCCGACGCCTCGACCAATGTATAGAGCGTTACCGGTGCACCGGTAAAATCGGTGAAATTACCCACCGGAGCCTGCCCTTGATTTGGAATAGCTTCCCAGTGCCGCAGCATATCGAGTGGCTTTACGGGTTCTTCCTTAGCCAGCAGCAGGTCCCCGAAAAAATCGCCGTCGCGCGAGGGATTTGTGATCCGGCTGAATTTTGCACCGGGTATGATGGCCTGCAGCGCCAGGTTGGCGGAGCGTTGGAATCTGCCATGGTCCGTTCCGATGAACAGGCCGCCTCCTGCTTCGCGTATCGCCTCCATCTGATTGACAAGCATATTGGCAGAGGAGTTGTTGGCCCCCGGCCATCTCGTCAGCGATCGGACGTCCGAGTTGCGGATGCCAAGGGAGCCATCCAGCATCAGCGCTTTGTTCCCCGCAGCGTAGAATGATCGGAAGGCGTCGCGGTCTGCATCATTGAACAATGAATTATTATTCGCAGCGGTGATCACGATGATTTTGTAACCGGGGTTAGCGGTCATATGCCTTGCCAAAGCGCCGCGCCGAGGCTCGAATTTGTAGTCTACGTCAAAACGGGACCCGCCTTTGTATCCGTCCAGGAATTGCGCCATCGTCCTGCGGTTGGCGGGCTTGTTGCGCGTCTCGTCCAGACTGATGTCCCACCACAAAACCCGCATGGGTTCGGCCTGAGCGGATGCCGCAACAGTGAAAAGGATCAGCAAGAGTGCGGTTAAATATTTACGCATGTCTGAACTTCCGCATAGGATACGATCATAGAATGACCTGTGTGGTGGATTTTGTCCAATGCGATCAAGGCGCTTTCGCGCGGATTGCACCACCGGACGCAAGCAATACCGGGGGCTCTTTGCATGCGCGTGCTGAAAATTTTGATGGTGATCGCAGCCGCTGGCCTTGTTGTGGCAAGTGGTGCCGCAGCTTTTGCAGCCCTACAAAGCTGTGCGCTCAACCTCGCAATCCTCTCCGAGGTCGATGGCTGCCCAACGGACGAGGAATTGGCAATCGAAGCCGAGCTTGTCGCATTGGAGGCGCAACGTGGCCAACTGCGGTCTGAAATTGCGCGAAATGAAAGGGTTCTGGCGGCGCGTCAGTGCGAAGCCGTCTATCCGTCAAAAACCGCACCGCTGACCCGTGCCGAATTGGAGACTGGAGATCTCGAAGCTCTGTATGGCTGCTGGTCCTTGGGAAGCAGTTACCAGACGCGCGATGTCGATACAGAGCAGGTGATCTCCTATCCGGTTTGGCGCATGTGTTTTGATACGCAGGGTCGCGGAAAGCAGGTGATGCAGGGGGATGATGGCTCGACGTGTGAGGGACCAGTGACGGCGCGGATCGCCAGCCCTTCCCAACTCATCCTCGGCGAAGATGGAAATCTCGCCTGTAGTGACGGCGGCTATATTCACCGACGCGATATTGCCTGTGGCGTGGCCGGGGCAGGGGTGACCTGCCAGACGTTGCAACCAGAGACCGAAGGGCAAGCAGATGTGCCCTTCAGTCGCTGGCAGTAGTGCGCTTTATTGTTTGACTGCGATGCCGGGAGAAACCACATCAATGCCTAAAGCCTTGCCAACCGCATAGTAGGTTAGCTGGCCCGCATGCACGTTCAAACCGTTCATGAGGTGCGGATCGTCGATGCAGGCCTGACGCCAACCCTTGTCTGCCAACGCGAGCATGAAGGGCATGGTGGCGTTTCCAAGCGCGATGGTGGAGGTGCGCGCAACTGCGCCGGGCATGTTGGCCACGCAGTAGTGCATGATACCATCGACATCGTAGATCGGGTCCTGATGGGTGGTTGCTTTTGACGTCTCGAAGCAGCCGCCCTGGTCAATGGCTACGTCCACGAGTGCTGCCCCTGGCTTGAGGTCGGCCAGCTGCGCGCGGCTGATCAGTTTGGGCGCTGCCGCACCGGGGATCAGTACCGCGCCGATGATGAGATCGGCGGCTTCTGCCAGTTCGGCCGTATTGCCCGCAGAGGCGTAGGAGGTTTTGAAGGTGCCGCCAAAGACGTCATCGAGATACCGCAAGCGTGGCAATGACCGGTCAAGAACGGTCACATCCGCGCCCATCCCTGCCGCGATCTTGGCCGCATGCGTTCCCACAACGCCGCCACCAATAACCACGACGCGGGCCGGGCCTACACCGGGAACGCCGCCCATCAGCACGCCACGTCCGCCGTTGGCTTTCTGCAAGGTCCAGGCGCCTACTTGGGGTGCAAGCCGCCCTGCCACTTCGGACATTGGTGCGAGCAGCGGCAACCCGCCGCGATCATCGGTCACCGTTTCATAGGCAATGCATGTGGCACCTGAGGCGATGAGGTCATGGGTCTGGTCAGGGTCGGGGGCCAGATGCAAATAGGTAAAGAGCAGTTGCCCTTCACGAAGCATTTTGCGCTCGATGGCCTGCGGTTCCTTGACCTTGACGATCATATCCGCGGTGGCAAAAATCTCATCAGGCGTCGCGAGGATTTGCGCCCCAGCAGCGATATAGTCGGCATCCTCAAACCCAGCGCCGGTGCCGGCAGCGGCTTCGATGATGACCTTGTGACCATGGGCAACTGCTTCACGTGCGGCGTTGGGTGTCATCCCGACGCGGAATTCCTGTGGCTTGATCTCTTTCGGGCAACCGATAATCATGATGGCATCCTCCTTCGCCAAATCTCTGGATGCGTAATAAGGGCTTCTTTGTGCAATTTGGCACGAAATTTGTGTCGCCAAACCCCCTATGTTTCGAATACTTCTGCAATCATGAACGAATTTGTAGAAGAAACTTGCGCATATGGAACTCGACACAACCGATAAACGCATTCTGGTCGCTCTTCAGCGCAAGGGGCGCATGTCCAATGCCGAGCTAAGCGAAGCTGTGAATCTCTCTGCCTCTGCCTGCCATCGACGGGTCCAAAGGCTGGAGAAAGAGGGGTTTATCCGCGACTATGTCGCGTTGCTCAACGCCCGAAAACTGGGTGTTGCGACAACAGTGTTTGTGGAAATCACGCTGCAGGCGCAGGCTGACGAGGTTCTCGACGCCTTTGAGAAAGCCGTGGCGCGCATTCCGGATGTATTGGAATGCCACCTCATGGCGGGATCGGCGGACTATTTACTGAAAGTCGTGGCCGAGAATACGGAGGATTTCGCGCGCATCCACCGGCAGTACCTAGCGCGCCTGCCGGGGGTTGCGCAAATGCAGTCGAGTTTTGCACTGCGGACCGTATTCAAGACCACGGCTTTACCAGTCGTTTAGAGGTGACTGCGTGGCCTAGGCCATGCAATCCCACTGCCCGTTGAACTCAAACTCCGGATCAACGGGGAGCAAGTCGGTGTTATCCGGCATATCGTTCTCCTGCATGTCTGCGACTTCGATCTCTTCATCGTCTGAGAAGTCAAAATCGAACCGGAAAGACAAGGAATCATCGTCAAAGCTGACTTCGAAGTTGAAAGAGAACTGATCTTCCAAGTCTGCAAAGAACTCATTGAAGAAGAACTGAAGCTGCGCAAAAGGATTGCCGCCGTCGGTCGGTTCGGGTTCTTCGGTCTCCGGCGTTTCAGGTTCTGGACCTTCTGCGACGGGTACCTCAGGCTCTTCGGTTTCCGGCGTTTCCGGGTCTGGGCCTTCTGCGACGGGTTCCTCAGGCTCTTCGGTTTCCGGCGTTTCCGGGTCTGGGCCTTCTGCGACGGGTACCTCAGGCTCTTCGGTTTCCGGCGTTTCGGGATCAGGACCTTCTGCGACGGGTACCTCAGGCTCTTCGGTTTCTGGCGTTTCGGGATCAGGACCTTCTGCGACGGGTTCCTCAGGCTCTTCGGTTTCCGGCGTTTCGGGATCAGGACCTTCTGCGACGGGTACCTCAGGCTCTTCGGTTTCCGGCGTTTCAGGATCTGGACCTTCTGCGACGGGTTCCTCAGGCTCTTCGGTTTCCGGCGTTTCAGGGTCTGGGCCTTCCGCGACGGGTACCTCAGGCTCTTCGGTTTCCGGCACTTCAGGGTCTGGGCCTTCTGCGACGGGTTCCTCAGGCTCTTCGGTTTCAGGCGTTTCGGGGTCTGGACCTTCCGCAACCGGTACGTCAGGTTCTTCCGGTTCCGGTGTCTCCTGCAGGACATCCAGCATCACTTCCCCATCGGTGCTGGCAAAGTTCTGAGTGACCATCACGGCGTCAAAGCCATTGTAGTCACCCCTTTCGATACCCAGTCCCACGACTTCATAATCGGGATTCAGGATATTTGCGCGATGGCCAGGACTGTTCATCAGAGAATTGTGCAGGTCTTCCACATCATCCTCCAGACCCGGCGCACCGCGCTCACTTTGAAACGCAATGTTCTCGCCCCAACGCCAGTTGCCGCTGAAATCGAAGTTTGCATCGCGCATCCGGTCTCCGGCACTGCTGCCGTTCTCGCCTGTGTGTGAAAAACGATCCTCATCCAACATCCATTGGCTGTGGTCTTCGCTGCTGTCGTTCAGCCGCAATTCCAAAGCGACTGGGTTCAGACCTGCTGCGGTCCTTTCCTCGTTGATGAGATCCAGCATTTGTCGTTCTAAGTTGCTCGCACGGGACATTTCATTCTCCTTGTTAATGATTGTCGCTCGGGGAGAGTTAGATTTTGAAAGTGCGCATTGTTAGGGCGAATGCCTAAATTCGCGCCGCTCAGCAGGGACGCGCCAGAACGGCGAAGGCGTCGCGGCGGTAAAGTGCCAAAAATCGGGCCTGCAAATTCGCCATCTCCGATCAAGCAATAATTCGCGATGATTATGGTATGTCGACGTATCGAAGGACGTTCAAAACAAAAAAACCCCGCATGGGGTGCCATACGGGGGTTTGAATTCTATAAGTCCGTTGCGGTGGTAAGCTCAGAGCATACCTTCGCGTTGGGCTTTTTTCCGGGCCAGTTTACGGGCACGGCGGATCGCTTCAGCTTTCTCGCGCGCTTTTTTCTCGGACGGCTTCTCGAAATGTTGCTTGAGCTTCATTTCACGGAAGACACCTTCGCGCTGCAGCTTTTTCTTCAGAGCGCGGAGCGCCTGATCGACATTATTGTCGCGAACACTAACCTGCATGTGGTTGTCACCACCTTTCTAAGTTAAGTTGCAAGGAATTGCAGGAGTTGGGCGTATAGCAAGCACGACCTATCTTGTCCAGTGTGCAGCAGACCAAAACAAGGAGTCATGGCATGACTGTTTCTTATGAGACCGCAAAACGCGATTTGTTGCAGGCAGCATTAATGCATGTTGCCTTTGACGGCTGGTCGGAAGCGACATTCAAGGCAGCGATTCGCGATTCAGGGATTGCGCCTTCGGTCGCGCGCGCCGTGTGCCCCCGGGGGGCCGTTGATCTGGCCATCGCCTTTCACAAGGCGGGCGATGACGCGATGTTGGAGCGCCTCAAATCTGCGGATTTGAGCGAAATGAAGTTTCGCGACAAGATCGCCAGCGCTGTCCGGTTCCGGCTTGAGGCGGTCGATGACAAGGAGGCTGTTCGTCGCGGCGCGACACTCTTCGCCTTGCCGATCTATGCCGCGGATGGCGCCAAACTGGTCTGGGGGACATGCGATGCCATCTGGACAGCCCTCGGAGACACATCAGATGACGTCAATTGGTACACGAAGCGCGCCACGCTCTCAGGTGTCTATTCGTCAACCGTGCTCTACTGGCTTGGTGACAACAGTGCCGACTACGCGGCTACCTGGGATTTTCTGGATCGACGGATCGAAGACGTCATGCGGATTGAGAAACTAAAGGCTCAGGCCCGCAAGAGTCCGACGATCAGCCGTCTTATGGCTGGGCCAAATTGGTTGATGAGCCAGATTAAGGCGCCAACGCGTGTGCCCAAGATGGACCTGCCTGGTAGCTGGACCGCGCCGCGAGAGTGATGCCGTTGCACCTGCAAGGTGCGGCGCTATGGTAGCGGAAAACGAACCAAGGGAAGTCTGGAATGTCGAAGATGATGCGCGCGGTCGAGATCACAGAGGCTGGCGGGCCCGATGTCCTTAAGCTGACGGAACGTCCAATCCCCGAAGCGGGCCATGGGCAGGTCGTGATCAAGGTCGCATGGGCTGGCGTGAACCGGCCTGACGCCTTGCAACGTGCCGGCCTTTACGCGCCGCCTCCAACCGCAAGCGACCTGCCGGGGTTGGAAGCCTCCGGTGAAGTGGTTGCAGTTGGCCCCGGAGCGCAGGGCGTTTCCGTTGGTGATGCCGTTTGCGCCCTTCTTCCCGGGGGCGGGTATGCGGAATATGTCGCAACACCGGCAGCCCATTGCCTTCCCGTGCCAAAAGGTATGGGCCTTCGTGAAGCCGCATGCTTGCCCGAGACCTATTTCACGGTCTGGTCGAATGTCTTTACCCGCGGTGGCTTGAAAGGCGGTGAGCGGTTTCTGGTCCATGGGGGATCGTCGGGAATCGGCACAACCGCGATTCAACTGGCAAATAATTTTGGCGCACGGGTTTTTGCGACCGCGGGGTCAGAGGAGAAGTGCAAGGCATGTGCCGACCTCGGTGCAGAACGCGCGATCAACTACCGCGAGGAAGATTTCGTTGGCGTTCTGCGCGCGGAAGGCGGTGCAGACCTGATCCTCGACATGGTGGGGGGGGATTACATTCCGCGTAACCTGAAGTCCTTGGCAGATGATGGACGACTGGTGCAAATTGCGTTCCTTCAGGGGCCCAAGATCGAGGTGAATCTCGTCCAACTGATGACCCGGCGTTTGACGATGACAGGCAGCACCCTGCGTCCGCAAAGTGATCTTGCCAAGGCGCAGATCGCGCAGGATTTGCGTGAAGCGGTCTGGCCCCTGCTTGACGCCGGGCGCATTGGTCCGGTGATGGATCAGGAGTTTGCCCTTGCCGATGCCAGTGCCGCCCACGCCCGTATGGAAAGCTCTGGTCACATTGGGAAGATCGTTCTCAAAGTCGCCTGACGTAACAATCCGTGGGAACAACTGAGGAAAGAAAGGACTGGCTATGGCGAGAACCGTCATCATCGAAGAGGCAGGGGGGCCGGAAAACCTCCGGGTTGTGGAAAAGCCCGTCGGTGATCCCGGGCCGGGCGAGGTCCGGATCGCGCATAAGGCCTGCGGGCTGAACTTCATAGATGTTTACCAGCGCACCGGGCTTTACCCGATGGCATTGCCAGCCGCGCTTGGCATGGAAGCCGCTGGCGTGATCGAAGCGGTTGGGGAGGGCGTGACCCATCTCAAGGCCGGGGATCGCGCCGCATATGCGGCCAACCCGCCGGGGGCGTATTCCGAAGCCCGCGTAATGCCTGCGGCACAAATCTGTCCGTTGCCGGAAGGTATTTCCTTTGAGACAGCCGCAGCGATGATGCTGAAAGGGTTGACGGTGCAATACCTTTTCCATCGCACCACGCCGCTGAAGGCAGGTGACACGGTGTTGTTTCATGCAGCTGCCGGGGGGGTAGGGCTGATCGCCTGCCAGTGGGCCCGTTCCGAGGGGATCACCCTGATCGGGACCGCTGGAACCGATGAGAAATGCCAGTTGGCATTGGAACATGGGGCTGCCCATTGCATCAACTACCGCAACGAAGATTTCGCTGCACGGGTCAAGGAGTTGACCGACGGTGCAGGGGTGGATGTGGTGATGGATGCCGTCGGTGCCGATACGTTTGACGGATCGCTCGACAGCCTCAAACCTCTGGGCATGATGATCTCATTTGGCAACGCCTCCGGCCCTGTACCTCCCTTTTCCGTGGGCGTTTTGGGGCAAAAAGGGTCTCTGAAGATCACACGACCCACGCTTTTCACCCATATCGCGGACGGTGATACCTGTCAGGCAATGGCGACCCAGTTGTTTGACAAGGTGATCAGCGGCGATGTCACCATCCGGATCGATCAGCGTTTCGCGCTCGAAGATGTGGCCGAAGCGCATAGGGCGCTTGAAGCGCGTCAGACGACGGGAAGTACCGTCCTGACCCTGGGTTGATGCCCACAAGCCCCACTGGTGCCTTGTTCACCGCTTCAACGCACCGGTGTGAAAAGTGACGAGGCTGAGCATTCCCTCAGAACGTCCGCGCCACACCGGCGCGGCGCAAGGTCTTTGGTGAGGCAGATCCGTGCTTCCTGAATGTGGCCAGCCTTGCAGGTTATGGTGATCTGGTCCGGCTGTAGACCGGGGTTGGCTTTCAGAAAGGTCTCTTCGATGACCGTCGGCGCGATCTTGACTGGGTCCGTCAGGCGCCGCAAAATCTCTGGCCGGTTCACAGAAGCATAAGCTGACCGGGACACCGTGTAGTATTGGGTTGCACTCAATCCGGTACAGGTGCCGTGCTTTTTCCACTGATGCCATGCAAGTCCCGACGTGCCCATGATATCGGCCATATCGCGTGTCATGGCCCGGCTCGGTGCGCGCTCGGTTGTCTGGCAGAAATCAGGATATCCACGCTCGAACTGAGGCCAAAGACCGTGCAGGATCCAGCCATGGTCACGGCGGGGGTCGCATTGATCCGATCCGCGAGCATCCCCCTCAATTGCGCACCAGTTCGGAGACCAGCTTAGCGACAGGACATAATAGTCAAACTCGCCAGCAGTATCGGCTGAACCGGTGCCGGGGAATATGGCGATCATCATGGCAACAAGCCAGCGCATTGGGGCTTTCCTTATTCGTTTGACGTGACTATATACGCGTCAAGTTCCCCTACAATGGAAACCGTCCCGGGTCGCCGGGACCGCCCTTCAAGGCGATGGGAAAGATGTGGGGCAAGAGAGTGATAGGAGCACTGCAATGTCAAAACCGATTATGGCCAAGGCCACCGCTGTTTGGTTGGTGGACAACACGACGATCAGCTTCAAGCAGATCGCCGACTTCGTCGGCATGCACGAGTTGGAAGTGCAAGGCATCGCTGACGGCGACGTGGCGCAGGGCGTGAAGGGTTTTGATCCAATTGCCAACAATCAGTTGACGCAGGAAGAGATCAATTCTGCGCAGTCCAACCCCCTGCACAAGCTGAAACTCAAGTTCAATGCCGCAGCACAGGGCGAGGAAAAGCGCCGGGGTCCACGGTATACACCCTTGTCGAAACGGCAGGACCGCCCAGCGTCGATCCTGTGGCTTGTGAAGTTTCACCCGGAACTCACGGATGGGCAGATCAGCAAATTGGTGGGCACGACAAAACCGACCATTCAGGCGATCCGCGAACGCACCCACTGGAACATCTCCAACATTCAGCCGATTGACCCGGTTGCTTTGGGTCTCTGCAAACAGTCTGAGCTGGACGCTGTGGTTCAGAAAGCTGCGGCCAAGAAAGCTGCTGACGCGCCGGTGATGAGCGATGATGAACGCCGCAAACTGGTCAGCACCGAGCAGAGCCTTGGTATGGACGCGGAGCCGAAAATTCCGACAGCGATCGAAGGATTGGAAACATTCACGCTCACAGGTGACGGTGCCGACGAAAAAGAAGAGGAAGAAGCATCAGCAGGCGATTTCTCTGATGCTGACAGCTTCTTCAATCTGCCTGATGGCACCCATGACGATGAAGATGAGGACGAGGCCGAACGCTCCCGCTAAGGCTTATGCGTCTATCGTATTTCAAGGTCCCGATGTCAGGCATCGGGGCCTTTTTTTGCGCGGTAATTTTTTCCTTGCACGAATCTCAAATGAGAGTAAACGGCGCGTTACAGACGCCAACGCACGCGCCTCTGGCCGGTCAGTTATCATCCTGACTGACCCGCGTTTATGTAGCGACGGTAACGTCTCTTGAAATGACTTTGGGGAATGTCCCCGAATGCTCTTTGGAGATGACCATGATTGCTACAGCCCCCGGCGCGCTCGGCGCTTTCCGTCCTGTATTCGCAGACAAAGCGATGGGATATATCGACGCCAATGATTTCGAACGCCCGACGCTTGTGCTGGATCGGGCGCGTGTCGCCGCGCAGTACGATGCCCTCGCGGCAGGATTGGGGCAGGCCCGCATCCATTACGCCGTGAAAGCAAACCCGGCGCCCGAGATCATCCGTCTTCTGGTCCGGAAGGGCTCTGGTTTTGATGCCGCATCGCGCGCGGAAATCGAGCTTTGTCTCGGTCAAGGTGCTCGCCCGGATCACATCTCTTTCGGAAACACCATCAAACGTGCGTCCGACATTGCATTCGCGCATTCAGTGGGCGTGACGCTTTTTGCCGCCGACAGTGTTGCGGAACTGGAAAAAATTGCCCGGCATGCGCCCGGCGCGCGGGTCTACCTGCGCCTGATCGTCGAGAACTCGCAAGCGGATTGGCCGCTGAGCCGCAAGTTCGGGTGTGCCCCGTCCCTGCTGCCTGACTTGCTGAACCACACACGTGATCTCGGGCTGGTGGCCGCGGGGCTGTCGTTCCACGTTGGGTCGCAAACGCGAAAAGCGGCCTTCTGGGCGCCTGTTCTGGATCAGGTGGCTGCTCTCTGGCATGCGGCCCGTGCAGCGGGTCATAATCTGCAATTGCTGAACATTGGTGGCGGTTTTCCGGCCTTTTATGACGAGACAGTCCAGGCCCCCAGAGAGTATGCAGCGCAGGTGATGCAGATGGTGTCGCAGCGCTTTGGAACGGTCGCGGAGATCATGGCGGAACCCGGTCGCGGAATGGTCGCAGAGGCCGGTCACATCGTGGCTGAAGTGATGTTGGTTTCCCGCAAGTCGCCTGATGATCTGCACCGTTGGGTGTATCTGGACATCGGTCGTTTTTCCGGGCTGGCAGAGACCGAAGGCGAAGCAATCCGCTATCAGTTTGTCACCCGGCATGAAGGCGGCGAGACCGGACCCTGCGTGCTGGCCGGTCCGTCCTGTGATAGCGCAGATATCCTGTATGAAAAACGCCCCGTGCAATTGCCCTTAGCGCTGCGGGATGGCGACCGCATCGTGATACGGAATTGCGGCGCCTATACAACCTCCTATGCTTCTGTTGGATTTAACGGGTTTCCGCCGCTCGATGTGGTTGTTTTGTAGCCGCAACTGCTCGCGAGGAAACGGGGTCGTCCACTTCGGGAGGGTGGACGACCCTGCTTTTTTGACTTGGCCAACTGCGGATTACCTGTTTCAAAGAGCCCAGCAATATTCAGCAAAGGGCGTGCAATGATTGAACGGATCGAAACGGGTGTCAGATCGTCAAAGATCGTGAAGCATCGCGGCGTGGCATACATCACCGGCCAAGTTGGCGAGGGCGACACTATTCAGGCTCAGACAGAGGAATGTCTGCGCAGGCTGGACGCGCTCTTGGTTCAGGCAGGCTCATCGCGAGAGCAGATGCTGCGCGCCACCATCTGGTTGGCGGACATGAGCGATTTTGCGGGGTTGAACGAGGTCTGGAATGCCTGGGTGCCGGAAGGGCATGCGCCTGCGCGCGCTTGTGGGGAAGCCAAGCTGGCGCGCCCCGAACTGAAAGTAGAGATCATCGTGGACGCTGCCTACCTTGAGGACGCCTAAAGCGATTTTCGGGCGCGCATGGCGGCAGTGATTGTGCCGTCATCCAGATAGTCCAGCTCCCCGCCAATCGGTACGCCCTGTGCGAGCGAGGTAAGCCGCACCTGGCCGTCCAATTGGTCAGCTATGTAATGCGCCGTGGTTTGACCGTCGATGGTCACGTTCAGCGCAAGGATTACTTCGCTGATCCCTTCGGTTGTCACGCGGTCGACCAGTCGTGGTATCCGCAACTCTTGCGGCCCAATGGCGTCGAGGGCTGACAGCGTCCCTCCCAGAACGTGGTAACGCCCCTTGAACACGCCGGACCGCTCCATTGCCCATAGGTCTGCCACATCTTCCACAACGCAAAGCTCTCCGTTCGCGCGTTTCTCCGATGTGCAGATGTCGCAAACATCGGTGGTGCCGACATTGCCGCAGTTCAGACATTCCCGCGCGGTTTCCGCGACGGTTCGGATCGTGTCGGCCAGGGGCGTCAGCAGAAGGCTGCGTTTTCGTATCATCTGCAAGACCGCCCGTCGCGCGGATCGGGGACCGAGGCCGGGGAGCTTGGCCATCAGTTCGATCAACGCGTCGATGTCTTTGGTGCTGCTCAAACGTCTGTCCTAATCTCCGTCCCTCGCGGAGGGGCGCGCCACCCGGTATTATGGTTTGTCAGAAGGGTAGCTTCATATCGGCGGGCAGACCCATGCCTTCGGTCAGCTTTGCCATTTCTTCCTGGGCCCGTTCGGCCGCCTTTGTCTGTGCGTCCTTGATGGCGGCGAGGATCAGGTCCTCTACCACTTCCTTGTCGTCGCTGTTGAAGATCGACGGGTCAATATCAAGGCCCTTGAGTTCACCTTTCGCCGTGCACGTCGCCTTGACGAGGCCAGCACCGGATTCTCCTTCGACCATGATGTTCTGCATCTCTTCCTGCATTTGCGCCATCTTGGTCTGCATTTCTTGCGCTTTTTTCATCATGCCGGCCATATCGCCGAGAGCGCCAAGTCCTTTGAGCATCCGGGGTCTCCTTATCCTTTGATGTCTTGGGGTTGATATGTGGGGTTTTGCCGATCGGCACAAGGGCTTCAGCTATCCTCAAACGGATCCCATTCGTCCTCGACTTCAGGTAAAGCTTCCTCAATGGCTTCAGCGGCGATTTGGTCCGGCGTGCGGATCGCCGTGATGCGCGCTTTGGGGAATTGCGCCAATACCGCCTGCATCAACGGATGCTCCATCGCCTTGTCTTGTAGCGCGAGGTCGTCAGCGTCGCGAATTTCCGCGATCGTTTTCGCATCGCAGGCGCTGACAATCGAGACAGCCCATCTGTTTCCTGTCCAGGATTGCAGGCGGTGTCCCAGCCGTTGCGCAAGATCACTAGGCGCATTCTGCGTGGGTGCAAACTCGATCCGACCCGGTTGATACTGAGCAAGACGGACGCAGGATTCCACCTCCACCAGCAATTTGACATCGCGGTTGGCCCGGATCAGTTCGACCACGTGCTCAAAGGTCGGATAGCGGGCAAGCGCCTGGTCCGCATCCTGCGCAAGGGCCGTCGCCTGCCCGGTCTCGGAGGCGTTTGGGGTGCTGGTGGCGACGGGCGCGGAGCGTCCGGAGCCCCCCCCGCCCGCGGCACGCGCGCCCGTGCCTTGCACGGGGCTCCCGCCGTTTCGGCTGGGCGTCACAGCAGGGGGCGGCGTCGTGGCATTCAGCTTTCGCACAAGGTCTTCCGGCGTCGGTAGATCGGCGACATGGGTCAATCGGATGATCGCCATCTCGGCAGCCATCATGGCATTTGGTGCACTTGCAACTTCGTCGAGCGCTTTGAGCAGCATTTGCCAGAGCCGCGTCAACACCCGCATCGGCAAGGCATCGGCCATGGCCAGTCCTCTGGCGCGCTCGTCCGGTGAAACGGTCGGATCTTCTGCAGCCTCTGGGGTGATCTTAACGACAGAGACCCAATGGGTGATTTCCGCCAGATCGCGGAGTACGGCCATCGGGTCCGCGCCTTCGGCGTATTGTCCCGACAGCTCGACGAGGGCACCGGCAGCATCGCCTTTAAGCACCATGTCAAACAGATCCAGCACCCGCCCCCGGTCGGCCAGTCCCAGCATCGCGCGCACCTGCACAGCCGTGGTCTCGCCAGCGCCATGGCTGATCGCCTGATCCAGCAGGGAGGTCGCGTCGCGGGCGGATCCTTCTGCAGCACGGGTAATCAACGCAAGGGCATCATCCGCGATCTCCGCGCCTTCGGATGTCGCGATCCGCCGCATCAGCGCGATCATTTCCTCGGGCTCGATCCGGCGCAAGTCAAAGCGCTGGCAGCGCGAGAGGACCGTCACAGGCACCTTGCGTATCTCAGTCGTGGCGAAAATGAACTTTACATGCGCGGGGGGTTCTTCAAGCGTTTTGAGTAGCGCATTGAATGCGCCGGTCGAGAGCATGTGCACTTCGTCGATGATATAGACCTTATAGCGCGCCGAGGCCGCGCGGTAATGGACCGAATCGATGATTTCGCGGATATTCGCGACGCCGGTGTTGGAAGCTGCATCCATCTCCATGACGTCGACATGGCGACCTTCCATGATGGCCGTGCAATGTTCGCATGCCCCGCAGGGTTCGGTTGTTGGCCCGCCGTCGCCATCGGGACCGATGCAATTCATCCCCTTAGCGATGATCCGCGCAGTTGTCGTTTTGCCGGTGCCGCGAATGCCGGTCATGATAAATGCCTGCGCGATGCGATCCGCCTCGAATGCGTTCTTCAGCGTGCGCACCATCGCATCCTGTCCCACCAGATCAGCGAATGTCTCGGGGCGGTATTTGCGTGCGAGTACCTGGTAGGGGGCTGGGGCTGCGTCGGCCATGCTCTGCCTTATTGGATCGGAATCGGAACGTTGGCTTACAGACTATGCTGCCGATCAGGGGAGAACAACGGCATTGCGTCGCAAACGCCCAACCAGCACTTGGCCAGAATTTGAAAGAATTTCGATATTCTCTTGCGCTGCCGACCGTAGACCCGGCAGGATGATTGGCACAGTGGAGGGTACGATGCGACTAAGGGGTATAAGATCCAGCCGAAACGTCCAGGTGCGCAAAGGTGGCGGAGGCGCACGGCGAAAGGGCGGTGTAGGGTTGGTTGGTATTCTGGCGCTTCTGGCGCTTGGATATTTCACGGGCATTGATGTGACACCGATGATCATGGGTGGACAGGGCGCGCCCATGCAGCAATCCGCGCCGGTCACCGAACAGGACGAGCAGGCCGTGCAATTCGCGGCAAAAGTGCTCACGACAACGGAACAGGTTTGGGGGCAGATTTTTCCGCAACAGGTGGGGAGTGATTACCGCCCGCCACAACTGGTCGTTTTTTCAGGCGTAACGCAAAGCGCATGCGGTGGGGCATCAGGCGCGACTGGGCCTTTTTACTGCCCCGCAGATCAAAAAGCCTACCTCGATACGCAGTTCTTCGTACAGATGGACCGCCAGTTGGATGCTGGCGGCGACTTTGCAGCGGCTTACGTCATCGCCCATGAAGTTGCGCACCATGTCCAGAACGAGCTTGGCATCTTGGGAAAGGTCAACCAGATGCGCCAACAGGTCTCGCAAACAGATGCAAACCAACTGACTGTCAGGTTGGAACTGATGGCGGACTGTCTGTCCGGCATCTGGGCGCGATCTGTTAAAGGTCTGATGGAACGCGGCGACCTCGCGGAGGCATTGAATGCGGCACGTATGATCGGGGACGATCATCTGCAGCGCCAGGCCGGGCAGGTCCCACGCCCCCATACATTCACCCACGGCACGTCAGAGCAGCGCGCGGGATGGTTCGAGCGCGGGTACGACAGTGGCATGATCCGGGATTGTGATACGTTTTCAGCGGCGCGTCTTTAGACTGTCGCAACGATCGTTCAAAATCAGGTGAATGGTGAGAGGCTGGACAACGACCCAAGCGGGGCTCGTTACGGCTGCTTCCTTCCGGACCTGACCGGGTTGGCGAGGCGCTCACCCGCGCCAACCTCTCACCTGCGATATAGGCAAACTGCGATCCTTGTGCAAGCGCTGCCGTCAAAAGTGCAACCTGAGTTTCAGAAAGCCTTCTTCCGTGAGCCCGCGGGGTTCCGGTTTCAGATGTGCAATGTCATCCAGATGCTGGACGGCTTGTGGCGAGGTCAGCAGAATTGCGCTGCACCGCAAGTCCTTCACAAATTTCCAGGGCCGTGCAGATCTGACTTCAGAGCATTTTGGTGTCTGGAAGTAATCCAGTACCGCGTCCTGTAGTGGAGCATGGCCTTGGATCACAATGTCATTGTCGCCAAATGTCTTGTAAAGACCGCCCCCACCGGCTCGATGATCCGTCGTGGCGACAAGGAACTCCTGATCTTCGTTCAGGGGTTTGCCGCGCCATTGAATGTTCCTCACCCTCCCCTTTCGGCCTGCAACGCGCCGGCCTGCTGCATCAAAACGGGGGCGTTCGCGCGGATCAATTTCATAGGTCAGCCCATATATCGCATCGTAGCGAAACCCGGGCACGCGTGGGTCCACCAGCATCTGGTCTTTGTCCTCGCAAGTCAGCGTATTGTAGATGAGAACTGACCGTTCAAGCCAATCCACCAGCTGTGCGCCTGTTGTTTTGACCGCCCATACATGGTTGGCGTAGGGGTTCATGCCCGCAACGTGGTGCCGATGAACAGGTCCGCTGGCGAGCGACAGAAAGTTGTCCGGACCGTCAAACCCGCCAGTGAGCGGAGCAGATGCTACCGACAATAGCGGAAGATCGGCATATTGCGTACCGTTTATCGCTTTCTCGACGGTCCACCGTTTTGCCGTCGCAAGCAGAGCTGGAACAGGGCTGGGACTTGCCAGGGCAAAGAAACTGTTCATCGGGTTTTTCAGGTTACCCACCGCCTGCGAAAGATAGCGGCGCGTTTCACGATGGGAGGGGGCTGTCAGCGCGACAAGATCGGGGTCCTCCGGTGTGCCGGGCATGGTAGGCCGCAACTCGACCGTGCTTGCTTCGATGCTCCAACCTGTCGCCTCGCCGACGCGTTGCAGGTCGAGGTCGATCACTCCGAGGTCTGACGCTGAAACGCCCG
The DNA here is from genome assembly GCA_947488305.1 of uncultured Roseobacter sp. Lineage (GTDB taxonomy): Bacteria > Pseudomonadota > Alphaproteobacteria > Rhodobacterales > Rhodobacteraceae > Roseobacter. The sequence goes on from CANKZM010000002.1 coordinate 379,936, forward strand.
GTTGGACGACCGGCGTACCGTGCACGGTTCCCTTGTTGCAATCAGCTTCTGCAATGCTGTCGTGGTCGGGACCTGGAAACCTGAGGTGCGTGTGGCCGCCGATGACGACATCCACCTCATCCAGAGCGGCCACCTCACTGATTTGGTTTTGCCCTTCTTCCCCTTCGTCAAACAGCGCAAGACCCATGTGCGCGAGCACAACCACCAGGTCGGCCCCTTGCTTCCTTATTGCGCCCGCCTGCTGTTTGAGCGCTTCCAAAGGACGTTCAAAATGAGCGCGGGCGGCTACGTGATGCCTGCTCCAGAGCGCGGTTTTCTGTGGCAGGCTGGACAGAACCCCCACCCGCAGATCTACGGTTTTGCCGTCATCGGTGTGTGCCTGACAGTCGATCATCAGGTTTCTTTGCACCATTGGCAGCCGTTCGGAGGAAAAATTGGAACAAACGACCGGCATATTGAGTTGCGCGAGGCAGGCCGCGAGCTTGTCGAGGCCGTGGTCGAAGTCATGGTTTCCCAACCCAACAGCATCGTATCTCAAATGGTTCATGCAAGCAGCCATCGGATTGGGTTGATCCATGCGTTCAATTGCAATCAGATCGCCCAGAGGAGTGCCTTGAAAAGTATCGCCGTTATCAAACAACAGACAGGCCATACCTTGCTGCGCAGCCTTATCGCGTGCATACCGTATGAGGGTGGATAATTTGGCAAGACTGCCACCCGTACCAGGGCGATCTTTGGCATAGTCGAAGTTGGTCATCTGCATGTGCAGATCGCTGGTGGCCAGGATCCGGAGACGCGTCTTCACAATATGGGGGGCGTCCGCGATGGTCTTCTCCTGCCGCTTCAATAAATTCAACTGAAAGATGATTTGATTTCCATCAGATCACGCAGGGGTTGGCAAGGGAGGTTGCCCACAAAAGTGTTGTCAGACTTGCGCTTCCATCCCTGTCATGCAAGTTCTCGGCTCCGCAGAAACGGAGCATATATGAAACACGCGGAAACAGTGACGTTTGGAGGCTCCGGACTGGATCGTGCCGGAGAAATTCGGGCGCAACAGGAACAGATTGACGCGGCGCGGATGGATCCCAAAGCGCGAGCCATTCTGTTTTGGCGCGGCAAACCCCTTCTGACCATGACGAATCCCGCTCATCTGGTCAGATTGCCGCTCGATCATCCGGTGATCGAGCAGGCCTCGCCGGATGCGATCTTATTGGGGCGGGAAGACGGGCATGCGCGGTTTGCTTACGATCTGTCAGATTGGGTACCGGATGATCTGGATGAAAGCCAGCTGGGTGGGTTTCTTGACCCGACAGAGCAGCGACATCCGGCCTTGCCGGGCGAAATGGCCTTTGCGGAATTGCGGCGCGTGATGACGTGGCTGACACCGCGAGACGCCGAACTTGCGGCAACTGGCAAAGCGATACTGGGATGGCATCAGACACATTGGTTTTGCGCCTGCTGCGGCGTTGCGACGATGATGGAGCAAGCCGGTTGGCAAAGGCGTTGCCCCACTTGCCGCGCAGCACATTTTCCCCGCACCGATCCCGTGGTTATCATGCTGATCACCCATGGCAACTCTGTTCTGATGGGGCGATCTCCGGGGTGGCCGGACGGGATGTACTCTCTTCTTGCGGGCTTTGTTGAACCGGGCGAGACGCTGGAGGCAGCAGTGCGGCGCGAAGTTTTCGAAGAGGCCGGAGTGCGCGTCGGCGCGGTGCGCTATCTGGCAAGCCAGCCCTGGCCGTTCCCGGCGTCGTTGATGTTTGGCTGCGCGGGCGAGGCTTTGGACACTGAGATCGTATTGGACCCGATTGAAATCGAAGACGCACTTTGGGTCACACGTGAAGAAATGATGACGGTATTTGCTGGCGAACATCCGACCATGTTGCCTGCCCGCAAGGGTGCGATCGCTCATTTCCTGTTGAAAAACTGGCTTGCAGATCGCATCGACTGACGTCAAACCGAATGGATTGTCGCGGTGTTTAGACGAGGAACCCAATGAAGTTCTCGACACGGGAAGATATCAGTGCACCGATTGATACCGTTTTCGAGGCACTAACACGTTTTGGCGACTTTGAACGTGCTGCTGTGCGCCGAGGTGCAGAGGTGAGCAGGCTTGGCGATACGGAAACGCGAGAATTGGGCGCGGCGTGGAATGTGCGGTTCATGATGCGTGGCAAAGAACGCAATCTGGATATTGCCATCACGCGTTTTGAAGCACCCTCGAACCTCGTCGCAAGCATTCAGTCCCGAAACATTGTCGGCGAAGTGACATGTGCGCTTTTTCAGCTGTCGCGCACGCGCACGCGCATGACAATCGCAATTGAGGTAAGGCCTCTCACCCTATCCGCCCGGGTGCTGATACAGTCGCTGAAATTCGCGAAAAACCGAACGACGCGGAAATTCAAGGACCGAGTTGCAGAATTCGCTGCAGAAGTTGAAGCTCGCGATCGTCGAAAACTCTAGTTGCGCTCAGGGTGCGCCGGGTAGACGCCGAGAACTTCTACCATGTTGGTAAAGTAATCCAGTTCCTCCATCGCAAGTCGCACGCCAACATCATCCGGATGCCCCTCAATATCGGCGTAGAATTGGGTCGCAGTGAAGGATCCACCGACCATGTAGCTTTCCAGCTTGGTCATGTTGACGCCGTTTGTCGCAAACCCTCCCATCGCCTTGTATAGCGCCGCTGGAATGTTGCGGACTTCGAAGACGAAGGTGGTGATCATGCGCTCTGACCGGTGGCTCATATCAAGATCGTGCGACATCAAGACGAAACGCGTCGTATTGTGATGCTCGTCTTCGATGTCTCGGGCAAGGATCTCCAATCCGTGGATTTCTGCAGCCACGGCACTGGCCAAGGCGCCGATGCCAGCTTCTTGTGTGCGGGCAAGATCCGCCGCAGCACCCGCGCTGTCAGCGGCCGCCTCGGCTTTGATGCCGTGCGTTTCAAGAAAGCTCCGCGCTTGCGGGATCAGCACCAGATGCGCGCGCACGCAGTTGATATCCTGCAAACTCCGCCCTTTCGGCGCCATCAGGTTGATGCGAACGCGCACAAAGCTTTCGTCGATGATGTGCAAGCCACTTTGCGGCAGAAGCCTGTGGATATCCGCAACACGTCCATAAGTGGAGTTTTCCACCGGTAGCATTGCCAGGTCGGCACGGCCTTCATGAACGGCCTTGAACACGTCGTCGAATGTCGCACAGGGAACAGGTAGCGCGTTTGGACGCGCTTTGAGGACGGCCTCATGGCCATATGCGCCCAGTTCGCCTTGGAAAGCGATGCGGGCGTCAGATTGGGTGGTCATTACAGTTTCCTAAGACTTGAGTGCGACAAAAGAGGCGTTTGGTCGCGGTAACTACACCTTGCCACGGCCAAGGTGAAGACGTAGATAGCCCTGCAAACGCACAGCAATGGACTTAGCCATGTTCGATACAATGACTTTCACGAAAGCAGCGGGCGGCATCTGCGGCGCACTGCTTGTGTTCCTCTTGGGTAAATGGGCAGCTGAAGTTCTGTTCCATGTCGAAAGCCACGGCGAGGCTTCATACGTCATCGAAGTTGAAGGTGACGACGCAGAGGTTGCAGAACCAGAGGTCGATTTTGCAACGGTCCTGGCATCGGCCAGTGTGGATGACGGTGCAAAAGTCTTTCGGAAGTGTTCCGCCTGTCACAAACTCGTTGCTGGCGAGAACGGTGCAGGGCCATATCTTTATGGCGTTGTCGGCCGTCCCAAGGGTGCAGCGGACGGGTTCGGTTATTCCGATGCGCTGGCATCCATGGACGGTGAGTGGACACCAGAGAACCTGAGCGCATTTCTTGAAAAGCCCTCGTCCTATGCGCCGGGCACCTCCATGAGCTTTTCTGGCCTGAGAAAAGTTGAAGACCGTGCTGATGTCATCGCCTATCTCGACAGTCTTGACGACTGATCGGTAAATCGTCCGCGACGAACACACATTTGAACCGTGCGCCGAGAGGCGTGCGGTTTTTGTTTTCCAAGACCAGCAAAACAAAACGGCAGATAACATTTTCGCAACTTGTATCTTGGCCTTGCCTCCCATTAGCTTACATCAGAGCGATAAAGTCGAAGAAATCGATGCCACTCAGGAGGAGACCTGTATGAATGACCCGATGGTTCGTAACATGCCAAGAGGATCAAAAAATCGGTCTTTGGTTGGTTTGACCCTAGGGGTCTTTTCCTTGTTTATTTTGCTGCTTTGGTCTGGGGCGTTGCGCGCACAGGACAACATGATTGTCAGCCACGGGTATTCCTTTTACGGCGACCTGACCTATCCTGCAGATTTTCAGCATTTCGACTATGTGAATCCCGATGCCCCGAAGGGTGGAGAGATCGCACTTAGTGTTGTTGGTACATTCGACTCGATGCATCCCTATACACGCAAGGGGCGCGCCGGTGCATTGTCCTCGATCATGTACGAAAGCCTTCTGGGAGATGGGACTGGCGGTGCCAGCGCGCCGGCTGATGCCTATGGCGAATCCTATTGCCTGCTCTGCGAGCGCGTCGAGTATCCCGAAACCAAGGATTGGGTAATCTTCTACATGCGCCCGGAGGCACGGTTCTCGGACGGGACGCCTGTAACAGCGCATGATATCGCCTTCAGCCATAATCTGCTGCTGGACGAAGGTCTGAAATCCTACGCTGAGGCCGTACGCAAACGCATCCCGAAGGTAGAAGTTATCGATGACTACACGATCAAATTCTACTTCACCGAAGGCATCTCTCGTCGCAGCCTGATTGATCAGGTCGGGTTTGTTCCTGCCTGGTCTAAGAAATGGTACGAGGAAACCGGCGCAGGTCTTGATGAAAGCCGCCTCGAGGTCTCTCCGGGATCAGGCCCTTACATGATCGACAGCGTGGATGTGAACAGGCGCATCGTTTACAAACGCAACCCGGACTATTGGGGCAAGGATCTCCCATTCAATGTCGGGCGCAACAACTTCGACAAGATCAGGATTGAATATTTTGGCGATGACACTGCGGCATTCGAGGCCTTCAAGGCAGGTGAATACACCTTCCGTACCGAGGGGGATTCGAAAAAGTGGGCCACTGGATATGACTTCCCGAAAGTGCGCGAAGGCGCTGTCGTAACGAAAGAGCTGCCAAATGGGTCACCTCCAACGCCATCCGGCATTGTGTTCAACCTAGGCCGGGAAGTATTACAGGATCGCAGAGTGCGGCAGGCTTTGGCACTTGTATTCAATTTCGAATGGACGAACGAGAGCCTTCAGTACGGCCTTTTCAAGCAACGCGCCTCGTTCACGCAAGGCACACCGCTTATGGCCAATGATCTGCCGCAAGGGGCGGAACTCGCCTTTCTGGAAAGCCTTGGCGACCTTGTTCCACCCGAAATGATCAGCGAACCCGTTCTGGTCCCCCATACGTCACGGCCTGAACGGCTTTTGGACCGGCGTAATGCGCGAGCGGCGATGGGGTTGCTGGATGAGGCTGGCTGGGCCGTTGGGGATGACGGCATTCGCCGCAATGCCGATGGCCAGAAGTTGACGCTCAACTTTCTCTTTAACAGCGCCACCTCTCCGACACTGAGTGCTGTGATGGAGAATTATGTGGCGAACGTGAAAACCCTGGGCGTCGATATCACATTCGAGAAAGTGGATGCCGCACAGTACACCACGCGCGAACGGGATCGCGACTATGATCTGGTGTTTGACGCCTATGCGGCGTTCCTCGGCACCGGGACCGGCTTGATGCAGCGCTATGGCTCCGAGGCTGCGACGTTCTCCCTGTTCAATCCTGCTGGTCTGGCCAGTCCGTTGGTTGACGCAATCATCGACCGTTCACTCAACGCGACCAACCGTGAAGAAGAGCAGGCGTCGCTGATGGCATTGGATCGCGCACTTCGTTATGAATTTATTATGATTCCAGTGTGGTATAATCCCAGTCACTGGGTTGCATATTACGACCAATATGATCATCCCGAAGAGATTCCACCCTTTGCCCTCGGGCAGTTGGACTTCTGGTGGTTTGATCAAGGTAAGGCAGATGATCTGCGTACGGCCGGAGCACTGAGGTAGGCCCATGGGCGCCTATATATTTAGAAGACTGCTGCTGATTATTCCTACGTTGCTGGGGATCATGGCGATCAACTTCGTCTTGGTGCAATTCGTGCCGGGGGGGCCAGTTGAACAAGCCATTGCCCGCATCCAAGGTGGCGGTGATGTGTTCGAAGGGTTCTCGGGTGCCAACAACGACGCGGGTGCAGAAGACCTCAGCGCCGGGAATGACAGCCAATATATCGGAGCGCGCGGCCTTCCACCGGAATTCATCGCAGAGTTGGAAGCAGAATTCGGCTTTGACAAGCCGCCGCTGGAACGTTTCCTGAATATGATCTGGAATTACATGCGCTTTGATTTCGGAGAGAGCTATTTCCGATCCGTGACGGTTCTGGAGCTTATCAAGGAAAAACTGCCGGTTTCCATCACTTTGGGGCTGTGGTCCACGCTGATCGCCTATCTTGTCTCGATTCCACTTGGCATTCGTAAGGCCGTCAAAGATGGATCAAGTTTTGACACTTGGACATCGGGCGCGATCATTGCGGCCTACGCGATACCGGGATTCCTTTTCGCGATTTTGCTGCTCGTGCTCTTTGCCGGCGGGTCTTACTGGCAGATATTCCCACTGCGAGGGCTGACCAGCGACAACTTTGACGAGCTTAGCGCTTGGGGCAAAGTTGGTGATTACTTCTGGCACATCACGCTGCCGGTTCTTGCTTCTACCATTTCGGCCTTTGCGACGCTGACACTGCTGACCAAGAACAGCTTTCTGGATGAGATCAAGAAACACTATGTGATGACAGCCCGTGCGAAGGGGTTGTCCGAAAGCCGCGTGCTCTATGGACATGTGTTTCGCAACGCGATGCTGATCGTGATCGCCGGTTTCCCCGCGGTGTTCATCGGCGTTTTCTTTGGCGGATCGCTCATCATCGAGACCATCTTCAGCCTCGATGGCCTTGGCCGACTTGGTTTCGAGGCTGCGGTCGCGCGCGATTACCCGATTGTTTTCGGCACATTGTTCATTTTCGGCCTGATAGGTCTGATCGTCGGGTTGCTATCGGATTTGATGTATGTGCTGGTCGATCCGCGTATCGACTTTGAGCGGCGGGAGGGCTGACCGATGGCGGTGACAGACCCCTTGCCCGAGACCGCGCCCGATCATGGTGCGGCGCCGGTACCCCAAGAGAAACGAGCCTGGCTGTCGCCCTTGAACCAACGCCGTTGGCGAAATTTCAAGCGCAACAGACGCGCCTATTGGTCGCTTTGGATTTTCTCCATTCTGTTTGGCCTGTCGCTCTTTGCTGAGTTCCTGGCTTACGACAAACCAATCCTCGTGCAGTACCGCGGGGAATACTACACGCCGATCTGGAACTTTTACCCAGAGACGGCCTTTGGCGGCGACTTCCAGACCGAAGCCGTCTACCGTGATCCGGAAGTCGAATGCCTGATTGTGACAGGGGGGGTCGACCTGTGTTTTGACGACCCCGAAGGCTATATCGAAGACGCTCAGGACGGGATCATTGACGGTGACCCGATAGAGAAGGGGTGGTCAATCTGGCCGCTCATTCCCTATTCATACGATACAGCGGTCGATCGCCCGGGTGCAGCACCCTTACCGCCCAATGGAGAGAACCTGCTAGGCACCGATGGCACCAAGCGTGACGTGCTTGCGCGGGTGATCCATGGCTTCAGGCTTTCGGTGATCTTCACGATCCTTGTGACCGGGCTTTCCAGCATCATCGGTGTTATCGCCGGTGCGGTGCAAGGCTACTTTGGTGGCAAAACCGACCTGATTTTCCAACGGATCATCGAGATTTGGTCGTCGACGCCCCAGCTTTATATCATCATCATCCTGTTCGCGATATTGGGGCGAAGTTTCTGGCTGCTGGTTATTCTGATGGTCCTTTTTGGGTGGATGTCGCTGGTGGGCGTTGTGCGCGCTGAATTCCTGCGTGCTCGCAATCTGGAATATGTCCGTGCGGCCCGCGCGCTTGGTGTGTCAAACGTCACGATCATGTTCCGCCATATGCTGCCGAACGCTATGGTAGCGACCCTGACCATGTTGCCGTTTATCGTCACTGGCACTATCGCTACGCTGGCAGGTCTGGATTTCCTTGGTTTTGGCTTGCCGTCGTCCGCCCCCAGCCTCGGCGAACTGACACTGCAGGCGAAACAAAACCTGCAAGCGCCCTGGCTCGCTTTCACGGCGTTTTTTACCTTCGCAATCATGCTGTCGCTGCTGATCTTCATCTTTGAAGGTGTGCGCGATGCCTTTGATCCAAGAAAGACCTTCTCATGAGTGCTCTGCTTGAGGTGAAGGACCTGGTGGTCAGCTTCCGTCAGGACGGCGCGCTGACCCACGCGGTCAAGGGGGTCAGCTTTACCGTAGAGCGGGGCGAGACCGTGGCACTCGTCGGGGAATCCGGGTCGGGGAAATCCGTCTCGGCCTTGTCGACGGTGTCGCTGTTGGGCGATAGCGCGGAAGTGTCAGGATCGGTCACCTATGATGGGCAACAGATGATCGGAGCGGATGACGCACTGCTGCGCAAGGTGCGCGGCAATGATATCAGCTTTATCTTTCAGGAGCCGATGACCTCGCTTAATCCGCTGCATACAATCGAAAAGCAGCTGGGGGAAAGCCTTGCGCTCCATCAGGGTGTTGTGGGCACCGATGCCCGCACGCGGATCATCGAGCTTTTGGAGCAGGTAGGCATTCAGGATGCCGAAACCCGCGTGACAAGCTATCCGCACCAGCTTTCCGGCGGCCAACGCCAGCGGGTAATGATTGCCATGGCGCTCGCCAATAAGCCGGACATCTTGATTGCGGATGAGCCGACAACCGCGCTGGATGTCACCATTCAGGCGCAAATTCTTGACCTTCTGAAAGACCTCAAGGACCGGATGGGTATGGGGCTCTTGTTCATTACCCATGATTTGGGGATCGTCCGACGTATCGCGGATCGGGTCTGTGTGATGCAACGGGGCGAGATTGTCGAAGCCGGGCCAACCGGTGAGATTTTCGCCAATCCGCAACATCCCTATACGCAGAAGCTGCTGGGGGCCGAACCTTCGGGTGCGCCGGCTCCCTTGCCTGCGGATGCGCAGGTTGTGGCGCAGACGAATAACCTCAAGGTCTGGTTTCCGATCCAGAAGGGCCTTTTGCGCCGCACCGTAGGGCATGTGAAGGCCGTCAATGATGCCAGTCTGACCGTTCGCACTGGTGAAACTGTGGGAGTCGTCGGCGAATCCGGGTCCGGGAAGACGACAATGGCGCTGGCGCTGATGCGGCTGATTTCCTCTGACGGCCAGATCACTTTCATGGAGCAGGACGTCAGGCGCTGGTCCACGCGGCAGCTTCGGTCGTTGCGCAAGGACATGCAGATTGTGTTTCAGGATCCGTTCGGCAGCCTTAGTCCGCGAATGACGTGCTTTCAGATCATTTCCGAGGGGCTGGATATCCATCAGGTTGACCCGGAACGCAACCAGCGGGAACTGGTGCGGGACGTGATGGAGGAGGTTGGCCTCGATCCAGCGACAATGGACCGGTATCCCCATGAGTTTTCGGGCGGGCAACGCCAACGGATCGCGATCGCGCGTGCGATGGTGTTGAGACCCAAGCTTTTGGTGCTGGACGAACCCACCTCGGCGCTCGACATGACCGTGCAAGTACAGATCGTGGACTTGTTGCGCGCACTACAGCGCAAATATGGGCTGGCCTATATCTTCATCAGCCATGATTTGCGGGTCGTACGTGCCATGTCACATCAGGTGATGGTGATGAAACGTGGAGATGTCGTCGAAGCAGGGCCTGTCGATCAGGTCTTTGACGCGCCACGCCATGACTATACGAGAAATCTGCTCGCAGCCGCAGGCTGACGGTCAGATGGCCGAAGCGTGTCCCGCATTGGACATGTCGTAGGCGTCAAAGTAGCGCGCGATGATGCGTGTCAGAGGTTGACCTTCAGGAAGGATTTTGAAGGCCTGCGGTGTCATTTCCACGATATCTCCGAAATGACGGGCAGCGCGGTTTAACAATCCGCGAATATGCTCCTGTCGATCCTGAAAACGATCTGTCAATTCTTCAATGCTGACTTCGAAATCGCACATTAACGCTTCGATCAAACGGGCTCTTAGCAAATCCTCTGACGAAAACCGGTGGCCTCGTACGGTGGCGAGCTCATCCGCTCGGATCGATTTTGTATAACCGGACGTTGCCGGGTTGTTTTGAGTATAGCCCTGCGGGAAACGTGAGATGGCGGACGCTCCGAGGCCAATCAAAACTTCGGCAGGCTCGTCGGTGTAGCCCTGAAAATTGCGCCGCAGTTGCCCGGTTTGTGCAGCAACGGCCAGCGGATCATGCGGCACGGCGAAATGATCGATCCCGATCTGGCGATAGCCGTCCCATTCAAACAATTGGCGGGCTGTTTCAAAAAGCTGCAAACGGGTTTCGGGTGGCGGCAAGGCTTCGGATGGGATCAATGACTGTCGCCGCGCCATCCAAGGCACATGCGCGTAGCCGTAGAGCGCGACACGATCCGGGCTGAGGGTCAAAAGTTTTTGAACGCTAGCGGCGATTTTTTCTGTTGTCTGGTGCGGCAAGCCAAACAAAATGTCTGTATTCAGGGATACGATGCCCGCGTTGCGGAGCATCTCCGCGGCGCTTTGCGTGACGTCAAAGCTCTGTAATCGACCAATGGTGGTCTGGATTTCTTCGTCAAAGTCCTGCACGCCGATCGACGCGCGGGTCATTCCCGCCGCAGCCAGAGCATCTATGCGGGTCTGGTCGATTTCGTTGGGATCAATTTCAACCGAGAACTCGCCGTTTTCCGCAAGTGGCGCGATGTCGGCAACAGCATGGGCCAGATCGGCAATCATCTCGGGATCAAGCAAGGTTGGCGTACCACCGCCCCAGTGGATGCGACTGAGGGTCACATTCTCCGGTAACAGCTCGCCGATTAAAGAAATTTCACGCTTTAGAGTGGACAGGTAGGTTGCGACTGGGGCATTACTGGAAGTGCCTTGAGTGCGGCAGGCGCAAAACCAACACAACCGTCGGCAAAACGGGATGTGTAAATACAGTGATATGCGGCTACCTGGCGGTATTGCAGTGATCCACTTGTGGGTGTCTTCCCCGGTGGTCTTCGAAGAGAATTGCGGTGCCGTTGGATAGCTTGTGTAACGCGGTACTTTCGCGTCAAACAGTCCCATTCTGGCGAGTTTGGATGTTGTGCCCATGTGAGATGAAATAGAGTCTCCGGTAACAACCATCCTTGATATGGATCAAAAGGCGGAGACTATTTGATGCAAGACATGGTAGCGCCGAACATAAAAGACTGTTCTGATTGCCCAATTCGACATCGAGCTGTTTGTGCGCGCTGCGAGCCGGATGAATTGGAATTGCTTGAGGACATCAAATACTACCGCAGCTTTTCCGCTGGCCAGACAGTGATGTGGGCTGGGGATCGTATGGATTTCGTGGCCTCTGTCGTGTCCGGCGTGGCATCACTGACGCAAACCATGGAGGATGGTCGCACGCAGATGGTGGGGCTTTTGCTGCCATCAGATTTTGTGGGACGCCCGGGGCGGGAGACTGCCGCCTATACGGTTACGGCGACCAGTGAGCTCGTCATGTGTTGCTTCCGGCGAAAGCCATTCGAACAAATGATTGACACCACACCTCATATTGCGCACCGGCTGCTGGAGATGACACTGGATGAACTCGATGCCGCCCGTGAATGGATGCTGGTTTTGGGCCGTAAGACGGCCCGAGAAAAAATTGCGAGCCTCCTTTCGATCATTGCGCGCCGCGATGCGATCCTGTCCAAAAACGCGGAACGTAAAAGCCTCGCATTTGACCTTCCGCTGACACGGGAGGCAATGTCCGACTATCTTGGTCTGACGCTTGAGACTGTGAGCAGACAGATTTCGGCATTAAAGAAGGATGGCGTTATCGTCCTGGAAGGTAAACGTCGCATTCTGGTACCCGATATGTACCGCTTGATAGATGAAGCTGGGGATGACAGCGACGGCGGCTTCCTGAGTTAACGCCGCCGCTGCCAAAATCCGCTAGTGTGCCATGAACACAGGCACTTTGCTGTGTTCCAGCATATCCCGTGTGGCTCCCCCCAGCACAGCTTCGCGGAAACGCGAATGCCCATACCCGCCCATGACCAACATGTCCGCCTCCATTTCGGTCACATGTTGTGCAAGCCTCTGGCTGATGCTCAGCCCTTGTCTTGTCATCACGTGGATGTCGCTGCGGATACCGTGACGCGACAGATAGACAGCAAGTGGCCCCCCCGGGTCAGAGCGTTCCGGCCCGGTTTCTGGGGGATCAATGATCGCAATATGCACCGATTGCGCAGCTCTCAAAAAGGGCAATGCAGCGCGCACGGCATGCATTGCTTCAGTGCTCTGATTCCAGCCGATGACAATGTTTTTGGGTCGTGCGGACGCGCTTTCTTCGGGAACAACAATGATGGGGCAGTCGGTTTCGAAAAGTAAACCTTCCAGCACGAGGCTGTCTTCGGGGGCATGATCAGGACCATATGGCAGCCGCAACACCGCCAAATCGGAAAACCGGGCTTGCCCTGCCACTGCGCGCCCGACGCCAGCGCTGACAGAAACGCTATTGATCACGTCCCATCGCACATTGGATGGTTCAAGGAATTTTCGAGCGCAATCGCCGATGTCCTTTGCCCGGGCATGGGCTTCTTCAATACCCGCATGCATGACCACTGCGTTTGATCCCATTTCGAAAAACATCGTTGGGGTGGGATCAATCCCGACGCATAGCACTTCCAGGTGAGCGTCTTGCGCTTCCGTCATTGCCGCAGCATAGGCAAGCTCCGGAGCGACATCCCTGACATTCGTCAAAGCGGCAAATATGGATTTGTAAGCCATGACTTTCTCCTCTCAAGTCAGCTGACTTATTCCAACCTAGCGTCTCATTTATGGAGGAACCTTGATCCGGGTCAGCCAAAAACCCCGGTTCGCTTGATACAGATCAAGGTCAGGAAAAATGCTGCATTGCAAAACAGTTCCATAACTAACCAGATGTGCGCGGGGGGAGTCTGTCCGCGCATGCCAGACGGAAGGGACACCGGAACATGGATACCGGAACTTTGAATTACGTAAAGCTGGTGGCGTATGGCCTTGTCACCCTTTTTGCGATGATCGCGGCAAGCTATGCCCGCGATCTGGCGTATCAGCTTCATATGATAATTTTCATGTTGGTGGCGGGCGGCCTTTTCCTCGTCACGCTGCGCAGGACGGACGAACCTGCTGCCCCCGCAGCTCCAAAGGACGAATACTTTGACAGCGTGGTCCGTGCCGGTGTGATCGCGACCGCTTTTTGGGGTGTTGTAGGCTTTTTGGTAGGCGTAGTGATCGCCTTCCAATTGGCCTTCCCGGGCCTGAATTTCGAATGGGCCGAGGGGTATGCGAATTTTGGTCGGCTGCGGCCCCTGCATACGTCAGCGGTCATTTTTGCCTTCGGCGGTAACGCTCTGATCGCGGCGTCCTTCTTTATCGTGCAGCGCACGTCTGCTGCGCGTCTCTTTGGTGGCAACCTGGGCTGGTTCGTTTTCTGGGGCTACCAGCTCTTTATCGTTCTGGCGGCTACTGGCTATCTGCTGGGCGGTACGCAGTCCAAGGAATACGCTGAACCTGAGTGGTATGTAGATATCTGGCTGACCATTGTCTGGGTGGCCTTCCTCGTTGCCTTCCTTGGAACCATCATCAAGCGCAAGGAGCCGCACATCTATGTCGCCAACTGGTTCCTGCTGTCGTTCATTGTAACGGTGGCAATGCTTCACCTAGTGAACAACATCTCGATCCCGGTCTCGATCTGGGGATCGAAATCGGTTCAGGTCTTCTCGGGCGTGCAAGATGCCATGGTTCAATGGTGGTATGGCCACAACGCCGTGGGCTTCTTCCTGACGGCGGGTTTCCTGGGCATGATGTACTACTTCGTGCCCAAGCAGGCCGAGCGACCAGTCTTCAGTTACAAGCTTTCGATCATCCACTTCTGGGCGCTGATCTTCCTGTACATCTGGGCTGGCCCACACCACCTGCACTATACCGCGTTGCCTGACTGGGCTTCGACCCTTGGTATGGTCTTCTCGATCATTTTGTGGATGCCCAGCTGGGGTGGCATGATCAATGGTCTGATGACGCTGCAGGGCGCCTGGGACAAGCTGCGGACCGACCCGGTTCTGCGGATGATGGTGACCTCTCTGGCCTTCTACGGCATGTCCACATTCGAAGGGCCGATGATGTCGATCCGTTCGGTCAACTCCCTGTCGCACTATACCGACTGGACCATTGGCCACGTGCACTCCGGTGCTTTGGGCTGGAACGGGCTGATCACCTTCGGCATGCTCTACTACCTCGTGCCGGTTCTGTGGAAGCGCGAGCGTCTCTACAGCCTGAGCCTCGTGAGCTGGCACTTCTGGCTCGCCACCATCGGTATCGTGCTCTATGCGGCCTCCATGTGGGTGACCGGTATCATGGAGGGCTTAATGTGGCGTGAAGTGGATGCCAACGGCTTCCTCGTGAACTCTTTCGCAGACACCGTCAGCGCGAAGTTCCCGATGTATGTGGTCCGCGGATTGGGTGGGGTTCTGTTCCTCTCCGGCGCGCTCATCATGTGCTACAACCTTTGGATGACTGTGAAAGCCGCGCCTGCCAAGGCGCCGCTCGGCACAGCCGTCCCTGCTGAATAAGGAGGGATCAGTACATGTCGATCCTTGCAAAACACAAGTTCATCGAAACCAATGCGACACTCTTGCTGGTCCTGAGCTTTCTGGTGGTGACAATCGGGGGGCTGGTGCAGATCACCCCTCTGTTCTACCTCGAAAACACGATCGAAAAAGTGGAGGGCATGCGGCCTTACTCGCCGCTGGAGCTGACCGGGCGCGATATCTACATCCGCGAAGGCTGCTATGTCTGCCATAGTCAGATGATCCGCCCGATGCGGGATGAGGTGGAACGCTACGGCCACTACTCGCTCGCGGCGGAGTCCATGTATGACCACCCGCACCAATGGGGCTCAAAACGGACAGGTCCCGATCTGGCGCGCGTTGGTGGCCGCTATTCCGACGACTGGCATCTCGTTCACCTGCGCGACCCCCAGTCAGTTGTGCCGGAGTCGATCATGCCGAAATACGGCTTTCTGGAAGAGACGCTCATCCAGCCAGAGTATATCGATGAGCTGATGGCCACGCATCAGTTGGTCGGCGTTCCCTACACTGACGAGATGATCGAAGTGGCTGCGGCAGATTTTCGCGCGCAGGCTGATCCAGACAGCGACTATGATGAAATGCTGGAACGCTATCCGGGTGCGCAGGTGCGCAACTTTGATGGTCAGCCCGGAATTTCCGAGGCTGATGCGCTGATCGCCTACCTTCAGATGCTGGGTACTCTGGTCGACTTCTCGACCTTCACACCAGATGCAAGTCGCTAAGGAGACCTGACATGGAAACCTATTCCCTGCTGAGAGAGTTCGCAGACAGCTGGATGCTGCTGCTGTTGTTCAGTGTCTTCGTCGGTATCTGGTTCTGGGTGATCCGACCCGGTTCCGGCAAGCTGCATGAAGAAGCGAAGACCATGATCTTCCGAAATGATGAAAGACCCGCCCCGCAAGAGGAGGCAAAAGAATGACCAAAGTCCCACCAAAGCAAGAGGGCGATCCTAACACCACCGGCCATGTCTGGGACGGGATTGAGGAGTTCGATAATCCGATGCCTAGATGGTGGCTATGGTGCTTCTACCTGACCATCGTCTGGGGGATCGCCTATTCCCTGGCTTACCCCGCATGGCCGCTTATTTCGTCGGCGACATCCGGGTTGCTTGGCTATTCCACCCGCGGTGAAGTAGCGGTGGATATTGCAGCGGTCGAATCGCAAAACGAAGGGATCAACATGCAACTCGCGTCAGCCGAGCTGACAGAGATTGCGGGCAATCCCGAACTGGAAGGCTATGCCACGTCTGCCGGTGCCGCTGTCTACCGCACATGGTGCGTACAATGTCACGGTTCCGGTGCGGCCGGGGCGGTTGGTTATCCCAACCTTTTGGACGACGATTGGCTGTGGGGTGGCGATATTGAAGCGATTCACTACACCATTTCGCACGGCATACGGAACGAAGAAGACGATGACGCGCGCTACTCCGAAATGCCTGCCTTTGGCGAGATCCTCGAGCCGGAAGAACTGACATCGGTTGTCAACTATGTGATGCAGCTGTCAGGTGGCACACCCGTCGATGCAGCTCAGGTCGATGCGGGCGGTGAGGTCTTTCTGGACAATTGCAGCGCTTGTCACGGCGAGGAAGGTCTTGGGGACCGTGAACAGGGAGCACCGAACCTTGCAGATGCGATCTGGCTCTATGGTGGCGACTATGACGCGCTGATCGAGACTGTGACCTACAGTCGCTATGGCGTTATGCCACCTTGGACCCAGCGTCTTTCTGAGGCTGAAGTACGCGCAGTTGCCGTCTACGTACATCAATTGGGCGGTGGCGAATAACCTGACCCCAAGTCACTGACTTTTGGGCGCGGCGTATTGATGCAAGTCAATGCCGCGCCCGAAGCGCTTCCGATAGGGTGCGAGTGACCAGAATCCGGAGTAAGACGCCTTGACTGAACAGGTCACACCACCAAGCCTATACGCCGCCCGCGAGCCGATCTTCCCGCGGCGCGTCTCAGGTGCTTTTCGGAACCTGAAATGGATCATCATGATTGTGACGCTGGGCATCTACTACGTAGTGCCGTGGATTCGTTGGGATCGTGGACCGGATTTGCCCAATCAGGCGGTGCTTCTGGATCTCGCAAACCGCCGCTTCTATTTCTTCTGGATCGACATCTGGTCACATGAATTCTACTTCGTAGCGGGTCTTTTGATCATGGCCGGGCTGGGGCTGTTCCTGTTCACATCCGCCCTTGGACGCGTGTGGTGTGGCTATGCCTGCCCGCAAACTGTCTGGACAGATCTGTTTATCCTCGTAGAGCGCTGGATCGAAGGCGATCGCAACGCAAGGCTGCGTCTGCACAGACAAGAGAAAATGGACTTTCGCAAATTCAGGCTGCGTTTGGTCAAATGGACACTCTGGCTGCTAATTGCAGTAGCGACCGGAGGAGCGTGGGTATTTTACTTTGCGGATGCGCCAACCCTCATGGTCAACCTGCTGACCGGTCAGGCTGCGGCAGTTGCCTATATCACGGTGGGTATCCTGACCGCGACCACCTTCGTCTTCGGTGGGTTCGCACGCGAGCAGATCTGCATCTACGCCTGTCCGTGGCCACGGATTCAGGGTGCCATGATGGACGAGGATACGCTGACCGTCGCCTACAGGCCATGGCGAGGAGAACCGCGTAAGCACTCCGATGAAGTCAAAGCGGGTGCCGAGATGGGCGACTGCATCGACTGCATGGCCTGCGTGAATGTGTGCCCCATGGGGATCGATATTCGCGATGGGCAGCAGATGGAATGCATCACCTGCGCGCTCTGTATCGATGCCTGCGATGACATCATGGCCAAGATTGGCAAGCCGCGCGGTTTGATCGATTATCTGGCGTTGTCAGACGAAACGCTGGAACGAGCTGGTAATGCGCCCCGCCCAACCTGGAAGCATATTTTCCGCCCCCGGACAATTCTCTACACGGCGCTTTGGGGCAGCGTGGGCGTCGCCCTTCTTGTCGCTCTCTTCATCCGCGCTGACATCGAAGTGACCGTAGCACCGGTGCGCAATCCAACCTTTGTGACGCTCTCTGATGGCTCAATCCGGAACACCTACGACATCCGGTTGCGGAACAAGAACAACGAAGAACGTCTGTTCGGTCTGGCCGTGCAGGGTGATCCCACCCTCAGGATACAATTGGAGGGGACGCCATATGGCTCTGTGCCGGTTCCCGCCGATGCGTCCCATTTGCAGCGGGTCTATGTTGTCGCCCCGCCGGGATCCGCGCCAGCAGAGGGCGGGTTGACCGACGTGCGGTTCTGGGTCGAAGATCTGAGCAATGGCGACAGGGCGTATAAAGACAGTAACTTCACCGGGAAGGGATCAAACTAATGCAAAAGGAACTGACCGGGCGCCACGTTGCGATGATATTCGGATTTGCTTTTTCCATCATTATCACCGTCAATCTCGCGCTTGCCTATAACGCCATCCACACCTTTCCGGGGCTTGAGGTGAAGAACTCTTACGTTGCCAGCCAAAGCTTCGATAAGGATCGCAGTGCTCAGAATGCGCTGGGTTGGTCGGTGTTGGCGGAAGCCCGTGATGGTCAGCTCCTGCTTTCCGTGACAGATGCTGACGGTGTGCCGGTCGAGGTGGCGAGCTTAGAGGCGACGCTCGGCAGGGCAACGCACGTTAAGGATGATAGCACCCCGACCTTTGCCTTTGATGGGCGTCGATACGTGGCTTCGGCGGAATTGGCCCCGGGAAACTGGAACATTCGCATGGTTGCCACCGCTGACGATGGCACCGTGTTCCGTCAGCGCGTGATCCTGCATGTCCCGAAGGAGCGTTCGTGACCGCGCTCAGCACAAATGGTCCTGCGGCTTGTCCAGGATGTCTCGCGGCACCTGCGGACCGGGTCGATGTCCCTCTACCGGATGCGCAACTGGCGTTGTCGCTTCCCACGATCCACTGCCAGGCCTGCATCGCAACTGTTGAAAAGGCCCTGATGGCCCACCCCCAGGTGCGCGCTGCCCGGGTCAATTTGACCCGCAAGCGAGTCATGATTGATGCGGACCCCGACGCAACCGCGCAGGGTATGGCCAAGGTTATGATGGATGCAGGCTTTGAGGCGCATGAGCTTGATCCCGCCGCGCTAAACCAGACACAGACCGATGCGGCTGGGCGCGATCTGCTGATGCGTCTTGCTGTGGCAGGATTTGCCGCGATGAACGTGATGCTCTTGTCTGTGGCAGTGTGGTCGGGGGCAACCGATGCAACACGGGATATGTTCCACTGGATTTCTGCGGCAATCACGTTGCCTGCGCTTGCCTTCTCGGCACAGCCATTCTTTCGAAACGCCTGGTCTGCGCTGAGGGCCAAGCGGCTGAATATGGATGTGCCCATTACACTGGCAATAGTGCTGGCTGTAGCGACGTCGCTTTGGGAAACGGGTCTTTCGGGTAAACATGCGTATTTCGACGCGGCCCTCGCCCTGACGTTCTTTCTGCTGGCTGGCCGTTGGCTGGATGCCCGCGCGCGGTCTGCAGCGCGTTCTGCGGCGGAGGAGTTGACGGCTCTTGAAGTGCCGCGCGCTTTGCGACTGTCGGGCGGTGAAGCGCAGGAGATTTCGATCAGCGCATTAAGAGTTGGCGATCAAGTGTTGGTACGCCCTGGCGCGCGTGCGCCGATTGATGGCCGCATTGTGGAAGGCGCGTCGGAAGTGGACCGCTCTGCTCTCACCGGTGAAACGATGCCGGTTTTCCGCCAGACCGGCGATGCAATGAGCGCAGGAGAGGTCAACCTGACCGGACCCTTGACGATGGAGGCCACCGCAGTTGGTACCGACACGTCACTGCATCAGCTTGCAGCGCTTGTGGCCGTGGCCGAAAGTGGCAGGTCGCGGTACACGTCGCTCGCGGATCGTGCGGCAAAGCTTTATGCACCCGGGGTCCATATCCTGTCGGCGCTGGCTTTTCTGGGATGGTTGATCTGGTCGGGCGACATGCGCGTTTCGCTAAACATTGCTGCGGCCGTGCTGATCATTACCTGCCCGTGCGCGCTGGGGTTGGCGGTGCCTGCGGTCACCACGGCAGCGTCTGGCCGACTGTTTGGCAAGGGCCTACTGATCAAGAACGCAACCGCGCTGGAGCGTTTGGCACAGGTTGATACAGTTGTGTTCGACAAGACCGGGACCGTCACATTGGGCACCCCCAAGGTCACCAACTGGGACACGTTGAACGAGAATGAGAAATCTGTTGCGTTCGCTCTGGCCCACGGATCCGCCCACCCCTTAGCGCAGGCAATCGTCGCAAAGGCGGAAGAAACTGGTGTCGTTCCCGCGCCGCTGGATGGATTGCGGGAACGCCCCGGCTTTGGGACGACAGGGACCGTGTCGGAAGCACTCGTCAAATTGGGCCGACCCGAGTGGATCGGGCTTGAGACCGGCAGCAAGGGGTTATGTTCTGCGCTTGATTGCGGGGGCGGGGATATCAAGATCATCACCTTCGAAGACCGGATTCGCCCCGGCGCTGAAACTTTGGTGTCAGACCTGCGGCGACAGGGCCTTGATGTCATTCTTCTTTCAGGGGACCGGGAGATGCCGGTTGCCCATACCGCCAGTCAGCTTGGGATCGGCACCCATGTGTCGGATATGTTGCCCGCGGATAAGGTTGGATATGTTGAGGCACTTTTGAACGACGGGCGTCACGTGCTCATGGTGGGCGATGGCCTGAACGACACAGGCGCGCTTGCGGCGGCTCACGTGTCAATCAGCCCAGCGCAGGCATTGGATGCGGCGCGGGCGGCCTCTGACATTGTGCTTCTGGGGCATGACCTCGGGCCCGTCGCGGATGCCTTGACGACAGCACGGCTTGCAACCAAACGCATTTCCGAGAACTTCCGTATTGCTACAATTTACAATATCGTGGCCGTGCCGCTCGCGGTCGCGGGGATGGCAACACCGCTTATTGCTGCCTTGGCAATGTCGACATCGTCTCTTACCGTGTCGCTGAACGCATTGCGGATCGGGGGGCGGAAATGAACGTATTGACCTACCTCATTCCTGTATCGCTTCTGCTTGGCGGGTTGGGTCTCGTCGGATTTCTCTACACGCTCCGCAGCCGTCAGTATGACGACCCTGAAGGGGACGCCAGACGTATCCTGAGTGACGAATGGGACGACAAGCCGCGCAGTGACTGAAGCCGGCTCAGGAAGGCCCGACCGTTGTGCAGTCAATGTTCCGCGCCGATAGTCTGCGGCAGGCGAGATCCGCAGATTCGCGGCTCATCCCAAGGAAATTTGCGTCGAAGCCCGTGGACCGCTTGACCACCTTGCGCAATGTACCATCGAGCGTCTCCATCTCGGTGAGAGCTGTCGTGACCAGTGCACGCTCCGCGAGGTATCGGCTACCATATTGACCGACATTCACACCCCATTGGTGCCCGCCTGACGTTGAAATACGGGTGACCACTTCATTCTGTTCCGGTTCCTCGGCAAGCGATGCATTCACCAGACTGGCTGGTCGCATGGCCGGGCGCAGGGACACTGGTGCCACGCCGCCTTTTACCACGGTCGGCTCGGCTTCCGGCGAGGCGGGGGTGTTCTGGGCTTCGATCAACGCAGAGGTGATGTCCGTCGACAAAATGCCGCTGGTGCTTGCAGCTGACGCAGGAGGCGTTGTCGCCGCCGCTTCGGCCACCGCAGCGACGATGTCTTCCGCCCGGACCGATGCAACCACCTGCTCGCTGCCAGGGCGCAGCTGTGGCCGTAAGCTTGCCGTCAGGACAACCGGCGAGCGTTTGGGTTTGCCGTTTTTGGACGCAAAATATGATGGCTTTTTGGGTTTGCGCAGTGCGGCACGGCTGGGCGCGCGTTTGAATCCCATATCAAGGAGTTCTGCAACGCGGGCGTTTCGAGCGGTCGTCGATGTCCCACCAAAGACGGTGGCAATGATGCGCTCTTGTCCGCGTTCCGCCGAGGCGACCAAATTGAAACCGGCAGCACGGGTATATCCGGTCTTGATGCCATCTGCGCCGCGGTAGGCTGAAAGCAGACGTCGGTTCGTGTTGGCAACATTGCGAACGCCTGCATTGGTCGATTTGCGCGAGAAGAGGTTGTAATACTCAGGGTAGTCATAGAGCACATGGCGCCCAAGAATGGTCATATCCCGCGCGGTGGACATATGTCCCTTTTCGGTCAGCCCATGTGCATTCTTGAAGGTCGTCCGGGTCATGCCCAGTTCTTTGGCTGTCCGGTTCATGCGACGGGCGAACGCCGCCTCTGAGCCTTCCAGTGCCTCACCGATGGCGGTTGCAGCATCATTGGCGGATTTGACCGCAGCGGCACGGATCAGGTAGCGAAATGCGATGCGCTGCCCGGACTTGAGGCCAAGCTTCGAGGGGGGTTCGGAAGCGGCAAAACGGGAAATCCGAACCCTTGTATCGAGGGAAATCTCGCCGTTTTCAACGGCCTGAAATGCGATGTAGAGGGTCATCATCTTGGTAAGCGACGCGGGATGAAGGCGCGTATCCGCATTACGCGAATGCAATACCTCTCCTGTGCGCGAATCCATCACCATGGCCGCGTAGGGCGCTGCTGCTGCACTGAGTGGAAGAATAACGAGCATCCACAATAATGCGAACGCATATAGCCCGTAACGGGCTGGCTTATACCGCCAAGCCTTCATGATAACCGCCTTTTCTCTGCCTCACGCCGCCGAATTTTCTCGGCTGACTTTATTAGCTGGAACGCTAACACAGCTTTCGGTTTCGATAAACCAATGATTTAAAGAGAATGCGTTAAGGTTGAATGAAGCTCAAAGTTGATACATTTTGGCCTCAGAGTCAGCCAATCTGTTCCAGAAGTCGCTTGAGGTCACCCAGATCAGTCAGCCTTGCAAAGCGGGGATTGTCTGTTGGCTCTTCAGCCTTTTCCAGATCCCATTCGTGGACATGTTGTACGAAGACGCCCCAACCGCCTGCCTCAATCATGGGCAAGACGTCAGATTTCATGGAGTTGCCAACCATCATACCTTGCCCGGTACCATCCGCGTGGCGACGGAAAATCTCGCGGTACACAGGTATGGTTTTGTCGGATACAATTTCCACCGCATCGAAGAGGTCGCCCAATCCTGATTGCGCCAATTTGCGTTCCTGGTCCAGAAGATCTCCCTTGGTTATCAGAAGGATACGGTGGGTCTCCTTGGCGACCTCTACCGCTTTTCGGGCATGCGGCAGCAGATCAACCGGGTGACGCAGCATTTCCCGCCCGGTGTCCAGTATTTCCGCGATGACCGGCCCCGCAACCTGGCCATTGGTTACTTCGATGGCTGTTTCGATCATCGACAAGGTAAAGCCTTTGATCCCAAAACCGTAATGCCCAAGGTTGCGCCGTTCTGCTTCCAGTAACCGTTGCATCAGAGTGCCCTGGTCCGTGTAGTCCGAAAGCAAAGCGGCAAAATGAGCTTGCGTCATCTGGAAATAACGCTCGTTGTCCCAAAGGGTGTCATCGGCGTCAAAGGCGACAGTTGTCAGGGTTTGGCGCACCTTATGCCCCCTTTTCTAAATTTCCAGACAGGTTATATAGTCCCGTTCAGAGACTCACCATTCACGAGAAAAGCAGGAGCAGCAATGCACCGCGATCTGTTCATGATGTCGGACCGTTCGGAAGAAGATGGCGATGCGTCCATCCTGACCGCAACGAAGCCGAAAACCAAACGGCCGCCGCTGTATAAGGTTTTGCTGTTGAATGATGATTTCACGCCGATGGAATTTGTGGTGCATGTGCTGGAGCGCTTTTTTGGCCTGAACCACGCGCAGGCATTTGAAATAATGCTGACCGTCCATAAGAAAGGTGTCGCAGTCGTTGGCGTCTTCAGTCACGAGATTGCGGAGACCAAGGTTGCACAGGTGATGGATTTTGCGCGTCGCCATCAGCACCCTTTGCAATGCACCATGGAAAAAGAAGAGTAATCAGGTGATCGACACCAGATTGGCGCTGGCTCTGGATGAGGGCGGTTTGGCGCTGCCCAGTGACGGGCCAATTGCTGTGCTGAAACCTTCGGGTAATGCTACGTTGGCCGCGCTCCCGAAAGAACAGGTGCGGGTTATCGAGGGTTTCAAACCTTTGCATGACCGGTGGGTCAGCCACGGATTTCAGTGTCAACTTGAACCGGACAACGCCTATGCAGCCGTTATCGTTTGCCTGCCCCGCTCCAAAGCCGAAGCGCGAGCCATGGTTGCTCAGGCAATGACGCTGACGGAGGGGCTGGTCACCGTAGATGGTCAGAAAACAGATGGCGTTGACAGTATTCTCAAAGCGATGCGGAACCGGGTGGATGTCACGGCACCTCTTTCGAAAGCCCATGGAAAGCTTTTTTCATGCCCCGCATCTGACCCGGCAGCGTTTGTGGATTGGCAAGCTGGTCCTGCACTGACCCCGGGTGGATTCTGGACGGCGCCGGGAGTGTTCTCCGCTGACGGTATTGACCCGGCATCTGCGCTGTTGGCAGAGGCCTTGCCGGGGACGCTCGGAAAGCAGGTGGCGGACTTTGGCGCAGGGTGGGGGTTCTTGTCTGCGCATGTGATGACCCGTGATGATGTTGAGGTTGTTCACCTTGTGGAAGCCAACCATTTGGCTTTGGAATGTGCGCGGCGCAACGTGACGGATGAAAGAGCTCAGTTTCATTGGGCGGATGTGTCGGAATGGCAGGCGCCCAGCCAACTTGACAGCATCGTCATGAACCCGCCATTTCATACGTCGCGCGCGGCTGACCCTGCTTTGGGCCAAGCCTTTGTTGCAGCCGCCGCCAAAGCTCTCGCCCCAAAGGGTCAACTATGGCTGGTCGCCAATCGGCACCTCCCTTACGAGCAGACGCTGCAAGACGCCTTTACGAATGTCTTTGAAATTGGCGGCGATGCGCGCTTTAAACTGTTTCACGCGACGCGACCGAAACGGTCTTCCCGGCGATAGCCGGAGGCCCAAGAAAGGAAGCAGATGTCTTTTTCGATCAATGGAAAAACAGCAATTGTCACAGGTGCGGCCAACGGAATTGGCCTTGCGATTGCCCGACAGTTTGCGGATCGCGGCGCGAATGTGATGTGCGCCGATATGGATGAAAAGAAGCTTGAAGAGGAATGGGGCAATCTTTCCGAAGACGGAAACCTGCGCTATTTTGCGGGCGATTTGCGACAACGATTGACGATTGCCAACCTGGTGTCTGCGACGATCGACAGTTTCGACCGCGTTGACGTACTGGTGAATGCCTCCCGTCAGGTGATCGAAACCGATGCGTTGAATGTCGAAGACATGTCGGTATCCGTTTTGCTGGAACAGAACCTGATGACAGCACTGCACCTGACGCAGCAGGTCGCAAAACGAATGATCAAGCAGGGGGCGGACCAGCCTGAAGGGCACTTGGGCAGCATCATTAACCTCAGCTCAATCGCCGCGCGCAACACACGTCCGGAGTTGATGGGCTATTCCATTGCATCCGCTGCATTGGATCAGATGACCCGGTCCATGGCCCTTGTGCTTGCGCCTGAGCGCATTCGGGTCAATGCGGTATCATTCGGTTCGGTAATGAGCGCGTCACTCAAGCTGTCGATGAGCGAGAATAGCGAATGGCGCGATGACATTCGCAGCCATACACCTTTGGGCCGCATTGCCAGCCCGTCTGAGCTTGCAGACGCAGTGCAGTTTCTGGCCGCGGAAAGCTCTGGTTTCATGACGGGAGAGATCATTACAGTCGATGGTGGCCGCAGTTTGCTCGACGTGGTCTCGGTGCCCGCGCACTAACGATTGGGCTTGGACTGTCCCGAAAAACCGGTTTAGACATTGTGTCAGGAAAACTAGACACATCAGGCCGACACATGACCCAAGACTTTGAGACTGAAAAAGCCACTGCTTCGGCATGGTTCCGAACGCTGCGCGACGAGATTGTGGAGGCTTTCGAGAAACTGGAAAGTGACCATGACCAAGGGCCAATGTCAGTTGCGACCCCGGCGGTTTTCGACGTTTCCGAGACGACCCGGAAAAGTGATGATGGTTCCGACGCAGGTGGCGGCCTGATGAGCGTCATGCGGGGGGGGCGTGTTTTCGAAAAGGTCGGGGTGAATATCTCGACAGTCTTTGGAACACTTGGTGAGCGCGCACAAAACGCAATGGCTGCCCGCAAAGGCATTCCGGGTATGAAGGACGACCCCCGGTTCTGGGCCAGCGGAATCAGCCTCGTGGCGCATATGCAGAACCCGCATGTGCCAGCGGTCCATATGAATACACGCATGTTCTGGACCCCACATGCCTGGTGGTTCGGTGGCGGATCGGATTTGAACCCCTGCATCGAATACGAAGAGGACACCGCCCATTTTCACGCTCAACAACGTGAAAAACTCGATCCCCACGGAGCTGATTTCTATCCGAAATTAAAGGAATGGGCGGATGAGTATTTTTATATCCCTCATCGCAACAGGGCGCGCGGCGTAGGGGGCATCTTCATGGACGACCATTGCACAGGTGATTGGGCAAGTGATTTTAGTCTGACACAGGACATCGGACGGGCTTTCCTGCCAGCTTTTGTTCCTTTGGTCCGCAAGCGCCGGGTACAGCAATGGTCAGACGCGGATAAGGATGCGCAATTGGTCCATCGCGGTCTCTATGCCGAATACAACCTGGTCTATGACCGCGGCACAAAATTTGGACTGGAAACAGGCCATGACGCGAATGCGGTTCTGATGAGTCTGCCGCCCTTGGCCAAGTGGATTTGAGCCAAGCGCGTCACATGAAGGTTCTCGCTGAATAGCGGGCTCAATGCCAGTCGAAGAAGCCCGCGCCTGCACGGCTGAGCAATTCCTCCGCGAGGTCTTTGCCCAGAGCCGCGCCCTCCGAAATAGAGCCGCTCCGTTCACCGGATATTGCTTCTGACCCGTCCGGGCGCAGAACTTCGCCCCGCAGTCGCAGTTGGGTGCCTGAGAGTTCCGCCAACCCGGCAATAGGCGTCTCACAAGATCCATCAAGCGTCAGCAGAAAGCTCCGTTCGGCTGTCAATCGTTGCCCCGTTGGTGCGTCATGAATGGCACTCAGAAGCTCCGCGGTTTTCTCGTCATCGAGGCGTCGTTCGATCCCGATAGCGCCCTGAGCAACCGCAGGCAGCATGTCGTCGGGGTTTATCGGTGTTGCAGGAACATCTTCCATCTGCAGCCGGTTCAATCCGGCCGCTGCGAGAAAAGTGCATTCTGCCACACCGTCAGCTAGCTTTTTCAGGCGTGTCTGAACATTGCCACGAAACTCGACAACCTGCAGATCAGGGCGCCGGTTAAGGAGCTGCGCCTTGCGACGTAAACTGGACGTTCCAACTACAGCGCTCTGTGCCAGCCCTGCGATGCCGTCGAGCTTTGGAGAGACGAATGCGTCCCGTACATCTTCGCGCGGCAAATAGGTGTCGAGGATCAACCCGTCCGGCTGGATCGTCGGCATGTCCTTCATCGAATGCACTGCGATATCAATTTTTCCCGACAGCAGGTCTTCTTCGATTTCCCGCGTAAACAGACCCTTGCCGCCGATTTCCTTTAGCGGTCTGTCTTGAATTGCATCGCCTGTGACCTTGATGACAACGATGTCAAAAGCACCTTCTGGCAGATCGAATGCCTGCATGAGCCTGGAGCGTGTTTCATAGGCCTGCGCCATCGCCAGAGGCGATCCACGGGTTCCGATTTTGAGGGGTGAGTCGGGTGATGGTAAGTGCACTGTCATGGGTTTATCTTTTAGATGTGTCAACTTAAACTGACAACTGGAATGATTGAGAATCTATCGCTACAAGCAGGACTTGCGCCATGAAAGACGGAAATAACACGATGAGCCAGACAAAAACGATCCTGCTCGCCCTTGCGGGTGAAACTCGACCCACACCTCCGATCTGGATGATGCGCCAGGCTGGACGCTATCTGCCTGAATATCGCGCGACGCGGGCGCAGGCCGGCGATTTTCTGTCCCTGTGTTACAACCCTGAACTGGCCGCAGAAGTGACCTTACAGCCGATCCGCCGTTACGGGTTCGATGCGGCAATTCTCTTTGCGGATATCCTGCTGCTGCCGCAAGCCTTGGGGGCTGACCTTTGGTTTGTGACAGGTGAAGGTCCACGACTTTCTACGATCACCGAACAGGCAGATTTTGAAAAGCTCAAACCGGTGGATGAGATCGACGCGGTTCTCAATCCGATCTATGAAACAATCCGTATCCTGCGCCGCGAACTGCCGGAAGAGACAACGCTTATTGGCTTTGCTGGCGCGCCCTGGACGGTGGCAACCTACATGATCGCTGGGCGCGGGACACCCGATCAGGGCCCTGCCCACGCGCTCAAGGCTGAAAACCGCGTTCTGTTTGAAGCACTGATCGAC
This sequence comes from uncultured Roseobacter sp., assembly GCA_947488305.1. Lineage (GTDB taxonomy): Bacteria > Pseudomonadota > Alphaproteobacteria > Rhodobacterales > Rhodobacteraceae > Roseobacter. Next base: position 408,037 of record CANKZM010000002.1, read on the forward strand.
CGGATCACCGAAGGCACCATCGAATACCTCTCAAAGCAGATCAACGCAGGCGCGGAAGTTGTCAAGATTTTCGACAGTTGGGCAGGGTCATTGAAAGGCGAGGATTTCCAGAAATATGCGGTTGAGCCTGCGCGCAAAATTACGCAGGCCATCAAGGCGCGTCATCCCGATACTCCCGTGATTGGATTCCCCCGTGAAGCAGGTGATGGATATATCGGATTTGCCAAGGCGACGGGCGTGGATTGCGTCGCCATCGACAACTCTGTCAGCGCGGATTGGGCAGCGGCCCATGTCCAGAAAGATGGCTGTGTACAGGGCAATCTGGCGTCCCGCCATATGGTCACGGGCGGGCAGGCCCTTGTTGACGAGACACAAGCCATCGTGAAAGCCTTTTCCGGTGGGCCGCATATCTTCAACTTGGGTCATGGCATCACACCGGACGCTGATCCGGACAATGTCCAACGCATGATTGATGCGGTGCGCGGGGAATAATCTCTGATTCCGGGTTGACGGCCAGAGCGGCCTGCAATAACTGATCGCTCCGATGGCGTTATAGCTCAGTTGGTTAGAGCGAACGACTCATAATCGTTAGGTCGGTGGTTCAAGTCCACCTAACGCCACCACTCTTCTTTCATCTGACATTGACGCGATGCCGGGTCGGCTGTCACCGCAAACATGGGTGACAAGCCAGCGAATCTCGCTTAGCTGTTAACTCCAATACGGCAATTCCGGACCTTCCCTGGCGAAGGATCTGAGCGTTCACTGGAGGATAAAATGACAATCACACGCAAGGGTTTTCTGAATTTGGCAGGTGCGGCTGTCATGGCTGCCGGGTTTAGCGCGGGACCTGCGGCAGCGCAGGAAGTAACGCTGACCCTTCACCAGTTCTTGCCACCACAAGCTACGGTTCCGAAGCAAATTCTGGACGTCTGGGCCGACAATGTCGAGGAAGCCAGCGAAGGCCGTATCAAGATTGATCGTTTCCCCTCTATGCAGCTTGGCGGCCGTCCACCTGAGTTGATGGATCAAGCGATCGATGGCGTTGCCGATATCGTTTGGACGGTTGTGGGGTATACACCAGGTCGCTTCCCCCGGACGGAGGTTTTCGAACTTCCTTTCATGATGACCAACGCCCGTGCTGCCTCGCGCGCCTATTGGGAGATGTTTGACACGCATATGCGTGATGCGGACTTCAAGGACGTCGAGATTCTAGGTGCTTGGGTACATGGTCCCGGTATCATCCATGCCAATAAGGAAGTCCGCGTTCCGGCGGATATGGAAGGGCTGAAAGTGCGCGGCGGGTCTCGTCTGGTGAACTCTCTGCTGGAGAAGGTTGGGGCAGAACCCGTTGGCATGCCAGTCCCTGCTGTGCCCGAAGGCTTGTCCAAGGGTGTGATCGACGGCACGACAATTCCGTGGGAGGTGACCACAGCCCTGAAAATACCTGAATTGGTTGGCAACCATACGGAATTCGAAGGCAACGCGCTCTACGTTCTGACATTTGTTCTGGCGATGAACAAAGATCGCTATGACAGTTTGCCAGCGGATCTGCAAAAGGTGATCGATGACAACTCCGGCGTTGAGTTTTCGGTTTTTGCCGGCGGAGTGATGGAAGACAATGACGCACCGGCGCGCAAGATCGCCGCGGACCGCGGCAACAACATTGTTACCATTTCCGAAGCAGATGCTGCTGCATGGAGGGAGGTTTCTGACCCGATCTATGCGGAATGGATCGCAGACATGAGTGAAAAGGGCATCGACGGCCAGGCGTTGATTGATGAGGCCCGGATGCTCATCGACAAATACACCGACTAATTGGGTCTTTCCTGCCTCGTGATTTTGCGGGGCAGGCACAATCTGCGGAGCGAAAAGCGCGATGCGTCAAGCGGTGACCATGCTGGCAAGGGTTACGGCAATTGTCGGTGGATGCGTTCTTGTGGCGCTTGTTGTTCTGACCACAACGTCGATTTTGGGACGCGTCTTAAATGACGTGCTGCATTCCGATTTCGCAGCATCGGTGTTGGGCGGCCTTGCGCAGCGTTTGCTGGACTTGGGTATTGGAGAAGTCAGTGGCAGCTATGAGCTTCTCGAAGCGGGCATTGCCTTTGCCATATTTTCGTTTTTTCCGATCTGTCAGCTGCACGGGGCACATGCAACGGTGGATATCTTCACATCCCGTTTGTCGCCATCCGTGGCCCGCCGGCTGATGGCCTTTTGGGAGGTTGTTCTGACCGCAGCCTTAGTGTTGATTTCCGTGCAGCTTTTCGGGGGCGTGCAACGCTACTATGGCAACGGAGAGACAACCCTGTTCCTGCAATTTCCTGTCTGGTGGGCTTATTCGGCGAGCTTTGCGGCCTCCGTGGTGACCTGCCTTGTTGCCCTTTACTGCGCGGCCATGCGGGTGCGCGAATGCGTGACCGGCCAATCCTATTTGGAAGAGGGTTGAACGCGGTATGAGCGCGGTTCTGGATGTTTTGCCCTTTGCGGATATGAGCAGGCTTGAGTTGGGCTTCTGGTCGTTTGCAGTGCTCTTGGGGATGATCTTCCTTCGGGCGCCTATCGGATTGGCGATGTTGCTGTGTGGTTTTGGTGGATGGTATTACGCGATGAACGGCAACCCCACTCCGTTGCTCGCAAAACTCAAATCCGAGACTTACACGACCTTTTCGAGCTACTCCCTGTCCATCATTCCGCTGTTCCTGCTGATGGGGCAATTCGCAGCCCTTTCGGGCATGTCGCAATCGCTGTTCAAGGCCGCTGAGAGTTTTCTGGGCCATCGGCGCGGGGGGGTCGCGATGGCCGCTGTGGGGGCCTGTGCTGGCTTCGGTGCGATCTGTGGATCGTCCTTGGCGACGGCGGCCACAATGTCACGCGTGGCTTTGCCGGAACTGCGTCGGTATGGCTACTCCGGCGGGTTCTCGACAGCGACCCTTGCCGCAGGCGGTACGCTCGGCATCCTGATCCCTCCATCGGTCATTCTGGTGATCTACGCCATCATCACCGAACAGAATATCGCCAAGCTGTTCCTTGCGGCATTTGTGCCGGGTTTGCTCGCGGCCTTGGGATACATCCTGACCATCTCGCTCTACGTCCGGCTCTACCCGACCTCCGCAGGGACGCGGCCTGCGGTGCCCATGGCGGAACGTTGGCGTGCGCTGGGCGCGACATGGCCTGTGCTGTCGATCTTCGTAGTCGTTGTCGGTGGCATCTATCTGGGGTGGTTCACGCCCACCGAAGGTGCCGCTATCGGTGCAGCCGGAACAGGGATCGTCGCTGTGCTGTCGGGGCGCTTGAACAGGGAAGCTTTCTTGGAAAGCCTTCTGGGCACGGGCCGAACCACCGCGATGATTTTCTTCATCGTGCTGGGGGCAGGTTTCTACAATGGATTTCTTGCCCTGTCGGGTGTGCCGCAATTCATGGCGGACTGGGTGTTGGGCCAGGGCTTCAGCCCGTGGTTTGTCTTGTCCATCATCCTGCTGTTCTACCTTGTCTTCGGTTGCTTGATGGATAGCCTTTCGATGATCCTGCTGACCGTACCCATCTTCTTTCCGGTGATCTCGGTCATGGATTTCGGAATGTCCCCCGAACAAGTGGCAATCTGGTTTGGCATCCTCGTTCTGATCGTTGTCGAAGTGGGCCTGATCACACCGCCTGTCGGGATGAACCTGTTCATCATCAACGCAATGGATCGGGCGACGCCCATCACTGAAACATACCGTGCCGTCTTGTTCTTTGTTGGATCCGATATTTTGCGGGTAGTCATTCTGGTCCTTTTTCCGGCAATTACTTTATTTTTGATCCCCGGATAATCCGATCCCCGAGAACGCCGAAAACGAATCCAACTTTCGCGGAAAGTCTTGAAGTATGCGCCCTTTAGTGCAGGATACAGGCGGCGTGGTTTGCAGAATCTTGGGAGGGATTCATGTTTCGTCTGGTCTGGCCAGTCACAGCGTTATCTGCTGGTTCTCGGCGGGAGGAGCTAGAACCAGCGTGCTGGTGCGGCGCCGCAGACGAGCGCGCGTGTAACTACGCCTTGACGGCGCTGAAGGTTTTTGTCGAAAGAACCTTCAGCGTCATTTGCCGCATTGCGTTGGATGCAGGGCGGGGCTTCAAGATAAGCGGGGTTGCTCGCTCAGAGTGTCGTTGTGGTTGAGGATGACAACGATTTTCCGTGGCCCGAGCACGCCTACGTTCCGGGGGTAAGCCCCCGTCACAGGCCCGAATTTTTTGATGAAATCAAAATGTCGGTCCCATCTGATTTGCCTGCGGATCAGCTGCATGAAACCCACGCTTTCAGGGCAGGTAAGCGATACTTTGATGAGGGTTTCTTTTGGGAATGCCATGAAGTTTTGGAGGTGGTCTGGCGCCAGACAAGTGATCCGAGCCCGGAGCGCGATATGGTCCTCGCCTTGATCCAACTTGCCAATGCCCGTCTCAAAGTGCTGATGCGCCAGCCACGCGCCGCGATGCGGTTGTGCGACATGGTGGAAACCCATATTTCCCGTTGCCCGGATGATCGCGCTATCCTGGGATTGCAAACCGCTGAGCTTCGCAGCTTGATCAGCGAGGCCCGCCTTGTGGCCAAGGATGCAATTCAAACGCCCTAAACTATGGCTGAGCAATAGTCAGTGCTCCGGCAATAAAAAATTAGTGTTTTTGACTTGAGTCAAGGAAGCCTGCCCCGGTTGTTGAAAGGATGATCGTCGGTTCACGCGTTAAATGGTGGCAATACAGGAGAATGGAAGTGCAGAAAATGACTGATCAGAAAGGTACTCGGGCCCGTGGTAACTGCATCGGTTGTTCCGATTGCAGCGGCGTTTGTCTGGCGCTGGTGGATTTGGCTGTGGTGCCTGAAACTGTCCTGAAAACTCAAAGGCCGGCCCGCTAAACGCACCGGCTTTGGCGTTAGCCTTGCGCCAAGAGGATCAACGTAGCCAGACCCCATAGGGTCATCTGGTAGTGTGTGTTCTGTGCGCCTTCGTGACAGAACCAATAGCAGAAATAATTCCCAACAATCAGAAAGGCGGACCAGATCGCCAGAAAAGCGGTGGCACCAAGCATTGCCACGGGTCGTGCTGTTTCGGCAGTGAGGACGCCAAGGAGGCTGATCGCGAGAGCGCCAGCACCAACCCAAAGCAACAGGGTGGCTGTGAGCTCCGCCGCGACAACGCAGCGAAAAACGAATTTCTGAATTCGTCGGTCTGAAATCGCGCGATGCGCAACCTGCCTGTAGGCGTCAGGGTATTCATCCCGCATACGTGCCATGCTCAGAACTTCCGCCGTGTAAGTCTCATTCATGGTGGGGTGCAGAAGGTTGTCGAGAACGCCTGTCGTCAGCCAGCAGGCCAATCCAACTGTCGCGACGATCTGTGCCAATAAAAGTGCCAAGTCCATTACTTGCTCCTTTCCGGCACGTTATGCGCATAAAAAAAGGCCGCGCAATGGTGCGCGGCCTTTCTGGAGTACAAGTCGTATCAGGTCCAGGCGATTTCCGCAGGACGATATTCAAAGCTGATATGGTGGCCAGCACCAACCAGACCTTCTTTGGTGTGGTTGTAGAGCGAACGCCAGTAGGGTTGAATGGTGACCCCTTCTTCCTGGACCAGCGCGGCTGCTTCCTTCACGATCTCACGACGTTTTTCCACATCCGCGGTGGCGAGCGCTTTATCAAGCAGGGCATCGAATTCTTCGTTTGCCCAACCAAACTCGTTCCATGCTTCACCCGACCGATAGGCCAGAGCCCACACCTGCACACCCAGTGGCCGGTGGTTCCAGTTGGTTGAAGAGAACGGGTACTTTGACCAGTCATTCCAGAACGTCGAGCCCGGCAGGATCGTACGTTTGACCTTGATGCCGGCATCCCGCAGTTGTGCTGCAACAGCGTCGGTGGTGTCTTTCCGCCACGCGTCATCAATTGACATCAGCTCATGCTCAAAGTCGGCCATGCCCGCTTCGTCCATCAGCGCTTTGGCCGCGGCCGGGTCATGTTTTTGTGGTGGCAGCTCTGCATAGTCCGGGTGCATCGGTCCAACATGGTGGTTTTCAGCCACGATGCCGCGTCCTGCATAGCCCAGCTCAAGCAGGATTTCATTGTCTACTGCCATTGCAATCGCCTGACGGACGCGTTTGTCCGCATAGGGTTGCATGCCATCGACTTCCGCCAATTGATTGGGACGGATCACGATCGTCGATGCTGTGGCGATGGAGTTTTCAACCCAACCGTCCAGCGTGCTGAAGATATCGATGAAGTCCCCTTCGATCGAATAGGTCATATCAATCTCTTCCGCTTCGGCAGCGGCGACGAACGCAGAAGGATCGGTGCCGTAGTCGATGAACTCGAGCCGGTCGAGATAGGGACCGCCGTAGACATCCGTACCCCACCAGGTGTGATCCGGGTTCTTGACCAGCACGCCTTTCACACCGACTTCCAGCATCTCAGGCAGGTAAGGGCCGGTGCCGACAGGATTTGCCAGCGGATCGGCGGCATCAAAGGACGCAGGAACAATTGCGGCAGGGTAATCCGCCATGCCGGGGATCAATGAGATGTCGGGACGCGGAAGCGCCAGTTTCACGGTTGTGGCATCCACGACTTGGATCGCACCGTCGATTGCCTGTCCGGTTGCTTCGTCGATCAAAACGCCGAAACGGCCGGCCATCGAGTTGCCTTCGAGGTCCTTTTCACACCAGCCGGCGATATTGCGCGCAACGTCTTCGGCGGTAAAGTCGGAGCCGTCGTTCCATTTCACACCTGGACGCACGTTCAGGGTATATTCGGTGGCGTCGTCATTAATTTCCCAGCTTTCCAAGAGCGAGGGGCGGAATGTACCGTCGTTTTCATAGGTGACGAGGTATTCAAGCCAGCCGCGGCTGAAGTTGGCGATCTGGCTCCAGTCATATGTCCGTGGATCTTTGAGGGCGCGTACTTCTTGTTGCATGCGCACGGTACCGCCCATTTGATGACCGCCGGCCCGCGCCGCCGGTGCCGACAAACCGAGCATCGCGTAGGCCGTGGCAGTTGTCGCGCCAAAGGCGCTGGCGGTAGCCAGGAATTCGCGACGGCTGATGTGGTCGCTGGCGGTCTTTGCCGCCGACTCCACGATCGCCTTTGGCAACGGTTTGCCGGTACGAGTGTAAAATGTCATGTTCTTCCTCTCTGTTGGCACGCATTTTTCGGCGCGCTGGATCCGGTATTTGTCCGGTAGGTGATGCAGTTGATCTGCTTCTCATTCGAAACCCCATCGGGGAACGCGGCGATAGTCAAACACTCTGACACATGGCGTCAAGCCCATCTTCGGGTCGAAGCGAGACACATAGGCTCGATAACCGGCGAGGTTGGGCGTAATTCCATGGCCTCGCACGATGGAGAACAGCGCGTTGGTCCCAGATCAGAACGTCGCCAACACGCCATTTATGGCTGTAGATGTACTCTGGTTGGGTGATGAATGACGCTAATTCACCAAGCAATGTCGCTGACGACCCTTGATCCCAACCTTCAATCTTGAATGCGTGGCTGGCAATATAAAGCGCCCCGCGTCCGTTGACCGGGTTCCGGAAGACGGCGGGCCAGCACTGATCGGGCCATTTGTGAAACATCGGTAATTTTGCCAATTCCGGCGAAATCTGACTGCGGGAGTGCGAATATCGGTGGCAAAGCGATTTCGCGCGAATCTGTTCCTTCAGGTTCTGGGGCATGTCGGCCCAACCTGCACGTGAAGACGCGAGCTGTGTTTCGCCTCCGGTCTCTGTGACAATGCGCGCGACTAGGATATTTGTCAGCGCGGGAACGGGCAGGAAGGTGCTATCGATATGCCACAGCATATTGGCCTTGAGGTTCAGGGTGTGCAGATCCATTTCGTCGGTCAGCTTGCCGTCGTCCCGGATGTTGGTCACCTGCGGGACGCTGAAGGTTTCGCCAGTCTTGCGTTCATCGGCCAGACGGTCTTCGATCGGGCCAAAGAGGCGAGCCAGCCGTATATGCGCTTCATCGTCAAGCGACTGGTTGCGGAACAGCAGGGCGGAGTGTTCTTCGAACTCGGCACGCAGGTGGTGGTACCCCGTAGCGTCCACTTTCGATAAATCGAAATCATGCACCTCAACCCCAAATCGCTCTGACAGTGGCGTTGTCTTCAGTTTCATTTTGCGCTCCCTAGGGCTTCAATCTCGTCAGCGGGCAGGTGCTTTACCTTATCCCAGGCGGCCGATTTCGCACTGTTCAACAGCCCCTTTGGGTCCAGACGCTTCTTCATTGCGAGATGGCTGTAATCCGCGTTTTTCAACCCGCCGCCTTCCACGCGCCAGGTATGAGCGTCATAGACCGGGAAACCGTTGGACTCGTAGGTGGCATTGATTTCCGCCAACCGTTCCGGCGTTGAATACCAGATGATCGGCAAATCGAAGGTCACCATCTGGCCGCCGACCCGCGCGAATTCGTGGTGCATCCAGACGTCATCGCCCAGCTTGGGACGCAGGGCAGCGATGGCCTCCGGATCGGGAGGCGTTGGGCATCCCACCTGCTGGTAGGTCGCCGAGCGATCCGCTTTCAGAACCTGCAGCGTTGTATGGTTGTAGGAGAAGTCAAAGACATGCGGCAGCTTGGCAGCGATCCTCTCTTCTTCGGTCAAGGTGAGGTCCACATGTCCGCCCTGTGACGCGATCAGAGACCGAAAACCCGAGACGTGTTCCATCGGAAGGAGGGACACCAGAAGATGTTTGTCTTTTCGGATATGCCCGTTGAGCTTGGGGAAATACGCACAGATGCGGGCATCAATCGTCGTCAGCAGTTTTCGCGCGATGTCGGTGGTATTGGCCAAAGCAATACCGGCGGCATAGGCCGCCTCATAGCTGTCAAAACTCGCCATGCATCCCACCCAGTTTCGCGTGGGCACGGTGCGCAGCGTGACTTCAGTGATCACGCCATTGAGCCCCCAGGCATGATGGATCTGCAAGGTGTCTGACCCTTCGAAAACATGCTCCTTTGGGTCGTCTTCCACCGAAAGGACCTTGAGGGCCAGCAGGTTGCCCGGATCACGCAAGGCACCATTGGCAATTGAGCCGATACCAGCCGAGCCGCCTGCCACAAATCCGCCGATGGTGGCGATATCCTGCGTGGACGGAAACATGGCCATCTCCTGGCCCTCTTTGACCAGGGCGGCATTGATATCGGCCATCAAAGCGCCCGCTTCGACCCGTACAAACCCGTCACCGATTTCCAGAATGCGGTTCATGGCCGTCGTTTCGATGATAAGGCCACCTTCCATCGGAACAGCTTGGCCGTAGTTGCCGGTTCCCCCCCCGCGCAGAACGATTGGTGCACCTTTTGAGTAAGCGACCGACAACACATGCCGAAGCTCCTGAGTTGTTTCGGGACGCGCAACAAGATCACCAAAACATCTACGAAGCTCTGCATTCAGTATCGGGCTGTACCAGAAAAAGTCGCGGCTACGTTTTTTGACCAATACCGGTTCCGCAATCACTTCAACCGGGTGAAGTTCTTTTGCAAAAGCCTGCCAGTCGATGCTCGTCTTACCTGAAACGGATGTCATGCCAAATGCCCCCCGGATCGTTGTGAAAGCGGCAGCAACGGCGTTCGTGCTGATGTCAGATCGGACGTATTCGCCACAGAACATAGCCGCAGGTTTTCTACGGGTGTTTTTTCAATAAACGGCTCTGAGAGGCCCATGGCACGTGCCGGGTTCAGGGTGATCGCTGGCAGCCAATCCCCCATGGGCGGATCAAGGTGCGCCGCGAGTGCTGCAAGATGCAGTGCAGCGCGGGGATCGTGCTGGCCCATCGGGCAAAAAGCATCCGCAACATTGTCCGACCCAACCGCAATGGGAACACCAGCCGCATGCAGCTCTCTCAGGCGTGTGATGCCTCGCCTATCCGGCGTGCCCGTAGTACGTCCCTGCAGGTACAGGTTGGTGGTGGGCAGGGCGCATATAGTGATATTTGCGCGCAAAAGCTTATCTATCAGCCGGTCAAGATCACCTCCATGCCTGTCGATGAGGCTGACGGCATGACCGCACAGGATTGGTCCTTGGAACCCTGTTTCATTAGCGGCGTCGCTAATCGCCTCCACACCATTGAATGCCCCCAGACCTTCATCGACATGAAAATCCAGCGCCAACCCGTATCGGTCTGCGGCGGCAAAGGCGTTTGCCAACCCATTTCTTATGTCCGTTTTGTCGTGGTGCAGGATGAATGTACCCAGCACCCCTCCGGTGCGCGCCGAAACAATTCTGGCGGCGTCGGCGCAAAACTGGGCCTCGGCGAGCAGTGCGATGCCGATGAGCGCGGCACTTTGCAAGATGAAGTCGGAATGGTCTTCGGCAAGTTCTGCCAGAACTGACCACGCCAGTGGTGGTTCCGCAGTATCCCCCCAGTCAATGTGGCTGCGCACTGCGTTACATCCCGATAGCTTTAGTTCTGCCAGGCCTTTTGCCATGCGATGTCGCAGGTCACTTTCAGTCCAATTGGCTTTGTCCCTTCTCTGGGCTTCAAGTGCGAAAGAAAGATCGCCACCGACCTGTGCCATGCGGCCGACCGTATGACATTTGTCGAGATGGCAATGAATTTCGACCAGCGCCGGCAGGAGCATCCTTGGCGCATCACTTGGTTTCGCAAGGGAGAGGCTGTGGACGTAGCCTTCGCGGATCGACAAATCCCCACGCACACAATCATGTACCGCTGTGCCACCAAAACTGGCGGGATTTCGCAGGAGTGCTGTGGGCACGAGTATGTCGCGCAAGACAAAGTTGGACATGTCTCGTAATTCTGTAGCTGCAGGCGACACCGCTTGGCTCCTCTTTTCAAAGGATGACTTGGGTGGCCCTAAGAGAACTGCGTCTGTGCCAGAGAATCTGCGCCAAGGGTTTCAAATAACCTCTTCCTGCGCAAGGATGTATTTGCCCAACCGGAGATACCGCATGAAGTCGCTCGTGCCAAAAGGCATTGCACCGCCGTTCGCGCGGTATTCGCATGGGGTCGAACTGCCGCGAGGGGCACGCCTTATCAGAACGTCCGGGCAATTAGGTCAGGCCGAGGATGGCACAGTTCCCGCAAGCGCGCGAGAGCAAGCCCACATCTGTTTTGACAACATTCGGAGGATTCTCGAAGCCGGCGGTATGACCGAACAAAACGTCTGCCATGTCAGCGGGTTTGTGACAGATCGCGAGCATATGTCCGGTTACATGACCGCCCGTGATGCCTTTCTGGCAGATGTTTGCGTGCTGCCCACCTCAACACTTTTGATCGTCGCCGGTTTTACCCGCCCCGAGTTCGTTGTCGAAGTGGAGGTCTGGGCGGCGGAGCAATAAGCTCGGTGATATCACTCTGCGCTGTTATTCTGGTTCTCATTCACGGCATCATCGCTTTTGGCTCGCCGCTCCTCTTTCTTTTTCTGCAATTTTTTGAAGCCAAAAAAGAAGACAATGAACACGACGATCCAAAAGAGGAGTTCGACGAAAGCTTCACCCATAGGTCACCTTATTTTTCACTGGGAGTGCCGTCGAATTTCTTTTCGAGACTGTCCCAGCAGTCAATGTAGTCGTCTTGCAGGGGGGCTTCCACCGCTGCAAAGCGTGTCAGGTGCTGTGGAAAGCGGGTTTCGAACATGAAAGACATCGTGTTGTCCAGTTTTTCCGCCTTGAGTTCAGCGTTTGACGCCCCTTCAAAGGCATTCTTGTCCGGGCCGTGGGGGAGCATCATGTTGTGCAAGCTCATGCCCCCGGGGACGAAGCCTTTGGGTTTGGCATCATATTGGCCGTAAATATTACCCATAAGTTCGGACATGATGTTCTTGTGATACCAAGGTGGGCGGAAGGTGTTTTCCGCCACCATCCAACGCTCGCGGAACAGTACGAAATCAATGTTGGCCGTGCCGGGCACTCCGGACGGCGCGGTCAACACGGTAAAGATCGACGGATCCGGATGATCGAACAGGATTGCGCCAACCGGACAATAGGTACGCAAATCGTATTTGCAGGGAGCGTAGTTTCCGTGCCATGCAACTACGTCCAGCGGGGAATGACCGATCCGGGTGACATGGAACTGACCGGCCCACTTGATGGTTACCGTTGACGGCACTTCCCGGTCTTCATAGGCCGCGACAGGTGTCTTGAAATCCCGTCGGTTCGCCATGCAGTTTGCTCCGATGGGCCCCCGTCCGGGCAGCTCGAACTTCTGACCGTAGTTTTCGCAGACAAATCCGCGTGCAGGCCCGTCGAGCACCTCAACGCGGTAGAGCAGGCCGCGCGGCAGTATCGCAATTTCCTTTGGTTCCAGATCTATGGTCCCCAATTCAGTGCAGAACCGAAGACGCCCTTCCTGCGGCACCACAAGCAATTCGCTGTCGGCTGAGTAAAAGTAACTGTCTTCCATTGAGGAAGTGACCAGATAGATGTGGCTGGCCATACCAACCTGCGTGTTGACGTCGCCTGCCGTTGTCATGGTGCGCATACCGGTCAGCCAAGTTAGCTGCTCATCGCTATGGGGGACGGGGTCCCAACGATACTGGCCGAGTGAGATGACATCCGGATCGACGAAGGGCGCGGACTTCCAGTAAGGCAGGTCGATCTTCTCATAGCGGTTGGAGTGTTTTACGGACGGCCGGATGCGGTAGCACCATGTCCGTTCGTTCTGGTGGCTGGGGGCCGTGAACGCGGTCCCTGACAGCTGTTCGCCATAGAGGCCGTAGTTACACTTTTGCGGGCTGTTCATGCCCTGAGGCAAAGCGTCTGGCAGCGCTTCGGTTTCAAAATCGTTCCCGAACCCGGGCATGTATTCCAACACATCCGTCGTTGCACCGGTTTCGTTTGTCACAGGGCTTGCACGCATTTGATGGGTCATAAGACGCTCCCTTGCCATCCAGAGGAACGTTGTAATAGTTACTTTTGTAACCAACAAGAGGGGCGGGACCAATTGAACTCTAAAAACCACTTCAAGTTACCGGATTTCTTGCCCTACCTGCTCAATCAGGCGGCCGAGACGAGCAGTCTTGCTTTTCAGAAAGTCTACAAGGATCGTTATGGCATGCTGCGGACGGAATGGCGGGTGCTGTTTCATCTGGGGCTATATGGCGAGATGACCGCGGTTGAAATCGGTCGTCAGGCCCGAATGCACAAGACAAAGATCAGCCGTGCCGTCCATAAACTGGCGGAGCGGCGCTTCATTACACGATCAAAAGATATGAACGATCGCAGGATCGAACATCTGGCGCTGACCGACAGAGGGAAAGACGCCTATAGGGACCTGTCCAAGGTTGCGGAATCCTACAACGCGGAACTTGAAGCGCTGCTTTCTGACGACGAGGTAAATCACCTGCGGGGTGCGTTGGAGAAACTTGCAAAACAGGCGCGTGGCTAAGAACGAAGCGATCGTGCCACTTTACTTTTCTGCGCATTGGCTGCACCGCTTACCCCATGAATACGACGCAGAAAGGTTTGTTGATCACGACGCTGGGCGTGCTGTTTGTCGTACCGGATTCGCTCTTTGTCCGGCTGATTGATGCAGACGCGCTGACCATCGCTTTCTGGCGGCTGTTCCTCTCAGGTGGAATGCTCACTATCGGTATTCTGGCCATGCGGGGTTTAACACCTTTCCGCGCCGTGTTCAGCACGGGCCGGTATGGCGCGATCTACATGATCGGCGTCGGGATCAGTGGCATTCTCTTTATTGTAGCGGTCAGCCTCACGTCGGTGGCCAACGTTGTCTTCATCATCGCGTCGCTGCCAGTCTTTGCGGCGCTCTTTAGCCGGGTTTTTCTGGGGGAGCCTGTCACGACCCGAATGGCATTGACGATGGTGGTCGTCATGGTGGGTCTGTCGGTGATCGCCTACGGGTCTGGTGAAAATGAAAACGCGAGCCTGAAGGGCGATGCATTGGCCTTGGGCGTTTCCGCGCTCTTTGCGGCTGTCCTGACCGCCGCCCGTAAAGTGAAACCGGTCTCGATGGTACCTGCTGCGGCCATGGGATATCTGGGGTGCGCGCTGTTGTTGGTGCCCTTTACCGCGCCGTTATCCGTCCCGGTGGATCAATTCTGGTTGGTCGTGATGCAAGGCCTCTTTATTCTGACCAGTTCTGTCTTTCTGGCGATTGGTCCGCGGTTCATCACGTCGGCTGAAATTGGATTGCTGGTGTTGCTGGAAAGCGTTTTGGCCCCGCTACTGGCCTGGGCAGTGGTGGGCGAACACCCGGGGCGATACGCACTCTTCGGTGGCTCGATAGTTGTTGCCGCGCTTTTTGTATCAAATCTGATTGCTTTGCGCAGAGAAGTTAGAAATCCGCGCTAACGCCTGGCAAATCCAAAGCCTTCATCAGATCGCGAAGCTCCTGACGCGCTGCGACATTCGAGATATTGAGCTGCTTGACGCCGATATCCTTGAGATCCAACAGGGTCAGGCCGCGGGGAAAAAGCTCCCGAAAGACCACACGCTCGGAAAACCCGGGAGCGATACGGAACCCGATACGCTTGGACAAATTCTTGATCGCGCGTTCCATCTTTTCCTTGTTGACCATTCGTTGCGCGCCCATGCGGTTGCGTACGACAATCCAATCAATCGGCTCCAGTCCCGCCTGTGCGCGCAACTGGCGGGCGTTCCAAACCATCTCTGAGTAGACCGAGGGTCCGAGTATTTCCTCGCCCGTGGCATCGGTCCGGGCCAGCAGGTCGAAGTCGACAAAGCTGTCGTTGAGCGGGGTAATCAGCGTATCCGCCAGACTGTGCGCGACCTGGCTAAGGCGCGTGTGTGAGCCGGGGCAGTCAATCAGGATGAAGTCATTGTCCGGTTCCAGATCGGCAACTGCTGCAGAAAGCCGATGATCATAGATGTTTTCGCCGGGTTTCAGTGTCTCCGGTGCAATTTCTGGCAGAGCATGCGTGTTTGGGCTGGGCAGCGACAATCCGGCTTTTTTCAGAAATGCTTGACGGTTTTCCGTGTATCGCCCGAAAGTACGTTGCCTCAGGTCAAGATCAAGTGCGCTAACCTTGTGACCCATCCGCGCCAGCGCCGTTGCAACATGCATGGATACGGTCGACTTGCCCGCACCCCCCTTTTCGTTTCCTACAACGATGATATGCGCCATTCGCCCGATCCTTTGCCCTGCCGCTTGACGCGGCTTTTTACTTTGCGCGCACTATATGAGGGCACTCCGGCAAATGAAAGTGAGAGATGCCCGCCGCGACCGTAAATTGGCATGTGTTGCCAAACGGTTGACGTATGACCTGGCGGCAGGCACGTGGCTCGGACCCCGATCATCACCCTTTTGGGTCGTCCTGAACCGCCATCTCGAACGGGAGTTCTTGCTTCTCGGGATTGAACCCTTTGGGGATCGGGAGGTTTTTTGTCCAGGAAAACGACGTGCACGCCAACTTGGAAGGTATCGAATTTGCGAACCCGGATTTCTTAGCCAAGTGGAATCGACCTCGTGCTCTCGAATCTCTTAATGCCCCAGATATGGTCCCATATCTCCGTCCGGGAGCAGTGGGCATTACCACCGGTGTCAAAGCTGCGGATAGAAAAAAGGCCGCTCCCGAAGGTGCGGCCTCTGGCGATTCGTCTGCTGAAAAGGGTTTAGAAGCCCAGACCAGCGTATTTGTTTTTGAACTTGGAAACACGTCCGCCGGTGTCCAGCAGGCGGGAGGATCCACCTGTCCACGCCGGATGCGCGGAGGGGTCGATGTCCAGCGACAATTGATCGCCTTCCTTGCCCCAGGTAGATTTCATCTGCACAACCGTACCGTCGGTCATTTTCACGTCGATGATGTGATAATCGGGATGTGTATCTGCTTTCATCGGTCCGTTCCTTATGCGTTTGCGCCAGACAGCGGCTTGTAGTTGGCGTTCTCGGCGATCCGGGCGGATTTACCGCGGCGCGAGCGCAAGTAGTACAGCTTGGCGCGGCGGACACGACCACGGCGAACAACTGTGATGCTGTCGATATTGGTGGAATGCAGCGGGAAGACACGTTCCACGCCCTCACCAAAGGAAATCTTGCGAACGGTGAAGGAACCGGCGATGCCTTTGCCGTTGTTGCGTGCGATGCACACACCTTCGTAGTTCTGCACACGGGTACGTGTGCCTTCGGTCACTTTAAAACCGACGCGGACGGTATCACCGGCGCGGAAGTCGGGAATGTCTTTCCCCAAAGCGGCGATCTGTTCCGCCTCTAGTTCTGCAATCAGATCCATCTGATCGTCTCCTTAAATGCTCGTGGTTTTTCCACGAAGGTTTTGCGCAGGATAAACCGTGCAGCGTTTTGCGTGCCCCAGAGCTTCCGGTTCTTTATCGGGTCCGCCTGAAGCGCCCGCCGGGAGGATACGAACAACGTTCCTTTTTGATGTTCTGCCAACACAGAACGGCCCGGATTCGATAAATCGAAGCCGAACTCGCGCCTTCTAGGCTTAAAACTCCACCAGATCAACCCTGATGACGTGGTGAATTCCGGGGGGTATTCACTTTTCAGGCCGAGGCATCCGGATCACCGATAATTGGGCTACCCAAGTCTATCTGGCTGCTTTCCCGTCCAGTCGTGGTGACCACGGGCGTTCAGAATTGATGTCATCTTGAAGGTCCCGAATACGTCCTGAAGCAAGGCGGTTGACGTATAGGGCGGTGTTGCTCTGGTGCCGTGGCTCAGGAGGTTGGTTTCATATGTGCCCATCCATGAGCCATCCTTGCAATCTTCGAGGCTGATCGGTGTTCGGACGATGCTATCGAGTTGCATGGTGTCACAGGCGCTGAGGTAGAGCTCAAAGTTCTCCCGCAATTCGGCATCATCTAAAATGATGACCGGGCCAGCAGATGTAATGAGAGAGAAGGGGTAGATGACCCGAGCTTTCCAAAGCGCGAAATTGCGCTCGATGAAGCAACGGGAAATAGCGTCGAGGAAATCGTTAAATCTATCATCGGCCATCGCGGTATGCCTTACCTAAATAGGGTAAGGGTACAGTGTTGCGGCGTTGTGAGCAACGATCACTACCCTGACGGGTAGTGTCTACGTTTTTGATTTTGCGAGAAAAATAGCTAAAATTGTTCTTAAATTTTAGATGCTCAAGACGCGGGTTCGGCCAACAAGGGGTTTATTTTTTTGAACCGCTGCGGCAACGCTTTGCGCAATATTGAAACAGATACTTTCGCATCTGCGTAAAGATGGGCGTTTTCATCGATTTTGCGGGGCTTCACCAAAACTTGCTTCGGTGCTGCAACAGGCATCCTTTCGACCGGCCTTTGCGGTTTCGAAGGGCGAGAATTGGCGACAGGAAACCGTGTTTGGGGTTGTTTGGTGTCGAAACGGGTAAATTTCTTGGGACCCTCGACAGCTAATGGTTGTGCCGGTTTCTTGCTCAACAATCCAAACATAAGACGCATCCTGTTGCCGACCCCCGGTTGCATCAATGATTCACGAATCTGGCAAAATTTAGTCAAAAACCGGCGATTTGTCCGAAAAACGATGTGCCGTCCGGCGCAAAGACATTGTGGTTAGTCCTGTGCTTTTGAGCGGAGTTCCCATAGGTCCGGACGTCGGGCGCGGGTCAGGCTTTCGGATTGGCCCTGTCTCCACTTTTGGATTTCACCATGATGCCCTGACATCAAAACATCGGGAATCATACGTCCTTCCCACTCCACCGGTCTGGTGAATTGAGGGTGCTCAAGCAACCCACTTGAATGACTTTCGTCAACCGTGCTTTCGGCGTTCCCAAGAACGCCGGGCAAAAGCCGAATTGTCGCATCCAGCAGGGTCTGGGCGGCGATTTCGCCACCAGTCAGGACGTAATCACCGATCGAAACTTCGGTTACATTAAAATGATCGAGAACCCGTTGGTCTACGCCTTCGAACCGTCCGCATAACAGCGTCACACCATCACATTTTGCCAGATCGCGCGCCATTGCCTGATCAAACGGTCTGCCTCGGGGCGACAGGTAAATGACCGGCCAGCGGCCGCGCGCAAAAGATTGCGCAGCTTCTAGCGCGGGCCCTACGACATCTGCGCGCATCACCATACCCGCCCCGCCACCCGCGGGCGTGTCATCCACGTTGCGATGTTTGCCGATGCCATGATCGCGCAGATTGTGGGTGTGCAGTTGCCAACGACCCTCCTGCAATGCCTTTCCCGTAAGAGAAAGCCCCAGTACACCCGGGAATGCTTCGGGGAAGAGTGTTATCACACGCGCTTGCCACACGCCTGCCAGTTCTTCCCCTCCGTCCATCAGCGAACGGGGCTTCAGGGTGGGGCGGATGTGCTTGCGCCCATGGCTTTTCGATGAACCAGACACCTAAAAAAGCCCCTCGGGCGGGTCCGCGATAATCTTGCCGGCGGCCAGGTCCACCGTTGGAACAGCGGAAAGAGTGAAAGGCAATAAGACGGTTTCGGAGGATGCCGGGCGCTGGATTTCCAGCAGATCACCGGCGCCGTGATCCAGCACGGTTTTCACACGACCCAACTGGACGCCGCCGCTGTCATAAACCTCCAAACCGATCAGGTCTGCGTGGTAATACTCATCGTCTGGCAAAGAGGGCAGCTGGTCGCGCTGCGCGAAAAGCTGAGTGCCTTTCAGGGCATCCGCCTGTTCTTTGGTCGCCACCTCGGCGATACGGGCGGCGAAACCGTTCTTGATGGACCGCAATATGGCCAGATGAAACTGCTGGGTTCCGTCTTCGGTTGTGAGTGGGGAGTAAGTTTCAATGTCGTCGGCGATGGCGCAGAAACTCTTGATACGGACTTCGCCCCGCACACCGTAGGCGCCGCCAATTGCACCAACGCATATCTTGTCTTCGCTCATGATGCCCCCAGACATAGCCCGGCATCCATCTGCCCACCTGCCGTGCTGCATTTCTCTGACGTGTTGTTGCGTTCGAACAAAACGCCCGCCAGGAAAGCAAACAAGATCAGAATGAGCAATCGGATGGGTTTAAACATGGCGCGACCCCGCCGGTGAATTGGAAAAACCGGCCCGCAGATAAGCGGGCCGGAAAAGGTGCAGCACCGATAGGATGCCACGCCACCTGCTTATTCGGCGGTCTCTTCCGCGGGCGCTTCTTCTGCGGGCGCGGCGGCTTCTGCTGCTTTGGCTGCTTTCTCTTCGGCGCGCTCTTGAGCTTTCTTGCCTGGTGCCCCTTTCTTGGGGTTGTTGCGCTCTGCCTTTTCTTTCAGGCCAGCCGCTTCGAGCATACGTGCGACGCGGTCTGTGGGCTGCGCGCCCTGGCTGATCCAGTATTGGATACGCTCAGCGTCCATTTTTACACGCTCTTCGCTGTCTTTTGGCAATAGCGGGTTGTAGGTGCCCAGTTTCTCGATGAACCGGCCATCACGTGGCATGCGGCTGTCCGCTGCAACGATACGGTAAAACGGGCGCTTTTTGGAGCCGCCGCGGGCAAGACGAATTTTCATAGCCATGGTAGTTTTCCTTTTAGTGTTTTTTAGACGAGGCGTATTGCCTCTTAGGATTGATGTTGACGATGATGCTGAATGACTTCAGCGATGATGAAGTTGAGAAACTTCTTGGCGAATTCGGGATCGAGATCAGCCTCTTTCGCCAAATCTTCGAGCCGTTCGATCTGTGCCGCTTCGCGGGTTGGATCGGACGGGGGAAGGTCGTGTGTGGCCTTGAGTTTCCCCACAGCCTTGGTGTGTTTGAACCGCTCACCCAGAGTATAAACGAGGATCGCATCCAGCCGGTCGATGGAGGCGCGATGCTCTTTCAGAACTTCGGCGGCGCGGGTTACGGGATCAGTCAAGGGCCCATCCTTTCGGTTTGAACAGCGGATCAGCGTAGTGGCTGATTTCCATCTCAATGCCATGCGCCAGTTGCGATCCCTTTAGGGTGTTGGCGGCGGGGTGGCGGTAAACGGCGTCATTGCCGTCGATCGTGGCAGCATCCTTGTCCTTTACAGCGCCCAGACGTTCGGCAAGCCGGATGCTGTCGAGGTTCTTGGGGTCGATGTAGCTGACGGCTGTTTCCCACCCGCAATGATCGTAGAGATAGTTGCGCACTGCGTGGGTCGCCTCCAAGGCGTACCCATTGCCGTTTCGGTCGGGCCAGATCACCCAGGCGATTTCCGCCTCAGGCCATTTCGCCGGTTTCCAGCCACCAGCCATGCCAAAGGTTTCATCGGATTGCTTGTCGTGGATCATCCACATGCCGTACCCACGGATCTGCCAATGCCCGATCTCGGCGGCATACAGCATCCAGGACTCGTAGGCATTGAGCGGCCCGCCCATGAAACGTGCACGGTAGCTGGTGAACGTAGCCTTGAAGTCGGGGTAATCCTCCGGCTCGGGTCCGCGCAGTGTCAACCGTCGGGTCTCCAATGTCGGGATTGATGATTGGGTCACGACTGTACCTCCGGTCGAGGGTGCCGATAGACGAGGCAGGGCTTCTCCGGGTCCGGCGTGCGTGCGTCCGGGTCGAGTGTCGCCCCCAGCCGCTCAGCCAGACGAACCGACGCCGTATTTTCGGGATCGATATAGCTGACAGCGGTGCCCCAGTCCAAGACGCGCCAGGCGTAATCAAGGCAAGTCTGAGCCGCTTCACGCGCATAGCCCTTGCCTTCGTCAGCAGAATCGAAAATCACCCAACCCACTTCGTTTTCAGGCCGGGGGTGCGGCGCATAGAGGCCGACCAGCCCGATTGGTCGATCCTCACCCAACAGCGTGACGATGAAGCGACCAAAGCCAAGGATCGCCCAATGACCAAAATCCGCCGCGAACGCTTGCCAGGACAGCTTTTCTGTCAGCGGGCCGCCCGCCATGTGGGACCGCTCGGTTTTGTAGAAGGCCATAAAGGCCTCCAGATCAGCGGGCTTTGGCCCCCGCAGGACCAGGCGATCGGTTTCAAGCACCGGAATATGTCGGGAAGTATCGATCATGCGGACGCCGGCGCCAGATGAAGCCAGGTTTCGGCATCAGGCTCATGCGGAGGAGGCGTGCCATCCGTCGTTGCCCCCAGCCGTTCCGCCACGCGTTGGGATTTGCGGTTGTCGCGGTGGATGTAGCTGACCAATTGCTTCAACCCCAGACTGTCATGGGCCCAGAGACGCACGGCTTCGGCAGCTTCGGTCGCGTAGCCTTTGCCTTCGAAGCCATCAAAGAGGTGCCACGCCAGTTCTTCCTGCGGCCATTGCGCGTGCTTGAGTAGCCCGGCACGGCCCACTGCGGTGGCGGCGTTCTTTTTCAGGGTCAGGGTAAAGAAGCCAAACCCATGCCACTGCCAGTGTCCGACGCCAGTCAGAAACGCATACCATGCCTCAGAGGCGCTGGCCTGTTCGCCCTGCGCCTTCATGCGCGGGGAGGCGGTCAGGAAGTCGGTGAAAGGAGCAAGATCCTCTCTCTGCGGCCCGCGCAAGATCAGCCGCTCCGTCTCCAGTCTGGGGGCGTATGTGAGCGTTGCGCTCATTTTTTCTTGCCGAACCCGCTGAGACCCGGGGGCAGGCCCATACCGCCACCCATACCGCCGAGGCCGCCGGGCAACTTGCCGCCCATCTGCTTGGCGGCTGCTTCCAGCGCCTTGGGGTCCATGCCGGCAGCCATGTCTTCGGGAGAGGGACCGCCTTTGCCGAACATGCCTTTCATGGCCTGTTTCAGCATGCCGCCTTTGCCCATCTTACCCATCTTCTTCATCATGTCGCCCATCTGGCGGTGCATTTTGAGAAGCTTGTTGAGCTCGGAGACTTCCATGCCCGCGCCCTTGGCGATCCGCTTCTTGCGAGAGGCCTGAAGGATCTGCGGGTTGGTGCGTTCTTTCTTGGTCATCGACTGGATGAGCGCGATCTGGCGTTTCAGAATGCTGTCATCGAAACCGGCGTCCTCGACCTGTTTAGCCATCTTGTTCATGCCGGGCATCATGCCCATCATGCCTTGCATGCCGCCCATCTTCTGCATCTGTTCAAGTTGCATGCGCAGGTCGTTCATGGTGAAGTGACCCTTCATCATGCGCTTGACCATCTTCTCGGACTGCTCAAGCTCCAGCGTCTCCTGCGCCTTTTCGACCAGCGCCACGATGTCGCCCATGCCGAGGATGCGGCCGGCAATACGTTCCGGCTCGAAGGTCTCCAGCGCGTCCATCTTCTCGCCGAGGCCCACGAATTTGATCGGCTTGCCTGTGACCGCGCGCATGGAGAGTGCTGCACCGCCGCGCCCGTCGCCGTCCATCCGGGTCAGGACAACGCCTGAGATGCCAATGCGTTCGTCAAAGTTTTCCGCCGTATGCACAGCGTCCTGGCCGGTGAGGCCGTCAACCACCAATAGCGTTTCGCGCGGGGTGGCCACGTCGCGCACCGCTTCGACCTGCGCCATCAGCTCTTCGTCAATCGACAGGCGCCCCGCAGTATCGAGCATATAGACGTCGTAGCCACCCAAGCCCGCCTGCGTCTTGGCGCGTTTGGCGATGGCAACGGGGTCCTCTCCTTTGACGATCGGCAGGGTGTCAACGCCGATCTGAGTGCCTAGGATCGCGAGCTGCTCCATCGCGGCGGGACGGTTCACGTCCAACGACGCCATTAGAACGCGTTTGCCGTCTTTTTCCTTCAAGCGCTTGGCGAGCTTGGCTGTGGTGGTCGTTTTACCGCCACCTTGAAGACCGACCATCAGGATCGGCGCCGGCGGGTTGTCGACCTTGAGCGTGCCGGGTTCGCCTTCGCCTTTCAGCACGTCGATCAGCGCGTCGTGGACGATCTTCACGACCTGCTGTCCGGGTGTGATCGACTTGGTGACCGCCTGACCCGTTGCCTTGTCTTGAACCGCCTTGACGAAGTTGCGCGCCACAGGCAGCGAAACGTCAGCCTCAAGCAATGCCACGCGTACTTCGCGCAGCGCCGTTTTCACATCTTCTTCGGAAAGCGCGCCCTGTTTTGTCAGGCGGTCGAAGACACCGGATAGGCGTTCAGACAGGTTTTCAAACATGGGCTATGGGCCCCTTTCATTTCGGTTGCGGGTTTGCCTTGATCTAGGCACCACGCGGTCAATTCTCAAATTCGCTCCCCGCAGTAGAATGGGACAAAACCAAATGGCTTTGCCCCCGTGGGCGCAACGCGCTGACGGAGGGCGATCCCGATCTACCTCGGGACCGGAAGAACAGAGCTTCCGGGTGTGCGGTGCGTTTAAGCTTGCTGCGGCGGTGAGTCAAGATGATCGCGCCCCTTGACCCTTAATCCTTTCGGTATTGGCCGCCATCAGGCGCCCATCATCAGCTAGGGGTCTGCAGAAGGCCGCAGATTAGTGCAAACTGAGCACAGAATCCGGTTTGAAAGCTCAGGCGGCAAGCGACTCGATTTGGCGTGTCGCCTTGGCATTGGCCGCTTCAGCATCGATCATCATCTGATCCGCCGCTACGATCTCAACGTCATGGATTCCTATGAACTCCAAGACGTGACGCATATAGCCTGAGGCAAAGTCGATCTCCGATCCAACGGGCGTGCCACCAGAGGCGACGGCGATGATTGCGCGTTTGCCAGTGAGTAAGCCTTCGGGGCCATTTTCGGTGTATTTGAACGTCAGGCCCGCCCGCGCGATCTGATCTACCCAGGCTTTGAGGGCAGCTGGAACCCCGAAATTGTAAATCGGCAAACCGATCACCAATACGTCAGCGCTCACTATTTCTTCGACGAGCTTGTCGGAAAGGGCCAACGCCTGCCGTTGTGCGTCTGTGCGGCTTTCACTCGGTGTGAAATTCGCCTGGACCCAAGTTTCATCGATTTGAGGCAGGGCGTTGGTCAAATCCCGGCGGATGGTCTTGCCACCCAGTTTAGCAACAATCTGCGCCGTCAGGGAGCGGGATGTTGAATTCGCAAGGCGCGCGGATGAGTCAATGTGTAAGACAGTCGGGGTCATCAGTTTTCCTTTCAGGTGGCGTAAGGTGTTTCCGAAATTTAATTCTCGCAAAAAATAACACAATGTTGCTTTTTTAACTCCTTATGTGCAAAAATGCTGGATATGGGGTATTCGACCACGTCTGGGTGCCAATCTCGGATGCGGTGCTCTTATGTCGGTGAGTGCGGATCAACCGGACGTTACGTTTGAGCTTTTCATACGATGCATGATCGGTAAGTGTCTTAAAGTGTTTAGATAGTGAGGCCAGTATGGATAATTGGGACGAGATCAAAACCGCTTTTCAGGTCGCCCGGATGGGTACCGTCAGCGGTGCCGCCGAAGTGCTAGGCGTTCACCACGCCACTGTCATAAGACATATCGATTCCCTCGAGGGACGGCTCGGCGTCAAATTGTTCCAAAGGCATGCGCGCGGCTATAACGCAACTGAGGCTGGGCAGGACCTTTTACGTGTTGCACAAGCCACGGACGATCAGTTCAACCAGTTGGCGGGCCGCATCAAGGGGCGTGGCAACGAAGTATCGGGCGACTTGGTCGTCACCTCGCTTATCGATCTTGCGCCACGAATGGTGCCTTTGCTGGTTGAGTTTCAAAGGGCATACCCGGATGTCGTGGTGCGGTATCTGACGGGCGAGAGATTGTTCCGTTTGGAATACGGCGAGGCGCATGTCGCCATCCGCGCGGGCACGATCCCCAGCCAGCCTGACAATGTGGTTCAGGAATTGAACATTCACCGCATCGGGCTTTTTGCGAGCCCAACGTATATCAAGGCGTATGGCCGCCCCAGCGGGGTGGAGACCTTTGGCGAACATCGGTTCGTCGCGCGGGATTCCGACGATAGCCGAGCACCCTTTGAGAAATGGCTGCGGCAGAACGCGCCAGCGACAAGTCTCGTCTTTAAAAGTTCGGATATGCGTGCGTTACGCGCCGCAATACTCGCAGGGGCAGGGATCGGTTTTTTGCCAGCCTTTGAAGCCAAACTAAACCCGGAACTGATCGAAGTACATCCGCACCAGGAAGAGTGGAGCGGCCCGCTTTGGCTTGTCACCCACGTGGATTTGCACAGGACAACCAAGGTGCAGACCTTCCTGACCTTTCTGAAATCGGCCGCAAAGGACTGGGACGGGTGAGCCCAGCCCACCAGGGCCATGTTGCGATGCTGCTTTTCTCCGCTCTCGTGGCGGGGAGCTTTTCGCTTGGGGCGCAAGTTGCCAACGATATCGATCCCGTTGCATTGAATGCCATCCGGTTCTGGATCGCCGCTTCGGTAATTGGTGTTGCCGCCAGCGTCACAACGGGTGTGCCCGCCAAGGCCCGACGCGCGCCCTGGAGGTACATTATTCTGGGTGGTCTGTTTGGCACCTACTTCGTGCTCATGTTTGAAGGGTTGAAAACCGCTCCCCCCGTAAGCGCCGCAGCTGTTTTCACGTTGACGCCGGTATTGTCGGCGGCATTTGGGTGGCTCCTGCTGCGGCAGATCATGACGCCGCGAATGGCTCTGGCGTTGAGCATCGGTGCTGCTGGTGCATTATGGGTCATCTTCCGTGCCGATTTCGCCGCCCTGCGCGCGTTTGCAATTGGAAAAGGCGAAACAATCTACTTCTTCGGCGTGATTTGCCACGCGATATACACGCCAATGGTGCGCAAGCTGAACCGGGGCGAGCCTGTTCTGGTATTCACCTTGGGAACCCTTTTGGGGGGCGCTTTCATTCTGACGATCTATGGATTGCCCGCAATTCGGGCGACGCACTGGGATCAGCTGCCAGCCCTCGTTTGGATCACCCTCATGTATCTTGCGGTATTTGCGTCGGCAGCCAGCGTGTTGCTCCTGCAGATTGCAAGTCTAAGGCTGCCTTCGGCAAAAGTGATGGCCTATACTTATCTGGTGCCGAGTTGGGTGATCTGCTGGGAGGTTGCGCAGGGCCGGGAAGCGCCTCAATCGCTGGTTCTCTTCGGTGTCGGGTTGACGGTAGTGGCGCTCTACCTGCTCCTGCGGGAAGAATGATTCCCGATATTTGGAACAATGTCAGGTTTGGTGCGTTATCCTTGGGCAAACAGAATTAAGGAAAAGCCCATGCGCAATATTATTTACCTGATCGGCTTGGCCGTCGTCATCATCGCAGTACTGAGACTAGTGGGCCTCGTCTGATTGTTCAGACCTCGCCCTCGCCTGCATTTGGCAGCTCTGTAGCGAGAAACCTTTCAAATGCATCGAGATTAACAGGTTCGAACTGGCCGAAGCCCTGCATCCACACAGAGGCTTCGCGCAAGGCATCGGGTTCGAGTTTGCACCATTTAACGCGCCCGCGCTTTTCCTGGCTGATAAGTCCTGCGGTGGTCAGCACGCCGAGGTGTTTCGAGATCGCGGCGAGGGACATCTCGAACGGAAACGCAACGTCGGTAACAGCCATGTCGTCTTCCAACAACATGTTCAGTATTTCCCGCCGTGTCGGGTCCGCCAGGGCGGCGAAAACTTGATCCAGATCGCGCTTCATATCCCCTGATACCCTCGCAGGCCCAATCAGAAAAGCGGTATCAGCCGCGTGGATGATGCGTGTGCTGCGATGGAAGCTTGTGCCGGGACCATTCCAGATCCGCCTCGGTCAGGCCAATATCACGCGCGAGGTGGTTTCTCAGTGGGGGCAGCTTTTGCAGCCCTGTTCGTCCGTGTTGTTGCGCGTTACGTGCAAAAACCGAAGGTAATTCGAGGGCGCGCAAGCGGAACAAAACCGTGCGCCAAACCCCGGCGTGGGTCGAAATGGCCATGATTAACTGCCTTGTTGTGTGATTTCGATTAAGGTTACCTCCTCTGTTAGACACTATTCAAATGCCAATACTTGACAGCATGTGTGCAGAAAAAGCACGTATACATATGTCCAGAAACCTACCGCCCCTGAATGCCCTCCGCGCCTTTGATGCAGCTGGCCGACATCAGAGCTTTAGCCGAGCCGCTGACGAATTATCGGTGAGTCACTCAGCGATCAGCCGCCATGTTCGCGGCTTGGAGGCGCGATTAGGCGTCCAGCTTTTTCGGGATTTGCCGCGAGGCGTCGAGCTCACGACTGCGGGACAAGCCTATCTGGATAGGGTCTTGCCCGCGCTGGACATGATCGCCGAGGCTACCGAAGGGATGGCCGATACCCCGCATGGCCAGGTCACGGTCAACAGTGAACCCCTTTTCGCCGAACGGTTTATCATCCCGCGCCTGCCCGGGTTCCGAGAGGCATATCCAGATGTCGAGGTCCGGTTGGAATCTTCGCCTTTGATCGCTGATGTGGAGCGATACGAGGCTGACATCGCGCTGCGCTTTGCACATCGCGGCAAACTCGATGTGCCGGCAGATTTGCTGAGTGCGGCGCCGCTATTTCCACATATCTCCCCTGAACTTGCCGCCCGCGCGCACATCACGACCCCTGCTGATCTGTTGGATCTGCCCATGCTGCGGGACCGTTCAAACAATATATGGAACCAATGGTTTGCCGCGGCAGGTGTGCCGGATGTGCAATTGCCCGAACATGGTTGGCGATTGAAATCACCACTCGCTTACGAGGCTGCGCTACATGGTTTGGGCGTCTATTTGGGGTCCTCGGAATGTGTCTCCTATGATGTGGCACAGGGGCGTTTACAGCGGTGTTTCGACATCGGTGTTGTGGATGGGGCGTTCTATCTTGTCTACGGGCGTCGCGGAAATCGCCGGTCAGCGGTCAGACGGTTCCGGGAATGGATTTTGGATGAAACCCGACCCTTCAGATCAGAAGGCGCCTCGAAAAATCAACCAAATGGTTGAATAACGCAATTCGGGATTTCTGAGGGAAATGGACGCCGCGACACGGTGACCCACCTCTTACAGGAGCTCGTAAAACGTATATATTTCAGCAGTTTAAGTTTCTCGGGCGCGCCGCCCGAAGCCGGTTGACTCATGCGGTGCAGCGCCGTAGCAACGTCCCACACCTGAAAGGGGTATTTCGCGCGTGATCGATCCCGACCAAAAGCAGCAGATGGAGCAGCTTGAGGCCAAGATCGCAGCGGCGAAAAAGGCGCAGGAGCCGGGCCCACGACAGGATGAACACTATAGCCAGGCGCAATTGGCCTGGCGGATGGTGATTGAATTAGTTGCCGGTCTTGGGATCGGCTTCGGCATGGGATACGGGTTGGATTTCCTCTTTGGAACACTGCCCATTTTCATGGTGATATTTACGATGCTGGGTCTGGCGGCCGGGGTGAAAACGATGCTCCGCTCCGCCAACGAGATCCAAGAGAAGAAATTGGCCGAAGAGGCCGACAAAAAAGACGAGGGAGCCTGAAAATGGCGGACAAAGCAGAAGAAGGCGGTCTGGTATTCCACCCGATGGACCAATTCATCATCCAGCCGATCTTTGGCGGTGATGTAACCTGGTACACGCCGACGAATGCAGCGCTTTGGATGGGTCTCTCCATCGTGGCGATCATCCTTCTGCTGGTAGTCGGCAGTTCGAAACGAGGCATCGTTCCAAGCCGGTCGCAATCGGTCGCTGAACTCGCCTACGGCTTCGTTTACAAGATGGTCGAGGACATTTGCGGCAAGGATGGGCTGAAGTTTTTCCCCTACATCATGACGCTGTTCATGTTCATCGTCTGCGCCAACTTCCTCGGCCTGATCCCGACATCCTTCACCCCGACGTCGCATTTCGCTGTGACAGTTGTGCTGGCATTGGCCGTGTTCCTCACGGTGACTGTCGTAGGGTTCGTCAAAAACGGCGCCGGCTTCCTGAGCCTTTTCTGGGTGTCGTCCGCGCCGCTACCGCTGCGCCCTGTACTCGCAATCATCGAGCTTATTTCCTACTTCGTACGCCCTGTCAGCCACTCCATTCGTTTGGCGGGCAACGTCATGGCTGGCCACGCTGTGATCAAGGTGTTTGCGGGTTTCGCAGCCCTCACACTGGTGAGCCCGGTTGCGATCCTTGGCATCACTGCCATGTACGGTCTGGAGGTCCTCGTGTCCTTTATTCAGGCCTACGTTTTCACAATTCTGACGTGCGTGTACCTCAAGGACGCACTTCACCCGCATCACTAATTCGGACGGAAACGCCCGTTCAAATCTTCAACTTCCAATCGTAAGGAGAATTCACATGGAAGGCGAACTCGCACACATCGGCGCAGGTCTGGCAGCTATCGGTTCTGGTGCCGCAGCTATCGGGGTTGGTAACGTTGCTGGTAACTACCTCGCAGGCGCTCTGCGCAACCCATCCGCTGCTGCAAGCCAGACAGCAACACTCTTCATCGGCATCGCGTTCGCCGAGGCTCTGGGCATCTTCGCCTTCCTCGTCGCTCTGCTGCTGATGTTCGCTGTTTAAACCTTAAACAGACGAAGATCCTTACGGTCGGGCGGCGCGGTATTGCGCTGCCCGGTGTAACGGCCCCTTGCAGGAGAGCAACATGGCAACTGACACACATGGCGCTGACGCCGCGGCTCAAGCTCCCGGCATGCCGCAGCTGGACTTTTCGACATGGGGTAACCAGATTTTCTGGTTGGTCATCACGCTTGTGGTGATCTACATGATCCTCTCGAAAGTTGCTTTGCCACGTATTGCTGCGATCCTGGCGGAACGGCAAGGCACCATCACAAACGACATAGCAGCGGCGGAAGACTTCAAGGCGAAAGCTCAGGAAGCTGAAGCTGCCTATGACAAGGCGCTGGTTGA
Source organism: uncultured Roseobacter sp. (assembly GCA_947488305.1). Classification (GTDB taxonomy): domain Bacteria; phylum Pseudomonadota; class Alphaproteobacteria; order Rhodobacterales; family Rhodobacteraceae; genus Roseobacter. The sequence goes on from CANKZM010000002.1 coordinate 437,539, forward strand.
TGCGCGTGCAGAAGCACATCGCATCGTGGCCGAAGCCAAAGCAGATATTCAAAGTGATCTCGACACTGCCATCGCGAAGGCGGATGAAGAGATTGCAGCCAAGGCCGCAGAGTCCGAAAAGGCGATTGCCGAAATTCGTGCCGGTGCAACCGAAGCGGTTCAGCAGGTGGCACAAGACACGGCGCGGGAGATCGTGGCAGCACTGGGCGGGAAAGCAGAAGCGGACGTGATTACCGCAGCTGTCGATACCCGCTTGAAAGGATAATTCCCATGCGCAGATACACACAGATTTCTACCCTGGGACTGGCACTTTTGGCAGCAAGCCCCGCGTGGGCGGCAAAAGGCCCCTTCTTCTCACTTGGCAACACGGACTTCGTTGTGCTGCTCGGGCTCATCGTGTTCATCGGTATCCTGGTCTACTTCAAAGTGCCGGGAATGATCGGGAAGATGCTCGATGGCCGCGCTGAAGGCATTGAAGCGGAGCTGAACGAAGCACGCACCCTGCGCGAAGAAGCCCAGAGCCTTTTGGCAGGCTACGAGCGCAAACAACGCGAAGTTCAGGAACAGGCGGACCGCATTGTTGAAGCCGCCAAGGAAGAGGCAACCATCGCTGCGGAGCAAGCCCGCGCCGATCTGGAGGTTTCCCTCGCGCGTCGTATGAAGGCGGCCGAAGATCAGATCGCCAATGCACAAACAGCGGCCATCAAAGAAGTGCGGGATCAGTCCGTAACCATTGCGGTTGCGGCGGCACGCGAAGTCATGGCCAAGCAAATGACCGCGGCGGCCGGGAACGCGTTGATCGACAACGCCATCTCGGAAGTTGACGCGAAGCTACACTGATCAAAATCTTCTGGTCCAATTGGAAAACCGGCGGCAACGTCGGTTTTTTTATTTCACGATGCCGCCGGTGTCCGTGCGCCCCGAACTTGATCCAACCGCTGTTGTGCCACCTCTTCATGCGCAGCCGCCTTAGCGTCAGAGCGCAGACACGTCTCGACATAGTCAAGATGTTCTTCAACCGCCTTTCTGGCTGCCGAACCATCGCGGATTTGAAGCGCCGCATTGATTGCCCGGTGCTGATCCAGCAATAACTGCCGTGTCGTACGTTGTCTGAACATCACCTGCCTGTTGTAGAAGACACCTTCGCGCAACAGTTCGTACATTGATCGCATCATATGCAGCATGACCACATTGTGGCTGGCCTCGATTATGGATCGATGGAATTCCGCATCAAGTTGCGCGTCATCTGCCGTGTTGCGCTTGGCTTGGGCAGCTTCCATCTTGTCGAACACGGCTTGGACGACTTGCAGGTCTGCCTTGGTCGCGTATTGGGCGGCGCGTTCTGCTGCCAATCCTTCCATATCTCGCCGAAATGACAGGTAATCATAAACCGCTTCGTCGTGACGGCCAAAAAGCTGAATAAGGGCCGGCGAAAACGCGGAGCCCAGCACATCAGCAATGAAGATGCCTGCGCCGGGCTTCGTTGAAACCAGTCCAGAGCTTTGCAATACGCCGATCGCGTCCCGCAGAATTGGGCGAGAGACATTGAGACGCTCTGCTAATTCACGTTCGGCTGGGAGCCTTTCACCCGGTCGAAGAATACCCCGCAAAATCAGTTCTTCGATCTGACGCACGACCGCGACCGATAGTTTTTCGGAATCAATGGGCCGAAATGGCATGACCTTCTCCTATTGGTAAAAAGATATTACCAAATGAGCGAAGCATCAACGGCTTATCGCACCGTCTGCTTCGACAAATCGACTTTGCCAGATAAATCCAGGCCAAATTCGAAGACCAGGCCAAAGGATAGGCCGCAATATATTGTGGATAAGTCCAAGTTGGCCGCATATTGTGGGGGTCTGAGGTTGACTTTAAAGGTCGATGACCGCCACCCTAGAGTCCTACTGGAATCATGGGACTCTGCCTTGTGCGGTTTTCAAAGCTCAGACTAACCGGCTTCAAAAGCTTCGTTGATCCGACCGATCTGATTATCGCGGACGGTCTGACCGGTGTGGTCGGACCGAATGGTTGCGGCAAGTCAAACCTGTTGGAAGCCTTGCGCTGGGTGATGGGTGAAAACCGTCCCACTGCGATGCGCGGCGGGGGTATGGAAGATGTCATTTTTGCTGGTGCCGCAACCCGCCCGGCGCGGAATTTCGCGGAAGTAGCGCTTCATATTGATAATTCCGAGCGTCTGGCGCCTGCGGGCTTCAACGATAGCGATGCCTTGGAAATCGTGCGGCGCATTACCCGCGACATCGGCAGTGCCTATAAGGTCGGGACCAAGGATGTGCGGGCGCGTGATGTGCAGATGCTATTTGCGGATGCGTCGACCGGTGCCCATTCTCCTGCCTTGGTGCGGCAAGGCCAGATTGCAGAACTGATCAACGCGAAGCCAAAGAACCGTCGCCGTATTCTCGAAGAGGCAGCGGGTATCTCCGGGCTTTATCAGCGGCGCCACGAGGCAGAGTTGAAGCTGAAGGGCGCGGAAACCAACCTTGCTCGCGTTGACGATGTGATCGAACAACTCGCAAGCCAGCTCACACAACTGGCACGACAGGCACGACAAGCGGCTCGTTACCGCGAAATTGGTGACGAATTGCGCCGCACCGAGGGGATGTTGCTTTATCGTCGCTGGCGCGAGGCCGATGACGCGCGATCCGTGGCCGAAGAAGCGCTCCGCGCGCGGGTGACCGCGGCAGCACAGGCGGAATCGGCAGTACAGATGGCTGCCAAGTCGCGTTTAGCCAGCGAAGAAGCTTTGCCACCATTGCGTGAGGAAGAAGCAATTGCCGCCGCCGTCGTCCAACGCCTCGCCGTCCAGCGCGACACTCTGAGCGATCAGGAAGCGCGTGCTCAGGCATTGATTGAAACGCTGAGCGGGCGCATCGCGCAATTGGCGCGTGACATCGAGCGGGAAGGCAACCTGAACCGTGACGCGGGCGAAACCATCGAGCGGCTGGAGTGGGAGGCTGCCGAATTGGCACGGGCCGCCGAGGGGCATGAAGACGCGTTGGCCGAGGCCGCAGAAGCGGCGCGAGAGGCTGCCGCAGTCTTGCAGACCCGCGAAGAGGAAATGGCCGAGCAGACCGAAGATGTGGCGCGTCTGGCCGCCCGGCACGGCTCGGCACAACGTTTGCTTGAAGACAGCCTGAAGACGCAGGGCAACGCAGAAAGAGAAGCGGTCAAAGCACGTGAGGCGGTCGCCAGTTCTCAAGACGCCTTGGCGCGGGCTGGAACCGAATTTGACGCAGCGACCTCGGCGGAGATGCAGGCCGTCAAGACGGCCGCAGATGCCGACAAGGCACTGATCGAGGCGGATGAAGCGCGCGCGGATACAGCGGCGCGGGAAGCAGAAGCGCGGGCACAGCGTTCCGAAGCAGATGGTGAACTCAATGCGCTGCGCGCAGAGGTTGGTGCCTTGGCCAAGCTGTTGGAGCGGGATACGGCGGAGGGCGGCCAGATCCTCGACCGATTGCAGGTTGGACACGGGTTCGAGAAGGCCCTCGGCGCCGCTTTGGCGGACGATTTGCGCGCGCCGGAGGTTGATGCAGACGGACCTTCCGGTTGGGCGGTGCTGCCGGATTACGACGAAGCGCAGGCCTTGCCGGGCGGTGTCACACCGTTGACGTTGCATGTCTCCGTACCGGATGTGCTGGCGCGCCGCATGAGCCAGATTGGCCTTGTTGACCCGGATGACGGCACACGACTGCAAGCGCAGCTTAAACCCGGCCAACGGCTTGTTTCGACAGAAGGCGACTTGTGGCGCTGGGATGGTTTCCGGGCCTGGGCCGAAGATGCGCCCTCCGCTGCAGCATTGCGGCTACAGCAGCTTAACCGCCTTGAAGAGCTCAAACAGGCGTTGGAGCAAGCCACGCAAAAGGCCGGTGGCGCACGCGCCGCACATGAAGCACTCACGGTGCAACTGACAGAACTCACCCGGGCGGATGCTCTGGCGCGGGATGCGCGCAGGGCCGCGGATCGTCAGGTGGCAGAAGCCGGGCGTGCATTGAGCAAGGCCGAAGCCGACCGGAACCTCGCGCAAGGGCGTCTGGAATCTCTGGGGCTGGCTGTGGCACGTCATGAAGAAGAGGCAATGGCCGCCCGGACAAGGGTCAAGGAGGCGGAACGTGCTCTGGCCGAACTTGGTGATCTGACTGAGGCACGTGAGAGGGTCGAAGCGATCCGGATGGCTGTCGAAGCCTCGCGGATTACGATGATGTCACGACGGTCGGCCCATGATGAGCTGCGCCGCGAGGGTGAGGCGCGCACCAAACGCGCGCAAGAAGTCACGAAGGAGACCAGTGGGTGGCGACATCGGTTGGAAACGGCCGAGAAGCGCAGTGCGGAACTGGTCGAGCGGAAAACGGAAGCGGAGCAGGAACTGGAAACGGCCAGCAACGCACCCGAGGAAATCGCTGCCAAACGCGCCGAACTGGGCGCGGCTATTGATGCTGCCGAAGCGCGCAAGGCCGAAGCCACTGACGCGCTGTCCAAGGCAGAGGCCGAGTTCCGGGAAGCGACTTTGGCAGAACGAGAGGCAGAGCGGGCCGCATCGGAAGCCAGAGAAGCCCGGGCGGGCGCAGAAGCGCGCGCAGATGCGGCAAAAGAGACAGTGGCACTGGCGGCGGATCGCATTTCTGACGAGAGCCAATCGACACCGAGCCAGCTTCTGTCCAGGCTTGAGGTCAATCCGGATGACATGCCGCGCGCGGAAGGGCTCGAAGCAGACGTCAACCGTCTCAAGCGCCAGCGGGATGCCCTGGGAGCTGTGAACCTGCGCGCAGAGGAAGACGCCAAGGAAGTTCAAACAGAGCACGACACGCTTTTGCAGGAAAAACTCGATCTGGAAGAAGCGATCAAAACTTTGCGCGGTGGAATTGCCAGTCTGAACAGGGAGGGGCGCGAACGGCTTCTGACAGCATTTGAACAGGTGAATTCAAACTTCTCCATGCTCTTCACCCATCTTTTTGGCGGCGGCGAAGCAAATCTGGTGATGGTTGAAAGCGATGACCCGCTGGAGGCGGGTTTGGAGATCATGTGCCAACCTCCTGGCAAGAAACTCTCCACCCTGAGCCTATTGTCGGGTGGGGAGCAAACCCTGACGGCGATGGCGTTGATCTTTGCGGTCTTCCTCGCAAATCCCGCGCCGATCTGCGTGCTTGATGAGGTTGACGCGCCGCTGGATGATGCCAATGTCACGCGGTTCTGTGACCTGCTGGATGAGATGTGCCGCCAGACCGAAACCCGGTTTCTGATCATCACGCACCACGCGGTCACAATGGCGCGAATGGACAGGCTGTTCGGTGTCACCATGGCAGAGCAGGGGGTCAGTCAACTTGTGTCGGTTGATCTCAAAAAAGCGGAAACGCTTGTCGCCTGAGCAGGACCGGGTTCGCCCTTCACTCAATTGTGTCGAGACATCGCCAAGAGCTTGGCTATGTTTGAGCGTATGAAATTCTTTTTATTTCTCTTAGCTCTTGTGGTGCCCCTTCCTCTTCTCGCTGCGGAGTGGGCTTTGCGAGACAGCGATCATGTGCTGACACGCGAAGAAGTAGAGGACCTCACGGCTGGGCAAACAATCGTCTTTTATGACGAGGGACGCTCAAAGTACTCTGTAGGCGGGTCTTATTCCTACACATATGCTTCTGGTGAAAGCGCGTACGGGCAGTACACGATCTCAGCCGACGGGACGGTCTGCGTCGCGTACCGAAATGGATTTGGGCGGTGTGATCGATACGTGCGTAGTGGTGACAGGATTGTCTTGTTGACGGAGAATGGACTGCGCTTCCCGATACGGCCACTTCAGGAAAACTGACCCCGAACAACGCAAGCCGGTCGGGTCTTGGTAATGCAACCTCATACCTCAAGAAATGGGGTTCAAGCCATAACACGGCCATCGCTTCTTATAGGCTATTAAGCAGGGCCGCAGTGGGCCAGGCGTCCGCAGGCAGCCCCAGTCTTTTCTGCTCTTTCTGCACCGCGATCCGAGTACGAGCACCAAGAATTCCATCAACTTTTCCCACGTCGTGCCCGCGTGCCTGCAGCTTCTTTTGCAAAGCCTGCATTTGTTGACCTGTCAGCCCCTTGTCGGGGCTACCTTTGGTCATCTTGGGCGCACCTTCGATCAACGTCGCGAAGTAAGCCGCTGTGACCACATAGGTAAAACTCTGGTTCCAATCGAAATAAACGTTGAAATTTGGATAGGTTACGAAGGCCGGCCCTTTATGTCCCTGCGGCAGGATAATGGACCCGGAGAGGTTTTGCGCCAACGACCCGTTACGGGCGTTAACACCCATGGCAGCCCAGTCTCGGATGGGTTTGGTGATGTGAATTCCCGTCTGTGACCAGTCAAAATCCTTGGGCATCCGAACTTCCTGAATCCACGGTTCCCCCTTGCGCCATCCGAAATCTGCGAGCATCGCCGCACCGGACATCAGCGCATCTGGCGCAGACGTCTTGAGCCTCACGTGGCCGTCGCCGTCGCCATCTATCCCATTTTCGATGATGTCGCGCGGCAGCATCTGCACCATGCCGATTTCGCCCGCCCAGGCGCCCGTCGTGGTGGCGGGATCAAAATCACCACGCTCAAAAAGCTCAAGCGCTGCGAACACCTGTGGCCGGAAGAGGGCAGGGCGACGGCAATCATGGGCGAGCGTGACCAGCGCATTGGCGGTGTTGAAGTCACCCTGATAACTGCCGTAAGCAGTCTCAAACGCCCAGAAAGCCAGAATGACGCCACGCGATACGCCGTACTGCCGCTCAATTCTGTCAAAGATCGCATCATACTGGCGGCCCAACTGCTGCCCCTTCTTGAGGCGCGCATCCGATATCAGATTCCGCGAAAAGTCGAGAAATGGCCGTTGGAACATGCCCTGATTACGGTCTGCTTTCAGTACGCTTTGGCTTTGCCTGACACCTGCAAAGAAGCGGTCGACCGTTGCCTTGTCATGACCCTTCGATATGGCTTCAGCCTTGAGGTTTTGTATGAAGCCCGGGAAGCTGCCACCGCAGGCAGCTTGTGCTGCCAAAGGTGCAAAGGATAATGCCATCGCAAACATCAGGGTCTTTAGTCTCATCATTTCCTCCGGGGTCAGGCAGTCAAAAGTCCGGTAAGAGCGCAGAGCAAGACAGCTGCAGCCCAAGTTTTCCATAACATGACGATTGCTGCGTCAATGTCCACTACCGTCAGATCGCGACGCCCGTCGGGGTTCACCCAAGGGAACTCGCGCATCGCTCCGTCATAGGCGCGTGGCCCGGATAGTGCGATGCCAAGGGCACGCGCCATGGCCGCCTCTGGCCAGCCAGCATTTGGTGACCGATGCAAGCGGGCATCTGATCTGATTTTACCAAGCTGCGCGGTCCATGAAACAAGAGCGATGAGTAAAGCCGTGCCCCGTGCAGGGATCAGGTTCAGCGCATCATCCAGTCGCGCCGCCGCCCAACCGAAAGCCTCGTATTTGGGCGTTCGATATCCGATCATGCTATCTGCGGTATTGACCATCTTGTAGATGACAAGGCCTGGAACGCCCCCGACCAACAACCAGAAAGCCGGAGCAACCACCCCATCCGAGAGGTTTTCCGCAGCGCTTTCGATTGCAGCGCGCGTAACCTGAGATGTATCCATTTGGCCGGTATCCCGGCTGACGATCATGCCAACTGCATCGCGCCCTTCCGACAATGAGCTCCTTAGTCCTTTCGCCACTGCTGCAACATGCTGAATAAGCGATCTGTGCGCCAGCAGTATTGCTGCAACGATGATTTCCGCGACGGGGCCCAAGTATGAAATCACGTTCCCCATCAAATACCCCGCGGTAATCAGGACAAGGACACAGATGATGCCTTTCGCCTTACGCGCGGCGCCAACGTTCAAATGTTGATCAAGAACTTGAACAAGACGGCCCATCAGAACGGCCGGATGGGGAAGGCGGGACCACAGCCATTGCGGCTCGCCGAACAATGCGTCCAGAAGCAATGCGCAGAGCAGTACCAATGCTATTGTCATGCTAATGCGATCTTCAGCCGCGCCCAATGATCCGGGTGTGGGATGCCCAACCGCAGCCAAGTGCCATCATAAGGAAATACCCGCGACCAAATCTTATATCTGGCCAGCTTTTCCTGCCAGGCGATGGCGTTGTCGACCTTATACAGTCGGAAAAGGGTGGTGCCGCCTACGGTTTCTGCGCCTGCGCTCTCCATCAATGCATCAAGCTTGGTACTGTCGCTTTCCAGCCGGGCCCGGGTCTCTTTTGCCCATGACCAATCCTCAAGGGCCGCCGCCCCAATTTCCAAAGCAGGCCCCGCGACCGGCCACGGGCCCATTGCTTCCTTAAGGCGCAGAATGAGCTGTGAATCCCCAATTGCGAACCCAAGGCGCAGACCGGCGAGACCCCAGAACTTGCCAAAGCTCTTGAGTATCAGTGTTCCCGGTCTGGACGCCATGGAGATCAGCGAGGCTTCGGGACAGACGTCACAGAAGCTCTCGTCAATTACTGTAAGCTTCACTTGATCCATGGGCAGGTCCTGACGGTCCCAAATGCGCCCGTCCGGATTGTTGGGATGCACGACCACTTGCGCATCGGCTCCTATGGAACGCGTCACTTTCCAACCTTGCTCTTCAAATGCGGCCGCGTGTTCATTGTAGGTCGGATGAGGGATCAGGACTTGGCTTGGGTTCAAAAGGCTCGGAATTCGGCTGATAAGGGCCGAAGCGCCAGCGGCCACAGCTATTTCCGCGCCATCGGGCACATCCCAGAAGCGGTTCGCGGCATGTACCAAGCGATGCTCTGCATTGGCATCTGGTAGGCTGCGCCACGCGTCATTGCTGATTTCCGGGAGGGGATATGGAACCGGATTTATGCCTGTCGACAGGTCAATCCAATCGATTCGCTTGCCGCCAAACCTTTCTGCGGCTGCATCAATACCGCCCCCATGATCACGTTTTGAGGTTGTCAACAATAGGCCTATTCTTTCCTCACTCGGCACGATTCCGCACCGTTCAAAGCAGCAGAAAGCGGAATCCAGCCGGTTATTCAAGTCTGAACGGATCAATTAATGTTTGAGCTATTTGCTTAACTGTTTCTTAATCTTTCGGGCAGACCAATCAGTAATGCCAGTTAGTTTATTTGAGTTTCGCCGGAGTGGAGGGCCCATGAGAGTTTTGATCGTGGAAAGCGAAAACGGCCTTGCGAATATTTGGCAGCGACACCTTCAGCGCATGGGAATGAGTGTATCCCGTGCCCGAGGGCAAGCCGATGCCATAGGATTTTTGAGTACCGAAGATACCGATGTAATTATATTAGATTTGATGTTGGCCGATGGGTCAGCGCTTGCTGTGGCGGATTACGCCAGTTACCGGCTTCCTGATGCACGCGTGATATTTGTCACCAACACATCGTTCTTTTCGGATGGATCCATATTCTCTTTTGCCTCAAACGCTTGTGCATTTGTGCAAAGCGCAACACCGCCGGAAGATCTGGCGGCGATGGTTGAGCATTACGGGCCTACAGAAGATGCCACGTCACGGAGCGTTCCGTAACTCAACGGAACACTGTGGCCGTGCTCTCATTGGAACTGCGTGTTCGGAATGAAATCCGTCACGCAGTGACTACCCGCGTCCATGCGGCGCTGCGAAGTCCAAAGACGGGTTGATCGGGATGATCCTGTTTGGGTTTATGCTGTCGTGGCTGTAGTGATAATGGCGCACAATATGGGTGAAATTCACCGTTTCTGCGACGCCGGGGACCTGGAACAGCTCGCGCGTATAGCCCCACAGATTTGGGTAATCGATGATCCGTCGGCGGTTGCATTTGAAGTGCAAATGGTAGACCGGATCAAAGCGCACCAGTGTTGTGAAAAGGCGCCAGTCGGCCTCGGTGATCTGGTCGCCCATCAAATAGCGCGAACTGGCAAGGCGTGCTTCAAGCCAGTCCAGTGTCTCAAAGAGCGGCACAACTGCCACGTCATAGGCTTCTTGCGTTGTCGCGAACCCACATTTGTAGACACCATTATTCAGGGTGTCATAAATCCGGTCGTTGACCGGTGCTATGGCGTCACGCAGGTGCTCGGGCCAAAAATCCCTATCATTTCCAGTCAGCCCATCAAAGGCGCTGTTGAACATGCGAATGATCTCGGAGCTTTCATTAGAGACAATCGTTTGCTGATGTGTATCCCACAAAATGGGTACGGTTACGCGTCCGGTGAATGAAGGATCGGCACGGGTATAGATATCGCGTGCAAAAGGCAGGTCGTGCAGCCTGTCGCCGGTTGCGCCCGCGTCGTCACGTTCAAAGGTCCAACCATCCTGCAACATGTCGGGATGAACGACCGAAACAGCTATGTGATCCTCCAGACCCTTCAGGGTGCGAAAGATCAATGTGCGATGTGCCCAGGGACAGGCATGGCTGACATATAGGTGATATCGACCCGATTCGGCGGCAAATCCACCCGAGCCTGTTGGTCCGGGTTGGCCGTCTGGGGTCACCCAATTGCGAAATACTGCTTCCTGACGCTGAAACTTTCCGCTGGTCGATTTGGTATCATACCACTGGTCATGCCACACGCCATCGATAAGAAGACCCATGCCCAAACTCCTTTTTTGTCTTGGCCAACGTAGCTTGCCGCTTTCGAAAACGCATCCGTATGGCGCGCGCAGACAGGTTGCGCTTGTGCACATGTGAAATGATTTGCAATGAAACTTTGACTTGCTTTTAAGGAAATTGCAGGCATCTCATGGCATGGGGATGTCATGGAGTATGTTATAGTGGAATCGGTTTTTTCCAAGGAAATCCAAGCTGGCTTGGATCAGGCGCGTCTTGATGGACTAAGAAAATCTTCGCGTTTGAGGGTCAATGCCGGCGGCGATCTCATACCGGTTCTGCGGATGTGGAAAACCGGTTTCGCGATGGAAGCGGATGCACCTGCTCTTAGAGGGTTTGTGGATCTGTACGACGGCAGTATTCACTTGTTCCAATGCCTCATCGTAACAAGTGAGGAAGACGCAGGCGAGCTTCGTTACGAATTCAAGCGTGCGACGGCGGTTGCTGAGACCGCAGCGGTGGACTTTGAAATAGCCGAGAATGCTCCCGTGGCCTTGATTGAGAAAGTGCGACCTACTGCAGATCGCTGAATGCTTCTTTCAGGCGGGCGCAGGCATCGATTACGTTCGCGCGTTGCGTTGCCAGGTTGAACCGCAGAAATGTCTCTCCGCCCGGGCCGAATTCGGGCCCATCGCTTGGCGCGATGCGCGCTGTTTTAAGGACCCGATTGGCGATCTCCTGATGGCTCATCCCTGTTCCTGAGAAATCTACCCAGGCCAGGTAGGTCGCTTGGAGCGGCATGGAATAGACGCCGGGGATTTCCTTTATTGCAGCATCGAAAATCCTGCGGTTTTCGTCCAGATGCGCGATCTGGGCATCAACCCACGCGGCCCCCTCAGGGGAATAAGCAGCCGTTATCATTTGCAGGGCGACCGAACCCGGCTTGTAGTCAAGCGTGTTCAGGCGATTTTTCATCTCAGATCGCAATCTCGCGTCTGGAATGATCATGTTGCCGGTCCTTTGTCCGGCAATGTTGAAGGTTTTGGATGCGGACGTCAGGGCAATAAGGCGATCCGAAACAGCAGGCGCGGCCACGTGTATCGGCACAAACGTTTGTCCCGAAAAAACCAGATCATGGTGGATTTCGTCAGAAACGAGAATGAGATCGTTACGTGCCGCAAAATCTGCAACGGCCCGTAATTCTTCGCTGGACCAGACACGACCCGAGGGGTTTTGCGGCGAGCACCACACCAGCATTTTCTCGTTGCCGTCCAAGCGCGATTGTGCGTCTTCGAGATCCAGCTCATAACTGTCACCCACCCGCTTCAAGGGGCAAGCAACAAGTTTCCGGCCAGCTTTTTCGATTTTCATGCGGAATTCATGGTAGACCGGGTTGAAGGTCACCACGCGATCGCCGGGCTCTGTCCAGACATCAAGGCATAGCGCGATCGCGTTGCCCAAACCCTGAGCCGTCAATATCCACGACGTATCGATTTCCCAGCTGTGCCGCTCTTTCATCCACCACTGGATCGCATTCAGGTAGTCATCATGTATCGGCATGTAGCCGAAAACGCCGTGATCCGCCATCTTGCGTACCGCATCGATCACACAGGGCGCTGTGCCGTAGTCGCTGTCTGCGGTCCACATTGCCAGCCCGTCTTCTGCTGAAACACCATAGAGGCTTTCCATCGCGTCCCATTTGCTGCTGTGTGTGCCGCGACGGTCGATGGGGTCACTGAATGACATAGGCTGCTCCTGTTATGCTTGCTGCGGAAATTAACGGGAAACGCAGCAGGAGCAAGGCCAAGTTCTGTTGCACAGGTCTGGCGCATGACCTAAATGAAACACCATGAAACGGAACATCATTCTCCATCCGGACCCGCGCCTGAAAAAAACATCTGCGCCCGTCGCAGACCTCAGCGATGAATTGCGATCTCTGGCGGATGACATGCTGGAGACGATGTATCACGCACCGGGTATTGGCCTTGCGGCTCCTCAGGTCGGGATTTTGCAAAGACTCATCGTGGCTGACTGCGCCAAGGACGACGACGCGCCGCCGCGCCCGTTGGTGATGTTCAACCCGCAGGTCATTGCGTCATCCGACGAAACCAATGTGTATGAAGAAGGCTGTCTTTCGATCCCGGAGCAATTCGCAGATGTCACGCGACCGGCTGATGTGGAAGTGCGTTGGCTGGACAGAGACGGCAAAGAGCAGTCAGAAGTTTTCACCGGGCTTTGGGCAACCTGCGTTCAGCATGAGATCGACCATCTCGATGGCAAACTGTTTATTGACTACCTGAAACCGCTCAAGCGTCAGATGATCACCCGCAAGATGGTCAAGCTCAAGCGTGAGCTGGCCCGCGCATGAGCCTGCGCGAGATTGTGCGCTGGCCCGATCCAAGCCTCGCGACGCCTTGCCGGGAAGTATCCGAGATTTCGGATGAGATCATTGAACTGGCGCAGGACATGCTGGAAACGATGTATGCCGCTCCGGGGCGTGGCTTGGCGGCACCGCAGGTTGGCGTTCTGTCACGCGTTTTCGTTGTAGATACCGAATGGAAAGACGCGGCCCCCGCCCCAAAGATCTTTATCAACCCCGAAATCGTCGCCCGCAGCGCGACGCAGGCGGTGCAGGCAGAAGGATGCCTCTCAATCCCCGGTGTGACGGTCGACGTTGCGCGCCCCGACAGTGTGGTCATGCGGTGGACCGATTTGGATGGCGAGCCGCAGGAAGAAGCCTTTAGCGGGTTTGCGGCGGCCTGTGTGCAACATGAACTGGACCATCTTGACGGTATCGTCACGTTGGATCACCTCGACGCGTCGGACCGTGCGCGCGTGATCACGGCCTACGAGGAGCAGCAGGTATGACGGTGCGCGAGTGTATTCCCTGGCCGGACAAGCGGCTTCGGACACCGGCGGAGAAGGTGGAGGAAATCACCGACGACATCCGCGCGATCTGGCAGGATATGATCGATACAATGGATGCAATGCCGGGGGTCGGGCTGGCCGCACCCCAGATCGGGGTGATGTTGCAGCTGGCCGTGGTGGATGCATCAGACGCGCGCAACCGGCGCATTCGCATGGCCAATCCGGAAATACTGGATGCCTCGTCCATCATGAATGAACATGAGGAGGCAAGTCCCAATCTGCCAGGTGTCTATGCGAAGGTGAAACGTCCACGCGGCGTTGCGGTGCGCTTCATGGATGAATCCGGGGTCTACGTGCGACGTGATTTCGTCGGGCTTGAGGCCACCAGTGTTCAACACCAGATCGATCACCTGCAGGGTAAGATGTATTTTGATCGCGTGAGCAAGGTAAAGCGGGACATGCTGCTGCGCAAAGCGCGCAAGAAGAACGGGTAGGGGCCGCGGAATGCGCATTGTGTTTATGGGAACTCCGGCGTTTTCGGTGCCGATATTGGACGCGCTGGTGGCCGAAGGCCATGAAATCGCCTGTGTTTATTGCCAGCCACCCCGTCCGGCAGGACGAGGCAAGAAAGAGCGCCCCAGCCCGGTTCAATCGCGCGCGGAAAGCCTTGGATTGCCGGTCCGCATTCCTGTCTCGCTAAGGGATCCGGAGGCCCAGACCGAATTTGCCACATTGAACGCGGATGTCGCCGTCGTGGTCGCCTATGGCCTGATCCTGCCGCAAGCGGTACTGGATGCCCCGCGACATGGGTGCCTCAACATCCACGCAAGCCTATTGCCCCGTTGGCGCGGCGCTGCCCCGATACATCGCGCTATCATCGCCGGCGACACTGAAACAGGCGTCTGCATCATGCAGATGGAGGCCGGGTTGGATACCGGCCCGGTGCTGCAGCGCGCGGTTCTGCCCATAGGCGCATCAGATACGACTGAGGCTCTACACGACAGGCTCAGCCAGTTGGGCGCGCGGGAGATCGTCAATGTTCTGAATAACCTGTCAGAACTAACCCCCGTCCCACAGCCGTTGGAGGGCGTGACCTATGCGGCCAAGATCGACAAGGCTGAGGCGCGGGTCGACTGGACGCGACCAGCCGAAGAGGTAGACCGCTTGATCCGGGGGCTGTCCCCATTTCCCGGAGCATGGAGTAGTATCGGCGACACGCGGATAAAACTGCTGGCGTCGCGCGTGGCAGACGGCGATGGTGCCCCTGGAACCGTTCTGCTGGAGCCGCTTCGGGTCGCTTGTGGGACAGGTGCTGTCGAGTTGCTCCGCCTTCAACGTGCTGGCAAGGGCGCACAATCGGCGCAGGAGTTTCTCAATGGCAATCCTTTGCCGGAAGGCTCAATTCTTGGAAAGGAATAGCTAATGTTTCCCACGTTGATCGGAACAGTCGTGATCGCAGGAATTGTCGGATACGCCACGGAGAGAAGTGGTTTCACGCACAATGGTTATTTGCAGAGTATCATCATCTGCATCGGCGGCGCGTTTCTGATGTACTTTGTGACCTTGATGTTCGGGCTCGGTTTCCGGAGCCCGGGGCTGAATGCGATCGCGGCATCTGTCGGCGCGCTGATCATCGTGCCGACGCATTGGCGGAAATGACTATTCCGCAGGCGCGCGCATAGGCAATTTCTCGTCATCTTCCACGGGGGCTCTCACGCAGAGCCGCAGGAGAGGCGGAACGGTCAGCAAGGTCAGGAAGGCCGACATGGACAGACCGCCCACGACAACCGCACCTAACCCGCGGTAAAGCTCGGACCCTTCGCCCGGAAAAACCACCAGCGGCAACATCCCAAAGACCGACGTCAGCGTTGACATGAAAATGGGCCGGATCCGGTTGCGCGTTGCCTCCTCGATGGCGTCGATTGGGGCCATCCCTTCGTCCCGCAGGTGGTAAAGGGTCTGGTGAACGATCAGGATCGCATTATTCACCACGATGCCAACCAGAATGATGAAGCCGAGCAAGGTCAGCATATCGAGCGGCTGCGTCTGGAACGTATTGAGCAAGGCCAAACCGCCAACCCCACCTGCCGCCGCGACGGGAACAGAGATCAGGATTACCAAGGGCAAAACGAAGCTCTCAAAGAGAATTGCCATCACAAGGAACACGATCACCAAGGCCACGGCAAGGTTGATCTGGATGGCTTCCCACGTCTGGCTGAGCTGGTCTGCCGTTCCTGACACGGAAACGCGGACACCTGAGGGCAGGCCACGTTCTTCTAGAACAGAGACGACTTCAGTTTCCAACAGTTCCACCGCAGCCTCCAAGGGCAAGGCGTCGGAGGGGCGAACTTCTAATGTCACAGTTCGCAACCGGTCACGGTGGCGGATCTCGGTCGGCCCGGCGGTGACAATGACATCGGCCAGGGCGGACACCGGGACAATCTGGCCCGAAGGCGTGACCACCGGATAATTGCCGATGTCCTGAGTGCGTTGGTCGAGTTGCAGCCCCGGATCGCCCTTGAGCATCAGGTTGATGCGTTCCGCCCCAACAGTGATTTCCGCGACACGTAGCCCGTCGTTGAATGCATCAACCGTCAGTGCGAGGTCCGAGGTGGTCAGGCCCGCATCTGCGAGCCGTAGCCTGTCCGGCACAAGCCGCACCTCCGGGGCGCCCAGCTCCAGCCCCGGGATCGGGCGGAACTGGTGCCCCTCAGATCGGGGAAGCAATCCTGCAATCGTTCCCGCCGCCTGGCCTGCGACGCTCAGGATATCATCGAGGTTCTGACCCGAGATATTGAGCTCAATGGTCCGACCACCGCCAATGCCGCGCCCAAACAAGGAGGGTTGCGTCATGAAACCGAAGGTCCCCGGTTCTGCAAAGATGGGCCGCGACAGCACGGGAATAAGTTCGCCCGCGCGGGCGCCGTCCATCGCAGACGCGCCCACGAAACTGTTGCCTGGCGTTGCTACAAAAAAGAAGTTCTCAATTGTGGGCGTGCCGTCTTCGGTCGCGGTTGCCGGTGCCGCTTCCCATAAGGGTTGGGCCACGTCTTCGATCCGTTGAGCGATGGTCTGCGTCGTATCAAGGTTATAGCCGGGAGGCGGGATAATGAGCCCGAAGACAAGATTGCGATTGCCTTCCGGCAGGTATTCCAGCCGCGGCAGGAATGTTATCGTCGCGATTGCAGCGCCACCGGCAATTGCGGCGACCATCAGGATACCCAACGACCGGTAGCGCACCGTCATGCGCACATAAGCCATGACCAGACCGTGAAACCCGCGCGCTACATGGTCGAGCCCCCAGATGCCTAGCTTCTTTTGTTCGCCGCGCGTCAGGAGACGGCTCGCCAGTGCGGGGATCACAGTCACCGCGACCACCAGTGACAGCAGAACGGAAACTGAAATCGCAACGGCGATGTCGCGGAAAAGCTGCCCAGCCTCAAGCTGCATCACCAGAATAGGGACAAAGACCAGCACTGTCGTCAAAGCGGAGACGAGGATTGCACCCCATACCTGTTTGGCCCCTAGATACGCCGCTTCGCGACGCGTCTTGCCTTCTTCGCGCAGCCTGTAGATGTTCTCCAGCACGACGATGGCCGCGTCGACGATCATCCCCACTGCGAAAGCGATGCCAGCAAGGGAGATCACATTGAGCGTTCGTCCGGTTGCGGCCATGGCGACAAAGGTCGCGACGATGCTGACGGGTATTGCAAGCGACACGACCAGCGTGGCCCTTGGACTGCGCAGGAAGGCCAGCAAGACCGCAGCAGCCAAGGCCCCGCCGATCCATATGTTCTGCGTTACAAGACTGATGGCACCATTGATGTAGACCGTTTCATCATATGCCTGCCGCATGTTGAGGCCTGCATCTGCAACCGGGCCATTTTCCAGTTCTGCCAGCACTTCCTGAACAGCGGCCATTGTTTCGATGACATTGGCACCGGGTTCGCGCACGATGTTGAATGCCAGCCCCGGCTCCCCTCGAAAGCGCAGGCGCGCCGTAGGGTCCTGATAAGCAAACCCGACATCTGCGACGTCGCCGACGCGCACCCGGCCGGAGCCACCGGAACCGATATCTGAGCGGAGAACGACCTCCTCGATGGCTTCTGCTGTGTTCAGATTGCCTTCGGCACGGACGACGTAACGGCGTTTGCCTTCTTCGACATCGCCTGCCGAAAGCGAGATATTCTCGCTGCGCAAA
Source organism: uncultured Roseobacter sp. (assembly GCA_947488305.1). GTDB lineage: Bacteria > Pseudomonadota > Alphaproteobacteria > Rhodobacterales > Rhodobacteraceae > Roseobacter. The sequence continues at coordinate 455,146 of CANKZM010000002.1, forward strand.
ATGCGCACCACTTCGGGTACGGTCAGATCAAAACGGGCAAGGCGTCGTGGGTCGACGACGACCTGCAGCTCACGGGTCACGCCGCCAAAGACATTCACGGCAGACACACCTTCGACACGTTCAATACGATCCTGAATGATGTCTTCGACAAAATCTCCATACGTGGGCAAGCTGCGTGTGTTTCCCTCCTGAGCCGTCAACAATACCCAAGCGATCGGGCTGTCATCGGATCCGGAGGTATCGAGTGATGGCTCGCCAGCTTCTTCAGGGTAGTCTCCCACGCGGTCCAAACGGTTGGACACCAGCAACAAGGACTGGCTCATGTCCGTGCCCACACCAAATTCGAGTGTGACTTCCGCTTCGCCGGTACGCGACCGCGATGTCATGATCTCCAAGCCTTCGAGCCCCCGCAGCGCTTCCTCTTGCGGGTTGATAATCTCTCGCTCGACTTCGGAAGGTGCTGCCCCTGGCCAGTTCGTCGAAATCACCACAACCGGCTTGCGCACATCGGGAGCCAGCTGGATAGGAATCCGTGACACAGCAAGCAGACCGAAGAGGACGGCCATGAAAACAGCTGCGATAACGGCAATCGGGCGATCAATTGCAAAGCGGATGACGTCCATTGCCGATCTCCTAGTTGCTGGCGTTCAGCGGTGTGATTTCTTGTCCCGGGCGCAGTCGTTCATTGCCGCGGGTGACGACGACTTCACCTTCAGCCAGCCCATCCAGCACCTCGAACCGGTCCCCCAATGCGACACCGATCTGAACCGGACGGGGCTGCGCCTTACCGTCTGCCGCCACAAACACGTTCCATCCGCCGCGGGCCTGAACCAGGGCGTCCTTAGGCACGGACAAAACTTCCCTTGGAACACTGACTGGAATGTTGACAGTTATCGACTGTCCGATAGCCAGGGCATCCAGTTCCGCCAACTGGGGTGACATAAAGCGGACAGGGCGCGTCCGGGTCGCGGTGTCTTCGGTGGGTAGCAATACGCGAAGTTCCAGCATCAGTTCGACGCCGGTTTCAGTGAAACCCGCGATTTGCAAGCCGGGCTTAAGAACACCAATGTACTTGGACGGCACGCTCGCCTCGATTTCGATGGATCCGGTATCGAGCAGTGAAACGACTGATGCGCCGGATGAAATGAACTCGCCGGGGTTGGTATCGACTTCCAGAACGATGCCGGGAAAGGGTGCGATGATCTCGGCTCGGGCAAGTTGGTATCGTCTTTCGGCCAGCGTCGCTTCTGCGGTTTTGACGCGGGCCTCAGCCTCAGCCAAAAGGCCTTGCGCTTGGAAGAAGTCACTTTGTGCGTCATCGAACCGACTGCTGGAAAAAGAGGCGGTATCCCGCAGGCCCTCGATGCGGGCCAAGGCGCTGGTTGCGCGGCTCAAGCGAGACTCCGCAATCGTGATACCTGCGTTCGCTTCGGCCATCTGTGCTTCGGCTTGACGGGCAAGGATTTCGAGCAGCTCTGTATCAAGTCGGGCGATGACGTCCCCGGTTTCCACAACCGCGCCTTCCAGCACCAGAACGTCCTCGACGGTACCAGAGATACGACTTGCAATTGTCCCCTCGCGAGAAGTGACGACCTCGGCAAAGAGCGGTACGGTCTCCGCAATGATCTGGTATTCAACAGTCTCTACCCCAACCGCCGCCGGCCCGCCCTGCGCGCTTGCGGTAGCCGGGCCAAAGCTGATGGCCAGCAACGACAAGAAAGAGAAAACAGACCAGAGAGGGAAGAAACGGTACATTGGCAGGGCCTTTGCGGGACGAATAATTGAACGCTATCTAAACTAAATAGTTCGTTAGTGCATCTGTCCAATAGAGCACGGATACCAAATCACCAAGAGCGCATCGTTCACTCTCTGGTGTAATTCCGACGTCAGGTGTCTAGGTTATTCGCGTAGTCCAGCAGTGCGGCAATTTCTTCTTCGGTCGGGATTTGTCCTGTAAATCCCACCAGATATGCAGGCATCAGTTTATTGCGTGTTTCCATTGGTTCATTGAGCTGTGCATCGTCATACCCGATCTGCATGTAGTAGAGAATGCGCGCGCGTGTGACGACTTCGAGGTCGGGATAGTCGAAGCGCGCAAACATCTCCTCCAGCGCGTTCAGGCGCTGGTCTTCCGATGCCCGCAAGACCCTCTTCACGGCGTCGGACCTGCGCGCCCAATCCCGGATGGCAAAGTCCAGTCGTGGGTCGAATAGGGCAGGGTTGATCACGCAACGGAAGACATTGCCAACCGCCTCTGTGATTGTCTGCGCTGGACGCCCGGCCATCTCCACGAGAGATCTTGTATTGGTGGCTTGCCAGTGCTCGAGCAGTGCGTCGAGCAGGTCCTGTCGGGAGTTGAAATACCAGTAGAAGCTGGATCTGGAGACATTCAATGTCTCGCCAAGTGGCTTGATCTTCACACCTTCGATGCCATCGCGCACCAGAACCTGTTTGGCCAATTCCAACCAGTCCTCACGCGTGGCTTTGACGTTACCAGTAAGGGCCGCAGGTTCGGCACCACTTGCGTGCTGGGAGTTCGCCATACGTGTCAGCTTTCAGGAGGTGCGCCGCCCTCGGCGGTGCGTTTTGCGATGAAGGCCTGCAATGCCGCAACCCGGTCACCATCAATGGCGGGCCTTGCATCCGCGGCAAGAATGCCTTTCCAGACCTTGGTCGCGCGGGTGCTTGCATCCTGCGCGCCGCGTTCGGTCCATGTGCCGAAGTTGGCATAGTCATGTACGATGGGTTCGTAAAACTCGGTGTTGTAGCGTTCCATCGTTTGCGGCGCCGCGAAGAAATGCCCGCTGGGATCAACCTGCGAAAGGGCGTTTTCAAACCCAATCTCATCCGGCCCGGCCTGTGCACCCGCGCAGAGCTCCGCGATCATGTTCAGCACTTCCACGTCGGTGACGATTTTTTCGTATGAAACGCTGAGCCCTCCTTCCAGCCATCCTGCCGCATGGATGATCACGGTCGCACCGGCCATCAGGCAGCCCCAAAGCCCCATCTGGTTCTCGTTGGCCGCTTGCACATCGTTAAGGTTGGAGGCGGAGCCCGCAGCACTGCGCCAGGGCAGCCCGGTCAGTCGCGCAAGTTGCCCAGCCGCCAGAGACGCCTGAAAATGGGCCGGAGTTCCGAAGGCTGGCGCGCCCGATTTCATATCGACGTTTGAGGTGAACGTACCATAGCAGACCGGCGCGCCGGGGCGGGCCAGTTGGGTCAGCGTGATAGCCGCAAGCGCTTCTGCATGGCTGAGGGTAATCGCGCCCGCAACCGTAATCGGTGCCATGGCCCCCATCAGCGTAAAGGGCGTGACGATGGATAATTGGCCGTTCTTGGCAAAATCGATTAATCCCTGCGCCATCGGGGTGTCCAGCGTGCGGGGGCTATTGGTATTGATGATCGTGTAGCAGTAGGGCTCTGCCGCGAAGGCATCATCGGAGACTCCTCGAAAGTCCCGGAGCATCTCAAAGCAATCCATTACCTGCGGTGTGCCACGCGAAAAGATGAAGGGGAACTTATCAGTCAGTGTCAACTGCACTTCGGTCGTGAAGTAATGCCGCAGATGGACCGGAATGTCCTGCGGTTCAACCGAGGGCGACATCATCTGAAAGACATCAAAATGGTGGCAGAGCTGCGTGTATTCGCGGTAGTCACGACCCGACCCCGGTCGCCGTCCCCGCTCCAGGTCCGTCGCATGTGGCGCACCGGCGCCGGGTTGAAAGACAAGGCTTCCGAGTTCCAGCAGCACATCACGGTCACGCGCACCGGCCCGACCGGTGATGGATTTTGGTGCTGTGTCCAGCGCCGCCGCAATCATCTCGCGCCCGATGAAGACCATGTCATCTTCGACACGCGCGCCGCCCTTGCGGAAGTTGTCGACCGCTTCGGGCAAGAGCACCTTCATGCCAAGCTCTTCCAGCGTTTTGAGCGCGGTCTCGTGCATCGCTGCGGCGCGATCATCCGAAAAAACTTTCATCTCGGGGAACGGATTGCGCAGGGTGCGATAATTGACGTCGCGCAGCGGCTCAGTGGGCGTATCGGCGCCGCGCCGAGACCGCCTGCGACTGGATTGCCTGCCTTCTCTCATCCCCGCATCGCTTTGCCAGCGGAATCGTAAGGCGAGGGGGGGATCACCCGCGCGGTACGTTCGACCCCCACAACATGCACGCTGAGTTCAGAGCCGGGCGCGCAATGTTCCTGATCCACCAGCGCCATGGCGAGTGACTTGCCGACCGTGCGCCCAAAGCCACCAGATGTCACAAATCCCACTTGTTTGCCGCCGGACCAGATCGGTTCATAGCCGCTGGCGTCTGCACCCTCCGCGTCTATCTCAAGCGTGACCAACTGTTGCGCCGGGCCGTTGCCATCCCGCTCGGCAAGCGCTGCGGATTTGCCAACGAAATCCTTTTCCCAGTCGATCCAACGGTCCATACCCGTCATGCCGGGCGTATAGCCCTGAGTGAATTCCGCGTTCCAGATGCCAAAGCTTTTTTCAAGGCGTAGGGAAAGAAGCGCGTTAAAGCCATATTCCCGGATGTTCTGGTCGGCGCCTGCTTCAAGCAGGATATGCCTGAGCGTAGCATGGTCACCCGCGCGACAATGGATTTCATAGCCAAGCTCACCCGCCACCGACAGCCGCCCCACCTTGCAGCGCAAAAGACCAATGTCAAAGGACCCGCATCCCATGAATGGCAGTTCGACAATCGGTCCTTCGGTCAGCTTTTCAATCACTTTCAGTGATTTTGGACCGGCCAGTGAGAAGCCAGCGCATTCATCGCCCAGATCACGCAGGTTGACGCCGTCGACCATGTGATCGTCGAACCACCGCATGTGCCATTGGCGCAGATAGTAGCTCCCCATGATCCACCAGGTGCCATCGCCCCAGTTAAAGACTGTCAGATCGCCCTTGAGCCGCCCGTCTTCCGCCAGCATCGGGGCCAGCCTCGCCCTACCTAGGCCGGGTAGTTTCGAGGCCATGATGGTATCCAGCCAGGCTTGCGCATTCGGACCTGTCACTTCGAAACGGGAAAAGCCGGTGATGTCGAGCAGGCCAACGTCCTTTCGGACAGCATGGCATTCGGCGGCAACGATGTCATGGGCGTTTGAACGTTTGAGCGAGGGCGTTTCCTCAAATCCCGGTTCTGCGAAATAGAGCGGCACCTCCAGATCCCAGCTTTGCCCCCAGCGACAACCGGCAGCGGTCATATCTGCGTGAGCGCCTGCGGTTTTCAGCGGGCGCCCTGCGGGAAGCTGTTCGTTAGGGTAGGTCATCACGAAACGGCGGGTGTAGAATTGCCCGGTGGTTTCCTTGATGTACTGCTTGTTCTCGGCCCAGACGCCGTAGCGGGCGATGTCCATGCCGTAGACATCCGCCTCGGGCGTGCCGTGGATCATCCATTCGGCAAGGGATTTGCCGACCCCCCCGCCTTGCAGGAATCCGGCCATGACGGCACAGGCGGACCAGTAACCGCGTTTGCCCCGAACCGGCCCGACCAGCGGGTTGCCATCCGGCGAGAACGTAAAGGCCCCGTTGACCCAGGTCTTGACGCCAACCTCCTGCAAGCAGGGGTAACGCTCAAATCCCAGCGTCAACTCGTGTTCGATGCGATCGGGATCTTCCTGCTGCAGCTCGAACCCATACTCCCAAGGCGCGCCGTCCATCATCCAGTGTTGATGGTCGATCTCGTATATGCCCAAAAGCACACCTTTCTGGTCCTGCCGCAGGTATGTGAACCCTTCAAGGTCGACGGTCATGGGGACTTCAAAGTCGATGTCTTCCAACTGCGGGATGGTGTCGGAGATCAGATAATGATGGTTGAGCGGCGAAACGGGCAGCTCCATCCCGGCCATCCGGCCAACCTGCTTGGCCCAAAGACCTGCGGCATTGACCACATGTTCGCAGGATACCGTACCCTTCTCGGTGACCACTTCCCAACCTTGCAGCGTCTGGCTCAATTCGAGCACGCGGTTATGCTCGATGACCTCGGCCCCGCGTTTTTTGGCGGCCCCGGCATAAGCGTGCACAGTCCCGGTTGTGTCGATATATCCTTCACGGTCCGCCCACATGCCCCCAAGCAGGCCATCGCCAGACATGATCGGGTTCAATGCTACTGCTTCCTCAACGGACACAAGGCGGCAATCATCAATGCCGATGGACTGGAACGTGCGGTAAGCTGATTGCAACCATTCCCAACGGTCTGGCGTGCCCGCCATGGTGAGCCCACCTGTCATATGCAGACCGATGTTTTGCCCACTTTCTTTTTCGATCTCGCTGAGAAGGTCGATGGTATAAGCTTGCAGGGCTGCGATGTTGGGGTCCGCATTCAACGCGTGAATACCGCCGGCCGCATGCCAGCTTGATCCCGCTGTAAGCACCGACCTCTCAATCAGGCAAACATCCGTCCAGCCGAATTTCGCCAGATGGTAAAGGACGGAAGCGCCGACGACGCCACCGCCAATAACAACGACACGGTAATGAGACTTCATGACGCGGACCTCCCAAGATGCACCTTCGCAAAGTACTGTACACATATGTCCAGTTCTCTCGAACGCTAATTGAGTTTTGGTTTTTCCGTCAATGAATTTCTGCGTATCGGCCTGTGTTTGCAGCCCTGTCGCCCTAAGTCCCTGCTCAAACAGAAAGGGAACTCTATGAAAACCACATTTTTTGGCGCGGTCGTTGTCCTGTTCGCGGCGCCCACTTTCGCAGACGTAATCGTCAATTTTGATGAAGGTGCACCAAAGGACCGGTTCACGATCATAAATACGGGGAGTTGCCCTTTGGGGGATGTCTCGGTCGTGCTTGATCTGGGGGCGTCATCGGCGGGGTTGATCTTTGATGTCACTGAGACAGGCGCGGGCGTTTCTGTTTTCCAACCGCTGGAACTGGTCGCGGGGCAGGAGTTCTTAATCTCGGTCCCCGAGGTGCGTGACGGCGACGATAGTATCACGTTGCCGATCAACGCCCTGGATCCCGGGCAGAGCATTGCGTTCACGATTGACGTCGATGACACCAAGGGCACGTCTGCGACAATGGTTTCCGGCGCGGAGATCAGAGGGGCAGAGGTGCGCATTGATGCCGGAGACGCGCAGGCGCAGGGATCATTTTCCGACGAGGCAGTCGCGATCGTTTCTTATAGCAGTTGCAACGCCTGAATGTGATGCGCCGGATGAGACCGGACCCGGCGCAAGATGTTCAGGCCTCAGTCTTGCGGCGACGGCGCATAACCAACGTGCCGCCAAGCGCTGTCATCAACAACACTACAGGGGCGGGCAGGGGAACAGGTTGAATACCGTAGGTTTCTCTCAGGGCTTCACGAGCAATATCCGCGACAATACCATGCCCTTGGTGCGTTGGGTGGATGTTGTCGAAGTACAGAAACCCGCTGCAATCTTGCGCTTCAGGGTCGACTGTAAAGACACAGGCATCGTCCACGTTTGTGATCCCTGCCGCCGCCAGTCGGTTTTTGTCGGTTAAGGCCGAGTAGATATCGACATTGGTGACATTGATGCCGCCGTCTCTGAGACCATCAAGATAGGATTCCAACAGGCTGTTATATTGCGCTGCCGCGCCGGCGAGAGCACCGCCCAACAGCGCGCCATCTCCATTGAATTGTGGAATAACGGCAAAGTTGGGCAGGTTGAAAACCATGAAGTCCGAAACGCCTTCTGTGACCAACTGATTGATGCTCTGGGTCACTGATACCAATGTACGTTCGACGACTGTTTGAAGAAGATCTTCGGGCGCGCCGAGCCCGCCGGCGATCGCCGCGGCGGTATCCAGAAAATCGTTACCGCCGATGTAGACGGTCACCAGCGGGTTATCCCCCCAACCCTCCTTTCGGTCCAGGAGCCCGCCCTGACCGTCGATGTATTTGGGAACGGTACCAGAGATTGACCGGTCGTCACTTGGGTTCGTTGGATCGAAAGTGAAATCGAAGGTGGTTGTGAACGTTCGATCCTGTGCGATTTGTGCTGCAAGGTCGGGCGGCCCGTTCCCATTGTCGGATGCCCGTGCGGCACCAAAAGACAGGTTGGCGTTTGCCTTGCCCGCAGCAGTGAAAGCATCTGTGAATTGTTTGGCCCAGGTGAAACCATCGGACGACACACCAGGTTGCTGCAGAGGTGATCCAGGCGGAAAGTCAATCGGGTCAGCTTGTTGCGCATTCAGGGCGCCAACCATGATCGCCGTATTTCTGTTATCCGAAAGGCTGTCACCTACCACCCAGAAACTGGAAAACAGCTCAGGAATGGTCATGGCATGCACAGGCGTTGTCATCAGCGCAGTAGCCCCCACAAGTGCGAGGTATCTCATCATTTATCTCTCCCATATTTCTTCGACGGTTATCCGCCGTATTAATGGCAGACTAAAACGTAAGCCGTGCGCGGCGCGAGCATACCCTAACGTCACGTCTTTTTTTGTTCGGCACCCCCAAGCACACGTTTGCCGGGTCGGTGAAAACGAAAGCTTCTATTCAACGTTAATGCGATAAATGGTCCCCGGCTTTTTGCCATAAAACCCAGGATTATCATTGCCCCTGCAAACGGCTGTCTTAGCCATTTGCTTTGAGAAATGGCTATGGACATCCTTAGTTGATCCAGAGCGGCGCAGACGACCCGTCAGAACACAAAGAAGCGAGATCTTTGACATCAGCAACGAGAACAATGTCAGCCCAGATCACCAAAGAGCAGAACGCTGTCCCAACCTTAGTCTTATTGCCTGAATGCATGTTCTATGTCAGGCTCAACTTCTGGTAATTCCGGTAAAAGCCGGAAAACCTTTTACTGGGAGGAATTTCAAAAATGAATCTAAGGCCTGATCCGACATTTCATGCCACACCAAAACTCGCGATGGAGGCACCCGCGGAAACGCTTGCTTTCACGCTGATGCTCAGTCCCGATGGCTCGCAACCAGATGGGTTGGCTGTTGTGGATGTGAACCCGTCATCTGACACCTATGGGCAAATTGTGCATCAGGTAATCATGCCGAACAAAGGCGACGAGTTTCACCACTTTGGCTGGAACGCCTGCTCATCATCGCTGTCTCCGCTGTCAGGCCATGCATTTCTTGAGCGCCGGTATCTTATCATCCCCGGCATTCGGTCTTCGCGGATTTACGTGATTGACGTGAAGGAGCCGCTGGAAGCGAAAATACACAAGATTATCGAGCCTGAGGAAGTCTTTGAGAAAACAGGCTACTCGCGTCCACATACGATCCACTGCGGCCCCGAGGGCATCTATGTTTCCACCCTTGGCGGTGGTGGCGAAGACGGCACCGATGGCCCTCCGGGCATCTTCATTATGGATTGCGAAACTTTTGAGATCCTTGGTCGCTACGAGATGGACCGAGGCCCGCAGGACAAACACTATGATTTCTGGTGGAACCTGCCGCGCGACTACATGGTCAGCTCTGAATGGGGCCTGCCGCCGCAGTTCGAAAACGGTATCGTTGCCGAAGACTTGCTGAGCAACAAATACGGCCATTCGATCCACTTCTGGAACCTGCGCCAGCGCAAGAACGTGCAGACCATCGATCTGGGCGAGAACCACCAGATGGCGCTGGAAATTCGCCCCGCGCATGACCCGTCCAAGGACTACGGGTTTGTCGGTGTCGTGGTGGATACAACCAACCTGCAAGGCGCGATCTTTACCTGGTGGCAGAAGGAGGACGGTACCTTCGATGCCAAGAAGGTCATTACCATCGACCCGCAACCGGCAGATGCCGACGACTTGCCTGACTTGTTGAAAGGCTTTGGCGCCGTGCCGCCGCTGGTCACTGACATCGACCTCAGTCTCGACGACAAATATCTGTACGTGGCCTGTTGGGGGCAGGGCGAGATGCACCAGTACGATGTCTCCGACCCGATGAACCCTGTTCTCGCTGGCAAAGTCGAAATTGGCGGCATCGTCAAGAAGACCAAGCACCCCAACGGCAAGGAGTTCGGCTATGGTCCGCAAATGGTCGAGATCAGCCGCGACGGTAAGCGGGTCTACTGGACCAACTCGCTCTACTCCACTTGGGATGATCAGTTCTATCCCGGTGACCGCGGGGCGGCGATGGTCTGTGCGGACGTTGGTGAAAACGGCGGGCTGACCCTGAACAAGGATTTCTGGGTCGATTTCCCGGACGGCTACCGCAGCCACCAAATTCGTCTTGAGGGTGGCGATTGTTCGACCGACAGCTTCTGTTACCCCTCCGTCTGACGCGTGGAAGAGGCAAATAGCGCAGCGGCCCTTTGGTGGGCCGTTGTCGCGTCCGGTATCTATCACGGTGTAAACCCCGGGATGGGATGGCCGCTCGCGGTTTCCGCAGCACTGATGGATCGCAAGCCTGGGAGCCTTTATAAGGCACTTTTGGCTTTGGCAGGTGGGCACTTCCTGGCAATGACACTGGTGCTTTTCCCGTTCTCTGTTTTGTTTTTGCTGGTGGACTGGCAGCGCGAGATTCAGATTGGGGCTGCCTGCCTGGTGATCGCGTTGGGTGTTTATCTGCTGATCAACCGGCGCCACCCCCGCTTTCTGGCACGTGTCCCGCCTTCAAGGTTGGCGCTCTGGTCCTTTCTGGCAGCAATGGCCCATGGCGCGGGCTTGATGCTGGTGCCAATATATCTTGGCATCTGTCGCACGGTCGAAACGAACGCGAGCCATGCTGCTGCGGAGACACTGATGGTCGGGAACGCGGCGATCGCTGCTGGTGTTGCGGTGGCTCACACAATGGCGATGATGCTGTCGGGTGGGCTTATCGCTGTTGGCGTTTACTATTGGATGGGGCTGAAATTCCTGTCCAAGGGCTGGTTTAATCTCGATTTGGTCTGGGCCATGAGCTTGATTGTGGTCGGCGTGCTGTCGCTGCTGACAATGGGCCTTCATTAGCAACGATCCCATCGTTTTACCTGTTGTCGCTGCGACCTATTTCAAACTGAGCTAACTGCTGCCCAAGACGGAGGAACCCTGTCGTTTTGTGAGAACGAATGAAATCTGCTATCATTTCCCCACAAATATACATTTGAAGTTCAGAGACCAAATACTGCCTTTTTTACCAAAATGAAATTTTTAAGGAGATTAAACCAGTGACTGAAGATCAAATTATGCAACTAGCTCAAGCCATTTGTCCATTTGTCAGCTTGCCCAGAACTGGCCTGCCGGATCCACTCAGAATTATCATTGGTGTAATGAGCCTGCCCGAAAGCATCATAGACGAAGCCGAAGACACAATGGGGGCTTTCACGTTTGCTGGGCACCCTGCAGGTCCTTTTGGAAAACACATCATTGAGAGTTATCTCGAAGTCAAGTCGACCCCAACAGGGTGCGCCTACCAGATCGTTTTAGTCGGGAGAGTAATGCAAGGCGCAACGCCAACCGAACGCGAAGCGAAAACGGCTTGGAAGCCTATTTAGTAGGCCGAATTGCTACAAGGCGCAGTGTATCCGATGCTTGTCTTCGTGCAGGGAGACAAGCCAGATTCGGAACGCGGGAGATGGCATCGCATCATGTAGCCAGCTGACGTCAAAGTGCGCGTCGTTTGATAGAAATGGTGCTGCTGCGGAGATTTGAACTCCGGACCTCTCCCTTACCAAGGGAGTGCTCTACCCCTGAGCTACAGCAGCGCCGATGGGCGTGGTGATTAGACGCAATCCCGGATCGGCGCAAGCCTAATCTGGACCCCTCGGCGGCTCTGGGGTAGAGAGCTTTCATGGCAGACGAAAAAGGCTCAAATCCTGCAAAGGCAGTATCGCAGTTGCGCGAAGATCGCTTGAAAGCAGCGCTCAAAGCAAATTTGGCGCGGCGCAAAGCGCAAAGCCGCCAGCGTGAGCAAGGGTTGAGACAAGAAAAAACGGAACCGGGCAGGACCGGGCAGGAAAAGGACGCGTAAGCGCATGGATTCGATTCTCGTAAAAGGCGGCGGCCCTCTCAAGGGCCAAATCCCGATCGCAGGCGCCAAGAATGCCTGCCTGACACTAATGCCCGCGACCTTGCTCTCGGAAGAGCCGCTGACATTCACGAACGCCCCCCGGCTCTCCGATATCCGCACGATGACGCAGCTCTTGCAGTCCCTTGGGGCTGAGGTGGCGGCCTTGCAGGATGGCAAAGTGATCGCCATGTCGAGCCACGGCAAAATCAACACCCGTGCCGAGTATGACATCGTGCGAAAAATGCGGGCCTCAAACCTAGTGTTGGGTCCTTTGCTGGCACGCGAGGGACACGCGGAGGTCTCTTTGCCGGGGGGATGCGCAATCGGTGCGCGTCCGATGGATATCCACACCGACGGTCTCAGCCAGATGGGTGCTGAAATTGAACTGAGGGACGGCTATCTGCACGCAAAGGCGGAGGGCGGTCGCCTTCGTGGCACGGTCATCGAATTCCCGTTTGCCTCCGTTGGCGCAACGGAAAACATCACCATGGCCGCAACACTGGCCAAAGGGACAACCGTTATCAAGAATGCTGCCCGCGAGCCGGAAATCACCGATCTTGTACATTGCTTGAGGGCCATGGGCGCGCAGATTGAAGGCGAGGGGACGTCGACCCTGACGATCGAGGGCGTGGACCGGCTGGGGGGTGCAACCCATGCTGTCGTGGCAGATCGCATTGAGCTTGGCACCTATATGCTCGCGCCAGCAATCTGCGGCGGCGAGGTCGAGTTGCTGGGGGGCCGTATCAGCCTGTTACAAGCCTTCTGCGACAAGCTCGAGGAGGCGGGGGTTTCGGTTGCTGAAACGGACAAGGGTATCCTGGTGAAACGCAACGGCGGCGACATCAATGCGGTCGATGTGACCACCGAACCTTTTCCCGGGTTTCCGACAGATTTACAGGCGCAGATGATGGCCTTGATGTGCACAGCAAAAGGCACCTCGGTGCTGGAGGAGAAGATCTTTGAAAACCGCTTTATGCACGCGCCGGAACTCATCAGGATGGGGGCTGACATTGACGTCCAAGGTGGTACTGCCACGGTGACTGGCGTAAGCCAGCTAAAGGGTGCGCCGGTGATGGCGACCGATTTGCGGGCCTCCGTCTCGCTTATCCTCGCAGGCCTGGCAGCCGAAGGTGAAACGCGTGTATCGCGTGTCTACCACCTTGATCGCGGTTATGAGCATGTGGTGCGCAAACTCTCGGGCGTGGGCGCTCAGATCGAAAGGATTTCAGACGAATGACCGATGCCCGTTTTGAAGACGGTCGCGAAGCGCCGCTGAATCTTGGTGCTCTCGACACTGAGGATTTGAAAGTGATTGCCTCGCTGACACAAGACGCCGTCTTTCCTATCACAGAAATGAAATGGGATCGCCCCGCGAAGCGTTTTGGTTTGCTACTCAACCGGTTCCGCTGGGAGGAGGGGCCAGCCCGTGCTGTGTCGCCCGAACGTGTGCAGTCGGTGCTCGCGTTCGATATGGTTACGGCGGTTGCAAGCAGCGGAATTGATCGTGGCGACAAGGACTTGATCCTGTCCATCCTGGATATTTCCTTTGAAGCGGGGGAAAGCCCTTCCGGTGATGTCTTGCTGACGCTCGCGGGGGATGGTGCCATCAGGTTAAAGGTGGAAGCGATCGAGGCTACCCTTAGAGACGTCACAAAGCCTTACAATGCGCCATCGGGAAAAACGCCTAACCATCCGGACTGATACATCCCCCTGATCTGATCGAAAATCTGCCGAAGGCGTCGTACCTTCGGTTTACCTTGTAAAGGTGCCCTATGCCCGTAATCCTGAACGCCACGTCGCCAGATTTTGAGACCGCCTTCCAAACTCTATTGTCGGCAAAGCGGGAGGATAGTCCGGACGTGGATGCAACCGTCGCGGCAATCATCGATGACGTTCGGACGCGGGGCGACACGGCGTTGATCGAATTGACCCAGAAGTTTGACCGTCTGGCGTTGACGCCAGAGACACTGCAGATTTCCGCGACTGAGATGGAAGCAGAGGTTCAATCTGTATCGCAGGAAGAGCTTGCGGCGCTCGAATTGGCAGCAGAACGCATCCGCGCCTATCACGAAAGACAACGCCCGCAGGACGCCGAGTGGACCGACCAGACCGGAGCGACATTGGGCTGGCGTTGGACGCCGGTTGGGGCTGCGGGGCTCTACGTGCCCGGTGGGCTGGCGTCGTATCCATCGTCTGTCTTGATGAACGCAATTCCCGCAAAGGTCGCCGGTGTGCCTCGCCTTGCCATGGTGGTGCCTGCTCCTGATGGCGTCCTGAACCCGCTTGTGCTTGCGGCGGCCCGCCTCGCTGGTGTTGATGAAGTCTTCCGTATCGGCGGCGCTCAAGCGGTCGCGGCACTTGCCTACGGCACCGATACGATCCGCCCGGTCGACAAGATCACCGGCCCGGGCAATGCCTTTGTAGCGGCTGCAAAGCGGCGGGTTTTTGGCAAGGTCGGGATCGACATGATTGCCGGGCCATCGGAAATTCTCGTGATCGCAGACGGCGACAATGATCCCGACTGGATTGCGCTCGATCTTTTGAGCCAGGCCGAGCATGATGAAAGCGCTCAATCCATTTTGATTACAACCGATGCCGATTTTGGTCGGGCCGTTACTTCCGCTGTTGAAAAGCGTCTGGAGACATTGGAGCGACGCGCCATCGCAAGTGCATCCTGGCGCGATTTCGGAGCCATCATCACGGTACCGGATCTGGAAACTGCAGCGACACTGTCTGACCGCATCGCGCCAGAACATCTTGAGCTTTGCGTGGCCGACCCCGACGCGCTGAGCAGCCGAATTACACACGCGGGCGCGATCTTTCTGGGGCAATGGACCCCGGAAGCGATAGGAGACTACGTAGGTGGCCCTAACCACGTCTTGCCAACGGCGAGATCCGCGCGCTTCTCCTCAGGACTCTCGGTACTTGATTTCATGAAACGCACGACGCTTGCGCGCATGACTCCCGGCGCATTGCGCGCCATCGGTCCGGCGGCAGAAACACTGGCTGTCGCAGAAAGCCTCGAAGCGCACGGTCTCTCCGTGACGGCCCGATTGAACAAGCTCAATGACGGGACCGCTTGAACCGGTTGCTCCTGCACGCCAAACCGCGCTAAGGAATGGCGGTTAAAACCAGCCGATTAGAAATATGCCCATGACCCGTATCTCGCAAATTGACCTCGATGACAGCGGCTTGCCGCCTCCGACGCCGGAAATCGAGCAGGAGCGCAAAGTAGCGATCTATGACTTGCTGGAGGACAACACCTTTGTCCTGCCGGTGCGTGAAGATCGACCCGTTCCGGACGGCCCGTACCATGTCAACCTGGCGATCCGTGACAAACGGCTGGTTTTTGATGTGGCCACGGAAGCAGCGGAGAAGGCGGCAGAGTTTCACCTGTCGCTTGGTCCATTCCGGCAGGTGGTAAAAGACTACTTCCAGATTTGCGAAAGTTATTTTGACGCGGTGAAGAAGCTCCCGCCGAGCCAGATTGAAACCATCGATATGGCCCGTCGCGGCATCCACAACGAGGGCAGCAGGGTCCTGCAGGAGCGGCTCGAAGGCAAGGTCGAAGTGGACACGGATACTGCTCGTCGCCTGTTCACCCTAATCTGCGTTCTTCATTTTGGCGGCTAGATGACACAGGAACTGCCACAGTCGGTTCTCTTTTGCTGCGACCACAATGCCGTGCGGTCCCCCATGGCCGAAGGCATGATGAAAAAACTCTACGGCACAGGAACCTACGTGCAGTCCGCTGGCGTGACGAACGACCTTGAGATCGATGGTTTCTCGATCGCAGTCTGTCAGGAGTTGGATGTGGAACTCTCTCGCCACCGCTCTCGCAGTTTTGATGAGATGGAGAACTGGGGAGATGATCTGGGGTCGTTTGATCTGGTCATTGCGTTAAGCCCGGCCTCTCAACGACGCGCGCTGGAATTGACACGGTTTTACCATCTCGAGGTGGAATACTGGCCAATCCTCGACCCCACGGGGCTGGGAGAGACCCGGGAGGCCAAGCTGGCAAGCTATCGGCAGGCCCGCGATCAGATCAAAGAACGCCTGATCGATCGTTTCGGCCCGCCAACGCAAATCATCTGAAGAAGGCGCCTTTTACTCTGGCACCCATTCTTTGCGCGTGAAGCCAACAAAAGTCTCGCCAACTCCGCCCGAAACATTGCGATCCACGACGTCCCGCATGGTCGATGTGTTCTTGATCGTGCGCCATCCGGGCGTCGAAAAAGTGCTGCGCTTGAAAACATGTTCGGACAGCAGTGGATTGGTGAGCGCCTGACTGAATGCATCCAACGCAACAAAGACCAGCACAAGGTTGGGCAGCGGACTGTTGGGAACACGATCCTCACAAAACAGGCCCACATGAAAATCCACGTGACGCGGATTGTCGTAGTGTTTTTCAAGTTCGCTCGCCACTTCCGGATCGGAGGAGATGGCCTTGAAGGAGCTTGGACGATCCTGGCTCATATAGTTGCAATAGTCTGAGAAACTGGACAACTCGCACATGCGATCCTGTTCGATAGATGCAACTTCGATATGCAGGAGGGCATCCGCCGTATTTCGAGGGCCCAGTTCAGCGGCCTGCGTGTTGCAGATACCGGAAAACCCTTCCAGTAACCCTACATCCAGCAACAGACGGTTATCCATGAAAGTCTTATGCACCGGCACCAGCGCGTCACCCCAATTGATCTGATCCGGTATCAGCGCGTGCCAGCGATAGAGCAGGCTGAATTCGGTTGTGATCCAGTTTGGCTTGTTCCAGGTGGCCGACCACGCGACAGAGGGGTCCGCGCGGAGCCTGAAGGGCAGGGGTGAGATATGGTTGATGTAATCTTCCACAACGATCTTGATGAAGATCACGATCACCGTGTTGCGGGCCGTTTCGAAAACGCGATCATCGTCCCACTCGGGGTGCTCGGCTTCAATCTCGCCTGCCAGCCGGTTATGTTCGCGCAGAAACAGTGTATTGAGCATGGCGACCTGCGGCACGGAGTTCGCCCGATCGCCGCCAAATGCAAATAGGCTATCGCGCCGCCCTTCATCGGTGCTGTCCGCGCCAAGCGGCGGATCAAGCACCTCGAATTGCGGGTCGACTTTTCCGTTCTTGTAAAGGAACGGCGCATACTCCTCGCCGTTTACCATCTGCGATTTCAAACGCCCCTTTTTTCCTTCGGCTTCGGATTTCAGGCGCAGGGCATCGGTTTGCTCCTCGGTCCGTCCGTAGAGTGGGCAAAGATCGATCTCGTGGTTCGAGGTGTTGCGCCTAAGCCGATCGGCGGGATCCGCGCCATCGGGGGTCAAATGCTCCGACTCTGTGCGGATGAATCCATCTGTCAGGTATTGTGCAAAGGCCGGAAACAGGCAGGTCGATTTGGGGCAAAGGCGTTGTTTGCCGTCTCGGCGGGCAAACAGCCCTGACAATGCCTGTGGATCCGGTGCATTGGGCCGAGCCCTTGGGGGCAGGTGTCGCCCGCTCCACCTGCGGTCAGTCAACCCCGGCCAGCACACATAGTCCCGTGCTGTACTCAAGGGGTGAGGCCTCGAACGTGCGCGGTTTACCACTCTGTTGATAGCCCATTTGTTGGCCCAGGTTGCGAGCGGCGGGATCGCCTCGACGATGGAAAAAAGAAACTGCTGCGTGGAATAGGGAAGAAATGACATGGGGAGCCCCTCAAACTACGTTTTCAAAAATACAAAAATTAGCAACTATGCGTTGAACATCCCGCACTTTCGCGCGCATTTCTAGCATTATTTACGGCAACCTCTGGCGATCTGTGGGAATCTGCCGAGGCTCGCGGGGTCAACGCAAACAGGCTGCTTGACATAACTGCGCGCATTATTCCCTTGCGTCGGCACAGCGAAACTTCCAAGTTGAAGGAGAAAGGGAGCTTTGCCGTCATGCTTGAAATCAGCACCAGAAAAGTCGCGCGCGTGATCCTTATGACCCGGGAATACGGCCCGGAAAGCCCCCATCTTTTCGACTATATTTCCGGCCTGAATGACGACGAAAAAATCAACCTTGTTGCCCTGATGTGGATCGGACGCGACAGCTTCTCCGCCGAAGAACTCGAGTACGCGAAATCGGAGGCGAAACGCGAAGCTTCAGCGCCTACCGAGAATTATCTCACGGGCATCCCATCGCTCGCAGAGCATCTGGAAAGCGGGCTGGAAGCGCTGGGCATTGATGTGACGGATGTTGAAGACAACCTCTAAGGCTATGCCGTCGCTGCGAATCTCTTTTTAAACCCACTCTCATCTGATCAAGCCGTGCCGAAAAGGAGTGCCTTTTGTCTCACGTCGTCAAACGTTACTTCGATGCCTTCAATGCCGGAGATATCGCCGGCATGCTGGATTGCCTGACGGAGGATGTGGCGCACCATGTAAACGAAGGTGACGTGCGCCATGGTAAGGCGGCGTTTGAGAGTTTTTGCGCACATATGAACCGCTGCTACCGGGAAAACCTCACGGATATTTTGGTTTTTGATGCACCGGATCAGGGGCGTGCTGCCGCTGAATATGTCGTGCATGGAACGTATCTCGCCACGGATGATGGGTTGCCTGACGCGAGAGGGCAAAACTACCTTCTCACAGCGGGTTCCTTTTTTGACGTGACCGAGGGCCGGATTTCTCGCGTGACAACACGGTACAATCTGTCGGACTGGATCGCGCAGGTCTCTGCTACTGATGGCGCTTGATATCCGAATTCTTACTGGTGAGGAATTACGGGCTGCGATCCCGGATGTTGCCGCGTTGCGTATCGAGGTGTTTCGAGATTTTCCCTACCTTTATGACGGCGATATGACCTATGAGGAACGCTATCTTGAGCCTTACACGGCAACGCCGCAGGCTGTTCTGGTTGGCGCCTTTGATGGGGATCATCTGGTGGGCGCGTCAACGGGGATGCCGCTTTGTACGCATGCAGACGATTTTTCAGCAGCCTTCGCGAATTGCGAAATTGCGCAATCTGACGTGTTTTACTGCGCCGAAAGCGTCTTGCGGCAACAATATCGCGGGCAAGGGGTGGGGCACGCATTCTTTGATTTGCGCGAAGCAGAAGCCAAAGCGCAGGGGCTTCAGGTCAGCGCATTCTGTTCGGTGGTGCGCCCGCACGATCATCCGTCACGCCCTAAACAATACCAGCCGCTTGACCCTTTTTGGCGCGCGCGGGGGTATGCGCCCTTGCCTGGCGTCGTTGCGGTATTCGATTGGAAAGACATCGGAGACGACATTGAAACCCAAAAGCAGCTGCAATTCTGGTCGCGCCCTTTGTGACGACCGGTCAGGTACCCTGACAGATCGCTTCCGCTGTTTCGGCAAATCTTGCCCAGCTGTCCCAAAATCTCTCATTTGCCACGCTGTCCGACAGTTTCATACGTTGCAAAACTTCGGGGTCATCAAAGAACCGTACGCCCTGGCGCTGCTGATCCGCAGAAAGGGTCATATTGGCAGCGGCCTGAACACAGCCACACCGTGCCGAGGATGCGCGGGTTCGATGATTGGCTTTGCAAGCGGATTGAATAGGTCCCGCGGCAAAGGGTGCTGGCCCGCTCAACGCGCTGGCTGGCAAAGCGCGCACCGGCGTCGGACCGCTGGAGCCGCCACCGCAAGCAGCCAGCGCAAACAGCGTAGCCCCGACAAAAGCCATGCCTACTCGTTTGGTAAATCTTGTTTTGGCAGCCTTGATCATACCGCAACTATGACCCATCCCGACGTCTGGCGCAATTGACCGCCCGGCGTCAGAATTTCCAGCGCGCGCCCAAGGCAATTACGTCCACATCCTCGAAATCCGATCCAGTAGCATCAAATTCATGCGTCCGCCATGCTGCATAAACTTCAAGGTTATAGGCATCGACGTTCTGCACGACAGCCAGCCCGACCGAGGACGCGTCGGACCCATCAAAGGCGTAATTGTTGCCTTCGTTAATGTCGATGGACAGGGCGGTCGTCCCATAGGTAAGCCAGTCTTGCTGCCAACCGAGCTTGGCATAAACATATTCGTCATTGCCATCCTGTTGCGCACCTGCGCTCAGGGCCAGACTAAGACCTGTTGGTTTGTGCAGTGCGGCAAAGGACCCGATGAGCAGTTCATCACCGCCGCTGACCCAGGAATAGCCAACACGTGTGTCTACTTTGGTGTCGCCATAATCCGCGACGTATTTTGCGCCGACATCATAGTATTCATTGTCGTCGTCCTTAGCCAAAATCTCCTCACCGCCGGAAACGCTGAAAACAATGCCATTCCACGATGGCGTGTCATAACGCACCCGGAACCGGCGCGCGCCATCAAAGGATTTGAACGTATCGCCAATGCGGGTTCCCGTAAAACCACCCCCGGAGTCGCGATACTCAATACCACCAGCGAGATCCGAGATGCCCGAGTAGGCGATAACCCCGGTACCTGACAAATCCGCCTCCGCTGATCCATCGGAGGCGGTGCCCCCCTGACCAAAGCTGAATGTGCCGATATCGGGCGTCATATAAATGAACTCGAACTTCCGCAGCTCCCTGCGGTTGAAATCCGGGTCAAGATCCGTGTCGTCGATAGAGACCGCGCTTGAGCCATTCAGTCCGACACCAGTTTCAAAGTTGAACCGCAGCGACCGCCCGTCGCCAAAATCATTGGTCCAGTTGAAGCCGATCCGGGTGTTGGAGTTATCGTTGTCAGTGAAATACGTCTCGCTCTCCTCGCCATCGTCGGTATTGAAAATGCCAAAGTTTAACTGGCCGTAGAATTCAAACGTGGCGTTGGCGGATGCCATGGCGGGTGCCGTCAGCACCGCCAGGGTCAGAGCACAGCTTTTCGATGAAATGAAGAGGGTCATGGGGCCACCTTTTGCAAAATCGGTATCCGTTGGGTGTTTCACAACCTTACCGCGTAACCGGTTCGGTGGAAACGTGTTAAGTGGTCGCGCGCGCGCCTTTTTTCCGGTCAGGCGTGCGCACTGATGTCAGGCGCTAATCCTTGATCTCCACCTCGTGCACAGTTCCCGCCGTGCCATCAGCATTCATGATCTGATAGCGTACGATCGCCCGCTCGAAATCAATTGCGATTTCCTCTTCGAGCAACAGATCGGCCATGTCTTCGCGGTTGGAGGCCACCTCGTAGGAGGTGATGACCACATTCTCCATGGTGATCACGAGATAATCCAGATGCGCCTCGCCCCCGACTTTACTCAGCGCCAACTTGGCCTCCGGGAAGCTTTCGCCCCGGCTGACCGCCCGGGCCAGATAAGGGGAGGCGGCATCGTAATACTTGTGCACGACAAGCGGCTTGACCTCCGCCCGTGATCGCACGCGCCCGCGCCCGACACTGGCGGGCATGGACCGCTCCACCCCCCAGCGCATGTCGTGGATATCAATCTCGTCCTCATGATCCGCCCGCTGGCTCTCGCCGGGGATTTCGTCGATTTTCAAATAACCTGTGATGGGCATGAATACGCCTCCCATATTTCTAGAATAACGAGAGCGTAGCAGGTTTCAGCGAAACTCCAAAACGCTTACTGCGTGCAATACGGCTTGCGGGTTTAGGCGCGCCGCGTACCCATCCGATCACGGATCGTTCGATCATAAAACACCAAGAGCACGAAGGCCGATTTCGACCATCTTGTAAAAAACTGCTCCAACGCTGCCGCAAACCCCAACAAGGCGAATGGATTTTATCGCAGGGCTATCGAAAATAGTAGCGCCGCGGTTGACGGCGTCGCTGTACAGTGTGGCCATCTTCGACGTGCGGTGGAAAATCCGCGTCGCTTCGTCGGCGCCGGGCAAGGGTGGCGCGCCGCTTGGGAGTGGATTTGTAGCGTCGTTGATAAGCTGCGGAATATCGCGCTCGAAGTCTTCCGCCATTTGCTCTTCGCTCAAGGCAACAAGAACATCTTGTGCCTCTTCCAAGAATTCCAAATCTTCACGTGGCATCTCGGACAATGCCTGTTGCGCCAACCTGTTCCGGTTTTCGGCGATTTCAAGGTGATTGGCCCGAATGCCGCGCGCCCCCTCTTCGGTCGCTTCAAGCAAAGCAAGGTTGTCCTCGCTGGTCGCCAATTCGCCGGTTTCGTGGATTTGCCGTCTTAGGCTGATGCTTGCGGAGGTGAAGTCCAACTCCATCCGTTGGGGGTCATTCCCGTATTTTTCAATTGTGCGCTTGAGTGTCTTCACTTCGCGCGACGTCGAGGTAAGCCCATTGTTTCCTGACAGAGCATCGTCAAGACAGTCCTTGACACGCGAAAGCAAAGCCGACGTCAACGCCGGATTTTGAACGTCGGCGGGCACGAGCCTGAACAAGCCGGTTTCAGGGCTTAGCTCGATAGTCTCCTGAAGCTTTGTCTTACGTGATAGGAACTCTGCTTCTATCTCCTTGATACGCTCCGCAACGCGCGCCGATCCAGCGTCCCAGTCTTCCTCGCTCACTTCCGTTGCGATACGGAATATCAAGTCCCAATTATTCCATTCGCCTTTGAGGACGGCTTCATACCATTTGAGCCAGAAGGACCAGTGCGGGCCGTCGGCCTTCCATTGCGCTCTGAGCGTTTCCCACGCCTTTTCTAGGGTTTCAGGCTGTGGATCGCTCGGCCATAATTTCCCCCACGCCTTGATCGCACCTGCGTCCGTCGTCGCAGCACTCCAAGCGGCGGAGAGGGCGGCGGAGTCGGCGGAGTCGGCGGAGAGGGCGGAGTAGGCGGAGAGGGCGGCGGAGTCGGCGGAGAGGGCGGCGGAGTCGGCGGAGTCGGCGGAGAAGGCGGAGCGGGCGGAGAAGGCGGAGCGGGCGGAGAAGGCGGAGAGGGCGGCGGAGTCGGCGGAGTCGGCGGAGAAGGCGGAGCGGGCGGAGAAGGCGGAGAGGGCGGCGGCCTCCAGCCCTTCCATCTCTGCGGCTGGACAAGTGGCCGCAGCCGCAGAGATGAGCATCGCGCGACAGGCCGCAAAAGCAAGTCCGCTTGACGTCGCACCGTCCCAGCCGCCAAGCCCGGGCAGTGCCCGCAAGGCGGATCTTGTCGCAAACCAGACCTGTGTCTGGTGATCCTGTGTGTCCAGCCACGCCTTGGCGCTATCCTGATCCGTTATCTCAACCCGTTCAACCACCTTGACCGCCCCGCAAATCCCCACCATATCCCCTTACCATGACACCGCTTTCACATATCCGCAATTTCTCCATCGTGGCGCATATTGACCATGGGAAATCCACGCTGGCTGACCGGCTGATTCAGTCCACCAACACGGTGGCGGATCGGGATATGAAGGAGCAGATGCTCGACAGTATGGACATCGAGCGCGAGCGCGGCATCACCATCAAGGCCCAGACCGTGCGCATCAACTACACCGCCGAGAATGGCGAGGATTATGTCCTCAACCTGATCGACACGCCGGGCCATGTGGATTTCGCCTATGAGGTCTCCCGCTCCATGCGCGCGGTCGAAGGATCGCTGCTGGTGGTGGACAGCACCCAAGGGGTCGAGGCGCAGACGCTCGCCAATGTCTACCACGCCATCGAGGCGGATCACGAGATCGTGCCGGTGCTCAACAAGATCGACCTGCCCGCCTCGGATTGTGACCGCGTGGCGGAACAGATCGAAGACGTGATCGGCATTGACGCCACTGACGCTATTCAGGTCTCCGCCAAGACCGGGCAGGGGATCACCGAGACGCTGGAGGCCATCGTGCACAAGCTGCCCGCGCCCAAGGGTAACGCGGACGCGCCGCTCAAGGCGATGCTGGTGGATAGCTGGTACGACAGCTACCTCGGCGTGATCGTTCTGGTGCGGATCATGGACGGCAAGCTCAAAAAGGGCGAGCGCATCAAGATGATGCAGACGGGCGCAAATTACCACGTCGACCGCATCGGCGTCTTCCGCCCCGAGATGACCGTGATTGACGAGCTGGGCCCCGGCGAGATCGGCTTTCTGACGGCCTCCATTAAGCAGGTACGTGACACCCGCGTGGGCGATACGATCACCCACGAAAAGAAAGGCTGCGAGGTGGCTCTGCCGGGGTTCAAACCCGCGCAACCGGTGGTGTTCTGTGGTCTTTTCCCGGTGGATTCAGCGGAATTCGAGGAGTTGCGCGACAGTATCGAAAAGCTTGCGCTAAACGACGCGAGCTTTTCCTATGAAATGGAGACCTCCGCTGCTCTTGGCTTCGGCTTCCGCTGTGGGTTTTTGGGGCTCCTGCACCTCGAAGTGATCCGCGACCGGATCGAACGGGAATACAACATCGAGCTTATCACCACAGCACCGTCGGTGATCTACCACATCCACCTCAAGGACGGTGAGATGATGGAGCTGCACAACCCCGCTGACATGCCCGATCTTACGCTGGTGGACCATCTGGAGGAGCCACGGATCAAGGCGACCATTCTTGTGCCTGACGAATACCTCGGCGATGTGCTCAAGCTCTGCCAGGACCGGCGCGGCATCCAACTTGACCTGACCTATGCGGGCAGCCGTGCCATGGTGGTCTATGATCTGCCGCTCAACGAGGTGGTGTTTGACTTCTACGACCGTTTGAAATCGGTGACCAAAGGCTACGCCAGCTTTGACTACCAGATGATCGGCTACCGTGAGGATAAGCTGGTGAAGATGTCGATCCTTGTGAACGACGAACCAGTGGACGCGCTGAGCACCATGGTCCACCGCGACCGGGCCGAGATGCGGGGCCGGGCGATGGTCGAAAAGCTCAAAGACCTGATCCCGCGGCATATGTTCAAGATCCCGATCCAGGCGGCCATCGGCGGCAAGGTGATTGCCCGCGAGACGTTGAGTGCGATGCGCAAGGACGTCACCGCGAAGTGTTATGGGGGGGATGCCACCCGCAAGCGAAAGTTGCTGGACAAGCAGAAGGCGGGGAAGAAGAAAATGCGGCAGTTTGGGAAAGTTGATATCCCGCAGGAGGCCTTTATCTCAGCGCTTAAGATGGATGGCTAAATCCGTCCTTCCAGGGCTGACAAGAAAGACGGTGGGTGGCAGGCGCTTTTGCAGCCCAAACGATCCGAACCCCACATAATCCCACCCCCACCTGCACACAAAGCAGGGGCGGCGACCGACCGCGGGCGTCGCGCTGATAAGCGCCCGCCCGGGGGGGCGGTCGGGCGCTGCCCCTGCGGGGCTTGGGGTACGACCGAACCAAATCGCAAAATCAAATAAACACTTAGCAATTTCCCGGCCCTGTGCGCTGCATTTGTTGAAAGTCTCTAGCTTCGATAGTAACACGTAAGAAGAAAAACGTACTCCAAAGCGAATGGTTAGCCTTTACTTTGGGTGCAGTTTCGAGACTTGAAAAATTCCAAAAGGTCAGCCGCTATTAACTGAGAAACGATTTCAAATAGGGCGATAATTCACTAGAAAGGCTATTTTTGTGAAGGACAACAAGTGGTTTCCGGCAGAATTTGAGCGATTAAACAATAAGCTCCTATTGAACACGACCGAAGCAAAAAGACGTGGATATCAAATTAAAACGGGTGAAAATGGGAAACATTACGTATCTGGATTAGGAAAAGCCGCTTCAAAATATAAGTTGGCAAACGCAATTTCGGATGTTCAGTACTCTGACTACACCCACGAAACACGGTTGTTGTACACAGTTCAGTTTAAGTTAATGGCCGCTTTTGTCGCTTTCGAAGCATATGGTCGGTTGAGAAAGAACAATAGTTGGCGAAATTTGGCACTGGAGTGTTTTCCGATTGACCAAAAATTAGTTGTCAAAGTTCGTGATTTGCTGAGTAAGGGCGACTTAGACGATCTGAGGGGCTTTATGAATAGTTCAGATCTCAGAAAAAGACTTGATAGATATAAATCTGGTGTTGATGCTGAAATATTCGCTGTGGCATACGCAATGCGCAATGGGTTTGCACATGGGCTGTATGGCTCAAGACGACAGTTTAATGGTGCAGCCAAGTCGCTCCGCAACGTAATACTGACATCAATTAAGCAACACTGCAATGATCAAACGATTGCGATAAATGTTCAGTGAAATCGTATGATTGATCTACTTTGACTGTCCCAATTTGTTCGCAAAACCTATAGCGCCCGTACCGACCCCACATTGCGGGCGCGGCACTTCAAATTCCAGACAACCGCGTGATTTCCGTCCGGCCCGATCCTTACGGATCATTTGATCCGGCGCTGCCGGACCACGCCTCACCCACCGCCACGGGGCGGGCGCTTCGCTTCCCCGGCGCTCCGCCCGCTCATCCTTGAACCGATCCCCCGGATCGTTTCTCGCGCCACGGCGCGAACTGTCTTCGCCCCTTCGGTTCGGGCGCGGCAACGCTCGACCCGCAACTCTAGACGTCAAAGCGCCTGTCACCCGGGGCTCCGTCCGTTGCCACCTCAATTGATCCCCTGGACCAATTGCCGGGCTGCGCCCGGTCCGGTGCCAACCCCAAAAAAATAGACCCGCGCGGAACAATGTTCCACACGGGCCAACTCGGTCTAAATTTGAATTTTCAAACGCACTCGACTCACCAACTATACCACAAATCCCGCCCATTTTGTTAACTTGTGTTAATTTTTGCGTCCAAGACCCGGAATCGAGCGCTATTCGAAATCCACCGCTTCGAAATGACTCTTCCTTCTGCAACCTGCACAACTTAAACGATAATTTGAGTCTATCCCCAGCTTATCCACAGGTAAAATATCAATTATATCAACATGTTATCCCCAAGAAATTTTGTTTCGACGTCACTTTTCTGTTGCGCGACTCGGAAGCAAGGCGCAGTCTGTAATCACCGCTTCAGAAATCTTCGGATCAAAGAGGTGGACGCAAAAGCCCCGGTAGCACACGGGCACCCAAAGACGGATCATTGATGCAGCTTTTGGTGTAACGGGTTACTGGATGCAGGTCGGATCGTGTGGAGGTGAAAGCCTCGTGACGGATGGGCCGGTATAAGCTGGGACGGATCTTATCACGTGGGCTCGCAAGGGTCGTGGTGGACGAGACGGTTCAGCAGGGATGAGCGGGAAGTGGCGGGCCTTCGGGCGCAAAGCTTCGGCGGAGAGTGGTGACGCTCTCATGCAAGCTGGGCCTGCTGTCGCCCTCTGGGGGGATGATGAGGTTCAAGAAGGCGTCGGGACGTGCTCGCAAGAGTACAATGGTGAAGGCTTCGGTCCGACCCCCCGGCGCCTTTCGCTTGTCCAGGGCGGTCTTTTTTGACTGTGTAAGCGCCCGTAATCAGCCTTTCCATTGACCCAAATCAAGGCTCTCGGTCCGTTTGTTCGGTATGCTGTTGGCAGCCGATATGGAAAGGAGAGATCGCCATGTTTCGTCTTGCAAGCATGCTCTACGGAATCGTTGCATTTACCCTCGCGGGTGCGGGGGTCATCGCGGTATTGACTGCTGGTATTACAGAGGTGATGCCGCTCATCGCGGCGGCTGCAACCGGGGCCATTCTCGCCCTGCCGGTTGCCTATTTCGTTGCCAGACGAATGATCCGCTGACCTGTTTTCTCGACTTTGACGATAGGAGAAGTGACATGGACGTCACCCTGCAACAGCAAACGCTCTTGAAACGACGCGCCGCTTTGGTTGGTGAGCTTTCGGATATCGAGCACGCATTGGATGCCCCGATGCCAAAGGACTGGGAAGACCGGTCTTCGGAGCGTCAGGGCGATGAAGTGCTCGAAGCTTTGGGCCAGGTCGAATTGGCCGAGCTCAGACGCATTGATGCCGCGCTGGAGCGGATAGAGCGGGGTCAGTATGGGACGTGTGTCAGATGCGAAGAGCCGATTTCAGACGCAAGATTGAATGCCGTCCCGGATGCAGCGCTTTGCAAAACTTGTGCGCGATAAGCGTGGTCGTGTGCGGTAGGTACGCCGCACACTCTGGCCCATTGTTCAGACCCCGAAAGGCAATGCCTAGATCGCGTCGTCCAGCGCTTCGCCCGCGTTCTGCACGTCGCGGCCAAGGCCCTTGGTCGTTTCGCATGCAGCCAGTGCCAGCACCAAGCTCAGTAGAACGGCAAATCTCATCATCGGGTTAGTCCTTTTAGTTTTGTTTATATGTCGATCTATACCGCAACTGCTCGCAGTTTCACGCAAAAAAAGCGCAATTGGCATTACTTTGCGGCTCCTTGCCGGATGTATCAACCGATAGAGCGTAGAGAATTCTGCGCGGCCGTGAATTGGGCCGTTTTATCCGACGGCGCGGTAAAAAAGGTAGCGTTCAGGGTCTATGGTTTGAGGGCCTGAAATCTGCTCAAAACCCTGCAATGGTTGCTGACTGACGACGAGACCACCCGGTACCATAAGCGGGGCTATCAGTGGGGACAACCGCGCACCTTCCGCCACATCCTTTTCTTTGTCGCCAAAGCCGAAGTCGTAGTGCGCCAGAGCCATTTGCGCGCCTTTGGCTGAAAGCTTCGCGAGCATATCGTCCGCTTCACCTTGCAAAAAGTTTTCCTGTGGTGGCACGCAGGAGGGATGCGGTTGCAGAACCCGGTCTATGACCCAAATCCGCCGGTCCGGCAGGTTTTCCCGAAGGTGGTCGTAGGTGCGCCCATTGCCCAACCCAAGTTCCAACACATCGCCTTTCAGGAGGGCCACAAACTCCGCAGCCCAGTTTAGGCCATCAATTTGCGCGGACAGTCGGCGGCGCATGGATTCAAGTCGGCTCATGAGTATCCTCCAATAACGGGGCGATAGGTTGCGGGGTGGCACCCCCCTCCAAAAGCTCCTGCAGGAACTGGCGTGAGAACTCCCACAATTGGTCGGAATGGACAAGGTGGTGGGTCAGATAGCCGAAGGGTTCGGTGTCGTCCACCTCACCCTGTAAGCGTTGTGTCAGAATGTTTGCTGTCTCTTCAATGAGCGACGCAGGATCTTTCAGGTCACGGGTGCCATGCCAGTCAATCGGATCGATATGGGTGTTGATCTGAACCAGACCGGGTGCTGCCATTCTGGCGCGCCGAGGCGTGAACGTAGAAAGGCCGCGCACCCCGGCTGCCGTCAGCTCGGGGTAAAAAACGGGATTTATTCGGTTCCAGGGCGGGACAAAAACCGCGAGGAATTTTTGGCCAAAAAGATCTCGGATGCGTTGCGCTCCGTCGTGTATTTCCTGGCGTGCTGAATCACGAAACTGTCCAAATTCGGATTTTTTGGCATCCAGTGGCGCGTGGTTTTTGTGGCGCCACCCGTGGATCACGGGTACGAGCTGATCAGCCTGCGCAACCATTGTCGCGAGATCGGGCTGGGCAAGGTCCGGGATGACCGCGATGTGGACGTCAAGATGGCATGCGGCAGTGAGTGCCGCCAATCGCTCTAGCGCAGTTGTGTTTGCGACTGCGTCATCGTCGCGCCACCAAAGGGGAAGGGCGGCATTCTGTTGGCGATACCGGGCAAGCATTTGGCGGAGCGGGGTCCAGTCGGGTGTCATGAACCACGCTCCGACACAAGCTGTGAAACGATCCTGACGGTTTCGGAAGCACCTTGAAGACCATCCCTGCGCTTTTCGCGCGAGGGTGCCGCGATGACCAATCTCAGCCTTTCCAGAAGGGCTTTAGCAGAAAGATCGCGCGTTTTGAGAACCTCAATTCCCGGCAGGTTAGACAGTGTGCCCGCCCGCAAGCTCTGTTCAACTTCGCCTCCGTCGTCAAAGGGAACAAAGACGGCAGGTGTTCCGGCCTGCAGGACATCCAGCGCAGTATTGTATCCGCAGAAGGAAATGGATGCAGCGGCATGATTTAGCATCTGGCGGAAATCGGGCGAAGCAGCACAGATTTGAACATTTGGTGGGGCTTCGGATCGTAGTTGGGCAATACGCGCGGGAGCATCATCACCGCCTACCAGAACACGCCATTGGTCGTCGGGCGTAAGGGATGCAGCGGCAAGCGCCGTTTCGAACAAGAGCTTCCCAA
Organism: uncultured Roseobacter sp.; assembly: GCA_947488305.1. Taxonomy (GTDB): domain Bacteria; phylum Pseudomonadota; class Alphaproteobacteria; order Rhodobacterales; family Rhodobacteraceae; genus Roseobacter. Next base: position 484,907 of record CANKZM010000002.1, read on the forward strand.
CGCTGCCGCCGCCGGATGTCACAAGGATCTCACCATCGCCAAGCGCGTCGGGATGTGGTCCTGCAGGTTCCGGCGCAACAAATCCGGTGTAGCGCAGTTTGTCAGCCAGTGCCGTTGAGACAGGCCAACTGATCTCCAACGGCGCTATGGCGGCATCAGAGTGCACCAGAACTGCAGTATAGAATCTATCGACCAAATCATCTGCCAATTGAGCCTTTGCCGGTTTAGAGGGCGGAGCAAGAATGTCTCTGACCGAACTGCAGATCACTGGTGCAGGCGTCTGAGCCTTTGCTGCCGTCAGAAGGCTATTGAATTCATCCGCAAGGACACGGCGGCCAAAGGGGAACAATTCGGTAAGCAGGACGTCGGGCCGGAATGCGTCCAGCGATCCTAGCAATTGTCCTTTTCGGTCCGCCATAAGAGAATCTGAGGCAGGTGCACCGTGCTGATCCAGCAAGGTGCGAAAATTAACGCCGTCCGAACGGAATGGCGGCAGTTGTAGCAATTGCAAACCATCTGACTTCAGATGCGGTGCGGGCATACCTCCGGACGCCACTATTACTTTGTGACCCGCGGCCGAGAATGCGCGTCCCAATACTAGTGCCCGGGCCAAATGCCCTGTGCCTAAAAGATGCGTGACGACGATCAGAACCTTCATGCGGCACGCGTCTCAAGCCGGATCGGCTCAGGGTCTGCCTGCCAGTTGCCCTGATCAAGGGTCAGCACATACAACCTGTCGCGTTTGATGCGAAAAGGGGCGGGCCCTTCAAAATCCCACCTGTGGGCGCGGGCAAGGATCACCCGTATGATACCGATATGGCAGACAGCGACGGTGTCGCTTGACAATCCGTCGGCCCAGGATTTGACGCGCCGGAGTACATCTTCCGGGCTCTCACCGCCGGGTGGACGGTAGGACCAGCCCCAGTCTTCGATATGGCGATACCCGGCTGTCGGATTTGTTAAAAGCACCTCGCCCCGCGCGCCTTCCCAATCCCCCCAGTCCATTTCGGTCAAATTCGGTACCGCCAACGGCGGTCGGCCCGACACGATTTGGGCTGTCTCGGCAGCGCGGGCCAATGGGCTGGAAACCAGATCCGCGTCCGACCACGGCGCGGGCAATCGCAGTGCCCCCAAGTGACTGCGCGCATCGTCATCCAGCGGGATGTCCGTGCGCCCTTGTATCCTGCCAGCTCGGTTCCAGTGTGTATGCCCGTGACGCAGAAGAGCCAATCGTATCATGTGAGCACCTCGCTCATCACAGATTTCAATGTTGCGCTTGCCGGACCCAGAAAGTGGTTTGCCGCAACATGGGCGCGCGCGCTCTTTCCCAAATGCGCCGTGAGCTTTGGCGATGCCAGCAGCATGTCCAACCGCGCGGCCAGTGCCCGAGGGCCCTGATCAATTGACGGGTAGTCTGCCCCGGGAGCAAGCACATCCCGCACGCCGGGCCGGTCTTGTGCAACGACGGTAAGTCCGGATGCCTGTGCCTCAAGATAGGCCATTCCAAACGCCTCGTTGACCCCGGGCCAAAAAAACAAGCTGGCCGTTCCATAGACCTCTTGAAGATCATCTCGGGACAACTCGCCAAGGATACTCACACGGGTTCCAAAACCGGCCATCATGGCTTCAATCTCTGGTCGTGCCGGTCCGTCGCCGACGAGCAGCAGATGCCACTGCTCAGTTTTAAGGTGGGCCATCGTATCCGCAATCAAACGATAAGATGCCGATTTGTCACCGCTGCGCATCATCCCGACACTGAGAATTGCGCCGCTTCTGGTGGTTTCGAGCGGTAAGGATTTGACGGGCAGGAAGGGTCTCAACGGGGCAAGCAACTGGTTTTCTGGACGGTATTTGTGCAAAGCCTCGGCGTCCTGCTCTGTCAGGTAGAACACAGCCGCCGCCGCATCGGTCGCCTTTTCAGCTGCCTGAGCGAAACGTGCCCAGGGCCCGTCGAGGCGCTTTCGTGCCCGTGTGCTTTCGATGAGAATGTAAGGAATGCCCAGCGTCGCCGCCGTTGCAGGCCCCAGCAGATCAGGCGCTTTGTAGTAATTGTGGTAACTGATCCAAGCCTGCCATCCAGCGGCCCGCCCCTGTTGGGCAAGTCTTTCGCACTCCACTTCGGCCAGACCGATCAATTCCTCCTGACGGGCTGGATCTCCTTTGCCATCTCTGGTTCGCAGCTCGGACGCGAGAGTTGTGTTCACCCCCGCGTCGGCCAGCGCCAGTTGCAAGGCCCGGGCCATGGCGCGGTCACCGGACGGTACGGGATCGTCTGGCGATTTCATTGGCGCATAAAAGGCTGCAGAGATCACCGGGCCAGCTCCAGCATTGTTCTCAGACGGTGTGCCAACTGCGCGATGCCCGGATTCATCGTGAATTCGGTCGTGAGGCGCTGATAGGCTGCTTCTGCCAGAGAGCTGCCGACATCTGGTCGTTCCGCAATATCCAATATGGCCGCCGCAATCTCCTTTGGCGCATCGTTTACAAGAATGCCATGAACGCCGTTTTGAATAAACTCGGGTATGGCGGAGACCGGTGTCGAAAGAATGGGTAGTTTCTGGCTCGCCGCTTCCATCAGAACATTGGGCAAGCCGTCACGATCGCCGTCCGCCGCAACCCGACTGGGCAGAACAAAGAGATCAGAGCGCCGCATCTCTTCAACGACTTCCGGCTGATCACAGGCTCCACGCCATGTAATCCGATCGGAAATACCAAGCGTCCTGGCTTGCGCTTGCAGTTTGTCCTTGAGCTCTCCGCCGCCGATATGGGTCCAATGCCATTCGAGTGTGTCGGGCAACAGGGCGAGTGCATCGATCAGCCGATCAAACCCTTTTTTTTCAACCATGCGTCCGACGGACATGAGTTTGAACGGTGCATCGATGCGACGAAGGGGGCGAACAGGCGGCGTTGGAAAACGCGTAAGATCCAAGCCATGGTAAACCAGATCGACCCGGTTTGGATCGTCGGCCAAGTTCCTCAGATGTTCAGCGCCAAACGCAGTACACGTAGCGCCGAACGCAGCGCCGAAGTGGTTCGGCTGCAATTTTTCCCGCAGCTCCCATTCTGGGGAGGTCCAGATATCTTTGGCGTGAGCAGAAAAGGACCATGGTATGCCGCGCAAGATTGACGTGTAGCGTGCGACAGAGGAGGGGGTGTGCAGAAAATGTGCATAGAGGCCCTCGAAGCCGGGCGGCATTTCGCGTGCGAGCACACAGGCTTGCCCAAAACGCCGGAGGCGATTTGGGGTCCGGTCGCGGGCGTAGTCTTCGCGCAGGCATCTCAGGGCGTTCCGGAAACCGGGCTGCCCGGCGGCATGAATAGCCCCACGCAACACTCGCAGAGGTTCTTGCAGGAGGTATTCAGGCAAGTAATGAACCGGGGCTTTTAAACGCTCATGCAAAGGGTGCCGTTTTACATCGGTCGGATGCCTCAGCGACCAGATATCGAACGGGATGCCAGTCTCTTCCAAGGCAACGAGCTCTTGCGCGATGAAGGTTTCGGACAGGCGTGGCCAGCCTTTCACGATCACCGCCAGACGGCGCGTCTTTGAACTCATAGATGCGCCATCAGGGCGTCAGTGCGCTTCACCACCACATCCAATCCGTCCAGCAACCCATCTGCGCCGGCTTGGGAAGGTCTTTGTTGTTTTGGCAAGTCACGGATTGCACGGATCATGCTTTCAGGGGTCATGCCGTCCCGTTTTTCATCCAGCATCCGTACCAGCCCCAGTTCTTCAGCGCGGGCCGCTCTGATCCATTGCTCGAGGCGGGGTACGGTGCGCGGCACAATGACCGCGCGTTTGTCAAAAGACAGCACCTCGCAGAATGTGTTGTATCCGCCCATGCATATGACGCCCTGCGCGTTGGTAAAGAGGGATTCTATACGCCCGTCAAATCCAACCGCGGTCACGCGTCCACCCAGTTTGGCCACGCGCGTTTCAAAGGCCTCGCGGACTTCTCCTGACAAAAAGGGTCCATAAACCAAAACGGCGTCTGGTCCCAGATTAGGGTCCTGCTCGTAGGCGCTCAGTACTAGATCAACCATGCTTTGACCGTCGCCACCGCCGCCCGGCGTAATCAGAACATAGGGACGGTCTGGTGTCTCGGCTTCGTCTGATACTTCGCGGCGCAGGTATCCAGTCCAATGTATCCGCGCGCGGGTCGAATCCGACAAGGTCAGGCCGTCTGTCGGGTCATAGACGGATTTTGGGCCGTAAACCCAAATCTCGTCGTAGAACTGCTCGGTCGCTTCCACAGCGCCTTTACGCTCCCATTCAGCGGCAAGCACCTTGGGTTCATCCAGCACGTCCCGCAACCCAAGGACCAACTTCGTCCGACCGCCTTGCGCCAACCACTCCAATGTCGGAAGCAACTCGCCCCGAAACCCCGTTGGCTCCTTGTCCACGACCAGGAGGTCTGGTTCGAATTGTTCTACTGTACCCTGGATCAGGGCTGACCGCAGCGCAGTGGTCTTGTCGATATCGAGACCCAGCGTCTGGCTTACATATGAGCCATCCGGCAGTTTGGTGACACCAGGAAGGCGTACATGGTCGACCCGTTCAGGAAACGTGAAGCGTCCGGCTACCGGTGACCCTGTCAGGATGATCGCAGAGGCATTCGGGTCGGTCGCGGTCAGGTGAGACGCAATCGCGCGCGAACGTCGCAAATGCCCGAGGCCGAACGTATCATGGCTATAGAACATGACACGCTTGCTGCGGCGCAGATTTCTGGCATGTGTTGGAGACAACAGCTCCCTGCTGCCCGCGTCACCGGTCTGATAATTCATACGTAAAGCGCCCCATCCATGCGCTCCTTGAGATCTGTTCGCACGAATGCAATGAACCTCGGCACTTTTCGTTTCCCCGGCTCGGCCTGTACATCAAGATGCAGTGCCAAACGCAATGTCTCGACCCTTCTTTCGCACAAAACTCTTTGCGGTGCAAAACACGAAAGGACGCGAGACATTGAACTGATGTGCAATTGCAATATCGGCAAAGCTCACCTACCGTTCAGCAGCGTTAACCAATTTGGACGAACTTTGTGACACGGCCGACTCTGCTAGTGCTCCCCCTCATGATTTTACTGGCATTTATGGCCTTCTCGCCCGGGGCTGGACAGGCACAAGGTGTTGGATCCCTGTTCTCTGCAGGCAGCGCCGAAGAAGAAGCGCCGGCGGATACAAAAATCGCCGAGATAATGTCCGAAGCCGCCAAAAACGGTGTTGGCGTTGTTGTCATTGATACAGATGGAAATCTGGTATCCGGCACTGGAAGCGGTGGTGGCCAATCGTCGGGGGATGCATCCCCTGAGGCTGAAGCCTCCGCTTCGGCCATCATGGATGTGCAAGACAGGGTACTGCAGTTCCGGTCCAGCCTGATCCAACGTGTTCTCGATTTGCCTCGTGATTTCAACGAGGTAATCTATATTTTGCGCGCCACCAGTCCGACCGGCGAAATATGGACGTTTTTCGAGGCGATCTGCATCTCCGCGATCTTTTTTGCGATCGGGATGTTTGCCGAGGGCCAGATTTACGGAAAGCGTTTTGCCCGCCGATTTGTCGTATCACGCAGCAAGGATAACCCGATTGGCTATGCCGAAAAGATGCCCTGGCTGGTGTTTCGGTTCTTCATGGGCTTGGGCGGTATCCTGTTTTCGATGGCGGTGGCCTATCTGATCGGCTTCGTCGTATTTGGCCCGCTGGACGACCCTGCGATGCAGTTCACGGTGAGCATAATCAATACTGCGTATTTCCTCAGCCGGTTTGTCGCCGGACTTTGGCGCATGATCCTGTCGCCGTTTCTTTCACAGTATCGCATCCCGATGTTATCGACGTCAGATGCCAGACGGCTCTATTATTGGCTGGTTTTTCTGGGCACTCTCGATATTTGCAGGCTTCTCTTCACGGTTTGGATCAGAGAGCTTGGTCTGAATTACGACGTCTATGCGTTTATGACCTCATTGCTTGCAGCGGTCGTCGTGGCGCTGAACATCCTGATGGTATTGGTCAACCGCAAGGCGTTGAGCGACGCAATCCGCCAGGGTGAGACACGAGAAAACAGCAGCCTCGTCGTGCGGGTGCTTTCTGTTTTCTGGGCCCCCTTGGTCATTGTCTATATGCTCTATGCATGGGCGCAGGTTACCTACCACCTGGTAATCGGCATCCCGTTGAAAGTGCCGCTTATCGCAGGCGCCTATGCGATTTTGCTGTCGATCATCGTGGTCTATGGGGTCATCAATTTCTTCATTGAGCGGAGTTTCGCGCGGGCCCGCGCCATCCGCGAGATGAATGAAGCAAAAGCCTACGATGGGGAGCCATCGGACGCGCCTGAAAGCGTGGTTCCCGACTCAGCACCAGTTCACCAACCGAAGGGTATGAACACTTTCGAAGCCCTCGCGCGCCGTGTGGCTGGTATCCTGGCCTTTGTCGCCGGTACCTATGCGTTCTTCTATATTTGGGACAATGACAGTACCCAAATGGTAGAGAGCTACACCAACCGGCTGCTTGACGTCATGGTGATCCTGTTTATCGGCTACATTGTCTATCATGCGTTCCGCATCTGGATTGATAACAAGATCGCGGAAGAGCAAGGCGACGCAGAAGAGGGTGAGCTGGGTGACGAAGGCGGCGGCAGTTCGGCATCTCGTCTGGCCACGCTGCTGCCTCTGTTCCGGAATTTCATCCTCATTGTGCTGGTGGTGACAATCGGCCTCATCATCCTGATGGAGATGGGCGTAAACGTCGGTCCGCTTTTTGCCGGTGCGGGTGTGGTCGGTGTTGCCGTTGGCTTCGGGTCACAAGCCTTGGTGCGCGATATCTTCTCAGGTGGGTTTTTCCTTTTTGATGATGCCTTCCGAAAAGGTGAATATCTGGACGTTGGCGGCGTTAAAGGGACTGTTGAGAAAATCTCTGTCAGGTCCTTCCAGCTGCGTCATCACCTTGGTGCGCTACACACCATGCCCTTTGGTGAAATCCAGGTGATGACCAATTACTCGCGCGACTGGGTGATCATGAAGCTGCCCTTGCGGGTGACCTACGACACCGATGTGGAGAAGGTCCGCAAGCTGATCAAGAACCTAGGTGTTCAATTGCTTGATGACCCGGTCATCGGCGACAACTTCATCCAGCCGCTCAAGTCGCAGGGCGTCATCGAGATGCAAGACAGCGCCATGATCATTCGGGTGAAATTCATGACCAAACCTGGTGATCAATGGTTGGTGCGTAAACGTGTTTACGAGGAAATTCGCACCCTGTTTGAACGCGAAGGTATCGTGTTTGCGCATAAGGAAGTCACGGTTCGTTTGGCCGATGGCAAGGTGGAGGACCTTACTCCAGACGAAAAGAAAGCGCTTACCGCTGCCGCACAGGCATCTATTGAGGAAGACTTGATGGATGATCAGGATAGCAGCGATGATCGTTGAGTTCGCGCGGTGTCGTGCCGCTTGGGAAAACGACCGCAAGCCAATGTTTTTCTAAATTAATTTGGAATGCAGATTCTTTGTGGGGCGTTGTTGCCGGTTGTCGCGGCCCGGCTCTTTTTCGCGTTCAAGAATGCAGTTTGTTCAGTCGTCGCTTGATGCTTTGCAATTAACCAAGACGTAACATGATCATATTCGTTTCAAATTCTACATAATATAAAAAGATATTCTTAATCGTTTGTTATGCGAATTGGAGCGAAACGTGGCTGCGACACCGGAACATGCTGCAAGAGTGCTTGGATTGGATGATCATGCCACTCTCGAAGATGTCCGCGATGTGCGTCGTGCTTTGGCGTTGAAATACCATCCGGATTGCTCTGATGATCTGGAACGCTCAACCCGACACATGGCGCGAATTAATGCGGCTGCGGACCTATTGATCGCCCATCTGAAAGGGCTGGGCGCAAAAGCCAAGCGTCCGTCCTACAAAGATCTTTCCAGCCAATACAAAGACGGCCAGGCGGCACGGGCGGCGCATTGCGGTGCTCAGAAAGCGAAACCTTCGTCAGAAACGCATGAGGAAAAGACATCCTCGCGTGGCGAGGCGAGATCAGAGCGGCCTAGCGCTCAAGGGTCCATGACGATCGCCGCTCAATGCCCAAAGATGCCGCCAAAGGACCGTGAGTTGATCCAGTTTGCGATCAAATCCTACCAGTTGGTTCTGGATCAAATAGGCAAAAGCGAAACCGGCCCCAAAGTCGACGCAACGGCGCTTGCATACCCGGTTTCCGCCTGAGGCGAGGTGCCCATGCGAATGGTTTTATAGTTCGGCCAGCGATACGCAGAAGTAGTTTGCTTCAAGTTGCTTTTCTGTCGTTGCGTGCCGGATTGTTGCGGAATTTGGTTCCCATATCCAATCCTCGAAGCGGAACAGATCAGCTTCGGTTGTCGGAAGTTGAACAACCACGAAGGTGCCGGGAGCAAGTCTGGCACCGGGAGAGCCGATGGGGCGTTGATCGAAACCAAGATCAAACTGCTGCACGATGCTGTTGCTACTCTGATTGGCGGACCATTCAACAAGCGACCGCATCATTTTGGACACCTGCCCAATCGCGGGTCCCGCGGATTCAAGGACCGCTAATCCCTGTTTGAATTCCTTGGCACTCAGCACTTTCAGAACTGACTTGTCAAAGCTGCTGGACAGGTTGATCGACTGGAACGCGAAATGCAGGCCATTGCTGGGGACCACCAGCTGCTGGAAAAGCGGCCAGCCCGCAACTGACGCGATCCCTTTGCTGACGCTAAGGGATTTTGCGATGTGCGCCGCCTCATCCGACGCACCGGCCATCGTGGCTTCGAACAGTATCTCATGTTTCCCCCAACCTGGATAGCGATGCACATAAAGCCGATCCAGCAGCAAGGAAACCTTGGCACCTGCTTTGAAGGGATCCTTGGCGTTGGCGGCACCGGTCAGGGGGCCCGGCCCGTTAAAATGGCCAATCACGTTAGAGACGCTGAGAAATGGATAAAGAAGCCAGTTGGAAAGGCCGCCGCCAATACTGAAGTCGTCCAGGTCACCGCCACTGCCGAAATCCGATGCGTCGGCAGCCAATTGGCGTGCCGCGTCTTCCTCGCCGATGTCGAGAAGCTTCTGTTTCAGCGCCTCACTATCCAGATCAGAAAGCTGCTCCATGTCTCCAAAAATGCTCTGCGCCATATAGTTCGACCTTTCAAATTCACTTTGCCATAAGGCGATGCCTCAAATTTGTGGTACCATCGTGCCTTTCTGATCCACGGGGCGTCAAGCGATGAAACAAATCGATATTCACATCACCGGAAACCTGGATCGTCCCTTGGTTTCGGCAAATGGGGGAGACCCGCATCCCTTACCGGTTTTTACCCATGCATTGCGCGGAACCCTTCGGTGGCTGATCGAAGACTATCCGAGACTGGCGTCGGGTGTGGCAGAGACCGCCGGGCAATTGGCCGAAGAACAGCTGACTGACTACGGATCGGCGCTTTGGCAGGCAGTGTTGGCGAGCGCGCCGGATCTTGATGCCGAAGATGCTGAACTGGCCTTCATGATCCGGGATCCCAACGGTCTCACGCGGCATTGGCCATGGGAGCTGTTGGCAACATCTGGCTCTTTCGCATCGCAGTCGGCGGCAGGGGTGTTTCGAACGACAGCACAAGAGCCATCAGAACCGCCTGTAGAAACGGAACGGTCGCAGAAGCTGCGAATTCTATCGGTGATTTCCCGCCCGATGGGTGTTTCGGATGTTGGTTTTCGCGCTGTGGCAAGGCGCATGCTGTCCAATGTGGCAGGAGGCGCTATCGAGGTTTCCGTACTGCGACCGCCAACCCTGAAAGCGCTTTCTGAAACGGTGTGGCAGGCAGCGCAGAAAAATCAACCTTTTGATGTTGTGCATTTCGATGGGCACGGGACAGTGTTCGAAACAATGGGAGGGGATGTTGGGGCCATCCTCTTCGAGAACAAGAACCGGAATGGTCCGCGCCCGGCGCCGGGTCGTGCGGTTGCCAATGCATTGAGTGCGGGCCGCGTAAAAATGCTCCTGCTCAATGCTTGCGATTCCGCACAGGCACCACTTGTAAAGCCGGTTGAAGGTGGGTCGGATCATATGTTCGGCGCCAAGGCCATTGCGTCCTTTGCAGAAGAAGTCGCGGCGCACAGTCAGATCGATGTGGTTGCGATGTCCCATCAACTGTCGGTGTCCAACGCTGTCCATATCGTGGATGATCTGTATCGCTGCCTGTCGGTTGGCGGCACATTGGCGGAAGCTATTCGTTACGCGCGTCGTCGCTGGATCGATGGCGAACCCTCGCCCGGTTCGCACCTGGGCCATGCGATCATCCGTGCATTTGTGAATGATCCTCGGCTGTCGGGGATCGAGCCTTTGCCTGCATACGCGCCGCCTCGGCTTTCTAATCTCACGACCAAGCCAACAGTTGGTATGGCCGAAGCATTTGAAAACCCACCCGCGTTGTTTGGAACGGATGACACGATCCTGACATTGGATCGGGTTTTTGATGACCGTTGGCCTATTTTGTTGACCGGACTGCGTGGTGCCGGGAAAAGCGAAACTGCGCGCGAGCTCGCCCGCTGGCTGGTCGCGAGTGGACGGTTGGAGCCGTCCGATATGGCAGTGTTGGACCTTTCTATCGAATTGGATGTTGAAAAGGCGATTGCCCAAGTCTCCTCAGATGAACATGGTTTTTTGATTGTTGAGCATGGCGAGTTCATTCACGGCGACAGCTTTCAGAACCGGGCCGCCTGGTCCGAAGATCAGGTCGCTGGGCTTTGGAATGCTTTGGAGGCGCGACGGGGCGCTGGCAAACAGACGCTTGTTCTTGCCCATACCAAAATTTCGGGGTTGGGCAATTTGCGAGAGATACCGATCAGACCTCTGGAGCTGGATGACCTGCGCGACTTTGCGCGATCGGAATTACAAGCGGATCTATCGGACCTACTGTTGCTATGGACCGCCGGCAACCCGACCGCCGCCAAACTGCTGTTTGATTACCAACGCCGGAACCTGTTGTCAGAGTATGCAGATGTGCAATCAATCTTGCGCCAGCTGCGGAATGGACGGTTCACGGATGATACCCTGCCGCAGGATATCCTGGCGCCGCTGATCTTCAAGAACCCGGATATTGAAAGCGATGAGATCGCGCCAATGTGGTTCCTGATGCAGTTTCAGGGTCGGTTTGTGTTTCCGGTTCCGGAGCTCGTAACCAGCGTTGACGAAATTGCGCAGAGCTTCAGACGTCCTTATTTTGCAATTTTTTCTGAAAGCACCCGCCCGGATGTGTTGATCAGAAAGCTCAAGAAAACGGGCCTTGTGGCTGAACCAAAAGACGGAACACTTCTGCTCCACCCGTTTCTGCCAGCCATTATTCCGCATCCCTACAATTGCGATCCTTACCGCAGCGAGGATGCGGTCAATCTATTGCACGCTGCCAAAAGCTTCATGGCGCAATATGCCTGGCTGGCCTCCGGCGAGACTTCGAAATTTGTGCCGGAAATGGGTCGGTCTCATCCGGCCTCGCGTTTGCATCTGCACAGTTTGCACAACGCATGGTATTCTATTGCGGGCGATGATGTGGTGATCCCGGACTATGTCCTGAAGCTTGGCCGCAAACTGCGCGTCATGCTCGAACATCTGCCCGATGACAACGCCCGCCAGCACCTGATCGACCGGATGACAAAGGTGTTTGATGATTATCCGCCGGAGGATACCGCGGACGGGCAACGACTGGCGCTGGATTGGGTCAACGAACAACTCTCCATCGCGCTGGCGGACCATGACAAGGAAAAGGCACAGGTATTGTCGCAACAGGTCGCCGACATGGAAGGCAAACTTGAGGCCGTGGCAGCCGATGATGCACAGGCAAGCGAAGACTACGCCCGAAGGCTTAACGCAGAGGCTTCGTTCGACAACCATTGGAAAGCGGGCAAGGCCCTCGCGCAAGACGATCCGGAAACGGCGTCCCAGGCATTTGCCAGCGCATTTCAGGCTGCTGGCAATGACATTTCCAGGCAAGCTTTAGCAGCTCTGGAATTGGCCCGTCTGACCAGCACGCGCAAGGAAGTGCTTGATCTGGATACCGCCGAGACTTTTGCGACATTGGCGTATAACGGGTTCGTTGACCTGTCCAAGGCAAATCTGGTCGAACGCGGACGTGTCAGCGAGGCGGCTTTGACCGCGTCGAGGATCGCTCTCGAACTTGCGCGGCGAGACAACAACCTTGAGGAAAAGCAAACTGATGGCCTCGCATTTGCGATCATGGCAAGGGACGACGCGTCAAATAAGAATGAGGAAGCTCTCGCCGCCTTCAACTTCGGAAACTGGTTGCGCCAACTTCGGAAACATGGCGCTGCGGAGGAATTCATAAAGGCATCAAGCCTCTTTGAAGAGATCGGCAATGAGCGAAACAAGGCCAGGTCCCTGTTGTTCTACGGTGTCGCGCTGTTCGAAAGTAAAGGGACCGAAAATGCGCTTGATCCCATTAATCGCGCCAGGGTGCTTTTCGAAAAACTGAATGACAAGGAAAGCCTTGATCTGACGGATGTTTATCTTGAGCATATCACAGCGGCACTGAACTCACAGTGAAACCAATAATCTTCCGTCACGGGGGCGGTGTTTAGCTTCCGCTGGTCTCGCATTGGATGCGTTTGGGGCAAGTGTTTATGAAACGACGACAAGTTTTGCAAAGCGTTGGGGCGATTGGGTTGATGAGTGCGATGAGTAGAGTATCGGCGGGCGTAAATGATGGGTTCTTTGTGCCAGCAGAGGAGTCGCCGCATCAACGAACCTTTATGCAGTGGCCCGTCAATCGCCGTGTCTATTCCGATCCGGCTTTCCTCGAAGCGACACAAATGACCATTGCGGAGATTGCCAATACGATCAGTTCATTCGAACCGGTTACGATGCTGGCAGCAGCTGAAGACCACGAGAAAGCGCGCCGAATGCTGGGTAGTGCGGTCGTGCTCTGGGATATTCCCACTGAAGACCTTTGGTGCCGGGATGCAGGGCCGATCTTTTTGGTGAATGACGCGGGCCAGCTTGCCGTCAGCCATATTCAGTTCAACGGCTGGGGAGAGAAACAAATCAATCAACGCGATTCCCAGATCGCGCGGCTTGTGGCGGAACGTCTTGGCCTTTCGCTCCTTCCGACCGGGCTGCGTGGAGAGGCCGGTGGAGTCGAGCATGATGGTGAAGGTCTTTTGATAGCGCATGAAAGCAGTTGGGTGAATGAGAACCGCAACCCCGGGCTATCGCGCGACGAGATCGAAAGGCGTTTGCTGGCCGCTTACGGGGCGACCCGCATGATTTGGTCTGATGGTATGTCGGGAGAGGACATAACAGACTACCACATAGACAGCCTTGCGCGTTTGACGGCACCACAGCGCGTGTTGATAAACTTGCCTGACAAAGTGGACAGGAACGACCCTTTCCACATTGCTGCGCTGGAAACCTACGACCGATTGATTGAAGAGGGTTTGGACGTCGAGGTTATCCCGGAGCCGCGACGACCAAGGGTGCGGAGTTTTGATTTTGTGGCTTCCTATGCAAATTACTACCTGTGCAACGGTGCAGTAATTGCGCCTGAGTTTGGCGACCGAAAGACGGATGCAATTGCGATCGAAGCTTTAGCAAACCACTTTCCTGATCGGGAAATTGTTACCCTCAATGTCGATCCGCTCGGTGAGCTTGGGGGTGGTATCCATTGCGCGACCCAGCAAATGCCCGCGACGTGAGACGCGCCTTTTCAGCTTTTGTAAGGATCAAGTGAAGCCCGCAGCCCATCACCAAGGAAGTTGAAGGCAAGGACAACAAAGATGATCGGAAGCATGGGGATCGCCGTCCAAGGGTAGATCTCGATCGATGCGAGGTTTTGCGCATCGTTCAGCATCACGCCCCAGCTGACAGCGGGCGCGCGCAAGCCAAGCCCTAGAAAACTCAAGGCGGTTTCACCAAGGATCATTGCGGGGATCGACAGCGTTGCCGAGGCGATGAGATGCGACATGAAATTGGGCAGCAGGTGTTTTCGAATGACCCGGCTGGGCTTTGCGCCCATCATCTCTGCCGCGCGTACATATTCTTCTTCCCGAAGAGACAGGAATTTCGAACGCACTGCCCGCGCCAATCCGGGCCAGTCGAGAATGCCCAGTATGATCGAAATTATGAAGAATACCGATACAGGGCTCCAGTTCGACGGCACCGCGGCTGACAGAGCCAGCCAAAGCGGGAGTTCCGGCAGGGAGCGCAGGATCTCGATCATCCGGTTTATGACCCAGTCGGTTCGCCCGCCGAAATACCCAGCGATGGAGCCAAAGAAGATGCCCAGAACAAAGGATACGGTGATCCCGATCAGCCCGACGGTCAGAGAGAGTTGCGCACCATAGAGGATCCGGCTGAAGACATCTCGTCCCAACCTGTCAGAACCCCATAAGAATACCGTCGCGTCCTCTGGAGCGCAAAACAGATGGGTGGTTGAAGGAACAAAACCAAACAGGTTGTATTGAGTGCCCTCGCAGAAGAACTCCAGTGGCATCGGCGTTGTTTCGTCGCGTTCGTATGTCCAGCGAAAATTCACCAGATCCGCCGACGCGGTGACTGGATAAACGTAGGGCCCAATGAACTTTCCTTCATGCCACAGGTTGATGGATTGTGGCGGTGCATAAAGGTAGTCGGCGCTGCGTTCATTGGGCGTATAGGGGGCGACAAAGCCGGCAATGGGCAGGATCAGATAACACAGCAACAAGAAGGTGCCTGAAATCAAGCCAAGCTTGTGACGTTTGAATTTCCGCCAAACAAGAACCCAGTTTGGCGCGTCCATATCCGAACGCTCGAGAGCGCTGAGGTCCACCTCATCGGTGTATGGGGCATCGTCTACAAAACGTCCGTCAGGCAGTTGCGTCATGTTCCACGCGCCCCATAGCGGATGCGAGGGTCAAGCAGGACAAGCAGCAGATCAGAAATCATCGTGCCGATCAGAGTCAACAAGGCGACAAACATCAGGATAAAGCCCGCAAGGAACTGGTCCTGACTTTTCAGAGCAGTCAACAGGGACGGGCCAATGGTTTGTAGGCCCAGAACAACCGAGACCAGAACCGACCCCGAAACCATTGCAGGAAGCAGGTTGCCAATATCAGCGACAAACGGATTGAACGCCATGCGCAGAGGGTACTTCGAAAGCAGCTTCGACGGCGCAAGACCTTTGGCTTTTGCGGTTTCGACATAGGGTTTACTCAATTCGTCGAGCATATTGGCGCGCAGCCTTTGCATCATTGCAGCAGCGCCTGACGTCCCAATCACGAAGGTGGGTACGATCAGGTGAATGAGCACCGACTTCACCTTTTCCCACGACATGGGCTCGCCTTCGAACTGCGGGTCCATCAACCCGCCGATGGGGAGATCAAAGTACTTGTTCCCATAATAGAAGAGCATCAGGGCCAGCAAGAAGTTCGGCGTCGCCAGGCCCAGATAGCCAACGAAGGCGGCCGAGTAATCGACCCAAGTCTCAGATTTGGCGGCGGCAATGACACCAAGCGGTAAGGCCACCATGTAGACGAACAAAACAGCAGCCAGATTGACCAGAACGGTCAGCCAGAGGGCGTCGCCTACAATCTCGCTGACGGGGCGATCAAACTCGAAAGACCAGCCAAAATTGCCCTGAATGAGCCCGTACCACCCCTGCGGGCCGGGTGCCATGCCTACCCAGATCAGGTATTGCTCCCAGATCGGGCGATCGAGCGCATATTCAGTTCGCAGAAACTCCGCCTTCGCGACCCCTTCCGCCTGACCCGTAGCGCGAAGCTCCGCGATCTGGTTGCTGAGATAGTCACCGGGCGGCAAGTTGATGATCACAAAGATCAGGATTGAAACTGCCCAGAGCGTGAGCAGCATCGTGATGAACCGATAAATGGCGTAGCGCAGGAACATCATTGGGTGAGCTGCTGAAACGGGTCTTCGTAGTAGAATTCATCAATGCGGTGGATGCCGAAATGGGCACCGGGGTCCCATGCCCATTTCCCGCGTTCCGGCACGTTCTGCAACCTGTCCGACACCACAATCGGCTGTGGCGCCTGGGAGAGGATGCCAATTCCAAATTGATGGTCCGCGTGAATGGTCAGCATTTCCCGCCAAATCTGTTCGCGCAGAACGCTGTCCTGCGTGTGGCTCCAGTCATAGCTCAACTCCATCAGGCGTTCGGCCTCTGCCATATCCGGGGCTTCGCCAACTTCTCCGCCGGTCTGGTAATACTGGCCCCATTTTGGCCAGGCGAAAAATTCCTGGTGTTTAGGGGCAAGATATTCCGGTGACGTATATTCCTGTGGCAGCCCATTGTCCCAGCCATACCAGACGGCAGCCATGCTCAGGCCGGAGTACACCCGGTTGCGCAGGATGTCCCGATCAAGAGGCCGCATGATCAGCTTGATGCCGATTTCTCGCCATGTGTCGGTGACAATTGCCAGAGCGTTTTCGACCTCTTTGCGTTCGCCTGCCGTCTCAATGATGAATTCCATCGGCCTTCCATCCGGGAGAAGGCGAATGCCGTCAGGGCGTCGCTCTGTCAGGCCCATCTCGTCGAGCAGAGCATTTGCCTTGGCCGGGTAGTAAATGGACCAGCGGTACAAATTGGCTGTTTCATGAAATGGGCTTTGCGGCAGTGCGGTCATGCCCCCTTCGGTTGCCAATCCAAAATAGAGCGCCCTGTTGATCATGCGGCGGTCAATGCCAAGTGACAGCGCGCGCCTGAACCGGACGTCCCGTATCACTTCACGCCACATCGGATCGGCAAAATTGAGGTTCGGATAAATCGTTATCTGGTTGGCGGCTCCGTTGGCCCAAAGCAATGTGCGGTAGCCAGCGCCATCCACTTCGCCTTTCTTCAGGATCGAAATGTCAGGGAAATCGAGGCCCCGCGCCTGTAGGTCGACTTCTCCGGCATTGGCTTTGGCGGCGATCAACCCGCCGCCCACAATCGTCATTTCTACAATGTCGATGTAGGGAAGTTGCACACCTTTGGCATCAATGCGGTGATAGTAGGGATTGCGTACAAAAAGGTTACGGCTGGACTTTCCGGTTGACGCATTCATCCATGGTTGCAGCGTCGGCAGGTCCGGGTTGTCAAATTTGTACATATTGTCCAGACCGTTATGCAAAGCGGCCCAAGTGCGTACTCGGGCCTTTTTGATGGCGCGTTTTAGGGTCTTCTGGTCTGTGAATTCAGCGTGAAATTGCTTGAGGTAATGCGCTGGCCGGTAGATGAAAAACGGGCTGGCCTGCGCGAGCAACTGAAGAAAACCCGGATTGGCATAGGGCCACTCGATGACGACGGTATAGTCATCCGGAAACGACATTTCTGCCAGAATGCCATCGACGAACAGGTTTTGCGGCGGCCCCGATGGACTCAGCTCCTTATTTTGCGCGACATGTTTCCAGTAGTATTCAAAGTCAGCAGAGGTGAACGGATGCCCATCAGACCATTTGTGCCCACGGCGCAGGTGAAGCGTAAACTTACGCCCTTCTTCGACCTCAACATCGCGTAGGATATCGGGATAAATCTCGTAATTCTCGTCATAGCCGACCAGTCTGGCATAGCCGTAAACCACCATCTGTCGAACATCCTTGGAGCGAGACACGAGCGTCCGCAAGGTGCCGCCCTCACGCCCAAAGCTCCGACCCTTCGCTTCAAGGTCAACAACGAGAGGGTCGAGCGGGAGGCGTTCTGAAACCGGGGGGAGTGAGCCATTTGCTACTTCCTGCCCCCAGAAACTGCTTTCTTGAACCTCGGGCAATTCCGATGCGAATAAGGGCAGGGTAAAGGCAGCAGTGAAGACAAGAGTGATGAATGCTCTAAACATGGCAACGTACCTTATGACCGGGTTCCAACTCTTGCAGAGCAGGGGCAGCAACGCCTTCAAACCTGAATTCGTCTGGCCAGCTTGCAGGGGAACCGGCCCCTTTGGCAACTAAATTGAGGTCTATGGGGCGGTTGATATCAGGTGTGGGCTGTGCAGCGATCAAGGCGCGGGTATAAGGATGCCTCGGATCGTAAAACAGCGTGTCAGGCGCTGCCTGCTCTACAACGACGCCTTGCCGCATCACGGCCACTTCATCCGCTATGCGCGCGACAACGGCCAGATCGTGGCTGATAAACAGATAGGAAAGCCCCATACGGTCCCGGATATCTTCAAGCAGGGACAGGATTTGTTCTTGCACGGAAACGTCCAGGGCCGATGTCGGCTCGTCACAGACCAGCAGCACGGGATCCAGCGTAAGAGCACGCGCAATGGACAACCGCTGCCGCTGACCACCGGAGAAGGCGTGAGGGTACCTGGAGAGCATGGAAGAGTTCAACCCAACCCAGCGCAACATTTCCTCTGCTTTTTCACGGCGCTCGCTACGCGTTCCGATGTCGTGAATTTCCATCGGTTCGGTCATGGTCTGATGGATACGCATGCGGGGCGACAACGATGAGTAGGGGTCTTGAAAGACCATCTGGGCCTGACGTTGAAAGGCCACTCTCTCTGCCGGTGACATCGCGTTGATATGGATCGGGTCTTGATCTTGCGATGGTCTGAAGATTACGTCGCTTCCGGGATCGGGCACCTCGGCGCCGAGGGCGATCCGCGCGCAGGTTGTTTTGCCTGAGCCACTTTCGCCCACAACGGCGACGGTTTTGCCTCGTTCCAATGTCAGGTTCACCTCGTGGCAGGCGGTGACAATCGTTGGCTGGCTCCATCCGCCCGAGCGCATCGTGAATGTTTTGGACACGTTGTGCATTTCAAGAATATGGTCAGTGCCACGTTCGGTGCGCGCGGGTTCTGCAACTTTTGGAATAGCCGGTGCCGCAGCAAAGAGCTTCTTTGTGTACCCGTGGGCGGGTGCGCCGAGTATGGCGGCGGCCGGGCCACTTTCCATGATGCGCCCCTTATTCATCACAACCACAGATTCGGCCATATTGGCGACAACGCCGAGGTCATGCGTAACGAGGATCACCGCCATGCCGGTGTCCTGCTGCAAATCCTTGATCAGGCCCAGAACCTGCGCCTGTGTCGTCACGTCAAGGGCTGTGGTCGGTTCGTCAGCAATCAACAGATCAGGTTTGGCAACCATCGCCATTGCTATCATGGCGCGCTGTCGCATGCCCCCTGACATCTCGAACGGATAGGCGCGCCACACCCGTAAAGGATCCGGAAATCCAACGCGGTCAAAGGTTTCGAGAACTGCCGCCTTGGCATCTCGTTTCGTCATGTCACGGTGGAGCTTGAGAACCTCCGAGACTTGGTCTCCCAGTCGGTGAAGCGGCGAGAGAGAGCGCATAGGCTCTTGAAAAATCATCGAAATCTGGTCGCCACGGATGCTGCGCATGGCGCGCTCGCTAATGTCCATCAGATCCACAGTGGGGCCATTGGGCGACGCAAAAGTGATGCTGCCACTGCGGATTTGCGCGACTTCCGGCAGTATTCGCAACACGGACCGGCACGTTATGGTTTTGCCGGACCCGCTCTCTCCGACCAGGGCCAGTGTCTCACCGGGCATAACCCGAAAATTCACATCCCGAACGACGGACTCCGCCGCGCCAAAGCCAATGCTGAGATCTGACACATCGAGCAACGGGGTCATCACAGTCAGGGTATTTCCTCTTTTCGGCGCGTTTTTCTTTTGCGTACAGTCAACGCGATTTCAGGCCTGACGTCCAGCGCCGTGGAATGTGAATGGCATAGCACTATCAATTTTGTGATAAACCGGGCATGTGAAATCCGTACCACAACAAGAAAGACAACCATGAGCAGGCTGGATATCTTCATCAACCGTATGGTTTCACAACGCGCGTGCCTTGATCACGCGGCAGCGATAACTCGGAACCTGCCCGGGCCCGTTTTTGAACTTGGTCTGGGAAACGGGCGGACCTACCACCACATGTGCGAAATCATGCCCGAGCGGGAGATTTACGTCTTTGAGCGCGCGATTGCGTCGCATCCTGACAGCACGCCGCCAGATGACAAAGTGATCCTGGGAGACGTGTTCGAAACATTGCCGGCTGCCCTAATGCGTTTCGGCGCCACGGCAGGCCTTATCCACGCTGATCTTGGAGGCCACGACGCGGAGAAAAACGATATTTTCGCGCGCCGAGTCTCGCCGCTTGTGGAGCCCCTTCTGGAAAAGGGCGCCTTGATGGTCTCAAGTGACAGAATGTACTTTGAAGGCTTGCGTGAAATTGACCTCCCGCCGGATGCGGTGCCGGGGCGCTGCTTCATCTACCAACGTGTCACCTGATGGCGCTGTCGCACCCTGTCCGTTATGAGCGACAAGGTGCGATCGCTCTGGTCTCGATCGTTAATCCGCCAGTGAATGCGCTCTCGCAGAGCGTTCGTTTGGGGCTGATGGATGCAATGGACCGCGCAGAAGCAGATAAGGGCGTGGTCGCGGTGGTGCTCTTTGGCACAGGCCCGAATTTCATTGCTGGGGCAGATATCAGTGAATTTGGTCAGCCTCCGCGCATGCCGAGCCTTCCTGAGGTCTGCAACCGTATTGAAGCGTCGGACCTGCTGGTGGTCAGCGTGCTTCATGGTGTCACCTTGGGCGGCGGATTGGAGATTGCGCTGTCAACTGACTATCGGGTGGCGCTTGCAGGGGCTCAGGTTGGCCTGCCCGAGGTTGCTCTGGGTTTGATCCCCGGGGCAGGCGGAACGCAGCGACTGCCGAGGCTGGTGGGGGTGGATGCCGCTCTGGACTTGATATGTACGGGTCGGCGTATCAGCGGGTCGAAAGCGGAAGCGCTGGGTATCGTTGACCATGTAACGACCGGTGCGCCACGGGACATTGGCCTGTCTTACGCAAATGACCTGCTGGGACGGAACCAAACCGTTCGACCGGTATCTGCGCTGGCACCACCTGAAAGTACCAACTGGGAGGCAGCAGAGCGCAAGATCAATCACCGGGCGCGAGGTCAGATTGCCCCGGTCACCGCCCTGCGCGCCATACGCGCAAGCGTCGAGTTGCCATTTGAACAGGGGTTGGCAGAAGAGCGCCGCCATTTTGAAGACCTGATGCAAAGCGATCAGCGACAAGCGATGGTCCATGCGTTCTTTGCGCAGCGGAAGGCGTCCAATCTCCCTGAGCTTAAGGGACTTGCGCCGAGGGAATTTGAGAAAGTGGCGGTTGTCGGAGGTGGATTGATGGGCGCCGGTATCGCCTCATCTGCACTGATGGCTGGTCTGACGGTCACGGTGGTTGAAACAAGTGAAGGGGCCGCTGAGACTGCCCGGGACCGGATCGCGCAAAACCTGGAAGGGGCGGTTCGACGAGGGAAGATGACAAGTTCGGAATACGAACTGGCCTTGGGAGAGAACCTTGAACTCGCCAGCCATTTCGGTGCTCTTTCAGATTGCGATCTGGTGATCGAGGCTGTTTTTGAGGATTTGGCGGTCAAAAAGGTTGTGTTTGAACACTTAGATACGCATTGCAAACCGGGTGCCGTGCTGGCCACGAATACCTCCTATCTGGATGTCGAAGAGTTGGCGGGCATTACAAAGCGGCCTCAAGATGTTCTGGGCTTGCATTTCTTCTCTCCGGCGCACGTCATGAAATTGCTTGAAGTTGTCGTTCCGCAAGCAACAGCGCCGGATGTCGTTGCCACTGGTTTTGCCTTCGCCAAACGGCTCGGTAAACACGCTGTCAGGGCAGGCGTAGGCGATGGGTTTATCGGAAACCGTATCCTGGGGGCATATCGCGCTGCGGCAGACCAGATCGTCGTGGCGGGAGCATCCCCATTGGATGTCGATCGTGCAATGGAAGGTTTCGGGTTTGCCATGGGCCCCTATGCGGTGGCTGATATGGCAGGACTGGATATCGGCCGGGCCGCACGAAAACGTCTTGCAGCACTCCGCGATCCTCGGGCCAGAACCGCAAGCTTTCCGGATCGGTTATGTGAAGCGGGGCATCTGGGTCGAAAGACCGGCGCAGGGTATTACCAATACGATGCTGAGGCACGTCAGGGCGACCTGAATCCAAAGGCACTGGAACTGATCAACGCGGAACGAGAATACTCCAAAGTTCAGTCTCAGGATTTCCCTGCTGAACAGATCGCATATCGGATTGCTGCCGCAATGGTAAACGAAGCCGCAAAAGTGATCGATGAAGGAGTCGCACGCCGGCCCCTGGATGTAGATGTGGTCATGATGGCCGGGTATGGGTTTCCAAGATACCGCGGCGGTCCTTGCAAATGGGCGGATTTGAGGGGGTTGCGCGCGCTTTTGTCAGAGATCGAAACTTATGCCGAGAATGATCCGTTTTTCTGGCAACCCGCAGAGCTTTTGCAGCGACTGGTTGCTGAAGGACGCAACTTCGATGATCTCAACGAGACGCCGCTAACCTAATCTTTAGGGTCAGACGGTTGTTGTCAGCACCGCGTCACGAATGGCCTTGATGTTTGCGCCGTAGGGCGCCGTGTTCGTGACGGAACCGCCACGAAAAACCGCCGATCCCGCTACCAGAACATCTGCGCCCGCTTTAGCCACAAGTGGGGCAGTGGTGGGGTCGACACCGCCGTCGATCTCAATGTGGACTGGGCGATCGCCGATCATAGCGCGGAGCTGCCTGACTTTGTCGATCTGGCTGTGAATGAATTTTTGCCCGCCAAACCCTGGATTTACGGTCATGACACAGACCATGTCTACCATATCAAGCAGATATTCGACCGCCGAGGCGGGTGTGCCCGGGTTCAGTGCGACACCCGCTTTGACACCGGCGGCACGGATCGCCTGCAATGTCCTGTGGATGTGCGGTCCTGCTTCTACATGCGCAGTGATGAAATCTGACCCGGCCTCTGCGAAAGCTTCGATGTAGGGATCAACGGGCGCGATCATCAGATGCACGTCCATGATGCCTTTGATATGGGGGCGGATCGCGGCACAGGTTGCCGGACCAAAGGTGATATTGGGCACAAAATGGCCGTCCATGACGTCAACATGCACCCAATCAGCGCCCTCAGCCTCAATAGCCTCGCACTCTGCACCAAAATTGGCGAAATCCGCGGAAAGGATGGAAGGTGCAATTTTCAGTGACCGGTCAAAACTCATCTGGGTTGCCTTTGCGCAAGAGACTGATGCCGCGCTGTATCGACCTATAGGGCGTCAAGAGCAAGGGGCTGATTGGTCCCTTCACAAGATTGCTTTGGTCCGGGATGCAGAACCGACCAGTGCGGTCAGAGAGGAGAACATATGCCCGGGTTTGAGAAGATCATGGCGCATCTGCCAGAGCGCTGTGGTTTTTTCGTCTCCAAGAGCCGGACCTGCAAAGAGCTTGAGCTTTGCCAGAACCTCCTCTTCCGGCAAGGGCGCCTCGGGCCCGCCGCGTGCCTCCGTGTCTCCGGAATGAATTTGATCGCCATTTGTTGTCGTGATGCAGACATCGGCCGATCTTTGAGCGGGAAAACGATCAGAATGTCGGACATGCTCAAAGACGGAGATTCGAGGGATAAGTTCTATGACACTCTGGTCTAGTAGCCCTTCGCCGGATATTTCCTTTGGGCCGACCTGACCCTTTGCAATCATCGCGGCCAAGGCAAATGGCAGGGAATATTGAGCCTGGCTGGTTGTTTGTGGAACGCCAGGGAAGAGTGCTGCACTTTCGGCAAAGGTGCATACTTCTACTTTTGCGACATCGGCTTTTGTCAACTTTTGCTCGCGCATCAATTCTGCCAAAGCATCAAGCGGTGCATGTGCCCAGCGGCACACCGGATACGGTTTGATATAGTTCAATTCAATGGTCCAACGGTCTCCAAGGTCCTCCCAGATGTCTGATACATCATCCCCCTCCACGGTTACGGCAGGAGCGCCCTGAAAACCCTTTGCTGCCAGTTGGGCAGCCATGGCTCCAGTAAGCGCGCCCATGCCGGAGCCATCGTGCAGCATCGTCGGGTGCGCGATTTCGCGCATCATCTGGCTGCGCGGTCCGTGGTATTCGGCGATGCCAATGGCCTCACGAAACGCTGCTCGGCTGCACTCCAGCAGACGGCAACCGATCGCGGCGACAGCTAAGGCATTCCATGCGCCAGAGGTGTGGTAATCTGAAACCGTGCGGTGCAATGCGATCGCGGCACGGGCACCGACCTCATAAGACATGACCAGAATATCAAGGGCTTGGGATGACGTAAGGTTCGGCCTTTGAGAGGCGAAAGCAAGAAGGGCAGGTACAACGGCACAACCGATGTGCCCTTTCGTGGGATTGTAGCCATCATGACCATCCAGGTTATCAATCTGGGTTGCGGCTGCAAAAGCAACACCTGGGATGGAAACGTGACGGCCGTCAAACAGCATGGGCGCGCTTTTCATCGGGTCCAACGTGGCGAAATTCTCGGCGGCAAATTCTCGTGCGATGATCGCAGGTGTTAAATCGCGCGCCCCTGCGGCGACGCCCAGCGTATCAACCAAAAGCAAGGCGGCCATATCCCGCGCGCTCTGCGGTGGATTGGGAGCTTCGACAAACTCTGCGATGCGATCAAAATTCTTCGACATGCGTATGGCCCTTTCCAAGTTTTGGGATCACAAAGAAGGGTATCGGCAAGGAAGGCTTGTCTATCTGCGACCTGTTCCAACTTCAGCGACGCATGGCGCGATGTCTCTTCGGCCCCTTTTTTTTGGAAAAAGGCGCGGCTGCGCCGCACGAGATGTCCCTTGCCCTTCCTTGCGGGCGGTCAAGGTGTTGGCGCCGGGCCTCAGGTCGTGCTCAGTATCAGGAGCTGCCAAGCTCTTTGAGCATTTGATCCCGCATGACGAATTTTTGGGGTTTGCCGGTCACCGTCATTGGCAATTCAGACCGGAAGGAAACATGGGCTGGAACTTTGAAGTGAGCGATGTTTTCGCAGCAGAAAGATCTTATTTCTTCCTGTGTCACAGCGCTGTTTTCCCGTTTCACAATCCATGCGCAGACGATTTCGCCCAGTTTTGTGTCCGGTATTCCGAAGACCTGTACCTGGGACACATCTGGGTGGGTGTATAGAAACTCTTCGATTTCCCGCGGGTAAATGTTTTCTCCTCCGCGCAGGATCATGTCCTTTACCCGTCCGGTGATTGCGCAGTATCCGTTTTCATCCAGGGTTGCGAGGTCGCCGGTATGCATCCAGCCATCAGGATCTATGGCTTCCTTAGTCTGCTGGTCTTCGTCCCAATAGCCTTGCATCACCGAATAGCCACGCGTCAGCAATTCCCCCTGCGTGCCGACAGGGACGGTGTCTCCGTCCGTATCGACGATTTTCACTTCCACATGCGGATGGATACGGCCGACGGATGAGACGCGCTGTTCCAGGGGGTCGTCCACATTGCTTTGAAAGGACACAGGAGAGGTTTCAGTCATACCATAGGCGATGGTGACCTGCCGCATATTCATCTTTGCTTGCACCTGTCGCATCACCTCGATCGGGCAGGGGGCACCTGCCATTATGCCCGTGCGCAGGTGTGACAAGTCGAAGCTCTCGAAGTCCGGAAGATCCAATTCATTAACGAACATGGTGGGCACTCCAAAAAGCGCGGTGCTGGACTCGTCGGATACAGCATGCAGCGTTGCACGGGGATCAAAGCCTTCGCCGGGCACCACCATGGTTGCGCCTTTGGTGACGCAGCCCAGTGTTCCCATCACCATGCCGAAACAATGGTAAAAGGGCACGGGAATGCACAACCTGTCGTTCTCGGTGAAAGTCATGGCGTCGGTTACAAATCGGGCGTTGTTTACGATGTTATGGTGCGTCAGGCATGCGCCTTTTGGGCTGCCGGTTGTGCCGGAGGTGAATTGAATGTTGATCGAGTCGTAGGGTGAAAGTGAGGCTGTGACACTGTTGAGTACCTGTCGTTCCTTCTCTGACACCGGGCGACGAAGTGTTTCAAATGCATAGGTGCCGGGGAACGCATTCTCTCCCATGACGACGACACTGCGCAAGTGTGGCAAGCGTTCCGATTGCAACGCGCCCGGCGTACTTGCTGACAGTTCCGGTGCCAGACTGCGGATCATTCCGACATAGTCCGACCCTTTGAACTCAGGCGCCATGACAAGGACTTTGCAGGCGACTTTATTGAGCGCAAATTCAAGCTCGGATATGCGATATGCGGGATTGATGCACACGAGAATTGCGCCGATCCTTGCGGTTGCGAATTGGATCAGCAACCATTCGATGCGATTGGGCGCCCATATGCCGACCCTGTCACTTTTGCCGACGCCGATGTGCACCAATCCGTTCGCCACCGCGTCAACTTCGCGAACAAATTCGGAATAGGTCCATCTGATGTTCTGCGCAGGAAAAACTGCGGCTTCGTGATCCGGCAATCGCTTGGCGGTTTGGGCCAGAAGGTCAGGTATGGTGATGTCTATCAGGGGCGTGGTAGTATCGCCCATTACGTGGGAAAACCCATCGGTCGGGATGCGTCCGTTGGTTGTCATCTACCTCTCCTTGCTCTGATCTGCGGCAAGAACTTTCATTCCTCCGCACTGGTACGGCAATCTATGCGTTCTGCTCAAGTGTACCAGATGGCGCGCCGGATCAGGTTTAGGCCCAGAAACAAGAACAAAATGAGCAAGGCGTTTCGAAAGGCCTCTACCGACATGCGACGCCGGAGCATTTCGCCTGCCGTGAAACCGATCAGAGTGGGAACGAGCATCGCTAATGAAATTGTGGCGAGTTGAGTGCTCAGAAAGCCTATCTGAACATAGGTTATGACCAGCGGCAGCGTTCCGATCGAGATCAGGAAACCAGTCGCCCGGATGAATTCATCTTTGTCCACGCCTTTGGCGTGAAGATACATCGCCATCGGGGGGCCCCAGGCTGCTGTCATGCCACCAATTACGCCCGCCAAAAGTGCGAACCCGACCTGTGCTGTACGGTCGTGCTTGTCCGGCAGGGGCGGGATCAGTTTTTGCCAACTGAGCGCCACGAAGATCAGGATGGCAATGCCGAGGATCGCCAGCAGAGCCCTGTCGGACGCGCCTTGTGTCGCAAATGCCGTCCCGCCCACGCCAATAAAGAGCACGACCGCGAACAACCAGTAGCGCTGGGCAGTGCGCATCAAGGCTCCGCCGCGAAACATTTGCCAAAGGTTGGAGCCAAGCATCGGGAACAGTACCAATGCTATTGCGGTCCGCGGGTCGAGGAACAATGTCATGAAAGCGATCGCTGCCGTTGGCAGTCCGATGCCTGCCACACCTTTGATTGTCCCGGACATCAGGAACGCGGCGGCGGCAATTAAAGTGAGTGTCGCGAGATCCAAAGGTGCTTTCCAATAGTGCAGTTACTTTCGCCAACGGCTCGACGGGCAAGATCTAGAACTTGGCATATATGGCCGCGACTACCTGCGACAGTTGTCTTGGCGGACTGCCACATCACAACTACCCATCGAGTAGACAATGCGGACTTCAAGAAAAGCTGATCTGCGCTTTCATCGCCTGGGTCCGGTCACTTGCCAGCTCGAAAGCGGCGACAGCATCATTCAAGGGTAGGGTTTGCGTAATCAAAGGTTTTACGTCGATCAGACCTTTTTGCATCAGGGTCACGCCTGTGAAGAACTCCTCATGAAACCGGAAAGAGCCGCGCAGCTCCAATTCTTTGGCTGTCAACATCTGCACCGGCAGGGTCATATCGCCGCCCAACCCCAACTGGACGATCACGCCGCCCGGACGCATAACGGCAATCGCTCCAGAAAGCGCCGCAGCGACACCGGTACATTCGAACAGGACATCGAAAGTCCCCTTGCCTGCTTGGAATGCGTTGAGCCCGCCCGGTTCCTCCCGGCCGTTGATGGTTCTGTCCGCGCCCTGTTTTGCTGCCATATCAAGTGTGAAATCAGTTAAGTCTGTCGCCACGATCTCGGTTGCACCGGCGCGTCTCGCGATCAGGATGCACAAAAGCCCGATGGGGCCGCATCCGGTGACAAGCACGCGCTTGCCCAGGAGCGATCCCGCCTGGTGCGCGGCATGCAGACAAACGGCGAGAGGTTCGGCCATTGCGGCCTCACCGGCGGTCAAGCCATCTGCAGGGGCACATTGCGCGACATCTGCAATGAGGACCTGCCGAAATGCGCCCTGAATATGCGGGAACGGCATGGCAGATCCATAAAACCGCATGTTCAGACAATGGTTGTGACGACCTTCCTGACAAAAGCCGCAGTCGCCGCAGGGCCGCGAGGGAGAAACGGCGACAAGCTGCCCAATGCTCAACCCGGTTACGCCTTCGCCCAAGGCGGTGACGCGACCAGACACTTCATGCCCGAGCACCATGGGTTCTTTCAGACGAACGGTGCCGAAACCGCCGTGGTTGTAGTAGTGAAGATCAGATCCGCAAATACCACCGGCGGCGATCTCAATCTGAACCTCTCCTTGCCCGGGGGCATCCGGAGTTTGATCTTCGATGCGCAAATCCTTGGCCGCGTGGATGACAAGCGATTTCATTGAGGTTTCTTCCCGCTGGTTGGTGCGCGAAAAACTGGCGCGCTTGACTTTATGGGTGTGGGGCAAAATAAGCGTGGCTGATTATCATTGTCGAGCCGAAAAGAGAAAACCATGAGCCTGAAGCTGTTTGACCTGAGCGGGCGTCGCGCCCTTATTACCGGATCGTCGCAGGGGATCGGCTTTGCGCTGGCCAAGGGTTTGCGTGATGCAGGTGCCGCGGTCGTCCTCAACGGACGCGACACCAACAAGCTTGCAGCAGCGGCACAGGAATTGGGCGGTGACGTTGAACAGCTGGCTTTTGACGCTACGGATCACGAAGCTGTACGCGCTGCTGTCGATGGGTTTGAGGCCAAGTTTGGCGCGATTGATATATTGGTCAACAACGCAGGCATGCAGCACCGTACGCCGTTGGAGGACTTCCCGGCTGATGCGTTTGAACGCCTGATGCAAACCAACATCGCCAGTGTGTTTCATGTCGGCCAGGCTTGTGCGCGGCACATGATCAAACGCGAAGCCGGCAAAATCATCAATATTGCCTCTGTACAGACCGCGCTCGCACGGCCCGGTATTGCGCCTTACACAATGACCAAAGGTGCGGTGGCAAACCTGACCAAAGGCATGGCAACGGATTGGGCAAAATATGGTCTGCAGTGTAATGGGCTGGCACCGGGGTATTTCGACACGCCCCTGAACGCGGCTTTGGTTGCCGATCCGGAATTCTCGGCATGGCTGGAAAAGCGCACGCCTGCAGGCCGCTGGGGCAAGGTCGAGGAACTAGTGGGGACCTGTGTCTTCCTGGCGTCTGACGCATCCTCCTTCGTGAATGGCACGACGATCTTTGTGGATGGCGGCATTACGGCATCGCTCTGACCAAGGGTCATAGCGGGCTAAGCGTCAACTGTCAGAATCCGCTTGTGTTTGCGTGCCTCCGCGCGCACATCGGCAAAACTGCGGAGCCCTCGGGCTTCCAGGATAGGGATCAGGGCAACCAGAACCTCTGCGGTTGCCATGGCATCACCCAGAGCCGTGTGACGCAAGTCGTCAGGGATTTCGATACTCAACCGGTCGCAAAGCGCATCAAGCGTGTGCTCGGCGGACCCTCCGAACACAACTGCTGAGAGATGCACCGTATCCAGCACTGGATGATCAAAGCTGAACTCCGTCCCGTCGGTTTGACGGCGCAGGAACGCCATGTCGAACGGCGCGTTATGCGCGACGATCACCGCGCGATCCGCGAATTGGTGAAAGGATTTACAGACCGTATCGAAGCCCGGCGCGTCGGCAACCATCGCGTCATCGATACGGTGCACTTTGGTTGAGCTGGGCGGAATGGGCCGTCCGGGGTTCACCAGCGTGTCAAAGACCTCTCCTGGTACGATCTTGCCGTTGACCACCCGGACAGCGCCCAGTTGCACGACCGCGTCATGTGCCGGATCCAGACCTGTTGTCTCGCTGTCGAAGATGACAAAGGTCAGATTACGCAAGGCACATTGGTTGAGGTCTTGCGTCACCTCCTTGTCAAGAAGGTCGAAATCATAAACCAGCGGGCGTGCTGCGTCGGGGGATAGGGGTTCCAACATCAGCGTATAGCCAGCGTCCTCCCCAAAAAGCCGGATATGCCCTTTGTAAACGGCACCGGATCGTCCCTTGACGTTCACTTCCTGGCGTTTCGCACCATGATCCTTGAGCGCTGTGAGCGCATCGGTGATAGTACTGGTTTCAAGGTAATCAGTGACCGATCCATTCAGGCGCGCGGGGCATTCCCGTTCCATCAACTCAGCAGCCTGCCCATCGTAGAGCACGATCTGATGATCCTGTCGTGCCACGATGACGGCAACGGGGATATCGGACAATATCTGCAAAAGCTGCGCGCGCTGTGCCCGTAGACGTGCCGTCCGCTCAACCACAGCAGCGGATGAGGCCCGCGCCTCTTCATTCAGCCTTTGATGAATCGCGGCAACGGCGGGGGCCAGATCGCCGAGGTATTTCGCGGCTTCAGCCTCAATGTCTTCGTCGATGTTGGCGTGGGTACGGACACGCACACCGGCAGCAAGTGCCTCGATCGGTTTGCTCACGTTCTCGTCGAAGAGCAGCCAGATCAACACGACCAATCCGGTCACGCCGAAGCCACTGACGATGCCTGCGGTGACAAAGGACGACAACGCTTCGCTGCTGCCTAACTGGCGGTAGCCCAAAAACAGGCCCAGCCCGATCAGGAGCACTCCGCCAACTGCCAAAAGGCAAAAGAAAAGCAGAATCCTGATCCGCAGGCTGAGCGATTGCATGTCACACCTCCTCGCAGGCGACCTTCAACACTGGATCAGACGCTTTCACTGGCATCCAATCAGCCCCCAGAATTTCGCCGTCCGTGCCAAATTCAATCCCATCGACGATGTCCGCGCGTTGGTTTGTGCCGCAGTCAAACAACATGGGAACCTTTGCGGTCCGTGTCCACCGTCCGTAAAACACCAGGTCCACAATGCGCTGATCGGGCTGGGCCGGGTGTGTCCGCATCGTGGCCTGATCTACAGCGACGAAACGGGTGACAAAGGGCTTTGCATAGGTCCATGGGCGGTAAAAAACCTGCTCTTCCACGGTCTGAGCGACCACAAACCCTTGCGGCATCGTAGCCGCGGTGCGGTCGAACCAGCCATATTCGCTGGAGACTGTCGCAATCAGCATGGCCATGCCCGCGGATGCGGGCATGAGCCAGGATGGCAGGCGACCTTTCAATAGCGTCCGGTTCACAGCCCAGAAAATGAGCGCCATTGCGACGCCCGCAATGATCGTTCCGATCAGTTCAAAAAGCATGTGCCCACTCCTCCCAGAGGTCTCATATTTACCCTACCCCAAAACGCCTCGACCCTGCATCAGGGCCGATTGCATTGTCTTGATAACCACGAATGCATCCCGCAGGTGGCTGCGTTCGAAATCCGACAGTGTGTCCGGGGGCAAGTAATTGTCAGGTGCCTTCCCCTGCTTTATCAGCCGTGCCTGATGTTCCAGCCGAGTCTGGGCAACCAGATCATAGGCCTCCAACAGGTTGCGCCCGCCCCGGGAGCTGGTAATCGAGGCGTTGAGCGCGGCCTTCAGCCGAGCGCGGGTGTTTACTTCGGTCAATTGGCCCTGCAAGGCATACATCCGCCCGAGATCCACAACCGGAACTACGCCATTCAGCTTGGTGTCGATGGTCTTGCGGTGATCGCCGGACGAAATCGTGGCGATTCCGCGCAACAGACCAAGCGGTGTCTGGTGGGTCAGCGAGTTGCTCGCCATATGGGCGGTGAAAATCGAGTTCTTGGAGGCTTTTTCGAGCGTGCCGAGGTTCAGCCCATGGAATAGTGAGACGTCGCCGCCGATCGGGCGCAGATCAAACATGACCGATGCAAGCATCTGAGCCTCTTTGCTGGGGCTATTGATCCAGCCGGTGAAGTACTCTTTCCAGACAGATAGCGGCTGGCACCAACGCGGATTTGTCGCCATCATATCGCCAGGGCAGTAGACGTAGCCGCAGGTGTTAAGGCCATCGCTGACGTATTTGGCGAAATCTGCGAAGTATTCGAGATCGTATTTTGACACACCATCATCGAGAATGAGGCAATTGTCCTGGTCGGAGACACCGGTTTGTTCCTGCCGGCCTTGAGATCCACAGGCGAGCCAAAGATATCTTGCGGGGGCCGGGCCCAACTTGGCTTCTGCCAGTGATAAAAGCCTACGGGTCACGACATCGGCGACATCAGTGATCATCCGTGTCACGACGTCATGGCGATTTCCAGAGGCCACAAGCTGGACCAACAACTCGGGAATGCGCGACGTAACCTCAGCCAGATCCGCTGGTGTTTCAGCGCGTGCAGCATCGCCAACGAGGCCGGCCGCTGTTGTCGCCTGAAACCGGGTGAGATCTGTTTGCGTGACGATGCCGACAAGCCGGTTTCCTTCAACAATGGGCAAGTGGCCCAGACGATACTCCATCATCATGTGGAGCACATCCGAGCCTATCGCGGTTGGCGACAAAAACCTTGGGTCGGGTGTCATGATGCTGGAAATCGGTGAGGTGCCGGGCAGAGTTACGGCGAGCGCCTTGCCGACGAGATCGCGCAAAGTCACGATCCCCTTCAGTTTGTCATTCTCGGTGACGCAAAGGCAGGAAATCCGCTTGTCGGACATCTTCTTTGCGGCTTCAACAATGGTAGTATTGGTCGGGCATGTCACAGGATTGGGCACCATCAAAGATGACACGGTGACCTGCGCCAGGGTATTCTGTTTTGGCGTTGATCGTTCAGCGTCTTTGCTGCGTGCAAAGAAGCGCTGGAAAGGGGCTTGTTCGTTGCGCAGCGTATGAAATAGCGGGACGGGCAAGCGGATCAGCAATGTATCCTGCACGGCTCTTGCGGATGTCGCGGCAGTTCCGTCAGCCAAAAGGCCGCGCTCGCCAAATGTGTTGCCACGCTCAAGAAGCGAAACAGGCGCGCCTGTCCGGTCGGTAACGGAAACACGGCCACTCTGCACAATGTAGAGCCCTGCCATGTCTTCGCCGAATGTGTAGATTTGCTCACCTTCCGAGAAACTCAGTTTTTCCACCTGTTTTGCGACGTCGTGTAAGACCGGCGCGGGCAAGGCTTCATAGGGGTGCTGTTGGGACAGGAATGTGAGCGCGTCTTCGTTCATCGAAAGATCCTTGAAAGAATGAACCTGCCCCGCACGTAGCGGGACAGGTCTTTAGTGGATCATGGCCAACGGCGTTTGAACAGTGCCGGCCAATTTTGCGATCAGTGGTCGACTGCGGCACCGGCACCTGCTGGTGTGCGCACGCTTTCGACAAGGTCCTTGATCTCTTGCGGGGTCTCCTTGGTGATCGAGGAAACACCGAAGGCAACCGCGAAGTTGATGACCGCACCGACGGCCCCGATTGCGGTGGACTGGATGCCCAGCAGGCTACCTTCTGCGGTATCCGCAAAGGAGTTGGTGTCCGGAATGAAGAACCAGCCTTTGTGCAGGAAGATGTAGACCAGCGTAAAGATCAGGCCAGCCAGCATCCCCGACACAGCGCCGACGTTGTTCACGCGCTTGGAGAAGATGCCCATCATCAGTGCAGGGAAGATCGACGCCGCTGCAAGACCAAAGGCCAGAGCCACTGTTTGCGCCGCAAAGCCCGGTGGGTTGAGGCCCAGGATCACCGCGACCACAATGGCAGCCGCCATTGAGATTCGTGCCGCGAGCAGTTCCGACTTTTCCGACATGTTCGGTGTCAGCTGACCTTTGAGAAGGTCGTGGCTCACCGCCGAAGAGATCGCCAGGAGAAGACCAGCAGCAGTGGAAAGCGCTGCAGCAAGGCCGCCCGCCGCCACCAGACCGATCACCCAACCCGGAAGGTTCGCAATCTCGGGGTTTGCCAGCACGAGGATGTCGCGGTTGAAGTTGGTCAGCTCATTGCCTTCCCAGCCGTTTGCCGCGGCCTTCTCGGCCATCGCGTCGTTCTTGTCGTTGTAGTACTGGATTTTGCCGTCGCCATTCTTGTCTTCCCAGTCGAGAAGGCCCGTTTTCTGCCAGGTTGCCATCCAGTTGTAGCGCTCATCCGTTTCGATGGTTTCGACTGAAACCGCTTCACCGTTCACGCCATTTGGCCACATCATCTCGGAGATATTGAGACGTGCCATCGCACCAACCGCTGGGGCCGTCAGATAGAGCAGAGCAATAAAGACCAGCGTCCAACCTGCGGACCAACGTGCGTCAGACACACGTGGCACGGTGAAAAAGCGCATGATGACGTGCGGCAGACCCGCGGTGCCGATCATCAGGGACAGGGTAAAGAGAACCATGTTGAGGCTGTCTTTGTGCGCTTCCGTATAGCTGGCAAAACCAAGGTCAGTCACGATCTGGTCGAGCTTGGTCAGCAGGTAGACACCGCTGCTAGCCCCGTCGGCATTGACGGTTTCAGAGAAAAGACCCAGCGCAGGGATCGGCGTACCGGTCAGTTGCAGCGAGATAAACACGGCTGGGATCGTATAGGCCATGATGAGCACGCAATACTGCGCGACCTGTGTGTAGGTCACGCCCTTCATACCGCCGAAAACGGCGTAAGCGAACACGACACAGGACCCCAGAAGCAGACCCCAGAAGGCGTCGATTTCAAGGAAACGTCCAAATGCAATGCCAACCCCCTGCATCTGCCCGATAACGTATGTGATCGAAGCTACCAGCAGGCAGATCACGGCAACAAGCCGCGCCGTTGGCGAGTAGAAGCGGTCGCCGATGAATTCGGACACGGTGAACTTGCCAAACTTGCGCAGGTAGGGCGCCAGGAGCAAAGCAAGCAGAACGTAGCCGCCGGTCCAGCCCATCAGGAAGGATGAGTTGTCGTACCCGGTGAAAGCGATCAGCCCCGCCATGGAGATGAAGGAGGCCGCAGACATCCAGTCCGCCGCTGTCGCCATGCCGTTGGTTACAGGGTGCACGCCCCGGCCAGCCGCATAGAATTCAGATGTGGAACCCGCACGGGCCCAC
The DNA here is from genome assembly GCA_947488305.1 of uncultured Roseobacter sp. Classification (GTDB taxonomy): domain Bacteria; phylum Pseudomonadota; class Alphaproteobacteria; order Rhodobacterales; family Rhodobacteraceae; genus Roseobacter. The sequence continues at coordinate 519,795 of CANKZM010000002.1, forward strand.
ACCGCGATGCCGATGTAGAGCGCGAAAGACGCCCCAACAAACAGCAGATTGAGTGTGAACTGGTCCATGTTTTATTCCTCTACACCGTGTTCTTTGTCGAGTTTGTTCATCCGCCAGGCATAGAAGAAGATCAGCGCCAGAAAGACGAGAATGGAGCCCTGTTGCGCGAACCAGAACCCGAGGTCCGTACCGCCGACTTCGATGCCTGCGATCAGGGGGCGCAGCAGGATGCCAAAGCCAAAGGACACGAGGGCCCAGATGACAAGACACACTGTGATGGTGCGGATGTTCGCGGACCAGTAAGCTCCGTTGTCCTCCGCCGCTTGTGTGTCTGTATTTACCGATTGTTCTGCCATGTTGGCGTTCCTCCTATGGTGTCAGAATGCGGACGGCGCGTCGCCCGCAGGATTTGCTAAACAGTTACTTTGGATACGATTTGCGCAATCTTCTGGCCGATGGCCTCGATGTCTCCCATGGCGTCCACACGCTGGAGCGATGCTTTGGCGTCGTAATACGCAATCAGGGGCTCAGTTTGTTCTTGATAGGCATCGAGGCGCGACATGACCGTCTGCGCGTTGTCGTCGGCCCGCCGCGTCATGTTGGTGCTGCCACAACCGTCGCAAACACCGTCCACCCGTGTTGGTTTGAAATTGTCGTGGTAGCCTTCGCCACAATCTCCACAGGTGAATCGACCGGCAATCCGCAGGACCATCTTTACGTTGTCGACCTCCAGAGCGATTGCGGCATTGATCCGCTGGCCAGAGGTTTCGAGTAAGGTATCGAGTGCTTCAGCCTGACCTGTGGTGCGCGGAAACCCGTCCAACACGACTCCGCCCGCGCAATCTTCTTCTGCTAGCCTGTCGGAGAGGATTTGCAAGACGATCTCGTCGCTCACTAAACCACCGGAGGACATCACCGTCTTGGCCGTTTCCCCCGCTTGCGTGCCCGCAGCGACCGCTGCTCGTAGAAGATCGCCGGTTGAGAGTTGTACAAAGCCGAACTGCTCTTGCAACATTCGGGCTTGTGTTCCCTTGCCAGCCCCCGGAGGGCCTAGCAGGATCAGTACGGGCGCGGTTTCAGGGTGTTTTGATCCGTCCATCTTACGCTTCCTCGCGATTCATCCGGTTTTCGATGAGGTTTTCGACGACGCTTGGGTCGGCGAGGGTCGAGGTGTCGCCCAAGGCACCGAAGTCGTCCTCGGCGATCTTGCGCAGGATGCGGCGCATGATCTTGCCCGAACGGGTCTTCGGCAGACCCGGCGCCCATTGGATGAGGTCCGGTGAGGCGATCGGGCCGATCTCGGTGCGGACCCAGGTGCGCAGCTCTTTGCGCAACTCTTCGGAGGGCTCTTCGCCGTTCATCAGCGTGACGTAGCAGTAGATGCCTTGTCCTTTGATATCATGGGGATAGCCGACAACAGCAGCCTCGGCGACCTTTGCATGCGCGACCAGCGCGCTTTCCACTTCGGCGGTGCCCATGCGGTGGCCCGAGACGTTGATCACGTCGTCCACGCGGCCGGTGATCCAGTAGTCGCCATCCGCGTCGCGGCGACAGCCGTCGCCAGTGAAGTAGTAGCCCTTGTAGTCGGAGAAATAGGTCTTCTCAAAGCGCTCGTGATCACCCCAGACCGTGCGCATCTGCCCGGGCCAGCTGTCGGCCAGCACCAGAACGCCCTCGACGCCATTGCCTTCAATGACCTCGCCGGTCGTAGGCTCGAGAACCAGAGGCTCGATGCCGAAGAACGGTTGCTGCGCTGACCCAGGTTTGAGTTCCGTTGCACCGGGCAGGGGCGTTAGCAGATGCCCGCCGGTCTCCGTCTGCCACCAGGTATCAACGATCGGGCAGCGTCCGCCGCCGACCACATCATTGTACCAATTCCAGGCTTCCGGGTTGATCGGTTCACCCACGGTGCCAAGAACGCGAAGGCTCGACAGGTCATAGGCTTTCACCGGATCATCGCCAGCCGCCATCAAGGCGCGAATAGCCGTGGGCGCGGTGTAGAACTGGGTGACTTTGTATTTTTCGCAGACGTCCCAGAAGCGGCCTGCATCCGGGTAAGTCGGCACGCCCTCAAACATCAATGTGGTCGCGCCATTGGCCAGCGGGCCATAGACGATGTAGCTGTGGCCTGTGACCCAGCCCACGTCTGCCGTGCACCAGAAAACGTCGCCATCGTGGTAGTCGAAAACAAGCTCATGCGTCAGGGATGCATAAGTCAGGTAGCCGCCGGATGAATGCACAACGCCCTTGGGTTGGCCGGTGGAACCAGAGGTATAGAGAATGAACAGCGGGTCTTCAGCGTTCATTTCTTCGGGGCGGCATTGGTCAGACGCTTCGAGGGCCATTTCGTTGTAGTCATAATCCCGATCGGTCCAGGTGGTCTGGCCGCCGGTACGCTTCACCACAAGGCACTTTACAGTGTCCTTGCAGTGGAGGAGAGCTTCATCCGTGTTGGATTTAAGCGGTGTAACGCGACCGCCACGCGGAGCGTGGTCGGCCGTGATGACGACCTTGGCGTCCGATCCATTGATGCGGGCGGCAAGAGCGTCGGGGGAGAACCCGGCAAAGACGATTGAATGGATGGCGCCGATGCGCGCACAGGCCAGCATGGCATAGGCTGCTTCGGGGATCATCGGCAAATAGATGACTACGCGATCCCCCTTCGTGACGCCAAGTTCCTTGAAGATGTTGGCCATTTTGCTGACCGACGCATGAAGATCGTTATAACTGATATGAAGTGCTTCATCTTTGGGATCGTCAGGCTCCCAAATGATGGCGGTCTGCGCGCCACGTGATTCCAGATGCCGGTCGATGCAATTGGCTGAGACGTTCAAAACACCATCTTCGAACCACTTTATCGACACGTTTCCCGGTTCAAAGCTTACGTTCTTTACTTTTGAGTAGGGCTTGATCCAGTCGAGGCGCTTTCCTTGTTCACCCCAGTAGGCGACAGGATCAGCCACGGACGCAGCATAAGTGTCGCGGTATTGCTCAGCATTTACATGGGGCGTTGGCGCGGTGCTGTTGGCTGCAGTATCCTGGTTGGTGGTGGTCATATCGTTCTCCTCAAAACGGTGACTGTTCAGATCAAACGGCCTTCGGCAAGAAACCCGAGCCGGTGGCATGTCATGAGGTTACGAATACGTGATAATAGAAAATTTGTAATTATAATACTGAATTTCAACGATTATCTTGTAAAGTTATTTATTTTTTTGAATGTGATTTGTAAATTTGTCCTGCGACAATCTGCCAAAATCGAATGAGTCCAGTTAATTGCCAGTTAACGAACCTTTGGGCGATTTGCTTCTTTTAAGTTCACGGCGCGCGTGCAGGCTTTTGGTTTTTTCCGCGCCGCGCACAGGTCTTGTCTTTCGGTGATGCAACGGCAGAAACGCCCGCCAGAAAACGACTCACCTCACCAGAAAAATTGTTAGCGCCAGACAAATTGCGTATTTTTGTCACGGATTTGTGAGCGTGAAGGGGTCTATTAAATTCCACGTGCTAAAAATTTGGAGTGTTACTATTATGAAGTGCATTCTTACAGGAGACTAAAAGTGAAACGTCGTGAGTTTTTGCAAGGTTCTGGATGCGGGGTTATCGTTTGCGCATCCACCCCGGCCATTGCGCGCATCCCCGATCAGCTGCCAAACTACAACATGCCAGAGGAATTCCTGCCGCGCGAGGTAAGGATCAAAAATGATTTTGCGCCGTATGAAATTCATGTCGATCCTGGACAATATGCTCTCTACTGGACGTTGCCGAAAAAGATGGCCATCCGCTACGCCGTCGGTATCGGGCGTACCAACCTTTACGAGTCCGGTGAGTTCTACGTGGGCGCCAAGAAGGTTTGGCCCAGCTGGACGCCAACGCCGGAAATGATCGAACGTGATCCGGCAAGCTATGCGCAGTTTGCTGATGGCATGCCGGGAGGGATCAACAATCCGTTGGGATCGCGAGGGCTTTACCTGTTTCAGCCAGGGCGTGGTGACACCTTCCTGCGGATTCACGGCACGAATGAACCAAGGACAATAGGACGGCGGGTATCAAATGGATGTGCGCGGCTCATCAACGATCAGATGATCGAATTGTATGACCGCGTCCCAATGGACACGCGAGTCATTCTATATCCGCTCGGCGGGCCGCAATCGAGCTGAACGCCTTACGAAAGAACCAAAACGAGGGCGATTGCCCTGTTTGGTAATTCGTGATTAGGAGTGTCAGGCGCTGTTGCCTGACGACCCTTGGAGCGTAGGCTTGTCCCTTCCGAATACTGATAGCCCACGTGGATTTGCCTTCGCAATCAGCGCGTATTTTCTTTGGGGTTTTCTGCCCATCTATATGAAAGCGCTGTCCCACATGGGACCCATCGAGGTTTTGGCGCATCGGGTGCTCTGGTCAATTCCGGTTGCTGGTTTGGTGTTGGTATTCCTAAGGCGCACCAGCGACCTTGCCGCTGCTTTACGGTCGCCTCGAACGCTCGCTATGGGGGCGGTAACCGCCGGGCTGATCTCAGTGAACTGGGGTATCTATATCTATTCGATCATGTCCGGCCAGGCGCTGGAAGCTGCGTTGGGCTATTACATGAACCCGCTTTTCAGCATTTTTTTAGGCGCGGTCCTTCTGGGGGAAAAGCTGAACGGCCTGAAATGGGTGGCCATTCTTCTGGCATTGGCGGCGGTGGTGATCTTGACGCTTGATGCCGGATCAGTACCCTTGGTGGCCCTTGGGTTGATGCTGACCTGGGGATTTTACGCCTATTTCAAAAAGTCTTTACCTATTGGCCCAAATCAGGGGTTTTTGCTCGAAGTTATTTTGCTTGCGCCGCCAGCTTTGTTCTACTTTGGATTCCTACTGTCGTCTGGCAGCGGTCATTTCGGCACCGCAGATTTTTGGGACACTGCTTTGCTAATCGGGTGCGGTATCGTGACTGCGGTTCCGTTGATGCTTTATGCCAATGGCGCGAAGCTCCTCAGGCTGTCGACCATTGGGATGCTTCAGTACATTGCGCCCACGATGATTTTTCTGATCGCCGTCTTTGTCTTTGGTGAGGAGTTTGGACGCGCTCGCATGATCGCATTCCCGCTGATCTGGCTGGCGCTCGCGATCTATTCGTTCTCACTGTGGCGCGATACGCGAGCGCTTCAGGCAAGTGCCTAGAGGGCGTTCAACAATGTGATCGACGGTTTGCCAGTGAGCGGCAAACCGCGGCTGGCCTGATAGGCGCGTATCGCTTGTTCCGTGTTCGGGCCGATCACGCCATCTGCCCCCTGGGTGTCAAACCCGCGAGACGTCAGCTTTTCCTGCAACGCGATACGGTCCGCTTTCGTCAGGCCGTTCTCATCAGGCGGGAAGGGCGTTTGCAAAGGCCCGCCACCGGCGATCCGGTCCCCCAAATGGCCGACCCCAATCGCGTAAGCGTCCGAATTATTGTAGCGTTTGATCACATTGAAATTCCGGGTGACTGCAAAGCGCGGCCCGCCTGGCTGTGGCTGGATGATCGTACCTGACGGGGTGCCGGAATTAACTTCTGCGCCCCATGGCACGCCACGCGCCCACCCATTGCGCTGCAGATAGGCTGCGGCAGACGCCAATGCATCACTTGGGTCGTCAGACCATATGTCGCGCCGACCGTCGCCTGTGAAATCAACGGCGAAGGCCTGATACGATGTAGGAATGAACTGCGTATGCCCCATGGCGCCCGCCCAACTGCCGACCAGTTTCTCGGGCGTGATATCGCCGCTTTGTACAATTCTGAGTGCAGCAATCAGTTGTTTTTCAAAGAATGCGCCGCGCCGTCCGTCGAATGCCAGCGTCGAGGTGGCAGAAATAACGGGGATGGTGCCGCGGCGGTCACCGTAAAAGCTCTCAAGGCCCCAGATCGCCGTGATGAGCTCTTTTGGTACGCCGTATGTACTTTCCAATGCACCGAGAACCGATGCGTGTCGAGACAATGCCTCGCGCCCTCTCGCGACACGTTCGTCTGAAACGGCAATGGCAAGATAATCTTCGAGGGTGCGTTTGAATTCAGTCTGGTTGCGGTCACGGCGGACAACACCTGGCAGATAGCCGGTACCCTGAAACGCACGGGTCAAGGTTGTGTCGGAGATTCCTGCGGCCCGCGCGCGCGGTTTGAAACCGGCGACCCAGGCATCATAGATTCCGTTTGGGATCGGTTTCAGATCATCGGGTGTGCTGCTGCGACGAGCAGGCGCGCTTGGGACAGAGCAGGCTGCAAGCGATAAGGCCGTTAGTCCGAAGCTGAAAGTGCGACGTGTCAGAACCATCCGATTCTCCATTTGACCAATGTCCTGTCGCGCACTGTAAAGCCTGAACCAGGAATCCCAAGGGCTTCTGCAGGGGATCGGCACAATTTCGGTACGCTGCGCGTGCCGATCTGGTGAAAGCTGATCACCGTCCAAAAAAGATGCGATGTTTTTGTTCGAGAGGCCCCTGACGAGATCGCGCAGATGAGCGGATTCGCGCGACCCAAAGATCTCGTTGCCAAAGGTTCTGCGAAAACCATCAGTCCGGAGTTGTCGGAATTCCAATCCAGACCCAGGATAATCCATATCTCTCGTGCAGCGGGCGTGAATCTTCTATCGTCTAGCGCGATCAACTCTCAGGACGGCGTGCGAATGGTACGTTTTTTTCTTTAAAACGAGAAGTCTATCGGTAAGCCGCCGATCGCCACGCCCGACGCAGTTTTGAGAAACCTGCTACTCCACTTCCGTTCGTTCTGGGTCGCAAAAGGGTCTGGTTCGGTTTGTGGGAGATACATACTAGAGGCGCCGAGAACTTCGCGGCGTGATGCGGTTCCGCCCCAGAAGATGTCTTGCATGTCAGGGTTTTCAAAACCAATCTCTGGAACTGCCAAGAATTGACGTCAGAACGCTGAAAATTGGAGCCGTCCTATCGGACAAACCGGGTCAGGCCCGAACAACAAACCGTGCTGTCACAGGGACACAGGCTATCAACAGCGCCAGCAACCAGAAGGCTGTGATCAGGCTTGTTGCATCTGCCACAAAGCCGATCATGGCGGGCCCAAGCAAAATGCCTGCATATCCCGTGGTGGTCACAGAGGCGATCGCAAGTCCCGCGGGCATGACCTTTTGCCGGCCTGCTGCGCTAAACAGGATTGGGACGAGGTTGGCGACCCCCAAACCAATCAAAATAAACCCTGACAAGGCGAGCACTGGGCCAGAAGAGATGAGCACCGTCGCGATGCCTGCCACGGTCACAAGGCCGCCAATGACGAGAACGCGGAACTCGCCGACGGTCGCTACAATGTAGTCACCGGACAGCCGTGCGATGACCATTGCGATCGACAACAGGATATAGCCTATCCCCGCATTCTGCGGTGCGGTCAGATCGCGGTCGATGATCAGCAGCGCGCCCCAATCCAGAACAGCGCCTTCGACCAGAAAGGAGATCCCGGCAAGCACCGAAAGCAACAACACGACACCTTTGGGCAGGGCGTAAGGTTCTGGTTCAGCGCCGCTCACCGCAAGCAGCCCTTTCCGGGTTGTGAGCACCGCAATTAGCGTGATCACCGCCCCGATGCAGGCTGCATGGACCACCGAGACAGAGACGGACAGCAAAAGCGTTACCAGACCTGCTCCAAAGAATCCTCCGATGCTGAATTGTGCGTGAAAATTTGACATCAACGGACGCTTTTCCATGCCCTCAACCTCTGCGCCATGAACATTCATCGCGACGTCAATGGTGCCAAGAGAAGCTCCAAAAAAGAACAAGGCTGCTCCCAGTGTCATTGGTGTTTGTGCCAGTGCCAACATGGGTAGAAAAGCGACCAAGCCAAAACCACCCACCAGAACGACAGGGCGAGCGCCACGTCTCGCCGCCAGTATGCCGGATGCCGGCATCGCGATGATCGACCCCAAACCGAGGCATAACAGAACGAGGCCAAACTCGGCTTTGTCGGCGCCGACATTTTCTTTGAAGAAAGGAAACAGCGGCGCGCAACATGCCATTGCAAACCCGGCAGCAAAGAATGCGAGCCGGGTGGCCCATCGGGCCTGCGCGGTCGCTGCGTAATCTGGTTTTGCCAAGCCCGGCGGTAGGGGCGATTGGGTGTTTTCTCGCTGCATCAGGCTGTTACTACTGTTGTGCCCGCTTCCACGAACGCGGCGGTCTCACCTGGTGCCGCGTCGGTGATCAGTGTGTCGATTTCGGGCAAGGTTAGCGTATGGTGGCGCGCCTTCCGCCCGATCTTGTCACTTTGCGTTACAACAATTGTCCGTTTAGCCGCAGCCTGCATCGCGCGTTTCATCATGGCCTCATCGTGATCGTCCGAACTCAATCCGAAGTCCGCCTCCACCCCGCACGCGCCCAAAAGCGCTATATCGACAGCGACTTTACCGATTTGGTCCAATGAACTATCGCCGGTTGCGATCCCTCCTTGTGGGCGCAACCTTCCGCCCAGCAGGAACACCTCGATCCCTTTCTTTTGACAGGCGATCGCAACCCAAGGGGATGGGGTGATCACCAGCCGGTCCTTTTGAACGGGCAGGTGTTCCAAAATGCAAAGCGTTGTTGTGCCGCCGTCTACAAGGATTGTGGGTGCTGGACCTATTTCATCCAATGCGGTTCCGATCATCTCTGCTTTGACGTGGTTGGCACCCTCCAGGCGCTCATGGAGGGGCAAAGCGGGCGGGGCGACAGGGATCGCGCCGCCTCTAACACGGTGGGCTTTTCCGCAGGCTTCCAAAGCCAATATGTCCCGACGAATTGTATCAACAGACACACCAAATTCGCGCGCAACTTCAATCGCAACCACTTGTTGGCCGGCATTCAGCCTTTCAGCGAGCGCAGTTTGTCGGGTATCCGGAATATTCAATTCCATGCATAATCCTGCAGTAAGTTGCAATATTTTGCATATGGTAATTCTTCGAGCTCGTCAATGAGGGAGCGAAAAAAGATAAATACCTGAAATTAGATAAAAATTTTTTAGATGCTCAGTTTCAATCAATTCGACGGACCTGAGCGATGCCAGCGCATTCTGCTGCCAGCGACAAATTAGTTTTGTAATTTTTTACATATGATGTAACAAATTACTCTCGGACACGTTGAATTGGGGGAATCACTTGGCCGCTCGACAGCATGACAACGAACTCAGCCTGGCGACGCGCGCAGCGTGGCTGCACTATGGGGGCGGGCTCTCGCAGACCGATGTGGCCAAGCGGCTAAACGTCACCAAGGTGAAAGCCCACAGGTTGATAAACAAAGCCAACCAGGACGGCGTGGTTAAAGTCAGTTTCGACGGAGAGATCGCGGAATGTGCCGCTCTGGAAATGCTGCTAAGCGAAAACTGTGGTCTCAGTTATTGTGAGGTCGTGCCGGATCTGGACGAAACCGGGTTGCCGGTCCGCGCTCTTGGCCTTGGCGGAGCGTCGTTCCTGAGCCGTGAAATTGCCAACACTGAAAACAAGGTAATTGGACTTGGCAATGGGCGCACGCTGAGCGCGTGTATCCGCAACATGGCGTCGACGTCCACGCCGAATACAAAATTCGTTTCCCTCATGGGGGGGCTGACGCGTAATTTTGCAGCCAATCCGCACGACGTGATGCACAGGCTCGCAGAGAAAACTGGCGCCGAAGCCTATTTCATGCCCGTTCCGTTCTTTGCCAATTCCAATGAGGACCGCGATGTCATGCTTGCGCAACGTGGTGTGCCCGAAGTCATGTCGATGGCAGCAGGCGCGGATCTGAAATTCGTCGGTATCGGGACAGCGGACGACAATGCTCAGACGGTTCTGGCCGGGGTCATTACCCCGGAAAACATGGAGGCGATACGCGCGCAGGGCGGCACTGGAGAGCTGATAGGGCATTTTTTCGACCTGGACGGCAATCCGGTCAACACGGAGCTTTCCGACCGCACATTGTCGATCGGGCTGGAGGACATGAAAACCGGCCGGGTCATCGCGGTCGCTGGGGGCGAAGACAAGATTAATTCAATTTGGGCGATCCTGAAGAGTGGTCTTCTGGACGGCCTCATTACCGACGAACGCACGGCAAAAACCCTGGTTCGTCAAACATCCATGGGAGGATAATATGCACGACAAAGAAAAACAGTTGGTGCAGTCATACATGAACGGCAATATCAGCCGTCGGGGTATGCTGCGCGGTTTGGCATCTATGGGGGTAACTGCGGCAACTGCGAGCGTTCTTGTCAATGCGGCGGCAACAGAGGCACTTGCACAGAACGGCTTTGATTGGAAAAAGCACTCTGGCACGACCGTAAAGCTTCTTTTGAACCAGCACCCTTATGCCGACGCGATGATCGCCAATCTTGAGAACTTCAAGGCCTTGACCGGTATGGATGTGGTCTATGATATTTTCCCGGAAGACGTTTACTTCGACAAGGTGACCGCCGCGCTGTCGTCTGGATCCAGCGAGTACGACGCCTTTATGACCGGCGCTTACATGACCTGGACTTACGGCCCGGCGGGCTGGATCGACGACATGAACGAGTACATCAACGATCCTGCCAAGACCAATCCGGATTACGACTGGGAAGACATGCTGGAAGGCGTGCGCAACTCCTGCGCGTGGAACGGGCAACCCGGTGGTGCCTTGGGGTCAGACGACGCCAAGCAATGGTGTATCCCGTGGGGGTATGAGCAGAACAACCTGTCCTACAACGGACGGATGTTCAAAGAGGCGGGGCTGAGCGTTCCCAAGAACATCGACGAGTTGGTTGCAACCGCTGCTGAGGCCAAGGCCAAAATCGACGGTACTTACGGCATCGGTGTGCGCGGGTCACGCTCCTGGGCGACGATCCACCCTGGGTTCCTCTCCGGCTACGCCAACTTCGGTGAGAAAGACCTGAACCTCGCGAGCGATGGCAAACTGTCCGCTGCGATGAACACAGATACGTCGCGCATGTTCCACGAGAAGTGGGTTCAGATGATTCAGGAAAGTGGTGCGCCCGACTGGTCGACACACACTTGGTATCAGGCTGGCACTGATCTTGGGGCCGGTAAATCCGCCATGATTTTCGACGCGGATATTCTGGGGTACTTTATGAATGGCGGCGACAATGCCGAGGCAGGAAACCTCGAGTTTGCGCCATTCGCGGCCAACCCGGATGCCGCGGCGCCGACACCAAACATCTGGATCTGGTCCTTAGCGATGGCGAGCGCTGGCAAACAGAAGGATGCAACCTGGTACTTCTTGCAATGGGCGTCAGGTCCGGAGCATGGGCTTTTTGGGGCAACGCAAATGGATTTTGTGAACCCAGTGCGCAAGTCTGTCTGGGCGGATGCGGGTTTCCGCGAGCGTCTGGACTCCAGCTATCCGGGCTATGTGGACATGCACGATCTGTCTGCACCGGGGGCAAAAATCCACTTTACGGCTCAGCCGCTCTTCTTTGACCTCACCACCGAATGGGCTGCAATGCTTCAGAAAATGGTGGCCAAAGAAGTGCCCGTCGACGAGGGACTTGGTCAGTTGGAAGACAGCGTGAATCGACAGCTGAAAGAAGCAGGCTTAGGCTGACTTCAACTCAAAGTGTCCCACCCGTCATCGCGGGTGGGACGACCGCAAAGATGACCTCTACCGCACCCGCGGGATCAAAAGGCCTGCCCCATGTCCACGCACACCGTTGATGCGCCGAAGAAGCGCAATTTTAAGATCAGCAAAAGGTATCTGCCCTATGTGCTGAGCCTGCCAGCTTTGCTTATGTGTATCGGCATCTTGATTCCCTTCTTTACCGCGGTGGCCTATTCGCTGCAGCGCTACAGGCTGTCTCAACCTTGGGCGCGCAAGTGGAATTGGGGCGAGAATTACCTGAACTTCATGACCGACCCGGCGTTCTGGAATACGCTCAAGGTCTCGTTGACTTACGCTTTTCTGACCGTCGGGGTCGAATTGCTGCTGGGGCTGGGCATTGCGCTGCTGCTGCAAAAACGCACGCGCTTCAACAATTTCGTCTCAATCATGCTTTTGATGCCGCTGATGACGGCCCCGGCGCTGGCGTCGCTGATGTGGAAACTCATGACCAACCCGGGATTTGGTGTGCTGAGCTATTGGGCCACTTTGTTGGGCATTGAGGATATGAAGTGGGCGTCGGACCCTTCGACTGCGATGATGACCGTCGTGATCGTGGATGTGTGGGTCTACACGCCGTTCATCATGATCCTGCTGCTGGCCGGTCTGCGGTCTCTGCCACGCCAACCTTTCGAGGCAGCCGAACTTGACGGAGTGCCGCGCCTGTTTGTGTTCTGGAAGATCACGCTGCCGATGCTGACACCTTTCCTTTTGACCGCCGTGTTGTTCCGGGTGATTGAATCGATCCAACAGTTCGACATTATCTATGCAATGACCCAAGGCGGCCCCGGGGACAAATTGACGGTGTTCCAGGTTGAAGCCTATCTGAACTTCTTCCAATCGACGAATGTGGGCCGCTCGGCAGCGCTGCTGATGATCCTCTGGCTGATCACCTACATCCTGTCGACGATATTCATCAAAAACTGGCTACGCCTGCGCGAACGCGCTCGGGGCGAGGGGTAGGAGGCCGTCATGCATAAAGCGAGCGTTTTGGAACGGACCCTGCGTGGCATTGCCCTGACATTGGTCATCTTCTTTTTCATGTTCCCGATCTTCTGGATCTTCCTGATGTCGTTTCAAACCAACGAGACGATCTTGCGGGTGCCGCCATCCATGATCTTTGAGCCGACATTGACCAACTACCGCTCGCTGATCTCCGGCACGCTGGAGGGCAGCACGGCCACCCTTGAAATCCGCTTCATGAGCAATTTGTACAATTCACTGTTTCTGTCGGTGACGTCGGTGACGGTCGGGTTGTTGCTTGGGGTCCCGGCGGCCTATGCCTTCGCCAAGTTGAAGTTTCGCGGGTCAGAAGACATTGCGTTTACTTTGCTGTCGTTCCGCTTCGCGCCGCCGCTTCTGGTGCTGTTGCCGCTGACCATCTACTTCCAGAAAATCGGCCTCGCCGATACCTACCTTGGGCTCATCTGGGTCTATCAGTTGATCGTCTTGCCTTTGATATTGTGGATCGTGCGCGGCTATTTCGAAGACATACCCAGCGATATCGAATACGCGCACCGCATCGCGGGCCACGGGTTCTGGTCTACTTTTACCAAGATTGCCTTGCCTCTGGCCGGACCAGGCATCGCGGCGGCAGGGCTGCTGGCGTTCATTTTTGCCTGGAACAACTTCATCTTTGCCTTGGTTCTGGCCTCGGCAGACAAGCAACCCGTCACGGTTGGGGCGCTGGCCTTTATCACGGCGTCCGGCATTAACTACGGACAGATTGCTGCAGGGATCATGCTTTCAATTGCGCCGACCTTTGCCTTGGCGCTCTATGCACAACGCTATCTGGTCGAAGGCCTGTCGCTTGGTGCGGTGAAAGGATAGTCCGAATGTCTCTGAGTTTAACCGACATCAGAAAATCCTTCAAAGACGACACGGTTCTGGATGGTGTTTCCCTCGAGGTACCCACCGGCAAGACGTTGGTTCTGTTCGGCCCTTCCGGGGCAGGTAAAACCGTGCTGCTGCGATTAATCGCGGGGGTGATTGAACCGGACGCGGGCGTGGTCGAAATCGCGGGGCGCAATATGTCCGGTGTCGAACCGGAAGACAGGGGCATCGGCATGGCGTTCCAGAATTTCGCGCTTTTCCCGCACATGAGTGCGCTGGACAATATTGCGAGCCCCCTGACCGCGCAGAAGCAAAGCAAATCCGCCATTCAATCGGGCGTTCAGTCACTGGCGCGGCTTTTGAAGATCGAGCACGTGTTGGGTCACAAACCCAAGGAATTGTCGAACGGTCAAAAACAACGCACAGCGCTTGCCCGGGCACTGGCAGGTAAGCCGGAGGTCTTGCTGCTGGACGATCCTTTACGGAACGTCGACGCCAAGTTGCGGTTCGAGATGCGCCTTGAGCTGCCGCGCCTGATCAAGGACCAGAATGCGACGGTCATCTACGTGACACAGGATTACAAAGAAGCAATGGCCTTCGGGGACGAGATCGCGGTGATTAATGACGGCCGGATCCAGCAAATTGGTACCCCTGAACAGGTGTACCTGACGCCAGCAAACACTGACATTGCACGGCTTTTTGGCGATCCGGTGATCAACCTGCTGGAAGTGACACCGCAAATGGGGGCGTCGGGCCCGTTCGTGGCGGTCTCGGATCAGCCGGTACCACTGCCTGCGAGCCATTCGGGCGACATCGATCGCCCCTGCATCCTGGGCCTGCGACCTGAGGCGTTGAGTTTTGCATCCCCAGAAACACCGGGCACGATCCCGATGACTGTCGAGACAGAGGCTCCACTCAATGAGAAAACAGTCACGCTTGCGGTCACAGCGCGAGGGCGGGAGATCATGCTGTCCCGACCTGCAGGCACTCCGGGACCGCGGTCTGGACCCGCGCACATGGTGATCAATGCCAGCGCGGCTTTGCTTTTTGATCGTGCAACCGGGGAATTGATTCAAGGGACGACCGACGCCCAGGCGCAAGGGAAAGTGGCATGAGTGAAACCAAGCTGCGCATCAGCAATATTGACAAATTTTACGGTGCCATCGATCACGGTGTCCATGCCGTCAAGAATGTATCCATGGATGTGGAGGACGGTGACATCGTCGCTCTTCTCGGTTCGTCCGGATGTGGAAAAACGTCGACGCTGCGCATGATCGCCGGGTTCGAGGAGGTCAGTCGGGGTAGCATTTCAATCGCCGGTCGCGAGGTGCACATGTTGCCACCCGTCAAACGCAATGTCGCGATGGCGTTTGAAGGCTATTCGCTTTATCCGACGGTCACGGTGCGTGACAACATTGCATTCGCCCTGAAAAGCAGTGGCAAGCCTGCCGCCGAGGTGGCTGGAAAGGTCGAACAGATCGCAGCGATGCTGGAGATTTCGGACATTCTGGATCGTTATCCATCGTTTATCTCGGGCGGGCAGCAGCAGCGCGCCTCGCTTGCACGGGCCTTGATCCGAGAAGCGGACCTCTACCTTCTGGACGAACCGATGGGGCAACTGGAGCCGCAATTGCGCACGTTGCTACGGGGCCGGATCAAGTTTTACATCAAGGAGCGGGGACTGACCGCAATTCTCGTCACCCATGATCAGACAGAGGCCAATGCCTTGGCGGACAAAATCGCGGTTATGGAAGATGGCGAGTTGCAGCAATTTGCCAGCCCGGATGAGATCAAGGAGGCACCGGCCAACCTCTTCACCGGTACCTTCGTGGGCGAGCCGCCAATGAATGTCTTCCCGGCCAAGGCAAGATCCTCAGATCAGGCTTTGGTCTTTGACCTTCAGGATGGATCCGAATTGAGTTTCCCGCGCTCGGTGTTTGCGCGCGACCTGCATGACCGGATCATGGCGCTGCAAAGTGTCATGTTGGGCGTGCGTCCCTACGCCGTGCAACGCAGTGAAACCGGCGCACAGGCGCGGGTACTGGCAAATCAGTGGCTTGGTGATCAAAGCCACATTGCAGCGGAGTTTGCCGGGGGCGCTTTGGTCCTTGTTGAGCATGACCGGGCTGCATTGTCCGAAGGGGATGCGATTACTGTCCACCTGGACCCCTCCGATCTGCACATCTTTGATCCCGCGTCTGGTGTTGCGGTTTCTCACGGAGCCAGTTTGGCAGGATGAGCCGGGATATCATCATAGGTATTGATGCTGGGACATCGGTCATCAAATCGGTAGCGTTTGACCTCTCAGGCCGCCAGCTCGACATGGCTTCCGTGCCAAATGCGTATACCTCGGGGCCCGGCGGTGCGGTGACGCAATCGCTGTCTCAAACCTGGCGTGATTGTGCGGCAACCTTGAGAGGCCTGGGCGAGCAAATCCCGGATTTACCCGCGCGGGTCGCAGCGATTTCCGTGACAGGGCAGGGCGATGGCACTTGGCTGGTTGGAAAAGACAATGCACCTGTCGGTGATGGCTGGCTATGGCTCGATGCACGTGGGGGCGCACTGGCAGAGACGCTGCGCAACCGCGATGATGACGTTGAGCGGTACCGTTCGACCGGCACAGGGCTCAACGCTTGTCAGCAAGGGGTCCAGCTGGCGCATATGAAGGCGAACTCGCCAGAGCAGCTCGACGCTGCGGAGTGCGCATTTCATTGTAAGGACTGGCTTTACCTGAACCTGACCGGGGTGCGTGCAACGGATCCTTCCGAGGCCTGTTTCACCTTTGGTAACTTCCGTACGCGAACATACAGCGATGATGTCATACGGCTGCTGGGTTTGAAAAGTCATCAACACCTGCTCGCGCCGATATGCGACGGTACGGCGACCACCCATGGCTTGTCAGAGGCCGCAGCTGCGGAAACCGGGTTGCTTGCGGGCACACCCTGTTCGCTGGGATATGTGGATATCATCTGCACAACCTTGGGCGGGGGCGGGTATCTGCCGGGACAGGACACCGGATGCACGATCGTCGGAACCACCGGGGTCCATATCCGCTGCAAACCTGTGCCCGACGTTCATCTCAACCCCGAAGAGCGCACGGGGTATGTGATGGTCATGCCAACCATTGGTCAAACTGCGCAATTGCAAACCAATATGGCGGGCACATTGAACATCGACTGGGTCTTGGATTTGGCCGCTGATGTCTGCAGCGCCGTGGGGGCTGATACAGAGCCTGCACAACTCATCGGTCGGGTCGAGCAATGGATGGCCGAAAGCCTGCCCGGCGGTCTGATCTTTCATCCCTATATCTCAGAGGCGGGGGAACGCGGACCCTTCATTGACCACACCGCCCGTGCCAGCCTGATTGGCCTGTCGACCGCGCATCGGTTTGCGGATCTGGTTCGGGCGGCAATTGAAGGTCTGAGCATGGCGTCGCGGGACTGTTACGAGGCAATGGGGGGCGTGCCAGACCATGTCACCCTGACGGGTGGTGCCGCGCGTTCTGATTCTTTGCGTGCGACGCTGTCGGCGACACTGGGGGCATCGGTCCGCCGGTCCACCCGAGCCGAGGCCGGAGCCGCTGGCGCAGCCATGATGGCGGCGGTCGCCAATGGCATCTATCCGGATATGGAGACCTGCGTTCAGGAATGGGTAACGCCTTTGCTGACAGAAGCCGAAGCGCCGGATGCGACCTTGGCCGCGCTCTATGATCGGCTCTATCCGGAGTACGTTGCCTCGCGTGAAACGGTCAGGCCGATATGGGCAACTCTAGCACAGCGAAGGAGTGTTCTGTGACTGCTCGGGAAATCGCAATCATTGGTGATCATTTCATCTTGCCGGAGGTTTTCGAAGCAGAACTTCGCAGGGCTTGCACCGGCACGGAAATACGTTGTCGAGTGTCACAAAACGACTGGCCGAACAGCCCGGTGGTACATGGCTACCATGGGGGTGAAGACGCTCCGATCAAGGAGTATCTGGGTGATTTTGACGAGGTGGCTGCCTTCATCGGCGATGCCGAGGTGCTGGTCATGCACCAGTCTCCGGTCACGGCAGGGATGCTGGATCAACTGCCCAATCTGCGCCTGATAGCCTGCTCGCGCGGCGGGCCCGTAAATGTCGACATCGAAGCGGCAAGAAGCCGTGATGTCATCGTGGTGCGGGCACCCGGGCGAAACGCGTCCGCCGTGGCCGAATTTACCATCGGTGCCATACTGACCGAAACCCGAAAGATCCGGGTCGGCCATGAGGCGCTGCGCGCAGGCAACTGGCGAGGTGATCTGTACCGGGCAGACACAACCGGACGCGAACTGAATGAAATGACCGTTGGCGTCGTCGGGTATGGGAAGATCGGGACCCGCGTGACGAAGCTGCTGCGGGCATTCGGTACACGTGTGCTGGTGTGCGATCCATACGTGCAGCTTGACCCGGAAGATGCGCAAGCCGGTGTTGAACAGGTTTCCTTGGCTAAGTTGCTGCGCGACAGCGATGTGGTCAGCCTCCATCCCCGGGTTACCGAAGAAACCACGCAAATGATCAACAAGGAGACGCTTGCGCAGATGAAGCCGGAGGCACTTTTGATCAACACCGCGCGGGGACCGCTCTGCAATTACGATGATCTGTATGAAGCACTGCGCGATGGGGTGATCGGATCGGCGATGCTGGAAACATTTGCGATTGAACCCACGCCTCCGGATTGGCCGCTTCTACAACTCGACAATGTAACACTGACGCCGCATATCGCCGGAGCCTCGGTGCGCACAACGACGTTTGCGGCGGAGCAACTTGCAGAAGATGTGCGCCGATACTTCGATGGCGAACCCCTATTGAATAAATGTTGAGGATTATCACGTGAGTGAAAAGGAACTACGCAAGGAAGTTGTCGCTGCTTATCAGGAGCTTGGGCGCGAGGGGATGAACAAAGGCGCGTCCGGCAATGTGTCGGCACGTATGGGAAAGCACATGCTGATCACCCCATCGGGCATTCCATCCGCGTTGATGGAGCCCGCACAGGTGGCCAAACTTCGTATCGACGACGACTCCGGGGAGTGGGATGGACCCTGCAAACCCTCTTCGGAATGGCGGTTTCACAGGGATATCTTGCGGTCGAAGACTGATGCAGGGGCCGTCGTTCATGCCCATGCACCGTTTTCAACCATTCTTGCAATCCTGCGCAAACCGATCCCGGCGGTCCATTACATGATGGCGGCTTTCGGCACGACCGAAATCAAGGTGGCGGGCTACAAGACCTACGGCACGCCTGAATTGTCGCAGGCGGTGATCAAGGCTATGGAAGGTGCGAATGGCTGCCTGATGGCCAATCACGGGATGGTGGTTGCAGGGCCGAACATGACCCGCACGATGTGGCTGGCGGGGGAGTTGGAACTGCTGGCGAGCCAATATTACCACAGCCTGCTCGCAGGCAAGCCGCACATACTCTCCAAAGCCGAAATAGATGAAACGGCGAAGTCTTTCGAAGGATATGGTCCACAAGAGGTTGAGAAAGACTGATGACGGAGGCGGTCGACCTCCTTGTTATTGGCGGCGGCGTGAATGGCGCCGGAATAGCGCGGGATGCGGCCGGGCGCGGGTTGTCCGTGGTTTTGTGCGAAAAAGATGATCTGGCCCAGGGAACGTCCTCTCGGTCGGGCAAGCTGGTGCATGGTGGTTTGCGCTACCTCGAATACTATGAATTCCGTCTGGTGCGTGAAGCGTTGATCGAGAGAGAGGTTCTGTTGAACGCTGCACCTCATATCATCTGGCCAATGCGGTTTGTGCTGCCACACAGCCCAATGGACCGACCCGCGTGGCTGGTACGGTTGGGCCTGTTTCTCTACGATCATTTGGGAGGGCGAAAACGCCTGCCCGGGACGCGCACCCTTGATCTGCTGCGGGACCCGGAAGGCGCTCCGATCCTCGCAAAATATACAAAAGGGTTCGAATATTCTGACTGTTGGGTGGATGACGCGCGGCTTGTCGTCCTGAATGCATTGGGCGCAAAAGACAAGGGCGCCGAAATCCTGCCGCGCATGGCCTGTGCTTCCCTGCATGTGGAAGACGGGGTTTGGATTGCAAGTCTGAAGAGTACGAATGGAAACGCCGAAAGATCGTTGCGTGCCCGTGCGGTGGTCAACGCTGCAGGTCCTTGGGTGAATGACATTATCGGGCGCGTGGCCGGGACAAATTCAAATCGGGCTGTACGTCTTGTCAAAGGAAGCCACATCGTCGTGCCAAAATTCTGGGAAGGGCAGCAAGCCTATCTGATCCAGAACGACGACAAGCGCGTGATCTTCATCAACCCCTACGAAGGGGACAAGGCACTGATCGGCACCACGGATATCAGCTTTGAGGGTTCAGCGGATGAGGTGCAAGCGGACCAAAGTGAGGTCGATTACCTCGTGGCAGCCGTAAACCGGTATTTCAAACAAAAGTTGCATTCGGAGGATGTGCTGGAGACCTTTTCCGGCGTGCGCCCACTTTTCGATGATGGTCAAGGCAATCCAAGCGCGGTGACGCGGGACTACGTGCTTGATCTCGACAACGCGCGCGGTGCGCCGCTTCTCAATATTTTCGGGGGCAAGATAACGACGTACCGCAAGCTTGCTGAGCATGCGGTAGAAGAGCTGAAAGCAGTGTTTCCCCAAATGGCCCCCTGCTGGACCGCGAATGAGCCATTGCCGGGCGGGGACATGCCCGATGCGGATTTTGAGAGCTTTCTGGGCCGTGTGCACGAAGATTACCCGTGGTTGCCGCGCGCTTTGGCAAAACATTATGCGCGTCTCTATGGCACGCGGATGACCCAGATCATTGGCAACGCAACGTCACTGGACGGGATGGGTCATCAGTTTGGCCATCTGCTTTTTGAAGCTGAGGTTGCCTATCTCACGTCACATGAGTGGGCCACGAGCGCGGAGGATATTCTGCAACGAAGAACGAAACACGGGTTGCATCTCTCGGCGGAAGAACAAGACGCACTTGAAAGGTGGTTTGATGACACAATTGCCGAATCCGCCTGACGATTTCGAGGCGTTGTGCCGGATGTCGGCCAGCTTCGGATCAAACCCAATGCATATTCAGGGTGCCGGTGGCAATTCCTCGATCAAAGATGACGCGGTAATGTGGATCAAGGCATCGGGAACGCTTCTGGCGGATGCGCTGACTAAAGAGGTTTTCGTAGCCACGGATTTGGATCGTATTCGTCAAGCTCTGGATGCAAATGACCCCGTTGCGGACCAACCTGCCCAATTCCTGTTTCCCGGGGGCAGCGGGTTGCGCCCCTCGATCGAAACCAGCCTGCACGCTGTTTTCCCGCACCGCGTTGTCCTGCACACCCATTGCATCCACACGTTGGCTTTGGCGGTTCGGAAGGACGCCCGCGAACGGCTCTTGGAAAAACTAGAAGGCTTTGACTGGGCTTTTGTGGGATATACAAAACCCGGAGCAAATCTGGCCCGAAGCGTCCAAAGCGTGTTGACGCCTGAGATAGATGTGATCGTGCTGGGAAATCACGGCCTGATCGTTGCCGGTGAAACGGTTGAGGAAGTGCACTCCCTGCAAAACCGTGTGCACGAGGCGCTGCATTGCGATCCGCATGTGGCGGATGTGCCTGACCTGAGGGCATTGAAACATTGCGCTCAAGGAACCGACTACGAGCTGCCGGATGATCTGTCTTTGCATCAACTGGGGCTTGACGCAGGACGGGTTACGCAAGTCACCGAGGGGAGTTTATATCCCGATCACGTGATTTTTTGCGGGGTCGCCGTGGCTTCGTTGAAGCAGGATGAAACCGTTGAAAACGCCGTGCAGCGACTGACGCAAAGCGGCGCACCCGCGCCGGTTTGGCTTATCGTCCCCGGTGGCGGGGTCATTGTGCGAAAGGGCGCAAGTGGACCTGCCCGTATCATGATGCGTTGTCTTGCGGATGTGATGGCGCGGATACCGGGTGATGCTGAGCTTTCGTATCTGAGCTCAGATCAAAACAACGAGCTTCTGGATTGGGATGCCGAGAAATACCGGCAGAAGCTGAATGCCAACTGACATCTTTGTGGGATTGGATATCGGGACCTCGGGCGCCCGGGCCATCGCGATATCCAAGGCCGGTAATGTGCTCGCGTCGGGCGCTTCCGCTATGAGCGATCACAGTGCGGATCACAGGGATCCAATAGGATGGCTTGGCGCAGCGAAAGCCGCCTTGCATCAGGTTTGTGTAAATTTTGAACGAAGCAAACTGCGTGCAATCTGTGTCGATGGAACCTCTGGAACGATGATCCCAATCGACGCCAAGGGAACACCATTGGCATCGGGGCTGATGTACAATGATCCTTGTACTGACAAGGAAATGCTCGCCCGTATTGCCGACCATGCTCCGGCAACCAGTGCCGCACATGGCGCGACAAGTGGCCTGGCCAAGCTGTTGCGGTTTCAAGACTTGCCCGATGTCGCGCAAGTGGTCCATCAGGCAGATTGGATCGCAGGCAATCTTTGCGGGATCTATGCGTCCGATGACAACAACGCCCTGAAGACCGGGTATGATCCCGTGACCGGGTGTTGGCCGGACTGGATTGAGAAGACAGGCGCGCGGGCATCATTGCTACCGATTGTTTACACCCCAGGCACGCCGCTCGCACCACTTTGTGCCGAGGTCGCGAAAACCTTTGGGCTACCGGAAGCAACACAAGTACTGGCGGGAACAACGGATGGATGTGCCGCGTTTCTGGCAACGGGTGCAGCGGAGCCAGGGGATGGGGTGACTTCCCTGGGTACGACCTTGGTGCTGAAACTCTTGTCAGATAAGCCGATCTTTGATCCGGAAAGCGGCCTCTACAGTCATCATATCATGGGGCTCTGGCTGGCGGGCGGGGCGTCAAACACGGGCGGGGGTGTTTTACTTGAGCACTTCACGTCAGAGCAGATTGATGCTTTGAGCGGTTTGATCAGACCAGAGAACCCCTTGAATCTTGGCTACTACCCTTTGTGCCACCCGGGCGAGCGCTTTCCGATTGCCGATCCGCACCTGCCGCCCAGAATGACACCACGCCCTGCTAAAGATGAGGATTTCCTGCAGGCCATGTTGGAGGGCATCGCTGATGTGGAGGCGCTGGGGTACCAGAAACTGCTGGATCTAGGTGGGCCCAAGTTGGCTTCGGTGCGCTCTGTTGGTGGCGGTGCCTTGAATGCGACCTGGACGCGCATCCGAGAAGGAAAACTGAGTGTCCCGCTGATCCGCCCTGACAATACTCAGGCGGCATATGGCGCGGCAGTCCTTGCGCGATTTGGCTTTTCCGGATGACGCTTTGCTACGACACGGTTGATAGCCTTTGGGAGCGATATGACGCGTTTCTGGTCGATCAGTTCGGTGTCTTGATGAGCGGCAGCGGACCCTTTCACGGTGCAGCAGACGCATTGTCTCAGTTGGGCAAGCGAAACAAGCCGACGATCATCCTATCCAATTCGGGTAAAAGATCAGAACCCAATTGCGCACGCCTCGTAAAAAACGGTTTCGGTCGCGGCGATTTCCTGACTGTGCTGACGTCGGGCGAAATTGCTCGTGTTTTTATCCTGAACAATTTGGGCCGTTCGATCCCGCGCGGTGGAAAGGTTGTCGTTCTGATACGGAATGGAGATGATGCCCCGCTTGATGGCGTCGATCTCCAACAAACTGACGATACTCAGGAAGCCGATCTGCTATTGATTGTTAGCCGCGACCCGACGCGACAAATGTCCGCCTATGGTGCCACGCTCAAAGAGTTAGCAGCGCGCAACGTTCCTTGCCTTTGCCTGAACCCGGACCTGATGATGCTTACACCCGAGGGGCTGATGGCGTCGGCAGGACGGATCGCGCAGCAATACCAGCAGCTGGGGGGCCCCGTTCGTTGGTTTGGAAAGCCACATGCAATGATCTATGACCGGGCGAAAAAGATGTTGGGTTCGATTGCCGCGGAACGCATTCTGTGTGTGGGCGACAGCCTTTCGCACGACATCAAGGGTGGGCGAGATGCCGGGTGCAAAACAGCGCTGGTTCGCACAGGTGTTCATGCGGAGCTATCTGACGATGACCTTGCCGCAGAGGTTTTGGCAACAGGGGTGACGCCTGATCATTTTCTGAGGGCATTCAGCCTTTGAACAATGCCGTTCGTTTCGATTTGAAAGGGGCGTCGGCAGCCAAAGGCGATGGGTTGCGACCCTATCTGATGATCGACTTCGCAAACCAGACAACCGTGCCGAGCAAAACGCCCCAAAATGCGCCGCTGATACCAAAAAGCGTCATGCCGCTGCCCGCTATCAGGAAGGTCAGTGCTGGCGCTTCGAGCTGTTCCATGTCGCTAAAGGCAGCAGAAATCGAAGCCACGAACGCGGGAATGAGCGCAAGCCCGGCCACCGCCGTGATCAGTGCAGCAGGGGCAAGGCTGGCAAGCGATGTGACACTGGCAGCCGCGAATGCAAGGGCGACATAAGCAATCCCTGAGATGACGGCCGCCCAATACCGCACCGACGGGTCGCGTCCGGCATCTTCTCCTGCCATCATGGCCGCCGTGATCGCCGACATATTGACCGGAACTGCGCCGAATGGTGCTATCAATGTGCTGACGAGCCCTGTCGTTCGGATCATCGAAGACCGGTCCACACGATAGTTGTTGAGCTCCAAAACAGCGATGCCTGGGATGTTCTGGCCCGCCATGGTCACGAGGTATAGCGGCAACGAAACCGAGACCGCGGATTGTAAGGTGAATATGGGCCTGATGGGTTCCATGTCAGGGAGCAAACTTACCGGTGGGAGCATCGCATCACCCGGCATCTCGACCGCGAAAAACAGTACAAGAAGGCAGGCAATCACCGCAAATGGCATTGCGGCAAGCCGATGCCAAGAAAGTCCAATGAGCCACGCGGCCAAAACCGGCATTATCAGGCCCGGTATGGTCCCGAGTGCAGGGGCAGGGGCAAGACAGAGTTTAAGAAGAACTCCGGCCAGTAGGGCGGTTGCGATCGGCTTGGGAATTGACGCGACGATCTTGCCAAGCATCGGGACAAGTCCGGTCACCAGTATGAACCCACCGCACATAATCATCGCCCCTACCGCCTCGGCAAACCCGCCGGGAAGCGCTGCGGTTGACGCAAGAAAGGCCGCGCCCGGCGTTGACCAGGCAACGGCAGCGGGAATTCTTGTGGCCATGGGCAACCACACACTGCAGATGCCCATACCGATCGTCGCAAAGAACAGGCCCGTCGCAGCCTGCGCTTCGGACGCGCCCATTGCGGTAATCCCCGCGAGAACGATGGCAAAAGATGCCGCATACCCGACAAAGGCCGCCAGCAGGCCCATATAGAATGAGGAAACAGTCAGGTCTCTTATCATGTTCGGGATTTTCTATTCCGGTCTGCCCAGGCTGACTGTGGATCAGTTTTCACAGAGGTGCCAGAGGTTGCGTGCGACCGGTTGTGTATCGCTCTCGGCGCCTCACCCAATGATTGCACCGGGGTTCATGATGTTGTTTGGATCGAGCGCCTGCTTGATCTTCTTGATCGCCCCCAGCTTATGCCTCGGAGCATATTGTTTCAGGTCCGCCTTTTTCAGGCGGCCAATGCCATGTTCGGCGCTGATTGAGCCATCGAATTGCATTGTAGCGTCGTTGATCGCCATGCGGACCGCTTCGATGACGCCTGCATTCGCCTCAAGAAAACTCTCTTTGCTTATCCCGTCGGGGGGCAGGACGTTTTGATGAATGTTTCCGTCACCAATATGGCCATAGGTGTTGATCCTCAAATCCGGATGAACGCTTGAGACTTTCGCTCTGGTGCACTCGATAAAAGCGCCAACCTTACTGATCGGCACCGAGGTATCGCTGTTGCAAAACGCGCCCGCTAACCGATTGGCCTCCGGTGTATTTTCGCGCAAATTCCAGAGGCTCTGACGCTGGGCTGCCGATTGGGCCACCACGGCGTCGAAGACCAATTCTTTTTCGAAACACTCGGCCAAGGCAGCTTCCAGCTTCTCGGTTATTCCAAGCGCGCCGCCGGCTTCCACCAGAAGGACCCATTTGTGGCTCGCCCTGAACGGTGAAGTTAATGAAGGAAACTGCGAAAAGACCAACTTAAGGCCAAACCCGCTCATCAATTCCAAGGCGGAGAGTCCCTCCCCCAATTGCTTGCGAAGATGTTTGTAAAGATCAAGGGCGGCTGCCGGGGTTGCAATTGCGCAAAGCGCTGTTGCTGTTTCTGGATCAGCAGGCTTCAGAACAAGTGTTGCGGCGGTGATGATCCCCAGGGTTCCTTCGCTGCCGATCAGCAAATGGCGCAGATCATATCCGGTGTTGTTCTTTCGCAGCGGACTAAGGTCACTATAGACCGATCCATCGGGCAAGACGGCTTCCAAGCCCAGGCACAGGTCGCGGGCGTTGCCGTGGCGAACAACCTGAATACCACCGGCGTTCGTGGCGAGGTTGCCACCGATACAACAACTGCCTTTTGACGCCATATTGAGCGGGAAAACCAAGTCGTGTTCTTCGGCCGCTGCGTGAATATTCTCCAAAACGCATCCCGCTTCAGCGACAAGAACGCTGTCATCGGTCGAGATTTCGCGCACCCTGTTCATGCGATCCAGCGATAGGACGAGGGTCGGGGTATCTTCAATTACAAGTTGGCCTGCGACAACTCCCGTTCCGCCACTGAATGGGATGATGCCAACGCGAGCGTCATTGCAGAGTGTGACGATCTTTGCGACTTGGTCTGTTGTTTCCGGACGCACGACCAATTGCGCATTGCCTTTGAAGCGACCGCGGGGGTCTTCGTTGTATCGCGCCACCTGTGAGCCATCTTTAAGGCCCTGTTGCCCGACGATCTTTCTCAATCCGTCGAGGAATGCCTGCTCCATTCAGTTTATACCCTTCACCATTATCAGCGCACCCAAGTGACGGCGTCCTGGCATCATTCATGCAAGCCTTGCCTTGGCAATTCAATACGAGACCTCATGATCGAGCATGCTGATGCTTAAGGCTAAGGCAAGCGAACCTCACAGACCAAGGTCATCTCTGCGACCAATAGAGAGGAAAAAACGCAAATGCGTCCCTATGAAGCGGATGTTCGGTAGTCACTGGGTGACATGCCGTAGACCCTTTGAAACTCACGGTAAAAATTTGATCGAGACAAGAAACCTGACGCTTCCGCCACGGACTTGACGCTCCCACCACTTTCTTTCAGTAACGCTGCAGCGTGTGCCAGCCTGAGTTCGTTGACGTATTGTGATACGTTCATGTCTTTTGTGTCGTTGACCGCAGCCGACACTTGGCGCGCAGGTATGTGCAGGCGCTTTGCAAGACGCTGAACGGTGAGTGCGGGGTCCAGATACAACCGGTCTTCAACCATGATTGAGTTGAGTGCGGCCATTACATGCGAATGATCCGTCTTTTCTTCGCTCTGCGCGGCGCGGGATGGCGCAGGTGGCAGCGGCAATAATCGCGGCAGAGTTGCGAGAAGGACCAGAAGGATCAAAACCAGTGGGATGGTTCCAAAGGAAATCAACCACGTCACATTGCGGCCTTGGGCAAATGCAAAGTCCAGGGCAATAACCGTATCCAGAACCAAAAGAAAAATCAGCAATCCGCTACCGCGCAACACCCAGTTAGACAGGCTGCTAACCAGATTGACGGGCGCAAAGATCATCCTGTCCGGTCCACTACGCCAAAGCGTGACAAGAGCAATGACGTAGAACAGATAACTTGCGCTGATGAGCCAGTCTAGTGCGCGCAAATCGTTGACCAGAAACCAGAAACACCCCAAGGCGACAACGGGTGCAAAAAGATGCCATACGATCTTTGCTGCAAGCTGCTGGCTCTCGAACATCAGACTGATGAAGCCGAGATAAATCACCGGCCCGAGGAACAAGGGAAGGACTCGCTGCACCGGGCTGAAACCCTCGATGCCATACCCGAAACGCAATCCGACCAGAAATGACTGAATGGCCCCCAAGGCAAATACCAGCGAAAACAGGGTACTTGTTCGCCTTGGTCCCAGGTTCAGTCGCCAGACAAGGACCGAAATCGCCGTGCATAATACCGATGTCAACATGGGCAGCGGGAAGCTGAAGAGCGCATCCGTATCCATCTGCCCTCCCTCTGGCCAAATCTGTCCCGGATCATGATCAAGGACAGGTATACGGCGCGCGCCCCGTTGCTTCAATCGCAACGGCAGCGCAGGTCTGGAGTGTTCATTTTCAGTAAGGAGCATCCCATGAAGCGTTTCTCAATTGTCATCTACGCGGCATTCGTGGCCGTCGCACCCTTTGCATCAGCACAAAGTTATCAGGCCGGTATGACCACGCTTGAAGTCCAGGACCCAACCGGTCGGCGCGATCTGGAAGGTCTGCTTTGGTATCCGACCGAGACGGATAGCCCGGTAGACGTCGATTTCGAAAGTAAGGTGTGGGTAAGCAATACCGTCATCAAAGATGCCACGCCAATAAATGAACGGCTGCCGCTGATCGTTGTTTCACACGGCATGTTTGGCAATGCGTATAATCAGGCATGGTTCTCAGCGGCGATGGCGCGACGCGGCTATGCCGTCGTAGCTATCAATCACCCTGGGACTTCCACATGGTTGCGCGACCCCGATCAGCGCCGCGCGCTTTGGGAGCGGCCCAAAGACATCTCCCGGGTGATAGACGTTGCAACTTCGCCGGAGGGCTTACCTGTGCGGATTGATGATGACCGGATATTTATGGCGGGGCACTCACTCGGCGGATTCACTGCTCTTGCCTTGGCCGGAGCGCGCTTTGACAGGGATCATCTGGATAGGTTCTGCGACAGTGCACCTGGTGAATTGACCTGCGGAATCTTTGCGGACTGGGAAATTGCCGATACGCGAGGAGACCGTGCCGAAATGGAAGCAGATCTGTCCGACTCCAGGATACGCGCGTTTGCCCTGTTTGACCTTGGCGGGACACAAGGCTTTGATCCGGAAAGCATCACGCAGATCATCCGCCCGATTCTCGTTTTCGGTGCGCCGGTCGCGAACTCTGGACTGACACTGGACGTCGAGTCGCGTGCTTTGGTCGCTGCGTTGCCGTCCGAGACTGTGCGCTACATCGAGCCATCCACTTTGTCGCACTTCGACTTTCTGGGGCAATGCAAATCCGGCGGCTACGAATTGCTCGCCAAGGAAGAACCGGGCGACGAGATCATTTGCGACAATGGAGGGGATTCCCGTGCAGCTAAACACCAGATGATTGTGGATGAGGTGACGCGCTTTATCGAAGGGCGATGATCCTTTGATCGACAGCTATCGGGTGTCAGCGCGTACCGCCGAGAGTTTTTGTCGCCAAAAGAATCTGGTCCCGCTGTGGATGGCAAATAAGGAGTTGAACCAGAGCAGAATGAGCGGGATGGTTGCGCGCCAGAGAGTGAGTTTTCACAGTCCAAATACGGATTGCAATGATTGGGAATGGAATGGCTGAATGGTCACTGACTGAGACATTCGAGACGTCGGCGGGTGAGGTCGCAGCGGGTCGGGCCGGCAAGGGTCCTGATCTGGTCCTCGCACACGGTTGGCCCTGGTCCTCATTTTCATGGCACAGGGTTATTCCGGAACTGGCACGCCAATTTCGCGTCCATTGGTACGATATGCCCGGGTATGGACAGTCAGAAATGAATGCGTCGCAGCGTTCATCGCTCGATGTCCAAGGCGGCGTATTTGTGGAAATGCTGGACAACTGGGGGCTAAAGACACCGCGCGTGATCGCGCATGATTTTGGTGGGGCCACCACATTACGTGCCCATCTGTTGCATCATCGAGACTTTGAACGTTTTGTCTTGATGAATGTTGTGGCCATGCGTCCCTGGGGATCAGCGTTCTTTGACCATGTGGGAAAGCACGTGGAGGTCTTTCAGGAGCTTCCTCCAAACATCCATCGCGCCATCGTCGAAGCCTATATCAAAGGCGCATTTGCACGCGAAATTGATTCATCCGATCTTGAGAAATTGATCGCCCCGTGGCTGTCGACGGGCGGCTGGCAGAGTTTTTATCGCCAGTTTGCGCAAGCAGATGAAAAATATACCGCACAAATTGAACCGTTCTTCGATCAACTCAGATGCCCTACCAAGATCATTTGGGGAGAAGACGACCCATGGATCCCGCTAGAACGTGGCAAAGCACTGAATGATGCCGTCAAAAACGCGACTTTCACAACGCTGCCTGGTGTTGGACATATGCCGCAATTGGAAAATCCTGCGGCAGCACTTCGGGAGTTGGTCGAATTCCTTAAGGACAATACCTCCTGAGGCTTCGGATTGGGTGGTAAATTCTCCGGCTTGTGCGAGGTCCATGATCTATTTTGAATTGCTTTTATCGCGATCGGCTCCAGTGTGCGTTCCAAAGCTGGACAGGTTGGTGAGCCCCACCTAACCTTTTCTCGAGTTGTGAATGGAACAGAGCCATATGGCTGAGAACAAGCCCGACATACCGGATCAGACCATTGAAAACTGGCAGCGTATTGTTGATCTGATCGCCCGTCTGGCGGATGTGCCAGCCAGCTTGGTCATGCGCACGCATGCTCCCAGCCATTCGGTCTTTGTATCCAGCCGAACGAAAGGCAACCCTTACGACGTCGGTCGGCGCTTTACGCTGAACGAGAAGCTCTACTGCTACGGCGTCCTCAAGGATGGCGAATTGGTGGTCGAAGACGCTACCTGTGATCCGAGATGGGTCGACAATGACGATATGGAGCACCAGATGAGCTTCTATGTCGGGTATCCGCTTTATTGGCCCGATCAATCTGTCTTTGGCACCATCTGCATGCTGGACACGCGGCGAAACCGTCAGGCGAAGTTGTTCAGCGAAGGGGTAAAAGAATTCGCAAGGGTCATTGAAGCAGATCTTCGGTTGTTGGTCGAAATCGATGTGCGGGCGCGTCTTGAAAAGCAATTGCAAGCGATGCTGGATCAGCTCGAAACGCGTGTTGCCGAACGGACTTCCGAGCTCGAAGAAGCCAACACAGCGCTGCGAATTCTGCTGGATAACGTGGAGCAATCTCGTGACGCCTATGACACCAAGTTCCTGCGTCAAATCAAGGGGATGGTTATCCCTATACTCGGGACCTTACGAGCCCGCCTTATCCATGACGAAAAAGCCACGATCTATCTGGACATGGTAGAGCAAAACCTTGTCTCAATCACGGCTTCGATGTCCGGGCACCTTGCGACTGTATTTGAGGCGCTGACACCCTCTGAACAGGAAGTAGCGCAAATGATCATGCGAGGACATACAACCAAGGACATCGCGCGCACCCTATCGCGTGAACCCAGCACGGTGGAGTTTCACCGCAACAACATTCGTAAAAAGTTGGGGCTGCGCAAAAGCGGTCAAAATCTGCGCAGCAAGCTTTTGTCAATTCAATAAAACACGGGGTTTCTCCCCATGTTTCCCCCTTATTTTTCCCATGCAATCTGAGTCTTCGTCCACGGCTACTCTAGCTGTGGTTGGGGCGTTCCCGGCAAGAAATCTCAAAACAGGGGGCTGAAATAATGGAAAGAGAAGACCTGAAACTCGAACCGACGCTGATACGCGGTGAAGAGGAGAATTTGACACAAGGCCTGTCGCGACGGTCGTTCTTTATGGCAGCAGGCGCGGCTGGTGTGGGAGGTGCTGCTTCCTTAATGTCGAGCACATCGGTGCAGGCTCAGTCCACTGACTGGACCCAGCCTGGAAATAACAACGGTGTCATTGAATTGCAAAACACAACAGGTGCTGCGGTGGAGGGTGATGTCGGCATCGATTTCTATGGTCACTGTGCCCTGAAATTCACGTCACCCGGGGGTGCCACCGTGTTGTTTGATCCGTGGCGCGATGATCCATCCGGTGCCTGGGGGCTTTGGTTCAAGAACGAATTCCCGGAAACGCCGGTGGATATATGCATGTCGACACACACCCACTTTGACCATGACGCGATTCATCGGCCGGTCTCTACGATGGTCTTGGACCGGATGGTTGGGAACTTTGAATTTGCGGATATCAAGATTACCGGCTTTGCGGACAAACACGCCTGCGTTGCGCCGGGATGGTATAACTGGACGGATGCGCTGGCGGAGTTTGGCGTCGAGGCCTGCCCACCGAACAACGTCAGCCATATGGATATGGTGGTTTATGTGATAGAGACTGGTGGTATCCGGACTCTGATATGGGGGGACAACCGCCACAATCCACCGCAAGAGTTTTGGGATGCAATTGGCGAAATTGACATCCTGACTTTGCCGATAGACGGCTCTCAACACATTCTGAGTTACGGGCAGGGCGATGATATCGTCGCGCGTTTGAACCCCAAAGTGGTGATCCCGACCCATTATCTTAACGAAACCACCAGCTATACTCTGACGACACTTCAGAATGCTGATGAATGGGTCAAGGCTCAGGCGAGCTATAAAGAGCTGGACAGCGCGAGCTTGACGCTCAACACCTCGGACGTGGCAGGGATGAACAAAGAGTTCATGTATTTTGGGCACAACGCTCAGACCGCATAATTCGCTGGATGCAAGCAATCCTGTTATCTGCCGACCCGAACCGATCGGGTCGGTAATTATAGTTTCGATCCCCTCTGCGGCCGGACTCGCCTTTCCGGTGAACCGTTCGACTGCTGGTCGGTACTTAAACCGAGGCATGCCCTCGCAAGCGGATCACCAAAGGAATCATAGCCAAAACAAGCAACGCCGCAAAAAGGAACGGAGCGCCGGGCAAGTAATAGCCCGTCTCATCAACTGAGGCTTGAAACAATCCGGTCATGAAAATCGGTGAC
Organism: uncultured Roseobacter sp.; assembly: GCA_947488305.1. Taxonomy (GTDB): domain Bacteria; phylum Pseudomonadota; class Alphaproteobacteria; order Rhodobacterales; family Rhodobacteraceae; genus Roseobacter. The sequence goes on from CANKZM010000002.1 coordinate 551,965, forward strand.
AGGATCGCGGCAACAGAGGATAAAGACGCGATAACACCCTGAACAACACCTTGCCGGTCATCATCAACCTGGTTGGATGCCATCGCGGTCATCAGTGCAGGGACAAGATCGGACAAGGCAGCCAGCAACAGAAAAACAACGAGCGCTGCAAGCGTTCCGGTAAAGCCAAAGCCGATCATACCAATCAATGCGGAAACCATGCCGAGCATCAGAGTGCGATAATCTCCCATCCAGCGGATAAAGAGTGGCATCAGAACACCTTGCACCAATGCCAGCAATACGCCGTATGCGGCAAGCGACAGCCCGATAAATAGTGTCGACCAGTTAAAGACTTCGCGGGTCCAAAAGGCCCAAAGTGTCGGATAGACCATATTCGCGAATTCAAACATGAAAATGCACACCAATGGCACTGCGAGCCCGGGTAACCGAAAAGCATCGAATATGGATTTGAACGGATTGAGATCGCGTTTGCCGAAAGGACGGCGCTTATCGGGTGTCAGGCTCTCAGGCAGCACATAGTAGCCAAACACTGCGTTGGCTGCGGATAAGGCCGCTGCGATCCAGAAAGGCGCTGACAGGCTTATCTCGGCCGCAATGCCACCAATCGCCGGACCAAGAACGAAACCGATACCGAAGGCTGCACCAATCAGACCAAAGTTCGCGGCCTTTTCCTGCGGCGACGAGATATCGGCAATATAGGCCGTCGCTGTAATATAGGTGGCCCCTGCCAGCCCCGCGAGCGTTCGCCCAAGCAAAAGCAGCCAGAAAGTGTCGGCCATGGCCATGATCACGTAATCAACCGCCAGCATGACAAGCGCCGCAATCAGTATGGGTCTGCGTCCGACGGCATCCGAAATGCTCCCGACGATGGGGCCGCATAGGAAAAGGGCACCGGCATAGGCCGCCATGAGTAACCCGCCCCAAAATGCTCCCTGTCCTGTATCGCCCGCGCCAACGCGGTCCATCAAATCCGGCATGATCGGGAAAACGATACCTATGCCAATTGCGTCGATCATCAGGGTAATCAGGATGAAGACGATGGCGCGGTTCTTGAACATACGAACCTATCGGACGGCGATGCATTCAACGCAAGTCAAAAGACCAGCGTCCAGGATAGAACGCCAATTTGAAAGAGGACACGTAGCGATAGACCGACAAGTCAAACGGCGAGGTCACGACGACTATTCGTTTTTCTCGTGGTCGGCCATCAGTGGTGGTACAGTGCCTTTGCAATTCAAACTGAACGTTATCACCCGTTGGTCCTCAATCGGATGATGCAGCATTTAAGGGAGACACCAGATGCACCGGGTCTTGATTTTAGCTCTGACACTGTTCCTGCCTCAATCGGCATATGCGAAATGCGCAGACGATGCGGAGGTGGCCGCCTTTGTTCAATCGTTTCTCGACAAGACACCTGCCGTGGCGCTTGGAAAGTCGGGAAGCATCGAAGATGCACGGTGTACGCAGCAAAAGGTGGTTGCAGCGCTCGAAAGCCATCTTGGACCGGTGATTGGGTACAAGGCGGGTCTGACGTCAAAACCAGCCATGGACCGCTTTGGTGTAAACGAACCTGTGGGCGGCGTTCTCTATCGCGATATGATGTTGAGCAATGGTGCAGAAGTACCGGTCAATTTCGGTACTATCCCACTGTTTGAGGCGGATCTGATACTGGTTGTCGCCTCTGATGACATCAATGCCGCGACCTCGCCCGAAGAAGTGATGATGCATGTCAGTGCGGTCCATCCCTTTATGGAGTTGCCGGACATCATGGTGGCCAAGGGTGAGCCACTGACGGGTGCCACCATCACTGCGATGGGGGTTGGCGCACGTCTCGGTATTCTAGGAGACGCAATTCCCGTAGATGATGCCGCCGAAATGACACGGGCATTGGGAGAGATGCAGGTCTCCGTCAGAAACGCGGAAGGTACGGTTCTTTCTGAAGCGCCCGGCGCGGCAGTCTTGGGGCATCCTGCCAATGCCGTGACTTGGCTCGTCTCGACCGGTATTACGTTGAAGCCCGGTGATCTGGTCAGCGTTGGGTCCATTGGCCCGCTTCATCCCGCGGCAAAATCAGGTGGAGGCGCGACCATAACCTATAACGGCCTGCCGGGAGATCCCGTTCTTTCCGTTTCATTTGTCGAATGATCTGGCGAAGGCTTCGAAACTTGGTTGGCCGGAAGGACCCAATTTCGGCCACTGGTTTAACCGCTTCGGGCGAAATCTGTCGCAATTTGTGCTGACGACGCGACGGATGTCGGGCTTGCCAGTGCTGGAGGGTGTCCGCTGGATTTTGCGGCTCCGTAGCGTTTCGCGCCTGACCTCGCCCGAACAAAAGGGTCCGAAACTGCTCCTCATTTCAGCAAATCGTTGACGAGCGGGCAGAAAGCAGTGGCGGTTGACCATTAAATTTTTTACCATCTGGTCAGAAATACAAATATGTGCTCCATTTTGGAACATGGAAACCATCGGGAATCAGCCATGACCTCTTCAATGCGAAAAAGCGGCGTCTCATCGGGACGTCTCGATGCCGCTTCAGTCCAGTCAAATTTCTCCGATTTGCACCCCCCGTATGACGATCATGAGGCCTTGGTGGCTGCGGACCGGTGCTATTTCTGTCATGATGCACCTTGTGTCACGGCCTGTCCGACGTCGATCGATATCCCCCTGTTTATTCGACAAATTGCGACTGGAACGCCGGAAGCTGCCGCCAGGACAATTCTGAACCAGAACATTCTTGGTGGAATGTGCGCACGTGTGTGTCCTACCGAAACGCTGTGCGAAGAGGCCTGTGTTCGGGAAATTGCTGAGGGCAAACCCGTGGAAATCGGGCGTTTGCAACGCCATGCCACAGACGTCTTGATGGAGGATGACACCCACCCTTTCACTCGGTCTGCGTCGACAGGTAAAACCGTTGCCATTGTGGGAGCGGGACCGGCCAGTCTGGCCTGCGCTCACCGTTTGGCGATGTATGGTCATGACGTGGTGATATACGAGGCCCGTCCAAAAGGGGGCGGTCTGAACGAATTCGGGATCGCTGCGTATAAATCGACAAATGACTTTGCAAAAAAGGAGGTCGACTGGTTGCTGAAGATCGGCGGCATCGACATCCGTTATGGCCGGTCGCTAGGGACGGAAATCTCATTGGATAACCTTCAGAACGAGTTTGATGCCGTATTCCTTGGGATGGGGCTTTCGGGCGTGAACGCCTTATCGCTTGAGGGCGAAGACAAGAACCACGTGGACGATGCCGTCGCATTCATTGCTGACCTTCGGCAAGCCACTGATCTTACGACCCTTCCCATAGGCAGGCGGGTGGTCATCGTTGGCGGGGGCATGACGGCAATTGATGCCGGGGTGCAGGCAAAACTGCTTGGGGCTGAGGATGTCACCATCGTCTATCGGCGCGGAAAGGATGCGATGCCCGCGTCAAAATTCGAACAAGACCTTGCGCAACAGAAAGGTGTGCGGCTGGTCTTTGACGCGGCACCTGTTGGCATTGAGGGAAACGGAAGTCTCACGGCCGTACGCTTTGCCTACACCGAACAGCAGGACGGCAAGCTCGTCACGTCGGATGAAACATTTACCTTGCCGGCCGATCAACTCTTCAAGGCGATTGGGCAGACGCTGGGGCCCGTTCCAGACAACATCCAGCTAGAGGGCAGGAAAATCGCCGTCGACAACTTTGGTCGTACATCCCTCGATGGCGTTTGGGCAGGAGGCGATTGTGCGACAGGGGGTGATGATCTTACCGTGACGGCAGTTGCTGAAGGCCGCGATGCCGCAGAAGACATGCATTCCAAACTGATGGGAGAAGGCTGATGGCCGATCTGAACAGCACATTTTGTGGCATAAAATCACCCAACCCTTTCTGGCTGGCGTCAGCCCCCCCAACCGACAAGGAATACAATGTCCGGCGGGCCTTTGATGCCGGATGGGGCGGTGTGGTCTGGAAGACATTGGGGATGGACGGACCGCCCGTTGTAAACGTGAATGGTCCGCGATACGGCGCGATATGGGGGGCTGACCGTCGGTTATTGGGGCTCAATAACATTGAACTGATCACCGACAGACCACTTGACGTGAACCTGCAGGAAATGACACGCGTCAAACGCGACTACCCCGACCGCGCCCTGATCGCTTCGGTGATGGTGCCCTGCGAAGAGCAGGCCTGGAAAGAGATCTTGCCGAAAATCGCAGACACGGGCTGCGATGGTTTCGAGCTGAACTTCGGATGCCCGCATGGCATGGCCGAGCGCGGCATGGGGTCAGCTGTTGGGCAGGTTCCGGAATATATCGAAATGGTGACCCGCTGGTGCAAGGAAGCCACGGACTTGCCTGTCATCGTGAAACTCACGCCAAATGTCACAAACATCCTTTATCCGGCGGAGGCTGCCAAGAAAGGTGGCGCGGATGGCGTCAGCCTGATCAATACGATCAATTCGATCACTTCAGTGAACCTTGATACCATGTCGCCTGAACCGATGATTGACGGAAAAGGGACGCATGGTGGATATTGTGGTCCTGCCGTTAAGCCAATTGCCCTCAATATGGTCGCCGAAATCGCCAGAAATGCCGAGACGCGCGGATTGCCGATTTCGGGGATCGGCGGCATCACGACCTGGCGGGATGCGGCAGAATTCTTGGCATTGGGCGCCGGCAATGTTCAGGTCTGCACGGCTGCCATGACGTATGGGTTCAAAGTGGTTCAGGAGATGATCTCGGGTCTTTCACAATGGATGGATGAACAAGGCCACGCGTCACTCGATGAAATTGTTGGACGCGCGGTTCCGAATGTTACTGACTGGCAGTACCTGAACCTCAACTATGTAACCAAGGCGCGAATTGATCAGGACCTCTGCATCAAATGTGGCAGATGCTATGCGGCGTGCGAGGATACATCGCACCAGGCGATTTCAATGTCGCCGGAACGCGTCTTCGACGTGAAAGATGATGAGTGCGTGGCCTGCAATCTATGTGTCAACGTCTGCCCGGTGGAGAATTGCATCACCATGGAGACGCTTGAGCCGGGAAGCATGGACGAGCGTACAGGGAAAGTGGTCGAGGAAGCCTTTGCCGACTGGACGACGCATCCGAACAATCCATCTGCGACGGCGGCTGAATAGGGCGACCCCGATCGTTGTTCATTCAACGGTCGGGCGCAAGGCCCGTACGAAAAAGTCTGTGAGATACGCGTCGGCCTCGTCAAAGAGCTGTTCGGCACGCGGTTGTCCAAGGATCGCGCAGACTTGAACGTCGAAATCCGCATAATGCTGCGTCATGGCCCAAATGGAGAAAATCAGGTGATGCGGATCAACATTCGCCAGCTTTCCCTCACTGCTCCATTTTTCGATGACCGCTGCTTTCTCATCGACCAGTGACTTAAGTTCACCAGAAAGTTGGTCCACGGTGCGCGGTGCACCATGCAGGATCTCGGTTGCGAACAGTTTGCTTTCCCGGGGCATATCTTGCGACATCCGCAGTTTTCGACGCACATAGGTCAGGATTTCTGCAAGCGGTTCGCCTTCCGCGGAAAGCTCACGCAACGGGCTGAGCCAGGTCTCCAAGAGACTTTCCAGCAGATCGGTATAGATCGCGTCCTTGCTGCCGAAGTAGTAGACGACATGCGGTTTGGACATGCCTGCGGCATCGGCGATCTTGGCCAAAGTTGCCCCGCGGAGCCCCTCTATCGCGAATACATCCAACGCTGCACGCAGGATTTGTTCACGTTTTTCGCGTTGGATGCGGGTGAGCTTTGATTTCTTGGAGTCGGCCCCTTTCTCCATCGCTGCCTTTTCAACCATCGTCATTAATCTGCACCGCCAAATGTCATGAGTGTTGCTTGTTTCCAGTTGAACTCACGGCGCTCTGGCAGGGCGATCAGGCAAGAATGCGACGATCTCCCAAAGCTGGGGCCTAAGCTACACATTGCCCGCAGGGCGTGCAGGTTTCAACTCTTTCCAAGAACGCTGTCGCATTTTTCTGTCCAAATGGTCAAAAAATGTTGACCCTTGGTGCAAGATAAGCCCACGCTGAGCACACGCGAGGAATCGCGCAATCCGAAAGATGTTGGCATACAGGGGAAGAAGAATGGAACGCGGCCAGAATTTGCGTATCGATCCGGATCGTCTTTGGGACAGCCTGATGGAGATGGCCAAGATCGGTCCAGGCGTTGCTGGCGGAAACAATCGCCAAACCCTCACGGATGAAGATGCAGAAGGCCGCGCGCTTTTCAAAAGATGGTGCAATGATGCAGGGCTTGAGATGGGCGTGGACACCATGGGCAACATGTTCGCAACACGGGCAGGTGAAGACCCGGACGCGCTGCCTGTTTATATGGGCTCACACCTAGACACGCAGCCCACCGGTGGGAAGTATGACGGTGTGCTGGGCGTTCTTGGAGCGTTGGAAGTAGTGCGCACGCTAAATGATCTGGATGTGACGACCAAACACCCGATTGTCATCACCAATTGGACAAACGAAGAAGGGACCCGCTACGCGCCGGCCATGTTGTCGTCCGGTGTCTTTGCGGGAAAGCACGCGCAGGACTGGGCGTACGACCGAGAGGATGCAGAGGGCAAGAAATTCGGCGATGAGCTAAAGCGCATTGGCTGGGTCGGTGACGAAGAGGTCGGTGCGCGCAAGATGCACGCCATGTTCGAATTGCATATTGAACAGGGTCCGATCCTCGAAGCCGAAGGCAAGGATATCGGTGTCGTAACGCACGGGCAGGGGCTGCGTTGGATCGAATGCACCGTGACAGGCAAGGAGAGCCACACGGGATCGACACCCATGAACATGCGTAAGAACGCTGGCCGTGGTCTGGCATTGGTCACCGAGCTGGTGCATGAAATTGCGATGCGAAACCAGCCGAACGCGGTGGGCGCCATCGGTCATATCGATGTCTACCCGAACAGTCGCAACATTATTCCGGGCAAGGTTGTCTTTACAGTCGATATGCGGACCCACCTTCTGGATAAGCTGAACGGAATGGTCGATGAATTCATGCAGCGCGCGCCTAAAATCTGCGAGGACATTGGTGTCAGTTTCGACTGCCATATCGTCGGGCAGTTCGATCCGCCTGCCTTTGACGAAACCTGCGTAGGGGCGGTTCGCGATGCAGCGCAGGAGCTGGGCTATAGCCATATGGATATCGTATCCGGCGCGGGCCACGATGCGTGCTGGATAAACGACGTGGCGCCCACGGCGATGATCATGTGTCCTTGCGTTGATGGCCTGAGCCACAATGAAGCGGAAGAAATCACCAAGGAATGGGCCCAGGCGGGCACGGATGTTTTGTTACATGCTGTGCTGAACACCGCCGAGATCGTCGACTAGCCCTGAGCCCTAACTCATCAAGGAATGCACATCATGACCACAGTCATCAAAAACGGCACCATCGTCACCCACGATCTGACCTACAAGGCCGACGTGTTGATCGATGGCGGTAGGATCATTGAAATTGGCGAAAACCTGACGGGTGACGAGGCGCTTGATGCAAGCGGTTGTTACGTGATGCCGGGCGGGATCGACCCGCATGTGCATCTGGAGATGCCGTTCATGGGGACGTATTCTTCGGATGATTTCGAAAGTGGCACGCGAGCGGCGCTGGCGGGCGGCACCACGATGGTGGTGGATTTCTGCTTGCCCAATCAGGGCGAAAGCCTGCTTGACGCGATCAAACGCTGGGACAACAAGTCGACCCGTGCCAATTGCGACTATTCCTTTCACATGGCTGTAACGTGGTGGGGGGAGCAGGTCTTCAACGACATGAAAACGGTCATCGAAGAGCGCGGCATCAACACCTTCAAGCACTTCCTCGCCTACAAAGGGGCTTTGATGGTGAACGATGACGAGCTTTACTCGTCGTTCAACCGGCTGGCGGAATTGGGTGGCATTGCGATGGTGCATGCCGAGAATGGCGACGTGGTGGCTGAGCTATCCGCAAAGCTTTTGGCAGAGGGCAACACGGGCCCCGAAGCGCATGCCTATTCCCGCCCGCCACAGGTCGAGGGGGAGGCAACCAACCGCGCCATCATGATCGCGGACATGGCAGGTGTCCCGCTTTATGTCGTGCATACGTCTTGTGAAGAGGCGCATGAGGCCATCCGCCGTGCGCGCCAGCAAGGCAAGCGGGTTTGGGGAGAGCCGCTTATTCAGCACCTCACGCTTGATGATAGCGAATACGCCCATCCCGATTGGGACCACGCAGCACGGCGCGTCATGTCACCACCTTTCCGCAATAAACAGCATCAGGACAGTCTGTGGGCCGGGTTGCAGGCGGGATCGCTGTCCGTTGTTGCGACGGATCACTGCGCCTTCACGACCGATCAGAAGCGCTATGGCGTCGGTGATTTCACCAAAATCCCCAACGGCACGGGTGGTCTGGAAGACCGGATGCCAATGCTCTGGACCCACGGCGTTATGACCGGGCGATTGACCATGAACGAATTCGTTGCGGTAACGTCCACCAATATTGCCAAGATACTCAACTGCTACCCTCGCAAAGGCGCTGTTGCGGTCGGTGCGGATGCAGATCTGGTGGTTTGGGATCCAAACAAGTCCAAGACCATCACCGCCGGGGCTCAACAATCTGCAATTGATTACAATGTGTTCGAGGGAAAAGACGTAAATGGATTGCCGCGTTTTACACTCACACGCGGCAAAGTCGCTATCCACGATGGCGAGGTCCGTACTGAGGAGGGTCACGGCAAATTCGTCTCCAGGCAGGGCAATGGCGTGACAAACAAAGCGCTGAGCACATGGAAAGAATTAACAGCACCGCGTCCGGTGGAACGCAGTGGCATTCCAGCAACCGGCGTCTGAGAGCAGGACAGAATAAATCTGGTCAAAATGCAGATTGACGCTGGACCCGATGTAAGGAACTAAAAGGCAATTTCGGACAGTATCGCGCAAATGCAAAGCCAGCAATTCGTCTCTGAAGACGCGCCAGCAACAACGATAGAGGCCAATGGTCTCAATCTCGTTTTTCAGACGGGTGATGGACCCGTTCACGCACTGAGCGATGTTGATCTCACCATCAACAAGGGCGATTTCGTTTCGTTCATTGGCCCATCGGGTTGTGGGAAAACGACGTTCTTGCGCTGTATCGCCGGGCTTGAATCGCCCACAGGAGGGGTGTTGTCGGTCAACGGCATGACACCAGATGAAGCGCGCCGCGCGCGGGCCTACGGGTATGTTTTTCAGCACGCAGGTCTCTACCCATGGCGTACGATTGGCGGGAACATCAGGCTGCCCCTGGAGATCATGGGCTACTCCGAGGCTGAGCGGGCGGAACGGGTGACGCGCGTGCTGGACATGGTGGACCTTAACGGGTTCGAAAAGAAACATCCTTGGCAGCTTTCTGGGGGAATGCAGCAACGCGCATCGATCGCCCGTGCTTTGGCCTTCGATGCAGATATTCTTTTGATGGATGAGCCCTTTGGCGCGTTGGACGAGATCGTGCGTGATCACCTTAACGAACAATTGCTGCAACTCTGGGCGCGCACGGAAAAGACAATTGCCTTTGTGACCCATTCCATTCCGGAGGCGGTATACTTGTCTACGAGGATTGTCGTGATGAGCCCGCGCCCTGGACGGATCACAGACGTGATCGAAAGCCCGTTGCCCAAAGAACGACCTTTGGACTTGCGTGAGACCCCGGAGTTTCTCGAAGTAGCACACCGGGTGCGTGAGGGGCTGCGGGCGGGACATTCCTATGAATAGTCGCAAACGGATATCGGTCCGGGGAGACGACGGAATCATCCCCCCGCAACCAATCCGCCGTTTGTGTGAGGGCGCGGTCCCCTCTTTCATCGTTCACGGTCATCGGCTCTCCAGCCTGTACCGCAGTGCTATCTCACGACAAATTTCTTTCATTGTTCTTAAAATACTCAAGGATCGACCGATTTTAGCTTTCGTCCGTTTTGAGTGCTTTTGGAACAATGAAGATCGATGGTGCACGCCATGCGGTCGGTAATTCCTGTCCTGACGGTTCTCGGTGTTCTTGTTGCCATCTGGTATCTTGCGGTTGCACCAATGAATATTCGTGTGGCTTTGGATCAGGCAGAGCGCGGTGGCGCCACAATCGTTCCGGAAGGATCGGTTGAGCGGCGGGCGGTCTCGGTCTGGCACTTGATGGCCAACAATGCGTCCCACGTCAAAGCGGGATACGACCTGGATCGTCCACGCCTGCCGACCCCCGCTCAAGTGGGGCAGGAGCTTTGGAAAACCACCGGTGCGATGGCTCTGAAAGGGCGTGCGTGGTCAAAAAGATCGCTGATATATCATGGGTGGATCACCCTGCAATCCACACTTTGGGGATTTGTGCTCGGCACGTCGCTGGGGATCATCGGTGCAGTTGCGATCGTCTATTCGCGTGTCGCTGATATGAGCCTGATGCCCTGGGCCATCATTAGTCAAACCATCCCGATTGTCGCACTCGCCCCGATGATCATCGTAGTGTCCAGCCAGTTGGGCGTGGAAAACCGAGGATTACCCAAGGCGATCATTTCGGCGTATCTCTGCTATTTCCCAGTGCTCGTCGGGATGGTGAAAGGGTTGCGCGCGCCCGAAGTTTCACAGCTAGACCTTTTAAAGACATATGATGCCACGGGTTTGCAGAGTTTTCTGAAATTGCGACTGCCAGCTTCGGTGCCTTATTTGTTCACGTCGCTGAAAGTTGGTATCGCAGCGGCACTTGTTGGAACAATTGTAGGTGAATTGCCAACTGGCGCGATTTCCGGTCTGGGCGCGCGCATCCTGATCGGGGATCAGTTCGGCACACCTCTCGCCATTTGGTCTGCTCTCTTTGCAGCCGCAATTTTAGCCGGTCTTCTTGTGACATTGCTGGACCTCACGCAGCGTCTGGCCGTTGGGCGCATGGGGATGCAGCCATGAACGCATTGGGTCTCGCAATAGTGATCTGGATTGCCGCCTGGGGTCTCAACATCTGGCTGGCAAACGGTCCTTGGCGGGAAAGCAAAGCCGTGCGAATTGCCGTGCCTGTACTTTTTGGTCTAACACTGCTGGTCCTTTGGGAAGGGATCGTTCGGGGGCTCAACGTAAGCCAGGTCATTTTGCCACCGCCGAGCTTGGTTGCTCAGACCTTTGCGGCATCTACCGATATTCTATGGGTCGACTTTGTACAGACGGTTTTGAAAGGTGCGCTGCGGGGCTTTGCTATAGGTTTTGTTGCTGCGGTCATATGTGCGATCGCCATTGATCGCTCCGCCTTTCTGACGCGTGGTCTATTGCCGATTGGGAACTTCTTTGCCGCTCTGCCCATCGTCGGGGTGGCGCCGATCATGGTCAACTGGTTCGGATTTGACTGGCAGTCAAAGGCAGCTGTTGTGGTTGTCATGGTATTCTTCCCCATCCTGGTCAATACGGTCCAGGGATTGCGCGCGACGGATGCGATGCAACGCGACCTCATGCGCACATATGCGGCAAATTATATGCAGACACTGATCAAATTACGCCTTCCGGCCGCGATGCCATTTGTGTTCAACGGCTTGAAGATTGCGACGACACTTGCATTGATTGGCGCGATAGTTGCTGAATATTTTGGCTCTCCAACGAGGGGCATGGGATTTCGGATATCGACTGGCGTTGGCAGCTTGTCCATTGATCTTGTATGGGCTGAAATTGCGGTGGCGGCGTTGGTTGGAACAGCGTTTTACGGCCTTGTAGCCGTGATCGAAAAACGGGTGACTTTCTGGCATCCATCACAACGATAACGACAACGATGACTACAAAAAAAGGGAGAAAACTCATGAAACAGCTAACAACGGCCGCGGCATTTGCATTCGGTCTGGCATCTGGAACCGCCTACGCGGCCGATGATGTCACATTGCAACTCAAATGGGTCACACAATCGCAGTTTGCGGGGTACTACGTGGCGCTGGAAAACGGGTTTTATGAAGAAGAAGACCTGAATGTCACCATCAAGCCTGGCGGACCTGACATTGCGCCTACACAAGTTCTTGCCGGTGGCGGTGCGGACGTAACCGTTGAGTGGATGCCTGCGGCCCTTGCGGCGCGCGAGAAGGGCCTGCCAATGGTCAATATTGCGCAGCCATTCAAGTCTTCTGGCATGATGTTGACGTGCCGCAAAGATGCGGGCATCGCGACAACAGGCGATTTTGCTGGAAAGACGCTGGGCGTTTGGTTCTTTGGCAATGAATTCCCGTTCCTGAGCTGGATGAGCCAGCTTGGCTTGCCCACGGACGGCTCCGATGCTGGCGTGGAAGTTCTGAAGCAGGGCTTCAACGTTGACCCCATATTGAACGGGCAGGCTGCCTGCGTGTCGACAATGACCTACAACGAATACTGGCAGGTGATTGACGCAGGCATTTCGCCCGAAGAGTTGGTGACATTCAAATACGAAGATCAAGGTGTTGCGACACTGGAAGATGGTCTTTACGTTCTGGAGGAAAACCTCGCCGACGCCGCATTTGAAGACAAAATGGTGCGTTTTGTCCGGGCATCGATGAAGGGATGGAAGTGGGCCGAAGAAAACCCTGAAGATGCAGCGATGATTGTGCTCGACTATGACGAAACGGGCGCGCAGACAGAGGCGCATCAGGTCAGAATGATGGGCGAAATTGCCAAGTTGACAGCTGGATCGAACGGTGCGTTGGATACCGCAGACTATGAGCGCACTGTTGAATCCCTGCTGGCCGGTGGCTCCGATCCGGTCATCACCAAAGCGCCAGAGGGCGCATGGACTCACGCCATTACCGACAAGGCCTTACAGTAAAGAAATTGCGGAGCGCGCAGGCGCTCCGCTTTTCGGTATTCCGGACCGCGTTTTGCGAGAGCTTTGGCCCCGATTGGGGTAGCTTGTCAGGCCTCTGACAGCAGCGCTTTTGCTTCCCTGTAGTCTGCTGTGTCCTGTCCCTCGCTCATGCTTTCGAGCATTGGCAAGAGTATATCTACTGCTTCCTGGCGATGGCCCGCTTCCAGAAGCAACTGCGCGAGATCCCGTTTCAGCCGCAACTGCCATCCTTGCGCTTTCTGCGCCTGCGCAACTGAGAGGGCAGAGTCCAAAATAGCGCGCGTTTCGCTAAAAGGTGTGCCTTGTTTTACTCGGACGGCGGCTTCTATCCTGCGGCACTCTGGCAGATAGCACTGTTCTCCAAAGCTATCGATGCGCTCCAGAGCCTTTCGAACCATCAAATCTGCCTCGTCAATCTTTCCGGCACGCACGTGGTTTTCTGCCACCAAGGCGTAAAACTTGGGAAGGGACGAGCCTGTACCGCTGGCGACATAACGCTCCAGTGCGGATTCGAGCAGCTTACCCCCCTCAACCAGATCACCCTTTTCACTGAGCGCCCAGCCAATCCAGAAATTTCCATGATCGACCCAGACCTCTTTCCCTTTGGATCGCGCAAATTCGATGCCTGCACGGGCGCGCTCTAGCATAATGTCGGGTTCGCGGCGCAGAACGTAAACCGACGCACCCGATGTGAGTGCCTGCGCATAGCTGTAGGGGTGCGGATGGGCTGCGATATGGGCATGTAACTTGCGTTCCATTCGCGCTGCCGCGTCGGCCTGACCCAGTAACCATAACAGCCAACTGCCGTGCTGATAGCCAACAACAAGGCGGTCCACGGCGTATTTATGGGCCAACTCCGGGTCTTGCTCATTGTCGTAGCGTTTTTCCATGGTGCGCAAGTGCGCGAGCGCTTCCTCGAAGCGGCCAGCATAGTAGAGTGCAAGACACCGCGAGGTGTGCGCGACCACGATGTGCTCGTGGTTTCCGTCCTCTGCCGCGAAGTCGACAAGACGTTTAGATGCGCGCACATTCGCATCCACGTTTCCGCGGATCATATGGTAGGCGTTCAGCCCCCAAACCACCGGGAAGAGATCAGTACTGGATTTTACTTCCTCGGTGAGTTTGGCGGCTTTGTTGAGCGCCTCGAGAACACCGGCAGATCCATGTCCTTCGACCGAGATCAAAGTACGACCCTTTGTCGAATAGAGTTTAAGTTCCAGAGCTTTACGCGTCTGGTCTTTGTCGCACTTGCCGATTTCGCTGATGCCTTTGCCGATATGCACAAGCGCTTCTGAATGGGCAGAATTGCGCAGAGCGTTCTGGCCCGCATTATACCAGGCTTCCGCAGCCTTGGCGTACTCAAGAGCGTTGCTGTGGTGATAGGCGAGACGCTCCGGCTCTCGTTGAATTAGGTCCGGTTGGGCCTTTGCATAAAGCGCAATGACGTTTTTATGCAGATCAATCCGTTGACGTTTCAATACACATTCATAGGCAGCTTCATGTACCAGAGCATGGGTAAAGCGCCACGCAGGTCCGCTCGGGTGCACAATTGGTTCGAGAATTTTCTCTGAAACGAGGTAGTCCAGTGCGGCGTCGAGGTTGTCCTTCGATAGGCCTGTCAACTCGGGCAGAAGATCGAATTCGAACTCGCGCCCCAGCACGGAGAGCACAAGCGCCAACTCGCGATGTTCTTTCAGTGGATCAAAGCGCGCTGTTAAGGCACCGCGAATGGTCGCCGGTATGGCTGCAGTGCCATGCCCGCCCCGTTGTTGCTCGGACACGACAAGCCGCGTAATTTCGACGATATAAAGCGGAACGCCTTCGCTTCGACGCACGATCGCGGCGACAGCAGCGTCTTCAAGAGGTACGTCGCCGGCTGTTTCCCGCACAAGAGTGGCCGCTGCGGTGTCGTTCAGACGATCCAGCGGCAAGGGCGTGCCGATGGTCTCCCGGATTTGATCCGCATTGCCGCGTGAGGCGCTGACGATCATGACCGGACAATTCTCCAGGTCCGTGTTCAGCCGCGATATCAGTTCCTGCGTTGTCGAGTCGATCCAGTGCAGGTCTTCCACGACGATCAACACCGGTGACCGTTGCGACCGAATTCGGATGTGGGACACGCACATGGACAGCAGGGTTTTCCGCCGGTCAAGTCCGTCGATTTCGGTCTCGGACAGGTATTCAGCGTCCCCGATCAGGTGGCCTAACACGTTCCGTTTGATGTGGGGTTGAAACGCGTCTCCGGTTCGAAACTGTGAGAGTTTCTCAGGGGCGGCAAGGGTTCCATGGTGCAGTCCAAGCTCTTCTCGGACCCAGTTGGCGACGGAATACAAAGCCGTGTTGGCAAAAATCTCATTGCCGGACCAGACGATGGTCTGTTCAGGTTCTACGTCGATTGCGTTGCGAAAGGCGTTTAGCAACCGGGTTTTCCCGGCACCCGCCTGTCCACATAGCACGAACGCGCTCTGGCGTCCTCGTTTGGTGGCTTGCCACTCCGCTTTCAAACGGTCCAGCAAATCAGTCGATCCGACAAGCGACATTCCCGTCAGCGCATGCAGGCTTTTCCCTTGAAAGACGCTTTTGACGTGCCAGGCTTGGACGGCATCGGCAAATCCGCGCGCTTCAATTGCTTCTGCTGGTTCCAGATCGAATTCAGGTGCGGCAATCGATTTGGTCACAGGACAGATGATCACCCCGTTCACTCGCGCGTGAGACTGGATACGGGACGCAAGATTTATTGCTTCACCGACAATGCCGTCTTCTTCCGCAGTGCCTTCCGAGACGATGTCGCCTACCACGCAGGTGCCCGAAGCGATGCCTATCCGCAGGCCAAGAGTTTCATTTGTACCCGGCAGGGTAATGTCCGAAACGCGTGCAACGATATTGAGTGCCGCGCGCACAGCGCGTTGTGCATCATCGTCGTGCGAACGCGGGTAGCCAAAGACCGCAACAACCCCATCGCCAGCAAAATGGATGATCTTGCCGCCATGCTGCTTAAGCTCGCGATTGAGCAGGCTGCGGTATTTGCTGAGGAGTTCCCGATAGTCTTCGGGATCCAGACTGCGAAGTAGTTCAGTTGACCCGACCATATCGGAGAACAGGGCGGTCAGTTGCCGTCGTTGTGCATCGATACTGATCCGCCCTTCAGGAACCGTTTCGGTCTGAGACAGGTTGGCGAGGGCTTCACTCAGGCGATGGCGATCACCGATAGGGAGGTTGAGCTCCTTGAGGTTTTCGTCCGTAAGTTTCGCCGCGACACCCAGGTCGATACGTTCATCCAGGAAGACCTGAATATGGTGGGCGAGACCAGCACGGGTCAAAAGGTCGACGATGCCGGGATCATACCAGCTTTGCGTGCTCTTAATTTCACGCACCATCGCTAGTCTTCCGATCGAGTTCAGCCTCTGCCGCTGCGTCGCGCCCAGAAAGGGCTCCACGGCCAACGATGCTCAGCCCCGTACATTTCTTTTCGTTCAACTTCATGGCTATCCCATACCGCCTTTAGGTATTCATCAAAACCTGTGGGGGATGCAACAGCTGCTTTGTGACAATCTTCGATGACGGCGGCGGCTTTTTGTCCATCGCGTAAAGCTTGTGCGATGCCGCCACCTGAAAGCGGATCGCGCCCGATCGCAGCATCCCCTATGGCCAACCAACCCGGGCCGCTGAAACGGTGCAGCCGTCGGCTTGTCGCGGCCCATGCCCGAGGTCGTCCTGTTTTGGCAAGCGTGAGAAACTGCGAGACAAGTCGCGTCTCGCGTAACAGATCATTGAAACTTTCGGTTTTTGCAGCGCGATGAGCAGCGGGCAGATCGCTGTCTGTCAGAAATGCGAAAACGCGCCGTTCGCCGCAGAGCGGGGTGGTATACCACCAACCACTTTCGACGGCTTCGATGAAAAGAGGTTGGGCTGTGTCATGACCGTTGTGATCGACAATGGCATGGAAGGCGATAAGCCGATCCTTCACATCGTTGCCGACGTCGAGTTGATTGGCGATAACGGCACGCCGGCCACTGGCATCCACGAGAAAGCTTGCGACATCTTCGGTACCATCGTCGAAGTGTAGCTGCCAACCAGCTGCGGTCCGAACCGCTTCGCGGACCGCTGTACCAACGCTGACCTGCGCGCCGACATCGCGGCACAGATCGAGCAGCGCATTTTCAAAGAGCTGTCGGTCGACGTGCCAGCCGTGTGCCAGTCGGCTGGTGTAGTCCACGCGCGCGATGTCATCAGACCCCCAGACGCGGTCGACGCCACTGCAGGGCAGGTGGTCGCGGTCGAGTGTGCTCTGAGAGAGGCCAAGTTCTTCGAGATCAGCAAGCGACGAAGGCGGGATAACTTCACCCGCCTTGGGAGCCGCGTGTTTGGCTTCCATCAACCGTACCGAGAAACCAGCTTTTGCAAGTGCAATCGCACAGGCGCACCCGGCTGGCCCACCGCCAACCACCAAGACGTGCATTAGGACAATCCACTTCTTTTTGAAATTGAATCTTGCTTTGGCGCCGGATTCGAACAAGGCTATCTTTTACTGTTTGTTTTTTTATCGCCCATTGTTTCAAACTGTCCATGCCATTGAGGAAAAAATGGAATTTTCAGCCATCAAGCGGTGCGTCATCGCGCCTTCGATAGCCATTGCCCGCGTCGGCAACTCCCCCACACAGTTCTTTATCGGCCCGGAATGCCCCGGTCAGAAAGTACGACCGGAAGGCGGTTTCAAGGACCAGTCCGGACGAATCAAGCGCCAGGCGGCGCGCTTTCGCATTTACGCGCTCGACAAGGACGACAAGGTTCTGGGCGAGATTACGTCCGATTTTGCTGACATCACGTGGCACGCGCATCTTGCAAATCGAAAGGCCGCGTTTCTCAAGTTCGAAGATCGCTTCAACATGCCTGATCATTTCGTATCGGAAGCGCCTCCAATCACACCTGAAAACAAAAAACACATTCGTAATGCCGACTATTCGGGACCGCGCAAAGACCTGATGATTGATCCTGGCGCGCGCGAGATTACCGGTTGTGACGCAGGACCTGTGCGCTTTGACGGTGGAAAATTCATGGACCGGGAAGTTCCGCTTGGCGAGTTGCGGACGGACGCAGATGGGCGCTTGCTGGTTTTGGGCGGCTTCGGAAATTCCGCCTCGATCAAGCCCAACAACCCGACGCTGACTTATGCCAACAACGACTGGTGGTATGACGACACATCTGACGGTCCCGTATCGGCCGAGGTGCAATTGCACAGCGGTCAAACGCTTGAGGTGCGTCCGGCGCATGTCATTGTTGCACCCCCAAACTATGCACCAGATATCGAGAATATCCGGACCCTCTACGACGTTTGCCGTGATGTTGCGCACGAGATTGGTCTCAAGAAAGAAGCGCGACCTGTCTCATTCAAAAAGGATGTTTACCCGCTGCTGGCTCGGATGGCACGGACACAGTGGGTCAATGATACGGCTCGGCGGGGGCATGGGCCGGGGGCCGGGGGCGATTTCCTTGATCCCGCGACGCTCGACATGCTGAGCCTCAATCCCAAGAGAGGCAAGGGAAGGGCAGACACGAAAGCCCAGGTCGACAAGGCCAAGGCCGCCCGCAAAGATATCTTCAACCGCCTGAGAAATCCGCGGCTCGACTACGATTCACCGGAAGCTGTTGACCAGGCGAACTATCGGTTCATGCCGATCTTGGCCGGGGATGACGGGGACTGCAAAGAGGGTGAGCCCAAGTGCTGGATGCGATTGCTGGAATCGCAATATGCCGTCATGGAATCCTGGGCCAAAAACGATTTTGAAGACGATTGGGACGGGACGCCTCCCGTTTGGTCGAAGTTTGAAGAGATAGATCTTCAGGACAGGCCTCATGCCTTGGTGCAGGGCGCGCTTCAACCTTGCGTCGGCGGGCCATTCTATCCCGGCATTGAGATTACCTTCATTAGCCAATTCAAGGATTTATACGCGGAACCCTTCGTCATCGATCCGAACATTGGTGCAGGACAACTGACCCAGTATATGGCGCTGCCCTGGCAGTCTGACTTCTTCCAATGCCACACCCATTGGTGGCCTGCGCAGCGACCCGATGATGTCGTCTCGGAAGCAGCCTACAAGGCGGTCATTCGCGATGTGCAGGGCGAGACTTCGCCCGATGGTACCGAGTTCAGGGCCGAACAGCTTCCCGGTCTCTTACCAGCAGGCAGCGATGCCGAACGCGTGACCTGGGCCCGTGAACGTTTTGCGCACCGCGATCCCTGGGCCAGAGGGGTAGAGACGAGTTTTGACGGCCACCTGCCCAAAAAGTGGGATTTCTCCGACACGCGGGGATCGAACGCCCTCGTCGACCTCTGGGACGAGATGGGGTTTGTTGTGGGGCGCCCGTCTCCGGTTCCGAAAGCGCTGAGCCAGCTGCGCCAGAATGGCGCGGGAGATACGGATAAGAACGCATCGGCCCGCTGGACACATGAAGACCGGATCGTTCAGGTGGAAACCGAACGAGCGCCTTTCGCCGGGATCAATTTGCGTGAATTCTACTACTATCTGTCCAACATCGACAGCTACCCTGAATTTCTTCCCAAGGCACGCTGGCTGGTCGAGTACTTCCTGAAACGATCATGGGACAGGCAATATGAACAAGGCTATCCCGAAAGCTGGCGTTTCTTTGAGTATTCCGATGAGCTTTACGACACACGGATGCAGCGGATCTATGATGAACTGGTGCATTCGGGGCTGAACTACGATCCCGCTGATCCTAACGACAACCCGACCTTCCGAACCCGCGAAGAATTCCTCGTGCGGATCATTAACTTCGCCCCTTTCAATCAGAATGATGGCGCATGGTTGCATAAAGCGACCCCGGCGGGACCCCTCGACGAAGTGCAGTCGCTGTTGTTCTCGATCTGGATGGATGAGGCAGGAGATGGGGAAGTCCATCAAAGCCATTGCAACATCTATACAGACCTTCTGAAAAGCCTGGGCATCTATCTTCCAGACCCGCGCAGCCGGGCCTACGCTTTTGACGATCGCTTCCTAGACAGTGCCTTTGCCGTGCCTGTTCTGGAGCTGGCGATTGCTCAGTTTTCGCAGGAATATATCCCCGAGCTTCTGGGCTTTACGCTGGAGCTGGAATGGACCGTGCCCGGGCTCTATCCTGTTGAAAAGATGTGCGAATACTTCGGCGTTGATCCGCATTTCTACCGGCTCCACATTGGCATCGACAATGCGGCCGATGGCCATGGTGCCAAGGCAAAAGAAGCGGTCAAACTTTATCTCGATCAGGTACGTGCAAAGGGTGGCGAACAGGCCATGCGCGAACATTGGCGCCGCATCTGGAATGGCTTTCTCGCCTTTGGCGACACAGGCACCATGGGGCAGGATCTGGTCAACAAGATCAATCAGATGCGCACGGAAACGCCAGAGGCGGAAATCCTTCGGATAATTCAGGAGAAGGCGCAATACGGCGCGCTGAACCATCGCGACAAATCCATCGGCCCCAACCCGATCAATGACTGGTTCCTTGATCCCAAGGGTTTTGCGGATGCGCTTGTCGAAGCGGGCTACATTGTACCGGGCCGGCCTGACCAGTCGCGCTTTTTTGAGCTGACAAGCTTTAACGGCCCGATGTTCAAGGTCTTCAACGATGCTGAACTGGCTGCCTGGCAACGCTGGACGCTTTGGCTGGCGAACAAGGACAAACCGGTCAACGGCGCGGCACCGATCAAGCACCCAGGCGTGGCAATGGCCGAACTGGTGGAAACTCTGCAGGTGCAGGCAGACGGTGAGCCCGCGCATAAGGCGATGCTTCTCAAGGGCAAGCATCCCGAAACCGGCGAAGCCGTGGAGAAAAGTGTGTCATGGTGGCTGACGCAGGTGCGACAAGGGGAGCATGAGGCCACCTTTGCCTTCATGCGCGCTTTGGCTGACCCGAAGAACGGCATGATCGCTCCCGGAGACATCGAAAAAAGCGTGATCCTGAACGACTACCTTGGCGTCGACAGCCGCATGGGACAGGCCTTTCAACGTGTTGACCATGCCGGTCAGTCTTTCCGCGATGTCATGATCGGTTGGATCGGCGCTGGTTGCCCTATTCCATCGGCGGGCAAGTCGCAATCCGAACCCTATTCTCTGCAGAATATGCCGCCACATGACGTCCACCCCAGACCTCGGGTCCGTGGCATGGGTGGCATTCACTAGGGAAGAGCTCAGATGGATCTGAAATACGCGGTCATTGGCGGTGGCGTCGCTGGGGCATATGTGGCCTGGCGGCTTGTGACGAGCGGGGCAGGGGCGGGTCAGACCCGGCTATTTGAATACAGTGACCGGATTGGCGGGCGTCTCTATTCAAAGAAGCTGCCCGGCCTGCCGAACGTCCCCGCGGAACTGGGAGGGATGCGGTATCTGCCCGCCGATCACCTCATGGTGAAGTCGATCGTTGACCATCTGGGGTTGCCGACACAGCCCTTCCCCATGGGAAATCCGAAACATACTGACCCGAATGATCCCAAGAGCCCGGTTATCGGCCAGTCCCGTAACCTGCTGTTTCTTCGGGGCGAACGGCTCACCAACGCTGACTTGAGGGACGCGGCGAAAGTACCTTACAAACTTGCCCCGGATGAACTGGGGCTCTCGCCGACCGACCTGCAAATCAAGGTGATGAAGCAGTTGGCCGGACCCGATGCAGAGAAGCTGAGTACGGCAGACTGGTTCAAAGTCATGGCCTTCGGTGAACCGATGTACAAGATCGGCTATTGGAACCTGCTGGCCCGGTGTCTGTCACCAGAAGCCTATCATTTCATGAAAGACGGCGGTGGGTATGATGCCAATACCGCCAACACGAACTCGGTCTACCAGCTTCCGGCAACCGAATACGGCGATGTGCCCGTCGAATATCGCGGTCTTTGCGATGGATACCAATCGTTGCCGCTCACGCTGGAAAAGCAGCTCGGTGACAATCGGGGTCTGCCAACACAAAAGCAGGCGGCGCTTTCCCATATTGAGCGGATCAAAGGCGGCTATCGGCTGACATTCAAGCGCACACGTGACATCGACGGCTACTACCAGATCCCGCCAGACCCCGAGACTTTCCATGTCACGGCAGAGCATGTGGTATTGGCCATGCCGCGGCGTTCGCTGGAACTGATCGATTGGCGGGGTTTTGAAACCAACAGTTGGTTGCGCAAAAACCTCAAAAGCGTCGCGATCCAGACCGCGTTCAAGTTGTTGTTAGGCTTTGAAAAACCATGGTGGCGAGACCTGGGTCTTTTTGCCGGGCGGTCGACCACAGATTTGCCGTTGCGCCAGACCTACTACTTCCCTTCAGAAGAGGATTTTGCGCCCAAGGACGGCAACAAAAGTGCCCTGTTGCTGGCGACGTATAACGATATGGCGACTGTACCGTTCTGGCGCGGATTGGAACATGCCGCGCCTTTCACCGGGCACAAGACGGCCCATACCGGAGACGCTGATCCGGTCCCGCCCTCGGAAACGCCGGTCACGCGCCAGATGGTTGAGGCGGCAGTCAAGCAACTTGGCGAGCTTCACGGCGTGGCCGATTTGCCCGCACCCTATACGGCGCTCTACCATGACTGGAGTGCGGACCCCTACGGCGGCGGATGGCATGAATGGCAAGCCGGATATCGCTTCATCGACGTGATTCCGAAAATGCTACAGCCGATTTCGGACGAACGCATCTACGTGTGCGGAGAAGCCTATTCGACGGATCAGGGGTGGGTCGAAGGATCCCTCGCGACGGCAGAGACGATGCTACAAACACATCTGGACCTTAAGAGACCGGAGTGGATCGATAAGAAATGGACCTTGGGAGGATAATCTCACCAGTCCGAAAAGGGAGTATGGGATATGGCGACGGACCAGATTACGGTTTCCGAGTATTTGATCAGGAGGCTGCGCGAAAACGGTGTGCGGCACATTTTTGCAGTTCCTGGGGACTACATTGGTGATTTTCTCGACGTGGTGGACGCCACCAAGGACGTGGAGCGGATTGGCACGGTAAACGAACTTGAAGCGGGCTTCGCCGCAGATGGCTACGCACGATCCTGCGGTCTTTCCTGTGTGGCGTTGCAATACGGGGTTGGTACTTACAGCGCGCTGAATGCCATTGCCGGGTCAATGCGCGAACGGGTGCCCGTCGTTTTGGTCACAGGTGCGCCGGGTGCGGCCGTGCGTAAAAAATGGGAACCCTACGGCATCGTCTTTCACCACTCAACCTCGCCCGACATGGACGTGGACAGCAAGATTTTCTCCAATGTCACCGTTGCGACAGAGGTGATCAAATCTGCGGAGGAAGCGAGTGCCGCGATCGACCATGCCTTGTCAGCAGCGCTTTTGCAGAACGCGCCGGTCTACATTCAGATATGGAAGGATGTGCAGAAGGCGATGATCGATCCCCCGGTTGGCGAGCTCCCTTTGACGGCCTTGCCGAAATCCTGGCCGGATGCGCTTTCTGCGGCGCTCGATGCCACCGTTGAACGGCTTAAAGCTGCGGAAAATCCGGTATTCTGGGGTGGGTTGGAGTTGCAGCGTCTGAACATGAATGAAGAGCTCAGCACGCTTATCCATGCATCGAATATTCCATTCACGACCACGATTCAGGCGAAGGGTGTGGTGACAAACTCAGACCCATTGCATATCGGCACCTTTGCGGGAGCTGCGTCTGACGAACTGGTCATCAATGTGATGAAAAAAGCGGATTTGGTCATCGAACTCGGGGCCATTCCGATCGACTATTACCACAATTACGTCATCGAGAAATTTGACCAGACCGTCTCGGTCCAACGTGACGCCGTTCGGGTTGGTTCCGCTAAATATGCAGGCGTCTACTTCGAAGAATTTCTCGATGGTCTGATCAAACGTTTTCAGGATGACCCAAGCCTTAAACGCCCCCGGATTCAAATGCCGACAAAACTGACTGGTCAGGGCAAAAAGGATGAAAAACTCACTTTTCAGTATATCTTTGACGAGATTAACGACCGGCTGGAAGATGAGACCGCAGTTTTCTGTGATCTTGGGATAAGCATGTTCATGGGCGCGCGGCTGGATGTGAAGCGCCGTAACGGATTTACATGTCAGACTGACTGGATGTCGTTGGGCTACGCGGTACCGGCTGCGCTTGGTTTTGCACTGCACGATGGCCGACCACTATACGCGATTGCGGGCGACGGGAGCTTTCAGATGACAGCTCAGACGCTATCGACCTATGCCAAATTGTCTGAGCGCTGGAAGGACGATCCGTCCTTCCACATCACGATCATCATTATTGATAACCAAATCTACGGGCTTGAACAGTGCTTCACGGGTGTCGGTGCCTTTCTTCCGAAAAAGGATGGAAAGGGATATCAGGAAAAATTCAATGACTACAATGTATTGACCAGTTGGGATTATGCAGCTTTAGCTAATTCGCTTGGGTTGGTCGGGGTGTCTGTGGATTCTTATGGAAAGCTGAAAACCGCGCTCGATGATGCCCATCATAGTAATGTCCCGACGGTGATACAGGCTTCCGTCGACAAGCACGATTTGCCGCCCGAGTTGCTGGCTTTGGTGGAGAGCTTCGCGCCAAAACAACCACCGGGCGGCGGGACGTGATTACTCGGGGAGTTCGTACCACCCATCGAAGTCGGAAAACCCGATGATCCCTTCTTCGTTCCTCTTGGGATCGGGCATTACCTGATAGACCATGTTCCAGTTGAATTCGCCCTGAACGCCTTTGAACTTGCCTGTGCTGTCGCCGGTGAACCATGATTTGCCGCCCAGCTGTCCCGGTTCCTTGGCCGGATTTGCTTCCCAGCGCAGGTAGCAATAATCGCCGCTGCCATCTGTGATGATGCAGTACCCTTTGGCTTCAACAGTCTTTCCGTCGACCATTTCGTTCATGCCGGGGCAACGCCAGGCGGTACCATCAAGAAATGAACCCTTGCCCGCAAGATTGACGAACGGGCCGGTGAACTCACCCAGCCAGAGCATATGGTTGGGGCCGTCAATTTCGTATGTGGTCCCGCTTGTCAGAAAACAATGATGACCTTTGATTGGATTTCGCATTTGGATTTCCCCCTTCAATGATTTTTTATAGCTCCCAATTCAGAGAGACGGATTTTGCCTTTCCAAGTCAAACAGTTTTTAGGGGAATTTTCTTTAGATGCACGACTGTAAGGCGAGTTTTGCACGCCGCGACGTCCTTTCCTGCAGCGCCTGAAAGCCCATCGCGGTGGGGCTGCGCGCATCTTCGTCAGGCGTAACGACCGTGACAGGGAAAGGCTGACCTTCTGTTCCAGTTTGATAATGGAAATTTCTGAGAAATAGTCGGTGCGCGAGGTCTCCCAACACTTTCAGTTCAGCCGACATATGCTAGACAGTCCAAACCGCTAATACCCAAGAGGGAGCTGCATTCCATGTGCTTACGCGCAGGCATGTCCACCCCGGCTTGCAACGCTGAATTCAGCCGGGAGGGGAGATAGAATGGATCGTGCCGATGTTGTACACGAGGCCTTCGTAAAACGCGTCTCTTCCGGAGAGTTTCCCGCTGGCGCATCTGCCGCTGGTCCCTTGACCGGACCAGAGGCTGTCGCAATCTTTCGGGCGCAATGCCTAAGCCGCAATCTGGATCGGCGGTCGCGCAAAATGCAGGCGGCGGGGCAGGGGTTCTACACGATTGGATCCTCGGGGCACGAGGGCATGGCGGCGGTGGCATCAGCGTTAAACACGGATGACATGGCTTTTCTGCATTACCGGGATGGGGCCTTTCAAACCCGCCGGTCTGCCATGGTACCCGGCACGACAGCAACTTGGGACATGCTGAGCAGCTTTTCGACCGCAAAGTCCGATCCGATATCAGGCGGGCGGCACAAAGTTCTCGGGTCCAAGGCGCTCAATATACCGCCTCAAACTTCCACCATTGCAAGCCATCTGCCCAAAGCTGTCGGTGCGGCCTATTCCATCGGGCTGGCACGGCGCCATCCGCCAGAGCACAAGGAGCTTGCCGACAACAGCATCGTCATGTGTTCTTTTGGTGATGCCTCGGCAAACCACTCGACCGCGCAGGGGGCGATCAATTCGGCCTGTTGGACATCGTTCCAATCGGTGCCTTTGCCGTTGCTTTTTGTCTGCGAAGATAACGGTATCGGTATTTCGACACGCACTCCTTCGGGTTGGATCGCCGCAAACTTCAGCGCAAAACCGGGCCTGAAATACTTCCGTGCCAACGGGCTGGATATCTTTGATACCTATCGCGCTGCTGCGGAGGCGGCAGCCTATGTTCGCAGCCAGCGCAAGCCCGCGTTCCTGCATCTCACGCTCGTGCGCTTGTATGGCCATGCGGGGGCTGATTTGCAGCAGTCCTATCTGGATAAAACCCTTTTTGAAGAATGGGAGCATAACGATCCGCTGTTGCACTCCGCACGGCTGCTGCAGGAGCGTGGCATTTTGTCGGCCGACGAAATCCTGGGCATCTATCTGGAGACGGAGGCGCAATGCACCCGGGTTGCCGAAGAAGTCGTGAAGTTACCGCGGCTTGAGACGGCAGAGGATGTCATGGCATCGCTTGTTCCGCCGAAACGCACGTGCAGGTCGACCAACGGGCCAGCGGAGGACGCCCGTGCAGCTGCTTTCCAAAGTGACCTGAAGCAGATGGACAAGCCGCAACCGATGTCGCGGCTGATAAATTGGGCGCTGACAGATCTGATGCTGGAGCATTCCGAAATCGTCATGATGGGAGAAGACGTCGGCCGCAAGGGCGGGGTCTATGGCGTCACGCAAAAGCTTTGCGATCGGTTTGGCCATGACCGGATTGTCGATACCCTACTGGACGAACAGTCCATTCTGGGGTTGGCGATTGGCCTTGCTCATAACGGCTTCATCCCGATACCCGAGATTCAGTTCCTTGCGTATCTCCACAATGCGGAAGATCAGCTTCGCGGTGAGGCGGCCACTTTACCCTTCTTTTCCAACGGGCAGTTCAGCAACCCCATGGTATTGCGTATCGCGGGATTAGGGTATCAGAAGGGCTTTGGCGGCCATTTTCACAATGATAATTCGCTTGCGGTTTTGCGGGACATTCCTGGTCTCATCATCGCCTGCCCCTCTCATGGGGATGACGCCGCACGGATGCTGAGAGAATGCGTGCGCCTGGCGCGCGAAGAGCAGCGCGTTGTCGTGTTTCTGGAGCCTATTGCGCTTTATCCAATGCGTGATTTGCACGAGGATGGCGATGCAGGTTGGATGCGGTGCTATCCATCTCCCGACAAATGTATTCCGTTGGGCGAGGTTGGCGTTACGGGTGACGGGCCGCTGGCGATCCTGAGCTATGGCAACGGGCACTACCTGTCCCAGCAAGCGGCAAAAGACCTTCAGGCGAAAGGGATCGAGACACGTATCATCGACATGCGTTGGATCGCTCCGATGCCCAGAGATGCCATTCTCGGTGCGATTGACGGGGCGCAAAAGGTTTTGATTGTCGACGAATGCCGAGGGACCGGTGGTCAATCCGAGGCGTTGCTGTCCATGCTCGTGGAAAACAGTTCCCTGCCGGCAGCCCGCCTGGCCGCAGAAGACAGTTTTATCGCGACAGGGCCAGCCTATGCCGCGACCATGCCAAGCCGCGATAGTATTATGGCGGCGGCAATCAGACTTTGGAACGCGCAATGAAACAAACCGCCGTTGTCATCGCGCCGGGACGGGGCACCTATAACAAGGCCGAGCTGGGTTATTTGGCGCGCCACCACCCAGCGGCACCGCACCTCGCTGACTTTGACGCCTATCGCCAGGGGCAGGGACAAGAGAGCGTGAGTGCGCTCGATCAGGCCCTTAGATTTTCCGGCGCGAAACACACCCGAGGGGATAACGCGTCACCGTTGATTTACTCCTGCGCTTACGCAGACTATCAGGCGATCGACCGGGACCGGTTTGATATTGTCGGCGTGACTGGCAATTCCATGGGGTGGTACATCGTCCTGGCCTGCGCCGGTGCACTGGACCCTTTGGGTGGTCTGCAGGTCGTCAACACCATGGGGACTCTGATGCAGGAACGCCTTATTGGCGGGCAATTGATCTATCCATTTGTCGATGAAGACTGGGTACCAATCCCGGGACGTCTGTCTGAGATCAATACGAAGATGGCGGATATCGATGGACGGGCGGATCACGTTCTTGCCCTTTCGATAGATCTGGGTGGCATGCTGGTACTGGCAGGGAATGACGCTGGTTTGAAGGCATTCGAAAAGGAGATGCCGGCTGTGCAAGAGCGTTTTCCGATGCGCCTGCAAAACCACGCGGCTTTCCACACTGCATTGCAGGCACCGGTAGCCGAAGAGGGGCGTCGTCGCTTGCCGCAATCCCTGTTCAAACAGCCCGATCTGCCCTTGATCGACGGACGCGGCGCATTCTGGTGGCCGAAATCCTGTGATCTGGAAGCGCTTTGGACCTACACTTTGAACCATCAGGTTGTAGAGCCCTATGACTTTACCTCGGCCATTCGTTCCGCCGCGCGCGAGTTGATGCCGGACGTTTTCATTATTCTCGGACCGGGGACCACATTGGGTGGTGCGGTGGCGCAGTCTTTGGTGCGGTGCAACTGGCGCGGCTGGCAAAGTAAGTCAGACTTTCAAAGCACCACCAAAAATGCACCGAGGCTTCTTTCCATGGGTATAGACGACCAACGCATTTTGGTTGTTTGAGAACCTTCCTTAAAGCAAACCTGATCTGGCCTGTGTCCAATGTGTTGCGCGATAAATTCGGAAAGGAGCATTTATGCCCTACAGCCGCTTTGCGATCTACTATGTTCCGCCTGCCGGCGCACTGGCTGATTTTGGCGCTGCATGGTTGGGTTGGGATATCGTTCAGGGATGTGAGGCAGAGCAGTTCGAATTGCCCGGTTTGAAAGGCGTCACGAGCACGCCACGGAAATACGGGTTTCACGGTACAATAAAGCCGCCGTTTTGTCTGGCAGATGGTCGCTCGCCAGAGGACCTTGTGTGTGCCGCCTCTGAACTGGCGGCCAAGCTTACACCGGCAAAATGCGCTGGATTGGAACTCACGGCGCTGGGCCGCTTTCTGGCTCTGGTACCGTTTGGAGACTTCAGCAGCATAAAGCAGACGGCGGCAGCCTGTGTGCGGGATCTGGATGGCTTCCGTGCCGCTCCGAGCGCGGAAGAAATTACCCGCCGCCGCAAACCGCATCTGACGCCACAGCAAGAGGCGATGCTGATGCAATGGGGCTATCCCCATGTGATGGAAGAGTTTCGGTTTCATATGACCCTCACGGGCCGGATGCCCAAGAGCGAAATTCCAACGTGGTCGGGGCTGATCCAACGACATTTGCCTGACCTTCCAAGCCCTTTCGTGATGGATCAGATTGCACTTTGTGGGGAGCGGGAGGACGGGCGGTTCGAGCTGATTCAACGCTATACATTGCGTGGGTAGAATGCCGACGCAACGTGACAGGGTTCTGCGCTGACCTGTCCGAGAAGACACAATTCTCATCAATCGTTCGGTTGCTCGACGGCGGTGCCTTTTGACCGCAAACTAAGACAACTTCTCGTGGACGTCGGGCACAAAAGTCTGATCGCCCATGGGGGGACGCACATACCCGCGCTGCGGAGGGCGATCTTCGAGAACCACGGGGTCACGGGCAATGTCTTCATAAGGGATCAGTGACAGCAGGTGACTGATGCAATTGAGCCTCGCATGCTTCTTTACGTCAGAGTTTACCACGTACCATGGCGCTTGTTTGATATCGGTATGTGAGAACATATCATCCTTGGCCTTGGAGTAATCCACCCAGCGTTTTCGGCTTTCGAGGTCCATCGGGCTGAGTTTCCACTGTTTCGTCGGATCCGTAAGGCGCTTTTGGAACCGACGCTCCTGTTCTTCATCGCTGACGGAGAACCAGTACTTGATAAGTTGAATGCCCGAACGCACCAGCATCCTTTCGAACTCCGGGCAACTACGCATGAATTCCTTGTATTCTCGGTCGGTGCAAAATCCCATCACGCGTTCAACGCCCGCGCGGTTGTACCAGGAACGGTCGAATATGATGATCTCGCCTGCCGCTGGAAGGTGTGAAACATATCTTTGGAAATACCATTGTGACTTCTCCCGCTCCGTCGGGGCGGGGAGTGCTACAACCTGGCAGATCCGCGGGTTCATTGCTTCGGTTATGCGCTTGATCGTGCCGCCTTTGCCCGCGGCATCCCGGCCTTCAAAAACGATTGCGACTTTGTGGCCGGTTTCCTTGACCCATTCCTGCAGTTTTACCAGCTCAATCTGGAGCCTCGCGAGCTCAGTTTCGTAGGTTGTATTTGTTATCTTCGCCATTGGCCGCCCTCCGCACCTTTGGTGCGTTCGAACAAAGCACAAATCCGCCTAAAAGACTAATTTTCACGATGTGCGAAAGCTTGCCTGGCGAGGTTCACTCGGTCGTTCAGCGCCTGTCATTGCAGGTCCAGCCTTTGCAATTGTGCCCGCGTGCGGCAAAGCAACATCCAATCCAAAGGCATCAGCAGGGTAGTTGCCAATTCGATTGCGGCGTCGATACATTGGTCCGTTTCTGACCTGCTCTGTTCTCGCTTTTCCTTGACGTCACGGGGGGCGGTCACTTTCAATTCGGCCGTAACCGACATCGCATATTCGGACAGTACCGCCATATGGGACGCTTGTTCGGCGCTGCTGGTTCGATCAGATTTCCGACTTTCGCTGCTGAGGAGCGCCTTGTGCGCGCGAACCCGGCAGGCCCGCAACTTTGATGGATCAGCCGCTTGCCGCTCTTCCAATTCGCGTTCTGCACCGAAGAAATGCGTGCGATAGCGGTAACTGACCGCGCGCGGCAAACCCTCCACACGACTTGCGCGACGATGTAGTGCCGCAGCTTCAGCAAGCGCCTGAACAGCGAATTCCTTGGTCGAGAAATGGGCTTCGAGCCTCAAGCCGAAAGCCTGCGCGTCCAGTGCTTCAGCGGCGGCAAAAGGAACGTCGCTGCGCCCTCCCAGATTTGCAGCCGCAAGATCGAGTGCAAAGCGCCCATTGGTGATGGCTTCTGCTTTCTTTTCACCTGTCGACGACTCGTCTGCTGCCCATAGGAGATGCGCGATACCCCGACGCATGACGGCATAGAACTGGCCAGGTTCATCTTCAACGGGTCCGACATCCTCCAGAAGACCAAAAAGGTCTTCTGCCTCGGCGTAGCAGTCGAGTGCGTGATCAATGTGTGCGAAGTCGGGATCGGTTGCCGAGATGAGCGTGCGCAGGGTCGCATCGCCATCCGCCAGCCAGACTTGCGCGCGTGTTAGTGCTTCGGCCTCCGCTACATCCAATGCCTCGGATGTGTCATCTTGAGCAGGAGCTACGTCTGCCTCTCTATGCAGCGCATCCAGTGCTGCAAGGCAAAGCTGCCCATTCACCCAGTCGATGTAATGCCCATTCTCCGCGGATGCCCGCATGGCCGTAGCTAGCAAGTCGCGCATTTCCTCCCGCGCCTTTGTGCCGAGCGTCCGACGGGTGATTTGAGCCAAACCAAGCCGACACATGCAATTTTCGATTTTGGCTGCTGCAGCAATGTCGGCAGGTACAGGACCTGTCACTTGTGACCAGATGCGTTCAAGCTGAAGAATGTGGTCGCGCAGCAGTGAGATGGTTTCTTTCTCGTGGGGCCCGGAAAGCATCATTTGCTCACGTGAAGCCCCTAGGAGGCGAACCTTAGTAAGCGCGGATTGTCGAAATTTGGCCGCCGCGTTGAACAATCCGACGGCGTCATCTAGCGCTTCGATCGCTGTATCGTCTTCGCGCATTTGGGACCTGAAGCGTTGCAACATACCGTGCGCGTCCAAGCAACTGGCGACGGCTTCGTGGTCGTCCAATCTCTCAAACAACATCCGAGCGGCGCGCAACTGGCTTGCTGCAGCGTCAAGGTCTTCCTCTTGTGTTTCAGGGGGCGCGTGATGACGCAACACCAAAGCGTCGGCAAGCATGCGTCGCACGTGTGCTTCACCTGCGATGTCCTGAACAGCTTCAAAAGCTTCCACCGCTGCGGTGAGAACCTCAACCGCGAAATCAAGTTTCATGCCTGCGCGCGCCCAATCCCCGACGGCGCGGTTCATGGCTTCCTTTCCGCGGCTCAGATAAGATTGCGCTTGGGCCAACGGATCATCGTCATGCTCTATATCGCTGGTTGTGTCGGCCAGTGTCGGCACAGATAGGAGGGTCGCGGCTGAAATATCCAGACCGTTCAGATCTTGGTCCGACAAATCAGCCTGCCGAAAGTTCGCGTCACGCCAGAAGATCGCCGGATCATGCCCAACCATACGCGCGAGTTCGCGAAGGTCAGACGTCTCTGCCAGCATCACCATGACAACCTTGTCCTGCCAATTTGGCATTACCAGTCCTCGGACACGATAACGTCAGCGATGACGAGGTTCGCATGCTTTTCACTCAGATCGGCGACCTGCAAGAACCCTGCCGACAGAAGCTCTTCCTTGATGACTTGCTCCGCGGCAGCCAGATTTACATCACGGTTTAAACGCTTGTTGAACCATCCTTGTTTCTCCGGGTCCTTGAGCTCAAGTTCGGTGATTTCGATATCTTCCCGCCGGCAGCGCATCTCAAACCGCATCGTTGGTTTATCACCATCCGCGTTCCGTTCTGACAGCCGTTTGACCCGCAGCCGTGGTTTGTTGGCGGCATCCCAAGGCGATCCGTCAAGGCGCTCGCACCCGATGGCACGTACTTCCCATGCCGGATGCCCCTCCAGGGTGGTAAAATGCTGCTCAACATGTCCGGCGACGGTTTCTGTCAGCTCTTGCCGTGTGGTCAGCGATCGGTGGGCCTCTGCCCCCATTGAGAGTTCGGCGCCAGGTGTCAGCGCTTTGGAAAGTGACAAATTCGCCTTGCCGTGCGCTTCAGCCGACATCTGATGGGTAACCTGCCTCGTCTGTCCCTCGCGGGCCGGGCTGCGTTCGACAGAGGCTCGGATCACCCGCAAGGGTTCCGCTTCGGGGGCGATCAGGACAATCTCTGCGCGCCTGAGCGACAGGCGGAAACGTACCTTGTCGTCATCTTCTGCTCCAAATCTACCTTCGCGGAACACAACATCAGCGTGCACGGTTGCGGTATCTTCGGTGTCAAACGCAGCAATCCAGCCATCCAGAGAGACGACTTGTCTCAGCGCTCTGCTTGAATTCGACATATTCAATTTCCAAGAAAAGACTTCTTCAAATCCCACTAAGCTTGCCTCAAAATCAGCTTCATTGCCAGCGACACGAGAACTCGGGGCAAAACTCTGCGCTGAACAGCGACTGATGAGCTTTGCAATCAAGTAACGTTCGTTACAGCCTGCGCCGCTCCTTCCGCGCCAACGGCAGTCGGGGAATCCGTTGGAGTGACGCATTTTACGCTGTCGCTGGGTGGCAGGAAAACAAAAGTGCCCACAGTTTGCGACGGCACTTCGCGAACGGTTCAGGATTTGTCCCCTAAACCTCTGACCCCGCAAGATAGGTTTCCCGCTCGACGCTGGCGGTCATGCCAGAAGCGGTATTTAAAATTCGGGCGCACTGGAGCTATAAGTGCAAACGTAGCAACGTGTTGAAGAGGCAGAGTTCAAATGAGGGCAACTGGTTTGTGAGCAGCTATGATTTATGGCGCTATTCTCCTTTGGAGCGGTTCTTGAAGCTCCCCCAAACCGCGCCTGCAACAAAAAAAAGCAAAATGACAACGGGCACCCTCCATTTGTATTGTACGGACACCAGTTTTCCTTCTGGGATTAAAAAGACAAAAAAACCGCCGAGAGCGATCGCGTACAAGAGCAAGGTGAAACCAATGGAACGGTCACGACCCTCGTCGGGACAAAAGATCAGATAGGCCCCGCAAAAAACGGGAATGCCCAAGAAGGCAACTGATAGAACATAGGAAGAAATGTCTGATTTCCTTTCGACTGTTCGGGTACGCCT
Organism: uncultured Roseobacter sp.; assembly: GCA_947488305.1. Lineage (GTDB taxonomy): Bacteria > Pseudomonadota > Alphaproteobacteria > Rhodobacterales > Rhodobacteraceae > Roseobacter. The sequence goes on from CANKZM010000002.1 coordinate 585,669, forward strand.
TTTGGCAGGGTAGGTGACGAACGCGCGTTTTGCATCACAAAATCTGCGAACATCCGTCTGTTTGGCGTCAGGGCGTCGGGCTCAAGGTGTAATTCGCTGCGCGTCTGGCCAACTGGCTTGCGCCCAATGCAACGCTCGTTCCTGACCTTCCCCGTATAGACGCCGGCCCGAGCATTCCTCAGCAGCGGATGTTCCAGCATGACAGTGACACCGCTCTGGTCTAATTTTCAGAATTGAAACCAGATAGGGGTCACATGGCTGAGTTTTCGGTGTTCGAAGTGTTTGTCTCTGTGGCAGCAGCCGTCGTGCTTTTTGTTTATGCCCTCAAAGGTTTCAGCAAGGACGTGCAGGAAGCTGGCGGAGAGGCCTTGCGCAGGGTCCTGTCCCGGATCACCGCGCGTCCTCTGACAGGCTTTTTCGCAGGTGCGGCGCTGACGGCGCTTGTCCAGTCGTCGAGTGCTGTGTCCGGCATTGCAGTAGCGCTCGTCGAAGCAGGAACAATCAGCTTTCGTGGTAGCCTTCCGGTGTTTTTGGGCGCGAATGTCGGGACAACGTCAACAGCCTGGTTGGTGGCACTCGACGCGACAATGCTTGGGCCGCTTCTCATTCTTTTGAGCGTGGTCGTGACATTGTTGCCCGGCAAAGCGTCTCTTTTCGGTCGCTCGATCCTTTATCTGGGTGTTATTCTGTTAGCTTTGCAAATGATCAGTGACGCGGTCCAGCCTTTGAAGGACAGCACGGAGATCGCGGAATGGATGGCCTATGCCGAAAACCCTTTCGTAGCACTGGCCATAGGTATCTTTGCGACGGCGTTATTGCAGTCGAGCAGCGTGGTTGTAGGAATTGCCATCATCGCGGTGCAACAGCAGCTTATTGGGTTCCATGATGTGCTGTATGTGATTGTTGGTGCCAACATCGGGACGACGTCGACGGCCCTGATCAGCTCGCTCAGTATGAGCGCTGTCGCAAGGCGATCGGCATTTGCAAATCTCGTCTTTAATGTGCTTGGTGTTGTGGCGTTCATTCCCGTTCTGCCTTGGATTTCAGGATGGGTGGAAACCAGTATCGCATCCCACGATATCGCCGTTGCGGTGATTCACCTGGTATTCAATCTTTGCGTGGCGATGGTCGGCTTTGTGGTTCTCAAACCATTGGCAAGGCGCATGGACAGCGTATTTGGCTAGCCGCGCTCTCGTGCAGCAAGCTGTCGTATGCTGCTGTTTTGAGATTGGTGGATAAACACACCCTCGCTGCGCGGCAAAGTAGGCGTTTCGCCGCCATTTGCTGACGCGGACGGATCAAGCGCCGGAATGTGCTTCGAAAAAGACTGAAATCGCGGTACCGTTCGACCAAGAAATCGGATCAGGGAGTGCCTTTGAATGAAGTCTTTTTCCAAACTGATACTACCGCTTCTTATATCCAACTGTCTGGCCGGAATGGCGATGGCACAAGAAGTCGCCGACACGATCTATTCAGGCGGACCCATTCTGACCATCGACGACCTCCAGCAATCCGCCGAAGCTGTCGCAGCTAAGGACGGCAGGATCATCGCTGTTGGCAGGCTTGCAGACATTTTGGTGCATCAAGGAGATGACACGAAGCTGTTTGATCTGGACGGCAGAACGATGCTCCCCGGTTTTGTGGACAGCCACGGACATACCGTTTTGGGCGGACTACAGGCAATGTCCGCCAACCTGTTGCCGCCGCCTGATGGACCGAACGGTGATATCGCGTCGATCCAGATATCGTTACGAGAGTGGATGGATGACAACGCGGAGATTGTTGAACAGGTAAATCTGATTATCGGGTTTGGGTATGACGAAAGCCAGCTCGCTGAGCGCCGTCCGCCGAACCGGTATGAATTGGATGAGGTGTCAGCCGATACACCAATCATCCTTGTGCACCAATCGGGGCATTTCGGCGTTGCCAACTCCAAAGCACTTGAACTGGCAGGCATCGGCAAGGGGTCTGAAGCGCCCCCCGGCGGAATTATCCGCTTCGACGCATCCGGAGAGCCGACAGGTGTGCTTGAGGAAAACGCGTTCTTCGTCGTTCTGGCTCCTCTGATCGGAAATCTTGGCAACGAAGGGCTGAAGGCTTTTGCCCGTGCTGGCAGCGAGCTTTGGGCAAGCTTCGGATATACAACCGGGCAGGAAGGGCGCAGCACACCGGAGGTGGTTGAAGCCCTCAGGACAGTCGCGGCCGAGGGTGACATCCCCATCGATGTCGTGGCTTATCCGGATGTTTTGGTGAACCGGGATTTCATCGCCACCAATGTGTCCATGGAGTATGAGAACCGCGTACGTGTTGGTGGGGCGAAGCTGACCATTGACGGCTCTCCCCAAGGGTTCACGGCGTTGCGGGACAGGCCCTATTATGATCCGGTAGGCGACTATCCACCCGGATATGCAGGGTATGCCTCGGCCACGACGGAGCAAACGCAGGACGCTGTGCGTTGGGCCTATGAAAACGACATTCAGATTATTACCCATGCCAACGGCGAAGGCGCCTCTGACATGCTGATTGCTGCAATAGACGCGGCACAAGCCGAATTCGGCCAGAAAGAGGTCCGCCCGGTGCTGATCCACGGCCAATTCCAGCGTGAGGACCAGGTGGACAGCTACCAGCGGCTGGGGGTGTTTCCATCCGTGTTTCCGATGCACACTTTTTACTGGGGCGATTGGCATCGCGACCATACTGTCGGCCCAATCAATGCCGAGAACATTTCGCCCACCGGTTGGCTGAAACAGCGCGGTATGATGTTCGGCTCGCACCATGATGCGCCGGTGGCCTTCCCCGACAGCATGCGCATTCTGTCAGCGACGGTGACCCGCCGCACACGTTCAGGCGACATTTTAGGGCCGCACCAACGGGTAGATGTGATGACCGCGCTGAAAGCCATGACACTCTGGCCCGCCTGGCAGCATTTCGAAGAAAACGACAAGGGCTCCATTGAGGTTGGCAAGATCGCGGATTTCGTTCTGTTGTCTGATAATCCTATGACAACAGACCCTGACGCATTGGCAGAAATAGATGTGTTGGTCACGATCAAGGATGACCAAGTGATCTATGAGGCCGAGGAAGGGGTTCAGAAGGGCAGCTTTGAAAACAACCCTTTCCGCAACCAGTCTCCGCATGTCGGCCATCATATCGTCGACGCGATGTATCGAGCGTTTGGGAATCTTTAGGCTGGGATTGGGCGACCGGCCATCCCGTAGAGACAGCCGCTCAAACCATAATGACGCCTACTTTGGGAAAAGAAGGGTGATGTTGAAGCGAAAGGCCGTCCCGTCAGGTCCGGTGGCCGGAGCATCAACAAACTCGCGTATACCCAAAGAGAAACTTACCGGTTGCTGGCCCACCGTCACAACTTTTGAAACCACCAAGCCCACCGGCACAGTCCATTGTTCTGCATTCCAATCATAGATTGATTCCGTTTGCGCAACGAAACTCCATGCATTGGGCGTTGTGTAACTGATAAACGGTTGAAGGAACGTGGAATTGATGGCCTTTTTCCCGTCGTTGGGATCAATTCCCCAGATATGATTGGCCAGCCCACCGTAAGTCCAGCCGCCTTGCTGGCGCAGGGCGACCCCGGTTGGGCCGAGTCCAAACTGGTCCTGTGAAAAATCGCTTGAACCGGTAGGAAGATACACAACCGGCCCTGCACCCCAGATCCAACCATCTTTTGTTGGAGCTTTAGGTGAGAAAAAGAAACTCTGAACGATATCGCCGAAACCGGATTGCTTTTCACCAGGGCCAGTCACATCCTCTTGGTCGATATAAGGGATGATTGTTCGCGAAATCAGATTCCATTCTTCATTCAAAGAAAACGGTATTACAGGTTGAATGTTGAGTATGCTGCGGGACCCATTCTGGCCTGCGCCAATATCGTCTTCATAATTGAACTGGAATGGAACGCTGATCAGCGCGGCTACCGGGTTCTGCAACTCCAGCGCCAGACCATCTTCATCGTAGTCTTGCGCCGAAGCGACAGATGCCGACAGTGCAAGCGTTGCGCATGAGACGCGCGCCAGATGCAGGGGTTTCGTCAGCTCTCCCAACATAAAGTCACTGCTTTCGGTGTGTTCACACTCTTGTTTCATCGGATTTCTCTCCGTCCCGCCAATTCGATTTACGTATTTCTGCAGTTACGGTGTCTGTTGATCCGAAACTGCAGATCGGTACAGTGTTCACCTTAATTTCTAAGGTGGGCATTCAAGAACGCGATGACCCGATCCCCTAATGACAAGCGCGTTCCATCATCAGCCAATGACGGCGCATTGTGCGGATAAAAGTGCATGAATCCCGGAATCCATCCGAGTGTGAATTCCGTATCGGCTGAGCGCAGCATTGCCGACAATGCTGATGCCTGTCTCAGGACCGGTTCATCATCATATTGCGAAAAGTGCATCAAGACAGCTGGCAAGTCATCCCGTCCGACAATGAAATCCTTGTCAAAGAAGGTGTCGGGGGGCGAAAGGGGGAAAATCGCCTTGAGTGACGCGTCGCGGCCCAAGCCAACGCTCGCCGAAATGCCCGCGCCGGCAGAATGCCCGCCCATTCCGATATTGTCCGCATCAACGTTCAGATCTTGCGCATTCTGAACGATATACTGAACGGCCAGTTCGGCGTCCTCGACCCCGGACATATAGGCATTCCAAATGAGATCCAGATCCGCGTCTTCATATCCCAGTGGGTCCAGGCCGATATCCGCACGACCGCGCGAAAACCCTGCCATCATGTCTTCGCTGATGATGGAGCGGAGATCGGTGAGTGTGTTGTCATCGCCCTGCACAAATGTCGTGACTGGGTTCTGCGGTGCCAGACGGTATTCGATCACAAACGTCTTGAAGCCATTTGCGGCGAGCAATCGCGCCCAATCCTCGGGCGATGAATGCACCGCGCTACCCAACTTATAGGGGGGATTCCGGCGTCCGCCACGGTGAAACGCGCCACCGTGGACGTAAACAACAGCAGGCCAAGGTCCCGCGCCTGCGTCGGTTGGCGTGTAAATATCCATCCGGAGATCCCGAAGGGCTTCCTCCCCGTCCGACGCAATTCTGCCCTGCCCATAGACGACATCAGTTTCGACCTGATACCCGAACAACGGGTCGGCATTCGTCGGTGATGCATGCAGTGTCGTTGCAAGGGCTACAACGGACAAAGCACTTATGAACATGTCTCTCATCTTTGCGGGCCTTCCCTTCAATTGTGCCATTGTTGATTTGCGAATACTGACAATCTCACCCTGTCATAAACTGGCAATTGAAACCGGTGCCCACATATCGCGCCACGGTTTTGCCTCTTCCAGCTCATAGGCCAGCTCCAGAAGAAGGTCCTCCCGACCAGCTCGGCAGACAAAATGGCTGCCAATCGGCAAGCTGTCCTGGCTCAACCCGGCGGGGACAGAGATGCCGGGCAAGCCGATCGCATTCTGAACTGGGGTGAAAGAGGTATAGCGCGTGATCCGGTCGAACATTTCGTCAAACGGCACGGCTGGGTCGAAAAACTCCCCGAGTTCGGGGGCGGGTCGCATCGTGACAGGCGACAGAAAAACATCCATACCGGATAGCCACTCGTCATACTGCGCACCGAGGGAGAGCATATATGCGTTTGCCTGCTCTACATCCTCGGGCGTGAACCTGCGCGCAAATTCAGCCCATTGCAGAACGAAGGTGTCCAAGAGACCGGTGTCGGCAGGCGGGCGACCCGCTTTGGCTGACGCGATATCGGCAAGACCCACCATGCGGAAGCCGAAAATCTGGTTGAACCGCAGTTCGAATTCCGCATCTACCGGGCTTTGAGTTTCAAAAACCGTGTGCCCTAGTTGCTCGCATAGAGCAGCCATATCTTGCACGGCTTGCTGCACATCCGGATCGGGTAAGTCTCCATAGTAATTCCGTAAATCAAACCCGATCCGCAGGCGCCGATCAGAGGGGCCGGAAACAAAAGGAATTGGTTTGAACGGCGCGGTGGGTGATCTATCCTGGCCGACGGCAAACAGCATAGCGCTGTCGCGGACCGTGCGGCTAACGCAATTATCGGCGGCATAAGTTGTCTGATCGCTGGACCCCCAAAGCATTCTGCGCCTTGATGGTTTCAGCCCGACAAGGCCACAGCATGCAGCCGGAATCCGGATTGAACCGCCACCATCGCTTGCGTGAGCCAGAGGCACCAAGCCGGCCGCCACCGCGGCCGCCGATCCGCCACTCGACCCGCCGTTGGAACGCGACAAATCCCACGGGTTGTGGCAGGAGCCCAACAATTGCCCTTCGGTCACGGGTAGGGCACCGACCTCGGGCATATTGGTTTTGCCGATAATATTGAGCCCCGCCGCTTCCTGCACCAGAGCGAGGGGCGCGGAGCGATGCTGGTAGCTGTCGGCATAGACGCGGGATCCATGGGTTGTGTATTGCCCGGCCACGTCAAGATTGTCCTTCACCACAAACGGCACACCGGCAAAGGGCCCTTGGGGTCGCATGTCCGCCGATTTTGACAATGCTTCAGCGTACATCGGCGTGGTTATGGCGTTTAGCCTGCCATCAAGGGCCAAAGCGTTTTCAACCGCCGCCTCGGCCAACTCCAAAGGTGTGACGTCACCCGCTTTGACCAATTCAGCCAGACCCAGCCCGTCGGTGTCCATGAGGAGTTTTTGGATATCGGATCCCTGCGCTTGGGTTCGCACTGCCACAGCCGACGCCGCGAGCGCTGCTGCGCTGGAGTCGAGAAAACGTCTTCGTGAAATCATGGAAACCCCCAAAAGATCAGAAGTGAAACTGCCTGCGCGTTGCCGTTTCAGATTACGGTTATTCACGTCACTTCACCACCGCGATCTCTTACGGCGATGCTGTCAACAGTGGTTTTCCTCGGTCTTGCCTTTGTTTTGTTCAGGCGCCCCGTTAGCGTTCCAGATTCGAGATCGGCAAATTTTTCGCTGCTCAACGTGGTAAGCGGTTCAGATCGGCGGTTTTAGAAAGGACAACCGTTTTTGCTTTAACGAATTGGTGCGGATTTCAATGAAACTGGGGCAGTTCAATCATTCTATAACTTCATCGGCGAGCAATTGCGCAATGAAACGTGTGCTGGGAAAACCCGCTAAGATGATTGCCATAACCGACGTCATCGGAACTGCGAGTATCGCGCCCGGAATGCCCCAAAGCGCCGTCCAGAAAGACAACGCCACCAAGACGACCATGGGGCTGAGGTTCACCTGTCGCCCGATGGCCCGCGGCTCTATAACGGTTCCAACGATGAATTGGGCAATGGTCAGAAAGAACCCTAATGACAGCGTGAGTGGCAGTGAAACAAACTGAGCAAGCGACAAGACCACCGGAAACAGTACGCCAAGGTATGATCCGACATAGGGAATGTAGTTGAAGAGCGCGATCACCACCGCCCAAAACAGCGCGAAGTCCACGCCATGAAGGCGCAGAATGAGGTAGCAAACGATACCAAGCAGCAGATTGATAAGCGTTTTCGCAACAAGATAATTGCTCACCCTGCTGTTTATCTCACGGATCAAATTGAGCGCCATTGGGCCGTCCTGGCCGGATGGAAAAGCAGCAAGCACCTTTGAGCGAAAAGCTTTCCTTTCGCCAATCAAAAAAGCAGCATAGATCACGATCAGTACAATCGTGGCGCTGACGTTTGTGAAGCCACCCAGCAGGCCGATAATGATCGCCCTGAGATCAAATGCCTCGATCGTAACGGCCCGCAATTCCCGCCAGATCTCTTCTCGATCCAGACCAAATCGTGCTGCCGCGCCATCCATGAACATGTCCAGGTTGGCCTCATACTGCGGCGCTACATCCGCTATCTCGCGCACTGTGGCGGCCGTCAAAATAGCGAGGCTGACAATAGTCGCGCTGAATATCACCAAGACCACCAATCGCAAGAACATGTCGGGCACATGCCGAAAGAGCGGAAGCCGTTTCAAACCGTCGGCAGCCGAAAGGATGATGTAAACGGAAATGACGGCGGCGACCAACGGCAGAATGATTGCTCTTCCCGCAAACAGGAGCCAGCCTATCGACAGGGCAATAAAAATCGCCAGTGCAAAATTGAGAAGAGGTGCGTCTTTCACGGAAACTTATGACCTCTGTTGCGAGCGGGGTGACGTTCTTGAGCGCAAAAAACGACCTATACTTGGTCTTCTATTGTCCGTCTGGCGTCAAATAAAAAAGCCGAGGACCTTTGTCGAAATTGGCCGAAGCGAATTGGAGCGCAAGGCGGCAACGGAGAGACACCTTCCAAGCCTCAGATCGGTGGGTAACATCCATCCGCCTTGAGGCGATGGCATATTCGGGCCTGTCTTACACGCATCACCGCGATCAATTTCAATGATTGATTTCGGTCAAAACTTATAAAACTGTGTGAGGATGACTTTTGAACAGATCCGAACATTTCTCTGGGTCGCCCGGTTAGGTGGCTTCCGCAAAGCGGCCGAACGACTTTTTTTGTCGCAACCGGCGGTATCAACACGAATTGCCAATTTGGAACAGGAATTGCGCGTACCGCTTTTTGAACGCGGCCCCGGCGATCTGGTTTTGACAAAACATGGGATGCTTTTGCTCTCCTATGCCGAGCAGATGTTGTTCGTGGAAGAAGAGATCAAACAACGGGTCGCGAATCCGTCCGAGGCGGAGGGGCTCTTTCGTGTCGGGGCCTCCGAGACCATCGCCCAAGCCTGGTTGCCCGACTTCCTGAAAGCGTTTAGCGAAACTTATCCGCGGGTGAATGTCGACTTGACGGTGGACATCTCATTGAACCTGCGGGCCGATCTGCTGGATCGACGACTTGACCTTGCTGTGCTGATGGGGCCGGTATCGGATTTTACGGTCGAGAATGTCGACCTGCCGCATTTCGATCTGCACTGGTATCGCTCAAGCGCCAATGAGGAAACGGATCTGAGTAAGATCCCGGTCATCTCCTATTCCAGCCAAACGCGTCCATACCGTGAACTGATTTCTGAGTTGTCGCGGCGCGTCGGTCCAAAATTGCGTATGTATGCATCGGCGTCTCTCTCAGCCAGCTTGAAGATGATTGCTGCAGGCATCGCCGTTGGACCATATCCCAGAGCATTGGCGGAGGATTTTCTTGCAACGGGTCAGATTGTCGAGTTTGACCCAGGCTTCCTTCCAAAACCGTTGTCTTTCACAGCCTCCTATTTGTCTGAGCCGCGCAGTTTCCTTGTTGAGCGCAGCGCTGACATTGCGCGAGAGGTGGCCCTGCGCTGGGACTCAACACATCCCAGGTGAATTCAAAAATTTTATCACCTTTGATCTAAAATGATAATTTGCGTGAAAGCGTAGCCCCGTGTGAAGCTTTGCCCACAATGGGGAGCCTGACTTTATGACGCTCACACGCGTTTCACATTCGGATCTTGTCGAGAAATCCGCAACTGATGTGCGGTCGGCCATTCGGCATGGCGCATATGACGGCCATACCGCCGGGCTTGCGGCAGGAAAGCTGCAATGTAACCTCGCCATTCTCCCGGAGCGGTTTGCATTGGATTTTCTGCGGTTCTGTCAGCGCAATCCCAAACCCTGCCCACTGGTCGGGGTAAGTGACAGCGGAAACCCCATGCTTCCGACACTGGGACATGACATTGATATCCGCACGGATGTTTCGAAATACCGGGTTTTTCGGGATGGGCAGTTTTGCGACGAGGTAACAGATATCTCCGCGCTTTGGGCAGATGACTTTGTGACCGTGGCGCTTGGGTGCTCCTTCACGTTTGAGAACGCGCTGCTTCGGGACGGTATTCCGGTGCGCCACATCGAATCCGGCAGGAACGTCCCGATGTATCGATCCAACATAGCGCTTGAGCCTGCGGGTCCTTTCAGCGGCCAGATGGTGGTCACGATGCGCCCGATTCCTGAAGCTCAGGTAGAGCAAGCCAAAGAGATTAGCGGCCGTTTCCCGCAGGCGCATGGGGCTCCGATAGCCGTTGGGACCCCGGACCAGATCGGGATCAGGGACCTGGCCGCACCGGAATGGGGGGATGCGGTGGAGATAAAAACCGGCGAGGTTCCAGTCTACTGGGCCTGCGGGGTCACGCCCCAGAACGTTCTTTTGGAAGCGGCACTTCCCATCTGCATCACCCATGCACCCGGCCACATGCTGATCGCTGATGTGGCGGAAGACGCCGAAACACCAATCCTCAAAAAAATAACTGAATCCAACAAGGAGACTGACACATGAAGAAGACGCTTTCTGTTTTGATCGCAAGCACCGCTTTGGCCGCTCCCGCATTGGCGGAAAATCTGGCCGTCGTCGGGAGTTGGTCCAGTTTGCCGCTGCACAAGCAATATGAGGCCCCGTTTTGGGGGGAGACGCTGCCTGCGGCGTCTGGCGGCGATATCACGGTGGAGCTGACAACCCACAACCAAATGAGCCTTGGTCTGGGCGACATCTATCCGCTGCTTGGTCAGGGTGTCTACGATGTGGCCATGACGGTGGCGGACTACGCCGTGGCTGATGCGCCGGAACTGGAAGGGCTTGATGTGCCTCTTTTGGCTCTCACGGCTGATGAGGCGCGCGCCATGGTCGACGCAGCACGCCCTATGGTCTCGGACATTTATCGCGACCGTTTCAATTCCCACGTGCTCGCCATTGCGCCCTATCCGCCGCAGGTCGTGTTCTGCAATGCCGAGATTTCCAACCTTGGCGACCTCGAAGGCCTGAAAGTCCGGGCCTCAGGCCGGATGACCGCCAAACTGCTCGAAGCCCTTGGGGCGGAAGGCGTGAACGTGTCTTTTTCCGAAGTGCCGGGCGCGTTGCAGAACGGCGTTGTCGATTGCGCTGTCACGGGTGCGGGCTCCGGCTACAGCGCCGGGTGGTGGGAAGTCTCCACACATCTTCTGCCGATCCCGTTGGGCGGATGGGATTCCGTCGTTACGGCGATCAACATGGACAAGTGGAACAGCCTAAATGCTGATACGCAGGCCCTGATCACCGAACAGGTCGCCAGCGGGTTTGAGGACCCGGCATGGGAAAGCGCCCAAGACGCGCTGGTCAATGACATCGCCTGCCTGACAGGCAATGGTGAGTGCCCTGCAGGAGAGGCCCGTTCAATGACGTTGGTTGATGTGAGCGACGCTGATTTCGACCGTGCCCGTGACATCCTGACCAGCGAGGTACTTCCCGACTGGGCGGACCGCGCCGGCGAAGGTTGGGCCGCACGTTGGAATGAAAGCGTTGGAGCCGTTGTTGGTGTTACCATCAACTAACAGACCAAGGACGGACCGATTATGGAACTGATGATGATTACGCGCCTGCGGGCGATAAACAAGGGGGTGGTCCTGGCCGTTGGCTTTGGCTTGCTCCTTTGCGCGGGTTTCGTGCTGACCGATATCATCATGCGCCAGATCGGAACGTCGCTTGGCGGAACCGAAGAGATTGCGGGCTACGCCATGGCGCTCGCGACCTCTTGGGGAATGTCTTACACGCTTTTGGAGCTTGGCCATGTCCGCATTGATCTGCTGCGCAGCCGCGCCAACAGTTTTGGCCGAGCATTATTTGATGTCTTTGCGATGATCGTCATGTCGGGCGTCATTATCACCATCGCGATTAAGGCATGGCCGGTGGTGGAGCGGTCTTTGGTCAATGGCTCAACGGCAAACACACCGCTGGAGACGCCTCTGATCTGGGTGCAGATGCCTTGGTTTGCCGGTTGGGTCTGGTTTGCAATGATCTCTACCCTGACAACACTGGCGGCACTCAGCCTGCTGCTCAAACGCCGGCACGCCGAAACCGAAAGCTTCGTCGGGGCCTTTGCCGAGCAGGATACGTTGCAATGATCGGATTTGTTTCAGTTGGGCTCCTCGGGCTGCTCGCACTTTCGATCCCGGTCGGGATTGTCCTGTTCTTGCTGGGCTTTGGCGTTGATACGTTCTTTTCCAGCTTCCCGCTGACCCGAGGCTTGGGGAATATGGTCTGGTCGTCCTCCAATTCGGCCACGTTGATCGCCATCCCGTTCTTCGTGCTTTTGGGTGAAATCCTGGTGCGGAGCGGGGTGGCCACACGGACCTACGCCGCGCTCGATCGGTGGGTGTCATGGCTGCCCGGCGGATTGGTCCATGCCAATGTCGCCACGGCCACGATGTTCTCGGCCACCTCCGGATCTTCAGTCGCGACAGCTGCAACGGTGGCAACCGTCGCCATGCCTCAGGCAGAGAAGTTGGGGTATGATCCCAAGCTTTTCTCCGGTGCGATTGCGGCGGGCGGCACCTTGGGCATTATGATCCCGCCCTCGATCAATCTCATCGTCTACGGCTTTCTTACGCAGTCCTCGATACCGCAGCTGTTTCTGGCGGGCCTCGTCCCGGGCCTGCTACTTGCGCTTGCCTTCATGGCGGTGACAGCAATCATTTGCGTGCTGCGCCCTGATCTCGGAGGCACCCGGCGCACTTTTCCTTTCCCTCAAATGCTGCGGGCCCTGGTCGATCTGGTTCCAATCCTGATCCTGTTCGGGCTTATCGTAGGTTCCATTTATCGCGGCTGGGCCACCCCGACTGAGGCTGCGGCTGTCGGCGTTGCGGGCGCTTTGCTCATCGCCCTCGCGTTCGGCGGAGCCTCCTGGTCGATGCTGACCCAAAGCCTGACCGGGACCGTAAAGATTACCTCCATGATCATGCTGATTGTGATCGGGGCGTCCTTTTTGAATTTTACGCTGGCCTCGGCTGGATTGGGTCGAGAATTGACAGAGTTCATGACCGGACTTGGATTGACACCACTCAAGACGATCCTCGTTGTGGTCGTGCTCTATATCGTGCTTGGGTTCTTCATCGAAACCTTGTCGCTCATGGTCGTGACCATCCCGATCATCGTGCCGCTGGTCATCGCACAGGGCTATGACGTCATCTGGTTCGGCATCCTGATGATCGTTCTGATCGAGATGGCGTTGATCACGCCGCCGGTCGGACTGAACCTTTATGTCGTCCAAGGGGCGCGGAAATCCGGCAGTTTGAACGAGGTTATGCTGGGGGCCTTGCCATACTGCCTAACGATGTTGGCAATGGCCTTTCTGTTGATCGCATTCCCGAGCATCGCACTCTTCTTGCCAAACGCATTGCAATGACCGGATTGATCTAATGCCAAACTTGGCGGGGGGGGGGTTGGACATAGTCGATGGACGACGATGCGGTGCGCTGTTCATGGTGTTCGTCGCCAATACGCCAGAGGAAAGCTCAAGGGAAAGATCCAAACCGGAATTTGGCTCTGATGAACAGATCTGCATCGTCATGGGTGCACAAACCAGCACTTTCCCAGAGATGCGCCTGTGAAAATGTGTCTAAGCAATCCTGAGTAAAAATTGCCAAGAACAGGGTAGGTCGGCGGCTTAGGCCTTGTAGTGTGAAAAGCTCTTCTTGTTGCGGCTAGAGATATGCTGCCCGACGGTTACGGGATCATACTTACATTTCGACCTTGAAACCCCCAGGGCTGTGGGATCGACGATTGTGTCCGGGTGGGGATCAAAGAATACCGGGATGGAATACCGTGCGTTTGCACTGCGGTTGATCACTCTGTGCACCGTTGAGGCAAAGCGATTGTTGCTCCATCTGGCAAGAAGATCGCCAATGTTGCAAACTAATGTGCCGGGTATCGGTGGTGCTTCGATCCATTCGCCGGACGTGCTTTGCACCTGCAGGCCACCGCTATTGTCCTGCAGTAACAACGTCAGAACCCCAAAGTCAGTGTGAGGCGCTACACCAAATCTGTGCTCGGCTTCGTCTGCCTTAGTGGAAGGTGGGTAGTAGACAAGTTGCCCGCGCGCCAATGGCTTTTCATAATATGCGTCAAAAAATTCTGGTGGTTGATCCAGACTTACAGCAATCGCGGCCATGACCCGACGGGCAACGTCGCAAACCGTATGGTAATATGGAAGCAGTTCTTCTTTCAATCTGGGGAATGCATCCGAGGGCCATTGGTTCACGGCAACCAATGGCTTTCCAGCCAGCACATCTGGATCGTTGGCGTCAGTTTCTGCCCCCCAAAAGAAAACCTCTTTCAGATCATGTGTTGCAGCCCCCGCGAGGCGTGACATGCCTTGTGCCATCCATCCGCGTTGTTGGGTGTCAACAGCAACGGATCGTTTGTGGTCCGAATGAAGTTCGAAGAAATCCCGAGATACAGCAAAGGCTTGATCAAGGAGTTCCTGCGGTATTCCATGATTGGATATGTAGAAAAAGCCGTAGCTTGTTGCTGCTTGATGAATTGCATTTGCGACACTTTCGATGTCGTCGCTGTTTAGCGCACTGGAGATGTCAATCACTGGGATGACAGAAGTATCTGAAGATTTAGCACTCGCAAAATCTGAGAGAGTCATCCTTGCATCCTTCGCCCATGCTCACGAAGAGTAGAGCCTAGAGGTATGATCTACTCAAGTACATTTGCACTGCGGGTAATACCGGACCTTCGGCATCCTGCAGCTTGACGCAGGCATGGGTTCAAAACCGACGAGCCGACTAAACAGATAAAGCCCGAACAGCAAAACATTGACGAGAACACATTCAGCAACAGGTCTTATAGTTAGCAAAAAACGAGGTCACAATGCGGATTGGATTTTCTTTCGTTGTCATGTTGGCTGCGGCGCTGCCCGCATCGGCGTTAGATTTGATCGAAACCGGACGGTACGATCTCAACAACCCAGCCAGCCTCGACTATGATCCAACGTTCTGTGGCCTTTGGATTGCCAATGAAGGGCCTGATGCAATTCTAGTCACGCTTCAGGGTGAAGAGCTGCGGCGCGTGACCAGTGATTTATTCCGGATTAAGGCAATTTCGCTGGATGGTGATCATTTGATCGTCGGCGACGGGTTCGGCAAACTTCAAAGATTGACAAAGGAAGGTGAACCACTGGCACCGCCATTTTCCTTGGAAGGCGGATTTGCTGATACTGAAGGCATAGCGATCGCAGCGAATGGAGACATAGTGACGGTTGAAGACGACCCTGAGCGCCTGACGTGGTTCAGTGCATCGGGCGAAATGAAGCGTCAGATTAACACGCTGGAGTTTCCACAACCTCTCACCGAAGCGCAGGGAATTGCCATTGACCCTCGCACCGGGCATCTTTTGATCGTGGACGATTGGGAGGGGTCAAATAGCCTTTATGAGTTTTCTCAGGAGGGAGACCTGCTAGCGCAGGCGAGCTTGTTGGAATACGGGCGGGATCCCGAAGGCATCGCTATTCGACCAGGATCAGACCAACTGTTCATCGCCTTTGATCAAGGTGCAAAAATTGTGACGTTCGACTACACACCCACGTTGCGCCCTGGCGCCGCACCGCTTCCTCCCGGAGCTGACTGCATGATGTTCTGACCGCACCTGTTTGGCGGCGCCGGACATAGCAAGTCTCGTTTCCTAGTCGACCTGTTGCTACTGTCGATACTTCCGAGCCTGCTGCCGGCTAAATGCAGTCCCAGGCGCACGCAAAGTATCTTGTCGATGGATGCGACCCGCGTGGATGAAGGTGACCCAGACTGGATGTTACGGACGTGGAATACATGGTTGCTGAATTGTAAGTACGCTCAGCCAGAATTCGAGTTCTTCGAAAAGATGCCCGGAGAGGTGGCCCGCCAGATGGAAATCCTTGAAGAGGTCGAGGGTCCTAAACAATTCCATGATCCGCAGAAGAGAAGGGCATTTGGCTGCACATGAACAAGACCCGCACTCCGGAAATAA
Source organism: uncultured Roseobacter sp. (assembly GCA_947488305.1). Classification (GTDB taxonomy): domain Bacteria; phylum Pseudomonadota; class Alphaproteobacteria; order Rhodobacterales; family Rhodobacteraceae; genus Roseobacter. The sequence continues at coordinate 601,356 of CANKZM010000002.1, forward strand.
TGCATATGGAAGTGGTCTCAGAAGGAAAAATGGAGACCTTGGCGAACGTCACGAACGTCTTGCGGATGCGCCAAGCCACGCTCGTCGAGGCCGGTCGGTTGATGCAGCGGGAAGGTGAATATGACATCCCGCCGATGCCTACCTTGGCCGAGGCGCGACGACCCTGGAGATGAGGGTGAAGATCAAGATACAGACATTCTGACAACGTCGTTTGCGGCTCCAATCCGCTGCCGCCTGTACCCAAACAGAAACCGAACCTACATTACGATTCAGCCTCAGCATTCCGAAAACCTCTGCGACGGACAGTCGAAACAGTATCTAAAACAGGTGGACCATTCCAGCGAATGGTCAGTTTTTCAGTGCAGATATTTTATTGCCCATCAACGGCTGTCAGCGCTCACCATGGCTTCGTCGGACCAGTTCTTGGAAATCCTGAAGTCGCGCATTCAATTCAGAGCCCGTTCTGGTAACAAAACCGATGGAGCGTGAAACAGTCGGAGATACAAGCGATACCGCAGACACCGTTGCACCATCCAGGTTAGCCAGCGCTGAGCTTGGAACAGGCGCAAAAGCCACGCCGTAGCGCACAAGCTCAAGCGCAGTCGACGTTCGGCTTACCTCCAAAGTCCATACCCGCGGAACTCCTGCGCGGGCCAGAGCCTCGTCGATAAGCATGCGGTTACCGGTACCCTGCGCAGGCAGTACCATTGGCTCAATTGATACTTCACGCCAAGTCAGCTTTTCGACTTTCGAAAGTGGATGTCCCGCCGGCATCGCAACCATCATTTCGTCAACAAAAAGCTGCTCAAACTGCGTCGTGGGATCATAGGCCGGTGCGGAAGAGATGCCCAAGTCTGCTTCGCCTTGTGCAATGGCTTCCGCTACCTCGTTCGCGGAGACATCGAGAATGCGAAACCGGGTATCCGGATGCGTTTTGCGAAATGCGGCGACGGCAGGCGCTACAATGCTAGGAATCAAGGTCGGAAGGGCTGCAATTCTTATGGTACTTGCCCGCTGGTATGAAAATGTAGTGCTCTCATCCAGCAAGGCCTGCGCTGTTTCGATGGTTTCGTTCAAAATGATTTCGGCCCGCCCCCGAAGCCTTTTTCCTGCAAGGGTTGGTCTCACCTCGCGTGTCGTCCGCACAAAAAGTTGCACGTCGAGCGCCTGCTCAAGTTTTTGTATCCGACGCGTGACAGAAGATTGTGACAATCCAAGCTTTTCCGAAGCGAGGTGAAACGTGCCGGTATCTATCACAGCCAGAAAGACTTCGAGATCTTGGAAATCAAAATTGATGCGCATTATGCAATAAAATAATAAATTACTGCATTAGTCAAAATAATTACCGCGTGTTACGTCAGTTATCAATCAAGAGGAATGGCATGGCAGACAATCCAGACATCGTTGTGATTGGTGGTGGCAATGCGTCCCTATGTGCTGCCATAACCGCTGCTGAGCAAGGCGCGCGCGTTCTCATTTTGGAAGCGGCGCCCAAGGCCTATCGCGGCGGAAACTCGCGACACACTCGAAACTTCCGTTGTATGCATGCCGGCCCTTTGGGTCCGCTCGTCGATAGCTATAGCGAAGAGGAATACTTTGACGATCTGCTCAAGGTTACCGGTGGCAAGACCGACGAGCACCTCGCGCGATTGGCCATTCGCACCTCGGAGGAGTGCCTCCCGTGGATGGAAGCGCATGGGGTGCGGTTTCAACCCTCGCTCTCCGGTACATTGTCTCTGGCACGCACGAACGCCTTTTTTCTGGGCGGCGGCAAGGGGCTGGTGAATGCCTACTATCGCACAGCCGATTCCCTTGGCGTGGTTGTCGAATATGAAGCAGAAGTCACACATCTGGAGCTCGAACAGGACGAGATCGTCTGGGTGGATTATCTGAAAAATGGCGTAAGTTATCGCATTTCTCCCAAGTCGGTGGTCGTCGCCTCTGGCGGATTCCAGGCTGATGTAGATTGGCTTGCACGTGCATGGGGACCAGCGGCAGAGAACTTCCTGATCCGAGGAACACCTTACAATCGCGGCGTGGTGCTCGCTGATCTCCTTGATCAAGACGTCGAACAGGTGGGCGATCAGACGCAATGCCACGCGGTAGCTATTGATGGGCGGGCCCCAAAATTCGACGGCGGGATCGTGACACGGCTCGACTGCGTGCCGTTTTCCATCGTCTTGAACAAAAACGGCGAGCGGTTTTATGACGAAGGTGAGGATGTCTGGCCAAAGCGTTACGCCATCTGGGGCAGGCTTGTTGCAGATCAGCCGGATCAAGTGGCCTACGCCATAATCGATGCGAAATCGCTGAACCTGTTCATGCCGTCGGTTTTCCCTCCGATCAAGGCCGATACAATCGAAGACCTCGCGACCGAAATGGATTTGCCAGTCAGCGCTGTCCGCGCAACAGTTGACGGCTTCAACGCCGCTTGCGGAGACACAAGCGGGTTCCAACCTACAGAACTTGACGGGGTTGCAACCGGGGGAATAGTGCCGGCCAAAACGAACTGGGCGCGTCCTATCACCGAGCCACCATTTTACGGCTATTCACTCAGAACGGGTGTAACATTCACCTATCTCGGTTTGAGGGTCGATGAGAACGCGCAATGTGCCATTGGCAACCGCCCGATTGGAAACCTTTGGGCGGCAGGAGAAACCATGGCCGGTTCAATTCTCGGGCAAGGCTATCTTGCTGGTTTCGGGGTGACCATCGGAACTGTTTTTGGACGTATCGCAGGGCGGGAGGCCGCAAAACATGCCAACTGATCTGATCATGGAGGCGCGCCGTCAGGCCGAGATTTGCAATGCCTGCCGTTATTGTGAGGGGTACTGTTCTGTTTTTCCCGCTCTTCACCGGGAGCGGGCGTTTGCAGACGGCGACATCACGCATTTGGCAAACCTCTGCCATAACTGCCGGGGCTGCTACTACGCTTGCCAATACACGGCACCCCATGAGTTTGACCTGAACCTCCCCAAAGCGCTGGCTGAAGTCCGCCAAGAGAGTTGGAAAACCCATGCTTGGCCTGCAGGTTTCGGCCAACTTTTTGAGCGCGCTGGTAGCGTCCTTGCACTGGTTCTGGTCGTAGCCACGGCTTGTCTCTTTGCCCTCGCTCAAAACATAAACCCCGCATCGGGCGAAGGTTTTTACGCATACATCTCGCACGGGCTAATGATCGTCATTTTCGCTCCGGCGTTCTTGTTGCCGCTCGCTGCGATTGGTGTGTCCATTAAATCATACTGGCGCAACACCGGTGGAGGAACAGTGCAACTTTCGGACGTTCTTGCCGCGGCGCGGTCTGCTGGTCGTATGAAAAATCTCGAGGGGGGCCATGGCGACGGCTGCAATTTCGAAGAAGAGGACCGTTTCAGCCATGCACGGCGCTATGCCCATCAGGCAACTCTTTACGGCTTCTTGTTGTGCTTTGCGTCCACATCATCGGGGACCGTCTTGCACTACGGTTTTGGTCTGGAAGCACCCTATGCCTTGTTCAGCCTGCCAAAACTGCTGGGAATCCCGGGCGGTATTCTGTTGTGTCTTGGAACAGGTGCGCTGGCCTATCTGAAAACCAAGGCGAACCCTATCTTGGGCGCACCGAAGGCCTGGGGTGGAGAGATGGCTTTTGTGCTATTGCTTTTTGCCGTGAGCGCCACGGGGCTGCTCCTTTATGCAGCGACAGGAACCGCAGCAGTCTCGGCGCTTTTGCCCCTACACCTCGGCACAGTTCTGACCTTTTTCCTTCTCGCGCCTTTTTCAAAAATGGCGCATGGGTTCTATCGCATGGCAGCGTTGACGAAAGAAGCAGCACATGAACGAGAAAATGCTTAGCAAACCTACTTTGGCACAGCTCGCCCCAAACGGTATTCTGCGGGCAGCGATCAACACTGGGAATCGCGCATTGGTGCAGCAAGACGGGGCGACCCTCACCGGCGTCAGCCCCGCCTTGGCACGCAGGTTGGCTACGTCGATAGGCGCTCGGCTTGAACCTGTCGTCTACACAGGCGCTGGTGCGGTCTTTGAAGATGCATCGCGAGACGTGTGGGATGTAGCCTTTCTTGCGGTTGATCCAAAACGGGCGGAAAAGGTCTCCTTCACCCGCCCTTACGTGACCATTGAAGCAACTGTAGCTGTCCGAGCGGGAGCCCAGATCAATAACCTGTCGCAGATTGATCAGCCTGGCATTCGTCTCCTGACTTCCAAGGGTTCAGCATATGAATTGCATTTGACGAAGACACTAACGCACGCACATCTTGATCGCCTCGGCACGCCGCCTATGAGTTTTGACGCGTTCCGCACAGGGGCTTGGGATGCGGTTGCTGGCGTGCGCGCATCACTGGAAGCGGCTTTCGGCGAAGACCCCGGTGTGCGTATTTTACCAGGATCGCTCACTGAGGTGAAACAGGCGATGGTTTTACCAGGAGCCGACAACGCTTTGACCGAAGCACTAGATGACTTCGTTGCGTGTGCGATCTCTGATGGTTTTGTAGCAACGCACGAGGCTACGTGACGCCGGTTACCCCTGCGTTGAACCTCTCCAGACTTCCGGATTGATCATGTGAATTGGGGTGCCCTCCGCATAGGCATTCACCTGGTCGAAGATGTCGGAAAACTGCAGATCAAATTCGTCTTCCGTCACATAGCCGATGTGGGGTGTCGCCAGAACGTTTGGATGCTTTAGCAGAGGATGGGCCGTATCGGTTAGCGGCTCGGTATCGAAGACGTCGACGGCGGCGAAGATGCGGTTTTTCTCGATTTCAGCCTCAAGGGCGCCAGTCTCGACCAGCCCAGAACGGGATGTGTTCACGAAGAGCGCACGTGGAGCCATGCCAGCCAGGTCGGCAGCGGTGATGATCCCGCGCGTCTCGGGTTTGAGCCTTACGTGCACGCTGACAATGTCGGATGTCGTGAAAAACTCTTCGCGCGTTGCTGCGACCGTTTGGCCATCTGCCGCCGCGCGTGTGCGGCCCGCCTCTGAGGCCCACCATTGCACCTTGAGCCCAAGAGCCACGGCATAGCTTGCCACTGCTCCGGCAATACGACCATAGCCGTAAAGCCCCAGTGTCCGACCGCGCAGGCTGCGGCCTACGCCGCTTTGCCAATTGCCTGCCTTGAGCGAGAGGACCTGTTGCGGGATCTGGCGATAGCTGGCCAGGATAAGCGCGAGGGTCATCTCCGCTGCCGCATAGGAGAGCGTGCCCGAATGCATGTTGGAACACAGCAGCACATCGTTCGCCGTACAGGCCTCAACGTCGATGTGCGGGTAGACACTGCGCTGCGAAATCAGTTTCAGGTTGGGTAACAGGTTCAATAATTCGGCGGTGATCTTCGTCCTTTCACGAAACAGAACCAAAGCCTCCGCGTCCTGCAAGCGTTCTGCGAGAAGATGCGGGGTAGGTTGGTGATCCGTCCAGACGGTGACGTCATGCGCCGCCAGCTTTCCAAAGCACGGCAGGCCTTGCAAAGTGTCAAACCAATCGTCGAGTATGTGGACCTTCACCGGCTTTCCACACCGGATTGTGCCGTGGGAGTGCGCGGTGTCGGCACAAAGACCGCAGCGTCCAGTGCGTGCAATGCTTCCAATACCTTTTGCCGATCTGCCAGCAAGTGATTGAACTGCGCATCACAGCCGGAAATGGGCGTGGGGTAGGCGGAGATTTCGGACTGCAGGCTGGTTTTGGCCGCTTCGAGAGCCCCCCGCGCGGCCGAAATGGATGACTGATATGCGGGTGTCATAAGATCACTCCTCCTTAAGTGTATACCTTGGTATACATTAAATCTGATAAGTCAATCTACAGAAAACGCGGAAGCCGGGACAAAAACCTCCCCGGCAGCGAGTTTGCGCGCAGTTCGAACAAGCCCGGCTGAATTCAGTGTAATACCCTCGGTCCCATTTTCGTAGTCTACGAGGACATCAATTGTGCCAGATGCATGCTCGAGAATAATGGTTGCCGGAGATTCATTGGGTAGCCCCGCCATACCCTCAGCCACAGTATCCGGCATCAGGACACAGGATGCCAGGCACTGAGCTCCCGTTACGGCCATTGTCGGGTGGCACTTCCACGGCATGAAATAGCGCGTGGCGATTGTGCCCCCCTCTCTTGCCGGGGCCAGCAGTCCGAACTTAGGGGTCACGGATGTGGATACGTCCCCCATTCCCATCAGCTGGCCTGCTTGCTTCCGGATCGGCTCCATACGCGCGTAGAATTCCGCGTTATCGTCCAATTCTGCGGCAGTCTCATAACCGGTCAGTCCAAAGCTATCGGCGCGCGCGATAACAATTGGCATGGCGACGTCCATGCATGTGACGTCTACCCCATCAATTGTATCGACAAGATTGCCTGTTGGAAGCAGCGCGCCCGTGACGCCTCCGACTGTGTCGCGGAACTGCAACCCGACAGGAGCAGCGGTGCCAGGAACGCCATCAATCCGGGTTGCGCCTTCATAGGCGACCGCGCCGCCGGGCGTCTGGACGGTTGCCGCAACGCGTGCGCCAGTATTTACGGCGAGGATTTTTACGGGCGTCTCTCCATCCAGCGGTTCGATCAACCCCATCTCGATCGCCGCCGGGCCAACGCCAGCCAGAATATTCCCGCACGTGGGCTTAAAATCGACCAAACAATCTTCGACGCTGACTTGCGCAAAGAAGTAGTCGATATCTGCCCAGTCGTCTTTTGAAGGTGACAGCATCGCGACCTTTGTGGTGACCGCAGCACCACCGCCGATTCCGTCAATATTCAGGGGATGCCCCGAACCGACGAGGGAAACGAGCACCCGCGCAAGCGCATCAAGGTCTTCAGGCAAATCCGTGCGCTTCATGTAAGGGCCACGGGAGGTTCCACCGCGCATAAAGAGAAATGGAATTGCAACTTGTGCCATCTGTTTGTCCTAATGCATGCAATGTCGGTAATCAGGGCTCTGAGCAATTATCCCAAGGGCCAGGGGAGATCTGCGTATTCCTGCAAAAGACCGGGCGGAAAATCCCGGTTGAGCAGCCACGCCATGAAACACATGAAGGCAAGACCGGCACCAGCATAGGTGGCAGCAAGAGCAGCATTAAGCCCCGCACGGAATTTCATGAAGGTAAAGAGGAAGAGACCCAGCGCCAGAATGAAACCCAGAAGCGAGGTCAGCACCAAAAGCCCAGCAAACCAAGCAAGCGTCACCCACAGGCCATAGGTCGATTCCGCGTCATCGCCTTCACGTTCGCGATCAGCAAAGATCGTGTCTGTTTCGGGCTTGAGCATCATGCGTACGATAAGGGCGACACAGCCCACAAGGCAAACGCCTGCAACAAACATCGGGAAGACACGGTCGCGGCTGAAGGACGGGATAGAGGCTGCGTCGTAAAACGCATAAGCGATGTAAGCCGTCACCGCCAAAAGGAAGATAAACGGCGCGCGCTTGCTTCCGGAACTCACGTCACCCTCTGCCATAATGTTTTTTGCCTGCCGCAACCCAAGCACCACGGAGATCACGGTAATGATCAAGAGAACGACTACGATTGGCGAAAAGATGTAGTCGAGACCTTCACCGAAACCCTTGCGGAAGCGCGATGAGGCGATCTGTACAGCCTGGTTGGCATAGTTCTCGGCTGGTGTGGACAGCACAAAGCCGATCAAGAAGGCTGGCCGTGACCAGTCGAAGCGGCGCATCAGAATGCCCAGCATGCCGATTGCAAAGAGCGCGACCAGATCCATCAGGTTCTGCCCGGACTGGAAGGCTGCAAAGCTGATTATCATGAAAAGAAAAGGAGCCAGTAGCACAAAGCGGATTGTGGTCAGCTTGGCGATGCCCCCAGACGCCGCGATACAGATCAGCGTACCCACGACATTGGCAAGCGCCAGAAGCCAGACGATGGAATAGGTGATGTCGAGGTTGTTCTTAAGCATCGCCGGACCGACCTCGATCTGACCGGAACCCAAGAGTGCTATCGCACCGATGAAAATCGCCATTGAGCCCGAGCCCGGAATACCGAAGAGCAATGTGGGCACCAACCCGCCCCCTTCCTTAGCGTTATTCGAGCTTTCCGGCCCGATCACGCCACGGACTTCGCCATTGCCGAATTTCGATTTGTCTTTGGTAGTCTGTACCGCGTGGCCATAGGCAATCCAATCGACGACCGAACCACCTAAGCCGGGGATCACACCGACGATCACCCCGATGATCGAACAACGTACAGAAAGCCAAATGTTTGCGAACCAGTCGCGCACGCCTTCTAACCAGCCCCCGCCCAGTTGCGGCTCAGAAGAGATCGCGCGGTCGCGCCGCAAAAGCGATATGATCTCCGGGATGGCAAAGATACCGAGGCCTACGATGACCAATTTCAAGCCATCGGTCAGATAGGGAAAGTCGTAGGATGACATGCGCAAATCACCCGAAGACGCGCCCTCACCAATGGTACCTACCAACATGCCCAGGCCAGCGGCCACAAGTCCCTTGATCGCCACGCGTCCGGCAAGGATGCCCACCATGGAAAGTCCAAAGATAGTGATCATCAAGAGCTCAGGCGTGCGGAATTCCAGCACGATTGGCCGCGCGACCAATATGAAACCTGTCAGGAAAGTCGCGCCGACGAGCCCGCCAAAGAGGGACGACGCAAAGGCTGCTGAAAGCGCGCGGGCGGCCTGTCCATTCTTGGCCATAGGGAAGCCGTCTAATACCGTTGCCTGACTGGCCGAAGAGCCAGGTATCCCCATCAGTACGGATGCAAATGTATCGGAAGTTGGCACCACGGCCACCATCCCCACCATGAGCGCAAGTCCCAGGATCGGGTCCATCCCGAACATAAAGGGCAAAAGCAGCGAAAGGCCCGCAATGCCGCCCAGACCGGGAAAGACACCGATGCACAGGCCCATGACGACCCCAAGCACCAGATATCCCAATACAATAGGCTGCAGAATTAGTGCCCACGCGTCTGACAACGCGGGCAGCGCCTCCATGATGACTTCCATGGCGCGTCTCCTCCCTTGCTTATGAAAACGCCCCGCACGTTTTGGCGGGGCGTTCAAAAAGCAAGGCTTAGTTCAGCGATACTCCGTATTTCTCCTGCAGCCAGTTGACCACGAAGGTTTTGGCCGCAGGTGAAACGTTTGTAGCGCTCGCTTTCGCGGTTTCCGCCGCAGCACCGGTCATTTGCGGGTACTTGCCCAGCCGCGCCGCCGAGATTTCGGCAAAATCATCGCGTGCCTGCACCGCGTCGAAAGCTGCAGTGTAGGTTGCGATGGCGTCTGCTGACGCACCTTTCGGCAGGAACACCATCTTTTGCGCAGGGAAGCCCGCGATGAAGAAGGCTTTCCAAGCGTCCCATTTCTCGCCCGAGGTCTCGCAAGCCGGTGTCGCATCGCACACCTCTTTGAACGTTGGGATGTCCGGGAACGTCGGATCGCGCACGATGTTGCCTTCTGCATCGAGTGCGCCCCATGTCATCATTGGTACGGCCGTGCCCGCTTCAACCAAGGGTGTGACGCCGGACAGGAATGACGATGATGTCTGATAATCAATGTTTGCTTCGCCGCGCTCGAACATCAATCGTCCGTCGCCGCGGCCCTTGATACCCATGACGCTCTCGACATTCAGGCCCAGCATTTCCCACGCAAGTGTCGGCACAAGATCAAGGCGCGTCGCCCCTTGGTTGCCATAAATGAAATCCTCACCTTGCAGCGGGGTTGCGTCCATGCCGTCCATTTTTGCGGCCAGATCAGGCGGCAGATAGGCCACACCGCCGGTGCCTGAAGCCAGAACAACATTCCAGTCTGCGTAGTCGTACTTTACGCGGGGGTCACCCAGCAGGAATGGAAACTGCGTGGAACCTGACGAGCCGAAGATCAACGTGCCGTCTTCATACTCCTGATCTTGAAAGAAGTTTGCGCCTTTTGTTGATCCTGCGCCTGGCATGAATTTCACAACAACGGTTGGCTGACCGGGTAGAGCCTCGGACAGTAGCGGCGCGTAGAAGTTGGCCCACTTGGCTGATCCACCTGTTTCCGAGAACGGAATAATCCACTCGACGGTTTTGCCCTCGAGATCGATTCCGTGTCCGCCCGCATGCGCACTGAAAGCGAAAGAAGCGGTTGCTGCGGCCATAAGCCCTACGGTTACGCCACGCTTGGTTTTTTGAATGGACATATGTTCCTCCCAATTCGGCGCATTGAAAATTTTCACGCCATTTACGAATCATTGCGGGGTGTCCGCCCCACTTGATGTCGTATGGGTAACCTGCCAACCTTGCGTGAAACTTGCAGCGCTGGAAGTCTGGATGCGGATCACACTTGTCGAGGATAATGTCAGTCTTGCCAAGGGTATAGCTTATCGACTGGAGGATGCTGGCCACTCTGTCGATGTTCTGCATGACGGGAACGCCGCTTTTGACTTCCTCAAGAATGACGCTTCTGACCTTGTTATTCTGGACATTAACCTGCCGGGTCGTGACGGGCTTTCCATCCTCAAGGAGATGCGCGCCCAAGGGGACGGAAGGCCGATCATATTGTTGACAGCACGGGCGGAAACCGATGATCGCGTTGTCGGCTTGGACGCAGGCGCGGATGACTATTTGATCAAGCCTTTCGAAATGGTTGAGCTAGAAGCTCGGGTGCGCGCATTGCTGCGCAGAAGAGAAGCTCCGCATCGACAGGTGCGACAGCTTGGTGCGGTGCAATTCGATATGTCCGCAAGACAGCTCTTTGCAGCGGAGCAAGAGATAGAAGTGCCACGACGCGAGATGTCTATACTTGAATTGCTTGTTCTCGCAGATGGTCGTTTGACGTCAAAAGCATCGTTGCTGGAGCACGCCTATGGCACAGGAGCGGACGTGGAAGAGTCGGTCGTGGAAGTCTACGTCTCGCGATTGCGCCGACGATTGAGACCCTTCGGTATCCATATCAAAGCGCAGCGCGGGCTCGGCTACCAATTGCTGGTTGAGCCCCGCAAATGAAGTTCCCATCACTCAGATCGCGACTGCTTTTTTTCATCTTGTTGCCTCTGTCAATCGTCGCGCTGATTACCGTCTTTTGGCAGTTCTACAGCGAAACCGAACGGGCGGAAGACACCTTTGACAGGCGTCTTTTGTCCGCGGCACTCGCGATTTCACGTGATGTTGCGATATCCGACGGCGATGCGCTGAGCCCCGCGACGCGGCAACTGCTTAACAACACATCTGGTGGAGAACTCTTTTATCATGTCTATGCGCCAGACGGTGTTTTCGTAACAGGTTATGCCACACCGCCCGTTGCACCGGCTCAGACGTCACCGGGTGAACCAAGTCCGGTGTATTTTGATGCACGCTATCAAAGCAGAGATGTTCGCGCTCTGCGCTTTCAATACGTAACAACAGTCGCAGATGTCTCAGGTGCTTATAACGTCACGGTCTGGCAAGACGCCGCCGTTCGGCGCAGTTTTGTTTATCAACTGGTTGCACGGTCGGTTGCCATGAGCGTTCTGGTTGTCGCCGCGGTGGGATTGATCGTCTGGTTCGGAGTCGGTTTCGGACTGCGACCTCTGATCGATCTGGAAGAAGCAATTGCGCGGCGTTCAGGCACAGACTTGAACCCCATCAAACGTGACGTGCCAAGGGAGGCAAAGGGAGTTGTCACAACACTCAACAGCTTACTCGATCGCATCTCGAGGCGCATCAGTTCGAAAGACGAATTCATATCGAATGCGGCCCATCAACTCAGAAATCCGATTGCTGCAGTTCTTGCGTTGGCCGAAGCGGTTCAAAGTGCGCCGCATCCAGAAGCGGCGAAAGTGCGCAGTGCGGAACTGCTGAAAGCAGCACGACAGACAAGCCGGCTTGCAAACCAATTGCTGTCTTTTGAGCGCGCAGCAGGGTCGGACCTTGAGCACACTGCGAAGGATCTGGACTTGGCAGTATTGGTGGGGGACACCGTTACAAGATTTCTGTCCCTGCACTCCGACTCCGACTTTGAGCTTCTGTACGTCCCACCGTCGGAACCTGTTTCGGTGCGAGGCGATCCGGTCATGTTGCGAGAAGCCATCCTTAACTTGCTCGACAATGCCGTCGCGCACGGAGGCGCTGGAATGACGCATATCAAGTTGCAATGTCGAAAACTGGAACGCACTGTTCACCTACTCGTGGAGGACAATGGTCAAGGCATACCGGAGAATAAACGCGAGCAGGTCATGATGCGGTTCGCACAAGCAAACGATGGGACAGGCAGCGGGCTCGGCCTTGCGATCGCATCTCGTGTTATGGCCTATCATTCGGGGGCCATAGAGATTCTGGATGCTGACCAGGGAGCGAGAATAAAGGTGGAGCTTCCGCTCGCGATCAATTGAGTCCAAGAAGACCGAACGCCCAAAGCCCGAATGCCGGGGAGGGCCATAGGCAGTTGGCCAAGATCACAGGTCGAACGCAGTCAACTCGAAAGTGCAACCGCATTTGAAACCGCGTCTTACTATGAAAATGACTTGCAGCTGTCGCCCATAACCTTTGATCACCGCCATTAATCCATCGGAGCCCGTTCCTGATCCGCAGCCGCACGCCAAGGCCCGAGCCGGCGCATAAGAACCAGCCAGATGGGGCCACCAAAACAGGCGGCATGATCATGGCTAAGGGAGCGGCCGGACTCCTCTGGATTTTCCTTCTGGTCGCTTCGTATTGAAAAGGATTAGTTGGCATAACTGATCAGTTTTTCCGAATAGTTTTTTTGAATTGATCTGAGATACTGGAAGAAAGTTGATTTCCTCGAGGAGTCGGAAATGTTTCAGGAATTCGTGGAAGAGCGTATCGAAGGAGATGGTGCGACTTTGTTCGTCCGCCGCGCCGGATCTCAAGGTGCGCCGCCGCTTGTCCTTCTTCATGGTTATCCGCAGACATCTGCCATGTGGCACGGTGTGGCACCAGTTCTGGCGCGTTCATATCAAGTCATTTGCCCGGATTTACGTGGATATGGTCGGTCGGACAAACCAGCGTCCAACTCGTCTCACGCGCCCTATTCGAAACGTTCGATGGCCAACGATATCGTCGCGGTCATGCGGCGTTTGGGGCATGAACGGTTTCTGGTTGGCGCCCATGATCGGGGCGCGCGGGTGGCGCATCGAATGGGTCTGGACCATCCTGATCGCGTTGCTGCCATGGTTCTGCTCGACATTGCACCGACCCGCGAAATGTATGCTGGTACAAGCGTCGAGTTTGCGCGCGCCTACTGGCACTGGTTCTTTCTGATTCAGCCCAACCCGCTGCCCGAACAAATGATCGGTGCTGACCCGCAAGGGTTTTGGAAGCTGAAATGCTTTAACCAGGCAGGCGGCGAAAAACCCTTCGCCCCTGAAGCTCTGGCTGAATACTTGAGCGCCTTCTCCGATCCGGAAGCCATTCATGCAAGCTGCGAAGACTACCGTGCAACCGCCACCACAGATATCGAACATGACGACGCGGACCAGGGCCGAAAGCTCGACATGCCTATTCTGACGCTTTGGGCAAAACGCGGTGTTATTGAGGCGTGCTTCGACGCCCTTGGCCTCTGGCGTCAGCGGGCTGAACGGGTTGAGGGTGAAGCACTCGACACCACCCATTACATGGCAGAAGAAATCCCGGATGATATTGCCGCACGCATGACTGACTTCTTTGCCCGCAACACAATCCACGCGGAGACCACCGAATGAGCCGCACGCTTTATGACAAACTGGTCGACGCCCATAAGGTGTGCGATCTCCCCGATGGTGACATGCTGATCTATGTCGATTTCCACATCATGAACGAATACACCAGCCCGCAGGCCTTCTCGGGGCTCGACACAAAGGGGTTGGACGTTTGGCGACCCGGGGCGCATCTGGCGGTTGTTGACCATGTAAACGCGACCCGGAGTAGCGAGCCGCATGATGCGGCCTCTAAGCTGCTGATCGACAACTTGCAGGCAAACTGCACCAAACACGGCATCGCCTTTTACGGCCTTGGCGACCCGCGGCAAGGTATCGAACACGTGGTGGTTCCGGAGCAGGGGCTGGTTGTGCCGGGCATGCTGATCGCTTGTGGCGACAGCCATACCACCACCTATGGGGCTTTTGGCGCGTTGGGCTTTGGGATCGGCACTTCGGAAGTGGAACATGTTCTGGCGACCCAGACGTTGCGCTACAAGCGTATGAAGACCATGCGCGTTACGATCAACGGAGACACTGCCCCCGGCGTGACCGCAAAGGACATCATCATGAAGGTCGTGCAGGTCGTTGGAGCAGGTGGGGCCAATGGATATGCGGTGGAGTTTGCTGGCTCTGCCATTCGCGGCCTCGATATGGCCGGGCGTATGACTGTTTGCAATATGGCGGTAGAGCTGGGCGCCCGCGCGGCTTTGATCGCAGCGGACAACATCACCGAAAAGGCGATCAGGGGCCACCCCCATAGCGGTCAGTTTGCGTTCAAAGGCGAAAGTTGGGTCAGCGACCCTGAGGCCGTATTTGATGAAGAGTTCACCATTTCAGGAGCCGATATCGAACCTCTGATCACCTGGGGCACCAGCCCGGACCAATCAGTGCCCATCACAGCGAATGTGCCAATCGCGTCGGACTATGTCTCTCCCAAGGCCAAAGCAGCGCTGGAACGCTCATTGCAATACATGGGGTTGTCTGAGGGGCAATCGGCCCAGTCGATAAAAATCGACACCGCATTCATTGGCTCTTGTACCAACAGTCGTATTGAAGATCTTCGAGAGGCCGCAAAAATACTGGAAGGCCGGCAAGTGGCGGCAGGCGTCGAAGCAATCGTTGTGCCCGGATCTGCAATGACACGCATCAAGGCCGAAGCCGAAGGCCTGCGTGCTATTTTCGAAGCCGCCGGGTTCGAATGGCGACCTGAAGCAGGCTGTTCGATGTGTCTGGCGATGAACGACGACATCGCCATGGATGGGGAGCGCGTCGTCTCATCGACGAACCGAAATTTTGAAGGACGCCAGGGCCGCGGCGCACGCACGCACCTCATGTCGCCAGCAATGGTCGCCGCCGCTGCCGTCGCCGGGCATTTGGCGGACGTGCGTGATTTCAAACGAAAGACAATTAAATGACAAAGATGATCAAAGGGATCGCCGCCCCATTGCCCCTGGCCAATGTCGACACTGATGTGGTCATGCCCAAGCGGTTTCTAATCACGATCACCCGCGAAGGGTTGGGTGACGGCACCTTTGCCGATCTGCGCTTTGACAGCACTGGTCAACAACGCCCGGACTTCATCTTGAACAATGCGCCTTGGGCGCAGGCCACGATTTTGGTCGTCGGCGACAATTTCGGATGTGGCTCAAGCCGGGAACATGCCGTCTGGGGCATGCGCCAGCTAGGGATTGAGGCCTGCATCGGGACAGGTTTTGCCGGGATATTCTACGACAATGCCCGCAAAAACGGTCTTGCGCTGCCGATTGTCTCCCCGGAGATGCGGGACGCGCTCTTGCAGTTTGCCAGCAATGCCAACGGTGCCGAGATATCGATTGACCTTGATACTCGGAAGATAGGGGCAGGGGCAATGTCTGTACCTTTTGAGATGGACGATGCCACTCGAACGTCGCTGATCCGAGGTCGTGATGATACGCTCGACTCGCTGGAACATGCGGACGCTATCCGCGAATTCGAGGCCGGATTGGATGACAGTATGCGGGTAAGCGTCAGCAAATAATAGAAAAAAGGGTAAAGGCTTGGACATCAGACAACTGGAATGCTTCGTTGCGGTCGCGGAAGAACTTCACTTCCGACGCGCAGGCGAACGTTTGGGCCTGAGCCAATCCGCGCTGTCTGAACGGATTTCCGCGTTGGAACACGATGTCGGCGCCCGGCTGTTTTTCAGAACGACCCGGCAAGTCAGCCTGACCCAAGCCGGAGCGGAGTTTGTCCGGGATGCCAAAAGGATCCTTGCCGATATCGAAAGGTCGGTCTCCAATGTGCGCCACACCGCCGAGTCCGATCTGCGCCATATCCGGGTCAGCGGTGTCGATGAGGCAATCTCGATGCTATTGCCTCAGGCTCTCCTTGCATTTCGCCAGATTGATCCGAAGGTCCACGTGCAGGTACTGGAAATCTCCTCCTCTGAACAACATTCCCAGGAGTTGATCGGCCATCGAACCGATGTGGCCTTCGTCCGGACGCCTCAACAAGACGAATTCATCACTAGCGAGCTGCTTCATCGTCAGCCTGTTTTGGTGGTGCTTGCCGATGCCAACCCGCTTTCAGGTTCTGCGTCTCTTTCCGCGTCAGATATCGCCGATCAACCGATCGTGGGCTATCCCAAGCACGCGCGACCAATCCTGCACGAGGCATTGTGGAGGGGGTTTCGGCAAATCGGCACCCAACCAAACATCGTGTGCGAGATCATCGATAAATCAACACTGTTGCAATTTGTGGCTCACGGGCTTGGGATAGCGCTGGTACCTGCATGGGTGAAGAACATCTCGCCTCCAGGTGTCACCTTCGTCCCGTTTGAGCCGTGCGAAAACCAAATTGAACTGTATGTCGCGTTTCGAAAGTCGGGGAACTCTGAGACAGTGAAGAGATTCGTAGACACAGTAAGGACAATCTCCGTCTAACAGTCGTGCTTTATGATGTGCTTTGACGGTAACAGCGGCCCGGTTCGTTGATCATCAAATTCAGCAGCACACCGTATTTCGGATCAGAGATCAGCTGGTCAAGCGCCGTGTGTGTCGTCTCTGACCAAAAGGCCATCGTTTCAAGGGCCTCCGCACGTAAGGAGGCGACTCAGCGAGAGAGTTGGGATTGGTTCCGCGACACGTCAGATATATCTGCGGGCCGATTGGTCATGCCGCGATGCGACCCCAAGACGATGCTTGCTGCTGCAACACATCCTGCAAACCGCCCCGCCTTTCTGCCAACTGTTACGTCCGCTAAGTCACCCATTGAGCGCATCTAAGCCGCGCCAGGGATTTTGACTCTACGGCCCCCTTCTTCGAAGTCCTTCATCGCCAGGCTCCAGATAGTGCCGGGCCATCGGACCTCCATCTGTTGCAATCTCGGGCGGTAAACAGCTGTGTACAGAGTGCCAAAACCAGCATCGAATGCTGTGGAATAGAGTGGCGGACGCAAAAACGCATTAATGAACTTTTCTTCCGGATCGCGATGTAACGTGAGACGTTGCAGCAAAAACCTTTCGCGCTCAACTGTCGCTGTGAACCGCGCGTGGCTGACCCATTCGACATTTTCCTGATGATTGGTGGCGACGGCGGCATGGGTTATGACGGTGGGTCGGTCAGGGGCCATCATGGCCGTAAGATAGTGGCGCTTGGCGTCCAGCGCAGTAACGTTGTAACTCATGTGTGTCGGAATGCGGGCAAGTGCTTCACCTGCTTCTTCAGCAGTCGCGCAGGTTTGCAAAACATATCGAAGGATCAACGGGACACCGAAACCTGATCCAACAACACGTCTGCCACCGAAAGTCAGCGAAATAGCAAGCCCCGCGTCGTTCATCCCATCAACCAGCCCCCAGAGGCCATCCGAAGTCCCCATGACGCGCCGTCCGTGCCAACCCGTATGTAACAGGAGGCTGTCGAAAGCGTTGGGGTTATAGTCGTAATTGCGCACCAGCACGGGTTCCTGCCCCGTCCAGATCGCCTGCGAGCATCCGGACAGATATGGTGGGGGACAATAAAAACTCAGAAAACGTGCCGCCTGATCGCCGCCGCCTGCAAGGTCACACAAGTCATCGTAAAGTGGCACGATTTCAGGCATATGTTCTTTGAGCGCGCGACGGCTTTCAAGGTAGCTGGGGCGTGCTTCGTCGCCTTCCTTCAGCCACCACTTTTTATAGTCCGGCCAGTATTCTTGAAAAAGCCCGGCCCACTTGGGGCCAGGCTCCTCTTCGCTGAGCGCACGCCAGAGCATGAAGTCTCCTTACAGAATCTTGAACGCCGGGTCTGCCAGAACCGGCCCAGCATTTGCAACCGGCAATGGTTTTCCGTCCACAGTTTGCTTAATGCCGTGAATCCACTTCTTGGCGCGTTCATTTAGTTGGAAGTTCTTTGTCATCGACCTTCCGCGTGTGACCAGAATGCCGATATCGGCGCCTTCATACCGATAGTCACCCGGTTGTAGTATACGCAGGAAGAACGCTTCGTTTTCGCTTTCAACTGCACGGCGGTGATAGTCGAACCGGTCGTAAACAACGCTGCCATCTGCAAGCATCTTATAGATGCCCGTTTCGGGTGATGATGTGCAGATATCCACCGTGTCTTCAGTATGTTTGATGACCATCTGCGACCAGCTGTCGATCATATTTGGATCAGCCCAGCGGTCATTCAGTTCCGTGGTGTCGAGGTCGAATTTCTTTTTGGAAAACTCAAGCAGGTGGAACAGAAAGAGGGGTGCATCCGCATGTGCAAAGGCCGCGTGATTGGTCATTGACGATGCCCCGGTGATGCGTGGGTTGAGCTCACCCAGCCATAAATCGCCCGTCTTCTTATCAATCAGAAAATCCAGTTCGAAGTAACCACGATAGCCTTCCTTGCGCAGCTGTTCCCCGAATTTGAACGTCAGTTCGCGCGCGCGTTGGCGTACTTTGGGGGGGAAGGCTGTCGACAAGATTTCGTTGCCGCACCAGCCGCCGCGATAGGGTGTCAAATCCTTGAACCCGACCAGCTCGGTCATCAGCGGACCAACAATTGTCCCTTCCTTGGTGGCGCATGCCTCGATCGCCGATCCCCGGCAATCAATCCGCTTCATGATCTTGATCTCGCCCTCGCCAATGATCTCATGCTCATGGCGCCGGAAGTCAGCTTCGGACTTGATAAAGAATGTCGTGTGCCCACTGTCCCCAAATGCAGATTGCAATACCAGATCATGCCCGATCCCCGCCTTTTCGCAGGTCTTGCGCAAGTCTTCGTAGGATTTGACTTCGGCCAGCACATTGGGAACCGACGGCACACCCGCTTTGTTGCCGATCCGGACGGTTTCGATCTTGTTGTCCATGCTTGTCCGGAGTTTGGCTTTCGGAAACCAGACGTCCGCGCCCAATTCCTTGGACAGCCTTTCCGTTTCTTCGTCAAACATCAGAAACACGAACTTCGGCTTGCCGCCTCGACGTTTGATGAAGTCGATGACTTCCTTATGTTGGAGCAGGTAGTTGTTGATGTCCTCAATGGACTGGAACTCAGCATGCGGCTGCTCCGACGGGCAGAACACATTCGGATGCTTGCCGCCGTAGCAATCAATGTAACAAATATATTTGAAGTTCTTTACCCATTCGTCGAGACCCAGAAGATTAAAATTGGTCGCCGAAATAAAGTAGATCGGGTCCTCGTTGCGATGAAAAAAGCGGCGAATTTCCGAGATATTTTTAAGCACTGTTGGCATAGTGTTTTCCTTTTTCTTATTCGGCGGCGGTTTTTAGGTTTTTGGCATTTTGCAGATCTGCCAATGCGTCGGGTGTGAACACGCGCAAACCAAGATCGGCCCGGTAACCATGGATTTCGTTTACATCCAACGCGAGCATGAAAGCCAAAATCTCCTGGCTGATGACCTGCCCGGGGACCAGAATGGGAAAGCCCGGCGGATAGGGTATGATAAAGCTGGCTGACACCACTTCTTCACCCGCATCCAGCGCGTCCTTCAGCGATCCGGTCAATTCCATATAGTCGCAATTGGCTTCGATATAGCTGAGGTAGTAAGCGGTGCGGATATCTCCCTCGGGGGTGACCTTGTCCGGTCGGAACGCGTCATGAAAGCGACTGAAATCCGGTAATGGCGGATAATTCTCGGTGAGGTTTTTGACGCGGCGATCAAAGGAAAGACGTTCCATTTTTGATGCGTCATCCAAGAGCTCGTCCAGTTCGTTGGCGATCTCAACCAGCACTTCAATCAAATACGCGACTGATGACCGCGTGGTCCCGATGTTGGTCATGAACAGAACCGTGTTGCGCGACGTCTTGTTGATTTGGATGCCGTATTTATCCATCAGGACATCGTTCTTGAAGGTATCGCCATCCCAGCCTGTGCCGCCGACGGCAAGGGTCACGCGGGTGGCATCCAGTACGAAATCGTCTTGTTCCCAGCAATCCCACATGTCAGTCCAGCCCTGATCATTGTCAAAATAGCTGGTGACGCCGCTTTGACGGTAGCACTCTGGGATCATGTCGCCGGCGGTCAGCACTGTGAAGTACTTCTGTAACTGCGGATGGCTGCTGACGGCCTTTCGCATCGCCATCGCGGCTTCAATCTGGCGCTGTACAAACTCAAAGCCTTCAAGTTCGACTTGTCTGCGTCCTACGTCGAGAGACGCAATGATCTGGTAATTCGGCGACGTTGACGTATGAGTCATATAGGCTTCGTGGAAGGATTGTTCGACCTCACCTTTGAAGTCCTGATCATTCACATGGATCATCGATCCTTGCCGCAAAGAAGTCAGCGTCTTATGGGTCGACTGTGTCGCATAGACCCTGATCCGCGCTTCCGGCGGCGCAATAAGCCGGGTCTCCATCCAGTCCTCGTCTGAGGCATCTTTCAGTTCTTTTTGCTGCGCCTCATAAGCTTCACGGTGCGCATCTGTGCGCAACCTCTTGCGCAGGTTATTTGCCGTTCGCATGCCAGTGCGTTGGCGGTATGTCGGGCTGAATCGGGCAAAGGCAAACCACGCCTCATCCCACAAAAACACGAGGTCGGGTTTGATCGTGAGGCATTCTTCCATGACGCGCTCGACGTTATAGACGAGCCCGTCAAAGGTGCAGTTGGTCAACAGCAGCATCCGCACGCGGTCCAGCTTACCCGCGGCTTTCAGGGCGAGGAGCTGATGCTTGATCTCTTTCAGCGGGACGGCCCCGTACATGGAGTATTCGTTCAACGGGTAGCTATCCAGATAGACAACTTCGGCGCCCGCGAGGACCATCCCGTAGTGATGAGATTTGTGGCAATCGCGGTCCACCAGAACAATGTCACCAGGACGAACGACGGCTTGAACAACAATTTTGTTGCAGGTTGATGTACCATTGGTGGCAAAAAAGGTCTGTTTGGAACCAAACGCACGGCTCGCCAGTTCCTGCGCTTCTTTGATCGGGCCATGCGGCTCCAGCAGACTGTCGAGGCCACCCGAGGTCGCGGATGTTTCGGCCAGAAAGATATTGGGCCCATAGAACGCGCCCATGTCCTGTATCCAGTGTGAGCGGCTGATCGATTTTCCGCGGCTGATCGGCATTGCGTGGAAAACGCCGGTTGGTTGTTTGGAGTAGTTGACCAGCGCTGTGAAAAATGGCGTTTTATTTCGAGCCGCAACACCGCGCAGAATGTTCAGGTGCAGTTCCATAAAGTCTTCTTGATTGTAAAACACCCGGCGGCAGATACCCAGATCAAGGCCAGCGATGTCCTCGACGGATCGCTCTGTGACCAGATAGGCGTCAAGTTCTGGTCGCACGCGGGCGATAAGGCGACACAACTCAGGACCGTAGTCCTCGGGCATCATCGCATCCATTTCATCGGAGTCGCTGGCGTGGCTGACGTATTTATTTAGGATTTCATTCTCGTTCTTGGATTTGAGAACAAGGCCCGGACGGACAACAATCGCCTGAATATTGTGGTTGAACAGAACGGCAATGAGTGCGTCTTCGAGGCTGGGCACCACAACAGCTTCGTAATGAAAGGGGTCTTCGGGACGGCGCATGCGCGAGACATTGCTTTTGAGCCAACGCTCCTGATGGTCGTTCACGTTGTCGACGATCAGTACCTCAAAGTAGGGTCGTGTCATCGCACGCGCTTCAGGTGACAGCATCGCCTCGTCGTTGTGCTCGTCATCGTCGTTGCTATCGCGGTCCAAAGGTATGTTGCGGCGGCGATACGCACCCGTCGTCAACGCTCTTTTGACGCGGTTTACTGAAAACGAAAGGTCTTCGAAGTTTCCGTGCT
This sequence comes from uncultured Roseobacter sp., assembly GCA_947488305.1. Classification (GTDB taxonomy): domain Bacteria; phylum Pseudomonadota; class Alphaproteobacteria; order Rhodobacterales; family Rhodobacteraceae; genus Roseobacter. Next base: position 623,190 of record CANKZM010000002.1, read on the forward strand.
CAAACTGACGTCGCATATGGTCGAAGGCCTGCATGCCCGGGAACGCCCAATAGGGTTCGATCAGGGCAAGCGATTCAAACAATTCGGCAACGCGATTTTTGAGTGCGCCCAGCTTTCTGGCACTATTTTCCCGGCACAAGGATGTAGTGGCTTCGCGAAGAGCGCTCCATCTGTCTGCGCGAAGCTGAGTGGCAGAATAGTAGTCGCTAACGGAATCCATCTGTCGTTCTCCCTTATTCGGCGAGGACGCAATGGACAGGTAGCGTAAACGACTACATGTTCCGAGGCGTCAACTGCCTGATGTCTTGCCCATAGCGGGCGAAATCCCAAACCCCATTCTGGGTCCGCGATCATAGGCTTCAGCTTCGGCATCTGCTGGTACGTCAACATGTAAACCAGCGCGTGAGCCTTGCTGCGGCACCTCAAGCGGCCCGAGTGTTTTCAGATAGTCGTCCACGCCACTTTCGCGGTCATACACAGAGAAGTCTGTGGATCTGTCTCGAAAGCTCTTGAGGACCTGACCCAAACCCTTCATCCCGGTTTCCCGCTGGCGGCGGACCATGGAAAGATCAATTTCGATAGGGAACATGTCTTCCTGGCCGGCCGACTGGTGTAGCACCAGTGATGTCGGGTCCACGACCAGAGATTTCCCAACGCCCCCCGCGCCAAGCCCGTTGACGTCAATCACGTAGCATTGGAACTGTGCGGCTGTGGCTCTGGCAATCGCCAGTTCAGCATCCCGGTCGGTTGTTCCGGTCAGAACCGGATGCAACAGCACCTCGACCCCTTGCGATGTCAACTGACGCGTCGTTTCAGGGAACCACATGTCATAGCAGATCGACAGGCCAAAGCGGCCCACATCCGGCACGTCAAAGACGCAAAAGTCTTTACCGGGTGCGATTCCGGACTCGTAGGGTAGGAAAGGGAACATCTTGGCATAGCGACGGATCACTTCGCCGTCGGGATTGATCACCAGAGAGGTGTTGTAAACTCTGCCGTCTTCCGGGTTGGTCAGAAACATTGATCCTGGAATGAGCCAGATCTTGTGGCGGCGAGCAGCCTCGCAGAAGCGGTCAATGGTCTCGTTTTCGGGCGGCAATTTGAATCTTTCCAGCGGACCAAAAGGGGCCAGTTCGCTGAACAGAACCATTTGCGTCCAAGGGAAACGCATCATGAGTACATCCAGCCGATGCATCATTTCGTCAACGTTTGGTTGAAGTGCGTTGACGTACATCTGTACGCCAGCAATCGCGAAGGGGGTCATATTCTTAATTCTCCGTGAAAGCGGAAGCGTCCCGGCTGGGTCGTCAAAATCTCCGCGTCACGCACCTCTTACGCCCTTACGACCAGAACCGAAACAGGTGATCTGCGCACAACCCGGTCGGCATTTGACCCGACAAGAAAATCACGCGCACGGTCCGGTTTGTGAGACGCCATAACAACTAAGTCGCACTCAATCTCATCTAAGGTCGCAAGTACCTTTTCGTGGATATTGCCAAAGGCAAGATGCAGCTTCACATCAATATCTTTGGGAACTTCCTTAGCGACCAAGTCGGCGAGCGCCTCGTTGGCCGCCGCGATGGCTTTGGTTTCAAAGTCCTTCGGAAAGAAGGATTCAACCATCGGCGTGCCCAGATCGGGCACGACAGATACAATATGCAACACCCCTTTGGACGCACGCACCAACTCAACCGCTTGTGGCAAGGCTTTTTTCCACGAAGCTTCGTGATTGAGATCGATTGTCAGCAGGACACAGTTAAACATGCGTTATCCTTTTTAGGCAGCACTTGATCTGCGCGCTACGCCGTCATTGCGCCCACGCTGCAGGAACACGACCAAGCCGAGCAACAACAAAGCCGGAATAAACATCAGATACTTTGTGGGCTGGCTTGCAGGCTGCAGGACGCGCAACACTTCCTGATCCCAGTCTAGCCCTGCGGCAGCAGCCGCGCTTCCAAAGCTAACGTCGTCGATGATCAGCTTGTCGCCATCATTGCGAAACGCAAGCCCGGCGTTTTCCAGCCGCTCTTCGCCCGTGGCACCTTCTTCGATATCCAGCAAGGCCACAAACTCAATCGGATCACCAAGGTCGTTCAACCCCGCCACGCGCAGGCGCAGGTATTCTCCGACAGGGGTATCAAATGCCGCCTGGGAAATCTCGGTTGGTTGGACCTCGACGTAAGGAGGTGAGACCATGTCCATCCAGAAGCCTGGGCGGAAAAGTGTAAACGCGATCAGCAACAGCGCAATGGTCTCATAGAAACGGTTTTTGGCCAGAAACCACCCTTGCGTCGCTGCTGCGAACAACAGCATCGCTATGGTCGCGACAATGAAGACGAATACCCCCTGCGCCGCAGTTACGTCGATGAGCAGCAATTCCGTGTTGAAAATAAACAGGAAGGGCAGCGCCGCTGTCCGCAGGCTGTAGAAGAAGGCGACAACGCCGGTCTTGATCGGATCACCGCCGGAAACGGCGGCAGCCGCGAAACTGGCAAGGCCGACAGGGGGCGTCACGTCTGCCATGATCCCGAAGTAGAAGACAAACAGGTGCACGGCGATCAGCGGCACGATAAGCCCGTTTTGCTGACCAAGCGTTACGATAACAGGGGCCAGCAGGGCCGACACAACAATGTAATTTGCCGTCGTCGGTAGACCCATCCCGAGGATCAGAGACAGCACGGCGGTGAGCAGCAGGATCGCAAGGATATTGCCACCGGACAAGACTTCGACAACGTCGGCAAGCGCTGAGCCCACACCGGTCTGGCTGACCGCTCCGACGATGATGCCGGCGGTCGCTGTTGCGATGCCGATACCGATCATATTGCGCGCACCGGTTTCGAGCCCGTCAATCAGATCCCGAACACCGTTAACAACGGCACCGCTAAAGTTTCCTTCACCACGCATGATGGCCGTAAGTGGGCGCTGGGTGACGAGGATGAACACCATATAGGCCGTTGCCCAGAACGCAGACAGCCCCGGTGACAGACGATCCACCATAAGAGCCCAGACCAATACGACGACCGGCAGGATAAAGTGCAGACCCGACCGGATTGTTGGACCCGGCAGCGGCAAGGCAGTGACGGGTGCGTTTGGATCATCAAGCTCAAGTGGTTCTTCTTTGGACGCAATATAAAGCAGCCCGACATAGACCAGCGAGAGGAATGCAAAAATGATGTAGCCCGCAGAATTCGGGAATGCGGGGCGGATCCAGCCCATGCCGTAGTAGACAATGAACGACAAAGCGCAGATCGCCGCGATGGTAAAGGCAATGCCAATCAGGCGTTGCACAATCGGTTTTGGAACATAGGCACGAGGGAGGCCCTGCATGCCCGCTTTCAGCGCTTCCAGGTGCACAATGTAGACCAGCGCGATGTAGGAAATAACCGCGGGTAGGAAGGCATGTTTAACAACGTCGAAATAAGGAATGCCAACATATTCGACCATCAAAAACGCGGCGGCCCCCATGACAGGCGGCATAATCTGACCGTTGACGGAGGATGCCACTTCGACGGCGCCCGCTTTCTCTGAAGAGAAACCAACCTTTTTCATCAGCGGGATGGTGAATGTGCCTGTGGTAACCACATTGGCGATCGAAGAACCCGATATGAGACCGGTCATGGCTGACGATACGACCGCAGCCTTGGCGGGTCCGCCTTTCATGTGTCCCATCAGGCTAAAGGCCACCTGAATAAAGTAATTACCGGCTCCTGCGCGGTCCAGCAGGGATCCAAAAAGAACGAACAGGAAAACAAACGATGTCGAAACACCCAAGGCGATACCGAATACGCCTTCCGTGGTGATCCACTGGTGGTTCACGATCTCGGACAGGCTGTTGCCTTTGTGGGCGATGATGCTTGGCATATATGGCCCAAGCACTGTGTAGACGAGGAAAACAGATGCAACGATCATCAAGGCAGGTCCAAGCGCGCGCCGTGTTGCCTCCAGCAGCAGCATAAGACCTATGACAGCTACAACGAAGTCCTGCAGAATTGGTGCGCCTACACGACTTGAGATATCCCTATAGTAGACAAACAGATAAAGGGCTGCGATGGCGCCAACGACGGCCAGCGCCCACTCCCAAACCGGAATGCGATCTTTAGGTGAGCCCAGCACAACGGCACCTACAATTGCAATCGCGATCACGGGAATCCACCACGTGGACGTGTCGTCTTTGGCACCTGTCATAAAGAGAAATGCCAGTATGACAGGTACGGCTATGCCCAGCCCAAGCTGGAATTTCGTCCGCGCTGCGGGGAAGGCCGCAAAGGCCAGAAACATGGCGAAGGCGAGATGGATTGACCGGCTTTCGGTGTCATTAAAAACGCCCCAGCCGACCATAAATGGAATGGGAGACGCAATCCAAAGCTGAAACAGCGACCAAGCGAGCGCTACGCAGGTAATGAATATGCCGACAGTGCCTGTTGCGCCACGCCCACCAGTGTCAGAGGATGCAACAAGTGCATCTAATTCTTCCTGACTAAGGCCCCCACGTCCGGCTTCGGCCTGTTGTTGATTTGGATTGTCCGACATCGTATTCCCCCTACCACGCCAAATTTGACGCGCGATCTTGAGCGTCTTGTCCGGGGTGGCATGGACGTGCCTGCCACCCCGATTTTTTTCGGGAAAACCGTCTGATTACATCCAGCCGCGTTCCTTGTAGTACTTCTCGGCACCGGGATGCAGAGGAGCAGAAAGACCTGCACTGATCATTTCTTCTTCGGTCAGGTTCTCGAACGCTGGGTGCAGACGCTTAAAGCGATCAAAGTTGTCAAACACAGCCTTTACAACCTGATAGACCACTTCATCGTCCACGTCGGCTGACGTGACAAAGGTCGCTTTAACACCAAATGTAGCAGTATCATCCGGGCTGCCCTCATACATGCCGCCTGGCACGGTCGCGGCGGCGTAGTAGGGATTGTCAGCAATCAGCTTGTCAATCTCGGCACCGGTTACCGGGATAAGCACCGCTTCAACAGTCGACACGGCTTCCTGGATCGATCCATTGGGGTGACCGACTGTGTAGATGATTGCATCAACCTTGTTGTCTCCAAGGGCTGCGGCCTGTTCCGCTGGTTTCAGTTCGGAGGCGAGGGCAAAGTCGTCCATCGTCCAGCCCAAAGCGTCCATGACAACCTGCATCGTCGCGTATTGGCCAGAACCCGGGTTACCTATGTTCACGCGCTTGCCTTTGAGATCGGCGAAGGACGAAATTCCGGCGTCCGCCCGAGCGATAACGGTGAAGGGCTCGCCATGAACCGAGAACACGGCCCGCGCGCCATCGAATTTGTTGCCTTCGAACTCGGACGTGCCGTTATATGCGTGAAACTGCCAGTCGGACTGAGCGACGCCCATGTCCATATCGCCGGCCATGATGGCGTTGATGTTTGCGATCGAGCCGCCAGTCGAAGGCGCTGTGCATTTGAGATTGTGATCGGCCGTTCCGCGGTTCACGAGACGACAAATGGACTGGCCAACAACGAAGTAGACACCTGTTTGCCCACCCGTTCCGATCGTGATGAATTGTTCTTGAGCCGTCGAAACAGACCCGGCCATCATTGCCCCTGCAAACGCAAGGTACTTAAATACTTTCATTTCTTTCTCCCAGTCAGTTCAGTTTTACAATGCCTTCTTTTGAGGAAGGTCTGGTTTTGAATAAAGCGCCTTTGAGAAACCAGCATCAGAATTCATCGATGCGCGAAGTGTCCCTATATCGACGTCACCAAGGTGTGACGTAAGGCCCCATCTCTCTTTAAGAGTGACGAAGCAAAACGAATTTCGCAACCGCGTTTACAGAGAAACGGTAATTTTGTTTAGAATATTGAACAGTTCGTGGGGTTTTTCCGCTGAAATCCCATGCAGCAGGCCTTCGGGAGCTCAGGTCGGGCCGGCTTCAAAAGTCCGGTCTTTGCACATTTGCGAGAGAATCGGTGCCTCGCGTGTTCGTACATCCGCATTTCAGAAGTTGACGAGGGCATCGGCACCGCAACCTGTTCTAACAAGTGTTTGCTGCTTTGCCACATTGGCAATCACTTGAGTCCACACAAGCGATTGTGTTTTTTAGCGTTCTTGGTTTTTCGGAAAAGGCAAGCGCGTCGACCTGCCTTTCCCTGTGGCGTTAGATCAGCCGTTTTGTTCGGCTATTGCCGCGGCCAAAGCTTGCTCAAAGATCGCGATGCCTTCATCGATCAAGGCATCCGAAGCTGTCAGCGGCACCATGATCCGCAACGCATTCCCATGCATCCCACAAGCAAGCAGGATCAGGCCGCGCGTCAATGCATGTGCCACGACAGATTTTGTCAACTCCGCATCGGGAGTCGCTGTTTCAAAGTCTGTCACGAATTCAACCGCAAGCATCGCACCAAGACCACGAATGTCCCACATCCGGAAGGGCGCAACCCGCGCGCCGATCTCCGCAAACCGCGCGCGGAAGTGTTCGCCAAGCGCTGTTGACCGCGCCAAAAGCCCCTCTTCTTCAATCGCTTCGATTGCAGCCAGTGCCGCAGCACAGGCCACGGGGTTGCCACCATAAGTGCCGCCCAATCCACCCGGGATCACAGCGTCCATTACCTCAGCGCGACCAATAACACCGGCAATCGGGTAACCGCCTGCCATAGACTTTGCGACGGTGATGAGATCAGGAACCACGCCGGAGTGCTCAATCGCGAACCATGTCCCGGTGCGGCCAAAACCGGCCTGGATTTCATCTGAAATCAGCATGATACCGTGTGTGTCACAGATTTCACGGAGGGCTTGCATCATCTCGAAGGGTACTGGTGTGTAGCCCCCTTCGCCCAAAACTGGCTCAATGATAATGGCTGCAATCCGTTCAGGCTGCGCGTCTGTCAGGAACAGGTTTTGCAAACCGGTAAGCGCGTCTTGCACCGTGATACCATCGCGCACACTTGGAAACGGCGCACGGAATATATCGCTTGGGAAAGGGCCCACATCTTTTTTATACGGCGCAATCTTCCCGGTCATGCCCAAGGTGAGCAAGGTGCGGCCATGATAACCGCCCGTAAAGGCAATGACGCCTGGACGCCCTGTCGCCGCCCGCGCGATTTTTACAGCATTCTCAACAGCTTCGGCACCCGTGGTGACAAGCAATGACTTTTTCGCATGATCGCCGGGGGCAAGTGCATTCAGCTTTTCGGCCAATGCGACATAAGGCTCGTAAGGGACCACCTGAAAGCTGGTGTGCGTGTAGTGGTCCTCTTGCGCCTTGGCGGCTGCGATCACTTTCGGGTGGCGGTGACCGGTGTTCAGAACAGCAATTCCGCCTGCAAAATCAATAAAACGGTTGCCTTCAACGTCCCAAAGCTCGGCGTTTTCTGCGCGCTCGGCAAAGATCGGCGCGGCGGATGCCACCCCACGTGCCACCGCAGCCTCCCGTCTTTTTATCAGGTCCGCGTTCGTGTTTGAGTGTTTCACAACGTCTGGAACAACTGCGATCTTAGGCTTGCGTGCCGTCTTGCGGGGTTTCTTTTTCACTGTGGTCGTCATGTCGCTGGCATCCTTTTGAGAGAGCACCGTCACATTTGAAGGTGTTTAAAATTCTCATACTCTGTTTAGTTTAACTGTCAATGAGGATTCGCGTGACATCCTGTTTCAGAAGATTTCGGCCAGCACGGTAGATACTTGTCTGCATTGAGCTGATCCGCTACCCGTCTTTTTGTATTGGTCTGATCTTGTGAAATAATTTGTGCAACACGAAGGACTTGGCTTGGATATCGGCAAAAAACTGCAGTCTATCCGAAAGGAAAAGGGGTTGTCCCAGCGAGAGCTGGCTGCGCGCGCCGGGCTGACCAATGGCACAATTTCGCTCATTGAGAAAAACAAAACCAGCCCCTCCGTTGCGTCGCTCAAAAGTCTGCTCGACGCTATTCCCATGAGTATTGCGGAGTTTTTTGCGACCATCGAAGATAGCGATGCTCCAAAGATTTTCTACACCGCTGAAGAGTTTGTGGAAGTCGCACCGCAAGCCGGTTTTGGTGGAGTATCTCTGCGGCAACTGGGGAACGCAATTTCCCATTCAGTGCAGCTTTTGGATGAGTTTTATCCAGCGCAGGCGGACACCGGCTCTGAACTTATGTCACACGATGGCGAGGAAGCAGGTATCGTTATTCATGGTGAGATCGAAATCACGGTGGGGGATCAGATACGCGTCTTAAAAGCTGGTGAGGGGTATCTTTTCGACAGCAGACAACCGCACAGGTTTCGCAATATCGGCACCGATGTGTGCAGAATAATCAGCGCTTGTACCCCGCCAACTTTTTAGGAAGCATCGCTATCCAAAAGATCCGCACCATCCGGTGCGACGTCTAGTCTTTTTCCTGTAGAGCAGGGGCGTTGTCTTCCCGATCTGACGCCAGTTCCTCACTATCGGCCGCAAGTGCTGCAGTCTCGGGCGTGGACATACGAGCCATTGGTATCGCTTGGAATACTCCCTTTTCAGCCGCTGTGATTGCTGGCGCTGTCCGGACGCGCCATATGGCGAACAAAGCAAACAGGATATGAGCTGCCCCGGTCACTGCAAAGAGCGAGGATGCACCAAAACGCGTCATCGCAAATCCCGCAACAGCCGGTCCGGCGATCGATCCAACGCCATAGACCAAGAGCAGCCCACCGCTGATCTGAATATACGTGCCCGGCACCGCGTGGTCACTCGCATGGGCGACGATCACAGGATACATGGAAAAGACCGCTGCCCCGAACAATCCGGCCATGATCACGATAAGCCACGGATCGCGAAACCCGGCGAACAGAAACAGGCCATCTGCGACCAACGCGCAGAATGCGATGACAATCATGACAATACGTCGATCATATTTGTCTGAGGCAATTCCGACCGGGATTTGCGCCAGAGCGCCAGCAAGGATGGGCACGCTCGCGAACAGCGCAATTTGCGTGATCGGCAAGCCAATTCGCGCTGCATAGACAGCAGCCAAAGTGCCAAAAGCGGCATTTGAGACGCCCACCATCAGAACGCCAAAAAATGCGATTGGCGAGTTCGTCCATAATCCGCGTAAGTTCAACGAAACATTGGTCAGCGGTTGAGGCGTTGACGTGGCCGACATCGCCGTAGGTAAAAGCGCCAGAGAATACACCATTGCCGCCAGGACGAAGAAGAAAAACCCGTTGGTATCCCCAAGCGTAATGACCATTTGACCCGCTGTCGTGGCCGCAAGATTGACCATTGTGTAGATGCCAAAAACACGTCCCCGGGACGTGGATTCCACACGTTCATTCAACCAGCTTTCCACGACCATGGCAGCGCCTGCAAAGCAGAACCCGGACAATGCCCTGACTGGAATCCAGATCCATGGCTTGATCAGAACAAGCGACAAAAGTACGGCGATCGCTGCAAGGGCACACATCGCGCTGAAGGCGCGGATGTGACCCACGCGGGCAACAAGCGCTGGCGTGCGCAAACACCCTGCCACGTAGCCTAGCGCCCATCCTGTCCCCAACAGGCCCAGTGAAACTGCGCTGAAACCTTCGGCCTCTCCTCGGACCGGTAGGATCAGACTGTTAATACCGCCAGCGAAAAGCAGAAATGCCGACCCCAACAATAAGGCCGAAAGTGGCAATAGGCTTCTGAACACGATCTATGCTCTCTTCTTCAACGTCATTTCGACACCTTGGAAATCAAGAGCCACGGCAAAACCCGAAAGTGCTGAGGCGATAGGGCGCGTCCAAAGTGCATTTCATAATGTCCTGTCTGGCATACCGGCGACATTACACCAAAAGGCCCGTTTGAAAAGTTGAGCAGATGGGAAAGTGCCGCATCTCCTGAAAGGGCATAGTTTTTTCGGTTCAAAGTTTTGGGCTCGTTCAGCGTCGGCCGGGTCATGAAATGCCGACAATCAGCCACGCTTCGCGGGTTTGTAAAACGACCGGGATTAAGCAGGTCTGTCGGAGGTTGGCGACCTGCACCGCTTGGCGAAACCGGTCCACGAGCACGGAATTTCTGGTCCGCGCCTAGCCGATTAGGCCTAACGTCATTCAAGTTCGCGAAGAAACCAAACCCTCAGGGTTCGAACCACGGTTCGGGATCCACGATCAGCCATTTTTCGAGCCGTTCGTACTTCGGACGCAATCCACTTTTATCACATGGCCCGATCTGCTTTTTGGGTAAGTCACATGGGACTCACTGCTTTGGGTGCCCCTAGTCTCCCAGTACTTGTCCGCCCCATTATGCTTACTGGTGGTCTGCCATGCGCTACAGGACACTCGGGATTGTTGTCTGTTATCGGTTAACGGCAGAGCTGATTTCGTCTAATGAACACTTATGGACATCGTGATCGTGACTGCTGTCGTGGCTTCGCTCTTTCTGGTCATTGGCATCGCAGAGCCTCTCGCAGCGCGTTTGTCGCTCCCCTACAGCGTTATCTTGGCGGTTCTTGGGGTGTTGATCGGTGTGGGCGCGATCTTTTTCTTGCGTACCGACATTACCGATGCCCTGAACCCGGTCGCGGCGGCAATAGTCGGACTTCCGATCCGGTCTAACGTCTTTTTGTACGTTTTTCTTCCAACCTTATTGTTTCAGGCCACCTTGGGTATGAACCTGCGGCGAATGCTCGATGATTGGGTGCCAATTCTCGTGATGGCCGTTGTAGCGGTTGTAGTGGCCACATTGTCGGTTGGTTATGCGCTGAACGTGGTGAGTTCCCTTCCCTTGGTAGCCTGCCTTTTGATTGGTGCGATCGTGTCGACCACGGATCCCTCGGCCGTGGTCAGCATTTTTCGTTCAATCTCAGCGCCACGTCGCCTTGTTCGGATCATCGAAGGTGAAAGCCTACTGAATGATGCTGCAGCAGTTGCGCTGTTTGGGTTGTTCATGGGGTTCGTCATGCTGGGTGTGCCAGATCCCTCCCTCAATGATGCGTTTGCGCAGTTTCCGGTGTTGATTGCGGGTGGTGCATTGACCGGTTGGCTGATGTCCCGAGCCGCGATCTGGTTGATGGCGGCCTTTGAACGATATGAACTGGCTCAGGTTTCGATCACGGTCGCTCTGCCTTACCTTTCATATATCTTTGCCGAACAAAGCGTTGGCGCATCTGGGGTGATTGCAGTTGTCGTCGCAGGATTGACCTTGAACCTTGCGGGGCCGGGCAGATTGCCGCCCACCGCCTGGGCCAACCTTAAGGAAGTCTGGGGTCTGCTGGCGCATTGGGCCGGTGCCTTGATCTTTATTCTTGCGGCCTTGCTGATCCCTCGCCTTCTTGAAGAGGTGCGGCCATCAGACATCGGTTTGCTTGTCGTTGTCGTGTTGGCGGCCATCGCGGCCCGGGGTGCAATTCTGTTTTTGCTCCTGCCTTTCTTGTCGATGGTTCGCCTGTCTCCAGCAGTGGAACCGCCTTATCGAACGGCGATCCTGTGGGGCGGTCTAAGGGGTGCAGTGACATTGGCTCTGGCGCTGGCGGTCACCGAAAGTGTGCTCATCCCATACGAAATAAAGCGCCTGGTCGGCATCCTGGCGACAGGCTTTACCCTGTTTACCCTGTTCGTTCAGGGGACGACACTAAAGCTTGCCATCACTAAGCTGGGATTAGACAAGCTGTCACCGCTGGACGAAGCACTTTCACGCCAGGTCGCCGCAGTAGCCTTGCAAACCGTTCGTGAAGACGTTGCGCGCACGGCTGAAAACTATAATCTGACGCACGACATCGTCCGGTCCGAAGCGATACGATTTGGGACGCGACTTGAAACCACCATAAAAGCTGCCGAAGAAAAAGTTGATATTCTGGATCGTGACCGAATTACTTTGGGGTTGATCGCGTTGGCCGGGGCTGAACGTGAAAGCATTCTGGAGCGCATGCGCGAGCGCACCATTTCAACCAGTATGAGTGAGCAGATTTTATCCAACGCAGGTCGGTTGATCGAAGGGGCACGCACGGGCGGGCGCACGGGGTATCAGCAAGCTGCAAGTAGAACAGTGATCTACGGCCGCTCTTTCCGCGCCGCCGTTTTTTTGCACAACCGGTTGCGATGGTCCGGCCCTTTGCGGCGCATGACGGCAGACAGATTTGAACTGTTGCTGGCACAGCGGCTTATCCTGCGTGATCTGGGCGGATTTATCGAGAGCCGAATTCGACGGATCCACGGACGACGCGTTGCCGACTTGCTGCAGGAGTTGCTGCATCGGCGGATTGAAACCATTGAAACGGCGTTAGAAGGACTGCGTCTTCAGTATCCGGGGTATGCCGAAGAGCTGGAGCGCAGGTTCATTCGCCGAACGGCGCTGCGTCTGGAAGAACGCGAGTACACTGCAATGCACGATGACGGTTTGGTTGGAGAAGAGCCATACACAATTCTGATGCAAGATATCTCGAAACGTCGCGCCGCGGCCGAGGTTCGACCACCGTTGGACATTGCGCTTCGTGGATCAGATCTGGTGCAGCAGTTCCCACTCTTCTCTGATCTTGATGCCGTTGCATTGACTAAACTGAGTAGAGCACTGCGCACGCAGCATTGGAATGCTGGCGAAATCGTGTTGAGCAAGGACAAGCCAGCAAACGGGGTCTACTTTATCGCGTCCGGAGCGGTGGAACTCGAAAGCGCTGGCCAAACATGGCGTCTGGGACGCGGAGAAATGTTCGGTCAGCTCATGATACTCATGAAGAAGCCGCGCAGGATCGAAATCCGCGTGATAGCGCCTTCGACATTACTCGTTCTCGATGAGGCGCGATTTAAGCGGTTGTTGAAAAAAAGTGAGGCAACGCGGCAATCCGTCCGATTGAGTGCGCAGAAACGAGGAATTGAGAAATCGCTGCTCTCTTTTGAACCATTTCGCTGAAGGTAGGGTGCAAGACAGCAAACAACCATGGACATTCAGGAGCAGAGTGATGCCCAAATCAAGCGCAGCCATGGAAACACCACGCCAGATAAAGCCAAGCTGAAGATTAGTCACGGGCCAAGGTTGCCGAATTACGCGAACACCAAGATTGACGTTAAAAAGGGCGAAAGGTGGTATTGTGATGAAGGCGAAACATTGGCGTTTGGGTGGAGGCTGTTCGCAGAGCGGTAAAACCAACCCGTTCCAATATGTCAAATGTCCGATTTGAGCCCAAACCTGACGAAATAAAAATCAGATCGGACCAAAGAAATTGTGCTTTGGTTAGGTTTACAAAAAGCTTCTTATGACTTTGGCGTGTTTCAGCGCCTAATGGTTCCTGACTAAGAGGACTCAATTGAAACGCAGACTAGCCGCGATACTTGCAGCAGACGTAGTCGGGTTTTCCGCCATGATGACCGCTGACGAAGAGGCTGCACTCATTGAATAAAAGAGCATCGCGAAACGATTTTCGATACATATATCGCAGCGCACAAGGGTCGGATCGTCAAGCTCATCGGTGATGGCACTCTAGTGGAATTTCCGTCTGTGGTGGATGCTGTTCAGTTTGGCATGGACCTCCAGAATGCAATAGCGAACCAGCCCACGCGGGTTCAATTGCGCATCGGAATCCACCTTGGTGATGTCATATTGGATGGTAAGGATATTTACGGACATGGGGTTAATGTCGCGGCCCGCCTCGAAGCCCTGTCGCCGATAGGCGGGATATGCATTCCTTCCATTGTCCATAAAAGCGTTGGCAGCAGAATTGCGGCAGATTTTTCGGACTTCGGCGAGCATACCCTGAAGAATTTATCCGACCCAGTCACCTATACTTATGGCCCCCCGACTCCAAATCATCGCCGCCACCACTGCAAAAGAACGGCGAAAACCCTCGATTGCGGTGCTTCCTTTCGCGAACATGAGTAGGGATGCGGACCAGCAATATTTTAGCGATGGGATTTCAGAGGACATCATCACCGGGCTATCTCGGTTCAGAACGCTGCATGTTGTCGCGCGCAGTTCGTCTTTTCAATTCAGAAATTCGAAGCTGAACGAGAGTGAAATTGCAAACCAGCTTGGCATTCAGTATTTGGTCCAAGGCAGCGTGCGCAAAGCAGGCAACAGAGTTAGAATTTCAGCACAACTCATTGCGGCAGACTCTGGAGAGCACCTTTGGGCTGAACGGTTTGATCGATGCCTTGAAGATATTTTCGAGGTGAAGGATCAAGTGGCACAAAACGTTATCGCGGTGCTTCCGGGAAGGATTCAACATGACGTCGTCGCAAGGAGTTTCGATAAGCCCACGGAAAATATGAAGGCCTACGAACTCCTGCTGAAAGGGAAAGCGCTCAGGGATGGGTTGAATCCAGTGGATACGGCACGCGGCAAACAGTGCTTTGAAAAGGTGCTTGAACTGGACCCTAATTATGCGCGCGCTTTCATGTATCTGGCGGACACCTACGTGGTCGATATGTGGCTTGGCCTTGTGGGCGAGGATGCACCTAAGCAAGCACTGGAGATTGCTCGGAAAGGGGCTGCTCTCGACAACAATGATGTCTTTATTCAAGATCAACTGGGATACGCATACCTGAGCGCTCAGTTGTGGGAACAAGCCGACGCGCAGTTCGAAAAAACCCTGTCCAGAATTGTCAATGAAGCAGAATCCATGGCCTAGTGTGGTTATGGTTTCTTGCCGCTGTCACGTCATGAAAAAGCATATGAAGTTCTTCTGGAGGCCATGCGTCTGGACCCACTCCACCCTCCGGCCCTGGACTGGATTCCGGGACAAGTGTACTTTTTTCTCGGTCGGTATGAGGATGCCATAGGCACATTAATCGGTGAGGCTCACTTGAATTCACTGGCGGATGCATTCTTGGTCGCGGCTTATGCACATTCCGGGCGACAAAGTGAGGCAGAAGCTGCATTGCAAACCTTCATTCAGTGTCGGCGTCTGACTTGACGGTCCGCTTTGTCCGCGAAGTGTGAGTTCACCTGACCCCTGGATTCGCTGGTGCAGCGAATGTCTCCTATGGCGAACACGGCACAACATCAAATCCTCTAGGCGGACCGCCGCTTTGGGCCGCTTAAGTTGAACGGCCCAAGCGCCTAGATTTCAATGGCTTCTGCGATCGCAAGTGTGTCCTCAAGCTCGACGCAGAGATAACGGATCGTGCGATCCTTCTTGGTGTGACCAAACAATAGCTGCACGGCTCTGAGATTGCCTGTTTTCTTGTAGGTCTGGGTATCTGTGGCACGGCGCATGGAATGGTTGCCGTAGGTCTTCGCTTTGAGATCAACCGAAGTGAGCCAATTTCGAACGATGCGAGCATATTGGCGCGTCGAGATGTGAGGACGTTCATGAAGTCGGCCAGCCCATAGGTATTCGACGTCGACCATGAGCTCAGCTTTCAGCAACTTCTCAACAGAGGCGCGCGTGCCTTCGGATATCTCAAATCGAACGGGTTTCTGAGTTTTGCTCTGCAAAACCGAGGCGCGTTCTTTGATCTGCCCTGATGCCATGACATCGACCACATTCATCTTCACCTGATTGCTGCCGCGGAGTTTGCTATCGATCGCCATATGGAACAATGCGAGGTCACAGTGCTTCTCAGCTAGCTCAAGTCGAGCTCTTTTTTCCCAGACATGCTTCGGCTACGACGGTCGCTTCTGACCAACTATGCGACCATTTTTCCAGGCGGGACGAAGCGCGCGAATGGCTGGCAAGTTTGGTGTTTTTATAACCGATCCTGCGATCCGCCATGCCCTCCCACAATGACAACCTGACATCGACAAATCATCATATTATGAGAATTCTGCGCTGCCTCTAATGTTGGCTCCAAGTCCCTGACGGTCAAATGAAGCCCCCGGCAGGAATAACTGGAAATTGCTGAATATTAAAACTGGTCAGAGAGAACAAAGGCAGCCGCTCATTGGTGTATTGATACATGTCTTATGGACATTCCCAGCAGCGGCCAAAAGTACAATGCTGGGAGGCGACAGAAGTCGGGCGATACTTCTTGCGATGTGTGGCGACAAGAAACCCTATCCTGACGGCCCGATCGGCGTCCGCGACGTTGGTGCCTAAGCGGACCTGCTGATCGTGGATGGCGAACCGCTGGAAGACATCATAGTGCTGGGTGATGTCGATAACCTTCGGTTGATCATGACAGACGGCACGATCTACAAGAACACGATTGAGTAGCAGTCGGGACTTCACTCAGTTTAACGTCGTGGGTGGGGCGAACTGATCCCTCCGAAGAGCGGCGCCGCTTTGGACAACTGCACCAATTGAAACACGATTGGCGCGGTCGAACTCAGCAAGGCTGCCTTTATGCATGCTGATCTGCCCGAAGTTCTTGATGCGCCCAGCCGGTCAGCGCATCCAGCAAAGCGACGGCCAGCGCGGCGGAGAATGCGCCAGCGACGGTGAGAGCGATGCGTGTGTAGCTTGCGTAGGCAGGATCCTGGGTGGTCACAGCACCTGCGATCAGTGCAAGCGCAACCGACAACGCATATTGATAAAGGGTGCTGGGCTTGGCCCCCGATAACATCTTCGACCCAAAGCAAAGCGCTGTAAGAAACACCAGTGCCACGATTACGAAAAGATGAAAGGACACAGTGACAAGGAGAAGAACGATAGCCGCTGCGCCCGCACCGTAGAGCGTGGCGTCGATACGTTCGCGGGCTTCGACCCAAACCCGCACTCTTGTCGGAAACACGATCACCATGGCGGCAATCATCGCCATCATCATGTCCGAGGGTTGCATCACTGCGTATAGCCAGAAACTCAGCGCCATAAGAACGGTCGCGCGGATCGCGGCCCCTGTATTGATGTCACCAACAGTTGGGGTCAGATCCTCAACCAGCTTCTCTTTGGTTCTCGCCGGAAAGATGAAATAGACGACTGGCGCCAGACCCAGAGCAACCAGAGCGGACAGGATGAACGTGTCGCGCATCGTCGCAACCGTCGCTGATCCATGCATGCCCATGATGGAAATGAGCAAGCTGACGAAAATCAGCAACATGCCCACGGTGGCCCCCGTTCGGAGGATTTCTCGAAAGCCCACGAAGAAGATCAGCCACATTACCCCAATGTAGACGAAAGGCATGGGACGGAGTATTTCGACAACCCATGTCATCACGATGGCAAGCACGATGGTCGCGATGGGACCCGCCATCAGTTTGATGGGGTCGTAGGCCTTGCGGTGCGCAGCGATGAGCGCCACTGGAAAGGCCGCGACGAAAGGTGGCAAGGCCGGGTTCAGCATTGGGATGGCAAGAAAAGCCAGGGCTGAGGCTGCTGCAAGGCGCACAGCGAACCATGGGTCGTCTTGAAGGATCGGGCGCGGTGCAACATACATGCTGGTGCCGTCAATGCAGGTAGGTCGTGTAAGACCTGATCCGTTGCGACAAACGGGCCAGCCAGGAAATAGGATTGCCCTCTCCACCTGCATAGACAACGGCGTGGACCTTGCCGCCAACACGCACCTCTATCGGCCAGCTTTCCATACCGCCCGCCAGCTCGACCCGCACGGGCATTCGTCGCGCAGGTTCGAACCAGCGTGAGGCGGGGGCATTGATGACCAGTCCGTCCTGCACCGACCGCCCCGGGCTGATGCCCCATGCAATGCTCTGCACGCGCCCATCATAGATTCGGCCGGGCACTGCATCAAACAGCAGCGTAACCGGATCGCCCGGCTTGATGTACTGCAACTGGTTTTCACGCAGATCGACGGTGATCCACGCAGCTTCTGTATCGATGAAGGTCAGCGCAGGACTGCCGGCTCCCAAAAACTGTCCGTCGGCGAGCCGCACATTGGTGACGACGCCAAAATGCGGTGCGCGTACCGTTGTCGACGTCAGATCATATTGTGCCCGCTCCAGCGCAGCTTGTGCGGCCTCAACCGCAGGGTTGTCCTGGCCTTCTGGCCCCAGTTGGACGCGCGCGCTTTCAAGATTGGCCTCCGCCGTTGCCAGTCCTGCTTCCGCATCGGCCAGTTCCGAACGAGCCGTATCGCCGCGTGCTTCTGACGCAATTCCGCGTTCAACCAATCGCAAGGACCGGTTGGCTTGCGCCCTTGCATTTTCAAGCGTGGCGCGAGCCTGCGTGACAGCGGCTTGCGCCGCGACAAGCGAGGCGCTTGAGGCATCCACATTCTGCACAGTGGTCGACAGATTGGCCTCGGCTTGCCGCCGAGCGAGTTCAAAGGGCTGCGCATCAAGCTCAAAAAGCGGGTCACCCTCTTCGACAACCGCGTCGTCTTGCACGAACACTTGGGTGACCTCTCCCGACACGCGCGGCGCAATCTGAACAACGTTGGCAGATACAATTCCACGTGCGGAAGAAGGCGCGATCCGATCTGTCAGCGCATAAAGAACAATGCCAAGCACCGTGAAGAGCACAACACCCATCGCCACCGCCCTGGCGGGGTTCTTGGCGTTGTGCGAATCTTCAGGCTGGTTCATTGCAATGCTCCCTGTTGCGACGAACATCTATTCGTCAGAATGCGGCAATATCCTCTTTTCGAGGCGTCTGGTACGTGTGGCTACGCTCAATATTTCTTGATGAAACCACTCTGGATTGCAACGCTTTACCCATTGCCCCCACATCGATTTCTCAAGAAGGTTTCCTTGTGACAGACGCTTCCTCACTGACATCGAATTTGCTGTGCCGGATTTACGGCGGCGTGTTGGCCTTAGTCGGTTTGCTGCTCGCGGCCCCGGGGGCCTATCTGATCAGCTTGGGCGGATCCTGGTATTACCTGATAGCGGGTCTGGGTCTTTTTCTGGCCGGTCTCGGGTACTACCGTGCTGATCTGAAGGGCTTTTTCGTTTTCACGTTGGTGTTTGTGGGCACTGTGATATGGGCCTTGTGGGAAGTCGGCTTTGAACTCTGGCCGCTTGTTCCGCGATTGGTGGCGCCCTTGGTCTTAGCAATCCCGGCGGTTCTCTTGGCACCCGATTTGGCTGGGGCGCAGAAACGCGGCGCGTCCTTTGTTGCAGCCGTTATTTTGGCCTTGGGTGTCGTGGGGTTCTTCTGGGGAATGTTCACCCCACAGGGCGTGATCCGGGCTGACTGGGCCCAACCAGAGGACGTTTCTGTCGTACCGGAAACAGCTGCAGCCGGCACCAATTGGGCGCATTACGGGCGTACGTCCCGCGGCACCCGATATGCGCCGTTTGACCAGATCAATGCGGGCAACATCGACCAGCTTGAAGTCGCTTGGACCTTTCAGCACGGCGATCCGCCGTCAGGCACCGGGCAGGATCAGAACACGCCGCTTTATGTTGACGGGTTGGTCTATCACTGCTCGCCCAATAACATCGTGTCCGCAATTGACGGGGAGACCGGCGCGCTGGCTTGGCGCTTTGATCCTGAGGCGCAGACGCCCCTCTGGCAGCGTTGTCGCGGGGTAACGTACTACGCGCCAACAGGCGAAGCCGCTGCAGGTGAAAATAGCTGTGCATCCCGCATCGTGCTCACAACGGTGGATGCACGGTTGATGCAGCTTGATGCCAAGACGGGTTCAGTCTGCGGGAGTTTCGGCAACGGCGGCGCGGTAGATTTAACCAGAAACATGGGCAATACGCCTCCCGGGTTTTACTTTCCCACATCGGCCCCAACTGTGATGGGTGACCTCGTCATTCTTGGCGGATGGGTCTGGGATGGCATGGCTGTCGATGAACCAAGCGGCGTTGTGCGGGCCTTCGATGCGCTGACCGGCGACTTGGTCTGGGCCTGGGATCTTGGAAATCCGGATATCGACACCGTTCCGCCGCCGGGCGAGACATACACCCGCGACACGCCCAACGTATGGTCCACCCCTTCCTTCGATGCGGCGCTGGGTCTGGTTTATCTGCCGACCGGCAATGCACAGCCTGACTTCTTTGGCTCGGTCCGACCTGACGTGGCACATGACTACAACTCCTCGGTTGTTGCCGTGGATGTCGAAACGGGCAAGGTCCGGTGGAGCTTTCAGACAACGCGGCGGGATATCTGGGATTATGACGTGCCCTCGCAACCGATCCTCGTCGATCTGCCCGACGGCGATGGGGGAATTGTACCCGCGCTGGTGCAACTGACAAAGCGGGGCCAGACTTTCGTATTGGACCGTCGTGACGGCACCCCGCTGCATGAGATCGAAGACCGCGAGGTGCCAGTCTTTGGCCCGGAGGCAGACTTTCTGTCACCAACACAGCCTTACCCAGTGGGTGGCATTCCGGGGATTGGCATCGAGCCGCTGACCGAAGCAAAGATGTGGGGGGCAACGCCGCTCGACCAGCTGTTATGCCGGATCGCGTTCCGCCGCAGTGTGTATGAGGGTGACTTCACGCCGATGACCACGCAAGGCACGCTGATCTGGCCGGGGTACTTCGGCGGGATGAACTGGGGTTCCGCCACGGTGGACGAAGCGCGTGGTTTGCTTGTCGTGAATGATGCGCGGATCGTGCATAAGGTGACGCTTGTTCCGCGTGATGAGGTCAGTGGCACCGCAGGCGCGCATGACGGCCTCGCCCCTCAAGAGGGAGCACCTTACGCCGCCTTTCGTGCGAATTTCCTGTCGCCGCTTGGTGTGCCGTGCCAACAACCGCCCTTCGGTATGCTGACCGGGATTGACCTTACGACATTTGACATCGTCTGGCAGGTGCCCTTCGGCACGGTGGAGGAGACCGGGCCCTTGGGCATACGGACGGGTCTGCGTATGCCGGTCGGTATGCCGCCGGTGGGTGGTCCGTTGTCCACGTCAGGTGGACTAATCTTTTTTGCCGGTACACAGGACTACTATCTGCGGGCCTTTGAAACCGAAACAGGACGCGAAATCTGGCGCGCGCCTCTTCCTGTTGGATCACAGGCGACGCCCATGTCATACATCGGTCTAGATGGTCGCCAGTACGTGGTCATTGCCGTGGGTGGGTTGAACGACGTCCAAGGCCGAGGAGACTATGTGATCGCGTTTGCGCTTCCGGAGGCGTGAATACGTCTCCTACGAAAGTTGCCAGTTCTCCACATGCACTCGTATCAATCGGGCGCCTTCGGCAAATTGTGTTATTCGGTGCTTCCGCAAAAATTGAAGTGCAAGTGCCCATAACAACAAACCCGATGGCCTTTTGACCGCATTTTTCAAGCTGGAAGGTCGCTAGAATACGCAGACGCCGCGATTTTCTGTAATGCGGGCTGCCGCCGTAGATTTCGGTGGTTGGACCCTGGGTCCGCTTAGGGCCGTAAGAGCCTTGTCGCATCATTTAACCGCCATATGCTGGACGAGCGAGGTCAATTGCCTGTCGCCATGACCTTCGTTCCAGGCTGCACTTGTGCGGTCATGCATCAACCGGATGAACTCGGCTGGAGCGTTTACAGATCGGAAAGTCTTAAGCGCATCCTCTTGCGCCAATGCGTAGACCTTCAACGAGGCTTCGGCGTTGTCGTAATCCTCGGTCGGAACGGTTCTGGCAAAAAGATCATGGTAGTCCTTGACCAATTTGATCGTGGCAGGAAGTTGGTCGGTATAAACTTGCATCGGGATGCCCGCTTTCTGACAGACAAGTGCACCGTATATCATTCCGAACATGAACCCCTGCCGAACCGTAAAGAGGCCGGCAAAGAGCGCAGCAAGTGCCGCCGGCTTCTCTCCGACATGGGCGGACTTTCCACCCAAGTCTCCGATGACGCTGCCATAACGGTCCCAGGTTCCGGCACTGCCGACCGTCAGGATTGTGGTTTCGTCACCACCAATGCCGGAAGGGTAGGCATTGATCATGCCCAGCATGTAGTCAGCCCCTTGTCTCTCTAGGATGGCGACAAGTCTATCTGCATCCGACGTATCGCCCGTGCTCATATCGCAGATGGTCTTACCCTTCAGCGAAACAATTAGCCGGTTGACCAACTCAACAGTTTCTTTGTGGCCTTTTATACAGATGATAACGAAATCAGACACTGCAACGGCATCATCCGTTGAAGAGCAGATCGTGGCGCCAGCTTCAGCGAAAACCTCTGCCTTTTCCGACGTGCGATTCCAAACGCTGACATCGTGACCTGCCTTCAGCAGGCAATGCGCCAGCGCTGACCCCATGTTGCCCAATCCCAATACAGCAAGTTTCATGGTGTTAGCCCCTGTGTCCTACAATGAATTCCCGCAGCAGCATGCGCCGGCATCGGGGGATCACATAGTTGTAAATTTTTCTTTATTGTTAGATGATCTTACTTATGGATTGGCGCACTCTTCCCTCGTTGACATCTCTCAGAGCCTTCGCCGCCGCCGCCGAGTTTCGAAATCTGACCCGGGCGGCAGAGGCACTGAACGTGACCCATTCCGCAGTCAGTCAGCAAATCCGCGGGCTCGAACAACATCTCGGCACCCGGCTTATCACCCGCACCCGGCACGGCATTTCTTTGACATCGCAAGGCGAACTCCTGTCGGCTAGCCTTCTTGCCGCCTTCGCGGAAATGGCCTCCGTGACCGAGAGCGTGTCGAGTGCGGAGGCGGTTCGACCGTTGGTAGTCAGCACGACACCGATGTTTTCAAGCGCGTTCCTCATGCCGCGTCTGACGACGTTCATTGACGAATTCCCCAATATCGAATTGAGGATCGATTCAACGATCCAGGCTGTCGATCTCAAGCTGAGCGGAATTGATATAGCCGTCCGATACGGAACAGGTCGCTGGCCAGGGCTTGTCTCGCAGATGCTGCTCCCCGGCTGTCTGACAGTCGTCGCGTCCCGCGAATTGATCGGAAACCGAGTGCTCACGAATCCCGCAGAATTACTTGATTTCACTCTTCTTCAGGAACAGGCATCGGTCGAGTTTGATCAGTGGCTGGAAAAGGTCGGAATTCTGCCTGAGGCGGATCGAAGAGTGGTCCGCATGCCAGGCAACATGCTGCTGGATGGCATCCGCCGAGGTGACGGTGTCGGAGCGACGGTACCGGCCTTTATCTCCGACGAGTTGAAATCAGGACAACTCGTGGCTCTGTTTGATGATCCAATACCGCAGATCGGCTATCACCTTGTTACGCTGCCTGGTCCGGTTCGACCAGCGGCAAAGCTGTTCATGCAGTGGCTTTCGAAATCAATCACTGAATATGAGAAAAGCCTGTTCCGATGGACGCCTGCTCACTTGCTTTAGGCGATAAAGAGCACTGACTAGAGTTAAATGGATTCTGGTCTTGAAAGATAACGACCCGGTAATGCTGCGCCATAAAGGAACCTCCGCTCCAAGAATATCGCACCACGGCACTAATGGCTGCTGTGATTGTCCGGAAAGGGCCGTCAATCACAGGGCCAGCGATTCATTCCCATTGGATGCCGCGCCGTAACTGAGGTAGGGAACGAGCTCATCTCGCCTTCTGCCGCGCTAAGCGCCAGCGTCAGCTTTTAACAAGACGAGCCGCCACCGAGGTCGGTAGCCTTCTTCGGATGACTGGCAACATGATAATTGCCGAACCTTTCGCGAAAAGCGGGTATCGGCGCGTTGCGGCTTTGCAGTTCTCCGAACAATCGTACAATTTTCGGTTTCAAGGCTCAGTATTAATGTCGCAATCCAATAGGTTAGCCTTGGCGAGACATCGCTTCCGGCAACCAAAGCGCCAATTCTGGAAAAACGATCAGCAAGATCACTGCTACAAACATGAGCCCGAACATCGGTGCGGCGGCACGTGCGATGAAACCAATATTGCGTCCAGTCATGCCTTGAACAAGGAAGAGATTGAAACCGATTGGCGGCGTGATCAGCGCCATTTCCCCCACCAAGACAACAAACACCCCGAACCAAATCAGATCGATACCCGCAGAGCGAATGAGGGGTTCGACGACCGCCAGGGTCAACACGATCATCGAGATGCCGTCCAGGAAACATCCGAGGATCATATACATCACCATAAGCGCAAGAACGAGCGTGGTTGCAGACAATTCCATCGCGCCAATCCACTCGGCCAAGGCACGCGGCAGTCCGGTGAAGCCCATGGCCAAGGTCAAAAACGCCGAACCTGCCAATAGCAGAATGATCATGGACGTTGTTTTGACGGTTCCCATCAGGGTTTCGGCGAGGACCTGGATGCTGAGGGAGCGTTGAAATGCGGCAAGGGCCATCGCCCCGGCCACCCCGAGCACCGCTGCTTCCGTCGGCGCGGCAATGCCAGTGTAGATGGATCCTATGACGCCGATGATAAGCGCGGAGATTGGAAAAAGCTCGGTCAGGCCGCGAAGCTTTTCGGAAAGAGGCGCGCGCGGTTCACGGATCGCGCGGCCCTGTTGGGTCAGAATGCCCCAGCCAATGTTGTAGCCAATAAATAGCAAGGCGAGCATCAGACCCGGAACAACACCGGCGACGAAAAGCTGCGCAATCGATTCCTCGACCATGATACCGTAAATGATCATTGTGATAGATGGGGGGATCAAAAGGCCAAGCGTGCCGGCCCCAGCCATGGTTCCCGCGACCATTCCGTCGGGATATCCGCGCCGCTTCAGTTCGGGCATGGTAATCTTGCCAACCGTCAGTAGTGTCGCGGCAGAAGATCCGGATATGGCTGAGAATGCGGTACATCCGACCACGTTCACATGCAGCAATCCGCCAGGCATACCGCGCAAGAGCGGAGACAACCCATTGAACAGGTTTTGCGACAACCGCGTTCTACACAAGATTTCGCCCATCCAGACAAACAATGGCAGCGACGCAAGCCCCCACAATGAAATATGCGTCCAGACGGTTGTGGCCATCGCGGGGCCGGCGGGACGCGACGTAAAGAGCTCCATCGCGAACATTCCGGCGATCAGCAGCGCTGCCCCGATCCACACACCCATGCCCAAACAGAGGATCAGGATAGCGGCGATAAGAAGGGCGATTGTGGTCGGTTCCACGACTAGGCGTCCGTATTGGCAAGAAGGCTATCTTGCTTCGTCCAGGGGGATGCGCCGGTTGCGCAATACCGTATGAGGTCGTGGAAAAGGCTTAGGCCAAAGATGCAAAAACCTACGGCTGCCGGCAATTGCGGAAGCCACAAGGGGAGGCCATCGGATTTCGAACTAATGTCCCCGAACTTCCAGGAAATATGAACCATGCGCGTCAGAAACCACGCCAGATAGACGACGGCGAATGTTGTCATCAGCAAAGCGACCAACTCAGCACCGCTTTGCAGCTTGCCTTTCAACTTCCCGATGACAAGGTCAACCCTGATATGACCGCCTGCCTGGAATGTATAGGCAAGGCCGAAACTGCCCGCCGCCGCAATCGCGTATCCCGCGCCCTCCGTCAGGCCCCCGATGTAGACCCCCAGCAGGCGTGAGATCACTTTCGTCGCCACGAAAACGGCGATCAGGATAATGGAAAATGCAGCGATCACGCCGCAGGCGGCATAAAGACGGTCCAGAGCGCGGTCTGCTATTATCGCTGCGTTTTTCATCATTGGACTTCAGGCTGCGCGGTATGCGTCGATGACGGCTGCGCCCGCTTCTCCGGCAGCTTCGATCCATTCGTCAGTCATTTGTGCACCAATTTCATCCAAGCCCGCCTGAAGGTCTGATGAAGGCTGCAAGATGGTCATTCCGTTTTCGCGCATCGTCGCCTTGTAGCCGTCGTTCTGGGCTTCCATTTCGTCCCAGACATTGGCCTCGGCAGTAGCCGCAGCCTCGGTCACGGCGGATTGTGTCGCGCCATCCAAGCCGTCCCAGGCATCGGCGTTGACGATAACACCGGACTTGGGCAACCAGGCGTTCACTTCGTAATAGAAATCCGCGTAGTCCCAGATCTTCTGCCACGTTCCAATGGCACCAGATGCAATCATCGATTCCGCGACGCCGGTCGAAAACGCCTGTGCGATCTCACTGGCTTCTGTTTGGGTCGGCACGGCTCCCATCAACTCGGCCAGCCGCGTCGTCGAGGCGTCGTAAGCACGGAATTTGACACCGCTCATGTCAGTGACTGTGTTGACCTCTTTCTTTGAGAAGAGGCCTTGTGGCGGCCAGACAGGCGCGAAAAGCAGCTTCAGGCCAATCTCTGCCAAGGCATTTGATACGGCCTCTTTTGAAACGTCGTAAAGCTTGCGCGATTGATCCCGGGTCGTGGCCAGAAACGGGATTGTGTCGAGGCCCAACATCGGTACTTGCTTTGAATGGGCTCCGAGAAAACGACCGCCTATGGATACCTGACCTTCGCGCACAGCGCGCAGGATATCGCCACCGCTGTAGAGCGATCCGCCGGGATGAAGCGTTATCGCAAGTTCGCCGTTGGTGCGGGCGCTGACATCCTCGCCAAAGGCGACGTACGCCTTTGAAATGAAGTTTCCCGCGCCATAAGCGCTTGGCATGTCCCATGCGGTCGCCGCTAGGGACATGTTTGGCAGAAGCGTGGCAGCCCCGCCCATGACGCCAGTAGCCAGGATCTGGCGGCGGTTCAGATTGGTGGTTCTCATGGTAATTCTCCCTGTTTTTTGAGCGCTCTAGACATCAACCTCGATGAGTTGGCGCGGATAATTCGTCAGAACTTCGCATCCATCTTCGGTCACCCGAATGCTGTCGCTGATTGCCATCCCATATCCTTTGCGGAACATGGTTGGGATGACGTGAAAGGTCATGTCTGGTTGCAGAATGGTCGGGTCACCCGGGCGGATCGAATAGATATGGCCCTCTGCCCAATTGGGGGGGAAACCGATACCGATGCCATAAGCCGCCCGGCTTTTGAAATACGCACCAAGCCCGCGCCGCTCCACCTGGCTTCGGCATGCGTAGTCCACTTCACCAGCCGTGATCCCGGGCCGGACCGCGTCAATAACAGTCTCCAGAACTTCGATCAAAGTATCCGCTGTGGCCTTTTGTTCATCCGTCGCCTTACCAACAACGGCAGAGCGCGACATCATTGTGTGATATCTGTCGATGCAGCCTGCGCCCTCCAGCAGCACAACGTCGCCTTTTTGGATGGTATTGCGTTTCCAAAGCGCAAAACACAATTCGCTGCGTGGGCCGGACACGACCATCGGCGGGTGACCGATGTATTCACTGCCAGCCGCAATACTCCCCTGGTAAAGCGCCGCCGCGAGATCATTGTCAGTCTTGCCTGGCGCAATGGTGTTGATTGCCGCGTCCATTCCAGCCTCGACGGCACGCGCTGCAGCGCGCATTCTGTCCAGCTCATCAGAGGTTTTTACAATCCGGTTGGCTTCGATGATGCCATTGTAGGGCACCAACCGGTCGCCAAAATGTTCGTTGAGACGCCCATAGTCGTGAACATTTAGATATCGGCTGGTCGTCTCAATCCCGATATGCCCGCCAGGGGCCGCAGCCTTCAGATATTGCTGCAAAGTCTCAATGTGATCTTGGGTATCAAAGATGCAAACCGCATCAGCAATTGTCGGCAGGGCAAGCGCCAAATCCCGATTGACGACACGTGTGATCACAACCGGTTTGCCGGACAGGGGGACATAGACCGCCTGAAACGTAAAATAGCCAATGGTCTGATAGCCGGTTAGCCAATAGATGTTTTCCGGGTCAAAAAGGACGGCACCCGCCATCGTTTTCCTGCGTAGATCCGTTTGAACAAGGGCCAGCCGTTCAGCATATGTGGCTTCGGAAAATGCAAGCTCGTCCGACCAGATCTGGCGTTCCGTTTCCAGAATCATGTGTTGAGATGTGGTTAGGCCTTGCACAAATGAAGTCCTCTCGAGACACGCGCGGTGCAAGGCATGCTACTGAAAATTGACCATAGGCAAAAATACATTTATTGATGACTAGACATAATAAAAGGCATACTGGTGAATTTTAGGCAGATCGAGATTTTCAAGGCTGTCATGGAAAATGGCACGGTGACCCGAGCCGCAAAAGCGCTCAACATCGCACAGCCTTCGGTATCCAAACATCTGAAATTGCTGGAACACGGCCTGAAAATCAGCTTGTTTCAACGCAACGGCAACCAGCTGACCCCAACGCCTGAAGGTCTCGCTCTCTTTGGTCAAGTTGAACGGGTCTATACCGGTCTGGGGTTCTTGCAGAACTTCGCCGAAGACCTACGGAACAACCAGTTCGGCGAACTCTCGGTCGCATCCATGCCCTTGATCGCACAAAAATGGCTGCCGAAATGTATCGCGGGTTTCGTGGCGGACCACCCTAAAGTGTCGTTTTCAATGCCTGTACGCAGTTCAAATTGGATCGCCACCGCCGTGGCCGCAAGGCGTGTTCATTTTGGCATTGGATTGAACCCGGGCGAACGGAATCCCGGTATTTGCGTGACGCCATTGATGAAGCTTCCATTTGTCTGCGTCATGCCACCCAAACACCCGTTGGCAAAGCAAAGTATCGTACGCTTTGACATGCTACGGAGCCACGACCTGATTTCGCTAAATAGTTTCGAGGGCCAACCTGAAATCTTCGAAAGCCTGGTTAATGATTTCCAGTCAGCAGGCAAACGAAGGATTGAAACATTTGCAAGCAATGTTGCGTGTGAATTAGTACAACAAGGTGCCGGTGTCGCGCTGGTGGATGTGTTGACCGCACGCGATAGCCTTGGCGAAACGCTCACTTACCGACCTTTCGAGCCAAGAATTACAATGGAAATATGCTCTATGACGCCGGAGCATTGGCCGTTGTCCCGTATCGGCAGCAGCCTTTTAGATTTGATGACGAGACAAGCCAAAAAAACCGAAGCGGAGTTTGCGGCGCTGACATGGACCAAGTAGCAGTATGCCCTGACTAGATTAATTGGCGGTAGATAGTCGGATATGACTTTGGGTTTCGGCCACATCCGGCAAGGCGCGTATCTGATCAAGGATGCCGTCCAGCCGTTTCAAAGATGACGTTCGCAACTCCACCACAATATCGAAATTGCCGCTGAGGGTGTGGATATCTGTGATCGCGTCAATGCGCTTCAACGCAGCCACCGTTACTTTGCCATCGTCCGCCTTTAGGCGGATCAAGGTAAATGCGCTGATCTGATGATCGTCTTCTGATTGCCCAAATTCGACGGTGAATCGGTGAATGACCTTTGTGTGCAACAGGGCCTTGATCCGGTTTTGTACGGTTCCTCGCGACACACTTAATTCTTCTGCAAGGTCTGTCGTAGATCTGCGCGCATCTTTGGTGAGAAGGTGTAGCAACCTGTGATCAAGATTATCCAATGGGCCGCTCCAGCATCCATAAACCTCTGCCAATCTGTCAAAAAAATCCCAATTAGCAAGAAAATTTGCCATATCGGTTGGCGCCTGGCTGTTTCAAATTAGACCAAAACCATCAGTACACCGGCGATGGGACAACTCGAATTAGGAAACTCACCATGAAGAAGATCGCTGTTCTCGGCCTTGGTAAGATTGGAGCACTTGCGGCGCAAATGCTTCATGACGCGGGTTTCGAAGTTCACGGAATTGATCTTCATCCCCCGCGTGAAGACATGCCATTCCCAATACAATCAGCGGACATGGGCGATGCGGAGGGTATGGTTGCCATTTTCCGACAAGTTGATGCGGTTCTTTCCTGTTTGCCTTACCAACTCAATGTTGCCATTGCGACAAGTGCTCATGCGGCGGGGATCCACTACTTCGATCTGACAGAAGACGTGCCGACCACGAATGCGATTATTGAACTAAGCGCCACGGCCAAAGGTCTCATGGCCCCACAATGCGGGTTGGCCCCGGGATTTGTGGGAATTGTTGGTGCCAAGCAAATTGCCGACTTCGACAGTTGCCGGTCCTGTAAAATGAGGGTCGGTGCGCTGCCGCAGAATCCGACCGGCTTGATGGGATATGCCTTTAACTGGTCGTCGGACGGCGTGGTGAACGAATATCTGAACGACTGCGAAGTTATCGAAGACGGAGAACGCAAATGGATCTCGCCCATGGAGTGGTTGGAGACGCTCTACATTGACGGTATCAAATTAGAGGCCTTTACCACGTCAGGTGGATTGGGAACGATGTGTGAGACCTACCTCGGAAAGGTCGGGAACATTGACTACAAGACGATACGCTACCCTGGTCATAGCGAGTTGATGAATTTCTTCTTTCACGAGTTGCTGATGCGCGAACGTCGAAAGGACGCCGGCGAGATCCTAGTATACGCAAAACCACCAACACATCTTGATGTGGTCTATGTACATGTCGCGTCCGAAGGCTTGATCGACGGACAATTGCGGCGTGAAGAATTTGTGCAAAGCTACAAACCGCTCAAAATCGCAGGCAAAGATCGAACTGCTATCGCCTGGACAACGTCAGCGTCGGTCGTCGCGATCATCGAATTGGTCCGGGATGGTTTTTTGCCTGGTCAAGGTTTCTTAAGACAGGAGGAAGTCTCCTTAAACGCGCTCCTAGGCACCAAGGCAGGCGCTCTTTTTGGTGCATGAATGCCGGTACATTTGCGGCGTATCACATCGACGAAAGCACAATCGTGGATGTCATTTTGAAAATATTGCCGCCTTCGGTGCAAACGCAACGAACGGCGACTTTGGCCGCGCGCCCTGATCAGCCCCACCTAAGTGATCCAGTTTGAATGTTAGTGCATGATCGGCCTGTGTTCCATCGGGACGATGGTTTCTGGAGCCGGCGGGCGATAGCCTAGGGCACTGTGTGGTCGTTTTGTGTTGTAGTGTTTCCTCCATTGTTCAATCAGGATTTGTGCTTCGCGAAGCGAGTAGAAGACCTGACCATTCAACAGCTCATCCCGGAGCCTTGCATTGAAGCTTTCGCAGTATCCGTTCTCCCAAGGAGATCCTGGCTCGATGTAGGCGGTCTTGGCGCCGACGGTTGTGATCCAATCTCGGACGGCCTGAGCAATGAGCTCCGGGCCGTTATCTGACCGGATGTAGCCAGGAATGCCGCGCAGGATGAACAGGTCCGTCAATGCGTCTATAACCTCGGTTGAGTTCAACTTCCGCTTTACCCGGATCGACCCGTTGCCCGGCAGGCGCATGGCAAAGCCATGCTGCCGAGAGGGGGACATTCCCGGCTGTGTTCATCCAGGATGTTGAGGGTCCGAAACGCCTTTCCATCATCCGTTCGATGATGAACGAAGTCATAGCTCCAGACATGGTTACGGTACTCTGGTCGCAGCCGGACGCAAGAACCCTCATTCAGCCAGAGCCGCCCTTTCCTGGGTTGCTTCATTGGCACTTTGAGCCCCTCGCGTCGCCAAAGACGTTCGACACGCTTGTCGTTCACCCATTGCCCGGCAGGCGATTGCAAAGCAATCTGCCGAGAGGGGGCCAGCCCGCGTCTCTTAGCAAAGCGGCGATGCGGCGATAACCGTAGCGACCATACAGGCGCGTCAGCTCGATCATGTCGGCCACCAGGCGACCTTCGTCAGCACGCCCGACCGGCATCCGTCTTTGTGTGGACCGATGTTGTCCCAGCACGCGACAAGCACGACGCTCTGAGATATGGAACTGGCTTCGCACATGCTCAATGCAGGCACGGCGACGCGCGGGGCTCAATAGTTTCCCCGTGCAGCTTCCGACAGTATGAGCTTATCCAGCGTAAGGTCCGACACGGCTCGACGCAGCCGGCCATTCTCCTTCTGAAGCCGCTTTAGTTCCTTTAGCTGGTCGGTTCCCATACCGCACTCGCCGTTGTCCTCGGCCCAATGGCGGACAAAGGCTCGTTGCTTACACCAGCGATAGAATGTCTGTTGCGTTATCTGCACCTGCCGGATTGCATCAACACGCGGCATACCTTGGCCGCACAGCACCTCAGCTTGACGCAACTTCGTAACAATCTCTTCCGGTTTGTGACGTTTGATTCCCATCTTCGATCCTCCGTTTCCAAACTATAGCGGCGGGCCAGTTCAGTGGGGGAGGATCAAGATCTGGAAGGAAGCCGCGAAAGATCTAATGGCAGCAGCCGGCCCAAAGCTGCCGTTGGACACAACATCCGAATGCCGCGGTCGAGCCCGCATAGCCGACATTCGCCGCGAATGCTCGATCTGTATTGTAGCGAGGCCTATACAGGAGACGCACTCGGCCCATGAACGTCGAATGCCTTGTGAAAAATCCTCTGCCAGAAGCGTAGTTCTAGAAATCAACAAACTCCGGAGTGTTCCCAAGTCTGACAAGAAAGTCGGGTGGTCCGACTTCGCCACTGGTTGGGTCTTCGCTAATCATGTAGGCATCAACGCCGGCGCAATCATCGGAAAGTGCTTCACGTTCTGCTCTGTTCCGGGCCTCTGCCGCCGTTGAATATTGAAATTGCTTGCCAATCTTGAGGTTCGTTTGCCCGTCACGCCCAGGTTTTTGGTCCACATATGTCTGGCAGATATAGTGAACCTTGCTTGTCCTCTCGTCTGACTTCGTCATGGGTAAATCCTTCGAGCTTGTTGTTGCACCATAGAAGCTTGAATGGCACAGGCGTCGCGTGGTCTATCGCAATACGGTGAGCTTGGGTAATCTTGTTTTTGCACTACCGCGACGGCTTCGTTGGTGTGTTCGCTTCTCTTTCAAGGCGCACGTTTCGGAGACGGTCATTCTTGGTTTGTCGAATTTCAGCCTCTTCTTCGACCATCTTTCGAACGACGCGAGTTGTCTTGTCCATAGCGGTTTCCACACTGGGGCCTCGCACTTTGAATACGTTTTTTTTTGTTGGCTTTGCCAATTTACATTCTCCTCTTTGGTTTTGTCGGGGGAGCGCGGAACAAGGTCATTCAGACCACTTCCAGGCAGTCAGCGGGGCCATTGGCTTCGCGCACTTGTGGCGCGCGCCGGCGATTGACCAGATTTGTTTGAACATCCGGAGCGGCCATGGCGCGCATCAAAGCGCTATACTTCATCTGGAACCGCATCTCCGATCCAACGCAGAGTGCCGGATCTTTCGTGCCAATGACAAGATGATCGCTTGTTGCCCCGATAAGAGTGTTTCCGGCGCTCAATTTGAGGCCCCCAGCGTCCGTGTCCTGAAGCCCAATGGCAAGAAGCAACCGCGTGGTTCCTGAGATATTCGGGCCACGCTGAATTTTCGCAACGGAAGGGTGAGAACAGTTCACGTGTGGGCGCACAGACCTGGCGTCCGTCTCGATCACCTCGGCGATAAGGGTGAACGCGTCGTTGTACATGCCGTCCAGCCTTTCGCCCGTGACCGGGTCGACGCCAAGCAGTATGGCTTCCCCAATGCGCAGATCGTTGATCCGGCCAGTCGCCCGCGCACCAAAGACCCAGGGCAGGTTTGCAGAGTTGCCGCCAGATACCGTCTGAAGGAAAGGGCCGCATCGCCCTTCGACATCATTGGCAAGAGCAGAAAGTGCCTGCATCCTTGCAGCCGCAGGGGCTGTGCCGTTCAGACAGGCAAAGTTGGCCCCGATGCCTTTCAGCGCCACACCGGGCATGTCCGCCACTTGCTGTGCGATGTCGCCAAGGTCTTGCGGCAGGATCCCCTCGCGCAGGTCACCCATTTCGACCATCAGAATAATGCCGTGAATCGCGTTTGCCCGAAGCGCTGCCGCGGCCAGGCTCGCGATCACAACTTTCTCAGTATTGAAGCTCGCCTCACAGACCTGCACGACCTCATCGACCTGGCTCAGCATCGGTGTTCGGATCAGGGTAACCGGACACGTCATTCCAGCCTGGCGTAACCGCCTTACATTGCTCAAACGTGCCTCAGCCAGACCTGCAGCACCACCGTCAAGCATGGCCCGGGCGATGGCTGGATGTCCGCACACAGCTTTGGTCACTGCGGTCATACCGATGCCACGTACTTTCAATCGCTCGACAACGGTGCGCGTGTTGTGTCGTATTTTGCCCAGATCGATATCTATACGCGGGCATCTCAAATCGCGGCCATGGGTGTTTCTTGTTGAAGGTCGGGATAGGAAGCAACAACCATGGCTAGCAAATGTGCCGCTGGTCGGCTAAGCGCATCAGTGACAGGCAGTCCAAGTTTTTCGCTTTGTACTGTGATCGCACTTGTGATCTCGGATTCGGACATACCCTCGTGGTTAAGCGTGACGCCGATGACCTTGGTATCCGAAAACGCCTCAATCAACGCAATTTCACTTACCGGTGTGGGCATTGGCATGTCAGGAAAGTCACAGCGATGGGCCCGTTTTGGTGCGTGCTGTAGGATGACAGCGTCCGGTTGGCTGCCACGCAGGATAAAGGCCGATGTACAGAACGCGGGATGGCTCAACGCGCCCTGGCCCTCGATCAATATGACATCAGGTTGCTCTGCCTCTGAGGCCGCGACAATCGCGCCCTCAAGCTCGCCACAGCAGAATTGGGGCGGGACGGCGTCCATGGCAACACCATATTTTGCGCCCTGCATCAGGCCAGTCTGGCCTGTGCCAACCAGCACAGTCTTGATGCCCTTTGCGTTCAGGGCACGGGCAAGGACGGTCGCTGTGGTCCGCTTTCCGATGGCGCAATCGGTCCCGAGAACGGCGATGCGCAACGCAGCGACCTTTGCGACGCTGCCGTCGAACAGGCGCATGTCTTTGCCGAGTTTGGGTTTGCGGATATCGCGGATCGTGACTTGTTTTTCCGACGCGGCTTGCGCGATTTCGGCGTCGTCGCTCAGATATTCATGCAGGCCACTGACGATGTTCATACCGCGCGCGATCGCATCCAGCACGACGCCACGATCAACCATTGAAAGCCGCCCTGTTGAGGGAGCCATTCCATAGACGAAGGTGTCAGGCATGGAGATTTCGTGGGCGACAGCGGCATCCAGATTTTCGAAGATGGGTATGTTGTTAATCGTGTTATCAAGAACTTGACCACTGTTGTCGCCCTTGTGGTCGCTGTCGATGACCGAGACGATCCTGTAGGCCTCTGAATGACGCACAAGGCCGTTGGCGGTCTTGCCGTCAATTTTGGCAAAGTTGCCTTCGCAATAGACAATTGCCGTTGGCGGAACGGCGATCTGTGTGAGGGAATATGAATGTGTCGGTGGGCCATTGGTCAAGGGCGGCGCTTTTGCGCCTCTAACGGGACGCCGGATGGTATCAACCGTTTGAGGTTTGGTTTTCATGGTAATCTCCTTTTTGGTGGCAACACTGTCGTCGCAGCTGCGTGTCGAAGCCAAATTTTTGGCGCAACAGGCTTAGTTTTTGAGAACGCACTGACCCTTGGACTTTTGGAAGTTCCGGTTGCACTCCCAACGGTTGCCAGACCTGTCGAGATGGGCGTTTGCAGGGATGTTAATCGCTTCGCAGCCTATACCAGAGACTTTATACCCCCTTTGGCATTTCCATCCCTCGCCATAGGTTGCATCGTCAAAATAGGCGAATTCAGGGATTACGACGGCCTCGCACAGTCCGTCCTGTTCGAAAAACCCACGTTCGCATGACCAGGGTTGGCCATAGCGAGATCCGTTCAAATAGCCGTTGATAGGAACAGTAACCGCGCTGCAAAGGTCACCTATTTGTTCAAACCCCCGCGTACATTCCCAAGCGGACCCATAGGACCCATCTACCAGATAGGCGTTTTCAGGCACGATGACCTCTTGGCAAGTATCGTCGATTTTGAAAAATCCGCGCAGGCAATGCCAGCGGTCGCCAGAAGCGTCTAGAAACCCACCATCGGGGACAACCACCGCGACACAGGCGACGTCATCGACCTCACGGAATCCGTGCTGACATGCCCATCCTAGACCATATGTACGGTTTGTCTTGTATGCATTTTCCGGCGCCACAATGGCTGCACAGTTGTCGCCTTTAAGCCGATACCCGATGTTGCATTCCCAGCCACCCCCATAGCTCTTTGCGCTGGCGTTTTCCGGCATGGTTTGGGCTAGTACAGGCAGTGCTAAGAGAAACAGAGCAAGAATAGGACCCATGAAAACGGCGGAGAGAATTCGGGCGTCCGCCAACATTGGTGTCTTGCGAGCTGCTTGTGACAGTTGCAACGCTGTTTTTGAATTATGATCCATCCAACTCAAGCCCCGCGAGGCACGCGGCTGCAAGGTCACGGTCTGGCGTGTCTGAACCCGGGCGGGTCGCCCAACCCGTTTCCATCATTGCATTGCGGCGGCCAAAGCTGGAGAGGTCCTGTAGAATTGCGAGTTTCTCTGTGCGTTCCGGATCTGCCGCTGACATGCCGAGGCAGACCGGTACCATCGCCAGAGTGACTTCGTCTTTTGCCATATCCTCTGCCATGGTTTGCGCGCTGCTGCTTGTTGTCCAGCCTCCCCAGGTGAAGCCGAGGATTGAAACCGCAAGCGCGCCACCCAAAGCACCGTAGATGCCGGGTTTCGTCCATTCTGGAAAAGTCATTTTTTTGATCCCTTGACGGAGAAAGCGCCGCCTCACTTTTTCGCACTGACAAAGCATTTTGTCTGTGCGGTTTCTAAGTTGCATCGCTCGACATAGCGCAGCTCATGTTTGGCCGCAGCTCATAGACTTTTCGGACCGCAAAAGCGGATGAACCTTACAAAAGGGCGATGGGTCGCGCGCGAAAACGTCGACAACTTTTCCCGCCGTGCGTGCCCTTTTACGGCAAGTGACAATCGAATTTTGAAGACAGATAATTGCAATTGGCTCTGGCAGGCGATGCGCCTTTGCCGAAGAAGACCACAACTTTGTAATTTGTTAGATAGTCTCTTTGTAGCTGTTTTACAATGTCAGCTGACCTGAACTTGTTTCCAACACCGCCGATGGATCTGAAATGCGGCGCGCGAACGGACCGCTAAATTTGTGTGTCTGCAGCAGGCCTGCCGAATGATGCGCCTGTGATGATAACGGATCCAGATTTTCTTGAGGTTGGAGCGCAGACCTTCATCGTCAAATTAGGCACTGCCCGATAATTTAATGTTTTTTGTAGCTTTGGCCTCTGTGAGCTAACTTCAGCGAAACGCGGGGCCATGCGCCCAAACGGTCAGCGAACGCCGAATGCCCCGCTTAATCGGCGTTACCTGATGCAGTACAATGCTCGGAAATACACTTATCGATCCCTGCGCCCGGCTGGCCGACAGGATGTGAGCACCTGACATTATTTTCAAATCACCCCCATCGTAAGTGTTTGGATAGGTCAGTTGCAGAACAAGCGCGAGCTTTCTTTTGCCAGCCACACGGCCATGGCTGATGTCAGAATGCCAGCCAAAAATGGCCACCTTTTGTTGCATCATAACCGGCGACCTGGGGGCTTTCTGCGAATTCGCGCAGATCGAAATCAAGCTGGTGCTTGTTGGAACGACTGACAAGCTCAATCAACCGGGTCATCACCCAGCTCAGGTCTTCAACATCGTCCATCCAAACGAGTTCCGCATTACGCAGATTGTGATCCCGATTGCGGCCTGCAAGCAGCGCGTAATCGGTGGGGATGTTGGCAATTGCTGCAACAATGTGATCGCATTCGCCCGTGGTAAACGCACCGGGCACTGAGTGCACAGCCATCATTCCGCCCGCCATTTACAAATCGTGGATATGGTGTGCGTCGACGCGTGAAGGGGTTGCATCAATGCATGGCCGGTTTCCCGGACCGATCCGACAGGTCTCTGAATATTTTTATGATTTCTGCCGGCTCCGCGCGATCAAGTTCCGCGTCTGCGATTTCCCCTTCCGTCCAGATCCACGTCTTTACAGGATCATGAAGCATCGCCCAATTGGCAAAAAACCGACTTTGTATTCTGCGATTCAGGAGTTCTCTGACTCCGGCATGCCGATCATCCTGAAGAATTCGTGCGTAAGTTGCGCGCACCGGAACTTCCGGACCTTCCAGAAGCTGAAGGTAGAGGTCATGTCGGCAAACCAACGCCCCAGTCACGTTATCCCGCTTTTTACAGCGTCTGGCATCGAGCAAAATTCCTGCCAGTGTCGGCTCATCGAACCCGAACGGCTGTGACGCGTAAACGATCTGGATGAGGTTTGTGATGATTTGGCTCCCTGCGGGATTAAGCGACCCATGGAACCGACACATCGACAGAACGTTCTCATCGACGGAAAATGAGGTTTAATCCAGCCAAACTTTTCTAATTTGGAACCCCAAACGCCTATCTGCGGGACAAAGCGGCCAATTAACGAATGACGATTATCCAGTTAGGCCAGTGCGGTCTCCAAACGTTCGAGCGACTTCTGCGGCCATACTTCTTCGAACTTGTAGAACTCCTCAAAGATGGGAATTTCCTCGCTGAGTGGCACCCAGGCTTGTTTGCTACTTGTGAATATCTGCACATCCGGAGGACATTGATCAGGATCATCCAGCGTCCCGACACGCACATATCGTAGCTTGCCTAGGCGGATCATGTAGCTACTGTAGACCGCAACGCCGCAATCCCGACAACGTGCGATAACCTGACCTTTTCCGCTTGGAGTGGGTAGCTCATGTTCTGTAACTGGCCCCTCGAACTTCACGCGATCAGCCTCAATAATGGCGTTCAATACATAGGCCGCCCCAGTCTGTCTCTGACATTCTCTACAGTGGCAGCAATGTACGAACATGGGTGGCGTCGTCAATCGATATGTCAGGGCTCCACAACCACATCTTCCTTCGATCATTGTATCCCCCGTTTGGTGCTTTGATGTCTTTGCCATTCCGGTTACTCGACGAGTTCATAGTGCTTGATCGAACGTGACTCGACCAGTTCGGCTTCCGCCGGATCAATGTGCGGGCTCGTATAGTCTTCGCCGACAAACGCCTTAAGGGCCTCAAGGCTTTCCCAGACCATGACAAAGCTGAACTCTCGTGGTGTATCGTCGCGTGGGGCACCGGGAAGCACTTGAACGATCCCCTTTGTGCCCCTCATCAAGGGGATCGCGGTGCCGTGGAAGAACTTGCTGAAGTCTTCCTCTTTGCCGGGCCTTGTAACAACCTGGAATATGCGCACGATCATTCACCCGTCCTCCAAAAAGTGCGGTTCTTGGATGTATGAATGCCCCTATCGTCACGACTATAGCACACTCTAGCTGAAAAGGCTGGGCCGCTCTAACTGGATCGATTTGCCTTGGGTCTTACTTCGTCGCAATGATCACGTGTCCCTGTATCTTGGCTGATACCGGTCCCGATCCGAACCGTTGCTCCAAATCCGCGGTTGCACGATTGGTGACCTCTTCGATCTTTGAGGGATCGCGAGCTTCGAGTTCGTTCCGAAGCGGTGTTCCCTGGCAGTACGCCACAGCCGGAACGCGGGGGCTGTCAGCTCTGCTCTGACTGGCGATTGTATGAACCTTAACACTCCGAAATCCGGCAGCATCCAATTCTGATTCAATCAGGGTGACGTCGTGATACCCGTGGGGCGTGCGAGCAAGAAAAAGCGGCGGATCGTCGGGAAACACGGTTGATGCTGTTCTCGTCACGCTATCGGCAAACAAATTCTCTTCAATGCGATCCCAGACATTAAAGATAAACTTGCCCCCTTTTCGCAGTGTCCGAAGAGCGCAGCGATAGCCAGCCACTTTGTCAGGAAAGAACATCACACCAAACTGACAGCAAATCACATCAAATGTCTCTTCATCAAACGGCAGATTCAGCGCGTCTGCCTGCCGCCATTCTATACGGTTGTCCGCAGGCTGACGCCTTGATGCCCGATCAAGCATGGGCTGGTTGAGGTCAGTTACCGAGTAGTTAGCGTTGTCAGAAAGAAGCGGAGCCAACGCACGTGTGACGACGCCGCTACCAGCAGCGGTTTCCAAAACTGACTTTGGTTCCAGAGAAGCAACGCGCCTGGCCAGATCGACTGCGTAAGTTTCAAAGATCAGCGGTACCAGATAGTCGTCGTAGACGTCAGGGATAGTGCCTGCGAAAACCTTGTCAGTCTCAGACATCAAATTCCCCAAAAACTTCAGCCATCAACAGAATCCTAACACGTTCGCAGAAAATTGTCCCCGTTGGGCTCAAGGCGGTCATTCGCCGCGCAATGCACCAAGGTCTGCTTTGCGGACAAAGCTGCCTGATGCGGTTGCAGCGAACTTTGCGACGGATCGTCCGATAAATTGCGAAACTGGTCGCGGCACTGCAGCGTGATATCCCGAAAGCAGTCTTTCAACACGGCCAAATTGCCCCAAATCCAAACCGGTCGTTCGCTGCGTCAGCATCGGATGTCTCAGTTGCGGACAAAGCGGCCTTGCGCACCTGCAGCTATTGCTGACGCAGCATCTCTTCGCGTTCGCGGCAGGCCGACCGCAGCCACGCGGCCAATGTCACCGAAACGGACGTTCGCGGGCGCTAAGTTGCCTGTGTGTTCAATGCGACCCCAGCATACTGGGCGAACTTGCAGACGAATTATGACATGGCCCTGGCGACCAAAGAGATCGACGTGCCCAACATTGAACCATTAGTTGCCGCATAGTTCTCCTTCGCAACAACAAGACTATTGTCCCAAGCTTCGAAAATGATCCGCTTTGAACAAATCTACGATTCTTGCGTCAAAACGACTTATCCATTAGCTTTCTCGGAATTGAAGATGCCTATGATTTCTCAAATGGCTGACAAAATGCGCTACATTTTTATTGCTGCCATACTTGCATTGCTTCCGCCGACTGAGTTGGCCAGTCAGGAACGACTGGAAGTCGATGTTATTGTCGAAGAACTCGCGGAAGTTGCGGCTTTCGTGAACGCGCGGTCTGCTCTGAGTGATCCTCCTGAAATTGTGGTTCCTAACGATGGCAGCCTTGTCATCGGTCAGAGAATACTGAGTGCCGACGTCTTAAGCTTGGGTTCTGGATCCGAGATAATTTTGGACACGAGTCAAACCAAAGGAGAGGCGGATTTCTTTGTGGTCGCTCGTAAGTTGATTTTGCCGACGGGTGCGAAGGTCGCAAAAATTGGATGGGTTGGTGATCGATCACAAGCCGTACCCAGAGTACTAAAACGCGCTGCGAATGGTGCGGACGGCAAAGCGGCGGGTCAGGGCGGAAGCGCTGGCCGTCCTGGTCAACAAGGAAAGCCGGGCGCAGCTGGAGCAAAAGCTCCGAGATTGACGCTGATCGTTTTGGAAATTGTTGGAGAAGGCATTCTTATCGACTTAAGCGGCGCAAACGGCGGACAGGGCGGCGTTGGACAAGCCGGGGGTCACGGTGGAAATGGTGCACGCGGAAATTCCGCTCGAACTGCTTGGGTGAAATTGCCCTTTGGCGGGAAAACGATAGCAGGTTGCGCGGCTGGCCCGGGGCGCGGCGGACGTGGTGGAAACGCAGGGCCTGGCGGTCAAGGTGGTATTGGCGGCCACGCTGGATCAGGTGGCATTTTTCGTTTCGTTGGCCAATCAGAAGTAGCCGACAGCTTCTTTGAGAGCGGTCAGATCGTTGTTAGCCCCGGAGCACCAGGGACAGGAGGAGAAGGTGGAGAGGCAGGGCAACCCGGGAGAGGTGGTCCGGAAGGCAAATTAGCATCAGCTTGCGGCTCCGCTGGACGACAAGGTAGCCCTGGTGGCAACGCTTCCCGTGGTCAAAAGGGACCTATTGGTCAGGAAGCGTCCGAAGGTGTAGTCAATAGGATTGATCTAGACGAGAGAAGATTAGTTCGGGCTTTCGGATTTGGAGTTGACGGTGACTGAAGACAAAGAGCCAGAACCTGGTGAAGAAGCAACTGATGTTCACCCAACTCATTTGCCCGTTGAAGAACGTGTTTGGCAACTGGAGCGCGATCTCAAAGAAGCGCAAGCATCAATCCAATCATTGAAAGCTAAACCCAAGTTTTGGAAAGACCGCACATTCTATGCTGGTCTGATTGCGTTACCACTTTTGGTTCTATCTGGTTGGATATTGACTTACATCGGTGGCGCGTCGGACTCCCGTTTTTTCCAGCCTTTGCCATACCTTCACTCAATGCTAGGGACCGAAGAAGCCATCAAGGCTTATGTCGCACCCGAAAAAAAGAGGCAGGACAGAGGAGACGTCGATGAAGAAATATCTGAAGTCATCGAATCTTCATATGCGGAAGAAATTGACGAGTATCTTGACGACAAACAGTTACTGACTTTGGATTCCTTGGCCGAAGCAATTGGGAAAGGAAAATTCGACAAACGGATAAAAGGAGTAGGTGGGAGAAAACAGAACTTCAACGACTTTTTTATCAGCAGATTAGGGTTGATCCCGGAAACTGCTGAAGATCGCAAGTGTGATCTTGTTCCAGTGGGGGCCGAAGTGTTGCAGCTCGAAGTTGACAATCAGAAACGCTGTTTTCTCATTGGGGAGAGCTTTAAGGTTTCTGATGGCTTCATAATATTGCGACCGAAGGATGTGCGAAAGGTCCGCTTGGAGATATTCGTTGTTTCGGAAGTTGCGAAGGGTTCTGACGATGCGGGTCTCACATTCGAGGCTTTTTCGGTTCCGGGTCAAGTAAGGAACAAGTTTTTAGAAGTGCGCGTGAATGCTGAACCAACACAAATGGCGAATCCAGCTGTAGAAGGCACATTCGCCAATGGAGTTGATGCGTATAAGTACATTGCCGATTTCATCATACCCGAAGCTGCTGACGAAAATGATCGTTCGTACGACGTAATGACCGTGTCGCTCAATCTGCTGGAATATGATACCTACTTTGGGTCCGAGCGACGCGACAAGACCTTCACGGTCTTCGTCGTGCCGACGTTCATTGCTGGATGAATAGCCACAAGTGGACCTTCAATGCCACAATCCCGTCTCCGTATGCGCGTATGAGGCATAGCCTTTGGGTGTATCGCGCCACCAAAGGTCTTTGCGGTTGACCAAGATAATCCCGCTCAGCACACTCCGATCATCGATGCGCCGCTTGCCGTGGGACTTCGGTAAAAAGGGCTCGCGACACGCCATTTTCTCATCGCTTGGTCAGAAAATACCCGACATGTTCGCCGCTCTTTGTTTCAATTCGCGAACCGCGCTGCCAGCTGAAACTCAATGGGTTCTGTGTCTAGATGCCCCAACAATGCTAACGATCGTCGCGTCGCCACAAAGGACATTAGACATTGACGGCAAGAAAGAAGAACGCGCCCTGTCCCGGTGACACTTTTCCGTTGCCATCCAAATTGAAGGTTTTGGTTCTAATCGAGTCCCCCACATTTCCTCCAATCGTTGTTATTGTATTTTTGTTCACCTCGGTAATCACATCGGTGTGCGAAGGAAAATGAATGTTTGGCAAGTGAAGGCGGATATCAGCAGTATTGCGGACGCGCCTTTCGATCAGCTTCGACTTGGAGCGCCCATCGCCAATGAGATCTCCGACCCTTGGTTTGTGATCGTTTAACTCACAGTATTTCAGCGCTCTTACCTCCTCCGGAACATCTCCACCGTTTAAGCTATTGATAACATCTAAGTTCTTGACAGACTTCAAAATGTAACTTGCGTGGTTTGCCGCAAACGGAAAAATTGATTTTGTCATACCCGCCCGACCAAAGACAAAAGAAATGAACGCCGCTGACCAAGGATTGCCATCCCCAACAATGTCATTTGGCACACGATTTACGAAATCAAAGTACTGCGCGCCGCGGGTCAAAAGCGGATCGCGCACCTCAAGCACGCGAGCACCATTTACAAAAGCGAATCTGTTCATTTCGCTTTTAGCCATCTCTGCTGCACGCAATGCAATTGGGCGCTTAGCAGAGCCGGTCGTGACGATAGCGGGCCCCGCAGCGGTATGCCCTGCCAGTGTTAGTTGACCGGATGGCGCTAGAGGATTTACCTCCTCCATATGCGCAGATACGAGCAACTCAAATTTTTCGATGGCTTGGCCGATTGTAAGCCCGTTCAATCCGTTGTTCCGCGCGGCTTCCTGGCTGATTGCGCTCGCAATGTCGACGTCAACGTCACCTTTAAGGATACTTGTAGCACCGGAAAACCCTTGTTGATGGGCCATGTAAATGTGCGTCGGTGTTGAAAAATTGGAGTCTTGGGCGATCAAACGCGCCTGGATATCTTTCAAGTGGTGAATGCCGATCCGGATTTGGTCTCCGACTTTCGCGTGCGAGGCGTAGCCGTTTCCATCTCCGCCAGTATTGGGAAATTCTTCTCCACCTGCAGCTCTCCAAGTGTCATCCAAAAACTGGAATAGTCCGCCAGCGCTCGATAGCGTAGATCTGGCTGATGCATTGAAGTCACTTTCGATGGCGATAATGCAGAGTGCGGTTTGGGCTTCAAATCCCATCTCACCGGCATAAGCGAATACGAGATCTACGATCGTCTGTTTCGACGCGCTGGCTGGATCAGGGTTTACCGGCGTAGCTGGTAAGACCGGCGAATCCGGGCGAATTCGTTCGAGCGCACCGATCAAGCTGTTCACAGCCGTTCGGAAACCCATCGCCTGTTGCGCCTCGATCTCTTCTTCTAGGGAGTCCGCTATCGAATTCAGGCTGTCAATTGCGCCTTGGTTTAATTGCAATTGAATATTGCTCTGCTTCCGCGCAACTTCCTGAATTCTATTTTGAATGATAGGCAGTTGATTAGTTTGACTATTCTGCTGAGCGGTTTGGTATGCCCTCAGCAATTCGTTGAAGTTTTGGCTGAGCGCCTCAAACACAAAAGTAAGATCTTCTTCCATTTTCGAACACCCTTTGAGAGTTAAAGTGCGTTACCAGCGCCTAGCTCTGTGATTTGCCTTTGTATTGCCTCGAAACCTAAGTTTAGCTGGAACGCGTCATCGCCGATGTTGCGAATTCGCACCTCCAAGTTCTCAGGGTTCGTCAAGGCAAATCCCATTCCCTCTAACGCCTGTCGCGTTTCGTC
Organism: uncultured Roseobacter sp.; assembly: GCA_947488305.1. Taxonomy (GTDB): domain Bacteria; phylum Pseudomonadota; class Alphaproteobacteria; order Rhodobacterales; family Rhodobacteraceae; genus Roseobacter. Next base: position 667,543 of record CANKZM010000002.1, read on the forward strand.
CAAGACCACTGTCCAGTTTGCGATTATACTTCGGACTTCTAAGCTTCTAGCTACCAATTGGCCCCCCAAAGCAGGTTGTTCGCCAGTAAGGACTGAGGTCCCGGTTTCGATCGTACCGACAAGGCGAGCGGATTGGACGGCCATAACTAGGAACGCTTCATCAACGATTGGGTAGGTTTCATGTAAGAATTCGAGCAACGCGGGGCGGTCCGAAAGGTCGCTTGCCCGTTCTAGAAACCGTCCTGAATTGGTGATCTGCGCGCTCACGAACTCAGAAACGCTTGAACTGGCGAAGGCGTCAACGGATTTTGAAAATTCTTCCAAATCCTGGCTGATGAACCGAAAACTCACCCCTTCCGAATAGGCGATGACGATCGTATTGAAACGCGCAATGACTTCGATCAAATTGCGATAACTTCCAACCAACGGAGGATCGCCAATCGTTGCGAAAGCATCGCGCGCACCGTAACAAAAGGCGAGGTTCCCGCGATGCAGTGGCTCTTCGTCGTTGCAGCTTCGCTCTGCACCGGAGGCTCGCAAAGCGGCGCGTTCGTACGGAGCGACGACATTCAAAACAGCGTCGCTGGCCGCTTCAAAGGCTACGAATGTTTGGCGATAGGCCGAGAGTTCTGCGGTCGGTGGCGGCGTGCAGCCCACTGTGAACAGAAAAATGGATCCTACGAAAAGCGCTGAGACATTATTCATTCTAACCGTTACCCCGCAGGCGGTGGTGCATCGTCTACAAGTGGTGGAGGCGTGTTGTCACTGAGGGCATCAAACAATCTGGTTTGGTTGGTCGCTCGTTCTTCAATATTTTCGGAGTGGTTCGGTTGGGATGGTTCGCCAACGCTTTCCGGGGACGTGCGGACAAGCGAGCCTGCGATAAATCGCACCTGACTGATGTTTTTTACGGCCCTGTACCAGAATGGAGCCCCTAGCCCGATCAAAAGACCTGACGCCAAAACTTCAATGAGCCACCTAAACCAAAACTTCGTGCCGTCGGTCGATTCTTCAGGTTGCTGCCACACCGGCACAGGCGCTCCCGACACGCCTCCCCATCCTAATGGCAGCGGCAAATCATCAATTGTCCCTGAAAGAGCCTGAACTTTCGCCTCGTAGTCATCATCCGGGTCAAGCGTGTTCAGCAGTTGATCGTCGCTGGCGATAACCTCCGCAATAGCCTCAGGATTGCCCCTAAGGTGATCGACAATCTCCAAAAACTGAATGTTGCTCCCGAACGCGAAAGCGATGGCGACCCCAATTGCGACAGTGTTTGCTGTTTTTCTATACAGCTCTGCTGACGCAGCCATAAAGCGTTCATAAGAAAGTGAAATGGCGCTTATTCGTTTGGCACGGGCATCATCGGCTTCCAACGCAAACGCTTTGCCAATGACAGATTTCGCAAGTCTCTCAATGAACGCCTCCGTCGACAGTTCATCAATGTATTGCCGCGTCACGAACGGCATTGAAAGCAGGCCCGGGCTTTCGGCCGGTTTGTGGTTGGGGTTCTTAGTCAGTTGATACAGCACATTGTCGGAAACAGCTTTTTCGTCCTCAACGCTGAACACATACCCGCCACCCTTGACCTCAATGTAATTCGGCAGGAGCACTTCCGCGATGAAGTTGCGCATTGTCGAACGAAGGTGCCCTGCGCGCGTTGGCCAAAGTCGCAAGACCAATTCCGTCAACCCCGAGGATACCGTTGAGAAAGCAGCCATAACGAGCGCAAGCGCTAGAACTATATCTAAAATCAACATCAGCGAAGCTCAAAAAAAATGAGACTTTAATCCGAGAACGGTTGCATGAACATTCTATTTTGTCCAACGAATTGTGCCCGTCCGTCGATCCAAGCTTGCTGATCGACGCTGTTTAGTTTGGCGGTCTAGATCAGGGTGAGGGCGATTGCCGTAGCTTTGCCGCCACCTTCTGAACCTGCGAACATTTAGTTGTTCCGAGCCGATGGCCATTCGCTTGTTGGTGTGTTCGAAGGTGTTGTTTCGAGTTCTAGATGGCCCTTCTCTAGATATAGCCGCGCTCTTGGTTTCCGACCAAGGGCATACCGAATGGCTTGGGTCAGTAAGGACTTGCCAGATATTTTGGCAACTGGGCGTGTAGCCAGGCTTTCAGATCATCGAAGACGAGTTTGCACATTGCCTGGCGCCACGCGACTCGCTCTTCGGGCGTTTTACCGAGCGCGTCTTTCTCCACGGCGTAGTGTTTTACGATCCGTCGGATGGCATCTTCAGCTATGGCGTTGACCTGAGATACAATGAAATCAACGAATTTGCGGCGCACACGTGCCATGCTGGCGATCTCATCGGCTTTGTCGTGGCCGATTAATCCGTTGAATCCAGAATAGCGGTCAGCATGGACCTATCCTTGTAGATGATCTGCAGTTTGGTATCTCTTTTGGCCGCTTTGCCCCGCGTCCTGCGAATTGTCATCGAAACTCTCGCTGTAACAAAACGAATGGCAGCGATCTCTGTCTCCGCGCGGCGTCATAGACCGAGCATCTACGATGGTTTTCGTTCCGCGAGCGCACGCGGCACAAAAGTGCGATGACCGCCTTGGGCTCAATCTGACCATTTGCTGCGCAGTGCATCAAGGTCTGCTGTGCGGACGGAGCCGTCGTTTGCTGGCGCATAAAATCCTTGCATTCGCAGCGGTGAAAGTTCGGCGTTGCAGCGGAGTTCCCGTTTGCGGACATGCGAGCGGGTAGAATCGGATAAAATCCAATTTGCCCATTCACCGCAGCTGGGGCTGACTATCGCGAAGCGGGACGCGGTCGTCTTTAGTTGGGCAGCTATTCCCATCGCAAAAAGCATCCACCGCTGCTGTGCGTAATCATTCGCCGCGAGCGAGAAGTGATTAGCAGGAACGCTTATGCCAGACCAATGGCCTTTAGCACACTCTGTTCGCGATAATACCGGAAGTGGCTGCTACCAAAATTGCTTTCAATCAACGAATTCGTAACCTCCTTGCTCTGTATCGGGCCGCCAATGAAATCGCTGTTTCTGTAGAAGTTCAGCCAATCTCTTCCGTGTTTCGGCACCGGCATTACCAGAAATGACTGATGTATGGCGTCCACCGGTGACCCGATCGTCACCAGCCGGTCGACCGGCGCTTTACTGACAGCCAGAGCATCTGTCGCGATCTTGGAGCCTTGACTATAGGCCAATATGATCGGCGCCTCGCCGCCGTGTTGCCTGGCTAGGTTTGTGATGTTCTCGAACTGTCTTAGCAGCTCTCCCTTGGTGGAAAGCGGCGACCAATCGGGGCAAATGTAAAAAATGATCTGCATGAAGACCAAGATCATCTTGGTGAACGCGGGTATGAGAAATAGCAACCCGGCTGAAACGCGCCACATTGACACCCGGTAGAATTCCAAGGGAGATACGTCTTCGCCAGCGTCAGGCTTAAAAAAATTCACCAGCCGCTTTGTGAAACCAGTCAGATCAGTTCCATTGCCCGTTTGTTTCCCGGCAAAATAATATTGGGCAGTTTCCCATGTAACCGGCGCGATTGTGACAGCCCCCACCAGGATCAAAATCAACAACCACAGTGCAACTGCCCGTCGAAACTGACCGCCCCAATTCTGAGATTGGGCGAATTTCGATCCAAGGGCCGAACTCCAGATCAGGAAAAAGGCAAATAATACGAAAATGGCCCCCACAAATGCAATGAGATTGATGATTTCAAGTTTGACGATGGGATAAGGCAAGCCTTTTGCCACTTCTTTGTATACGCCTTCGGCTCTGGTCAAAACCGAACCGTCTAGGGCGGTGAACATATCGACGATCATGAACTGAAACGTAAAGACAACGGGGGGCCATGCGGCTGCCAGAACTATGAACGGAATGACATACATCGCCGCGCGAAAAGATGATGCCCTAAGCGTGCCACGTGCGAGCTTTCCACGCCAAAAGCTTTCGATCGTACCCAAAAATAGAAGGAAACCCGATAGATAAATACCGATGAATACGGTGCTTTTGGTCACCGGGCTTAGTATTGCTCGGGTGAGTTCGGTGTGGATTACAAGTAGCCCGATGAATGCAATGGCGACGGCCCAGCATAGGCCACTTGACGCCGCATGCCTGTCGACTTTTCCCAACATGCGCGCCGCCACAAAAACCGTGAAGCCAATACCCAATACGACTAAAGAAGCGGCGGTTCTGTGGTTCTCTTCCAGAATCTCTGCCAAGATCACTGTCACGGCTAATATGGGCGCCCAGATTGTTATCGTGACCAGCACCCAACGAAACAAGCATCCGATGCGGCTTGGCCCATCAACCCGCTTCTTATCGTCCGTGGCGCCCGTATCCCAGCCCGCTTGTGCGATTTGCATGGCGGCGAAAAGCAGACAAAATAATTGGCCAAGTGTGTGCCAAGCCCCGTCAGCCGGGCGTACAGTATGAGACCAGTTCAGTTCATATAGGCGTATCTTTTCCCCTTGATGAATGAGTTCACCAACCGGCACGTTCGTCCTATTGCTGCGCAGATGTGAAATTTTCATCGCAATGCTTTTATCGCCAATGGCGTCGGCCACCTTAGTGATTTCAGATCCCGGTTCGGGCGAACCGACGCCATGCACGACAACGATAGATTGGGACATGAACTTTGGCTTTCTATGACTATTGAATGTTCTTCGCGACCCGGGGACCTCTGGAATTTCGCCAATCCATGGTAATGTGCGCATTGGGGTCGCAAGTTGGACAATTGCGCAGCACAAGATCGCGCAATGTTCTGGTGCGCGCGATAATTTGTATGCCTTCGCAGGTGAAAGTATCGGCGTTAAACACATTGGGGGCCAGGATCGGATTGGTCAAAGCATGCGAAAACGCATCAATTGCAACCATTCGACCTAGCAAAGATGGCACAGCGCTGCGCGGGCGGTGATCTTCTGCAAAAAGGCCGGGGTACAATTCAATTCGGTCCACATGGCCATATAGATTTTGTAGCGCCTTCACGAATTCAGGATTACTTGAAATCTGCTCGAAACGTGTCACTCGTGGATATGACATGATCTGCCGATAGTCATTGTAGCTGGCCAGCTTATTCTTACGGGCGAGACGGATTGTAGACAACTCAACCGGCAACAGGAAATCGACGGTATTAAACAGTCCCATTCGGCGGGCAGGCTGTGCGCTGACAATTTCGAATGAGCGTGCAAGCCCATGTGTCAGCAAGGGCCGGTTGTTCAACAACATCGACTTCGTCGCCAGGGTTTCCCCGCCCCAATTAAGCGTTGCAGGGACCAGCGAATGCCAACGGTACAAAACATTGAACTCTACCGGGATCCAATTGGGCCGATTCCAATTTGCGTGCGCCGCGACGGCACCATCGCCTGAAAGCTGAAAGTGATAGGGCGAAATGTGGTTGATGTATTCAGCGACAACAATTTTGTTCAAGAGTGCGATATTGATCAACCGCGCGGTTTCGAACACGCGGTCGTCGCTCCAACTTGCGTTTTTGTTGGCCAGAATTCGCGCCAAACGATTGTGTTCTCTGATGAATAACGTGTTCACCATTGCGACATTCGGCGAAATATTCGCACGTTCTCCGCCGAAGGCAAACAACGTTCGGGCACCTTCGGGGGAAACGCGATAATCAAAACGCTCAGGATCCGGCAAGGCTGCGAATACGGGGTCTTTTGTGCCGTCGGCTAGGAATAGAAACGGGGCAAAAGCTTCGCCATCTTGAAGCGAAGTTTTCAACTGACCGCGTTCCCTTTCGTTCGAGGACATGGTTCGAATTGCGCGGGTTTGTGCATCCGTATTTCCATAAACCTGATTGAGATCAATCTGATGGCTGGAAAACGTTCTGCGCCCATCAGTCTTGTCGGTCAGCAAGAACCCATCTGTGAACCACTGTGCAAAACTAGGAAACAGATAGGTTGAATTCGATTTCGTACTTGGACCTTCTTTTTGTTCGGTAAACAGGCCCAGAACCGCCTTGTCTTCGGGCATTTCTATGCTGGAACGGCCGGGTAAGTGCCGATTGTACCAAGATTGATCTGTAAGGCCTTTCCAGGTGGGATAGTTGGAAGAGCAGCTAAGAGGGTACGGCCGCGGTGGTGTTTTGTTCATTAGACTATTTATGATCAGTCTATTGGTTAGTCGCTCGACAGGCGGAACTCGCTGAGCGACTTGCCAAAACGGACGGTACTGAGACAAGAAATGATATTCCAGTCGATTGCGAATGCCATCTCGACTTCGATCACGCATGTTCATGACGAAAGTTCCTTGTTCACCGTCGGGGCCGAAGGAGGCGAGAGTTTCAACACGTTTCGTGACTGGCGTAGAAATCGGTGCAGCCTTGGCCATTAATGTCTAGTTTTCAAATTCTGCCCGGTGCTACGCTGAATGGGTGCCAGATTTCATAGCCCATATGGTCTATGTTTTCGCTAAATGTGTGGTTTAGACTGAATCCACAGTAAGCAGAAAAGTATGCAGAAACGAGAAGGTCGCCCCGAATTGTCGAAAGAAATACATGATCTGACACTTAGAATTTATGATGCGGTCGCTGACCAGCGCCTGTGGTCCTCTATTCTTGATCAGATCGTAGAACGCGCCGGTGCGCAGGGCAGCATTATTTTCGAGTGGGTCACCGAAAACGGCGAGATGAAACTGACCGCTCCAATTCACTCCGGGTTTTACTCTGCCGCAGCGTTGGATACTTACCTTGCGAAATGTCAGCACCTTGAAGCGCATGATCAGGATACGATCAGAAGACAAACCAGTGATCATGACGAGATAGAACTGCTTGACGATTCGTTGCTTGCCGACTCGACCGAGGCGCTAAAGCAGCAAGAGCATGTCCAACGCCTGTTGCGGCTGGGCATCTTTCACCGTGCGGCTGGGGTTATGAATAAAGATAATCCTTGGATTTCTTTGTTCTCGGTCCAGTTGAACGCGGCAAGAGCACCGCTTACCGATAAGGAGCGGCACTATCTTTCGCAAATCTTGCCCCATCTGGCCAAGGCAATCGATCTGAGCATTCCAATGCGGCAACTTCAGAAACGGTATCAGGGCGTTTTATCGGCGATCGACAGGCTGAATATTGGGGTTTGTGTGCTTGATGCGCGTGGACTTATCGTTGCGCGAAATCAGGAATTTCAACGCCAGCAGGAAACTTATCGGACATACCGTGCAGATCCGAACGGCAAACTTCGAATCACAGATCGCGCCGGGCAGGAATGCTTTGAGCGGCTAAAGTCCGACCTCAGCTACCATGGGCAATTTGGCGCGAGGCCACGCAAAGAGGGAATATTCAGCCATATGTTGGACCCCCTTTGCATCGAGGTGTCGCCGCTTCATCAAGCTGATGAGATGGGAAACAAGTTCTTTGATGGATTTGTCGTATGCAGCACAGATACGTGTTTGCCGATAGCCTGCGACACTGGCCGCATCCAGGAGGCATTTGGGTTGACCTCCACGGAAACGTCTTTGGTCGGTGAAATTGGTCAGGGGTATACCAACCCTGAAATCGCAGATCGCCGCGGCCGTTCCGTCGCAACTGTGAACGCTCAGACCAAGGCCATCCTATCCAAGTCAAACTGCGCAAACCGGACGCAATTTGTACGCATGATGATGCGATTTGGAGCCAGCTTCCTGACAGGGCCGAACATTTCCAAATAAGAACGTAAACAATGAGGTTACCATGACATATTTATATCTAGCCGCACTCGCCGTAGTCGTAATTGGCCATTTTATCTTTGCTTACGGCCAGTGGTTTCGTTGGCCCGAGATTTGCGAGAAACTGACGGACTTTTCTGAAAGCGAGGCCCAAAAGACAAAATCTATGGGGCGCAGTTTTGCATCTTATAATGCGTCAATCGGTCTTGGAATTTGCCTCAGCTTTCTACTTCCGGAAATCCAGCGCGATTGGACGCAAGGGGTGGTTTTGACCTTTGTGATTGTTACTGCGGCTGTTGGCGCATCGGGAGCAAAGGGAAACACCATACTTGTAAGGCGGCTTGCGCCAGCCGCAGTTGCCTTGGCATTTCTGTTTTTGAAGTAAGCGCTTCTAGCAACACGTGCTTTTCCAAAACCCAAATAAGCGCTGAAAAGCCAGCAGTGAATACTTAGCAGTTATCCCGATCCGATACTGGAGAAGATGGACCATAAAGATTCCCGGATTTTCGTTTATCGATCGCACTTTTCGCTCCATGGCGATTACTCTGAATAAATCTTCCCATTGTTTAACTATGCCTCTGTGAAGAGGTCCAGTTTGCCGTGGCTCGCGCGAATGGCAGGAATCGCCGCCGCGTTGCAAAAGAGAATTTTTAGGTGGTGCCGCATTTTTCCGTGCTGCAAGCGCTCGCAGCGAGAAATCAAAACGTCTGCAACGGGCTCGAAGCCGACCTCGGATTCAGCGCAGCATCTGCCTAATACTGGCTCCGGCTCACGACAAGAACGGCCCAGAGCTGCCGTTGACCACGGCTTCGCGGTTCTGCGCTGCGGCCCGTCGAAGGAGACGTTCGCTGCGCTTGCTAGATATTTGCGGTGTTGGATGTCTGAACTTCGGGACAAAGTGGGCTTTCGCTGCGGCTGCACCAATGTCCTTTTTGGGCGTTCAAGCGAGAGACGATCCTGCACTAGGTGGGGTGAAATTTAGCTGTAGATGATTGCAATTGTAGCCGCAGCAAAAATCCAAGGTAGAATCATCCATCCAGATTCGAAGACCTTCATCTCTCCAAATTTGGATCATTTCTCAGGAAAATAACCCTCATCTCTTTTACTGCTTAGAAGGTCCCGATCATAGTTATTCTTGACGATAACACGTGCGATTTCTTTATAGGCTCGGTAACCGTGAAACGCGTGATCCAACAGGAAACTCATCCGAGGGTTGCATTTACTGGCACCGATGCGCAGCATCAAAACATACAGCGTCAAGCGCATTGGATCACCCATGAATTCTTCCGGCCGTCCAGGCAATCAATCTTTCGATACTGAAAGAGTTTCCTTTGTCGAAGATGGCCAAGTATTGGCGAGACGAATTTTTGCGATTTCGCGCCTGACACCCACCATGATGCTGGCAAATATAGCCAACGCTTTATCTGTCCTTCTTGTTCTTTGGTTCGAAAATCAATTCCGTTTGGACGCGGTTTGTTGGGCGATGATTGTGATCTCAATGGCGGGCTGGGTGATGTTCAGGCACGCCTCACGCAGGAACAAGCCGTTTCCGGAGAAACTATCCAGCCGCACCTACCGGCGCAGCGTTATTCAAGCCGCCTTTCTGGGAGCACTCTGGGCATATCCGGGGCTCGTTATACTTCCGGAAACCGACGGCCTTTTGCAGGCATTTTTCATTGCTTTGGCAGCGGGCATGATCGCGGGAGGCGCGATTACGCTCTACCCTCTGCCTGCAGCGGCATATGCGTTTTGCGGAATTGTCCTTGTGGGGTCTTTTATCGGCTTCAGCCGCACAGCCGAGCAGCCCACCTTTTGGGCGTTTGCGCTCGTTTCAACAACATTCCTGATCATTGTCTCTCAGAGTATCAAGCGTCACGAACGCGTCTTCGTGTCCGAATTTGAAGCACGAACAATCCTCGACAATCAGAATGAGCATATGGGCGAAATGCTCGAAGCCGCCCGCAAGGACGCCATGGAAGAACGAAAGCGCAATGAAGAGAGACTTTTGCAGACGCAGAAGTTGGAAGCCATCGGTCAGCTGACGGCCGGAATCGCGCATGATTTCAACAATCTTCTGACAGCAATTCGCGGTCATGCAGAATTGTTGGAGATGTCTGGCGATGCTCGGAAGGACCTCATTGATCCCATCGTGCAATCCTCTGATCGCGGAGCAGAACTGGTTCGTCGATTGTTGGCTTTTGCCCGCCAGCAATCGATGGCCCCAAACCCGGTGTTTCCACTGGAGATCATACATGAGACGGCTGCATTAATGCGTCGGACACTACGTGAAGACATCGAGGTCAGGTTGGATGTACCGACCGAAACCTGGCCGATCCTGATTGATCCAGGTCTTTTCACCAATGCGATACTCAACCTGGGGACAAATGCTCGGGATGCCATGCCCGACGGGGGAACACTTACGATATCTTTGGACAACGCGCCCGAAGATCAGGTGCCCTCACATCTCACCGGGGATTTTGTGCGCCTCCAAGTGCACGATACGGGCGCCGGCATGGATAGTGAAACCCAGCGCCGCGCGATCGAACCCTTCTTTACAACAAAGGAGTTCGGCACGGGTAGCGGTTTGGGGCTGTCGATGGTCTATGGCTTCGCCCTGCAATCTGGCGGGACGATGTCCATCGAAAGCACGCCCAACGAGGGTACGACTGTTTCCCTCTTTCTGCCTCGGTCGGCAATTGTTCCGGAGACGCACGAAGACGACGCACCCAAAAGCCTGCCAAGGGGAGAAAGACAAACTGTATTGCTTGTCGAGGATAATCCCTCGGTGCGCAGCTGTGTCACCAGATTATTGGAATCGCTCGACTATGTGGTAACGGAGACGGAAAGCGTCGAAGCCGCGAAAGATGTCATGAGCCAGTCAACGGAAGCCCCGGACATGATCCTCTCCGATATCGTGCTACCCGGCGGACAACGCGGAACCGACTTTGTTCGTGAAGTTCGGCTTAGCCACCCAAAAACTGGAGTAGTTCTAATGACCGGTTATGCCGATACCGGCGGAGCCAAGGTGGAAGATACTCTTGAGGGTGTTCTCTTCCTTAGAAAGCCGTTCGCGCGTGCTGAGCTCGCCGTTACCATGGCCGAGGCGGGGACAACACAGAAAGAATAGAGGCAAAGCCAATAGCTCGAGTCCTGCCCATAGCTGCCTTTGGCCGGCCCTCTGTCTTGCAGCGGCGCGACCAGTCGTTCCGGACATTAGCTGCACGTGCGAAGTTGCAATGGAGCGCCACACAGGGTTTCGACTACAAGATCAACGAGTCCAGTTCGCTCAAGCTTGGCATCCGCTATTACAGCATCGACTACGATGGTAGGCTGTCAGACGGTGATTTCGGGTATGACGTCACGCAGATAGGGCCGTTCATAGGGTACTCGTATTCATTTTGAACGTCTTGACTGCCGGCACTCACGATATCAAAGGAGAAAACACTCGTTCAAACAAGCTCGGTTAAGATCCTGTTTTCAACAGAGACGGCAAACAACGATTGATGTTGCGTCTGCAGTTCTCGACTCGAAGCAGTCATCCGCCGAATTTGGCTTCAACATCCTCAGGACGGGAGCGAACTGCGTTTCGACATAGGTTGTCCAACGACGACAGATTGCGACGTGGCGCCCATGCTCGGCCAAAATCAAACACGCAACGCGTTATTGCCACCTTGCCAAGTCAATTTAACCCCGTTCCGAGCTATTGTGACGGAGCGCCGACAAACTCGAGTACTCTCCATGTCCCATTCTTGTTTGCGAGCGATCTTTTCAAACTCAGTCATTGCGAAAGCGCAGCAGACGCACTTCGCCGGTTGTGATGTGCACGGCGTAGATGCGGTACGCCCCGGTGTCTGGATTGGCGCTGTCACGGCTCGCGAGAGCTTCCAGTAGAAGCCACCCGCCGCTGAAGACGTGCGGTTTCAGTGGCGGTCCGTGCTCATTTCCATAATCGAACAGATCGGTCAGTCCAGGAAAGGCCGTTGTCGGAATAAACAGCGAAGAAAGACTTCCGTCCAATCCAAAAACCTTAATCTCGCCCGGTCGGGAAAAAGCGCCGGTCGTAATGACAGAGCGACCATCCGGATCATAGATCAACCCCGCCGCGTCATACTCGTTCAAGCTCGTCACAACTCCCCAATGACTAGTTTGCACATCGACAGAGTACAGGAAGCCCTCCGCGCCGTATGTCATGCAGTAAATCATTTGCGATGCTGGATCATACACACTGGCAACCGGCAAGACGATATCCGGGACATTGGATGTGACCGGAAATCGCCGCGTGCCGGTTGGGCCTGTCAGAGTGATCCCGCTCACATCGAAAGATAGGGAGAAGTCGTTGCTGTCGGCTCCATTCTGGATCCAGTTGCGGATTTTCGGTGGAAGGTCATCGGTGATACTCAGCTGCTCCGAAAGATAATCACGCGCGAGACCTGCCGTGGTCCTATCGAGGGTGTCCACGCTCACAGATTCTTGGTGAACCTGGTAGGTACCCTGAAAACTATTGATACGCTCGGTGCCAAACTTTTCCGTCAGAGTTTCTACCAGCGTTCGGTAATCACGCCCCCAAGGGTGAAAAACCAACGGCAACCCAAGAGTATGCACTCCGACCATCGGAATGCCGGAGAGAGAAACCTTGCTGTATTCGGGGCGAGAACCACTCAGGACTATTTCACTGATTATGGTCCCGGCAGTTGCCTCGACCTGCCAGTGCATTTCGCCACCATCCAGCAACACCAGGCTAACGTCATGACCTGGACGATCGACCAATATACGGGCCTCCGGCAAAGCGTAAAATTCATCCGTCTGATAGCCTTTACCGACCGCAATAACATGCACTTCGCGTTCGGCCAGGACAGGAGCGGCAAGTCCTAGGAAAAGGCAACTGAGCAGGCTTCGCAATAGATAGGGCATCGTGATATCACATTTAGAAAGCACGTCGCAACGTGGCGCAATCTGCATCTAATAGCATAGTTTTCATTGTACTGGCCCCTGACAAAAAGGGTGAGATTGGCGGCCGTTTGGCAATACACCAATGCAGTGGCGCGATGCGGGTGTTTTATTCATTGTCTGCCGATCCAAACGAGCATAGCTGACCTACATGAATAATGAAGCATCTGTCGAATTGGGCTCGTTACGGAACTTCTCTGCGTCCCGGCTCAATGACGGCAGGCAGCCCGAAGCATACATTTGTATTCGGGTGTCCAGCCCCATTTCTATGGGCCACTTTTCAGCAAGGTTTCTGGTACGGGCGGGCGCATGTTTAGGGCCTGATGA
>CANKZM010000003.1 GCA_947488305.1 uncultured Roseobacter sp.
CGAATACCGTTTCCGCGCCATCAATCCCGTCTCCAAAACTAAGCCAACTTTGGCACAGTTTTAGGGGGGCAAGACAACTATGGTTCTGAGTTGCCTAACGCGGAATTGACAGTATATTCCAACTGGCCCTCGAAGAGGCAGCCGTAAGGGAAATTCCTTGTCTGACCGTTTTGTTTTGTTGCTCGCATCCGTTGGGTTATTCCCGATCGCACTCTCTTATGGCGCGATGCCGTCGGTGAGTGTGCCGATGTTGCTAGGATTTCCCGTCGACACGACAGAGCTCACCCACATCTTCCGGGCAATTATGGGGCTGTATCTGGCGATGTTGATGTTTTGGATTGCCGGGGCATTCAAGTCCGCCTTTACAAACGCCGCCCTTTGGAGCCTGTTCCTATTCATGGCCGGGCTCGCCGCTGGCCGACTGCTGAGCTTTTTGGTCGATGGCTTACCAGATTTCTTGCTGGTGTTCTACTTTTTGGCAGAAATCCTTTTCGCAGCTTTGGCTTTGCTTCGTTTGCGTCAACAAGGCGCGGTTTGATCAGGGGGATCAACTTGGGTATCCGAAACACTCTGTTGGCTGTTGCGCTGGCACTAACCCCGATCTCCGCCCATGCAGATGATACACTTCAAGCCGACACCGATATCGTGTTTGAAGCAGTTGCAGAGGCGGTGACAGATGCCAAATTGGCAAAGGTGATCGAGATAGATCATGCCCGTTTGGCGGCTGGCGAAGGCGTGGAGATGCCACCGTCGAGAGTTTTGCTTTTCTCTGATCCCGGCGTGAACGCTGCCGTCCTGAGCGAAAATATTCGTGCGGGGTTGGATCTGCCCTTCAGGGTGTTGTCATACGGCGACGAGGCTAAGCCGACCTTGTCTTACACGTCCTCTTCGTTCATCGCCAAACGTCACGGACTTGAGGGTTCAGCGGCCCTTGCTGACTTTGATGAGCGCCTGCAAGCGGTACTGCGCGCGGTAGATGGCGCGGACCCGAGCCCGATTCCCACCGATGCTGTCGAGCGTGATTTTGGCATTATTGAAATTGCGTCGGGGTATGATGTTGCCGAAACGGTTGCGCGCCTCGAAAAAGCAGTGACCGCGCAGACAGACACAATTTGGTTCGGCGAGATCGATTTTAAGAAAGAAGCTGCCGCGTTTGACGTTGCTCTTACCGCCGCAAAGCTGCTGCTGTTCGGGGGGCCAGCGCCCGGTGGAGTCGCAATGGCGGATTACCCGGCGATCGGTCTTGATGCCTTTTGCCAGAAACTGCTTGTCTATGAAAGCACAGATGGCAACGCTGTGGTTCTGTTCAACGACATCGCCGCCTTTGCACAGCTCTACTATGGCAGCTCAATCGAGCCACACGCGATGCTCAACAAACGTTTAAGCGCGACATTTTCCACTGCTGTACAGTAAGTACGCGCTTAAAAATTCGGGGCTATGAGGTCGACCAGGCGACCCCGATAAAATGCAAGAAAGGATGATTCATGCAGAAACGCTTATCAATCGCGCGAACTTTCGTCGGAGCGATCGTCGCTTCGGTTGCTGTCGCCGCAAGCGCAGTTGCTCAAGAGGACAAGCCAAATATCTTGGTGATCATGGCTGACGATGTCGGTTGGGCCAGCTTGGGAAGCTACCACCAAGGCGTCAAAAGCATCAAAACACCGAACCTGGATCAGCTTGCCGAAGAGGGAACGCGGCTGACGGACTACTACGCGGAACCGACCTGTACCGCAGGTCGCGCTGCGTTTTTGACGGGTCAGTTTCCTGTACGTGTCGGGATGCACACCGTTGGTCTTCCCGGTGATCCCGTAGGCCTGAGCAATGAAGACCCCACGCTTGCAAACATGCTAAAGGCGTTGGGGTATACCACCGGTCAATTCGGAAAAAACCACTTGGGCGACCAGAACCAGTTTTTGCCAACAACAAAAGGTTTCGACGAGTACTGGGGCTGGCTCTACCATTTGAATGCGATGGAATATACGTCAGACCCGGATTGGCCAGACGATCCCGAATTTAATGCCCAATTCGGTCCGCGCAACATCATACATGCCTTTGCAACCGAAGAACTGGATGAAACGGTGGATCCGCGTTGGGGCGTGGTCGGCAATCAACGCATCCTCGATGATGGACCCGCGCCGCCCGAGCGTCAAAAGACGCTCGATGATGAGGTGACCGAAAAGACGATCGACTTTATTGATCGCGCTGTCGAAGCGGACACACCTTTTTTTGTATGGATGGCCCCGGCCAGAGCGCATGTTTGGACGCACCTGAGCCCCAAATACGAAGACATGCTGGGCGATGGGCGTGGGCTGCAGGACGTTGTGATGCAAGAGCTTGACGACAATGTGGGCAAAGTGATGGCGCGGCTTGACGAGCTGGGTGTCACTGACAACACAATTGTGGTTTTCACTGCTGACAATGGCCCTGAAACGATGACCTGGCCGGACGGTGGCACGACACCATTTCATGGGGAAAAAGGAACAACCTGGGAAGGTGGTTTCCGCGTACCAGCGATTATCAAATGGCCCGGCAATGTACCTGCTGGACGAGTCGCAAACGGCATTATGTCTGGTATGGACTGGATGCCAACGCTGGTGGCAGCGGCTGGTGGCCCTAACAACCTGCCCGAGGCGCTCTTGTCTGGATATGAAGGCTACACAGCACATTTGGACGGATACAACCAACTGTCGTATTTGACGGGAGGTGCCGAAAGCAACCGCGACGAAATCATCTACTACGAAGGCACGAGCCTTCAGGCCGTTCGCTACCGAGACTGGAAAGCCCATTTCGTGATCCAAGAGCATGGCTGGGCCGGACCAAAAGAAGAATTAAACGCGCCGATGCTGTTTAATCTGCGCCGCGATCCTTATGAAAAGGCCGCCGAAGAATCCGGGATGTATACCAAATGGATGGGGCAGAAGATGTGGGCGTTTGGACCTGCTGCGCGACTGGTGCAGCAACACCTTCAGACGTTCCAAGAGTTCCCGCCGCGTGGCTCTGACCTGGCCAATCAAAGCCAAGTTGAGAAACAGGTTTCCAGCGAAGGCGGGATGTCTCAATAACGACTAGACACACACACAATTCAGCACTTCGCCGTGGTAACGGCGGAGTGCTCCTTCTACTATCTCTCAAGATTCTGCTTTGGGCTCGGAGCCGTCATGTGACTGTTTCGGTCGGCTGACGGGTGTCAGCCCAAAGCTACCGTTAAACCGGACTATCTGACGTCAGCGCCGATGGAGCATTCTTAAGCGATTTGGCAAGGGAGGGTTCCGTTACGGTTTGTTATGAAGACTTCCTCCCCGCCTAGTCAGGAGGTTGTGGGGCACTACCATAGCGGTGTCCGCCACCCACACAATGATGAGGTAAAGTGCCGATGCAACTGAGATACGTGATCGCTTTAAATCTGACAATTGTCGCCGGATGCGCGCCGACTTTTGATGTAACGAATTCGACGATCACCGTGAATGGCGAACAATACCCGTTTCGGACTAGCATAGTGGACGGCCCCAATGGTCCCTACAAGTTGTCCAGTGTTAAGGTGCGCAGCCAGTATCACAAATGCCTGCCCGACAGTCCCGGAGATTGCGAAGCGGTCGTGCAGATCGCGGTCGACCAACGCCCCGGCGGCAATTGAGGAGCACTTCCAGCCCGAAGCGGACGCTGCTTTTGGTCAGGAAGTTACCAAACGAGGCATCATCATACTATGGGACAGGTTGGCTGGATACTCGGTATCTTCATCGGGATTTGCGAGCAGCGCAGGGTAAAGGCCTCGCCGCTTACCGGACTGGGTCACGAGTTCACCATCTTGCCTCGAACATGGCAATCGGCCACCAGGGCAAGAGAGCATTGGAGATGGCCCCAAATTACACTCTTACGTTGCGCGGTTGAATGCCTTACCAAGAAGGCTTAGCGTTTGCTCAAAGCCACAACAATCACGTTTGGAAAACGTTTCTTGACAACAGAGATTTCATCCATTGGCGACTTGATCGCCGCCTTACTAGCTAAAAAGACGACCGACACTGGTGCGATTTGGTACCGTGGACAGAGTGACGCGAGTTGGAGGCTACTGCCAAGCCTCTTGCGCCAGGCGAATGCGATATCTGAGTCAAGCCTCCTGACGCGGTTCAAACAAAGCGCTGCAATGCTTGCTTCTCATAAGCCCGAAAGTTCCTTCGATTGGATATTCTTAATGCAGCACTATGGGGTTCCGACCCGCCTGCTAGATTGGACTGAGAACCCATTAGTAGCCACCTACTTTGCTGTAGAAAATCGAAAGGAAGAAGATGCTGCTGTTTGGCTTCTACATCCGAACCGTCTGAACACTAACGCCCATATTAGTGATAAGGACGAGGCTGACTACATCCCTTCCTTCGATGATGTTGAAGTGCAAGGATATTCCACAGAACGCGTCCGACTTGACAAGCGCATGAACCTACTGCCAATCGCGGCTATCGCTACCCGTAACAATCCGCGAATACAGGCTCAGCTCGGAACCTTCACGATCCACCATAATGCAGTGTTCCCGCACGCGCTTGTTCGCCTATCCAGCCCTTGGGGTCGGATCAGAGGCAAGGAAGCGGCGGCAGTCGGCCTCGCACACCTCGCAGAAGCAAGCCAGTATCGGTCTGCCGTCCGTCGTAGTTGTGCGCTCGGTCAACCCGAAAGCGGCTTGGCGGCGGACCTTGCAGCGCAAGCAGTGGAACTCATTTTCAGCCATGGGCGCTTTCCGTTCAGCCTCACGCGCCTTCAGGAAAGCCTTAAGCTGCCAACCTAGGATCAAATAGGGCCGTTTCTCGGTGAGTGCCGGGAGACCCTGCTTGATCCAGGCGCGCACCGTCTGAGGCGTTACACCAACCATCTCCGCAGCTTCTTCGATCTCGTAGCTTCGATGCACCTTGATGCGCGCGGTCGAGTACCGCCGCCCCATCAGTCGTTTTTCCGTGCCGGATCAACCCGGTTGGCTTCAGCCCAGGCGTTAAGATCCGCGCCGCGATAGATGATCTTGCGACCTAATTTGTAAAACGCTGGGCCCATGCCCTTATGACGCCACTGCGCCAGCTTGTCCCGGTCACCGATGAGGTTGAGTTCCTCATCGCCAAGAACGTAGTTTCGGTTCTGCTCGAATAAGTTTGCCATTTCTTAGGTCCATTCGTTTTTTCTGCGTGGACCACAATGTTGCTGGTATTGGTGATTTCCTATCGGTGAAGAAGCCGGAAATGCCCGCCGGAAATGCCGGAAATCAGTCGCACTAATTCGAATAGAACACTTTCAGTTCTGATTTCAGCCTTTCCTGAACTGTCGTTCGTCCAACGGATTTTCCCATTTCGTTTTCGGCAAAGGCAATTAGGTCGTAGATGCAGCTTTCCTTTGATACAGGAAGCAAGCCCGCCTGACCCTGTTGCAGCAGCCTGTCACGCAATACTGACCAATCCAGTGCCGGTGCTCGGCCCCGCTTGATTTTTTGGGTCTGGGCGGGTTCGGAAGACCAAAGAAACCCCCCGCACCTTCGCGCTTCGACGGGTTGGCTTTGCATGAGTCTTGGAGCAATCATCTCAGCAATTGTGTCAGTGCGGCACCTTAGCGACACAAAATCACGATACTCGTAAAGGACTGAATTTGAGCTCCAGTCCGTAGCGAGCGTCAGCGCTGCGGGAGGCAATTGTTGAAACTTGCCCGCATCTTCGTACCGTTGCCGCTCTTTCAAGTCGACCCATCGTTCGAAATCGATACCTTCAATCTCAAGACTGCCGTCAACAACTGCCGAGAAAATTCGAGCCCATGCCGCATCAAAGATAGGCGCAAAGTCTGCATTTACTGCTTTGACCAGTTTCAGTTCATCTGCGAACTGCCGGAGCAATGAACGGTGATCCTTAATCAGTAAGGTGTTTAAATCGTACTGTTTGCCCTCGTGATCTGGTATCAACAACGGTGACGCTCCGCGCAGTTTCTCAATCTGTTTTTCGCGCCATTCAAGGTTATTGGCTGTACAAGTTTCCGCCGCTTGCGTGTATCCGCGCCGAACGGGCACACCAGCGAAGTTGAAATGGTCTTTGTCAAAGAAAGTGAGTTCACTTTGGGGCTGGAAGTTTCCGGGCATTAATTCCCACGCAAACCTGTATTCCACCTCGGTTGGATAGGCGCCAGATTGGCTTGCTCGTTCCGGAAATTCCCATTTTGCCTCCGGCACCTCACCAATCGCAAGCCACTCAACTGCTTCAGAAAGAAAGCAATATTCGGGAATTTCAATTGGACGAAAGTAATTTGGCATCTCAAACAGACACTTTTATGATGTTTGATTGCGAGTCAGTCACGAAGTGCGACCACCGCTCCATCAGCACTCTACGCTTGTGCAACAAATCAGACCGTGCATAGGCCCTTTCTACATCGGTCCCAACTTGGTGCGCCAAGCTCATCTCCGCCACCTCACGCGGCGCGCTGGCCACTTCTGAAGCCCAATCGCGGAAGGTCGAGCGGAAGCCATGCACCGTAGCGCCTTCGACCTGCATCCGACGCAAGAGCATCAGCATCGACATATTGGACAGCGGCTTGTGGCGTTTCTGGCCTTCGAACACGTATTCAGATTGCATGGCGCGCAGCGGTTCGATGATCGACAGCATTTCATCCGTGAGTGGTACGCGGTGATCCTCGCCCGTTTTCATACGTTCGGCAGGGCAAGTCCAGACCTTCGCATTTGCGTCGATTTCATCCCATCGCATGCCCAGCACTTCGCCAGTGCGTGATCCGGTAAGACAAGTGAACATCAGCGCTTTGGCCGCCATCGCGTTGCGCTTTTTCAGTTTTGCATAAAAGGCAGGGACATCGCGCCAGTGCATCGCCTTATGGTGTTTGACCTTGGCTTTAACTTTGGGCAGCGCCTGCGCGTCCTTGATCGCCGTCACCGGGTTTTCCCCGTCGCGGAACCCTTTCGAACGCGCCACGTCCAAGACCGCCTTGATCCGTTGCGCCAAACGCTTGGCGGTTTCGTGTTTTTCCGTCCAGATCGGGGCAAGGCACATCATCACTTCGGGCTGCTCTACGCTGTTAATCGGCATGCGGCCAATCTTTGGAAAGGCATAGTCACGCAGTGTGTTGATCCATTGCTGGCCATGTTTCGCGTTCTTCCACGTGGGCAGGCGGTCGATATGGACCTGTTTTGAAAACTCTTCGAACGTCGGTATTTCCCGCTTGGTATTGAAACGCGGATTAAGCCCCTGCTTGGCCATACGCCGATACTCCAGAGCCCGTTCGCGCGCCTGATTGATCGTGACAATGTCGGCGCCACCCAAACCGAAGTCGGTACGCAGCGGCGCGCCCTTCTTATTCTTCTGACCTTTGACCACCACACGCACAATCCAGCGCCGCGCGCCGGACGGATCGACCACCAGATAAAGCCCGTTGCCGTCGCCATGCCGACCGGGATCAAGATTCTCCACGAGCTTTTTTGTCAGCTTGCCGGATAGGGCCATTCAAAAACTACCACATTGTCTACCACTCAAGGAACAAATTTAGGCAAAACCGAAAGAAACTCAAGGTAAAGCGGTCAATCCCCTAAAACCAACAATACAAAAGAAAAAGGCCGCTCAAGGCGATCTGTAAAAATCCAGAAAAATGGTAGTCTGGCGGAGCGACAGGGATTCGAACCCTGGAGACGGTCTCCCGCCTACACACTTTCCAGGCGTGCGCCTTCGACCACTCGGCCACCGCTCCGTTGGCGCGGTGTAACGCGGCCTTACCGTTCATTGCAAGAGGCAATTTCACATTACAAAGGAGCGGATGCAACCAGCCGTTCAATATGGCTCAGCGGCGGTTTTTCCAGCACTTTTGTAGGCTCATGGTCGACCCCAACGAGGGACCAACCCCGTTAGCCGCTATGAGTTGACGGATCAAACCGGTTTTGGTTTTGGCGTATCGGTTTCTTCGGATGCAGCCTGCTGGGGATCATTCACCTTTGCTTCGGCACCGGAGCGCAAAACTTCGGCGTTACGCAGCCACACATCCCGTTGCGCAAATGGAATTTCGACCCCTTCTTCGGCAAATCGCTGTGCAATTTCATGGTTAATGTCGTTCTTTACGTTCAACACCCAGTTTACATCCCGCAGGATCGCTCTGATCTCGAAGTCCATCGAGTCTGCCCCAAAGCCAACAAACACGACATTCGGAGGCGGGTTTCTCAAGACCATTGGTTGCGCCTCCGCGATCTCACGCAGGATGCGATCAACTTTCTTTGTGTCCGTGCCATATGCAACGCCGACTGAGACAATCAGACGGCCAATCGTATTGCCACGCGTGTAGTTGGTCACCGTGCCCGAAATCAGATCGGAGTTCGGTACAATAACATCCGTCCGGTCGAAGGTCTCAATTCGGGTGGAGCGCACTGAGATATGTTTGACGTACCCCATCTGCCCGCCGACCTCGATCCAGTCGCCTTCGGAAATCGGTCTTTCGATCAAAAGAATGATCCCGGAAACAAAGTTCGACACGATGGTCTGAAGGCCGAAACCGATGCCTACGGACAGCGCACCGGCCACAATCGCGATGCCCGAAAGGTCCAGCCCCGCCACTGTCACCGCGATCAGAACCGCGAGAAAAATGCCCACGTAACCGGTGCCCGCAACAAGGGCGTTCTGGCCTCCGATGTCGATGCGCGTCTTCGGAAGCACATTCTGCTTCAACGTACTTTGCAACAAGCGCGTAACTGCGTAACCAACCACGAAAACAATCACAAAGGTCAGGAAGTTTGACGGCGAAATCTGCGTCCCACCAACATCAAAACCTTCCAGAAAACGCGCCCAAAGCTCTGTCAGGTCCGTGACGCGGGCGCCCCAGATCAGCGCAGTGACCGGCAAGGCCGCCAGCACCAAAAGAAAGCCAATCAAGACCGCGATCAAACCATCTCGCGCATCTGCCCCCTGCCCGGTTATCAAGCCGTAGACATCCGCGATGAAACGCTGCAATACAACGACAAAACCAAAAAGGATCAGTGTGACGGTCGTTGGATAGAGCAGTACATTGCCTGCTTCAGCATATCCGATGGCGGCCATCACCGGGGCCGCAAGCCCAACCCCGATCATGCAATTTCCCGCGACACCGACAACCCGCGACAATCCTATTTTCTGATTGGAGTCGTCGCCTTCATTGTCTTCATCGTCCTGGTCCTTGCTTTTGCGCCTGAGCAGCAAGCCAAAGAAGATCAGGGTTAGCCCCATGAGAACCACGATCGGGAAGGCGACCACCGCAATGGTTTCTTCCAGCGCCCCTTCGATATCGAAGATAACCGCGATGATCCCACGAAGCACGAACAGGACTGAAAGCACCTGCATGTAAAAGCGGGCTGTCCGGCGCTTTGGTCCGGGGAGGTAGATCAGCGGGTCGTCGTCCTGACGCCCAAACAGGCGCTCTGCCAACCAATAAAAACCAAGCAGAAAAAGACCCCAAAGAGGTAGCCAACTCAGCAGATCCTGAACGGTGGGACCCAAGACGTTCGCAAGCCGGATCGCAAAGGTGAAGATGTAGACGCCAGCAAGCGGCACGAAAATGCGAAGCAGCGAAACCAGAAACGTCCAGACGCCGGATCCACGCCCTCCGAATTGACGCATGTATTCGACACCAGCACCCGCCCAGCCTCGACCTTTGACGATAACGAGGAAAGAGATTGCGACCAGGAAAACAACGAGGGGCAAACGATCTTGAAACCGTTCTCCTTCTCTCTGACGAGAAAGCGTGTCAGCATTTTGCTGCAGTGTTTCGAGCATGCGTCCGATGTCTTCAAACGCGGTAGGCCAATTCCGCGGATCAACCGGCGATGGGCCCAAGGCCAGCAGCTTGCGCTTCTGTCGATCTCTCAGAATACGGTCAATTTCGCTGATCAGGCCGGAAGCTTGTTGAAAAGCGGCATCGGCGACACGCACCGGCGCTTCGAATTTTTCGAGTTCGTCCTGTAGTTCAAGCCGCTTCGCTGTGATCTCCGCAGCCTCAATGCCATCTTCTGGCACAGGACCCAAGGCGTCGATCTGTGATCTCAGATTGGCGATCCGTTCAGCATTGGCATTGCGCTGGTTGGAAAACTCATTGCGAAAGGTTGCAAGTCTTGCCCGCAACACCTCCAGATCATCGTTTGTCGTGCCTTCGGTTGCATAAATCGATTGCTCCGCGTTTGAGACCACTTCGTCCCAAAACTGATAGACCGGATCGTTCTCGTCGCGTAACTCGGCCTGTGCGGCCGCAATCGCTCCCCAAAAAACGAAGACGATAACCAATAGAGACCGGATCGCGATTGCCATCACTCGACGTCTTCAAACACACCAGGAATACTTGCGGGTGCTCTGTCCATCCAATCCGGGGCAGGCAAACCCTTGCTGGTCAGGAATTCCGGGTTGAACAGTTTTGACTGGTATCGGGTACCGAAGTCACAAAGGATGGTTATGATTGTGTGTCCCGGTCCCATGTCACGCGCCATTCTGATCGCTCCTGCAACGTTGATACCCGATGACCCCCCTAGGCAAAGACCTTCGTCCTGCAACAAGTCAAAGACAATCGGCAAAGCTTCGGAGTCAGGAATCTTGTAGCAAACATCCGGTTCAAAACCTTCGAGGTTTGCGGTGATACGCCCCTGCCCTATGCCCTCGGTAATTGAGTTACCACCGGCATCCTCACCTGTGTAGAGCTTGTAAAGTCCGGACCCTTCCGGATCGGCCAGACCCATGCGCACCCCGCGCGGTTGTAACGCCTCGGCCACGCCCGCCAACGTCCCGCCGGACCCTACTGCGCAAATGAAACCATCTACCTTGCCGTTTGTCTGCTCCCAGATTTCAGGACCTGTAGTTTCCAGATGCGCCTGGCGGTTCGCAACATTGTCAAACTGGTTCGCCCAGATCGCACCATTGGGGTCTGACTGCGCAAGCCGCTGGGCCAACCGGCCAGAATACTTTACGTAATTATTTGAATTTGCATAAGGAACCGCTGGAACCTGAACGAGTTCGGCACCAGCCAGCCGCAACATGTCCTTCTTTTCCTGACTTTGCGTCTCCGGTATCACGATCACCGTCTTGAACCCCATGGACGCGCCCACCAGTGCAAGGCCGATACCCGTATTTCCTGCGGTACCTTCGACAATCGTGCCGCCCGGGCGCAGTTGCCCCTTGGCGATTGCATCCTTGATGATGAACAAGGCTGCTCTGTCTTTGACGGATTGGCCCGGGTTCATGAACTCGGCCTTGCCGAGGATCTCACATCCTGTCGCCTCGCTCGCCGCATTGAGACGGATCAGTGGTGTATTTCCGATGGCTTGCTCGAGATCCTGTGCGATGCGCATTTTACTACCCTCATCCGAATACTTGTTGCCCTACGTCTATCGGCGTGGCCACGTGACCTCAAGTCGTAGCGCGTCTGCAAGCTAAGTCACCCTGTTTATCAAGATGTGCGGGCGTCAGATGCACCCGCCGAGGCCCGCAGGCGTTGCCGATGATGCGCAAGCCAATAGGTGGCCATGACCAGAGGAGCATTGGCAATCTGAAATGACTCACACATCTCCAACAAGTCATCGAAACTCACGATGTGGGACCGAATATCTTCGTTCTCGATCTCCAACCCGCCAGTCCCTGCTACACTGTCCGGCAGATCTGCCAACCCAACGTAAATAAAGTAAAACTCCGTCGAGTTTCCGGGCGAGCAATAAGTCTCGGCAACTGTTTCCAGGACCCCAAGCTCCAGTCCCGCTTCTTCCAATGCTTCCCGCCGCGCAGCCGCCTCGGGCGTCTCTCCCGGATCAAGCCGCCCCGCAATGGGTTCCAGTTGCCACAAGTGCTTGTCGCCACGTGCCAGCGGCCCCATGCGCATCTGTTCAACCAGCAAAACCCTGTCACGGTGCGGGTCATAGGGTAAAACCAGCGTCGCGTCTGCCGCGAGAAATACCGCGCGCAGAACTTCTTCGGTCTGGCTGCCGTCAAAACGATCATGGCGAAGGCGATATTCGTCCAAGGCAAAGTAATTCGCATAGGCGCGTTCTCTTTGTGTCACCTCTACCCTGCCCGGGAGCGTGCCGCGCCCGTGCTTGCTGTGTTGCGCATTAAGGCGCGACCATGCCCGCGCGCGGATCATCGGGAACATCCCATCCACTTCCTGGGGCGATTTCTGGCCCATGTAACCCATGACCTCTTCTGCCGCCAAAATACTGAGTGGGCCCCAATTCAATGCCCACTTTTCCAGTGACCACATGGCGCCCGGTGTCCATTGGCCCTGTTTCGGAAAGTAGGCTTGCCCACCCTGCCCATCTGACAACGAAATCGGCTTGAGGGCGTAATCAAATGCGCCCTCGTAAAAGTCTAGACGCGCCATGTCGGCAGTTGTCAGGCCCTCAACCAGGACACCATTTACTGTGGAGGCATCGTCCACCTCAATGACAGGAAAAGGGCCTTCGGCGGCTACCGAAACGGAGAATCCTGGCAGTTCAGCTGGGTTCAGGGTCAAATGACTCGTTGATCCGACCACTGCCTTGAGCAATGGGAGATGTTGCAGCGTACCAAAGAGAAAAAGCGGTTCCATAACCGCCTGTTAGCGATTAACGCCAAGTCCGCCAAGCGTATTCGGTCAGCAAACCAGCCGTTATGCCACCTGCTGCCAGCGTAAAGAGCACCAAAGGATCCAACATGATCAGCGCATATTCCGCCATGAACTGGAAGATCGCCGCGATCGCCGTGAAAACACCGTTGTACCAATTGTCCAGCGCCCGATCGAACATTTGGTAGCATGAGTGTAGGAACAACCCCCAGATCACCAAAACAAGCGCGCCGCCCAATCCGTTGTTGATAGCCGCCGTGACACCCCGACCCGCTCGCTTTCCCATCACCGTCCAACCGGTAACGATGCCAAGAATTGCATTCATATACGCAAACGCACCAAAGTCGGTGCTTTCCGGCATCAAGGGCACAATTTGCAGAGAAGCCACATAAGCGATGACTCCGATGCATATTGCGGCGATCAAACGTGCAGCGTCTGGCATGACAGACCTCAGTTGCTCAACAAATCCTCTCGGCTCCATCCATTGGGAGTCCGATGGGCCAACATTGCCAATCAGCCATGGCAAAAAACGGGAGCAAATACGGCGATTTCTGGACTTTTCAGTTCAAATTGGTCGTTTGACCGTGATCTGGGTGACATCGCAATTCGATGTCTCAAAGGCTGCAGCACATGACGTCAGGTAATAATCCCACATCCGCTTGAACCGATCATCAAATCCCAATGCCGTCACTTGATCCCATTTTTCATTGAACGTCTCATGCCAACGCTTGAGTGTGATTGCATAGCTCTGACCAAATTCCACCGATTTTTCAAACCCCAGCCCTGCGCGATTGACCTGATCCCGCAAGGCTTTTGGACACGGAAGCATTCCACCGGGAAAAATGTACTTCTGAATAAAATCCACGTCGTTGCGATACGCATCCCAACGTTCATCCGCGACCGTGATGATCTGTAATGTCGCCGATTTTCCCGGCTTCAGACGTTCCTTCAACTTGCCGAAATAGGTTGGCCAATACTTTTCTCCGACAGCCTCAAACATCTCGATGCTCGCGATACCGTCATAGAGCCCTTTTTCATCCCGATAGTCCTGCAACTTGAAATCGACCATATGGGAAAGGCCTGCGTTTTCAATACGCTCAACAGCATACTTAAACTGTTCCTTGCTGATCGTCAGGCAAGTTACCTTCAAGCCTCGTTCCTTGGATGCATATTCAGCAAAACCACCCCAGCCGCAGCCGATCTCAAGGATATGGTCGCCGGGTTGCGCACCCATTTCATCGACCATGAGTTTGTATTTGGCGATCTGTGCGGCTTCCAGGCTTTCCTGTCCGGTCTGAAACAACGCCGATGAGTAGGTCATCGTATCGTCCAGCCACAAGCCGTAGAAATCATTGCCAAGATCATAGTGGTGACTGATGTTTTTTCGTGCCTGAGATTTATGATTTCGCTGCAACCAGAACCTTAGACGCTCGTACATCTGGACCAGTTTTTGCCCTGGATACCCGTTGTAGACTTCGTCGTTGTCTCTGTTCACGAGGTCCATGAAGGATTGCAAGTCGGGGGTCGACCACCACCCATCCATGTAGGCTTCTGAAAAGCCGACATACCCGTCTCGAACAAGCCGCGCGAACAGATCTTCGTTATGCACCTCCAGGATCGCGACCGGCCCAGGCTTGCTGCCATTGGCCGAAAACCAGCGGCCGTCGGGAAGGAGGATATCAAGACGACCCGATTTGATCTTTTGGGCAACAGAGAAGCTTTGGGCAAAGTAGCGCGGCAAGTTACTCTGGCCGTCGGTAGATGTCAGGATCATTAATGGGTGCTCGTTTATTGTCAGATATTAACAGGAGGTTAAGTCACAGGTAGGGCACGGATCAAGGGTGTCAAAACCGTCTGTTTTCATAGGCTTCCAATGCAATGCGGCGGCCCGCATCAGCGGCCACAACCGGAGCGGGATACGCGTCTTTCGGCGACAGATGCCACGAGCGCGGAATGGCATCGAAATAGGACAATGCGGTATCCGAGGGTGCACTGCGGCCTTCGGCTATCCAACGCTTCACGTAAGCACGATCCTTGTCGAATTTGTCCAGTTGCGTCACAGGGTTGAAAACCCGGAAATAAGGCGTCGCATCCGGGCCAGAGCCCGCAGACCATTGCCAGCCCATCGCGTTGCTGGCCGGGTCCCAATCGATCAGGCAGTCCTCAAACCACGCCAATCCAATTTTCCAATGGCTGAGCAGGTGCTTTGTGAGGTAACTCGCGACAATCATCCTGCCGCGGTTATGCATGCGGCCGGTGACGTAAAGTTCACGCATGGCCGCGTCTACAAACTGTATTCCTGTGCGCCCTTGTTTCCAGGCCAGCACATTGGGGTCGCCCTCATCCACGTTCCAGGGAAAGGCATCCCAGTCTTCCTTCCAGTTTGCCTCCAAAATGCGAGGGGTGTGATGCATCAAGTGATAAGCAAATTCGCGCCAGACCAGTTCCTTGAGGAAGGTTTCAGCCCCGCCTTCACCTTCGTGGCGCGCGCGCAATCCCGCGTGCCAGCATTGGTGAGGGCTGATCTCGCCCAAGGCGAGGTTTTCCGAAAGACCTGAAGTGCCGTCAACGGCCGGCAGGTCCCGCGTCGTGTTGTATCGGGCGACCGCATGGGAAATGAAGCTTTCCAGACGTTCTTGCGCCGCCTGTTCGCCCAAACGGACATGCGGGCGCACGACATCGGCGCCGCGATTCATCTTTACCCCCATCTGCCATGCAGAAAGCTCATCACTGGCGGGCCAGCTCTGCGGTGGCAAAAGCTTCGACGGCGCAGGCAGCGGCGCATCTACATCGCGATTCTTCACCATGTTCCAAAACGGCGTGTAGACCCGGTAGTATCCACCCGTTTTCGTCTCAACCGTCCAAGGTTCAAACATCAGATGGCCGCCGAATGACTTGGCTTCAATTCCTAGCGCCTTCAATTGGGACTTTACATCTGTGTCACGTGCAACCGACGCCGGATCATAAAGCCGCGACCAGTACACCCCGCCGGCCCCGGTCTCTTCGATAAGAGCCTTAAGAACGGTCAAAGCGTCTCCGCGTCTCAAAACAAGGCGGCTGCCGATGTCGTTCAACGAATGCGCAAAATGTTCGACGCCAAGCCCCAGACGCCATTTTGGGGCGGCGCCAAGGGCTTGCACGGTGTCGTCATGGATGAAAACGGGAATGATCGGTCGACCTGTGGCGGCTGCCGCATGCAATGCGGGATGATCGGTCAGACGCAAGTCCCGTCGAAACCAAATCAAAATCGGAGAAGTGTTCAAACTCGAATTCCCAGCAGGTCGTTTTCAAGTTTACGCTTCATCACACCCATTGGATCAGCATTCGATGTCAAAGCACGTGATCAAGGGCCGAGATTAGTTTTTCCACCTCAGCGATGGTCGTGTAGTGCGTGAAACTCAACCTGAGCACTCCGCGCTCTTCGGAGACGCCCATTGCGGACAAGGCACGCACTGCGTAGAAGTCACCCCCCTCACACATGATGCCATGCTGCGTCAGCTCTTTTGCCACGATCGGCCCAGGACGATCGAGCGCCAACGCTACCGTCGGCGCGCGGTCCGAAGACGCCATCGGACCAAGAACCCGCACATTGTTTCGACCTGATAGCGCTTGTAGCAACGGCTTCAGAAGGCTGATTTCGTGGTCGCGCATCAGATTATGCACCGCCGCGCACTTCTTTGCCGCGGAGATCTCTCCCGTGAAGTGGTGATCATAGAGCAGATCATAGTAATCCGCGATCCCGGCGCAGGCCGCAATCTGCGCGTGGTCGGGCCCCGCTGGAGTAAATCGTTTGTAGAGCGTATCGGCATTAAAGTAATGCCCCTGATTGGGCAGCAGCTGTGCCAAAGCACGACGGACCACCATGACCCCCTGGTGCGGACCGTATGTCTTGTAGGCAGAAAAAAGATATATGTCGGGTCCAAGCGAGCCTACATCCACAAACCCGTGCGGTGCATAAGACACCCCATCTACACAAACGAACGCACCGGCCGCGTGCGCCAAGGCCGTGATCTCGATGACAGGGTTCACCTCCCCCACCACATTCGAGCAATGCGGGAAGCACACCAGCCTGACTTTCTCGTCGAGTAAATTCTCGAGATCTTGGGGATTGAGATGCCCGGTCTCCGGATCCATGCGCCATTCCCGGATTTCGAAACCCCGATCCGCCAAGCGCCGCCATGGTCCGCTATTTGCTTCATGGTCCTGGTCGGTGACAATTATCGCCTCACCCGGTTGCATCATCTGAGCAAAAGCCTGGGCCAGTACATAGGTATTCTGCGTGGTCGATGGCCCGAAACTCAATTCATCTGTACCCACCCCCAACATGGCCGACAGGCGTGTACGGGCCTCGTCCATTTCTGCACCCGCAAGCGCACTTGCCTCATAGCTTGCATAGGGTTGCACCTTCCGCTCTTTGTAAAAACGGGTCAGACGATCTATCACTTGCCGGCAGGTGTAAGATCCACCGGCATTTTCAAAGAACGCTTGCCCCTGCAAAGAGGCGCATTTAAATGCTGGAAACTGAGCGCGGACAAAGTAGATGTCGAGTGTCATGGCGCCAAACAATCGCAATTTTCAACTCGGCACAAGGGCTGAGAGAGAAGTTGAAATGGAAGGTTTTAGGTCACTGTTCAGCAAATCGAAGATGTAAGAAAAGTATCTTTGGTCTGAAGGCTATGGCCTTCTGGTCTCGTTCAAATCAAAGTCCACCAAGATCGCTTTGGTCCTCTGGGCCATACTTCTTCCGGTTTTTGCAAACGGTACAGCCAATGATTGGAACTGGGCATTGCTGCAAGGGTTCAGCGCATTCTGCGTTGCCGTTTACCATCGTCATGGTGTTGATGGCCACTTCACTGGTCAAGGCGATGTACAACGACAGTGGTCGCGCGAAAACCGACGATGGTGTGACCCAAGCATCTGACTAATCTTCCGGCCGATCAAAAAGAAAGCAGCGCCCCGCTGGGTGCTGCTTTTTAGTGTCAAAACGTTGCTGGGTCAGGCATTCACATCCACAACAACCCGCCCCTTGACCTGGCCTTTCAGGATGTCGCTGCCAAGCTGCGGCAAATCAGAAAGCGTTGCGGGATGCACCATGGTTTCAAGCTTGTCCATCGGCAGATCGCTGGCGATGCGTTTCCAGGCACGCAGACGGTTTTCATAAGGTTGCATGACACTATCGATGCCCAGCAGATTCACCCCACGCAGCAGGAAGGGGATAACCGTTGCAGGCAGTCCCGCACCGCCGGCCAGTCCCACAGCAGAGACAGACGCACCATATTTCATCTGGCCCAGAACACGCGCCAGCATCTCACCTCCCACGGCGTCAACACAACCGGCCCAGGTCTCGGCTTCAAGTGGACGTTTGACCGTCTCATTGATCTCACCACGTGCAACGATCTGGCTGGCGCCAAGCGACTTGATGTAATCTTCCGTTTCGGGGCGCCCGGTGACGCCCGCAACTTCATGTCCAAGCGCTGCCAGAATAGCCACCGCGACCGAGCCCACGCCGCCTGCCGCTCCGGTGACCAGAACCGGGCCGTCCCCGACCTTCAGCCCGTGATCCTCAAGCGCCATCACCGCCAGCATCGAGGTGAAACCGGCGGTGCCAACTGCCATCGCTTGCCGGGTATCAAGACCCGCAGGCAGCGGCACCAGCCAGTCCGCCTTGACGCGCGCTTTTTGCGCGTACCCACCCCAATGGGCCTCTCCCACACGCCAACCGGTCAATACCACCTTGTCACCGGGAGAGTAGCGGTCATCCTCCGAGGCTTCGACCGTACCGGCGAAATCAATACCCGGCACATGGGGGTAGTTGCGCACCAGACCGCCACCCGGCCCGATGCAAAGCCCATCCTTGTAGTTCACTGTGGAGTATTCCACTGCAACGGTTACGTCACCATTGGGCAGCTGTTCAGTGCTGATTTCCTCAACGGCGGCAGAAGTTTTCCCGCTTTCTTCGTCCTTGTTGACCACGAGCGCCTTGAACATCGTCTTCTCCTTCTTGAGGCATGACGCCCCGGTTTAACTGATCTTAATTACCCTGCAGCCGCCTCACGTCCGGCGTTACAGCCAAAATCCCGCTTGTACAGTCGCCGCGCGCTCGCCGTCAGGCGTTCGAACATCCAGTATTGTACCGGTATCCCAGTGGGTCATCCGAACCATACCGATTGCGACGTTGGTTTTGAAATCCGGGCTCCATGCAGCTGATGTCACCTGCCCCACGCGCACCTCGCCTGCGTAAAGGCCCCAGGCCCGATCACATAACGGCACCGCGTCGCCATCGATTTCCAAGGCACGGATCTGCTGAACCGGTCCCTCCTTGGCGACCCGCAGCAACGCATCCCGTCCAATACAGCCAATGGCTGTTTGCGTGTCGCAAAAACGACCCAGACCACATTCATGCGGCGTGTTGTCATCGGTCATGTCGTTCCCGAATGACAACAGCCCACCTTCGATACGTTCGATCCCATTTGGGCACCCTGCCCGCACGTTCAGGTCCTCACCCGCCCTAAAGAGCGCCTCCCAGATCGGCATGGCGATGTCACTGCCTTCGACGTAAATCTCAAAGCCGCCCTGCTTTGAATAGCCGGAACGCGCGACGACGAGTTCCCGTCCCTCGAACTCAAAGAGGCCAAAGCGAAAGAACTTTATGTCGCGTACGCCTTCGCCAAAGACGCGCGCGGCCAATTCATCGGATTTTGGCCCTTGGATAGCGAGTGGGCTAACGTCCGGCTCATCCACAAGCACATCAAGCCGATACCCGTTGGCGATGCCTTTTACCCACAAGAGCAGATCACTGTCCGCAATGGAAATCCACCAGCGATCCTCGGCCAGTTTGACCGCAACCGGATCATTCAGCATACCGCCTGTCTCATCCACGATGGGGATGTAGAAACATCGACCCGGCAACATGCCCCGCAGGTCACGTGGCGTCAGCATCTGCATCAGCCGCGCGGCGTCCGGGCCCCGCAATTCGACCTGTCTTTCGACCGAAACATCCCAGACCTGAACATGCTTTTTCAGGTGCGCATAATCGGCTTCAACGCTTTCAAAAACAGTGGGCAGGAGCATCCTGTTGTAAACGGTATAAGCCGATACACCCGCTGCCTCGACACCATCGGAGAATGGGGTCCGCCGCAGCCTGCGCGAGGGAGAGATTAGAGCCATGTCAGCCCTCCTCTGGCATCAGGACCACGTCAGTGACCGGCGCTTTCTGGCCCACAGCGGTGATCATCGCGTGCATCTGCCCCCGATGGTGGGTCTGATGGTTGAAAAATTGCATGATGCAGCTGGTGATCGGGGCAGTGAATTCCCGCCCCGCAGTGCTCGCGTACCAGGACATATCACCCATGATATCAACGGCCTTAACGCCATCCGCCCAAAACCTGATCTTGCCATCCAGCCGAAACCGATCCGCAGCCCATGACCCGATCGTCTGGTGAAGCCGGGTGTGCTCACTGGCCTCCACCGCGGGCGGAGCAACTGACGGGTCAAACCGGTTCATCCACAGAGTATCCGCCCACAGCAAATGATTTGCCGTCGCCATGATACTGCCGAAGAACGCCCCTCGATCGCGGGTCAACTCATCCATTGGCATAGCCTCCAACACTGGCATCAACTGGTTGTTTTGCCAGCTGTTGTAGCGCGCCATGGTTCGAACATAGCGCGGGTCAATCACGGGTTGGGGCCTTTCCAGTCGATGGCACAGATCTCAGCCGATTTGCCGCCAAAGTCCCAGATGCGCCCATAGTCACGCACTTTACTTTTCAGACCGCGTGCCGCGACGATATCTGGACCCATCCAGTACTTTGAGTTCGTGATCATCACCGGTTGGTCAGGGCTTGCACCTGTTATCGCCTCGATCTCACCCTGGATTTTGCGGCCTATCAGGATGCGGCGACGGTTACCGTCCCTTTCAATTTCAACCGGCGCGCGCTCGGCGCCGATGATCTCGCTGACCAGCATGGTGAAGAGACCTGTGGTCCCTCCCGCTGCACCCGAAAAAATCTGCAGGATACCATTGTAGGCCTTGCCGCTCGCGCGTTCATCGACATAAGCCGCAACCTTCCAATTGCCTTCGGCCATCCGCCCCGGGATTTCGACCATCAGGCCGATGTTCAGGCCGGATAGATCCTCTCCCTCGAAATGTCCCTCGTCGATCACAATCGCCATCCAGGCTTTGCAGTCGCCTTCGGTGGGCGGGTGTTTGCCAAGGCTGACAACACAGGGGCAGAACACATCGCAGGAGCAGTTCATGAAAAGCTCCCCCTTGATGGCCCAATTGGTCGGGCTCATCTGACGGCGACCGGGGTTTGGCATGCGCTGGTCGATCCGCTGGCTGATCGGCAAGCGATCCGCGTTGGGTCGTCTGTTCTTTGCCATGTCTTATCCTCCCACGAGAAAAGGCCAGCCCAGCACCGCAAGACCTGCAGCAATCAGGACGAAACCCATTGGTTTTGTTACATAGTGCCCCACCTGAGGCAGTTTTTCGATGATCATGAAAAAGGTCGCAAGCCCCATCCATGCAAGGTTCATCACCCCGCCGACAAAGCCAAGCGCCATGAAGCCCCAGCAGCAAACCACGCAAAAAGCGCCCAGCCCCAATCCCATACGCAGGCCGCCCGCGAACCCGTCGCGCCAGTTTCCAAGGAAATAAATTGTCGGCGAATGGCAGACGCCGTGGCAAATCTCCTTGGTGCGGGTGAACTGAAAGAACCCGACCGAAACAAGCAAACCGCCCGCAACCCAAGGGCTCTTGGCCATGCCCAGCATGTCGATGACACCGGCAAAGAGAAGCGCCAGCTGCGCCCCCGCGATCAGCGCCGCAAAAGCCACCCAGACGATGAAGTAACCAAGCAGCACGCCGAGCCACCCCACCCGGGTGCCCGTAGCGCTCGACATCAAATCCTCGTAGGCGCGCAAGGTGGGCACCAGCGTCGGCAGCATCATGGCCGCCATCATGATCGCCCACATCCAGAACAACGGGCCAAAATTTGCCATCGGCATATACATGGGCATGCGTGGGTCCATCGCAGCCATGCGGGCGCCCATCTCGCCCGGTCGGCCCATCAGATCGAGGTCCATGTCGATGGCCATGACGTACATCACCCACCACGCCGCCAGAATGGCGCCGAAAAAACCAAGCCAGAGAGTGGAACGCAAAATGCCGGGCACGGGGGATTCCTTTTCCTTGCACTTCAAATGCCAGACAATTAGAAATCGAGCAAACATTAAATGTAAGACATATGAAAATTGACCCTGCCAGCCCTGCCGACCTCTCGGCGCAAATCGCGGCCGCAATCCGCGACGCCATTGTGGCGGGCACGCTGATTGTAGACGAACGCCTGCCGTCCGAGGCGGAACTCTCCGAGCAATTCGATGTCTCGCGTCCTACCGTGCGCGAAGCGCTGAAGCGTCTGGCGGCGCAATCTTTGATCCGAACCCAGCGAGGCGCAACGGGCGGAGCTTTTGTCAATCGCTTGTCCTTTGAGGAAGCCTACCCGCAACAGATCACTACATCGACGCTGCTGCTTTCAATGAATGCCGTGAGCTTTGAGACTGCCTGCGAAGCGCGATACGCGTTGGAACGGGCTTGCGCCCCTTTTTCCGCTAACCGCCGCAGCCCCGACCACCTTGCAACCATGCGCGCAGAGATTCACCGCCAGAGCCAACCCGGCCTGACTGATGAAGCCTTTTGTGCCTCAGATGTCGCGTTTCACCGGGCCTTGGTTGATGGCGCGGGCAACCCTGTGCTCTCTTATCAGCTTGCCGGTGCGGTCGAAGCCATGCAGCCCTTGATGAACATGATCACCTTTTCGGCCCGCGATCGCGCCCGTATCGTCGCCCTGCATACTGACATTGCAGATGCAGTTGAGCGGAAAGACGCAGACGCCACGGCAATCGCACTGACGGCACTCGAACTCGAGACGCAAAAACTGGCTGAGAGCGTCTTTGCAGCACGGGCCAGCAAACCAGCCACGAAATAAAGCGTCAGAACGCCCGTAAGCCTGACTTCGCTAAAGACACCTTTCCTCATGCACAAACAACAACTGTCTGGCTTGTTCGTCCAGTGTGCCGAGGTTGTAGGCCTCAGGGTCATCAGCCAGAAGGTTTGCCAGCATATTGCCCGGTTCATTCGCGTTCTCGCAGCCTGTTTGTTGCGACAATTCCATAAACAACCAGCTGAACGAAATCTTTGACGATAGCTGATCCCTGCCCGCCTGGCTGTCCAGTTCGCCTGCGTGCTCGAGACCCTGCCTGAAGGATGCCCGCGCGGCATCAAGATCCTGCGTTTGGCCCTCAGCCCCAAGCAAACTGCCCTTGAAGCGTGCCATATCGGCCTGCGCGATCGGCCCCACAGCGGGCACGGTATCAGCAACGATCAACGCATCCGCAATCCGGCCGTTCAGCTGCAACTCCTCCGCAAGCAACAAGGTTTCGCGATCCGTGAAATAGCGCGGTTGCGTTTGCCAATAGGCATAACTCTCTTTGACGAGACGGTCGCGGCGACTGGCCTTGGCCTCAAGGATCGCGGCGATTTCAGCATCCGCCCCGCGCGCCTGCAAAACAAAGATCTCTGATCGTAGATCCTGAAGTTCTGACAATTTGTCCTGTGCGACAGCCACGGTTGCTTGGTCAAGACGCTGCAGCTTCAGATATACGCCGTCGTAAAAACCATAAGTGGCCGCTATCAACGCTGCAGGCAGACCAATCACGAACAACAGGTCAGACGGGCTTTTGACCTTGTACCACGGCTTCTTCGGAGACGTTTCGAGTTTGTCCAATCGTTTGCTCATCTCGTCGAGCCGCTTGGACATCTGCTCCAACACTGCGTCGCTCATGATTGCCCCTTTCCCCTATCCCAATGAAAGCAATGTGAAAGGCGGGCGGATTTCTGTCAATCGGCCGTCGCCTTTGGCTTGCCCGGAGCCTTGCACCTGCTAGGTGTTGGTTCATGGTAGAAATCGTCAACATTATTGGTGCGCTGCTAACTGCCGGCTTTGGTCTCTTTGGCTTTGTCGCGCCAAGATACACCGCATCTGCCCTCGACCTTGAGACGACAACCTCAACGATGGGGTTGAGTGAAATGCGCGCGTCGGTCGGCGGACTTTTCGTGGTGGCTGGCCTTGCGGCGCTCTGGCTTCATACGCCGCTGGCCTATGCGATGATCGGTTTTGCCTTTGCGGGTGCTGCGTTGGGGCGCGCTGTATCCCTCGTCCTTGATAAGCCCCCGGTCGGCAAGGTTTTGATCTTTGGCGGCATCGAACTGGCGCTTGCACTCTGGTTTCTCGCGGCCAATCTGGGGACGAGTTGAACGATCAGAGGCTTGTGAGACTGTAGAAAGCGCCTTATATCTAATCTGTTCGCAAGAACTATGGACATAAACGCGCTCGTCATAAGCGGATCGGACCCGGGGGCGGTACCCGGCGGCTCCACCAAACATCCTTCATTTGGGGATCATGGGGCCGAAACAGGATCGACGAACGTCTAAAGGGGTTAGCTTTGTCTCGGCTGTCTGCCACCGTTACCGGCGAAAAACGTACAATTGCAAATGACAATCGTGCACCAGTAGCAATGGCCGCGTAAGCGACCGGAGATACTGAAATCTAAGTCCTAGTGCTTTGCAGCGCTAGGCGGGGTTCGCAGGCACCTGGCAACAGAAGCCTGCACTTAAAAAATTTATTCATTTTCGCAAAATCTCCCCAAAGTTGTATTTGTTTACGATTTGTAGGCGCCTGTCTGCTAGTTTTTTTCCCAGGTAACGGGAATTTTGCATGCAGTCCAAAGCAGACATCATTCACAAGTGGTACGAAGACGTGTGGATCGGCGGTGATCTCGACAAGGTCGAGCAGATGTACCAGCCGGCCCCTGACGATGAATCCCTCATTCCAGGCGCGACAATTTCGGTTGAAGAAACGCGCGAGATGATCGTTGTGTTGGCAAATCTGATAACTGATATTCGGGTTCGCATAATCCACACCGTCGAAAAGGGCGAATGGGTTTCTGCATTGGTTGAAATCTACGGCTTCAAACTCGGCACAGAAACGCCTGTGTACATGCGTTGGCTCACCATGGTTCGTATCGATGGTGACCGCATTGTGGAAAGCTACCCATCTGTGAATTTCCTGAGCTTTTTTGAACAACTCGGCCAACTCCCAGATGACGCCTTCGAATTACTCCTCAGCGGGACGGTGCTGAGCTAACAACCGACAATCGTCGGTTGCGCGAATGGCTTTCTCAAGTGCAAGTTTGGATGTAGGTGCTAGGCAGGCGCGCCCACATGCTTGGGCGTGCAACGCAGGAGAATACGTGACTAAGCCCGTGACTTTTGGCGACCTGATAAGGGTCTTTGGCCGGATTGGTTTGCTGTCCTTTGGGGGACCCGCCGCACAAATCGCGCTGATGCACAAAGAACTGGTCGAGCAGCAAAAGTGGCTGAACGAGGAAACGTTTCTGCGCGCTCTTTCTTTGTGCATGCTCCTGCCGGGCCCGGAGGCTATGCAACTCGCCACCTATGCGGGATGGCGACTGCGCGGCACGGTTGGCGGTTTGATCGCCGGGCTGTTGTTCGTAGGACCGGGCGCGGTCGTGATCCTTGTGTTGGCGTTGACATATGTGTCCCTGGGAACGGTCCCACTGGTGCAAGCCGCCTTCTTGGGGATCAAAGCCGCTGTTATCGTGATTGTCCTGCAGGCGGTGATGCGTCTGCGTAAAAAAGCACTCGACACGCCTCTGGCTTGGGGGTTGGCGGGCACTGCCTTCATCGCATTGTTCGTCTTCAATCTGCCCTATCCGCTGATCGTTGCGGGGGCCGCCATCATCGGCGCACTCACTGTGGGAAAAGAGCAGAGTCTTTCTGAACCACCCCCCGCAGGGGCTTTCAATCCAGTGCCAGTCATTCTGATCTGGTCAGGGCTTTGGGCCGCACCCATCATCGCGATTGGTCTGCTCGGCCATGATCTGTTGATGCAGGTCGCGCTGTTCTTTTCAAAACTCGCGGTGGTTACCTTTGGCGGTGCTTACGCGGTCTTGGCCTACATGACGCAGACTGTTGTGGCGGATTACGGCTGGATCACGACGCCGCAAATGATTGATGCGCTCGGTCTGGCAGAAACCACGCCAGGCCCATTGATCCTTGTAACACAATTCGTCGCGATGCTTGCCGGGTTCAATGAAGGTGGCGTAGGGCTCGCTATCCTTGCCGGAGTGACAGCACTTTGGGTCACATTTATCCCGTGTTTCCTCTGGATTTTCGTAACGGGTCCATACCTGGACCATATTGCAGCACGTCCAAGGCTTGCTGCATCTTTGCGCGCCATCACCGCCGCAGTCGTTGGTGTGATCCTC
This sequence comes from uncultured Roseobacter sp., assembly GCA_947488305.1. Classification (GTDB taxonomy): domain Bacteria; phylum Pseudomonadota; class Alphaproteobacteria; order Rhodobacterales; family Rhodobacteraceae; genus Roseobacter. The sequence continues at coordinate 25,903 of CANKZM010000003.1, forward strand.
AATCTGGCGCTTTGGTTTGCGATACATGTGCTCTTCTTCGAGACGCAAAAGGTTTCGGGGATCGCGACCCCTGTGCCAAAGCTGGACGAGCTCAACTTAAGGGCCCTGATCTTAACTCTTTTCGCGGCGTGGATCGTATTCATGTCCAAGCGCGGCATGGCAGAAACGCTGGGTATTTTGGCGGGTGCCGGTCTTCTCTCCACATTACTCTGGCCGCTTTAAGGTTATCGCGTCTCCCCTCTTTTATCCCCGGGGGAATCGGCTATGCTCTTTGTGAAGGCACAGACCTGATCAGAGGACCAAGATGAGCCGCTCCATTGACTACGGCAATCTGATGCACGAGGCCATGCGCGGACTAATCCGCAAGGTACTTCTTGATGTATGTGACAGGGGCCTGCCCGGCGATCATCATTTCTTTATCACCTTTGACACCAGTCACCCGGATGCGGAATTGGCCGATTGGCTTTTTGATCGTTATCCCGGTGAAATGACCGTCGTCATGCAGCATTGGTACGACAATCTAGAGGTGACCGAGGAAGGCTTTTCCGTCACCCTGAATTTTGGCGACGCACCTGAGCCACTTTACATCCCATACGACGCAATCAAGACGTTTGTGGATCCGTCGGTCGAATTCGGCCTGAGGTTTGAGACCCAAAGCGACGAGGAGGAGGATAGCGAGCCGGCGACGACTTCGCTTCACACCACGCCGCCACCCAAACCTGTCGTCAAAGATGCCGAAGACAAAGAAGAAAAACCAAAAGACGCGGATGTTGTATCGCTGGACAGTTTTCGAAAATAAGCGCTGCGCCGCTTGTTACTGCTTTTCCAGAAATGTTGATACAGTTCGCAAGATGTTCCCATTCCGCACGTTTTGAAATTCAAGCTGTAACCCACCCGGCGCAAGCGTCCGGTCGAATTGCTGAATTTCGTAGCCGCCTTCTTCCGTCACGAACATGGAATAAACACTGAGCATGTCGCCCTCGATGCGCCCCCAGACATAGGGTTCACCTTTCATTGGATCGAGTTGCACGTCGTGCCCGAAGACATTTCGCTTCATGGCCGACGCAAATACGCCGTCACGATCGCTTGGTAGGAAATCGATAGTATAGGATTTCTCTTTTGCGGTGCCATTCGCCCGATATGTGGTCGACGTCCAATTGACGCGAAAACCATTCTTTATTCCGCTGATCTCGACGCTCATGTCGCGTGGTCGCTTGGACCCATCTGCAGAGATGACATCGGCTGATCCGACATAGCTGCCAAAAAACCGCGAAATATCCGCCTGCACTGCCGACGCCATAAGAAACATGACGGCGATACAGGCTCCGGCCAAGGTCGTTGGCATCGCGATGGCTTTCATATCTTTGTTTCCTCCGCCTGATCCTGACCTGCTGGTAGCCAAGTCTAAGTCAAGAACCTCTTTCAACCTACAAGATAATACGTCGCAGGCCGCTTGCAATGTCGTCTGCGGCAGGCAGACACGTTGCGCCAAAGCGCGCACCCGGCTAAACCCGCATGCAACAGCAATTCACGGAGCGCAGAATGTCCCAGACCCGCACAGAAACCGACAGTTTTGGCCCATTGGAGGTCCCGTCTGACAAATATTGGGGCGCGCAGACCCAACGCTCGATCATGAATTTCCCAATCGGATGGGAAAAGCAGCCGATCGCGGTGGTACGGGCCTTGGGCGTGATCAAACAGGCCTGTGCGCAGGCAAACATTACCCTGGGCAAACTGGATGAAAAACGCGGTAACGCGATTGTAAAGGCCGCCAGCGAAGTGGTTGCTGGCAAATTCGACGACAACTTCCCCTTGGTTGTCTGGCAGACAGGCTCTGGCACGCAATCCAACATGAATGCCAACGAAGTGATCGCCAACCGGGCCATCGAAATTCTGGGCGGAGAAATCGGATCGAAAGACCCGGTGCACCCAAACGATCATTGCAATATGGGGCAGTCCTCTAACGATACTTTCCCGACCGCAATGCATATCTCAACCGCCATGACGGCACGCGATGTGCTGCTGCCAGGCTTGGAAAAACTGCGGAGCGCCCTTCAGGCAAAGGTCGATGAATTCGACGGCATTATCAAGATTGGCCGGACCCATACACAGGACGCCACACCACTGACGCTCAGCCAGGAGTTTTCTGGCTACACGCACCAGGTCGCTATGGGCATTCAACGGGTCAATGACGCTCTGGGCCGTATCTATGAATTGGCACAGGGCGGTACTGCCGTGGGCACCGGGCTCAGCACCTCCAAGGGGTGGGACGTGATGGTTGCCAAGAACATGGCCGAGATCACCGACCTGCCCTTTGTGACGGCTCCCAACAAATTTGAAGCTCTGGCCGCCCATGACGCAATGGTCGAAATGTCAGGAGCGTTGAAGACCGTTGCAGCCTCTCTTTTCAAGATCGCAAATGACATCCGTCTCTTGGGGTCCGGCCCGCGCTGCGGGTTGGGAGAGTTGGTGCTACCGGAAAACGAGCCGGGCTCGTCGATCATGCCCGGCAAGGTCAACCCGACCCAATGCGAGGCGTTGACACAAGTCTGTGCGCATGTGTTCGGCAATGATGCCGCTGTGGGGTTTGCAGGCTCGCAGGGGCATTTCGAGCTGAATGTTTACAAACCCATGATGGCCTATAACGTCTTGCAATCCATGCAGTTGCTGGGAGATGCGGCCTCTGCCTTCACCGATAATCTGGTGGTCGGCCTGAAGGCGGATGCAGACCGGATCGACAAGCTCATGCGTGAAAGCCTGATGCTGGTCACTGCCCTGGCGCCCGAGATTGGCTACGACAATGCAACCAAGGTTGCAAAGACTGCGCACAAGAATGGCACCACGCTGATCGAAGAAGCGGTCAACCTCGGATTTGTCACCGAAGAGCGTTTCAATGAAGTCGTCCGGCCCGAAAACATGGTGGGCCCGAAGTGAGCAAGCCCGTGAACCTCAACAAGGTTCGCAAGTCCCGCGCACGCGCCGAAGAAAAGGCGCGTGCGGATGAAAACGCTGTGCGATTTGGCCGCACGAAAGCGCAAAAAAGCGCTGAGTCAAAGGATCGCGATGGCATTATCCGCCACCTCGATGCCCATAAACGCGACACATGAACGGACGCCCGGTCAAACACTCCGTAACTCTGAACGGGCACCGGACCTCTATTTCGTTAGAAGACGCCTTTTGGGTTGCGCTACGTCAGATCGCAGCGGAGAGGGACATCGCGCTCAACCGCCTGATCTCAGAGATTGACGTGGCGCGCGGCACAGAGACCGGCCTCGCTTCCGCCATCCGCGTCTTTGTACTTGAAAACGCCCTGGACCGGTAAAGGCTCAGGCAACCGACGCGCGGTAAATCTGGTCTATGTTGGCTCCCAAAGCGGCATTGAATTCCGCGTCGGTCATCTTAACGTTCAACCCTTCGGCCAAAGCGCGGCTGAAACTGGCGATCATCTGGGAGTTTTCTGCCAGTTTTGCCGAGGCCTCATCAGTAGAATACCCGCCAGACAGTGCCACGACACGAAGAACGCGTGGATGTTTGGCCAAAGCATCATAAAGTCCCGGCTGCGTGGGAAGTGTCAGCTTCAACATCACATCAACACCTTCCGGTAGTGCATTGAGATGTCTTGCAATTTCGGATTCGAGCATTTCTTCTGCTTCAGCTTTTGACTCCGAATGAATATTCACTTCCGGCTCAAGAATTGGAACCAGGCCGGCTGCGGTGACAACTGCGCCTACATCAAACTGTTGGGCGACGATTGCAGCGATACCTTCTGCGTTTGCTTCGTGAATGACAGACCGTTCCTTGGTGCCAAAAATCCCCTTGGCTTTGGCGTCCAGCAACTGCGCTTCAAGTCCCGGCATGGGTTTGAGAAGCTGAACGCCGTTCGCCTGCTCTTCCAACCCTTTGTCGATTTTCAGAAACGGCACGATACCTCGACTTTGCCAAAGGAGTTCTGGCACAGGGGTTCCGTTGATCGTGTTGTTCATCGTGCGTTCGAACAGGATCGCACCAATCACCTTTTCGCTCGTAAAGTCATCGGCCAGAATGATGCGCGCGCGCATGTCATGCATGGCCTGGAACATTTCCTCGTCGCCGGAGTAATCGTTTGGTTCAACACCATAAAGGCTCAGCGCCTTGGGGGTGGAACCGCCGGACTGGTCCAGCGCCGCGATAAAGCCCATACCACTTTTCATTTGGCTGCGCATTTTCTGAACTTCTGACATCAAAACTCTTCCTTCCTGATTCCGCCCCGTGTGATGTGCATAAATCAATGGCTCGCAGGATGGTACATGTTAGCGGCGGACAACGCGCAGCCAGATGCCATCGCGCGCCCGGACCGTCAAATGCGCAACGGGAACGGGGGGTGGCCGGTCCGTTATTTCAACTTTCACCAGTTTCAAAATCGATGTCAGCATCAAAACAGCCTCTAACATTGCGAAACCCGCGCCGGGACAGACCCGTGGTCCCGCGCTGAAAGGGATGAATGCAGCGCGTGCGCTTTCCCGTCCCGCATCGCTTTGCCAGCGCGCAGGGTCAAAGGCGTCAGGGCGATCCCAAAGCCGCGTATGTCGATGCACATGCCATGGGCTAAGCACTACTTGCGCCCCCGTCTTGATGGTCCGCTTGCGAAACACCTCTATGCCCGTTGTCTCCCGGACCATCATCGGCACGGGCGGATAGAGCCTGAGCGTTTCCCGGATGACATCGCGTGAAATACGCAATTTCGCCATGTCGCTGATGTCTCTTGCCTCAACATCTGCAATTTCTTGGGCAACGCGGTCTTGCCATTCCGGATAGAGCGCAAGGAGATATAGGGCCCAGGCCAGTGTTGAAGCACTGGTTTCGTGACCCGCCAGAAAAAAGATCGCCACCTGATCGACCATTTCGGACTGGCCAAACCGTTCCCCCGTTTCTGTGTCCGGCGTGGTCATGATTTTGGTTGCCAGATCAGGTGGCGCCTCATCCCGTTCGATCAGACCTTGCCGTTCTGCAACCATTCGGCTGATCAGTGTCCTGATCTCTTCGGCACTTTCCAGCGTCTGCTTGCGAAATCCGCGTGGCATCCAACGCGGCAATGGAAGAAAGGCGGCCAGATTCAGAATCGGCTGGCTGCGCTGGTAACGTTGGAAAGCCCGGAACGTTTGGTTTGCGATCTCGTCTTCTATGGGCACCGAAAACAATGTGCGAAAAATCACGTCTGCAGCGGCATGACTTGCCTTTGCGTCGATCTCTATCGTTTCACCCACATGGGCAGTCATTCGCTCGGCTGCTGCCTGCGATGCTGCCCGTATCGCATCAAAGCTCTCACGCAGGCGTCCGCCTTCAAAAGCCGGATCAATAATGCGCCTTTGCCGCAACCATGTCTCACCGTTCGTCAAAAAAACCGATTGCCCCAGAAGCGGGCGCAACCCCTCTCCCACCCTGTTGGATTTCGGGAAGTCCATTGGCCTTTCTTTGAGAACGGTCCGGATCAGGTCAGGATCATTGGCGAGGTAACTGCGAAAAAACGGCGTCCGAAACTCTGCCATCCAGGCGCGGTAAAGCTTTTCAGGTTGCGCGGACAAAATATCGCGTCGGAAAAGCCGCAAGTAGCGCCACAGTGAAATGCGTTCCGCGCGGCTTTGCGGTTTCGGAGGCACATCGGGCGTCACGAAATACTCCGGTAAGTGTTTACGGGTTTTTCGATGCATGAAGGTGACGACGTGCGCCCGGCATAGCGATCCGCCAGCCGCATCGGACCCGCCGTTACCTTAAAGTAATCATAGTTGCGCGGCATATCGAAAGCGCAAAGGTATTGAAAATGGAGTCGAAAAAACCGCCAGCGAAGCGATTTCCAACGTGCGGGCGACAGGTTTTTGGTAAATGCCGCGGATAATACAAGCGGGCCGTATTTCGGGTCCGGCTTCAGACCTGTCACCGCCACTGGATCACAAAGGGCGAAACAACACCCATCGCCCGGGGCGGTAACATCTATCCAGGTAATGTTCGGGTTCTGCGCAACCGCCAGCAAATCACGACGGAGTCTTTTTGCCTCGGGCAGAAAAGACACCATCGGTACGACATGCCCGACAGACAGGAACGCAAGTGACGGCGTTTCCTTGGAGAATTCGATCGTTCTGGCGAGATCGGACAGCACACTGATCGCCAGATGCGCCCCCGAAGAATGGCCGACCACAAGCACTTCATCCACGTCGCTTTCCATGGCCGCTTCAATGCTGCGCCGGAAATCAATCAGCCGAGACTCGAGCGCGGGCGGATAGGCACCGCGTTCAGATGCGCTGTATGCAAAATCATGCATCAGGTAGTAGGCAAAGAATTTCCCATCGTTTTCCCGAAACCACCTGAGCGTGAACAAACCCACCATTGCCCCAAGACCCAAAGCAACCGTACTCACTAGTGGCGTTGGGGCCCCCGGCACCAAATCCCCCCCCATTGCCGTGACGATCCGGTTCATGGCCCAGCTCAACCAGAAGGCTAGTTGTGCTTGCAACAAGAGTGCCATGATGGGGTAAAGTGCAGCGAGCACTGGTCCCTTTCGCAGCTGCATCAGCCTGAAAAACGCGCCGGTCGAGATATAGATCCAAACCGTCCTGACAAGATCCAGATAGGTTGCAAAAACGAATTGCGGCCGGCTGTTTTGCACGATGTCAGACCAAACCAATACTTCGACATCCGTTCGAATGGGTTGGCCGTCCATCATTGCGGCGACACGCCAACCAAATCCATCGCCATCCATCAGACCCGGCTTCAAGGCAATATCGTAACCAGAAATCTCTGCCTGCGCGGCGGCTTCTGTTCGATAAAGTTCACGATAGCGTCGCGGAGGGAAAGGATCATATCCAGGAATGTAAAAGACCCGACGATGCCGAACAGGGGGTGACGCTGTGCTGCTCATTATAGGGCCTCTTGCTGCCCCTGCTCTACCGGGCGGGCTTGGAGGCTAGTCTAGAAGGATTAACCCAAAGTTGCCAAGGCCGGAAAGCGTTCCAGCAACCACCACGAAAAAGTTGTGAACGCGCCGGTGACCATGGCCACCCCAACAGCCAATAGTAGTCCGCCCATGACACGCTCGATGGTCTGCATGTGCCGCTTAAGGCGGTTCATGACCCCCATGGCACGCGTGATAAACATCGCCGCCAGCAAGAATGGAATACCCAGGCCAGCTGCGTAGACGCCAAGCAGGAAGGTCCCTCTGCTGACGGAAGCTTCGGATGCGGCAAGCGACAGGATTGCACCCAACTGGGGTCCGATGCACGGCGTCCATCCAAAAGCGAAGGCGAGCCCGAGCACGTAGGCCCCAAAGCTAGACCCACCTTTGTCTCCTGCATCCATGCGCGCTTCGCGGTCGAGAAACGGTATCCGGAACACGCCGAGAAAATGCAGGCCGAACACGATGATAACGATTCCTGATATGCGCGCAAAAAGGATCTGGTTTTGCAAAAAGAACGCGCCAAAGGCAGAGGCGGTGAACCCCAAAATCAGGAAAACCGTGCTCAACCCCATGACAAAGAACAGTGCTGCGATCACCGCGCGTCTTCGAGCGGCGGTTTCGCCCGACATCTCGTTTAGACTGACACCGCTCATATAGGCCAGGTAAGGGGGCACAATGGGCAGTACGCAGGGGCTAAGGAAGCTGATCACACCTGCTAACAGGGCGACCAGCATGGCCGGTAGCAGGCCCGCGTCTATGATCTCTATTCCGAACATGAATCACCCCTAGCCTATCGCCTTCGCCGCGTCACCCCGGAGGGCGGTCACATCCTTGTGGACAGGATGAAACATCACGCTTATCTGAACCCCATGACGGATGATCGTTTCACATTGGATGCCACCGGATTGTTATGTCCGCTTCCTGTTCTGAAGGCGCGCAAACGCCTTCAATCGCTTGACCGTGGCGACACGCTTACGGTACTGGCCGATGACCCCGCCGCGATCGTCGACGTACCCCATTTTTGCGCAGAGACCGGTCACGAATTGGTATCGAGCGATTTGGCAGGTCAGATGCAAACCTATGTGATCCGCAAGACCTAAAAAAAACACGCCCGAAGGCGCGCTTTTTTATCACGAGGTGATTATCCCCCCAGTGACCACCATCCTCTGCGTTTGGGCTTGGCGGGTGCGTCGGTCGCTTCGACCGATACGACATCTGCGTTGGTACTAGAAGCAGCCTGAGCGGCCTGTGGAGCGGGCTCCGGCGCGGGGGATGGCTCAGGTGTCGGCGCTTCGCTTTCGGCGGGTGCAGCTTCTGGTGCCGCTGCAGCGACCTCCTCGCTGGCCGCGACCTTCTTGCTGCGCGTAACCCGCTTCCGCTTCGGTTTCGCAGGTTTTTCCTCTTCTGTTGCGCCTGTCGGCGACCCATCATCTGGCGTTGGTTCTCCAGTCTGAACTTCCTGCGTTTCGGGAGCTGCCTCTTCCTTCTGGGGCTTGCGGGTGCGGCTACGGCTCCGGGTGGCTTTCTTAGGCTTGTCCTCTGGCGTTTCTGCACTGACTTCACCAGACGTCTCAGATGCCTGAGCGGAGTCCTCTGGCCTGGTCTCGGGTTGGTTCGCATGAACCGTCGGCTCTGCGCCCTGCTCGGCATCCGATGCAGGTGTTTCACCCTCAGCATTATCGTTTCCGTTGGAGGGGTTATCGGTGTTGTTGTTCTTACTCCGCCCGCGCCGCCGGCGACGACGGCGACGTTTCGGGCGACCCTCTCCGTCGCTTTCACCATTTCCAGTGTCGCCTGCTGGTGCATTGTCCTCGGCAACGTCATCTTCCGTGTCGACCTGATCCATCAACGAGGTATCGACCGAAACAACCTTAGCAGCAGTCGCTGTAACAACGCGCGTCGCTGTTTTGAATTTTTCGAGACTGAAATCGGGGCTGACCAGCGTCGGATCACCTTCGATCCGGACAGAGAGCCCGTAGCGTGCCTCTATTTGCGCGATGTGTTCGCGCTTTTGGTTCATCAGGTAGTTCGCAATGCCGACCGGCGCTTTGATCAACACTTCCCGGGAGCGTTTCCGCGTACCCTCTTCTTCGATCTGACGCAGGATCGACAGCGCCAGATTGTCATCAGAGCGGATCAGACCGGTACCATGACAAGCCTGACAGGGTTGCGTTGTCGCCTCGATCATCCCCGGCCGCAGACGTTGACGGCTCATTTCCATCAGACCAAACCCTGAGATCCGACCGACCTGAATGCGGGCGCGATCGGTCTTGAGCTTGTCTTTCATGCGCTTTTCGACGGCGGTGTTGTTTTTGCGCTCGTCCATATCGATGAAATCAATGACGATCAGACCGGCAAGGTCGCGCAACCGCAACTGGCGAGCGACCTCATCGGCGGCTTCCAGGTTGGTTTTCAGGGCGGTCTGCTCGATAGAGCCTTCTTTCGTCGCCCTTCCGGAGTTTACGTCCACCGCAACCAGTGCCTCAGTCACCCCGATTACAATGTAACCCCCAGACGGCAACTGTACCGTGGGATTAAACATCGACGCCAAATAGCTTTCGACCTGATACCGCGCAAACAGCGGCAATCCTTCACTGTAAAGCTTCACGTTCTTTGCGTGGGACGGCATGATCATTTTCATGAAGTCCTTGGCGATGCGATAGCCACGCTCCCCCTCGACAAAGACTTCGTCGATGTCGCGGTTGTAAAGATCGCGGATCGAACGTTTGATCAGGTCGCCTTCCTCGTAGATTTTGGCGGGCGCAATTGATTTCAACGTCAACTCGCGGATTTGCTCCCACAGGCGCTGAAGATACTCATAGTCACGCTTGATTTCGGCCTTGGTCCGTTTCGCACCGGCGGTACGGACAATCAAACCGGCGCCTTGCGGCACTTCAATTTCGTTCGCTATGTCCTTGAGTTTCTTACGATCTGCCGCGTTCGTGATCTTGCGGCTGATGCCGCCACCGCGCGCCGTATTGGGCATAAGGACACAGTATCTGCCAGCCAGGCTGAGATAAGTGGTGAGTGCAGCACCCTTGTTGCCGCGTTCTTCCTTGACGACCTGCACCAACAATATCTGGCGCACCTTGATGACTTCCTGAATTTTATACCGGCGCGGTCGCGGTTTGCGCGCTGGACGGATGTCATCCTGGTCATCGTCATCTGCAACAGATTCGATGGTGTCATCTTTCGCAGAAGCGTCCGATTTCCGCGCGGTCTCATCGTCGTCATCGGTGTCTTGATCACCGTCATCCGCCGACTCTTCATCCGGTGCTTCGTCATTGTCCGGTGTGTTCTCTGCCGCGGACTCCATCGTTTCAGCTGTCTCGGCGTCTGCCGGGGTTTCCGAGGACTCAACATCTGTTGGTTCTTTGGCAGCAGTGTCAGAGGTGGCAGCATCGGCGGCGTCATCCTCTTTGACGTCTTCCGGCTCCTCCACGGGCGTTTCCGGGACCCGTTCCATCGGTGAGGTACCTTCTTCGTCGTCAAGATCAATGGTCTGCATACCTTCGATCTGATCGGTATTCACGTCCTTGGTCGCTATCGCATCATCGGCCGAAGTTTCCGCGGCTTTGGACTTGGACCTGCTGCGGGTCCGCCGACGTTTGGGTTTGTCCTCATCCTCCTCCTTGGCCTTTTGGGCCTCGGCGTAGGCGCGTTCTTCCTCCATCAGGGCCTGACGGTCTGCCACCGGGATCTGATAGTAATCCGGATGAATCTCGGAAAAAGCGAGAAAACCATGGCGGTTGCCGCCATAGTCAACAAAAGCCGCCTGCAGAGACGGTTCGACTCGTGTTACTTTTGCGAGATAAATGTTGCCAGCAAGCTGGCGTTTGTTTTCGGATTCAAAGTCAAATTCCTCAACCTTGTTTCCGTCCACCACCACAACGCGGGTTTCTTCCGCGTGGGTGGCATCGATAAGCATTTTCTTAGCCATATTTCCAAATTGCACAGCCACGACCTCTCCGTCCCGGGGGGTCCGGACAGATGTGGTTTATGTCTTGTCAGGGCGATTTGAGACACGCGAACAGGCCGGGCCTCTGGGGCCCCGGCTGAACTGCTCATTGCATCTACGCGCGTCATCGCGGTTCTTCTCCGACACGTGCGCGCCAATGGGCAGCCACGTATCCGTTATAAACTGCGCCTTCGGGGCAATTTTGCCCCTCTCTGCGTCAGCGGTTCCTTAGCCGTTTCCGGCTCAATCGGTCTGCCTTGGCGTGCGTCCCTGTTGTGACGTGTCATGCGCAAGGCAGCGAATCTCATTTTGGGAAAACGGGCGCTCCTGCGCCGCCTCCCTGACAACTAGATAAAGCCACCGTGGGCCGATTGACAATGGGCAATCTGGTTCATCGGCCGCGTTTTGGTCGCAACCGACTAAAAAGATGGATAAATTAATTCAACTAGAGGTAGTCTGAACGCTGCAATCCGTATTTCGCCATCTTTTCATTGAGCGTACGCCGTGGCAGGCAAAGCTCTTCCATGACACTCGCAATCGAACCACGATGCCTGCGCATGGTGTTATCGATCAGCATCCGCTCAAAGGCTTCGACGTATTCCTTCAGCGGCTTGCCCTCGGTTGTCATCACCGGCTGCATGTCTTCATGATCGTTCATCAACAGGGAGGATATGGTTCCTGCCCCGCGCCGTGACTGCAAGACAGCCCGTTCTGCAAGGTTGATCAACTGCCGCACGTTGCCCGGCCAAGGGGCTTGCAATAGTTGCGCAGCTTCTTGGGCTGAAACTTGCGGTGCATCACATCCATATTCCTCAGCAAATTGCTCGCTCAGCCGGGTAAAGAGCGTCAAAATATCCTCGCCCCGCATCCGGAGCGGTGGCACTGTAATCCGCAACGCCGCCAGGCGATAAAAGAGGTCAGCCCGCAGCACATCTTCTGATGTGCGGCCCGCTTCCTGCAGGTTCGAGATCGCAACGATACGCGTCTCGGCCGGGGTGCCTTGTTCGTTAATGACACTCAACAATCGCGCCTGCATCGTCTCGGACAGCGCCTCGATATCCTCCAGCACCAATGTTCCGCCGCGCGCTTCCTCTACTGCGGGAAGCTGAGCATCCTCTGGCATCATCGGGCCAAAAAGACGTTTCGCCAGCGCGTCTTCCTCATAGGCACTACAACTGACCAGCACGAATTTCTTGCCCGCGCGGCTTCCAACCGCATGCAGGGCATGTGCCACCAGGGTTTTGCCTGTGCCGGTTTCACCGTCGATCAACACATGACCATCTGCCTGGCCCAAATCGAGAATATCCTCGCGCAGGCGTTCCATGACCGGACTTTGCCCGATGAGCTTTTTCATAAGCTGTGAGCCATCGGACAATTCACGCCGCAAAGCACGGTTATCCATCACCAAGCGCCGCGCACCAGTCGCTTTCTTCGCCAGTTCCGACATCCGGTCCGGGTTGAAAGGTTTCTCAAGGAAGTCAAAAGCGCCGACACGCATCGCCTCCACCGCCATCGGCACATCACCATGGCCAGTGATCATGATGACCGGCAGGGCTGAATCGTTGCCCATCAGTTTTTTGAGGAACTGCATGCCGTCCATGCCGGGCATGCGGATGTCCGAGATCACAATACCCGGATATTCCGGCCCCAGAACTTTCAGCGCGTCCTCGGCACTGCCAAAGGTTTCCGTGTCGTATCCCGACAACGCCAACCATTGGCTGATCGACTGCCGCATGTCCTGTTCGTCATCTACAATCGCAATTTTCATGGCTTGGGTCATAATCTACTCCGCCGCCCTTGTTATACTGTCTGCTTGGTCTTCGCTGCCCAGAATGGGCAATTGCATTTCAAATACCGCGCCGCCCGCCTGCCCGTTGCGCGCTGTCAGCCGTCCACCAAGGTCTGTCACGATCTGAGACGAGATAGCAAGTCCTAGCCCGACGCCATCGCCTGGCTGCTTGGTGGTGTAGAACGGCTCGAACAGCGCATCGAGGTCTTCGATGCCAGGGCCATTGTCGCGCACTGTCAGGGTCGCGGTCTCACCAGCAGAGAGGATGATCTCCACCTTCGGATCACGCTCGGATTTGGTCGCATCAATGGCATTGCGCAAAAGGTTCACCATAACCTGTTCTATCCGCAGCCTGTCTCCCATCACCTCGACCCGTTCGTCCGGAATGATACGGGTAATCTGAACCTGCCGTTGACGCAGTTGAGGCTCCATCATCGCAAGGCTGGCATTGAGCGCATCGCCCATGTCCACTGGTGAAAACGCCTCCTGCCCTTTGCGCGCATAGGATTTGAGTTGGCGGGTGATCCCGCCCATGCGCTCGATCAGATCATCGATACGCCCAAAGGATGACAATGCCTCATCCGGGCGGTTTCGTTTCAACAAAAGACGTGCGCCAGCAAGGTATGTTTTCATCGCTGCAAGCGGCTGGTTGAGTTCGTGACTGACGGCGGCAGACATCTCCCCCAAGGCGGCGAGTTTGCTTGATTGTTCAAGCGTTTGTTCCGCCACGGCGAGAGTTTCCTGCACCCGTTTCCGTTCGGCGATTTCCCGCTGCAACGCAGCGTTGAGCGAGCGCAACTCGGCAGATTCTCGCTGGAAAAGTGCCATGCGCAACGCCGTGCGACGGCTGAGTGCATAGAAGGTCAGAGCCAACAGAATCGCGAACCCCATGATCTCCAGCGCCAGGACACCGTTCACACGTTCGCGCACCGACGCGTAGGTGGTGTAGCTTGTCATGCGCCAGCCGCGAAACGGGATACGGTTCTCCAACCGCATCACTGCTTCGCCCTGCAAATAGGCGTCGGGCGGCAAGGCCGTCCAATCCGCGGTGGCCTGAATGGCTCGCTGGATCGCGTTTTGCGGCGTTTGGCGTGCCAACGCCTCTTCTTCGGTGCGCCCTCGCCAACGCGGTTCGGTTGTCAGGATGATCGTGCCTGTGCTGTCTGTGACGATGACCGCATCTGAAATGCCTGCCCAGGCCCTGCCGAACTTCTGCAGATCAACCTCAACCACAATCACCCCCAGCACTTCCGACCCCGATTGCATGCGACGGGAGTAGAAGAAGCCGTATCCGCCGGTTTCGCGTTCCGCCACAGTGAAAATCGTGGCATTGGATCGAATTGCATCAACAAAATAAGGCTCTGATCGGTGTCCCTCGCCTAGGCGGTTGCGGTCGGTTGCGGCCACTGTTCGACCGTCGATATCCAGCAACATCAAAGACGCGGCACCAATCTCTTCAACAAAAGAGATGAGGCGCCGGGTAGACGCGGTGTAATCCGCAGAATTAAGGGCGCCGATGAGTTCCGGGTCGCGCGCCAGCAATTGCGGGACAATCGCATTTTGCCGAAGCTCGGCCAGCAGGTTACCGCTGTAAAGTGCCAGCCGTAACTCTGCCCGGTCGCGGGTGCTATCGGTAAACCTGTCGGTCAGAAGTTTGTTGCTGACCGACACCACAATCACGGCAACCACAAGAATGACCCCCACGGCCATGCGGACACGCCACGTGGCGATCGGTGTATCTTGGTCTGATGATGGGTCGCGCTCCATGCGGCGAGACTATGCCAAAGGCATAGACCTGCTCAAGTCACGCCATCGCGAAGGACCCTGCCAATGCGCGGAAGAGCGCCTGCCCGTCGGTGCCGCCATGGACGGAATCCGCCGCCCGTTCTGGGTGCGGCATCATGCCCAATACACGCCGGTTCTCTGACAGGATCCCTGCAATGTCGGCTTTGGCACCATTGGGGTTGTCGGTGTAGGAAAACGCAATCCGATCCTCGGCCTTCAAACGCTCTATGGTTTCGTCATCTGCAAAGTAATTGCCATCATGGTGCGCAATCGGAATATCGATCACATCGCCCGCGTTATACCCTTGCGTGTAAGGAGATGCCGAGGTCTCAACCGTCAGCCCGACAGTCCTGCAGATGTATTTCAGCCCCGCGTTGCGCAGCAAAACACCTGGCAACAAACCGGTCTCCGTCAGAACCTGAAACCCATTGCAGATGCCCAGCACATACCCGCCCCGATCCGCATGCGCGATCACGGACCGGCAGATGGGTGAGTTGGCGGCAATCGCACCACAACGCAAATAATCGCCGAACGAGAAGCCCCCCGGTATGCCGATGACGTCGACACCAGCTGGCATCTCGGTGTCTTTGTGCCAGACCATCGACACTTTTGCGCCGGCCGCTTCAAAGGCCACAGCGAGGTCCCGGTCACAGTTGGACCCTGGAAAAACGACAACCGCCGCATGCATCAGGACATCTCCACCGAGTAGGATTCGATCACCGTGTTGGCGAGCAGCTTTTCACACATCGCTTTCACGTCGTCTTCGGACGCGCCATCATCGAGATCAAGTTCGATGACCTTACCTTGCCGCACGCCGTTCACGCCTTCGAATCCCAACGCCCCAAGGGCATGACGAACCGCCTCACCTTGCGGGTCGAGAACTCCGTTCTTCAGCATTACGTGCACGCGTGCTTTCATTTTTTGCCTCTATGTTTGGTCTGCTGGCCAGCTCAGTTGATCAAAGTTGGTTTTGTTATGGGGGTTGCATTCTTCGGCATCACGCCAAGACGTTGGGCAACCTCGGTGTACGCATCGGCAAGGTTTCCCAGATCGCGTCTGAATACATCCTTATCGAGCTTTTGTCCGGTTTCGATATCCCACAAGCGGCAGCTGTCCGGGCTGATCTCATCTGCGATCACCAACCGCTGGAAGTCACCATCATAGACCCGACCGACCTCGATTTTGAAATCCACGAGGCGAATGCCGACGCCATACATCAAGCCGGAAAGAAAATCATTTACACGCAGTGCCAGGCTCAGGATGTCGTCCATATCCTGCTGACTGGCCCAGCCGAAGGCCGCGATATGTTCTTCGGTCACCAGCGGATCACCCAGTTTGTCGTCTTTGTAGCAGTACTCTACTATCGGACGTGGCAGCTGAGTCCCCTCTTCCAGCCCGAGGCGTTGCGACATGGTCCCTGCGGCATAATTGCGCACGATCACCTCAAGCGGAATGATATCCACGCTGCGCACAAGTTGCTCACGCATGTTCAGTCGTTTGATAAAATGTGTCGGAACGCCAATGTGGCCCAGGCCCGTCATGAAGAATTCTGAAAGGCGGTTGTTCAAGACACCTTTGCCCTCGATAACCGCTTTTTTCTCGGCATTGAACGCCGTTGCATCATCCTTGAAGTATTGCACGATGGTCCCGGGCTCGGGGCCTTCATAAAGAATCTTCGCTTTGCCTTCGTAGATTTTCTTGCGCCGGGCCATGGGCGTCCTTTCGCGACTGTGCCCCGAGAACCGGGGCTGCTCTGCGCCTCTCTTAGTGTAAGCCCGGCTATGCTGCAAGGCACGGGGTACCTTGCACTAAGCCGCGCAAATTCGCATATCTTGTACAACGCAAAAATAATCTCCGGGAGACGCGCCAATGACGACCTTCGATGACCGTGAAAACGCCTTCGAGAACAAATATGCCCACGATGCTGAAATGCAGTTTAAAGCCGAAGCACGGCGTAACAAATTGCTTGGCCTCTGGGCCGCTGAGCTTCTTGGTAAATCGGGTACGGAAGCTGACGACTATGCAAAAGAAGTCGTAAAATCAGACTTCGAGGAAGCGGGTGACGAAGACGTCTACCGCAAAGTATCCGGCGATTTGGGCACCAAGGCTGATGAGGCAACAATCCGGGCGCAGATGGCGGCATTGATGGTTGAGGCCAAACGTCAGATGATGGAAGAAAACTGACCCGCCCGAAATTTCGAAAATGAACCGCGCCCGTCTTGTCGGCGCGGTTTTTTTGTGGTCTCCGCAAGCCCGCTGCATAACCCCTGCTTACTGGCAACCACATTATTCATAACAATGATGAATAATATGAATTTGCTTCAAGAGAGAACGCATGACAAGACCGCCACAATAGCTGTGGAGTGACG
Organism: uncultured Roseobacter sp.; assembly: GCA_947488305.1. Taxonomy (GTDB): domain Bacteria; phylum Pseudomonadota; class Alphaproteobacteria; order Rhodobacterales; family Rhodobacteraceae; genus Roseobacter. The sequence goes on from CANKZM010000003.1 coordinate 42,732, forward strand.
TAATGCCCAACCCTCTCATCGATCTGCTCACGGAAAAAGGTACGCTCCTTGCGGATGGCGCCACTGGCACCAACCTTTTCAACATGGGATTGATGTCAGGCGATGCGCCGGAGCTTTGGAATACCGATGAACCGAAGAAAATCGAGAAACTCTACAGCGATTCCGTAGATGCTGGCTGTGATCTTTTCCTGACAAATTCCTTTGGCGCCAATGCCTCCAGACTAAAGCTGCATTCTGCGGAAAAACGCGCCCATGAGCTCAGCAGGGTTGCAGCGGAACTCGGTCGAGAGGTGGCTGATCGCGCGAACCGGACCGTTATTGTGGCAGGTTCTGTCGGACCGACCGGTGACATCATGGAACCTGTTGGCACCTTGAGCCATGCCATCGCCGTGGAGATATTCCACGAAACAGCCGACGGCCTGAAAGAAGGAGGCGCGGATGTGGGCTGGCTTGAGACCATAAGTGCCCCTGAGGAATACCGGGCCGCTGCCGAAGGGTTTTCGCTGGCGGGATTGGCATGGTGCGGAACCATGAGCTTTGACACCGCCGGGCGCACGATGATGGGTTTGACCAGTGCGGATATGGTCAAGATGGTAGATGAGCTTGGTGATCATGCGCCTCTCGGCTTTGGAGCAAACTGCGGCACCGGTGCGTCCGACCTGTTGCGCACGGTGCTTGGCTTTGTGGCGCAAGGACCGGAGAGACCGATTATTGCCAAGGGCAACGCTGGTGTTCCCAAATACGTCGACGGGCATATTCATTACGATGGCACGCCCGCATTGATGGCTGATTATGCTGTGATGGCGCGCGCTTGTGGTGCCCGTATTGTCGGAGGCTGCTGCGGCACGCAGCCCGAGCACCTGAGATTGATGCGTGAGGCGCTGGATACCCGAACCATGGATCACCCACCTACACTCGACGAAATCGTTGATCGCCTTGGGGCCTTCTCATCGACCGTGGACGGCACGGAGGCCAACCAACCCGAGGGCCGCAGAAGTACCCGTCGCCGAAGACGCGCAGTCTAGCAACTGAAAAGGCGCGAGACGATGCGGTCGGTTCAAAACGCTCTTGTGGCACAACTATTGGGCGACAAAGGCAAAATGAGCGCCTTACGTGTAGAGTTTTCCGCACTTTTTGTCCCATTCGCGTCGCACTCCGTTTCCCCTGTGTCGCTAATCGGACAGTGAAATACCGCCAATCAGGTGAAAGATGATCAAAACCTACAAAACGGCTTCGGCCTAAGTTGAAGGAAAAGGCATGTCAGAAGAAGACGATATCATCCTGTCGGAACTTGACGACGAAGAACTTGTCCAACAGATGTTCGACGACCTTTACGATGGCCTCAAGGAGGAAATCGAAGAAGCCGTGGACATTCTGCTAGAGCGCGGCTGGGAACCCTACAGGATCTTGACCGAAGCGCTGGTGGGTGGGATGACCATCGTTGGTGCGGATTTCCGCGACGGCATCCTTTTTGTGCCTGAAGTCCTCTTGGCCGCCAACGCGATGAAGGGCGGCATGGCCATCCTCAAGCCGCTGCTGGCCGAAACCGGTGCGCCGCGCGTCGGAAAAATGGTCATCGGCACTGTAAAAGGCGACATTCACGACATCGGCAAGAACCTCGTCGGCATGATGATGGAAGGCGCTGGATTCGAGGTTGTCGATCTTGGCATCAACAATCCGGTTGAAGCCTACATGGAAGCCTTGGAAAAAGAGCAGCCCGAAATCCTTGGCATGTCGGCATTGCTGACAACAACCATGCCCTACATGAAGGTCGTCATCGACACGATGGTGGAACAAGGTGTGCGGGATGACTACATTGTTCTCGTCGGTGGCGCGCCGCTGAACGAAGAATTCGGCAAAGCAATCGGCGCCGATGCCTACTGCCGCGACGCCGCCGTTGCGGTGGAAACAGCCAAGGAATGGGTCGGGCGAAAGCACAACCAGAAGACCGCCTGAGACAGCCGCCAGATTTCCAAAGGCCTGTCCCGGCGCACCGGGACGGGCCTTTTTTACATGTGAGTCCAAATGGATGATCTGAATGACAATAAGCTGACCCAGGACGGCCTGCCGCTTTATGAACACACAGGCAAAGTGCTGGTCATCGCCTGTGGCGCACTCGCGCGCGAAATCATCGACCTGAAAAACGCCAATGGATGGACCCATCTGGATCTGACCTGCCTGCCCGCGAATTATCACCTGTATCCTGACAAGATCACCGAGGCGGTTCGCGGTGCTGTGGCCAAGCACGAAAAAGACTACCAGCGCATCTTTGTCGCCTATGCCGATTGCGGCACAGGAGGTCTCTTGCAAGCAGCCTGCGCGGAACTTGGTGTCGAGATGATCGCGGGGCCACATTGTTACAGCTTTTTTGAGGGCAACGACCGCTTTGCGGAAACATCCGAAGACAACCTGACCACCTTTTACCTGACTGACTTTCTGGTGCGCCAGTTTGATGCATTCATCGTCAAACCCATGGGCCTCGACCGGCATCCCGAATTGCGGAACATGTATTTTGCCAACTATGAGAAACTGGTCTATCAGGCGCAAACCGATGATCCGGAATTGACCGAGAAAGCAAAAGCCTGCGCAGAGCGGTTGGGTTTGGCATTCGAGCGACGGTTGACCGGCTACGGCGATCTCTCAAAGGCGCTTGAACAGCTATAGTCCGACGGCTAGCTGCTGGCCGCTGCCACTTCCCGAAGTCGTTCGATCATGGCACGCAACCCGTTGGACCGCTGAGCCGAAAGATGATCGTTCAAACCCAGGCGCTCCATCTCAGCCCGCGCGTCCACGCTCAGCACGTCCTGAATCGGCACCCCGTTGTAGAGCTTTCGCAGCACGGCGATCAAACCGTTCACGATCATGGCGTCACTTTCCCCCTCAAATTGCATCGTGCCGTTTTCGGGGGTCACATGCAGCCAGACCTGACTGGCGCAGCCATCGACCTTGGTTGCTGGCACTTTCAAGGCATCATCAAGCGGCGTCATGGCTTTGCCTTCCTCAATGACCAGGCGGTAGCGATCCTCCCAATCATCCAGAAACTCAAAGTCTTCCACCAGTTCTTCGAATTCAGCCTGAGCCATGACACGTCCTATTCTTTGCCAAAGAGGTATGTCGCAAAACACCAAAGGTCCACCCCCTCACGGGACGCTTTTCAACGCCCTCCAGATAGTCTAGTTCAGGGACACGGATAAGAAGATTGGCAGATCCATGCACGTAAAAACCCCTGCACTCTTGCTGTCGCTCATACTGCTCGCGGGTTGCGGCAGCATGGCTAACCCGGTGAACTGGTTTGGCAATGATGCACCCGACGAGTCCGTTCTGGAGCCAATTGACGAGGCCAACCCTTTGATCCCTCAGCGGACAGGGATTTTCCAATCGCGAAATACGCCGCAGCCATACCTTGGATCGACGATCGACGCGGTGTCCGACCTCACACTGGAAAGAGTACCAGGCGGCCTGATCATTCGCGCAACCGGGCAGTCTGCCAGCTTTGGCGCATTCAATGCACAACTGACACCCGCAAATGAGGATGAGCTACCCGTCGACGGCGTTCTCACATATCAGTTGCAGGCTCAGTACGCTCGCGTTTCAGGCGGGACACCTGAATCGCGCCAAGTGATTGTCGCGCGCCAGTTGACCGATCAGGAATTGCAGGGCACGCGCACGATCCGGGTGGAAGGTCTGCAAAACGCGCTGGAGCGGCGCCGCTAGTCGCCCAAGGCGTCAGTCGAGCGAGATTATCCTGACCGCACCATCATGTGCGGCCAGGGCGACTTGTCCTTCACACAAACGCAATGCGTCTTCACCAAACACTTCATGCCGCCACCCTTTCAGGGCTGGCAAATCCCGCATACCCGCCGAAATCGCGTCAAGATCGGATGCCGGTGCGATCAGCTTGGCCGCGACACCTGCACTCTCTGTTTTCGCCTTGAGCAGAACGCGCAGCAAATCAGCCAGTGCAGGGTTCACCTGAAGCTTGTCCCGAGACCGGTCCGGTTTGGGCATCTTTTCGGGCGGGCACGCAATCCCCGCCGCGACCGCCGCCAGAATACCGTCAGCGATATCGCCGCGACGCGCCTCGCGCAGCAGCAACCTGGAGCGCCCCAATTCCTCATTTGTTTTTGGCTTGTTCGACGCCAGCTCCACCAAAGCATCGTCTTTGAAAACGCGGTTTCTCGGGATATTGCGTTCTTGGGCATAGGTTTCGCGAAACGCTGCCAGTTCTCTGACAAGAGCCAGAAATTTTGGAGAATTCGTGCGGGTCTTCACACGCCGCCACGCTTCCTGCGGGGCGATGACATAGGTTTCCGGACTGGTCAAAACAGTCAGTTCCTCTCGCACCCAATGGCTGCGACCAGACTGTTCGAGCTTCTTTGCAAGATGTTCATAGATGACGCGCAAATGGGTCACATCCGCTAGTGCGTAGGTCTTCTGTGCGTCCGTCAGGGGCCTGCGGGACCAGTCCGTGAACCGTGACGTTTTATCAAGGGGCTCATGCGCTATGCGGCGAACAAGGGTCTCGTACCCGACTTGCTCACCGAACCCACAAACCATTGCAGCAACCTGCGTATCAAAGAGCGGTTCCGGGAACACGCCTGCGTCCACAAAGAAAATCTCAAGATCCTGCCGCGCCGCGTGGAAAACCTTGACGACGGATGTGTCGCGAAAAAGATCGTACAGTGGCTCCAATGACATCCCATTGGCGAGCGGATCGACCAGACAGGCCGTACTATCGTCTTCCCCGGGCATGGCCAATTGAATCAGACACAGTTTGGAGTAATAGGTGCGTTCTCTCAGAAACTCTGTATCCACCGTGACATAATCAAACTGCGCGGCCTCGGAACAGAATTCAGCCAGCGCTTCGGTGGTTGTTATGGTTTTCATTCGGGTTTTTCTTTTTCTTAGTTTGGATACGTGCACCCCGTCGTAAAACTGTTACACCAGCCCGGCGGTATTGGCCAGACACCCTTGAGGCGTCTCTTTACGGCAGAAAAACAGGTGTATGATCGCCTGCTGCAAAACGCCGGAGCACCATTGGATAGAGAATATGCTCTTGCTCCAATACGCGCGCGGCCAATCCGTCTTCTGTATCATCAGGTAAGATCGGCACCCGCGATTGCCCGAGAATTGGGCCATCATCAAGGCGTGCAGTCACCTCATGCACGGTACAACCGTGTTCGGCATCTCCGGCCTCCAGCACCCGACGATGTGTGTCCAATCCCTTGTACTTGGGCAATAGCGACGGGTGGATGTTGAGCATGCGGCCATGCCATTCTCCGACAAATCCTTCGGTCAGCTTTCGCATGAACCCGGCAAGGCAAATCAAGTCCGGTTTATGGTCCGATATGGCCCCCATCACGGCATGCTCAAAGGCAGTACGGTCACCGTGAAACGGCTGGTGGCGCACAATCTCAGTCGGCACGCCCTTTGCCTCTGCTTTATCCAGACCTGCAGCCGCAGGGTTGTTTGATAAGACAACACAGGCCCGGGCGGGATGGTCACCGTGCATGCTGTCCAGCAGCTTGACCATGTTCGATCCTGAGCCCGAAATAAAGATGGCAACCCGCCGTGTCACAGGAGGCCGCCGATATAGCGAACACCCGGCGTGTCCGTTACGCGCCCAATCCGCGTTACATCCTCTCCTGTGCTGGCGAGCAATTCGGTCAACGCGTCAGCTTTGTCAGGTGCGACGACCAGAATCATGCCAATCCCGCAATTGAAGGTCTTGAGCAATTCGCTCTCGTTCATCTTCCCTGTCTGCGCCATCCAGCGGAATACCTCGGGCAGCACCCATGTATTCAGGTCGATTTCGGCTCCCATTGTGTCAGGCAGCACACGTGGCAGGTTTTCTGTGAGACCACCGCCCGTGATGTGCGCCAGGGCGTTAACGCCGCCCGCTCGGACCGCTGCCAATGCTTGCCGCACGTAAAGGCGCGTCGGTGTCAGCAATTGTTCCCCCAGTGAACCATCGGTCCAAGGGCATGCATCGTCCCAGCCCAAACCAGATATCTCCACCAGCTTGCGAACAAGGCTATACCCGTTTGAGTGCACGCCATCCGACGCCAGACCAAGCAAAACGTCCCCAATCGCAACACCACTAGGCAGATCTGCGCCCCGCTCCATCGCACCAACCGCAAAGCCCGCCAAATCAAAATCACCGGGAGGATACATGCCCGGCATTTCCGCGGTTTCGCCTCCGATCAGAGCGCAGCCGGACCGCTCACAGCCCAGGGCGATGCCTTCAATGATCCGCGCAGCCTGATCCGTCTCCAAAACGCCGGTGGCAAAATAATCGAGGAAAAACAGGGGCTCAGCGCCCTGACACACAAGGTCATTGACACACATTGCGACAAGATCAACGCCCACACCATCCACGTGCCCTGTATCGATCGCAATGCGCAACTTTGTTCCGACCCCATCAGTGGCCGCCACAAGAACGGGATCCGTGAACCCGGCGTCTTTGAGGTCAAAGAGCGCTCCAAAACCACCGAGCCCTGCCATCACACCAGACCGGTTCGTCCTTTTGGCCGCTGGCTTGATCCGGTCCACCAGCGCATTGCCCGCATCAATATCGACACCCGCATCCGCGTAGGTGACCCCTTTTTCGGGCAACGTCATGGCGCATTCTCCTGCCTTGGCACTGGTTGTTCGCGGGTTAGAGCATTCCCGCGTCAACTGCAATCCAAAGACGCGGCAACAGGCTCTTGACGCGGGCGACGCTGCGGCTTAGGCAGCCGGTATGGCGGGCCTGTAGCTCAATTGGTTAGAGCAGAGCGCTCATAACGCTTTGGTTGCGGGTTCAAGTCCTGCCGGGCCTACCATACCTTCCATATCAGAAGGACGAAAACCAACCCGCTCCAGGGATCGACAAGCCGTCCCTCCCTGCCGGACCAATGCACAGATTCTCATACTGCAGCTATCGTGCTTTGACATAGGTGTAGGGCTTTGGGACTGAATTATCTGGTGTAAGAAGCTGAGCGGTTTACATCCCGGTAGTCTTCTCATTATGTCGACAGGCAAAATACTGCCGTGACGTCAAGATTGGCGGCTCTGCCACAAAATCCTCTTAACATCTTCCAAAAATTAAGGAAAAGTCGTGTTATGAAGCTTTCGCTTGGATTGATTTTGGCATTATGTCTTGCGGGATTGCAGTTTGTTGCGGTCACGATTGTGGTGTTTTCCTCTTTTGTGACATCGGAACGCGCCCTACTTGAGCATGCCCGCGATCTGTTGGGCGATGTCGGCACGAATACGATCGAACACTCCAAAGGCTTTCTGAATCCTGCCAAAGGCGCTGTCGAACTTGCAACCCGGCTGGCAGAGAATCGGGTCATTGCCAGCGAAGACTTCGAGCAGTTGGAACGGCTGCTCTTTCAACAACTGCAGATCTCACCGCAATTTGCAGGCATCTTCTACGGTGATAACAGCGGCAGCTTTGTTTACGTTATGCGGAGCGAAGGCCCTGGCCCCTTTCGATCCAAGATTATTGAGCGGGAAGAAAACGAGCGCGTGACCGAACTGATCTGGCGCGACAATGACTACGATGTCGTAGTGCGCCAGGATGATCCGACCGACACATATGATCCCAGAACCCGCCCCTGGTTCCAATCTGCGGAAACGGAACAATCCAGCATTTGGACGGACCCCTACATTTTCTTCACCTCGCAAAAACCCGGTATCACCGCCGCTTCGCCCGTTTTTGATACAAGCGGAGACATTCGCGGCGTGATTGGCGTGGACATCGGGATCGATGCGATTTCGGACTTCCTGTCGCGGCTGAATATTGGAGAGAGCGGCACCGCCCTGATCCTGAACAAGAATGGAGACGTGATTGCCCACCCGGACCAAACGCTGATCCGCAAGGACAACGGCGATGGAACCTTCCGATTTGTGAATATCAGCGAGATTGAAGACCCCGTCGCACGGGCGGCATTTAGCGGGCTTCTTGCCGGTCCTGACGTATCTGTGGATCGCGAAGTCGCCACAAGGTTCGAGTATGAGGGCGCGACCTATGTCTCCACAGTGATGCCCGTGATCAGCAACGAATTGCCCTGGACCATTGCGGTTTATGCCCCCGAGGACGATTTCACCGGGCCAATTAAGGCCAACCGCGCGCAAAACATCTGGATCGCTGTCGCGATTGCAGCGGTCTCCGGCTGCATCGGTCTCTTGCTTGCCAGCTACATCCACAAGCCGGTCCGTGCATTTGCGGTTCGCTCCGCGCTGGTTTCGCAGGGCGAGGTTTTGCCCTCCGATCCCATGCCAAAAACCTACAAAGAGTTGGAGCGCGCAAACGAAACGCTGGTTCAGGCCATTGCCGAGCGCAAGAAGTCGGAGACAGAATACGACCGAACTTTTGATCTCGCTTCGCGAGGTATGGCCCAGATTCAGGCAAAAACTGGGAAAATTATCCGCACCAACCGTAAACTGGCCGAGATGCTGGGATATGATAGTGATGCTCTGTCGCACCTTACCGTGCATGAGATATCGCATCCGGACGACCCTGTTGCAGCCGTTTTTCTCAGCGATGCGGAGGGGGCAGGATCAGAATATGCGCATGAAAAGAGATATCTGCGCTCGGACGGAACCGCCCTCTGGATTAGCGAGAACGTCATTGTCATTAGGGACGACAATGGCGAGCCAGTCCACGCCGTTGTCACTGTTGACGAAATCACCGAACGCAAGGAAGCGGAGCGGCGCATTCAACAGTTGAGCCGCGATCTTTCCCATTCAACCCGTGTGAATGCCATGGGGCAAATGGCGACGGGGTTGGCGCATGAATTGAACCAACCACTGATGGCAATCTCGCAGAACATGGACAGTGCGCTTTTTCTTCTGCGATCCGGCACCGACAACAAGGAAGAGTTGGAACATATCCTGACCGAAACGGACCAGAACGCCCACCGTGCTGGCGATATCATTAAGGCCTTGCGTGGTTTTGTAAAAAAGGAATCCGTGGAGAAGTCCGATTTCGATTTTGCCGATCTGGTCGCGCAGACATTGCATCTGGTACATCCCGAGGCCAAGGAATACGGCGTGAGTATTAGCACGCAGACCGCCAACCTCGATCCTGTGTATGGCTCACGCGTTCAAATCGCTCAGGTCGTTGTAAATCTCTTGCGGAACGCCACCGAGGCCGTTGCGACCGGCCCTGAAAGCGAGAAACGTGTTATTCTCAGCGCGCAAAACACGGACACGGGCCTGTTAGTCGCGGTTACGGATACAGGCCCGGGATTTGCCGATGATACCAACGTCTTCGAACAGTTTCGGACGACAAAGAAAGATGGCATGGGGCTCGGCCTGTCGATCTGCCGGACAATCGTGGAGGCGCATGGCGGCAAAATCTGGTACCAACGAGACGCAGCCAACCGGGCACAGTTTTGTTTCACCCTGCCCGCGCTGAACCCAAAGGTTCACAAAACCCGGGAAGATGCGGCCCATGTCTGAAGCTTGCATCTTCATAGTCGACGATGATGACGATATCCGTGCATCCCTGTCCCGCGCCTTACGAACCCGAGGATACACCGTGGAGGTCTTTGCCTCAGCACAGGCATTTTTGGACAGTGACGCCACCGACAGGCACGGGTGTCTTATCCTTGACTACGGCATGCCAGAGATGACCGGGTTGGAGTTGCAACAGCATCTTTGGAAACGTGGGTTCAAGTTGCCAATCATATTCATAACGGGGCACGGAGGCGTACCGGAAGCGGTTGAAGCCATGAAATATGGCGCGTTGGATTTCCTCGAGAAACCGTTTCGCCAGGATATGCTGATAAAACGCATTGATGCTGCCCTGGCACTGGACGTTCAAAACAGGCAAAGTGAGGAAACCGCCCGCGCGGCACTCCGACGGCTTGAGAGCCTGACGGACCGCGAAAGGGAAATTGCCGCGTTTCTTGTTGCGAATCCAGCGCAAAGCTCGAGCAAGGATGTAGCGCGCCACCTCGATATCAGCCCCCGCACCGTCGATCACCATCGTGCACGCATATTGGACAAAATGAACGTCGCCTCGGTGGCGGATCTGGTCAATCTGTCGATTGCCGCAAACCTTTTTCCGGAAAACGAGGAATTGTCGACGCGTAGGTAATTTTACCTAGGCAACACTACCAATATACGACTCTGACGGATTGGCGCATCTTGTAGGAACAGTGCGGATGTGACGGAGAGTGTACTCTGCGAACCACTTCTTTGAAGAGTGTATGAGAACCGGAATTAACTGGTAATCGAGGTATCCAAAAATTCTCCCCAGAATTAGATTTCAATCAGCAATGCTTGAATGACTGGATCGCGTTACGGCCGGGCCGCACTGCCGGACCGTAACGCACCCCCCACCCCAAAAATTAGAACGATGGTGACCCTAACGGGCAGAAAATGGTTTCTGCCTTTTTTTTGCGAGCGGCATTGATTGTATTTTTTTATCCAATTGGCGCCAATTATCGCGCTCTGACGAGACCCGCCAGCGTCGCATCTACCCTCCCATCCAAGGCAACATCGGCGACAGTCGCTTTACGAAACTTGCGTGGGTAATGTCGTTGCGGTCGAAGACACCACGGTTACACCTCGGCGATTTTCCTCCTCGTCATCGATTGGATATCATACAGTCGAAATCTGACCTTGAGGATTTTTTGCTATGACCCGTGATGCCTTGTTGCAGCCCTACCAGCTAAAACACCTAACGCTGAAGAACCGCATCATGACAACCAGTCACGAACCCGCATACCCCGAAGATGGCATGCCCAAGGAACGGTATCGCGCATACCATGAAATACGCGCGAAGGCCGGTGTTGCTCTGACCATGACGGCCGGGTCAGCTACGGTCAGTCGCGACAGCCCCCCGGCTTTCAACAACATATTAGCCTATAAAGACGAGGTCGTGCATTGGATGAGAGAGCTCAGCGATGCGTGCCATGCCCATGGCTGCGCTGTGATGATCCAATTGACCCATCTGGGGCGTCGAACAGGTTGGAGCAAGGGCGATTGGCTGCCCTCTCTTGCCCCTTCTCATCTGCGTGAACCAGCCCACCGAGCCTTCCCGAAAAAGATGGAAGACCATGATATTGCCCGGATAGTAACGGACTATGCGGACGCAGCAGAACGGATGCAAACAGCCGGCCTGGACGGGATTGAGCTGCAGGCTTACGGCCATCTCATCGATCAGTTCTGGTCGCCTTTGACCAACGACATGGATCCGCCATACGGCGGTTCGCTGGACAATCGGCTCAGGTTTGGCTTCGACGTGATAAGCGCTATTCGCGACCGTGTGGGTCCGGATTTTATCGTTGGGGTTCGGTACACAGCGGATGAGACCGCCGAAGGTGGCATTTCTGAAACAGAAGGCGTGGAAATTGCACAGCGCCTGCGCGACAGTGGGAAGGTCGATTTTCTAAACGTGATCCGCGGCCAAATTCACACTGACCCGGCGATGACGGATGTGATCCCGGTTCAGGGTATGAAAAGCGCCCCTCACCTCGATTTTGCAGGCCGCATACGCCGGGCCTCCGGTATGCCGACCTTTCATGCCGCACGCATTCCTGATGTTGCGACCGCACGTCATGCCGTCTCTGCTGGCTTGCTGGACATGGTCGGCATGACTCGCGCCCATATGGCAGATCCGATGATCGTGCAGAAAGTGATGGAAGGTCGCGAGGATGATATCCGCCCCTGTGTCGGCGCGACCTATTGCCTCGATCGCATTTATCAAGCTGGCGAAGCCTTATGTATTCACAACCCGGCGACAGGGCGGGAACTCTCCATTCCGCACGTAATACCAGCGTCGAAGACCCCGAAGCATGCCATTGTGGTCGGGGCTGGCCCTGGAGGCCTCGAAGCCTCGCGTGTTGCAGCGGAGCGGGGTCATAAGGTGACGGTGCTTGAGGCCGCTGCCGAACCGGGTGGCCAGATCCGACTGACCGCACAATCTCGGCGTCGTTCGGAAATGATCGGGATCACCGACTGGCGAATGGCACAATGCGCCGCGCGCGACGTTGCGTTCCACTTCAACACGATTGCCGAAAGCGAGGACGTGATGGCTTTGGTGCCAGATGTCGTCATCATCGCAACAGGCGGCCTGCCACAGACAACGATCTTGGCGCAAGGCAATGATCTGGCGGTTTCTGCCTGGGACATTCTGACTGGCGATGTCGCACCGGGGCAAAACGTCTTGATCTACGACGATGCAGGCGATCATCCGGCCTTGATGGCGGCGGAGGTCATCGCAGCATCAGGAGCTGACGTAGAGATCATGACCCGTGATCGCAGTTTTGCGCCTGAGGTGATGGGTATGAACCTCGTGCCTTACATGCGGAGCCTGCAGGATAAAAACGCAACTTTCACCGTCTGTAACACGCTTCTATCACTATCAAAATCCGGCAACCTGCTCGAAGCCACGATTGGCACGGACTATTCAGATCACACCCAAAAAAGCCTGTTCGATCAGGTGATTGTAAATCAGGGAACACTGCCGCTGGACGACGTTTACTTTGCGCTCAAACCTCTGTCCCGCAATCTTGGCGAAGTTGATCACGACGCCTTGGTCGCTGGCGTAGGTTCCGTGTTTCCGAAGCCGAACCCCAGCGGTAGTTTCGATCTCTACCGGATAGGCGACGCAGTTTCTTCCCGCAACATTCATGCGGCAATTTATGACGCTTTGCGGATCGGCCTGCGATGGTAGCCGGAACCATCCATCGCGGAACGGCCCATACGAACCACAACCAGCTAAACGTCTATGAGACCGCGCTCCGCCCTGTACGAGCGGTCAGGGATGTGCCGCGTCTGGACTTCATGCAAGGCAAAGAAAGTCAGTGACTCGGTCAGAATTGGTGATACGCCTGAAACCGAAAAAAGCAGTGTCGACACGGCGGTAAACCGGCCGGCCGACAAGCTGCAATAGGTCTGTCACAAGGTAGGAAACCATGCGCATCGCAATCGCTGGCTTTCAGCACGAAACAAACACTTTCGTTGAGCAGAATACTTGTTATGAGCACTTCTTGCAGGCGGATAGCTGGCCGGAGATGCTGCGGGGCAGATCGGTGATCGACCGGACACGCGGAACGAACCTCGGCGTGTCGGGCTTTGTCAGCGCAGCGGAAACAGAAAAAAACATCGAGCTGTTGCCAATTCTCTGGTGCTCCGCCGAGCCCGGCGGGCCTGTCACGGACGACGCCTTTGAACGCGTTTACAGCGAAATTGCTCGTGCCCTCTCAGACATGGCGCCCCTTGATGCTGTCTATCTGGAACTTCATGGGGCGATGGTCACACAAAGCCTGGATGACGGTGAAGGTACCCTCCTGAAGCGTATTCGCGAAACCATTGGGCAGGATATTCTTCTGGTTGCCAGTTTGGACATGCACGCGAACATCACCCAAGAAATGGTGCAGTCCACTGACGTGATGACCATTTACCGCACATATCCCCATATCGATATCGCTGAAACCGGCGCTCGGGCCTTCCAGATGCTTTGGAAAGCATGGCAAGGCCGCCGCCCGGCCAAAGCATGGCGTCAGGTAGATTACCTGATCCCTCTCCACGCCCAACACACGGGCGCAGACCCGGCACGCGCGCTTTACAAGGCTGTTGAAGCCCACGACCAGCTGGAGGGTTTGCAACATGCAGATCTGGCTTTGGGATTTACCGCCGCAGACATCAAGGACGTCGGCCCGTCCATGGTTGCTTATGCTGCCACGCAAGAGACAGCAGATGGGATTGCCGATGACCTGATGAATCGGCTCGCGCGCGCTGAGCCAGATTTTGAAACGGGCTTGTTGGAACCAAGCGCGGCGGTGGCAAAAGCCAAGTCCAATAGCAGCAACCGACCCGTCGTCATCGCAGATGTACAGGACAACCCCGGAGCGGGTGCATCATCCGACACAACCGGGCTGTTGCGTGAATTGATGCGGCAGAATGCCCGAGATGTCTTATTGGGGCTGGTACACGACCCAGCGCTCGCACGATTAGCCCATGCCCATGGACCGAATACCAGTTTTGATGCGGACATTGGCGGAAACAGCCCCGAAGATCGACCATTGAGGGCAAAGTTGCATGTTCAGCAACTGACCGATGGGCAATGTGTCTACACCGGTGACATGTATGGCGGCGGTACAGCTAACTTGGGCCCATCAGCAGCACTTCGGCTGGATGGCACCAGCATTACCATTGTCGTGACCTCGATTAGAAACCAATGCCTCGATCTGGCCCATTTCCGTCATTTCGGGCTGTCACCCGAGACCGCTCGGATTTTATGCGTCAAGAGTACTGCTCATTTCAGGGCAGATTTTGAACCAATAGCGCAAGAGGTTCTTCTGACGGCGGCACCGGGGCAGTTTCCTTGTGTCTTGAAAGACGTCACCTATTCAAAACTGCGCCCCGGCGTTCGATTGGAATATATAATTTAATATACCAATCAGTATTGTACAGCATGATATTAATCTGAAATTCGCGAGAAACCTATCGCCGGAATTGTTTTCGGTACTCGGTGGGTGTCGACCCGGCCCATCGGCGAAACGCCGTACTGAAAGTGCTCAAGTCGGAATACCCAAGCACAAAGGCGATCTCGGTCAATTGAAAGTCAGATTCGCGTAACATGTTTTTGGCCACTGCCTCGCGGTAGCCTTCGACCACCTTGAAGAAACTCGTGTCTGCCTCGGCAAGACGTCTGGACAAACTCCGCGCGCTCATCCCGAGATCACGGGCGACCTCTGCCTGCGTTTTTGTGGGTGACTGCGCAATAATCTCCTCAACCGAATTGGCCAGCGACGGTTTGCTTTCTGCCAACTGCGCCAGGGCGTCTTCGCTGAACTTCGTGAGCATGCGGTTCAGCAGGTGGTCGGATGTCTGAAGGGGCAAATCAAGGTCTTCCAGCCTGAACTGCAGCCTGTTTTCAGCACTGCCCAACTCGGGAGTTCGGCCAAAGTACTGCACGAGGGGCTGAAGATTGCTTCCCCGAAAGTGCCTGAAACCCAGGTCCAGCGGGACAAGTTCGCGACCGGTCAGACGGCGGAGGACATGAACCAGACCCGTCGCATTGAATTCAACAAATTGTTGTCGCACGACCCTACGTGGCACCTGGTAATGCCATTGAAGAATTCCTTCATTACCCAACTGACTGGAATCCATCAACAAAACGTCGCTATTGATACGTTGATACCTTGAGAGCGTGTGGAGCAGACTTCGCACATTCGGCGATGAAACACCTGTGAATGCGATCAGCCCCAATCGACGGTAATCGCTGTTTTGCGCATGCCTGAAGCCAAGCAGATCGTCTCCTGTCAGTTCCGCCGCGCGTTCAAACAGCAACGCCAGACTATCGAATGGGACTTTCGGTTCCTCGCCATTCAACAAAGAGATGTCGATCCCGGTATTGCCGACAATCTCTGAGCGGGAAAAACCTTTGCCTTGCAGGTCTTCGACCAGGGTCTTTCCAAAAATACCAGTGTGCAAATACGTCATGTCCGGGACTGCACCCTCAACTTATTTCGAAGTCAAGTTGTTAAGGTCCAGCGAAAGGAAGAGGTGATTGGCCATTGGCGCGGCAATCTTGGCAAAAGGTCTGGTTTTTGGCCGATATTCCAAGGGCTTTGGCTGCATCTCGAAAGCGGGGCAGACCTACATCGGCTACCTCCCACACTGTTTGCTGGGCCAGAGCGCCCGCAACATACCGTTGCTGCCGGATTAGCCTGAAAGTCTGCGCAATGCATCGGAAACTCCGGAGGGCGGTTCCATGGGATACGAGCGCGGAATCGTCCTCCTCCTTTGGAGCTCCCCGGCATAACCTCGGTGTTTGTCAAAGAAAGGGGACCGCCGGTGCAACAGACGTGGCCGTTACGTCTGCATCGCGTCGAGTACATCCTGCGACCAGATGAAAACTTGTTCCCGCCCGGCCCTGCCCCTGATATCTACCTCAGCCTGCCGCGCAGTCTGGGTTTTGTCCGCTACCTTCAACCCGTCGCAAAGCGCCTGACTGGCGGCAATCACAGCCGCCTCTGACTTGGCAACTTCCATCAAACGGCTCGCAAAATTGACCGTGTCGCCGGTGATCGTCACCTGTTGATGGCTGTCGCCGCCAAGGCGCGACAAGGTCACAAGCCCCCGGTGCAATCCGATGCGGCACCGCAAGACGACGTCCGGAGCCTCCTCCAGTCTTGCAGCCGACAACGCCCTGACCAGATCGACGGAGGCATTCAGCGACGCGTCTGGTGCCGGATCCGTGTCGTCATCCAATCCGAAGACTGCCATCACGCCGTCTCCCATGTAATTGAAGACACTACCGCCAAAGGTCTCGATGCTCTGCGCGCACAGCCGATGAAATTTCTGCAAGAGGTTTCTGGTCCCTTCGGGGCCAAGGGTTTGCGACAAACCGGTAAACCCCGTCAGATCCACGAAAAAAACCACAAGAACCTGTTCTTGCGGCTTTGCTAGGTATTCGGGATCACTCTCAATACGCTGGGCCAGCGCTGGCGACTGAAAGCGCCGCAAAGAGGCGACCGTCTTCTCTGATCGATTTGCCTGCTGTCGTTCCTGGCGATATCTCAACACGCTGACAAGGGCCGCTGGCGGCAATGCAGCGACCAATGGCATTGCAGCACTCAACCAGATGCCGGAGCCGAATAGAAACGTTGTGATCGCAAAGGAGAGACCAGCCAATACCAGAACAACCAGCATGCCACGCGACAATGGCAAGACCGTCAGGAACATCAGACAAAGCAGCGTCAACACAGCCGCATGCCCAACGTCGAGGTACCGTGTACGCGCGTCCCGTTGCAGCGACGGCCCGCCGGTGATCTGCGAAATCGCCGTCGCGATCACCTCCATGCCCGGCATGCTGTCATCAAAGGGAGTCGCAAATCGGTCCCCCATGGCCGCCGCAGAAAACCCCAAAACGACACGATTGTTCAAAAGCGCGTCGGGATCTGGACCATCCAAAAGCGTGCTTGCGCTTATGGTTGGCACGGTTCCAGCAGGTCCGAGATACCTCAATGGCATGTTTAGCCCGTGATCGAGTGGGAAGACCTGATCATTAAGGGTCAGACGGCCCGGTTCCAAGGACGCCTCGATACCCCCCTCCGATAACGCGGCAAGCAATGTGGCAGATGGCAAAGCACCCTGCCCCAGCGTGATCAGCATTGGCGCATAGCGCGGCGTGCCGGCTTCATCTGTCGAGAGGTTCACCAATCCCGCCTCAGCAGAAGAGGCAAAGACCTCTTGCGGCCAGATCAGAGCGACCTCGCCATCGCCCTGGGCACTGAAACTTGCTGCACCAGCAATGACGCTTGGCAGCGAAGCCAAAGCCCGGGCCAGTGCATTGTCTTCTTCTTCGTCACCGGCATCTGCCAGCAACACATCAAGGAACAAAGACTTCGCGCCACTCTGGCCGATGTGCTCGATCAGACGCGCCAGCAACACCCGGCGGTTTTGGCCGGTTACCGATGCGTCGTTCAGGGTCGCATCATCAATTGCGACAATCCGGAGATCGGATGCCGGAGATAACGGACCAACGAGTCGATGTCGAATATCCAACAGCCGGTATTCGATTGCATCGGTGATCCCTGAGCGCCCGGCCACGTAGGGCAAGGCCAGAACCGTCACCCATATAATTGCCAGGAAAACGCAGACAATGACCGGAAGCCAGCCGCGCCTTGTCGTTGCTCTCATCTACCGAAGCGTGCCAGCAGCCCCTTGGCCTTGTCGGCGGGCCATTGTGTCGTCTCAAGCGGCATATCTGGGAAGACATCAACGCCTTCTCCAGCCTCAAGCGTCACTTCGGTCGCCGCATCAGGCTTGGTCACGCTCACGCGGCCCTCGATAACGAAAACGGATGTGCTGTCGCCTCTGGCATCCACAACGTATTTCGTTCCTCGTACGGCGGCGATGGCATGCGGTGTACGTATCTGAGTTGGGATGCTGCCCGGCTCTACCTCAATCAAGATGGCACCGTTCTGGATTTCAATCACACTGGGAGGGGCGTCTCCCGCTCTTTCGAAAAGGGTGATCGCTGTATTGGCTTCCCGTTCGACCGTCAGGCCAGATCCGCAGGTGATTACCTGACGAACAGGATTGGTGATCGTGCTCCACGCACAATCAGTTTCCGCCGAGGCAGGCATTGACGGAGCAATCAAGCCCAATCCAAGCGCCACCGCGGCGGAAGAAGGAGAATTACGAAAGAATTGCGAGAAAAACTTCTGCACGACAAACACTCACTGAAATGATGGGCCGCCAAAGCTGCCCTTTGCGCCTAACGAGAGCCGGTACCTCTGCCTAAGCAGGGTGATCGCTCAACCTACAATTACTGGACCGGCGTGCATTCAACAACTGAAATCATGCGCCTGTCCCCCGCGTAGGCGATACACGGCGGACAGGCGCTATGTGCATGATTACGTCGTTGCCGCATTCGCTTGCGCGTCATTCAAGGCTTTTGCCGCCGCAGCGGTTGCCTGTTCAGGACTATCAACGATGACACGTGGAGCCGCCATCTCGATATCATTCTCTTTGAATGCCTTCTGGATGGCGTTCAACGCTTTGCGGCGGATCAGGAACTGCTTTCCGGGCTCAGACGTAAACTTGACACCGATCTGGTAGTTCGACCCGACCAACGCCACCGCACCCTGGCTTTTGAGTGGCGCAAGGAATTGACCTTCCAGTTCCGGGTCTTCCAGCAGTTGCACGCCTACCTTTTTGATCAGCTTGCGTACCTTTTCCAGATCCTGATCTGGTGCGACTTCAAACTTCAGCTTGACGGTCACCCAGTCGCGGCTGTGGTTTTGAATTGTACCCATCGCAGAAAATGGAATGGTGAAAACCGGCCCCAGATGATGCCGCAAACGCACGGACCGCAACATGATCGATTCTACAATGCCCTTGCCTTGCGCGGTCTCGATGTATTCGCCTTTTCGAAATGCATCTTCCACGAGGTAGAGCACCCCCGAAATGACATCCTCGACGACCTTCTGCGCCCCAAAGCCGATGGCCAGACCCAGAATACCTGCGCCTGCCATTAGTGGAGCAATCTCGACACCCAGCGAGGACAGGGCAAGCAGTACCGTGACGGTTCCGATCAAAGCCGCGAGCACCGCGCGCAAAACCGGCAGCACAGTATCGATCCGGCTGCCGCCGACACCGCCTTCGCCGTCAGGAAGTTCGTCTCCGTCCTCGTCACCGCCTTTGACTTTGGGGCTGAGGAAGGCACTCGCCGTGCGCCACAAGGACACACCAATCACAGTGATGATGGCTGCGCTGACTAGACCCGGCAGAATTCGCTTTGCCCCTGTAAGATCCGTGGCAAAGGGGTCGATATTCCACGCGTATAGAATGAAAATCCCAGCACTCACAATCACCGCGCCTTCAAGGAAGGAGAACAGCCCCAGAATACGCCCGGCATTGGCATCTGAGGACTTTCGACGCAGATGCTCACCCCATTCCCGCAGACCAGCGACAACGAAGGGCAACAGGACAAAGGCACCAAAGGAGCGTTTCATCGAATTGGCTTCCTCCCCAAGCGTTCCGGAGAGATAGCCACGTGCCTCCACCAATATCTGCAAGACCTGCAAGATGATATAAACCACCGGCCAGAAAGCCGCGAAACTGCGCACGACCAGACCCGGCGCGTCACGGTCAGAGGCGAAGCCAAGAATAATCAGTTTCCCAACCGGTTTGCGGATGGCGAAAAAGAAAACAGAGAGCGCAAGACCACTGATAAGCCGGGCCACGATGGCGAACATGGCGCCGCTTTCACCGGCATCCACAACAGAGATCACGAATTCCAAAGAAATCGATACGATCGCGACAACAACGAGCATAAGTGACAGGGCCCGCGAAACCTGAGACGCTTCGCTGTCTGACAAACCCGTGGCACGCCGTTCGGGTGCTCCCGGAGCCGTCAACGTCCCAATGATCGTGTACCAGGCACGCACGAGCATTGTTGTACCCAGAAGGGCGAGACCAAGTTCCATTGCTTCGCTGCCTTGTGCAAAGGCAATTGAATACCCAATTCGCACAAGGATCAGGAAGCCTATCAGGCGCAAAACCATCCGAAAGGCAAAGCGCATCGCGGCCCCTGTGCGTGCAAGCCCGTCTGAGGGATCAACTGCGGCGCTCACGCCCTTCCCGCCCACCATGGCGGACACGAAACGCTCGATCACCCATGCGGCGACCAGAATGGCGGCAGAAATAATCAGCGCGGTGAATACGCCCATGCCGCTATTTGCCGCGAACCCGTCAAACCAGTTCGTAATCTGTTGGGGCAACGCGGAACTTGCATTGGCAGCTTCAAAGAAGAGGTCCTCATTGCTAGGACCGGCCTCGTTGCCACTGACGATTGCAGCATCTTCGGGTAATTGCTCCGTGATGCGTTCAAGTGTTTCAGCGGCATTGTCCCCCGATACCGTGATCTGAATAGTTGTTTCGCTCATTTTTTGGTCTCTGTCTTTCTTGAATTAGCAGCGCTCAGGAACAACGCCCCTATGCTGCAGGTCGAATACAAACCCATCTGTCACACTTGAAAACTCTTGCACCGGGCTATGGGATACACTGTTGCCAGCAATATCGCCACAGGTGATTGCGCACCACTGCCTGATTGCGGGCAAAGGTCGTTTGCTGGATTGGCGCGCCCTCACGCCGGACCTCATTTGATCGCGCTCAAATCCCGAAAAGCGGCGTACTGGCCGCAATGGACCACGCAAGCACAATGCCCAACGCCAGCCCAGCTGCTTCCGGTCCGGCACGACGCGCAATGGCCCGCGCCATCGTCCCATAGACCCCGTAGAACAGTATCATGACCGGCAGGACGCTGAACGACAGGCCCATGCTTTGCGGCGAAAGCGCCATCGCACCCGCCAAAGCGACGACAGGCACCACACGGGCTGCGATCCTCCGCCATAAGCTGGCACCTCTGACCAGCAAACGATCAGAAAGCGCAAAAGGCACCGTTCCGACCAACAATGCCAACATCACCCCGGCACGCGGGCCAACGGGAACGAACGCTGCGCCATATCGATCAAGAGCCATTGCGAACCCACCCAAGGCCCAGAGGATCAGGAAAAGACCCGCAAAGTACCTCGGTCTTTGCGGCCTGACGCCCGCCCGCCAAAGAATTGCCAACGCCACGCCCCCCCAAACAGAAAAGAACAGGGTGAGGCTGCCAAATGCGGCAAAACCAAAGAGAACACCCCGGGTCGCGATTGCGACGGCTATTGCCGGGACTACCGGCAAGGTAATCGCCAACAAGAAAGTAGAAAGCCG
Source organism: uncultured Roseobacter sp. (assembly GCA_947488305.1). Classification (GTDB taxonomy): domain Bacteria; phylum Pseudomonadota; class Alphaproteobacteria; order Rhodobacterales; family Rhodobacteraceae; genus Roseobacter. Next base: position 63,963 of record CANKZM010000003.1, read on the forward strand.
CACCTGCTCTGATCGGACGGTGTTCATGGGGAGTAAATGGCTCAAAGGCCAAATCAGAACGGAGATAGCAGTCAGCAACAGCGCTATCTGAACACCGCGCGGTTGCGGGGGCGTCTCTCGCTCGATCGTCAATGCCGCCTGCAGCCAGTTCCGCGTTTCCTGCATGGTGGCTGGTGAAAACAACACCGCCACATGTTCTGTCCGGGGCACGGAAACCGCACGGCGCAGAACAGCACCGTTTTTTGCTGTTTCTCCTTCTGTGGCAGCTTCATCAACCTGCGCAAGCACACGTAGCCCGAAGTCTCGCAATCTGCCCTCCCATTCCCCCGAGAGAATCAAAAGCCGCTCGGGAAAACTGGCTGTCACCGCATCGGAATACATCGAGATTGCCACAATCGCAGCGACATCCGGCATGTCCCTTGCCGCTCTGACGACGACATCCGTCGCCATCGAGTGACCCAGCAATGCCATGGGACCGGTTTGGCCCAAGTGCTCCTTCACAGCTTTGGTTGCCAATTGAGTTTGCTCGATCAGTTGTTGGGTTGTGCCTTCGATCCGCGTAACGTCGGGGGACAGTTTTTCAGGGTTACGACCATGGCCATAAAAATCGAAGGCGGCCACCGTAAAACCCGCGCGCGCAAGATCGCGGGAAATATACTGCATCATTTGCCGAGAGCCGGCGAACCCGTGGGTGACGACAACGAGCGGGCCATTGGACACTATTGGGTCAGAATAGATCGACACTCGCCCGACCTGTGTCTCAATCTGTTGCTCGACAACGGTCGAGCGCTCACTTTCCAGCTGCCATACACAGACGACCAGAACCACAGCTGAAAGGATCCAAAGCGTCCATTTGCTCAACGTCAGCAGCTTGCGCATCGTCTACCCGCCCAGTCCGCATGCCTGCCACGCCACCACGTCCTCGACGCAGCACCGCAAGCGCACTAGGTATCGCGTTGGAGGAACCATGTTCATTGTAAGCCCTTCTACACTCTACAACAGCAATGCGCTCGAAACCCGAACCGTGCCCAAAAGAATGATAGGGCGGATTTCGCTGATTCCACGCCAAGGTGCAACGCCACGGATGATCGCGCGTCTCATCTTCGAAGTGCAGGTGCTGCGGTACCTCATCGCGTTACTGCCCTTTGTCATCGCCATGTTCATCTGGCCTGACCTCGCGCTTCCTATTTCCCAGGCGCCGATACCGATGCTCTTGCTGATCTTCTTTGTCGAAACGCGCGTTCTGACGATAACGCGCGAAAAACGCGATCTTGTGATGACCGAAGATGAAATGGACAGGGTTCTGGACGCGCTGCAATTCAACGCCAAACGTGTTCTGACCCGCATTGCCGCACGCAAAAAAATAACTTCGGGGCAACTGCTCCTTGTTGTGGAGCAATCCGAACTGGCACGCGTGCCTGCCCTAACTCTGGTGTCGGTACAAACCGATATAACAAGCGCCAGCGTATTGGACCTGGATGAAACGGAGCGAGCGATGATACGGGATGGTCTGTTCGATACGCGCCTCAGCGAAGCGCAACTCCATCTCGTTACGCTGCGCACAGGTAAGAACCTGCGCAGTATCGCCGTGGAGACCAGCGAGATTTCGGCTCACGCACGGATGGCAGCCCTTACTCAGGCAACACCGCCCGCCACTAGCGGCATCGAGGTGACGCAATGACAATTAATGCGGCCTCCCTTTCCGCAGGTGCTAGCCTGGATTTGTTGGAAACCGGATGGGCTGCACAATCCAGCGGTGCTTTGACCGCATCGTGGATGTTGCACGGTCGTCCCGGGGTCGGAAAGTCACAGATCGTCCAGCAATTGGCGGATAAGATCGGCGCGCGGCTCTTCGATCTGCGATTGACCACCATTGAGCCGCAAGACCTGCGCGGCCTGCCCTATTATGATCATGAAACCCGCAAAACCGTCTGGTATCGCCCAGAAGACCTGCCAGATGATCCAACCGAACCTTCCGTATTGTTTTTGGACGAACTGACGGCTGCCTCCCCCTACCTGCAACCCACGGTTTATGGGCTCTTGCAGGAACGCCGTGTTGGGCAGCACAGGCTCCCTGACAATGTGATGGTGATCGCTGCGGGAAACACCGTGGAAGACGGCGCCATCGCCTACGAGATGGGGACCGCGCTCTCCGACAGACTTATCCATGTGCATGTCGTGGCGGACCCAAGCGATTGGCTTGAACGATACGCGGCCCCCAAAGGCCTGGCGCCAGCTGTCACGGCATTCTTGCGCAGCAGGCCCGATTTGCTGGATACTACCGAGCAAAGCTTGCGAAATGGTGAAGTCATCGCCTGTACCCCGCGCGCCTGGGAGAGGACTAGCGATATCGTCAAGGCCATTCCACACCGCGCATCGCGCAATGCCATGATCGCGGGCACCTTGGGGGATGCAGTCGCCGCCGAATTTATTGTGATCGCTGATGACATAGCCGCTGCGGTTGAGGTGGGTGACCTGTTGCAAGCCAAGGCCTCGGACCGCGCGCAGCTCTTCCCCGACACGTTGCACGGATTGAATGCGGTTGTGTTTGGTCTGGTAGGCGCCGCTGAGCCAGAGAACTTGCCGCAGGTCATCGCGACAATGGAACAAATTCGCCATCTCGCGGATCAACGCCCGGAGGCCGTTTTCAGACAACTCCCGCTGGCAGAACTTTGCGCTTTCGGGTTTGAAATGTTGTTGTCACACGCGCTCAAACAAGGCTGGGAAGAGGCGTTCGCTCATTCACCTGCCTACGCCAAATATGCAGCCGATCGCGAGGCACAGGGACTTGACTGATGGGTCGCTTCACCGTTCGCGCCGTGCCCGGGCCGCACTGGCGCATTTGCCGGAGGTTGATCCGGCGCTGGCATCGCTTGCACTGTGGTGTGAGGTACGGGACGGGACAGAAACAAAAACGTGCACCTCCAGTGATGTCATTCATGTGGGAACCGATTTCGAACGGTTGGCGCTTCAAGAGCAGATCGGATTGATCGGTCGTCACGTCCTGCACGTCGCGCTGCGCCACGAATACGCCCTTTGCGATATGCAGGCGCGCAGGGGTGGGTCTTTCAGCTTGGACACTTACAGCCTTTGCTGCAGCGCCATCGTCAATGAGTACCTTGTCAAAGGGGGGCACGCGCTCCCCCGGCCAGCCGTCTTGCTGAGCGATCTGCTCGCCGCTGCTCTGGATGAGGACGCAGTATCGACGCCCGATCCGCTATCGTATCTGAATGCTGACAAACTCTATTTGCGCTTGATCGGTGGTGGCGGGCAAACACTGGAACGAGCTCAAGCCTTTGCCGACGAAAAGGCGTTTCACCCGGATATACTTCCCGATACGCCTGACGCCCTAATGGACCGCAAAGCCCCGGAGTGGAGGGCGCATCTGATCCGCGCCTATCAGGCAAGCGGAGGAGCGGGTCGTGGGATTGGATCGGTTTTGCGGTCGGCCGGGATTAACATGCAAAGCCGTACGCCTTGGGAAAGGCGCTTGCGTGGGCTGGTGGCTAAGGCCGTCTCCCACAAACCCCGGCAGTCTTTCCGCCGCCCGCGCGCGGCATGGATCGCGCGGGATGCCGATGCTTTCGATCGCAATGTACCGCGCCCTGTTTTCGAGCCCGCTCAGCTGCGGCAACACCTGAGACCTAGAATCGTGGTCGGCGTGGATACGTCCGGGTCAGTCACCAGGGAAATATTGGCAATGTTCGCCGCCGAGCTCGTTGGTATCGCGCGCAAGGGCGGTGCTGAAACCCATGTGCTGTTTTTTGACGAAGAGGTCTACGCTGACGTAATACTTGATGAGTATCGGCCTCAGAGTATCTTTGACCAGATTCTCTTTCGGCTCGATGGCGGGACTTCTTTTTTGCAGCTCATGACCCGCGCCGAAGCGCTATCACCTTCGGTGATAATCGTTCTGACTGATGGCGCTGGTCACTTCGGCCAACCACCTGCATCGCGGGTGATCTGGGCCAGCCCGAAACCCATGCCGACACGCCCCCCTTTTGGGGAGGTGCTGGATCTCTCTCAATAGGCGTTGCGGTTTGACCTGCCGGGGCAATACTCGTTAGCCTGTACCTATCACATCTGCGGAGCGGTCATGAGGTTTTCCTGCATACTCCTTTTTGCGTTTTGGCCCGTGGTATCACTGGCGAACGACCCGGAAGCGCAGGGCAAGCGGCTCTTTGCTTTGCATTGCGCGGCCTGCCATGGTGATGACGCGCGCGGTAGTGGATCCGTCGGCGCGGCGCTGGAAGAGAACCCAGCCGATCTTACGGTGCTCCAGCGTGACAATGGCGGCACTTTTCCCGTCTTGCGCACGGTTACCAAAATTGATGGGCGCACCATTGTGAAAGCACACGGTGCGACAATGCCCTTCTACGGCTATTTCTTTAAAGGGCCGGTGGAGACGCTTCATACAGCATCAGGCGACGCGGTTGAAACCACGCGCGCCATTGCACAAATCATTACATGGCTAGAGGCTATCCAACGTTAGTTGAGTGCGCGGAACACCCCGATGATCCGGCCAACGTGGCCTGTGGCGTCCATTCGGGCCAGACCAAAGGATTCGACGGGCACCGTCTCACCACCATCATTTATGATGCGCAACTTGAAATGAAACTGCCCGCCTTCGGTGCGCACCCGCTTCAGTTCATCCAGCACTTTTTGACGGTCTTCCGGATGATAAAAGTCCACCCCCTGCGACAGCTTTGGAGCATATTTTGCGGGGTCTTTGCCATGGATACGGTAAACTTCGTCAGACCAGTAGAGCGACTCTTCCTGTATATCCAACGACCAAAAGCCGACGTTCGCGAGTTGTTGCAATAGCATCAGCTGTGCCAATGCATCTTCGGCCCGATCACGGGTTTCGACCAACTCGGTCACGTTCTGAGCGATCGTGTAGATGGACGGCTCGTCCGACGTTGGTTCGTTAAACAAGATGCTCTCTGCACTCAGCCAGATTTTTTCTCCGTCTTTTGGAGATTTCATGCTGACAATCTCGCGCATGTGGCCGTTTTCCGTTTCAAGCAACGTTTCATCGTGCTTCACGGCGAGGTCGGCGATTTTTCGTGGAACCAATCGGAAATAGTTCGCGCCCTCAGCTTCATGACGGGTCTTGCCCAGAACATTCGCTGACTTCTCGCTAATCCGCAGGATGGTTCCATCCTGGGCGCGGTTCAGCATATAGAGCTCTCCATGATCAAGGATCATGTCAAGTTCCTGCGCCAGCCCTGGGAATTCCGACACAACCATCGTCACGCCCTTCATCTGGCCACGCATGTCAAAAAAAGGCGAACAGGTCAGCTTGAAACGCGAGCCGCCCGAATTGAATTCTTTCGCAATCGGTTCGCCCAATTTGAGTGTTTCGTTGCAGATCGGCGCAAGCGATGGAAAATTCTCAGGCAGGACACATTGGCTGATGTGAGGGTTCGAAACAGGCCGCGCCAAGCTGAACATTTTTGCCGCAGCATTCGTCGCCTGCGAAATCTGCAGCGCCGTATCAAGAACCATGATCGACAACGGCGCAGTCTCCAGCACCGACATCAGTTCGCCCGTCCGACCGCTCAACTCTGCTGCGGTCACCTGCAATTCCTCATTGACCGTGATCAACTCTTCATTCGTTGACTGCAGTTCCTCGTTGGAGGTTTCCAATTCCTCGTTGGTTGCCTGCAACTCTTCATTGGTTGATTGCAATTCCTCATTGAGGGATTGAAGCTCCTCGTTGGAGGTTTCAAGTTCCTCGATGGTTTGTTGGAGTGCTTCGCGCGTTGTGGCGACTTCGTCCTCTAAAAGCCGAATACGATCATCTTCAAAACCAGCGCCTTCATCAAGCGCATCGCTTTCCGCGACTTTGCCGCGATCGATCTCAACCTCGCTGAACACAACGAGAGCCGCGCGTTCGTTGATGTCTTTGGCAACGATCGGATAAACGTCAAGACGCACTTCCGCATCGTCGTTTTCCGCGAGCAAATGCCGAACCCCTGTTCGGTGCTCCGCATGTTTGAGTGCTAAAGTCACAAGGCTGCGGGCCTCCTCGCGGAATGGCCGGCGCAGCAAATCAATGTGCATCTTCAGATTGCTGGTCTCGTTCATTTCGATGTAGGCACTGACATTGCCGTAGACCCGCACGATTGCGTAATCTTCGGTTACCAGCACCGAATTCTTGCCAAGCGCCAACGCCAGCGCCTCAAACATCTGGCGGTCAGTTGAATGGCCGGGAGGCTGGGCAGTCGGCGCAGGTGTAATCGTACGAGACCGTGGCAGGCTGCGCGGATTGGAAAACGGTGTATTTTCCGAGCGGCTGATCGCACGACGCCGGTAAATATGCGCGGAATTGCTGTCCTGAATGAACATCTCGTCCGAACCCGCGACGGATTCCGCAGTCCCAAGGAACATCAAAGCGTTTTCAGTCATCGCATAGTGGAACCGTGACATGACCTTGTGCTGCAACGCATTTCCAAAATAAATCAAAAGGTTACGGCAACAAAGCAATTGAACCTTCTGAAATGGCGGGTCCTGACACACGTTGTGGTCCGAAAACAGGATTGCCGAGCGGAGCGAGTCGATTACCCGGATTCCATCGTTTTGTTGGATGAAGTATCGCTCGGCCAGATCTTTCGGAATATCATTAAGTGCCGCCAACCCATAGACACCCTTGCGCGCAACCTCGAGCGCGTCTTTGTCGATATCCGTCGCAAAAATCTGAACGTGGTCTTTGAGCTGTATTGACGGTCCACCCAAAGCTTCTGCCAGCAGTATGGCAATTGAATAGGCTTCCTCACCTGTTGCACATCCTGCGACCCATACCCGAAAAGGTGTCTTCGATTTGTTTTTCAGAACGGCCGGCAGCAAATCCTTGAGTTGCTCGAATTCGGACTTGTCCCTGAAAAACCGGGTCACGGAGATCAGCAGATCCTTGAACAAGGCATCGACAGCATTTGGGTTGACCCGGCAGAACTGCGTGTATTCCTCGTGGCTCTCAATACCAAGCGCCACCATGCGCCGTTCGATCCTGCGGTTGATCGTGGTCTGCTTGTATTCGCGAAAGTCGACGCGTGTTCGGGCAAGCAGGATCTGCAACAGGTCTGACGACGGACTGGTCTCTGACGATTCCTGACGAAAGGCGTCGAAATCTCGTGCTGACGTCAGGATTTTCTGTAGATGCGTGCCGATCTCAAACGGGCGCAGGACCAAATCCACGCATCCCGTCTGCATGGCGGCCATGGGCATCCCATCATACTTGGCACTTTCCGTGTCCTGGGCAATGGTAATACCGCCCGCTTCCCGAATGGCCTGCACACCATACGCGCCGTCACTTCCTGTACCAGACAGGATAATGGCCATAGAGTTCTCACCGTGTTTGTCAGCCAAACTAAGCAGAAACCGGTCGACAGAGGGTTTGGGGGAGGCCACTTCAAGGCTTGGGTCGACGAGGCAAAGTTTACCGTCTTCGTAGATAATATCGGTGTTTGGTGGCGTCACATAGATGACATTGGACTCAGGTTCTGTTCCGTCTTTGACGTCCTTGACCTTAAGGCTTGTCTGCCGAGCCACCAGTTCCGTCATGAGGCTTTTGTGATGCGGCGACATGTGCTGCACGACAACATAGGCCACTTTGAGTTTTGTCGGCAGCGTCGCCACAAGTTCGCGGATGGCTTCCAGCCCCCCCGCCGAAGATCCAATCCCGATGATCGTGATGTCTTTGCTCTTCTTGCTCACTACGTCACCCTGTTCGTTCCCACCCTTTTGGGTTTTGTTAACGTCTAAGTTAACTTGTTCCAACCCGCAATCGGCAACTTAGAGTTGATCCGCATTAATCAAAACTTTAAGTATTCGTTGGTAAAAAAGGGAAAATGCTCCCGTATGACGCGCAACACCCACCGTACGGTGCGTTTACACATCATCCACTGAACAAACGCATGATTGCTCCACATTTTTCAGCGTGGTGCATCCAAATGAATAGTTTACCAGATATAAAACCAATACCTTCTGATCTTTCTGACAGAACCCTCACATTTAATCTGACCCTAAATGATGACACCACGGTGTCCCTGCGCTCCTGTGAGGTCCTCGGTAGGACTTTCAGAAACCGCGTTTCCTTCAATTCAACGAAGATGATCGACGACGTGCTTGTCGCTCGGCTTGCAAACGCGATCACCTCTTGCCTCAGGACTCTGCCCGATGGCGCACATGTCCTTTCCCTACCTGAGTTTTTGGTTGAATTGCCTGGCTTGGTCCTCTCGGGCGTGCATGTGATGGTGATGGAAGCCAAGGGTGGTTTGCGCAACGCGATCCTGCGTTTCAAAGAATTCATGGGAAGCGTTAATAGCGCCTTTCGCCACGACATCGGTTTTCACGAACCCTATTCAAACCACAGCGAAAAACTTGCGGTAAACGTATTGGCAGAGGTTTGCCTTCCCATCCTCAATCTGTGCCGGAGCTTCGAGGAGTTGAACTTCGGCAATGATCGCCAACGGGCATTGGAAATCTCTGACCGCGCAAGGGAGTTCGAATTTCAAACCGAATTGCTGAAACGGTTCATCTTCAACGCTGGCATGGGACATGCTGAGGCAGCGACTGCATATCTTCACTCAGAAACGGGTACACAAGTCAGACAATTGACCGGCTAGAGAAACCGTTCGAATTCGGATGGCATTTGGCTCAAGACCCGCTTAATTATCAATTGTCTTCTCGCTCGTAGGGTCAAAGATGATTAAATTGCGGTCTGCCTCTCTCAAAGCGCTTATCTCACCTTTCGGAGCGACGCTGGCGGGGTTTTGGACCGCATCACACCCTCATAGTCTGGTCCTCGGCACCTCCGATCAAAATGCGCTTATAAAATACCTCGCCTATTTTGGTGCCTTGGTGGGCCCTGTCGCCAACCGCATTGCAGGTGGCAGCATCACGATTGACGGAGTAGTCTGGCACCTGGACCAAAACGAAGGCACGACGACCCTGCATAGTGGCGCTGATGGCCTTCATGCCCTGATGTGGGATGTCAAAGACGCTGACGATCAGAGCGTTACGCTTTCGATTGGGTTGGAACATGGCTTTGGAGGTTTGCCCGGAAAGCGCCAAATTGAGGCTCGTTATTCACTGAATGGCAGCACCCTGCGCCTGGAAATCACAGCTGAAAGTGACAGGGGAACGGTGATGAACATCGCGCATCACCCCTACTGGAACCTTGACGGGACGAAGACGATTGCAGCGCATCGCCTGTGTATCCCCGCTGATACCTATTTGCCGACGACTGAGTTTTCTTTGCCAAACGGTGACGTCGCCCCCGTCCAGGACACAGACTATGATTACCGTGACGCGCGGAAAATCCCGACAAAGACCAAGCTGGATGCCAATCTTTGTCTGGGAGCAAAGCGTCTCAAGGAGCCGCGCAAATGCGCCGTTCTTACCGCGCCTAGCGGACCCCGATTGGAAGTGCATTCGACGGAACCTGGGCTACAGCTTTACAATGGCATTGGGCTAAACAATGTGCCGGCGCCACTGTTTGATAAGCGCCAGCTCACGCCATGCGCGGGGGTCGCATTGGAGCCTCAAGGCTGGCCGGATGCACCAAATCATGAGGGGTTTCCCTCAATTTATTTGCAAAAGAACGCAAAATATCGTCAAATAACAGAGTACCGGATTAACGAGTAATTCGGCAAAAGTGTCACATTCTGGCCTGAGTTGCGCCACGCAACCCCCAAAATGTCGGTCGAATGTGTTAGTATCGTAGTGTTGTTAAAGATTGGATAGGATGCCATGTTGCCTTCGCATCAAGCACCAAAGCCCAAACCTTACCCCCAGACGCCGCCACCGGTGCAGGGCCGAAAGAAGCCCCGCCCGCAGCCGCTGATTACGGATTACGCCAGTCTCTGACTGGCCGGGCTACTACTGATTGGGGCGGAGTCACGCCCCGGGTGTCGCCTCGAAACTGGCGACGATGAACCGCTGCACCGTCGAAGGTGACGCACGCAGGGTTTCGAGCCGCTCGTACGGCAATGCAATTCCGCGCTCTTTGTCTAGCGCAGGAACAATCAGTTTGGATTGTGACTGAAACAGGCGTGAGTGTGCACGCAAAAAGATGCGACAGTCGGATTCAAATATCTTAAACTGGACCGATGCCAACACCCGTTTCATCCATTCGCAATCTTGGCCCCGCTTTTGAAGAAGCCTGCGCCAAAGCTGGTATCAACAGCGCCGAAGAATTGCGCGACATTGGCGCAGAGGAAGCTTACGCTCGTCTGTTGCGAACGGGCACAAGGCCTCATTTCATAGGTTTTTATGTGCTTGTCATGGGATTGCAGGGACGGCCCTGGAATGACTGCAAGGGGAAGGAAAAAGAGGCCTTGCGCGTGCGCTTTGACGCGATCAAAGCCGCAGCGTTCGACAAGAACCTGAGCAATTTCGAGCGGGCGATGGACGAAATTGGTGTAAGGCCGCCAAAGAAAAAGGCCAGCTCGAAAGCTGGCCCCTGACAGTACATGGTTTCTGGCGTTGGCCAGTTAGCCCACCAATTCCAAACCGGAAAAGAAATACGCGATTTCTACGGCCGCAGTTTCCGGCGCATCGGAGCCGTGGACGGAGTTTTCACCCACGCTTTCCGCAAATTCTGCGCGGATCGTGCCGGGTGCGGCATCTGCTGGGTTGGTGGCGCCCATGACTTCGCGGTTTTTGGAGATGGCGTTTTCACCTTCAAGAACCTGAACAACCACAGGCTCAGAAGCCATAAATTCACAAAGCTCATCGTAGAACGGGCGCTCAGCATGGACGGCGTAGAACACGCCAGCTTGCGCTTTGGTCATGTGGATGCGTTTTTGCGCAACGATGCGCAGTCCGGCTTCTTCGAATTTGGCATTGATTTTGCCGGTCAGGTTGCGGCGTGTCGCATCTGGCTTGATGATCGAGAATGTGCGCTCAAGGGCCATTGGTGTTCTCCTAAAGGGTTGTTTCGCGGCGCATCTATCACGCGTCTTTCTTGCGGAAAAGGCCTTTATGCAGTGGCGTGCGATGCCGTGATCAACGCGCATTGACATGATTGCCTAACTGGTTCAGTGCGTGGCGCATGTTACGGATCAATGACATAAGCTATTCGGTCGAAGGTCGCCCTCTTTTTGACGGCGCAAGCGCGGTGATACCCGATGGCCACAAGGTGGGTCTTGTCGGGCGAAACGGTGCGGGAAAAACAACGCTTTTCAATATTATACGCGGTGATCTTACACTTGATGGCGGAGATATCTCTCTGCCAAGCCGGGCCAAGATCGGCGGTGTAGCGCAAGAGGTGCCATCATCGGCCACCTCGCTGCTCGATACAGTGCTCGCCGCTGATACTGAGCGCGCCGCCTTGCTCAAGGAAGCTGAGACCACAAATGATCCGGCGCGAATTTCCGACATTCAGACCCGGCTGGCCGATATCGACGCCTGGTCCGCAGAAGCACGTGCCGCCACAATCCTGAAGGGGTTGGGGTTTGACGACGCCGAGCAGCTGAAACCCTGTTCTGATTTTTCTGGTGGCTGGCGCATGCGCGTCGCACTTGCGGCGGTGCTTTTTGCGCAGCCTGATTTGTTGTTGCTGGACGAACCCACCAACTATCTTGACCTTGAGGGTGCGCTCTGGCTTGAAGCCTACCTTGCGAAATACCCCCATACCGTAATCATCATCAGCCACGATCGTGGCCTGTTGAACCGTTCAGTGGGCGCAATCCTGCATCTCGAAGACCGCAAACTGACGCTCTATAATGGCCCATATGACCAATTTGCCCGCCAACGTGCCGAACAGCGCGCCGTTCAGGCCGCGATGGCAAAGAAACAGCAGGCCAGACGGGATCACATGCAAGCCTTCGTGGACCGCTTCAAGGCCAAGGCGTCGAAAGCGAAACAAGCGCAGTCCCGGCTGAAGATGATCGAGAAGATGGACATGATCGCGACGCCTGAACAGGCGGCCAAACGGGTCTTTACGTTTCCCGAGCCCGAGGAATTGTCGCCCCCGATCATCTCAATCGAAGGCGGGTCAACAGGATATGGCGATACCACCGTGCTCAGCCGCCTGAACCTGCGCATAGATCAGGACGACCGCATTGCACTGCTGGGAAAGAACGGTCAGGGCAAATCCACTCTGTCAAAGCTCTTGTCTGATCGTTTACCGCTGATGAGCGGCAAGGCCATCAAATCGAACAAGCTGCGGATCGGCTTTTTTGCGCAGCATCAGGTCGAAGAACTGCACGTCAATGAGACACCTCTGCAGCATTTGATTTCCGCACGTCCGGGCGTGTTGCATTCGAAATTGCGTGCACAAATGGCTGGCTTTGGTCTGGGTCCGGATCAAGCGGAAACCGAGGTCGGGCGGCTTTCGGGCGGGCAAAAAGCACGGCTGTCGCTTTTGCTGGCAACGTTGCATGCACCGCATTTGCTGATTTTGGACGAGCCGACAAACCACCTCGATATTGAAAGCCGGGAGGCACTGGTCGAAGCCCTTGCCGCCTATTCGGGGGCCGTCATTCTTGTCAGCCACGATATGCATTTGCTGTCCATGGTGGCGGATCGGCTCTGGCTTGTGTCCGACGGCACGGTGAAACCCTATGAAGATGATCTGCAGGCCTATCGGAAGATGCTGCTGACGCCTGCAAAGCCGGTAAGCAAAGGTGCCGCTAAACCTGCAAACAAGCCCAAACTCAAACCCATCTCCCGTGATGAAATCCTGGCGATGCGGGCAGAGGTGCGCAAATCCGAGGAACGGGTCGACAAGCTTAACTCGATGCGCGACAAACTGGCGAGCAAGCTGGCGGACCCGGAATTGTACGAGGATGCAAACGTCGGCGAACTTGAGGTATGGAACCGAAAATATGCCGAAGTGATGCAAGCCTTGGAGCGCGCCGAGGGGCTTTGGGTCACAGCATTGGAAAAGCTGGAAAAGTCGGGCGCGGCGTAGAAGATCATGATCATTGACACCGCCTTTCTGATTACCGCCTTTGTAACGATGTTCGTGGTTATTGACCCTATCGGACTGGCACCGTTGTTTGTCGCCTTGACGCAGGGCAAATCCAATCAGCTGCGGAGACGCATCGCCTTTCGGGCGACGGTTACAGCCGTGTTCATTCTGCTGCTGTTTGCAATCTTCGGCGAAGCACTTCTGGCATTCATCGGTATCTCGATGCCTGCTTTCCGGGTCGCGGGCGGCGTACTGCTTTTTCTGACCGCGCTGGACATGTTGTTCGAGCGGCGCACGAAACGCCGCGAGGATCAATCAGAAGAGGATGAAACGGATGACCCCTCCGTTTTCCCTCTCGCCATCCCGCTGATCGCCGGGCCCGGGTCCATCGCCTCTGTTATTCTTCTGATGGGGCAGCGCCCCGGTCTCGAAGGCACCGTGATGGTGCTGGGCGTGACTGGGCTGGTCATGATCATCGTGATGATTTTCTTCATGGCCAGCGGTTTGATCGAACGCGCCCTTGGCAAAACCGGTATTACGGTTGTGACAAGACTTTTGGGCATGCTGCTCGCTGCCCTCTCCGTTCAATTTGTACTGGATGGGCTGGCAGCATTCGGTTTCGGTCCCGGTCCGGGCTGACATTTCCTTCCCGCATCCTATATAAATAGAGAGCGCGTAAGGAGCAGATGCATTGGATTCATTCGACACCGGACGCCTGATTTATCTCATCCTGCTGGGATTGATGGTCATCGGCTGGTTCATCTCTCAGGGCCGGACATCGTGGAACAAGAGCCTTCAACAGGCTGCAATCTGGGCATTCATCTTCGGCGGTTTTATTGCGGCCTACGGGTTGTGGAGCGACATCCAGCAAACCATACGCCCACAACAAACCGTCTTTGCTGACGAAAACCGCATCGTTGTGCCACGCAGCGCCAACGGGCATTACTTCATTCTGGCAGATGTGAATGGAGCGCCTTTGCGGTTTGTTCTGGATACCGGTGCTACATCGCTGGTACTGACGCAGGAGGACGCGGAAAAAGCAGGCCTCGACCCAGATAATCTTGAGTATTACAGCCGCGCGATGACCGCGAATGGCGAAGTCAGCACGGCCCCTGTGCGTCTTGATACCATCACCTTGGGCAACGTTACGGATGAAAACGTCTCTGCCGTGGTCAATGGGGGTGAAATGAACAATTCGCTGATGGGAATGACGTATCTGCAAAAATGGGGCCGCATCGAGATTGCCAATGACACGCTGACTCTCGTGCGTTAGGTCTCCGCCTTTTTCTCCCAGGCGCCGCTTTCTTCAGACCAGTATTCCGCCTGGACACCCGCATCTTTGAGCCGCTTCCAATGCGCGCGCGCAGCCTCTAGTGCGTCCAGTGCATTGCCGTCAAAGAGCACACAGGCACGTTCCAGGCTGGTGATCTCTTCAGGCGCAATATCGGCCCCGTCGATGGACATCACGCAAGTTGCATCGTTCGGGCGCGCAGTATCGGTGGTCAGCAAAATGGGCTGTAAGGCGTCCTGTGGGCCGCCCGCCAACCCATGCGGAAGAAAACTTTCTTCCGGACCCAGCCAAAGCTTTTCATCGAGCCAAGCCATACGTTCCTGTGATGCACCCCGCACAACGACCCGCCAGCCTGCGGCTTGTGCCTTGCCCAGCAGCATGACCAGCGTGTCTTCCATCGGGCGCCGCGTCAGGTGATAGAACATGGCCTTGCCCAAAGGGTTACTCCGTCTCGAACTTGTCCGCGACGAGGCGGTCGAGCGCGCGCACGCCCCACCCGGTTGCGCCCTTAGGCGCCAGCCCGGTATCTGCCTTGACCGATGCTACACCGGCAATGTCCAAGTGAATCCAAGGCACGTCGTCTTTCACAAAACGCTGCAGGAATTGCGCCGCTGTGATTGATCCGGCAGGTCGTCCACCGATGTTTTTCATGTCAGCAATCGGTGATTTGAGCATGTCATCATACGCTTTTCCCAAAGGCATGCGCCACGCGCCCTCGCCCTCAGCCTCCGCCGCTTTCAGGAAGGCTTTGCAAATGCCGTCGTCGTTGGAAAATACGCCCGCGTTTTCATGGCCAAGCCCGATGATGATAGCCCCTGTCAGGGTCGCCAGATCAATCATTGCGGCGGGGGCAAAGCGCTCCTGCGTGTACCACATGGCATCGCAGAGCACGAGGCGACCCTCGGCGTCGGTATTCAGAATTTCGACCGTATCGCCCTTCATGGATTTGACCACATCACCGGGGCGGATCGCCGTACCAGAGGGCATGTTTTCCACCAGCCCGACAATGCCCACAACATTCGCCTTGGCCTTGCGCAGGGCGATGGCGCGCATCACACCAGCCACGGTGCCAGCGCCGCCCATATCCATGGTCATGTCTTCCATACCACCGGCGGGTTTCAGGCTGATCCCGCCCGTATCGAATACGACGCCCTTGCCGACCAACGCCAAGGGGGCAGCATCCTTAGCACCACCGTTCCATTGCATGACCACGACCTTGGAGGGGCTAGCGGAGCCCTGACCCACTGCGAGCAGCGTGCGCATGCCAAGAGCTTCGAGCTTGTCTTCCTCAAGCACTTCGACCTTCAGGCCGATGCTTTCCATTGCGGCCAGACGCTCAGCAAAACTGGTGGTTGTCAGCACGTTGGCAGGCTCGTTGACCAGATCACGGGTAAAGAACGTGCCTTCGGCCACGGCAAGCAAAGGTGCCGCGGCTTCTGCCACAACATCCGGCGCATTGCACATCACTTCCAGCGCACCTTCGCGATCTTCCGCATCGGTTTTATGGTCCTGGAAATTGTAGTCCCGCAAGACGATCCCAAACGCAATTTGCGCGGCCCATTTCGAGTTGCCCGCCGCGAGAAGTATGTTTGCCTTGCCCCGCTGGCGCCCGACCACGGCCCCCGCACGGCGCGCCTTCGCCAGATCGGCAGAGCGCGGCACACACAGAACATCAACCGCTTCGGCGGCCATACCGGTAGGATAGGCCATCGAAAAAACCGACCCCACTTTCAGTCCGTCGTCTGCCTTGGCCTCCAATGCGCGTTTCAAGGCCCCCTTCATCAAGCGATTCACCCGGCGTCCGGCGATATCCAGTTTGCCTTCCTCATCCACGATGATAGCCACGCGCCCTGCGCGTTCGCCGAGCTTCTCGATATCTGTTTCAACAAAGGTGACGGGGGTGGGCGTTGTCATGTTCGGTGCCTTCTCGCAAATGTGTTTGTCTCGGGAGGTAGCGCGCTTCTACGCCAATGACCAGATAGCAGTTTTACCGCCATGCACTTTGGTCTATCGTGACGCCAACGATAAGACAAACGTAAGAGGGAATCGGAGTGGTCAGACTCGACAGATACATACTGTCGCAACTTCTGGTGCTCTTTGGCTTTTTCGCGCTCGTTCTGGTTGCCATCCTCTGGATCAACCGTGGCGTTTCGCTTTTTGATCAATTGATCAGCGATGGCCAATCCGCGTTGGTTTTTCTCGAATTTACGGCTCTCGGACTTCCCAAACTTGTCACTACGGTGCTTCCGGTTGCGACATTTGCTGCCGCGGTCTACGTGACAAACCGGATGAACAACGAAAGCGAGTTGACCGTCTTGCAGGCCACAGGGTCGGGGCCGTTTCGTTTGGCGCGACCGGTTTTGTACTTTGGCTTGATTGTTTTTGTGATGTCGTCGTCGTTGCATCATTTCCTCTTGCCGCTGTCACAGCAGCAATTGAGCTATCGCCAAAACGAAGTCACGCAGAATTCCACGGCCCAGCTTTTGACCGAAGGACGATTCCTGCACCCATCCTCAGGGGTCACCTTTTACACTCAGGAGATCGACGATGATGGCGTTCTCCGGGATGTTTTCCTGTCCGACCGTCGGGACTCTGAAGAGGCAGTGATCTATACGGCCGCGGAAGCTTACCTGATCCGCAACCAAGACCTGACGACTCTGATCATGGTGGACGGCTTGGCGCAGCGGCTCAACAGCGCTGACGACCGTCTATCGACCGCTAATTTCCGCGACTTCTCCTTTGATATTTCCGCCTTGGTTAAGAACGATGCGAGCCAGCGGTCAGACCCGGCGAAAATGACAACTTTCGAATTGATACAGTCCTGGGACACCTTGTCTGCCAAAACCGGCGACAGCATCGGCAAGATCAATCAAACGTTTCACGCACGTTTTGCCGACCCGATGTTCTGCGTCGTCGCGGCGCTGATCGGGTTTTCCACCCTGTTGATCGGGGGGTATTCCAGGTTCGGTGTCTGGCGTGAGGTTGCCATGGCCTTCGCGCTGCTGGTTGTGATTGACGGCTTCCGCAGCACATTGCAAAGCCCGGTCCGAAAAGATCCCGACTTGTGGCCCCTGCTATATCTTCCAACCGCAATCAGCGCTGCAATAGTCCTTTGTATACTATGGGTGGCGGCGCGCCCTCGCGGTGGATTGCTTCGGTTTCTCAGGAGGCCAGCATGATCCTGCATCTCTATTTCGCGCGCCGATTTGCAAGCTGGCTTGCAATTACCTTTCTGGGGTTGTTCGCCTTGATCGCCCTAATTGACCTGGTTGACCAGACGCGTCGGTTTGCGGATCGTGGTGTAAGCGCGGGCGGAATACTTGAGTTGGTCGTCCTGAATGCGCCTCAAACCCTCAATCAGATTCTACCCCTGATCGTCCTGCTTGCGACAGTGGCGTTCTTCATCAATCTGGCCCGATCCTCCGAGCTGATCGCCACGCGGGCCGCCGGGCGGTCCGCTATGGGTGCCCTAGTCGCCCCTGTTGTTGTGGTCCTCATCCTTGGTACAATTGCGACGACAACGCTGAACCCGATCGTAGCGGCAACATCCAAGAAATACGAACAACTGGCCGAAAGCTATCGCTCGGGAGGGGCTGCTTCTTTCTCTATTTCGTCAGAAGGGTTGTGGTTACGCCAACCGACCGAGGAAGGCCAAATGGTGATCAATGCCTGGCGGTCAAATCTGGATGCTTCGGTGCTCTACGACGTAACCTTTCTGGAATACGAAATCGTAGGCAACCCACGGCAACGGATACTGGCGGACAGCGCAGCGCTCAAAAACGGCGAATGGACCCTGAGAAATGCCAAGGTCTGGCCGCTCGGACGCGGCGTGAATGCTGAAGGGAACGCGACGCGGCATGAAACTCTGGCCATCCCCTCAACTCTGACAGTGGAGCGCATCAGAGAGAGTTTCGGGCAACCCAGCACGATTTCGATCTGGAAATTGCCCGAGTTTATCGACCAGTTGGAACGCGCCGGATTCTCTTCCCTGCAACATCGGGTCTGGATGCAGTCCGAATTGGCACGACCCCTTTTTCTGGTGGCGATGGTTTTGATCGCAAGCGCTTTTACCATGCGTCACACCAGGTTCGGAGGAACTGGGCTTGCGGTGCTTGCCGCCGTGTTGCTCGGCTTTTCCCTTTACTTCGTGCGCAGCTTTTCGATGATCCTTGGTGAGAATGGTCAACTGGCCGTTTACCTCGCGGCCTGGGCGCCGCCGGTGGCGTCAGTATTGCTGGCTTTCGGGCCGCTGCTGCATGCAGAGGACGGCTGAATGATCCGTATCCTAGCCCTTCTCTTTTTGATGTGGCCCATCGCGGCCTACGCTCAGGACACAACCGTGCCGCCATCGCCTGCGGTGCTGGTGGCTGATGAAATATTCATCGCCGAGGACCGCGAGTTGATAGCACGGGGCAACGTCGAGGCATTTCAGGGGCAAGTGCGCATGCAGGCGCAGGAAATCCGCTACGATCGCGTCACCGGCGCCTTGACGATCACGGGCCCGATCCGACTACAGGATGGTGACAGCATCATCATTGTAGCTGACGCGGCGGAACTGGACCAAAACCTGCGAACCGGATTACTGACGGGCGCGCGGATCGTTATTGATCAGCAATTACAATTGAGTACGGCGCAGGTTGAACGCGTGAATGAACGCTACAATCAGACCTACAAAACAGCTGTCACCTCGTGCAAAACCTGCGAAGACGGAAAGCCGCCGCTATGGCAAATCCGTGCCAGACGGGTGATCCACGACAAACAGGAGCGTCAGCTTTACTTTGAAGACGCCCAGTTCCGGATTGGCAATGTGCCTGTCTTCTACCTGCCGCGACTGCGCCTTCCCGATCCAACGGTCAAACGCGCCACCGGATTTCTTATACCCTCGTACGTTAGTACGTCTGAGTTGGGTTTTGGCATCAAGGTTCCTTATTTCATCGCGCTTCGCGAGGACCGCGATCTGACCCTGACACCCTATGTTTCAAGCCGCACCCGCACGATGGAATTTCGCTATCGGCAAGCATTTGCGACAGGTGATATCCAGTTTGACGGTGCGATTAGCCGCGACGATCTTCGGTCAGGGTCAACGCGCGCCTATTTGTTCGGGGACGGTGACTTTGATCTGCGCAATGACTTCAAGCTGAAGTTCGGCATCGAACTCGCGTCTGATGATGACTACCTTGAGGACTACAGCTATTCTTCCAAAGACCGGTTGGACAGTCAGATATTGGTCAGCCGTGCGCGCAAAGACGAATATAGCGCAGCGAGTCTGATTAACTATAACTCCTTGCGCGACAACGAGACCGGTTCAACCATACCGTCAATCATCGGGGATCTCTTTTACCAAAAGCGTCTATTCCCGGGTCTGATCGGCGGCGAATTCCGGCTGACGGCCAACTTACACAACCACATTCGCACTTCCGACAAAGACATTATTGGACGGGACGTCCAACGCTTCAACACGAAGGCAGAGTGGCTGCAGGGATGGACTTTGCCCGGCGGCCTGAGGGCCGAAGGGCGAGTTGGCGTTGCCGGCGATATCTTCAACATCACGCAGGACAGCTCCACCAACCAAAACCAAAGCCAGTTCAGCCCCTACACCACCGTCGCTTTACGCTACCCGATGAGCCGAATTGACGACAGCGGGGCCACGCAGTTTCTTGAACCCATCGCGCAGTTTGCCTACACCGGCTCGGACCAACTGGACATTCCGAACGAAGAAAGCACGCTTGTCGATTTCGATGGCGGAAACCTGCTGTCCCTGTCCCGATTTCCCAGCCCTGACAGGCGAGAGCGTGGAACTGTGGGCGCCGTTGGGGTGAACTGGTCCCGGTTTGCTCCGACAGGGATGGAAACGTCGCTGACACTTGGCCAGGTGATCCGCAATGAGGCCGATGAAAACTTCACCGTATCATCTGGTCTTTCCGGCATCCGGTCGGACTACCTTGTGGCCGGTCAGATCAAGACCCTGAATGGTTGGGATCTCACCGGGCGGACGCTCTTTAATGACAAATTCGATTTTTCACGGGCGGAAATACTCGGGTCATACAGCCACAAACGCGCAAAGATAAGCGGCAGCTACCTCTGGCTGACGGAAGATCCAGGCGAGGAACGCTTTATCGATACTTCGGAACTGTTTCTGGATGGTGATTTCGTGGTTGCAAAGAATTGGACCGCTTCAGCGGATTGGCGGTACGACCTGACCGCAAATCGCGCGTCGAACACCGGTCTGACCCTCGTTTACTTCAATGAGTGCGTTGAAGTCGAATTTTCCGCCCGACGGCGATATACTCGGTCTTCGAACCTTGAGCCCACGACCAGTTTTGGCCTATCCATCGGGTTACGTGGGTTCTCTGCCCGCCGAGGCACCGAAACCTATTCAAGAACATGTGGATGATAATGAGATGAGCCACCAGAAGACATGCTTTTTCGCGCTGCTGCTCAGCCTCAGCGTTCACCTGGCCTATCCGGTTTCAGCGCAAGGGCTCTTCAGCCCCGCGGCCCGGGTCAATGACTCCATCATCACGGAGTTTGAAATTGAGCAACGTCAACGATTTTTGACTTTGCTGAATGCGCCTGACGCAAGCCGCGACGCGGTATTGGATGAGCTGATCAACGAGCGCCTGAGGGCGGAAGCCGTCGGAAATGCCGGACTGTCTTTGAACGAAGAAGCGCTCACCGCCGGCAAGGAAGAATTCGCCGCCCGGGTAAACCTGAGTACCGAAGAATTCGTGACGGTGCTCGAAGAAAACGGCGTAGCACCCGAAACGTTCGATGCATTCGTCGAAACCGGGATCGCCTGGCGCGATTTTATCCGCGCGCGCTTTGGCAGCAGGCTTGAAGTGAGCGAAGACGAAGTTGATCAGGCGCTTGGCACTGCGCGTGGGGACAGCACAATCCGGGTTCTGGTGTCTGAAATTATTATTCCAGCCCCCGAGGGGCGCCAGGCGGAAGTGCAAGAGCTTGCAGAACAGATTGCAGCCGCGCAAAGCCAAGCCGAATTCTCCGATTATGCGCGCCAGTTTTCGGCCACGGCAACGCGGGACAATGGCGGGCTGCTCCCATGGCAACCGCTCAGCAACCTACCCCCTATATTAAGGCCCTTGCTGCTTGCACTTGCGCCAGGCGAAGTTACCGACCCGATTACCGTCCCAAACGCCATCGCGTTGTTCCAATTGCGCGATATTCAAGAGACCGGGGCCCCGGCTGAAGAATTTGCGGCCATTGACTATGCAACCTACTTTATCCCAGGCGGTCGCTCCCAAGCAGCTCTATCGCGGGCCGAAAAAGTAAAGGCCGAGGTTGACGTCTGCGATGATCTTTATGGTGTCGCACAGGGGCAACCGCCTGAATTACTGGAGAGAGGCAGCAAGCCTCCCAGTGAAATCCCGACCGATATCGCATTCGAACTCAGCAAGCTGGACCCCGGCGAAAGCTCGGTTGCACTGACCCGCTCGAACGGAGAAACGCTTGTTTTTCTGATGATGTGCGGACGGACAGCTGTGGCGAATGAGGAAGTGGCCCGAGACGAGGTGGCCGCGTCCCTGCGGTCGGCACGTCTTACCGCAATTGCGGAAAGTTATCTGGAACAACTTCGCGCGGATGCCCGTATCCGTCTCCCATGACCGGCGGCATCGCCCCTGTCGTCATCAGTTGCGGCGAACCCGCGGGTGTCGGCCCCGAAATCGCGGCGGATGCATGGCGGACACTTAGAGGGACGTTGCCACTTGCATGGATGGGAGACCCCCGCCACCTGCCAACAGGGGTGCCCTATGAGATCATCGAGCACCTTGGGCAGGCATCCGAAATTGTCGGCGACGCGTTGCCGGTGCTCCAGCATCGCTTCCCCGAACCGGCTCACCCGGGCCAACCTGAGCCCCGCAATGCGCAGGGTGTGATAGACGTCATTGCGGCCTGCGTTGACCTTGTGACCTATGGTGAAGCCTCGGCGCTTTGCACCGCACCAATCCACAAGAAAGCGCTTATAGATGGCGCGGGCTTCGCATACCCCGGTCATACTGAATACTTGCAGGCGCTGTCTGGTGGCCATGCACGGGCGGTAATGATGTTGGCATCTGATGCGTTAAGGGTGGTGCCAGTGACGATCCATATCGCGCTTGAAGATGTCCCGCGGGAACTCACGCCAGAGTTATTGCGTGAAACCATCGAAACGACGCATGATGCGTTGCGAACCCGATTTGGCATTGCAAATCCACGCATCGCAGTGGCGGGATTGAATCCACACGCTGGCGAAGGGGGCGCGATGGGGCACCAAGAGCTGGATTGGATAAACGGACTCATCCAGCAGATGAGAAGCGAGGGGTTCGATCTTATGGGCCCCCTGCCCGCCGATACCATGTTTCACGCCCGCGCCCGGCAAACCTATGACGCAGCCATCGCCATGTATCACGATCAGGCGCTTATTCCGATCAAGACATTGGATTTTGACCGGGGCGTGAATGTAACGCTTGGCCTCCCATTTATCCGAACCTCGCCGGACCATGGCACGGCGTTCGATATTGCAGGAAAGGGTCAGGCTAACCCGACGAGTATGATCGAAGCCATCAAGCTGGCCGCAAGAATGGCAGGTGCCGGTGTCTGAAAAACTTGGAGCAGAAATGCCAGGTTCATCGAGCCCGATGCAGGTCCTCATCCGATGAGTGCCATCGATACCCTGCCGCCCCTTCGGGATGTTATCCGAACCCATGACCTGCAGGCACGCAAATCCATGGGGCAGAATTTCTTGCTGGATCTGAACCTGACGGCGAAGATCGCCCGACAAGCCGGTGACTTGACCAACTGTGACGTGTTGGAAATCGGTCCCGGCCCCGGTGGATTGACCCGAGGGTTACTGGCAGAGGGTGCGCGGCGGGTCCTGGCGATCGAAAAGGACCGGCGTTGTTTGCCCGCACTCGAAGAGATCGCGGCCGCATACCCCGGCAAGCTGGAAGTCTTGAATGCGGATGCTTTGGAGGTCGATCCGCTCAGCACGTTGACGCCGCCCATCCGGGTCGCCTCCAACCTGCCCTATAACGTCGGTACCGAATTGCTTGTTCGTTGGCTGACACCCGCGGACTGGCCCCCGTTCTGGAGCAGCCTGACCCTAATGTTCCAGCGGGAAGTGGCTGAACGTATTGTCGCGCAGCCGGGCAACAAGACCTACGGGCGCCTGGCAATCCTTGCGCAATGGCGCAGTGATGCGCGGATCGTCATGCAACTCCCTCCGGAGGCTTTCACGCCGCCGCCCAAGGTTTCCAGCAGTGTCGTACATCTGACAGCGCTGCCCGCCCCAAGATATCCCGCCAACGCAAACACGCTGAGCCGCATAGTTGCTCTTGCCTTCAATCAACGCCGTAAGATGTTGCGGGCCGCGTTGAAAGGGTCAGCACCAGATATTGAAGATCGCCTTCTCAGCGCCGGATTGAAACCTACCGACCGGGCAGAGCAAATCCCATTGGAAGGGTTTTGCGCTCTCGCCCGCGCAATCGATTCCATCTGAACTATTCGGCAGCGGTGTCCGGCGCATCGTCACCGGATGCTTCTTGTGGCGCCGCATCTTCCGGCTGTGACGGTTTGGCCCGAGGCTTACGACGCGGGGCGCGTTTTGGCTTTGGTTGGCTTTCCGGAGTTTCTACCAAACCACTGTCCTGATCTGAGACGCTTTCCGCAGCGAGCGGGGCATCATGAGACGCTGTGTCAGGCACATTCGCGGCCTCACGCTCCTGACGTTCTGCCCGTTCGCGATCGCGCTCGGCTTGCCGTTCCCGGTTGATGCGTTCCTGCTCTTCCCGGCGCGCATCGATTTCACGCTGTGCTTCGCTCAGCAGGCGGGTGTAATGCTCTGCGTGCTGCTGAAAATTTTCGGCAGCCACACGGTCGTTGCTCAGCTGAGCATCCCGTGCAAGCTGATTATATTTCTCGATAATTTGCTGCGGCGTGCCGCGCACTTTCCCTTCCGGGCCGGAGCTGTCGAACACGCGATTGACGACGTTGCCGCCTTGGTTGTTCGATCTGTTGCGGTTGCCCTTGGAACGGGACCGGGATCTTGATGATTTCATGAAGCTTGCTCAGCCTTCGTGCTGTTGATCGTATGACCGGATGCGCCTTGCGCAACTGTGTAATACCGGATGTTCGACATGTTGGGCTTAACGCCGCGCGGGACCGCCCTTTGAGGCATCCACCGCTGCAACGTCTTTGAATAAGCACGGCGGGCGTGAAGCTGCAAGCAAAAAACTGTTAATCGGCAGGATTTGCCACATTTTCTGTACCAAAAACCGCACCTCAACCCGGCTTGGAAGCACAAAGAATGCGGTCGCGGCCATCGAGGTCGGGCAGAATCGCGATATCCCCCCACCCCTGAGCAGTAAATATCGCCTTTACATCCGATGCTTGGCGCCACCCCATTTCAACCATGACGCGTCCCTCTGCGCTCAGATATCCCTGCGCCTCGGCGGCAATCAGGCGATAGGCGCTGAGCCCATCGGCTTCATCCGTCAGGGCCAGACGGGGTTCGTGATCGCGCAGCTCGGGCTGGACGTGTTTCATCTCGCTGGCCGCAAGATAGGGTGGGTTCGACACGATAAGGTCAAACCGCCCTTCGACGGTTTCAAACCAGTCGGAACGCTGGATATCCAGCCGATCCGCCACTTCATGCAGAATCGCATTTGCACTGGCTTGCAGGCAGGCTGCTTCGCTGATGTCGACCCCCAGTCCGGTAGCCTGCGGGCGTTCCAGCAACAGCGTCACGATAATGCATCCTGACCCCAGTCCAAGATCAAGCACCCGATCAAATGGGAATGATAAAGCTGCTTCGACCAGGCTTTCCGTTTCCGGGCGCGGGTCCAACACTTCCCGGCTGATTTCAAAGCGCCGGCCGTAAAAATCGCGGGCGCCCACAAGCTGTGAGACCGGCACGCGCACGGCGCGTAAGGACACAAGGTGGTCGTACCGTTCAGCGATGTCTGGTGCGATGTCTTCAGGCGCGATGAGCGTGACCCGGGCAGCATCCACCCGCGCGGCATGGGCCAAGAGCAAACGGGCATCCCGGGCCGGGTCCGGCACCCCCGCAGCGCGTAGCCGCGCCATCGCGGCAACCATGGCTTCTGCCGCTGTCACTGTCCCATCTCCGCCATCAACCGTGCCTGCGCATCTGCGGTCAGCGCATCGATGATTTCATCGAGATCGCCTTGCAGGATGGCATCCAACCTATAGAGCGTCAGGTTGATGCGGTGATCTGTCATGCGGCCCTGCGGGAAGTTGTACGTGCGGATACGCTCAGAACGATCGCCGGACCCGACCTGTGCCGCACGGTCGGCGGAGCGTTCACTGTCGACCCGACTACGCTCCAGATCGTAAAGCCGAGCCTTGAGCACCTGCATCGCGATCTCACGGTTGCGGTGTTGCGACTTTTCCGAGCTTGTCACGACGATACCCGTCGGCTCATGGGTGATACGTACCGCAGAATCGGTTGTATTGACGTGTTGCCCCCCAGCGCCTGACGACCGCATCGTATCAATCCGCAAATCACCGGGATCAATCTGGATGTCCACGTCTTCCGCCTCTGGCAGCACAGCCACGGTAGCCGCTGACGTATGGATACGCCCGCCACTTTCGGTTGTGGGCACCCTTTGGACACGGTGCACGCCGCTTTCGAACTTCAACCGGGCAAAGACATCCTGCCCCTTGATATGCGCCACCACTTCCTTGATGCCGCCAAGCTCGGTTTCCTGCATCTCGATGATGTCGAATTTCCAGCCCCGCGCTTCGGCATAGCGCTGATACATGCGCAACAAATCCCCTGCAAAAAGTGCCGCCTCATCGCCCCCGGTGCCCGGACGAATTTCCAGCATCGCGGGTTTGGCATCTGCCTTGTCCTTGGGGAGCAACGCTAGCTGCAGGGAGGCCTCCGCATCGGGCAGCGCCGCCTTGATACGCGGGACTTCTTCTTCTGCCAGAGGTGCCATGTCCGGATCGGCAAGCATTTCCTGGGCGTCCTCTAGATCACTCAAAAGCTGTTGATACGCCGAAATCTGCTCCACGACCGAGCGCAGGTCAGAGTATTCCTTGGCCAATGCAGCGATGTCGCTTGCCCCATCTCCGGCAGCCATGGCTGCTTCGAGATACTGGAACCGATCGGTAATCTGCTGAAGTCGTTCAAGTGGGATCATATCCCTGCAATCCGATATTGAAAGCGGTTGGTCAAGGTCACTTTCCGTGATAACCTATTGCGATGATACGCTTGTTGTTTGCTCTTGTCTTGACCGCAGTGCCTGCCTCGGCGGATATCACCTATCCGAGCGGGAAATCTGTTGAGTGTTATTGTACTGACCGCGCCGGTGCCCGGATAGAGCTTGGCGAGACGATCTGCATGCAGGTCGATGGCCGGATGTTCATGGCTCAGTGCCAGATGTCGCTGAACGTGCCGATGTGGCGCGAAGTGGAACAAGGATGCCTTTCGTCCTCACTGGACCGCGGCGATCAACTTCTCCAATCGGTTCCGGTTGACACCCATATCTGACCTTCCAAATCGAAGCCGTCCGTAAAGCCGGATTTCCCCGTCGGCGTGCTCGATCGTGGTCAAATCCGGAAATCCGAAGAAGAATGACCGAGTGACATAGGTGATGCGCCCTTCTGCGAGGGATCCTGCCAGAACGCGGGTGCGTTTTAGGTTTTGCGCCTCTACATCCAGCGCTTTGAACGTGGCGTCATCCCCGGAAATAACCCTGACCGCCCCGCCCGTCAGGTCCTCATCTGTCGACGCCACAATCGGGACATGCCAACGCTGCGGGTCCAGAGGGGCGACGCGCACATAGGCCATCGCGAACAGCACAATGAATATCAGCAGCGTTCCGGCCATCCACACCCCTTTCCTGAACATTCATACTCTCCCAAAACCGCCTCAGCGGTAGGTAACGCCGGGCAACACGCACATCAGCTCAAAAAGGATGTTGGCAGCCACAAGGGCGGTGTTCCCCGTAGTGTCGTAGGGCGGAGAAACTTCGACCAGATCACATCCGACGATGTTCAACCCCTTGAGTTCGCGGATGAGCTCAATCGCCTGGGACGTCGTCAGCCCCCCAATTTCGGGCGTTCCGGTACCGGGCGCATAAGCAGGATCGAGACTGTCGATGTCATAGGTCACGTAAACGGGCGTCTCGGACCCGATGTCACGCCGGATTTCCCCTCCCAACGACGACAGGCTGCGATGCCACAGGTCCTGTGCGGGAAATTGCTGAAAGCCCCAACCTTGGGCTTCGGTGAAATCCTCTGCCGTGTAGCCGGTGCCGCGCAGCCCGACCTGATACGTCTTTTCCGCTATGATCCGACCTTCCTCATGCGCTCGGCGAAAAACTGTCCCATGGGTTTCACGCTCGCCAAACATCTCGTCATTGACGTCCGCATGGGCATCCACATGTACCAGCGCAAGCGGACCGTGCCGTTTGTGCATCGCCCGCAGGATCGGCAGCGTGATCGAATGATCTCCGCCAATCGCCATCGGCATTGCGTCGTAATTCATGATGGCATCATAACTGGCCTCGATGATCTTGAGGCTTTTTTCCAGCGAAAAGGTATTGATCGCCAGATCGCCCAGATCCGCAACCTGCAAACTGTCGAAGGGCGCGGCTCCGGTGCCCATGTGGTAAGGCCGGATCATCGCACTTTGCGCGCGCACCTCCTTGGGCCCGAAACGTGTGCCCGACCGCCAGGAAGTTCCGATATCCATCGGCACGCCGAGCACGGCCACGTCCAGTCCTTTGAGGTCATTGACCATCGGCAGACGCATAAAGCTGTTTGGACCCGAAAACCGCGCCAGATCATTGCCGCTGATGGGTTGGTTCTTTGCTGCCATCATGCCCTCTCTCTGAGATTCCATCCAATGAGCGACAAAAGCTCCGTTGCTACATGCGCACCCGCAATGGCCGTAGCACCCGTGGTGTCGAAAGGCGGCGAGACCTCGACGATATCACCACCCAGAATATTTATCCCCGCAAGGTCTCGGAGCATGATCGCGGCTTGCGCTGACGTGAGCCCCCCCCAGACCGGCGTACCCGTGCCCGGCGCGAAGGCCGGGTCCAGCGCATCAATGTCAAATGTCAGGTAAACCTGCCGGTCCCCCAATATGTTCTTGATCTTTGCCACTGTCGCAGCCGCCCCGATTTCATGGACTTCCCGCGCGTCGATGATGTTGACACCCAACGTGTCCTCGTTGGTCGTTCGAATGCCCACTTGAACCGACGTTGCGGGATCGATGAGACCCGATTTCACGGCCTTGTAGAACATCGTTCCATGGTCGACGCGATCCATGTTGTCGTCGGGCCAGGTGTCGGTGTGTGCATCAAACTGCAAAAGGCTGAGGGGGCCATATTTTTCAGCATAGGCTTTCAGGATCGGAAAGGTGATGTAGTGATCGCCCCCCAACACAACCGTGGGCACATCGTGGCTCAGAATATTACGTATATGGTCGGTCAGGAGCCCCGGGAAGGACGGTACATCCGCATAGTCAAACGCCAGATCACCGTAGTCCGCGATTGCGAATTCTTTCATCACGTCGAACGGCCAGCCGTAAGGAGCGTCAGGAGCTTGCAAGGCTGAAGCTTCGCGGATGGCCCGGGGACCAAGGCGCGTACCCGTCCGGTTTGTCACGGCCTGATCAAACGGGACACCCGTCACCGCGATATCCACGCCGGTGAGGTCTTTGGTGTACTTCCGCCGCAAAAACGACGTTGCCCCGGCAAAGGTCAACTCAAAGCTGTTGCCCTTGAGGTCTTTGCGCGTAAAGGCATGGTCAATTTCGCTTTTCGCATCTTCAAGCGCCATCGGTCAGGCCCCTGACACCGGTTGGGCACGCTCCACCAGTCGCGCAAAGAAGGACGCGCCAATCGGGCCGATCTCATCGTTGAAATTATATTGCGGATGGTGACACCCGGGGCTCTCCCCCTGCCCTAGCTGCAAATACGCGCCCGGACGCGCCTCCAGCATGTAGGCGAAGTCTTCGGCCCCCATTACCGGTCGGCCGTGCTGCTCAACACCGGTTTCACCCGCGATCTCGGCTGCAACGCCCGCAGCAAACTGAGCTTTCTCGGCATCGTTGATCGTCGGCGGATACCCAAATTCGAACTCAAGATCAGCTTTGACACCGAAAGAGGCTGCCTGACCGGCCACAATTTCCTTCATCCGCCGCACAGCCATGGCCTGCACGTCCTTGGAGAAGGTCCTGACCGTTCCGTTGATGAAGCAGGTTTCGGGAATCACGTTGTCAGTCGTGCCTGCATGAATCTGTGTGACAGAGATCACCAGTTTTTCGATCGGGTCATGGTTGCGGCTGACGATGCTCTGCAACGCCTGGACGATGCTGCAGCCCGCAAGAACCGGATCGACGCAGGCTTGGGGGCGCGCTGCATGGCCGCCAATTCCTGTGACATTGATGCGAAACTCATCCGCCGCCGCCATAATTGCGCCATGGGTCGTGTGAAAGGTGCCAAGCTCTTTAGTGGGCGCGTTGTGAATGGCGTAGACCTGAGAGATGTCGAATCGATCCATCATCCCTTCCTGCACCATGACTTCGCCGCCACCGCCCATTTCCTCGGCAGGCTGAAAGATCAGCGCGACCCGGCCCGAGAAATTTCGCGTCTCGGAAAGGTATTTCGCCGCGCCCAACAACATCGCGGTATGGCCGTCATGACCACAGGCGTGCATGCGACCTTGGTGGGTCGAAGCATATTCAAGCG
This sequence comes from uncultured Roseobacter sp., assembly GCA_947488305.1. GTDB lineage: Bacteria > Pseudomonadota > Alphaproteobacteria > Rhodobacterales > Rhodobacteraceae > Roseobacter. Next base: position 93,898 of record CANKZM010000003.1, read on the forward strand.
GCGCTGTCTCTTCCATCGGCAAGGCGTCCATATCGGCACGCAGACCAATCGTAGGGCCTGGGCCTTGCCCGTTGATGATAGCCACGATGCCCGTCTTGGCGATCCCTTCATGCATCTCGTCCACACCGAATTCCCGCAACCTTTCTGCAACAAATGCAGCGGTCTTGTGGCACTCCAACCCCAGTTCAGGGATCGTATGCAAATGCCTGCGCCATTCGGTGATCTCTTCCTGCATCGCAGCGATCCGGTTTACAACGGGCATGGTCTGGACTCCTTTGCGAATGTTTTGTCTGGTGCATCTGACACTGAAGAGGCACCCGCTGCAATGGCAGAAGACCTGATCCACGACCGCACCGCTGGTATTGAGCGCCTGCTGGAAATCATGCGCCGGTTGCGGGATCCCGAAACCGGCTGCCCTTGGGATGTGGAACAGACGTTCGCGACGATTGCGCCCTACACAATCGAAGAAGCCTACGAGGTTGCCGACGCCATTGAACGAAGCGATTGGGCAGAGCTCGAAGGCGAATTGGGCGACCTGCTATTGCAGACGGTCTATCACACCGCGATCGGCGAAGAAGAAGGCCATTTTTCGTTCCAATCCGTAGTGCAGGCAATCAGCGACAAAATGGTCACGCGACACCCCCATGTGTTCGGAGATGAAAGCCGCGACAAAAGCGCCGAACAGCAGACCGCAGACTGGGAAAAGATCAAGGCAGCGGAACGCGCGGGCAAATCACAACAAGGCACATTGGACGGTGTGGCCATCGGCCTGCCTGCGTTGTTGCGAGCGCTCAAACTTCAAAAGCGCGCGGCCCGCGTCGGGTTCGACTGGCCATCCACAGATGAGGTTCTAGACAAGATTATTGAAGAGTCCCGGGAACTTGTCGAGGCACGGGATCGGTTGTCACAAGCGGAAATCGAAGAGGAATTCGGCGATCTGCTGTTTGTCATGGCCAACCTGGGGCGCCACCTCGGACTGGATCCGGAGGCGGCCCTGCGTGCAGCCAACGCTAAATTCACCAGACGTTTCGCCGGAGTAGAAGCGAAACTCGCGGAACGGGGCAAAACGCCAGCACAAAGTGATCTGCAGGAAATGGACGCCCTTTGGGATCAGGTGAAAGAAGAGAGCCGCGAGAGCTAGGTAACCTCCAACGGAATCCCGACTCGGGAAAGGGCTTGGGCAAAGGACGCTCTGGGCGGAATATCGCCAGAGAACACCCGGATTTCCTCACCTGACTTCAAATGCACCTTCATGTCGGTGCTGTCGCTCCATGAAATGATTTCGATTCTGGCAATACTCTGAACCGGTACAGGATTTGGCTTTCGCCATGCAGAGAGTATCAACCGGTCGGGCAAGAGAACGAGACCGCTGATCGGGTTTTTCACGAGTGTATAGAGCACCATAGCGCCACCGGCGACCAAGGGTACGTAATAGAACAAGGGCGCATTTTGATGAAGAGCTATGACGATGAGAGCCGCAAATACCACAGCCGCGAGGTAGGTGACTGGCCGCCGTCCGGCCTCCTTATATGCGTAGAGTTCCGTCATGCTTTTTCACTAGCAGAGGATTATGGCGCGATTAGGCAGGAGTGATGGCTGGACTCTGACGCGACGGGTGGGCAAAGAGAGGCCATGACACGACGCAAAATAATAATTGATACCGACCCCGGCCAGGACGATGCAGTCGCCATCCTTCTGGCCCTTGCCAGCCCGGAAGAGCTTGATGTCCTTGGGATTACCTGTGTTGCAGGTAACGTGCCGCTTGCTTTGACTGCCAAGAATGCGCGCATGATTTGTGAACTGGCTGGCCATACAGATGTGCCGGTTTTTGCCGGCTGTGACCGCCCCTTGGGACGTGATCTCGTCACGGCAGAGCATGTGCACGGCAAGACAGGGTTAGACGGCCCCGATCTGCCGGAGCCGAAGATGTCATTGCAAGATCAGCATGCCGTCGATTTCATCATCGAAACTTTGCGTCAGCAAACAACGGGCACCGTGACCCTCTGCCCGCTGGGGCCGCTCACCAATATCGCGACGGCTTTTGAACGGGCGCCTGATATTGTCGACAAAGTACAGGAAATCGTTTTGATGGGAGGCGCGTACTTCGAGGTGGGCAACATCACGCCCACGGCGGAGTTCAACATTTATGTCGACCCGCAAGCCGCTGATATTGTTTTTAAATCAGGCGCACCTATTGTTGTGATGCCACTGGATGTGACGCATAAAGCGCTGGTGACCACGCCCCGAAACGAGGCCTTTCGCGCCCTCAGCACTCCAGTCGGTATCGCGGTCGCTCAGATGACTGATTTCTTCGAACGTTTCGACAAGCAGAAATACGGCTCCGCCGGCGCTCCGCTGCATGATCCATGTGTGACCGCCTATTTGTTGCGCCCCGAACTTTTCTCCGGCCGCCAAATTAATGTGGAAATCGAGACCCAGTCGGAGCTTACCCTGGGCATGACGGTCGCGGATTGGTGGGGCGTTACAGACCGCCCCAAGAACGCGCTGTTTATCGGGGAAATCGATGCCGATGGTTTCTTTGCCTTGCTGACAGAGCGGATGGCTCGGTTGTGAGCGCCGCGTTGACCCTAGCCGGTCCCGATCACCTGGGCAAACTGGACGCATTGGTTGCAGCGTTCCACGAAGAGGAAGGCATCACCCTGCCGGAAGAGCAACGCCGCGCAGGTTTGCAGCCTCTATTGGAAGGTATTCCCCATGGTGCCGCCTATCTGATCGGCCCGGCGCGTGCCCCCATCGGCTACCTTGTCATCACTTTCGGATGGTCGCTGGAGTTTGGCGGCCTCGACGGCTTCATCGACGAGATCTACGTGCGCCCCGGCGTGCGTGGGCGCGGTATTGCCTCTGAAACTTTGCAGGCTTTGCCACGGGCGCTGGCAGGCGCTGGTTTGAAAGCACTGCATCTGGAAGTCTCGCGCGGCTCTGAAAAAACACAGCAGCTCTACAAGCGTGCTGGATTCCAACCTCGCAGCGACTACATGCTGATGACCCGGACTTTCTGACGAAAATGCGACTGGTGGCGCTGTGATTGGGCCCCTATATACGCTGCATGCCTGTATCCATCCCCTTCGACAACAGTTTCGCCCGGCTTCCTGACGCGTTTTACTCCCGGCTGAACCCGGAGCCAGTACGCGCGCCGTCCCTGATCGCCTATAATAAAGAGCTTGGCGATTTATTGGGGATCGCCCCAGCGTCCGACAGCGAACGTGCTGCCGTTTTCTCGGGCTTGAAGGTTCCAGAAGGCGCAAGTCCACTGGCCCAGCTTTACGCCGGACATCAGTTTGGCAACTACAACCCACAGCTGGGGGACGGTCGCGCCATCCTATTGGGCGAAGTAGTAGGCACGGATGGTAAACGCTATGATATCCAGCTCAAGGGATCGGGACGCACCCCTTATTCCCGCATGGGAGATGGGCGCGCATGGCTCGGCCCTGTATTACGCGAATATGTCGTCTCAGAAGCAATGCATGCTTTGGGCATCCCGACTACGCGGGCCCTCGCCGCGACATTGACCGGCGAGGACGTAATCCGTGAAGGCATCCTGCCCGGCGCCGTTCTGACGCGCATCGCCAGTAGCCATCTCCGCGTCGGGACGTTTCAGATCTTTGCACAACGAGGGCAGAAAGATGCGCAGCGTCAACTGACGGATTACGCGATTGAGCGTCACTACCCCGAGGCAGACGGACCCCTTGGCCTGCTGCGTGAGGTCTGCAACGCACAGGCCGAGTTGATTGCTGCCTGGATGTCCATCGGGTTTATCCATGGCGTAATGAACACCGACAACAGCGCGATTTCTGGCGAAACGATCGACTATGGCCCTTGCGCGTTCATGGATGAATATCATCCCGATACTGTCTTCAGCTCGATCGACCAGATGGGGCGCTATGCCTTTTCGAACCAGCCTCGCATTGCGGTCTGGAACATGGCGCAGCTTGCGACGGCACTTTTGCAGCAGTTGGACGACCCGGAAGCGGCTGTCACGCCAGCAACAGAGATCGTTCACGCGATGCCAGAGCGCATCGAAACGGCCTGGACCCGCCGCATGGGCGCAAAGATCGGTATTGCGGAGGCGGGACCGGACGACAGGCCGTTGATCGAAAGCCTGCTCAAAGTCATGCAAGAGGGTCGCGCCGATTTTACCAACACATTTGATGCATTGGCACGCGGGCAGGCTCGGGATCAATTCCTGAACCGCGATGCCTTTGAACATTGGGCAGAAGATTGGTACCGCCGGACTGAAACGGAAGACAACCCGCAGGCAACAATGCAGCAAGCCTCACCACGCGTGATCCCCCGCAATCACCGCATCGAGGAGATGATCTCAGCAGCGGTTCAGGGCGACTACGCCCCGTTCCACCGTCTTACAGCGGCATTAGCGGAGCCTTATACAACTGAAGACACCGCGTTAATGCATCCGCCCACTGAAACCGAACGCGTTCCGGCGACATTCTGCGGCACTTAGCCGGTTCAGCCCTTCGCCGCGCTGGCAGGTCGCGGCTTCCGTCTCCGTCTGCCTGCGCCTGCTGGCTTGTTCGACGCAGGTCTCGCTGTTGCTGCCGCACCGCCTTGCTTTGGGCCGCCTTGACGGCGCCTTCCGCCACCGGCACCACGTCCGCGACCGCGTCCTCTTCCCTTTGGCGTCTCACCTGCGGGAATATCGTCTGTCTCCCAAGCGCGGCCTGATCCAACCGGTATCGCGATACCCATGGTCTTTTGGATGGCCCTCAGTTCCCCCATCTCATCCGGTGCGCAAAAAGCGATGGCTGCCCCATCCTTGCCCGCGCGCGCCGTCCGCCCGATGCGGTGCACATAGTTTTCCGGTACATTCGGCAGATCATAATTGTAGACATGTTTTACATCGGGGATATCCAATCCGCGCGCGGCAACATCCGTGGCCACCAACACCTTGATCTCTCCGGACTTGAATGCAGCGATTGCACGGTCACGCTGGCCCTGGCTTTTGTTGCCGTGGATTGATCCTGCGGCAAAACCAGCGGCAACCAACCCCTTCATCAGTTTTTCAGAGCCATGTTTTGTACGCCCGAATACCAGCGCACGCTCATCACGGTGTTTGTCGAGCATCTCGATCAGCAGCTTGGCTTTTTCCGCCTTGGCGATAAAGTGCACTTCCTGTGTCACCTTATCTGCCGCTTTGCCAGGGGGCGACACCTCGACGCGAATGGGCCGGTTGAGGTAACTTTGTGCCAGTTCGTTCATTTGCTTTGGCATCGTCGCTGAAAACAGCATTGTCTGGCGTTCGCTGGGCAAAACTTGCGCGATCTTCCGCAGATCGTGGATAAAGCCCATATCAAGCATTTGGTCAGCTTCATCGAGGACGAGAAAAACGCACTCATCAAGGCGCACAGCGCGACGGTCCATCAAATCCAGCAATCGCCCGGGCGTAGCCACCAACAGATCAACGCCACGTTCCAGGTGCCGTATTTGATTGTTGATCGACTGGCCACCCACGACCATGTTGACCCTGATTTTTGTTTTCTGTGCAAACGCCCTCAGGTTCTGGCTGATCTGGGTCGCCAGCTCACGGGTTGGAGCAAGAACAAGCCCGCGCACGGATTTTGGCGCAGGACGCCCTTCCATTTCCAACATCTGCGAGACGATCGGCACCCCAAAGGCCGCCGTCTTGCCTGTGCCGGTCTGCGCCAGCCCCATCACATCCCGCCCGTTAAGCGCATGGGGGATAGCTTGTTTCTGGATCGGCGTTGGATCCGTCAATCCCATTTCATTCAACCGTGCCACCAGTTTCGGTGGCAGGTCCATCATCTCAAAATCACTCATCTTCAGTCTTTCCAGTGCATCATTGGCGCACGTCATTGCACCGCCCGGATGGGGCGACGGTCGGGTACCACACAGCAGATCTCAGGTAGCGGCCTGATGCCACCACCTGTCGCTTGCGGTTGGCCCCACGCGTGATTTTGGGAACAATGACGAGTCTTTACGGTCGCATCCCATTACTTCTTTTCATGGGTTGGATGCTGCTCACGCGGCAGAAGACATCGTCTGAGTGGCACATGGGCGCTTTGACCGGATAAGTCAACCTAAAGCTCAAAACTTGGGTGGCACCAACCGTCAAACCCCGTTAAATGTCGCAGTTACGCTACGGGACACAAGAAATGAACCAACCGATCATAACTCGCTGCGAAGCCAAAGGGTTGCGCATGACAGGTCAACGCCGCGTGATTGCGCAGGTTCTGGAAGACAATGATGATCATCCCGATGTCGAAGAGCTTTACGCTCGCGCATCCAAAATCGATAGCGGCATTTCACTTGCAACCGTGTATCGGACCGTCAAGCTGTTTGAAGAAGCAGGCATCTTGGACAAGCTTGAGTTCGGCGACGGACGCGCGCGCTACGAAGACGCCGAACGCGATCACCACGACCACCTGATCGATATTAACTCCGGCGAAGTCATCGAGTTCGTGGATGAAGAGATCGAAGCGTTGCAGGAAAGAATTGCTCAGAAGTTGGGGTATGAATTGCGCGGACACCGCTTGGAACTTTACGGCGTGCCGCTGAAGAAGGGGTGACCCCCCGGATTGGAACCCTCTCATGAATAATGCGGATCGTCCATTATTGGCCGTGTTGATCGACGCTGACAACGTCGATGCCAAACTAGCGTATGCTATCCTGAAGGAAGTCAACGGCTTGGGAGAACCAGGGCTCCGACGAGTTTTTGGTGACTGGTCCGACAACAAACTTTCTGGTTGGACCAAAATGGCGCGAGACCTCGGGTTGGTTACGCGCCAAGCGACAGCCAACACGAAGGGTAAGAACGCCACCGATATCGAAATCGTGATAGACGCAATGGATATTCTACGCGAGGAACGCTTCGACGGATTCGTCCTAGTCTCTGGTGACAGCGACTTTACCGCGCTTGGTAATCGGTTGCGGGAGAATGGTAAAACTGTCATCGGGATAGGGCAAAAAGCAAAAGCATCAAAGTCCTTCGTGAACATCTGCAACCGCTACGTCTTCATCGAGAATATCTCTCTAAACATCGATGATGCCGAAAAAGCTTCCAATCAGACGACCAAGGCTACGATCGGCAACGCCTATACTCTGATCCGAAACACGATGAACAAAATTGATCAGGACAGCGAATGGTATGCGCTCGGTCCATTGGGAAAGGCTGTCATTAGCGCGTATCCGTCTTTCGACACCCGCACGTACGGGCATGGCAAGCTAAGTGCGCTTATTCGAGCCATTCCAAAGCTGGAAATCAAGGAGATAGGCGGGACGCTGAAAGTCCGGCTAAAACCCTGATCCCACAACGTCGCATTACGAACTGACCTACGCGGTACGCTCAATTCAGGACAGGATATCCGATGGACAACTTACGCGGCGCGGGTCTTATGGTCCTGTCGATGCTGCTCTTTGCGCTGGAAGACATGCTGATCAAGTTTCTCGCGGCGACGCTGCCCATTGGCCAAATCGTGGGGATGTTGGGACTTGGTAGCGCAGTCCTGCTTGCAATGGTGCTAACATCTCAACGCCAACCATTGTTCACCGCGCAAATCCTGACCCCCGCAATCATGCTTCGCGCTGTTGGCGAGTTGGTCGGGACGGTTGGTTTTGTCACGGCCATTGTCCTTATTCCATTGTCGACAGCGTCCGCGATCCTGCAGGCCACACCTCTCTTTGTGACGCTGGGCGCCGCCCTGTTCTTGCAGGAGCAGGTAGGCTGGCGCCGCTGGACCGCGATTTTTGTTGGTTTTCTGGGGGTTTTGTTGATCATCCGGCCAGGGCTTGATGGCTTTGACTGGCAATCGCTTTTTGCATTGCAAGGCGTCATCGGCCTGGGCATCCGTGATCTGGCCACACGGCGGGTGCCACGACAAACATCTTCGCTCCAATTGAGTTTTTGGGCCTTTCTGGTTCTTCTGCCGGCAGCCGCCTTCATGATGTGGGTCAACAATGAGGTATTGACGACTCCGGATCGGACCGCCTGGGCCATTTACCTCGTCGCGCTGTTTATTGGTATCATCGCTTATTACACAATTGTCGCGGCGATGCGGCTAGGAGAGATCAGTTTTGTCTCGCCTTTCCGGTATTCGCGTATCCTTTTCGCGCTGATCATCGGGGTTTTCGTTTTTTCAGAACGTCCGGACGCGCTCACCCTTACCGGGGCAGCCATCATCGTGGGTTCTGGTCTCTATACCCTATGGCGCGAAAGAAATGTTCGCGCTAACACGGCCTGACCCTTCCCATCACGCGTCCATCCCGGTATCACGCGGGCGACGCATTACTTCAAGGAGGCTCCCATGAGCACGATCATTGACATTCACGCCCGCGAAATCCTCGACAGCCGGGGCAACCCAACGGTCGAAGTCGATGTAATTCTGGAGGACGGCACCATGGGACGCGCTGCAGTGCCCTCTGGCGCCTCTACCGGGGCCTATGAAGCAGTTGAACGGCGAGACGGCGACAAATCCCGCTATATGGGCAAAGGCGTCCTGGAAGCCTGCGCGGCCGTCAACGGTGAGATCGCGGAGGCCCTCGTTGGCGTCGATGCAACGGAACAGGTCGACATCGACAACAGCATGATCGAGTTGGACGGCACGCCCAACAAATCCCGCCTTGGCGCGAACGCGATACTGGGTGTGTCATTGGCGGCAGCAAAAGCCGCAGCGGATTACTGCACTCAGCCGCTCTATCGTTACGTCGGCGGAACCTCGGCCCGCATCCTACCCGTACCCATGATGAACATTATCAATGGCGGCGAACATGCGGATAATCCGATCGATATTCAGGAATTCATGATCATGCCGGTGTCCGCAGAGAACATCCGCGACGCAGTTCGCATGGGATCTGAAGTCTTTCATACGCTGAAAAAGGAGCTCTCCGCGGCGGGGCTTTCCACTGGAATCGGCGATGAGGGCGGGTTTGCCCCGAACATTAACTCCACCAGAGACGCGCTTGATTTCATTTTGAAATCCATCGAAAAAGCGGGCTATAAGCCGGGTGATGAGATCTACCTGGCGATGGATTGCGCGGCAACTGAATACTACAAAGATGGCAAGTACGAACTGGCAGGTGAAGGTAAATCGCTCAGCTCTGCAGAGAATGTCAACTATCTCGCCGCGCTGGTCAGCGACTACCCGATCATCTCGATTGAAGATGGCATGTCAGAAGACGACTGGGACGGTTGGAAAGCACTGACGGACGCACTGGGCGACAAGGTGCAGCTTGTGGGCGATGATCTCTTCGTGACCAACCCTGAACGGCTGGCCATGGGAATTGAACGCGGATCGGCCAATTCCATGCTGGTCAAGGTTAACCAGATCGGCAGCCTGACGGAGACGCTCAAGGCCGTCGATATGGCCCACCGCGCTGGTTTCACCAACGTCATGTCGCACCGGTCGGGAGAGACCGAAGACGCAACGATTGCTGATCTGGCGGTTGCTACAAACTGCGGACAGATCAAGACCGGCTCCCTCGCGCGGTCGGACCGGCTGGCGAAGTACAACCAGCTGATCCGCATCGAAGAAGCGCTTGGCGAAACAGCGGAATATGCTGGCCGCTCAATCCTGCGGTGACCGGGATAATCGTTATACGCGCGGCAGAAACGCCGCGCGACCTGGCGGCAGCGCAGGAGCTCTGCTGGGAATACCGTGATTTTCTTCTGGGCTTCGACGACAGCATGCGAAGCATCGTCGACGCCTTCTACCCGCTTGAGGCCTATACCGATTTGATGGACAGCTTGGCCAAGAAACACGCCCGCCCGAAGGGTATCGTCCTGCTCGCTGAACAAGACGGAGCAGCGATCGGCTGCGGCATGTATCACCCGCTGAACAACGACGCGTGCGAGATCAAGCGTGTCTTTGTGCGCGACACCGCGCGCGGCTCCGGCGCAGGCGAAGCGCTCTCCCGTGCGTTGATCGATCAGGCCTGCCAGGACAGCTACAAGCGCATCCTGCTCGACACCAATGCCAAATTTAACAGCGCGCGGAAACTCTATGAAAAACTGGGGTTTGAGCAACGCGGTGCTTACAGCGACATCCCCGCCGATGTGCTGCCGTATCTGGTGTTTTACGAACTCAACTTGTGAACCGCTGTGGCCTGTAAGGTGCTATTAGTTTTGTCTGCATATTGCTGAGCTCTTTTTCAGTAACTTCCGCTGAAACCAGTTCCGCTGCCAAAGGGGCAAGTGTCGCGCCCGAATGCATGGTGACGACGTAAAGACCATCAGGGCCACAAGCACCCATCGCTGGCAGCCCGTCCTGCGGCACCGGCCGGGAGGCAAGGTTGACTTCGGACCAGACAACTTCTCGCTGCAAAAGGTCAGAAACGCGCGCGGCAGCCTGATCTGCGAGAACTTCGGGGCTCTGGGTGATTTTCTCTGTCGCGTCACTCTGATGGGCCGCTGATGTAGGAGCCAGAAACCGCCCGTCCGGTTCTTGCCGCAGTTCTTGACCAGGAGTTGCGAGTACATGCGACACCATGGGTGGCAAGGGTTGTGTCCTCATGATCCCACCTGGCCGATCCAGCATTGGCAAAGGGACACCTACATCCGCCAGAAGACTTTCCGTCCCGGTGCCTGTCGCGAGAACGACATGTTCAGCTTCGATTAGCCCTCCCGGCCAACGCACACCCCGAATAGAGCCGGATGTTGCTTCAAGCCCGGTGACCTGAACACCCGTCAAAAGCCGCGCTCCAAACCCCATGGCCGCTTTCAAAGCATCACTTGCCAAAACCGGCAAATCCACCACGGCTTCCTGCCCAAAAAGCAAGGCCCGCTCAGGCGCTGAAACAGCAGGCTCCAGCCGCTGAAACTCAGCCCGGTCGACTTGCCGGACATCGTAGCCCAATGCTTTCAGGTCAGAGAATTGCCGATCAAATGAGGCTCCTTGCTCTTCCCAGCAAAGGCACCCCGTCCACCGGGTCGCACGGCTATTCAACTGGTCGGCAACGCGCCTGTGGGCCTCTACCCCTGCAGCGCGCAGGTCGAAATGCTCCCGGTTGAGATAGAAGCTCGCGTTGACCCAGCCGAAAGACGCACCCGATGCTGCCGCTGCGGGAATGCCAGCCTCAATAACCGTGACCTCCGCTCCGGCTTCTGCAAGTCGGAAAGCGGTGAGCGCACCGATGATCCCTGCCCCCACGACGATGGTTCTCAAGGCGAGCTCCTCTTGGCTGTTTGGTCTGCCCACAGTAATCTAAGCGTATGACAGCACAAGAGATCATCGAAACCCTTCGCCTCAGTCCGCATCCGGAGGGTGGGCACTACCGGCAAACATGGATGGCCGATAACAAGGGGCGGGCGACGGGCACATGTATCTACTTTTTGCTGGCTGAAGGACAGAACAGCCATTGGCACAAAGTGGATGCCACAGAGATCTGGCTCTACCACAGCGGCGCGCCGCTGGTTTTGTCAATTAGCGAATTAGAGACCGGACCGGCACAGGATCATCTTCTGGGTCCTGATCTGAAGGTCGCGCGCCCGCAGATCATTGTGCCTGAAAACCACTGGCAAGCAGCGCGCACCACGGGAGCGTTCACGCTTGTAAGCTGCAACGTGTCGCCTGGTTTCCAGTTTGAGGGATTCACCCTGGCCGCGCCGGGCTTTGACATTGAACGAGGCTAGCCTTCGGCAACAGAGAGCACGTCCCCGCTCGGCAGGCTGACGGTCCCGCCGCCGACGGCCGCCCGGACGCCGGTTGTTCCGGGACAGGATGTTGGCAGGCCACGGGCAACGCGGACCGCGAGATAGGCAAAAGCCTGAGCTTCGAGCATATCGCCATCGAGGCCGACGGTTTCGACAGCAGCGACAGGGCAATCAAGCGCTGCGCGCAGCATCTCCATCAACACCGGATTTTTGCGCCCCCCGCCCGTGACCAGCACGCGGGTGGGCTGTTTCGGGCAATGCCGCATACCCTCCAGCACAGCGGCAGCGCACATTCCCGTCAACGTGGCGGTGGCATCCGCGTCGCTCAATTCGCCCACCAAGGCGATCATCTCCGCAAAATCGTTTCGATCCAACGATTTCGGCGGCATCCGAGCAAAGTAAGGCTCCGCCAGAAACAACTCCAACGCGCCCTGCTCCACCTTGCCCTGGCGCGCTACTTTCCCATCCACGTCATATGCCTGCCCAAGCCTTGCACGCATCAGATCATTGACGGGCGCGTTGGCCGGTCCTGTGTCGAAGGCCAGCAAGGCACCGGTCACTTCGGGGCGCGCAAAGCTCGGGTCCACGTAGGTCAGGTTGCCAACACCGCCAAGATTGAGAAACACGATTGGCTCTGTCTCGCCGATGTGTTTGGCGCAGGCGAAATGAAAGAAAGGCGCCAAGGGAGCTCCTTCACCGCCCAATTCAACATCCGCAGAGCGGAAATCCCAAACAACCGGAATTCCAAGCGCCTCAGCCAACCATCCGCCGTCACCGACCTGCAACGTGCCACGAGTTCGCGGCGCATGCGCCAATGTCTGGCCGTGAAACCCGACCAGATCGATGCCATCAAATTGCTCCAGCACCGCAAGGTGCGCCTGCTCAATCACATCGGTCGCCGCATCTACCTCGGCGCCTTGCCACTGGCCCAAAGCGGCCTCGAGTACGGATTGTTCCGGCGCGTCATAGGCATGATATCGCGACCCGCCAAATGCCATTATCACGTGCCCGTCAGTCACCACGACAGCGGCATCGACCCCATCCAGCGAGGTGCCACTCATTGCGCCAAGCGCCGTCACTGGGCCTGATTTCGAAATGGCTCTTGCCAAAGCCTTTTCCTTTGCCTGCTCTGAGCCTATAGAGTGCCTCAGATTGCAAGCTGAGAGCAAGACCAATGACCTACCATCCTAAATCCGATTTCATTGCTGTTATGATGGAACGCGGCTTTCTGGCCGACTGCACGGATTACCAGGGGCTAGATGAGGCGCTGATGAAAGGTGCACAGCCTGGGTATATCGGATTTGATGCGACCGCGAAGTCTCTTCATGTGGGGTCGCTGATCCAGATCATGATGTTGCGCTGGCTGCAAAAGACCGGGCATCGCCCGATCACCTTGATGGGGGGCGGCACGACAAAGGTGGGCGACCCCTCCTTTCGCGCAGACGAGCGGCCGCTGTTGAGCCCCGAAGCGATCAGCGACAACATTGCGGGGATCAAGCGCGTATTCTCCGCTTATGTCGATTACTCGGACGCACCGAACGGTGCGCTGATGCTGAATAACGCGGAATGGTTGGACGATCTGAATTACCTTGATTTCCTGCGGGATATCGGGCGGCATTTCTCGATCAATCGCATGTTGTCTTTTGAAAGCGTGAAATCGCGTCTCGACCGGGAGCAATCCCTGTCGTTTCTGGAATTCAACTACATGATCTTGCAGGCCTACGACTTTCTGGAGTTGCACCGCCGCTACGGCTGCATCCTGCAATTAGGCGGATCGGACCAATGGGGCAATATCGTCAATGGTGTGGACCTCACCCGCCGAGTGATCGATGGCGAGGTCTACGGGTTAACATCGCATCTGCTGACCACCGCAGATGGCCGGAAGATGGGCAAGTCGCAATCCGGCGCGGTCTGGCTCGATGCAGAAATGGTCTCTCCCTATGAGTTCTGGCAATATTGGCGCAATACGATGGATGCCGATGTCGGGCGTTTCCTGAAACTCTACACCGAAATGCCGCTGGACGAATGTGATCGTCTGGGCGCGCTGCAAGGGTCAGAGGTCAATGAGGCCAAGATAAAGCTCGCTAACGAGGTGACCACGCTCCTGCATGGTGCCGAGGCAGCGGCAGCGGCTGAAGCGACCGCCCGGGAAGTCTTTGAAAGAGGTGGCGTCGGGGATGATTTGCCCACGCTGACGCTTTCGACGGGCGATATTGGCGACGGCATTTCCATCGTGCAACTGATCGTCAAATCCGGACTTGCCAAATCCGGCAAGGAAGCCAAGCGCTTGATTGCGGAAAACGGCGCGAAGCTCGACGACGCTCCGCTCACCAATGCAGGCCTGATGATTGACGCCGCAGCACTGTCGTCGCCGATAAAGCTAAGCGCGGGCAAGAAACGTCACGCCCTGGTTCAACTGGGTTAGCCAAAAGCCCACTGAAGCGCGCTGAGCACTAAAAACACCGGAATCGACAAGGCCGTCGCCAGAGCAAACGCGGTAGCCTTTGTCATGCGTGGTGCCGGGGCATGAATACCCTGCACCGTTGGTTTCGGTTTTGTCACTGCTTTCATCAGGGTTCGATTAACCAAAGTTTAGGTTTCCAAACCCTTAATGAGGCCATGTTTGATTCCATTCCGATTGCGATGGAAAGTGATGCGCTCCAGCAAAGCCTCGGTTTTGAACGCGCACTGGCCGCCGTGGGTTCGCCGTTCCAACGGTTGGAGGACGGCACGCTGTTGTTGCAGCGCAGCTGGGGACCAGTGAGAGCCCATATGCTCGCGCGTGTCCTGGTAACAAACCAGCGGCTGGCAAGCTTAACTGCCGCCGGTATCCGTGGGCCAGTGATCCTGTCGCCGGACGCGCCCGTCGATACCGGCGAGCTACCGGCACTGCCCTTGATCAGCCCGAACTATCTCGCAACGCTGGATCTGACACCGGACCTCGACAGCTTGCGCGCCGGACTGTATCAGAAATGGCGAAACCGACTGAAACATGCCGAGAAACAAGGGCTCCGTGTCACCCGGCAAAACCTGCCGGATCAGCACGATCACTGGCTGCTGGTCGCGGACGCAGCGCAGCAACTTGCTCGTCGGTATCGCGGATGGCCCCCCGCTTTGACCTGTGCCTTCGCCCGCGAGAACCCCGGAGAGGCCAAGCTCTTCACTGCCCATATCGGTCGCGCGCCTGTCGCCGGATTGGTCGTCTTGCGACATGGCACAAGCGCGACATACCACATAGGCCACACCCGTGCCTCCGGCCGCATGACATCCGCTCATACTCTTTTGCTGTGGGAAGCGATGTGCTGGCTTAAGCGCAAAGGCGTCTCTCACTTCGAGCTTGGGTTGGTCGACACCGAAGACGGCGCCGGTCTTGCGCGTTTCAAGCTCGGAACTGGCGCAAAGGTTCGTGCCTTGGGGGGGACCTGGCTCTGGTGGCCTCCGTTCACCCACCTCACGCGCCCGCTTGGCTGGTTGGACCGGGAGCTAATGCGGTCGCGCTAAGGCTTGCCCGTGTCGCACGGGCATGGTTCTCTGCGTTCAACCAGGGCGAGGACAACGCATGAACCTTTCTGAGATGGCCGCCATTGTCACAGGAGCCGCTTCGGGCCTCGGCGAAGCCACCGCCCGGCATTTCGCCGGTGCTGGTGCGAAAGTGACTTTGTTGGACAGAGATAGCGCGCGCGGCAGCGCGGTAGCCGAGGAGATCGGCGGTCATTTCATTGAGACGGATGTCACCAGCGAGGCATCGATCAGCCATGCAATCAACACCGCTCTTGAGAAGATGGGAAAGATCACAATTGCCGTGAATTGTGCCGGTATCGCAGATGCGGCCAAAACCGTCGGGCGCGACGGGCCACATCCGCTGGAACTCTTCGAACGCACCATCGACATCAACCTGATCGGCACATTCAATGTTGCACGGCTTGGCGCAGACGCCATGAAGAACAATACCCCTGATGATGACGGTGCTCGGGGTGTCATCATCAATACCGCTTCGATCGCCGCCTTTGACGGTCAGAAAGGGCAGACCGCCTACGCCGCTTCAAAAGGCGGGGTTGTCGGGCTTTGCCTGCCCATGGCGCGCGACCTCGCAAACCTGGGCATTCGTGTGATGACCATCGCCCCGGGCATCTTCATGACACCTATGCTTGCTGGGCTTCCTGAGGACGTACAGGCCCAATTGGCGGCTGACGTGCCCTGCCCCGCGCGTCTGGGCGACCCAGCCGAGTATGCGCGACTGGCGGGCTTCATTGTCGATAACGGCTACCTGAACGGGGAGGTCATCCGCATCGACGGTGCCTTGCGGATGCGCTGATGCCCTTGCAAAACCGCGTCCAGCCAGATGGAACAATCATTGCGCACCCGGCCCGTGGCAGCTTTATGGGCAATCGCGGCATTCTGCATGATGATGCGCAACGTTTGGGACGGGCACGCTGGCGGCACAAAGCATGGGTAACTTGTCTTTTGTCATTCAAAGATCGTCACCGGCAAATAATGCGTCCCAACAACTACACCGAATTGTTCTTTTGGGATGAGGCAGTGGCCTTTGCCGCCGGGCATCGCCCCTGTGGGGAATGCAGGCGGGCCGATTACAATCGCTTTCGGGAAGCTGCCGGTATCACAACGCCAATCAAGCAATTTGATGCGGCGCTGCATGCGGACCGGGCAGAACCCAGAACCTATCGTCAACGCCGACATGAGGCCGAAATAGGTGACTTGCCAGACGGCACCTTTATTCTGAACGACGAAGGTCAGGCAGCCCTTGTTCTGAATGATGCTTTGCGCGCATATACGCCATCGGGCTATGCTCCACCAACGCCGCGCCCCAAGAGCGGCACCGTAACCGTGCTCACCCCGCGCTTGCTCATCGCAACATTGCGCGATGGATATGAGCTGAATATCTTAGCGCACGACTAGGCCTGCGCTTTTTCCTCCAGCGTCAGCCATTCTTCTTCTGCTGCTTCCAGTTTGTTTTGACGCTCGACCAGAGCATCTGTCGCCTTTTGGAACTTAACTGGGTTTTCGGTAAACAGCTTGGGGTCGCTGAGCAAATCGGTGAGTTTGCCAATCTCCGCCTCAAGGCGCGAAATCTCGTCCGGCAGTGCGTCCAACCGGTGTTTTTCGGTAAAGCTCAGACCCGCCTTGGGGGCAGACTTGGGTTTGGTGGACGCCTCGTCGGATTTGGTCTTGGGGGTTGGCGTATTGTGTTCCGCAACCTCACCGCGCTGGCTGACATAATCGCTCCAGCCGCCTGCGTAGATCGTGGCGCGCCCATCCCCTTCCATCGCAATGGTGGTCGCCGCAACCCGGTCCAGAAAATCCCTGTCGTGGCTGACCAGCAGCACGGTGCCATCGTAGCTGCCGAGCAGATCTTGCAGAAGATCCAGTGTTTCAACATCCAGATCGTTGGTCGGCTCATCCAATACCAGCAGGTTGCTGGGTCGCGCCATGATTTTGGCCAACAGGAGTCGGGCTTTCTCTCCCCCGGAAAGGGACCGCACCGGTGCACGTGCTTGGGCCTCGTCAAAGAGAAACTCCTTGAGGTAGCCCACCACATGTTTGGGCTCGCCACGCACCATCACCTGATCCGCCTTGCCGGAAACACGCATCTCCGGATCGCCGGTCAGACTGTCCCATAGGCTCATGTCACCATCCAGCTGCGCCCGCGCCTGGTCAAATAGTGCAAGCTCCAGATTGGTTCCCAGCGTGACTGTGCCGTTGTCCGGAGTGTCACGACCGATCAGCATGTTGAGCAAGGTCGTCTTGCCAACGCCGTTTGGTCCGACAAAGGCAATCCTGTCCCCGCGCTGAACGGTCAGCGAAAAGGGTTTGAGGATCGTTTTGTCATCGAAGGCTTTGGAGATGCCCTGCGCGTCAATGACCTTCCGTCCGGATTTCGGCCCGGCCTCTATGGCCATGGCGGCAGCGCCTTGCCGGTTGATCTGAGCCGCCCGCTGGGCCCGTAACTCCTGCAACGCGCGCACGCGACCCTGATTGCGCTTGCGCCGCGCCGAGATGCCTTCGACCGCCCAACGGGCTTCAGCCTTGATCTTGCGGTTGAGCTTGTGGCGCTGGGTGTCTTCTTCCTGCCAGACCGTGTCTCGCCAGGTTTCGAAAGCGTCGAAGCCTTTTTCCTGCCGGCGTACCACGCCACGGTCGATCCAAAGAGTCGCACGCGTCAAGGCCCGCAAAAAGGCCCGGTCGTGGCTGATAATGACATAGGCCTGACGGCTTTGGCGCAGCTCTTCTTCCAGCCAGGCAATGGCTTCGATGTCCAAATGGTTGGTCGGCTCGTCGAGGAGCATCAAGTCCGGCGCATCCGCCATCAGACGCGCAAGAGCAGCACGGCGGCGTTCGCCACCGCTTGCGGTCTGAACCGGCCGGTCGGGATCGAACTTCAACCCTTCGCCTGCCCGCTCAACCTTATACATTTCACTTAGATCAAGCCCCTGCGCGGCAAACTCGCCAAGTGTCACGAAACCGGTAAGGTCCGGGTCCTGTTCCATATAGCCGACCGAAACACCCGGCCCGCGCACCACGTCGCCGGTATCTACCTCGACGATCCCGGCCATCACCTTCACCAGGGTGGATTTCCCCGACCCGTTCCGCCCCACCAAGGCCACCCGGTCGCCGGGCTGAATCACAAGGCTCAACCCATCAAAGACAGGGTCACCGCCAAAGGTCAGAGAGATTTCGTTCAGTTGTAAGAGCGGTACACGAGACATATCCCGCCAGCTATGCCGCAAAGCCCAGACCGTCAATCGTCTTTTGTGTTCAAACCCTGTGGTCCGGCTTAGATTGCCCGCAACAAACGCTTTCGCTCCGCTGGAATCGCATCGATTTCCAGACCGGTAAACACATGCAGCGTCCTCAAATCGCGGTCGACGACCACATGGTCACTCACCCATGCCCCCATTGACAAATAGCTCCGCAGCAGGGGCGGCATTTGTTGAAGGGCTTTTTCCTTGACCGGCGAAGAAACTCCCAATTCGGCAAAATCAAGAACCTCTGGCGCTTTGATCCGGGGCGCGCAGCGGCGTGGCGCGAGGTGGTTGATCTTCAGAAAAGAAAACGCATCCAAGTAACGTGCCGGCTCGTTCCCTTCAAATGAAGTGCATCCAAACAGCATTGTTACGTGGTGGCGATCAACAACCTTTGTGATCGCAGCCCATGCCAAGCGCAGCGCATCTGGATCGTTACATTCCGGCGACAAGCAAAACCGCCCTAATTCGAGCAACGGTCCTTCCATGCTTTCCATCGCACAAAGATCATAGAACTGTGCGGCATAACTATAGCGAACCTGAGCCGCAGGCATCACCTTCATCCGAAAGTAACAGACGAAATTCGACGTTGATCGCTCTTCTATGACAACATGGGTGCAACGCTCGTCCAGATGATCCGCATCCTCTGCGGAGCCAAGGCCGAAACAATTGCTGCGAAAGCGAAGAACCTTAACGAACTCTGCTTTTGTTTTGATCACCCTGGCGAGGTAGCGCCCTCTTTCAACATCCGGCATGGTGCACTCCGAGGTGTGTCTCACAGGATACAGCACGCGGGTAAAAGACGGGGCTTATCCACCAAACCCTTGAGGCGTCACGCTGCCGATATTGCCGATAAGCTGACGGAAGAAGCTTTTGTTTGCGACGCTGGAATCCGTGACGCGCCGCGTCAGTTGAATCACCTGACCCCGTTCCAACCCAAAGGATTCAACGTTCTGTACAACGCCGTTGCCATCAAAGCTGACGGCAACCACCTCACGCTCAACGACTTCTGGCTCTAGCATCGCAAAAGTCCGGACGCGACTGCGCACAAAGTAGAGCGCATCATCCTCACGAACAGAAGTGGATCCTGACGACCCCAGCGTTTCCTCGACGGAAGAGCGTGTGTCGATGCCAACGACAATCAGGTCAAGGTCCTCCTGGGGCGGCACATAACCATGGTTGGTATAGGTCGCACCACAGCCCGCGACACCAGCCAAAGCCAAGGCAAGAACCATTGCCCTACCCGCTTGAAAGATACCGCCCGGCGCGGAAGTGTTTCGTCGCATGTCTTCGGCCTCTTGCCCTAACGCGTTTCGGCTTTTATTCCGCTTACACCATGCAAGCGCAATGGTTCAAGAAACGAAAGCACCTCACATGAAGCAATCTCCGCCATCCCCCTCCGCTCTGCGCGTGGCTGAGCTGCCGCAAAACACGAAAACGCCCTTCAATTTGCGCCCGGATGCCCCGCGCCTTAAGGAGATAGCGGAGGCGCTTGATCTACTTGGGTTGCGCAAACTGTCCTTTGTCGGTGACGTTTCCGCAGAGGGGTCGGCGGACTGGCGTTTGACTGCCAAGCTGGGTGCGACGGTGGTACAGCCCTGCGCGGTTACACTTGAACCGGTTACCACGCGAATCGATGTCCCCGTTACCCGGCTGTTTCAGAGCGACTATTCAGAGATCGAGGCCCCTGAGGTCGAAATGCCTGACGATGAGACATTGGAGCCCATCCCGACCTGGATTGACCCCGACAGCATCATGCTGGAAGCCTTGGATCTGAACCTGCCGCTCTATCCGCGCGCCGCCGGTGCGGAATTGGGCGAAGTTGTCGTTACAGAACCCGGCGTCACACCCCTGCGAGATGAAGATGCACGTCCCTTTGCAGGGCTTGCGGCATTAAAAGACCAGTTAAAACCCTCTACGGACGATACTGAGGACTAGAACGCGGCGTTGCTTGTGTTTGGTTACGCGAAATCCATTCAAAAAAAGGTTGCATGCAGACGCAATCGCAGTATTTTGCGCCGCTCAGCCAAATAGGGTTGGACAAAGCGGAGGCTTGGGCCTAAACGCACGTCACACCCGAATTTGGGACAAGATAGATGAAACTTGGTTTTGCGCACCGTAAGTGCTGCCGGAACCCCGAACGACAAAAGGCCCAAGACAATGGCTGTTCAACAGAACAAAGTCTCCAAATCGCGTCGCAACAACCGTCGCGCACACGATTCACTGGAAGCTGCAAATCCAAATGAATGCACCAACTGTGGCGAGTTGAAGCGCCCGCACCACGTCTGCGCTGCCTGCGGCCACTACGACGACAAAGAAGTTGTTGTATTGACAGAAGAGATTGATCTAGAAGACGACGCAGCCTAAACCTTTGCCTTAAACAATAAGGGCAGAAAGGTTTGGGGGCAGTCGATCAATGACGGCGCAGACCGATCAGAGACAATCGAAAACCGGACGCATTGTAATTTCGGTGGATGCGATGGGCGGGGACAATGGCCCCGCCGCTATTGTTGCGGGCTGCGATGTATCTGCCCGAAAAAACCCAGACATCTTTTTTATTCTGCATGGTGCCGAAAACGAGCTGGAACCGCTCGTTGCGCGGCGCAAATCCCTTTCGAACCGCTGTAAGATTCGCAACACCTCGGATGTTGTGACGATGGACGACAAACCCAGTCAGATCGTACGCAATGGCAAGGACACATCAATGTGGTCCGCAGTCGAAGAAGTGCGCAATGGCACTGCATCGGTGGCGGTCTCCTGCGGCAATACTGGCGCGTTGATGGCGCTATCCATGATCCGCCTACGCAAACTTCCCGGGGTCAACCGGCCAGCTATCGCTGTACTCTACCCGTCTTCGAACCCCCAAGGCTTTAACGTGCTGCTGGATGTCGGCGCAGACGTCAAGGCGGATGCGGATGACCTATTGCGGTTTGCGTTGATGGGAATGTCCTATGCCCGCAACGGCCTCGACCTGCCGCGCCCAAGAGTTGGATTGCTGAATGTCGGCACCGAAGAACACAAAGGCCGGACAGAGCTGAAAGAAGCCTTTGAATTGATCCGCGACCAAGCGGATGCCGCAGGGTTCGAGTTCGTCGGATTTGTGGAAGGGGGCGACATCTCAGGCGATATCTGCGATGTCATCGTCACCGATGGCTTCACAGGCAATGTGGCGATCAAGACAGGCGAAGGCACGGCCAGTCTCGTGGGCAATCGATTGCGAGAAGCTTTCCAATATTCTTTGCTTTCACGGCTTGCATCGCTTCTGGCCTACCCTTCCCTGCGTCGTCTGAAGAAAAAGATCGACCCCCGCCGGGTCAATGGCGGCGTTTTCCTGGGATTGAATGGCACTGTCGTTAAATCGCATGGTGCTGCGGATGCGACAGGCGTATCGTCTGCGATAAAACTGGCGGCCCAGCTCGCCGATATCCAATTCACGGACAAATTGGCCGCCCGCGTCGCGGCCTTACCCTTAGAGGAGAGTACCGAGTGACCCTGCGTGCCGCCGTCATAGGAGTGGGTCACTACCTGCCCGAACGCGTTGTTCCGAACGCGGAATTCGAAAAGACGCTGGATACAAATGATGAATGGATCAGGGCGCGCTCCGGAATCGAACGCAGGCATTTCGCCGCAGAAGGTGAAACCACGTCCTCCATGGCGGCTGCGGCAGCAAATAAAGCGCTTGAGCATGCAGGTCTGACCGCTCAAGACGTGGATGCGATCATCGTTGCCACCTCGACTGCGGACCTGACGTTTCCCTCTGCCGCCACAATGGTTCAGGCTGAGTTGGGCATGACAACGGGGTTTGCGTTCGACGTTCAGGCGGTTTGTGCGGGTTTTGTATTTGCGCTGAGTAATGCGAACGCCTTAATCCTGTCAGGTCAGGCCAAGCGCGTGCTGGTCATTGGTGCAGAAACCTTCAGCAGGATTATGGACTGGACGGACCGGTCAACCTGCGTGCTTTTTGGAGACGGTGCGGGCGCTCTGTTGTTGGAAGCCTACGATGGCAAAGGCACATCGCAGGACCGCGGCATTCTCTCCACGGACCTGAACTCGGACGGACGCCATAAGGATCTGCTCTATGTGGATGGCGGTGTGTCGACCGGCACCACTGGGTATCTGCGCATGCAAGGCAATCAGGTCTTTCGCCACGCGGTGGAAAAACTTGCGGCGACTGCGACAAAAGCGATGGAACGCGCTGGTGTTGAATCATCCGATGTGGATTGGGTTGTGCCTCATCAGGCGAACATTCGGATCATTCAAGGCACGGCCAGAAAACTTGGCCTGCCAATGGAAAACGTGGTGGTCACCGTTCAGGATCATGGCAACACCTCTGCCGCATCGATTCCCCTCGCCCTGTCTGTCGGCCATGAACGTGGGCAGATCAAAGACGGTGACCTGATTGTAACCGAGGCGATCGGCGGTGGGCTGGCCTGGGGTGCTGTCGTTCTGCGCTGGTAAGGCGGGTTAATTCCGCTCATTCGCGATTCGGCGTGCCGAAATTGTTGACTCGGAAAAAGTCATACCCCTATTGTCGTGAAAAAAGAGGGGGATAGACATGACCGACAAGACCTTAACGCGCATGGATTTGAGCGAAGCAGTATTTCGAGAGGTCGGACTATCCAGAAATGAGAGCGCACAGCTCGTCGAATCTGTTCTGGAACACCTCTCTGATGCTTTGGTGCGCGGCGAACAGGTCAAGATTTCGTCCTTTGGCACCTTCTCGGTCCGTGACAAGTCCGCGCGCGTCGGGCGCAACCCGAAGACCGGCGAAGAGGTCCCGATCAACCCAAGGCGGGTCCTGACGTTTCGGCCATCCCACCTCATGAAAGACCGTGTAGCCGCCGGGAATAAGTCCTGATCTGATGGCCAAATCACCTGACGCGTTTCGCACAATCTCCGAAGTCGCGGATTGGTTGGGCGTACAGGCCCATGTGCTACGGTTCTGGGAAAGCAAATTTGCGCAGGTAAAACCCATCAAGCGCGCCGGGGGGCGCCGGTACTATCGTCCCGCAGACATGTTGTTACTTGGCGGCATCAAAAAGCTGCTGCACGACGATGGGCTGACCATAAAGGGAACACAGAAGCTGCTGCGCGAAAAAGGCGTGCCTTTTGTTGCCGACCTGTCCCAGCCGCTGGATGATCTAACGATGGCCGTCATCGAAGGTGGCGACCAGCCTGATACGGATGCTGACGATATGTCAGACAATGCCGAGGTGAATACGGCACCGGTCACGACGGAGACAGGAGTTGGCGAGACCGACCAGCAGACACCGGTACTCGAGGAAGACATCGCACCTGCGCCAATGGATTCTGCACCTGCCCAGGTGGACGTACCAGAAAGCGATCTGACGTCATCGGACCCTGCTACCGCTGAACCTGAGACCGTTGAGGAAGAAAAATCCGAGAGCCCATCCCTCTCAGCAGCGCCAGAAACTGAAGCAGAGTCGGCACCCAATGTCGAAACCGACGAGGCGGTAGAGGCAAATGAGCCCGCGGCAGCCCCAGCGGAAGACGAAACGACAGTCGATGAGACCATTCAGATCGAGGAAGTGGTAGAGACCGCCCCCGAAGCGCCAGCGGCACCGCAAGAAGAACCAACCGTTGACGAAGCGCCTGAGCCGGTTGAAGAAACAGCATTGCAGGCGGAAAAACCTCAAACGGCCGAGATGGCCGAGGCCGAACCGGAATCGCCAAGCGAGAAAGTGTCGGAAAGCACCCCAGCACCCGACGACGACGCAGCCGCACCAGTTCCGAGTTTTCGGGCACGGGCGCGCTCAGCGGAAACCGCTGCAAAGGCACCTGAGCCGCAGGACGCGAAAGACGCGCCAGAGTTGGATCTCGAAGCGGCAGAAGAGCCCAAATCCCAAGATGCCGCAAAACCGCGTCTTGTCGACGTACCGCCCGTCCCACCTCTTTCCGAAATTGAGGTAAGCCCGTCGGTCTTGTCCGCGCTCTCGCGCCTTCGCCAGCTGTCGCCGGAACACGCCCGCGAAATCAAACCTCATCTCGCGCGCCTGACACGACTAAGAGCCAGTATGGCGAACCCCCGCAAAGACGCCTCCAAAGACTGAGTCCGTGAGATTTCTCTCTTGCCTCGACGCCCAAATCGGGTATGTAGCGCGACATGTCGGGCTATGGCGCAGCCTGGTAGCGCGTCCGTCTGGGGGACGGAAGGTCGCAGGTTCGAGTCCTGCTAGCCCGACCATTTTACGACATCCTCAAAGAGCCCGCGCCCATATGGTGCGGGCCTTTGCTTGTTCAGGAGCTGATGAATGAACGGTGTGCTGCCTAACCAGATCATAGAGCAGATGATCGCTGAAAATCAGATCGCCTCGACGCGCCAGATAGCACCTGAGCAAATTCAACCGGCAAGCCTCGATCTGCGGCTCGGTACCACGGCATATCGCGTGCGCGCGTCCTTCCTTGCCGGTCACGGTGCGCGCGTTATGGATCGTCTCGAAGAATTCGAAATGCATCGTGTGGACCTGAGCAACGGGGCAGTGCTTGAGAAAGGCTGCGTCTACGTCGTCCCCTTGATGGAATCCCTCGCACTGCCCGACGACGTGCAAGCGGTGGCAAATGCCAAGAGTTCGACAGGGCGGCTGGATCTGCTGACCCGTACGATTACCGATCAGGGCGTCGAGTTTGATCGCATCGCTCCAGGGTACCACGGCCCGCTCTATGCCGAGATTTGCCCTCGGTCCTTTTCGGTTCTTGTACGCCCGGGTATGCGCCTTAATCAGATCCGGTTTCGGCAAGGCCAGGCAGTGCTGGAAGACGACGCCCTCAGAGCCTTGCACAACGCGTCGCCGCTTGTCGACGGAGACGCAATGATCGATGAAGGTCTCGGCTTTTCAGTCGACCTGCGCCTTGAAGGATCAACACTGGTTGGCTACCGGGCCAAACCGCATACTGGTGTCATCGACCTTGATCTTATCGGCCATTATGCGCCTGGTGAATACTGGGAGGAAGTGCATAGCGCAAACGGCCAGATCATCCTCGACCCCGGCGCATTCTACATTCTGGTCAGCCGAGAGGCCGTGACAATCCCGCCTGAATATGCTGCTGAGATGGCCCCCTACCTCGCCATGGTTGGAGAGTTTCGCGTACACTACGCCGGTTTTTTTGACCCGGGCTTCGGACATGCCTCTGCTGGCGGGGCCGGATCACGAGGTGTGTTGGAAGTACGCTGCCATGAAGCCCCTTTCGTTTTGGAACACGGGCAAGTCGTGGGCAGGTTGGTCTATGAACGTATGGCAGAAGCCCCGACGCAGCTTTATGGGGCGGGTATTGCCTCAAACTATCAGGGGCAAAGCCTGAAGCTGTCAAAGCACTTTCGGATGTGAGCTGACCGCTTCAGATCCGATGCATACGGCGGGCGGCCTTCATGACTTTGCGGACGCGTTTTTGTGCGGCTTTTTGTTCAGCCGTCAGCGGGCTGCCGCTTTTTTCAAGCTTTGCAGTTCCTGATCGTACCAGATGATTGAAAACCATATTGATGATGCGTGTCATTGAGGTGCCCGTATTTTTTCGCCTTATTGGAGAATAATGACAAATGGGGCGGAATTAAGGAATCGTGCCAATGGCGGTTATTGCGGCCTGTGCCCAAAAAGACTCTATCAGAGAAAATGCCATATCTTTCAAAGCATTGAGCAGCACGCCGCCCCTTAGTCCTCAAAGAGTTCGCTCTGCCCTTCGGTGGACTCTTGCTCATCCACTTCCTCTGTTCCTAGGGGCAATGCACCGGGGGGCGGTCGGTTCTCCAACAACCCCGCGGCACGCAATTCCTTGAGCCCTGGCAGATCCCGCGCATTTTCCAACCCGAAGTGATCCAGGAACTCACCGGTTACGACGAAAGTGACAGGACGCCCGGGAGTCATTTTCCGGCGCCCGAAACGAATCCACTCCATCTCAAGCAACTGATCCACAGTGCCCCGGCTGACCGATACGCCGCGGATTTCCTCGATCTCTGCACGGGTGACAGGCTGGTGATAGGCGATGATGGCGAGTGTCTCGATGGCTGCACGGGAGAGCTTACGTGTCTCGACCGTTTCTCGCTGCATCAAAAACCCTAGATCAGCTGCCGTTCGCATGGCCCAGGCATCGCCGACTTTGCAGAGATTGACACCCCGCCCCTCATACCGCCGACGTAAGTGGACAAGCGCTTCGGCTGGGTCCGATCCGTGCGGCATCCGCGCGGCCAGTTCCTTGACCCCAATTGGTTCAGCACTGGCGAAAAGAATGGCCTCCACCATCCGCTCCTGTTCCCCCATGGGCGGCGCCTCAAAGAGGCTCTGCTCCGCTTCCTCGGGCTGTGTGTTCTCTGTCTGGTCGTTCACGGATGCGGATCCTTCTTGCGCAACTGTATGGGCGCGAATGTGTCGGATTGACGTATCTCCAAGTGACCCTCTTTGACAAGTTCCAGTGACGCGGCAAAGGTCGATGCCGTTGCAGATCTTCGGCGTACCGGATCAAGCTCCCAGCCTTCGGGCAAATAGCTCAGTATATCCGTCCATTCACCGGCATATCCGATTAGCCCCCGCATCCTGTCCAGGGCCTGTTCCATCGTGAAGACTGCGTCCCTGTCCATCACAAAGGGCCGGAATTCATCCCGGGTGCGGATGCGCGCGTAGCCCTGCATCAGATCAAGCAGTGTGGCGGTGTAGCGGATTGTGCGTGTCCGGGTGACTTCATGGGTCTGCCCACGCGCAAAGAAGTCACGCCCCAAACGGTCGCGGCCCATCAGGCGCGCTGCGGCATCCCGCATCGCTTGCAATCGTTCAAGCTGAAAAGCCAGATGGGCGGCCAGTTCCTCTCCGCTTGGGCCTTCATCTTCGGGATCAGGCGGTAGCAGCAATCGGGATTTGAGAAAGGCCAACCACGCCGCCATGACAAGGTAGTCCGCCGCAAGTTCCAACCGCAGCACCTTGGCACGCTCCACAAAAGCAAGATACTGCTGCGCAAGCGCCAGTACCGAGATCTTTCGCAGGTCTACCTTTTGCGTGCGGCTCAATGTCAGCAGTACGTCCAACGGGCCCTCAAACCCATCGACATCAACAATGAGGGCCTCGGCCGCCATGCGATCCGCAACTGAAAGCGCGTCTTCTTCGAAAGGTACTTCAGCCATGCAGCATGCCGGTCTTCACGCCTCGTTTAACAGCGCCTCAAGCTGAGCGTGCAAGGCCGGAATGTCAACATCATCGGGGGTTTTACGCGCGTTCAGAGCGCGCAACGAACGGGTTTGAGCCGCAAAGGACATCTCCCCCGCCGCCTCAGCGACTTCCCGACGTTCTTCAAGGGTGCCGTTGCAGTGCAAGACGACATCACAGCCCGCCGAAAGCGCGTCTTTTGCGATGTCCCCAAGCGCCCCGGAAAGGGCCTTCATCGAAATGTCATCGGTCATGATCAGGTTATCAAACCCTATCTGTGTCCGGATAAGATTCATCATTTTCGGCGATAAGGTCGCCGGACGATCGTCAATCGCGTCATAAACCAGATGCGCGGTCATCCCCATGGGAAGGTCGTTCAGATCATGAAAAGGCGCAAAGTCGATGGCACCGAGTTCATTCTCCCCCAAGGCAACGGACGGCAATTCATGATGGCTATCGAGCGTTGCAAAGCCATGGCCGGGGATGTGTTTCAGCACCGGCATCACACCGCCATCCAGCAAACCATCCGCCACGGCCCGGCCTATGCACGCAACAGTTTTAGCATCTGAACCGTAGCATCTGTTTCTTAGAAACGGATGGGTCGTCTCACGGGCGACATCGACCATGGGCGCACAATTACTATCAATGCCTAGGGCGTGAAGTTCCGCGGCGATAATGCGATACCGCAAGTACATCGCTTTTTCAGCGTGCTGCCCCGCAGCCATGACAAAGTCCAAGGGAGGCGCCCATTCGTGCCAGACCGGCCCCCTCAGACGCTGAACGCGTCCCCCTTCCTGATCGATCGTGATCGGGGCATCGCGTCCGACACTTTCGCGCAGTTCATCGCAGAGCGCGCGCACCTGATCCGGCGTGTCGATGTTGCGCGCGAACAGAATGAACCCAAAAGGATTTGCCGCGCGAAAGAACGCCTTTTCGTCCGGGGTCAGGCGCAATCCTTCTGCGTCGAGAATGGTTGCCCCAAACCGCACGCGCCTATTTGACCTGAACCGGAATGCAATCCACGCCTTCGGCCTTTACAGCAGAGCAGAACCGACGCGTGTCATTCAGATCCACGAAACCCATGGCGCGCAAACGGTAGAACGTCCGCCCACCGGACTGGGCTTGCTGTACGACCCTGGACTTGCCATCCAAAATTGCGCCGAAACTGCGTTGCATACGTTCCCATTCGGCACGCGCCACATCAGCGCTGTCAAACGCACCAAGTTGTGCCAACCGCGTACCCGAAGGGATCGCATCGGGATTGATCTCTCGCGTCTCGGCCGGCGGTGTAAAGGCAGCCTGCCGCAAGACTGCGGCCGAGGCCGCGGGACGCAGACGTGGCCGGACAGACTGGCGCACGCCAGGTGCGTCCAGCACGGGTGCTTCTTCGCGCACCACGGCGGGTTGCGGCGTGGGCAAATCGCTGGAGACTATATTTCGGGCCTGAACGACCTTTGGGCCATCTGCCTGCTGCGCTGGTGCAGCTTCCCCCATCAATTCTGCGACGACCTCATCGATTGCGCCTTGCTGAAGACGGTCGCTCAGGGCGTTTTCGTCCGGTGCAGGCTCTGTTGTTTCAGGGCCTTCGATGAAGACCGACCCTGCCGGAGCCAAAGGCGCAGGTTGCAGGACAGGCGCGCTTCGGGCGGTGATCACAGGTTGATCCTCTTGCGCGAGCGCCACGGCGGGCGGTGCCAGCACAACCTGATCTACCGGACCAGATGCAGCGCCCCGCGCCGCAATCTCATTGACTGCAAGCCCCTGATGTTGCGCCAGTTGGCCACCCGGATCTTCGGGACGCACCCGCATTTCGGTTGTCGCGGCTCGAACGATGGGAATGCCGCTGACATCCCGCATCATCAACTTGTACCCCCAGACGCCAACGCCCGCGATCAAGGCAAGCGACACGGCTGCGCCCGCCATATTGGTCCAAGTTGTCAGGGACGTCGTTGTTTCCGCGTCGAGCACCTGCTCGTCAGTATCACGACCATACGCTCCCATGTTATGGGAGAATTCCACATCCGCCATCAGTGCCTCACCGCCATCGGGATACATTGTCCCTCAGGTCTGTCTGAATCTTACTGCTCTGGCGCCGGGTGCCGTTATGACTACCGCATCTCCTGCGCCGGTGTGACGCCAAGAATACCAAGACCGGCTGCAATTACAACGCTGGTGGCGCGTGCAAGCGCGATTTTCGCTTGTGTGACTTTTGGGTCATCCTGAACAAAACGCAATTCAGGCACATCGTTCCCCTTATTCCACAGCGCATGAAAGACTCCCGCAAGCTCGTAAAGGTAGAACGCAACACGATGCGGTTCATTCGTCCGGGCAGCGGTTTCAACAAGACGCGGCCATTCTGCAACCTTGGCTATCAGGCCCAACTCCGCTTCATGATCCAGCAGCGAAACATCTGCGGCCCGAAGCGTCGCATCGTCTACGTCAATCCCAGCCTCCCGCGCCTTGCGCATCACCGATGCCACCCGGGCATGAGCATATTGCACGTAGAAAACCGGGTTCTCGCGGCTTTGCTCCATTACCTTGTCGAAATCAAAATCCAGCATGGCGTCGTTCTTCCGCGTGAGCATCACGAAACGCGTCACATCAGGGCCCACTTGATCCACGACGTCGCGCAGGGTCACGAAGGTCCCTGCCCGCTTGGACATCTTGAAGGGCTCACCATTCTTGAAGAGTTTGACCAGTTGCGTCAGCTTGATGTCGAGCGGCGTCTTGCCATCAGACAAGGCAGAAACCGCGGCCTTCATCCGCTTGACGTAGCCGCCATGATCTGCGCCGAAAACGTCGATCAAGGCATCGAACCCGCGCTGCACCTTATCATAATGATAGGCGATATCAGGCGCAAAATAAGTCCAGCTGCCATCAGATTTCATCACGGGGCGATCCACGTCATCGCCATGTTCGGTCGATTTAAAGAGCGTCTGTTCGCGTGGTTCCCAGTCTTCGGGCTTCTTGCCCTTGGGGGGCTCCAGCACACCCTCGTAGATCAGGCCCTTGCCTTTCAGGTCCTCGATTGCCGCCTCGATGCGCCCTGTACCGTAAAGCGACTTTTCGGAGTAAAAGACATCCATCTCGACCCCAAGCGCCTTCAGGTCCGCTCGGATCAAGTCCATCATTGCTTCGGTAGCGAATTCCCGAACATCTTTGAGCCAGTACTGTTCGCCCTTGTCGAGGTACGCGTCGCCCACCTTATCTTTCAGTGCCGCGCCCACTGGGATCAGGTAGTCACCAGGATAGGTTCCATCGGGGAAAGCCACTTCCTGCCCATGCGCTTCGAGATACCGAAGGTAGACAGACCGAGCCAACACGTCGACCTGGGCACCACCATCATTGATGTAATACTCCCGTGTCACATCAAAACCCGCAAAATCCAGCAGCGAGGCCAAGGCATCCCCGAATACTGCGCCACGTGTGTGGCCCACGTGCAATGGGCCCGTCGGGTTTGCAGAAACATATTCAACGTTGACCCGCTGGCCCGCACCCAATGTGCCGCGACCAAATCCGTTGCCTGCCTCCAGCACAGCGTCGAGCACGGCGTACCACGCCGCTGGCGCAAGCCGCAGGTTCAGGAACCCCGGACCGGCCACGGAAGCCTCCGTCACCCGATGATCAGAGCGCAGTTTCTCGGCCAGCATGTCAGCAATATCACGCGGTTTCATCCCCGCTGGCTTGGCGAGCACCATCGCTGCATTGGTCGCCATGTCGCCATGGGCGGCATCGCGTGGTGGCTCAACCGCAACATTGTCCATCGCCAGACCCGCAGGCAGTTGCCCACTCGCGACCAAATCATCCAGGCAATCCAGAACGAGGGCGCGGATATCGGCAAAGAGGTTCATCATCGGGCTCCATGAAACGGTTGGGGGCGGTTTATCACTCGTGTAAGCCGGGTCAACTCGAAGCGTGCACAAGAGCCGAAGGCATCAACCGCAAATTCCCGCGCTCTAAGCCCTGCGGATCAACCGTTCATGTTCCTGCAAGGCAAAGCGATCCGTCATTCCGGAGATATAGTCTGAAACGAGCCTGGCCAAATCCGTTTCCGATTGCGCGTCGGCGACATCCTTACGCCATTGCTTTGGCAGCTGATCCGGATGCGCCATGAAATAGGGGAACAGCTCGGTCACAACGTCTGTTACCTCGGCGCGCATGTTCACAACACTCGGCGCGCGGTACATTCTGTCAAAAAGAAACGCGCGAATGACTTTTAGATCATCGAATACATCTTCCGAGAACCGTATGATCGCGCCATCCGCTGCTCGTATGTCCTCGACGCGCTCGGGGCGCAATTCACCGATCAACCGCTCGCCCAACCGGATCACGTCTTCGACCAGAACACCAAAGAACCGACGCAATGCCTCGTGCCGCCTGCGGTAGTAATTCAGCCCCGGATGCAGCCGATCGACCTCTTTGAAACAGGCATCCAGGATCGGCAACTCGGCCAATTCGTCCGTTGAAAACAACTCTGCCCGTAACCCGTCATGCAAGTCATGGTGATTGTACGCAACATCGTCTGCGATCGCTGCGACTTGGGCTTCGGCGCTGGCATAGGTGTTCAATTCCAGATCATGCGTCTGATTATAGGCCTGCAACGCCCATGGAATGTCACCTGTTACCGGCCCATTGTGCTTGGCAATACCTTCCAGCGTTTCCCACGTGAGGTTAAGGCCGTCAAAGTCGGCGTAGTGGCGCTCCAGATGTGTGACGATGCGAATGGCCTGCGCATTATGGTCAAACCCGCCATAGGGCAGCATCATCTCTGCCAAAGCGTCTTCGCCCGTGTGTCCGAAGGGTGTGTGCCCAAGATCATGCGCCAAAGCGACCGCCTCGGTAAGCTCGGCATTCAGACCCAAAGCGCCGGCAATAGTACGCGCGACTTGCGCCACCTCAATCGAATGGGTCAACCGCGTGCGGTAGTAGTCACCCTCATGTTCGATAAATACTTGTGTCTTGTGCTTGAGCCGCCGAAACGCGCTTGCGTGAATAATTCTGTCCCGGTCACGCTGGAAACACGACCGAAACGTACTTTCCTCCTCCGGAACACGCCTTCCCCGGGCGCGTTTCGGATCGGAGGCATAGGGTGCTGTCATTGCGCCGGTCCTTGTCGCCTGTTCTCGGAGTTTATATATTGCACGTATTCGGTTAATGAAACCGCTTGACGGAGCACGGCAATGCAACTTCCCCCAAAGGTTACCCCCCGCGCGTTTGAACGCCTGGCCGAGATTGGCGCCTCTGATCAGGGCAAGGCGCTGCGTGTCGCTGTGGAAGGTGGGGGCTGTTCCGGCTTTCAGTACGAGATTGATCTCGACGAGCCCCGAGACGATGACCTCGTGTTGGAGGGATCAGGTCAAAAGGTCGTTGTGGACGCGGTGTCATTGCCATTTCTGGCGGATGCCGTGATCGATTTTTCAGAAGAGTTGATTGGCGCTCGGTTTGTGATTGAAAACCCCAATGCCAGCAGTTCTTGCGGATGTGGAACGTCATTCTCAATGTAAGTCGAAGTACGACTTACTAAACCCTGAAAACGTTCATATTTTCCATTATTGAGCCCGTGAAAACCCTTCGAAGAACATGTCGAATTGCCGGGATGATTTTTCGGCATCCCGCAAGATATGGTGATGCTCCTCAGCAATTGTGCGGTGCAACAAAGGTCGCATACGTCCCCAGTCGGAACTACGGGCCGATCTGAGCCGATACATGAGCTCCGAAATGGCGCGCAGGGGTCCGCTAGAGGCATGCGCGCGCTCAAAACGCAATCCACCAAATATCGGGGTGCCAAGAAAACCTGTCATTCCCGCCGTTCCCGCCCACCAGCTGGTGACCAGATATTCGTGATAGGCATCATGGGCCGGTCCATCAGGTGCCGACGACAGAATGAAGCCACCTGCTTCCTGAGCCAACCAATCCTCCCATATCTCGCTGGGGGTTTGACCGGCAAAGCGCAAGGCTACACATACCTCTGACAAAAGATCGACGTCACGGTCCAAGAAAGCCAATAACCCTGCGAATTCCAGACTAGTCAGCGCATCTGCGACCAAATCCAGCGAATAGGCCCCGTAGTCAGACAGATAAAACACGATATGTGTAAGCTCGTAGGCTGCTTTTTTGTTCGGGCGTGAAAAGGTATCCGTCTGCGCGATGAAGTTCCTGAGGCGATCCTGCAGTTCTTCTGAGATTCCACCACATGACCTACGCGCCAACAGTCGTTGCGCTTCCGCCCGTTGCAAATCGGAGAGCTCACATGCTGACAGATCAAGATCGTCAACCCGACGACAGAGTGCTTCCCCCATGTTCCCAGCCATGCCCAGATCTTCAAGATCCAGACAGATCGACAGAATGAACCTGTAGTACTGCGGAAAAAACTTCAGGCGCTCGTCAAGTTCGTCGTAGAAACCTCTGTAAACTTCCAGTGCCTCTGGTTGAAGCTCGGCACCTGATGACGCCAGAATATTGAGCAATTCCGCGTTTTCCTTCAGCCAGAAGACATCGTCCTTTTGTCGGCGGTGTCCTGAAAAGCTCTTCATCAGGGCACTTTGCCGCTGGGAAAGGTTTGGGCGCTTTGGCAGCCCGATTGAAACGATATTTGACATGTCAGGTGAAGTTCCAGTGCCGATTCTTGGTTTCAGTGAGCCGCGCCCGTACCCAAACGCGGCTCACCGACCGCTCAGTTCAGGCTGATGGTGCCATGCTGGTTGTGAACAGTCCGGTCGCTTCACCGCTCATCGCGTCCTGACCGCCGACCATGCTGGTCGTGTAGAGACCAGTTTCGGACCCGGTCAGCGCCGATGACTGTGGCGCCATCGATGTGGTGAAGAGCGCTGTGGCGTCACCAAGCAACATGTCGTTGCCGGGCGTGACCATCGATGTCGTAAATAGCCCCGTGGCATCACCTGCGTGGCAGCTACCGCTTTCGACCGGGTTGGCGTCATCAATTGTGATGGATCTAAGTGCAGTCGTTTTCATTATGCATATCCCTTTCTGGTGGAGTGTTTCTGCACCGCAAAGCTTGCCCCCAGAGGATGAGTTTGAAAGGAATATTCGCGTTAAGGATATGTTAACCAAGGTTTATCCACAGGACGCCTGGAAAGCAGATTATTCTGTGGGTTCATGGTTTTGGCACCGGCACGTTAACCAATTTTTTTTTATCCACAGTGGATAACTCTGTGGATATTAACCATTAGGGTCGTTTTGGCCGGAAAAGGTTAACAAGAATCAGTTAACCATTTCTGGGGAGAGTGCGGTCGTATGGCACTTGCTCCGGTCGCAGTCTTGGGCAATAGCTCCTAAATCTGCGAATAAAGGAGCGGACGACATGAAGATTGCGACCTTCAACATAAACGGTATCAAGGCCCGGATAGAGGCCTTGCCCGCTTGGCTCGATGAGGCACAACCGGATGTAGCGCTCCTGCAGGAGATCAAATCTGTCGATGAGGCGTTTCCCAGAGAGATCTTTGAAGACCGCGGATACAATGTCGAAACCCATGGTCAAAAAGGCTTCAATGGTGTGGCAATTCTGTCGAAAAGTCCACTCGAGGACATAACGCGCGGATTGCCAGGTGACGACGCTGACGAGCAGGCCCGTTACATCGAAGCCACCGTTATGGGAGACAAGGAAGCCATACGCGTTTGCGGGCTTTACCTGCCCAACGGCAACCCTTCTCCAGGTCCAAAATACGACTACAAGCTTGCCTGGATGGAGCGTCTCCATGCGCGCGCCCAAGAATTGCTGCGTGAGGAGATCCCGTTCGTCATGGCGGGAGATTATAATATCATCCCGCAGGCGGAAGATGCCGCAAAGCCAGATAGCTGGCGCGACGATGCCTTGTTCAGGCTGGAAAGCCGTACCGCGTTCCGGCGGCTTTTGAACCTAGGTTTGACCGAAGCCTTCCGCGCAAGAACAGCTGGCCCCGGCCATTATAGCTTCTGGGACTACCAAGCGGGCGCCTGGAACCGCAACAATGGAATTCGTATCGACCATCTGCTTCTCAGCCCGCAGGCCGCGGACCTGCTGGTGGACTGCCACATCGACAAAGACGTGCGCGGACGGGAAAAACCGTCCGACCACGTGCCTGTTTGGATTGACCTGGCAGCCTAGACCGATTTAGCGGTATAGCCTCGGCGCACCGAGCCCGTCATGGATCCGATTGACCACCTCCGGCTGTATGCCAAGCCCTTCAGCAAGGCTGTGAAGGTACTGCGCTTCTGCCTGATTATCCGGATTAATCGCATTCAATGACATCGTGTAGACTTGTGTCTCGAGGCCACGAGGGGTCTCTGCTGCGAGCGTATTTGCGCTCACTGGTTCTTCTAGAACCGCCTGAACCACTTTCACATCCTCAGGATCACCATCATCCAACTGCCCAAGAAGCTTTTCCTTTTCCTCGGCATCCAGATCTCCGTCTGCGCGCGCCGCTTGCGTCATCGCGCGCAACATCAAGCGGGCAACATCCGCTTCATCTGGTTCAACCACCGGGTTGTCCTGATTGATCACAGCCTCCAGCTCGCCTGCACTTGCCCCGCCCCGAGCATTCGCCAGACCACCCAACAGGCTGCCCAATCCTCCAAGACCGCCAGCTGAAGCAGCGCCCGCGCTACCACCGGTCAACTGGCCAATGAGGTCACCTAGGCCGCCGGCACCGCCTGGTTGACCGCCTCCCAGTTGCCCCAGCAAGTCGCCAAGCCCTCCGGCGCCGCCCTGTTGACCGCCAGCGCCACCAAGCTGACCAATCAAATCTCCCAGACCGCCCATGCCGCCTGCCTGTTGGGTACCCGCATTGCCGCTTATCCCTTCAAGGACGGAGCCAATACCGCCCTTGCGCTGGACCGCTTCCATCCCCTTTGCAACCGCAAATCCGATAGCCATCTTTGTGACTGTGTTCATTAAAGACATGTAATCCTCCCACTGAAATACCTTATACATGCAACCCAATCATGATGGCCTTCGATTGGGCGCAGGTCCAGCGACAAGATGAATTATCTGAAATGTCCGAAATTTGCGCCTTGAATCGGTGGCAATTCGGCAAACCTTTGCTGGTCGCTGAGCTTCTAAGCCTCCAACTCCGCATCCCAATAGAGAAAATCCATCCAGCTTTCATGCAGATGGTTCGGTGGAAACTTACGCCCCATATTTCGCAACTCTTCCGCACCGGGTTGGCGAGGTGGCTTGCGTAGCGATAGCCCGGTCCGGTGCAACGGCTTGGCCCCTTTCCGAAGGTTGCACGGAGAGCAGGCGGCGACGACGTTTTGCCAGCTTGTTACCCCGCCCGAAGCACGGGGAACCACATGGTCAAAGGTCAAATCGCCCCGGGCGCCACAGTACTGGCACCTGAATTCATCCCGCAAAAACAAATTAAAGCGCGTGAATGCCACGCGCTTTTGAGGTTTGACGTAATCTTTCAGGACGACAACCGAGGGTATCCTGATCTCCGTACTCGGGCTTCGGACGATGTCCTCGTACTCGGCCACGATATCGACCCGATCAAGCCAAGCGGCCTTGACTGCCTCCTGCCAGGGCCAAAGCGACAACGGATAGTAGCTCAACGGCCTGTAATCTGCGTTGAGAACCAACGCTGGCCGGTGCTTCAAACTGGCAGGATTACGCGTAAACTCAGTTCTGAAATCGCCGTCCATAATTGTACTGTACCCCTGCCGTTCCGCGTCCGGTCCAGCGAGTCCTTCCCGCTGATACCGTGACTATATATCGTGTTTTTCGCCTGACAAGCCCTTCGTTGACCACAATATGTCGCCCGATACCTAGTATGGGTGAATGACAGGCAGATGACAGTTATCCACAGGGAAATGACCTCAATTCGGATTACTCTGCGAGAGGCTTCGGTTTAAGGGGGCGTGTAAGGTCTCAGACGAGTACACCTAACCGACCTTATCTTGAGATAGCCGAAACAGATCGTCTCGACACGAGTGCCGACTTGGCCTTGCTCCGACCAGGAAAGCAGCACTTTGGTGGGATTGGGAATGGAATGTCGCAATTCGACGTCGGTGTGTTGGGCGCACTCCACCAGCAGGCGGACAGGAAAACCGATATCCAGAACGTGTTCAGTACAATTTATTGCGTCCAACCGCTTATTCTCTACCGGTGCAACTTGCGTCGCGCCAATAATCTGCCCACACTGCGAAAAATTTCCCGGAAGACGAGACCTCATGACATCTGTTTCAACCAAGGCTCCAACATCTTTTGCTGGATTGGTGAAATCCATCTGGAACGTTGCTTTTTGTACGCTCCTGATCACCTCTGCGAGCGCCAATGCTCAAGAGGCAGCGCCACCGCCAAAGGTTACAATCGCTGCGGCCTACACCGAAGAAATCGTTCGAGAAGCAACGTTCGTTGGCAGAGGGGAAGCCTCCGCAGCGACTGATCTAGTTGCGCGCGTCACTGGAATCATCACTGAAATCGTCGTGGGAGACGGCGCATCAGTGAAGGAAGGCGACGTTATTCTGCGCATTGAACCGGATACCTACGCTGCGGAAGTCGCCGCCCAGAAAGCGGCCGTCTTGCGCGCCGAGGCCAACGTCAAGCTCGCTGAGATCGAGTTGGTGAGAAAGACAGCCCTTGTCCAGCGGGAGACTGTTGCCCAGTCAGAGCTGGATATTGCCCAGGCAAACGCTTCGGTTGCTGAGGCGGATCTTGCCGCCGCGAAGGCGGCCCTCACGGAAGCAGAACTCAACCTGCAGCGTACTGAAATAAAAGCTCCTTTTGATGGACGTATCGGGCGAAACAACGTGAGCCTGGGCGCTTTGGTCAGCCCGTCGACGGGCCCATTGGTCACAGTCGTCCAGGAAACACCGATGTATGTGACTTTTTCGCTGTCGGAACCACAGTTGCTATCCATTCTTGAACGACTTGACCGCGGCATTGATGATCTGATCCAAGGCGACCAATCCCCCAATGTCTTCGTGAAGCTTCCCAATGGCACGCTTTTGGATGAGCCCGGGTCCGTCGTCTTTCTGGACAACCGCATTGACCCAGCGACGGGTACGATTTCTCTGCGAGCGGAGTTCGAAAACGCCCAACGCGTCATTCTGGACGGGGGATTCGTATCCGTTGTGATAGAAGAATTGGAACCGACGTTGAGCGTTCTAATTCCTCAGAATGCCGTGCAACGGGATCAGCGGGGCGACTTCGTTCTCGTGGTAACCGACCAGCAACTGGTCGAGCAACGCTACGTCACGCTTGGACCTTTCGAAGGTACAGCCGTCATCGTGGCGGACGGTCTTCGGGAGGGTGAAAGCGTCATCACCGAAGGACTTCAGCGGGTCAGGCCGGGTGTTTCAGTCGATGCAGTGCTGGCTGGCACCGGCGAAGGGAACTGATCCTTGCTTTCAACTGTATTCATCAATCGGCCAAAGATGGCCATCGTCATTTCGACAGTGCTGACACTAATGGGGTTGATTGCCTATTCGGTGATCCCGGTCGAGCAGTTCCCGAACATTACCCCCCCGGTGGTCAATGTATCGGCGACCTACACCGGTGCGAATGCGGAAACCGTTGAGGCAACGGTTGCTGCCCCCATCGAGGCCGAGGTCAATGGTGTCGAAGACATGATCTACATGTCGTCCGACAGCTCAGACATCGGCTCTTATAACCTGTCTGTGACCTTCGACGTCGGTACAGATCCGACAATCGCCACTGTTAACGTGCAAAACCGGGTGGCACAGGCCACCAGCGGATTGCCGGTGGAGGTGACATCGACCGGCGTTGTGACGGAAAAATCCTCCACCAGTATGCTTCTCGTGGCGACCCTTTTTTCACCCGAAGGCACCTATGACGAAGTCTTTCTGTCGAATTACGCGTCCATCAATTTAAAAGATGCGCTGGCGAGGGTACCCGGTGTCGGCAAGGCCGATGTTCTGACTGATTTTGCTTACGCGATGCGGATCTGGATGGACCCCGACCGCATGACCGGGTTGGGTGTCACGCCCTCCGACGTCATTGCAGCCATCCAGGAGCAGAACATTGTCGTGTCTGCCGGCCAGATTGGTGCGCCCCCTGCCCCGGATGGACAACAGTTTCAATACTCCGTCACCGCCCAGGGGCGTCTATCCACCGCTGAGGAATTCGAAAACATCATCGTGCGCACTGGGGAGTCGGGCAGTGTTTTACGTTTGGGGGACATCGCGCGCATTGAACTGGGCGCAAGTTCCTATGGCGTGTCGGGCCGCTACCAAGGGCAACCTGCAACCGTACTCGCAGTCTATCAGGCACCGGGTGAAAATGCCTTGGCCGTTGCAGCAGGTGTGTATTCCGAACTGGAACGCCTGTCTCGCGCCTTCCCGCAGGACGTAGCCTATGAGGTACCCTTCGACAGTACCGATTTCGTGGAACAATCGCTCAACGATGTGGTGTCCACACTGATCCTGACCTTCATTCTCGTGATGTCGGTTGTCTTTGTGTTTCTTGGCAGTTTCCGGGCAACGGTCATCCCGGCTGTGGCTATTCCCGTCTCGCTGATCGGTACGTTCGCATTTTTGCTGCTGATGGGGATGACGCTGAACACCATCTCGCTTTTTGCTTTGGTGCTCGCCATCGGCATCGTGGTTGATGATGCGATCGTCGTCGTTGAAAACGTGGAACGGATCATTGCGGACGAAGGCCTGAGCCCCCCGGAAGCAACTGCTAAGGCCATGACGCAGA
This sequence comes from uncultured Roseobacter sp., assembly GCA_947488305.1. Lineage (GTDB taxonomy): Bacteria > Pseudomonadota > Alphaproteobacteria > Rhodobacterales > Rhodobacteraceae > Roseobacter. The sequence continues at coordinate 134,107 of CANKZM010000003.1, forward strand.
TCACCACACCGGTTGTCGCGACAACACTGGTTTTGCTGGCTGTTTTTATCCCCGTGACGTTCATGCCCGGGATCTCAGGACAATTATTCTCCCAGTTTGCCGTCACTATTTCGGTGGCGGTTGTTATTTCGTCCATCAATGCTTTGACATTGTCGCCTGCGCTTTGCGCCATCGTTCTCAAAGCGCGTTCCGGCCCTCCAAAAGGAGTATTGGCTGCTTTTGAAAAAACTATTGGCGGGCTGCGCAATGGGTATGCCGGGATCGTCGGCAAGTTGATCCGCCTCCCCATTATAGGGCTTGTCATTCTTGTAGCCCTAGGGGCCGCCTCCGGGTCGATGATGAATATGCTGCCGAAGGGCTTCCTGCCCCTGGAAGACAACGGATATGTGTTTGTCGATGTCCAGCTTCCTGATGCGGCAACGGTGCAACGGACGGAAATCGTCGCTGACAGGTTCGTCGAGAATATCGGACAGATACCTGGCGTGGTTAACACCGTTCAGGTAAACGGGTTCAGCCTCTTGAACGGTGTGGGGTCGAATGGTGCGATGATCATCGTCAACCTCGAAAACTGGGAGGAACGACCCGAAGAGGAGAAAAGTGCCGACGGCATACTGGCCACCATCTATGGCCTTGCTGCGCAGGAAGCTTCTGCCAAGATCATCGCTTTCAATCCCCCTCCAATCTCGGGCCTTGGCGTCAGCGCAGGTGTGGAGATGAAAGTCCAGCAAACTGGCGGTGGTACTGCGGGTGATCTGGCTGCGGCGGTGAATTCGCTGGTTTTTGCTGCCAACCAACGACCAGAAATCGCGCAAGCCTACACCAGCTTCAGTGCCAATGTGCCGAAGCTATTTGTCGATTTGGATCGCGAGAAATCCCGAACGCTGGGTATTCCGGTGAGCGATGTGTTCCAAACCCTGCAGGCGCATCTTGGGTCGATCTATGTCAATGATTTGAACCTTTTTGGCAAAGTGTACCGCGTGATGATTCAGGCCGATGCTGATTATCGCGACACAGTGGAAGACATTGGCCGACTACATGTCCGCACCGGCGACGGCCAGATGGCACCTCTTTCTACACTCATTGACGTTGAAAAGGTTCTGGGTCCTGTTTTGCTGAACCGCTACAACTTGTTCCGCGCTGCCACCGTGACTGCGGTACCTGCCGAAGGTTTCTCTACCGGCGATGCAATCCGAATTCTTCAGGAGGAATCTGTAACTGCATTGCCTCCCGGATATAGCTACGAATGGACCGGCACCGCGCAACAGCAACAAGATGCGGGCGGTACCGTTGTTTACGTTCTGCTCGCCGCCATAGTCTTCGGGTATCTATTCCTGGTCGCCCAGTACGAAAGCTGGACAATGCCGCTGGGCATCCTGTTGTCAGTCACCGTGGCCCTATTCGGCGCCTTGGCGGCGGTCTTGGTCACAGCGGGCGATGTCAATCTTTATACTCAGATCGGGATGATAATGCTGATCGGATTGGCATCAAAGAATGCCATTCTGATTGTCGAGTTTGCGATGGAGCAACGTGCCAAGGGTGCAACGATCCGGGAAGCGGCACTGGAAGCCGCCCGTCAGAGATTCAGAGCCGTTATGATGACCGCGCTTTCCTTTCTGCTCGGCGTAGTACCCCTATTGATTGCTGCGGGTGCGGGAGCGGCCAGTCAAAAGGCGATCGGTATCGCCGTGTTCGGCGGAATGCTTGCAGCTACCGTCATCGGGGTTATTGTCGTGCCCGTGCTCTATGTGCTGCTTCAATCCTTGCGCGAGCGGGTCAAAACAGGATTTGGCAGAAAGGGGCCAACTACCGCAGAATGACCGGTGTCTTATGCGCTGTTTTGAGCGATCAGCTAAGCGATTGATATGTCTCAGGCGATCTGAGAAGTCTCTCGCATGTGTGGTGCAAAAAAGACGTGCCGCCCCCGACCTGCATGTTTCGCTGCGTAGAGCGCGGCGTCAGCGTCGCCTAACAGTTGATCTGCAGTCGGGTTGAGGTAGTCGCCGGCGATGACAGAGCCGACACTGCCCGAAATGCGACAAAGCTTATCTTCAAACGGAATGGGGGTTTGAAGCTTCTCGATGATGCGCCGGGCAATCCGGTCGATTACTTCTGGGTCTTCCGGAGCTTTCAGAAGGATGACAAATTCGTCTCCACCGACGCGACCAACAGAATCCACTTCGCGGGTTTCGTTGGTCATTATCCGGGCCACTTCCTGAAGCACGTGATCGCCGGCGGCGTGGCCCATTGTATCGTTGACCGCTTTGAAAAAATCCAGATCTGCATGCATCAAGGCAAAAGGTTCGCGCGCGGCCAAGGCGGCCAAAATATCCTGATCAATTGCCCGGCGGTTCTTCAGACCGGTAAGTGTGTCGGTCAACGCCTGTTGCTCCGCCTCTTCACGCGCGCACTGGAGCCGTTCGTTCAACTGCCGAGAAGCGTCCATCGCCGCCGATTTGGCCTCAACAAGGTAGAGCATCTCAACGGTCAAATCGGTCACAGCGAAGTCAGCCGCGGTCAGGTCAAATTCGCTTACGGCGTCAACAACAGAAATCCCGAATGACAGGTCCACAATGAGCTGCCCAGGTTCAGGACCCTCCATCACGACGCCTTTGAGCTGCCGGTTTTGCGCGGATCTGAAACGCAGATTTAGTCGCACACCTGTTCTTTCAAGCAACGCATCGATGGATTTGATCTCCCGCGGACGTTTGATCTCAAACACATCGAGAAAGTTCTTCCCGATCAAGTCATCCGGCGCGATTTTTCGAGCCGTGGGACCAGCAGCATTGATCGACCCGGCGCGATCAAAGATGACATGCATCGGACAAAGGACATCCAGCATCTTATAGCACTTCTTTTCACTCATGCTGTCCGCGCTCCAAGTTCAAATTCCCGCCCGGCCGCATACTCGCGTTCCAAGAGCGCAATCTCGATGGTTTCCGCGCCGTCTTGCATCCCTTTGTGTTCGAGAAATGCTAACGCGCCATAGTCGTCCGCCATTGCTCGCAATACGCCCATGAAGAGGGACCCCCACCCTTCCATTTCCGAGTAACAACGTAGTGAATACCGCTCAGCACTATCTTCCATCAACTCCAACCGGGGAATTTCCAGATCAGAAACGGCCAATCGTGCACGATCAGGGAGGTCATCCAGAGAATGCAGGAATTCGACGAAGGTAACGCCGCCAAACCGAAGGAGACGACGCAGCGCCTCTACATTGGAATGCGACACGATGTACGTGCCGATATCTTCGAGCAACTCGTCGTAAGGTCGACCCAACACATCGCAGACCGCCTCCAGAACGCGTGGTGTGATAGCATCATCATAGGTCCACATTGCCTCGAAGTCATTGAACCCAATGCCAGCTTGCCGCGTTGCCGCAAGCCAATTGGCTTCGCCATAGCTGTCGATAACAAACCTTTGAATGCCTCGGTTGATTAGCCCATGCATATAACTGCTCACGTTGCCCGCGAGCATATTCGCGCAAAAGCTGTTAACAATTCCCCAACAGGTAAAATTGAAAACTCTCAAATAGCACAAAAATTCTCAAAAGTCGGTCGGCGCGCCACCTTCTGATTTGCGCTTTGCGACAAATTCAGCAAGTTCCTCGCGGATCGCGACATCCATTGGCGGTGCTTCAAAGCTCTTTATGATTTCGCCAAACAGTGTGTGCGCACGTTCTGGTGTCCAGACACCACCTGCGGCCTCCCATCCCTCATAATTCTTCCAGTCACTGAGGAACGGTTGATAAAAGGCCGTTGTATAGCGGTCCTGCGTGTGCTGGATACCAAAGAAATGCCCCGCATTGCCTACCGATTTAATCGCGTCCAATGCAATGTCATCAACGCCGGTCGCGGTAATGTCAGGGTCCATATATCGCTGTATTTGCTGCAAAATCTCGCAATCCATAATGAATTTTTCAGGGCTCGCGATCAAACCGCCTTCCAGCCATCCAGCCGCGTGATACACCATGTTGGTGCCAGACTGCACGGCCGCCCAAAGGCTGTTTGATGTCTCCCACATCGCCTGCCCGTCGGGGACATTGGCAGCGCAGACGCCGGAGGACCGCATCGGGAGCTTATAGTACCGGCAAAGCTGGCCTGTCATCTGTGTGGCCCGCATGTATTCAGGAGTGCCAAAGGCAGGCGCGCCTGATTTCATATCCACGTTAGAGGTGAAGGTTCCTATCGCCACAGGCGCGCCCGGTCGGATGACTTGCGCAAGCACAACCGCGCAGAGAGCCTCAGCCAGGGATTGCGCCACAGCGCCGGACATGGTGACGGGCGCCATAGCGCCTGCCAGCGTAAACGGCGTAACGATCAGCCCTTGCCCACGGCGCGCCATCCGCATCCAGCCGTCCAACATCGGGAAGTCATGCTTCAATGGAGATGTGGAGTTGATGTTCGTATACATCCGCGGTGATGCATCAAACTCATCATGGGTAAGCCCGCCAGCGATCCGCACCATTTCCATGACGTCTTCGACGCGCTCGCGCCCCAAGGAATAGGCATGCATCACCTTGTCGGTCAGTGTCAGCTTGTCAAAGAGGACATCGAGATGCCGTACGGACGCGTGTATATCAACAGGCTCTACCGGGTAGCCACCAGCGAAGTGAATACAGTTGAAATACTGAGTGAGTTTCAAAAGGTTGCGGCACTGTTCCCGGGTACCCGGCACCTTGGTTCCCAGCTTCATATCCCAGTAATTTGGCGGGGATGAAACATTGCCAAACAGAAGGTTCTTACCACCCACGGTGATTTTTCGATCAAGGTTTCTGGGTGTCAAAGTAAACTCTGGCGGGGCTTTGGCGATCCATTCCATAACGAAATCGCGATCCATGCGTACGTTTTCGCCTTGAACCGTGCACCCTGCCTCTTTCAAGATCGTCACCGCTTCGGGGTTCAGGAATTCGACACCAATCTCTTCCAGAATTCGCATCGCGCCATCATGAATGGCTTCGACGCCTTCCGGTGTCAGCGGCTCCGTCGGGTGATCGCGATTGACCGGCGGATTCCAGGGCATTTGCTCGATGACCGCTTTGCCACGACGATTGGCCGCGCCGGCACGTCCCCCTGTCCGCGTTCTGCGTTTTGGTGGAGCATCATTCATGGACCGAACCCTCGTCTTTGCTGGTTTGAGACCAAGAAGGACAGACGGATCGGCGGCAGGCCGTCTCATTCGCGACCTTATCGGTCGTTTTTGTCAGGCAGGCAGCAGGTTCTCGGAAGAAAGCCAATCCATAAGATAACTTATGTCGGGCAGCACAATTGCCGCATGCGGTGCAAGGACATCGGCGGTTGCGATACCTGTCAGCACACCAACGGCACGCATGCCTGCGTTTTTTGCCGCCAAGAGATCATGTAGACTATCACCCACCATCAGGACGTCCGATGGGGGCAACTTGGCACTCTCGGCAAAGGCAAGCAGCTGCCCAGGTGCTGGTTTTGCACCGTAGCCGCTGTCAAATCCAGCAATGAAATCAAACCGCTCGGTGATCCCAGCCGCATCAAGATGCGCTCGCGCCGGTTCTTCGGCGTCATTCGTCACAACACCAAGAACGTACCCGTGACCGGACAACGCATCCAGAAACGCCGGTAAAGGTGTGGCCTCTTTTTGAGGCGCGCGCGCCGCTTCTTCGTTCAGAATCCGGAGCACATCATCCACCGTAGCGCCCTGAACGAGAGGGTGCAGAGCATCCGCTATCTGGCCCGGCGTGCCGGCAATGACGATACTTTCCGGCAGGAAGCGCAGGGTCGGCACATCAAATCCGATTGCATGACCCAATTCTTCAGCGTGCGCCTCGTTTCCCGCCAATCGCCTCAAGAACGCCCCAGCCCAGGTCTCCCATGTGCTGCCAAAGTCGAAAAGTGTCCCGTCCTTGTCAAAGATGATCCCTTGCACGGGCGTCATGTCCAGTTCACCTGCTCGCCACCGGGCAAAAGTTGCCGCGCTTGATAGAGACTGTCATAGGGCCGCGCAATGGCATCGCAACAGGCTACAATCCAGGCATCGTCCATCAAAATGAAATCCAGAACCGAGCCCAGAAAGGCAGGATCTCCGGCCCCACTGCGGATGTCATCCTCACTCGCTCCAGACGCTCCTTGAAACACCGGCAAAAGCTCGTCATTCGTGATCAGCCAACCCAAAACCTGCAGCCCCAGAACTTCGGCGGTATCCCGCGTATAGGCCATGAGACGCCTCGCTTTTTAACTCTTTTCGAAACCCTTTGTTAACCAATATGCCATCAAAGTCGACACTCAGTTAATATCCCACGAAAGGACGCTGAGCGCGTGCAGGGCAAAATTCTCATTGTAGATGCGATTTCGACAAATCGCATTGTGTTAAAAGTTAAACTTGCTTCTGCTTTTTACGAGGTTTTACAAGCCTCTACGGCAGACGAAGCATGCGTCGCTGCACTGCGGCACGCCCCCGATCTGATCATCTCCGCGATGGCGCTTCCGGATGGTGACGCCGGTGATTTGTGCAGAAGGCTGGACCGGAACGCACAGACCCGTGCGGTGCCTGTCATGGTGGTTGCCTGTCGCCCAAACCCGGAAAGTCGGCTTCAGGCGCTGGAAGCCGGTGTTCAGGACGTAATGGTCAAGCCGATAGATGACACATTGTTGCTGGCGCGCGTCAGAAGCCTGATCCGCGCCCACAACACAGCAGCGGAATGGCAAATGCGTGACGATACGTCCAGAGCCTTAGGGTTTTCAGAAGATCGGGCAGATTTCGGCCCGGCAGGACGGTCCGTTATTGTCGGCGCCGACAAGAATATTGCGCATAACTGGATCATGAAACTGCGTCCTCATTTGCGATCTTCATTAACTTTTAGCTCACCAGATACAGCTTTGCGGGATTTGGCGCCGGGCCGTGTGCCGGATGTCTTCATTCTGATGCTGGAGGACGGCGATAAACTTTCTGGTGAAGTCCTAAGACTGCTGGCCGCCGTCAGGGCGACCGCCATTACACGGCACGCGGGCATACTTGTGGTACAGCCTCGTCCGGAACCGGGTCTGGGCGCTTATGCGCTTGATCTCGGCGCCGATGATCTCATGACGGATGGATTCGAGCAGAACGAGATTATCTTGCGGATCAAGGCGTTGATGCGCCGTAAGCGCATTGCAGATCAGATGCGCGCAACCGTTCGCACCGGCCTCAAGGCAGCTGTTTCCGACCCGCTAACCGGGTTGCACAATCGTCGTTACGCAATGCCCCACCTTGCTCGGGTGGCCGAACATGCCGCCGCCACGGGGCGGAGTTTTGCCGTGATGGTGGCCGATCTGGATCACTTCAAACGGATCAATGACTTCTATGGCCATGCGTCCGGTGACGCCGTTCTGGTAGAAGCTGCCAGAAGGTTGCGCGAAAACCTGCGCGGCGTCGATCTGCTTGCGCGCATTGGCGGCGAGGAATTCCTGATTGTCATGCCCGCTACACCGTTCAGCGAAGCACGTGTGGCGGCCAGCAGGCTTTGCCGAAAAATCGGCGGTGAGGGGTTTGTCGTTCCGGGTGCCAGCGAACCGATCAATGTCACGATATCCATTGGCGTTACCATGGGTGGCAACAGCAAATCTCGCAACAATGACAACGAGGCGATTGACGCAAACCAGTTGCTCGATGCGGCAGATAAAGCGCTTTATGAAGCCAAGCTACAAGGCCGTAACCAAGTCAATCTGGTTCGCCCCGCCGCCTGACCTTGCGTCTTTACCGACGTTTGCGACCTCGTTTGAGGAACTCCTCAACCGCATCCGCGTAGCGCGCGCGTTCCGCGTCGTCCATTCCTGCGACAACCTCCAGCCAAGCATCTTGAGCGCGCCTCTGAACCGTCACTGAGACCGCAGCCTGGCTGGTAACCACACTTTCCAGAGCTGCCGCGTCAAAGGGCGTCGCCCGCAATGTGGTGAGGACCTTGTCAAACATTTCTCGCCGCGCGCGACGGTTCGGAAGCTGTTCTTTCGAGCCCTTTCGCAGAGCGCCAAAAACCGCGCGCCTGTCCTCTTTGGGCAAGGCCAGCATGTAAGGTGCGCCAAATGCTCCGAGCCCCGGACCTCGGGAAAAGCGATCCCCTGCTCCGTCGGGGCGCAATAACGCTCCAGCAACTAGTCCGGCTACCGCCAGATTGAGCGCTAACGAAACACCTAGAAGGATTTTCATCCACCGGGGCCCGCGTGATTTGGTAACTTCACTCTCTTGCATGCGTTATCCCTCCTGAACATCCCAGCCGAAACCCGTGAGCTCCGCCGGATCGTAATAGAGTTCGCTTTCCAGGGGCAGAAACAAACCGGCCGGATCCAATACGTTCTCTGGCGGGCTGATGCCGATCCAGAAACCAACGCAGCTGGCGGCCGCGAGCCCCCCCAAGGCGGGCCAGCCGCCAAATCCATCAAACACGTTCAGGATCGTCCTTTTCCGGCGTTGAACGGGCTGGGGAGCGGGCTGAAAACGCTGCGCATCCATCATCACACGAGCGGTCAACACCGAAGGGACTTCGGGCGGGTCCTGTCGCATGTCGTCGAACATCGCCTCCAATGCCTGCATCTTAGATTCTTCACTCTGTGTCATCTTCGAACCCCAGTTCTTCTCGACGTCCTATAAGTAATTCGGCCAATGCACGCTTTCCGCGCGCAGTCAGACTTTCAACGGCCCGCGCCGATATATCCATGATCTCTGCGATCTCGGGATTGGACAGACCATCGAGGTGGCGCAGCACAACGGCCTGCCTTTGCCGCTCAGGCAGCTGTGCCAGCGCATGTTGCAGTGCACTATCCCGAGATTGCCTTTGCAGCCGCGTCTCCATCGCGGGGCTGGTGTCCATCGGCTCTGATATCTCATCAATGCCGACACTGCGCCGTCGTCGCAGCCGGTCAGTACAGAGGTTTGCCGTCACCTTGAAAAGCCAGGTAGAAACCTGCGCCTCACCGTAACGCCAATTTGGCGCACTCCGCCACATCCGCACCATGGCTTCTTGCGCAACATCCTCCGCCTCTGTGCCATCTCCTAGAATTCGACGAGCGTGGCCATAGACCCGTGGCAAAAGCCGAGCAGTCAACTCTGACGCCGCCTTTTGGTCGCCCGTTGCATATAGTCGCAACAGGTCGTCATCCGACTGATCACGTGCAGCGTTCAAATGACGACCCACCACATCATATGATGATGCGACGAAGTTAAGCGACACCTGTAACGCTGCACTGTAACCGTCCTCAGTCCGCCTTGGCGCGGCGTTTCGCCATGCGATCACGCGCTGCATCGAACTCAGCTTCAGAGATTGATCCATCCGAATTGGCATCTACCCGATCAAACAGCCGCATGGCGCGTTTTCCAGCCTTCATCTCTTCAGGTTCGAGCACACCATCAGCGTTTGCGTCCAATCTGTCCATCACTTTCCGTGCACGGTCTTTCGCGCGCTCAGCGCCTTGTACCTCCAACTCTTCGAGGCTGATCGCACCATCACCGTTTGTGTCGGCGGATTCCATCTTTCTCGCCCTCAGCCCTTCCATTTCGGTCCGTGTGATCTGACCGTCGCCATCCACGTCAAGCTGTTCAAACGATGTTGGGAAATGCGGGCCACCCGGTTTTGCAAATACGGCACCCGCCACCAGTGTCGCCGCACAAATTGTTACACCTGCCGCAATAGTGAGTCGTTTCATGATTTGGTCTCCTGTGAATTCAATTTCCCGACGCACTTTTTTGCGCCAGTCACACCTTGAAACGGCGCAACAGCCCATTTCCGTCGCAGAAACTGGAAAATTTTCGCGACATCCCGCCGCAGCGACTTCGCACCGCCTTTCAATCGCCAAAGTGAAAGCGCAAGTGTGGGGTCCGACCATATAAGGGTGACCCCCCGTGAGAGATATGAGCAGCATGACAAACGACCACGCGCAAACGCATGGCGATGACCACTTGGACGCAGCACGCGATACCAAGCAGGCAATCCTGCGTGGATGGCGTCGCAAATGCCCAAACTGCGGCAGTGGCCCGTTAATGAAATCCTATTTGAAGGTGAACGATACGTGTTCGGTGTGTCGGGAAGAGTTGTATCACCACAAGGCAGATGACGGCCCGGCCTACCTGACAATTCTTCTTGTCGGTCACCTGATGGCGCCCCTCTTGCATGTTGCCTTTGTGACCTGGCGTCCCGACCCCCTCACGCTCTTTACCATTTTTGCGGTTGGCTGCGTGGGATTGTCGCTTTACCTTCTTCCCAGATTGAAGGGAGCCATTGTTGGCTACCAATGGGCGCGCGAAATGGGGGGATTCGGGGCATCGCGCTGAATAGAGCCCCCCGCGCCAAGAGATAAGGCGCACCAGTGACACAATCTGTCGACAAGACCGCTATTCGAAACGCAGCAACCGTCATCGTTTTGAGAGACAGGTTTACTACACCCCGCATTTTAATGGGCCAGCGAGGCGCGAAAGCTGCCTTTATGCCCAATAAATTCGTCTTTCCAGGCGGGGCAGTAGATAACGATGACGCGTCAATTTCGCTGCATTCTCCTTTGAATGATCACTGTGCCGCGCGTCTGCGCGAAGACTGCGAAGCAGATCTGAACCATGCTCTGGCCGTGGCCGCGATCCGCGAGCTTTGGGAAGAAACCGGCTTAATACTGGGCGCTCCAGGTCGTTGGCCGGGGTCCCCACCTCCCGATTGGCTGGGGTTTGCGGAACGCGGGCATTTGCCCGACGCAAGCCCCATGCAATTCGTTTTTCGCGCGATCACGCCACCGGGGCGTCCCAGACGGTTCGATGCGCGCTTTTTTCTGGTGGACGCAGCCGACATCGCCGGCGACCTTGATGACTTCTCTGCTGCATCCGACGAGTTATCACATTTGCAGTGGGTGTCTTTGGCAGAAGCCCGCAGCTATGACATGCCGTTTATCACCGAGGTGGTTTTGGCGGAGATCGAGGCTCGCGGTGGAGACACCGCGCCGCCACAAACGGTTCCCTTCTTCAAGAACAACGATGAAGAGAGCTTGTTCCTAAGGTTGAATGGCAGACAACTAGTCGACTGAAAATTTGGTCAGATCACCAGAACCAATATCAGGATCGACAAACTCAACACGGTCATTCCCGCAAGTTCGCGCAAGCTGCTGCGCTCCGAAAACAACAGGGCCGATACGACCAAACTGAATATCAATTCCACCTGACCAACGGCTTTCACGTAGGCGGCGGTTTGTAACGTAAATGCCCAAAACCAACAGAACGATCCGGCGAGTGACATCAATCCAATCCAGATCGCCACGCGTCGTGCCTGCCATACGGCCAAAAGCTGTTCTGCATCCCGAAGCCTAAGCCATAGCGCCATGCCCACCATTTGCATCGCCGTCACCGCAGAAAGGGTGAGCCCGGCTCGCACAACCGCATCAGTAGACGCAATCTCAAGAGAAGCTCCGCGATAGCACACCGCCGAGACCGCAAAGAGCAGCCCCGCCCCTAATCCAAGTGCGACACTGCGGTTGGCCATTTCCGACCAGCCCCACCCCCGGATCTCCGGCGGTGTCGATAGCAGCAAGACCCCAATAAGGCCCATCAGGATCGCGCCAAAGGCCAAGAGATCTACCGTTTCATTCAGCAGGATCAGACCTACCACAACGGACAGGATAACTTCGGTTTTCATCAAGGTTACCCCAACCGCAAAGTTGCGCGACTTGAACAGCGTTACGACAAAAACCGTTGCCATGACCTGTGCAAAACCACCCAGCATCGCAAATCCCCAGAACGCAGGGGAAAGACTGGGAAAACTCTGCCCTGTCCAAAGAAGGTAGGTCGCCATCCCGACCGCGACGATGGGCGCCGAGTAAACGAAACGGGCAAATGTCGCCCCCGTTGGTGTCAGAGACCGGGTTGAAAGCACCTTTTGCAGCGCAAAACGAAGGGTCTGAAACCCCGCCGCCGCCAGAGACAACAGAACCCAAAAATCGACTGTCCAAGCACTCATGGCTTCTCATGACGTACGAAGAGGCAAGAGGCCAGAGCGTCTCGCAAATAAATGATGGCGTGCGCGCTTGCGCGCTCCTTTGGATTGCGACGTGCCGGCGATTACGAACGCGGCGCGCCTACCCCGCGTCCGGCGCCATCTGGCAAGGGCAATGCCTTTTGTGCCTCGACAAACCGACGAAGCGCCGCATCAATCTCTGGGCTCGCATCGGATGGCTTTCGGGTCTCCAGACTTACATGCAGCAAAAAATGCTCCCCCGTCGCGATCAAGCCGTGAGGCCCGTACATCTCATGCCAAAGGTGCATTTTCTTGCCACCACCGCCCAAGACCCGCGTGTGAACCTCAATGATCGTTCCGGCTTGTGCTTCATCAATATGCCGGATATGAGTCTCCGCGGTAAAATAACTGCCGCCTTTCGCAATGTATGCCGCGTCGCACCCGATCAGTTCCATGAACCGGTCGGTTGCATCAGCGAATGCCTGCAAGTATCGCGCTTCATTCATATGCCCATTGTAGTCGGTCCAATCGAGCGGAATAGTTCGGTTGACGGTCAAAACAGGTTGGGCTGGATCCTCAATCTCTGCAGCGCGAACAGCAAGTTCAGTTCCTTGTCGCAACTCAACATCGTGCGCTTTCAAGAGCGCCCCTGCCCCCCAATCCTGCGCCTTAAGAGCGCGCATCATCGAGACAAGATTGTTGTCCCTGATCTGCTCCAGTTCCCGGATAGAATAGGCACCAGATTGCGCGTCGGATTGTCCGGCAATCAAATCCACCAGCGCGTCATCGAAGTCGGGTACATCCATCAGCTTGGTCCAGGGCCACTTCAAGGCCGGACCAAATTGCGCCATGAAGTGCTTCATACCCGCTTCGCCGCCGGCGACACGATAGGTTTCAAACAAACCCATCTGCGCCCAGCGAATGCCAAACCCATAACGGATGGCATCGTCAATCTCTTCTGTTGTGGCAATACCATCCTTGACCAGCCACAACGCCTCGCGCCAGACTGCCTCAAGGAAGCGATCCGCAACGTGGGCATCGATTTCCTTTTTCAGATGCAGCGGATGCATGCCCAGGCTTTTAAGGACCTTTCTTGCCCGCTCCACATCCTCCGGCTCATTTGCATCCGTGGTCACAACCTCCACCAGCGGCAACAGATACACCGGATTGAACGGGTGGCTGACCATGATCTGACCGGGGCGTTCAGCACCTTGCTGGAGTTCGGACGGTTTGAATCCCGAGGTCGAAGAGCCAATGATCGCATCCGACCTGCAGCCCTCTTGGATGGCCGCAAAGGTCTGATGTTTGATTTCCAATCGTTCCGGGACGCTTTCCTGAATCCAGAGCGCGCCGTCGACAGCTTCACCAATCGTGGCGCAAAATCTCAGGTCCCCCTCAGCAGGAAGGACCACTTCAGACAATCCTGGCAGGCTGCGACGTGCATTTGCCAGAACCTCGCTGATTTTCCGCTCCGCCTGCGGGTCAGGATCGAAGACTTGTGCATCCCATCCGTTGAGAAGGAACCGCGCGGCCCAACCGCCACCGATCACGCCACCTCCGATTATTGCAGCGGTATTTTTCATGATCCTGCCCTTTGTAGCTGGCTGACGTCCCATCCATAAAAATCGAATATGGCGCGCGCCGCCAAAGCTCTGTCGGGAGGCACTCTTCCGTCGCGGTCAATCAGGGCCCCAAAACTGCCCGATGCGGTGCCTACGGCTGCAGTCTCAAAATCCTCGTCTACCCACATCACGATCAGAGGCTGCCTGCCTGCAGTTGTCGGGATCAGCTCACCCGGCACGCCTGCGCGGTAGGTGCCGTCTAACTTGGCAGCACCAGTGCCGTTCAGGCGGATCGTCTCGGCGTCAGATGCGGTATCAAACTCGATTTCTCCTCCGGGCGCGGCTCCGAAACGCTCAACGACCACCCATGTTCCAGAGAAACCATCGCGATCAAATCGCGTGCTTGCGCCCATTGGGGCTGACTGGTCCCGAAAGACCCCGGGCGTTGTCGCGGCGCACCCACTCAACAGCATTGCGCCGATAATCCCGTATCGCGCCGCTCTCATCATCCCGTTGCCGCGCGCTTTTGCAGACCCAGTTTGCGCCGCACCTCTTGCGGTCCAATGACACGCGCGCCCATGTTCTCGATGATAGAATGTGCCCTCTCAACCAATTGCCAGTTTTCGGCGAGAACGCCTTTTCCGAGCCAGAGGTTATCTTCCAACCCAACCCGCACATTTCCCCCTGTCAAAACCGCAGCGGCGACATATGCCATCTGGTTGCGCCCCAGTCCAAAGGCCGAAAACGTCCAGTCATTCGGCACGTTATTCACCATCGCCATAAAAGTATTGAGGTCATCGGGCGCCCCCCATGGCACGCCCATGCAAAGCTGCACCAATGCGGGGCTGTCCAACACACCATCTGCAACCAATTGTTTGGCATACCAGAGATGGCCAGTGTCGAATGCCTCTATCTCAGGCTTCACACCCAAATCGGTCATCATCCGCCCCATGGCAGTCAGCATGCCGGGCGTGTTTGTCATAACATAGTCAGCTTCCGCAAAGTTCATCGTGCCGCAATCGAGGGTACAAATCTCCGGCAGACAGGCTGCAACATGCGCAACACGTTCAGAGGCGCCAATCATGTCAGTACCTTCTTCCGAGAGCGGAAACGGTGCCTCGGGGTGGCCAAAAACCATGTCCCCCCCCATGCCAGCGGTAAGGTTCAGCACAACGTCGACTTCGGCATCCCGAATGCGGTCCGTCACTTCACGGTAATACGCCAAATCCCGACTCGGTTTGCCGGTGTCAGGGTCGCGTACATGGCAATGCACGATCGCGGCCCCTGCTTTTGCTGCGGCGATCGCACTCTTTGCAATCTGCGCAGGCGAGCGTGGCACATGCGGGCTCCGATCCTGCGTCCCACCCGAACCGGTTACGGCGCAGGTGATGAACACTTCCTTATTCATCGATAATGGCATGAAATTGCTTCCCCCGTCTGTTCCAAAATCCCCGCCCAGCTACCACGGAATCCAAGCGGTATCGGGTCCACGTTAGTGGGCAGTCTGCGATGAAAATGCGCTCAATACGGCATTGGATGTGCACGATGCGCCGCATCGATATCTGAAAGCACATCTTCAGAAAGCTCCAACTCGATCGCTCCGAGGCAGGTATCCAACTGATCAAGAGACGTCGCGCCAAAAATAATGGATCCCATGAAGGGACGCGTCTTGCACCAAGCAAGCGCCATCTGCGTGGGATCCAGGTCGTGTTTTCTCGCGATGGCCAAATATGCATCTACTGCTTCGAACGCCCGCTCTGTTTTACGCCCGCCCAGATTCTCCACAAGCGACATGCGCGACCCTTCAGGTATAGCGCCTCCCTGATACTTGCCGCTCAGCATGCCGGCAGCCAGTGGGGAGAACGCCAGAAGCGGTACGTCTTCCTGAATGCTCATCTCTGCCATATCGGTGTCATAGAGGCGGCACATCAGCGAATACTCATTCTGAACCGACGCAACGCGGGGGCCGCTCATTCGATTTGCAACTTCAAGCCATTTGGTTGTGCCCCATGCGCTTTCATTGCTTAGTCCAAATGCGCGAATGGTCCCGCGGTTCACTTCCTTTTGCAGCGCATCCAATGCGTCTTCCATGTGCTCATCGGTGTTCAGCATCAATTGGCCAGATGGGTCAAAAGACCAATTCTTGCGAAACATATAGCTGCCGCGATTGGGCCAGTGGAACTGGTAGAGATCGATATAGTCCGTCTTGAGGCGCCGCAGCGAGCCTTCGATCGCTTCCGGAATGGTCTGCGACGAGATCGGCGCGCCGTCACGCACAATGGCAAGACCTTCGCCGGAGTGCTTGGTCGCCAGTATGACATCCTCGCGTCTTGCGTCCCTTTCAAACCAAAGCCCGATTATCCGTTCCGTTCGCCCCACGGTTTCTTCGGAAACCGGATTGACGGGATACATCTCAGCGGTGTCGATGAAATTGATGCCTGCATCCAATGCCCGGTCAATCTGATCGTGCGCCTCCGCCGCGACATTCTGAGTGCCCCAGGTCATTGACCCCAGGCAAAACTCGGAAACCTTTAACCCCGACCGACCAAGCACATTCATCTTCATTGTGTCTTCCCTCTTACATTCGGGCGCCACAGTAGCCAGCCTAACGTTGTCTGCAAGTGGCTTCGGCCGATGCAAAAAACTTTGGAGACCTCGGTTTCGAAATGTGCCGGAAGATACACAAGGTTCAGTCGCGATGCTTGCCTTCGGCAGTTTAGCGGATTGCAGTTGGCCTCAAAAATGGGCGTCCTCTAATCCTGCGAGCGCCCAAAACAGTAAAGACCGTGTGAACCAGAGGACAAGAAGCCGGTTTCGCTCTATCTATGAAGAAAGCAAAGGGCAGCACATGGGCATTCGACTGACACGACGCGTTCTAATTGCTGGCGGCTTGGCAAGCCTTGCCACTGACGTTGCGGCCCGCGCGCAAACCTATGAGCTCGTTCCCCAAGGCTCGAAAGTCTCGTTCATTTTCACTACCGGCACAACGCGGCAAACAGGAACGGTGCCAGTGCAAACCGCTGATATCTCGGTCGACACTGCGAACCTAACGCGGTCGAAGGCAACGGTGACAGCAGATATAAGAAAAGTGACGTCGGGTTTGATCTTCATGACGCAGGCCATCAAGAGCCCTGAGCTGCTGGATGCAGCAAACCATCCCACCGTGCGTTTCCAGTCCAGCGCAATTCGTCTGGGCTCAAGGGGTCGAATCTCTGAAGGGGCAGAAATCGACGGCGACCTCACCCTCAGGGGAGTGACCCGCAAGATCACGCTACAGGCACTTCTGTCGCGCCCCGCCGGGACGCCGCCCGACGATTTATCCGTGCTCTTCATCCAGCTTAACGGTCATTTGAACAGGCAGGATTTTGGCGCCTCGGGCTACGCTGGTCTGGCCGAAGACCGCGTCGATCTGGATATCCGAGCAGAAATTCGCGCCCGCGCCTAAAAACGACGCGCTTTGTCGAATAGCTGCTAGGCGGCATGCTGCGAAAGAATATGGTGCAGGTAATATGCGCCTTCTCATTTCATTCGCTGCCCTCTTTCTGTCCGTCATTCTGCTGCAACTGTCGTCGGGGGGCGTTGGGCCCCTTGATGCTTTGTCAGGGCTGGCGCTGGGGTTTGACAAGCAAGACATCGGTCTTTTGGGATCAGCCCACTTTCTGGGGTTTTTCATTGGCTGTTGGTGGGCTCCCCGCTTGATGGGCAGTGTTGGACACTCGCGGGCCTTTGCAGCCTTCACGGCGGCCGGTGCGATTGGTCTGATGAGCCACATGCTGGTTGTGGACCCGCTTGCCTGGGCGGTGATGCGGGTGGCCTCCGGCATGTGTGTCGCGGGGTGCTACACCGTGATCGAAGCATGGCTTCAGGCCAAGGTGACAAACGAGACACGTGGGCGCGCAATGGGCGTCTATAGAGTCGTCGACATGACTGGTTCGCTGGCCGCTCAGATGATTATCAGCGTGCTGGAGCCTGCATCTTACGTCTCCTATAACCTGCTCGCGATCGTGTGTTGCGCTGCCTTGCTGCCGCTGACGCTCACCACCGTCAAGCAACCGGAAACCCCCACCTCACCCCGCCTGCGGCCAAGCCTTGCGCACCGAAAATCCCCGCTTGCCGCCGCCGCTGTGATCGTGGCGGCCCTCTCCAGCGCATCCTTTCGGATGGTCGGGCCGATCTACGGTCAGGAAGTGGGCCTCACAACGGAACAGATCGCGTACTTTCTCTCTGCTTTTGTACTGGGTGGCGCGCTTGCCCAATACCCGATGGGATGGCTCGCCGACAAGTTTGACAGGCGATGGGTGCTGATATGGTTATCCGTAGCTGCCATCGTCTCATCAACAATCACCGTATACTCCGTGAGTTACGGCATCGCTGGCATTCTGATTGCAGCGGGATTGTTTGGATTGACCACCTTCCCGATCTATTCGGTCGCCGCAGCACATGCGCATGATTTCGCGACAGATGACGAACGGGTCGAGCTTTCAGCGGCGTTGATGTTTTATTTTGCCTTAGGCGCAATTGCCGCCCCCTACATCGCGTCGTTGCTGATCGATCTCTATGGCCCCCGTGCATTGTTCCTGCTGATGGCGGCTGGTCACGCAATTCTGGTGCTGTTCGGGGTCACCCGTATGCGCGCCCGTCCGACACCAACAGACCGCACAAGGTACACCTACGCGCCCCGTACGTCGTTCCTGATCGGTCGATTGACCGGCAAAAGCCGCACCTTGGGAAAAGATGAATAACAATTGTCCGTGGCCCTCTGGCTTTCACTGCGCTAGAGGGGTGCAGTAATTTTCGACTTGGGGGCTTGTGCCATGGAACGTCACCTCATCACATCAGCGATTCCTTACATCAACGGCATCAAACACCTTGGAAATCTAGTCGGCAGCCAATTGCCCGCCGATCTGTATGCGCGGTATTTGCGCGCCAAGGGTCATGAGGTCTTGTTCCTGTGTGCGACGGACGAACACGGCACGCCTGCGGAGCTTGCCGCCGCAAAGGCCGGGAAGCCGGTGGCGGAATACTGTGCTGAGATGCATTCTGTGCAGGCAGAATTGGCGCGTGGTTTCAGATTGTCCTTTGATCATTTCGGGCGGTCTTCCAGCCCGCAAAACCATGCATTGACGCAGCATTTTGCCGGAAAGCTGGCAGATGCCGGGTTGATCGAAGAGGTTTCCGAAAAACAGGTTTATTCGAACACCGACAAACGTTTCCTGCCGGATCGATATATCGAAGGGACGTGCCCCAACTGTGGCTACGACAAGGCCCGTGGCGATCAATGCGAAAACTGCACCAAGCAATTGGACCCGACCGATCTGATAGAGCCACGCTCTGCCGTGTCCGGTTCCACGGATCTGGAAGTGCGCGAAACGCGCCATCTCTATTTGCGTCAGTCCGTCCTGAAGGACCAGTTGGATGCGTGGATTGACAGCAAATCCGATTGGCCGGTGCTCACCACTTCGATAGCGAAGAAATGGCTTCACGACGGAAACGGGCTGCAGGACAGAGGCATCACCCGCGATCTCGATTGGGGAATTCCGGTACGCAAGGGCAAAGACGCCTGGCCCGGCATGGAAGGAAAGGTGTTCTACGTCTGGTTTGATGCTCCCATTGAATACATTGCCTGTGCCTCTGAATGGGCGGAAGCCAATGGGCAGGACGACGCTTCGGCGCAACGTTGGTGGCGCACGGATCAGGGTGCAGAAGATGTGACCTACACGCAGTTCATGGGCAAAGATAACGTCCCGTTCCATACACTGAGCTTCCCGGCCACAATCCTCGGTTCGGGAGAGCCTTGGAAACTGGTGGACCAGCTAAAATCGTTTAACTACCTCAACTATGACGGAGGTCAGTTCTCCACGTCGCAAGGTCGGGGGATCTTCATGGATCAGGCCCTGGAGTTGTTGCCAGCCGACTATTGGCGGTGGTGGTTGTTGAGCCATGCGCCCGAAAGCAGCGACTCGGAATTCACCTGGGAGAATTTTCAGGTATCCGTGAACAAAGATCTGGCAGACGTGCTCGGCAATTTCGTGAGCAGGATCACCAAGTTTTGTCGTTCCAAATTCGGCGCCGAGGTACCGGAAGGCGGCACTTATGGCGCTGAGGAAGAGGCGCTTATCCAGTCTTTGCGTCAACGGTTCAAAAGCTACGAGGAACACCTTGAAGCGATTGAGGTCAGGAAGTCGGCACAGGAACTTCGCGCGATCTGGGCCAGTGGAAATGAGTATCTGCAAACTGTTGCTCCCTGGACAACCATCAAGTCCGACCCGGAGAAAGCGGCCATGCAGACGCGCTTGGGCTTAAACCTTGCGCTCCTGTTTGCAGACCTGTCAGCCCCTTTTCTGCCGGATGCCTCGAAAACCATATCCGCAGCTTTTGGAAACCAGGAGAACGCCTGGCCCGAGGATGTCGCGCTAAGCCTGGAAACGCTTGCGCCCGGTCACAAGTTTGACGTACCCGAAGTGCTTTTTGCGAAGATATCCGACGAACAAACTGAAGAATGGAAAGCAAAGTTTTCCGGACAGTAAGCGCGTGCCAATTTCTCTCCAGTAGACTGTGACAGTTGGTTAATCGATCAGGCGGTTCAGGTCGCGCAAAGACCCGGTAGCGGCCTGTTTTATATGATTTTTTGGTACCCGCGGCCGGGCTCGAACCGGCACGGCCTTTCGGCCCAGAGATTTTAAGTCTCTTGTGTCTACCATTCCACCACGCGGGCTATCATGCCGTGATTATACCGGGCCAGACACGCGCACAATAGCTAAGCGCCATGCAGTGTAAACGGGTTAGATTTCTTCACCTTGCACTGCAAGCGGCCCACCCGGCGAGAGGAGAAAACGCTCCGACAGCCAAGGATTATTCTTCAACGCGTCCTGCAGTTGCGTACGGGCTTCATCCAGACGGCCAAGGTTCATCAGAGTCAACGCCCTGCCCGATTGCGCACCTACATGTTTTGGTGACAACACGAGGGCCTGATCCAAATCCACGAGCGCCGCTTCGAAGTCCTGTTGCAGGAACAAAACGAATGCGCGTTGATTGAAGCCCTCAGCGTAAAACGGGCAGTAGTCGACCAATATCTCAAAAGCCTCCATCGCGGCGACGAAGTCATAGTTCGCCCGCGCGCGCATACCCTTGTCGAGCGCTTCCTGAGACACCTCATCCGGCGCCTTGAGCCAAAGTTGCCACATTTGCCCCGATACTTCCCGGCCTGCCATCTCGGTTTCGGCCCCGTTCGCCTGTTCGATCAGCAGGTCCAGGTCGGTTTTAATGTCTGGCGCATCCGGGCAGGATGCCAAAGCAGGCATACCTATGAATAGTGACAGGACCAAAAGCGTTTTCATCTGCATAAGTCTGGCGCATCTTCTCGCGCAGTCAAGAACCGTCCGACAACATCGTCTCTTTTACGGCCTGCATGGCGACATAGGTTGATGTATTTGCTATATGGGGTAACGCTGAAATCGTCTCCCCCAGAAAGCGGCGATATTCCGTCATATCCCGTGTTCGGACCTTTAGTAAATAATCGAAATTTCCTGCAATCATATGGGCTTGCTCAATCTCTGGAACTTTTGCAATTGCCGCATTGAAGGCGGATAAAGCGGCTTCGCGAGTATCGCTCAGGCGCACTTCTACAAATGCAACATGATCAAGCCCAAGCCGAATTGGATCCAGCAAGGCGCGGTACCCGATAATCACTCCGGTTTGCTCCAACCGCCGCAACCTTGCTTGCGTGGGAGATTTCGACAAACCAATACGCTTTGATAAATCCGTAATGCTGATCCGACCATCTTCGGCCAAGACCGAGAGAATCGTTCGGTCAAATCGGTCCAATTCCAATTGCTCACTATTCCCGTGATATTCAGAAATATTCATTCTTTTGCCGCTCCACACGCGTTATTCAGGAATTATGACTTCCGATAGTCTGATATGCCAGACAAATCAGCTTCAGGAGTTGGAAATGATGCAGACCTCAGAGAGTTCGCGGCGGCGCAAAATCGACGCGATGACATATGCAGACCATGATGAGGTTTTGGCTGGCCTCATCGAGCAAGCAGGTCTGACACAACACGACCGGCAAGAGATTTGCAAAACGGCTGTGGCGCTGGTTCAGGAAATTCGCGCGACAACCGCGCCCGGACTCATGGAAGTGTTTCTGGCGGAATATGGGTTGTCCACCGATGAAGGTGTAGCGCTTATGTGTCTTGCCGAGGCGTTGCTGCGGGTTCCGGATGCCGACACCATCGACGCGCTCATCGAAGACAAGATTGCCCCCTCGGATTGGGGACGGCATCTGGGTCATTCGACCTCCAGCCTTGTGAACGCGTCTACTTGGGCGCTGATGCTCACGGGACGGGTCTTGGACGACGACCAGCCGGGCCCCGTCCGACACCTGAGGGCTGCCATGAAACGGCTGGGGGAGCCCGTCATCCGCGCCGCCGTCAGTCGTGCCATGAAGGAGATGGGGCGGCAATTCGTTCTGGGAGAAGACATTAACTCTGCAATGCAACGTGCTGCAGGAATGGAAAAAAAGGGATTCACCTACTCCTATGACATGCTTGGCGAGGCGGCACGGACAGAGGCGGACGCGAAACGCTATCACCTGAGCTATAGCCGGGCAATTTCAGCGATCGCCCTGGCGTGTTCTTCCGACGACATCCGCAAAAATCCAGGGATTTCGGTGAAACTCTCTGCCCTTCACCCAAGGTATGAAGTGGCGCAGGAAGACGCTGTCATGACAGAACTGGCGCCGCGTCTGCGCGCGCTTGCCCTGCTTGCGAAATCTGCTGGCATGGGTCTCAATGTCGATGCAGAAGAAGCAGACCGTCTTGCTCTGTCACTCGACGTGATTGACCAGGTGATGGCGGAACCGGCACTTGCAGGATGGGACGGTTTTGGCGTCGTTGTGCAGGCGTTTGGCCCGCGCGCGAATGTCGTCATCGATGCGCTTTACGAGATGGCAGAACGCCACGACCGCAAGATCATGGTCCGTCTTGTGAAAGGCGCTTACTGGGACACTGAAATCAAACGAGCACAGGTCGCTGGCGTCGATGGCTTTCCAGTATTTACTCAAAAAGCAGCAACAGATGTGTCTTATATCTGCAATGCGAAAAAGCTGCTGGGGTTAACGGATAGGATCTATCCTCAGTTCGCAACCCACAACGCACACACCGTAGCGGCCATTCTTCACATGGCGACGGATCGCGAGACATTCGAGTTTCAACGCCTGCATGGGATGGGTGAAACGATGCATACGCAGGTGCTTGAAAAACACGCGACGCGGTGCCGGATTTATGCACCGGTTGGCGCGCATCAGGATCTGCTTGCCTACCTTGTACGTAGGCTGTTGGAAAACGGCGCAAATTCCAGTTTCGTAAACCAGATCGTGGATGATGCTGTGCCACCAGAAGTCGTAGCAGCCGATCCGTTTGACACCCTTAAGCAGGCCAAACAACCAAACATCCCTCGTGGTCCGGAGTTGTTCGTGCCGCTGCGCGCCAACGCAAGGGGGTTTGACCTCACCCATACGCCCACGCTCGAAGAGATATTCAAGGCACGCGATGGTCATGAGAGCTGCCAGTGGAATGCGGCACCTCTCGTGGCGGGCACACTCGCAGCTACCAAAACGGAAACGCCAATCGCGAACCCGGCCCGGCCGACAGACCAACCGGGGTATGTACAAGCCGCGACACCTGAAGATGTGCAGCAAGCCTTCGAAAGTGCAGAACCCTGGGATGCACCACTGGCAGTGCGCCGGCAGGTGCTCACGAAGGCCGCCGAAATGATGGAGGAAGCCTTTGGCGCGCTTTTTGCATTGCTGGCCCGCGAGGCTGGCAAAAGCCTGCCCGACTGTGTTGCGGAGCTCCGTGAAGCGGTTGATTTTCTGCACTACTATGCAAACCAGGCCACGGATACGCCTCCGGCTGGTATCTTCACCTGTATTTCGCCATGGAATTTCCCGCTGGCGATTTTCACCGGCCAGATTTCTGCGGCACTCGCGGCAGGAAATGCTGTTCTGGCAAAACCCGCTGAACAGACGCCGCTGATCGCGCATCAGGCGGTGCAAATTCTGCATCGGGCGGGTGTGCCAGCTTCCGCGTTGCAGCTGCTGCCCGGTGGGGGCGACGTGGGCGCGATGCTCACCTCGGACCCGCGCGTGAACGGCGTCGCCTTCACCGGATCAACCACAACGGCTTTGCGCATTCGCAAGGCGATGGCGGAACACTGCGCACCCGGAACGCCGCTCATTGCGGAAACCGGTGGTTTGAACGCGATGATTGTAGACAGTACGGCCCTGCCCGAACAGGCCGTTCAGGCCATCGTCGAAAGCGCCTTCCAGTCCGCGGGTCAGCGGTGCTCTGCCCTGCGCTGCCTTTATGTTCAGGATGACATAGCGGAGGGCTTCACCCGCATGTTGATTGGCGCGATGGAAGCTTTGCGCATGGGTGATCCGTGGCTGCTGTCCACCGACGTTGGACCGGTGATTGACGAGGCCGCACGGCGCATCATAACGGACCACATTGACGCCGCGCGACGCGACGGGCGGGTACTGGCCGAGTTGAAACCGCCCGAAGACGGCTGCTTTGTTGCGCCCACCCTGATCTCGGTCTCCGGCATCGGTGATCTGGAGCGGGAGATCTTCGGTCCGGTCCTGCACATCGCACGTTTCCGGTCGCAAGACCTCGACAAAGTCATCGATGACATCAATGCCACCGGCTATGGGCTGACGTTTGGTCTGCAGACGCGGATCGATGACCGGGTTCAGCATGTGTCAGAGCGGATTGAGGCAGGAAATGTCTATATCAACCGCAATCAGATCGGCGCAATCGTAGGAAGCCAGCCTTTCGGCGGCGAAGGGCTTTCCGGCACAGGACCGAAAGCGGGTGGCCCGAATTATCTGCCACGTTTCGGCGCGCCAGATCGCGTCGTTTTGGAGCATTCGGAAGAAACGCAAACCTCCGAACTACCGCCACTGCCAAAAGAAACCCATCGTCCACACAGTACCCAAAGCTTGCCCGGCCCAACAGGTGAATCCAACCGCCTGAGCCTCCTGCCCCGTCCGGCATTGCTCTGCCTGGGTCCCGGCGATGAGGCCCGAGCGGCGCAAGCAAGTGCGGTACGCGCGTTGGGCGGCATCGCATTGCAAGTCAGCGGCGCCATCACGCCAGAAGCGCTGACGACCGGACCGGCTTATGGTGGTGTTTTTTGGTGGGGCGACGACAAAATCGGACAAGAGATCGAAATGGCGCTGGCCAACCACACCGGGCCAATCATACCGATGATACCCGGCCGCCCCGACCCCGCACGTGTCCTCGCTGAAAGACATGTGTGTGTGGACACAACCGCGTCAGGCGGCAATGCGGCTCTGC
The DNA here is from genome assembly GCA_947488305.1 of uncultured Roseobacter sp. Taxonomy (GTDB): domain Bacteria; phylum Pseudomonadota; class Alphaproteobacteria; order Rhodobacterales; family Rhodobacteraceae; genus Roseobacter. Next base: position 158,961 of record CANKZM010000003.1, read on the forward strand.
TGGGGTCTGTGTCGTGATCCACTGACAGGAGATTTGTAAACAGATTGCGTCTTGACCCGGCTCAGGCCTTAGGTCAGCCTTGGTGCCATGTTTCCGATCCGAGACCACAATCCCTCCGGTCGCACCCCCTATGTGACCTACTTCCTGATGGCCGCAAACATCGGGGTTTTTATGACCTATTTCAGCGCGATGAATGATGTCCGCGCAATGAACACCCTGTGGCTCACTTGGGCCATGATTCCCGCGCGTCTGAGTGAGGGTGAAGGGTTATTTACGCTCTTTTCGTCAATGTTCCTGCACGGCGGTGTTCTTCATCTTGCAGGCAACATGCTTTTCTTGTGGATATTCGGTGACAATGTGGAGGACCGCTTGGGGCATCTGCGTTACCTTTTTTTTTACATCGCTTGCGGCGTGTTGGCGGCTCTTTCGCAGTACATTGTTGATCCGACTTCGGGCATACCGATGGTCGGCGCATCTGGTGCCATTGCCGGGGTCATGGGTGGTTATCTGCTTTTGTTTCCAAAGGCCAAGGTTGATATTCTGATTATCATCATTGTTATCTTCAAGGTTCTGCCGATCCCGGCCTGGATCATGCTCGCGATCTGGTTTGCCATTCAGTTCGTGGGCGGTGTCGGATCCAGCACGACCGAAGCGGGCGTCGCTTATTGGGCTCATGCCGGCGGATTTATCGCGGGATTAATCCTCGTCTTCCCACTTTGGTTGCGATTGGGCGGACCTGAATTCTGGCACCGAACCGAAGGACATCCGCCTCATCCGGCCGCGCGGTACCGGATGGTCGAAAGCCGCATCCCCAAGGTCACCCGGCGATGACCACCCGGGGCGAGACCCGACGCGCAAAGTGTCATTGCGGTGCCGTTGAAATCGAAGCTTTGTTGCCTGACGGGCTTGGGTCAGCAGGGCGGTGTAACTGTTCATTCTGCCGTCGCCGGGGAGCCGCCGCAGTCACCGCGCTCACTAAAACCGTACGGGTGATGCGCGGGGCCGACAACCTGACCCGCTACACATGGGGCACCGGAACGGCAAAACACTATTTCTGCAGGATCTGCGGTATCTACACCCATCACCAGCGGCGCAGTAACCCGGATGAAACCGGTATCAATCTTGGATGCTTTGAGGGTGTGCTGCCGCAGGAGTATGAGCCGATCCCGACAACCGATGGCATCAACCATCCAAAGGACCGTGACCCGGAAACCTAGCCCCGAACGAGTTTCGCCAGCGGTGCAAACAGCGCCTCATTTGCGCAGACAATTGTCCCGTCTTCGACGATGTTGCCATTCGGATCCATCGGCTCTGCCAGCCCGCCAGCTTCACGCAAAATAATAAGCCCTGCGGCGATGTCCCACGCGTTCAGACGACGTTCCCAGAACCCATCGTAGCGCCCGGCAGCAACGTAAGTCAGATCAAGCGCCGCCGAGCCCCAACGCCGCACGCCTGCACATCCGGGCAACACCCGCCCCAGTTCTTTCAACGTGTCCGGCAAATCAGGTCGCCCGCCGAATGGCAAACCCGTCGAGAAGACGCTCTCAATCATCTTGGTGCGTCCCGACACCCGCAGACGGCCCTCATTCATCCAGGCACCGGTCCCTTTTTCGGCAAAGAAGAGTTCGTCTTTGTTTGGATCGTAAACAACTCCTGAAACGATCTGGCCCTTGTGCTCCAGCGCGATGGAGACGGCCCAATGCGGCAGCCCGTGCAGAAAATTCGTCGTGCCATCGAGCGGGTCTACAATCCATCGACGTGTCGGATCCTGCCCTTCCTCTGCGCCCCCTTCCTCGGCCAGCCAGCCGTAGGTTGGGCGCGCGCCCATCAGATCTTCCTTGATGATCTTCTCGGCGTTGAGATCGGCCCGGCTGACGAAATCGCCCGCCCCTTTCATGGAGACTTGCAGGTTTTCCACCTCGCGGAAGTCCTTGGCAAGGGCACGTCCGGCGCGGCGCGCGGCCTTCATCATGATGTTGAGATTTGCGCTGCCAACCATTCTGTGATTTCCCTCGATAGATCAGGCTGCGCGTATAGTTGCAGACGCGCGGCTTGCCAAGAGGCATCCCGCCGCGCGCTGGTTTAATCTCAAGGAGCATTGAGCCATTGTTGGACGCCGCCGGGCATCGGCGGGCGAAAATAGGCGATCAGGCGACCTTCCGGCTCTGCCATCGCGCCCTGCGCCCAAGGGGCCACGCCATGAAGCGCAAGACGATGCACAAGTATTGCAGATCCCGGCGGCCCATGGACAACCACGCGCGCGCAGCTTTCGAAAACCTCTCGGCGTGCCTGCTGATAGGCCTCGGTGACATCAACCGCGCCAAGCTCTGCGCCATCTGAGGTCTCCATCGCTTGCCTAAGAGCGGCCCGCATCAGTTTGTGACTGCCTTCCCAGACGACAAGCGGCGCTGCCTGTTGATCCGCCTCGGTCAATGGCAGACCGAGGATGAAGGCATGAGGTTCTTCGACAAAGCGACGCTTGGGGTCTCCCTTGCCAATGATACCATCCACATGGGCGGCATCTCTTTTTACTCTGTAACGGAAACCGGCCTCTGTTTCGCCTGTGCGCGGTCGCGGATAACCCGGAAAAACCCCCGACACCTGTGCTTTGTGAAGCTCCGGCCAATCGCCGCAGTGTAAAGACACAAAATCGACCGCCGCCCCGCTTAACGCTGCGGAGCCTGCGACGCGCCCTTGGCGGTCGTTATTCAACACATCTAGACCAACAAACCACGTGCCCTCGCACTGGTGCCATTCCGCCAAGGCTGGATCGTTTATGGCGCGCAAAGCATCCTTACGTGCGTGATGAACCCAGTCGAGGACAGCCTCTTCGGGCGAAAACACCGCCCATCCCTTGTCGAAGAAATGGTTCATCTCTTATCCAAAGCGATCGCCACCATCGAAGTCACACCAATGCGAATTCAACCAGCATTCCTTAGGTCATCCACATTTGTAATGTGTGACAATGCTTCCACAACCAATTGCACCCCCGCCCCCGGATGATGCGCCCCTTCCGAAAGGGTTCGGCGCCACATCCGCGCGCCGGGACGGCCCGCAAAAAGTCCAAGCATGTGGCGGGTGATCTGCCCCAGTTTACCGCCCGCCAATAGGTGCTCATCGATATAGGGCAACATCGCCTGAACCGCGTCCTCTGCCGACGTGACTAAACCCTTGCCAAAAATGACAGGGTCAGCACGGGACAGGATTTCAGTTGGATGGTGGTAGGCTGCTCGACCGATCATCACGCCATCCAGTCCACCCTCCAGCAAGTCAGCCGCCTGATCGAGCGACGTCACCCCCCCGTTGATGGAAATATGCAAATTCGGGAAATACTCTTTCATCCGAAAGACGAGCGGATAATCGAGCGGTGGGATATCGCGGTTTTCCTTTGGGCTCAGCCCTTGCAACCACGCCTTTCGTGCGTGAATAGCGACCCTCTCGCATCCCGCAGCAACTATCCGCGCGAGAAAGTCAGGCAGCACCTCTTCGGGGTTCTGATCGTCCACGCCAATCCTGCATTTGACCGTGACCGGCACCTCAACCGCGGCCCGCATTGCCGCAACGCAATCAGCCACCAGGGCTGGCTGCTCCATCAAAACTGCACCAAAGCACCCGGATTGCACGCGATCTGACGGGCAACCGACATTCAGATTGATCTCAGCGTATCCGGCGGCTTCGCCCAGATTTGCCGCAGCGGCTAATTCTCTTGGGTCGGAACCGCCTAGCTGAAGCGCGACAGGATGCTCTTCTGGCGAGAACGTCAGCAAGTCCAGCGCACCACCTCGCACCAACGCGGCCGAGGTGACCATTTCCGTGTAAAGAAGGACCTCGCGGCTCAACTGCCGATGCAGCATCCTGCAATGGCGGTCTGTCCAATCCATCATGGGCGCTACAGACAGGCGCGCTGCGCGGGTAGCGTCGATGGCTGGCATGCTCCGTCTCTCCTTTTGCGCCCGGATATTGCAATAGGTCTGGCGCTGATCCACTACCGCAAGAGGACCAAACAAACAACACGTCGCCATGTCAAAGGCCGCGTCAACGTAATGCGTTGTCGAGTTCGACGGGGTTTGCCCATAGTCAGGTTTGTCAAAGCGACACAGTCGGTTAGCATGCCATGACCAAGGAGATGCAATGCGAACCCAAGTTGTCATCATTGGCGGCGGCCCGTCGGGCCTGCTGCTGTCCCAGCTGCTTCATACCCGTGGCATTGAAAGCGTCGTTCTGGAGAAGCGATCAAAAGCTTATGTATTGGGACGTATCCGGGCCGGCGTGCTGGAGCGCGGCTTTGTGGATCTGCTGACGCAGGCCGGCGTGGATCAGCGGTTGAGAAGCGAAGGGCTGCGACACGATGGTACGCTTCTATCTTACGATGATGACAGTTTCAGGATCGATTTCAAAAGACATACTGGCCATTCCGTTACCGTCTACGGCCAAACCGAAGTCACCCGCGACCTTTATGCGGCTCGTGAAGCCAGCGATGGCAAACTGATTTTTGAAGTCGATAACGTCAAGATCCACGACGCGGACCGCAACAGCCCGTTTGTTACCTTCGATCAAAACGGGACCGAAAGCAGGATCGATTGTGACTTTGTCGCAGGCTGTGATGGATTTCACGGCATCAGTCGAAACACGATCCCAGCCGATGTGCGACGCGAATATGAAAAAATCTACCCCTTTGGCTGGCTCGGCATTCTGAGCGAGACTCCTCCAGTCGACCACGAACTAATCTACAGCAGCTCCAAGCGCGGTTTTGCGCTCTGTTCGATGCGCAACCCGATGCTGTCACGATACTACATCCAATGCCCGCTCACCGACAACGCCGCCAATTGGACCGACGACGCGTTCTGGGCAGAATTGAAGCGCCGGATTCCAACCCAACGGGCAGAGACGCTAGTTACCGGGCCCTCAATCGAAAAGTCCATCGCGCCGTTACGCAGTTTCGTGACCGAGCCCATGCGCTGGGGGCGATTGTTTCTATGTGGGGATGCCGCCCATATTGTACCGCCCACGGGGGCCAAGGGGCTCAACACCGCCGCCTCTGACGTGCATTACCTGTTCGAGGGTCTTTGCCAGTGGTTTGACGCGGGAGACACTGAAGGGATCGACCGCTACTCAGAGCGTGCGCTGTCCCGCGTCTGGAAAGCGGAGCGTTTCAGCTGGTGGTTCACGTCACTGATGCACCGGTTCCCCGATCAGGGGGATTTTGACCTTAGGATGCAGCACGCGGAAATCGAACTGTTGCGCGATAGTGAAACGGCGCAGAAAGCGCTCGCCGAAAACTATGTCGGGTTGCCCTACTGAGCATCCGGCATTTCCACATTGGCCAACCGTCAACCTGCCAGCGACGGCAGGAACAGGACGATCCCGGGGAATGCGACCAGCAGCGCAATTGTGACGGCATCGGCAACAAAGAACGGTGTGACGCCTTTGAAGACGTCTTGCACAGTCAGGTCGTCACGCACGCCTGCAACAACAAAACAATTCAGCCCGATGGGAGGCGTGATCAGGCAAAACTCTGCCATCTTCACAACCAGAATACCGAACCAGATCGCGCACATGGGACCAGACATGCCAAAGGCGCTGTCAGCGGCGCTCACATATTCGCCGCCATTCAATGCCATCACTGCCGGATAGACGACCGGCAGCGTCAGAAGAAGCATACCGATTGCGTCCATGAACATGCCCAAAACCGCGTAGGCCAATAAAATACAGACCAGGATCAGCATCGGCGACATTTCAAGCCCGGTGATCCAATCGGAAAAGGCTTCTGGCAACTCTGCAAAACCCAGAAACCGCACATAGATCAGCACACCCCAAATGATCGAGAAGATCATCACGGTGAGTTTGGCTGTATCCAAAAGGGCTGTCTTGAGCTGTTGCCACCGCATGCCACGATAGAGCGCCATGACAAAAATGATAAAGGCGCCAATCGCTCCCCCTTCTGTCGGCGTGCCCCATGCATCACCAAACGGGTTGTAAACAAAGAAAATGATGATCACGACAACCGCCAGAATGGGCAAAGCCGGTGGCAGAGATTCGAAACGTTCGCGCCAACTGAACCCTCCAACAGGAGGCCCGACAGATTTGAAGATGACCGCGATGCCAATGATCAGCGCCGCATAAACGATGGCTGAGAACATGCCCGGCAGAAAACCTGCAAGCAGCAGCTTTCCAACATCCTGTTCAACGATGATCGCATAAATCACAAGAATGGCTGACGGCGGGATTAGAGACGCCAAAGTCCCGCCAGCAGCGACCACTCCTGCGGCGAATTGCTTGTTATACCCGATCTTGAGCATCTCCGGGATTGCAATGCGCGCAAAGACAGCGGCCGTCGCCACGGACGCGCCCGACACTGCCGCGAAGCCAGCCGTCGCAAAGACGGTTGAGACTGCCAAGCCCCCCGGTACCCAGGCGATCCAACGCTTTGCCGCGACGAACAGCGCGGTTGTCAGTCTGGCGTGATAGGCGAGATAGCCGATCATGATAAACACCGGGATCAGGCTCAGAACCTGCGCAGAAACCTTAGAATGCGGCGTCAGGCCAGCGATCTTGACGCTGATCTCGACGGCCTTCCAGAACCGCTCGGGGTCGTAGTCAAAGCCGTTCCAGCGCAACCAGACAAGGCCCACAAAACCGGCAAGCCCTGCGGCAAATGCAACGCGCATGCCAAGCACGACGCACACCAACAGGCCCGCACTGACCCACAGACCAATCTCGATCGGTTCCATCAGTCGGCCCCTTCCAGCGCTTCGGCCTCAAGCCGCGCCTGTTCGGCCACAGTCAGATTCAAAGGGACTGCAACGGGGTTTTCCAACCCCAGGATCAAGGCACGCCCGTAGCCCCACGCCTGCAGCAGTAAACGCAACACAAGGACCGCAAAGGCGATTGGCACGACAAGTTTGGAGGGCCAGATTGGAATGCCCACGTCTATGGAGCTGTCCCGGCTGCACAATGGGCGCGCGCAATCGAAAGAGCGGTCGAAATGCTCCCAAGCGCCCCACATCAGTGCGACGATCAGCACAAGGATCAACAGGACCGACACCAGTTCAAAGAACCACAGGACACGGCCCTTCAGCGCGCTTACCAACATGTCCATCCGCACGTGGGTGCCATCACGCTGCACATAAGAAATGCCCATGATCGCAATGATCGGCATCATGGCCTCGATGTAATCCACATACCCGGCCATCGGTGAGGCAAAGAATTTGCGCCCGGTAACTGACCAGACCGCCAGAAACATCAGTGAAAAAATTGCCAGACCGCTTAGTAACGCACAGAAGCGCTCAAGTGGTACTAGTGCCCGATCCAGCCGGCTGAGCAGGCTGGAATCTTCGAGCACCGCAGCTGATCCTGCCATCGCCCTGCCCCCGTTCTGTTATGCTGGGAAAAGCGGGCCGCCCTTAATCAGGCGACCCGACCCTGTTAGCTGCCGCCTTTGGCCTCAGCCAAGGTTTTAACAACCAGATCATAGAGCTCCTGACCTGGAAGGCCCTGAGCTTCCATGTCGGCGATCCAGGCGTCGCGTGCCGGATCGGCCGCTTTGGTGCGGAACTCATCGATCACCGCCGCATCGATCTCAACCTTTTGGACGCCCTTCTCTTCCAAAACGGAATCCCAGCGCTCCAGCAGGGCCGCGTAATTGGTGAGATAATGCTCAATCGCTTCATCGACAGAACTGTCCAGCGCTTCACGGTGCTCATCAGAAAGCGACTCGTAGGCGTCGATGTTCACCACAACCGGGCAGTTGACGGTGCCTGGGTTGAGGTTCGCCGTCCACCAATCTGCCTGATTGATCGTACCAAAGCTCAGATGCGCGTGCTGCGCAAAGGCAACCGTATCCACAACCCCGCCTTCCATGGCCTGATAGGCTTCGGTAGCTGTGACGGACGTAGGAACCGCTCCAACCGCTTTGAACGCTTCTCCCAATCCGCCGGTAGCGCGGACGCGCATCCCTTCGAACTCGGACAGTTCATCGCGAGGCTCGCCTGTGCCCACAATGTTGTATTGCGGCATGGGTGAGGTCATCAGCAGTTTGGCATTCCACTGCGCCATCTCGTCGGCGGCGGCCGGGTGAGCATACACGGCTTTGGAGACCGCGACTTCCTGTTCGAGGTTCTCAACACCCAGGAAAGGCAGCTCGAGGACAGTGATCACACGGTTTTTGTCGCGGTGATACCCGGCGCAAAACTGCGCCATTTCAAACGCACCGATGGAAATCCCATCAAGGTTCTCGCGGTTTTTCGACAACCCGCCGTAGCTGACGTTCATGGTGAATTCGCCACCGGTCTTTTCGGACACCAGCTCTGCCAGCTTTTCAACATGTTCGGTGAAGGCGCGGCGTTTGCCCCAGACCGACACATTCCATTCGGTGGCGGCTGCTTCGGTAACGAACGCAAAGCTGATGGCACCGACCGCAGCGGCGCTAAGATATTTGTTCATGTTTTTTCTCCCTGTTTGCCCGCATTAGGTAGAACGGACTTGGCGAAAAACTACCGAAGGTGCCGCCCGGTGCCAAGCCCTGTTTCACGCAATTCTGCGCCAGGGCGCGATGGGATAAGTGCGTTGCCCCAAGGCAACTCAACCAAAACGTGATAATCCCTGTAGTAGACAGAACAGCTTTCGCAAATGCGCGAAATTAAGTTGATTTTCCGGGCTGCTCTCTTGTTTTCCCCGGTCGGTATGCGCCAGAATGGCGAGGTGCGCGACCACCCCGATCAATGAAATTGGCCGAGGCGCATTTCCCAGCCGGAAGGCGACGACACGACCAAAAGAGGGAGGAACCTCCATGCCTGACACCGAAAAAGGTACGACCACGTATCCGCCATCCGCCGATATGGCAGCAAATGCGCATGTTGATTCCGCGCGCTACGACGCCATGTACGCTGACTCAATCGCCGATCCGGAAGGCTTTTGGCGCCGCGAGGGTGGACGTGTTGACTGGATCAAACCTTTCACAAAGGTCAAAGACGTCGATTATTCTTTCGGGAACGTTTCAATCAACTGGTATACCGATGGCACTCTGAATGTCGCGGCCAACTGCGTTGATCGTCACCTAGCCACACGCGCGGATCAGACGGCGATCATTTGGGAACCTGACAGCCCGGACGAAGCCGCGCAGCATATTACCTACAAGGAGCTGCACCATTCGGTTTGCCGCATGGCGAATGTTCTGAAAGATCTTGGTGTCAGCAAAGGGGATCGGGTCATCATCTACATGCCGATGATCCCCGAAGCAGCCTACGCCATGCTTGCCTGCGCGCGTATTGGTGCCATCCACTCCATTGTTTTTGCGGGATTCTCGCCGGATGCCCTGGCGGCGCGGGTCAATGGCTCGGACGCGAAGGTCGTCATTACCGCTGACGAAGCGCCCCGCGGCGGACGCAATACGCCGCTCAAGTCCAACGCCGACCAAGCGCTGCTGCACACGCCCGATGATGTGAAACTGCTGGTCGTCAAACGGACCGGCGGTCAGACCACTTGGACCGACGGGCGTGATTTCGATTACAACGCATTGGCGCAAGAAGCCTCAGATGACTGCCCGCCTGAAGAGATGAACGCCGAAGACCCATTGTTCATCCTTTACACCTCCGGCTCCACCGGCCAACCCAAAGGGGTCGTGCACACCACCGGCGGGTATCTTGTCTATGCCTCGATGACCCATGAGATCGTTTTTGATTACAAAGAAGGGGATATCTTCTGGTGTACGGCAGACGTGGGCTGGGTCACCGGCCACAGCTACATCGTCTATGGCCCGCTGGCCAATGGCGCAACCACGTTGATGTTTGAGGGCGTGCCCACATACCCCGACGCCAGCCGGTTTTGGCAGGTGTGCGAAAAGCACAAGGTGAACCAGTTCTACACCGCCCCCACTGCTATTCGTGCATTGATGGGACAGGGAAAAGAATATGTTGAGAAATGCGATTTGAGCGATCTGCGTATTCTCGGGACGGTTGGCGAACCGATCAACCCGGAAGCCTGGAACTGGTACAATGATGTGGTCGGCGGTGGACGCTGCCCCATCGTCGACACCTGGTGGCAGACCGAGACGGGCGGCCATCTGATGACCCCCCTGCCCGGCGCGCATGCGATGAAACCAGGCTCCGCCATGAAACCCTTCTTCGGGATCAAGCCGGTTGTGCTGGAACCTGCATCAGGTGAGGTGATTGAGGGCAACGGAGTGGAAGGCGTGCTCTGTATCGCCGACAGCTGGCCCGGCCAGATGCGCACGGTCTGGGGCGATCATGAGCGCTTTGAGAAGACCTATTTCTCCGACTACAAGGGTTATTACTTCACCGGCGACGGCTGCCGCCGCGACGCGGATGGCGACTACTGGATCACCGGCCGCGTCGACGACGTGATCAACGTCTCGGGCCACCGCATGGGCACCGCCGAAGTGGAAAGCGCACTGGTCGCGCACGCCAAGGTCGCCGAGGCTGCTGTGGTGGGCTATCCCCATGATATCAAAGGACAAGGCATCTACTGCTATGTCACGCTGATGAACGGCGAAGAGCCCTCCGAAGAGCTCCGCAAAGAGCTGCGCACCTGGGTCCGCACCGAGATCGGCCCGATCGCCTCACCGGACCTCATCCAATGGGCGCCGGGTCTGCCGAAAACCCGTTCGGGCAAGATCATGCGCCGCATCCTGCGCAAGATCGCCGAGGACGACTTCGGTGCCTTGGGCGACACCTCGACCCTCGCCGAACCAAGCGTCGTCGAAGACCTCATCGAAAACCGGATGAATCGCAGCTAAAGTACGTCGTGATCGCATTTGCATTGGGCCTGCTTGGCGTGGCCCAATGCACCCTGCGTGATCAACTTCATTTGGCCCATTGCCACATCGCGGTGTCGCCTTACGTCCCACGCCAAGAGGCGACAGGTCTTAAACCCATGAACTAAACCTCGCCGCAAGCGAACTACCATAAGGTCTTCAATCTGCATGACAGCCCGGTCCCATAGTTTCGAACCCACGCCCGACCGTGCCATTGAGTTGCGGAAAGCTTTTGGGAGTTTTGGCACTGGTGTGACGGTTATTACAGCGCAAACCCCAGATGGACCTCTTGGCATGACGGCCAATTCCTTTTCGTCGATTTCGCTGGACCCGGCTTTGGTCCTTTGGTCACCCGCCAAAAACTCTCGCCGTCACGATGCCTTTGTCGCGGCTGATCAGTTTTGCATCCACGTACTGGCAGCAGATCAACTGGAGCTGGCCCGGCATTTTGCCACCAACGGGACGGAATTTGGCGACTTTGAATGGGAGACAGGCCCCTTGAGCGCACCAAGCCTCTGCGGATGTCTCGCCGAGTTCCATTGCAAAACATTTGCCGTGCACCCGGCCGGGGATCATTCCTTAATCCTTGGCGAAGTCCAGGTCGTTACACAACACGATCGAAACCTTCCTGGATTGCTGTTTGAAAAGGGTCAGTTTGGGTCCATTGAACCGATTGGCGCAAAACCTCAGTAGTCCCGTTCGAAAAAGAGGCCAATGCTGCTGTCGCCATCCTGCGCGACCGTCGCCTTACCTTTCAGGTCAGACGTCAGATCGATGTTCAGCGAGATATCCGTGCCTTTTTCGTTGTTTGTGGTCACATCCGTGTAAATCGTATCGGTAATATATTTGCCCGCCGAGACAGAGGTGGTTCCCTCCTCGTCGGTAGCCACGTTCAACTCATCAAGCCCAATGCCTTCTCTAAAGTTGCCAAGAACGTCGAAGCCGCCGCGCCCCGTCAACTGCGCAACACCGTTCGCCAGTTGCAGAGCCTGAAACGCAGACAATTCGGATACGTAGCGACCGAATAGGATCAATGCCAGCACCTCGTCCTCAGGAACTTCTGGCACCGCACTAAAGACGATTTCTGGATCATCCGCTTCACCTTCGACAGAGATACTCGCTGTGCCGTCGGGCACTTCGGTCGTTGTCACGAACCTGATGTAGGGCGTTGTTGATCCCTGAAATTGGACGGACCCTTCGTCCAGATCAAAACGTTTGCCGATAATGGTGAAACGTCCTCGGATCAGATCAAAGCTGCCGGCGGACACGATGTTGTTGGTATCCCCGCGAATCTGTAGGTCACCGCCCATTTCCGCGTTCAGCCCCCGACCGCGGATAAAGATCTTTGACGGGGCGTTCACATTCAACGCAAGCGGATAAGCTGGAGCATTTGAGCTTACGTCCTGCTCTTCCTCTTTTGGCAGAACCCCTGCGCGATCCTGCGTGGAAATGACCGCCCCAGAGGCACCCACATGCGAAATTTTGGGGATACTCCCAATCGCCGTTGAGCCGGTTGCGGGAACGGTTACATTGACCTCAGAAAGATTGATGTCCCCCGCGATGCGCGCACCACCGGTAAGCGGCCCGTTAACGGAAACATCCGCTTCAAGCGACGCAGAATACAACGTCGGATCGATGAGCGTCGCGTTGCGCAATCCAATTGCAATATCTCCCACCAACGACACCAGATTCACGTTACCGCCGACTTCGAGCCTTCCTCCGGTCACAAAATCACCCGTGACATCAAGTTGTGCAGCATTTTGCGCCAGATCGACCTGCGTGGTGATATTCTTCAGCCCAATTCCTGATGATGGGTCAGAAAAGACAACACCCTCGGTCGTAATACGCCCGCTGACCGCATCCAGCGCCGGGGCGCCATTTATCGCCAAATCGAAATTGACCGGTCCTGTGACACTACGGGGCCGTACGAAAGGCCCTGCGAGAGCCAAAGGAATTTGCCCTGCAAGCGTCAAATCCAGATTGCTGGCGTCTCCGGCAACAATTCCGGCGATGTCAGCTGTCATGCCAGATGGCCCTTCGAGCTGCGTGTCCACCGCCCAGTCCTCGGCCCCTGATCGTCCCACTTCGCCGGAAAGCGCCAGCGCACCTGTCAGCTCCGGGATAAACACGCCCATATCGGGAAGCTTGGCCAGCAGGTTCACCCGAGCGTCCGGCCCTGTCGCCAGCCCTTCCACATCAAGGTCGACACCAAAGGGACCACCGGCTTTCACGTCAATTCGATACCCTTGCTCAGCCTGCCAGAGCCGGCCCTTTGCATCGAGCGGCCCTTGTGCAGTAGGGAGCAACGGTTGCACCTCCGGCACCGAAACCTCAAAGTTCAAATCGGCCTCCGGCCCCGTGGCGAGGCCCGAAACCAGAAGGCGGCTGTCGTAGGGCGCATCAAGGTCGGTCTCGATCTGCCACCATCCTTCTTCGGTTTGGCGCGCGTCCGCATTCAGCAATACTGCGCCTTCGTACTGCGGGACCACAAGGGCGATGTCGCTCAACGCAGCGCGCGCGACAACCTCGCTTCCGGAGCTGCGCAAGGCCACATCGGCAGAGACATCCAGCGCCGGGTTTTTCAGAATGAGATCTTTGACAAAGGTCCCGTCCTGATTTCGCTCGGCCTTTAGAGAGATATCCGTCTGCCCCTGCAGCACGCCGTCGGCCTGCGGTATATCCAGGACGATGTCCACTGTCCTGCCCGCGACGGTCAGATCAAACATGGACGAAAGCGGCGTAATGCTGCCCTCTACGGAAAGCTCGGCCGAGCCGGCAATGGACTGGCCAACCAACCCTGCAAAGCGCGACAGGTTGGCTGCTTTCACCTCGACGTTCAGATCGGTCGGAAAGCCATTGTCCAAACCTGCGATCACGATGTCCCCGTTAACGCCAATGTCTGGACCTACCAGCGTCAAATCTGCGATTTCAATGGGCGCATCTTCTTCGTAGGTAATCCGGGTACTGGCACGGATCGTATCGCCAAGAGCTTCTGCCGCGACATCATCCGCCAACTCGACACCACGCGCGTCGATCTGGATATTCGCAACCACGCGACCAATCGCATTGACGGTGCCATCCAGCGTCCCATCGACGGCCAAAGTGACATCACCAACGTTCACGGCCTCATGCATGAGATTGCTGATTTTGAAGTTGCCCGAAAGCGCGTCGCCCTTTGCGGCATCAAAATCGACATCCAGGGTAATTTCTCTGACCGAGACGCCATTATCTGACCCCGGCAGCACGACATCGGTTCCGTCTTGCGCGATACGGCCTTCAATATCTACAAAGCTTGGCCACTTGTCTGTGTTGAGGCGCACGGCACCTTGCAGGTCGACGGCCTGCGCGGACAGTGAAAACTCCTGGACGTCGATCGCGCCATCCGAAACCAGAACCGTATCGAGTTCGAGACCAACGTCAGGTCCAAAAAAGCTTTCATAGTCAGGTGCGATCAACGCCGTGATGTCACCCCCTACATCCGCCAGAATGCGCCTGTTTGGCGGACCTTCCGCACCGTCTTCGCGCTCGACCTTCAACTCCACCTGCCCCGCAAGCCGAGTTTGGCCTTCGGTCGAAAGATCAATATCGGCCGTGAAATCGTCCAACGGACCAAGCCCGGCAACCTTGAGGTCCACATCCGGCAACCCCGGGAGGTTCATCAGGCGCGCGGCGATCCCGCCGGGGTCTTCATCCAATGTGAGGTCCAGATCGATCTCTGAGCCGTCCCGCACAATGTTTGTACGCAGACCGAACCGACCCGCCACCTCATCAAGACGGTCGGCGGAAAGATCGAGGTTCAGGCCGTCGTCATCCAGCTTCATCGCGGCTTTCAGGTTAAGCCTCGCCGGAACACCGATGATGGCTTCTCCAAGGTCGATCTCCGACACTTCGAAAGCTTCGATATTTATCGTTACCGGCAATTCCGGCAACTCCAACTTGAACTCCTCAGCCTCGGCGGCAGGGACTTCAAATTCCTCTTCTTCGGTTTCAGGCAAGCGTGTGATCTGCAGGTATTTTGCCGTCAGGCTGTCCACCTGCAACCGTCCCCGAAGCAATGCCAGACGGCTCCAGTTCAGCGCCACATCTTCCAGCGTCAGCCAGATACCGTTCGCATCCGCGATTGTCAGGCGCTCAAAAGTTGCCTCTGAACTCAGTGCACCAGCAAAGCCGACAAGTTTTACCTCACGCCCACCGCCCGACAGTGCCCCTTCGATGGTCCGGGTCAGAAACCCGCCGTCGTCTTCGTCGTCCTGCGCCTGCACGTGGCCGGGCAAAAGCAAAACACAGAAAGAGAGGATGATAAGGGCTCTCAAAACGCGTGTCCTATCCCGATGTAGATCTGAAAGGGCTCATTATCATCATCGGGCCCGGACACGGGCACGGCAAGATCAAACCTGATCGGTCCGATGGGTGTTGCATAGCGCACGCCAAGACCTGCGCCGCTGTGCCATTCCCCCGATGATCCATCCGGGAAGGCTTCCTCGCCGATGTAACCAGCATCGACAAAACCCACGAATCCCAAGCTGCCTTCCGTCCGGAAACGCACCTCAGCCGAGAGGCCAAGGAAGGACCGCCCGCCCACGATGTCATCCTCATCCGGACCAACCTGAATCCCCAACGACTGATAGTCCTGTCCTCGTACAGTATCGCCGCCCCCTGAATAGAACAGGAAATCCGCTGGCGATTCCCTCAACGAAGGACCGACGAGCGACCCAAGCTGGGCGCGCAGCGCAAGAGTGGTTGGGCTTGTTGACCCGAAGGTCTTGTAGGTTCGGAAGTCCAGATCTGTCAGCAGACCATTTTCGGTGCCCGAAACGGCGAGAAATGGCGTCAGATCGGCATCGAGGTAAAAACCGCGCCGCGCGTCAAACTCGTAATCACGATAGTCATAGAGCGCGCCGACCGGCAGGCTAAAGATCGTGTAATCCCGTTTCCCCAACAGATCTTCTGTCAGCGCGCGGCGGAACCCGAGGCCAATCGAATACGTCCGCTGGTCGGATTCGATATACTCTATACCTGCCCCGAACGAGGTCTGGCGGGAAAAATAGTTGGGTTCGTCTTCCTGCTCGATCTCGCCGAATGCCACAAAGTCGAAGTCTTTGCGAAAGGTCGCCGGGCGCCGGAACGTTGAACGCAGCAGGTAATCTGTCCCCCCTTCCGCGCCGCCTACGCCGCCGGATGTTCCCCCGATGCCGCCAAGCTCCGCATCTATCCGCAAACTCTCGGCACCGCCCAGCAGGTTTCTGTGCAGCCAGTACCCGCTGATTGTCGCCCCTTCAATCGTCGCAATTTCGCCGCCGAAACCGAAGCGGCGCGGCTTGTTATCTGCAACACGCACATCTACCGGCAAAATATCACTGCCCGATGTCACATCCCCTTCGATCAGCGCAACCGACCGGAAGGCACCCGACCGACGCAGACGGTCCGCGGCATCCTTGAGTTCCTGCGGCGAAAACTGCTCTCCTTCGGGAAGGCCCGCGATTTCCAGGATGCGCTCTCTCCTCACATAGGAGTCGCCCCTGACCCCCAAAGCACCAAAGCGCAACTTTGGACCCGTCGCGATGGTCAACCTTGCGTCCAGCTCGCCCCGGTTGTGGCGTGCAGTAATCTGTTGGTCTGCCAGTTCGGCCTTTGCATAGCCCGCGTCGCGCCATCCGCTGACCGCCGACTTTGCCGCAGATTGCAGAAGGCTGATGCGAGCCGTCTCGCCGGTTTGGAAACCCGTTGGCAAAGTGGTGTCAGGTGCAAGCGGCGCGACTTCGGCGACCCCAAATCGAAAGGAGCGCCCAAGCTGGACAGTGATAACCGCGGACGACACTGATTTTGGTGGAGAAACCGCCAGAATGCTGGACGCCTCAACCCCGTCCAGCTTGATCTGGATGGTTGGACCAAAGTAGCCCTCGTCATAAAGGATCGCCAGCAGTCGCTGATAATCGGCCTGAGCCGTGCTCACAATCTCGCGGACATTTAGCGGCTCTTCTTCAGTAGACCGCTGGAAAAGTAGCGACCCACCTTCCAGCAAAGCCGTGAGCTCTTCGTCTCCCGCGCCCTGCAGCCGGACATCATAGGCCATGGCGGAAGACGCCAGTGCACTGATCGCGACCGAAAATGCAAATGCTATGCCCGTTGATCGCTTGAACATGCGAACCAACTGCCCCCCTCGTGCCCGACACGCGTTGTTGCTTTTTTCGCAGCAAAATCGCGCGACTCTTGCAGAGACTATAGCTGCGAAAGCCGCTGGGCTGCAAACGCAGTTCGCACCTAATTCAGGAGAAAATGAGAATTCTGTTTGCAGCCGTTGATCTGCATCCGGTTGTGGCTATGGTAATCCGGTTCTCTCAGCCTGTCGTGCTAGACGACATTGACAGTTGTTACATCAATATCAGTGTCTATCCCCAGTGTCGCCAGCGGGTTGCCACCGCCGATATTGAAGGCATAAACATCGAGGCTGTTGCCCTCTGCATCAGCCACTGTGTCGATCACCTCAACACTGTAGAGGCCCTGACCGTCGATCGTGAATCCATCACCGGCATCACCATAAAACGATCTGGCATTCGGCAGTGCCGCATCCAACAAGTCCTGCAATGCGGTGTCGTCTTCGTCGGAGAAGGCAATCACCTCATCCACACTCAAAGTAAGATCATCGAACGCACCGTTGGTGATGTCGAGCGCTTCGATGCTCGAAAAATCGAGCGTGGCGATCATATCATTGATCTGACCCACCGCCTCAAATGCCAGCGTGTCGCGGCCAGCGCCGCCATCCACTTTGTCACCGTCTTCTGGTAGGGTGGTAAGCCGAATGGTGTCATCCCCTGCACCGGCAAGCAACGTGTCCGCGCCGGCCCCGCCGATCAAGGTATCATCACCGCCATAGGCCAGAACCACATCTCCGCCGCCCGCGCCTTCGATCGAATCAGCGGCGTCGCTCCCGAACAGCAAATCGTCACCTGACCGTCCCGTCAGGGTCTGCGCTGTTGCAGCCTTTCCGATGACTTCTGACCGCACAAGCGTCACTTCGGCCTCGTCGAAATCATTGTCGAGATCAAACTGTGCGGTAATGTCGATCTGGTTCACCTCGCCCAACAACTCAGCAATATTCGCAATGCTCGCAAGAGGGAGTTCAAAGTTCGTACCCTCAACGATCAACGCGTCACTGGTTTCATCCGCAATCTCGAGAACACTGCCGCCATCAGCGACCAACTCAATCGTGAACCCGATCAATTCCGGGTTGAAAATCGGCGTTTCTTGGAAAGCGGCGGTCAGCTGGCTGGGCTCGCTAAAGGTTACGGGATCGTCGTCCAGTGCGTCGAGGCTGCCCACTTGGTACTGTGCACCAAAACCAAAAGCGTCGACGGTAACATCGAAATCATCCGTGGGGTCAATGAGCGCATCAAAGGGTTCCACCCAGGTACCAGAGGACGGAATACCGTCCGTAACAAAAAGCAGATAGTTCAATTCGTTCGATGGCTCGTTGAAAAAGAACGCACCGGTTTGCTGGAAGGCGAGGTTCCAAGCGGTCGCTCCGCCGCTATAGGTCAAATTGCCGGGCGTAATCGCGGCAATAAGCGCCGGGTCCTGCAGATCATATATCTGCGTTGCATCCACATCGGACGCGTAGGTGATGATCTGCACATCGATCTGAGTATCCGCACCATCAAACAAGTCTGCCAGTGAAGTGACCGAGGTTTGAACCGCCGTCAGGAGGTTTCCCCATGCCTGTGCGCCAATACTGCCCGACCGATCCAACGCGATGGCCAGATTGATCGACGTTGTATCTACTTTCTGTACCGTAATCTCGACGGCTCCGGCAGCCGCATCATCGTTGGCCACAAGGTTGAGGCCAAGGCCAACGTTCTGATTGGGCACATTGTCGGGATCGTTTTCGACCAGCACCCTTGCCAGCCCGTTCGTCACGCCACCGTCCGCATCCGCCACCTGATATTCGAAACTGGCAATGCCTACGAAACCGGCAGAAGGCGTAAAGGTGAAACTACCGTCAGGGTTAAGCGCAACCGTCCCATTTTCTGCGCCATTTGGACCCAACGAGTAGGTCAGCTCCGCCACGGAGCCGTCAACGTCATTTGCGCTCAAGGCGCCTGAGATCTGCGCTTCCTCGATCGTTTCGAAGGTGACTACCGGCGTCAGAACAGGCTGGTCGTTTGTACCAGTGATGGAGACTTCAATGGCCTGTTGCACGCTGTTCCCGCCATTGTCCTCCGCAACGGCCAGTAAGGTTTCAACAACCACCTGCCCTTCGGTCAAGACATCGGCCAGCGCATTATCCAATGCGTAGGTCCAGCTGCCATCTTCGGCAATCGTGAAACTACCGAATTGCGCTTGCGACACTCCTGTCCAAGTCACTGTAGCGCCAGCATCCGGATCGTTGGCAACCACCTGTCCGCTGACTTCGAAGACCTCAGCCCCTTCTGTCAACGCGCCCAATGCAGCCGTAGGCGGAGAGACAACGTCAGGCAAGTCTTCAGTGCCGGTGATGCTGATCGGGATTTCTATGCTTTGCGAAAGGCCATCCTCATCGGTGACCGTAGCCGTGAAGGTTTCCGTGACAACTTGTCCCGCAAGCAAAGCGTCCGCCGCATCAGGATCAACAGTATAGGTCCAATCTCCACCCGGGGTGATCGAGAAAACGCCGTAGTTCCCGACCGCATTTCCGCTCCAGACCAATACCGCACCTGCGTCCGGGTCATCGGCCAACAAGGTACCGCCGACGACGATTTCATCGTCGCCTTCAATCAGATTCTGTTCCACTTCATCTACGGCTGTGAGAATGAAGGGACGGTCATCCTCGGCATTCACCGTCACGGTCACCGTAGATAAAGCCGTTTCGCCTTCTGCGTCCGTGACCGTTACAACAAAGCTGTCGACACCTGAGAAATCGGGATCGGGCGTATAGGTGAAATTTCCATTTTGAAACAGAAGGACCTCACCAGACGCGGGCAAGCCGGTTACGCTATAGTTCAGAACGTCATTGTCGATGTCCTGCGCGGCAATCGCACCCGACAAGATGCCGTCTTCTGCAACGGTCCCGTCAAAGTCCTCGGCTTCGGGCGCATCATTGACCGGCAAAACCGTTATGACGACCGTGCCTTGTTCGATTTCACCAAGTTCGTTTTCCGCGACGAAGGTAAAGACATCTTCGCCGTTGAAATTCGGGTTTGGCACAAAGGAAAAGGAGCCGTCCGGGTTAAACTGGACAACGCCGTTTCCGGGGCCGTTATCCAAGGAAAATACCTGCCCTGCCAGGGCTTCAATCGCCACCGAGCCTACAATGGCGTCCTCTTCAGAGGCATCTTCGTTGCCTTGCACCACGATGATAGTTTGCTCTTCGGGAACGGGTGCGTCTTGCTGAAGGTTCAGCCCTTCATCCAACGGCAAAGTATCGTCAACTTCCGGCACTTCTTCAATTGCGTCCGGAGGCGCGATTGTATCCGGGTCATCAATTGAATCGACGTTGAAATCGATATCAACGTCTTCACCACCATTGTCGATTTGCCCAACGGCAGCGGGATCGGTCAGGGTAACAAAAGTGTCTCCGGCTTCCACCCTGGACGTCGCAGCCCGGAACGCGGCGAAAGCTTCCGCGATCAGAATACTGTCAGACAATTCATCCTGAGGGCTTCGGCTAACCTCGCGGACAGCACCGTCGAAAGCCTGCACCACCCATTTGTTAATCGTCTCCTGGATGTCGGCGATCAGGTTACCTTCGATATCAAACAGTTCGATGCGCCCTATTTCGCCGTCGATATCCTCAGCCAGTGTGATTTCACTGGTGACAACACCATTCTCTGATGACACTTCGACAACGACGGTTGTTCCTCGAATACCCATTGTGGAGGATGGCGTGTTTACTTCCATGCCGCCCGTTTTGGCGACCTGCCCCGCGATAAAGACGAAGCTGCCCTGTATCAGGCTGAAGCCGCCTGAATTGTCAGACCCGTCTGGGTCATAAATCAACTCGTCAATGATCATCCGCGAGGCTGACGCCAAGGTGAAGATCGTTCCATCAACGAAAGTCACAGACAGAGAGGTGTCCTCGCCGGTCTGCAGCACGTCGTTCTGGAAAATCTTCATGCCGACCTGCAGCATTTCGACCGTCCCATCGACGCGCTGAACCGATGCGTCACCGTCCAGAACTTCGACCTGACCAACAGGGCTGGCACCAATGTCGGCACCTGCCTGCGCGTATTGCCCTGGCGCAATAGGTCCTGCCATCAACGCAACATGCGCGCCACGGATTACCGCGCCGCTCGGGTCAAACAAATCAGCGGGCGGATCGGACAAGAAATAGCCGGGAATTCGAATGTCGGCCGCATTGTCATTGCTCAGAACGAGATCATGGCCGCTTCTGTGAAACTGCCCGTCAAAGAGGAACTCTGCTCCCGGGACGACAAGCTTGCCAGTGGCATCCGCTGTAAGCGTCTGTACTGGCTGTGCCTCGGTCTGCTCTATGACGGTACGAATTGCCACCGGTGAAATACCTTAAGAAAGAAGTTGACGTTAATGTATCTTTAAAAGGACCTTGGGTCTGTGAACGAAGACACATTTGATCCAAATGCAGCTAAAAATTTGCCAGATTCCCGTCTATGTGGAAAAAAATCGTGGTTTTTTCGGCACATAGAGACAATCACGAGTTGTATTTTTTTCTTGGCGGCCTACACGAATCATTTTTTGCCGCTTGCTCCGGAGCGTCTTTCTCATTTCCCTAGCAGGCAATTCAGCACCCTTTGCCTTCCTTTCAAAGACTGTTGGACATGAGGCACTGGTTTGCAAAATGGGTCGGCTGGGTGCGTGTTTTCGCCCTAGCTGGATTGTGTTGTGCCTTGCTGGTTCGGATCGGGGATCCACCGCCGGTAGCGACGTTGCGCAATGCCGCATTCGATCTTTACCATCAGGCAAAGCCGCGCGATTACAGCCCCCTGCCGGTCGCGATCGTTGATATAGACGACCGCAGCATTGAAGCGCTGGGGCAATGGCCATGGCCACGTTCGCGGCTCGCTGAAATGGTAGATCAGGCGACTCAGGATGGCGCGGTTGCCATTGCGTTCGACATCGTATTTGCAGAACGTGACAGGCTCTCACCTTCGCAAATTGCACGTGACAACCCGACATTGCCGCCGCAGATCAAGGACGCAATGGCCAGCCTGCCAGACAATGACGCCATCCTTGCGCAAGCATTTTCCAGATCGCGGATAATCCTTGGCCAGACAACTGTCCGTTCTGTGGCCGGCAACCGCTTGGAAAAGCGCGAAATGGCACCGGTGCAGCATGCGCTGATTGGTCCTGACCCGCGCCCCTATTTGCTACAGTTCCCCGATATCGTACAGAATTTGCCGGAGTTTGAGAATGTCGCCGCAGGACGTGGCATGTTCAATGCGCGCCCGGACCGGGATGGTGTCTATCGCCGCGTGCCATTGGTTATGAGCGTACAAGGAGAGATCCGGCTTGGCCTTACGCCGGAATTGCTGCGCGTCGCGACCGGGAGCCAGCCTTTTGCGGTGCGTACCAATGAAGCAGGTGTCGAAGGAGTAGTCGTTGCAAGGCAGCTTATTCCCACGGCCAAGGATGGAACGGTTTGGCCCTATCTGACACCGTCTCTTGCAAGCCGATACGTCTCTGCCTCCGATCTCATCGAGGGACGGATGCCTCCCGGGCGGTTGGCCGGTCATCTGGTTCTGGTAGGCACCTCCGCTATTGGTCTGGAGGACTTCCGCGCAACACCGCTGGGCATCGCCATGGCTGGGGTCGAGATCCACGCGCAGGTGCTGGAGAATATCATGGCCAAGTCGCTTCTTGTTAGACCGAACTACACGATCGCGGTTGAACTGGTCACGATCTTCGCACTTTGTTTTCTCGTGATCATATTTGCCCCGGTGCTCAGCGCACGGGCCCTCATTTTCTTTTCCTTGGTGTTACTGGGCGCCTATATAAGCGCCAGCTACTACATGTTTTCCATGCATCGCGTTTTATTGGACCCGTCTTTTCCGACCATTGCGACGATGACAGCCATCATTCTGATATCGACGGTCAACTACCTGCGGGAGGAACGGCAACGCCGCCAGATACGTGGCGCGTTCGGGCAATACGTCTCCCCCGACCTTGTGGACCAATTAACCCAGAACCAGGAACAGCTTTCACTTGGAGGCGAATCCCGAGAGCTAACACTGCTGTTTAGCGACGTTCGAGGTTTTACGGCAATTGCGGAGGAATTTCGCGATGACCCGGAAGCGCTCACACTTCTTATGAACCAATTCCTGACGATCCTGTCCAATGCGATCATGGATCACAAGGGGACCATCGACAAATTCATGGGTGACGCGGTGATGGCGTTCTGGAATGCCCCGCTCGACAATGAGGATCATCTGCGCTCAGCCTGCCGGGCCGCACTTCGCATGATCGCTGATATCGAGCAATTCAACGTTGCCCGGATGGAAGCACCAAAGCGGCCCTCCCGAAAAAGCAAACGCGCGGGTCCCAAAAAGGCAAAGCAGAAAGTGCACCGGTTGAATGTCGGCATAGGTATCAATACCGGCCAGTGTGTTGTGGGCAACATGGGAAGCGATACCCGCTTTGACTACACAGCACTTGGCGATCCGGTAAATGTCGCCTCCCGGCTTGAAGGACAATCACGATACTATGGTCTGCCGATCATTCTTGGACAGTCCACCGCCTATGAGGTCAAAGAAGAATTCGCACTTCTCGAGCTTGATATGATCCGGGTTGTGGGCAAGGAAGTTCCAGAGAACATCTTCGCCCTGCTCGGAGATGAGTCGGTATATGCAGATGACAGGTTCCAGAACCTTCGGAAAAAAAATGACCATATGCTCGCCGCCTACCGCAGCCGCAAATGGGACACCGTCGAAGAACTGCTGCCAAGTCTGAGCGCTGGTCTCAAAACTTTAGGATTCAACGATGCGGTCTACCCAGCACTTTTCCAAAACCGTATTGAGGCGCTTAGAATGAGCCCGCCGCCCGAGGACTGGGATGGCGTGTTTGATTCCACGCAAAAATGATCAGCGTTCGCGCAAAGCTTCGGACTGTGCCCGCAATATCGGTTTTGCCAGATATGACAGCACTGTCTTTTCGCCTGTTTGAATATCGACGGACGCAATCATCCCCGGCGTGATGGGCAATGGATTCTCGTCTGTTCCCAAATGAGATTTATCTGTGCGGACGATGACGCGGAAAAACTCTGTGCCCTCATCGCTGGCAATGGTATCCGCACCGATGCGGACAACTTCTCCATCCAGCGCACCATAAATAAGATAGTCGTAGGCCGAAATCTTCACCGATGCCCGTTCGCCCGTACGCACAAACGCGATGTCACGGGGGCCAAGATCTGCCTCAATCAGCAGGCTGTCGTCTATCGGTACAATTTCGACCAGCGTCGCTCCGGGCTGCACAACGGCACCGATCGTCTTGGCGTTGATCGTGTTGACGGTGCCTTTTACGGGCGCGCGTAGCTGCGCGCGGGTCACCCTGTCATTGGCACTGCGCAGTGTTTCCTGCACTACGGCGAGCTCGCCTTGCAGCCGTGCAAGTCTCTGGCGCGCCGTTAACACGTAAGCCGAACGCGCGGCATCAATCTGGTTTTCGGCCTCCGCCAGGGCGGCGCGCAAACGCTGCTCAGTCGCCTCGCTGACAGCAATATCGCCGCTGAGTTCTGCCATCCGCGATTGCAACCGCAAAAGCTCGATTTGTGGGACAAGACCCCGATCGAACATTTCCTTCGTCAGATCGATTTCTTCTGACAAAGGTGCAATAATTGCCCGAGTGCGCGCCCTTAGAGCCTGCACTTCGGCGATCTCACTACTCCGTTGATCAAGCTGCGCCTGCAGAACTTCGAGCTCTTCATCCAGTTGATTTCGACGTGATAGAAAAACCTGCTGTTCTGCGTTCGTTGCCAAAGGACTACGGTCTGCCAGGCCTTCGGGGAAGGATATGTGTTCGGAGAATGCAGCCTCAGCTTCCAGTCGCGCAATCTCGGCCCGAATGGCCACGTCCTTCTCCATAACTTCGCCAAGCGCCGCATCAAAACGGGTGTCGTCGATTTGCATCAAGACGGTTCCCGCGTCGACGATATCGCCCTCGCGGACAGCCACATGACGCACGATCCCTCCTTCGAGGCTTTGCACGATCTGAACTTGCTGAGACGGGATAACCCGCCCAACCGCCCGTGCAGTCTCCTCGATCTTGTAGGTGGCGGCCCAAGCCAGGAAACCCGCAAGCCCCAAGGCTATGACCAACAGCAGCCGCCATCCTCCGCCGCCTGACACTGCGGCGTTAGCGCCTGCGACGTTGTTGGCGAAATCATCTTCGATCTTGTTGCCAAACATCGCCTAACCCTTCGCTTTCGCAGTGCCCATGGCGCGCAGGCGGGCCAACACCTCATCGCGCGGACCGTCGAGGACGGCACGGCCCTGATCCATTACGATCAAACGATCCGCCATAGCCGCAAGCGATTGCCGGTGGGTAGAGATCAACAAGCCCGTGCCGTCGCGGTTCAACTCGCCCAATCGGGAAATGATCTGGCCTTGCATGCGTTGATCCATTGCATTCGTCGGCTCATCCAGAAAAAGTGTTTTGGGATAACGCAGCAACATCCGAGCCAGTGCAATTCCCTGACGTTGCCCACCAGACAATCGCCTGCCCTGCTCTCCGACAAAGAGATCCAACCCCTCGGGCACCTGGGCAAGAAATTCGTCCATCGCTGCGTAATAGAGCGCGCGGTTTATTTCTTCATCGCTGGCGCCACCGTTTCCAATCATCAGGTTTTCGCGCAATGTCCCGGTGAAAAGATCGGTGGACTGCGGCAGGTACCCGATACCACGGCGCAATTCTGCCGGGTCATATTGCTCCAACGCGACGCCATCTATCAAAACTGAGCCGCTATCGGCTTGCATAAGCCCGGACAGAATTTTTCCCGTCGTTGACTTACCCGATCCGACACGGCCAAGGAGAGCGACGCATTCCCCGGGGGAAAAGTCAAAACCAAGGTCTTTCAGCGCGGGTACTTGCGCGCCGGGATAGGTGTAGTTCACGGACTTGAAGGTCACCGCGCCGCGGGCAATCGTTGCGTCCGATGTCACCGCGCCCTGTTGTTCCACCGGCAAGGCCATGAAACGGTTCAAAGCCCCCAGCGACTTGAAGGCATATTGCGCCCGAAAAACAGTTTGAGCGATGGTGCCGAGAGGGGCCAGGACGCGCCCGGCCAAAATATTGGCCGCGATCAACCCACCAATTGTGATCGCGCCCTCTGCCACAAGGAACACGCCCCAGACGATGATCAGCACGCTAACGGCTTGTTGGATTGCCATCGTGCCATTCGTGGCGATACTGGACCAGAATTTCGTTCGTCCATTGACCTGAGAAGAGGCTGCGACAGCGCTTTCCCATTCGCGCTGCATCACCGGTTCGGCATTCAGGGTTTTAACTGTTTCCACGCCCGCCAGAGACTCGATCAATACGGTGTGTCTTTTGGTAGCCATCTGCTGCGCCCGCCCGGCGGCACGACCGAGGGGTATCTGCGCGAATAATGCCAACGCAAGTACAACAGGAACGGCACAAAGCGGCACCAATGCGATCGGGCCAACGATAAAAAACAGTGCTGCCACGAAGATGCCGATGAAAGCCAGATCAATGACCGCAACGAAAGTAGCAGAGGCGAAGAACTCCCGAACCACTTCAAAATCCCGGATCGTGCTTGCAATGCCTGCGGCCCCGCCGGGGCGTTCCAGCAACCGGGCCTGCATCGCTTGGCGAAAGAGCGTTGATGCCACCTTCAGGTCTACCCTGCGGCTGATGTTCTCGATGATGTTGCCCCGCAGAACTCGCAGCACAAGATCCAGCGCAAGCGCGATACCAACGCCTAGCGCAAGCGTCCAGAGCGTCACATAGGCCAGGTTTGGAATGACCTTGTCATAGACATTCATCACAAAGAGCGGCAGCGCCAGGCTCATCAGGTTCAGCAGTAATGCCGCCAATGCAACTTGCGTCCATCCCCGCCAATTGGCCCGCACGGGTGTCCAAAACCAATGCCCCTCTTCGGGTGCCAGACGTACCGCCTCCGGAGAGAGCATTGCGTGGCTCCGATCTTCGGCGGGGGTCACCAGCAGAACATGAGGCCCGATCATCTTGCGCAGGGCGCGCAGCTTGATCTCCTGCTCCAGGTTATCTGATGCAGGGTCCACAACGGTTGCGGTCTTGGCAGTTTTGGATACGGCCGTGACGACCAATGGAGTGCCCTTGTCACGCAAAACCACAGCAGGGAACGCGACCGGATCCACCACGCGGATATCTCGCAATATAGCACGCGATTTGAGCCCAATGCCTGCCAGCGCGCGTGACAGACCTTCAACCTTGTTCAAATCTGTGCCTCTGGGCAGGCGCGCCTCTACTGCGGCGGGTGTGAAAGGACGGTTGAACGCCTTCGCCAGCCACGCAACGGTTTCAAAGCCTTTGAGGTCTTCGTGATCATAAGGTGCGTCTTTCGACGAAACGTTACCAGACGGCGAAACCGTTGGTGCATTATCGTCATCAAGACTCATTCGAGCGGATCGATGGTCACATCAAAGACCGAAATCGGCTCCACCTGCGCACGGTCCTGGAACTGCGGCTCCAACGCCAGATCCGCCTTTGCAAGACCAAAATGGTCTGCCAGCTTGCTACGTGCCGCAAGCGCACGATACGTACTGAAAACAAGTCCTGCCTGTGATCCCACGGTTTCGAACTCCACATTGAACCGTGCGCGTTCAACTTCCAACAGATCAAGCAAGGTGCGTTTCGCCGCCTCGAACTCATCGCCATAGACTTCGACGATCAGCCGGTTTATGCGCAACTGTTCTTCCAGTTGACGGGTCCGCTCGAGGTTGGTGCTATATGTATTCCAGGTCCTTGACGCCAATTCCGTCACTTCTCGGACAGCCACCGCCTGCTCAGCCAAGGCGCGGCTTGTCAGCTCAGCCAAAGCATTTCTTTCCGCGACACGCCCTCCTTGGTAGAGCGTCCAGCTCAGACCCAGGCCGATGGATTCGTCATCACGCGTACCTGTCACGCCGTTGCGGTTGATGTCACGTGATACGCCTGCATTCAGCGTCACGCGCGGACGGCGGTCAGAAAGTATCGCCTCCGATTGAAATTTGCTCTGGTCAATTTGCGTTCGCGCGAATTGTACGCGGTAGCTGTTGGCCACTGCTTCATCAGTTAGCGCCCGTAGTGATTGTGGCGCTGGTGCGCGTTTGACATTCATGCCACCGCCCGGCGCCCGACCAATCACCCGTTCATAGCGCGCATTCGCATCCCTCAAAGCGCGCTCAACATCCAACTGTGCGAGCTTGGCAGAACGAATCCGATCATCAATCGTCAACTCATCGCTGTAAGGCAACCGCCCCCCTGCCACGAGATCACGCACACGCTGGCCGATATCCTCGTGTTTCGCGACGTTGCGTTTGGCCACTTCCAACAGGACACGATGGCGATAAACGTCGATGTAAGCTTCAGTTGCGTTCAGCGCCAGCGTTTCCGAGGCGTCCAGAAGCCTGAAGATGCTGCCATCCACACGTGCCGCATTGGCGTAGACAAGATTTGACCGCCGGAACCCGTCAAATAGCACAAGCTCGGCTCGCACACCGATCTGGCGACGGTCCTTCCAGTCGTCATTGTCTTCCGGTGTGAGGTTTGACGGGTCGTCAATCCTTTGGGTTCCCACATCGGCATTCAGCGTGACCGTGGGCAGGTATTCCCTGCTGAGCTGAAGCAATTCAAACGCCGCATTGCGCATCTCAGCTTCCGTTGCCTTCACGGAAGGATTGGTCGTCACGGCAAACCGCACGGCCTCTCGCAAGCTTTCAGCGGCTCCCCCGGTCGCGCAGATTGTCCAAATACCAACCGCGCCAAACACCTTACAAAACAAATTCAAATTATCCCCCGGACCCCAAAACTGGATCGCAAGTCCCAACTGCTAGCAGGTTAACCTAGCTGAACAAAAAAGCAATTCTCATGCGGCGTGACGGCACGCACACGATTTCATGTAGCAATCAGATGGAAAATATGACGACGAAGGTTCACGCGCTCCAAAGCAGCCACGCCCAGATCATGGCGACATAGGTGAACTGATGCATGGCTTGGTCAACGCCGGTTGCACGCCAAAAGGCGGCATCCTCGGGAGTTAATTTCTGGAGCGTTGTATGCCGCCCCTTCCACCAATCGATATGAAAATGGACGATCCATTCAGCGATAACGACCGGGATAATGAAGGCAAACGAGCTGCCAACAAGCAAAAACGCCAATGCCGAGCCTGCGGCATGAACACCCGCATGAAGAAATCGACCAAGGTGAATGTACGTCTCACGGCCGTCCAACATGATCTTAGTCTGGAGGAAGAAGTCGGCGAACATATGCTTTGCCTGAAGCAGACAGAGCAAAATCAACAAGGCACTCGCACTCTCACTCAAATCGTGTCCTTTCCCCCTCGACGGCACGTATCGCAACGTTAATGCCATGTACGGCGTTCTGTAAATCCACCATGGGCACAATTATGAGGGGAATTTTTGTCCGGATTCCACCTTGAGTAAAAAATCCCGGAGTTTTAGCCGACGCGCATAATTGCTATCGATACAATAAAGACTTCCCGTTTTCAAAAATATGAACTTTGCCGGGATCGGCCGTCATTTTCATCTGTTTTCCTCTGACGTCCGCATGGATGCCTTGCAGCTTTCCAATTACCGCGGCGGCGTCAGCGTTGGGTTTTTCAAAATAGAGTTGTGTGACTTCTCCCAACGCCTCAACGATCTCCACGTTGCCGGCGAACGCATAGTTTTCTTGATCAGTTGCGATCATGTCCTCAGGCCGAATTCCAATGTTTACTTTGGCGCCCTTGTCACCCGGCTGTGTCGGAATGCTTGCAGCAATCGTACCGTTACCCGCATCCACCCGTACTTGTGTCACATCACCTGTTTCCACGATTTCGCCGGACATCAGGTTCATGGCGGGGGAGCCAATGAATTGCGCGACAAACTCGTTCTCCGGCGTCTCATAGAGTTCCAGAGGCGTCCCGACCTGCGCAATACCCTTGTTCGCCAGCACCACAATGCGACTGGCGAGCGTCATCGCTTCGACCTGATCGTGCGTCACATAGATCATCGTCGAATTCGGCATGCTTTCTTTCAGTTGTGCAATCTCGATCCGTGTCGCGACCCGCAAGGAGGCATCAAGGTTCGAAAGCGGCTCGTCAAAAAGATAGACCTTTGGATCCCGCACAATGGACCGGCCAATGGCCACACGCTGCCTCTGCCCGCCTGACAGGGCCTTCGGCAACCGGTCGAGATATTCCCCAAGCTGCAGAACCTTCGCTGCACGGTTCACCGCCTCGTCGATCTCGGCCGGGGATTTCTTGGCCAGCTTCAACGCAAACGCCATGTTATCCCGCACGGTCATGTGCGGATAAAGCGCGTAGGACTGGAAGACCATGGCAATGCCACGCTGTGCGGGCGGCACATCATTCATCCGCTGGCCGTCGATAAGAAGCTCACCACTGGTGATCTTTTCCAACCCGGCGATCATACGCAGCAGGGTAGACTTGCCACACCCCGAGGGGCCGACAAAGACGATCAATTCGCCCGTATCGATATCAAGATTGATGTTTTTGAGCACCTCGACGTTGCCCGCGTAGGCTTTGCCGACATCTGTGAGATTTAGATTGGCCATGTCTTACGTCCCTCCCAAGACGCGGGTTAGTCTTGTTTCAGCGCGAGGCATACTTGCCACGGCCCAAGATGCAGCTTGTTGTCCGGGCCGGGGGTTGCCCCGCCCAATTCATGTCCGATGGTGACCCAATTTCCCTCTGGCATGCTGTGCAGCGACGGCGTGTCGGACAGATTGAAGGCACAAAACAGGGTTTCGCCCTCATGTTCGCGGGTAAATTGCAGTACATCGCCAAAAGCAAAAACGCCGCCGTGCTCGCCCTTGGAAAGCGATCGATGATCTTTGCGGAATGCGATCGCTTTTCGATAATGGTGGAGCATCGCGCCGGGTTCATCTTCTTGCGCGTTCACGCTCCTGTTGAGATGATCGTGACTGACAGGCAACCAAGGAAAGCCTTCCGAGAACCCGCCGTTTTGATTTGAAGGCTCCCAGACCATCGGCGTGCGACACCCATCGCGTCCCTTGTATTCGGGCCAGAACGTGATGCCGTAGGGGTCTTGTAAGTCCTCGAAAGCCACATCGGCCTCGGGCAACCCTAACTCTTCGCCCTGATAAAGGCAGACAGAGCCGCGCAGGCACATGATCATCGTTGCAAACAAGCGCTGCGCCTGCGGGGACAGATCCCACCGCGTTGCATGCCGCATCACATCGTGGTTGGAGAACGCCCAGCACGGCCAGCCGTCTTTCCCAACACGGCCCAATTCGTCGAACACTTCCGCCACGCGGGTCGCATTCAATTTGGTCTTGGCCAGGAATTCGAACGCGTAGCACATATGCACCATTTCAGGCCCGCTGGTGTATTGGCCCAGCAATTCCAGTCCGCGTTGCGCATCCCCCACTTCGCCCACACAAGCCGCTGCCGGATACTCATCAAGCAGGGCCCGGAACCGCTTAAGGAATTCCAGGTTTTCCGGCTGGTTCTTGGAATAGAGATGTTCCTGATGGTTATAGGGGTTAACGGAAGGCGCAATGTTGTCGTTGCGGCGTTCAGGTGGCAGCGCCGGATTGTCGCGCAATTCTTTGTCCGCATAGTAAAAGTTGATCGTATCAAGACGGAACCCATCTACGCCACGATCCAGCCAGAAGCGCGTCGCCGCCAAAAGGGCATCCTGCACCTCTTCATTGTGGAAATTCAGGTCTGGCTGTTCCACGAGGAAGTTGTGAAGGTAATACTGCTGGCGGCCAGGATGCCACTGCCAGGCTGGTCCACCAAAGATCGACAGCCAGTTATTTGGCGGAGTGCCATCCGGTTTGGGGTCAGCCCACACATACCAGTCGGCTTTCGGGTTGGTGCGGTCCTTCTGGCTTTCGGCAAACCACGGATGCTGATCGGACGTGTGGCTGAGCACGAGGTCAATCATCACCTTCAACCCGTGCTGATGGGCGGTCTCTACCAGGATATCGAAATCCGCCAATGTGCCGAACATTGGATCAACATCGCAATAGTCACTGACGTCGTAGCCAAAATCCTTCATCGGCGAGGTAAAGAAGGGTGAAATCCAGATCGCGTCGACACCTAACGAAGAAATGTATGACATGCGCTGGGAAATACCGATCAGATCGCCGATTCCATCGCCGTTACTGTCCTGAAAGCTGCGCGGATAGATCTGATAAATGACCGCACCGCGCCACCAGTCCTTGTCGACCACACTGAGGTGCAAATTATGTTCCATCTGTCCCATGGAGCAATTCTTTCCTACTTCACGGAGCCGGCCAGCAGACCGCGCACCAGATACCGTTGCATTGTAAAGAAAACGATCAGCGGCACCGCGATAGAGATGAAGGCCGCCCCTGCAAGGATGCCCCAGTCTCCGCCCCGCGACCCAAGAAGGTCGTCCGCAATCTTGACCGTCATCACCCAGCTTTCAGAGTTCGACGGCAGGAATACCTTGGCCACCAGCAGGTCGTTCCATGTCCACAAGAACTGGAAAATGGCAAAAGAGGCCAGAGCCGGGAAACTCAGCGGCAAGACGATCTTGGTGAAGACCTGAAAATCCGTTGCCCCATCGACCTTGGCGGATTCGATGATGTCGCGCGGCAGGCCCACCATGTAATTGCGTAAGAGATAGATCGCGAGCGGCAACCCGAACCCTGTGTGTGCAAGCCAGATGCCCAGAAAGCTCTGCCCGATGCCCACCTTGTTGTGCAGCTGCAAGAGCGGCACTAGTGCCAGTTGCAGTGGCACCACCAGCAGGCCGACGACCATGGCGATCAACAACCCCCTGCCCTTGAAGTCCATCCAGGCCAGTGCGTAAGCCGCAAAAGCCGCAATCAGGATCGGGATGATCGTGGCGGGAATTGTCACGGTAAACGTGTTGATAAAGGCCACGTCCATGCCGTTGGAGAACAGAATTGTCTTGTAGTTATCCAGCGAGAACCGCGACGGTGTTGCCTGCGAATAATAGACGTTCGGGTCGCGTTTGATCTCGTCGGGATTCTTGTAGATAAAATCGCCGTTAGCTTCGACGGTCAGGGAGCGGTCACGCCGCAAATCAGCAGTCTCGCCCGGCGCAAAGGCCGTCGGAGCCGCGCGTGTCCCGCCGAACCGGACCACTTCGCCTTCGCCGCCGTTGAAGATATTACCTTCGATGACAAAGAAGTCGCCATCGCGCACCGCTTCCCCTGCGGGAATCTTCGCTTGATAATTCTGCTCAACGGCGAACGGTGACAGCCACCAGCCCGATGCCGTGATTTGATCCCGGTCCCGGAAAGACGACACCAAAAGCCCAACGGTGGGGATCAGCCAGAGCACGACCAGAAAGACGACCGAGAGATTGACCACCCATCCAAGCGCGGATTTTGTACCTGCGATATTGTCCATTTGTCTCTCTCCCTGCTCAGCGCATTTCTGCGCGGGCTTGGCGGATATTCCAGATCATCACGGGCAGCACGACGATCATGATGACAAAGGCCACGGCAGTTGCCCGCCCGTCATCGCGGAACATGTATGACATCATGTAACTGGGCAGAATCTCTGTGCCGAAATTGCCCCCCGTCATGGTGTAGACGATGTCGAAAACCTTCAGCACGAGAATGGTGATCGTCGTCCAGACAACGACGATGGTGCCCATGATCTGAGGAACCTTAATCTTGAAGAAAACCTGAAACGGGTTGGCGCCATCAATGATCGCAGCCTCGACCGTTTCCTCCGGGATGCCGCGCAAAGCGGCTGAAAGGATCACCATCGCAAATCCGGTCTGGATCCAGATCAGGATCACCATCAGGAAGAAGTTGTTCCAGAACGCGACCTGCAAGACATCCAACGGCTCTTCCGCCCCGAAGAAGTCGCGCAGCGCATTGATCAGGCCAATATCTGCGTTATTCGCGTAGACAAACTTCCAGATCAGCGACGCGCCCACGAAGGAAATCGCCATCGGCATGAAGATGAGGGATTTCGCAATGTTCCCCCAGCTCAGCCGGTCCGTCAGTTGCGCGACCAGAAGGCCCAGAAAGGTTGCGGCTGCAGGCACAAAGAGCACCCAGAGAAAGTTGTTGAACAGCGCGGTCTGGAACCCATCGTCAGCAAACATGACACCGTAGTTTCCGAACCCGATGAATTCATCCCCTGCCCGGTTGAACAGCGACCGGTAAAAAGACCCGACCACCGGATAAAGCAGGTACAAACCCAAAAGCGCCATTGCGGGAAAAAGAAAAAGCCACGGACGCACCAGATTGGCGCGGTTGATATTGATGCTGGGGTTGGGGCCCTTCGCTGGGAAAATGACCTTGTCCAGGATCAGGTTGGAAAAGAAGAAGTATCCAACGCAGCCTCCGACGCCGATCACAATCGTCAGCATCCCTTGAACCATTGGTGACATTGCGGCCTTCTCCCCCCTTGAGATTGGTCAGTCCCGGACCAGCGACGCCGGTCCGGGACGTTTTATTCGGCTTACTGGATCGCGTCCCAGCGTTCCTGAATACCTTTCGCGACGTCTGCGGCAGGCGTGCCGGTGGTGTAGTCGACCATACCAGTCCAGAACGCACCTGCGCCGATTTCGCCCGGCATCAGATCTGACGCGTCAAAGCGGAATGTCGTCGCCCCAAGCAGAATATCACCCTGCGCACGCAGGCTGTCGCTTTCATAGGTGGCCGTGTTTACGCCTTTGTGCGGTGTCAGGAAGCCACCTTGTGCCATCCAAAGCTCATGGCTGATCGGTGCTTGCAGGAACTCGATCATGGCGTTGGTTGCCTCAGACGGGTTCGTGATCGCAAAAAGTGCGCCCGCCCCCAGTACAGGCTTGCCAAGATCTTTGCCTTCATAGGCCGGGAAGTAGAAGAAATCTACGTCCTCACCAGCTTCCGTACCTTCAGGGAAGAAGGCTGGAATGAAGGACGCCTGACGGTGCATGTAGCACTTTGGCGGGATCGAGAAGAGACCAGCCGGGCTGTCACGGAAGTCGGTGTTTGCGACCGCTTCAGAGCCACCATCCACGTAATCATCATTCAGTGCGAAATAGCCAAATTCCTCCATCGCACCAATGACCGCGGGATCGTCGAATTTGATCTCGTTCGCGACCCACTGGTCATAGACCGCTGGCGGCTGGGTACGAAGCATCATCTCTTCAACCCAGTCTGTTGCTGGCCAACCCGTTGCAGCGCCTGATCCCAGCCCGATGCACCAAGGTGTGCCGCCATCCTCAACGATCAGGTCGGTAAGTTCTTTCAACTCTTCCATCGTTTCGGGAATGTCATAGCCCGCCTCGTCAAAGGCAATTGGCGAATACCAAACCAGTGATTTCACATCGACCCGGTAGAAAAGGCCATAGAACTGGTCATTGCCGTCGGCATCAGCGTAGGTGCCGAGATCAACCCAGGACTGACCGGCCGCGAAGTTATCGGCGACCCATTCTGCTGTCCCCTCTGGCATCGGGCTCAAAAACCCACGTCCGGCCATGTCAGAAGCGAGACCTGGTTGTGGAAATGCTGCCAAATTTGGCGCAGATCCGGATTGAGCAGAGATCACAATATCCTGTTCAAAGCTGTCAGAACCCGAATAGTTAACCGTCGCTCCAGTAACCATTTCAAAATAGTCGAATACCTTATCAACTTTTTCTTTTTCGTTGCCGGTCCAGGCTCCTGTGATCTCGACCGTCTGGCCACTGAGGTCGTACTTGTCGCCGAATTCGGTCAGGCTGTCCCAGCTGAAATCGCCTTCACCGACTGGGTAAATCAGATGCCCGTCCGCATGTGCCATACCTGCAATAAGAGCCAGCGCCGCTGCGCCGGCATAAAGCCGTGCCATTTTGAAGTCCTCCCATGGCGCCCACCTTGTCGCGGGCGTTGTTCCTGTTATCGCTAACGCAAAGAATCGCTCAAAGCGCTT
The DNA here is from genome assembly GCA_947488305.1 of uncultured Roseobacter sp. GTDB lineage: Bacteria > Pseudomonadota > Alphaproteobacteria > Rhodobacterales > Rhodobacteraceae > Roseobacter. Next base: position 194,771 of record CANKZM010000003.1, read on the forward strand.
TGGATAACTCAACCGTGAACTAACCGAAGTGCTCTGTCAACCAATGTGCTCACTGTTTCAGCAGTTTTTCAAAGCGCTTTGAAATTTTGGTTTCTAGTGTAATGCTAAAGGGGAATCGCAATGACCAATCAGCACGATGAGACCGCGTCAAAGACATGAGATACGAGTCATAGAGGCATGAATCTAAAAGAACTATCTAAACAACTTAACTTGTCACAGACAACTGTGAGCCGCGCCCTGAACGGCTACCCCGAAGTGAATGAGGCGACGAGAAAGCGGGTCACTGAAGCTGCACGCAAGTATCGATACCGCCCCAATGTGCGCGCCCGGACACTCGCGACCGGTAAATCAATGTCGATCGGGCATATTATTCCGATGTCAAAGCAGAACGAACTGGTCAACATGGTCTTTTCCGACTTCATAGCTGGTGCCGGTTTGGTCTATGCAGATCATGGATACAATATGACGCTGACCATCGTTAAGGATGACGACGAGTTGGAAGCCTATCGCGGTTTTGCGGAGCGGGGCGCTGTTGACGGCGTCATCGTGCAGGCCCCCACCCGCGAAGATCGCAGGATCTCATTTTTGGCTGATCTGGACATTCCTTTCGTCGTGCATGGGCGTGCTTCGCAGATAAGGGCACCCTACGGCTGGCTGGATGTGAACAACAAACGCGCGATTCAGACGGCGACAAAGCACCTTCTTTCACTTGGTCATCACAGGATCGCTATGCTCAACGGTCTGGAAACGCTGGATTTCGCGGTCCGTCGCCGCGATGGATATCTGGCGGCCCTTCGCGAGGCGAATATCCCGCCAGACGACAGCTTAATGCGTTCAAACGACATGTCTGAACCCAACGGTTACGAGGCAGCGATGGAACTGCTTGCGTTGAAGGCGCCGCCAACAGCGTTCGTGGCCTCATCAATGATCTTGGCCCTTGGCGTCAAACGTGCAATCGAAGAGAACAATTTGGAAATGGGCAAGGATGTCTCTGTCATCTGTTTTGATGATGACATTTCGTACCTGCCCAACGCCGGTGACACGCCCTTGTTTACCGCTCTGCGCTCTTCGGTCAGGGCCGCGGGAGCGCGCTGCGCCTCGCTTTTGATCGAACGGATAAATAAGCCGGACGCTCCACTGCCCAATGAACTTTGGGAAGCAGAACTAGTCCATGGGGCCTCAACCGGTCCCGGACCAAACGCGTGAAAGACTGAATCAATGAAATTCTCACGGAGCGATTTCCCGCAGGACTTCCTGTTTGCCGCAGCAACTTCAAGTTACCAGATCGAGGGTCATGGGTTTGGAGGAGCAGGGCAAACCCATTGGGATACGTTCGCTGCGACGCCCGGCAACGTTGTCCGGGCCGAGCACGGTGCGATTGCCTGCGACCACTACCACCGATGGGAAGAAGACCTCGGCCTGATGCAGGCAATGGGGCTCGACGCCTATCGCTTCTCCACAAGTTGGGCGCGTGTCATGCCCGAAGGACGCGGCGCAGTGAATGCTGACGGGCTCGATTTCTACGACCGGCTGGTCGATGGCATGTTGGCGCGCGGATTAAAGCCGATGGCCACCTTGTACCATTGGGAACTCCCCTCTGCGCTGGCAGACAAGGGGGGATGGGCGAACCCGGATATCGCGCATTGGCTGGCGGATTTTGCCACCGTGATCATGGAAAAGATCGGTGATCGGGTGTTCAGCGCGGCGCCGATTAACGAGCCGTGGTGCGTTGCTTGGCTATCCCATTTTCTGGGCGGCCACGCCCCCGGCTTGCGCGATATTCGCGCCGCCGCTCATGCCATGCATCACGTGCTTACGGCGCATGGCAGGTCCGTGGAGGCAATGCGGGCTCTAGGTGTGCAAAATCTTGGGGCTGTTTGCAATTTCGAGGATGTGTACCCGGCCGACGACAGTGTCGCAGCGCAAAAAGCCGCCCAAACCTATGAGGGTATCTACAATAGGTTTTTCGTAGGTGGTCTGTTCAACGGGTCCTATCCTCAGGACGTATTGGACGGACTGGAACCCTATCTGCCCAAAGGTTGGGACAAGGATTTCGACTTGATCCAGCAACCGCTCGACTGGTTCGGGATCAATTACTACACCTGCAAACGCGTCGCATCGGACAGCGGCCCCTGGCCTTCCACGAAAGAAGTTGAGGGGCCGCTGCCGAAAACCCAGATGGACTGGGAGATAAAACCTGATGGGCTGGAACATATCCTGACGTGGTTGAGCAAGAACTACACCGGCGCACTGCCCCTTTACGTTACCGAAAACGGCATGGCCAACCCGGATGTTGTCGGGCAGGATGACGTGGCCAGAATTGACTATTTGGACGCGCATCTCGCCGCTGCGCGCCGTGCGATGGACCAAGGTGCGCCATTGGCCGGCTACACGTTCTGGTCATTACTCGACAACTACGAATGGGCCCTCGGCTATGAGAAACGTTTCGGGCTGGTTCATGTGGATTTCGAAACTCTGCAGCGAACCCCGAAAGCCTCCTACCACGCAATTCGGGACGCGCTTTGCCGCTAGGGGACAAACCACTCAGGAACGCCAAACGGGGGGGTGGTGACCCCTTCCCCTGTCAATACTTCAAGAAACGCTACCAGTTCATTGATTTCTTTATCATTTAGTCCAACTGAAGAAATTTGGACGGCACGGCCTTGCCGGGCCAGTTCAAGCTTGTCGGCCTGAATAATGAAGTCGGAGGACGCCAGCCATGGGACCTCTGGCAGACGTGCATCCTCGCGCTGCCAGGCAGCCAACGCTTGTTTCGGGTCGAGATGGTGCCGGATCATGGCTTCGAGCGTTGGATAGGCCCCGTTGTGCCCGTAGGGACCTGTAAGGGCGACGTTGCGCAGCATCGGTGTCCGGAAGGTATAAGCGTCCTCCAACCGGTTACTTTCACCCATCCTGCCAACATCCCTCGCATATGGATCCCATTGCCGCGTCCGCCCTGGCCCGAAGGCAGGCAATCCGAGCGCATGAAATTTCTGATCCGAAAGCAGCGGGCCAGAATGACAACTTGCACAATTAGCCTTTCCGTAGAACAGAGCCATGCCACGGCGTTGCCTGTCGGTCAGCGCGCCATGATCCCCTGCGAGGTAATGGTCAAAAGGGCTATCGATGCTTTGCCACTCAACCGCCATGAAGGCCGCCAAAGCATTGGCAATCTCGACGATGGTCACCTCTTCGCGCGCGTCGATATGATCGAAAGCTGCCACGAACCTCTCGCCATAGCGATCCTGCGACCGCACACGTTTGGCAAGGATGGGCCATGCCGCGTCAATGCGATCATGAACGGCGCCGATCACTTCGTTTTCACCGGGATTACCCGCCATCTCGAACTGCGCGACCAACGGAAACAAGGCTTGCGCGGCCAGAAGAGAATTCAAGCCGGATGGCAGCCACTCCTGCGCGGGCGAGTTGAATCCATTTCCATAGAGCTCTGACTGGCTGAGCCGCCCGTCGTGGAACATCACAGTGAGGTCACGTGCACCCAGGTTCCAAAGCCCGGGTGCGTTGCGCGGGATACGCTTGACGATGCGGCTCTCCCCCCGCCCCGGCGTGCGTTTTGGGCCAAGGCCTTCGCCGCCTTCCCCGATGCCAAGACTTAGCCCATCCCCGGTCCCGAAATCCGGATGATGGCAATGCGCACAACTTATGTTCTGATTTCCCGACAGGATCGGATCATAAAACAGATCATGCCCCAAGGCCGCTTGAACAGGGTCGAATTCAATGAAATCCTCCGCCGTGAGCGGGCGCGGCAAATCACCTGCCGCCGCAACCGATGCCAGTACCGAAAGGATCAACCCTTGCGCGCTATAGCCCTTGCCCTTGCCCTTGTAGCCGGCCCGGTATTTGCCGAATTGGAGGAAGCGCGCGATCTCATGGAGGAAGGACGCTTTGCAGAGGCGCGCGAGGCGCTTTGGCCAGCGGCCCGGTCGGGCAATGCGGAAGCTGAGGAGTTGATTGGCGTGATGTACGCCATGGGCCTTGGTGTGCCCAAAGACGATCAGCGCGCCTTTGAATGGTATCTGAGGTCGGCCATGAAAGGGCACGCTGGCGCCCAGTCTGGTGTCGGTTGGTACTATGAAGTCGGGCGCGGCATCCCTGCCCCGGATCTCGTCCGAGCTTATATGTGGTACACGCTTTCCGCGATTGGCGGCGACCCTGACGCTGCCATCAGCCTTGAAGAGGTGGTCAAAAAGATGACTGCGGAAGAGATTGAAAAAGCTCATATTCTCGTAAGTGACTACAAGGTCTGGATGTATCCATTCCGTTGAGTTTGCCATCTGTTTCACGGCATGAAAAGTGCGTATTCGAACATGGGCACACTCAGATACGGGTGTTACCTGACAAGCTGATCTTTGACCTGCCCGCAAAGAAAAAGGGCTGCTTTGTGCAGCCCTTATCCATTTCGCATGATCGGCAGACTCAGTTGAGGTCTGCGGCCCGCGCAGCGCCAACCTCTGCTTCAGCCTCTGCAACTGCGGTCGTCAAGGCTTCAAAGATTTCCTCACCACGACCAACATTGCCTTTGAACCAGTCAAACACTGGTGCAGCACCTTCCTTGAAGGCAGCTTTTTGCTCGGGTGTTGGTACGTAAAGATCTCCACCTTCTGCTACAAACTGCTCGTAGGCCGGGATGGATTTGCGCTTGGGCGAGGCAAAGGTTGCCTGTTGCAGCGCGTAGAAGCCATCCACAACGACCTGGCGCATGTCTTCAGGCATCGCGAGGAATTTCTCGTTGCTCATCCACCAGAGGGCGCCCATGTAGGCGTGTCCGTCAAGCGTGACATATTTCAGGCCCGCATCCGGGAACTTCATACCCATGATGTCGGTGATGCCGTTCTTGGACCCTTCAACAACGCCGGTTTGGAACGATGTGAAAAGCTCGGGCCATGGGATCGGTGTTGGGGCAGCACCAAGTGCTTTCACCAGTTCCTGCGGCAGGTCTGCGACCACGGTACGGATTTTCAACCCTTCCATGTCGGCAGGTTCTGCCACGCGGCGTTTGGTATTGGCAAAGTTGCGCCAGCCACCCGTATTGCCGATGGTCATCAGCCGGATGCTATCGCCGGAGTCTTCCAAAGCCATCGCCCGCATCTTGCGTGTGAAATCGCCGGAAAGCACATGCTCAGCGATGCGGTCGTCCGCCATCAGATACGGCAAGTCAAGCACCTGAACATACGGGAAAATGCCTGATGCCCCGCCGGACGTGGAGACATAGACATCAATCGTGCCATCCGCGACACCCTGAAGGCATTCCGCACCGTTGGAGCACAGTTGCGTCCCGATAAAGAGCTCAACTCCGATCGCGCCGTTGGAGGCGGATTCCACATAGTTCTTGAACACGACCAGACCGTCATAGTCTTCGTCGTTTTCATTGGAGTTGGCTGTGGCACGGATCATGATGTCCTGTGCGGAAGCGGCCACGGCAGTGCCCGCGAGCAAAGCAGCAAGCGCCACCGATTTAAGGGTTTGTTTTAGCATTTAAGTCCTCCCATTGGATTATTTGTTTGTTTTAGTTCGCAAATCCCGTTAGGCGCGGGATCGTCATAGAAAGCGCGGGAATGTAGGTTATGAGAAAGATAACCACAATTTCCACGGCAAGGAACGGCAGAATAGCCTTGGAGATGGCTTCGACCCTTTCGCCCGAAACCGATGAGGCCACAAAGAGCACCAGCCCCATGGGCGGCGTTGCGAGCCCGACGGTCAGGTTGACGCTCATGATGATCGCAAAGTGGATCGGATCGACACCCAAGCTGACAAAGATCGGCCCGAGGATCGGCCCCAGAATGATAATCGCAGGACCCGCGTCAAGGAACATGCCCACGGCAAAGAGCAGCAGGTTGATCAGGAACAACAGGATCAGCGGGTTCGATGTCAGCGCGAGCACAAACTCCGCCATGGCCTCCGGTGCATGTGACAGGCTGACAACCGTTTTGAACGCCATCGCAGCACCAACAAGCAGAAGAACAACTGCAGAAGTCAGCCCGGACCGGCCCAGAACATCTGGCAGCTCGCTCACCTTCAGGGACCGCATGACAAAAAGCCCAATGATGAGCGCATAGGCGACAGCGACAGCAGCGGCCTCGGTTGGCGTGAACACACCCGCCAGGATACCGCCAAGGATAATTACAGGTGTCAAAAGCGGGAAGAACGCTTTCAGGCTGGCTTGTCCCCGCTCCGCCCACGTGTGCTTCTTGGTGGCAACAGGGAAGTCGTATTTGTCCGCCATGACCTTGACCATGAACATCAGGCCAAGCCCGACCATGACCCCCGGAACGATGCCTGCCAGGAACAATGCGGCGACACTTTCGCCCATGACGTAAGCGTAGATGATCATGATGCCCGACGGCGGAATGATTGGCCCGATAACGGAGCTTGCCGCCGTAATTGCCGCGGCAAACTTGCGGCTGTAACCTTGCTTTTCCATCGCCGGGATCAGCATCGACCCCAAGGCCGATGTATCCGCCACGGCAGACCCCGACAGGCCGGCAAAAAGCATCGACGACAGGATATTCACATGCGCCAAGCCACCGCGCAGATGCCCCATCATCGCTTGGCTGAATTCGACGAGGCGCATGGTAATGCCGCCTCTGTTCATCAATTCACCCGCTAGCATGAAGAATGGGATCGCCATCAAGGGGAAGCTGTCCATCCCATTGTAAACATTCCTGTAAAGCAGGGTGATGTCCTTCTCCTGCCCATTGAGCCAGAGCAAGATACCCGGTGCTGCAAGCAGTCCGAAAAAGACGGGCAATCCGATCAGAAGGAAGAGCAGGAAGAGCGGGAGGAACCAAACCAGCATTATTCAGCTCCTACTTGTTCTTCAAGCGAGATAGGAGGCAAACGATCAGCACCCCCCAACATCTTGATGATCGCACGCAGGATCAGCTCAATATTGACCGAGATCAGCAACACGACACCGACCAGAAGGGATGCCATCATCCAGCTGCGGGGCACGCGGAACCAGTTCTCAAAGCTCGTATCCGTTGGCAAATAGAGAGAAGCCGTCGCAAAACGCCCGGCAAAGCCTGTGACTTCGGACCAGCCAATTTGTACCGCAACCAGCAAAACGCCAAGGCTGACAAACAACAATGTCAATGAAAGCAGAGCGCCAAGGATTGCGGGCAAAAACCGCACCACGGTGTCAATCGCCACAAATCCACCCCGCCGAAACGCGGTAGGCGCCATCAGCCCGGTCATCCATAGCATGCAAAAGCGGGCGGCTTCATCCGGCCAGGGCAAGGCATTGTTCAAGGCATATCGGTAGAAAACCTGAATGAGGATAGCGACAACCATGAAGGCAACCGCGACGATCCCAATCGCCCGCCCCAAGGTCAAAACAACCTCATTGAGCAGCCGAAGCGGTGTGAGCACCACCAGCAGTGCACCCATAAATGGGCCTCCTCCCTGTCACCGACGTTTCGCCGGTTTGGCGCGGGTTTTCCCCGCCCCTTCATTCGTTGGCGTTTTACGCCTGTTTGTCAAACTGTCTGAATTGCCCTTGGGAAAAAATCAGCGGCTCCCCCTCCCGGAACGCCGCTGATCGTACCCGACCGACCATGATCGCGTGATCCCCCGCATCGTGTAGCGCGTTGGTTTGACATTCAAAACGCGCCAGACAATCGTTCAGCAATGGCACACCAAACGCGTTAATTTGTACGTCCAATCCGTCGAAGGCCGTCCCTGAACGTGCGAAACCAAGTGCAACAGCTTGCTGTTCGGCAGACATCACATGGATCGCGAAGTGCTCGGCCTGTTCAAAAATCGCATAGCGACTTGAGGTCTTCGCGGGACACCACAAAATCAATGGCGGGTCCATCGAAACGCTTGAGAACGAATTGGCGGTCATTCCGATGATGCCACCATCGGGCGTCCTCGCTGTCACCACCGTGACACCGGATGCAAAACGACCCAAACCGTCGCGAAACTGACGCTGAGTATCCGGTGTGGGTTCAAAGCCCTGAAAAGGCGTTATCTGCATGGTTCCGTCTGGCATCATGGCACCTCATATCCGTTTGCCGCCTCGTAAAGTTCAAACCAGGTCTGGCGGTCCATTTCGACGCGCAACGCATCTGAAAAGCTTGCGATGCGGCTTAGGGTGTTGGTGCCCATCACCGGCAGTATTCCTACGGGATGCGCCAGCAACCAGGCTACGGCAACCGCTGCCCTATCGACACCTTGTGCGGCAGCAATAGCATCCAGTTTCGACGAAACGGCGCTTGTTTCGGTCATCAAACTGCCGCCGCCTAACGGCGACCAGGCCATAGGTTTGATTTTATGTTGTTGCGCGTGCGCCAGATCACCGTTTGTGAAGCAGTCACGGGCAGCTAGGCTCAGTTCGATCTGGTTGGTGGCCAGAACGTTGGTCATGTTCGATTGCAACAAATCCCAGTCCCAAGGCCGGAAATTCGAAACCCCCGCCGCCTTGATCTTGCCACTCGCGACAAGAGCGTCAAGCACGCCGCCGGTTTCAGCTGCATCCATCAGGGGATCGGGGCGGTGGATCAAAAGCAGATCAATCTGCTCGAGCCCCATATGCAACAGGGACGCTTCAACCGAAGCGGTGATATGCGCGGCAGACGTATCATAATGCTTGACGCGGGCATCGGCGTACTTTCCTGTCGGCGCAATGATATCGCACTTGGTCACAATCTCCAGTTGATCACGTAACTCTTTGTTTTCTTTCAGACATGCACCGAGAACGGCTTCGGCGACGTAGCCACCATATATATCGGCCTGATCCATCGTTGTGATGCCTTGGTCGAGACAGGCGTCAATTTTGGCACGCACTTTCCCGATGGACGTATCGGCATCATCTGCCAGGCGCCACATTCCGTAAATGATGCGGCTAAATTCGAGGTCATGAGCCAGGCTTACCCGTTCCATCAGCGCCGTTCTCCCGCCGCGAGAGGCGTTGCTGGTGGTGACGCCGGTACGCGCCCATAGGCTTTGGGCAGCGAACATGTTTTCAGATGGGGCATCACCAGACGGCCGAAGTGCTCTGCTTCGTCGATGTGCGGATAGCCTGAGAAAATGAACGCTCGAATGCCCATCTTCTGATATTCTTCGATCTGGCTCAGCACCTGATCCGCGGATCCTACCAGCGCGGCACCACAACCGGATCGTGCCCGTCCGACACCCGTCCACAGGTGGGGTTCGATATATCCGAACTCATCCGCGATATCGCGGTTCTTGGACTGGTGCGACACGCCCAGCGACGTTGCATCCAATGCCCGTTCTCTGATCTTGCGCCCATATTCATCATCAAGCTTTGAGACGATGTAATCCGCGTATTCTTTGGCTTCTGCTTCGGTGTCCCGAACGATCATATGCACGCGCAGGCCGTAATCCAGCGTCCGGCCCTTCTCGGCTGCGCGTTCGTGTACGGCTTTCATGCGTCCGGCAAGCTGCTCTTTCGGCTCGGGCCACATCAGGTAAACGTCGCAATGCTCGGCACACAGATCGAGCGCATCCGGCGAATATCCTCCAAAATAGAGCAGCGGTCCGCCGGTTTGGTAGGGTTTGACCGGATCCGTAGTGAGGCCTGCGAAATTGTAAACCTCTCCTTCGTGGTTGATTTCGTCTCGGGTCCAGGCCTGCTTCAAAATCTCCACAACTTCTCGCGACCGCTGGTAGCGATAGGGGCTCGGCTCTTTCTGACCGGGGAAATCGGAAGAGATGATGTTAACCGTCAGCCGTCCTTCGAGCATGTGATCAAGCGTTGCGATGGTGCGTGCAAGCATGATCGGTTGCATCTCACCGCAGCGCACAGCGGCCAGCAGGTTGATCTTGCTGGTAATTGGCGCACAGCCCGCAACAAAGCTCAGCGTATCCTGTCCGACCTGATAGGAGGACGGGCACAGGATATTGCGAAACCCCTGTGCCTCAGCAGTTTTGACGATATCTGAGCAATGGGCCCAGCTTGACCGCAGGTCACCGTCCGGCACACCAAGAAACTGGTAGTCATCCGAGCACAACGCTGAAAACCACGAGACTTCGGCTGCATCAAGGTCAGCAGATGTGACCGGAACAATCGTCATTTTAAACTCCCCGACGCGAACGCTCATTTCCTCTTGCATAGCATTCGCAATAATGTAGATCAATGGTGTATCAATTCTGACTCCGAATGTGACCGACTGATGCCCTCCGCCCAGAAACATGCAGGCGCTTTGCCAAAGTACATTCAGTTGAGCGAGCTCATCATCCGCGAGATTGATGCCGGTCGGCTGCTTGACGGTGAACGGCTGCCGCCGGAGCGGGAAATGGCGCGCGCCTATGGTACGTCCGTTGGTACATTACGAAAAGCCTTGGCAGATCTCGAAGAAAAAGGCCTGCTGCGACGCGTGCAAGGCTCGGGCAACTATATCCAGAAAAGCCAAGAGACCTCCGGCGTTTATGCGATGTTCCGGCTGGAGCTGTTGGAGGGTGGTGGTTTGCCTACCGCCGAAATCCTCTCAGTCGAGGTGCTGGAAAAGCCGGATACGTTGCCAGCCTTTGGGCTTTCGGGTTTTGCCACCCGCATTCGGCGCCGCCGCTGGTTGAATGATGTAGCAATCGCGGTCGAAGAGATCTGGCTGGATGCTTCCGTCGGGACATTGAGCCAGAATGTCCTGTCTGATTCTCTCTACCAGACCTACTTCAAGAGATTGCACTTCTGGGTGACCCGTGCCGAAGACAGGGTGAGCATCGGCACGTTTCCCGAATGGACACCAACGTCGTTTGCGCCTTCCGGCGGGGATTGCGGCTATATCGAACGCTTTAGCTGGGCCGACGCCCGCGAAGCAGTGGAGTTTTCGCGCACCTGGTTCGACCCAAAACGCGCGGTTTATGTACAACGGCTTAAATGAACAAGGACGACGGAATGGCTCAGACAACGCGCTACGGGATCATCGGTTGCGGCATGATGGGGCAAGAGCATATCAGGAACATCGCCTTGCTTAAGAATGCAGAAGTCGCCGCAATATTTGAACCTGATAGCCAGATGCGCGCCGAAGCATCCGTTCTTGCACCAGATGCTACCTTCACCACGTCGTTGGCGGAGCTGATCGCTCTGCCAACCCTAGACTGCCTGCTCATTGCAAGCCCAAATTTCTGCCATGCCGACCAGATCGCCGAAATCGCGGACACACGACCCCTACCCTTGTTGGTGGAAAAACCGCTCCTGACGGAACCAGCCGACATTTCGCGAATGAGCACACTTGCTGGCGGGTATCCTGCTCCGCTTTGGGTTGCGATGGAATACCGCTACATGCCGCCCATTGCGGCACTGTTGAAAGAAGCGGAGCAGGTAACAGGCGGCGTCAAGATGCTGACCATTCGTGAACATCGGTTTCCATTCCTCGAAAAGGTCGGAGACTGGAATCGTTTCAATGCTCAAACTGGCGGAACATTTGTCGAGAAATGCTGTCATTTCTTCGACTTGATGCGGTTGGCGCTGAATCAACGCCCGATCCGTATCATGGCAAGTGCAGCGCAGGACGTTAACCACCTGGAGGAGCAATATGCCGGTAAATCCCCCGACATTCTCGACAACGGCTATGTCATTGTCGACTTTGACGGCGGTTCCCGGGCGATGCTTGAATTGTGCATGTTTGCCGAGGGCGCCCGCTATCAGGAAGTTATCTCAGCCACAGGACCACTGGGCAAGATCGAGGCCTTTGTCCCCGGCCCAACCCGGTTTTGGCCTGATGACCTTGGTCCTGCACCCACGCCCTTGCTGGAAATCAGCCCGCGCGCCCCAAAGCGACCCGAAGTCAGAGAAGCGCCAGTGGATCCGCTTTTGCTGGCGGCAGGAGATCACAACGGATCAACGTTCTATCAACATCAGCGGTTTCTAGAGCTGGTTCGAGGCGAACGCGATGCACCGGAAGTGAGTTTTGACGATGGGCTTTGGGCGGTGCGCATGGGTCTTGCCGCGCAAGAATCTGCCGCGACTGGCCAGGCCGTGACTTTGTAAGGATATTGGCACCTTGAGCGCACGATTTCGGACACCTCAGGGCGAGATTAATTGCACGCCCGGAATACGTTCGATGTCAAAGACGTCTTCGTCGTAAATCTCTGTCAGTTCAGAGACCAGTTCCGCGCTCCACCCCGGTAAATCAATCACTTCGTCAACGGCCTCATCGACCGCGAATTTCTCCAAAAACGCCGTCATGACGCGTCGGATTTGGATTTCTGACAAGTCAGATTTGATTTCGATATACTTTGCAAAGCGCGAAGCGCCGTCCTTAGACATGATGTCACACAGCAGATCATAGCCACCCACAACGGGTTCGCCATGTTCCAGCCCAGCCATTTCGCGCACCACCTGTGCCCAGACGAGCGGCGCATCCTCGTTGCACCAGACTGTAATCGGAACCTCGGGGGCTGCTTGGCGAATACGCAGAAATGTATCCGACCATCTCAATGCCCGAGGATCAACGCCATCCATGAAATCTGGCAGGGTTTCGCGTGGTGACTGTTCGAAACATAATGGCAAGTAAGTGGCCGGATTCCGGATTGCCATGAAAAGCTCCAGATCATGGCCCGGAAACAACCTGACCAGGGATGCCATACGCTCGGGAGCATTGGGGTACAAAAACCCTTTCCGCAACGCTGCCCGAGGTGCGCCAAAAAAATGAGCGTTGGATAAGAGTACCCGGTCGGTTTGTTCGGCATCGAGGATCGCATCAAACAGCACCTCTTCCGCATCGAGCGCCAGCTCCCCCTTTGACATCGCACCCAGCGTCTGACGCAGCAATTTCCGGTATTTCCCGGGACCGGGAACAGAAACACCTTTTGCCTGAAACGCCTCCTTGTTACGCAACAAGCATTTCATTAGCCGTTCTTCTTCTGAGAAATGCGCCCCGCTGTGAAAGACCAGTTGCATTCTGTCCTGCTGCTCGTTTCTGCCATGGAAACGCTAACTTGGCTGATACCTGGGATCAAACGATTAACGAGAGCCTCTTTTCGCTCAAATTATTCTTGCACGAGGCTGTCAAACTGACTAAACGACCGCGCAGTGCCCCTATAGCTCAGCTGGTAGAGCAACTGATTTGTAATCAGTAGGTCCGCGGTTCGAGTCCGTGTGGGGGCACCATATACCTATATCGCAAAGTCCAGTGACATCCATTTGAGCCTTGTATATAAGGTCTTTTATGAGAATGTTTGTCCACCACAGTTTTTTGCAATCCGACGACGTACCCCCAGATTGGGGGTCATTCTGGGGGTACGCTGAAAAGTCAGATGTGGAGCGTACCCCCAGATGCCCCTGAGCGATGCCAAGATTCGGAACCTGAAATCCAATTCTAAACCATACAAGGTAAGCGACTTCGACGGACTTTTCGTGCTGGTCAAGGTCAGTGGCTCAAAGTCATGGCGTTTCAAGTATCGCATCGACGGAAAGGAAAAGCTCATTGTATTCGGCGACTACCCTGCCGTGAGCTTGAGCAAGGCCCGTGAGCTAAGGGATGCCGCTCGAACGAACCTTGCCGATGGCCTTGATCCATCAGAACTGAAGCAGGAAGAAAAGCTGCGTCGTGCGGAAGCCAGTGGCCAAACCTTCGAAAAGCTCGGTGCGGCGTTCTTGACCAAGCAGCGCAAAGAAGGGAAATCCAAGGCTACGTTAGACAAAACGGCGTATCACCTGAAGCTAGCGAATCGCGACTTTGGCAAAAAGGCCATAACGGCGATAACTGCACCAATGATCCTGCGGACGTTGCGAAAGGTCGAAGCGAAGGGGAATTATGAAACTGCGCACCGTTTGCGCGCCCGTATCGGTTCGGTGTTTCGCTATGCGGTTGCAAGTGGCCTTGCAGAAACCGACCCGACCTATGCCTTGCGCGATGCGCTGATCCGCCCGACCCGCCAGCATCGCGCTGCAATCACAGATCCGACCGCTTTCGGCGCATTGCTGCGCGAGATTAACGTTTTCGATGGCCAAGTGACAACTCGTATCGCGCTTCAACTTTTGGCCCTGTTTGCACAGCGCCCCGGAGAGTTGCGGCACGCAAAATGGGACGAGTTCGATGAAGCAGAAAGGGTATGGGCCATCCCGGCTGGCAAAATGAAAATGCGTCGGGATCATTTTGTGCCTCTCGCAGATCAAGCGATCACGTTGCTGGACGAGCTACGCCCTCTGACCGGCGAAAGCGAATACCTATTCCCCTCCTTGCGTTCATGGCACCGACCAATGAGCGAAAACACTATGAACGCGGCACTTCGGCGAATGGGGTACTCCGGCGACGAAATGACCGCGCACGGTTTCCGCGCTACGTTTTCCACTTTGGCTAACGAAAGCGGCCTCTGGAATCCAGACGCAATTGAACGAGCATTAGCTCATGAGGAACGAAACGAAGTGCGTAGGGCTTACGCGCGCGGCGCGCACTGGGTCGAGCGCGTGAAGTTATCTAACTGGTGGGCTGGATATATGGATGAACTGAAGGCAAGTTGATCCGATAGGAAGAATAAGCACTTTGGATATGGACAAGTCAAAGCAAGTAACGCGATACCTCAGAATACTTACCCAAATCGGCGGCGGTCTGTTTATCGGCCCGGACGAACCTGAAATCCCGCCGATGGGCGAAAACTATGGGCAGGCCTTGTCACGCTTGCTGTTAAAACGTGACGAAATGTCCAAACAAATCCGGACTGAATTATCGTATTTCTCTCCAGAGCAAATTGAGCAGTCATTTGGCCGTGATGGAAAATCGCTGTCCGAAGAAGCAAAACAGTTCATATCAAGATACCGAAGAGAGGTGGAGGCGGCGTTTGGTCGTCTGAAGCCATGGTATTCTGCGCCACTCTTTCGCACGAAGCAGTTAGCGGACTTCGAACACTGGGCAAAGCATGAATACTTTTCATTGGATGAGGTTGTATGGTTGTCGGTCGGACTTGAACCAGAAGCGAGTTTTATCGCGTCCATTAAGGAGTTTGACGAGCGAGGCAGCAGGCAAAAACCGGATGAGGTGACGACGTACATGAGCCGTCACAAAGAGATAATCCGGCGGAAATTCGACCCTTACGACCAAAGGCACAAGCCAAAGTTTGATGAACTGTTCGCATGGATCAATGAGGTAGATCTTACGGTTCACTCAGGTTTTTACGGACTGGTTTCGCGCAGAGCAGAAGCGTCCGGCAAGGCTTTCCAGCCTGACTTAGCGCGCAAGGGCGATTACAAATTTGATGGTCGTGAACGTGTTTCAATGGTGAAGCTAATTGCAGCGATGGCAATAGATGCATACGGCTTTGATCCTACCGAAAAGCGCAGCGATATTCCCAAGGAGATAGAGGGAATCGCAGATCGTTTGGGCTTGAACCTGACCAGGAAAACAATTCGAAAGTATCTCCGGGAAGGCTCAGAGAAGCTGCCGGAAGATTGGAAATCAGAATAAAGGTATTTCCTAAGGAAATAGTGCATTTAAAATATCATATTATCAATGGTTTATAGATGTTTCTGAGCGAAGGAACCTGTTTCCCCACTACTTTCCAACTCTGTTCCAAAACCTGATCACATCACCTCACACAAGGAATGATCAGAATGGACAGTAAAGTATTCCCGCAGACCGGCCTCGTACGCCTTTCCCAGATCCTAGCACCTGCCGGACCCATCCCTATTTCCAAGTCCGCATGGTGGCAGGGTGTGAAAGACGGTCGCTTTCCCAAGCCTCAAAAACTTGGCCCCCGGACCACGGTTTGGAAGGTCGAGGACATACGGGCGCTTTTCGAGGGTGACGCGGATGGCTAAGTACCCAAACCCCATGTTGGTGAAAGCATCCCGCACCTATGACGTGATCGAAGCGGCCAATGCGCTTGGACGGACGCCTGCAACTATCCGGCACTGGATCAAGGATGGGTTGGAGGTTATGGCATCGCGCAAACCTTACCTAATCCTTGGTCAATCGATCCGCGATTACATCAGGGCGAAATCGGCGTCCCGCAAGAGGCCACTGGCACAAGACGAAATCTACTGTTTTTCCTGCAAAGCCGGACGCAAACCGCACGCTATGTCAGTCACCTTGAGTGCACAAAACAGTAAAACTCGCAGGATCAGCGGCATTTGCCAGACATGCGGAACATCAATTTGCAGGATCATATCCGCCAAGGATGAACCTCGTTTCTTCCAAGTGTTCGCGTTCAAAAGAAACCGCGCCAGAAGAGCCTAGTAGATACCGGGTCTTACCGTTTGAACAACACATCTGAAGGAGATGAACTGGCATGAGAAAAGTGAACGAAGAAAACGAGCGCATAAAGCGAAAATACCTGCAATACAGCAAATCCGCCCAGCGCAAGGATGAAGCGACCATTGACAAGGATGAGAGAGCGATACTGCACTTCGAATCCAGCACAAACTACGCGCCATTCAAGAAGTTTCGCATTGAACAGGCGATCCGCTACCGGGACAAATTGGACACCGAGAAAAACAAAAAGACAGGCAAACCGCTCGCAAAAGCGACCATCGCCAAGCGTTTGGCCAGCATCAAGGCATTCATCTTCTGGCTGGCAGATCAACCGGGATACAAGAGCAGGATACGGTACTCTGACGCCGACTATTTCAACATGGACGCAAAAGGCCAGCGTGTTGCTCACGCGGTCAGAGAAAGACCCTATCCCTCTCTTGAGATGGTTCGTCACACATTCAATTTGATGCCCACAACGACCGACATCGAACGGCGCAATGCGGCTATCTTTGCTTTCTTGATGGTCTCCGGCGCACGAGATGGCGCGGCGGCGTCACTACGGCTTAAGCACATCAATCTCGTGGACGGGTACGTTTTTCAGGATGCGCGCCAGGTGAGAACGAAAAACTCCAAAACTTTCACGACCTACTTCATGCCAGTCGATCCGATTTACACGGAGTGTTTTTGCACATGGGTGCAATATCTTCAGTCTGAATTGCTCTTCGGCCCCGATGATCCGCTTTTCCCTCCCCCGGAGATGGGGGTCGAAGATGGTCAGTTTACGGTCGTGGGATTGAAGCGGGAAACCTATCAAAACGCCAACGCCCTCCGGACAGTGGTCAAACAAGCTTTCGAAAACGCAGGTCTCCCGACCTTTGCGCCACACTCATTCCGCAAGACACTCACGAAATGGGCTGACACGCACTACCCGACTCGCGAAGCGTTCAAGGCATTCTCTCAGAATATCGGGCACGAAAGTGTCGTCACAACAGTAAGCGCGTATTGCTCTGTCAGCACGGAACGACAAGGCGAACTCATCAAAGCACCCAAACATCCTGTCTAGGCACTGGAACTACAAACGGTACGTTCTCGACCATAACTATCGGCCCATACCGGTCGTTGACCAACTGGTCGAGATGCTGCGGTCGCAATCCGCATTGCCGACTTTCGCTGCAACCGCAAAATCTGGATGAGGTCGAACTCACAGTCGCGGGACGGAGCTGACGTACTCCTTTTCCCTTTGAACGACCGCTACAGATATCTGAAGAAGAGTTCCAAATCAGCCATCAACGGTTGTATTGCGCATGTTTTCTCACTATCTGCACATCATCTGTAATGGAGATTTCATGTCCCGGTAAGGAAGGGAGGCAGCGCGCCTCCCGGAGCACATGCAACACCTGAAATATTGCCGTCGCTTTGCAGCTGACGGACAATCCTGATGTGCTCACTCGTTTCCTACCATCCGTGCCCAAATATGACTTGGGCCAGAGACATGAAAGTGAACACCCTATGACAAGGGATTATTTGGACTTCCTTCCGCGTCACGCGCGCGACGCCCAACCACACGCCAAACTCAGCCCTCTTCAGGCACTGGGATGGCAACCCTTCTTCGCCCAGCAAATCAGCGTGGACGATTTGACCGCGACACCTCCCGTTCGCGTTGTCGAAGTGCATCGCAGTGGGCTGCACGCCCTTGGAGACAACATTGATGTTGTACTTCCTCCCAGAGCGGATGTGACCGTGGGCGACTGGCTGATGCTGGACGCTTCGCACCCGCGATCCAGTCGCCTTCTTGAGCGTACAAGCCTCATCAAGCGGCGTGCGCCCGGCACCGACCGGCAGGAACAGCTGATCGCGGCGAACATTGATACAGCCTTTATCGTCACCTCCTGCAATCAGGACTTCAAAGTGGCGCGGCTGGAACGCTATGCCGCGCTGGCGTTCGAAGCGCGGATCGCGCCCGTCATCGTCCTCACGAAAACCGACCTCGTGGCGGATCCTCAAGACTACATCGACGCGGCCCGCGCGGTGTCGGACATGATCGATGTCGTCGCACTTGACGCGCGCGGTTCTGCCCCGAAGACGGACCTTGCGACCTGGTGCAAGCCCGGCAAGACGGTGGCATTCCTCGGCTCGTCCGGTGTTGGGAAATCGACGCTGGCCAATGCGTTGCTCGACAGCCAATCCATCGAGACCCAGACCATTCGCGAAGACGACGCGAAGGGGCGGCATACGACGACGCGGCGTGAGCTTCATGCGATGCCCAATGGCTGTCTGATCCTGGACACGCCGGGCATGCGGGAATTGCAGCTCACCGATGCGGCGGACGGGATCAATGACCTTTTTGCTGATATTCAGGAGTTGGTCGCGCGCTGTCGATTCAACGATTGTCGGCACGAAACCGAGCCGGGATGCGCTGTTCTGGAGGCTGTTGATGAGGGTATTCTCGATGCCCATCGGCTTGGCAGATGGCGCAAGCTCATGGCGGAGGACGCGTTCAACTCCGCGAGCCTTGTGGAACGCAGGTCGCGCGACAAGGCGTTCGGGAAGATGGTTCGCGGCGCCAAGAAAATCAAAGATGTCAGGAGGTAAGACGATGACGCAGTCGAAAGCAGGTCAAATCGTATGGCACGACCTTTTCACATCGGACAGAGAGTGCTCAATGGCATTCTACCAGCACGTCGCCAACTGGACGTATGAAGTCGAGCGGGCGACGGATTTTGCCTGGGGAGGCGGCGGGAAGGATTTCGTCCTTGCCCTCTCCGGGAACGAAGCGGGTGCGGGGTTTGCCGAGACGCCTGCCGAGCAGGAAAATGGCTGGATCGCTTATATCGAGGTCCCCGACGTGGACGTGGCGGCCAAGCGTGTCGCCACGCTCGGAGGCAAGATCGTTCGTGAGCCATTCGAGGTGCCAGGTGTCGGTCGCAATGCACTCGTCCGCGATCCGCTCGGTGCTCTGGTGGGGATTTCGCTGTCTCGGCACAGCTTCCCTGTTCCGCGGCGGCAGTTCGGCCCTGACGTGTACGTCGGCAACGGGACTGACTTCCCGCTGGCGTTCTATGCAGAGCTTTTTGGATGGCAGGTCTCTCCCGAGCAGGACACGGATTGTCTCGCACTCCTCGGGCCTGGCGGCGATCTTGTTGCACTCCAACATGCCGCGACCTGGCCAACCGGTTCAAATGCAGCTTGGGTCCCGTGCATCAAGGTTGCTTCAGTCTCCGATGCCCGCCGAGCTGCTGAAGCCAAAGGGGCGCGTCCGGCTTCCGTAGATTTGAATGAAACCGTTCAAGCCCATAACCCCATTCTGCGTGATCCAGACGGCACGCTGTTTGTTCTTGGCGTCGGGCAGACACCCACTTTCTAGCAGCGCGCCTCTTCTTCGCGGACGCTGCAGAGCGGATATTTGTTCGTTCTGCCGCATGCGTGACTCAGGGCTCGGACCCGACCCCGATGCAACGCAGCATCCTGTGATATGGTGGTTTGGTCAACGTCGGGTTGTCGTTGTGGGAGGGAATGGCGGATCGGAGGATCAGTCATGGAAACACCAAACTTACCGGCCATTCGTGCGCTTCGCCCGGCTTGGAACAAGGGGCGCATCGTCGGGCAGAAAAGGCCGCTGAAACCAAAACACGTTTGGGCAATCCGGGTGCGACTTGAACTGGCGGAGAACCATCGCGACCTCGCGCTGTTCAATATGGCCATCGACAGCAAGCTGCGCGGCTGTGACCTGGTGAAGATGAAAGTCGTCGACGTCATGGCGTCTGGTCAGATCAAGGAAAGGGCTTCCGTGTTGCAAAGCAAAACGCAAAAACCGGTACGTTTTGAGATATCCGAGGGCACACGCGCCTCTGTCGAAAAATGGATGGAAGATGAACTCATGGTAGGCTCAGAATACCTTTGGCCCGGCCGCTTCCACGAGCGCCTGCATATATCGACACGCCAGTATGCCCGGATCGTCCGCGACTGGGTCACATCAATCGGTCTGGAGGCGAGCGCATATGGCACGCATTCGATGAGGCGAACAAAGGTGACCCAGATCTACAAGAAGACAGGTAACTTGCGGGCGGTTCAGCTTCTGCTTGGTCATACCAAGATGGACAGCACAGTCAGGTACCTGGGCGTCGAGCTGGAGGACGCACTAGCAATCGCCGAGGCCATTGAAATCTAGCAACTTCGGGCCGTCTTCGCTGGCGGCCCATACCGGACGTTTGCAAAACTCGCAGCGAATGGCGGATCCGAGCCCAGAGTACCGAATGCTGCGGAACGCACGAGTGGCGGCATTCCGGAAAGCCCAGAGATCCTAAGCTGGGGTGTATTTGCCGCGCAGAATTGCGAGAATTCCCAACAATACAGCGAAAGACATGAGCGGCCACGACAGAGCAAAGAAGAGTTCGGAACCACTGCCAGGATAAACAGGTAATGGTCCCTCTAGAACGGTACATGCAGAGTGACCTCGTACCAGAATTTCAAAACTCAGGCGTGAAGAAAACCAAACTTGCCAAAGAATGATTGGAGAAATCGGAAGGCAGAACAAAACGATAGAGCGGGTTCTCGACGACAACCACAAACCAAGCAACGCTATGCCGTAGAGCGCTAGTGAAAGCACTACGCCAAACAGTCGGTCGGCGTCACCTTGCGTACAGGTTCCAGCAACACGAGCGATCACTGTATTGCCTGCTGCAAGGTAGAAGAAAGCGATAGAGAGTGGTTGCCATAGTTCCATCTCGCGAGCCTAGTCCCGAAAACTCGATGAGTATACGTCTAGAATCTCAATCAAAAAACGGACGTTCGCGCAAATGCAGCGAAACAGCGCTTTGTCCCGCATGTGAGACGTTCATACGCTCTGCGGCGAATGACGGCTCTGAGCCCTTAGCCAGCAGCGCCGCAACCTGAAAATTTGGCAGCTAGCGCAGAAAGAGGACCTTCGGTGCACAGAAGCCGACGGTTAGTAGCGCTCTGAAACCAGACTTGCAATGTCCCGCGCACCGGGTACAGCTTTCTGGTTTTTGCTTGCTACTTCGCGAAGATGGCATCCCAGCATAACCAGTGCGGGCCACATCAGGTATACTTCGATTTCGATGTTTTCGCCGAACGACAAGAGAAGGAAAGTGAGAAGAATACCAAGCGGAAGACGGCCTCTTGCGTGATGGATAGTGTCGACTATCACGAAGGCGAAATGCACTAAAAAGGGAACCAAAAAGGCCATGAAACCGATCACACCCTTTACGAAAAGCAGAGCGTACCATGTGTGATGACTGCCAATCGGCATATATTCGACCAAGTGTGGACCGGGTTGCACAGTGCCATGCCCAAACCAGACGGCATCAGATTGCCAGCGCTCCCATGCGATCCGCTGTAGTGTTTCGCGGACGCGCGTGCTGTCTGCGCGGGCCCCCTTGAAGCCACGGACAGCCGCAATCGCCATATCGTATGCAAAGGCTCCCCAAACCGCGGCGCTGGCCGTTATCGCGGAGATCGCAAACCACATGCTGGACTTTGCGATCAGTGGTAAAAGTCGAGGGGCCATCGTGCAGGCGACCAAGCCGACCAAGCCCATGCGCGATTTCGAGGCCAAGATCATCAGAACACCGGCGCAAACCCCGATCAGCATCCATTTGCGTTGATGTTCTTCAAGAGCGAACAGTACCATCAAAATGCCGAGGATTGCGGCGAAGGGCGACCAAGGTGCATAGAACTGCCAGCGCGCAGTCCAACTGGACGGATCGAAGGTATAAAGGAAAACCGTGAAATACTCAGGCCCCGGTCCTCCTACGGCTTTCAGGGGCGAGGTGAAAATCCGTTCAGGCAAACCCAGATACGGCGCAGCTAACAGTAACGGCGCAAGCGCAAGTGTCCAAAGGCCGACAATGCACTGCGCGCGGATCAGCACCTCGCGTCGGATCGGCAAGACAGCCCCGGCAAGTGGGAAAAGGGCGAGCAAAGCCCAGCCTTTGGCCCAGCCAATGGACGACTTGATGATTTTGCCCGTGCCAAGACCCCAATTCAGATGCCCCACCCAGAGCGCAAATAGCATGAGAGCCATGCCGAGAAACCACAACCAGATCAGCCCCGGTACCGGACCCGTCGCGCGCAGATCCCGGCGTATCGCAGGCCCAAGGTAGAGCGACAGCGCCGCCAGTCCCGCCAGCAGCCAAGCCAAGACCGGCCCAACCACATAAAGCGCCCCGATTGCGTAGAAAGGCCAGGTCCAGACGAGGGTCGTCCAAACGATCCGCTCTGCAGGATTTTCGGGACGGATTGTCATGCATCACCGGGTTTAGTGGGATCCGCCAGAAGGCGCGCCAAGATAGACTGGCGAACCCAAGCGATAGCCAATCCGCCAACCAGCAGGAGCGTTGCAGCTATGCCTGCGGCCAGAGAGAGCTTGCGACGCGGCGAAGAGGGGTCTTCTGGCAAGGATGGATCTTCCAGCACCTGCACCAGCGGATACGAGGCATAGACATCGGTTTTCGAGGATTCCGAGCGTGCGATCGCCGATGCAAAAACGGCCTCCGCCACTTTGAAGTCTCGCTGTTTATCCTCAAGCTCAGCTGCCAGTGGCGCCAAGGTGTTGAGCCGCGCCTCGTCCGCTTCAATTTGCTGCTTCAACACGGCGACCCTGCTCACGAGCCCCTCACGCTGAGTGTGCTCTTTTACCAGACTGCTGAGAAGCGATGCGCGTTCTCCTTGCGGCGCGCGGTCGAGGCCTGAGAGCGCCGTTTCATTCAGGCCGGTAACCTGCGCCGCATGTGCCAGTGAAGCCTGACGTGCGCCCTCGTAGGCGTCTTTTGCGCTGATGTAATTCGGGTGTCGGGGCCCGAAACTCGCTTGTGCCTGTGCCAACAACGCCGCGCGGGTTGCGATATCCTCAACCAATGTCAGATATTGGCGGTCGGCAAATAGCTTCAATGTAAGTGCCGCGGTTTCCGGTGGGAGGCCCAGAGCGGTTTCCAGCGCCCCCACTGCCTCATTTTTTTCGCTGGCTTCCGCTTCCAATTGCAGCAGTTGTTCCTTGAGGCGTTCATGTGCCGCTACTTGTTCAGTGTATTGACCGGCGGTCATAAGCCCGCTGCTCTTTTGCAATTGTGAGATTGTCGCCCGGATCGCTGTTACGGCTTCGGTGTATTCCGCGATAGCAATCTGGCTGCTGGATTCACGTGTCGCGATTTCATCGGCCCGCAGAGCGTCGATTTCAGCGAAGAATGCGCCCAGCAAGGCGTCGGCATAGGCCTGGGACAACTCCGGCGAGCCACCTTTCGTCGACAAGTGTATAAGACTCGTCTGATCGACCAGCGTGACCTGCGGTTTGCCAAAAACCTCAGTGGAGACGCCAACGGATGCCGCGGCAGCTGACAGAATTCTGTCCGCGCCAATCAGACGTTTGTAAGTTTCGGTCGGGCTGATCGACCCACTTGAGAACGCGGAATTTGCGTAGGAAGACGCTTGCCCGATGTTATTGAGATTGACTGACGCCGATGCGCCGGATCCGGGCAGAATGAGCGAGGCCTGCGAGGTGAATTGCAAAGGGGCCGTGGCCAGATAACCGGCGATCGGTGCCCAAAGCGCACTAGCGCCAAGAAGAAATACCGCAACATAGCGAGGCAAACGCCCCGCGTCGGACAAGCGTCCTCCCATGAGGAACCGACGCCAGCCCAGAGACCGGAGCGGCATTCTGGAAATAGCGAGCCAGCGCAACCGGCCAGCAGGGTTTTTTGTTGGTGCGTAAACTTTTGCAGTCTTGTACATGACTTACCTCGTGAGCTGGGCACTTGATATGTCAGTGTCATGCGTCTGTCCCGGGCGCGGACGGCTAAACCGTGGCGCATCGGAGGTTCAACCCTATCCCTTTGGATAGGGCGTCTTAGAACAGGCCGGCTTCTTTGGCCGTTAATGCTGCTTGTGTGCGATTGCTGGCCCCGACTTTGCGGTAAAGTGTTTTGACATGCAGCTTGATGGTCGGTTCAGAGAGGTCCAGATCGCGTGCAATCTCTTTGTTGGATTTGCCTTCGGTAAGCCCCCGCAAGACCTGCATCTCGCGCTGCGTCAGTTTTTTGGCCATCGGGTGGTCATTCTCGGGCTCAGCGGCGGACATGAACCCGGCGGGAACATATTGCTCTCCCATCGCCATAAAGCGTATCGCATTGACAAGCGACTTTGCCGGCAGCGTTTTGGGAACAAACCCGGCGGCACCGGCTGCCAGAGCCTTTTCAGCCAAATCGCGGGAGCTTTCCCCGGTGATCAGCGCGACACGCGCCGCTCCGTCCATCGCGATTGCAGCCTCAAGGCCCTTGAGGCCATCCATGCCCGGCATGTTCAGATCCAGAAGCACCAAATCGAAAGGGCGGCTGTCCCTGATCTTCTTCTGGGCCGATGGGAAATCTGGGGCGGTTTCAACTTCGATGCCACCTGTTGCTTCCACATAGGCCACCAGCGTGTCCAACACCAACTCATGGTCATCTGCGATTAGAACTCTCATCTGCACCTCCTAACACGATTCGCTTTACACATGTGCCGACATACTAAGTTTCATCCCCTGTCAAAATAGTGGCAATAGGACAGCAACAGCTATCCGGAAGGATAGGCGCACCCTCTGAGTGCGCCGGCGTCAGACCCACTCAGATATCCCATACAGACGAATGCACCGTTATCTGTCCCTTCGCCCATCTGTGAAATTCAAGACGCCTGCTGCACCTTGCCGATCAACGTCATCAAACAAGATCGGAACAAGAAAATGCAATATGCATCAGAGAATTACCTTTATGAGAATGCTGAACAGGTGGTTGTGCCCGCGCCGGCATTTAAGGAAGTATTGGGGCTGCCGCTTGTGGATGCAGACCCTGCGGTTATCGCGGACCACCTTTTGTCTCAGCGCAAAGCGTCGGTTTTCTTCATCAACGCGCATTGCGCGAATATCCGCGCCAAAGACAGGCAATATCGCGCAACACTAGCGCGTGCCGATTTCCTTTTGCCCGACGGGATTGGGGTCGAACTGGCGGCGAAAATGCGTGGCCACCACCTCACCGCCAATCTGAACGGCACCGACCTTGTACCCGTGTTGCTACGCCGCGCGGCAACTCAGGGGCTATCGGTTTTTCTATTGGGCGGCACGCCCGGCACCGCACAGCGGGCGGCAGACAGGCTTGCGCATTTGATCCCCGGATTGCGGGTGGCGGGTACGCGGGACGGCTTTGGACAAGCCCAAGATGAAGCCGCTTGCGTGCACGCGATCAACGCATGCGACGCCGATATCGTTTTGGTCGCATTGGGTGTCCCGCGGCAGGAGCTTTGGATTGACCGCAACGGCAAGCAACTGAATGCAAAACTCGTTCTGGGTGTCGGAGCGCTCTTCGATTTTCTGGCCGGCAACGTGTCCCGTGCGCCGGCTGCAGTCCGTCGCGTGAAACTGGAGTGGGCGTGGCGCCTTGCCATGGAGCCGCGCCGGCTCGCCAAAAGATATGTGCTTGGCAATTTCACCTTCATGGCCCGTGCGGGTGCTGATGCGCTGCGACAGCTTGACGGTGTCGAGGCAGGAAAGCGCGCGATGGACGTCATGATCTCCGGAACAGCACTTGCCGTACTGGGCTTGCCGATGCTCGCTGTCGGCGCAGCCATCCGCCTTGACAGCAAAGGAGCTTCTCTGTTCCGACAAGCACGCATCGGTCGGAATGGAAAGCCGTTCCCAATGCTGAAATTTCGCTCAATGCACACTGATGCAGAAGCAGGTCGCGCCGCATTGGTCAATACTTCGGACCGCGAAGGCATCTGTTTCAAGGCACGCAACGATCCGCGCGTCACGCGGGTGGGTCGAATTTTGCGGCGCACTTCTCTGGATGAACTTCCACAACTGGTCAACGTCTTCAAAGGCGAGATGTCCATCGTCGGTCCACGTCCTGCGCTGCCGGAAGAAGTCGCGGCCTACCCCGAACACGCCCTTGCACGCTTGCAGAAAAGACCCGGCATTACGGGTGTCTGGCAGGTCTCAGGCCGCGCAAACATCGGTTTCGACAAAATGATCGATATGGACCTTGCATATGTGCGGTCGCGCTCGCTGCTGCTGGACGTATTGCTGATTGCACTTACCTTCCGCGCCGTTTTCACCGGCCGCGGCGCTTATTAATCCCCTGGCAAACCGGAGAAAACTCATGAAACTCATTCGCAAAGCCGTCTTTCCCGTTGCTGGTCTTGGCACACGCTTTCTTCCCGCAACAAAATCCATTCCGAAGGAAATGCTGCCTTTGATCGACCGCCCGATCATTCAGTATGCAGTCGACGAAGCGCGGGCTGCGGGGATCGAGGAGTTTATCTTCATCACCTCCGCGGGCAAATCTTCGCTGGAGAACTACTTCTCGGAAATGCCGGCGCTGGAGCATACACTTGCTGCCAAGGGCAAGACAGAAATACTGGATGCGCTGCAGGCTTCCAATCTTCCCGGCGGGTCCGCCTACTTCATTCGGCAGGATCAACCCTTGGGGTTGGGGCATGCCGTCTCGCTGGCGCGCAACGCAGTGGGAGACGCGCCCTTCGCCGTAATCCTGCCCGATGACATTATCATGACATCCACACCGGCGCTTGCCCAAATGATTGCCTCGGCAGAGCAGAGCAACAGGCATATGATCGCGACACAAGTTGTCGCCGAAGAGAACCTGTCGTCTTACGGTGTGGTCGACATTGCAAAAAGTGCAGGGGCCAGGCAACGTCTTCAGGGTCTGGTCGAAAAACCCAAGGCTGGCACCGCACCGTCCCGCTACGGCATCGTAGGCCGGTATGTGCTGCAACCGTCTATTTTTGACCGACTTGCTGAAGTGAACCCGGGGGCGGGCGGAGAGATTCAGCTCACTGATGCGATTGCGGCTGATCTGCACGCCACCGGTGTTGATGGCTATGCCTTTGACGGGAAGCGCTTCGATTGCGGGTCTGTCCGCGGCTATCTGGAGGCAACTGCGGCCTACGCCCGAGACCGAGCCGACCTCGACGGTGTCTTTGGCGAACAGCCCACCGCACTGTCGAAGGTTGCCTGAGGCGCTAACCTATCCGTAAGGATAGGTCGCTATCCGCATGCTTGATTGCGATGACAACACAGGGGCGGGCATAACTGGGTCAAGTACTATGGAGGATTATATGCGCCGCTTCTTTGTCATGCTTTTCGCCTGCTCGCTGTTTGGCACGGGTATTGCTTCTGCCGATCCGCTCATGCCACCGAAGGGGGAGGCCGTCTTGACCGTCACTGGCGACATAAAAGTAACAAACGCAGATCAGGCTGCCGTGTTCGATATGGACATGTTGCAAGCGTTGCCCGCCACAAGCTTCGAGACAACAACGATCTGGACAGACGGCAAAAACCGGTTTGTTGGCGTGCCCTTGTCGGCGTTGCTGGAAAGTCTTGGAGTAGAGGCAGGCACGCTCCGCGCAACTGCGCTCAACGATTATTCTGTCCAAATGCCGGTTGACGCGGCTCAGGTCGACGCGCCAATCATTGCATATGAAATGGACGGACAGCCGATGTCCCGTCGCCAGAAAGGGCCACTTTGGATTGTTTATCCCTACGACAGCGATGCTGAATACAGATCCGAATTGGTCTATTCGCGCAGCATCTGGCAATTGGATCGGCTTGAGGTCGTCCAATAGCGTGCCAGTGTTTTGCGTGACTATCCGGTGGCCGGCATGAACTTCGGCACCGAAAAACTAAAATTACCGGGTCGATGGCTGTTTTGGGTCATCGGCCTTGGTCTTTTTGTAATCCTGCTGATCACCATTTTGCTTGGACGGCAGGTTTTCTCTGATCTGGAACAGCAGCGTTCTGCCAGTTCCGACAACGTGCAGTGGACCCTGACGCAAGTCGAGGTCGAATACCTGTCCTTCCTGAACGCAATCGAACATCTCGGGCATGAACCCGACGCCGTGGGGACAGACGGGCTGGCAAAAGTCCGCCGTGAATTCGATGTGTTTTTCAGCCGTGTCGATACGCTTAAATCAGGGCGGCTTTTCAGTGACTTGCGTGCGCTTCCGGAGTTCGCGATGCCGCTTGCCTCATTATCCGGGTTTTTGAATGAAAATGTCCGGTTTGTTGACGCGGAAGACCGTGTGTTTCTGGACGCGCTTGAAGGAATTCTGCAGCGCGCCATCACCCTAAAGCAGGATGTGCGATCGCTGTCTGTGGCGGGTTTGGGTTATTTCGCCGAACTCTCCGATGACCGCCGGGCGCAGACGGCGCGAACGCTGACCCAACTCGCGGCTTTTTCCGGTGTGCTGTTGCTCGCGCTGATGCTGGCAAGCGCATATCTGCTGTCCGTCAACAGAAAAATCCGGCTCGGCAGCAAGGAACTGAGCCAGACAAACCAGCGCATGCAAACCGTTCTGTCAACGTCACTGGATGCGGTTATCGTCGCTAACATGACCGGCAATGTGGTGGTTTTCAATCCCGCTGCCGAAGCAATCTTCGGCCACACCGAAGCAGAAGCGATCGGCAAACCAATAGGCGATCTTATCGTCCCGCCCCATCTGCGCGACGCCCATCAAACGGGGATGGAGCGGATGCAGCAAGGCGGTGAAAAGCGGGTCGTTGGAAAAGGTCGTGTGCAACTGGAAGCCATGCGCGCAAATGGAGAAATTTTCCCGGTCGAACTGGCCCTGCAATCGGCGCAGGATGCAAGTGGAGAGATTGTCATCAGTTTCATCCGCGATATCTCGCGGCGGGTCTCTGACGAAAAAGAGCTGATCGACGCCCGCGACAAGGCGCTCGCGGGACAAAAGGCCAAGGATGAATTTCTGACAGTAATGAGCCACGAAATCCGCACCCCGCTCAATGGCATACTGGGAAACCTGAACCTTTTGAGCAATACGCGTCTGACCAAAGATCAAAAGCAATTCCTGCGCAATATGGAGATTTCCGGCGAGGTCATGTTGAACCATGTCAATTCCGTGCTGGATATCTCACGACTTGAAGCGGGCAGGCTCACGCTTGCGAAAGAGGCGATCAGTCTCAGCGAATTGTTACAGGACATTATCGACAGCCAGAGCAGCTATGCTGCGCAGAACGGCAATGTCTTGCGTTGGAACTGGGTTGGCGATGCGCAGCCTTGGGTCAAGGCCGACGCGCAACGGCTCAGACAGATCATGTTGAACCTTGTCGGCAATGCGATCAAATTTACCCACGGTGGTCAGGTCACCGTAGAGGTTGAGCACACAGGTCCCTCAGATCATCCGGGAAAGTCACTGATCGAATTTCGGGTTATCGATACAGGCGTCGGAATCGCAGAAGAGGACATCGAGGTCGTCTTTGAGGATTTTCACACGCTCAACACCGCGCTGAACCGAACCTCGGAGGGCACAGGCCTCGGGCTTGGTATTGCGCGACGGCTGGTCAGGTCTATGGGGGGCGAAATCGGCGTCGAAAGCGAGCCGGACGAGGGCAGCGTATTCTGGGTCCGTCTGCCCCTGGCGGAAACGGCGCCGGTGTCTTCACCGGTCTCCAAAAGCGATGCAGCCGGCGCTCCGGAGCCGCTGAACTTGCTGGTGGTTGAAGACAATGAGATCAACCTGCTCGTCATCAAGAGCATGCTCGAAAGAGATGGTCACAAAGTGTTCACGGCGCGCGATGGCCGCTCTGGCGTGGAAATGGCCACCGCAAACGCCTATGACGCGATCCTGATGGATATCAGCATGCCGATCATGGATGGGCTGAGCGCCACGCGCCATATCCGTGGGGGGGGTGGCCGTTCCGCCGATGTCCCGATCATTGCCGTTTCCGCAAATGTGTTGCCCGACGCGATTGAGAAGTTTCGCAATGCGGGCATGAACGCTTTTGTCAGCAAGCCCATTGATACAGCCAGCCTGCGCAAGGCTCTCAAGGTCGTGGCTGATGACGAAGTGCAGGGTTTCGACATGGATGCGCAAAGCTCCCGGCTCCAACAAATGCGCGAAGACTTGGGTGAAGCGGCGTTTTTCCGCTTGCTTGGTGAATTTGTCGATGAGACCGACAGACTGATGGGGCACTTCAAAACGGCGACGTGGCAACATGACAATCAAAGTGCGCTCCAGAAAGAGTGTCATCGGATTGCAGGCAGCGCGCCCTTGTTTGACGCGGATGATTTGCGTGACGTCCTGATCTTGATCGAAGTTGCCATGGAGAACGGGGCGCATGACGAGTTGGCCGTTTTGGTGCATCGCGCCAAGGGCGCATGGACAGCCGCAAGAAAGCGGCTGCCCGCGCAAGTCAGTCACTAGTTTGCAAAGACCAGACCGGCACCAAGGATGGCCAGTGAACGCCCGATTTCAGTAACGCTCGTGACGGTGCTGTCATAACAGGCGATGGCGTCGCCGGGCAGCACAAAGGGATCAAAATCGTCCCGATTGCCCCGGCGCAACAAATCTTCGATGTCACGCTCGATGACGACCGAAACACCAGTGATCGGATTGCGGGAGAACAGGACCGCTTTCCGGTTGGCGTTGGTTGTCTTGGTGCCACCAACGCAGTTGGCATCGACCAGTGCCTGCATGTACCGCGTGCCATAAGGCATTTCGCGCACGTCGCGCCCGATGGCGGACCCGGCGTTGTTCGATGCCGGCTTGGTCAGGTTTGACAGGAAAAGCGACACACCCGGCGGGCTGATCGGGCTTGGACGCATGAGCGCGTCCTGAAAGCAGTGGCGGCTTCTGACGACGATTTCATCGCCCGTCAGCATGATGATGTCTGTTGGATCGGTCCCGTCGAAGACACCGCGCAAATCCATACGGTACGTGCGTCCTGCTCGGTGCAACTCGACAGAAGACAGATCCGCGTCCGGGCGCACTCCACCTGCTGCGCGCAGGGCCGTAGCAAGGTTGCGCCCTTCGGTCGAGGCGCCGGTGGCCCGCTGGCGTGACACATCCACAGCATCCCCAGCAATGCCACCCACTTGTACTGCGTGCGGCTCAAAAACAGCGCCTTTGACACCAACAACGACAGAGGCAAAGTCTTTCACCCGTACGGAAAGACGCGGCGGGCGGTTGTAAAACTCTGCTGCGATCAAGGCGTCACTCAGCATCTGCTCGGCTTCCTGAAGCGAACGCCCCTGCACCGCAATTGGATTGAGGTAGGGCAGTTTCAGCGTGCCGTCCCTTGATACAACAAAATCACCGCTGAGCGCTTCATCTCCGTCAATTGTAACCTGAATGAGATCATTGCGAGACAGCTTCTCGCCAAGCAGCGGTGTCAGTACAGGGCTGCTCCATTTACCTGCAACGGCATTGCGTGCATCTCCCACCTCCGGCAGGCAGGAAGAGTTGTTCAGGGCGGGCGATTGCAGAAAGCTCATTTCGTTTCGGCTCATTGCAACATCGCGGTATTGGGATTGATACCCACCACCCGTTTCGACGGGTTCAAGGTTGGCTGGCTTTTGCATACTTGTGCAGGCTGACAATGCTACAGCAGCGACCGCACAATATAGATTTCTCCGAACAACTTTAGACATGACTACTCCATTCACTTGGGATTGGTTTTCTCTACCGCGGCGCTGAAAAGCACATAAGACTGGCATTGGGATGGTCCGCCATCCGTTAGGATAGGTTCGGGCACAAACGGCCCTCAGACCTCTCCCGGAGAGCGCGGGACACAGCGATTCATTGTCCCTAGAACTTCAGTAACACGAATTTAAACGAGTTGGTGAAGTGACACGATCTATCCAAAAACAACATGGCGGATTTGCCGCGCAGCTTCTGTCCTATGCAGCGTCAGAAGTTGCCGGAAAAGTATCCCGGCTTTTTGTCGTCATCGTTGTCGCGCGGACGTTGGATGCAGAAGCCATTGGTATAGCCGCGGCGGCACTCGCCACCGGTGACATCCTGAAAGCCATGACCGAAAACGGCGTGGGACAGCGCATCGTAGCAGCGCCTGAAAGCGCTCTTGCGCAAACCTGCAACACGGCACGGCGCATTTTCTGGGTCTGGTGTCTGGCATTGTTTGCGCTGCAAATACTTGTGGCTGCCGCGCTTTTCGCCAGTGGCTACGTGCTCACCTCGGGGCTCTTGGCCATTTTGGCGCTTGAATATCTGTTCATGCCGGCGGGCTTGGTGCAGGCGGCGCTCGCCATGCGGGAGGGCAAACTGCACCAAACAGCGGCGATTGCCGGGACTCAGGTTGTCGGTGCAAACCTGATGACCGCGGCGCTGGCCTTTGTCTGGGCGTCCCCGGTTGCCATGGTCATACCACGTGTAATGGCCGCCCCCATTTGGCTGGTTCTGATGCGCCGGCTTCGGCCCTGGCAACCAGTGGCGGATCAGGGGCATGTTCCGGTGCGACCGTTCTGGTCTTATGGCTGGGCCGTGCTGGGCACCGAGCTTGTCAAGGTCGCGCGGTTGCAGGCTGACAAGCTGGTCGTCGGCGCGCTGCTCGGTGCCGAGGCGCTGGGCTACTATTTCATGGCTTTCAATGCGGGGCTGGGACTGGCCACTTCTTTCGCCCAAGCGTTCTCGGTTGTCCTTTTCCCGCATCTTTGCGCCGCGAAAAACCGCGCGGGCGCGGTGCGGGACGGGCTGGTGCACTGCATGATGTTGGTGACACCTGTCATCGTGTTGCAGGCAATTCTTGCGCCGATCTACGTGCCGTTGCTGCTTGGCAGCGACTGGCAGTCCGTTGCGCCCGCTGTCTCCGTGCTCTGCCTTGCTGCAATGCCAACAGTGGTCTGGTCTGCGACCGCCGGATGGCTGCGCGCTGAAAACCGCCCGGTGCAGGAACTGCTGGTCAGCGGTGCCTTGGCGGTCTGTCTCACGCTCAACGTGGCGGTGCTGGCCCCCTTTGGTCTGATGGCGGTGGCCAAAGGCTACCTCGCCGTGGCGACGGTCATAATGCTGGGCGCCAGCGTCTGGCTGCTGCCCCGTCAAACACTGACCCTCAGAAAGGTTTGCTGATATGCCACGCTTTTCCATCATCCTGCCGTTTCACAATGCTGCCGAAACCCTGCCTGCAACACTGGACAGCCTCAGCGCCCAGAGTTTCACGGACTGGGAGGCGATCTGCGTCAATGATCGCTCGACCGACGACAGCGCAGAGATCGTGGCACGATATGCCGCCAATGACCCCCGGTTTTCCCTGCGCGACAATCATGGCTCGGGCCCCAGTGATGCACGCAATTTCGCGGCACGTTTCGCACGGGGCAGCCATCTGTCTTTTTGTGACGCCGACGACATCTGGACAGCGCATCGCCTTTCCGACCTGCGCGGGTCATTCGAACGTGGTGTGGCGCAGGCACTCTACGGCAGAATTGCGTTTTTTACCGATCATCCGCAGCCGGGGACAACCCAATCCACGGTCCTTGGCAAAGCGCTGACAATCTCGGACTTGCTGGGCGAGAACCCTGTTTGCAGCCTATCCAACCTGACGGTCAAAGCGTCCGCCTTTCACGCGGTGGGCGGCTTTGACACGGATATGGTGCACAACGAAGATCTGGAGTTTCTGATCCGCTTGGTCGGCACCGGTCATCAAATCCGTGCCATCGACAAACTGCATGTCTGGTATCGCACAAACCCGAACGGCTTGTCTTCCAATCTTTCGGCTATGCAGGCCGGACGGCAACAAGCTGTCGCTGCCGCCAGACAGTTTGGTGTGGCGCCCACTCCCGCACAGGAGGCGGTCTACCAGCGCTACCTTGCACGCCGCGCTTTGCGCGTGAGCCCCGACCGTTATGAAGCGCTCAGCTACACCCGTACAGGACTGGCCAAAGATGCGTCTGCCTTTCTGTTCCCGCTGCGTCGCGGGGGGCTGACGGCCCTCGCGGCACTTGCGGCCCCCGTTCTACCACGCGCTCTGCGCCAATCTCTGTTTGCCAGCTAATCGAAAGGAATTTTTATGCCAATCGCCTCAATCGTGGTGCCCGCCTTCAACGCGGCACGGACACTCTCCGAAACCATGGAATCGCTCCTGTCTCAAACGCTTCGGGACTACGAAGTGATCATCGTGAATGACGGGTCAACGGACAACACTCGGGAAATCGCTCGCGGCTTCACCAATGACGCCCGCGTACAGATCGTCAGTCAACCCAACCGCGGCCTTGCCGGAGCACGCAATGCAGGCATTGCCGTCGCTTGTGGGAAATACATAGGGTTTTGCGATGCCGACGACATCTGGATGCCGGAAAAACTGGCCACCCATGTGCGCCACCTCGAACGGTCGCCTGATGTCGGGGTGAGTTTTTCGGGGTCCCAGTTGATTGATGAAGCGACCCGGGGAACCGGCTTGGCACAACGACCAAAGCTTCGAAATGTTACGACTGCACATGTGCTGCGCCGCAATCCTGTTGGCAATGGGTCTGCTGCCGTCATGCCGCGTCAGGCGCTTGCGGATATCGCCTGGCGCCCGTGGTTCGAGAAAAGCCATGACTGGGTATTCGACGAAACCTTCCGTCAGTCGGAAGACATTGAATGCTGGATGAGGCTCTTGCTGACAACCGACTGGCGGCTCGAAGGAGTGCCCGGTCTTTTGACAGGCTACCGGATTGCCTCTGGTGGGCTGTCCGCCGCGACCGACCGACAATTGGCATCCTGGGAGCGGATGATTGCCAAACTGCGGCCCTACAATCCCGCATTCTTTGCCCGTCACGAACACGCCGCACGTGCCTACCAGTACCGGTATCTGGCCCGCCGCGCGATCTCCAGCCTTGACCGCAAAACGGCATGGGAAATGGCCACCGGGTCGATGGCCTGCTCCAGCCATCCGCTGGTTCACGAACCCCTTAAAACAGCAACGACCTTCGGCGCTGCGGTCGTGCTCATGGCGCTCGGCCACAAGCCAATCGATTTTCTGAGCAACCTGATCGCCAAACGCGCCACCTCACCGGAAAGGACCGCACAATGACACCTACTCGCGTTATTCACCTTGTTGACGACACCACACCCGGCGGCGTCATGCGCATGCTCAACCACCTTCTGACACTGCCGGAAATGCACGGCGCGGTGCAGCAACTTGTCAAAGTGGTCAGCAAATCCGCTGTCTCGCTGGGACGGCAGGATGCTGATGTTATCGTTTCACATCTTGCGCTGAGCTGGCGCGCTTTGCCGCCCTTGATGGCGCTGCGGGCGCTCAATCCAAGCGCGCGCATCCTTCATGTGGAGCACAGCTACACGCGTGCTTTTACGGCGTTAAATGTTAAAAACAAAACGCGGTTTTACGCGATGCTCCGCACGTCCTATGCACTCTTTGACGGGGTTGTTGCGGTCAGCGAAGGTCAGTCGAAATGGCTCATCCAACGCGCGCTTGTTCGCAAAGATGCGCTGAGCGTGTTGCGGCCTCAAGTTGATCTTTCCGAGTTCGAAGCGCTTGCGCCGCCGGATCCGTCTACCCGCGTCATTGGCGCATTCGGGCGGCTGGAGCCGCAAAAAGGTTTCGATATCCTGATCCAGGTTTTTCTCCTGGTGCGCGATCCTGATGCGCGCCTTATGATCTTTGGGGATGGGAGTGAACACGCCAATTTGAGAGACATGGCAAAGGGTGATCCACGCATTTCCTTCCGCGGACACTGCAACGATCTGGCTGGCGCATATCGCGAAACAAATCTGGTCGCCATGCCGTCGCGTTGGGAAGCCTTTGGTCTGGTCGCCCAGGAAGCTCAGGCCGCTGGTCGCTATGTGCTTGCATCTGATGTCGATGGTCTGTCCGATCAGGCGAGCGAACTCATCCAACTGCAATCCGATTTCTCAATCACGGCATGGGCGCAAAGATTGGAAGGCATGTTGGCATTTGAACAATTAAGAAATGGGCAACGGCCCCCTCAAAGCGCTATGCTGAAACAGCAAAACTACGCTACCCAATGGTTGCATCAATTTCAATCGGCCAAGCCATTTTGCTGTGACACGAAACCGGAAGCTGATTGCAGGCGGGCTTTAAGCATTCCAGCAATTGCGGGTCACTGGGAACGTTGAAGGAACGTAACAGGCCGTTAGTCGCCAATATTGTATTTGGGAAAAAGGTCGGTTTTGTCCCGCATCGACGTCATTCGAACACGTTGCAGCAAAGGTCCGGGGTGAGCCCAAAGTCACAAATGCTGTACTCAGAACAAATGGCCGATGTGATGTTGTGGAGAGGTGTTGCGCGATGAACCTGACGTAGTACGCTCACCCTGAATACGTTGCCTAGAAAGTTGAATGAAAGTGAAGAGAAGTTTTGTCAATTGGCTTTCAGCTT
Source organism: uncultured Roseobacter sp. (assembly GCA_947488305.1). Taxonomy (GTDB): domain Bacteria; phylum Pseudomonadota; class Alphaproteobacteria; order Rhodobacterales; family Rhodobacteraceae; genus Roseobacter. The sequence goes on from CANKZM010000003.1 coordinate 231,095, forward strand.
TTTGGTGGTTCCGAGGAATTCTCGCTGCACTCACCCTAACCTCTACATTGCCAAACCTAGTCGATTTATCTCGCAATCAAATTCTAAGGGCTGTGCACTTGGTTATCTTTAGGTGGAGTGAGGTTGCTTCAGCCATCGGAAAGATACTTGGAAAAGTTCCCTATTTTCCTGATCTAAACCCTGAGCAAGTGAACGCAGCATTGTTTTCATTGAGCGTCTGTGTTCCCGCTGCTTTCGGCTTCATTTTCCGACAAGACACCATTGAGTCTGGCGCGGATCAAGGAAGGAAAATAATCAGGTTCTTCCGTCGCCACCCGCGGACTTGGCTGTTATTCATCGTCCTAAGATTCTCAAACTCATTTATTTCTCTGTTTATTGTCTTTGCAATTCCATACCTATTGTTCTTCGTGCCCTATCGGGAAATAATCGAAGGCGGAGCAGACAGCATTGTAGGACTAGTTGTGACAGGTATATATGTCATTCCAGTTCTCGCTTTCATCTATATCGTTGGTGTGACTGCGGTGCCTGAGTTTTTGAGAGCTATGATGTTTACTGTGTCATGCATCATAACTCTTGAGGTGCTCTATTTGATCAATACTCCACTGCTCGGAGATTGGATCGATAGTCAATATTGCCTCTACGTCCAATATAGTAATGATTGCGTCTGATAATTGGATGCGACTCCAACGGTCTTGAACGTACGTCTGTCTATGTTAGGCATTTGTTGATCGCGAACCAAAGCCGCCGTTGGCCGACGCTTGCACAAATTGCAAATATGTCCCGCTCAGTGGTCATTTGGGCAGTGCGCGGTGAACGTCAGCTTCCCGCCCATGCTGCAACATGCACCGTTTAAATTTGGCACAGGGCTCTAAGTCCGATAACATAAATGAAGCCTCTAAACCCTGCCGCCCCGACTGTTTCGCTAGTATTCGAAGCCGAAAGTTTCTCAAGTTGGGGGTGCAATTGGGGGTACTATCTTGAGTTGCCAAATTAAAACATCATTTTTTCAGATAGTTAACTCACTAATGCGGAGACGTGTGGGGCACCATTTATCCATATAGCCAAGTCCAGTTACATCCATTTGAGCTTCGTATGTAAGGGCATTTATGGGGGTGTTTGTCCAACGACATTTTGCCGTCCAACCAAATACCCCTCGAAAAAGAGGGAATGTTAAGGGTCTGGGCAAGTCTCTAAGATCAGGATGCGCCCAGTGCGCCGTTCAGTGGTGCCAAGATTCGAAATCTGAAAACATGCGACAAACGGCATAGTGTCGCTGACGTCGACAGCCCATTTGTGTTGGCAAAGTCGCTAGGCTCCAAGCTCAGGCCGATAAAGTATCGTTTTGATGGGCTCGAGAAATCGTTTTCGATCAGCACATACCCTTCTGTCATCTTGTAACAAGCTAGAAAACGTGGCTTCCGGTGACCAGCCATCGAAACGAGCGATCATGGCACCACGCTCGATCAGGGCATCAACTCCTACAAGCTCGACGCCATGAGCGGCAATTTGGAACCCAATGCGAACAGTTTCTGTGGGCTGCGAGCGCTGTGTCAGGGAACGCATCGAAGCCGCCCAGCGCTACAAAGCGCTAATTTGCAAAGCTGAGTTTCGTAACTTTTCCTACTTGCTGGATGCGCAAAAATCCCTGGCTGTTTGAGACGGGTTTTCGCCGTAAACAGAGCGGTAAATCGCACTCATTCGGCCCAATTGAACAAAGCCATGCCGCAATCCGGCCTGTTTGACGGCACTCACAGACGCGCGGCCTGACAGCAGTTCGTTACGCACCCGCGCAAGTCTTTTGAGCATGAAAAACCGCATCGGCGTTGTGCCAGTTACCTCCCGGAATGCGCTTGTGAGTGTAGGTGCGCTGACATTTGCAGCAGCGCATAAATCTGCAAGGCCGAGTGCCTCGGATCCCCCCTCATCAAACTGGTGTTCGGCGGATCGCACCAGATCAATACTGGTTCGGGTCGACGGAACTCTCGAAGGTGTTTCATGCCCGGTCTGAGCCGCAACAGACGCGAGCAAATGCGCAATTTCCGATTCAACACTGTCTTTGCGCGCCTCCAATACGGCAGCATCACTCTCTAACCGATCAACTGGAAACCATGTTAGCATTTGCGAAACGAGTTGTTTTCGCTGGGATGGAGTAAGGTCAATCGCGCCAGACGGCAACGACACCGCATCCTGGTCTTTTCCAAGAAGTGCTCCCAGAATATTCAGGAAACGGTCTTTCCGAACATGCCCGACAATCGAAAGCCTGCGTTTTGCGTAAATGTAGGTCTCATCGACATTCGTATTGAAAAACAATGTTGAAGAACGCCCTTCAACGCCGTTGACCGTCCACAATTCCCCCGCGTTGAGGGGCAAGGTGAAACTGACCGAGTTCGGGTCCAAATCTGTTCTGACAATTGTCTCTTGCGGCAAATCAACGTGAGACAGGCTTGCTGCGCCGGTTGTGTATCCGACAATCCGGCCAACACCAGTTGCATGCGACAACTGCGTTACCTCTACCCGGAAGGTCTCAGTCATTTCATCGACTTCGCGAAAGCTGTGCTCAAATGTTGATGGAACTCTCGGCGCGTTGCGTTTCGGGTGGCGCTTTAATTTCTGCATAGCGATTTCATACAAATATCCGCCCTGATCTGTCATGTTTGGCTGACAACCATATCAACATCAGGGCGGTGATGAACAAGAACTTTTTAGAGGCCGCTTTGTCACACTGCACGCGACGGTTTGCCAGAAACACTTTTGTGCGCGCTCTCAATGACTAATCCGGCGGCATAGGAGAAAAGATGCCATTTAACTGGTTTAAGGGGCTTGGAGTTTTGGTTCTTGCATTCTCGGCAACTCAAATGTCTGCCCAGGATGGCGCGCAGATTGCCCAGGACAAGGCAGATGGCGAAGAGATAAATAACGGCACCAACCCGACGCTACTGACAACGACTGCAGGCATCCAGTATCAATACAACCAGATCAACTCGGACCTGGACGCCGGTCTCTTCGAGGCGTTTTTCAGAGTTCCCTTTGGACCAACAAAGAATATGGCGTTCGAGTTTACGCTACCCTATGCGGACGGCGCCTTCGACAGTAGTTACGATATCGGTGATTTAAGTCTCAAGTTCATTCACGTGGTGGATGTGAACGCAACTCGTGGGATCGCCTATACTGCAGAATACTTTTTCGACACAGCCGGGCGCCCCGAATTGGGGTATGGAGAAGATGTGCTCGAGATGAGCGCGTTCTACGCGTTCTTTCAACCCGGCGGCAATATTTTCGCGCCCGCAGTGGTGCAGACGATCGGTCTTGAAGGCGAGGATCAATTTGGCAATGAGATCAATAGAACCACACTCGATTTCTACTATGTCCCAAAGCTCGCCAACCCCAAGTATTACGTCACCTTTGACCCGGCACTGAGCTATGATTGGGAAACCGACGAAGGCTTTGCCAGTTTACAAGTCACTGTCGGGATGCTGACTGGCAAGGCCTTTGGTGGTGACAGTCAAGTTTTCATAAAACCGGGGTTATATGCCGGCGGTAACCGGCCTGTCGATTTCTCGGTTCAGGTTGGGTACAAAGTTCTCAACTTCTAATTGCAACTTTTTGTGGATGCAGCTTTTGGCTGCAAGAGAAGGATATCCAAATGACAAGACACACCCGGTTTAACCAAATAGGTTCGGCATTGGCGATGGCGCTATGTGCTGCATCCGCACCTGCCTGGGCGCAGGACGTAACGCTGATAACAAACGTAAATATTTTCGACGGCGTCAACGAGGCGTTGATTGAAAACGCCAATGTGGTGATCACAGACAACCTGATCACGTCGATTTCGACCGAACCGCAGGCCGTGGCCGGTGGCACTGTCATTGATGGTGGCGGGCGCACTTTGATGCCGGGGTTGATCGACGTTCACTGGCACACGTCCTATGCCTACGCACCACAGAGCGCCCTCGCCACGGGAGACATTCTGGAAGTCGCCATCCGTGGCGCGATGGGGTCGGAAAAAACCCTTTTGCGTGGTTTTACCACTGTGCGCGACGTCGGCGGCAATCCTTTTGCTACAAAGAAGATGATCGATGCAGGGGAAATTCCGGGCCCACGCATACTGCCGTCTGGACCACCGATCGCTCAAACCTCCGGGCATTTTGACTTTCGGCCAGCGCAAGCCGTTCCAACGAACGCAACAGACAATCTGGACTATTGGAACCGCAACGCGCTGTTGCTGGTCGCGGACGGCATTCCGGAAGTGACCAAACGCACACGAGAAGTTTTGCGCATGGGGGCAAGTCAGATCAAGATTGCTGGCGGTGGTGGTGTCTCTTCGGTGTATGACCCGCTGGACGTGCAGGAATATACCTTTGACGAGATGCGCACCTTTGTTGAGGTGGCCGACACTTGGAACACCTATGTCGCGGCGCACATCTTCACCGATAAGGCCGTTCAAACCGCTATTCGCGCAGGGATCAAAACCATCGAACATGGCTTCCTCATGAACGACGAAACGTTGCAGATGATGAAGGATAACGACGTCTGGTTGAGCATCCAGCCGCTGTTGAATGACGAAGATGCCCTGAAGTTTAACGACCCTGTCAGCACTGCCAAATGGATCGCAGTTACTGACGGCACCGACAAGATTTACACCAAGGCAAAGGAGATGGGGGTCAAGATCGCATTCGGGACCGACATGCTTTTTGATCCGGCGACGGCTGAAAAGCAGGGCAAGCTGCTTGCAAAACTCACCAAGTGGTTCACGCCCTATGAGACTTTGAAAATGGCGACGTCGGACAACGCAGAACTTTTGAAGTTGTCCGGCCCGCGTCACCCCTATCAGGAGGGATCACTTGGTGTGATCGAAGAAGGTGCCTACGCCGATTTGATACTTGTGGATGGAAACCCGTTGGAAGACATCGGCCTCATCGTCGACCCGCACACAAACTTTGACCTGATTATGAAGGATGGCGTGGTCTTCAAGAACGAGTTGGATCAGTAATCCGGCCGGCTTTCCCTGGGGCTCTCATTTCGAGAGCCCCTTTGCACCACCAAGTGCTACAGACCTGATCCAACTATTCCGTCTGAGTTTAAAAGGAGTTTCTCATGCTCAGAAATTCAGCAATTGCTCTTATCGCCATGGTTGCAACAACGGCTGCTGCGCAGGAAGACAGCGTGTCCACGCTGATCCAGAATGCCAGGATTTTCGATGGTGTCTCAGAGGCCCTGATAGACGGACAGGATGTGCTGGTCACGGATGGCGTGATCGCTCAGGTCGCGCCAGACATCGCCGCGCCCGACGGGGCAAGCGTGATTGATGCGGATGGTCGGGTCATGACACCCGGGCTGATCTATATGCACGAACACCTTATGATGCAGATGTCCTCGCCCGAGCTTCTGTTTCGCGATGATCGTTACAAGGCTCTGGTTGGCGGCAAGATCGCAGGTGACTACCTGATGCGCGGGATCACGACCGTTCGCGACGCGGCCGGAAACACCTATGGGCTTAAGACGGCCATCGATCAGGGGATTGTAGTTGGACCGCGCATCTACCCCTCCGGACCGATGATCTCGCAAACGTCCGGTCACTCGGATCACCGACTGCCACCAGAAAAATCTCTGGCGATGGGCGGGCAGCATGACGCCTTGGTCATCAGCGGTGACATGGCGGTCGCGGATGGTGTTCCGCAGATGCTGGTCGCCGCACGCGAAAACCTGCGCCGTGGCTCATCGCAGATCAAGATAGCAGTGGGCGGCGGCACCGGGTCGATTGCGGACCCGCTGGAAGTGGTAGAGTTCACGCCCGAAGAAATCCAAGCCGCAACACAGGCCGCCAAGGACTTTGGCACCTATGTGATGGCCCATATCTACAATACCGAAGGTATTCGGCGCGCCATCGACAACGGTGTGCAGTCCATCGAGCACGGCAACCTGATCGACCGCGAGACACTGCAATATATCAAGGACAATGACGTTTGGCTGTCGCCTCAGGTCAGCGTTTATACCTTCATCCCGGCTGGTTACACCGAAGGCCAGGCCGCCAAGCACCGCCAAGCCTTTGACGGGATCGACCAGATGTTCCAGACGGCCAAGGAAATCGGTTTTGACAAGATTGTGTTCGGGTCGGACATCATCAGCAGCCCTGAGGCGATTGACACGATCAACGGCGAATTCACCTTCCGCGCCCAATGGTTTACGCCTGTCGAAATCATGCGACAGGCCACATCGAAAGGCGGCGAATTGCTGGCCTTGTCAAACGTTTTGAACCCTTATCCAGGCGCGCTTGGGGTCATCAAGGAAGGTGCGCATGCCGGTCTGCTCTTGATTGACGGCAATCCTTTGGAAGACGTCTCGGTCATGACCGACCACGAGGCTAACTTCGACCTGATCATGAAGGCCGGAGTCGTCTACAAGAACACTCTTGATTGATGGCGCATTTACAAATCGGGTTTGCCGGGACGAGTTTTTTACCGGCTGATCCGGGCCTCATAAGGGTAGAGAAAAAGCTTCGGCTAAATCGCTAACACGGAAAAACCAATAATATTGGATACTTCGATGAGATACTTTGGCTTGGTCTACTGACGATGATGCGAATGTTCCTGAAATCGAGCCCTTTAGTGTGCAATTAACTGCATCTGGCCGAGGCAGACGGTAGTCGGGCAAGTGGATGTGGTCTGCTGATCAAGCAAGGGGTTCATAGTCGCCGTCGCCTGCGGTATCCATCTGGAGTGTCGAAATTGAAAAGCTGGGATTCTTTCTTCCGTGCAAATGCGGGAGACGAAATGGAAGGAGCAGTACAAATGGCAATGAGAAACTCTAAAATTCTCAATTATACGATTGCTCTTGTGATGACTGCGGGCATTTCTGTTGCTGCCGAGCCATCGGAAATCACCTGGGGGGAGTTGGCACCGCCGCAGGCAATCATTGAAGATCCTTTTGCTGAGTTAACGCCTGACCAATTGGATTCGCTGAGGACGATACTTCGGTATGAGACGTCCAGAGACAAATCCAATAGTTTCATAACAGCCGAACGTGCCGAAAACCTTCGCAACCAATTGGCGGACGAAGGCCTTGATGTAGAGTGGCTTTTCGAACAGCGAGAGATAATAATTGAAAAGCGCCGTGCTCAATCCATTGCGGTCAATGAGGATGTTATAGGCGAAGACGTCCGCATACCGGGTTATGTGTTGCCGTTGGATTTCGACGGGCAGAAAGTGACATCGTTTTTGCTTGTGCCCTACGCTGGTGCTTGCATCCACACTCCGCCCCCTCCGGCAAATCAAATGGTACTCGTTTCCTACCCGGACGGGATTGAGGTTTCGGGGCTCTTCACGCCCGTGTGGATTGAAGGGAAAATGAACGCAGAATATTCGGTCCAGGATGTTGGACTATCAGATGGCGAATCCCGCGTTGAGGTGGGGTATGGAATGTCTGCTGAGAACGTCTACTTGTTCTGAATAACCACCCGTTGGGGATACAGTCCCAGCCGCATTGTATTGCGAGATTTGGCTATGGGCTAGCCTCCAACACCCTCGTTGACGTTGCCGCAACGAAAGGACGCGTTACGCCCGCAGCATTTCGATTCTTTCTGACAAGCAAATGGCAGTATGGTCCAGCGGTATCCGCTAAAACTGGCTCCTCCTCGCAGCAACTACGGGAAAGGCAGAAATCTGAAGGAACTGCGGAACGTAGGGGAACGTGTTTGTTCCTGGGGGCTCCAAGGTGTCGTGGTGGCGAACCTCGACACTGGGCAGTTCTCCGACGCTTATCCCAAAGAAGAATGGGCTTATCTTTCGCGTGGCATTCTGGTTCTGGATGACCAGATTGGCCTCGTTCATATTGAGGACACCAGTGATCCGGACGCGCATTTCGATTAGCTCTTGTGGGCCGCGCTCATCCAGTATCGAATTCCCGCTTCAGGTTGCGAACGCGCGCCCGAACCGAGGCGGCATCGTCAGCTTCCATTCTATTCAGAAGAGCATCGGTCTTGTCTGACGCGCCATTTAGTCGACACAACGCATCTACCGCCCAAGCCCGTAAAAAAGGGCGCTCCGCATCTGTCAGTGCGCTGAACCACGCCTCCAGACGCGGGGCCAGATCGTCCGGAACGGGGATGAATCTCATACATTGGCAAACATGAAGCTGCGCTTGCCAGGCCGTTATTCCGTCAAGCCCAAGGAGCAGTGTTTTGGTGTCTTTGCACGACAGGGTCCTTCCCTCTTCCAGCTCTGCCTTGATGATCCAAGTTGCACCTTCTGATATTATGGTGTCGTCATCTGATGCCAGTTTGACCAAAGAGGGTAGAAAACACGACTGGTCACGGTGGCGAGCGGCGAGTTCCGACAGAATGGTCAGACTTCGTCCGTCATAGGCGGCAAGTTCTCTTCTCAATTCTTGAATGGAACCTGTGGTCATTTTCCTATCCGAAAGTGTGGAACTCAATAGTTGCCAGCAAAGTGCCATTGTCGATCAACCAAGCTTTATTGCTTTGACAACGCCTCATGCCAGCGTTCAGTCGGTGAGCAACTATTCCTACCACCTGGTTTATTGCAGGTCTAATGGCCGACGCGGTATAACTCGCGAAGGATGGCGTCATACTCTCGGCGCAACGACTAATCATGTGTCTCCAAAGTGTACTGCGGTGAGTACCTTGGAGATCATTAGCGCGCCGCAAAATCCGGGAGAACGGGATCCTTTGAAAGAAATGGTGCGGGCGGGGAGACTCGAACTCCCACACCTTGCGGCGCCAGAACCTAAATCTGGTGCGTCTACCAATTCCGCCACGCCCGCACGGGACCGGTTGGCCCGGTCCGGTGTGTCCTAGCAAACCGAAGAGGCACTTGCGAGAGGAAAAATGCATCGCTCTTAATGCTTTGGTATCTTATTCTCTTGATAACCTTGTTTTCAGGTTACGGAGGGACGTCGCGTGACACCTGAAACAAAAGGTAAGATCAGCACGGATACAGTTCGGTATTATGGCCAAGATGCGCGGTTTGCGCCGGTCGTTCCGCCTCTTCGCGCACCAGCAACAGGTGTGCTGCGAGATGCGAAAGTGATCACTACCCGCGGGCTGCGTAATGTTCAGGATCTTTGTGTCGGAGAGCTGGTGGTAACGCGGTCAAATGGCGTCGTGCCGATTGACAGTATCGAACAGCAAAGTCTCGTCGCCCGTGCGATCTACGTCATTGCCGGTTCAATCGGTCATCGCCACAAAAATCGCGATACGATCCTGCCCGCGGATCAGGAAATCCTGATCCGTGACTGGCGCGCTCATGCGCTATTCAGACGAAGCGAGGCCTTCGTTCGCGCAAAAAACCTGGTTGATGGCGAATATGTGCGTGACATTGGTCTGCACCCCATGACTGTTTACCGAATTCATTGTGCAGAGCCCCAAGTCATTTACGCAGATGGTATGGAACTCGCGAGCGCCTTTGCGTTCAATGCGCATTGCGACATACGCTAGGCACCCAATTTTTTCAGGATTTTGGGGAGTTGTTCCGGCAAGTCTTCGGCGATCAACCCCGGGCCAAAAGCAAGTGCTGATTCAACATGCAGGTATGTAGCCAGCTCCGACGCAGTTCCCGGGGCAAACCCCCGCGCCATCAATCCCACGATATAGCCCGCCAATACGTCACCTGCCCCTGCCGTCGCAAGCCACGGAGCTGACCTTGCGCCCTGCGCATGGTGTAGCCCAACCATCCCGTCAGGGTCTGCAATGACGGTCAGAGCACCCTTGAGCAAAACCAGGCACCCTGCGCGCGTTGCGGCCTCCGAGGTGGCCAGGACCTTGTCCATTCCGGGATCATTCTTCAACCTTTCAGAGATATCTGGAAACAGGCGGGCGAATTCACCCCCGTGGGGCGTGATCACACAGCCTTGGTGAAGCGCCCCAAAGAGCGTTCGATTCTGCGCGATAAGGCTCAGAGCATCGGCATCCAGAATGATCTTGCGCCCACTTTCAAGAGCCGTCGCAATTAGGCCCGCGTTGGAAGGCGACATGCCGAGCCCGGGTCCGATACACAGCGCATTTATCCTGTCGTCTCTCAGTATTTCCATCAGACCGGCAGCATCGCGGGTTTCGCGCAACATGATGGCGGTCACCTGGCTGGCGACTTCCAAGAGTGCATCCGATGGCACTCCCAAGGTAACCAGACCTGCGCCGATCCGCAAAGCGCCCCGCGCAGCCAACCGTGCAGCACCTGTACATCCCGTCCCACCCGACAAGACCAGCGCGTGGCCGTGCGAATACTTGTGACCTTGCGCTTTTTGCACCCCTTTCAGAGGCAGTGTTTCCGCTGAAATCTCGTGCTGCTTCATCTTTACGCCCTTTCAGTCAGGCTGCCATTACTCTCAAAGTCCGATGTCCTGCACGATGATATCGCCGCAATATTCGATGCCCTTCCGATGGGCAGTTTTCGCGCGATGGAATGTCACGGTCAAATGCGCCTGAAAGACGGAGCCAAACCCGGTTCCCATGGGTCCGTCCTCCGACAGTCCGGATGGCAAATCAATGCTCACGTGGCGCGGCGTACCAAGCTCTGACGACGTCACAAAGCTTTTTTCGGCGACTTCGAGTATTGGGCGTAGCCCATCAAGTGGGCGTGTCAGCCCAATGCCAAACAGGGCATCAATCACGAGCGACGTCTCCGATGACCTATATGCGGTCTTTTCGAAGGCTTCGGCCTGTTCCTGACGAACGGTAGGAAAGTCGAGGAGCACAGTTTTCCCTCCGGTGCATCCCTGCCATCGATCATGGTTCAGTCGCGCGTCATCGGGGAGTTTTTCCACCGCCCCGTAAAAATACACCGTGACCGACCAGCCGACGCTATCCAATAGCCGCGCTACGACGAAACCATCGCCACCATTGTTTCCGGGTCCACAAAGAACAATCGCCTGCCCGCCCGTCACAAGTGCAGGCCATTTCGTAAAGACCGCATCTAAGACGCTCTCGCCTGCACGTTCCATCAAAACTGCGCCTGAGACTTTTCCCGAGTCAATTGCGGCCTTTTCAAGCGCACGCATCGCGTCGGCACGTAGATAATCTGGCAAACTTGGGCCTCCTCGATTCAATTCTGCTTATTTTTTAATCATACCGCCTGATTTTTTGGCGCGCACATGCCATTTTCGCGTGCTTTCCAAGGACGTTCGCGTCTATGCATGGACCGTCTTACACCAAGATGATCTGAAACCACGTGGAAATCGATAAGGGAGGCCCCCATGAAGAAAATTGAGGCAGTCATAAAGCCGTTCAAACTGGACGAAGTCAAAGAAGCCTTGCAAGAGGTGGGCGTACAAGGCCTGTCCGTCATCGAGGTCAAGGGCTTTGGCCGCCAGAAGGGGCACACCGAACTCTATCGCGGCGCCGAATACGTCGTTGATTTCCTGCCAAAGGTTAAAATCGAGATCGTGCTTGATGACGATCTGGTCGACAGCGCGATTGACGCCATCGTGGGCGCCGCCAAAACCGAGAAGATTGGCGACGGCAAGATCTTTGTGACACCGGTGGAACAGACGATCCGCATCCGCACAGGCGAGACAGGTTCAGACGCGCTCTGATCCTGAATTGCACCGAAATTTCATTCCAAAAAGAGGGATATCCGAGAATGAGCCAAGAACTACTCAAGATGATTGCAGATGAGGACGTAGAGTACGTCGATATCCGCTTTACTGACCCACGCGGCAAACTGCAGCACGTGACGGTCATGTCCGACCAGGTGGACGAAGATTTCCTTGAGGAAGGCTTTATGTTCGACGGGTCCTCTATCGCGGGATGGAAGTCCATCGAAGCCTCAGATATGAAATTGATGCCTGACGTGGACAGCGCCTACATCGACCCGTTCTATGCCGAGAAAACAGTCTGTCTGCATTGCTCGATCGTAGAGCCAGACACCGGCGAGGCGTATGAACGTGATCCTCGCTCCACAGCGCAAAAGGCGGAGGCATATCTGAAGTCCTCTGGCGTTGGGGATGTTGCATACTTCGGCCCTGAAGCTGAATTTTTCCTCTTCGATGATGTTAAATTCTCCAACAAAATCAACAAAGTATCGTACGAAGTTGATGCGGTGGACGCATCATGGAACACCGACACCGACTACGAGATGGGCAACATGGGCCATCGCCCCGGCGTTAAAGGCGGCTACTTCCCGGTCAATCCGATCGACGAAAGCCAGGACTTGCGCTCCGAGATGTTGTCGACCATGAAGCGTCTGGGCATGAAAGTGGACAAACACCACCACGAAGTGGCGTCCTGTCAGCACGAATTGGGTCTGATCTTTGACAGCCTTACAAAACAGGCCGATGAGCTTCAAAAGTACAAATACGTGATCCACAATGTTGCGCATGCTTACGGTAAATCGGCGACTTTCATGCCAAAGCCGATCTACGGCGACAACGGCACCGGCATGCACGTGAACATGTCGATCTGGAAAGACGGCAAGCCACTGTTTGCAGGTGACAAATACGCTGATCTCAGCGACGAGGCCCTGTGGTTCATCGGCGGCGTTCTCAAGCACGCCAAAGCGTTGAACGCATTCACAAACCCGTCCACCAATTCCTACAAGCGACTGATCCCAGGCTTTGAAGCACCGGTCCTGCGCGCCTACTCCGCTCGTAACCGCTCGGGCTGTGTGCGGATTCCATGGACAGAAAGCCCGAAGGCAAAACGTGTTGAAGCACGCTTCCCCGACCCCGCGTCCAACCCGTACCTCTGCTTTGCCGCACTGCTGATGGCCGGACTTGACGGGATCAGCAACAAGATCGATCCCGGCGAGGCGATGGATAAGAACCTCTATGATCTTCCAGCAGAAGAGCTGGCGGGCATCCCAACTGTTTGTGGCTCCTTGCGCGAAGCGGTGGAAGAGCTCGAAGCAGATATGGACTTCCTGCTGGCTGGTGACGTCTTCACCAAGGACCAGATCGAAGGCTATATTGAGCTCAAAATGGAAGAGATCGAAACCTACGAGCACACACCACACCCCGTGGAATTCGGCATGTACTACAGCTGCTAACAGCGGTTCAGGTTCGAAAAATGGAAGGCGCTCTGTTCAGGAGCGCCTTTTTTCATGCCTTTCCTCTTTCACGCGAGCGCCATGTTTCGGTCACTCTTCACCGCCAAGCTTCGCGCATGTGCGAGCTACAGAGGCAAAATCATGGCAGAAGAGTTTTTCGACGTTCAGGCGGCGCTTTTATATGACGAGATGCCTGCAATAGACTTGGGCACGTTCGCCGATTGGTTCATTGGGCTAGCGCAAGACTACGGGTTGCCTGGCACCTATGAAGTACTTGCCGGCGCGACCAACGAGACCATGCTGACGCTGGCCGGTGCGGGCCTTCATGTCACTGTGACCGTACAGAGCACACCCTGCGACCCATCAGAATTCGCATTGGCCTTGCGTGCGCCGATCCTGCGCCACAAGAAATTCGATTTCAAAGCCGCGATCCGGGCGCACCAAAGCGCCGTCGTTATTACCGTTGGGGATGGTGAAACGCCCCTGCCCGTCGACGTCCGTGAAAAGATGGCAATGGCTGGTGTGGTACAACCGTCCGATCCGACGCTAAAGTTGAGCGTCCTGCATGTTCTGATGCAGTGCATGGCGATGGCAAACCGCCCGACGATGGTCAGCTTTTGCCCCTCCCAATCCTTGCTGTGCCCGCAGGAGTTGGCTGCTGTATCTGGAAGGGCACTGCCCTATCCAATCCTGTTTCACCCCTTTCCTTTTTCGAACGGCAAGACAGATGACGGTCAGCCTCGCATCGGCATGGCCGCGATCCATGCTGCCCGGTTGATCGGCGCGGAGCTGGAGCTAGAGAACATACCGACCGAGATGCCGGTTGCGACCCGTATCAACCTGTTGGCCACACTGATCCAGAACAAACGATCCGGCAGCCTCGCCTTGGCGGATGGTGATGGGCTACAGCCGGATGGTGAACACACCCTGATCGTCCGGCATGAGCCGGGATCGACAGAGGACGGCCCGCACAGGATCGTTGCCACCTTCGTAGATCCCCCCGCTCAGGCAGGAGCGTCCGGGGATCCAAAGGGACATCAGGATTTCCAGGACCGCATTGCGCGGCTGAAGGAGCGCGGCGTGCAGACCGGCGAAATGACTACCCCCTCTGTCCCGCTCGGCGGTGAGAGTGCGGAGTCGCCAGACGACCTGCGGGCGCGGGTACAGGAAACCATCAGCCCGGGCGGGCATGGGCCGGTCAGCAGCGGATTTCTGAGCGGACCGATCAAATTGGTGGTGATCGCGGCCTTTCTCGGCTTCTTCTTCGTATTGGGTCCAACCGACGACGTGGCCGAGATGGCCTCATCGCAGGCCTCTTCCATCAGCACCCTGATGCAGACACTCAGCGCAAGTGAGGTCACGCCAACGGACGGAACCACCACGGGTGCAACACGCAACCTTGAGGCTAATTTCCGGTCCGTTACCACTCCGTGATATGCCTGCTCTCACGGGCTCTTGACGACATAGCTGTGGATGGAGAACACCACCGCCTTCGTTTTTGGCAGGCGTAGAATGCATTGGCGTTCAGCGCGGACATAGGCGCCCGCAGGGTGCGGCGGCTCTGTTCGATGGGGCTCTGTCTCCGATCGCGGCTGGTAGAGATCCGGGTTCTCATACCTCAGCATGTTGTTGCGCCAGAGTGGCCTGCCGACCTGCACGCCGTCGAACAATCGTTGCACCCGACGCGCAAGGGGCGCATCGTATTCCTCAACTGGCTTGTGAATCGCGGTCAGAGGTTTTCCGGCTTTCTCGGCAAGGGTCCAGCTTGCAGGAAAGCACAAGATGGCGGCGGTTAGCACATGCTCGCCCCCTCGTTTCTGCATCAGGCACAAATCCTCCTGTACCGACTGCCCCAGAACCGCCAATGGCGTGTCACCCGCCATGTCGACCTCATGCGCATCCGGGCACTGAATATAGTTGTCGTTCAAACCAAACCCCATTGCAGGCAATTGGTCCAATGCTGCCTCAAAAAGCTCATTCACGGCCTCGTCCGAACACGGATCTTGCCACAGCACAGAAGACCTTTTTTCAGCGATCAGTTTACGCCGGTAAGCCATCTGATCCGCATAGGCTTCATCGCGGCGCAACCAACGGCGATCCGGTACAGGACGTATCCCGGGCAACCGCATTTCGGCTTCAAGATCCTCCGGTAGGGTTGCCTGTAGTATTTCTGTCATGATGCTGACGCTACGCATCGCACCGGAGATGTCAGCAAAAAACGACGTCGCATATTGTCGGAAACAAGCAACCAAACCGAATTTTTTGCTGAAATCCTGAAAAAAAGAACAGATCGGAAGGCCGTGCTATGAATCAGCATTTCAGCGATACACGCAAAATCGACCCTGCGCGCGGCCGAACGCTTGGCGATGGAAGCCCCAACGATATGGACCGGGTCGAGATCGGACCGACCCAACTTGCCTTCGCAGAATGGGAAGCAGCGGGTCTCACACTGCCGAACCTGGATGCGATGCGTGCATTCAGACACAAGCGCCTGACGGATCATATCGTTGAACGCGGCTATGCCGGGCTGTTGATGTTCGACCCTCTGAACATCCGCTATGCGACAGACAGCACGAACATGCAGCTTTGGAATACCCATAACCCATTTCGTGCCACATTGCTCTGCGCCGACGGATATATGGTGATGTGGGATTACAAGAACTCTCCGTTCTTGAGCGAATTCAATCCTCTGGTGCGGGAACGCCGCGCCGGGGCGTCCATGTTCTATTTTGCTAAAGGGGATGAGATCGGCGCACAGGCGGACATTTTCGCGGCCGAGGTACAAGACCTTTTGCGTCAGCACGCGCCGGGTGAAAATCGCTTGGCGGTGGATAAGATCATGCTGCATGGCCTGCGCAGTCTCGAAGCGCTGGGGCTCGAAGTCACGGATGGCGAGGAGGTCACTGAAAAGGCCCGGTCTGTCAAAGGGCCTGATGAAATCCTCGCCATGCGTTGCGCATCCCATGCCTGCGAAGCTGCCATGTATGCCATGGAGGATTTTGCCAGAGCCAATGTCGGCGATGGCAAAACCTGCGAGAACGATGTCTGGGCCGTGCTGCATGCCGAAAACGTCAGGCGGGGCGGTGAATGGATTGAAACCCGGCTACTGGCATCCGGCCCTCGGTCCAATCCCTGGTTTCAGGAGAGTGGCCCGCGGGTCTGCCAACAGAATGAAATCATCTCCTTTGACACGGATCTGGTCGGCGCATACGGAATTTGCACAGACATCTCGCGCAGTTGGTGGATCGGCGACAAGAAACCACGGCCAGACATGATCTACGCCATGCAGCATGGGATTGAACACATTCAAACCAACATGGAAATGCTCAAGCCCGGCGTGATGATACCCGAGCTGTCGGCCAACACACATGTACTGGATGACAAGTTTCAGAAACAAAAATACGGCTGCCTGATGCATGGAGTCGGGCTGTGTGACGAATGGCCTTTGGTGGCCTATCCTGATAAAGCCGTCGACGGTGCCTATGACTACCCGCTTGAGCCGGGCATGACGCTATGTGTGGAAGTTCTGGTCAGCGAAGAAGGTGCAGATTTCTCTATCAAGCTCGAAGATCAGGTTCTGGTAACCGAAGACGGATACGAAAACCTTACGAAATACCCATTCGATCCAGTACTCTCTGGTCAGCTTTGAGTTTCGACAGCCCAATCTCGTCCAACAACCTGTTCGAAAATTGACAAAATCTCAATTTTTGCTGCGTAAATGCAACGGCGAGTTCCAATGCTGACTGTCCAGTAACCTTTTATTCAAATTTTGTCTTTTCTTGAGCGCGAGCTTATGGCAAAGAAGCCTCGCAGCGCTGCCGCGCCTGCATGTTTTGTCTTGTAGCACTCGTTAACTCGTAAGGAAAAAAACGTGGCCTTCAAAAAAACCATTTCTGCTGCTTTTGTTGCCGCTGGCCTGTGTGCCTTTGGTGCAGTTGCCCAAGCAGCCACACTGTCAGGCACTTTCGAAGTGCGTGTCGTGAACTACACTTTCGGAAGCAACCAAAATAGCTCTGTCGCCAAGGCAAATCAAAGCAATTTTGATAACCGCTACGATGCGGCCGCAGATGGCGTCAACCGCGACACCTTCATCTACACCGGTTCGTTGGACTTCTTCGTAGACAACAATCCACGCGATCTGGACCTTGAGAGTATTGCTGATTTTCTCGACACGGCGCCTGACGGGTCTGTGTCGGGTCTGGACGACGTTGTTGGCGGTCTGAAGTTGAGCGCCCCGACGTTCCGTGTGACAACTCTTTTTGAATTCACTGAGGTGTACTCGAACGCTTTCGAAACGCGCGTCACCCATGACGACGGTTTCTCGATGTATGACGACGGTGAAACCTTGCTGTCATATGCGAACCCGACAGGCATTCGCTCTACTCCGAAAACCGGAACGGTCAACTTCACCGGTGGCGAGTTTAAACTGATCTATGCTGCCGCCAACGGAAACCCGTCGAAGCTTCTTGTCGAAGGCAATGGGATCCCCGCGGTTCCGCTGCCAGCCGGTATCCTGCTGATGGGTACTGCACTTGCGGGCTTTGGTGTGATCCGCCGCCGTAAAGCGCGCGGCTAACGCCCGACACAATCCAATATCTAAAACGCGGCCTCCGGGCCGCGTTTTTTATGAGCTGTTGGGTTTACGTTCAAGAACGTCAAAGATCGCGGCGCAAAGCGCGGGTGCGCGTTGCTTGAAGTGATGCCGGGCACCTTTTTCATTGGGGTGATACGGGTCCTTCACCCGACCATCCTGACTACGCCGAAAGAAACTCGGTGTACTTTGATTGGCGGCGATGGTTTCCGGTGTGATCCCCTCAACAAAGGCACAACGGTTTCCGGTTTTTTCGAATGCTTTTTTGATGTTTTCCTGCGCGCGGGCGCGTTGCTTGGAGACTTTTGTCGTATGCGCAGGTGCCGTTGTCATGAAGACGCATGGCAAATCCGGCGGCAACTGCTTGCCAAGCTTGCGGACATCGGCCAGTGCCAGTTCAGGCTGCTCTGCCCATCGGCGCGAGGCATTCCCCAGAAACGCCAGAACAAGAAGCTTGGGCGCATAATAGTCATCACGGAACATGACCTCAAAGGACGACTTCCCAGCACTGCAAAACTGGTAGTTTCGCCCCTGCCCCATTTGCTTGAACTCATTGCCCGTTTTGTTGACCACACCGTAGGTGCCGGCGTTCACTTTCCATTTCTTGTCGATATTACAGATTGAGCCTTTGGCGGCTCCTTTCCGCGCGGTCCAGGAATGGATCGAAGTGGATCGGACACCAATCACGCCAACCTTCATCTCACCAAGTTGCTTGAGCGCACGTGACTGTCTTTTCGATGGCGCGCAGACCGTATCGAGTTGCGACAGGAAATCGACAAAGACCGGGCCTGATCCAAAAGAAATCTGACTGTCGCCGAGAACCAGAATGTCCGGTGATGTAAATTCTTCCGCGATTGCAGGCACGTTGCCACTTGCGACCGCCAGAACCAATCCCGCAAGAGCAGACCGCATCAAACCCTTTGCTCGCATAGGTAAGAAACCTCTCGTCTATATCCCTGAACGTACCGTAGCGTACGCTTATTTTTGAGGTCATCTTCCCCAGTTTTCCCTGTAAAGCAATGCTTTATGTCACGCGATGCCAACCCTGTGTTCGCTTGTGAGGCAATGCCCTGTCGCATGTTCGGAACCACCGGCTTACAACGGGCATGCACGTCCGCGTGATTTGATTGACACATGGCTTGTTTTGGCTCTCCAGACGGCCCAGTGTTTCTGACGATAAAAGGAGCCTTCTCATGCCCACAGAGCGCATCGATTTTCCCGGGCACACAGGTGGCCGCCTTTCGGCACGTCTTGACTTACCCGATGGTCCACATGTCGCGACGGCACTGTTTGCGCATTGCTTTACCTGCGGCAAAGACATTCCCGCCGCGCGGCGCATCGCTGCACGATTGGCAGCGCTTGGGATCGCGGTGCTGCGGTTTGATTTTACTGGTTTGGGTCACTCTGAAGGTGAGTTTGCGCACACGTCGTTTTCGTCCAATGTCGAAGACCTGCTGGCAGCGCATCGTCACCTGGCCAAAAAAGGCATGACCCCCTCGCTGATTATCGGCCATTCCCTGGGCGGAGCCGCAGTTCTGAGGGCAGCTGCGGAGTTGGACAGCATCAAGGCCGTAGTCACAATCGGTGCTCCGTTTGATACCGGTCATGTGACCCATAACTTTGCCGACGCGATCCCGGAAATCGAAGCCATGGGGATTGCCGAGGTGAAACTTGCGGGACGTCCGTTCAAGATCGGGAAGGCGTTTCTGGAAGATGTTACAGCAGCGGAACTCTCCTCGGCCGTTGGTAAGCTCAACGCAGCGCTGCTGGTTCTGCATGCACCCCGCGACGAAATCGTGGGCATCGAAAACGCCAGTGCGATTTTCGGCGCGGCAAAACACCCCAAGAGTTTCGTAACACTCGACGGGGCGGATCATCTTGTGAGCGCGCCGGCGGATGCAGAATATGTAGCCGGTGTCATTGCAACATGGTCCGAACGTTACCTCGAGATTCATCGCCCCGCTCCACCGCCCGGTGCGCCCGAAGGGGTGTTACGTGTCACTGAAGCGGATCCCAAGGGTTTCCTGCACGACATCACGTCGGGTGAAGGCCATCACCTACTGGCGGATGAACCGCTTGCCTACGGGGGCACCAACAAGGGACTATCCCCCTACGGTCTTCTATCGGCAGGCCTTGGGGCATGTACCTCAATGACGATCCGCATGTACGCGCGTCGAAAAGGCTGGCCACTTGAACAGGTCTCCGTCGACGTCAGTCATGACAAGGTGCACGCCCAGGACGCGGAGACCGCTGTTGGTGACAAGATTGATACATGGCACCGGCGCATATCGCTCAAAGGCCCTCTGGCGGCGGACCAACGCGAGCGTTTGCTTGAGATCGCGGACAAATGCCCCGTGCACCGCACTTTGGAACGCAGCTCAAAGGTGATTACAGAGTTGGTTGTCTGAACAGGCGACCCGTCAGCGCCGTCTGCGCGGTCCGCCACCGGATGGCCGATGAACAGGCGGTTTTGCTACCGGCGGGCGCGAGAAGCCCGGATCGATCCCACCGCCGGGCGGACGGATCGGACGGTCAGGCCTATCTGGGCGGTCGGGCCTTTCCGGGCGGCCGGACGGCGGACGATACCCCGGGCGGTAACTGCCATAGTAATAGTCATTCCAAAGCATTGAATCGTAATAGACCGAACCGCCGGTACTGACAGAACCGGGCTCACATGCCGCCAGGGTCAAGGCGCCGATGAAACCAAATGCAATGCGCCGCGCCTTTGAAGAATAACTCATAACGCCGCCTCTCATCGTGCTGCCCGGATCGATGCCAGCATTGCATTGATGTCGCCAACCGGATCAATATCCGCGCCCTGCTCGAATACCACCACTGCGATGGCAACCCGGTTATTCGGAAGGTCGATCGCAAGGGCGGTAAAATCGACCCGCTTGCCGTTTCGGGTTCCCTGCCCTGCGAAGCTCCGTGCCGGTGAGCCACCAATCCGGCGATCCTTCGGGGCCTCAACCTCGGCGTTCTTGACCAGAAAAGGGCCAATGTCTCGCAAGTACTCTTGCGCCTGCGCCAAAGTCGACACGCCGTGAGGCGATACCAACCCTACCCAAACGCCCGGGTGCGCCTTCGGCGTCAGCCCAAAAACCCGCGACACATCGCGCAAGTCCTCGGCATCCTGATCGGCCAATTCTCGTAGTCCGCCAGTACGTAGCGACCAAAAGTCCGGCACTTCGACCCGAAACAATTCCCTACCGTCGTCCGTATATGTAACCGGTGTTCCTGCATTCCCAACCAAGGGAAAGATCGTAAATGGAATTGCAAGAAGGCCCTGCAGAAAGCCGTTGCGTCGAAAAGAAATCATTTTTCACCCTCACCAACCTGTTTCCACAGTGAGCGCAAAAACAATCACGGCTGTCCAGAAAGAAATCTCAATGGGACGCAACAAAAAAGGGCCGACGCGGAACGCCGACCCTTTGAGAGAACGATGTCTGAGCGTTTTAGCGCCGCGCGTCACCCACAAGCTTCCAAACCAAAGGCAGGATCACAGCTGCGAGCAGGAGCTTCAGCCCGTCACCGACGAGGAACGGCGTCAGGCCCCATTCCAGAATTGGTTTGTCCCAACCGTAGAGCTGCCCGAGCCACACGAGACCGGGCACGTAGATCAACGCATTGCCGATCAGCATTGCAACGCCCATCCAGATCACCGAACGGTCCCACCCGCGCTCTGCCAATGCACCCAGGGTCAGGGTCGCAAGAACATAGCCGACCAGATAGCCGCCTGTGCCGCCCATCATATAGGTCAGCCCGGCTTTTTCGGCGGACGAACTGGCGAAGACGTCATATCCCAAGGCGCCGATCAACATGTAGCCGAGGATTGTGACAAGACCGAGCCGCGCGCCATATGCGGCACCAATTGTCAGTACGGCAAATGTACCCATTGTGATCGGTACCGGGCTCGGCCAGATCGGTAGTTTGATCTTGGCGGCAACCGCCAGAAGTGTGATTCCAAGAACCACCAGAACGGTTTGTTTGACCAGACGCGCGCTGCCTTCTGTCGGCCCGAACAGATCGGAAAGTGTGCGGTGAGAAGCAGTAAGCTGCATAAAGACTGTCTCCTATTTTGAATATTTGCCCCTGAATGCCGCAGTGCGGCTGCCCGCGCAAGGGCTGTTGCGCTAACAGCGGGTGTATTCTGTGTCGGCACGATAGTTCTTGCGCGGTCCTTTTACACGCCAAGCCACCTTAAACCGCGGCCAGTCCGTGAAGTCATATGTCAACGCGTAGTGATCAGGATCGCACCAATGGCTGGTGCTGCCGCCGGTCTCTGGCACGCGATGAAAAAAACGGCCATCGTCAAAGAAGACACTAAGATCCTCAGCCCAGAAGTATCGTCGCTCCGCCTGCATCGGGGGATGTCCGTCAAGGGTCATGAGGCCATTCTCGTGATACCTCAATCCAGTTTCAGCGGGCGCCCAGACCGCCCTGCCCGAAAACCGCGCATCGATCCCGTCTTCCTGTCTGATGGTGCGCTCGACTTGCCATGCGCCTTCAAAGTCAGCGAGCCTGCGCGCCTCAGTCATTAGCATAGGTCGCCTCAGTTACATCCCCAGCCGCACCGATGAACTGAAGCCGTTCGCCGGACTGCGTCATTCCATAACAGGCCCATAGGTCGGACGGTGGCCACATGCTGCAATATTGATCCCCTTCAACCCGCCAATACCCCCAGCTGTCCTGACCGGCGTTGTATAAGGTGCGCCCGGATGCGCTGAATTCCTGCCAGGCATTGGCGTAGCTCAGCTTGCGGTCCATCAAGGCATCGCGGATCTCATCACCGGTTAGTGGCCTCCAGCCATCCTGTGCCATGGCGATGCCTGCACCACAAAGCCATACCAGAACAGCCAACCTTATCATTTCCGCAGGCTCCCGCCTTGTGATGTACCCGGCGGCAGTTTATGAGCCAGCCAAACCATTAGACAATCCCGAAAAAAGGACCGATCAAAGATGATCCCTCGTTACTCCCGTCCAGAGATGGTTGCCATCTGGAGCCCAGAGACCAAATTCCGCATCTGGTACGAGATCGAGGCCCATGCCTGTGATGCCATGGCAGATCTTGGCGTGATCCCGCGCGAGAACGCGGAAGCGGTCTGGAAGGCCAAAGATGTGGAATTCGACGTCGCCCGGATCGATGAAATCGAAGCTATCACCAAACATGATGTGATCGCCTTTCTGACCCATCTGGCAGAACATGTGGGCAGTGAGGAAGCGCGTTTTGTGCATCAGGGCATGACATCGTCCGATGTTTTGGATACCTGCTTCAATGTCCAGCTGACCCGCGCTGCGGATATCCTGATCGCTGACACCGATGGTCTGCTCGCAGCGCTCAAACGCCGCGCCTATGAGCATAAGGACACCCTGCGGATCGGGCGCAGCCATGGTATCCATGCCGAGCCAACCACCATGGGCCTGACCTTCGCGCGTTTCTACGCCGAGATGGACCGCAACCTCGACCGCCTCAAGGCCGCCCGTGCCGAGATCGCGACCGGTGCAATCTCCGGTGCCGTGGGCACTTTCGCCAACATCGACCCGCGCGTCGAAGAGCATGTCTGCGCAAAACTGGGGCTTGAGCCGGAACCGATCAGCACGCAGGTCATTCCGCGCGACCGCCACGCGGCTTTCTTTGCGGTGCTGGGCGTGGTGGCCTCCTCGATTGAGAACATCGCCGTCGAAATCCGCCACATGCAGCGCACCGAAGTTCTGGAAGGCGCCGAATTCTTCTCGATGGGCCAAAAAGGCTCTTCCGCGATGCCGCACAAGAAAAACCCGGTGCTGACCGAAAATCTTACAGGGTTGGCGCGAATGGTTCGTTCCGCCGTTGTCCCTGCGATGGAGAATGTCGCACTCTGGCACGAGCGCGACATCTCTCATTCTTCGGTTGAGCGGATGATTGGCCCCGATGCCACAATCACGCTGGATTTTGCATTGGCCCGTTTGACCGGCGTCATCGACAAGATGCTGATTTTTCCAGAAAACATGCTCGAGAACATGAACAAATTTCCAGGACTGGTCATGAGCCAGCGTGTGCTTCTGGCGTTGACGCAGGCCGGTGTCAGCCGCGAAGACGCCTACAGCTATGTCCAGCGCAATGCGCTCAAAGTCTGGGAACACCGGACCGATTTCAAGCAAGAATTGCTGGCAGATGCGGATGTGACCGCAGCACTCAGCCCTGCGGAAATCGAAGAAAAGTTCGACTTGGGATATCACACCAAACACGTCGATACGATCTTTGAGCGCGTGTTCAAGGAATAGGCAGTTCTGGGGTCTTTGGTGAGGATGATCGCATTTTAGTTGACCGATGGCGCTCGGCTGCTACTTTCGTGGGGATAGCCAGAAGGAGAACCGCAATGACGATCAAGACCTTGGCCGCCGCGGTGGCCCTGACAATCATCCCGGCGATGGGATTTGCCTATGAGTGCAACTATGGCAAGCAGAAGCAGGCATCGATGTCCTGCGCCGAAGGCAGTGTCTATGATGCTGAGTCCGGTACGTGCCAACCAACCACAGGCTGACACTAGTCGATCACGTTATTTTTAGAGGCGCTCTGAACAGAGCGCCTTTTTTGTTTCGGCCAAAACCCTATCTTCTGACTATGTAAATGTGAAAGGAACCGCTTTATGCGCACCCTACTTGCCGCGGCGCTTGTTTTGCCGACAACAGTTTTTGCCGCAGGCGGCAACGACAACCCTCCTCCAAAACCCGTTCTCACCTGCACAGGCTCGCAAGTCTTTGACAAGACCAAGGGAAAATGTGTGGACCCGCAGAACAGCAGTCTCAGCCGGGATGAAATATATTTGTCGGTCAGACAGTTGGCCTATGCCGGACGATATCAGGATGCGCAGGCACTTGTGGCGTTTTTGCCCGAAGACGATAGCGGTCGGCTCACCTACTTGGGCTTTACGCATCGGAAACTTGGGAATTCCGAGGTCGCAATGCGTTACTATCAGGAAGCGATCGACCGTGATCCAGCCAATATCCTTGCGCGATCCTATATGGGCCAGGGATTCGTCGAAGCAGGCGAACAAGCAAAAGCGTTGGTTCAGCTGCATCAAATCCGGGCGTATGGCGGTTCTGGAAGCTGGTCCGAAACCTCCCTAAGTAAGGCGATTGAGAGCGGCGTGACGTACAGTTACTAGATTTCGCTTTTTGCGGACAAATTAATGTTCACGTTTCAGTCTAAATTTACCTTTCCATGTGAGAACAAAGCAAGATCACACGCAGGTAGGTTTATATGTCTGAAATGGTGCCCATGGGGTCTTTTCCCGCGCTCTCCGACGGTAAGGTCGCTGAACCTGTAGCGTTAAGCCGTCGTGCAAAGGCAGCTATTGTTGTCCGTCTGCTGATCAATGAAGGCGCCGATATACCGTTAGAGGAATTGCCTGAGGAGTTGCAGGCAAAACTGACGAAGCAAATGGGCGCCATGCGTACAGTTGATCGCGCAACCCTCGCGACTGTCGTGGAAGAGTTCGCCCACGAGGTCGAGAGCATTGGCCTCTCGTTCAAAGGCGGTATCGCAGGTGCGTTGGACGCGTTAGATGGCAAAATCTCCAAGCACACGGCGGATCGTCTGCGCAAAGAAGCTGGAGTCCGAAAGTACGGAGACCCCTGGCAACGGCTGAGGGAGCTTGGCCCAGAGAAACTTCTGCCTGTGCTCGAAAACGAAAGCACCGAAGTGGCTGCTGTTCTGCTGTCAAAACTGGACGTGAAACGGGCGGCGGCCCTGCTAGGGAAACTGCCCGGTCCAGAAGCCCGCAGAATTACCTATGCCGTATCTCAAACCAGTGCAGTGAGCCCTGACGCAGTAGATCGCATCGGTCTGTCATTGGCGTCGCAAATGGACTCAGAGCCCTTGCGTGCCTTTGATAACGGCCCGGTCGAGCGGGTTGGCGCGATCCTGAACTCCACCACCTCCACCACGCGCGACGATGTGCTGGAAGGGTTGGATGAAACTGACGCTGGGTTTGCGGAATTGGTCCGCCGCGCCATCTTCACCTTTGCCAATATCCCGCAACGAATTGCTGCACGCGATATTCCTCGGGTCATTCGGGTCATTGAACAGGATGTACTGGTCACCGCATTGGCCGGCGCCGAAGCTGCGGGCATGCAAGAGTCAGCGGATTTCATTCTGGAAAACATGTCGGCTCGTATGGCCGATCAGCTCCGCGAGGAAGTGCAGGAACGCGATAAGGTCAAGCCATCCGATATGGAAGAAGCGACTGGGCAGATCGTTGAAGCGATACGCGACATGGAAGCCGCTGGTGATCTTTTGCTTATCGTCGAAGAAGGCGACGACGAATAGATATCGCGCCGAGCACATCACCGCGCGCGCCTGAGAATCTCGCTGCGGTTAGTCGATGACCGGACCCGCTCTTTTCAAAAAGGACCGGGACACTTCAAAGACTTGAGGTTGTCGCTGCACGTCGCTATCTCTGTGCCGGAGCCTGACCACAGCGACCGGAGGGGGAGACAGCGATCATGCCTAAAGCTCCGCCAAGCCGAGCGAAACGTGCCGGACAATACCTCAGCAATCTGGCAATCGTCAGCATCATCCAGATTGCACTCACCCTGCCCTACGCTCTGCGGGTTCGGCTCGTCGGGCGCATCATGCAACATGTTGTGGGACCCCTTGCCGGTTACAGAAAGCGCGCCAGAGAGAACCTCGCACTGGTGTGGCCGGAAATGTCTCCGGCGGAGCGTGACAGAATCGCCTCCAAGTGCCTCAATAACGTCGGGCGCACGCTGATTGAGAATTACTCCAACCGTGATTTCCCTAAGCGCCTTGCTCAAAACCCGCTGACCGGACCGGGCTTTAAAGCGCTGGAAGCCGCGGCAAAACGAAAACAGCCGGTCATTCTGGTTACGGGCCACTACGGAAACTACGAAGCGGTACGGGCAGCCCTAGCGGGTCGGGGGTATGCCGTCGGCGGCCTCTATCGCAACATGCGCAATCCCTACTTCAACGCGCATTACGTCCGCACGATGGAGGCTTTTGGTGGGCCTGTCTTTCCGCAAGGGCGCGCAGGTACCAAGGGTTTTGTCCGGCATTTGCGCGGTGGCGGTCAGCTGGTTTTGCTATTTGACCAGCACGTGCGGCGCGCGCCGGTGATGGATTTTCTCGGCTTGCCTGCCCGCACCGCCATATCAGCGGCAGAGTTAAGTTTGAAATACGATGCTCTGCTCATCCCGTTCTACGGCATTCGCAAGCCAGACGGCCTAAGCTTTGAAACGCGGTTAGAAGCGCCAATCCCAAACTCATCCGCCGAAGAAATGACTCAAAAAGTGACGGACAGCCTGTCCCGCCAGGTTGAGGCAGACCCGAACCAATGGTTCTGGGTGCACCGCCGCTGGCGCGCGAGCAAAGTCTAGTCCGAGAGCACCAACCGCGCAGCACCCCTTATCGGCCCGTGATTCTCGGCCTGGATGAGAACCACGACCGGATGATCACCGGGCGCAGGTGTTTCGATCGAGAGCCGGCTTTGTCCATTCCATCTTGAAACAACCTGCCAGTTCTCGGCCACATTCACATACTCGATTGTGCGGCCCGCGTTCTCTCCCCTTGTGATCCTCGCAACACGGGCTGGCTGATAGCGAAGCATCACGACATCCATGGGACCCAGCCCGTCAACCATCGCTTCTGCCTCGATCAGAACCGCGTCGCTATTCCCGGGCGATAGCTGCAAGGATACCGCCTTGGGAGCTTCTTTGTGCTTTTCAATCGCCATTGCGAGATCCATTGGCTTTGCGCCGATGATGTCAGTGACCCCGTTCACAATCATTTCCGGTGTATAAATGGAACGCCGCCCTGCCACAGTGGCATAAGAACGCTGGCGCTTTGCATGTCCGGGATCAGCAAATTCGTCTTTCCAGCCGATATAGTCCCAGTAATCCACATGAAGTGACAAGGCGATGACATCGTCGCGTGCCGCAAGCGTTTCCATCATTTCATCAGCTGGAGGACAGGACGAACACCCTTGCGATGTGAACAATTCCACAACAACGGGCGTGTTGTCAGCCTGTACCGGTGCAGCCATCGCAGCACTCACGCCCAACGCAAGCAATAGTCGTTTCATCTGATTCCCCGCGTGTGGTTCGTATTCAATGTTCTGCGACACTAATGACCGGTGCTTGAAATGACCAATCAAGGTTTGTTGAAAAATTTGGGAGGACTTTGCAACAAATTTCGGTACACAATGGTATACATTTTGACGCAGGCAGTTTAATGGGAGTTGAATCACCCGCCCCATTGCGGCATTGAACCACCAAGCCACTCAGGACCATTCTCTAGTTTAAGGGAGCTATCTCATGCCCATTACCGTTGGCCACGACACTTCGAATACCCGCAAGACTCTCACAGTTGGCACGCAGAGCGTCGACTACTATTCCATTCCAGCAGCCTCTGACGCGGGTTTAGGCGACTTTTCGAAACTTCCGGCAGCGCTGAAAGTTGTGCTGGAAAACATGTTGCGGTTCGAAGATGCCAAGACAGTCACCGTTGAAGATATCAAGGCCTTTGCGGAATGGGGCGCTCAGGGCGGCAAGAACCCACGCGAAATCGCCTACCGTCCGGCCCGTGTTCTCTTGCAGGATTTCACAGGTGTTCCCGCGGTTGTGGACCTTGCGGCAATGCGGGACGCAATCATCAGCCTTGGCGGCGATGCAGAAAAGATCAACCCGCTGAACCCGGTTGATCTCGTGATCGACCACTCGGTGATGATCGACGAGTTTGGCAACCCGCGCGCCTTCCAGATGAACGTGGACCGCGAATACGAGCGCAACATGGAACGTTACACCTTCCTCAAATGGGGTCAGAACGCCTTTAACAATTTCCGAGTAGTTCCCCCCGGCACCGGCATCTGCCACCAGGTGAATCTGGAGTATCTCTCCCAGACTGTCTGGACAGACACGGATCAAAACGGCGCAGAAGTCGCCTACCCCGATACACTCGTTGGCACCGACAGCCATACCACCATGGTCAACGGCGCAGCCGTTCTGGGCTGGGGAGTCGGCGGGATTGAGGCTGAGGCCGCGATGCTGGGCCAGCCCATTTCGATGCTGATCCCTGAAGTGATCGGGTTTGAGCTGACCGGCACGATGATGGAAGGCACAACCGGTACTGACCTGGTATTGAAAGTTGTCGAGATGCTGCGCGCCAAAGGTGTCGTTGGCAAATTCGTGGAATTCTACGGCGAAGGTTTGAACCGGTTGCCGCTGGCCGACCGCGCAACAATCGCCAACATGGCGCCGGAATACGGTGCAACATGCGGCTTCTTCCCGATCGACAACGAAACGCTGCGTTATCTGCGCAATACAGGCCGCGATGAGGATCGGGTAGCGCTTGTGGAAGCCTATGCCAAGGAGAACGGTTTCTGGCGTGGCGACGATTATGCACCGATCTACACCGATACCCTGCACCTCGACATGGGCACGATCGTTCCGGCGATCTCTGGTCCCAAACGGCCGCAGGATTATGTGGCGCTGGATAATGCAAAAGCCGCCTTCACCAAAGAGATGGCAGAGACTTTCAAACGTCCGATGGGCAAGGAAGTCGCTGTCGCAGGCGAAGACTACACGATGGAAAGCGGCAAAGTCGTGATTGCATCCATTACCTCCTGCACCAACACGTCAAACCCTTACGTTATGATTGGCGCCGGCCTTGTGGCGCGAAAAGCGCGCGCCTTGGGCCTGAACCGCAAACCGTGGGTCAAGACTTCACTGGCACCAGGATCGCAGGTCGTTTCCGCCTATCTTGAAGCGGCAGAACTGCAAGAAGATCTCGACTCGATTGGTTTCAACCTTGTGGGCTACGGCTGTACGACCTGTATCGGGAACTCGGGTCCGATCCAGAAAGAACTGTCTGAGGCGATTGCAGAAGGCGATCTGGTTGCGACGTCGGTTCTGTCTGGCAACCGTAACTTTGAAGGGCGGATCAGCCCGGATGTACGCGCCAACTACCTCGCTTCACCCCCCTTGGTGGTGGCCTATGCGTTGGCAGGCACATTGGACATTGACCTGACAACCGAACCCCTTGGTCAAGATCAGGACGGCAACGACGTTTTCCTGAAAGACATCTGGCCCACAAGCCAGGAAGTTGCCGAACTCGTAGAGCAGACTGTGACCCGCGAGGCCTTCCTGACCAAATATGCCGACGTCTTCAAAGGTGACGACAAGTGGCAAGGCGTCAGCACAACCGACAGCAAGGTCTATGACTGGCCGGTATCGTCGACATACGTGCAGAACCCCCCCTACTTCCAGGGTATGGGTCAGGAGCCCGGCACCATCAGCAATATCGAAAATGCCAGCGTGTTGGCAATTCTTGGGGACATGATCACCACAGACCACATCTCCCCTGCTGGATCCTTCAAGGACACAACACCAGCCGGGCAGTATCTGATTGAACGTCAGGTCCCTGTGCGTGAGTTCAACTCCTATGGGTCGCGGCGCGGCAACCACGAAGTTATGATGCGCGGAACCTTTGCCAACATTCGCATCAAGAACGAAATGTTGGAGGGCGTCGAAGGCGGCTACACCAAGGGACCGGACGGAAATCAGACATCGATTTACGACGCGGCCATGGCCTATCAGGACGCCGGAACTCCGCTGGTCATCTTTGGTGGTGAGCAATATGGCGCAGGATCAAGCCGCGACTGGGCTGCAAAAGGCACCGCACTTTTGGGCGTGAAAGCTGTGATCGCTGAGAGTTTCGAACGCATTCACCGCTCAAACCTGGTCGGCATGGGCGTCATTCCATTCGAATTCACCGGTGGCGACAGCCGCAAATCGCTGGGATTGACGGGCGACGAAACGGTCTCGATCTCCGGTCTGGATACGATCCAACCTTTGCAAGAAGTTCCGTGCACAATCACGATGGCCGATGGATCGACAAAATCCATCATGCTGAAATGCCGTATCGATACCGCCATTGAGATTGAATACATCGAGCACGGTGGCGTTCTGCACTACGTGCTGCGCAATCTGGCGAGAGCTGCCTAAGCTGGCACCCAAAAGGTCGCCCGTGGATCACCTCTGGTAAGACACGCGCCGCTAGAACAGACTGTACAATAAAGGCCCGCCGTAAGCACTTACGGCGGGCTTTTTTTTTGTACCGTTTTGAAATCACATGAAGGTGTGAATGGCGTTCGAATCCATGGCACGAAGAACCGTCAGCGTTGCGACACAACTAAAAAGCACGATGACACCTGTCTTCAGAGCCGCCTGCATCAATCTCTGGCGGGCTCGGGTTTTATGGTTGGGGCGTATGAATTCAATGCGTTCGTCCAGCATCACATCGGGATCGTTCATCAAAAGGGTGACCAATTCAAAAAGATATATTCAACATGCAGAAAAGAGCGGCGCAGGCACTTGGACCGAAAATTGCGGCCAGTGCCTGCGCCTTGGTAACATACAGCCCCGAAGGGTTCGGCATGCTGGAAACAACCATTGTGCAAGGAGCACAGGTCCCCCGGTAATTGCTGTATTGGGAAATACGGCCAGGATGCGAAATCCCGGGAAAAATTCCCCCGGCGTGCTGGACGATGCCAACCTGCCGTGACCGATTTGTGGTGCGTACCATTAAAAAAAACCAACTCGTTACGCCACCACAGGCAAAGATTTGCCATGAGGCGGAAAAACGCTCAATTAGTTAGAAATTTGATTTTGAAGGTATTCAATTCACCACCAACGGGGTGATTTATCATCCATTAGACGAGGCGCACTTTTTATATATTTTTATCAATACCTTGCAAGATACCGCGCCACTCGGAAACCCGGGAAAACTGATTTCGGTTGAGGTAAGGCGTTTGGAAACACTCTGTTGACAGCTGACGCGGGTATCAACCTACGTCAACACACGCTGGGCGATCAACGTGTCGCAGCCTGCGCTTTTTCGAGTTCTGGCAAGAATCGCTGCTCGTAATCGCTCCCGATGAGCGGGCCCGCAAACCGATAGAGAATCGTGCCTTCGGCATCGAGGATGAAAGTTTCAGGCGGCGCGGTCACACCCCAGTCAATCGCGGTACGGCCTTGTGGGTCAAACGCAACTGCCTGAAACGGGTTGCCGTCATCTCTAAGGTACGCTCCTGCGGGACCTGCCTGATCCTTGAAATTCACGCCAATGATCGGCATTCCTTCGGCCGCCATTTCCAACAGCTTGGGATGTTCAGCGTGGCATGGAGGGCACCACGAGGCCCAGAAGTTCACCAATGTGACCTCTCCCCGGACCAGGGCTTCAGCGGTTACCGCATCAAACCCCTCCAAACCTTGCTCTGTGATTGCGGGTGCCTGCTGACCAATCAGGGCAGATCGCAATTCATTTGGATTGCCGCGGAACATTCCAACCGCTGCAAGCGCCACAAACCCGGCAAAAATCAGCGGTGGCGCAATCATCAAGGGAGAGATTTTAGCCATCGCTCTTTTTCTTGCGTTCTATAGCTTCCAGGGCATGGCGCGCCTTTCGTCCCCGACGGATCGTCAAAAAGACCAGCATTGCCAGCAAAATGAATGAGGCTGCATAGGAAGAAAGCACCGAATCAGCATATTTTCCGAGATCAGGAATCATGTGCGCGCCTCCCGCGCCATCAATGCACGGGTCCGGCGCAGGCGTATTTCTGTTCCGGTCCGATAGAGCACGAGCACCAGAAACAACAACACAAAACCTGCAATCGCCACCAGCAGCGGGAAATAGAACACATCCGCCACGTTCTCTTCTTTGTCGAGGCTGAGCGACGCCCCTTGATGCAGGCCCTGGTTCCAGAAGTTCACCGCATATCGCGACAATACCGCAAAAACGGAGCCGACGAGGCACAGCACGGAGGTCAGGTCAGCGGCGGTGTCCGGGTCCTCAATTGCCTCCCAAAGTGCGATATAGCCCAGATAAAACAAGAACAGGATCAGAAAAGACGTCAGACGCGGGTCCCAGGCCCACCACGTCCCCCACATCGGCTGGCCCCAGATCGCCCCCGTGACGAGCGCGATAACCGTCATGACGACACCGACAGGGGCGGCGGCCTTGGCTGCAAGCGCACTGACGTGATGCCGGCGAATAATCCATATCAAAGACGCAACAAGCATCATGAACCACGCATTGATTGCCATCAAAGCCGACGGCACATGGAGATAAATGATCTTGACCGTCGACCCCTGACGGAAGTCATCAGGTGTGAAGAAAAAACCCCAGACCAGGCCGACCAGAAGGCAAATGCCGGCCAGCCACCACAAAGCAGGCATCACCCTCTCACTGAAGGCGAGAAACTTTACCGGGTTGGCATAGCTCCAGAAACTGCTGGGCCGCTTGGGTATGGGTTTTTGATCTGTCACCGACATGGCCAATATCTAGACACTCGCGACGGAGCGCTCAATGGACAAATCGACACGCTCACCGCAAGTTCACCCGCAACGCCGCAGCCGACGCAAAGGGCATCAACGCAATGACCCCCAGGGTGATCCCGGCCAGCATCAGAAGCGGCGTTTCTGTCGCCATGCCGGTCGCGCCGCGTCGCGCCACCTCCGCCCCGAAGATCAATGTCGGAACATAAAGCGGTAAGACAAGCAGCGACATCAGCAATCCACCGCGTTTCACGCCGACAGTGAGCGCGGCCCCAAAGGTACCTATAACCGACAAGGCTGGTGTCCCAAGGGCGAGCGACACAACCAACCAAAGGTATCCGGAGGCTGGCAAGTTGAGCAGCACACCCAACAAAGGTGCTGCGAGTACCAAGGGCAGGCCCGTCGTGATCCAATGTGCCAATGCCTTGACCAACAGCGCGGCTTCTAACGGCAAGGGTGACGTGGCCAAAAGGTCCAGCGTGCCATCCTCCCAATCCAACGCCAATAGCCGGTCCAGCGACAAAAGACAGGCCAGCAGTGCGCCAAGCCACAGGATGCCCGGCGCGATGCGCGACAGCAGTTCCGACTGTGGTCCGACGCCAAACGGCACAAGAACCGTAACGATCAGGAAAAACGCAAGCCCAAGCCCGAACCCGCCGCCGGCACGGAGCGCCAGCGCCAAATCGCGGCGCAAAAGCGCCTTCACAGAAAAGCCTCATCGCTGGCACCCGCGAGCGCATCGGGCCCAGCACGATGAGTGGTTACGTCAAAGACCTGCGCTTCGGCCAAGCCCAGCTCGATATGGGTGGCAATCAGAGCCATCCCCCCTGCCGTCAAGTGATCGCGAACCGCCTGCGCGAACATCTCGACGGCTTTTG
Source organism: uncultured Roseobacter sp. (assembly GCA_947488305.1). Lineage (GTDB taxonomy): Bacteria > Pseudomonadota > Alphaproteobacteria > Rhodobacterales > Rhodobacteraceae > Roseobacter. The sequence goes on from CANKZM010000003.1 coordinate 264,892, forward strand.
CGTCCAGCGACACCGTGGGCTCGTCCAAAACCCAGATAGGGCGTCGGGTAACCAGCAAGCGCGCCAAACCCAGACGCCGTTTCTGGCCCGCGGACAACGTCCCCGCCAATCGGTCACGCAGGTCGTGCAATTCAAAAGCTTCAACCGCAGCGCTGATGCCTGCCGCGCCAAAGACCTCGGCCCAGAACGTGAGGTTCTCCTCGACCGTCAGCATGGATTTCAACCCATCCGAATGGGCGGCATAGGCGATCTTGTCTTCTGCACCGTGAACTTCGCCGGAGAGCGGCAGTTGCAACCCAGCCAGGGTACGCAGCATTGTGGTTTTGCCTGATCCGTTTGGCCCGCGCAGGATCATCGCCTGCCCGGCTCTCAGCTCGAAGCTGACCCCGATGAGGACGGGCACACCACCCCGCGCTACGCTTAGATCTTTCACCGACAAGGTCATGGGACAATCGTTAACCCATTGCGTGGGCGGGCTAAAGGATGATCTGTGGCTTTGTCAGACGGGAATGAGGGCAAGTGCAATGCGCCGCCCCTCACTCAGCAAGACATTGTAGGTGCGACATGCCGAGGGGCTCGACATGACCTCGACCCCAAGGCCTGCATCCTCCAGCGATTGGCGCAAGTCGCCCGGAATATGGGCGATCTCAGCGCCGGTACCGATGAACAGGACGTCTATCTCTTCGGAAAGTGCCAACAGGGTGTTCGAATCTTCGTACCCTCCCCATGCCACCACACCCGTGGGGCCGACAAGAAGAGCGCCTTCAAAGACCTCTCCCGCTACGCGGAAAAACCCGGGTCCATACCCGTCGATCGGCTTTGCATCAGTATAGGAAATCTCGTTCAGTCGCATGATCGGTCGCTAAGTCCAAAGGGGCAAACCCATGATAGCTGAAGCCGCAATGATGAGATAGGCCACTCTGCGAAAAATGACTTCCGCCTTGGGATCAAATAATTTGGCGCCAAGAATGTTGGCCATAACATTGGGCAGCCCCGCAATCAAACCAAGAACCGCGATGCTCCACACAAACAGGCCCGACCCCCAGAAGATCGCGATCATGACAACATCGATGGCCAAAAGGTAAAGCAAAAAATTTGCCCGGATCACCGATATCGGCAGGAGGCTCGACATGTAAAGCATGATGACCGGCGGCCCCGGGATGCCAGCAAAACCCGACATGAAGCCGCCTACGGCTCCTGTGGCCACCGTCAGGCGTGGCGTGAGAACACCTTTGTATCGCCACCCCGACATAAGGCAAATGAGCAGCGTCAGAACACAGCCAGATACGATCCAGCCAAAGAACTCCGTCGACATGTTTGCAAGACAGTAAATCCCGATCGGGACAGAGAGGGTCGCCCCGATCATCAATCGTCCGACGTCGCGCGGCGCGCCGTCACGCCAGGCCGCGCGCAAGTTTGGCAAGGGGCCAAGCAGTTCCGCCATCATCATGAAAATCACCGCCGATACGGGTTCCAGGACCGATGACGCAGTCGCCATGATGATCATGCCGCTGCCGAAGCCCGCAAATCCCCGTACGAGTCCTGCAGCAAATACTGCGATGAACAGCCAGAGTAGCCCGTCGATGTCGAAGACGCTGGTAAGCGCCTCAGGCATCTATGTTGGCGTATTGATTGCCGGCGTTGGCATCAGGTTTGGACCAGTCCCGCTTTACGCCAAGATAGAGCAGCGCCGCGGAGGCGACAAAGATTGAACTATACGTCCCCACGATCACACCCCAGATCATGGCGAAGACAAACCCGCGGATCACATCGCCCCCCAGCACAAACAGTGCGATCAGCGCCAGAAGCGTCGTCACAGAGGTCATGAATGTTCGGCTCAGTGTTTCGTTGATCGAGATATTCAGCACTTCGGCCAACGGCTTTTTCTTGTATTTCCGCAGGTTCTCCCGCACGCGGTCAAAGACAACAACCGTGTCGTTCAGCGAATAGCCCACGATGGTCAGCAAGGCCGCGATGATCGCAAGGTCAAACCTGATCTGAAGCTCGGAGAATACACCGATGGTCAGGATCACATCATGCACCAGAGCAAGCACAGCGCCGGCCGCAAACTGCCATTCGAACCTCAGCCAGATGTAAATCAGAACGGCACCTATCGCGAGGACCACGGCAATGACCGCCGTCTGGATCAATTCGCCCGACACTTTCGGTCCGACGGATTCGACTGAGATGAACTGGATATCCGGTCGCACTGATTGAAGGGCTGCTTCAACGGCGCTGATGATATCAACTGTCACTGCTTCCTGCCCGTCCTGAGCCTGAATTCGGATCATCGCAACGTTCTGGTCATCTTCGAAGGTTGGATCGAAGACTTCGGTAATCGACACATCCCCAAGCTCAAGCACGGCAATCGCGTCGCGATAGACACCGATATCCACCGGCTGAGCGCTTTCGGTCCGGATCGTCGTCCCGCCGCGGAAGTCGATGCCGAAGTTCAGGCCCTGGATCATGAAGGACGCAAAGGCCACAACCATCATCAGGCCCGAAATCCCCAACCACAGTTTCCAGCGTTTGAAGAAATCGAAGTTCGTATTCTGTTTGACCAGACGCAGACGCATATCAGACCTCGATTTTCTTCGGGCGTTTCCGCTCGAACCAGATGACGATCATCAATCGGGTGACAAAGATCGCCGTAAAGACGGAAGTCAGGATACCCAAGCCAAGTGTAATGGCGAACCCGCGTACCGGGCCGGAGCCCATGGCAAAGAGGATCACAGCCGTGATGAAAGTGGTGATGTTGGCATCCAGAATGGCCGACAACGCCTTTTCGTACCCCAACTCTATCGCGCGGGCAGGCCCCTTGGCGGATTTGAGCTCTTCGCGGATACGTTCAAAGACCAGCACATTGGCGTCCACGGCCATCCCGACCGTCAGAACGATTCCCGCAATGCCGGGCAATGTGAGCGTACCGCCAATCATGCTGAGCAACCCAAAGATCAGCCCGATGTTGATGATCAGTGCAACGTTGGCGAACACTCCGAATAGCCCGTAGCTCAGGAACATGAACACAAGCACGGCGACGAAAGCGACGATGGTTGCGATCTTACCCGCATCAATACTGTCCTGCCCCAGTTCCGGTCCGATTGTGCGTTCTTCCAGAAATTCGAGCCCGGCCGGCAAGGCCCCTGCCCGCAGCAGAATGGCAAGGTTGGTCGATTCCTCCACCGTGAAACGCCCGGTGATGATCCCCGATCCGCCCGGAATATGGCTTTGAATCGTGGGGGCGCTGACCACTTCGTCATCCAGAACGATTGCAAACGGCGAGCCGATGTTCTCAGCCGTGTAGTCGCCGAACTTGCGAGCACCGGAGGTGTTGAACCTGAAATTCACCGCAGGACGCCCGTTCTGGTCAAAGGCGGGCTGCGCATCGACTAGTTCTTCGCCCGTAACAACCGGGGCGGCTTCAATCGTGTAGAAGGCACCCGGTTCATCCAGCGACGGCACCAGCTTGTTGCCAATGCCCGGGTTTGCGTTCTCATCTGATCCCCGGCTGACCACCGGGTTGAAGGTAAGCTGCGCTGTGGTGCCGATGATTTCTTTAAGCTCCGCCGCCGAGCCAATCCCAGGCACCTGAATCAGAATACGATCCGTACCCTGCCGTTGGATCGTGGGCTCGCGCGTGCCTACTTCATCAATCCGCCGCCGAATAATCTCAAGGCTTTGTTGCACCGTACGTTCGTCAGAGGCCAACTTCTCCGCCTCCGAGAGCGTGACGATCAGCAAGTCTCCCTCGGCGCGAACCTCGATGTCATTGGCCCCGACCCCTGTCAGCGTCTGAATCGGGCGTGCGAGGCCCCGCACAACTTCCAACGCCCGGGGCATTCCCTCAGGCTGGGAAATTCGAACGTGCACCTCGTCACTGGGGGACGGTTGCAGACGGATTGTACCGATGGTCGGGCGTTCTGGACGCAACGCGTCACGAATTTCCGGCCAATAGGCATCCATGCGGCTGGCATAAACGTCTTCAACCTTCACCTCTGCCAGCAAATGCGCACCGCCGCGCAGATCGAGCCCCAAGTTGACCAGACCAGATGGCAGCCATTCCGGCCATTCGGCGCGTTGCGCTTCGTTCTCGGCGGTCGTCGCCCCAAGTTCAATCGCCTGAACGGCATCATTGTGCCGTTCGACGGTCGTATAGAAAGCATTTGGCATCGCCAGCCACAGACCCGCCAGGCAAGTCAGTAGGATCGTGATCCGCTTCCACAGGTCAATCTGAAGCATAGATACGCCTTTTCAACGCGTTACAAGACGTTCTTATTTCGCCGGTTCAGTCTTGGATACAACCGTCGCGATGGTATTCTGGATCACTCGGACTTTTACGCCTTCAGCGATTTCAAGTTCCAGTTCACCGTCGTCTTTAACCTTCACAACCTTGCCAACAATACCCCCCTGAGTGATGACTTGGTCGCCGCGACGCAGGGCTGCGACCATGGCTTGGTGTTCCTTCATTTTCTTCTGCTGAGGTCGGATCAGCAGGAAGTACATGATGGCAAAGATCAGAATGAGAGGAACGAACTGAGCAAATGCTTCCATTGGAGATGTCCTTTGCGTGAGAGCGCCCTTCTCAAATATGACCAGACGCGAATTTTGGCGGAACCTATGGTCTGAATCGCCGCTTTGCAAGGCAGACCGTGCACCTCAAAGCAATGATCTGGCTGCTTTGTCGGTGAATGCTTCGCGCAGGGTTGGATAATGTGTGATTTCAGGCCAGTTTGCCTCCTGTGACGTGGATAAAGAACAATTCCCTGCAGCCAAGATCAAAATGGCTTTGGGCCTGCGCGCAGGCTGCTGTGGTTGTCGCGCTCCTGGCGCATGCGTCTTACGCCGCTCCTTTACGCACGCTCGGGGAGGAGGCGCAGAGTCGCTGGGCCGCTATCGGGCATTTGCAGGGACCGGGTTTTCGGATGAAGCGTGGGTGCAGCGGCACTTTGATTGCGGCTGATCTTGTCGTCACGGCAGCGCATTGTCTGACGGGCGCACTTTGGCAAAGTGAAAAGCAACAATTCCGCGCGGGCCTTTACAAGGATAGCTTTGCCGCGCGCCGTACCTACAGCAGAATCGAAATGCATCCGCTCTACAACCGTTTGAAAGGCAATGCGCGCATCCCCTACGACATAGCTGTCGTTTATCTTTCGCAGCCGATATCGCCTTCGGACATCAAGCCAATACCCCTCATTTCTCCTGTTGCCGCCAGACAAATGCCAGCGACTTTGCTCGGGTATCGGCACGATCGGCCAAACGTCATGAGTGGGCGTCAAAATTGCGGTCCGTTATTGCGCCCACACCCGGGGGTGATGCTATTTGATTGTCAGGTGGTGGCAGGCACATCAGGGGGCGCGGTAATTTTTGAGACCCCAAAAGGCCCCGAGCTGGCCGGGGTCATCGTGGCGCGGCACGGCAACGACGGAAACGCTCTGGCCGTTCCTGTAAACACGTGGCTGCGCGAGAAATTGTCTCAGGCATTGGCTGCGGATGAGGTCGCACAGTAGTGATCTTGCGCCAATGCCCTGCCTTTTCGCCGCGGTAAGCCACAGGGACGCTTACGATCTGTCAAAAGATCAGTCATAAGCAGTGCCCAAACGACTCACATCCAAAGGTACGTCATGCACGATATTCGCGCGATCCGAGAGAACCCGACCGCTTTTGATGCAGCCCTTGCACGCCGGGGAGACGCCCCGATGTCTTCGGAGATTTTGGCCCTTGATGAGGCCCGCCGGGCCAAAATCAGTGCCGCCGAAAACGCGCAGGCAGAGCAGAACAGTGCCTCCAAGGCGGTCGGTGCGGCCAAAGCGTCGGGCGATGAGGCGGAGTTTGAGCGACTGCGCGCGCTGGTTTCAGAGAAGAAGGCCGAAGTGGCTCAAATGCAGGCCGATGCAAAAGCCCTCGATGCCGAATTGACCGACAAGCTGTCATGGATCGCCAATTGCCCGGCCGATGATGTGCCCGATGGGGCCGATGAAGACGATAACGTCGAAGTCAATCGATGGGGTGAGGCTCCACAATTTGACTTCACCCCAAAGGAGCACTTCGAGATCGCGGGCGTTGCGGCGTCGATGGACTTTGAGACCGCTGCAAAAACATCCGGCGCGCGGTTTGTAATGCTCAAAGGGGCCGTGGCCCGGATTCACCGCGCCCTGGCGCAGTTCATGATCGACACGCATGTGGACGAAAACGGTCTGACAGAGATCAACAGCCCGGTTCTGGTGCGTGACGAGGCCATGTATGGCACTGATAAACTGCCCAAGTTTGCCGAAGACAGCTACCAGACAACCAATGGCTGGTGGCTTGTCTCGACATCGGAGATTCCCCTGACCTTCACCGTAAGTGGTGATGTTCTGAACGAAAGCGATCTGCCGAAACGGCTGACAGCGCACACCTTGTGTTTCCGTTCCGAAGCTGGCAGCGCCGGACGGGACACGGCAGGTATGCTACGCCAGCATCAGTTCGAGAAGGTCGAGATGGTATCGATCACACATCCCGATCAATCGGACGCGGAACAAAAGCGCATGCTTCGGTGCGCAGAGGACATCCTCGAGCGCCTCGGCCTGCCGTATCGCACCGTGATCCTCTGTACTGGCGACATGGGGTTTGGCGCACGGCGCACCTATGACATCGAAGCCTGGCTGCCGGGTCAGAACAGCTACCGCGAGATTTCTTCTGTCTCGACAACGGGTGATTTTCAGGCACGCCGGATGAACGCGCGTTTCAAGCCAGCAGATGGCGGGAAACCGCAATTCGTGCACACTTTGAACGGATCTGGTCTCGCTGTAGGGCGCTGTCTGATCGCGGTGCTGGAAAACGGACAGCGTGCGGATGGATCTGTTGTACTGCCGGAGGCTCTATCATCCTTCCTGGGTGGCAAGACCACCTTGTCGGCCGACGGGGTGTTAGTCTGAGCGCGCACCGAAATTACACATCGGGGTTTCGCGGTCACACGCGCTCAATGCGCGGGTCGCACCTCGTAGCCCCGCTCTTCGGGTTCGTCGTCCACCAGTTCTGAGGGAAATCCGGGCGCGCGGATATCAAGTCCGGTCGCCTCTTCCAGCCGTTCGATCATGCGGTCAGATTGCGCGCGTTCGCCATAGCGGTTCTGCCCGTCTTTGATCATGTCGATCAATAGCGGTGAAATCTCCAAGTCGATTCCCTGTGCGTCCGCCAGTTTCTGAAAAAGGCCAATGTCTTTTTGCACCAGGTCCATGGTGAAATTCACGTCCCGCGCGCCAGAAAGAATCAATTGGCTTTCGGTTTCGTGCACAAATGACGTGCCCGACGAAATACTGATCGCGTGGAAGGTGGTGGCGAGGTCCATGCCATTGGCTTTCATCACCGTCAGCGCTTCGCACAGGGTCAGCAGGTTCGCGGTGGCCAGATAATTGGTCATGACTTTCAGAACGCTTGCGCTTCCAAGAGGTCCTGTATGCAGAACGCGCCGCCCCATGACGGTCAGGAGCGGCAGAATGCGTTCAAAGGTTTCTCTGTCGCAGCCAGCGTAAATCGAGATATTGCCGGTATCGGCGCGATGGCATCCCCCCGACACCGGGCAGTCCACCGCCGCGCCGCCCGCTTCGGTGACCAGCCCCCCGATCCGCTTGACTTCGTCGGCATCAGTTGTCGACATCTCCATCCATATCTTGCCAGCGGTGATATGCGGCAGCATCTGCTCCAGCACGGCGGCTGAGGAAGCGGGCGATGGCAGGCAGGTGATCACCGCATCGCAGTGTTGCATCATGTTTGCCGGGCTTTCCCCGCTTTTGGCGCCAGCAGCGACCTTTTCAGAGACACTTTCCGGACTGAGGTCATGCACCATCACGTCGCATCCGTTGCGCAAAAGCGATCCGCAGAGCTTGCCGCCCACATTTCCCAGCCCGATGAACCCTATTTTCATGAAACGCTCCTGCATCTTGTTCCTTCGGCAACGTTTCCCGACGGATGCGACCTGTCGCGCCTATTTGCGACGCTGCTCAGGATGCCTCTGACGAAGCGCCCAGAGCGCCGCAAACCAATTGCCAGTACTGCGCTTCAATCTCGTCAAGGCTCAACCGCCCGCCACTGCGAAACCACGTTGTCACACCCGTCAGCATGGCAATGATCGCAAGAGTTGCTATTTTTGCGTCCGCTACCCGAAATACACCCGCGTCCCGCCCTGCCTCGATGATGGCCTGCAAGGAATCCTCATAGCGTTTGCGCAATTGTTCGACCCTTGCAAAATTCTCGGGCGTGAGATTGCGCAATTCCATATAGGCGATGAAGACGGCGTCAGACCGGCCATGGTGAAACCGGATATGGAACCTTACGAAGTGGTTGAGCCGTTCTATCGGTGGACGGTCAGGGTCATCCTCAAGCGCGGCCAGCAAGGCATCCATATGCTCTTGCATCAAATCGAACAGCAACGTCTGCTTGTCCGGAATGTAGTTGTAAAGGGCGCCAACCTGCACACCAACCTCGGCCGCGATCTTGCGCATGGAAACTGCCGCATACCCGTGTTGGGCAAAAAGCTCTGTTGCGACCGCTCGTACCCGAGGACCGGTGATCTGCGAATGTGAACCTGTTGTGCGCGCCATGCCGCGACGATAACTGAACAGGTGTTCAGATCAAGGCTGCTTGAACGCAATTAACGCTTCAGGCACAGTTGTTGCAGAAATTGGAGATGTTCATGCGCGCTTTTGCACCCCTTGTGTGTTCCGTCTTGCTGGTGGCCTGTGGCCCGTTGCCGGATCTAGAAGATACGCGCGCTGGCGCCACCGCAAATATCGCATACTCGGACTTTGTTCCGATCGATCAGGTCGTGCTCGAACAACGTGATGCGGAGCAGCGCGCGAACGAGACCGAGGAGGCCCTTGAAGCACGTGTTGCAGGTCTGCGTGCACGCGCGGCACGACTGCGGGCCACTCAAGTCGAATGAGCACAAAGAACAGCGCCAAGCGCGTTGCACCCTCAGGCATGACAGGCTAAACGCGGCATCAACTCCATCCCGTTTGCGCAAAGGAATCAGCCCTATGTCTCAACCTCTTCGCCTTGGTATCGCGGGTCTTGGGACAGTAGGGATTGGCGTCGTGCGGATCATTCGCAAACATGCGTCGCTTCTGGAGGCACGTACGGGGCGCCCGATAACCATCTCCGCCGTATCAGCACGTGACCGTAACAAGGATCGGGGCATTTCGCTGACGCCCTATTCCTGGGAAGACGATCCCGTCGCTTTGGCCAAACGCGCAGATGTGGATGTCTTTGTCGAACTTGTTGGCGGTGACGAAGGTCCCGCCAAAAATGCCGTCGAAGCTGCTTTGAGCGCGGGCAAGGACGTGGTCACTGCAAATAAAGCTCTGCTGGCGATCCACGGTCAGGCTTTGGCCGAAGCGGCTGAGGCTGCGGGTCGAAACCTGCGGTATGAGGCGGCGGTCGCGGGCGGTATTCCTGTCATCAAATCCTTGACCGAAGGTCTGGTGGGCAACGATGTGAAGCGCGTCATGGGCGTCATGAACGGATCGTGCAATTACATTCTGACACGGATGGAAGATGCCGGCTTGAGCTACGAAGAAGTCTTCGCAGAAGCTGATGGGCTGGGATACCTCGAAGCGGACCCGCAACTTGATGTGGGGGGCATAGATGCCGCCCATAAGCTTGCAATTCTCTCGTCGCTGGCCTTTGGCACAAAGGTGAATTTCGACGGCATCACTCTCGAAGGGATCGATCGCGTCAGTATCGACGATATCCGGGCTGCCGCAGACATGGGGTACAAGGTCAAACTGCTGGGTGTGGCGCAGCTGAGTGCCCGTGGTCTGGAACAGCGCATGCAGCCATGCCTTGTGCCGGATACATCCCCCCTCGGCCAACTGGAAGGCGGCACCAATATGGTCGTCTTGGAAGGCGATTCTGTAGGCCAGATCATATTGCGTGGCGCAGGCGCTGGCGAAGGCCCGACCGCCAGTGCTGTCATGTCGGATGTTTGCGATCTGGCACGTGGTTTCAAAGGCCCCGTGTTTGGGCAACCGGCGCATGCACTGAAAACATCCACACCCGCGCGTTCGACTGTACCCGCTTCTTATTATTTGCGCATGTCACTGGAAGACAAACCCGGTGCCCTGGCCAAGGTTGCTGCTGTTCTTGGCGAAGCAGGCGTTTCCATCGACCGTATGCGACAATACGGCCATGAAGAGCCTTCTGCCCCGGTCTTGATCGTCACGCACAAGACGACCCCTGTTGCGATTCAGCAGGCAATGGAAGCCATGGGCGGGACGGGCGTATTGTCGGGTGATCCCGTGGCCTTGCGCATCGAGGATGTCTGAGAGCGCTCACGTAGTTGTTATTGGCCCCGAGCCTCGCTACAAAATCGTCGGACAGTTGTGATATCAAACAAAGGACTTTTCCATGCCAGCTCACGCAGAATTTCAAGACCGCATGCTCTCTCTGGGTCTGGCCCGTGTTTCCGAAGCAGCGGCGCTCGCGTCAGCGCGTCTGGTCGGGCACGGAGATGAAAAGGCCGCAGATCAGGCAGCGGTCAACGCGATGCGCGAGCAATTGAACATGCTTGATATCGCTGGCGTGGTCGTGATTGGTGAGGGCGAACGGGATGAAGCGCCAATGCTCTATATCGGCGAAGAGGTGGGCACCGGGAATGGCCCGGGCGTCGACATCGCGCTGGATCCGCTGGAAGGCACGACCTTGACGGCCAAAGACATGCCAAACGCGCTGACCGTGATCGCCATGGGCCCCCGTGGCTCCATGCTGCACGCGCCGGACGTCTACATGGACAAGCTGGCGATCGGCCCAGGGTTCGAAAAGGATGTGGTGACGCTGAACATGTCTCCGGGAGAGCGCGTTCAGGCTCTGGCCAAAGCCAAGGGGTGTGCCGCCTCCGATATTACAGTTTGTATTCTGGAGCGCCCACGCCACGAAGAAATGATTGCTGAGGTCCGTGCAACCGGTGCCTCCATTCGACTGATCACGGATGGCGACGTGGCAGGCGTCATGCACTGCGCCGAAGCTGACACCGGCATCGATATGTATATGGGCGCAGGAGGCGCGCCCGAAGGCGTTCTGGCAGCGGCCGCTTTGAAATGCATGGGGGGACAGATGTACGGCCGGCTGCTCTTTCGCAATGACGATGAGCAGGGCCGCGCCGCCAAGGCCGGGATCACCGATCTGAACCGCATTTACGCGCGTGATGAAATGGTCACCGAAGACGTGATCTTTGCCGCAACAGGTGTCACCGGAGGCAACATTCTGCCCGGCGTCCACCGTGAGCCGGGCTGGATGACAACCGAAACGCTTATCATGCGGTCCAAAACCGGATCCGTGCGGCGCATGAACTACCGCACACCGGTTTCATCACCCCAGACCTGATGGGGGACATCCGAGCCATCCATTACACTCGCTCAGATCCAGCATGAGCTATCTTGGTGTGGAAACATCGCTGACAGGCAGACGCTGGATTGGCCCCGGTGTCGACGTCATGCGCGCTGCGGAAACGCTCCAACAACAATCCCAATTGCCGCCTGCTGTTTGCCAGGTTTTGGCACGTCGCGGCGTTGTCGCTGCCGAAGCCGAAGGGTTTCTCGCGCCCTCCCTGCGCGATCTGCTGCCCGATCCGCAAACCCTTAAGGACATGACTAAAGCCGCAAAACGCTTCATCTCTGCGATCCAAAACAGGGAGCGCATTGCCATTTTCGCCGATTATGACGTGGACGGTGGCAGTTCGGCAGCTCTCCTGATTTCATGGCTGCGCGACATGGGGCGAACCGCGACCCTCTATGTGCCTGACCGCATTGACGAAGGGTATGGTCCCAACGACGAGGCGATGGCCCATCTCGCTGCAGAACATGATCTTATTGTCTGTGTGGATTGCGGGACGCTCTCTCATGGCCCGCTTGCCGCAGCCAAAGGTGCAGACGTCATTGTTCTGGATCACCATCTTGGCGGCGAAGAGCTTCCCCCTGCCCTCGCCGTCGTCAATCCCAACAGGCAGGATGAAAGCGGAGAGATCGGGCATCTTTGTGCCGCCGCCGTCGTCTTTCTGATGTTGGTTGAGGTCAGGCGTCTGTTGCGTGAAGATGGCACTTCCAGCCCGGACCTTATGTCTCTCCTCGATCTTGTGGCATTGGCGACGGTCGCCGATGTAGCACCGCTGATCGGCGTTAATCGGGCATTTGTTCGGCAAGGTCTGACAGTCATGGCCCGCCGTAACCGCGTGGGGCTCACAGCTTTGGCGGATGAGGCAGGGCTCGATACGGCACCCACGGCCTATCATCTGGGGTTTGTTTTGGGCCCAAGGGTCAATGCGGGCGGCAGGATTGGCGCTGCTGACCTAGGTGCAAGACTGTTATCCACGGATGACCCGCATGAAGCGGCAGCGCTCTCCGAACGGTTGGAAGCTCTGAATAAGGAGCGGCGCGACATCGAAACCGCTGTGCGCGCCGCAGCGCTGGCCCAAGCCGAGGAACGTGGGTTGGATGGCGGACTGGTCTGGGCAGCGGGAGCCGGATGGCACCCCGGCGTGGTTGGCATTGTCGCATCAAGACTCAAAGAAACCGCCGGTAGGCCCAGTATCGTCATTGGCATCGAAGATGGTATTGGCAAAGGGTCCGGACGATCCATCAGCGGGATTGATCTCGGGCAACCGATCCAACGCCTTGCCGCAGAAGGCTTACTGATCAAGGGCGGTGGGCACAAGATGGCTGCCGGTCTTACCGTGGAAGAAACCAAGATCGAGGCAGCGATGTCGCGCCTCAACGAGCTTCTGGAAAAGCAAGGCGCACATGAACGCGGCGCTGCTGATCTGCGCGTGGATGGCATGCTGATGCCGCAAGCAGCATCGGTGGATATGGTCGAATTGATCGAAAACGCAGGGCCTTTCGGCGCCTCTGCCCCCGCGCCACGGTACGTATTTGCCGACATGGCCATCCGGTTTGCCAAGCGCGTTGGCGAAAACCACCTGAAGGTCAGCTTTGGTGGGGATGCGGCATCGATGGACGCCATTTGTTTCAACGCGTTCGACGGCCCGATTGGGCCTGCCCTACAAGATCATGGCGGCAAACGCTTTCATCTGGCCGGTCGATTGGACATCAACATCTGGCGGGGGCGCCGCTCGGTTCAGTTACGGCTGGAAGACGTTACACTTGCCTGACAGGCCGGGGCCCAAATTTCTGCAACTTGCGTGAAATTTCTACTTGCGCCGCCAGCGCGGATTGCCTAATCACCGCTCACACTGTTAGTGGCCCGTTCGTCTATCGGTTAGGACGCCAGGTTTTCAACCTGGAAAGAGGGGTTCGATTCCCCTACGGGCTGCCACTTTATTTTCCATTACAAATCAATAACCTAAGCGGTGCATCTCTGGAAACCGAAACCAGGATTTCAACCGACAGTCTGTCTACGACAGCTCGCTCTCAGAAATACATGAATCACAATCAAATCAGGAACCTATTTGGGGTCCCCCAGTGAGGTTACCGTTTCTCATTGATCTCCTTTCCGAAGCCTTCCAACGATCCAAACTGTCTTCGAACCCGCATCAGGGGATCCGTGAAGGGTCGAGCATCTTACGACCTTGATCGGGCTTTGTTGCAGGCCAATGGTTCGGTAGACTGGCTGTCGAACTGTTTCGCCCCCCATTGGCAAACATCGAAGTTGCCGACCATCTCACAGCAATTCGAAAAAGGAATGACCGCAATGACTGCAAACGCATCCATCCCATTGGATTACATCGAATTCTGCTCGCCTAAACTCGAAGAAACACAGGCCTTTTTTGCGGAAGCTTTTGGATGGGATTTCGTCAACTACGGGGATGACTATCGGGACATACAAAACGCGGGGCTGGGTGGTGGCATTGCCCGGGAGCCCGTTCGTCCGCCGCTGCCGGTTCTGAAAACCGATGATCTCGAAGACATGCTGGCTCGGGTAAAGAATGCAGGGGCGACGATCACCAAGGAGATCTTTGCGTTCCCAGGCGGTCGTCGGTTCCAGTTTCTTGAGCCTGGCGGGTCAGAAATGGCCGTATGGACAGAGGCTTGACGTGAGTTGACTGTCCACTTTCCGCTTGTGAAATGCCTGAAAGAAAACGGTGCTAAAGACCAAGCTTGTCTCGCATGAATGCCAGAGCGACGGATAGGCCATCTGGGGCGATGCCATGGCCCGTCCCCTTCATGACATGTGCATATACGTCCTTCCAACTGGCTTCTTGCAATGCCTCCGCCGCCTGAGGAAGAGACTGAGGTGGGACAACGTCGTCCACATCACCATGTACCAGCAAGACCGGAGGACGCACGACTGCTTCCTCTGCCAACGTCTCAGGTGAAAGCAAGCGGCCCGAAAAGGCGACGATCCCCGCCACTTCGTCTTCACGCCGTGGTGCCACATGCAACGCCATCATGGTACCTTGCGAAAACCCGAAGAGTACGACCTGTTCCGGCAAAACATCTTCGTCAACCATAAGCGCGTCGAGGAAAGCATTCAGATCATCGACGGCCTGCGTCATGCCGCGCATGGATTCCTCCTCCGAAGACCCATCAATCCAGGGGATTGGGAACCACTGAAACCCGAGCGGCGCGCCTGCGCAGGCCTCTGGCGCATCCGGTGCAATGAACAACGTGTCCGGCAGGTGTTCGCCCAATGGGTCCGCCAGCCCCAGCAGATCGGCACCATTGGCACCATAGCCATGAAGAAAAACCACAATTGAACGTGTCTCGCCGGATACGGGTTCACGACGCTCTGCGTTCAATACCCTTGTCATGTGATCCCTTCCCTTTGTTTGATGACGCGGTAGTACGCAAAGAGCGCGCGGGCTGCAACCGACCGCCAGGGCGACCAGGCCTCGGCCATTGCGCGCAATTCAGCAGGCTTTGGCCTTTCCTGCATTTCGTAGAGGCTGCGTGCCGCTTCCTGTAACGCCAGATCACCCGGCGCAAAGACGTCCGCTCGACCCAGACTGAACATCGCATATATCTCCGCGGTCCAGACACCGACTCCCGGAACCTCAACAAGCGTCTCAATAACTTCATGGTCGGGCAAATTGCGCAGCCCGTCATAGTCAATGCCCGCATTCGCCAGCGCGTGGGCATAGCGGATTTTCTGACGGCTGAGCCCCAAGGCCCGTAACGCGTCCCATGACGCATCGGCCACTGCTTCCGGACGTGTCATTTCCGCCTCTTCCAGTTTTGACCAGATCGCCTGAGCTGATGCGACGCTGACTTGCTGACTTACGATGGCCTGCAACAATGCGGCAAAACCATCCGTACGGCGACGCAGTGGCAATGGGCTGGTGGTTTGCACTGCGATGGCCATACGTGGGCATTGCGCCGAAAGCCATTTGGCGCCCTCCGCCACATCCGCATCTGTTTCGATGATGCGTCCAGCTCTCATGTATTCGCTTCCCAGGCAAGCGCTTCTGCGACTGTTTCAACAACAGGTAAATGTGCTGCCACCGGGCTCCGATTGATTAGGAAAACCGGCAGTTGCATTGTGCGCGCCGCCAGCAATTTGGACATGCTCGCAGCACCGCCAACATTCCGGCAGATCAAATGAGTGATATTCAGATCCTGAAACAGTGTTTCCTCCTGAAACTGAGAAAACGGCGGCTGCCCAGCAATGAAACGCACAAAAGGAAACGGCGCGGGGTTACTCGATATATGGGTTTGACGCATAAACAGCCTTTCGCCCGTGAAACCCACATAATCTGGCAGAGTTGCAAAGCCTGTATTAGTGAAGACCCGCGCACCTTGTGGCACCAGTCGCACCGCCTTCGCGATTGAAGCCACGTGGTGCCAACGATCCCGAGGTGTTGCTGTCCATGGTGGACGAAGCACTCTGAGATACCTCAAATCTAACTGCGTGCACGTCGTTCCAACCATTTTGCTGATTTCGTCATCAAAGGGATGGCTCGCGTCAATCACACAGCTCACGAGGTTCTGCTGCAGCCAGCGCGCCAGACTTTCAGAGGAAGCAAACCCGCCGACCCTTGTAGGCACCGGCAGTTCGCCGAACATGCGCTCAGGTTCGGGCAAGCTGGCTATGACGTGACGGCGCCTCGCGAGCAGCGCGGTGACCACGCCATGGGCCTCACGTGATCCGGCCATCACAAGGACTTTTCGCTCCGAACTCATGGCTGCGACTTTAAGACTATGGAAACTGTGAGCAAGAGGCTTGCTCTGCCCCCGGATTAGGCATTACGCAAGAGTATGAACATAGATCAGGACAGCCGAGCGAAACGCAACGTCGTGGTGTTGGTGCTCGCACAGGCCGTGTTGGGCGCGCAGATGCCCCTGCTGTTCACAATCGGTGGTCTTGCAGGGCAATCTCTGGCCAGCAACATCTGCTTTGCGACGCTTCCCATTACCTTGATCGTTCTGGGCTCCATGCTGGCTGCTACACCCGTGTCGGCAATCATGCAGCGCTTTGGCAGACGGGTCGGATTTGTGGTGGGCGCGATGGCAGGTGCTTTGGGTGGCGCCGTGGGGGCTTATGGTCTCTATGTCGCTTCGTTCCCGATCTTCCTGCTTGGCAGTCTGATCACCGGTATCTATATGTCCGCGCACGGATTTTACCGTTTTGCCGCAGCCGATACCGCGTCTGACGCGTACCGTCCCAAAGCCATCTCCTATGTCATGGCCGGCGGGTTGGCCGCGGCCATCATCGGCCCTCAATTGGTCAAGCTGACGGCTGATGCCTATGTGATCCCCTTTGTCGGCACCTATTTAGCCGTGATCGTTCTCAATCTGGGCGGCGCCTTGCTGTTTCTGGCGCTGGATATCCCCAAACCACCTGCACCAAAAGCCGACAGTCCCTTGGGCCGCACCCGGATGCAATTGCTTGCAACCCCACGTATAGCCGTCGCAGTGATCTGTGCGACGGTCACCTATGCCCTGATGAATCTGGTCATGACCTCCACGCCCCTTGCTGTTGTAGGATGCGGCTACACCACCTCCAACGCGGCTGACGTTGTCTCCGCACATGTTTTGGCGATGTATGTGCCGTCGTTCTTCACCGGCCACCTGATCGTCCGGTTTGGCACCGAACGGATCATGGCATTGGGTCTTGCGATCCTTGCTGCTGCGGGCGGTGTTGCGATGTCGGGGGTGGCATTGGAAAACTTCTTTGTTGCGCTGGTCCTGCTTGGGCTGGGGTGGAACTTTGGGTTCATCGGTGCGACGACCATGTTGGCCAGCGAACACACGCCAGAGGAACGGGGACGGATGCAGGGGCTTAATGACCTGATCGTCTTCGGAGGCGTCACCCTTGCCTCGCTCTCATCCGGAGGATTGATGAATTGTTCGGGCGGCGCACCTCAAGAAGGCTGGATGGCCGTCAACATCGCGATGGTGCCGTTCCTGGCGTTGGCGGGCTCGGCATTGATCTGGTTGCTGATGCGCCCAAAACAACAGGCAGCCTGAACGACGCGATCCTTACCGAGACCACTGCCACAGCAGAAACGTGCGGCGGAAGACTGAGACCCCAAGCGCGCCATCTCCAACCCGTTGCGGTGATCGAACGACTTGTCGGAGTATGTCTCTGGTAAGATAGGCCTCTGTCGTCGCGGGATGGGCGGCGCGTGGCAGCTGCTTACGAAACCAACCGGGGCCCTTGAACCGTGCCAGCGCTTCCTTTGCCAGGGCTTCGATGGCGGAGGCGCGGCCATCTACCATCGGAACGCGCTGTTGCGCCTCTAACGCGGGCACCGCCTGCAAGAACCGTGCCAGACCGGTCGAACAGCCCAACGCCCGCAGCTCTTCAATGGCCACGGGCGCCACGTCCGGCGCCAGAGCCCGGGCTGCAACAGCCATCAACTCCCCTGCTGTCGCATCCAGATAACTTTCAAAATGTGCCGCATCGTCAAAGGCTTCTTTGTATATGTCCCAGCGACGCGCCGCTACCAGCCTGTCAAGCGCGCGCGCATCATCTGATGTCAGTATCGCGGCAAGCGGCGTGACGACCTCGTGACGCCTTACGGTCTGGCCCGTTGCGATCTCCTCAAGCGCATCCCGCCACCATTGCAGCCGCATTTCTGCGATCATCGGCTCTTGTGTCACCCAGGGCGCGCGCGCGACCTCAACATTGAACGCATAAAGTGGAAAAAGAACGCGTCGTGCGGAAACGGGGCTTGCCATCGCCGCCGCGAACCTCTCCGGATCAGCTTTTTCCACCAGCGCCGCACAGGCGGTCAGGTCTGAATCAAACGTCATTTTGGCCGGACGACGCAGAGCAGGTAACCAAAGGCCTCACGCTCTTTGCGCCACAAGGCCGCTTCTGCAAGTCCTTCTTCTAACACTTGCTGCATTTCGTCACTGTCACCGGGCGCCAAAGCTTTGATGCGTTCATCCATTGACCCGTAATAGACTTCCCAGGCAGCGTCTGACAGCCGCTGCGTCGCAAGGCACTGATAGCCTGCTGCGTCGATCCGGGCCAAAACTCCTGCTTCATCGGTCATATCTGCGTAGTCTGCCCACCCTGCGCGTGCCGCGTCCGACGGATTGTCCGTGAACCAACATACCTGCGAGAATGCGACGGCGCCGCCAGGCGCTAGTGCTTTACGCCACCGCGTCAAGGCCTCTGTTACGCCCAGGAAATAAATCGCGCCAGCGCACCAGATTAAATCATACGGCCCCGCAATCGTGGACATATCCCCTTCCGCAATTTCAACACCGGGGATTTTGCCATGTGCGGCTCTGGCCTGCTCCACAAATTGGGCCACCTTGTCGAGCGCAAAGATCTGCCCGTCTGGTACTGCCGCCTTAAGCGCGGGGATGTCAGCACCCGGCCCACAGGCTGCATCGCAAATCCTCGCATCGGGTCCTATGTCGGCAACCTCCGCCGCCCAGTAAACATCTTCGGGAAGACCCGGACCTTCGCGCGGCAGATCCCGGTGCAGACGGAAAAAGGCGTCCCAGTAGGCGTCGCTCATGCGGGTTTCCAATCCCTCAGCAGTTTCCAGCGGATGGCATCCAGCAAGGCCTCGAAAGAGGCATCCACTATATTTGCGGATACGCCAACGGTCGACCAGCGCCGGCCTTCGCCATCTTCGCTGTCAATGATGACGCGCGTCACGGCTTCGGTGCCGCCTTGCGTGATACGCACCTTGAAATCCACCAACCGCAAATCGTCGATGATCGCCTGATAAGGGCCAAGATCCTTGGCCAAAGCCTTGGCAAGCGCGTTGACGGGCCCCCGGTCGCTGCCTGTTTCATCCATCGATTCCGATACGGAAAGCTTTTTTACGCCGTTGACTTTCACCACGACCACAGCCTCCGACAGGCTGACCATCTTGTCGTATTTGTTCTTTCGGCGCTCGACCGTAACCCGGTATCGTTTTACTTCGAAAAAGGCGGGCATCTGTCCCAAAGCTTCGCGGGCAATCAACTCAAAGCTCGCCTGCGCAGTGTCATAGGCGTAGCCTAATGCCTCCCGTTCCTTGATGCGGTCGAGGATCAGGCCCAGCGCGGGATCACCTTTTTGGACGACAAGTCCTGCCCCCTGAAGCCGTTCGCGCAGATTGGATTGTCCGGCCTGATTGGACATCGGAATAATGCGGGCATTGCCAACACTTGCGGGATCGATGTGCTCATAAGTCGTAGGGTCTTTGAGGATCGCGGAGGCATGCAGCCCGGCCTTATGGGCAAATGCTGAAGAGCCCACAAAAGCCGCCTGCCGAAACGGCACCCGGTTGAGGATTTCATCCAGCATACGGCTCGTGCGCGTCAGGGTTTTGAGCGCATCGAGGGTAATCCCCGTATCAAAGCGGGTTGCGTAGGGTTCTTTGAGCAGCAGAACTGGGATCAGGGAGGTCAGGTTGGCATTGCCGCAGCGTTCGCCCAACCCATTGAGTGTACCCTGTATTTGACGCGCACCAGCATCCACAGCCGCAAGCGAACAGGCCACGGCATTTTCGGTGTCATTGTGGGTATGAATCCCCAGGTGATCTCCGGGAATACCCGCGGCGATCACTTCGCCGGTCACGCGTCCAACCTCTTCCGGTAACGTGCCCCCATTGGTGTCACACAGCACGATCCACCGCGCGCCCGCGTCATAAGCCGCGCTGATTGTTTGCAGCGCATAATCGGGGTTCGATTTGTAGCCGTCAAAGAAATGCTCAGCGTCGAACAGAGCCTCGCGCCCTTGAGCGACCAGATGGGCAATCGATTTAGCGATGTTCTCGGTGTTTTCCTCCAGCGAGATGCCCAGCGCCGCGCGCACGTGAAAATCATGGGTCTTGCCCACGAGACAGACAGCAGAGGTTTGCGCGTTCATCACGCCTGCCAGCACATCATCGTTTTCGGCGGACATGCCCGCGCGTTTCGTCATGCCAAAAGCGGTCATCGTGGCACGTGTCTTGGGAGCGTCCTCGAAGAATGCGCTGTCGGTGGGGTTTGCACCGGGCCAACCGCCTTCGATGTAATCCACACCCAATGTGTCCAGCGCTTCTGCAATAGAGCGCTTTTCTTCGGTGGAGAACTGCACGCCCTGCGTTTGCTGCCCGTCGCGTAGGGTTGTGTCGTAGAGGAAGAGGCGTTCGCAGGTCATCGCTTCGCCTTCCGGGAAGAAGTACGAGGTTCGGGCCAGTGGCCCGGACAGCCCCCGACCGCCCCCCCGGGCGGGGGCTTCACCCCCACCCGCGGTCGGGAACTGTCCTGTGGTTGGAGTGCGGTCATTTCAGCCCCTCCAGTTTGGATGGGTCAAAATTAGGTCCTCGCTCCCAAGACACGCCCTCTTTGGTAATTTGCACGACGACGCCAGCCGAAGTCAGTACATTTCGAAGTTCATCTGAAAGGGCGAAGTCCTTTTGTGATCTTGCCTCAACAATCTTGTTCGCGATCCCATCCAAAGTCACGGTTTCAAACGCATTCTCGACGGACACAGCTACACCGTCACGCCAATCGTCACCGATGCCAATCAGCGATAGTGTTGCCAAAAACCTATTTCTTTCCTCCTGAGTTTGCGCTTCCGCGAATTTTTGGTGCAGAAGTGAGATAGCCAAAGGAGTGTTAAGGTCGTCAGATAGTGCGGCAACAACTTCCAGATGGGGGCGCCGTTGCCTTTCGGCTCCTTCAGCCAACTTTTTCCACTTCCACAGCGTATCAGCCGCCTCCTGCCGCTTCTTCTCCGTCCAGTCCATCGGTTTGCGATAGTGCGTGCTGAGCATCACAAAGCGGATCACCTCTCCGGGTACGCCTTGATCCAGCAGGTCGCGCACGGTGAAGAAGTTGCCCAGAGATTTAGACATCTTCTTTCCCTCGACCTGCAGCATTTCGTTGTGCATCCAGAAATTCGCGAAATCATGCCCTGCACATTTGCTCTGCGCGATCTCGTTCTCATGATGCGGGAACATCAGGTCATTGCCACCCCCATGGATATCGAACGCCTCTCCCAGAAGTTCATGGGCCATGGCGGAGCATTCGATGTGCCAGCCCGGACGGCCCCTGCCCCATGCGCTCTCCCATCCGGGGGTTTGAGCATCCGAAGGCTTCCACAATACGAAATCCATAGGGTCTTCCTTGAAGGGAGCGACCTCAACCCGTGCACCGGCAATCATGTCATCGACAGACCGGCCCGAGAGCTTGCCGTAGCCTTCATAGGACCGAACGCGGAAGAGCACGTGGCCCTCTTTGGCGTAAGCGTGTCCTTTTGCGATGAGATCTTCAATCATCACGATCATCTGGGCGATGTATTGGGTGGCACGCGGCATGGCGCGATTGTTGTCCTGATCCCTTATTGAGGGCTCCAGCGCACCGACTGCCGCCATGTCGTCCAGAAACCACTGCGACGTCTCTGCCGTGATCTCTCCGATCTCACGGCCACTCTTAGCTGCGCGCGCGTTGATCTTGTCATCCACATCCGTGAAATTGCGCACGTAGGTCACATGCTCCGGACCATAGACGTGCCGTAACAGCCGGTAGAGCACGTCAAAGACAATCACGGGCCGCGCGTTACCCAGATGCGCGCGGTCATAGACCGTGGGCCCGCAGACATACATGCGTACGTTTTCGGCGTCGATCGGTTCGAACGCCTCTTTCTGGCGGGTCCGGGTGTTATATAGCGTGATCGTCATGACAGGCGTCCTTACGCGAGGGTCAGCGCGGGCATAGCAATCTTGTTGAGGGATGAAAACGACCTAACACTGCCCGCGGGTGGGGTTCAGCAAATAATACAGCAAATGATGCGCGTATCGGTCATGGAGTCGTCGTACTCCGCCATGGGTCCCGCGGTCAAGTCCGATTGACGAATCAATCGGGCTCTGCGCCCCTGCGCTATAAAGGAAACGAGGTGCATCATGGACGTATCGCGGCGGATAACCGGGCTGACCGGCGGTGGATCAGACGGTTGGGAGGTCTTCAACAAAGCGCGCGAGATGATCGCGGGCGGCATCCCTGTGACCGAGCTTACCATAGGCGAACACGACATCCGCACCGCCGCTCCTATCCTGAAAGATATGCATCGGGCGGCTTTGTCCGGGCACACCGGATATGCGTCTGTGCCCGGAACTGATGCGCTGCGGGACACCATTGCGGCGCGCGTAGAAGAGCGCACCGGCGTTCCCACACAACGCGAAAACGTGATGATCACGCCCGGGGGGCAAGCGGCACTTTTCGCTGCCCATATCGCGGTCTGCGATCCCGGCGACACTGCTCTTTACATAGATCCTTACTATGCCACCTACCCGGGCACGCTTCGTGGTGCGGGGGCTCTGCCGGTGGCGATCAGCGCAACTGCGGATGATGCTTTTCAACCTCGCGCAGACAACATCGCCGCTCATGCTGACAAGGCGACCTCCCTGCTCATCAACTCACCCAACAATCCTTCGGGTGTGGTCTATTCGGAAAAGACACTGCGCGGGATCGCAGAAGTTTGCGTGACCCACGACCTTTGGCTTATCTCTGACGAGGTTTACGACACGCAAGTGTGGGAAGGCGCTCACTTCAGCCCGCGCGCCCTGCCACAGATGGCGGACCGCACGCTGGTAGTCGGCTCGATGTCCAAAAGCCATGCCATGACCGGATCGCGTTGTGGCTGGATTATTGGGCCGGAAGAAGCCATCTCCCATCTGATCAATCTCGCGACCCATACCACCTACGGCGTACCGGGGTTCATTCAGGATGCCAGCCGTTTTGCCCTGGAACAGGGAGAGGCGTTTGAGGCGGAAATCGCCGACCCGTTTCGCCGCAGGCGCGCTTTGGCCCAAGAATTGCTGGCGGCGCAGAATACGGTCGGGCTGGTGCCTGCCCAGGGCGCCATGTATCTGATGTTGGACATTCGGGCGACCGGCATGACCGGTGAAGCCTTCGCCTACGACCTGCTCGACAAAGAACACATTGCCGTCATGCCGGGTGAGAGTTTCGGGCGTTCTGCGGCTGGTCATATCCGTGTTGCGATGACGGTGGCGGACGACAGTTTTGCTCAAGCTATTACAACGCTGCTGCGTCATGCGGAAGTACGCGCGCACGGTCAGCATGCCGCCCAATAACGCTTGACCGTCACACTCTGAAAACGACCTGGCGTCGCAAACGGGATAGACCGTGCGGCTTCCTGCGCGCAGCTTTCTTTCAGCCAAGGAGGATGAATGGCTGAGGATCGGATCAAGATCATTCTGGTGTCGCGCACGATTGGCGCGGACCGCGGACGTGCCGCACGAGGGCGACCTGAAGGCGTTTGAACAACAAACGTAAATTTTCTCAGGACCCATGACATGACACAAAAAACCCAATCCCGTTCCGGTGGTCGCTCCGCGCGTCGCGCCGCACGTGCCGCGCCCCTTGCTGACCACCTGCGCCCAATCCGACCCGGAATGTCCGGCGGACAATATGCACCGATGAGCGCGTCTGATCTTGATCGCATTCATCACGCAGCACTCGAAGCACTCGAGACCATCGGTTTGGCGGATGCCCCCGAAAGCGGCATCGCCTACCTTACCAAGGCAGGCGCGAAGCTCGGCGATGATGGTCGGATCCGCTTCCCGCGGTCGCTCGTGGAAGATGCCATTGCCTCCGCAAACCGCTCCATCACGCTCTATGGCCGTGATCCTCGGCATGATCTGGAACTCTCCGGCACGCGTGTCCACTATGGAACCGCTGGCGCGGCAGTCCATCTGGTCGAGGCGGATGGGCGCACCTACCGCGAAAGCACCCTTCAGGACCTCTATGACGCAGCCCGGATTACGGACGTCCTCGACAACGTGCATTTCCTGCAACGTCCCATGGTTGCCCGCGACATCACTGACAATCGGGAAATGGACCTCAACACGGTCTATGTCACAACATCAGGCACAACCAAGCACATCGGAACATCCTTCTACGATCGCTCTCATGTCGCGCCCGCGTTGGAGATGCTCCATATGATCGCTGGCGGCGAAGACAAATGGCGCGAACGCCCGTTCATGAGCAACTCGAACTGCTTTGTGGTGCCGCCAATGAAGTTCGCCACGGAATCCTGCGAGGTCATGGAAGAATGCATCAAATACGGCATGCCGGTGTTGCTGCTCTCTGCTGGCATGGCAGGTGCGACGGCACCATCGACCGTTGCGGGTGCAATTGTACAGGCCACGGCGGAATGCCTTGCCGGTCTGGTCTATGTGCAAGCCGTCAAACCGGGGCACCCTGCGATCTTCGGCACCTGGCCCTTTGGACTTGATCTGCGGACCGGGGCCATGACCGGCGGTTCCGGAGAACAAGCCTTGCTGACCGCCGGCTGCGCCCAGATGCACAAATACTACGATCTGCCAGGTGGAGCCGCAGCCGGCATCGCGGATAGCAAACTACCGGATATGCAGGCCGGATGGGAACAGATGTGTTCGAACGTGATGGCAGGGCTTTCGGGGCTCAACATGGTCTATGAGGCTGCTGGCATGCATGCCTCCCTGCTTGGTTTCTGCCTTGAATCGCTGATCCTGAGTGATGACCTGATCGGACAAGCACTGCGGTGCGTGCGCGGAATCGAAGTAAATGATGAGACGCTCGCCGTGGATGAGATTCGCAAGGTCTGTATCGGTGGCCCGGGGCACTACCTTGGCACAGAGCAAACGCTGGGCCGGATGCAGGCAGATCATGTCTACCCGGCACTGGGAGATCGAACCTCCCCTAAAGAATGGAATGAAAACGGCAAGCCGGACCTGATCGAAAAGGCAAAAGCGCGTAAGGAAGAAATCCTCTCCCAGCGCTCTGCAGCCCGGTTTGATCCAGCACTGGACGCGGCCATTCGGCGCCAGTTTAAAATCCATCTGCCCGGATAGCCGAAAGCAGAGCAAAATTTGGGGGTGCCTGAGCGGTTTCAGGGCTGCTACCGCTCAGGCGAGCCAGCGTTAGGCTGGCATCAGGCCTGCTTCCTGCGCCGCTTCAACCTCTGCGGCATCGAGTGCGCCGTCCGCATTCAAGTCCATTGCGTTGAACGCTTCTGCCGTGATGTCCGGCATTGCGGCCTGCACTTCGTCAATGGTCAAGAGCCCGTCTCCGTTTGTGTCTGCCGCTGTCGCTGCAGAAACAGCACCGGCCAGTCCCAGTGCAAGAATGATCGATGTTACGGTTGTCTTGGTCATTTGTAGTACTCCCAATTAATTGCGGACCTGTTCCGCACCGCTGGGATGACACAGGCAGTTTCGAGACACATCCGTGATCGGAGATACCCCGCAAAACCGGCATTTAGGCGCGAAAATCCCCCCGAAAGATCGGTGAGTCTTTGCCGGGCAAAATTCAGCCTATGCGGGAATGGGCAATCTGTGACCGATCCGCCGATGGAACTGGCACCATACCGCCTATAAATGACTTGGCGCGTCCAGAGCGGTTATGGTCCGGGACGGAGCAGACCTTGGTATCGGCTTCATACAGTCTGTTTTTCAAGATTTTGGCGTATACCAGATTGGAGAGGTGTAGGCGCGTTCCTGATGTGTCAGTTGCGCTTCTTCCGGCAGTTCGATACCAAACCGGACCTTGTCGTAAAGCACCCAGCGTGGCGTTGGGATTTCGAGCACCCGAACATAGTAGAAAGCGCGTTCTGTAGGCTCAAAATTCGGATCGGTCCAGACGGTCGACAGCTCGGACGCACCAATCGTGTTTGCCCAACTGGCCGTCTCAATATCGACCGTATTGCCGACCTCAGGGACTTTTCCGTTCGCATCAGCTGCGCGGTCGCCGGACCATGCAACATCATAGACTTTTTCGCGCAGTTTATTCTCACTGTCGAGCCACCCTTTAACCACTTGAATGCGGTCAAGGTTTGCCCCGATCGGATCCCTGAGCGCGTAGATCATGAAGGAGGGTGCGCCTTCGCCCTCTCGCGGTCGCATGTCACCGCCCATGGGTACGCCTTTGGCGTATCCGGCCTCGGCAGGCATCCGGGTTCTTAAATCATCCTCCGTGAACTCCCAACCACCAAAGAAACGAACGCCCATGCGCGGCCCAGTGGTGGCATAGGTTTCGCGCCGCTTGAAGGCGTCGAAAATTGCGGCACGGGTGTTCTCCTCGGCCCATACAGCAGTGTAGCCGGAGGCCACCATCAAATGACCTGGTATTTCGCCGAGCTCACTTTTTACGAACGGGTGCTGGACCCGGGTCGGTGAGGGTTCGACACTCACAGATTTGCTAAAGAAGTTTTCCTCTTCGGCTGTTGTCAGCGATGTATGGCTGTCGGTAGCACCTCCCATGCCGAACTTGTACGGGTTCACGCCGAACTTTTCTTCCAGCATCAGACCGAGTTTGAGCGCCTCACGTGCGTATTCACCCGCTAGCATCTCCTCGGTTTTAAGTTCAGTCAGATCAAGGTTGCCGACGTCCCAGTTTTCATAGTCCGCAAATTCGTCCTCCGGGCTCAACGCCGGGTGCGCCTCTCCATCACCTTTGAACTGAGTGACTTCGTAATGCGGCTCCCATTTGGCGCGGCGCTCGACATACTCCTGGTCAACTGTGCCGCCATGATAGGTAGTCTCTGTTGGGAACATCCAGCCGTTGGACAGGTTTCCGTTGTGAGCGAAGGCAACGGCTCGCCCGCCGGTTTTATCCTCATAGGTTTCCAACCAGTCGTAAAGCGTGTTTGGGTCAGTGTCGCCAAAGGGGGGTTGCGTTACCGGCGGTACAACCTGCTTGGCTCGCACGCCGCCGTCGCGCAGCATCACATTGCGGTGCAGATTGAATCCCTTTGGCACAGAGGTCCATTCAAAGCCGATGAAGGCCGTGAATACACCGGGTTCATTATGGGTTTCTGCGGCATCGACGATATGTTCCCAGGTAAACGAAAACGCATCCGCACCGGGGCTGTAGGATTCAAGCAAAAGCTCCGGCAGCGTTCCCTGCGAAAAGTTTGTTATCAAGTCGAAGGCAGACTTGCCTGCTGCTTCCCCGCCTTTTGAATACCCTTCGTACCATTCGCGACCCTTGGGATCGGCCAGAACACCTGGTTTGCCGGCTTGCAGGTCGGGCGCAAATCCCATGAGATCGGTGTGATCCGTAAGCACCATCCAATCTAAGGGACGTGCAAGTCTGACGGGCTGCCCCGTGGATGAAATTACCTGTTCGCCTTTTGCAAAGCGCCAGGCAGTATCCGGCAAAAGCGTATTGCCAAACGCACCTGCGTCCAGCGAGAGCCCGGTGTGAAGGTGCGTGTCGCCCCACAATGGCCTTTCCGGAATGTTGCGATTGGCATAAGGCGAAAAGGGTGGAGCCTTGAATGTGCCCTCAGCGGCGGCTTCGCTTGGCACGCCATCGGATGCAAAGGATGATCCGGCTATTAAAACGGCACTCACTGCTAAAAGAAGGTGTATTTTCATGACTTTCCCTATTTTTGAGCGAGTTCCCGAGACCACGCACTGATTTATACCAGAATACGAAATCAATCGGGGCCGCCTTGTCGCTTTCGAAACTCGCTTGACAACAACCGATCTCAAAAGAGGCCTTTGGCCTTCACATCCCGCCTATTCACCAATGCATTAACCAAAATGGCCGCGCGGTGGTCAATACCAGACTGCTGCAACGGGCTCAGAGTGGCCGTTGACGGAAGCCAAGGCGGCGGTCTTTCGTCAAAGAAAAAGGGGTGCCGAAGCACCCCGTTAGAGTTTCGCCGTTCAGGCTCAATTTGTTAACCGCTCGGTATTTTTCTGCCTGCGGCCTGAACGTCGTCTGGAGCGAACGCATCCGCTCCGGATGAAGGTGGGAAGGAACAAAGTGCCGTTCCCACCCTATTCGTCGGGGGACGGACCAGCTGAAGGCCCAGTCCGGCTCCCCCTACACGTCCCCCAGGGACGCGTTTTGCTTAGCTACACCCCGACGTTCCGCCGCAAGTGTTGCATTTCATGCAGGTGCCGTTGCGCACCAGCGTGTAGTTGCCGCATTCGCCGCAGGCTTCACCTTCGTAGCCTTGCATCTTGGCTTTGGTGCGGGCGTCCATTTCGACGGTTCCGGTGGTGATCGACGTCGTGGCCATGGCGACGGCCACATTGCCGCCCTCGACGGGTGCGATGTTGTCAAAGGTCACCCCCTCCTGCGCCAGTTGCTGACCGCCCTGAAGCACAACCAGTTCCTGCGGCAACCGCTTGCGCAGATACCCGGTGGAGCTGATTTGTTTCAGCACTTCCAAGGACTTGGAGGCCGCCGTGTCACTCAGTTCAGCAACGTTATCGACACCCTCGTTCTCGCCTGCGCCCAGATCATCAAAGGAATGACCCTCTGGCTGCACATGAGCAAGGTCCGTGCGATCCAGATAGCTGACCGCGAGCTCCCGGAACACATAGTCAAGGATCGACGTCGCATTCTTGATCGTCTCATTGCCCTGCACCATGCCCGCAGGCTCAAACTTGGTGAAGGTGAAGGCGTCAACGAACTCCTCCAGCGGCACGCCGTATTGCAGGCCGACAGAGACCGCGATGGCAAAGTTGTTCATCATCGCGCGGAAGCCCGCACCCTCTTTGTGCATGTCGATGAA
Source organism: uncultured Roseobacter sp. (assembly GCA_947488305.1). Lineage (GTDB taxonomy): Bacteria > Pseudomonadota > Alphaproteobacteria > Rhodobacterales > Rhodobacteraceae > Roseobacter. The sequence goes on from CANKZM010000003.1 coordinate 293,785, forward strand.
AATCTCGCCAAGATTGCCATCTTCGTATTCGCCGGTGCGCAGGTAGACCTTGTGCCCACCAACAATGGCCTTTTGCGTGTAACCCTTGCGCCGCTGAGGCATTTTTTCGCGGTGTGATTTGACGATCTCTTTGACGATGATCTTTTCGACCACCTTCTCGGCGAGCACGGCCGCCTTTTCATGCGCATTGCCTGTTTCCAGAACTTCCTGCGCGTCCTCGTCATCTTCCACCAATGCTGCGGCCAGCGGCTGGCTGAGCTTGGAGCCGTCACGATAGAGCGCGTTGGCTTTCACACCCAGCGACCAGCTGAGCTCATACGCCTTTTGGCAGTCCTCAATCGTCGCGTCATTCGGCATGTTGATCGTCTTGGAGATCGCACCGGAAATGAACGATTGTGCGGCGGCCATCATGTGGATGTGGCTGTCAACGGAAAGATACCGCTTGCCCTTCTTGCCGCACGGATTGGCGCAGTCAAAGATCGGCAAATGCTCGTCTTTTAGGAAGGGAGCGCCTTCCAGTGTCATCGTCCCGCACACGTGATCGTTGGCTGCTTCGATGTCCTTTTTCGAGAACCCGAGATGCTTGAGAAGATCAAAGGTCGGATCGTTCAGCTTTTCAGTCGGGATCCCAAGCACTTGCGTGCAGAACTCTTCACCCAGTGTCCATTGGTTGAAGACAAAGCGGATGTCGAAGGCCGAGGCCAGTGCTGCATCTACTTTGGCCAACTCGTTGGCCCCAAAGCCATGACCTGCCAATGTCGTATGGTTGATCCCCGGGGCATTGCCGATGGAGCCGTGCCCAACCGCATAAGCGATGATCTCTTCGATCTGCGCTGATCCGTAGCCGAGCTTTTCAAGCGCTGCAGGCACCGACTGGTTGATGATCTTGAAGTATCCGCCACCGGCAAGCTTCTTGAACTTGACCAGCGCGAAATCTGGCTCGATCCCTGTGGTGTCACAGTCCATGACCAGACCGATCGTGCCGGTGGGGGCGATCACCGTGGCCTGCGCATTGCGGTAGCCGTAGCGCTCTCCAAGCTCAAGCGCCTGATCCCAGGCCCCTCGCGCCACTTCAATCAGCCGTGCGTCCGGGCAGGACTTGTAGTCCAGCGGCACCGGGTTCACTGCCAGTTTCTCGTAGCCACCCACCTTACCATAGGCTGCGTGCCGGTGGTTGCGGATGACCCGCAGCATGTGGTCCGCGTTATTGCGATAGCCCGGGAAGGCTCCCAGCTCGCCCGCCATTTCCGCAGATGTCGCGTATGCAACGCCGGTCATGACGGCTGTCAATGCGCCGCACATCGCACGCCCCTCGGCGCTGTCGTAGCTGTAGCCCATGTTCATCAGCAAACCGCCGATGTTGGCATACCCCAGACCGAGCGTCCGATAGTCATAGGAACGTTGTGCAATCTCCTTCGAGGGAAACTGCGCCATCATCACCGAGATCTCCAGCGTCACTGTCCAGAGGCGGGAGGCGTGCATGTAGTCCTCGATCTGGAACTCACCTTCCTTGAGGAAGGTCAACAGGTTCATCGATGCGAGGTTACAGGCGGTGTCATCAAGGAACATGTATTCCGAGCACGGGTTTGAGCCGCGAATTTCGCCATCCGCCGGGCAAGTATGCCATTCGTTGACAGTGTCGTGATACTGGATGCCCGGATCCGCACAGGCCCAGGCAGCATGACCAACCTTTTCCCACAGGTCACGTGCCTTGATGGTCTTGGTAACCTTGCCATCGACCCGGTTGATCAACTCCCAATCCGCATCTTTTTCCACGGCTGTCAGGAACGCGTTTGTCACCCGGATGGAGTTGTTGGAGTTCTGGCCTGAAACGGAATTGTAAGCCTCGGAGTCCCAATCGGTGTCATAGGTCGGGAACTCGATTGCTGTATGGCCCTGCTTGGCATAGTCCAGCACGCGCTTGACGTAAGTCTCCGGGATCGCGACCTTTTTCGCCTCTCGGATGGCTTTTTTCAACGCGTCATTCTTGGCGGGATCGTAGGCGTCTTCAAGCGCACCGTCCCATTCCTTGATTGCCGCAAACAGAAGGTTGAGCTTTTGCTCGTGCATCTTGGAGCCCGCAACGATGCTCGCCACTTTCTGCTCTTCAACGACCTTCCAATTGATGAAGTCTTCGATGTCCGGGTGATCCGCGTCGACAATGACCATCTTGGCCGCACGGCGCGTGGTTCCGCCGGATTTAATCGCCCCCGCTGCCCGGTCGCCAATCTTGAGAAAGCCCATCAGACCTGAAGATTTGCCACCACCTGACAACCCTTCCCCTTCACCGCGCAGGGAGGAAAAGTTTGTGCCTGTACCAGATCCGTATTTGAACAGACGTGCCTCACGGACCCAGAGATCCATGATGCCACCATCGTTGACCAGATCGTCAGAGACCGATTGGATGAAGCAAGCATGCGGCTGTGGGTGCTCATAGGAGGACTTCGACTTTGTCAGCTTGCCGGTCTTGTAATCAACGTAGTGATGGCCCTGTGCCGGTCCGTCGATGCCATAAGCCCAGTGAAGGCCGGTGTTGAACCACTGCGGGCTGTTCGGAGCGGCGCGCTGGCTTGCAAGCATATGGCGCATCTCGTCGAAATAGCTCTGCGCGTCCTCTTCAGTGGAAAAATAGCCGCCCTTCCAGCCCCAATAGGTCCAGGCACCGGCGAGACGATCAAAGACCTGCTTGGAAGACGTTTCGCCGCCCATTTCGGCCCCATCCACCGGCACCGAGCGCCACAAAAACTCTGGAACGCCTTTTTCCTTTACTCTCCGCGTCTTGCTGGGCACGCCTGCTTTGCGAAAGTACTTCTGCGCAATGACGTCGCTCGCAACCTGGCTCCACGACGAAGGGACCTCTACCTCATCGAGTCGAAACACAACCGTCCCGTCGGGGTTCCGAATCTCCGATGCGGTGTTGATGAAATCAAGATCGGCATAGGCGTCTTGGCCGGCCTTTGTGAATTTGCGTTCAATTTTCATTTGCGCTGCCTCGTATTCAGCTTCTTCAACCCTAGAGATCCACTATCTGTGCAGTGCAATCCCCGCCATTCGCCATCAGTTCAAAGTCAACAGTGCCTCGCCCGCAAAAGCGGTGAACGCCTTTGCAGAATTAGTTTGGGATCAATACTGTGATCGTCTGTCGTCCCTGCCCCGTCGATCCACCCTAGAGCGTTTGACCACTATATGTTGTGGCAGTATCGTCGGCCCGCACAACCTGACGTATCCAGGCCTAATGGGTCAACGCATTTTTTATACTTTTTTTGCAACTTACCGACTTGACGGATGGGTAGTTTTGAGCAGCCCACGCTGTGGTGCGATTCAACAAATTAACAGCGGGTTAATATCCCCAACCAAGGGTTGCGGAGCCGTTTTTGGGATGATTAGAATTTTCTTAGCAAATAGGCGCGTTTAGGCCGACTGGCTCAGGTTTTGCATTAGCTTCTCCACAAGGCCAAGCCAAATAGGCTCCAATCAAAGACGGGTTTTACAAAAAACGCACAGGCCTTAACCTTATTCACGTAGTGTTACAGTTTTGTGGCGGTGAGGCCACATCCAAGCAGAGCTGCCCCGCTATATATGGGGAGGTAGGTCGGTTCTGATACAAAATGCCACAAGATGTAGTAAAATAAAAAAGCACCCCGAGGGGTGCTTTATTGGTGGTCGGAGCGAGAGGATTCGAACCTCCGACCCCCTGTACCCAAAACAGGTGCGCTACCAGGCTGCGCCACGCTCCGACTTGCGTCTCTTTAGACCGCCTTTTGCGGTTTGAAAACCCCTAACAAGGCCAGGCTGCTTCTGTTTGATCAAAACTTGGATGTTGCAACACATCTCCTTCGTCGATCCCCAACCTTTTTGCCAAGCCCCCATTGATTTCGAGCACATGGGTTAGCCCACGCCCGCCAGGAATGGGGGTTTCGTCCAATGGCTGCGCCTGATGGTGGATATGGCGGATCACCCCTTTGGGATCCACGAAGATCATATCAAGCGGGATAAGCGTGTTCCGCATCCAGAACGACAACGACTGCGGCCGAGGATACACAAACAGCATCCCAGCAGAACTGGCCAACGTCTCCCGGAGCATCAAACCCGTGGCGCGTTCTTTCTCGTCATCGGCAACTTCAACGGAAAAGCGGGCACTGCCAAACTCACCCTTTAAATAGACAACCGCGTCTGAACAGTTTTGCGCCCACGCCGCCTGCCCCAGAAAAAGCCAGACGAGAACCGTTCGCGAAATCATTCGCCTGATGATTCCAATGCTGCTTCCCAGGCGAATACTTCCGCAGCCATGTGACCGCGCTTACCTTCGATGACCCGCAAGGCCAAAGCTTCGCCCGGAGCGAGATCGGACAAGCCAGAGCGACGCAATACTTCCATATGCAGGAAGATGTCGTCTCGCTTGCCAAAGACATTGGCGAAGCCAAATCCCTTGCCCTTGTCGAACCATTTTACCCGCGCTGGCTCCAGCGGCGCTGCGGCAACTACGGCGGGATCCATGGCGGCGATGTCAGAAAGTCCGACCGAATCATCCGTGGCCGGAGGCAAAAGCGACAACACCTGTGTCGCCTGAACACCGCGATCCGTGCGCTGAACCTCAAGTTCAACGCGGGCCCCGTCTGCAACCGAACTCTGTCCGAAATTGCGCAAGACGTTAACGTGCAAAAGAATATCTGGACCGCCCGCATCGGATACGACGAAGCCGAAACCCTTGACCGGATCAAACCATTTAACCACCCCTATCACGGGGTTCGTTGTTTCCATGGAATCGTTCACTTACTGTTCTCGCCGGTTCAACATACGCGGTATCGAAACATTCTTGCGCGAAAGAGTATCACCTAATCAAGCTAAAAGATTAACAAATTTTCTCTTGGACCGTTTTTTTTTGCACACGAAATACGGGAAGTATCACGCTTTTGTGAAGGTATAGCAATGAAGTCCTTGGAAAAAATGTATTCGCTTTTTACCTTGCCTGATCTGAAACAATAAGTCGCTGCACAGATTCTGTGCGTTTTTTCACATTTGCGTCAACGGGCCGCTTTCCTGGCCACCGGATGGATTCAGGGGTTCAACCGTGTAACCGACCACGCATCCTCGGGAGTTTCACGGCGCCAAACGTACCGGTCGTGCAGTCGAAATTCCCCATCAGCCCAAAACTCGATTTCAACTGGTACTATTCGATACCCGCCCCAGAACGGTGGTCGTTTTGGGTTCGGCCCGTGTTTTGCAGTCACTTTCGCGACCTCGGCCATCAATGAGGCGCGGCTGCTCAACGGCTTCGACTGCTGCGACGCCCATGCACCGAGACGACTCTTGAGTGATCTGCTTGCAAAATAGGTGTCCGCGGTTGGTCCGTCCTCTCGGGTCACGATGCCGCGCGCGCGTATCTGACGCCGAAGACTCTTCCAGTGCATTACAAACGCCGCCTTGCCGGCGTGGTCGAGCTCTCGTGCTTTCGCGCTTTCATAGTTGGTGTAGAAGACGAAGCTTTCATCTTCCACGTCCTTAAGCAAAACCATCCTAACGTTGGGCATCCCGTCGCTGTCCACAGTACTCAGGGCCATCGCGTTAGGATCGTTGATCTCGGAGCCCTCGGCCTCGGCCAACCAGGAACGTGCAATCTCAAAAGGGTTATCGCCCGCAAATTTCCCAGTTCTTTTGTCCATCGGTGTCTCGCGCATTGTACTTCTTTGAACCGAGAGGTGATTGAAATTCGACAAAGGTCAAGGGCCATGCGTAGGGCGCAGCCGTCCATCAATGGCCAAAATGCTTAACCCGGCGACCTTGATGGGTTTGGCCCAATCGCCTAAAGAGCAATTCAAAGAGATTATTCCGCGTATTGAGGAAACTTCATGTCGAACACGCTAATGGCCGGAAAAAGAGGCCTGATCATGGGTCTCGCTAACGACAAATCAATTGCTTGGGGCATCGCCAAAGCTTGCGCTGACGCGGGGGCCGACTTGGCGTTTTCCTACCAGGGGGAAGCGTTAAAAAAACGTGTAGGCCCTCTGGCCGAGCAGTTGGGCAGCAACATTGTGCTTCCCTGTGATGTCGGCGACGAAGCCTCAATGGACGAGTTGTTTGCTGCATTGAAGGAAAAGTGGGGTACACTCGATTTCATCGTGCATGCTATTGGTTTTTCCGACAAATCGGAACTGCGTGGGCGATATGTCGATACGTCTCGCGCCAATTTCGCCATGTCGATGGATATCTCAGTCTACTCTTTTACCGCAGTCGTCCAGCGCGCGGAAAAGATGATGAACCCCGGCGGCTCGTGCCTGACGTTGACTTACTACGGGGCAGAAAAGGTCATGCCTCACTACAACGTCATGGGTGTCGCAAAGGCAGCACTGGAAGCGTCAGTGCAGTATCTCGCCGAAGATCTCGGCAAGGATGGCATCCGGGTCAACGCGATCTCAGCAGGTCCGATAAAGACTTTGGCGGCATCCGGCATCGGTGATTTTCGCTACATCATGAAATGGAACGAATATAACTCGCCCTTACGTCGCAACGTGACAACCGAAGATGTTGGCAAAGCGGCCCTCTTCCTGTTGTCAGATCTGGGGTCGGGCACGACAGGTGAGAACCTGCATGTAGATGCGGGTTACCATGTGGTTGGCATGAAGGCGGTGGATGCGCCGGATATGAGCAAGGAATAGACGGTTGAGCGCGGAAAGCCTGCTGGCCTTTAATCTCGTCCTGATGGCCGCGATCGCGAGCCCGGGCGCTGCGCTGCTCTATTTCATAAAGACCTGTGTCAGCGACGGACGCAAAGCAGGCATCGCAACCGGAATAGGGCTGGGGCTGGCAGCCAGCCTTTGGACACTGGCGGCACTCCTAGGACTGGAAGGTCTTTTTCGCCTCTTTCCATGGGCTTACACAACCCTGAAGATCGCGGGTGCGCTCTATCTGATCTGGATCGCGGTGCAGACATGGCGCGCTGCCAGAGCCCCGATTTCCCTGTCGGCACGTGGATCGGGTCACGCGTTTTGGTCAGGTCTTTTGGTCAACGCCGGCAACCCCAAATCAATGCTGTTCGCAGCGGCGGTGATCGTCGTTGTCTTTCCCCAAGGCCTTGCCGGGCCTGAGATAGCATTGATTGTCGCTAATCATCTTGTGCTGGAAATCGCGTTCTACAGCCTTTTTGCGCTATTGCTTTCCAGCGCGCCCGCGCGTCGCCGGTATCTGAACGCCAAACCTCTGCTGGACCGGATTACAGCCGGCATTTTGGGCGCACTCGGTCTGCGCCTGCTCTTAGAAAGGTAATTACATGAGCCCCAAGGACCCGAGCCGCCTGCCCCATGAAAAGGGGTTTCACATCAGCTGGGATCAGATTCACCGGGACAGCCGCGCTTTGGCCTGGCGGCTAGACGGCCAAGGACCCGATAATGGTGCCTGGCGCGCGATCGTAGCGATCACGCGCGGCGGCATGGCCCCAGCGATGATTGTTGCACGGGAACTCGACATTCGCATCGTCGATACGATCTCGGTCATGTCTTACCACTCGGGTGGCGGGAAGGCCGATCAAAGACGCGACGCGAAGGTGCTCAAGGCACCAAATGACGAGATGATGGGCGACGGCACCGGCATCCTGATCATCGACGATCTGGTGGACAGTGGCAAAACACTCGAATTGGTGCGCGCCCAATACCCCAAGGCGCATTTTGCCACAGTATACGCGAAGCCTTTGGGCGAGCCTCAGGTAAGCACCTTTATTACCGGTGTCAGCCAGGACACATGGATCTTCTTTCCGTGGGACATGGCTTTGCAATATGTTGAGCCTTATCGCGGAACAGACTGATAAATAGATATTTCATCAGTTTTTTCACCCAATGACCGGGGTGATAATAAGTCCGCCGGGCGGATGATTGATCCGACGAAACTGAAGCCTGTCATATTGGGATCTGGCGCATGACACAGACACGTACCTCGAACACTTTTCGCCCGCCGGTCATGGAAGCTCGGCGCTGGATAGAAGGTGTCAGCTTTAGCGCCGACCGGCCATTGATCAACGTCAGCCAGGCGGCCCCGGTTGATCCGCCCCCGACAGGGTTGCGGCAAGCTATGGCAGAGGCCGCACTCACCCGCGACGACGTGCATCTTTATGGGCCGGTCCTGGGGTCTTCTGAATTACGCGCTGCCTTGGCTGTAAGAACGGCCGGGCTCTATGGTGGCAACGTAAAGGCCGAGCAGGTTGCGATTACCTCTGGCTGCAACCAGGCCTTCGCTGCCACCGTCGCGGCGATTTGCGCCGAAGGGGATGAGGTCATCCTGCCCACCCCTTGGTACTTTAACCACAAAATGTGGCTCGACATGTCGGGTGTGACCTCCATCCCCTTAAAAACGAACAAAGATCTGCTGCCGGATGTCGAGCAGGCCGAATGCCTGATCACAGATCGTACCCGCGCGATCACGCTGGTGACGCCCAACAATCCGGCAGGCGTGGAATATCCAAGTGATCTGATCAGTGCCTTTCTGGCTCTGGCGCGCAAACACCGTATCGCTTTGATTGTGGATGAAACCTACCGGGACTTTCACAGCCTGTCCGGTCCTCCACATACCCTGTTTCAAGACCCCACTTGGGACGATACGCTGATCCATCTCTATTCCTTCTCCAAAGCCTACCGCCTGACGGGTCACCGTGTTGGCGCTATGATTGCATCGTCCGATAGACTGTCTGAGGTCGAGAAATTCCTCGATACAGTGGCGATATGTCCGGGCCAGATTGGCCAGGCGGCCGCGCTTTGGGGCATGCAGAACCTTGATCAATGGCTCGCCGGGGAACGCGACGAAATACTGGCCCGTCGCGCCGCGATCGAATCCGGCGCACCCCAGCTGGAAGCCCTCGGTTGGAAGCTGCTTGGTCTCGGGGCGTATTTTGCCTACTTTGAGCATCCATTTGCGACAAGCTCGACTGATCTGGCGCCTCGAATGGTGGCTGAATGCGGTGTTCTGTGTTTGCCAGGGACAATGTTCACACCACCCGATGACCCATCGGGCGCGAGGCAATTGCGCATCGCATTTGCAAACCTGGATGCGGAGGGGATCGCGGTGCTTTTTGAGCGGCTGTCCGGGCTAAAGGCCTGAACCGCCACTAGCTCTTGCTCCTGCCCCCATCCCCGCATAGATAGGCGTGAAACGCGCAAAAAAGATGCACTTCAGGGGATCACCATGGCCAAAGGCTCGACCGTCTCAAAAACCGCAATTTGGATCCTTTTGGGGTTACTGATCCTCGGGCTTGCGGGCTTTGGCGCGACCAACCTCTCAGGCACCGTACGCACCATCGGTACCGCCGGCGACAAATCGATTTCGGTTGATGAGTATTTTCGCCAACTTCAACAGGAAATTCGCGCGGTTGAGCAGCAAACACGGCAGCCTCTTACCTTTGCGCAGGCGCAACAAATTGGTCTGGATCGGGCTGTGCTGCAACGTATTGTGACCACTCGGTCACTGGATCATGAAACTGCTGAACTGGGTCTGTCGGTCGGTGATGAACAGTTGCGCAACCGCATCCTTCAGATTGATGCGTTTCAGGGCATTGATGGCAACTTCGATCGTGAAGGTTACCGTTTCGCGCTTGAGCAGGCCGGGCTGAGTGAAGCGGATTTCGAGACCCAACTGCGCGAAGAAGTCGCGCGTACAATTGTGCAAGGCGCGGTCATCTCGGGGATGGAGATGCCCGATACCTATGTAGACACGCTGGTGAATTACGTTGGCGAGCAACGCAGCTTCACCTGGTCGTTGCTTGATGCCAACGATCTGGCAGAGCCAATCGAGACGCCCGATGACGCAACGCTGCGGGCCCACTACGATGCGAATATCGAAGATTTCACGCTGCCAGAAACCAAACAAATTACATATGCCTGGCTGAGCCCGGATGCGCTGGTTGACGAAATAGAAATCGACGAAGCGACCCTGCGGGAAGCTTTCGATCAGCGCGCAGAAGAGTTCAATCAGCTTGAGCGGCGTTTGGTCGAGCGTCTAGCTTTCCTCGACACGCAAAGCGCCGAGGCCGCTGCAGCCAGCCTTGCGGATGGCGAGAGCTTTGATGCGCTGGTGGAAGGCCGAGGTTTGACGCTGAACGATGTGGATCTGGGCGACGTCACCCAGGAAGAATTGGCCGAAGCAGGTGAGTTTGTGTTCAGTGCAGATGTCGGGTCTGTCGTGGGCCCTTTCCCAAGCTCATTGGGTCCTGCACTCTTTCGGGTAAACGCAGTCCTCGCCGCGCAGGTCACGCCTTTTGAAGAGGCCGTGGAACTGCTCCGCCCGCAAATAGCCAATGACCGCGCGCGCCGCTTGGTCGAAGCCCAGGCAGAGAGCTTTGACGATCTGCTCGCCGGAGGGGCTACGTTGGAGGAGCTGGCGCAAGAAACAGATATGTCATTGGGCGAGATGGACTGGACGGCCCAAAGCACCGAAGACATCGCCGCATATGAAGCCTTCCGTCAGGTTGCAGCCAGTGTCGGAACAGAAGATTTCCCCGAGATTGAAAGCCTTGACGATGGTGGTCTGTTTGCTTTGCGTCTGGACGCCGTTCTGCCTCCGCGCCCTGCCCCTTTCGACGAGGTACGCGACGATGTTGCAGATCACTGGACTGCGCTGGAGACCGCAACACGCCTGGCCGCGCAATTGAATGAAAGTGCGGCCCAACTGGAAACCGGCAACAGTTTCGCGTCACTCGATCTGGACGCAATTGCAGAGGAAAACCTCTTGCGGTCAGATTTCGTGCCGCGCACGCCACCCGGGTTCATGAACGAAGTATTTGAATTGGAAATCGGCGAGGTTCGCGTGATTGAAAGCGAAGCGGCGGCTATTCTGGTGCGCCTTGACGCAATTGCGCCACCCGCCGACGACGGAGATGCTGCAGCGCTGCGCGCCCAGCTTAGCCAGCAGGCGACACAGCAATTGGCGACCGACACCTTCGAAGCCTTTGCAGCTGACGTAACCCGCCGTGCAGACCCACAAATCAACCAGCAGGCGCTGCAAGCCGTTCACGTGAATTTCCCTTAAGATGGCGCTGACACCGGAATTCGACAGTTTTGAACGCGCTCACGGAGAAGGGCGCAATCAGATCGTCTACACCCGCCTTGCGGCGGACCTCGATACACCGGTTTCTCTGATGCTCAAACTAACGGGCGCACAGAAAGACGCCTTTGTGCTTGAATCGGTCACAGGTGGCGAGGTGCGTGGGCGGTACTCCATCATCGGCATGAAACCAGATCTCGTTTGGCGATGCCGTGGCGAAACTAGCGAGGTCAATCGTGCCGCGCGCTATGATGCTGACGCCTTTGAGGCCCTGCCCGGCAATCCGCTCGACGCCTTGCGTGCATTGATCGAAGAGAGCCGCATCGAGCTACCCGATGATCTGCCACAGGCCGCCGCCGGGCTCTTTGGGTATCTGGGCTATGACATGGTGCGGCTGGTAGAGCATTTGCCTGATATCAACCCCGACCCGCTTGGCTTGCCGGACGCCGTCATGATGCGACCTTCCGTCGTTGCGGTACTGGACGGCGTGAAAGGTGAAGTGACAGTGGTCTCTCCTGCATGGGTTGCAGACGGGCAGACCGCGCGTGCCGCCTATGCGCAGGCAGCCGAGCGTGTAATGGACGCGGTCCGTGATCTGGAGCGGGCCATGCCGATGGCGACGCGCGATCTTGGCGACGCGACAACCCCTACCCCGCCCGTGAGCAATTTCACCCATGAAGCCTATAAGGCCGCAGTCGAGAAAGCCCGCGAATACATCTGCGCCGGTGACATTTTTCAGGTGGTCCCGGCACAACGTTGGACGCAGGATTTCTCGCTTGATCCCTTTGCGCTCTATCGTTCGCTGCGGCGTACCAATCCTTCGCCCTTCATGTTCTATTTCAACTTTGGCGGTTTTCAGGTCATCGGGGCCAGCCCGGAGATTCTCGTGCGGGTCTTCGGCAATGAAGTGACAATTCGCCCGATCGCGGGAACCCGCCCGCGTGGCGCGACCCCCGAGGAAGACAATATACTCGAGGCGGACCTGCTGGCCGACAAAAAGGAACTGGCAGAACATCTGATGTTGCTGGACCTCGGTCGTAATGACGTTGGCCGCGTCGCCAAGATCGGCACTGTGCGCCCAACAGAAGAGTTCATCGTCGAGCGTTACAGCCACGTGATGCACATCGTCTCAAACGTGGTCGGCGAGCTGGACGACGGCAAGGATGCACTGGACGCGTTCTTTGCCGGCATGCCCGCAGGTACAGTATCCGGAGCCCCCAAAGTTCGCGCAATGGAAATCATTGACGAGCTTGAGCCCGAAAAGCGTGGCGTCTACGGCGGCGGCGTCGGGTATTTCAGTGCCGGTGGCGATATGGATATGTGCATCGCGTTGCGGACAGCCGTGGTCAAAGACCAAAAGCTCTATATTCAGGCCGGTGGCGGTGTGGTATTCGACAGCGATCCCGAAGCCGAGTATCAGGAAACCGTCCATAAATCGAATGCCATAAGGCGTGCTGCGGCGGATGCGGCGCGATTTACCGGACAGGGCAACAGCTGAACCATGCCTCGCCCGCCGTTTGAGATTGCGAATGAAAGCATCGCTGCAGGCACGGTAAAAACAGTGCATTTCCCGGTCTCCAGTATGCCGGATCACACCCCGGTTTCGCTGTCTGTTCAGGTACATCACGGAAAGCGAGATGGCCCGACGACCTTTGTATCGGCTGCGGTGCATGGTGACGAAGTCATTGGGGTCGAAATTGTACGGCGGCTTTTGCGCACCCCTCAATTAAAGAACTTGCGCGGCACGCTTCTCGTCGTGCCCATTGTAAATTCATTCGGATTTCTCAATCGGTCTCGTTACCTGCCTGACCGCCGCGACCTGAACCGATGCTTCCCCGGCCATCCATCAGGATCACTGGGCGCGCGCCTAGCCCATATTTTTCTGAACGAAGTCGTTTTGCGGTGCGACACGGGTATTGATTTGCATTCTGCAGCGATCCATCGAACCAACCTGCCGCAAATCAGAATTTCGCCCAATGATCCGAAGATCCGCGAAATGGCGATGGCCTTCGGTGCACCGGTCGTTTTGACGTCACCCCTGCGCGATGGGTCGTTGCGTGTAGAGGCTGCTGAACGGGGCACGTCCATTCTGCTCTACGAAGCAGGCGAAGGCCTGCGCTTTGACGAACTCGCGGTACGCGCCGGCGTGGCCGGCATCCTTCGGGTAATGCGCGGGTTGAACATGTTGCCAGCCAAAGGAATAGCCAAAGCCAAGGCTGCTCCCTACATCTGCGAACATTCTTCCTGGGTCAGGGCACCCGCCGGTGGATTGCTTCGTACGTTTCGGGCCGAAGGTGATGTGGTCGAAAAAGGCGAAATACTCGCATCGGTGGCTGATCCGTTCGGTGATGTGGAAACGGATATCGAAGCGCCCTTCGCCGGTATTCTGGTCGGACGCGCGATCCTGCCGGTGGTCAACGAAGGGGATGCCGTGTTTCACGTCGCTCGGCTCAACCCGAAGGCGGCAGATGGCACTGTAGAAGGCCTGGCGCAACAGCTTGAAGCCGACCCGCTTTTCGACGAAGACGAGATCATCTGACCGCGGGCGCGCCCCGGCTATCGTGCCATCTTTTACCTAAATCCGTCTAAATTTCTCGTTAGATTCTAGCGCTTGAATTCCCATCGACAGACCTAAAGTGGCCAAAAGCTTAACTTTAGCACGGCATGCTGTTGGCCTAAGCGATCGCGTTGTCCTTTTGTCGCTGGCGCGGTGAATACGGTCCACGTTCTGGGTTGATGATCGACAGCATGAATAGTTTCAGGAAAAGACTCCGGCGGTTTGTACGTTGGTTTTGCATCAGCCGGCCACATGCCTTGTGGCAACGCTATCTACTTGGGTTTATTTTCATTTTTGTGACAATTTCCGTTTCGCATTGGGCCTCGCTCAAAACCATCGAGGCGGCGGAGGATGATGCTGAGGTACTCAGCGTCAGCAGCAGGCAACGAATGCTCAGCCAGCGTATCCTGTTTCTGATGTCAGAGACGCGACACGACCATGATCCCTATATTGACCAAAGGCTGGAGTCGGCCCTGAACCTGTTTGAGAGCTCGCATGAGTGGTTGATTGATCGTCCTGATCTTTCGCCAGCGTTGCGCCATCTATATTTCGAGCAAAAACCGATCACGTTAGATGCCTTTTCGCGTCGCTTTGTGCAGATGGTCGGGATAGCTCACCATGCTGAGGGCGCTCAGGCAGAAGAACTGCACGAGGTGTTAGCGGGGTGGGGTAAGAATGAACTGTTAATTTCGCTTGCCACTGCGGCGGACCTCTTCAGGGCAGAGTCCGAAGCCCGGATCAAAGACCTGCAATTCATTCAGCGTACCACCTTGATCGCTGCCCTCGTCGTTCTTCTGCTAGAAGCCCTTTTGATTTTCCTACCCGCCCAGATTTCGGTCAATACCGCTATCCACCGGCTTGAGCTGCGCAAGAAACTACTCCGGAAATCCCTTCGCGAACTGAAATCCCGCAATCAGGAACTTGTCGCTGCACGGCAAAGCCTGACCCGAGCGGCAAATCATGATGCCCTGACCGGCTTGTTGAATCGTCGCGCTGTCTATGAGCACTTGGGCAGGCCTCAGACAACGGAGCATGGGGCAGACTACACCCGCTGTGTAATGAAGATCGACCTAGACCATTTTAAGCAGGTCAACGATTCCCTTGGTCATAACGCCGGCGACGCCATATTGAAACACGTTGCCCAAACGCTTGAAACAGAGACCCGAGAAAATGACATCGTCGGGCGCATCGGTGGCGATGAGTTCGTAATCGTGATCGAAAACCCCAGTTCGGCGCGCGTAGTTGACGATTTAGCCAAGCGGGTCATACGCGGTATCAGCAAACCGGTCCTGCTCAACAACGTTCAAGCCCAAATTGGCGCCAGCGTTGGCTATACGCTGGCCGTGTCATCCTCTGCGACATCAGACCAATTGCTGATTGAAGCCGATCTTGCACTTTATGAAGCCAAACGTGCCGGACGCGGCAAAAGCCGTGGCTATTCCAAAGAAATGGTCGCCGAAATCGAAACGCGCCGCATCCTGTTCACGGAAATCACGCGGGCTTTGGCTGAAGATCAATTTGAACCCTACCTGCAGCCGCAGGTCTACACAGCAACTGGCGAAATCTACGGCTGCGAGGTGTTGGCACGCTGGCGACATCCCGAACGCGGTATTGTGCCTCCGGGCACCTTCATTGCCGCGTCGGAGGAAGCTGGCCTAATTGACCAAATCGACCGGGTCATCATCGAAAAAGGTCTCGACATACTGGAAGAGCTTCTGGCGCAGGGGATTGAAATACCCAGCATTTCGGTCAACGCCTCCCCAAACAGCCTGCGTGATCCACATCTCACGGACAGGCTTCTGAACGAGGTTGCCGCCCGGGCCCTCCATCCTTCGCGCCTGACAATCGAAGTTCTGGAAAGCACCTTGATCGAAAAAGATGACGACATGGCGCTGCAAACCATCTCGCGTTTGTCAAAAGCAGGTTTCAGTGTCGTTCTGGACGATTTCGGCACCGGGTATGCCTCCATGTCCAATCTGTCTTTGCTACAGTTGAACGGGATCAAGCTGGATCAGTCCTTGATCAAGCCGGTGCCCGAACCGCGTTCGGAGAGTATAATTGCAGCTTTGGTGACCCTGTCGCGCAATCTGAAAATGAATGTCGTTGCGGAAGGAGTTGAAACAGCCAGACACTTCCAAACAGTGCGACGACTGGGCTGCGATGTGGTGCAAGGGTTCGGCATCGGGGTGCCCATGCCCAAAGAAGAGTTTATTTCCTGGTATCACGACTACACCGCCCCTTCCCGCAAAGCCGGTCAGGTCAAGTGATCTTCATTGTCCACGCGAAAGCGTATCGGACACCGGCGCCATGGCAACGCTTGAAGCACGGTCTTGCAACGTCCAGACGACAAGCGCTGCAAGTGTTTCTTCCCGCAGTCTGCCCAACATGATCACCGCACCTTCTTGACCCGCACGAAAGGCAGCCTGATCCAGAAAACGGCGAATGACGGCTGACGACTGCCCCTTGGCATCGAAATCACGAAACACCACCGCAGATGGCACACCCTGGCGGGCCGCAAGCTTTTGCACGGTGTTTAAACCGCGATTTTGTGTAACAAAGCCATGCCCTGTTTGCGCAAGGATTTGTGCGACCTGCCGTCCGGCATCCGGCGTTGTTTGAACCCCTGTACGAACGCCATCGAGCACGCCAACAATTTCCGGCATGGCTTCCAATGCGACGGAAAGATTGACCTCTGCATCAGCTGCTTGCGCACCCTCTGGCAGGTCCACCATCGCTAAAACTTCGAATCCGGCATCTCGATAGGCCCGCATCCGATCTGCGGCATCCGGCAATAGCGCATCAACAGCAAAACTCACCGGATAAGGCAGTTGTTGAATAGCGGACAAACCCGTTGGCATCGCAGAAATATCCACACCATCATCCATCAGAATGACGGCCATCAGCGGCTTGTTTTCCGGATTCTCGAACTCTGCCGCAAACCGTTCAATCGGCGGTAAATCCAAAATCTCCAGGGCGTCCGGCAGCACCTCGATTTCTTCCACAACGGGCTCATTCGGGGTCGGGGTTGCAGCACCCAAAGTGGGCAGCCGGTTCACACGAACTTCCGACGAACCGTCATTATCTGCGGCGGGCCGCGCAACGGGCTCGTCTGCTGGTTCCACAACTTCTGGGGCCACCGCCAATGGGTCGGTGGACAGATCTGGCAAAGCTGCTGTGACTTGCGGATCTGGCGCGGGTTCCGTGATCTGTGCCACAACCGCGCCATCTCCCGCATCCGCAGGGTCGGGATTGGGTGTCGCAACCGAAAGCTCCGCCTCAACTTGGGCGGAAACGCTTTCCCCCTCTTCGGTCTCCTGAGAGGGTTTTTCTGGCGCAGGTAAATCTAGCGCTTCCGCGGTCTCCGGCGCATCTTTTTCCTGGCTTGCAGGTCGTATTGCACCGGATGTCACCTGTTCGGCAACTGGTTGGTCCGGCGGTGCAGTTACGACCGATGATGGCGCTTCTTCGGTGATCGATGGTGCAAGGGCTGCCACCTGCGGTTGGTCTTCGGTCTGCCCCTCTTCGATCGAATCCGCTTGCAGCTCTTCAGATGGCTGCTCCTGCACATCCGGTGTCGCTTGTGCGTCCAAACCGCTTGTTTCTGTTTCGATGTCGGGCAAAGCTGGCTGTGCAGGGTCAAGTGCTACGGAGGGTGTCTGCTCGGCACTTTCGGCAAAGTCGGATTGGGTGGCGCCGGACGAATCCGGCGACGCCGTATTGGCTGATTCGTCTTGCGCTTCTGGTGCCACAGGCTGCTCAGGCTCTGCGAACGCACTCGTTTGGGGCACCGGATCGGGCGCTACGGGCTGCGCAGGTTCCGTCGCAATTGAAACACCGGGCTCAGTTGCTGGCGTTTTCAAAGTGCCGGTATCTGTGTAAGTGACTTGCGGTGCATCAGTTGACGGCGAGGCAATACCGGTGAGTGCGTCATCTGCTGGCGCTTCCGCCCCACCCAGGTTGGATGCTGATCCCGCCTGCGGCACGGCAGCCGGCGCTAGCGTGTCCGACAACAAGCCAGCCAGCGTATCCGGTTCCGGGGCCGCTACTTCCGGCCCTCCCAAACCCACTCCTGAAAGACCATCATCATCTGTCAGGCTAGCGCTTTGCGATTGTTGTGACGTGACCGACGCGGAGGATCGTTCGCCCAAGCCGTCATTGCGGTTATCGGCGACCGATATCAGCAACAATGCTCCGACGCTCACACCCGCGCCCCAAGAAACGCCTTTGAAAAACCCTTTGGACACCGTCTGCTCATCCTTCGTTTCGACGCGGTCAGGTCATGTCATGAAGACCCGCCTGACCGTTCATCGTTGCCACAGGCTCACTTGGCGCCTCTTGACGACGCCAGCCAAGCCTGAACAAGTATGCGCGACATATACCGCGCCTGAGGCATAAGCCTCCAGCCCTGATTGCAAAGATATAACGATGCTGCTGCTGATCGACAACTATGACAGTTTTACATACAACCTGTTGCACTATCTAGGAAGCCTGGGAGCAGATGTCGTCGTTCGGCGGAACGACGCATTGGATGTCCAGGAAGCAATGGGGATGAAACCGGCGGGAATCCTCCTATCGCCGGGCCCTTGTGACCCCGATCAGGCAGGAATTTGCCTCGCGTTGACAACAGCCGCAGCGGAAACACGCACCCCCCTTATGGGCGTTTGTCTGGGTCACCAATCCATCGGTCAGGCCTTTGGTGGCAAAGTCGTCAGAGCCAGAGACATCGTGCACGGCAAGCTCGGCATGATCGAACATAAGGAAGAAGGTCTCTTCCGCGGATTGCCCACGCCCTTTGCCGCGACACGATACCATTCTCTGGTAGTCGAGCGGGACACCTTGCCGGATAGTTTGAAAATAACTGCAGAGTTGGAAGATGGCACGATCATGGGCCTGCAGCATCGCGAGCTGCCCATACACGGCGTTCAGTTTCACCCCGAGTCGATCCGCTCAGAACACGGTCACGCGCTGCTGCAGAATTTCTTGAACGAGATGCAGGTGCCCGCATGAGTGACGCCCTGAAACCGTTGATTGGTGCCGCAGCTGACGGCTCCCTGACCCGCGCGCAAGCCGAGGAAGCCTTTGGTATCCTCTTTGAAGGCGAGGCCACGCCAAGCCAGATCGGCGGTTTTCTGATGGCCCTGCGCACGCGCGGCGAGACGGTCGAGGAATATGCCGCCGCAGCCGCCGTCATGCGCGCCAAATGCAACGCCGTGAAAGCCCCTGAAGGCGCCATGGATATCGTCGGCACTGGCGGCGACGGGAAAGGGACATTGAATATCTCCACCGCGACGGCTTTTGTTGTCGCGGGAGCCGGAGTTGTTGTCGCCAAGCACGGCAATCGGAACCTCAGCTCAAAATCCGGGGCGGCTGACGCGCTGACCCAAATGGGCCTCAACGTCATGGTTGGTCCTGAAGTCGTCGAACGCGCACTGGCGGAGGCGGGCATCGGTTTCATGATGGCTCCGATGCATCACCCGGCCATTGCACATGTCATGCCAACGCGCGCGGAACTGGGAACGCGCACGATTTTCAACATTCTTGGCCCGCTGACAAACCCCGCAGGAGTGAAGCGCCAGCTCACCGGGGCCTTTTCACGTGATCTGATCCGCCCCATGGCAGAAACGCTCGCGGCATTGGGATCAGAAAAAGCCTGGTTGGTGCACGGCTCTGACGGAACCGATGAGCTCACCATTACCGGGGTGAGCTGGGTGGCGGCGTTGAATTCGGACGGCACAGTGAGCGAATTGGAAGTTCACCCCGAAGATGCCGGGTTGCCCGTACATCCATTCGAAGCCATTCTGGGTGGCACGCCAGAGGAAAACGCGCGCGACTTCAAAGCCTTGCTTGACGGTGCACCGTCCGCCTACCGCGATGCGGTGCTTTTGAATGCGGCGGCAGCGTTGGTTGTGGCGGATGCAGCGGAAAGCCTGCAGGAAGGGGTGCAAATGGCCGCGCATTCCATCGACAGCGGGGCTGCAGCGCAAAAAATAAAAGCCGTGGCGCAGATCACGCAAGCCGGGTGAGCACCTTCAATCTGTCGCGCCTGAACGACTGGCGTGATTTACCCTTTTTTGCCGATGTTCTGCCGGGTATCGAAAAAGAGCTTTCACAGGAAACCGGGGTGATCCTGCCGCCATCACATCAAGTTTTTGCCGCTTTGGAAACCACCGCACCTGAGAGCGTCGAGGTGATCATCCTCGGGCAAGACCCCTACCCGACGACCGGGCACGCTCATGGTTTCGCCTTCTCAGCGGAACCGAACACCTTCCCATTGCCCCGGTCATTGAGCAACATTTACAAAGAAATGCGCACAGACATCGGCGATGCACCAAGTCACGCGGATTTGCGTTTCTGGGCAACCCAAGGCGTGCTTTTGCTGAACACCGCCCTGACAGTTCGGGCCGGTGCGGCAGGCTCACATGCCAAACTAGGGTGGGATCGCTTGACCGCTCAGGTTTTGGACCGGCTGTCGGATAGACCTCGCGCATATGTCTTATGGGGTGCGCACGCGCAGAAAGCGGCATCAGCAGTTGATGCTGAACGCAACCTCAAAATTGAAACGCCCCACCCGTCCCCACTGTCTGCACGGCGCGGTTTTTTTGGATCAAGACCCTTTAGCCGGGTGAATGTATGGTTGCAGGCGCAAGGCCGTCAGGCCATAAATTGGGCGAACCCGCCGGAGGCCTCATGACAGAAACCATTCTCGACAAGATCAAAGCCTATAAGCTGGACGAAGTGGCCGCGGACAAGGCGGCCAAACCGCTCGAGGCCATCGAAGCCGAGGCGCGGGATGCAGCCCCGGTTCGTCCGTTTGCCGACGCTCTGCACAGTGCCTCTATTCAAGGGTATGGGTTGATCGCTGAAATCAAGAAGGCGAGCCCGTCGAAAGGGCTTATCCGCGCTGATTTCGACCCCGAAAGCCTCGCTGCCGCCTATGCTGAAGGCGGTGCGACCTGTCTCTCGGTGCTTACCGATACACCCAGTTTTCAAGGTGCCAAGGAGTTTCTGGTCGCCGCCCGTTCGGCGTGTGATTTGCCGGTTTTGCGCAAGGACTTCATGTATGACACCTATCAGGTCGCGGAAGCCCGCGCCCTAGGCGCCGATTGCATCCTGATCATCATGGCGTCGGTGAGTGATGCCCAGGCGCAGGAATTGGAAGAAGCTGCGACAAGCTGGGGTATGGATTGCCTTCTAGAGGTACACGACGCCGCTGAGTTGGAGCGGGCCAGCCGATTGAAGAGCCGTCTGATGGGCATCAACAACCGCAATCTGAAAACCTTCGAGACCACTCTCGATACGACGCGCTCGCTTTGTCCGTCCGTTCCTGCAGACCGTCTGATCGTGGCCGAATCCGGTTTGAGCACGCCGGAGGATCTAGCTGATATGGCGCGGTATGGTGCCCGGATTTTCCTGATTGGCGAAAGTCTGATGCGCCAGGATGATGTTACACAGGCGACGCGGGATCTGTTGCGTGCTCCGGCAATGTCACAGGGCATGTGACATGGCGGGAAAACTCACTCATTTCGACGGCAAGGGCGACGCCCATATGGTCGATGTCGGCAGCAAGGCGGTCACGGATCGGATTGCAGTTGCCACATGTTACATTAGGATGCGGCAGGAAACCTATGAAACCATTACAGAAGGTCGCGCCAAAAAGGGCGATGTCCTGGGCGTGGCACGACTGGCTGGCATCATGGCGGCCAAACGCACTGCTGACTTGATCCCCCTGTGCCACCCGCTTCCGATCACCAAAGTAGCAGTCGAACTTTCGCCTGATGCGGCGTTGCCGGGAATACGTATCGAAGCCACCGTGAAGACGACGGGTCAGACCGGGGTCGAAATGGAAGCGCTGACCGCTGCTAATATCGCCGCCCTCACCGTCTATGACATGAGCAAAGCGGTCGACAAGGGGATGGAGATTGGCGGGTTACACGTCATTCTCAAGGATGGCGGCAAATCCGGACGGTACGAAGCCCCATGATTTCCGTCGCGGAAGCGCTTGAGCATCTTTTTGGCCTCGTGGCCCCCCTTGGAACCGAAGATGTTCCCCTGCGACAGGCTTCAGGACGCGTCTTGGCGCATGATGTCATCGCGGCCCGGACGCAGCCGCCTTTTGCAGCATCGGCCATGGATGGCTATGCATTGCGCGGTGCTGAAGCCGAACCCGACGCTATGTTCAAGGTGATCGGCGAGGCTGCCGCAGGCCATGGCTTCTCCGGTGATGTTGGCGCCGGACAATGTGTGCGGATTTTTACAGGAGCGCCACTGCCGGACGGGACCGACCACGTCGTCATTCAGGAAGATGTGACACGGCGCGGTGATCTGATTACGCTTCATCGCGATCTGGAATCCAAGTCCAACGTTCGGCCCGCCGGCGGCGACTTCAAGGCTGGGGACAGTATCGCCGCACCACGGCGCCTTAGTGCCACGGATATTGCATTATTGGCATCCATGAACATTGGGCAGGTCCCAGTCGCGCGCAAACCGGCCGTTGCAATCATGGCAACCGGGGATGAACTCGTCTCCCCGGGAGAGACCCCCGGCCCGGATCAGATCATCGCCTCCAACAGCTACGGGCTTGCGGCGCAGCTTGAGGCGCTTGGCGCAGAACCACGTCTGTTACCCATTGCGCGGGACACGATCCCCTCCCTGAAAACGGCGTTTGAACTCGCGGTCGATGCCGATTTGATCATTACGATCGGCGGCGCGTCTGTTGGTGATCATGATCTGGTTGCCGCTGCAGCGGCAGATATGGGGATGGAACAATCGTTCTACAAAGTTGCCATGCGACCAGGCAAACCATTGATGGCAGGTCGGTTGCGAGGTGTGCCGATGATTGGGCTGCCGGGCAATCCGGTTTCCGCTCTGGTGTGCGGCACAATCTTTGTCGCACCTGTGGTGCGCATGATGCTGGGGTTGGGCCGTCATGCCGCGCTTCGCCTGAGTGCCCCGCTTGCAGCGCCACTGGGGCAAAATGGGCCACGCGAGCATTACATGCGGGCAGCGCTTGAACCTGGGGGGTTGCGCGCCTTTGAACGGCAAGACAGCTCTTTGCTCAGCGTTCTGGCTGGCGCGGATGCATTGTTGATCCGCCCCCCGCACGATGGGCCCCGCGAAATCGGGGAAACGCTTGAGTACATTGCGCTGTAACTCAACTCGCCAATTTTGGGGAAGTTGACACAAAACGAGAACAGGAATAGAACAAAAGCAAATCAGGCGTCGGAGGACCAGTTAGATGCTCACCAAGAAGCAGTTGGATTTGCTCGATTTCATTCACAAGCGCGTGCAGCGGGACGGTGTTCCGCCCAGCTTCGACGAAATGAAGGAAGCACTCGACCTGAGGTCGAAGTCTGGCATCCACAGGTTGATTACAGCGCTTGAAGAGCGTGGTTTCATACGACGTCTTGCGCATCGTGCCCGTGCGATTGAAATCGTAAAATTGCCGGAAAGTCTGGGCGGCGAGCCGCAGCCCGGGTTCAAGCCGCGGGTGATTGACGGCGACAAACCGGACGCACCGATGCCCGCTGGGGCACAGGCCGTCAGCAGTGCCAGTGCGATGGATGTGCCTTTGGTCGGGCGTATCGCTGCGGGGCTGCCAATCGAAGCCATCAATGAAAACACCGCGAGCGTCGCCGTACCCGGGCAAATGCTGTCGGGCAAGGGCGATCATTACGCTCTGGAGGTCAAAGGCGACTCGATGATCGACGCAGGGATCAACGATGGCGATGTTGTCGTGATCCGGGAAACCTCGGTCGCTGACAACGGCGATATCGTTGTTGCCCTTATTGATGAGCATGAGGCAACGCTCAAACGCTACCTGCGGCAAGGCAACACCGTGGCGTTGGAAGCAGCCAACCCGGCCTATGAGACGCGCATTTTCACCGATGACAAGGTCAAGGTGCAAGGCAAGCTTGTGGGATTGATCCGCACCTACTGATCCCCGCGCCAACTGGTCCAGAGTCGCGTCCCCGTTACGTCGCGCACCGATTTAAGGGTTAGCCCGCTTTTGTCGACGTATACCGCCACGGCACCCATGTTCCGCAACCTGACAGGGTCGTAGACATCGCACGACAATCCTTTGGCCTCCATGCGCACCGAGGCGACGATGATCTGATCCGGTGCGCACCCCTCGAAACCTTCGACGGCGCGTTTGCCGGATAGATGCACCAGTGTCTTGCCCCCCGGCAGAACCCCTGCCCCGTCCGACGGCCAGCGGCCCGCAGCAACAAGTTGCTCGGTGGCCTCACCGTCATTTTCCAACCAGTTCTTGGCAATGAATCCTGCGCCTTTGGGTTTGCTCAGCGCGCGCCCCTCGCTGGTCATGACGCCAACAAGCGTCCCATTCTCCGCAATGAGCCCTACCGGGCGAGAGGTTGCCCCCCAGAATAGAAATGCCAAAAGCACCGCCGCGATGCCCGCATATCGCATCCGTCCTTGCCAGAGGATCATCCACAAGCACCCCAATGCCATTAACGGCAAGACAAAGCTCGCCGGGCCATGGATGAAGGATCGCGCGCCGTCCAACCCGGCGACAAACGCCCCGACCTCCAGGATCCAGCTCAACCCGACACCCATGATCCACAAGCCGATCCAATCGAGACCGATTGGTGCAAGGCATAGTGCCAGGACCGCAGCGGGCACCACGACCGTTCCCATGACAGGGACGGACAACAGATTGGCCAGCAAGCCATAGTGGGAAATCGCATTGAAATGTGCGGCCCCTACTGGTGCCGTCGCAAATCCGGAAATGCCCGATGCGAGCAACACACCAATCACCGGCTGGGCCCATTTCGGACCAATCGTGATACGATGATCCCGCATGTATCCAAAAACTGCGACCAGCGCGGTGGTGGCGGCAAAGGACATCTGGAATCCTGGGCCCAGCAAGGCTTCAGGCCGTAGGACCAACACGATAATCGCTGCTATCGCAACAGCGCGCAGGCTTATGGCGCGGCGATTGACCATGATGGCACATAGGGCAACCGCAACCATGATGAACGCCCGCTCCGTCGCCACATTCCCGCCCGAGAGCGCAAGATACCCGCTGGCCGCGATCAGAGCCCCCACGGCAGCCATTTTCCGCGAAGGCCAACGCAGGGCCAGAGGGGGGATCAGCGCGAATATGGCGCGCAAAAGCCCAAAGACGAAGGCGGTGAGCAATCCCATGTGCAGCCCGGAAATCGCAAGCAAATGCGCCAGGTTGCTGGCGCGCAGGTCCTCAAGTGCCGTTTGTGAAATGGCCGACCTTGCGCCCGTTGTGACGGCCACGGCAAAGCCGCCCGTGTCTCCGGGCAAGACATCAACGATGCGTTCTTGCGCTGCCATGCGGACGCGGAAGACAGCAAGCCCGGCGGAACCTTCATGCGCGGGTGCAATCGCCAGAATGGGCACGCGGGTATACCCAACGGCACCCAATTGGGCGAACCAGGCATGTCGCTGAAAATCAAAACCCCCGGGCTCCACCGGCCCGCCCGGCGGGGAAAGATGCCCAGTGGTCATGATCCGCAGCCCCGGCGTAGGATCGACACTATGGCTCTGATCGCTATGCAGAGAGATGCGCACCCGTGATGGCGTCCGTTCTGGCAACACATCTTCCAGAACGACTTGATCGAGTGTGATCCGTAGCGCGTCCGAGCCACTTCGATCCAGATTAACGACACGGCCCTCAATGGGTCCGTAGTATCGGAACCCAAGTACCGGGCTTGCAACATCATGCGCGCGTTCGGCGGCAAGCAGAAACCCAATAACGATCAGCATTCCGCCGATCGCAATTGGTGACAAAGCTTCCCCAAACCACCGGGCAAAGATCAGAAGCCCCAATGCGGTCATCCCTGCCCCCCACAGCAAGCTCGAACCGGGTTCAAACGTCAGAGAGAAGTAAAGACCAATTCCAATGGCCAAGCACACCGGAATCCATTCAAACAGAAACCCGCGCTGGTGCAGCATTTGAAGCTTGAGGCCTGTCAGCAGCACCGCCTTGCCCCCGTTCTCCGCACTGGATAGACACGTGCCTAGAAATACGCCCCTCATGGTTACTGAAAGGTTAATCCTCGCATGTCAGCGCCTGTTGTCACCCGTTTCGCGCCGTCTCCGACGGGGTTTCTGCATATCGGGGGCGCACGCACCGCCCTGTTTAACTGGCTCTTTGCCCGTGGGCGTGGCGGCAAATTCCTTTTACGCATTGAGGATACAGACAGGGCCCGGTCAACGCCCGAAGCAACAGCCGCAATCCTCGACGGTATGGCCTGGCTCGGGCTTGATCATGACGGCGAGGTTATCAGCCAGTTCGACAATGCGCCCCGTCACGTCGAGGTGGCCGAAGAATTGCTGGCCGCAGGCAAGGCCTACAAATGTTTCTCGTCCCCCGAGGAGATTGCCGCCTTCCGTGATGCGGCACGCACCGAAGGCAAGAGCACGCTGTTTCGTTCACCCTGGCGGGATGCCTCACCAGAGAGCCACCCTGACGCGCCCTATGTGATCCGTATCAAAGCACCACAAACAGGCGAAACGGTGATCCGGGACGAGGTGCAAGGGGACGTAAGAATTCGGAACGACCAACTGGACGACATGGTGCTGCTGCGCTCTGATGGGACGCCCGTCTACATGTTGGCGGTTGTGGTGGATGACCATGACATGGGTGTGACACATGTGATCCGCGGCGATGATCACCTGAATAACGCCGCACGCCAGATGATGATCTATGAGGCAATGGACTGGGAAACTCCAGTCTGGGCCCACATCCCGCTGATCCATGGCCCGGACGGCAAGAAATTGTCCAAGCGGCATGGTGCGCTTGGCGCACAGGAATATCAGGCCATGGGCTATCCTGCTGCGGGAATGCGCAATTACCTCGCGCGCCTCGGTTGGAGCCACGGCGATGACGAATTTTTCACAGACACCCAGGCGTTGGAATGGTTCGATCTTTCGGGGATCGGCAAAAGCCCGGCACGATTTGATTTCAAGAAGCTGGAAAACCTGTCCGGGCAACATATCGCGATCATGGATAATGCCGCACTGCAGCAAGAAATCGAGGCTTTTCTGACCACCTCCGCTGCCCCGGCTCTGACCGCGTCACAATTACACATGCTAGGCAAAGCGCTTTATTGCGTGAAAGAACGTGCAAAAACCTTCCCGGAACTCATTGAAAAGGCTCACTTTGCCTTGACTGAACGCCCGATTTCCCCAGATGAGAAAGCTGCCAAGGCCCTCGATCCGGTATCCCGTGGTATACTGGGAGAATTGACGCCGCAGTTGCAAAATGCTAGCTGGACACGAGAAGATCTCGAGACGGTCTTAAACGCATTTGCACAGAGCAAGGACACAAAGTTCGGTAAGCTCGCGGGCCCATTGCGTGCTGCACTTGCAGGACGTTCGGTCACGCCTTCTGTGTTCGATATGATGCTGGTTCTGGGACAAGAAGAAACCCATGCCCGCTTAACCGACGCTGCTGGCTGAGGGACTTCCCTGCGGCATGGGCAGCACTATGAAGCGCCTGACCTCGTCTGCGTCGGGCCCCAGGAGGCCACGCGCCGCCTGTAACGAAGAATGGAAGGACCACCTATGGCCGAAAGCACAAAATCCGCAAAGCTGACCATTGATGGCAATGAATATGATTTGCCCATCTACAGCCCTACCGCCGGGCCTGACGTGATCGACATTCAAAAACTCTATGGGCAAGCCGGTGTTTTCACTTACGATCCCGGCTTCACGTCGACCGCAAGTTGCGACAGCACGATTACATTCATCGATGGCGGCAAGGGAGAGTTGCTGCACCGGGGCTACCCAATCGACCAGCTGGCTGGTCAATCGCACTACCTCGAAGTCTGTTATCTGATGCTCTACGGCGAGCTGCCATCCGCCAAGCAATTGGAAACATTCGAATCCACCATCACCAACCACACGATGTTGCACGAACAGATGGTGAATTTCTTCCGCGGCTTCCGCCGGGATGCGCATCCGATGGCAACCATGGTGGGCGTCGTCGGCGCGATGTCAGCATTCTATCACGATAGCACTGACATTTCCGATCCAAAGCAGCGAGAGATCGCGTCGCACCGGCTGATCGCTAAAATGCCGACGATCGCCGCGTGGGCTTATAAATACTCGATCGGCCAACCTTTCGTGTATCCGCGCAACGATCTCGATTACGCATCGAACTTTATTCACATGTGCTTCGCTGTCCCCGCGGAGAATTATGAGGTCAACCCGATCTTCAGCCGCGCAATGGACCGCATCTTTACCCTTCATGCGGACCATGAGCAAAACGCCTCCACCTCGACTGTGCGATTGGCCTCTTCTTCTGGCGCCAACCCATTTGCCTGTATCGCTGCGGGTATTGCCTGTCTTTGGGGGCCCGCGCATGGTGGTGCAAACCAGGCCTGCCTGGAAATGCTGAAGGAAATCGGCACGCCAGATCGCATCCCGGAGTATATCGCGCGGGCCAAGGACAAGAATGACCCCTTCCGTCTGATGGGCTTTGGGCACCGGGTCTACAAGAACTTCGATCCGCGGGCGACGGTAATGAAGCAGTCAGCCGATGAAGTACTTGAGCTTTTGGGGGTTGAAGACAACCCGATCCTTGCAACAGCCAAGGAACTTGAAGTAGCGGCACTCGCCGATCCATATTTCGCCGAAAAGAAACTCTTCCCGAATGTGGATTTCTACTCAGGTATTATCCTTGAGGCGATGGGCTTCCCGACATCCATGTTCACACCGATTTTCGCTGTTGCGCGGACAGTGGGCTGGATTTCGCAATGGGCCGAGCAGTTGAGCGATCCCAAGCACAAGATCGGGCGTCCCCGCCAACTTTACCTTGGTGAAACAGAGCGCGACTACGTCGACATCGAAAACCGCTAAGGCGGTTCTGACATAAGAACGCAGGGCCGGTGACGCTTGTCGCTCCGGCCCTTTTCATTTCGAATCACACGAAGCAAATGCGGGCTGAACGCAGGTTACCGATGCGCGATTTGGCGCAGCCGTGGATGAACTATGGCCAGAATGTGGCATTGTTTCCTCAAACGCCCCAATACTCCGACAAAATTGACGAACGGGCTGACATCGCCCTATGGTCTGCGGGCTAAAGCTTTGTTTTAGCGGCGTTAATGAACATTGACCGAGACAAGAGGGGGATGGGCCTTGATCAACGGTCGCGCAAACCGCGCGTTTCTGGGCCCGTCCAAAGTCAATGTGCGAATTCTGTCATGCAAAAACAAAGCCCGTCTACGACCCGGCACGCCAAGCAATTCACCGGCGCCCTGAATATGATGGCAACGATGGATACGGGCCCCGATGGCGCCCTGATATCAGGGGACCCGGCCGACGAAGGGCGCATCACGGTCGTCTACAACCACGGTGACGCGCCGCCGGAGATCACCATAAGTGATACCGGCGGATATGCTCAGACGGTTCTGGCAAACGGTGTGGCTGTCGCTGTGGTCGCCCGGGCGGACGGCACGAGACTTGATGCGAGCGACGTGTTGCTGGTCGAAAGGTTTGTCGTTAGACCTCAATAACCCGCTGAAGTTATCGCCCTTCAAAGCGTGGAGCGCGTTTTTCGTTGAACGCCAGCACACCTTCCTTGAAGTCCCGCGATTTGCCGCAGGCCCCCTGCTGGCGGGCTTCAAACGTTAGCTGACTTTCAAAATCATTGCCCCAACTGCCACGGATTGCTTTTTTGATCGCGGCATAGGCGGCGGTCGGACCAGACGCCAAATGAGCTGCTCGGGCACGCCAATGCGCATCAAACCTGTCGTCTGGTACTGCCTCCCAGATCATGCCCCAGTCGTCAGCTTGTCGGGCCGTAATCTTGTCTGCGAACAAGGCTGCTCCCATGGCCTTAGCGGTTCCCATACTGCGTGGCAGCACATAGGTGCCGCCTGCGTCAGGGATCAATCCGATACGCGAGAACGCTTGCAAGAAATAAGCACTTTCTGAAGCGATCACCACGTCCGCCGCCAATGCGAGATTGGCTCCAGCACCCGCTGCCGGTCCATTGACCGCAGCGATGGTCGGAACCGGACATTCTGAAATGGCCCGGATCAAGGGGGCGTACTCATCTCGCAAGGTCCGTTCCAGGTCAAGGTTGGCGGCGCTCACCCGGTCGCCGAGATCCTGACCTGAACAAAACGCCGTGCCAGCGCCGGTCAGGACGACACACCGTGCCACTTTTCCAGCTTCGGTCACCACATAGGAAAGCTCCGCCCGCATTTGTGTTGTGAGCGCGTTCATCTTTTCGGGCCGGTTGAGCGTGATGACGGCAACCCCATCCGCCAAAGCGTACGTCAATGTGTGATATTCCATGTGAAATCCTTAGACTTGGAATTTGCGGCTACCCTAACAGTTTCAGTCGCAGGAAAAAGCCGAACGAAGCGTCACTCTTTCAGGATTTCCTTGAGCCGCGCAACCTCATCAGGCGAAAGCGCTTCTTCCTGGGCCGCTGGCGCTTTTTCTCGTCCGCGCAGATACATCAGCCCTACCCCCATCGCCACAAGCAACATCAGGGGACCTGCCGCCCACAAAAGCCAGTTCGAGCCTCCGATCGTCGGTTTCAGCAGGACAAACTCGCCATACCGGGCGACGATGAAATCAACGACTTCCTGATCCGTATCGCCGTCCACCAAACGATCACGAACCAGCAGGCGCAGATCCTTGGCGATATTCGCGTGGCTTTCGTCGATGCTCTCGTTCTGACAGACCGGGCAGCGCAGCCCCTTGGATATCTCCCGCGCCCGCTCCTCCAGGACAGGATTTTCCAGAACCTCGTCGGGCTGTACCGCCCAAAGTGTTGCCGGCCAAAGCAAAAGAAAGATCAGCAGGACCCGTATCATTCTGCAGCGACCGGCACTTGGCGAGATTTCCGAGCGCCTGCGGCTACACGGAATCGACGGTCAGAGAGACTTAGCAACCCACCAAGCGCCATCAGGCCACTGCCAATCCAGATCCAGTTTGTCAGCGGCTTGATATAGGTTCTCACCGCCCAACCTCCATTGGCCTGCTCGTCCCCGATCACGACATAGACATCGCGCGCAAGATCATAGTCGATCGCTGCCTCAGTTGTCGGCATCTGTGCTACGGGATAAATGCGTTTTTCAGGCCGCAGCTGCGCAATCTCCCGACCGTCTTTGGCAAGGGTGATGTAGCCCATTGTCGTCAGGAAATTCGGGCCCTCGTATTGGTTCACCTCCGTCAGGGTGATGGTATAGCCGCCCACGTCAAAAGGTTCGTTGAATTGCGCGACACGGATGTCTTCCTGTTGCCAGGCCATCAACCCGCATACACCCATCATCGTAATCCCAAGGCCTGCGTGAGCGACCATTTTACCCCAGTCCGCCCGGGGTAGCCGAAAAAGCCGTGCCCATCTATCAGGTCCCCGGCCCCCGCGCTGTATCAGATCAATGATTGTGCCCATGACGATCCAGGCCGCCAGGAACAGCCCGATGGGGCCCAGCAGACTGCGACCGCTTTGCATCGCATAGGCCAGCCCGCCCACTGCAAGCGCCAGCACGAATACATAGCGCAATGGTTTCACCGCGCGGGAAATGCGGGCACGTTTCCACGGCATAGCGGACCCAATCGGCAATAGCAGCCCCAGTACCAACATGAAGGGCGAAAACGCCATATTGAAAAACGGAGGGCCGACGCTGAGCTTGCGATCAAAGAACATCTCCGCCACCAAGGGCCACATTGTTCCAACGAAGACCACAAAACAGCTTACTGCAAGCAGGAGGTTGTTTGCGACCAGCGCGCTTTCGCGGCTCACTATTCCGAAGACACCGCGCGCTTCCATGGCGCCTGCACGGAACGCAAAGAGGATCAGTGCGCCCCCCATAAAGAAGCCCATGATCATCAGGATGAAGACACCCCGCTCAGGATCGTTGGCAAAGGCGTGTACCGACGTCAGCAGCCCCGAACGCACGATAAAGGTCCCGATCAGGGAAAAACCAAAAGCAAGGATCGCTAGCAGGATGGTCCAGCTTTTGAGGCTTTCCCGTTTTTCAACAACGATTGCCGAATGGAGCAGCGCGGCCGCCAGAAGCCACGGCATGAAGGAAGCGTTTTCGACCGGATCCCAAAACCAAAACCCGCCCCAGCCGAGCTCGTAATAGGCCCACCACGACCCCAACGCGATTCCAATGGTGAGAAATACCCAAGCGGCCAATGTCCAGGGACGCACCCAACGGCCCCAGGCCGCATCAACGCGCCCCTCGATCAGAGCCGCGACAGCAAAGCTGAACGCCATGCTCAGACCAACATATCCCAGATAGAGAAACGGGGGGTGGAAGGCCAAGCCGGGGTCCTGCAGCAACGGATTGAGATCCTGCCCATCAAAGGGAGGCACGGCCAGACGCACAAACGGGTTGGACGTAAAAAGAATAAAGGCAAAAAAGGCGACGCCAATGGCAGCCTGCACGCCCAAAACACGTGCTCGCAAGGTGGGCGGCAAGTTGTTCCCGAACCAGGCCGCCATTGCGCCGAAAAGGGTCACAATCAACACCCAGAGCAACATGGAGCCTTCGTGGTTCCCCCAAGTGCCGCTGATCTTGTAGAGCATCGGCTTGGAGGAGTGACTGTTAAGTGTGACCAGCTGCAAGCTGAAGTCGGACACAATGAACGCCCACATCAATGCGCCAAATGAGAAAGCCGTCAGCATAAACTGTGCGGTCGCAGCGGGTTCGGCGACGGCCATCCAGGCGGGCCACTTTTTGTGTGCCCCGACCAGCGGTATGATCGTTTGTACGATCGCGACCATGAATGCCAGGATGAGGGCGAAGTGTCCGAGTTCTGTTATCATGGGACGGAGTATAAACCGCCCCGTGAATTCATCCAATGACATTCGGTCGCATCAGGCGATCACATTGTCGCGGTTTTCTTCCCAGTGCGCTGCCAGTCATCCAATGCGGGATTGGCTTCGGGTTGCAGGGATGTGAACCGCAACCGCGCATCGCCGCCCGTGTCCGCCATACCGGGCGTGGTGGCGCGCAATTGCCGCAACATTGAGATGTTATCCGCCACTTTCGGGGCGGTCGCGAGGCTTTGTGCAATTGATCTTTGAAACTGCTGGCTCTTAACCTGATGCCGGGCACCAAAATAGAAAGAAACGATGACACCCAACAGCCACCACAGGGGCTCCGGCACCAAAGCAATGCCCTGCATGCGTTCAGCAAACCAGATCGGGTCCACCATTGCAGTGATGAACAGTCCCAAGGTGCCCAACGCCAGTGCGGGTCGAGGCAGACGATTCACACCATCCATGATCCGGTTGAACATGCCGTCGTTACGAGTATCGAATTCCTTGGCGAATTGTTGCAGTACTTCCAGTCGAAGCTCTTGCCCGCGTACTGCATTTCCTTCCGCGTTGGCCCTGAACACCTCAGCCGTTTCCTTGATGACATTGCGGTCATTCCCGAAAATGGCCCCTAACAGCCCTGCAATCAAACCCATCCTGCAACCCTTTCCTGAAATTGTTGATCCGTGAGATGGTAACGTGGCGAGATGAACTCCTCTGCCCGTCGTATCCACCCCCCCTTCCCACCAGCGCGGGACCGGGCATATTTTCGGCTTGCCTTGCGACGGTCTGCGATGCGGAAGTAATAATTTCGCCGTGCGATTCCATAGGCGTCTGCCAGATGCTCTGGCGCTTTCAGGAACGCGTTTTGCGCAGCACCGATTGTCATGGGTCCCAGCACGCCATCTACGACAAGGTCGTGACCCATATCGACCAGCAAGCGTTGCAGTATTTTGACCGCGTTTGAGCCTGCGTTCACATACATGTCGAATACGGTTGAATGCAGATCGCGCGGCAGCATCGCGATCAACGGTTTTTCGAAGTAGTGTTTTTCGAAAATCTCAATGGCTTGCTCTTTGGTCAGCGCGCGGACATCCGCCACTGTCACAGAGCCGTCTCGATCAAGATCGAGGCCCAAATTGCGCATCGTATGAATCGTAACGCCGAAATTGGTTGCACCACCGGGATCGTCAGGATCGTTGACGAAGCCGCCTTCGCGTTCCACGATTTCCGCTGCAATTTGCCGAACTGTCTGCATGTGACCCTCTTCGCGCGATTTCATTCGCGCCCAAGACGGTCATAAACCGGTTAATCGCCTTTAACCCGGGCGTACGGTCTACCCTTCAGTGCCCTTGTAGACGCCTTGTTCCTTCAGCGCGTCCACTACCTCGGCAGGCATGTAGGTCTCATCGTGTTTTGCAAGTATTTCAGTGGCTTCAAAGGTTCCGTTAATGTATCTTCCAGTCCCCACCATCCCTTGATTTTCTTCAAAAAGATCTGGCAGCACACCGGTATATGTCACGGGAACAACACCATTCCCGTCGGTCACGCTGAACCTGATCGTTTCGCCCTGCCCCCGAACGATAGAGCCTTCCTGCACCAATCCGCCAATGCGGAACACTTCGCTAGGCGCAGGCGGTTCAGCCAAAATCTGGGTCGGTGCACGGAAAAAATTGATCCCATCCCGCATGGCGTACCCAATCAGCACAGTCGAAAGCACCAAAGCCACCGCGGCGAGCGCGATGACTTGAATTCGCCTTTGCTTTTTCAGGTTCTTCATAACCCCTCACGGAAACAGCGGTGCCATCGTCAGCGCCGTGGTCTCCTCAATACCTAACATCAGGTTGGCGTTTTGCAACGCTTGCCCGCTCGATCCCTTGGTCAGGTTATCAAGCGCTGCAATCACGGTCGAGCGCCCGGAGGTACGGTCTGCAACAACACCAATATGGCAGTAATTTGAACCTCTTACGTCCCGCGTGCTGGGCGTTTCGCCCAACGGCAGCACCTCCAGAAAGGGCTCATCGGCATAGGCCTGCGACAACGTGGCATGCAAAACCTCCGCATCGCCATAAACATAGCCGGTCGCGAGGATCCCGCGATTAGCGGGCACCAAATGCGGCGTGAACTGTATGTTTACCGGCCGCCCAGCAAGTTTTGAAAACTCCTGATCAAACTCACCAAGATGTCTGTGGGTGCTCCCCACCGCATAGGCGTGATAGCCTTCTGAAAGTTCAGCGTGCAAAAGGTTTTCCTTCAGGCTGCGCCCTGCGCCGGACACTGCGCATTTGAGGTCAAGGATGATCTGGTCAAGATCTATGACACCTGCAGATATCAGGGGGCGCAGCATGAATTGGCCCGTTGCAGCGTTACAGCCCGTGCCTGCCACAAGCCGTGCGTTACGGATCTCCTCCCGGTAAAATTCGGTGAGACCGTAGACAGCTTCCTTTTGCTGTTCCACCGCCGCATGCGGATTGCCATACCATTTCTCATAGTCGTCCGGGTTCCGCAGCCGGAAATCCGCGCTGAGATCCACGATCTTGAGCGTTTGCGGCAAGCCCGCGATCACTTCCTGACTGGTCTTATGCGGCAAGGCGCAAAAACACAGATCAATCTCCGCAAAATCGATTTCCGAAATTTGCACGAGCGACGGCAGAGTAAGGTGGCGCAGGTGCGGAAAGACCTGCGCAATGGTTTGGCCCGCCTTGGAGTTGGCCCCCAAGGCGACAATTTGCATCTTCGGGTGGTCGGCAATCAGCCGTATGAGTTCAGCGCCGGTATATCCCGAGGCGCCAAGGATAGCGATTGAGTAAGTC
The DNA here is from genome assembly GCA_947488305.1 of uncultured Roseobacter sp. Taxonomy (GTDB): domain Bacteria; phylum Pseudomonadota; class Alphaproteobacteria; order Rhodobacterales; family Rhodobacteraceae; genus Roseobacter. The sequence goes on from CANKZM010000003.1 coordinate 328,961, forward strand.
ATGGCTCTAAGTCCGTTTTGAATTTGTTTTGAAGTCAGGCGGATACAAATTCGATTCGTCGTCGGAGAAATTGTGTGGCACGATCGCTTACGCGTGAGGGCTCGCCTGTCGTAAGGTTCACCGCGTCACCTGTCCCCAACATCTCCGGATGACGTTCAAGATAGTCCGCAAGGCTATCTGCAACCAGCGCGGCTTGACTGAAAACCTTCACGTCGCCTCCCAACGCCGCCTGAAAGGCATCCTGCATCAACGGATAATGCGTGCATCCCAGTATCGCAGCGTCAGGCAAAGGCATCTTACGTTTCAGCGCATCAACATGGCTCCGCACAAGCGCTTCAGCAAGGATCATATCGCCGTCTTCAATAGCGTCGACAACACCGCCACAGGCCTGCGCCTCGACGTCGACACCGATCGCCCGAAACGCCAGCTCCCGCTGAAAGGCGCGGCTGGCCACAGTTGCCGGCGTTGCAAAAAGCGCCACATGTTTCACAGCCACTTCACGCGGTGGCGAGTTGTCTCCCCACTGGCGTTCGGTCATCGCTTCGATCAAGGGCACAAAAACGCCGAGCACCCGCTTGTTTGGCGGCACCCAGGACTCCTGCATCCGCCTTAATGCAGCAGCCGACGCGGTATTGCAGGCAAGAATCACCAGATCACACCCGGCGTCAAAAAGACGCTGGACCGACTGACAGGTCAGCTCAAAAATATCATCCGCCGTACGTACGCCATAGGGTGCATGCGCGCTATCCGCCAAGTAGGCGAATGGCACGTCAGGCAAGCGATTTGATACCGCATCCAATACGGTTAACCCACCTAAACCACTGTCAAAAATGCCAACCGCCATGGTCTTCGCGCCTTAATGGCACCCCATCATGAACGGTGCCGTTGTGAGAATTCATACCCCAGACCAAAGTTCTTGTCCGGGTCCGTGGAAAGCTCATACGTGGCTTTTCGCAAGAAATCCATCATCGCCTTGCTATCTTGCGCAAATGGCCGCAGGGCCGCAGGCGAAATAGGGTCGCCGATGGATATCCGAACGGGCGTATCCACGCGTTTGCCAAACTCGTTTATCAAAAGACCCATCCGCAGGGTCACATGCATGTGGCTGGCAATCTGAAACAGACGACTTGTGTGACCGTGAAAATAAATTGGCAAGACCGTCGCGCCGGATTTTGCGATCATTCGGGCGGTAAAACTGCGCCAACCCGGATCCATCGGCTTGGAAAAAGGCCGAGCAGCAGTGCTCACCGTACCGCCAGGGAAAACAGCGATCGCCCCACCCTCCGCCAGATATTCCAGAGATTGCTTTCGCGTAGCGATATTCAACGCAATTGCTTCCTTGGTCTCATCAAAACTGATCGGTAACACCACGCGGTTAATATCTTCGGCTTTGCGAAAAACCGAATTGGCCAGAATGCGAAAGTCACCACGAGTCTGTTGCAACAAGTGACCCAGCATCAAGCCATCGAGAATCCCGTAAGGGTGATTTGCGATCACAATCAGCGGGCCGGTCTTGGGGATGGTGTCGAAATTGCCTAGCTGAATATCCAGCGATAATCCGTACCGGGCAGCCATGACCTCAAAGAAATCACGCCCCGCGGCCACGTCATCTTCGTAACCGCGGGCCCGCTTGATCAAACGCAAACGACCCGTCGTGTTTTCCATCAACCGGATCACCGCGCGGCCACTCTTTGTCTCAGCACTGTGAGCGTAGCTGATGTCGCGTGTCACGTTGCGGCGCAGCGCAGGCATTCGTCTCTCCGTCATGGCAGCCCGTAAGGAACAAGGGTAACCTTGGTCATCAGGCCATAACAATCTGGTAAAACTACTCGGCGGCCTTGGCAACATCCGGTCCGCCCGCGTGGATCACCGAAAGCAACTCCTCGCGCCGTTTCGCGGCTTTGGCTTCGTTCTCCGCCTTTACCGGGCCAAACCCCCGGATTTGCAACGGCAATTCGGCAAGTGCAGCAATCGCTGCACGGGTGCCGTCGGTCAGCAACGGCAAGGTTTCAGCCAGATCTTTCTCGTATTGCTTGATGAGGGCACGTTCCATTTTTCGTTCAGCAGTATAGCCGAACGGATCAAAAGGCGTCCCACGCAACACCTTCAGCCGCGCTAAAACACGCAAAGGCCTCTCAACCCAAGGCCCAAATGCTCGTTTCTCTGGCCGCCCGTCGGGGCCCGGTTTGGAAAACAATGGCGGCGCCAAATTGTAGGTCATCTTGAAATCCCCCTCAAAGGATTCTAGTGCCTTCTCCCTACTGTCGAGTAAAAGCCGGGCAACCTCATATTCGTCCTTATAGGACAAGAGCTTATGGTACCCTTTTAAAGCTGAACGAAGCACTTCGGCATCGTCTATTTTTTCGAGGAACTTGCGATACCGACGTTCGAGCCGCTTGCTTTGATACGCCGCCAGATGTTTCGCACGAAAGTCGATCTGTTCCTCGACTGATGGCGGCAACGTAAGCACTGTTGGGCGTAATACCGCAGCCGCATCCTCCGGGTGTTCTGCTGCCCAACGACCGATCTCAAAAGCCCGCAAATTGCGCTCCACGGCGGCCCCGTTCAGCCGAATGGCTTGTTCTATCGCGCCATAACTCAATGGCACCAACCCGCGCTGCCAACTGGCCCCGAAAACCATCATGTTGGAATAGATTGAGTCTCCAAGTACAGCCCGTGACAGTTCAGTGGCATCAAACAAGATGACACGGTCCTTCAGACGCGCTTCAAGTGCCAATGCAAGCCGCTCACTGGGAAGTCGGAATTCAGTGTCTCTCGTGAAGTCACCCGTCACAATCTCATGGTTGTTAACAACCGCGCCGGTTTGACCACTGCGGGTCAGGCCTAGCGTCTTTGCGCCCGCCGACACAACCAAGTCCCCGCCAATCAATGCGTGGGCTTCACCAGTTGAAACCCTTATCGCCTTGATATCGCTCGGAGAGTTCGCCAACCGACAATGTATGTGCACGGCACCACCCTTTTGGGCGAGCCCCGCCATTTCCATCATCCCGGCACCCTTGCCATCGATGTGAGCCGCCTGCGCAACAATAGCGCCGATCGTGACGACCCCCGTTCCCCCCACGCCAGTGACAACGATGTTCCAGGTGCCTTTGATGGGCGGCAACTCAGGGGCGGGTAGTTTCGGCAGGTCAATTTCCGCCGTGGGCTGTTTGCGGAGTTTGGCCCCTTCGAGGGTTACAAATGATGGGCAGAACCCCTTGATACAGCTGTAATCCTTGTTGCAACTTGACTGGTCAATCTCACGTTTTCGACCCAACTCGGTCTCTTTGGGCACGATCGAAACGCAATTGGACTGGAGGCCACAGTCGCCACAACCCTCACAGACATCGGTGTTGATAAAAAGACGCTTGTCGGGGTCAGGAAACTCCCCCCGTTTGCGGCGTCTGCGCTTTTCCGCAGCGCAGGTCTGAATGTAGACGATGGCTGAAACGCCCGGGGTCTTTGCAAACCTTTCCTGCACAGTTTGCAGGTCTGCCCGCTCATACGTTTCGACGCCTTTCAGGGCACCGAAATCAACATCCTCTTTCTCGTCATAAACCACAGCAAGCGTTTTGACCCCCATGGCCTGCAATTCCCGGACGATTCGGGGGGCTGTCAAATCGCCCTCATTGCCTTGACCACCGGTCATCGCGACCGCGTCATTGTATAACACCTTGTAAGTGATGGTTGTGCCAGCTGCGATGGCCGCTCGGATCGCCTGCACGCCGGAGTGATTGTAGGTCCCGTCCCCGATATTCTGAAAAACATGCGCGCGGTTGGAGAAAGGCGCTTCACCGATCCAGTTTGCTCCTTCACCGCCCATATGCGTGAACCCGAGCGTTTCGCGATCCATCCATTGCGCCATGAAATGGCAGCCGATCCCCGCATAGGCACGCGATCCGTCTGGTACTTTCGTTGAAGAATTATGCGGACACCCCGAACAAAAATAGGGCAAGCGTGCCGCGATATCTTCTGCATTATCAGAGCGCTGCGCCTCTTTTAGCGCCGCCATTCCCGCAGCAATACCATCGGTGTTGCGCCCTTCTTCGATGAGAACCTCACCCAGTTTCAGAGCAATCTCAACCGGGTCCAGTGCCCATTTGGCCGAGAAGAACGAAACACCGTCCTTTGTCCCACCATAAACCCTTCGTCCGCGTCGGTTGTCGAACAAGGCCTCTTTGATCTGCACTTCGATAAGTTTGCGTTTTTCCTCCACAACGACGATCAGATCGAGACCCTCGGCCCAATCCTCAAACCCCTTCATGTCCAAAGGCCATGTCTGAGCGACCTTATAGGTCGTGATGCCAATCCGATCAGCTTCGGCGCCGTTGATGTTCAACAGGCTCAACGCGTGCTCAAGATCCAGCCAGTTCTTTCCGGCAGCGACAAATCCGATTTTGGCTCCCGGTTTGCCCCAGACCCGCTTGTCCATCTTGTTGGCGTGGGCAAAGGCTTCGGCGGCATACCTTTTGTAATCGATCAGCCGCGCTTCCTGTTCGATGCGGTCATCGATCAGGCGGATGTTCAACCCGCCCTCTGGCATATCAAAAGCCGGATCGACGAAGTTGAATCTTTCCAGACCTGCATCAACGACACTGGTCACTTCGACCGTGTCCTTCATCGTTTTTATGCCAACCCAAAGGCCGGAAAACCGGCTGAGGGCGAAGCCGTAGATGCCAAAGTCGAGCACTTCTTGTACGCCTGCGGGGCTGACCACCGGCATATAGGCATCAACCATCGCCATTTCGGATTGGTGCAGCACAGTTGAGCTTTCACCCGTGTGATCATCACCCATGGCCATCAAAACACCGCCCCGCTTGGAGCTGCCCGCCATATTGGCATGACGCATGACGTCCCCAGTACGGTCCACGCCAGGCCCCTTGCCATACCAAAGGCCAAAAACACCGTCGAACTTACCTTCGCCGCGCAATTCCGCTTGCTGACTTCCCCAAAGCGCTGTCGCGGCAAGGTCTTCGTTCAGGCCCGGTTGAAAGGTAATGTCATTCTCGGTCAAAGACTTGAGCGCACGTTGCATCTGCATGTCCACGGCCCCGAGCGGCGATCCGCGGTACCCAGTAACCAAACCGGCCGTATTCAGACCCGCTGCCCGGTCCAGCGCTTTTTGCATCAGCATCAGGCGGACCAAAGCCTGTGTCCCGTTCAACAGAACAGACGCCTTATCAAGGTCATAGCGATCCTTTAGCGTAATTTCCGTCTTGCCCATCACGCGCCTCCCCAGCGGTTCGGTTAACGAAGTCTTGCATGTCTTAGCGGAATAATAGGTCATACTCGCTGACCTGTATAGTATAATTTTTGTGACTACCCGCTCATTAGTCCGCTGGGCCCCTGTATTTTCGGTAAAGATAGCGCTAGCAAAGGCACAGCAAATGCGGGACGCCTTATGGACTGGGATAAACTGAGAATCTTTCACGCGGTGGCGGACGCAGGGTCACTGACCCATGCGGGGGATAAGCTCAATCTCTCCCAATCTGCGGTCAGCCGACAAGTTCGTGCGCTGGAAGAATCACTGAACGCGACCCTTTTCCATCGTCACGCGCGCGGTTTGATCCTGACGGAGCAAGGCGAACTGCTGTTTGATGCCACGTCCGCCATGTCACGCCGGCTCGACACAGCCTCTGCCCGCATCAGAGACAGCGAAGAAGAGGTGTTCGGTGAACTGCGCGTCACAACGACGACGGGGTTCGGTACATTGTGGCTCGCACCACGCCTGCCAAAACTTTACGAAGAGTACCCCGACCTCAAGGTCGATCTGATGCTCGAAGAGCGCGTTCTGGATTTGCCAATGCGAGAGGCAGACGTTGCCATTCGCATGAAAGAACCCAGCCAGGCCGATTTGATTCGCAAAAAGCTCATGATGATCCGCATGAACCTCTATGCAACACCGGATTATCTGGCGAGCAACGCCGCGCCCCAGAGTATCGAAGACATCAAAACGCATCGGCTGATCTGCCAAAATACCAATAGTGATCAGGTTGGCGCCGGGCGCAGCCTTGTCCAGCACCTTTTGACGTATGATGTGCGGTCCCTTTTGACCGTAAACAACTACTTTGGTGTTTTGCAGGGCGTTTTGCAGAATCTGGGTATCGGAGTGCTCCCGGATTACGTGACACAAGACTTCCCAGACCTTGTTCAGGTCCTGCCCGAACTCACCTCCGCAGATGTCCCTGTGTTCCTGGCTTATCCGGAAGAACTGCGTCATTCGCAGCGCGTCTCGGCCTTCAAAGATTTTGTTCAGGACGAAATTATTACGTATCGCAAGCAGTTACGTGCGAAAGGGGTTTGAGCCCTTCATTAAGCTATGCATTTCATGCATAGCGGGAATGCTCTAAAACGTTACGAACTGCCTTGATCGAAGGCATCATGCACCCTAATTCACCTTTATGAAGACGACGCGGAGCTTCCGCGCTCTTCATACCTCCCTGTTGGACTCGGCCGAGCTTCGTGCTCGGCCTTTTTTTTGGGCCGTACCGCATATGAGCCGCACAATAGTATAACTCTCAAAGGCAAATCCATGCGCCAAGTTGCGCCTCGGATATTTCGTCAAAGTGAAGCTTGAGCGGCAAGTGTTCATCTGAAAACGATGCCGCAAACCCGCGAAGGGGCAAAGACCGGCGCACAAAGAACCCAGCGATCCAGACGCCTAAAAGCAAACCATTCTTTTCGCGTAACTCGATCCGATGCCCCTGAACGTCACCATTGTCCAATTGCCGACTGGAATTGGCCATCCTCGCGTCAAAGCAAACCAGCCCATTATTGTAAAAGCGCCAGCGAACCGTACCCCATTCGCATTCGTCTATGGTGGCGGGCCCTGTCCAAAGAAACTCACGCCATTTGACCTCACCTTTTTCGTTGGCACTGGCGCCCGCATTGAAAGTGTCGTTGTCTTGGGCATCCCAGCGCACGTATCCCGCCGGCTCATCCTCCCGACCAATGGGGATCCCGGTGTCAGCCAACCCAAGGGTGCGTTTGATGATATTATCACGATCCGGACCATCACCCTCCTTCTCGCCCTCAACAATCTTGGACATGACCTTTGTTGCCGCGCTCCAGATCATCTGACAATTCCCCTGCAGTTGGTGCGTTTTAAGCTACTTACGCAGAATTGGTCCCATGACTGATCCACGAATGCAAGCAACGGTGCCATTATGCGCAGTTTCACTGGGGCAATATCCCCTTCCATGCTTTGCAACGCCCATGTAAGAGAGCGGCAGAATTTGCCATCTGAGGGACGACAAGGCCTATGCAAGAGCCTGCCATCACACCAGAGCTGATCGCCAGCCATGGGCTTAAACCAGACGAATATGACCGTATCCTTGAAATTGTAGGCCGCGAGCCGACATTCACGGAACTGGGAATTTTCTCGGCCATGTGGAACGAACATTGCTCCTACAAGTCATCCAAAAAATGGTTGCGCACGTTACCCACTGAAGGGCCGCAGGTCATCTGTGGACCAGGGGAAAATGCAGGCATCGTGGACATCGGAGACGGCCAGGCTGTGGTCTTCAAGATGGAGAGCCACAATCACCCCTCCTATATTGAGCCTTACCAAGGCGCGGCGACTGGCGTCGGTGGTATCCTGCGCGATGTCTTTACGATGGGCGCGCGGCCAATTGCAGCGATGAATGCCCTCAGCTTTGGTGAACCATCGCACCCAAAGACCCGTCAGTTGGTCAATGGCGTGGTTGAGGGTATCGGCGGCTACGGCAACTGTTTTGGCGTCCCTACCGTCGGTGGCGAAGTGCGCTTTGATCCGGCCTACAATGGCAATTGCCTCGTGAATGCCTTTGCAGCTGGCCTCGCGGACACTGACAAGATCTTTTATTCCGCCGCTTCAGGCGTTGGCATGCCGGTGGTCTATCTTGGCGCCAAGACGGGCCGGGATGGCGTCGGCGGTGCAACCATGGCCTCCGCAGAATTTGACGATACGATCGAGGAAAAACGCCCAACCGTGCAAGTTGGCGATCCATTCACCGAAAAACGCCTAATGGAAGCCACGTTGGAACTAATGGCCACAGGAGCCGTCATCTCCATTCAGGATATGGGCGCTGCTGGTCTCACATGTTCTGCGGTGGAGATGGGCGACAAAGGCGGCCTGGGTGTCAGACTGGATCTCGAGAAGGTTCCCGTCCGCGAAGAGGCCATGACGGCCTATGAAATGATGCTTTCGGAATCTCAGGAACGCATGCTCATGGTCCTGCGTCCCGAACTCGAAACGCAAGCCAAGGCTGTGTTCGACAAATGGGACCTCGATTTTGCAATCGTGGGCGAAACGATTGCGGAAGACCGGTTTCTCATTCAGCTCAACGGTGAGACAAAAGCAGACTTGCCGCTGTCAAAACTCGCCTCAACCGCGCCAGAATACGACCGCCCCTGGGTGGAGACACCGCCCGCCGGGGCGGTTGGCGAAGTGCCAGAGGTAGACCCGATTGATGGGCTGCGCGCCTTGATCGGATCGCCGAACTATGCGTCCAAGGAATGGGTATATTCGCAGTACGACACCATGGTCATGGCAGACACGGTGCGAATTCCGGGGATTGGCGCGGGAATCGTGCGCGTTCACGGGACAGACAAAGCGCTTGCTTTCACATCTGATGTGACCCCACGCTACGTGAAAGCCAACCCGGTCGAAGGCGGCAAACAGGCGGTCGCCGAAGCCTACCGCAATCTTATCGCTGTTGGCGCACGCCCTCTTGCAACCACGGACAACATGAACTTCGGCAACCCCGAAAAACCCCAGATCATGGGGCAGTTCGTGGGTGCAATCAAAGGGATCGGTGCCGCGGTTTCGGCCCTGGATATGCCCATCGTTTCAGGAAACGTATCGCTCTATAATGAAACGGATGGTGCCGCTATTTTGCCAACACCCACGATTGGTGCAGTTGGTCTGATCGAAAACGTGGATGACATTATCGGCTGTGATGTGCGGGAGGGGCATGTCGCACTCGTCCTTGGTGAAACTGAAGGCCATTTGGGGCAATCCGCCATTTTATCTGAGGTATACGGCCGCGTTGAAGGCGATGCGCCACCTGTCGATCTGGCGCAGGAAAAGGCTGCAGGCGACTTCATCCGCGCCAATCGCCGTCAAATCGAGGCCTGCACCGACCTGTCGGACGGCGGCTTGGCCCTTGCAGCATTCGAGATGGCCGAAGCGGGTGGAGTCGGCATCACCTTGGATGCGAACGAGACCGCGACACTATTTGGCGAAGATCAAGGCCGCTATCTCATCGCCTGCACCTTCGATCAGGCCGAAGCTCTGAAGACTGCCGCAAATGCCGCTGGCCTTAGCCTGCAATCCGTCGGCAAGTTTGGTGGGGACCACGTGCGCTTTGGCGGATCCAGCGCGCCGCTCTCCGAGCTTTCAGCCCTTTATCGGAACGCTTTCGCAGCGTCGGTCGCCTGATCCGAAATTCGATCAAGGCCGATGCCAAGATCAAAGGCTGGCCATCAGCCGCGCCTTTTCGCCCAGATCATCCGGGCGCGAGATTGCCTCGGCCAGTGCTTCCAAAGAGGCGATCGAATGACCGGCGCGGAAACTGTCAACGTGCGGCAGCATGGCAGCTATCCCTTGCGCTTTTGGTGCAAATCCATCCCATCGCAACAGCGGATTAAGCCAGATCAGGCGGCGTGAGGACAGGTGCAGGCGCTCCATCTGGCGCGCTAAATGATCGGTGTCATCGCGATCCAGACCATCCGTAATCAACAAAACCACCGCCCCCTGCCCCATGACACGCCGTGACCAGTCCCGGTTAAAGACTTCAAGACAGGCTCCAATCCGGGTGCCGCCTTCCCAGTCCTGCGCCTCGGCGCCCGCCGCCGCAAGGGCCGCATCCACGTCACGCTGTTGCAAATGACGGGTGATGTTGGTGAGGCGCGTGCCAAAGGTGAACGCATGCACTTTCGCCCAGCCCGCCCCCTTCTCGTTGCTGACCGCATGCAGGAAATGCAACACGATGCGACTGTATTGGCTCATCGACCCCGATATGTCGCACAACACGACTAGGTTGGGCCAGCGTGGCCGGGGCCGTTTGAGCGCGATGCGGTGCATTTCGCCTCCCTGCCGCATCGCCAAGCGCAAAGTGCGCGCCGGATCGACCCGCGACCCCAGCTTGCTGGCCTGACTACGCCGCGACAGGATCGGTTTGACCGGCAGGCTCAACTTCGCAATCATGCGTTTCGCTTCCGCCATTTCAGCGGTGCTCATCTGTTCAAAATCAAGCGTCCGGAGGCGTTCACGCGAAGACATCGTCAGGCTTGCATCAACTTCGACGAGCGTTTCTTCACCTGCCTCTTCACGATGCGTCTCTGGTGCTTCCGCACCATCGAGCAACGCTTCAGCCGCGCGTTTTTCGGCGGATTGGGCGGTACGGTCCTCCTGCACGCCACGTACGGCCGGGATCATCATCGACATCATGTGTTCAAGGTATCGCGGATCGCGCCAATAAAGCCGAAAGACCTGCGCAAAAACCCGTCTATGCTCTGGCCGGTTCACAAAGCAGGCATGCAAAGTCCAGAAAAAATCGCGCTTCTCGCTGAAACCTGCCGCTTCAACCGCGCGGATCGCGTCGATCACCCGACCCGGCCCGATGGGCAGGCCAGCACGCCTTAGCGCCCTTGCAAAATGGGTGATGTTTCCTGCGAGCTTTGGGTTGTCCGGCAGCTCAAGCGGTACGTATTCAGGCATATCAACCTATCCTGCGCCCCGCTTGCCTCATGCTGGTTCCAGCGACGATTTGGCTTCGTCCAGAATGCGTTTGGCCTCAGACCCCTGCAGTTTCTGGATATCGTCCTGATACTTCAGGATCGCTCCAAGCGTATCCGCAATGACTTCGGGGCTAAGGTTGATCACATCGAGAGCCAACAGGCATTTCGCCCAATCTATGGTTTCTGCGACACCCGGTTTCTTGAACAAATCTTCTGTACGCAGCGCCTGTACGAAAGCCACAACCTCTCGGCTGAGGTTTTCTGCGGCTTCGGGCGCACGGGCCGAGAGTATTTCCATTTCACGGTCGAAATCAGGATAATCCACCCAATGATAGAGGCACCGCCTTTTGAGCGCATCATGAACCTCTCGCGTACGGTTGGACGTCAGAATTACAATTGGAGCTTCCGGCGCTTTGATCGTTCCCAATTCCGGGATCGTGACCTGAAAGTCGCTGAGCGCTTCAAGCAGGAAGGCCTCAAATGGCTCATCTGTTCGATCCAGCTCGTCAATCAGCAGGACGGGTGCGCCGTTTTCATCCGGCCGCATTGCCTGCAGCAACGGACGTTCGATCAAGTATTCATCGCTGAACAGCTCTTGCTGCAGCGCCTCGCGCGAGGCCGATTGCGCCGCCTCCGCAGTGCGGATCGCCACCATTTGCGCCGGGAAATTCCACTCATAGACTGCGCTTGCGGCGTCCAGCCCCTCATAACACTGCAATCGGATCAGCCGGCGGTTCAATCCCATGGCCAGCGCTTTTGCGATCTCGGTTTTCCCGACCCCAGCCTCACCTTCGAGAAACAAGGGACGCCCAAGACGCAACGCCAGGAACACGACCGTACCAAGGGCCCGACCACAGACATATCCCTGATCCGAAAGCATCTTTTGCACGGCGTCAATCGAAGTTGAAATTGTCATGGCGGCTCCTGTTTCTACGAGACCAAACTGCATCATGAGCCTTGGGCGTCAAGCACTGATCCAAAACGGCCGGGTCAGCAATTGACCCCTGAGTATACGGCTGCCATGGTCCAAAGACCGCGCGGCCGCCAAAATGAAGGTACCAAATAAGATGGCGCATACAGAGAGCCACGCTCCTTCCACGACGATCCATCAGCGCTGCCTCGCGGTGCTGACTGTCCGCAACGAAGGCGCTTTCCTTCTGGATTGGCTCGCCCATCACCGGGCGGTGGGCTTCAATAGCTTTCTGGTGTTTTCGAACAATTGCCAAGACGGAACCGATGCCATGCTGGACCGGCTGCAAAAGCTCGGTTGGGTGACACACCTGCGCAATGATGGCCCCTATCATGAAAGAGGCATCCAGTTCACCGCGTTGAAGACCGCGCAGAAACACCCGTTGGTGCACGAGGCGGACTGGATCTTGCCGCTCGACATTGATGAGTATGTGAACGTTAAGCTCGGCTCTCACCGCCTTGACGCCCTGTTCGAGAGGGTGCCATCCGCCACCGCCATTACTCTGACTTGGCGGCTTTTTGGAAATAACGGTGCTCAGCGTTTTGAAGACTTGCCGATCACGCAACGCTTCACTCACTGTGCTCCGGAAGCGATCAACTGGCCTTGGCGGGCAGTGATGTTCAAGACCCTTTATCGCAATGATGGAACCTATGGCGCCCTGGGTGTCCATCGCCCCCGAAGACCCGACACTGAAAAACTGGCGCACGCCAATTGGGTCGATAGCTCTGGTCGACCGCTTGGCGAAAACTTCAAGACCAAACGGATCTTCTCAGACTATGGCCGGCCAAACTACGAGTTCGTGCAACTCAACCACTATCCGTTGGGCGATATGGAAAGTTATGTTCTCAAGTCAGATCGCGGTCGCGCCGTACACGCCGACGATAAACTTGGCATGGATTATTGGGTGGAGCGCAATTTCAACACTGTCGAAGATACCTCTATCCTCGCACTTGCTGATGCCGCCGCCAGTTTCAAAGCAAAGATGATGGCCGACGACGTCATTTCCCGGTTGCATAACGCTGCAGTGGCTTGGCGCAAGAGCCGTTTCGAGCACCTGATGGAGCAAGATGATTACCGGTCATTGTACGGTCGCTTGCTGATGTCGGGATCATCGCGGCAGGTCACCGTGCAAGAGGCAAAATTTATGATAAACTTTGCCCTAAGAGGCAGTGATTCTTGAGTTTTTAACATTGGCGCCCAAAAAAACGAGACGCCAGATTTCAAAAGACGAGTAGTTTGGTGAGAGCATTATGACGGACGTTATTGATTTCGGGCCTAGCCTGCGCGGAATGTCGCGCACGGATTGGATCGAGGAAGTGCAAGAGCTTGTCGATTACGATGGCTATCTGGCGCGGTTGGGACAAAACCACCTTGCGGCTTTTTCGGAACACGGGAAAACCCTGATTGTCACCTTCGAAACCCGGCAAAGCATCGACGCGCTATCGCCGAAGGCACACCCATTGGCCTGGGAGATGGTCAGGTCTTGCCGCTGGTCCAGTCTGTCACTGATCAGCGAAGGCGACACGTGGTTTCGTGATCCCGCAGTCTACGCCTATTTTGATCGCCTCGTGGATGATGGCTTTTTCGACGAATTTGACGACGTGCTATTTTTTGGCGCGGGCCCCTGTGGATATGCGGCTGCGGCATTTTCGGTTGTTTGCCCCGGAACGCGAGTGTTGTGCCTGCAGCCCCAGGCCACGCTCGCCCCTGATCTGACGGAATGGGACACTCGGTTTCCTGAACAACGCAAACAGGATTTCACAAGCCGGTACGGCTATGCCCCTGACATGCTGGATGCGGCTGCGGAAGCGGTCGTGATCTATGATCCGCGGCAGGTTGAGGATGCAATGCATGCCTCGCTCTTTGCCCGCGAGAATGTGACCCGGTTGCGGTGCCCCCGCATGGGAGCGAGCCTGCATGTCGACCTGCTTCAGATGGGCGCACTCTTTCCGCTCATCGAGGCGGCAGGAAAGGGGCAACTCACGCAAGCCCGATTTGGCCGCATCATGCGCGCCCGCCGCGATCATCTCGGCTATTTGAGGCGCTTGCTGGCGGAGGTCGAAGCGCAAGAGCGACCGATCCTTGTTCAGGCGCTGTGCAGGAATGTGGACGGACGCTTGAACGCCCCCCGCTTTACTCAACGCCTTGAAACCCTGAGGTCGGAACTGGTCTAGGTCTGGTGCAAGCAGCAACGCTGTGCTAGCGCTCAGGCATGATGAAAACACTCAGAATCCGACGCCCGGACGACTGGCATTTGCACCTGCGCGACGGTGCCATGCTAAGCGCTGTCTTACCCAGCACTACTGCTCATTTTGCGAGGGCGATCATCATGCCCAATCTGGTTCCTCCGGTGGTGACATCTCAGCAGGCTATGGCTTATCGTGATCGCATTCTTGCCGCCCTTCCCGCAGGTGCGGATTTCAAGCCGCTGATGACCCTTTACCTGACAGAAAACACTGACCCCGACGACGTAGCGAAGGCCCATGCCAGTGGTCTTGTCCACGCGGTCAAGCTCTATCCGGCCGGAGCTACGACCAATTCTGCGAGCGGTGTCAAAGACTTCGACAAGATCCGCCCGGTGCTGGAGCGGATGGCCGAGATCGGCTTGCCATTGTGCGTTCATGGTGAGGTTACCGACGCCGACATCGATATCTTTGACCGGGAAGCTGTGTTTATTGATCGGGTGCTCGATCCAATCCGTCGCACCACGCCGGGTTTGCGCGTGGTGATGGAACATATCACAACGTCGAACGCGGTAGACTATGCAAGGGACCAAGATCACACCTTGGGGGCTACGATCACTACCCACCATCTGGTGATCAACCGAAACCACATTCTGGCTGGTGGGATAAAACCACATTACTACTGCCTGCCTGTCGCCAAACGCGAAGAGCACCGACTGGCGCTGCGCGCCGCTGCAACCTCAGGCGATACGCGCTTCTTCCTCGGCACGGATTCCGCCCCCCATACCGATGCCAATAAGCTTCTGCCCTGTGGATGTGCAGGGTGTTTTACCGCCCCCAATACGATGTCGATTCTGGCGCAGGTGTTTGAGGAAGAAGACGCCCTCGATCAGCTTGAAGCGTTTACCTCTCTCAACGGTCCGGCGTTCTACCGAATGGAGCCGAACACTACCGAAATCACGCTGGAAAAATCTGCCCCGAGCTTGCCAAAGCACATCGATACAGAGGAAGGACCTGTAACCGTTTTTGATCCCGGCTATACGCTCACATGGCGCGTGGCGTGATTCAGGTTTAATCGCCGCTTCTCTCAAGCAAGGCTAACCGGCTCTCGATAATACAACCAAGGACTGACCCATGATCCCTTCTTCCTACCCCGATGCTCAGGAAATAGCCCGGCTGACGGCCCGCATGCTGCTTGAAATCAAGGCGGTTCATTTCAACGCGGAAGAACCTTTCATTCTGGCATCCGGCCTGCCCAGCCCAACCTACATCGATTGCCGCAAACTCATCAGTCACCCCCGCATTCGCGCCACACTGATGGACTTTCTGACCGTAACGGTAATGCGAAACGCCGGTTTCGAGGCTTTCGACAACATTGCGGGCGGCGAAACCGCAGGCATCCCTTTTGCCGCGATGGTCGCCGAACGCATGGCGCTGCCGATGACCTACGTTAGGAAAAAACCAAAAGGCTATGGGCGGAATGCCCGTATCGAAGGGGATATTAGCGAAGGCCAACGGGTGCTTCTTGTTGAAGACCTGACCACCGATGGCGGATCCAAGCTGTCATTTGTGGACGCCATCCGGGAAACCGGCGCGAGTTGTGGCCACACGGCCGTGATTTTCTACTACGGTATTTTCCCGGAAACCGAAAAGACTCTGGGGGATCACGGTGTGTCCCTCCATAGTCTTTGCACGTGGTGGGATGTCCTCGCCGAGGCCAAATCACAAAGCCTGTTCGAGGCAAATACTCTCGCCGAAGTAGAACGTTTTTTGAACGATCCGCGTAAGTGGCAAGAAGAAAACAAGAAATAAAAACTTCTCCACATCGAATGTCAAAAAAGTGTCACAGAATCGTAAGCTCAAAGCACATGTTGCGGGTTTAAGCGAATTTGCTACTATATAGGCAAGCGTCTTAGGTCGTACACAGGGTTACATTCGAGTTATCCCCAGTTCTTTCCCGATAGGCTCAGTCCTGGGAATGAGCTAAACAGTGCACACCGGCGCCCAAGAAGCGTCAGAGCAGTACAAAATGCGCAAGCAGGGACAGTGATGAACGAAATATCGGCTTTTAATCCGACTGGCGTTGACGTGCAGTCACCAGAAACAATGCCGCACTCAATCGAGGCAGAGCAGCAGTTACTGGGTGCGATTCTGACAAACAACGATGTCTATGATCGCGTGGCGTCTGTCATTGGACCGAAGCACTTTTATGATCCGGTTCATGCCCGCATCTACGAGATTGCGGCAGCGCGTATTGCCAAGAACAATCTGGCCTCGCCCGTCACGCTCAAAGCCTTCATGGAGGATGATGAGGGGCTCAAAGAGCTGGGAGGGCCGGCGTACCTCGCGCGGTTGGCAGGCGCAGCCATTTCCGCCTTTGCCGTCCGCGACTATGCCCAGATGATTTATGATCTGGCCGTGCGGCGTGATCTTATCAAACTGGGTCGCGATATCTCGGATAAAGCAGCCAAGGTCGAAGTTTCCTCTGAACCAAAACAACAGATTGTTGAAGCTGAACAAGCGTTGTACTCGCTTGCCGAACAAGGGCAGGTAGAAAGCGGATTTCAAAGCTTTCTCAAAGCCGTAACTGACGCTGTTAATGTGGCAAATGCCGCCTATCAGCGCGATGGCGGGCTCGCGGGGGTATCAACAGGCCTCATCGACATGGACAAAAAGCTGGGTGGTCTGCATCGGTCTGACCTGCTCATTCTTGCCGGGCGTCCTTCCATGGGTAAGACATCGCTGGCCACAAATATCGCGTTCAATATCGCCAAAGCCTACCGCAAGGGCGCTTTTCCCGATGGGTCCGAAGGCGCCATCGAAGGCGGGGTTGTTGGATTTTATTCTCTTGAAATGAGTGCCGAGCAGCTCGCCGCGCGGATCCTGTCAGAAGCATCAGAAGTGCCATCCGAACAGATCCGTCGCGGCGATATGACTGAAGCCGAATTCCGTCGTTTTGTGGATGCGGCAAAGGCGCTTGAGGCTTGCCCTCTCTATATCGACGACACGCCTGCTCTTCCCATTGCCCAGCTTGCGGCGCGCGCGCGCCGGCTCAAGCGCACACATGGCCTCGATGTTTTGATTGTGGATTATCTGCAGCTTGTTCGCGGCACCGGCAAATCGGAAAACCGCGTAAACGAGATTTCTGAGATCACGATGGGCCTCAAGGCAATCGCCAAGGAGCTTGATATCCCTGTGATTGCGCTGTCGCAGCTCTCCCGTCAGGTGGAAAATCGCGAAGACAAACGGCCCCAACTCAGTGACTTACGCGAATCCGGCTCGATTGAGCAAGACGCGGACGTGGTCATGTTCGTGTTCCGCGAGGAGTATTACGTCGAGCGCGAAAAACCCTCTGATGACAACCTCGACGAGATGGCGAAGTGGCAGGAGAAGATGGAGCGACTTCACGGGCGGGCAGAAGTCGTGATCGGCAAACAGCGCCACGGGCCTATTGGGACAGTAGATTTGAGCTTCGAAGGCCGGTTCACACGTTTCGGAAATCTTGTTCAACCTTGGCAGCAGGGCAGCGACCACGAATTCTGACGTGTCCTCGACCGAATACAACGGCTACTTCTCTCCTGGCTAGGAGACATAAGTTGGCAAGCGACCTCAAAGTAATGGAACGAACAAGCATCAATGACATCTGCCGATGAACTTGGTCGCGCCGCGCGCATGCCCAATCCAAAGTCACTCTTCCGGTATTTTCTTGCGATGTGTTCCGCTCCGCCAGGCCCAAGACTTGACCTCGCCAGTGATCCTGTCATTACCGCGCCATGAGCACTGCAGTTCTGACGATCGATCTATCTGCTGTCGCCAGCAACTGGCGTCACCTCAACGCACAAACCGGCGTTGAAACGGCCGCGGTGGTCAAGGCCGATGCCTATGGTCTTGGTATGGATCGCGTTGCGCCAGCGCTGGCCGAGGCTGGCGCCCGCCAGTTTTTTGTGGCCGTGGCTGAGGAAGGTGCAGAGCTGCGCGAGATCCTCGGCCCCGGACCTGAGATCAGCATTTTCTCCGGTCATATGGACGGTGACGCGCCGTTGATCCGCGATGCTGACCTAATACCGATGATAAATTCGGTCGATCAGATGGTGCGCCATGTGGAGGCCATGCCCGCTGGCAAATTTGGCGTTCAATTGGACACCGGTATGAACCGTTTAGGTCTTGAAGACGGCGAGTGGCAAGCGCTCAGAGACATCGCGCTGGAGCAATCGCCAACCTTGATTTTGTCGCATCTGGCCTGCGCGGATGAACCCACGCATGAAATGAATCTACAGCAACTGGAGCAATTCAGATCAATGACGGCCGGTGTGGACGCGCCGCTTTCGCTTGCGGCGACAGGTGGGTTGTTGTTGGGAAGTGAGTTTCATTTCGATCTGACCCGGCCAGGCATTGGCCTCTATGGCGGCTTGCCTCACGTGGACGCCCTGCCGGTGGTCACCCTTGATATCCCCGTTATCCAAATACGAGACGTCGCCGCGGGCGAGACAGTCGGCTACGCCAACAGCTGGACAGCAAAAACACCGGCGCGGATCGCGACGATTTCTGCAGGCTACGCGGACGGATTGATCCGGGCGATGGGGCCAAACGCAAGGCTTCACGCGGACGAGACGCCAGTACCAGTTGTTGGACGCATCTCAATGGATCTGATCGGGGTAGACGTCACAGCGCTCGACGCGGACCCGACAAGCCTTCAATTGATTGGGCCGCATCAATCGGTCGACACAATCGCAGGTTTCGCTGGAACCATCGGGTACGAAATTTTGACCTCACTGGGCGCGCGGTACAAGCGCGAGTTCCTGTTATGAATGTACTTGCTGTCATCGGGCGGACCATACTTGCTGTATTCGCAGCCATCGGACGCGTTGCAATTTTTGGTGCGCAAACGATTAGCCATCTGTTGCGGCCGCCCTTCTACGGGCGGGAATTCCTTGCGGCATTGCTCAACATTGGGTGGCTTTCGTTGCCGGTTGTCGGGCTTACCGCTGTCTTCACAGGCGGTGCTTTGGCCTTGCAGATTTACGCGGGTGGTTCGCGTTTCAACGCCGAAGCTGTGGTGCCGCAGATTGTTGCCGTCGGCATGGTGCGGGAGTTAGGGCCCGTTCTGGTCGGGTTGATGATTGCGGCACGGGTTACATCCTCGATTGCTGCCGAAATTGCTACCATGAAGGTAACCGAGCAGATTGACGCGCTGGTCACTCTATCGACCCATCCAATGAAATACCTCGCCGTTCCCCGCGTGCTTGCAGCCGTTATTGTCGTGCCACTGCTTGTCGGTGTGGGTGACATCATTGGTATTTTCGGTGGCTTTGCTGTTGCCACCGGCACATTGGGGTTCAACGCTGCTACATACATCAACAACACCGTTAATTTCCTGGAGCCGCTGGATGTGATTTCATCACTCACCAAAGGCGCGGTTTTCGGCTTTGGTGCAGCCTTGATGGGGTGTTATCACGGCATGAACTCCGGGCGTGGTGCCATGGGGGTTGGGCGCGCTACCAAGACGGCCGTTGAGGCCGCCGCCGTTTTCATTCTGGCAGCAAACTTTGTGCTTACGGGAGTGTTCTTCACGCTATGACCCAGAGCATGATCAGAATGGAGGAAATCCATAAAGCTTTCGGCAGCAACCACGTTCTGCGTGGTCTGGACCTGAACATAGACAAAGGGTCGTCGATGGTCATCATCGGCGGATCCGGCACGGGGAAATCGATTGCGCTGAAATGCGTCCTTGGCCTTGTAACCCCAGACAGTGGAAAGATTTTCGTGGATGGGAAAGATGCAGCTGAGACAGGCGACCGTGACGCATTTCTGGCGCGTTTCGGCATGCTCTTTCAAGGGGCTGCCCTCTTTGACAGCTTGCCGGTCTGGCAGAATGTCGCCTTCCGCCTGCTGCGCGGGTCGCTCAAACGACCCCGCGACGAAGCGCGCGACATCGCCATTGAAAAACTGCGCCGCGTAGGTCTCAAGCCGGATGTGGCCGACCGATTCCCGGCGGAATTGTCAGGCGGCATGCAAAAGCGTGTAGGCTTGGCACGGGCTATTGCCGCCGAGCCGGAAATCATCTTCTTTGACGAACCCACTACTGGACTTGATCCCATTATGTCTGGTGTGATCAACGATCTCATTCGCGAGATTGTTGTGGAGATGGGCGCAACCGCAATGACAATCACGCACGACATGACTTCTGTACGGGCCATCGCCGACAATATTGCCATGCTGCATGAAGGTATCATCCAATGGACCGGTCCGGTGGCCGACATGGACCAAAGCGGCAACCCCTATCTTGAGCAATTCATCAACGGGCGCGCCGAAGGTCCGATTGAGTCCGTTCGATAAAAGAGCGCTGCGCCCATGGCGATCTTCTTGATCTCGGTGCACTTCATCGCGCTTACTTCAAGATCGCCCTTGGCCATGTGCCTCGCGGGACAACAATACAGATGCGGGGACACGTACGCGTCAGGTGGGAGCCCGTCGCGGTTTTTTCTGGATTTTTGCGCGCAGGTTCCTTCGAACCAATGACCCCATAGCGGAGGGATTCCACTTCGGCGTTACGGTATTGATTTACGGTGCTGTACTGGCAGCGCTCATCGCAGGACTGCGGCACGATCTATACTCTTCGGGCGATCGTCCAAGCTTTGCCATCTATCCCAACTGCGTACATGTGGGACATCGGGCCCTAACCGGCACTCGATTATTGGACGGCCTCGGCTCTTGCCCGCATCGTCAATCCATCAGCGGCGGCACCTGATGCACCACCTACTTAACGCTCCCTAATTTCCGGGCACTTTCTGTCCCTTCGTGGAGTGCAGATTTCTACTTATTAGGCCAAGATAGCCTACCTATAAGTGTATTGACTTATGCTTCTAAATTATAGCAAAACGGGCCGATTAATGTTTGGTTAATTTTTGGGGATATTCATGCGAAAATTAATGATTGGCGCGATTTTCGGCCTGGCGGCAACCGGCGCAAACGCCTCGGTACTTGACTTTGAATCGTTTTCAGCGGGCACCGTTATCAACGCTTTCAGCGTTGACGGCATCACGGGGTCCGTTGCGGCAGTTGGCGGCTCGAACCAGGCGATGGTGTTCGATACGGACAATCCAACGGGCAACGACGACGACCTTGCGGCGCCTTTCTTCGACTCGTTCACGGGTCCGGCACCTGCCGGGGGCACGCCTGCGGTAGGCGCTGGCGAACTCAATCCGGGCAAAGTCTTGATCATTTCCGGGGATGGCGATGCGGGCGACCCCGATGACAACGCCGGGGGGGGAACAATCACCTTTACATTTGACCAAGCCGTGACGTTCAACGGGTTCGACGTCTTTGATGACGTGAGCAACTTTTTGGTGTCTGCCAATGGCGGCGCCTTCACGCTTGCGGCAATCAACATGGATTACGACAATCAGTTTACGTCCGTGACCGGCATTGGGTGGGAAGGCGTCACATCGCTCGTCTTTGATTTCGGCCAAGCCTCGGGCGCGATCGATTCGATTGACTTTTCGATCCCGACACAAGTACCCGTCCCTGCATCGCTGCCTTTACTGGCCTTTGGTCTGGGCGCATTCGGATACATCGCGCGTCGCCGCCGGAACTGATCCGAAGAAATTCTCTAAGCTACAAAACGGCATCGCTGAGCGGTGCTGTTTTTTTTTGGTGCCGACGCATCGACTGCCAAAACAACATCAATACATCCAGCTAAACCCGTTGGCACAGAAATTGGTTCTAGTTCATCGTGCTGAGCTGAGCTGCTACGGCTTACCAAACCGGTCCGTCAGAACCTTCGCATTTTAACACCCTGTCAGTAGAGGCGTCCGCTCTCGTTGTACGCCATGCGCGTCTCGATATCTTCAAGCGGCATCTCCATATCTCCATGGTCCTTGAGCGCCTGCGCGTAACTCGGCAGCCCCTCGATCGACCCCCATTTCTCTGGCTGCCACATCGCGGAACGGATCATCGATTTTCCACAGTGGAAAAAGGCTTCCTCAACGCGAACCACAAGGACGAGACCGGGCCTGTGACCGTTCATCACTGTCATGTCCAACAAGGCGTCATCACATGCGATCTCGGCATGGCCATTGATCCGAAGCACTTCTTTTCGCTTCGGCACAACCAGCATCATCCCAACATTTGGATGTTGCAGAACATTTCGAAACGTATCCGCGCGTTGATTGCCGATCCGATCCGGAATAGCCAGCGTCTTTCGATCAAGTACTTTGATGAACCCGGCTGGATCGCCTTTGGGGGAGACGTCAAGGTTGCCCTGCGCGTCACCGCTGGCGATTGAGACAAATGTCGTGCGTTCGATCCATGCGCGACAATGATCGTCGACATGGTCGATGATCTTGTTAACCTGGCTGGGGTGCATTTCGTGGAACAAAGCCTCCAGATCCTGCAGGTTAGTCACTGGTTTCTCAATTTTGTACATGATTGCGCTCGCCTGCGAATTGCTGCTGCACCTTCCTACCATTCACGCCGCAAATACAAAACTAAAGTGTCCCAAGCCCTTGAAAGCCCGCCATGCGATAAAGCACAGCATCGGGCCTGAACTTGTTTCAATTAGGCGCCCACCTTACGCTGTCTTTCACCAATGGGGTACTGACGATGGTGGACACGGCAAAAGTCGCCGAATTTCGGGAATGGCTGGTCAACGGCGCACAACCCGCCGAAAGCGTCCACACGCTTGTTTCAGATTGTGCTCGGCGCCTGATCGACCTTGGTGTGCAAATCGATGCCTTCGTCGTCAACGGCTTTTTCATTCATCCCAGACTGCCGGGTATTCGGATCAGCTGGACACCGGAACGCGGGATCGTGCAGCGCGACTTTCACCGAAACTACATTCATAGCCAGGAATTTAATGCGACGCCTCTCCCTCTCATGGTGAAAGACAAAAGAACGCTGGTCTATCGCTTTGACGGAACGGATGAGGATACGACATCTACGTACAAAACAGTCTTTCCGGAGATGGGATACACGGGCCTTGTACTGTTGCCTTTGCTCAACTCGGATGGCACGGTCACGGGTTGCCTGGAGCTTGCAACACGACGGTCGGGAGGGTTCACCGAAACGGATATCGACGTTTTTCGCGTTGCCCAAGGTCCGTTTGCGAGATTGAACGAATACTACACAGAGCGTTTCAACAAACGGATCACGCTCGCGACGTATCTCGGCCGTCGTACCAGCCGCAAAATACTGGATGGCAAGATCGCGCTAGGCGACGGCGACCGAATATCAGCGGTGATCCTGTTTGCGGATTTATGCGGCTTCGTCAGCTTGTCCGACACTGCGGCGTCCGAACATGTCTTGCGGGTACTGAACCAATTCTTTGCAGCCATCGGCGACGCTGTAGAAGAACACGATGGGGAAATTCTCAAGTTCATCGGGGATGCCGTATTGGTTCTTTTCGAGACCGACGCATCGCAGCAGTCGCAACGCGACGCTGCTGAACGTGCCCTGGCCTGTGTCCAGCAGGCCCGTTTGCGGTTGGCAACCGATCCACAAAGCGCGGATGTTATATTTCGCGCCGCATTCCATTTGGGGGAAGTCTTTTTTGGCAATGTCGGAACGGGCGAGCGGCTCGACTTCACCGTCATCGGCCCTGCCGTCAACCTCGCGGCTCGCATGCTTGAAGGTGCATCACGGCTTGGGGCAAACGACGTCTGCTCCCGCGCGTTTATGGAGAGTACTGAAGGTGTGTCCGGAAAAAGCGTCAATTGCACCTTCAAAGGTGTTGATGGTGAAACCGAAGTCTTTGTGCTTGATCGTCTGGCGTGAAACGTAATCCCGTTTGACGCGGGCCCAGCACTGGGCCATTTAAGGGCATGGCAAAATCTCCCTCATTCTCTTGTTCGGCCTGCGGCAATGTCACGACAAAATGGGCCGGGCGCTGTGAGGCCTGCGGTGAATGGAACAAGATTTCCGAAGATGCCGGAATTTCCACCGGACCGGCAAAATCGCTAGGCGGAAAGCGCGGCAGCAAGGTTCAGCTGACGGACCTGTCTACAGAAGAGTCGCCACCGCCCCGCACACGCTGCGGTATTGAGGAACTAGACCGAACTTTGGGGGGCGGTCTCGTCGCCGCCTCAGCGACTTTGGTGGGCGGCGACCCGGGGATCGGAAAATCCACATTGCTGTTGCAAGCTGCTGCACAATTCGCGCGCTCGGGTCTTAAAACAATCTATGTCTCGGGTGAAGAAGCCTCCGCGCAGGTGCGAATGCGCGCGCAGCGCCTCGGGCTGGCAGATGCACCGGTACAGCTTGCAGCCGAAACGAACCTCCGCGACATTCTCACCACACTCGAAACCGAGCGGCCTCAGCTCGCGATCATTGATTCGATCCAGACAATGTGGGCCGACAATGTGGAATCAGCACCAGGGTCCGTCAGTCAGGTGCGGGCCGCAGCACATGAACTGACCACTTTTGCCAAACGCAAGGGGATCAGCGTGGTGCTTGTGGGCCATGTGACCAAGGACGGTCAGATCGCTGGCCCCCGCGTGGTCGAGCATATGGTTGATACAGTGCTCTATTTTGAAGGCGAACGCGGGCACCAGTTCCGCATTCTGCGCGCGGTCAAGAACAGGTTTGGCCCGGCGGATGAAATCGGTGTCTTCGAAATGACGGGCCGCGGGCTGGCCGAAGTCTCTAACCCCTCTGCCCTTTTTCTCAGCGAACGCGGCACGCCGTCTCCGGGCTCTGTGGTCTTTGCCGGCGTTGAAGGAACGCGGCCTGTTCTTGTAGAATTTCAAGCACTTGTCGCCCCTTCGCCTCATGCTCAGGCACGACGCACCGTGGTTGGTTGGGACGGCGGCAGGCTGGCGATGATTCTGGCCGTGTTAGAGGCGCGCTGCGGCATTCCGTTCGCGGGTCTCGACGTTTACCTGAACGTGGCGGGGGGAATGAAGATTTCTGAACCAGCCGCTGATCTGGCAGTCGCCGCAGCGCTCTTGAGCGCCAGAGAAGACGCAGCCCTGCCTGCGGACACTGTCGTTTTTGGCGAAATCAGCCTCTCAGGTGCGCTGCGCCCCGCCAGCCAGACGGAAAACAGGTTGAAAGAGGCGCAAAAACTTGGTTTCACCAGCGCGATCGCTGCCGGGGGTGGAAAACCTGTGGGTGTTTCTGGCATATCGTTGCAAACAATGCCTGATCTGACTGGATTTGTAGGCGAAATTTTTGGCGCAGGATAAGCGCGGGACCAAGAGGCAAACGGAGCTATGGAAAACTTCACAATGATCGATGGCGTCGTCGCTCTGGTGGTCGTCATCTCGGCTCTATTGGCCTATGGCCGGGGCATCGTGCGCGAGATCATGGCGATTGTCGGCTGGGTGGCCGCAGCCATCCTGGGCTTCATGTTTGCCCCGCAGGTTGAACCCTTGGTACGGGAAGTGCCGGTGGTCGGAGAATTCCTGGCAGATAGCTGTGAGCTTTCCATCATTGGTGCCTTTGCCGCTGTCTTCGCGGTTGCCCTCATCGTGGTGTCCCTGTTTACGCCGTTGTTTTCGTCTGTCGTTCAGCGGTCTGCCCTTGGGGGTATTGACCAGGGTCTGGGCTTCTTGTTCGGCGTGGCCCGCGGTGTACTTCTCGTGGCGATCGCGTTTTTCGTCTACAACACCGTCGTGACGGGCGAGAGCTACACTCTGGTTGATGACAGCCGGTCGGCGGCCGTATTCTCCCAAATGACCGATGGCATTCAGGACGCGGAACCTGAACAGGCGCTTGGCTGGATTACAAGCCAGTACGAAGCCTTGGTCAGCAACTGCGATCAGTAACAAACACAGTCGCTGCCCTCGTTGCCCGTTTGGTTCCCTTTTCTGCACATTGGCAAGGCAATTCTATCGATGCGTGCTACCTCAGGTCATGGGTGACGCGACAAACCGCACCAAACCCTGTTTCGGTTGGTGACACCGGGGCGTCCACGTCCTAAACAGTTGGGGAACGTCCCCGGATTCGGAGCTGCCCCGTTGTCCAAGCTACTGCCGCCTGCCCACCCGTTTGATTTCAGCTATCTGAACGATGGCGACAGCGACGACAAACTGAAAGAAGAATGCGGGATTTTTGGCGTTATCGGCGTATCCGATGCATCAAACTTCGTCGCATTGGGATTGCACGCGCTGCAGCACAGAGGCCAGGAGGCAGGCGGAATCGTCAGCCATGATCCGGAACTGGGCTTTCAGTCGGCCCGGCGCTTTGGCTACGTCCGCGATAACTTCACCAGCCAAAAAGTGATGGAGACCCTGACCGGCCCCCTCGCCATCGGACATGTGCGTTACTCTACTGCTGGCTCAAAGGGGCAAACGGCGATCAGAGATGTTCAGCCGTTTTTCGGAGAATTTGCAATGGGTGGGGCCGCCATTGCGCACAATGGCAACATCACCAATGCCAATGCCCTGCGCCGGGAATTGATTGAACGCGGCTCGATTTTTCAAAGCTCATCGGACAGTGAGTGCATCATCCACCTGATGGCCCGCAGCCTGCAACGCACGATCCCGGAGCGGATGGAAGACGCCTTGCGCCGGGTCGAAGGGGCGTTCTCAATTGTTGCGATGACACGTACCAAGTTGATCGGCGTGCGGGATCCTTTGGGTGTACGCCCGCTGGTGCTGGGCAAGATTGGCGATGGCTGGGCACTTTCGTCGGAAACCTGTGCACTCGATATCATCGGTGCCGAATTCGTGCGCGAGATCGAGCCCGGTGAAATGGTGGTCATAAATGCCGATGGCGTTGAGAGCCGTTTCCCGTTTCGTCCGCAAAAGTCCCGCTTCTGCATCTTCGAGCATGTCTATTTCTCTCGCCCGGACAGCATTTTGGGCGGCCGATCCGTTTACGAAACCCGAGAAGCCATCGGGCGGGAACTGGCGAAGGAAAGCCCGGTTGAGGCGGATCTAGTCTGCCCCGTCCCCGACAGCGGCACGCCTGCAGCCATCGGGTATTCGCTCGAGTCTGGCATTCCTTACGCGATGGGCATTATTCGCAACCAGTACATGGGTCGGACATTCATTGAGCCGACAGAGCAAATCCGCAACATGGGTGTTCGGCTGAAGCTCAACGTGAACCGTGCCCTGATCCAGGGCAAACGCGTGATTTTGGTTGACGATTCCGTGGTGCGGGGGACAACCAGCCGCAAGATCAAGGAAATGATCCTTGATGCAGGTGCTGCCGAAGTCCATTTCCGGATCGCTTCGCCGCCAACGGCGTGGCCTTGTTTTTATGGTGTGGACACACCGCAACGCGAAAAGCTTCTGGCCGCGACAATGTCCGAAGAGGAAATGCGAGAGCATTTGCAGGTCGATAGCCTCAAGTTCATTTCACTGGACGGGCTCTACCGCGCGGTCGGCGAAGCAAGAGGCCGCGACGCAAACCAACCGCAATACTGCGACGCCTGTTTCTCGGGGGAATATCCGGTAGAACCAGCGGATCAAATTGAAGATGGGTTTCAGATGAAGGCGGCGGAGTAGTCGATGCAGACCAGCGCCCACCCCTCTGACGGCGCGGCACCACCTCTGCAGAACCCCAATCTGAAATCCTGCGTGAACCACTGGCCCGATGATGCGCGCCGTTGCTTTCAAACCATCCGTGGCATCGTCTACGAGGTCTCTGCCCGCGCCGATGTTGGCCCCCTAATCGAAACGCTGAAATGGGGACAACCTTCATGGCTTCCCGAACGAAAGCGGACCGGGACCACGCTAAGGTGTTTCTGGAGCCCGCAGCGCCCGGAGCGGATCAGTCTTTTCGTCCCTTGCAGCACCACCCTTATCGAGACGATGAAAACGCTCTACCCCAAGACATTTGAATATGAGGGCAAACGCGGCTTGCACATGTCCCTTACCGAGGACTTGCCGCATGATGCAATCGATCACTGCGCCTTTCTGACGCTGACCTACCATCGCAAGTCCGCTTGACGGCACAGCCAAAGCGCTGCATCACGCGGCCATGACACAAACAGCACTTATCACAGGCGCCTCCCGCGGGCTTGGCGCGGCCTTGGCCGAAGCCCTTGCGCCGACGCACCACATCATTGCCGTGGCAAAAACCACCGGCGCGCTTGAAGAACTGGATGACCGCATAAAGGCAAAGGGTGGCAGTGCAACGCTCGCACCAATGGACATCACCAACGCGGATGCCATGGCGACGCTTTGCAGGGGAATATTTGACCGTTGGGGCAAGCTTGACCTCTGGCTACACACGTCGGTTCATGCGGCCCCGCTCACCCCGGCAAACCACATCGATACCAAGGATATGGCCAAATCTATCGCTGGGAACATTACGGCGACATCGACCTTGATCACCTATGTGGCACCGCTTTTGGGGTCCGAAGGTCAGGCGGTGTTCTTTGATGATCCGCGCGCAGGTGAGAAGTTCTTTGGCAGCTATGGAGCCACCAAGGCAGCCCAGATCGCATTGGCGCGCAGTTGGCAGGCAGAATCTGCCAGCAATGGCCCAAAGGTGCACATTTTGACGCCGCCCTCTATGCCGACCGCGACGCGTGCGCGGTTCTATCCCGGCGAAAATCGGGATGGGTTGACGTCACCGCAAGACGCCGCCGCAGCACTTCTGTCACAACTCCAGGTATTTCAACCGGAATAAGCAGCGCATTTCCCGCTGTCTCTTGCTGCTCGCAAGGCCCTCGCCTATCAAGGCGCAAAGGGACAAATCATGCGCATTCTCATCACAAATGACGACGGTATCAATGCACCGGGGCTCAAGGTTCTGAAGGCAATTGCCGAGGAACTGGCCGGTGAAGAGGGTGAAGTATGGACCGTTGCGCCCGCCTTTGAGCAATCCGGCGTCGGCCACTGCATCAGCTATACGCACCCCATGATGGTCGTCCAGATGGGTGAGCGCAGTTATGCGGCGGAAGGCTCACCCGCCGACTGCGTTCTGGCAGGGCTGCATGACGTGATGAAAGACAGCCCGCCTGATCTGGTCCTTTCCGGTGTGAATCGGGGCAATAACTCGGCGGAAAATACACTTTATTCCGGCACCATCGGCGGCGCAATGGAGGCCGCTTTGCAGGGGCTTCCGGCAATTGCGTTATCGCAATACTATGGTCCTGCGAACGTTGATCTGGACGACCCTTTTGAAGCCTCCGCCCAACATGGCGTCGAGGTCGTCCGCCGCATTCTGGCACATACGCCGGATGAGAAAGGCGGCTACAGGCTGTTTTACAACGTCAACTTCCCCCCTGTAGCTGCCGCGAATGTAAAAGGGACGCGTCTTGCGACCCAAGGGTTTCGCGAAGGTTTGGGTTTTTCGACCGAGCCCCACCAGGCACCTTCGGGACGGCGTTTCCTCTGGATCAAAGGGGGCGACCAACGCCGCCCAACGGCAGAAGGGTCAGACGCTCAATTGAACCTTCAGGGCTACATTTCAGTGACCCCCATGCGCGCGGATCTAACAGCTCATGACATGTTTGATCCCTTGTCAGGCATCAACACATGATGGCAGAGATTTCAGAGGCGGAACGCAAGATGCAGTTCCTCTATGCCCTGCGATCAAAGGGCGTCACCGACAAAAACGTACTGCAGGCGATGGAGACCATTGATCGGGGCCCCTTTATCAAGGGCATATTTGCCGAACGCGCCTACGAAGATATGCCCCTGCCAATTGCGTGTGGGCAGACCATCAGCCAGCCCTCAGTTGTTGGCCTCATGACACAAGCCCTGAAACTCTCTCATCGGGACAAGGTGCTGGAGGTTGGCACCGGTTCCGGCTATCAGGCTGCAATTCTCAGCCGCCTTGCGCGCAGGGTCTATACGGTCGACCGCCACAGCCGCCTTGTCCGCGAAGCGCGTGCACTTTTTGACACGATGAAACTGACAAATATCACGGCGATTACCGGAGATGGCAGCTTCGGCTTGCCAGATCAGGCCCCTTTTGACCGTATCATCGTCACTGCCGCCGCAGAGGACCCGCCCGGTACACTGATTGATCAGTTGAAAGTCGGTGGCATCATGGTCGTTCCAGTGGGCCAGTCGAACGCCGTGCAGCATCTGATTGTAGCGCGCAAGACCGAAGACGGTCTTGAATACGATGAATTGCGCCAAGTTCGCTTTGTTCCTTTGCTGGAAGGCTTGGGAAAGGACACATAACCTGCTATATTGCGCTTCAATAAGCGTCTGACAAACAGGCGCAGGCTCAAAGAGCAACGTTGAGGACACGCAGATGCATAATCACGCTTCACGCCGGCGGGCGCAGAAACTGTTCATTTCAGCAGCCAGTCTCAGTCTGTTGACCGCTTGCGCGCAAGGGTTGGACTATGACTTGCGCGGGTTGAGCGGCACCGGCTTTTCAACCACACAGGCCGCGGTACAGGCAACCGCGCCAAGACCGCAACCAGACAATCGCGGCGTCATCTCTTACCCGAACTACCAGGTTGCTGTCGCCGACCGGGGCGACACCATTCAAACCATGGCAACACGGCTGGGACTCGATGCGCCAACCCTAGCGCGGTTTAACGGTATTGAAGAGACCGCACAGCTCCGTCAGGGCGAAGTTATTGCGCTGCCCACGCGCGTCGCCGAACCCTCCCCTGCGACGGGTGCTGCACAGACGGGTCCGATCGTACCTGGCAGCGTGGACATAGGGGCCCTAGCCGGTGATGCGATCAATCGCTCAGAAAACGCCTCTGGCGAGGATGTGCGCGTTGCCGCCCTTCCCCCCTCTGCACCAGCCGCAAACGCCCCCAGCGGCGAAGAGCCTGTTCGTCATAAAGTGGTGCGTGGCGAAACTGCCTACACGATCTCGCGTCTCTACGATGTGCCCGTGAAATCCCTTGCCGAATGGAATGGCCTCGGATCGGATTTTGCAATCCGTGAAGGGCAATATCTGCTGATACCTGTCGCGCAACGCGCGGCTCCTGCGCAGCCCAGCGAAAACGTGCCGAAGCCCGGCGTCGGGTCTCCGACCCCAACGCCCCCAAGCGCCGCGCAACCGCTACCGGAAAGCTCACCGGCACCTGAAGCCTCTGCTCCTCCGCCGCCACCGGTCGATGTGGGTGAACGCAGCGCCTCATCAGACAACGCCCGTATGTTGTTCCCGGTTACGGGATCGATCATTCGCGAGTATTCCAAGGGCCGCAATGACGGGATCAACATCAAGTCAGACTCCGGCAGCCCTGTGAAAGCAGCAGACGACGGAACCGTCGCCGCAATCACAAAGAGCGCTGACGGCGTACCGATCATCGTCATCCGCCACGAACCGGAACTGCTGACTGTCTACGCCAACGTTGCAGACGTAACTGTAGAAAAAGGCACCCGCGTGAAACGCGGTCAGGGTATCGCAAGCCTACGGGATGGCAATGACGCCTATGTTCACTTTGAAGTCCGCAAAGGCTTTGAGAGTGTCGATCCGATGCCCTACCTCAGGTAGGCCACCTTCTGGCGATCGCGGGGCATGTGCACCATGCCCTGCTCACTTCGGCCCCAATATGGCCATGTTTGCTGGTGATTCGGCCATTTTCGCGCCCTGTTTCCAGACTATGAACAGTGTAATGTTTTTCGACAAACTGGACATTACACATGCCAGCGTTTTTTGAATATGATCAGGTTCTATTAGGGTCCCAAACCACTTCAGGGGTTGGTGGTAGCCCCATAAACTACCGGTTTACGCCCAGTGGCACATGGAGTTATTCGGGCAGCAGTACCTCGTTTGTCCTCGAAGAAGCATTTGCCTCCAACTCAACCTTCAACGGCGACCCGAATAACGAACAGATTGCCAATAATCTGCAAATCGGAGGAAGCCGCGCGCAAACCGTCAACATCGGTGGTACCGACCGACAGGTCATCTGGGACTACACATTTGAGGTCAGTTCAGCCACTGAAACCTGGCGTGTCGCGGTTATCGACGTGGATCTCGACAACGACGACCTGATCGAAGCAGGTCCGGAAAACGGTTATTTTCTGATTTTTCCGGATGGGCTGCCACCAGCGGACACAAACCTGACAATCGGTCCCATTATCGAAAACGACCGCGGAACGTCACATTCGGGCCTTGGTGCTACGGTGGTCTGTTTTGCAGCTGGGACGCTGATTGAAACAGTAAGCGGTTCGCGCGATGTGCAAGATTTGACGGCTGGCGATTTGGTTTTGACCCGTGATGATGGCCTTCAATCCTTGCGCTGGCTGGGTAAGACAACCGTTTCTGCGCAAGGTGATCTTGCGCCGATCATGATCTCCAAAGGTGTACTAGGCAATCAAGACGACTTGGTGCTTTCCCCCCAACATGCGGTCCTTTTGACCGACTGGCGTGCCGAATTTTACTTCGGTGAGGACGAAGTCCTCGTGCGGGCCGTGGACTTGCTTGAACTGGATGGCGTCGCACGCAAAGAAGGCGGCAGAGTCACCTATTGCCACATCCTTTTCGACAACCATCAGTTGGTTTCGGCATCCGGGATTTGGTCTGAGAGCCTGTACCTTGGTGAAATGTCCCGACTGACTATGAACCACGACGCCTTGGCGGAAATCGAAGCGTTGTTCCCGCGCCTGACGGAATACGGTCCCATGGCCGCACCTTGTTTGCGCGGTTTTGAAGCCCGCTTTATTGCGGCATGAGAGGTTCTCGGCTCATAAAATCGCCCAGCGTTTCGGCGTTCATGGTGCTCGGGAACCAGCAAGCCGGTCAGCGCAAGGAATTGAGCTTTACGTTGAAAGGTCGTCGCACAAGATCGACCAGCGTATCAAATGTTGTGCGTTTTATCCGGCCTGTGAATGTGCCAGTGAAACGCCCCGACGGCCTGCCAAGTCGGTAAAGTATTGCCAGGCCACCCGACCGGAGCGGGACCCTCGCGTCGCTTGCCATTCGATCGCCTCTGCCCTGAGAGTCACATCATCGATTTCTACGCCATAGGCGTCGCAATAGCCGCGGATCATCGCAAGATACTGGTCCTGGTCGCAGGGATGAAAGCCTAGCCAGAGCCCAAACCGATCGGAAAGGGACACCTTTTCTTCAACCGCTTCGGAAGGGTTGATGGCCGAGCCTCGCTCGTTCTCGATCATGTCGCGTGGCATAAGGTGGCGCCGATTTGACGTGGCATATAAAACAACATTGTCGGGACGCCCTTCGATCCCGCCATCCAGTACAGCCTTGAGGCTTTTGTAATGCGCGTCGTCGTGGCCGAAAGAGAGGTCATCGCAAAACAGAATAAATCTGTAGGGAGCATCGCGCAGAAGATTGAGCAATCGACCCACGGAGGGCAGGTCTTCACGCTGCAATTCGACCATCTTCAATTGATCGATCTTTGCATGAACTGCCCCGTGTATCGCTTTGACCAGGCTAGATTTTCCCATTCCCCGGGCGCCCCAGAGCAAGGCATTGTTCGCGGGCAACCCTTTGGCAAACTGGGTTGTGTTGGCCAAAAGCGTATCGCGTGACCTATCGACACCGATCAACAGGTCAATATCGATGCGAGAGACCTGCGCAACCGGCTCCAGCCGATCTGGTTCCGTATGCCACACAAAGGCTGAAGCGTCCGAAAACTCTGGTGATCGCATTGGTGGCGGGGCCATGCGCTCCAGCGCCGCCGCAATGCGGTCCATTGGGTCGTCAATCACGGGGTTTATCCTTAGTCGTCGTAGTAACCTTCGGCACGCAGCTTTGCTTCTCGTTTGGTTTCGACCCGTTTCACGAGGAAGATCGACACTTCATAAAGTCCGTAAACCACCACAAACAGAATAACCTGCGTAATTACATCCGGCGGTGTCACCAGGGCCGCCAGAACGAGGATCGCAACAACCGCATATTTGCGCACGTTTCCAAGCCCTTCAGAACTCACCAGCCCCGCCTTACCCATTAGGGTCAGAAGCACGGGCAGTTGAAAGCACATGCCAAACGCCACGATGAATTTGATGGTCAGGTTCAGGTATTCCTGAGCGGAACCCTGAAACACGACGCTCAGGCCCGGTGTCGTAGCTGGATCGCCCGGCACGGCCTCCCCTTCGGCACCAAACTGCTGGAACCCCAAGAAGAAATCATAGGCGAGCGGCGTCACGACGTAGAAGGCAAAGGACGCGCCCAGCAGGAACATGACCGGTGAGGCAACGAGAAACGGCAGGAAAGCGCCTTTTTCGTTCTTGTAGAGACCGGGGGCCACAAATCGCCACATCTGATGTGCAATCACGGGGAAAGACAGCATCAACCCGCCCAGCAGCGAGACTTTGATCGCAACAAAGAACCCTTCTTGGGGGCTGATAAAGATCAGGTCACAATCCTGACCGCGGTCACTCAGCACCTGACAAAGCGGATCCGTAAGGAAGTTGAATATGGGCGTTGCAACCGTGAAACAGATAATCATACCAATCAGGAACGCGATCACTGACCGGATCAGCCGGGTGCGCAGCTCGGCCAGATGTTCGATCAGGGGTGCTGCACTTTCGTCCAGATCGTCAGATGCACTCATGTGTCACTCTTCTCAGACGGCGCGACTTGCGCTTCCAGTTCATCGGCCTTGGCTTGCGCCTCTTGCGCTTCCTTGAGCTTACGCTCAGCCTGGGCTCGCGCGGTTGCAGCTTGAATTTTCTTTGCGTTTTCAGCCCGCTCTGCCTTGTCCGCCGCCAGCTTGCCAGTTTCGCTTTCGGGATCGAACTTGCCCAGATCCTTGGCTGCGTTTTTGACCCCGTCCATCGCCGAGTTGACCGGGTTCACCGCAGCTTGCAGCCCCTTAGTCACATCTTTCATACCGGTCTCATTCGCCGCATCATTCATTGCTCTGCTGAACTCGCGCGCCATACCCTTGGCCTTGCCAACAAACTGCCCGAGTGTGCGGAACATCACTGGCAAGTCCTTGGGACCAATAACAATAAGCGCAACGATGCCGATGACCAGCATCTCCGTCCAGCCAAGATCGAACATGGATCAGACCTTGTCTTTTTCTGTCTCGGGTGTGACGTCCTTGGCCTCGGTCGACGCGTTGGCGATTTCGTCCTGACCCTCATTGATGCCTTTTTTGAAGGATGTGATGCCCTTACCCACTTCGCCCATCAGGCTGGAAATCTTGCCCCGGCCAAAAAGAACCAGAACGACAACGGCGATCAGCAAAAGGCCTGGAAGGCCGATATTATTCAACATGGAGTATCTCCCATAATACAAAGCCCCGAACGCAGGGCGGTCAGCATGCTCATATCAAAGTGTCTCAGAACCAGCAGGCCAAAAAGCGCATTTTCGTCTGCACAGCAGGGAGAAAACGAATGAATTTACGTCTCGCCATTCTCAACTGACAGGTTTATGTCAGTTGAGTGCCATTATCAGCGTGGTGTCACTGTTCAACCAAAGGAGCAACAAATGAACACCCCAACCGTCGCTGAAATCGTTACTTTTCGCCTGAACCCCGGTGTCGCACCGGAAACCTTCACAGTCGCGGCTCATCGCATGACCACCTTCTTGCGCGATACCGGCGCCATGGTCTCACGCACCCTAAGCTCAGATCCCGACGGACTGTGGACCGACCATATCACCTGGATCAGTCAGGACGCCGCGATGACGGCCGCCGAAGCGATGATGGCACAACCGGAAGCCAAACCATTCATGGAGATGATCGCGCCTGACGACGTGCAGATGCGTCACGCGGCGATCTCTCTCTATCTGCCGCCGGAGTGATATGCGCCGCACCGACCGCCTCTTTGACATTATTCAAATCCTGCGGGACGGGAAGCTGCACCGCGCGCAGGATATGGCAGAGCGTCTGGAGGTATCGGTGCGCACCATTTACCGCGACATGGACACACTGGTTGCCTCAGGTGTGCCCGTAGAAGGCGAACGCGGTGTCGGTTACATGATAACGGAGGCAATCACCCTGCCCCCGTTGACGTTGACCGCTGCCGAATTGGAAGCGCTCAACCTTGGAATGGCGATTGTCGGAGAGGCAGCGGACCCTGACCTCAAGGCCGCGGCTCTCAGTCTCGCCGAAAAGGTAGATGCTGTTCTGCCGACACAGGTGGTGGCCGAAGCGGACGCCTGGAAATTTGCCGTCTACCCCTTTGCCGACGCGGCCCGTGGATTTGCCCACATGCCAACGCTACGGGCCGCGATCAAAGCTCGGCAAAAGCTCAAGCTCACCTACAGGTCAAAGGATGACGTCTTATCTGAACGGGTGATCCGACCGCTTCATATGGAGTATTGGGGCCGGGTCTGGACCCTGACCGCATGGTGTGAGCTGCGCGGGGCACATCGTGTTTTCCGCGTCGACCTTATCGAAAAAGCAAACGCATTGCCGGAGCTCTTTGTGGATGAGCCCGGCAAAACCCTTGGGGATTACATGCCGGGTTCATGATGTCGTGCTAGGATTTCGCTCTTAGCACCCGGCCGCGTCATTCGCCACGAGACCACCCGCAACAGCACCACCTGCTGTCAGAATATCTTTACCGGAACCACCGCCCAGCTGGTTCCCGATTGCAGCGCCACCGAGGGCGCCTGCAATGCTGGCCCCGGCGCATCCGACCTGCCGTTGCTGCTGGGGCGTCGTGGCGCACCCTTGCAATAGAACTGTCGCGGCAAAAACGGCGGCAATTGCTGACTTCGTCATAACTCTACCTCTTTCGTTGTCAGAATAGAGACGCATGGTCGCTTGGAGGTGACGCGTCCCTTCAGGCTAAAAACAACCTGCACCGGGATTTGTTCCTTCGCGCCCTGATAAGCAATAGCCGGGTGTTGTTAACCGATAACAACCATGTGTTTCAGCACAAGACCGCCCATCTCCAGAGTGGTTTTGAGCGATTCAACGCTTTAATCGCCAATTCTTCTGAGGCGGCAGAAAAGCCTCCACACTAGCCTGCGCGATCACGATGGGCTCCGCATCTGTTTCAACATTCAGGCCACCTTTGACGACCTCAACCGTGACCTGTCCACGCGGCAGCACGGAGACGAGTGCATCCACATCGACGGCGTCAGGGTCCTGAACAGCTACGGTGGCGCGGACCTGCATGACGTCATGGTCCAGCCCTATAGCGCCGAACAGCGGCAGCGACGAATGGCGAAACGCATCTTCGATCGCGCGTCGCGCTGCCTTTGTGTAATCCTGGCCGTGCAGATCGTTGCCCATGCCCATTTCAATGATCAGACGTTGTTCAGGCATCAGCTGGCTCCATCAAGAATCCAACGGTAAGGGCCACGTTGGCCATGATCGTCGGATTGCCCTCGCCCTCCGGTCGGGCAATATCGAGCCCGCCATGCTGGACGCAAACGTCTGTTTCTCCGTAAGGAAAAACGGCCTTGATTGCGTCGACATCTACGGCATCCGGGTTTTGCACGCCAATATCCACACGGATGCGCATATCGGTCTTCTCAAAACCAAAGAGTTCGGCAAGGTTTATCGAATTGTGCCACAGCGCATCTTTTACGCCCCGCACAGCCGCTTCGGTATAATCCCCGCGACGCAACGAGGTGCCCATCCCAAACTCAACCAGTAGTCTCTGCATTCCTATCCCCTGTGGTCTGTACCCGATGCCGGAAAGACGAAGCATTTGTCACGACGGATCGTCAGCCACATCACTGTTCCGGGTTGCGGTAGAAAGACGTTTGGCACCGTGGCTTTCAACACCGAGCCATCATGATCCACGCGAAACTCGACAAGGCTTTCATTACCCATGAAGCGTGCCCGTTCCACGACAGCTCGCGCCGGTGTGCCGTCGATAGCTGTCGGTTTAGGCCCTTGCCCGGCGCGGTCAAAGTCAATGCGCAGGTGTTGCGGGCGAAAGACGATATCCACGTCCGTGCCATCTGGCACGCCCGGGGCCAGAAAGCGGCCAAAAGGCGTATGTGCCAAGGCGCCGCTCACCTGCGCTCTGAGAACATTGGCGTCAGAGAAAAAGGCGATGGAAGCACGGTCAGCCGGGCGAGTGTATACGTTATAGGGCGCACCCTGCTGTACAATTTTGCCGTTGCGCATGAGGGCGATTTCATTGGCCATGCGCATCGCTTCCTCGGGCTCATGTGTTACAAGCAAAACCGCTGTGTCCTGCTCTTTGAGAATTGTCAGGGTTTCATCGCGAATACCGTCCCGCAAGCGATTGTCTAACCCGGAGAAGGGTTCGTCCATAAGCATGATCTTGGGCTTTGGCGCCAAGGCCCGCGCCAAGGCGACCCTTTGCTGCTCCCCTCCAGAGAGCTGATGCGGAAAGCCATCGATAAAACGTCTCAGATCGACCCGATCAAGCAAGGCCTCTACCCGTTCGCGTTTCTCGGCTTTGGTGCCCTGTTTCAACCCGAAAGCGACGTTGTCGGCGACGCTGAGGTGCGGGAACAGGGCGAAGTCCTGAAACATCAATCCGATCTCGCGCCGTTCTGGTGGTATCCGAAAAACAGTATCGCAGATCAATTTGCCATCGACGTAGATTTCGCCCGTGTCCTGCATCTCCACGCCCGCAATCATGCGCAGCGTCGTGGACTTGCCGCAGCCAGAAGGGCCCAGCAGGCACGTCACCTGACCCGGCTGGATGCGCAACGACACATCATCCACCACAGCGCGCCCGTCAAAGGCCCGGCACAGGTTTTTGATTTCGAGCCGAGGCACAACTGGTGTCACGGGTATTTCTCCGGAAATCTTATGAAATCTCTCGGATTAGCAGCTATCAGCCCTTCCGCGCTCCCGCAAGCACTGCCGAAAACCCTGCGACCAAAACGACACCGCAAATGACAAGCAACTGCTCGTATTTATGCCCTTCAGGCAAGATTGCAGCCACCGATGGCCAGCTTCTGGCAAAGTAAGCGAAAGCCCCCAGCATTGCCGCCGCGAAGGCAGTCAGATACGCCCATTGGCTGATATTCCGTCGTTGAATGAGCCCAACGATCAATACCGGCGCGAGAAACATTGACGCTGTTCCGCTCACCGCAACGGCGTCGAACAAGGTTGCATTTCCCCAAAGGGTCAGGGCAGCTCCAATGATCATCACGATGGCCATGGTCAAACGCCCACCGGCCAAACTGCGCGATACGATACCCAATTCTTCCACCGCCAGTCGCGCGGAGGACGCCAAGGCAGAGTCCAATGTGCTCATCGCGGAAACCAGCAGGGAGATCATAAGCAACAGGAAAACCCACGGCGGGAACATCTCAGCCCAGGTGCCGATCAATTGCGTTTCATATGCAGCACCGATCAAACCCGCCTGTATCCCAAACATGCCAAAGGCGATAATGCACACGGTCGAAATCCAGAAAGCATGCAGGAACGATTTCCGGGTTGTGTCGACATCGGTCAGAAAGCCGCGATCCATCATCACTGGATCATGTGCCGGATATGAAAATACCTGCAGCGCTGCGACTGCCAGCAAGATCCAACCATTGTAGCTGCCGGACACGCCGGGCGCGGTTAGGACCGCCGCCAATGTAAACCCGGGGCTCACCATCAATGCGACGAAGGCAATTCCGAAAACCACCATGAAGACTGCCATTTGAACCACGTCCGTTCGCAAGGCAGCGCTCAATCCACCCCAAGCGGAATAAGCAAACCCCATCACCGAAACGACAAGAATCGCAACCGTCCCGCTACCCTCGGAAAGCGCGTTGAAAATCAAGCCGACAACCAACAGGTTCGCGAAAACTTCCGACAACAACCGAAGAGAGACAACGATGTTGTAGCATCCTGTGCCGACGCGCCCAAAGTGCCCTCGCAACCACTGCTGCATCGACATCGCGCCCTCTGCCCGCAGTTTGGCGACGATATACCCACCTGTCAGAAAAGATCCGTAGTAGGCGGCATAGGCCAACGTTCCCGCGATCCCGTAGTAGTAACCTAAAATTGCCGCGTTCATCAAAGACCGGGCAAAGATCCACGTGGTCACCTGACTGAGCGTAAGGGTCCAGAGTCCCGGCGCAGTCCCTGTCGCGGACAGGCCGCCAAAGAAGCCCTCTGTGGTAATGCGACGGGGTGCGGCGGCAAAGCTCAGGGCGACAATGGCGCCAAAAGCGAGAATAAGCAGGATCAATTGCATGAAGGGGCTCGTTTTTCTTGCTACGACGCAGCGGTAAAACGCAACGCCACTCAGAGCCAGACCAGAAACCGCGTTGTCTCCGCTTTGTGATCAGGCCGTGAAGGCGCTTTTAGTTTACGGCGCCGTGACGTTGAAACTGACCTCGCAGCGATCGACGCCATTCACCTGTAAGACGAGACGGTGTTCCCCGGGATGCCAGGTGAAAGTTGTGGCATCCGCTTTGATCTTGTGGGTTTTCGCGACCGCAAAGGGTTTGCCTGGTTCGGCTTTCCCTTGCTTGAGCTTGAAAACTTTCGACCCAGTTCGACCGTCCGGGCGCGCAAAATGAATCCGGTAGTCCACCAATACCGGCAGAGGCGTTTTCGTGGCGATTTCGCAGGAAAAACGCAACACATCGCCGATCTTTACGTCTTTTGTCTCCAGCGCAATCTCAGCCTGGACTGGCACATCGCCACGAAATCCAAGCGCTGCCATCGCACGACCGTCACCGGATTTGACAAGCGTCCGCAACGCATGACGTTTCATCCAATCCAGCTCCTTGGGGTCTTGTAGCGTTGCCTCTTCCCATTGTTCAAACAAGGTCAGAACCGTCTCTGGTACAGTCTTCGAGAGGTCATTGAGGTGGTTCGATACCGAACGAGTAACATATCGTGTCTTGTCACCGTGCAATCTGTGCAACAGCGGCGCGGTTTGCTCTGGCGTCAAGGAAACGGCCTTTGCCCAAGGGAGTTTCGGGCGTGTCCCTTCGCTGACCAATCGTCTCACGTGATAATTGGATTCCTGGGCCCACCGCTCAAGGTCGGCCAGTGTTTCGTCAGGCCACCTGTTCAGAAAGGGCCTGATGTAGAACTCCATCGAAAAGCGCTGCGTCGCATTGCAGAGCAATACCATGGCGCGTTCCCGGTGATGCTCCAACCCGTGCCTTACTGCAAAAATGCCGGGTACAGCGTGAATGAAATGACCGAAGTCGTCGTCGGATTTCTCAGGATCAAGAATTGGCGGCATCGCTGCTTCAAGTTGATCGGCCATCTCGTTGAAATTCAGGCTTAATTGCTTCTCCAAGCAATCAGCGATCCAATCAAGCCGTGCCATGAGTTCGCGTTCCGCAAATCCCGCAAGAACGTCATGGAGAAACCAGTCACGATCAAAACCGGCGATGGCCGAAGCATACTCCTGCGCCAATTGTCCGATCGTGACTTCGTTGAAGAGATGATCTTTCAGTGAAAACCGTTCAGCCATCGATCAAATCGTCGCGTTTGTGCCGCCACCATCAAGCAAAAGGTTCTGACCGACAATGAAACCGGCGTGTTGCGAGCATAAAAAGGCGCATGCCGCACCGAACTCATCCGCGGTGCCATAGCGGCGCGCGGGGATTGTCGCGGCGCGTCGTGCCCGAGCTTCCTCCACCGAAATGCCCTCTTTCTTCACGATGGCACCATCCAAGGCCATGGCCCGATCCGTTGCATGGATGCCGGGCAAAAGGTTGTTGATCGTGACACCTTTCTCAGCCACCTGTCGGCTGGTCCCGGCGACATATCCAGTCAAACCGGTCCGCGCTGCATTCGACAATCCCAACTGCGGGATCGGTGCTTTGACGGATTGCGAAGTGATGTTCACTACGCGCCCCCATCCCCGCACCATCATTCCGGGCAGAAGCGCCTTCATCAATGCGATAGGAGTCAGCATGTTGGCATCCAGCGCCTTGATAAAATCTTCGCGCTCCCAGTCCTGCCACAGGCCCGGCGGCGGGCCGCCCGCGTTGGTGACGAGAATATCCACATCGCCTGCAGCCTCCAGCACAGCCGACCGGCCCTGCTCTGACGTGATATCAGCAGCAATGGCCGTGACCGAGACGTTGTAGTCAGATCGAATCTTTTCGGCAGATTTCTCAAGCGTTTCGGCAGTCCTGGCATTCATCACCAGATCCACGCCAGCATCTGCCAAAGCACGTGCACAGCCCAGCCCAAGGCCCTTCGAAGAGGCGCAAACAACCGCACGTTTACCTTTTATGCCTAAATCCATGTCAAATTCCCCCTGATTTTCCACGTGCCTAGCATCACAAAGACCCACAAGACCAGCAAAACACACATGCAATTGCCTCGACCGACGCCAATCTACGGAAACTGCCGAATGATGTCCCCGAAGGACCCCTTCAATGCAACGCAAGCTCAGCTGTTTTCGGACACGCGAACGCTTTCCGTGTACCACGCAGGTGATTTTGTGGCTGCCTGTGGTGCAAATCAGGGGGATGGGCTGGGTATTGCCGATGATCTCATGCTGGACGACATCTATATTTTGCGCCGAGATGCGGAAAGACGATCACTTGTCCTGCGCCAAAACGAAACCGGGTATGAGGTGTCGGCAAACAGCGGCCTCGGCGGCGCCAATAACAGGGTCCATCTTGATTGCTCGCTCACCCTGATGGACCTCAGCAACGCTGTGGTTGAAGCTTTGGTGCTCGTCGAAGTGGATACCGCCGAACACGTTGAAAGCGTTTATCTCCTTGCACTTGCTCCGATTTCATTTGGGCGGG
This sequence comes from uncultured Roseobacter sp., assembly GCA_947488305.1. Classification (GTDB taxonomy): domain Bacteria; phylum Pseudomonadota; class Alphaproteobacteria; order Rhodobacterales; family Rhodobacteraceae; genus Roseobacter. The sequence goes on from CANKZM010000003.1 coordinate 371,279, forward strand.
AATATCATTTGCTTAACGTCGATCGCAGCAATGCCGCTCAAAAAATTGCACACCTTTCTTGCGCTTCGTTTACACGCGGCACACGGATCACGCTCGGATCCGGACGGCAGCGGGCCGTTGAGGACTTGTCGGTTGGAACGCCACTCCTGACCCGCGACAATGGGGTGCAACCAATTCGCTGGATCGGGCAGTACACTGAGCGTGCAACGGGTGCCTTTGCACCAATTCGATTTTCGGCAGGAACGCTGAACAACTCGGATGATTTGGTCGTCAGTCCCGACCATCGGTTGTTCTTTTATCGCCGCGAGGGTCGGGTTGGCGCGGTTGGACCCGAGATCATGGTCCGCGCCCGCCATCTGGTCAACGGCCACACCATAACCGTCCACGAAGGCGGGTTCGTAGACTACTTTCAAATCTTGTTTAATGCGCACCAAGTCGTTTATGCAGACGGCGTTGCGACCGAATCCGCTATGACAAGCGAAACAAATGTGCCCTTGATTGAAAGCGAACTACCCGCCGATTTTCTATCAATGTACACCGAAGGAAATGCTCTGGGGTCGCCTCAGAGTTCAAGACAATCATTCAGCGGCGCCGATCCACGCGTTACGTTGAACCTGAAAAATACTACCAAAACCTGAAGTCTTTTTGCCGCAAGCTGGCTCCATCTCTCTGGCAATGTCAGGAACAGTTTTGTGCCGCAGCCCAGTCGGGCAACGGACTTATCTTTGCTCGCGTCGCGCTCAGATGGAATTTGCGCGGTCGCTGTCGCCCCGCCTTCCTAAATCTCCTTGCGTCGTTGGATGAGCTTTCCTATACGCCCCCCATGCTTGACACCCCATCAAACCGCCCGGAATTGCCCCCTGAAATTGCCCGTCGGCGTACCTTTGCGATCATCAGCCACCCGGACGCGGGCAAGACGACTTTGACGGAAAAGTTTCTGCTGTTTGGCGGAGCAATCCAGATGGCCGGTCAAGTACGCGCCAAGGGCGAAGCACGGCGCACACGTTCGGATTTCATGGCGATGGAGAAGGATCGTGGAATCTCGGTTTCCGCCTCCGCCATGTCCTTTGATTTCAAAGAGTTTCGCTTCAATCTTGTGGACACCCCAGGACACTCTGACTTTTCCGAAGACACCTACCGCACTCTTACCGCCGTGGATGCAGCCATTATGGTTATTGATGGCGCCAAAGGTGTCGAAAGCCAGACGCAAAAGCTCTTTGAAGTGTGCCGGTTGCGGGATCTGCCCATCCTGACTTTCTGCAACAAGATGGACCGTGAAAGTCGCGATGTGTTTGAGATCATTGACGAAATCCAGGAGAACCTTGCCATAGACGTAACCCCCGCCAGTTGGCCCATCGGCGTTGGACGGGATTTTCTGGGGTGCTACGACATGTTGCGCGACAGGCTGGAACTCATGGACCGCGCGGACCGCAACCGCGTCACGGACTCCATCGAGATCAACGGGTTGGACGATCCGAAGCTGGCCGAACATGTGCCCGCCAACTTGCTTGAGAAGCTGCGCGAAGACCTTGAGATGGCGCGCGAGCTTTTGCCGCCACTGGATATGGCCGCGATGCACGAGGGGTCGCTGACACCGATCTGGTTTGGCTCTGCGATCAATTCCTTTGGAGTGAAGGAGTTGATGGAGGGCATTGCCAAATACGGCCCACAACCACAGATACAGTCGGCAGAACCAAGAGAAATTCTGCCGGAAGAAAAAAAGGTATCAGGTTTTGTCTTTAAGGTTCAGGCGAACATGGACCCCAAGCACCGCGACCGGGTAGCCTTCGTTCGTCTCGCCTCGGGGCATTTTGAACGTGGGATGAAACTCACCCATGTCCGCTCCAAGAAGCCGATGGCAATTTCCAATCCCGTTATGTTTCTGGCGTCAGACCGGGAATTGGCCGAAGAAGCGTGGGCCGGAGACATAATCGGCATCCCCAATCATGGTCAGTTACGCATCGGGGATACTTTGACCGAAGGCGAGGCGATCCGCGTCACTGGAATCCCATCTTTTGCGCCCGAGCTTTTACAAGGTGTTCGTGCGGGTGATCCCCTGAAAGCAAAGCACCTGGAAAAAGCGCTCATGCAATTTGCGGAAGAAGGCGCCGCAAAAGTATTCAAACCCACTATCGGATCAGGCTTCGTCGTCGGCGTTGTTGGCCAATTGCAGTTCGAGGTGTTGGCCAGCCGGATCGAGCTGGAGTACGGATTGCCAGTACGCTTTGAAGCGTCGCAGTTCACATCGGCTCGTTGGGTGAATGGGGAGAAGCAAGCCGTTGAAAAATTTACAGAAAGCAACAAGCAGCATATTGCGTACGACAATGACGGCGATATCGTCTATCTGACGCGTCTTCAATGGGACATCGACCGCGTGGCAAGGGATTATCCCGACGTTCAGCTGACCGCGACCAAAGAGATGATGACGTAACAACTTAGACGTCAATACTCTGTGTCGGCGGTTAAGCGCTTACGTGGGCGTCGTCAACTATTTGGCGAAAATCACCCCAATTGTTCTGCAAATCGCATTTATTAGGCTTATTTGCCGCTAAAAAGTTTACAGAAAGTTAAAACCTGCGTATGCTTTAACCGTTCGGACTTGGTCCCTTTAAGCAATTTTCTGCCGACAGCGGGTCTCTTGTCAGACGCATTGTAATAGTAAACGCAAATTAGAAAGCGGGATATGTCATGAAAACAAAATCCATTCTCGGTGCAGCTTTTGCACTCGCATTCGTCGCTGGCACGGCCAGTGCCGAAGTAGTGCGAGTCGACGAGGCTGCATTCCAACCTTCTGCGGGGTTGATTACCTTTAGTGAGTTCGGCATCGGGACCCAAAACCCGACGTACACGCCAGCAGACTACGGTGGAGACGCAGACGCGCCGACCGTTAACTTCGACGGTTGGTTCACTGGTCAAGGCCTGAGCGCAAACCCGGGTGTCGATTGCCCAGGTGGCGCGGCTTCAGGTTGTGTGGTTGGTACGCCTACTGGGCCATTATCGCTAGATGCGGCGGCCCCAAACGCGTTCATCACCAATGATGGCGCAACACCGACGACGCCGGTTCTGTCCGGATCGCCACGGTTCAATGGCCCGATCGCGATTCTTTTCGATAAGGATCAGTTCGGTGTTGGCTTCACAGCTGGCTTCTTTAACGACGCTGGCGGTACAGCTATCCAAGCCTTTGCACGTGACGGCAGCCTGTTGGGTCAGGTCGTAAACGAAGGGACAGGCATTGAGTTCCTCGGCCTCGTTTCCGAGACTGCCGATATCGCGGGCGTTCTGTTGAACCTCGTTGGTCCTGAGCGCGCTGGCTATGTCATCGACAACCTGCGCTTTGGTAAGCGTGGCGACATCGTCGTTGATCCAGTGCCGCTGCCAGCAGCTGGCTGGATGCTGATCGCGGGTCTTGGCGGCATGGCAGCCATGCGCCGCCGCAAGAAAGCAGCCTAAAGCGCCAACGCTTTCGGTTTGAAACGGGCCTCTAGTGAGGCCCGTTTTTTTTTGTGTTTTGGGTTCTTTCTAGCAACGCGTGATAACGGTTTTTTTCCTCCACCACTGTAACAAGGGTTCAACAAACGCTTCAGTGAAACACGTCTCGACCGTCAAGAACCAGAAGGCCGGGTAAACATGCAAGATAGGATTTCTTGTTCGCAATGGAGATCACTACGAGTCGCTGCATTTCGAGAAAACGCCTTACATGATTGACAATAAAGAAATATACCAAGGTGGATTCTACAAACTCATGCGGGAGCATGACCGCCGCCGGAGACCCTTTATCAATGTGGAATTCACGATCCCAGATGAAGACGTTGATCTTGATCGCCTGCACCAGCGATCCGTAACCGCGCCTGACAAGACTCCAGGTGAGTGCGAAAAGAATTCAGCAGAGGCGAAATGGGTCGAGCTGCAAGCAGAGTTTCAAGGGCAAAGCGCCTTGCTTTTATTGCATGCGATGATGGTGGCAATTTCTCGCCGGTCCGCACCGCCGCCGCTGGCGATTACCCTTTTCCAGAGGATCTGGGCCGAGAAAGGTGACATTCTCGCAAATGAATTGCCCACGCGCTGGTTAATCTCGGCAGCTACAACCTTCGCGGATTGTGGGCGCAACAGCGACCAGCGTGCACTTGGCATGGGGCTCACAACGTTGTTTGATATGATCAAACTGAATGAAAGCGAACGACGTATCACTGGACAACCTGGCAACAAACCGTTCCGCAGGGACCGCTCCATACGGCCAGCTATCATGCCATTCCGGATGCCGCCCTACGCCCTGCGGAGCGGCGATCTTGACCGCGTGATGCTCTCGCGGCTGTGGCTGTTATGCGAGCGCGATCCTGTCATTCAACCACTGGGCATCCGCATGCTAAGAATGGTTATGACCGACCGTCGGACGATTTTTGGTAGATTGCAAAAAATTAAAGATCGTCACGCGACATGAAGTCCCAAACAATCTGGGGTGTTTGCACCACGACAAATGCGCCAATAAAGGATGTGCTTCGATTTGCCGCCCATTATCTTGAGGCAGGCGCCCATCGCATTTGGGTTCATCTTGATGCGCCAAATGATCCCGCATACGACGCTTTGAAGGCGCATCCAAAATGCCGCGTCGTTTCGTGCGACAACACTTACTGGCAGAGGGGGTTCGGGAAACGTCCGGAAAAACACCAGGTACGGCAGTCCTGGAACGCCACCCGAGCCTATGCCCGCGCGAAAGATGTCCGTTGGCTTTTGCATGTAGATGTTGATGAATTCCTCGTATCGGAAGGCTCCATCGATACCCAGCTCAGTGCTTTGTCTAAGCAAATCCTGTCATTGCGGGTTCGCCCGATGGAAGCGTTGGCTAGTCCGATCCCAGAGGTTTTACCGTCCGCATTCAAATCGTTCATTCCGCCTGGACCTCAGCGGCAAGAAACTGTTGACCAACTTTATCCTAACCATGGAACACACCTCAAAGGTGGGTTTCTGAGCCATGTCGCGGGAAAGCTCTTTGTGCGCACGGGCCATGGCGACGTCAAATTCCGCATTCATAACGTCTTTAGTGGCGAAGACATGAATCCCGGGAGCATAGAGGCCGACAACATGCAGATCGCTCATCTGCATGCACCGAACTGGGATACCTGGCGCGCACGGCTCGACTACCGGCTTGAAAAAGGAGCCTATCGCGCCGAGCTTTCAGCAGGAGAACTCAGCAAGAGCGGCGCGCGCCCGTTACATATTAAACTCCACAAGCTTTTGGCGGAGAAAGGCGAAGCCGGCCTGCGCAAGTTCTTTGACGAGGTGGCCATGGACACTCCCGCATTGCGTGAAAGGCTCGACAAAAAGGGGCTCTTGCGGCTGCACCCTCTGGAACTGGACACCAAGCTCGCTGATCACTTTCCCGCCCAACGAGAGAATTCGTCAACCGTTTGACCCCGCGTCCGCGAATTGCTATGCAGGCGCAGCATATCGCGGCAGTGCCGCCACTCGGGCCATGCGGGCCGATATGAAAGACGCCGCGGGCCAAGGAATGTGTCCGCAAACCACGGATACATATGACCAAATTTTCTGAGTTAAACCTCAACCCGAAGGTATTGAAGGCCATTGAAGAGGCCGGTTACGAGTCCCCTACCCCCATTCAAGTTGGCGCTATTCCGCCGGCACTGGAAGGTCGGGATGTATTGGGGATCGCGCAAACCGGCACGGGTAAGACCGCCAGTTTCACTTTGCCCATGATTACCATGCTGGCCCGGGGCCGGGCACGGGCACGGATGCCACGCAGCCTTGTTCTCTGCCCGACGCGTGAACTTGCGGCACAGGTAGCGGAGAACTTCGACACCTACACAAAACACCTGAAACTGAGCAAAGCGCTGCTGATCGGTGGGGTATCGTTCAAAGAACAAGACAAGCTGATCGACAAGGGCGTGGACGTTCTGATAGCCACGCCGGGTCGCTTGCTGGACCATTTCGAACGTGGGAAGCTACTGCTGACCGGCGTTCAGATCATGGTTGTGGACGAAGCCGACCGGATGTTGGACATGGGGTTCATTCCCGACATTGAACGCATCTTCAGCCTGACCCCCTTTACCCGGCAAACGCTGTTTTTTTCTGCGACCATGGCGCCCGAGATTGAACGGATTACCAACACTTTCCTGTCCGCTCCCGAACGGATCGAAGTAGCGCGACAGGCGACAGCATCCGAGACAATCGAACAGGGTGTGATAATGTTCAAAGCGTCCCGTAGGGATCGTGAGGGCAGTGAAAAGCGCAAAGTTTTGCGCAGTGTGATTGATGCTGAGGGCGATGCCTGTACCAACGCGATCATCTTCTGCAATCGCAAGACCGATGTGGATATCGTCGCGAAATCGCTCAAGAAATACGGGTACGATGCGGCCCCCATTCATGGGGATCTCGATCAAAGTCAGCGGACACGTACACTGGACGGTTTTCGGGATGGCTCGTTGCGCTTCCTCTGTGCCTCGGATGTAGCCGCACGGGGCCTCGATGTCCCCTCGGTCAGCCATGTTTTCAATTATGACGTACCGGGGCATGCGGAGGATTATGTCCACCGCATCGGCCGTACCGGACGCGCCGGACGCGATGGCAAGGCTATCATGATCTGCGTCCCGCGCGACGAAAAGAACCTGGCCGATATTGAAGCACTGGTTCAAAACGAAATCCCGCGTCTGGACAACCCTCTTGGCGGTGCGCCTGCAAGTGAGGCCAACGCCGAAAAAGAAGAAAAGCCAAAGCCGACACGCACAAGGTCTCGTAAGAAAGATACCAGCGAGAACGACACCGCAGTACACGCGTCGCCTGAACCCTCTGTGGCAACTGAAGTCAAGGACACCCCTGACGACAAGAACCGCGGGCGCAATCGGGGTGGTCGTAGCCGGTCAAGTCGCGGCGGCGATCGTGAGGCCAATAATGTTGTCGGCCTTGGGGATCACACGCCTGAATTCATCGGGTTGAGCTTTAAAGAGCGCTGCGCAAGCTGATCGCGCCACCGTATCCGGCAACGCGATTAACTCAGGCGACTGACGACAACAGTCACCTCGGGTTTCTTGCCGATTTCATCCATGGAGGTCTGGCGTACAATCCGACGCAGGCCTTCCTGCAGTTTTTCGTCGTCGCGTAGCGTTTTTGGGTCTGCTCGGCCCAGCCACTGGCCCAGATCCGCCTCAAGCACGTCCACCAATGCCGCCCTGCTGCGACCGGTTTCCGGCACCCCCTTGAGCTCGCACCACGGGTCCCCCAATGGCTCATCCTCTTCATCGACGATGAGTGTCACGACGACATGGCCGTTCAGAGCGACGCGTATGCGGTCCCGGACGACGCCGTCCATCGCGCCGATTTGCACGGATCCATCGAGGTATGTGCGACCCGTTTCGATGTATTCCGCAATGGTTGGCTGATTGCCAGACAGGTCTACCATCATGCCATTTACAGCCAGCACGCCGGTCATGCCATTTCGTTCCGCAAGCTTTACGTGTTCGCGCAGGTGTCGATGCTCCCCATGCATTGGGATCAGGACCTGCGGTTTGACGATGCTGCTCAGTTTTTCGAGATCCGGTCGGTTCGCATGCCCCGACACGTGATAAAGGCCTGAGCTGTCATCCACCACGTCAACGCCCTGTTCGGAAAACGCATTGATGATCCGGATGACCCCTTTTTCGTTGCCCGGAATTGTCTTTGACGAAAAGAGGAACAGGTCACCCTCTTTCATTTCCATTCCCTGATACTTGCCACGCGCCAGTTGCGCCGACGCTGCGCGCCTCTCTCCCTGGGAACCGGTGACCAGCAACATGAGGTTTTCGCGCGGTATCGATCTGGCATCCTCGGGACTTACCACCGACGGGAAATCATTCAGCACACCGGTTTCGATCGAAGCCTCGATCATCCGACGCATCGCTCGCCCCATCAACACAATGGACCGCCCTGCCCGCACGCCAGCATCTGCCAAGGTTTTCACCCGTGCGACGTTGGACGCAAAGGTCGTCGCCACAACCATGCCCTCGGCCTCTTGAACCAGCTTCGTGATTTCCGGTCCCACACTTGCCTCTGACCGGCCCTCATGCTGTGAGAATACGTTGGTACTGTCACAGATGAGCGCTTTCACGCCGCCTTTGCTGACCTCAGCCCAAAGGTCTGCGTCGAAAGGCTCTCCCACAAGCGGAGTCTCGTCCAGTTTGAAGTCGCCTGAATGGATCACCCGGCCATCGGGCGTGTCTATGACAAGTGAGGAGCTTTCAGGTATCGAATGGGAAATCGGCAGGAACCCAACAGTGAACGGCCCGGCCTTGATCGTTTGCGGCCATGCGGAAACGGTTTGGACCGTGTCTTCGCCATACCCGTGTTCCTCCATCTTGCGGCGCGCGATATTGGCCGTAAAGGCCCGGGCATGGATCGGTGCGCGCAGATCCTCATAGGTATGCGCAACCGCTCCGATATGGTCCTCATGCGCATGGGTGATGAAAACAGCCTCAATCTGGTCACGCCGTTCCTTGAGCCAGGTGATATCCGGCAAGATGAGGTCGACGCCCGGTGTGCCATCCATATCCGGGAATGCCACGCCAAGGTCCACAACGATCAGACGTTCTTTGCCGGGGGCACCATAGCCATACACATAGGCATTCATACCAATTTCACCCGCCCCGCCGAGGGGTAGGTAGATCAATCGTTCAGTACTCATAAGCTAGGTGTTTTCCTTGTTGAACTTATGGATCACGGTCAGGCCGTGCATTGTCAGGTCATCCTGAAAGTCGTCGAAAAGCGAAACGGACTGTTGGAAGAGCGGGGCCAAGCCCCCGGTCGAAACAACACGCATGTCCCGCGCGCGCTCCGCTTTGATGCGGTCACATATCTCACGCACGAGACCAACATAACCCCAAAAAACACCAGACTGCATACAAGCGACAGTATTGGTACCCACGACGCGTTGAGGTTTTGATATATCGACATGGGGAAGCGCTGCCGCCGCCTGATGCAAGGCCTCAAGGCTGAGGTTCACGCCGGGCGCAATCACCCCCCCCACGTAAGCGCCATCGGTATCGACGACATCGAACGTCGTTGCCGTGCCGAAATCGACCATGATTAGATCACCGCCAAAGAGGTCGAACCCTGCAACCGTGTTGACCAGCCGGTCAGGGCCCACTTGAGTGCCTTCGTCAACCCGAACATCCACCGGCAACAGACAGTCCGGTTTCCCCACCACCAGAGGCCGCGTATTGAAATAGCGATCCGAAAACACACGCAAGTTGAAGACTACACGTGGCACCGTTGACGAAATCACCACATCGGTGATCTCAACATCCAGGTTTTGGAACTTCATCAGCGTGCTCAGCCAGACGTAATACTGATCCGCCGTGCGCTGCCATTCGGTCGAGGTACGCCACGTCGCCAGAAATTTCTTACCATCCCAGATTGAGAAAACCGTATTGGTGTTTCCACAGTCGATTGCCAGCAGCATATGCGACCCTCCGAGCCCTAGAAAAAGACGTCCGCTGCCGCGATTTTCGCAGCCCCGCGAGGGCCGCGTAACACAAGATGCCCGTTGGCGTCCACATCCTCAAAAATACCTGTCGTAGTTTGATCGCCAGTGCGCGCTGTGATGGTTTCCCCCAGGCGCGCCGCGTGAGCCAGCCAACCCGTACGAATGGGAGAAAACCCAAAGTCCTGAAACTGCGTCTCCAGAAGCGCATAATGATAGGCGAGATGGTCCAGAAAACCTTCGGTACTGCATTGCACCTTCGTTTCCGACTTCAGTGAGACAGGCAGGACCGCCGTGGTTTCGACCTCGCTCGGGGATGGCGCTGCAACAAGATTGACGCCGACACCAATGGTCAAAAAAGTACCTTGGTGCATGATGCCTGCATTCTCCAGAAGAATGCCCGCGACCTTACCACCGTTCAAAAGAACATCGTTCGGCCATTTAAGAGAAAACAGATGAGGTTGCCCGGTCACATCACCAAATGCCCGGAACAGAGCCAAGGACATCACGAATGAGCGCAGTGCCACCTGTGCAGGTGGTTCGTTGGTTTGAAGGACCAGGGTCGCTGCGAAATTTCCTTCGGGGTTGATCCAGGCGCGACCCCGTCGACCCCTCGCCGCGGTTTGCCGATCGGCAAGCACCCAAAACGGCGCAGCATGGTCTGCGGCCAAATGCTTTGCCACATCTGATGTTGACCCGACTTCGGCGAGCACAACGCGCCCGTAGTTCTCTGGCCACATGGTCAATTTTTTGCTCGTCGCACGTCAGGATCACACCGGGCAAACAACCGGCACTTCGGCTCAGTTGACAAGCGTCGCCGCCGCCGCTGCCGCTGCCGCTTCGACCCCAAACATGTTGGCGATCCCCAGCACCATGATCGCGGCCGAGGCCATCAGGAACCCCCAGAGCACAGGTGATCCGCCCTGATCGATCCCTTCTTCACTCTCGTCGCCAAAGTACATGAAGAAGACGATCCGCAAGTAATAATAGGCTCCAATCACGGAGGCCACGACCCCGGCGATGGCCAGCCAGGCCAGCCCGCCTTCATAGGCCGCGCGCAGCACGTAGAACTTTCCAAAGAAGCCCAGCATGGGCGGCACACCAGCGAGCGAGAACAGCAAGACCAGCATCGCCAGCGCTTTGCCCGGCTCTTTTTTCGAATACATGTTCAGCGCGCGGATGTCGGTCACCGGTTGTCCGTCACGCTCCATCATCAGGATGAACGCAAAAGTACCGACGTTCATTGTCACATAGATCGCCATGTAGATCAGCATCGCCTGCACACCAAGCACAGTCCCTGCCGCCAGGCCCATCAGCGCATATCCCATATGCGCAATGGAGGAGAATGCCATCAGGCGTTTGATGTTGGTCTGGCCGATCGCTGCCACTGCGCCCAGGAACATGGAACAAACCGACAAGAGCGCCACGATCTGGCTCCAGTCGCTGACCGCATTGCCAAAGGCATCATGAAGCACCCGCGCAAACAGCCCCATCGCCGCGACCTTGGGTGCGGTCGCAAAGAAAGCCGTTATCGGTGTAGGCGCGCCCTCGTAGACGTCAGGCGTCCACATATGGAAGGGCACAGCAGATACCTTGAAGCCCATCCCAGCGATCAGGAAAACCAGCCCAAAGAGCAGGCCAAGGGACACATCGCCGTGTTGCGCCGTTTCGATGATGCCTGAGAAAAGTGTTGTGCCAGCATAGCCGTAAACCAGCGATGCACCGTAGAGCAACAAGCCGGAAGACAGCGCGCCAAGCACAAAATACTTCAGGCCTGCTTCCGTTGATTTTACGCTATCGCGCCGCAGCGATGCCACGACATATAGCGCCAGCGACTGAAGCTCCAACCCCATGTAAAGCGCCATAAGATCGCCGGCAGACACCATGACCATCATGCCCACCGCAGCCAAAGCGACCAGCAGTGGATACTCAAACCGCAGCAAGTCGCGGCTGCGCATATACCCTTCGGACATCACCAGAATAGCAGCGGCGGAGAAGAGGATTGTGACCTTGGCAAATCGCGCAAAACCGTCTTCGACAATCATACCGCCAAAGGCAACGTTCGTCCCTTCGCCGTGCACCATGATCCAGGCACCAAGCGTAACCATAAGCCCCGCGGTTATGAGGACGAGCAGCGATGCCGTCGCATCCTTGTAGGTGTAGACCGCAACGATCAACGCCAGCATGGCGTAAACAGCGAGGGCGATCTCGGGCAGGACAACGGTCAGGTCAGCGGAAATCATTCTATCCGTCCTTTAGTTCGATGCGATCTGGCTGGCGGCCTCTGCCGCAGCCAGCGCTGTATCATAATTGGCAACCAAAGCGGCTACCGCCGGGCCAGTGATATCCAGCACCAGTGCCGGGTAGACACCTAGCAACAGGGTCATGGTCACAAGTGGTGCAAAAATCCATTTCTCGCGCCGCGTCATGTCGCTGATCGAACGGAGGCTTTCCTTGATCAGATCGCCCATCACCACACGGCGATAGAGCCACAAAGCATAGGCTGCCGAGAAAATCACGCCTGTTGTCGCGACGGCTGCAACCCAAGTGTTGACCTGGAAGACTGCCATCAGAGTCAGGAATTCACCCACGAAACCCGAGGTGCCCGGCAAACCCACATTCGCCATGGTAAAGAGCATGAAGATCAGGGCATACGCCGGCATGCGGTTCACGAGGCCGCCGTAGGCGTCGATGTCACGGGTATGCATCCGGTCGTAGATCACACCTACGCAGAGAAAGAGCGCACCGGAGATAAAGCCGTGGCTGATCATCTGGAAGATCGCACCATCAACGCCTTGTTGATTTGCCGCAAAAATCCCCATCGTGACAAAGCCCATGTGCGCCACCGAGGAATACGCGATCAGCTTCTTCATGTCTTCCTGCACCAGCGCCACCAAAGAGGTGTAGACAATCGCAATAGCCGACATCCATAGCACCAGCGGGGTCAGCACCTCTGCCCCGACCGGGAACATCGGAAGCGAGAATCGCAGGAACCCGTAGCCGCCCATCTTCAACAGGATTGCCGCCAGAACGACCGACCCCGCCGTCGGCGCCTGCACGTGGGCATCCGGCAACCAGGTGTGCACCGGCCACATGGGCATCTTGACCGCAAAGCTGGCAAAGAATGCGAGGAACAGCAACGTCTGCATCCCCCCCACGATCTGGATGCCGAGGATCGAGAAATCAGCATAAGCAAACTCATGCCGCAAAAGCAGCTCGATGTCAGTCGTGCCCGCATCGGCGAACATGCCGACCATAGCAACCAGCATCAAAACTGAACCGAGGAAGGTATACAGGAAGAACTTGAAGCTCGCATAAATGCGGTTCGCCCCGCCCCAGATGCCGATGATCAGGAACATCGGGATCAGTCCCGCCTCGAAGAAGAGATAGAAGAGCACCAGATCCAAGGCCATGAAGACGCCGAGCATCAGTGTCTCCAACATCAGGAAGGCGATCATGTATTCTTTGACCCGATCGGTCACATTCCAGGAGGCGGCAATTACCAGCGGCATCATGAACGTGGTCAGCATCACAAAGAGCACTGAAATCCCGTCGACGCCCATCTTGTACTGGAGGCCGAGCAGCCATTCCCGTTCTTCCACAAACTGAAAGCCGGTGTCCTGCGGGTTGAAGCCTGACAGGATAAACAGCGACACGAGGAAGGTGGCGGAAGTTGCAAACATCGCAACCCATTTGGCGTTGCGGTTCGCTGCCTCGTCATCGCCGCGCAGGAAGACCGCGAGGATCAGCGCCGCAAGAGCAGGAACGAAGGTGACAATTGACAGAAGGTTGTCCATCAGTTTGCTCCTCCGCTCAGAGTCATCCAGGTCACCAGCACCGCAATACCGATCACCATGGCGAAGGCATAGGTGAAGATGTAACCAGACTGCGCCCGTCCTGCGAGCCGTGTGAAGAAGGGGATGATCCCCATCGCGACACCGTTAAGGCTGCCGTCGATCACGTCGCCATCACCGCGCCGCCAGAAGAAGCTGCCGATCCACTTGGCAGGTCCGACAAACACGACGTTGTAAAGCTCGTCAAAGTACCACTTGTTCTTGAGGAAAAGGTACAGCGGGCGTTGATTCTCGGCCAACCGCTTGGGCAGTTCCGGGTTCACAATGTAGAACCAATAGGCCACGAGGAACCCGAGCAGCATCGCCGCAAAGGGCGAGGTCTTCACCCAGTAAGGCACCTTGTGAGCGTCGTCGAGCAACGTGTTGTCAGGCGCGATGTAAAGCGCGCCCTCACCCGGCTGACCTGCGAAGGCGTAGTGATGCTCACCCTCTTTGCCATGATCATCACCGTGGGCCTTCTCGTCCCCATGATCATCCGCATGGGCATCTCCGTGTGCACCAGCTTCCGCGTAAGGAATGCCATAGAACTTGGCGACCTTGTCAGTATGCCCGAAGAATGAGCCATACCAGACCATCCCGGCAAAGATCGCTCCGAGTGCGAGAATCCCCAGCGGGACGATCATTGTCATCGGGCTTTCATGGGCGTGATCATGGGTATGCTTGTCGCCACGCGGCGTGCCGTAGAATGTCAGGAACATCAGTCGCCAGCTGTAGAAGCTGGTGAAGAGAGCCGCGATCACCAGCGCCCAGAAGCCATACATGGACCCCGAGGCGAAGGCACTTTCTACAATTGCGTCCTTGGATTGGAAACCGGCAAATCCAATCGGTATTTCGCCAAGGGTCAGGATCCAGACTGGGATACCGACACCAGTGATGGCGAGCGTCCCGATCATCATGGCCCAGAACGTGTAGGGGATCTTTTTGCGCAGCCCGCCGTAGTTCATCATGTCCTGCTCGTGGTGCATGGCGTGAATGACCGAGCCCGCACCAAGGAACAGCATCGCCTTGAAGAAGGCGTGCGTGAAGAGGTGGAACATTGCCGCAGAGTACATTCCCACGCCGGCGGCCACAAACATGTAGCCCAGCTGCGAACAGGTGGAATAGGCGATCACGCGCTTGATGTCCGTTTGCACCAGACCAACTGTCGCTGCGAAAAAGGCGGTTGTCGCCCCAATCACCGTTATGAATGCCGTCGCTTCGGGCGCGAACTCCATGATCGGCGACATGCGACAAACGAGAAACACGCCAGCGGTTACCATCGTCGCCGCATGGATCAGAGCCGAGACCGGCGTCGGTCCTTCCATCGCGTCAGGCAACCAGGTGTGCAACAGAAGCTGCGCTGATTTGCCCATGGCACCTATGAAGAGAAGGAAGGCGATCAGGTTTGCGGCATTCCACTCGCCCCATAGGAACGTGAGTTGGGTTTCTGCCAGCTCCGGCGCCGCCGCGAAGATATCGTCGAAGTTGATGCTGTCGGTCAGAAAGAACAATGCAAATATGCCGAGTGCGAAGCCAAAATCGCCCACACGGTTGACCACGAAGGCCTTAATCGCCGCAGCGTTCGCCGACGGTTTACGGTAGTAGAACCCGATCAGCAGATAGGAGGCGACACCCACGCCTTCCCAGCCAAAGAACATCTGCACGAGGTTGTCTGCTGTCACCAGCATCAACATCGCAAAGGTAAAGAAGCTCAGATAGGCAAAGAAGCGCGGCTTATAGGATTCCGTTTCCTTCCACTGCGGGTCTTTGTCCATGTACCCGAAGCTGTAAAGATGCACGAGGCTGGAGACTGTCGTGATAACGATCAGCATGATCGCGGTCAGACGGTCCAGCCGGATTGCCCAATCCGTGCTGAGGCTGCCACTTTCGATAAAGCGCAGGATCTGGATTTGCTCGGTTGTGCCGTCAAAGCTCAGGAAGACAATCCAGGACAGCAAGGCGGACAGGAACAGCAAACCCGTCGAGATCCAGCACGCGGCGACCTCACCGACGTACTTCCAGCCAAAGCCACAGAGGATTGCGCCAACAAGCGGGGCAAAGAGGAGAATTGTTTCCATGGCCTTAGCCCTTCATCACATTGACGTCTTCCACGGCGATGGTGCCGCGGTTGCGGAAGAAACAGACCAGAATGGCAAGCCCGATCGCCGCTTCCGCCGCGGCCACAGTCAGTACAAAGAGTGTGAAGACCTGACCAACCAGATCACCGAGGAAGCTGGAGAAAGCGACCAGATTGATGTTTACCGCCAGCAGCATCAATTCGATGCTCATCAGCAGGATGATGATGTTTTTGCGGTTCAGAAAGAGCCCGAATATCCCGATCACGAACAAGGTCGCTGCGACTGTCAAATAATGTTCAAGTCCGATCATTTCTTGGCTCCTGCAGACTCTGGATAGTGGATTTTACAGCCGCAGAGGAAATCGACCCGGTCTTTGCGCGGATACGGAATGCCGTAAATGTCTGGTCCCATGACCCTTCCTCCGTTTGCGACCACCTGGATATCTTCCGTCTTGAATGCGATCTCTTCGAACTCCAAAAGGTCGCGACCTTCAGTCAATTCCAACGGACCATCAGGGGGCAAAAAATGTGAAAGCTCACCGCTGACTGGACCGAAGCAAGGGTCGTGAGGTTCCTCATCATCAAGGTTAATGTACTTCGCCCCAATCATGGTCATTTGCCGAAAATTGCAGTCAACGATGATTGCCGTTGGAATAGTCCGATTAAATAGGCCGTTTTCTACTAGTTGATAAAATCGACCATCACCAAGCGGTACAGCAGGTCCACCAGAAATTTCATCTGAAATCCCACCATTCACGAAAGCACATGATGCGTCCATTTTTAATGGTTCGCTTGCCCGTATGTGGGTCCATTTCTCGGCGCCAGTTGGCGCTATGAAGGTACACGCCAAAGCTGCCGAAGGAAACGTCAGCATAAGCAAGATATAAAGTAGCCTCAACTTCAAAGCCCCTGCCCCGGTTTAACGTCTTTCAATTCCATCGCCTTGGCCGGGTCGCGCATCATCTGGGCGACCACATCCTGACGTTTCACATCGGAGCGGTGGCGGAGGGTCAAAACGATTGCCCCGATCATCGCGACGAGAAGGATCAGGCCCGCAAGTTGGAACAGCAGGAAATACTGATCGTATAGGATCAAGCCTAGCGCTTCGGTGTTGTGACGATCGACGGGTGTGACTTGTGCGCGCAAGCTTTCGGCGGCGGCATCGCTTTCCCACGCCCCGAATGCCATCACGAATTGCATCAGGATCACCAGCCCAATCAGCAAGGCCAACGGCATATACCGCGCCATCTCGGCCTTGAGTTCGGCGAAATCCACATCGAGCATCATCACCACGAACAGGAACAACACCGCGACCGCGCCCACGTAGACAATGATCAAAAGCATCGCGACAAATTCAGCACCCAAAAGCACAAAGAGCCCGGCGGCCGACAGAAAGGCGAGGATGAGCCAGAGAACAGAATGCACCGGGTTCCGGCTTATGACCGTGAACAATCCGCCCGCGATCACACTTATGGCAAAAAGGTAAAAGGCAAAAACAGTCATTCTGCGTCCTTTTCTTCGTCCAACACCTGCTGCGCCAGTTCGAGCGCGCGGGTCATTGCCGGCAATCCCGCAAACATCGACATCTGACCAATGGTCTCCACGATGTGTTGCTGCGTCGCACCTGCCTCGACCGCATGGCGTACCGCCTGCCGGAACGCCACATCGTTCTGTGCGCCTTGCATGGTCAGGCCCGCCAAGGTCAACAACATGCGTGTCCGCGCATCCAGCCCGCCTTCGTTTAGCGTATTGCCGAACATCATTTCCATCATGTCCTTGGGCATCGTGCCCATCATGTTTTCAAAGCCCTTCGGCGTGAAAGCTTCCATCGCCGGAAACGATTTTGCCATTTCCTGCGCCTGGGTCATCATGGCGGCGAAAGGGTTCATGCCCTCAAATGGGTTCTTGGGGTCACTCATCGGTACGGTGCATCCATTTCAAGGTTGCGCGCAATTTCCGCTTCCCAGCGTTCACCATTGGCGAGCAGCTTGTCCTTATCGTAATACAGCTCTTCGCGCGTCTCGGTAGAGAACTCGAAATTCGGGCCTTCCACGATCGCATCGACCGGGCAGGCCTCCTGGCAGAACCCACAATAGATGCATTTGGTCATGTCGATGTCATACCGTGTCGTGCGACGGCTGCCGTCATCGCGGGGTTCGGCATCAATTGTAATGGCCTGAGCCGGGCAAATCGCTTCGCAGAGCTTGCAGGCGATGCAGCGTTCTTCGCCATTTGGGTACCGGCGCAGCGCGTGCTCGCCCCGGAAACGGGGGCTGAGCGGTCCTTTCTCGTGCGGGTAGTTCAGCGTGGCCTTGGGCGCGAAGAAGTATTTGAGCCCAAGCTTCATTCCAACCCAGAAGTCCTGAAGCAGGAAATACTTGGCAGCACGTGTGTAGTCGATCTGTGTCATATCAACCTCCCATGCCCCAGCGTGCATATGCACCCCAGAACCATTCGAATTTTGCCGCAAAGGCCACGAAGACCACCCAGACCAGGCTGAACGGCAAGAAGACTTTCCAACCCAGGCGCATCAATTGGTCATAGCGGTAGCGGGGTGTAATTGCCTTCACCATCGCGAAGATGAAGAAGAAAAACGCCATCTTTGCCACCATCCAGAGCGGGCCGTCCGGCAACAACGGGATCGGGGACAACCAACCCCCAAAGAACAGCAGCGAGGTCAGCGCGCACATCAGGAAGATGGCGATATACTCACCCGCCATGAACAGCAGGAAGGGTGTAGAGGAATATTCAACTTGATAGCCAGCGACCAGTTCAGATTCGGCCTCCGGCAAGTCAAACGGGGGGCGGTTCGTCTCTGCCAGACAACTGATGAAGAACAGAAAAACCATCGGGAAGTGCGGCAACCAGTACCACGAGAAGAACCCATACGGGCCGTCTTGTGCAGCAACGATGCCGCCAAAGTTCATCGACCCGGTGGAGATGATGACGCCGATAATGATCAAGCCCAACGACACTTCGTATGAGATCATCTGAGCTGCCGAGCGGAGCGACCCGAGGAACGGATACTTTGAGTTCGACGCCCAGCCCCCCATGATGACGCCGTAAACCTCCAGCGAAGAAACCGCAAAGACAAACAGGATCGCCACATTAATGTCGCTGAGCACCCAGCCGTCGTTGAAGGGGATCACGGCCCAGGCAAGCAAGGCCAGCACAAAAGAGGTCATCGGGGCCAACATAAAGACGGTCTTGTCCGCCCCTGCAGGCACAACCACCTCTTTGACCACATATTTCAGCGCGTCTGCCACGGTTTGCAAGAGGCCGAAAGTGCCAACAACATTGGGCCCGCGTCGCATTTGCACCGCCGCCCAGATTTTTCGGTCGCCGTAGACCAAAAACAAGAGTGAGACCATTACAAAGCCTATGACCGCAAGCACTTGCGCAAGGATCAGGACAGCAATGCCGCCGGGAGTGGTAAAGAATTCAGCCATTAGGTCCTCACACCATCGGTATTCCGCTTTGCTCACAGGCTGCCGCAGTGACTTCGGCGTCAATTGTGGCTAGCCCGTCAGGCAGGGTTGGCGAGATGGTGTAAACAGCATCTGCCGACCACACGCCACCCTCTTCCTCAATATTTGTGCGCAAATGCCGCGCAAATCCGAAACCCCGGTCCAGCGCGTAGCGAACGACAGCGCATTCGGCATAGTTTCGGACGTCTTTTTCGCTTTGCGCTTTCGTCATCGAAACATTCACTTGCACGAGATCCGTGTCCAGCGCCGTGGTTTCCACGCCCAAATAGTCCGGGATGAAATCCTCAGCCATCGGTACCGGCGGCGCACAAGCTGCCAGTGCCAACGGCGATATGAGCGCGAGACGTGTCATTCTGCTGCCAACGCCCCCTGCTTGCGAGCCTTTGCGTTGGCGGAAAGCTCGGCCATAAGCTCAGACGCCCGCGCGATCGGGTTTGACAGGTAGAAATCCGCAATGGCCTGCCGGAAGGTTGCGTCGCCAAGGCTGCCTCTCGAAAGGGGCTTCCACTCGTTTTCTGCGACATCATCAATCTTGGCCAGATGCGGCACATCCTTCACCAACATCTGGCGTAGCTGCGCAACGCTGTCGAAGGGCAATTGAGCACCCATCTCAGCGGAGAGTGCGCGCAGAATTGCCCAGTTCTCCTTGGCCTCCCCTGGCGCGAACCCGGCTCGCAATGCCAGCTGCGGACGCCCTTCGGTATTGACGAACAGTCCGGGCTCTTCGGTGTAGGCCGCACCCGGCAGAATAATATCTGCCCGATGGGCACCCCGGTCGCCATGGCTGCCCTGATAGATGACGAAGGGACCGTCTTTGATTTCAATTTCATCCGCGCCGAGGTTGTAGATCACGTCAGCGTCTGCGACGGCTTCTATGCCACGATCATTGACGGCGCCGATATCCAGCGCGCCGACGCGCCCGGCGGCAGTGTGCAGCACCATGAACTTTGATTTCGTCTTCTCCGCAAAAGCCATTGCCTCGGCAAGCACTGCCGCGCCATCGGCCTCGCGCAGCGCGCCCAAGCCGACGATCACGACAGTAGGTTTGTCGTTCACGCTTGAGTGGTCGTCTTCCAGCAGCTTGGCCAGCGCCTTCCGGTCGTCGCCAAGATGGAAGTATTCATACGTCAGATCAACGGCTTCACCGACCAGTCCAACATTAGCTCCCTTGGTCCAGGCCTTGCGAATGCGCGCGTTGAGCACAGGCGCTTCCACCGCCGGGTTGGCGCCGATCAGCATGATGGCCTTGGCAGTATCAAGATCCTCTATTCTAGCCGTGCCCACATAGGCGGAACGATTATCCCCCGGCAGCTTGGCACCATCGGTCCGGCATTCCACGATGCCGCCCTGCCCTTCGATCAGCTGTTTCAGCGCGTAAGCAGCTTCAACCGACACCAAGTCACCGACCAGGCCCGCCAGCTTCTTACCTGCCATGGCATTGGCAGCTGCCGTCAGAGCCTCGGGCCAGCTTGCGGCACGCAGCTTGCCGTTTTCCCGAATGTAGGGACGGTCCAAACGCTGGCGGCGCAACCCGTCCCAGACAAACCGGGTCTTGTCGGAGATCCACTCTTCATTCACGCCATCATGGTTGCGTGGCAGGAAACGCATGACTTCACGCCCCTTGGTATCCACACGGATGTTTGAGCCCAAAGCATCCATCACATCGATGCTTTCGGTCTTGGTCAGCTCCCACGGACGGGCCGTAAACGCATAGGGTTTCGAGACCAGAGCACCAACCGGACACAGGTCGATGATGTTGCCCTGCAGGTTACTGTCAAGCGTCTGTCCCAAGTAAGAGGTGATCTCTGCGTCTTCACCGCGACCTGTCTGGCCCATCTGGTGAATACCCGCGACTTCCGTTGTAAAGCGTACGCACCGCGTGCAAGAGATGCAGCGCGTCATATGCGTCTCGACCAGAGGGCCAAGATCGAGATCTTCCGTCGCGCGCTTCGGTTCGCGGTAACGGCTGAAATCCACACCATAGGCCATCGCCTGATCCTGCAGGTCGCATTCGCCACCTTGATCGCAAATCGGGCAATCGAGCGGGTGGTTGATGAGCAGAAACTCCATCACCCCTTCGCGGGCCTTCTTGACCATGGGCGAGTTGGTCTTGACTACGGGCGGTTGCCCCTCCGGTCCCGGGCGAAGGTCTTTCACCTGCATCGCACAGGAGGCAGCAGGTTTCGGGGGGCCGCCGACCACTTCGACAAGGCACATCCGGCAGTTGCCCGCGATGGTCAGACGTTCGTGGTAGCAAAAACGCGGGATCTCAATACCCGCTTCTTCACACGCCTGAATGAGGGTCATTGCCCCGTCTACTTCTACCTCTTTGTCGTCGATAATGATCTTGCGCAGATCGCTCATATCATTCGCCTTTTTCCATTGCACCGCCCTCGGTGCAAATCCCTATTTCGAAGTGCGCAGCAGCGCACCAATTTCCGAATTACGAGCGATCTCGGCTTCTCCGAGCGCGCAGTAACCCGCTTTGTCCTGCCCAAACCCTTGGGACTCCATGTATTTCGCGGCACGCGCGCGCAAACGTTTCTTTTCCGACTTTGACTTCAGATGCGTGCGGATCTCGTCTTCGGTGTAGCCCAGATCACGCGCTTCGCGCTCCAACCCGCGCAGCACGCCAAATGCTTTGAAGAGCCGCGCATCAATCGACGGGCAATTCTTGCGGATTTCATGGGCGAGTCCAACCACGAACAACCCATTGTCAATGTCTGGCACATCCCGCAAAGCGGGTTTGGCCGCCACCGCGCCCGCTGCCAATACTGCCACCAATATCCCCACAATCACTTTGCGCATCCGATTTCTCCTTTTGCCGATGCAAGGCACGCGCTTATTGCGTCCCCTTTCGGCATGTGGAGCTGCGCACCGCCTGATAGGCAATAACGCGGCTGCATTGCGCAGATCAGACCGCGGCTCATTGCGGGCACCTCCCCTGCAGGGTCAGCGTGTCGTTCAAGATTGGCAATTGTTCATCGGGGCTGTCCGGGCCAACCGCCCAGATGATGTCAGATCGGCCAAAACGGTTCACGCAATAGACCGTCGCCTCGTAGCGGGCGGCTTCACGCGCGCCCGCCAATGATGCGGACACCGGACTGCTGGTGACAATGAATTCATCTGGCGTGCTCCGCTCGGTTTTCAGCTTGGAGCGGAAAAACTGCCCGTCAAACAGGATGTCATCGTCATCCGGTCCACAGGCGACCAGCGCCAGTGCTGACATCAAGAGGAGCAAACCAAACCGCATACCCGTTACTCCGCAGCAACCGGCGCACACCGGTTGTTCTTCCACATTTCGGCGTTGTTGAGATAGGACCACCCGAAAGCATGATCGCTGTCGCCGTGTTTCTTGAGGTGCTCCAGACGGTCAAGCGCTTCTTCCAGCGTCGGTTCATGCCCTTCTGGCACCCACCACATCACAAAGTGCATCTCGCCAAGCACTTCAAACCACTCCTGACGGCGCTCGTAGAACTGCTTGTGGATCGTGCCCCAGACAAATTTCTCCAGCGTCTCAACACTTTCCCAAACTGTCAGATTGGAAACATACTGCGGGTCCCCGTCGATCTTGGCCTCGGTATTGCCTGTGCCCGGCTCGCCCGAACCTTCCATCATCCAAACAAACCCCGGCATGCGCTTGCCCAGCCCATTGATCCGGTCAAGGTTCGCCATGAACTCGGCGACACGCGGATCATCCACGGGCGCTAAAAGACGGCCAACATTAAGCTCAGCAAGATACACTACGAGAATTCCTCCGCGTGCTGCATGCCGAAAGCGTTTCGAGTGGGGCCATTTTTTACCAGGCTATTCAACCGGTTTTTCGCTTCTTGAAGCGTCGGCCGAATGTCATCGTCAACGTGCCACAAGACCATCGTGGCTAAATCGGAAGTCTCAAACCAGTCTGACCTGCGGTCATAAAACTTGCCATGCAGTGTGCTGTACGCATAGTGGCGAAGTTGTTCCAAACTCTCCCAGACTGACAGCGTTACAACTATTCGAGCATCACCGGAATATGCCTGCCTTTCCTTGATCGCCTCAGGATTGTCATCGGTGTTAAGCCGCCAAACGAAGCCTTCAGAACGCTCAGCGAGTGCAAAGATTGCATCAACACCGTCAACGAAGCCCTTAACCATCGAATGACCGATAGGAGCTTTGAGGCGGCCGCTTGTGTGCACGGCAATATTCATTCGGCAGCCACAGCGCTCACGCGCCCGGAACGCTTGTGTTTGATCCGATCCTCGATCTCATCCCGGAAGTGTCGGATGAGACCCTGGATCGGCCACGCCGCAGCATCACCAAGCGCGCAGATCGTGTGGCCTTCGACCTGTTTGGTCACGTCCAGCAGCATGTCGATCTCTTCGGGTTCCGCCTCTCCGGTGACCAAACGATCCATTACGCGCATCATCCAGCCGGTGCCTTCGCGACAGGGCGTACATTGTCCACAGCTTTCATGCTTGTAGAATTTCGACAGCCGCCAGATCGCTTTGATCACATCGGTGGAGTTATCCATCACGATCACCGCCGCTGTGCCAAGGCCGGAGCGTTGCTCGCGCAGGTAATCGAAATCCATTATTGCGTCTTTCATGTCCTTACCGGGGATCATTGGCACGGACGACCCACCGGGGATCACCGCCTTGAGGTTGTCCCAGCCGCCACGGATGCCGCCGCAATGCGTCTCAATCAACTCTTCGAAACTGATCGACATCGCTTCTTCAACCACGCAAGGGTTGTTCACATGACCCGAAATCGCAAAGAGCTTGGTACCTGCGTTGTTCGGACGGCCAAAGGAGGAAAACCACTCCGGTCCGCGCCGCAAGATCGTTGGCACAACGGCGATCGATTCTACGTTGTTCACGGTGGTCGGGCAGCCATAAAGACCTGCCCCCGCCGGGAACGGCGGCTTCATGCGCGGCATGCCCTTTTTGCCCTCAAGGCTTTCCAGCAGCGCAGTCTCCTCACCACAGATATAGGCCCCTGCGCCGTGATGCAGGTAAAGATCAAAGTCCCATCCTGAGCCAGCCGCATTCTTGCCAATGAGACCAGCGTCGTAAGCCTCGTCTATCGCTGCCTGCAATGCTTCCTTCTCGCGGATGTATTCCCCGCGAATATAGATGTAGCAAGCATGCGCGTTCATCGCGAAAGAGGCGATCAGGCAGCCTTCGACCAGCGTATGCGGATCGTGCCGCATGATCTCGCGATCCTTGCAGGTGCCGGGCTCGGATTCGTCCGCATTCACCACCAGATAGGCCGGGCGGCCGTCGCTTTCCTTGGGCATGAAGGACCACTTGAGACCGGTCGGGAAGCCCGCGCCGCCCCGTCCCCGCAATCCGGATGCCTTCATCTGGTCCACGATCCAGTCGCGCCCTTTCTTGATGATGGCATCGGTGCCATCCCAATGGCCACGCGCCTGCGCACCTTTCAGCGTGCGGTCGTGCATGCCGTAAAGATTGGTAAAGATGCGATCCTTGTCCTGAAGCATACCGCTTCCCCTTTTACCGTTGCTCGCGCGCGGCCTTGCGCGCACGTTTCAATTGCATCGAGACGATGAAAGACCAAAAGAGGGCGGCCAGTGCAAACAGATCAATTAGGATCGATTGCCGGGCTGTTATGCCAAATTTCGGCGCAAGCCACAGCGACAACACCCAAAGCACCATGGTCCCCACAATCACGAGGCTGACCATCCGTCCCTTGGCGGCCAGGGCACGCTCTCGCGCCTCAGCCGGTTGTTCCTGCGCACTCATGAAGCCTCCTGACTTCGTCTTCGGGGTCAGCCTTTGGCTTTGGCCAATTCCTTGGCCTGACCAACCCAATCGTCTCTTTCAATTCGTCCCTTGAAGCGCAGGCGTTCATCCACCCACGCGATGTCGCTTTTCGTCAGTTGAGCCACCTGTTCGTAATGCCAGATGCCCAGATCGTTCAATGTCTGCTCCAGTTTCGGTCCGACCCCGGAGATCTTCTTGAGATCATCCGCCGACGCGCCTTGTGGCGCTTCGGTCAACATCGCCGGACGATCATCCTTCGGCTTTGCTGGCTCAGCTTTCTTTTTCGTGGCCGGTTTCTTGGCGGGAGCCTTTTTGGCTGGCGCAGCTTTTGCGGCTGGCTTTGCGTCCGGTTTCGCTGCTGCGGGCGCCGCAGCTGTGGCGGCGGGTGCAGGTTTCGGCGTTGTTTTCTCCGCCTGTGTCTCGGCACCGGCTCCGGGAACCGGCGGCGTCGTCAACTCCAACTCGTTAGGTGCTGGCAGCGGCCGTAACATCACCCAGCTAAAGAGGGCGCCAATGATAAGAAAAAGTATGAGCCCGACGAACGCACCTTGAAGAAATCCCCAGTCGCCCAAAACCCACAAGAAAGTTCCTGCAACCGTTCCTATGCCGAATGCAACGATCCAGCACCCCAGTGCCGTCCCCATTTTTCCGCTGTCGTTATTCATGAAGGCCTCTCTTTCGGTTATTCAAGCAATCACTTTTTATAAATACCGTCTTTTTCCGCTCTTTGTGAAAATTCTGTCCCCTCGCCGGATGCAAGCGCCTTTGCCTGATTTACCCAATCGTCACGGCTGACACGGCCTTTGAAGCCAACAAGGTTTTCGTCGGCCCAGGCAACTTCCTGCGCCGTCCAACTCGCAATCTGATCGTAGTGATAGATCCCAATGTCGTTGAGCACCCCTTCAAGCTTCGGACCCACACCTTTAATGAGCTTCAGATCGTCCGCGCCACTTTCGCGGGGCCCCTTCAGCCTTTCAGGCTCGGCTCCGGCCGGCACCTGTTTTGGTTCTTCTTTTTGGCTGACAGGTTTGGCGGCTGCTTTCGCCTTACGTGCGGGCGCTTTCTTGGCCGCCGGTGCAGCATTCGCGTTTGCGCCCTGCCACGGCATTGTCAAAGGGACTTCTGTGCCATCAATACGCTTGATCGTGTCGCCGATATCGACCGCCAGTTGAGCCGAGGCGTTATACTGGGTCTTGCCGCTGTCATATTCGGTCAGCGACGTCAGGCCCTTTAACGGCTCTGCCGCATAGCGACCATTTTGCGGCCCCGGGACCGGCACCTTGCCCGCGGCCATTTCGTCAATGATCTCACCCATGCGCTCCGCGGTCAGGTCTTCGTAATAGTCCTTGCCGATTTGCGCCATTGGCGCATTGGAACACGACCCGAGGCACTCGACCTCTTCCCACGAGAAATTGCCGTCCTCGGACAGCTGGTGCGGGTTCGGAGCGATCTTTTCCTGACAAACTGCGATCAGGTCTTCAGCACCGCAGATCATGCACGACGTTGTACCACAAACCTGAATATGCGCAATCGCACCAACGGGTTGCAGCTGAAACATAAAGTAAAATGTCGCGACTTCCAATGCTCGGATATAGCTCAGACCCAGCATGTCGGCCACATGTTCGATGGCAGGTTTGCTTAGCCACCCTTCTTGTTCCTGTGCGCGCCACAAAAGCGGAATGATTGCAGAAGCCTGACGCCCCTCAGGGTATTTGGTGATCTGCCCGTCGGCCCAGGCCTGATTGTCAGGCGTGAAGGCAAAGCTGTCAGGCTGTTCGGGGTGAAGACGACGGAGCATCTCAGTTTCCTTCAGTTTTGTCTGATTTTTCCATCAGCGCGTTCAAGAGTGTGGACCATGCCAGCCCCAAAAGCCCGACAAACGCGCCGATGCCAGACTGCCAGTCAGTCAATACGGCGTACCATCGACGCGTCGCTGAACAGGCATCTTTGATGATCAACGTGCCTTCACTGCGGGCCCCTTCCGTACAAGCAGCGGCACTCGCCAGCAGGAATATGATCAGCGCGATCGTGACCGCCAGGAATGACCCCAAGAGGTATTTCGCGGTATGAAGCGCAGGGTATCTCGCCCCCGCATCTGCATACGCCAGACGAGCGCGCGCAAGTGCAAAAGCACCAGCAAGCGACACGGCGTAAAGCAAAAGCAAGGTCCAAAAGGTCATCGGTCGATTTCTCCAAACACGACGTCCATAGTCCCGATGATCGCAGCGACATCCGCTAGTTGGTGGCCTTTGGAGATGTGATCCATCGCCTGAAGATGCAAAAAGCCCGGTGCGCGGATTTTCGCGCGATAGGGCTTGTTGGTGCCATCGGCCACGAGGTAGACGCCAAACTCACCCTTGGGCGCTTCGACGGCCGCATAGACCTCACCCTCGGGCACGTGGAACCCTTCGGTATAGAGCTTGAAGTGGTGGATCAGGCTTTCCATTGAGGTTTTCATGTCAGCGCGGCTTGGCGGGGTGATCTTGCCGCGCGCCAGGATGTCGCCCTGCCCATCTGGTGCGCGAAGTTTTTCGACCGCCTGCAGGATGATCGATACGGACTGGCGCATCTCTTCCATGCGCACCAGATAGCGATCAAAGCAGTCGCCGTTCTTGCCAACCGGGATTTGGAAGTCGAATTCGTCGTAGCATTCGTACGGCTGCGCGCGTCGCAAATCCCACGCAAGACCGGACCCACGGACCATGACACCGGAGAAACCCCATTCAAGGATTTCCTCTTCAGTAACGACGCCAATGTCTGCATTGCGCTGCTTGAAGATGCGGTTCTCCGTCAGAAGCCCGTCGATATCTGCGATGACACGGGGAAATTCCTTCGCCCAGGTCTCGATATCGTCGATCAGCTCGGGCGGCAGATCCTGATGCACGCCTCCGGGACGGAAATAGGCGGCGTGCAAACGCGCCCCGCAAGCCCGTTCATAGAACACCATGAGCTTTTCACGCTCTTCGAAACCCCAGAGTGGTGGGGTCAGCGCGCCGACATCCATGGCTTGCGTCGTGATGTTGAGGATATGGTTCAGGACCCGACCAATCTCGCAAAAGAGAACCCGGATCAGGGAGGCCCGGCGGGGCACCTCAACACCGGTCAGCTTTTCGATGGCCAGACACCACGCGTGCTCCTGATTCATGGGGGCGACATAGTCCAGCCGGTCAAAATAGGGCAGGTTCTGGAGGTAGGTCCGGCTCTCCATCAGCTTTTCGGTGCCTCGGTGCAGCAAGCCGATGTGCGGGTCGCAACGCTCGACGATTTCACCGTCAAGCTCCAGCACAAGGCGCAACACGCCATGCGCCGCTGGGTGTTGCGGCCCGAAGTTGATGTTGAAATTTCGGATTTTCTGTTCGCCCGTTAAAGCGTCATCGAAACCTTTGGTACCATCCATCATCTCAACGTCTCTCCAACTCTTGCAGCTTGATGCTCATCCACCAGACAAGCGCAAGAACGCCTACGAGGGGAACCACGCACACAAGCGCCCAATACTTATTGATCCCGAAGTGCGGCAGCAGCTTCAGCATCGGAATGATCAGCAGTACAACTACGACAAGTCCAATCAGACCTTCCATCAGATCGTTCTCCCTTTTGACAGGCAGCGATTGTCGAACAACCGCAGAGTATCGAAAACGCTCAGCATAGCGCCGCACTGTCATGCCACTTTTGCGGCAATTTTGCTCCGAACCGGAGCTTTGCAAAATCATATACAGGCTTTAGGACGCCAGCGATCTTCGCCCGATCCTCTGCACGAACAGGAACCGCACTCTTTCCGGCAATATTGTTTTTGCGGTCAATGCGGCCGGGCACAAAGGGTACACCCAGAAACGCGCAGATTTCTTTGAGCTGCGATTGATCGAACAGGTTCTCAAAAAACACGTAAAGGATCTTGTCTGCAGGAACAGCTTTTTCCAATGCAGCGATCGTCTTATCGTATCTGGACAACGCAACCGTTCGATTGACAAAGCGGTTGATCATGTCTGACAGGTCCTGCTCAGTCGGGGGTTTTTCTCCTAGCTTCTTTCGCAAGCTATGTCGCGCACCTGAGATGAAACGTGAAACCGGATCGCGCATCAGAAAGATAAACCGAACATTGGGCGCTAATTCCGCCATGCGCGCAAAGGTTTCAGGCTGCAAAAGCGCGTATTCGGGGCAAATTTCACCAGCAGCCCGAGTGTTGTCATCCTTGTTTTCCAAAATCACATCAGCATATGCGGAATATGGCGCGAAGGGTGCCTCCACTGCTTTCAGCGCAAGTGTGATCGCCCGCTGACGCCGCGCATGAAGAGTGAAGGGTATAGCCGCTGCGATGCTTCGCAACACTGTCGGTTTTTCACGCCGAACCCTTTGGGCTTGCAACATGCGTGACGCATTGGGCCGACCCTCGACGATATTCCAATAGTCGTGCTCTTTCCACTCCGGCACAGAAACATCGGCATGCGCCTTAAAATAACGGCTAAGCCAAGTCGTCCCGGCTTTTTGCGCGCCAATCACAAAAAACACGCAATCGACCGACGCAAAACGCGGGTCGACCTCTTGCGGGTTTTCCAGATATGCGACGCTTGCAGTCAAACGATCAGGCCTCTTTCTTTTCATCGCCTGGAAGGATGTATTCCGCGCCCTCCCAGGGAGACATGAAATCGAATTGGCGATACTCCTGCACGAGACTCACCGGCTCGTAGACTACGCGTTTTTGCGCCTCGTCATAGCGTACTTCTGTATAGCCGGTCGTCGGGAAATCCTTGCGCAACGGGTGGCCGCGAAAGCCATAGTCGGTCAGAATGCGACGCAAATCCGGATGCCCTGTGAAGAGAATCCCAAACATGTCGAAAATCTCGCGTTCAAACCAGTTGGCAGAGGCGTGAACCGGGATCGCCGAGGGCACCATCTGATCCTCCCGCACGCTCACCCGCAGGCGGACGCGGTGGTTCTGATACATCGACAGCAGATGATAGACGACATCGAAGCGTTTTGCTCGTCCGGCATAGTCCACAGCGGTGATGTCAACGAGGGTCGAGAAACGGCAGGTCGCATCCGTTTTCAGAAATTCGATCAGACCCAGAATGCTCGACGGCGCCACATCGATGTTCAACTCGTCATGAGAAATATCCCACCCGAGAACACAGTCAGAACGTTTGCTTTCAATGTAGGCCCCTAACTCGTTCAAAGCATCGGACATCTGTAATCTCTTTCATGTGCTCGCGTCAGGCTGGCGATCCGCTTATCGGACAAGCGTTCCGGTGCGCCTGATTTTGCGTTGAAGTTGCATAATGCCATAGAGCAGCGCTTCGGCCGTTGGAGGGCACCCCGGTACGTAGACATCAACCGGGACAATCCGGTCACATCCCCGCACGACGCTGTACGAATAGTGGTAGTACCCGCCGCCATTAGCGCATGACCCCATCGAGATCACATAACGCGGCTCCGGCATCTGGTCGTATACCTTACGGAGTGCAGGCGCCATTTTGTTGGTCAGCGTACCTGCAACGATCATCAGGTCAGACTGGCGCGGAGAGGCCCGCGGCGCGGTGCCAAAGCGTTCCATATCGTAGCGCGGCATTGCCGTATGCATCATCTCGACCGCACAACAGGCCAGACCAAAGGTCATCCAATGTAAGGATCCGGTTCGCGCCCAGTTGATGATGTCTTCGGTGGACGTGAGAAGAAACCCCTTGTCCTGCAACTCGCGGTTAAGCTCCTGCGTCGCCACGTCCCGGTCGGGGCCCGCAGCATAGGCGCCGTCTGTCACTGCCATTCCAGCGCTCCTTTTTTCCACTCATAGGCAAAGCCGATGGTCAGAACCGCCAAGAAGACCATCATCGACCAAAAGCCTGTCATGCTGACGTCCTGAAAGGCCACTGCCCAGGGGAACAGAAAGGCGATCTCCAAGTCGAAGATGATGAAGAGAATCGAAACCAGATAGAAACGCACGTCAAATTTCATCCGCGCATCGTCGAATGCGTTGAACCCGCACTCATAGGCAGAGACCTTTTCCGGATCAGGATTGCGCACGGCCAGCACAACCGCGGCAAGGATCAAGACAAGTCCCAGACCGATCGCAACGGCCAGAAAAACAAGGATTGGCAGGTATTCCCGCAGCATCTCGTCCAAGGGATGGCTCCTTCTACTTGCCGCAAAGCGGCATAATGGACCGGCGCGTGGCGAGCGCGACCATAATCGTCATACTTGCGCGCTCGGTCAGGGTCAACCGACGCACCTCAAAACACAGGCAATTTTCGCGGTCCCGCAACGATTTGCCACGGTCGTCGATGGATTCGCCGACCGCACCCTGACCGTCACGCATTTCGGCGGTCTTTCGCGCAGCGCATCACCGGCGGAACACTAAAATTTGATCCAAGTCGGGTAACCCTTCGTAAGCTTGGTTACTTGGACGAAAAGCTGGGCTGGGGTGGCCCTGCTTTCGCGTTCTTCGATCTAGGAAAGAGAGAATACAATGAACAGACGTTTCGCACTGAAAACCACGCTCGCCGTCGCAGCACTGGCAACTGTCTCAGCCTGTGCAAACATGGGCGGCAATGACCTCGTTGATGTGGCGGCCTCCAACGGCAACTTCAACACCCTTGTTGCAGCGGTCCAGGCAGCGGGTCTTGAAGATACCCTGCGCAGCGACGGTCCTTTCACAGTTTTCGCTCCGACCGATGAAGCGTTCGCTGCCCTGCCGGCAGGCACAGTCGAAAGCCTCTTGCTGCCTGAAAACAAAGATAAGCTGACAAGCATTCTGACTTACCACGTCATTCCTGGCGCCGTGAAAGCCGGTGATGTTCTTGGTGCAAAGACAGAAGTGACTACCGTGAATGGTCAGTCGCTGACGGTTGATGGCACTGGCGGCGGCGTGAAGGTCGGCGGCGCCAATGTCACTACGGCTGATGTTGAAGCCTCCAACGGCGTGATCCACGTGATCGACAAGGTGCTTTTGCCGAAATAAGGCCAGAGCAGAAAATCGGACCCGCAAGCATCGTCTTGCGGGTCATATCTACAGAGTAAAGCGCCTAGTCAGCCCAAGAGGCTTTCCGCTTCTCGAAAAACGCCGCGGTCCCTTCTTCGGCTTCGGAATCCTGCCACCGTTCTGCCAAGGCATCGATAGACATATCGATGCTGCTTTGCGGGACGGATGCGCTCAACTTCAACGCAAGAGATTTAGCGGCAGACACTGCACCCGGCGCACATGATAGATACGCGGTAACCTCTTCCTCTACTGCTGCGTCCAGCCCGTCGCGGGACACGGCTTTGGACAGGATGCCCAGACGTTCGGCTTCCTGCGCCTCGAAAAGCCGCGATGACATGAACACCTGTCGGGCACGGCCCTCCCCCATGCGCGCCAGCACGTAAGGTCCAATCGTTGCGGGGATGAGGCCGAGACGCGTTTCGGTCAGCCCGAATTTTACGCCTTCAACGCCAATCGCCAAGTCACAGATACAGGCGAGGCCAACGCCACCTCCAAAAGCATTGCCTTGGATTTTGCCAATCAGCGGTTTGGGCAGGGTGTTCAAAGCCCCTAGCATCACGGCCAGCTTTCGCGCCTCCGCTTTGCGGGTGTCCGCGTCCATACCCATCTGATCGCGCATCCAGCCCAAATCCCCACCGGCGCAAAAGGACTGGCCCGCGCCGGTCAGGACCACCACCCGAATGGCGGGATCAGCAGCCACCTGTGATGCCGCTTGCGTCAGTTCCGCGATCATCTGCGCTGACAGCGCATTGCGCTTTTCCGGCCGATTCAGTGTGAGCTTTGCCACACCGCGCGTATCTGTTTCCAATAAGAGCGTCTTGAACATTGCAAAGACCTACTCTGCCGGTGCGGTTTCAGTACGCATCGCAAGAGCCCGCGTTGCGGCAGTTTCTATGACGTTCAGATCCAACCCGGTGTCGTATCCCAACCCGGCAAGATGTGCCGCTACCTGCTCGGTCGCCACGTTGCCTGCAGCGCCCGGCGCAAACGGACATCCCCCCAAACCACCGACAGCCGCATCAAAGACCCGCACACCGAGACTGAGGGACGCATCAATGTTGGCCAATGCCTTTCCACCGGTGTCATGATAATGCCCCGCCAGGCGTCCGACGGGAACAACGTCCCTCACGGCCAGCAGCATACGCGCGATACTGTCGGGTGTGCCCGCGCCGGTGGTGTCGCCCAGGCTGATCTCATAGCACCCCATGGCAAAAAGCCTGTCTGCGACCGCCGCAACCTTGGCCGGGTCCACCAGCCCGTCAAAGGGGCAAGCAATTGTGCAAGAGACATATCCTCGGACAGGCAGGTCGATATGACGGGCTTCTTCCAGAATTGGCGCAAAACGCTCGAAACTTTCCTCGATGCTTGCGTTGATATTAGCCTTTGAAAACCCTTCGGAGGCCGACGCGAATACGGCAACCTCATCCGCGCCTGCGGCTCTTGCATCTGCATATCCGCGCATATTCGGCGTGAGCGCCGCGTATCTCACACCGGGTGCGCGGGAAATGCCGGCAAGAACGTCACCTGATCCGGCCATCTGGGGCATCAGTTTGGGTGACACAAAGCTTGCGACCTCGATGCGCCGGAATCCCGCGCGGCTCAGGTCATCCACCAAAGCGATCTTATCGGCCGTCGAGATCAGCTCCGCTTCATTCTGCAACCCATCCCGCGGGCCCACTTCGAATATTTCGCATGGTCCGAGACTCATTTTGCGTCCTCCGCTCGTTGCAACATTTTCACTCTATCGGCCATGGGGGATAAAAGTCTCGCTCATAAATGCCATCGCCTTGAGGCAAGGCCGCCTCAAAGGCCGGTCGTGCGGTAATCCTTGCATACCACTCCTGCAAAGCCGGGAAAGCGTCGAGCCCTGCAAAATGGCGTGCCATATAGACCGCCTGCCCGACAGAGACGTCGGCGGCCGAAAACCCTGACGTCAGCAGGTAGTCCCGTTTCTCGATAGGAGTCGACAGTCGCGCTTCAATTGCCGCGTAACACTTTGCAACGCGCGCGGCCTCCAGTTTCATGACAATGGGGCTGCGCATGTGGTCATCGTAAAGAGCCACATGCTGTTGCGTGAGCGCCGCCGTGTGCTGACTGATTGTTTCCGCAAAATGCACCCAAACCAGCCAACTCATGCGGTCGGGTGTACCCGCGCTGCGCCCCAATCCGTCCGGGCTGTATCTTTCGCAAAGGTATTGGGTGATCGCACCGGTTTCGAACATGCGCTCCCCGTCGATCTCGAGCGCGGGCACACGGCCAGCGGGCGAAAGGGTCAGGAACTCTGAATTGCGCAAGGTCTTGTCGAATGGGTAGCTGCGCAGTTGAAAGGGCACTTCCAGCTCATTCAACAGCCAAAGCGTGCGCATCGATCGGGTTTGCGGGCAATGATGCAAGGTGATCATGACGAATCCTCGTCTTCGAGAAGGACAAGCGCCTGTCCGGCAGCCACCTGTTCACCTTCCGCGACCAATACTTCAGCGACTGTTCCGTCGCGGTTGGCTTGCAGGCTATGCTCCATCTTCATCGCTTCGAGCACGGCAAGACGCTTCCCAGCCTGCACGGTATCTCCTGCGGACACCGCCAGCAGTTTCACAAGGCCTGGCATCGGGGCTTCGATCACATTGCCCTGATGAGCACCGTCCGTCGCCTGCACGAGAGGATCATGCACCTCAAAGGCCAATCCAAAACGATCAAAAACGGTAAGCCTCCCGTCCTTACGATGAACATTTGGGAGCGGTTTGCCATCGACCTGCCACCGCCCGGCTCTCCGCTCTACCGGCACCATTTCTTCATCAACAAACCAGTGCTGCAAATCTTCGTTCAAAACCTCAACTGAAAGGTCTCGTAGGTCGTCCCGATGTTGTACTTTCACATCTTGCCTGAGCGGTTGCCAAAGCGTGAAACCAGCCTCCGTCGGGGGTGCCCCCAGACCCAGTGCGGCCATTCCGGCCGCGATCCAATGTCGGTGGGATGGCTTGGGGGGTTCCGTCAAAACCACCAGATCACGGGCAATCAGACCGGTGTCGAACCAACCTTCCTTAAACCCGGTATGCGTCGCAAGAGCGCCAAGAAACGCGAGATTGGTCACCGTTCCAGCCACTTCGCAGCCAGCAAGCGCCTTTGCGAGCTTTGACAAGGCGACATCCCGCGTTGGTCCATGCACCACCAGTTTGGCAATCATCGGATCATAGTAAGGACTGATTTCGTCGCCGCTGCGCACCCCGGTATCCGCACGCGCCGCGTCAGGGAAGGAAATATGATCAAGACGCCCGGTGGCTGGGAGGAAACCGGCGGGCACATCCTCTGCGTAAAGCCTTGCCTCGAATGCATGTCCCGAAATCCGGATATCTTCCTGGGTCGCGGGCAAGGTCTCGCCTGCGGCCACACGCAGTTGCCATTCCACCAGATCAATGCCGGTGATGGCCTCGGTTATCGGATGCTCCACTTGCAGCCGGGTGTTCATTTCCATGAAGTAAAATCCGTCCGGGCGTAAAGGCCCCGACCCGTCCACGATGAACTCAACGGTGCCCGCGCCGCTATACCCTATCGCCTCAGCCGCGCGCACAGCCGCCGCCCCCATCGCCGCTCGCAACTCGTCGGTCATGCCCGGTGCCGGAGCTTCTTCGATCACCTTCTGATGGCGTCGTTGCAGGGAGCAATCCCGCTCAAACAGGTGCAAGGCCTGGCTACCATCGCCAAAGATCTGAACTTCAATATGGCGGGGGTTGGCGATGAATTTCTCCACCAGCACATCGCTGTTGCCGAAAGCTGTCTGCGCCTCGGATCGGGCGGAGGTCAGGGCGGCGGAAAAACCCGCCGCCGTTTCCACAAGCCGCATGCCTTTACCGCCGCCCCCGGCCACGGCCTTGATCAACACCGGATAGCCCACCTCGTCCGCAGCGGCGGCAAGTCGCGCGTCGCTCTGATCGGCCTCGTGGTATCCCGGCACAACCGGCACACCAGCTTTCACCATCAAAGCCTTGGCCGCATCCTTCAAGCCCATCGCCCGTATCGCCTCGGCAGATGGGCCGATAAAGACGAGACCCGCAGCTTCGACCGCTTCGACGAACTCAGGGTTTTCGCTCAGGAACCCGTACCCTGGGTGAATCGCCTCCGCCCCAGTCTCCAGCGCAGCTTGGATGATCTCCTGCCCGCGCAGATAGCTTTGCTCCGGCGCGGCGCCCCCAATCTCAACTGCGGTATCCGCACGTTCAACGTGAAGCGCGTTTGAATCCACATCCGAATGCACCGCAACACAGGAGACGCCCATAGGTTGCGCCGTCTGCATGATCCGGCATGCGATCTCGCCCCGGTTGGCAATCAGAATACGCTTAAACATGCACGCCTCCTTCCCTTGGCCACCCAAAGGCAATCACGGTATCTTGCCGGCCAACTGCCGTATCACATGCGAAATACGCCAAAGCGGGTCTCCTCGATGGGGGCGTTCAATGTGGCCGACAGGGAAAGGGCAAGTACATCACGACTCTTGCGCGGATCGATAATGCCGTCGTCCCACAGCCGCGCTGAGGCATAGAGCGGATGGCTCTGGTGCTCAAACATGTCGATTGTAGGTTGTTTGAAAGCGGCCTCTTCCTCTGCTGACCATGTACCGCCCTTGCGCTCGATGGCGTCCCGCTTCACGGTCGCCAGGACACCTGCTGCCTGCGCTCCTCCCATGACGGAGATGCGACTGTTCGGCCAGGTCCAGAGAAACCGTGGTGAATACGCTCGCCCGGCCATACCGTAATTCCCCGCCCCGAACGAACCGCCAACAAGCATCGTGATCTTTGGTACGTTTGCGCAGGCGACTGCGGTTACCATCTTGGCGCCGTGTCGCGCGATGCCCTCGTTTTCGTATTTTTGACCAACCATGAAACCGGTGATGTTCTGAAGGAAAACCAACGGAATATGACGTTGTGTGCAGAGTTCAATGAAATGGGCCCCTTTTTGGGCGGATTCAGAGAACAGAACGCCATTGTTCGCGATAATCCCCACCGGACAGCCTTTCACATGGGCAAAGCCGGTCACCAAAGTCTCTCCGAAACGCGCCTTGAACTCGTCAAAACGCGAGCCGTCTACAAGGCGCGCGATGACCTCACGGATGTCGTAGGGCGTGCGCAAATCCGCTGGCACAACGCCAAGAATTTCGTCCGGGTCATACGCGGGCTCTTCAGGCGATGCCCACTGTACTGTTGTTGGTTTTGCGCGATTCAGCCCCGCCACCGCCTCTCTCGCAAGCGCCAGAGCATGGGCATCATCCTCCGCAAGGTAATCCGCAACACCGGAAAGCCGGGTATGCGCGTCGCCGCCGCCAAGATCCTCAGCACTGACAACTTCACCGGTAGCGGCCTTAACCAGCGGTGGCCCGGCAAGAAAAATCGTGCCCTGGTTCTTCACAATGATCGTGACATCCGACATCGCGGGCACATACGCCCCGCCCGCCGTACAGGATCCCATGACCACTGCGATCTGGGGCACACCTGCGGCACTCATTCGCGCCTGATTGTAAAAGATGCGCCCAAAATGATCGCGGTCCGGGAACACCTCGTCTTGATTGGGCAGGTTCGCACCGCCACTATCGACCAGATAGACGCAGGGCAGGTTGTTTTCTGCGGCAATCTCCTGCGCACGCAAATGCTTTTTCACGCTCATCGGGTAATAGGTGCCACCTTTGACCGTGGCGTCGTTACAGACAACCATCACCTCCTGCCCCGACACACGCCCGACGCCTGCAATAACGCCCGCCGCAGGAGCCGCCCCATCGTAAAGACCATGCGCTGCCGTCGCACCAATCTCCAGGAAAGGGCTGCCAGGGTCGAGCAGATTGGCAACCCGATCCCGCGGCAGCATTTTGCCACGGGCCAGGTGACGTTCACGGGCAGCATCACCGCCGCCCGCCGCTGCCACTTGCGCAACCGTGGCGATCTCTTCGAGCGCTGACAGATGCGCCTGCTGGTTTGCCTTAAAGGTATCAGACCCTTTTGTGACTTGC
Source organism: uncultured Roseobacter sp. (assembly GCA_947488305.1). Taxonomy (GTDB): domain Bacteria; phylum Pseudomonadota; class Alphaproteobacteria; order Rhodobacterales; family Rhodobacteraceae; genus Roseobacter. The sequence continues at coordinate 408,870 of CANKZM010000003.1, forward strand.
GACGTGATCTTCATACCCATTCTCCCAATGCACCCGTCGTTGCTTTGGTCGCTGCAATGCTAAGTCTGCGGAACATCGACTGCCTCCGGTGCGGTTTCCAGTTTCATCAGACGGCCAAATCTGTCTACCGGATAATCGATACGTTCTCCGCGCGGCGCAACGCAGCTCACTACAATCCAGATCGCATTTCCAGGGCCAGGCCGGGCGGTACAATCCGTCGCTTGCGCAGGCGCGCCATATGTTCTGACGTAATAGGCGGTATAGGTTTCGATAACGTCGGTCTCGGTGATCAGGGATAGCTTGAGCCCCTGGCGATAGGCCAGCAAACCCACTGCCACGACAAGGCAGGCAAATGGCGCGAACCACAACCAGCGCGGCACTATATCGCACTTTCAAGCGTGAGAATTGCCGCGCCGCGGCATTTTTTTTGACCCAAGTCAAAGCAGTATGAAATCAAGCGCTTAAGATAGCTGACGTACATTACGGAAAGGTAGAAAACAAAATGACACACGCACTGAAAGCCATTTTGCTCACCAGCGTTGTTGCGTTGGCTTCTGGCCCCGCTCTGGCCCAGTCGCAAGGCGATTGGACGTTTGGTGTTGGCGTCGGAAATGTGAACCCCAAGTCCGACAACGGCACACTCGCCGGAGGGGAGGCCTCGATAGACGACGACTACAGTCTTGTTTTCACTGCCGAGTACTTCATCCGAGACAATCTTGGCATTGAATTGCTGGCCGCGACCCCGTTCGAGCATGATGTCTCCATCAGTGGTATCGGTGATGCTGGCAGCGTCAAACACCTGCCGCCGACCCTGTCGCTGAACTACCACTTCCCGACCCAATCGGCCTGGAAACCCTATGTCGGCGCTGGCATCAACTACACCACTTTCTTTGAAGAAGACTCCGATCTCGGGAAGCTCGAACTTGACGATTCCTTTGGGGTCGCTGTGCAAGCTGGTGTCGACTATCTGGTCTCGCCCACCTCTGCCGTGCGTTTCACGGCTCGCTGGATCGACATTGACACAGATGTCGAGTTGGACGGTGCGGACATTGGCACCGCGGAGATTGATCCGGTGGTCCTCAGCCTGTCCTACGTATTCCAGTTCTGAACCGGACTCACCAAACACCTTGCCTGATCCGATGTGTAACATGGGGTCAGGCCATTGCCGCCATCAGTTCACGACCGACGAGCATACGCCTGATCTCTGACGTCCCCGCCCCTATTTCCATCAGCTTTGCATCGCGAAACAATCGTGCCACCGGGCTGTCAGCCAGAAAGCCGGCCCCGCCCATTGCCTGCACCGCCTGATGCGCCTGCGTCATCGCCGCCTCGGACGCATAGAGACAGCACGCCGCCGCATCCTGCCGTGTCACATCCCCCCGATCACAAGCCTTGGCCACTTCATAGACGTAGGCCCGCGCTGAATTCATCGCCGTATACATGTCGGCAATCTTGCCCTGCATCAACTGGAAAGAGCCAATCGGCTGTCCAAATTGCTTGCGCTCGGACAGATAGGGCATGATCGCATCCATACAAGCCGCCATGAGCCCGGTGCCAATCCCGGCCAATACGACACGCTCGTAATCAAGGCCAGACATCAGCACCGCGACGCCTTTGCCCTCTTCTCCCAGAACATTCTCAAATGGCACTTCGACATCATCGAAAATCAATTCCGCCGTATTGGACCCTCGCATGCCAAGTTTTTCAAAATGCGGGCTCGTCGAAAAACCAACCATCTCTTTTTCGATCAGGAAGGCCGTGATCCCACGGGAACCTGCATCTGGATCCGTCTTGGCATAGACCACAAGCGTAGAGGCATCTGGCCCGTTGGTGATCCAATATTTGTTGCCATTCAGGCGATAGTGATCATTGCGTTTTTCCGCACGCAGCTTCATCGAAACCACATCTGATCCCGCGCCGGATTCTGACATGGCAAGCGCGCCTACATGCTCCCCGGTGATCAATTTTGGCAGGTATTTGGCCTTCTGCTCCTCAGTCCCGTTCAATTTGATCTGGTTGACGCAAAGGTTTGAATGCGCGCCATAAGACAGCGACACAGAGGCGGATGCGCGTGCGATCTCTTCAATCGCTACGGTATGCGCAAGGTAGGTCATACCCACCCCTCCGTAGGCCTCATCGACTGTGATCCCGAGCAGCCCAAGTTCCCCCATCTCGGTCCATAGCTCAGAGGGAAACTCATTGGTTCGGTCGATTTCACCGGCCAATGGTGCCACGCGATCCTGCGCCCAGCGGTGCACCATATCACGCAGAGCATTCACATCTTCGCCAAGATCAAACTGCATTGACGCCTGGAACATCGCAATGGTCCTCCCTCAGGCCAACATCGCATTATTGAACAAGTGTTCAATACTTACGCTCTACCGACACCCCGGTCAAGCCGGATCAGCCTGCGGTTGCCTGTTTGGGCAACGCCCAAACCAAATCATGACGTGCAGTCGGGCCTGCCCGGCTGCTCCGTCGGATCACGCCGCATTTTGGTAGACCGCCCCTGTTTCTGCGCGCACGATCCGGGCTACCATATCGCAATCCTCCAGTGAGAACGTCAGTGGCACCCGCATATCTACGATACCGGCCAGGATACGGTCTGTTTTTGGCATTGGCTCAGATCGCGCATAGCGCCAGCTGTCGTATCGGCTGGTAAACCCCAGAGGTTCAGACGCTCCAAACCACTTCAATTCAACCCCGCGCCGGGCACATCTTGTCACGACCTCCTGAACGGCGTCCGTAGACCAGTCGAGCAGTAGAAACTGTATAGAGGAGCCGACGATACGTTCTTCATCAGGGCGTTCGATCACCGTCAGCCCGGGCGTACCCCGAATTCCGTCCTCCAGACGTTTATACCGTGCGTTCCACCGTGTGCATTGCGCCTCCAGATCGGCCACCTGTGGCCGAAGAATGGCGGCCCGAAGGTTATCCATCCGACCCGAAATATTCGGCGTCTCATATCGGATGGTTTCAAAGACCTCTGGCGGCGGCGCTGCAAGGTGACGCTCGTAGAGCATGTAACTGCCGGACATCATCACCGCCCGTGCCGCAATTTCAGCGTCATCGGTGACGAGAAAACCACCCTCTCCAGCGTTCACATGTTTATACGTTTGGCAGGAGTAACACCCTACCGCACCAAAACGCCCGGACGGCACGCCGTTCCACGCGGCCCCCATCGTATGGGCGCAATCTTCGACAACCTGAACACCGGCGCCGTCGCAGATTTCCATCAATCGGTTCATATCACAGATATGGCCCCGCATATGGCTGAGCAAAAGAACGCGTGCAGCGCCGATCTTCTCCGCCAGATCTTCAAGATCAATTGTCAGATCTTCGGTAACACCCACAAAGACAGGCTCGGCCCCGACGGCGGCAATCGCACCCGGGACAGGTGCCAGCGTGAAGGCGTTAGACAGAACTTTGTCGCCTGGTTTCACGCCCAAAGCGCGCAAGGCGGTTCCCATCGCATACCCGCCCGACGCGACTGCCACGCAATACCGAGCACCCACGCTGGCTGCGAATTCCTGCTCCAGCAGCGCCGTTTCGCTCAACTCGCCAGGTGCGGTGTTATACCGATGGAGCCGGCCATGCCTCAGGACCGCCAGTGCCGCCTCAATGCCCGCTTCCGGAATCGGCTCCTGCTGCGTGAAACTGCCTTTAAACACTTCGCTCATGGCGCACCCCCTGTTTCAACACTGTCCTCCGCCGCTGATAGCGTCAAGCCAGCAACTGGTCCACCAAATCCGGCAGATCAGAGTATTGAGACAACAATGCTTCGGGCGACAGGGCGGCCATGTCCTCTCCGGACGGGCCGAAAGTCACGAGGACACTGGGTACCCCGGCGGCACGGGCTGTGTTGCGGTCCGTGTCGGAATCCCCCACCAGCAAACACCTTTCGGGCGCACCGCCAGCGCGGCGCGCCGCCTCAAACAGGGGTTCAGGGTCCGGTTTTCGGACTGGGAGCGTATCCGCGCCGATAAGGGATGCAAAAGCACTGCGCACGCCGAGGTTCGTCATGAGGGTGTCCGCCAAAGCTGCAGGCTTGTTGGTGCAAATGCCGACACCATATCCTCGGGTTTTCAGCGTCTCCACGGCATCCATCGCCCCGGGATAAAGCACGGTATACGTGTCGATCGCAGCCCCATAGGCGTCCAGAAGAACTGGGTAAAATTCATCTATCGTAGCGCTGTCATCCGCACGTCCCAAGCGCGCCATGCCCAGTTTCAACATGGCCCGCCCACCGCGAAGCGCTGTCGCCTGGTCGCTCTCAGGATCAAGCATGTCGCCCACGCCCATTTGCCGGAAACAAGCGTTAGCTGCCGCAATCAGGTCACCGCTTGTATCGGCCAAAGTGCCATCGAGATCAAAAATAACTGTCTTCATGCCATCTAAAATCCCTTATTTCGCCCCGAAAGCCCCGCGCGTTTGTTGCAACTCGCAAACAACTTTGATCCATCGCTGCTTGCACAACCTCTGCAAGCGGATAAACAGGCCCGCAACAGAACACAAAGAGAAAACGCATGAATACTGCTCTGGTCATCCTCGCCGCTGGCAAAGGCACCCGGATGAATTCGGACCTGCCCAAGGTTCTTCACCCACTCGCCGGTGCACCGTTGTTGGTCCATGCCATGCAGGCTGGCGCCAGCCTTGGCCCGGAATGCACCGTCGTGGTTGCGGGGCACGGTGCCGAGCTGGTACGTAAGGCGGCCTTATCGCATGATCCCACGTGCTCAGTTGTAGAGCAGACGGAGCAACTTGGCACTGCGCATGCAGCGGCACAGGCCCGCGACGCGTTGCGCGGATTTGACGGAACCGTCATCGTCCTGTTCGGAGATACGCCTTTCGTACGCTCCGAAACGCTAGCTGCACTCGTTGAGGCACAAAGCCAGCACGACGTCGTGATCTTGGGCTTTGAAGCCGCTGATCCGGGGCGCTACGGGCGACTTGTGATGGAAGGCGACAGGCTCAACCGGATCGTTGAATTCAAGGATGCAACCGACGCAGAGCGCGCCATCTCGCTTTGCAACAGTGGTGTCGTTGCCTGCAAGGCGGACTTGCTGTTCAACCTGATCGATAAGATCAGCAACGACAACGCCGCCGGAGAATACTATTTGACAGATGTGGTCGAACTCGCCCGCGCACAAGGGCTATCCGCCACCGTTGTGCGCTGCGACGAAAGCGAAACGCTTGGTATCAACTCCCGCGCGGAACTGGCTGCTGCCGAAGCCGCATTTCAGACCCGCGCCCGCGCCCAAGCCTTTGACGATGGCGTCACCCTTCCGGCGCCAGAAACCGTCCATTTTGCCTTTGATACGGTTGTAGGCCGCGACAGCGTGATTGAACCCTACGTCGTCTTTGGTCCCGGCGTTACAGTGGAAACGGGTGCCACCGTCCGCGCCTTTTCGCATCTGGAAGGTTGCCACCTTGCACGCGGCAGCACCGTTGGCCCTTATGCCCGCCTGCGCCCCGGCACCGAATTGAGTGAAGACGCAAAAATCGGGAACTTTGTCGAAGTGAAAAACGCCCGCATCGGTACGGGCACCAAGATCAATCATCTCAGCTACATCGGGGACGCCACGCTGGGCGACCAAACCAATGTGGGCGCCGGGACGATCACCTGCAACTACGACGGAGTCATGAAACACCGCACCGAGATCGGTGACGGTGTCTTTATCGGCTCTAACACGATGCTCGTTGCCCCGGTTCATATCGGTGACAACGCAATGACCGGAAGCGGCTCGGTCATTACGTCCGACGTAGAGGCCGAAGCATTGGCACTTTCGCGGGCCCCGCAGATCGAAAAACCGGGCATGGCGACCAAACTCTTCACGATGCTCAGGGCCAAAAAGGCCAAACAACAAAGAGGCAGTTAATATGTGTGGTATTGTAGGCGTATTGAGCGATCACGAAGCGGCTCCCATTCTGGTCGAAGCCCTGAAGCGGCTGGAATACCGCGGATATGACAGCGCTGGCATTGCAACCGTTAATTCAGGCCAGCTGGACCGTCGCCGGGCGGTCGGTAAACTTGTAAATCTGTCGGATCTGCTGGTGCACGAACCCTTGGCTGGAAAGTCAGGGATCGGACACACCCGCTGGGCCACCCATGGCGCCCCCACTGTCACCAACGCACATCCGCACAAGGCAGGTCCTGTTGCAGTGGTCCACAATGGCATCATCGAGAATTTTCGCGAACTGCGCGAGGAACTCGCGGAACACGGTGTCGAATTCGTCACTGAAACGGACACCGAAACCGTCGCGTTGTTGACCCAGCACTTTATGGCTCAGGGCGCGGGCCCAGTCGATGCAGCCTATCAGGCTCTGGACAAATTACGCGGCGCGTTTGCTCTGGCCTTTCTTTTTGATGGCGAAGACGACCTGATTGTCGCTGCGCGCAAAGGCTCTCCCTTGGCGATTGGCCATGGTGACGGAGAAATGTTTGTGGGGTCTGACGCGATCGCGCTGGCACCGCTGACCAATCAGATCACCTATCTGGAAGAAGGTGACCGTGCCGTGGTGACCCGGCAAGGAGCAACCATTCAAGATGCAAATGGAATTCCTGTCACGCGTAAGTTGAAGACAATTCGGCTGGACAGCACCCGCATCGACAAGGCTGGCCACAAACACTTTATGGCCAAGGAAATTGCCGAGCAGCCCGGTGTGATCAGCGAGGCCTTGAGCCATTACATTACGACTGACGGGCAGATCACCCTGCCCCAGGGCGGTATCGATTTCAGTCGTGTTGAACGTTTGACCATGGTGGCCTGCGGCACAGCCTTTTATGCCTGCATGACCGCCAAATACTGGTTTGAGCAGATCGCGCGCATACCGGTTGAGATAGATGTCGCCTCCGAGTTCCGGTACCGCGAACCCCCTGTCCCGCCCGGGACAGCTGCGCTTTTTGTCAGCCAGTCCGGCGAGACGGCAGATACATTAGCAGCGCTCCGTTATTGCCAGGGCAAAACCACCCATATCCTTTCGGTCGTGAATGTGCCTGAAAGTTCCATAGCCCGAGAGAGTGATCTGGTACTGCCTATCCATGCAGGTGTAGAGGTCGGCGTCGCCTCGACCAAAGCTTTCACCTGCCAACTCGTTGTCCTGCTGCTGATGGCCCTGAAAGCAGCACAGGACCGTGGTGAAATCACCGCAGAGCAACTGGCCGATCACATATCCGCCTTGCGCGCCTTACCCAATCTCATCAGCACGGCGCTCGGCGCTGACGATGAGATGCAACAGGCAGCACTGAAGCTCGCGGAAGCCCGTGACGTCCTGTTCCTGGGACGAGGGTTGATGTACCCGCTCGCATTGGAGGGCGCTCTGAAACTCAAAGAAATCAGCTATATACACGCCGAAGCTTATGCAGCCGGAGAACTCAAGCACGGCCCTATTGCTCTGATCGACAATAAGGTCCCTGTTGTGGTCATGGCGCCGCGTGACACGCTCTTTGAAAAAACGCTTAGCAATATGCAGGAAGTCATGGCCCGTGACGGCCGGGTCATCCTCGTGTCCGATGCGACCGGCCTCGCAGAATTCGGAGGGGGCGCTTACGCCACGATCGAGCTGCCACAAGCACAAGAGATCCTGACCCCTATTCTCTATGCAATTCCCGCGCAACTGCTGGCGTACCATACCGCTGTTGCGAAAGGTACGGATGTGGACCAACCTCGCAACCTGGCAAAATCGGTAACGGTGGAATAGAAATGGCAACCCAGTTTGATGCGCTGAATGATACTTTGACCCGCTTTATCGAAGAGCAGCACATCTTCTTTTGCGCAACTGCGGCTCCCGACGGGCGGGTTAATCTTTCGCCCAAGGGAATGGACAGCCTGCGGGTCTTGGGCCCCAATCGCATCGTCTGGCGCAATCTCAGCGGATCAGGAAACGAAACTGCCGGTCATCTTGCTCAAATCAATCGGATCACACTGATGTGGTGCAGTTTTGGAGCCAAGCCAATGATTTTGCGTGTGTTCGGCAGGGCGCAGACATTGCATCCTCGGGACGCAGACTTCCAAAAACTCAATGCCCTTTTTCCCGAGTCAGTCGGCGCGCGCCAGGTTTTTGATGTCACTCTGGAAATGGTCCAGACCAGTTGCGGCTATGCGGTGCCTTTCATGGAGTACGCGGGAGAACGTGATGTCCTGAAGACCTGGGCCGAAAATAAGGGCCCTGACGGTATCGCAGAAAGCTGGGCGCGCGATAATCAACACACCATCGACGGTGCACCGACGTATATCCTCGATCCAGGTCAAGCAGGGTAGCCAGCACCTGGGGCGGGAGGCGTTATTGGCTTGCCCCACGTCCATGGGAGATATACCAATTAACCCATGACCGCTCCATTGATTGATCCCTTCGCACGCGCGATCACGTACCTGCGCGTATCCGTGACGGACCGCTGCGATTTTCGTTGCGTTTACTGCATGTCGGAGAACATGACCTTCCTGCCCAAGAAGGAACTCCTGACGCTCGAAGAACTGGATCGCATGTGCTCCACCTTCGTCGATCTCGGCGTGGAAAAGCTGCGCATTACAGGCGGAGAACCCTTGGTGCGCAAAGGCATCATGACATTCTTCCAGTCGATGTCGCGGCACCTTGAGGCCGGCACGCTCAAGGAGTTGACCTTGACCACCAATGGCAGCCAGCTCGAACGCTTTGCTGGGCCTCTCTGGGAGGCAGGTGTGCGCCGGGTCAATGTATCGCTTGATACGCTGGACGAAACAAAATTTGCTGACATCACGCGATGGGGGCGTCTGCCGCAAGTTCTGCGCGGCATTGATGCAGCACAGTCCGTTGGCATGCGTGTAAAGATCAATGCCGTAGCGCTCAAAGGGTTCAACGAGCAAGAGTTGCCCAGCATGACGGAATGGTGCGCGGAACGTGGCATCGACCTGACCTGGATTGAAGTCATGCCGATGGGCGATATCGGCAACGAAGACCGGCTTGGTCAATACTGGTCACTGAAGGATGTGCGCGCGCGTTATGCCGAGCATTACACCGTGACCGATTTGGCCGAACGTACCGGTGGACCAGCGCGATATGTTCGGCTTGAGGAAACAGGCCAGAAGATCGGCTTTATCACTCCGCTCAGCCACAACTTTTGCGAGAGCTGCAACAGGGTTCGACTGACCTGCACCGGTGAGATTTTCATGTGTCTGGGCCAAGAGGATCAAGCTGATTTGAGGGCACCCCTGCGCAGTCACCCAACTGATAACGAACCGCTCAAGGAGGCGATCAGGGCTGCTATCGCGCTCAAGCCAAAGGGTCATGACTTCGACTATTCGCGGCAACGGCTGGACGGGCAAATGCCCCGTCATATGAGTCACACAGGCGGCTGACCTGCGCCATGCGCCCCCCATTTCTTTTCCAGCTTTACGCGGCTGCAACAGTTGTTCTGGTACCCTTCTTCGCCTGGAATGAGACGCGAAAACTGCGCAACGCAGGTTTTTCGGTACAGCGTGCCCACGAAAAATTGGGGCACGCAACGGAGCAGCGCGAGGGGTCCGGCCCCTTGATCTGGTTTCATGCGGCCTCGGTCGGCGAGAGCATGTCGGTTCTGACGCTGATATCCGAAATGGGCAAACAGGTGCCGCGCGCGCAATTCCTGATCACCTCCGGCACTGCGACCTCGGCGAAGATGGTGGGCGGCCGCCTCCCCCCTCGCACGATCCATCAATTCGCACCGCTTGATGCGCCCGGCCCCGTGCGGCGCTTCCTGAAACACTGGCGCCCGGATGGGGCTGTTTTTGTGGAAAGTGAACTCTGGCCACAAATGCTGCGCCTGACGCGCGCCACCGGTGCGCCTTTGGTTCTTGTGAATGCACGGCTGAGCACCCGATCGCAGGCGGCATGGCAACGCAGGCCTAAAACCGCGCGTTTCGTGCTTGGGTGCTTCAGGCTGATCCTCACCCAGAACGACGAGATGGCACATGCAATGCTGGAGATGCACGCACCCTCAGACCGCGTGGCACGTGGCATCAATCTCAAAGCGCTATCCGCTCCGCTGCCACAAGACCCGGCGGTGCTAGCCCCCGTGCGCACCAGTCTCAAAGGTCGTCCGCTTTGGGTGGCCGCGTCGACGCATAAGGGCGAAGAAGAGATTATCCTGCAGGCGCATAAGAAACTGCTGATCGCGCATCCTGACCTTTTGCTGCTGCTGGTTCCAAGGCACCCAGAGCGCAGTCGCGACGTTGCCCGGATCATCACCCAGCAAGAGCTGACCTATGCCACCCGTTCCAAGGGCGAAATGCCGGGCACGCAACAGGTTTTTCTGGCCGATACGCTCGGAGAATTGGGCAATTGGTACGCGCTCACGGATATCATTTTTCTTGGCGGATCTCTTAAACCTATTGGCGGACACAACCCGTTTGAGGTCGCGCAGGCCGGGTCCGGTACGCTGTCGGGCCCCGAAGTTTTCAACTTTAGCGAAACCTATGCCGAGATGATCGAAACCGGGGCTGCTCAGTTTGTGTCTGACGCCGACGAAATTGCAACCCAAGTAGATGAAATGCTCTCGGATCGGAATATCGTTGAAAACTCCGGACGGGCCGCACGTGAATTCGTTCGAAACAAGTCGGCCCATCTGACACAGATTGCAGAGAGACTTTGCCGTGCCCTTGATCTCGTGAGACCCACGTCATGAAAAACCGCGCAATTCTACCGCCTTTGGATCAGATCGAGGTCATCGCGCCCAATTTCAAGAAAAGGCATTCCGGCGTGACCTCCACGGTCCTACGATTGGTTCCCCTGCAGGCGCGCGATATCGCCATCGTTGCTTCTGGCCCAGAATTGCCGCCGGAGGTGCCGAACCTGCCCCCTGCGCGCCTGCCGTCCTTGCCAAAACGTCCAGGCGGTGTAGCCCGGGTTTGGCACGCGCGCCGCAACGTTGAAATGATCGCAGGCCTAGCCCTGAAGCACTTGGGGCGAAAAAAGCTGAAGTTGCTATTCACCTCAGCCGCGCAGAGGCGCCACACCGGATTCACCCGTTGGCTTATCCGCGAGATGGATGCGGTGATTGCCACGTCGGTCAAATCCGCGGCGTATCTTGAAAGACCCGCAACCGTTATTCACCACGGCATTAATTGCGTGCAGTTTTCACCTGTCGAGGACAGACCAGCCTTGCGACGCGACCTCGATCTGCCAGTGCAAGGGCCTCTTGTAGGTTGTTTCGGGCGCATCCGGCATCAAAAAGGCAATGACCTCTTTGTCAAAGCGATGATCCGCATTTTCGAGGACGTCCCCACGGGCAATGCGCTGATCATGGGCCGGGCGACTGATGAACATAAGGCGTTTCTGCAAGACCTGAAGGATGAGGTTGCCGCTGCGGGGCTTTCGCACCGTATTCTTTTTCGCGATGAGGTACCCATAGAAGACCTCGCGCGCCACTTTCAGGCGCTCGACCTTTATGTTGCTCCGCAACGCTGGGAAGGGTTTGGCCTGACACCGCTTGAGGCGATGGCCTGTGGTGCGCCAGTTGTTGCCACGAAGGTTGGCGCGTTTGAGGAGTTGGTCGTTGAAGGCGAAACCGGCCATCTTGTCGAGATCGAAGATGTTGATGCCATCACGACTGCAACCCGGGACTTATTGACCGATACCGACAAACGGGCCAGTTTCGCAACCGCGGCACGCCAGAACGTCCTCAATCGCTTCACGATTGAGGCTGAGGCCGCCGCGATCATTGGGATCTATCGAAAGCTATTGTCGCAGGACTAGCTCTTTTCAGGCAGCGGGCATCCGCTGTTCGACTATTTCAGCCCACCAACTGCACCCGGCCGGGATCGCTTCATCATCGAAGTTGTATTCCGGGTGGTGCAAGGCTGCGCTATCGCCGTTGCCCATCAGAATATAGGCACCCGGCCGCTCTTCGAGCATAAATGCAAAGTCCTCACCGCCCATGACCAGTTCAGCATCCGAGCAATCGCCCGAAACGGATTTGGCGACATCGGCTGCAAAATCCGTCTGTATCGGATGGTTCACTGTAACGGGGTAATTCCGCATGTAATTTACACGGGCAACCGCCCCGAAACTCAATGCCACGCCCTCCGCAAGCTTGGTCAGGCGCTCCTCTGCCAGATCGCGCATCGCATTACTCATGGAACGGACGGTGCCCTTGATCTGTGCGCGTTGTGGGATCACGTTGAAAGCATTCGACGAGGTCTCAAAAGATGTAATCGAGACCACCAGCTGATCCACTGGGTCCGCGTTGCGCGACGCAATGGATTGTGCCGCGAGCACGATGTGACTGGTCACGACCGTTGGATCAACTGTGGTGTGCGGGAAGGCTGCGTGGCCACCCTTGCCTTCGACCTCGATCTCAAAAAGGTCGGTCGCCGCAAAGAACGGCCCGGTGCGGATCGCAAACTGTCCGCGCTCCAATCCCGGCCAGTTATGCATGCCGTAGACTTCCTGGATCCCGAACCGCTCCATCAGGCCGTCGTTGCACATTTCTCGCCCCCCGCCTCCGCCTTCTTCGGCGGGTTGAAAGATCACGATAGCTGTGCCGTCGAAATTGCGGGTCTCGCAAAGGTATTGAGCGGCCCCCAGCAGCATTGCTGTATGACCATCATGCCCGCACGCATGCATCTTGCCCGGTTCGGTTGAGGCATACTCGACGCCAGTTTGCTCTGGAATTGGCAATGCGTCCATATCCGCCCGCAATCCGATCACTTTTCCAGTGGTGTCTGATTTGCCCTTGATCACGCCAACCACACCGGTTTGGCCAATACCCGTTACGATCTCGTCACACCCAAAGGCCTTGAGTTTTTCGGCGACGATCCCGGCGGTCCGGTGCGTGTCAAACAACAGTTCAGGATGGGCATGCAAATCCTGCCGCCATGCGGCTATTTCCGGTTGCAACTCTGCAAATCGATTCTTGATAGGCATCTGTGCTCTCTCCTGACAAACTCAACCTGTACCAATTCAGACGCGTTACTATGGAGGGAGGGGCGTTCTGCCGCAAGGCGGAATCAAGATCATTCAATGGAATGATTGCGTTGCTTCACTGTTGATGGGCCGAAAGGCTAGAGCGCGGGGCCAAGCTGCATCTCGCTCCCGTCACCAAACCTCTCAAAGCGAAAACGGTGCAAGTCGTGGCCGGTGGCTTCCCCCAGAGCAAGCGCTGCGAGCACACGACCGATGGCCGGTCCAATCCCAAATCCATGGCCGCTCATACCCGTGCCCACTGTCAGCCCCGGCACTTGCGCAATACGGTCCACCACCGGAACAAGGTCAGGCATGGTGTCAATCATGCCAGCCCAGGCATGCGCAATTTGGAAAGGTGGCATATTCGGGAAAAGTCGGGCAAACTCATCCTTCAAGGCCGTTACCTTTGCGGCGTTCGGTTTCGGGTCCAGGACGCGCTGCGCCTCGAAGGGTCCGGGCATATCCCCATCCCACCGGCGCTGCGTCAGCCATGCATCCGGATACCCTTTGGGGGCGGAAGGCAGAAACCGTGTACCAAATGGGTCGGCACGAAGCTGGTTCAGAAATTTGGGCAGAGCCCGAAACGCAGCGGGCCCGACAAAAAGTTCGTGGAACCCACCCGGTGCCAACGTATAGCCACCATCACACCGTGCACGGAATGCTATTTCGCGGTCAGCGGCCCCGCCCTCAAAAACCATCGGCAACGGCGTGGTGGCAGCAACAGTCGCGCGCACCGAAAGCTGTGGCAGATGCGCCCCGTGATTGGCCAAAAAAAGCGCGCACCATGCGCCGCCCGCCAGGACAACTTCGGGGGCGTTGATACGCCCCTTCTCGGTGACAACACCGCTCACCTGCCCGCCACTCATGTCAAGGCACCGCACGGCGCAGTTTTCGACGATCTGAGCGCCCTCGCGTACTGCGATACCGGCAAGGGCCGGCACAGCGAGCCAAGGCTCCGCACGCATATCAGATGCCGTATAAAGCGCCCCTGCGTATCTTTTAGACGTTCCGGGAATAAGCGCGTCCGTTTCCGGCGCGGACAAAAGACGCGTGTCGATCTCCATATCCTGCGCGAACGGAGCCCAAGCAGCATAGCGTTCAAGTGCTGCTTCATCCTCGGCCAGATAGGTCACGCCGCCCTGCGTGAGGCCGATGTCCACATTGGTATCCGCAGCGAGTGCGCGCCAAAGACCGTTTGCTTCTTTCATCAGAGGCAATTCATCCGGGTCACGTCCCTGCTGCCTGATCCACCCCCAGTTGCGGCTCGACTGCTCGCCCGCAATTCGTCCCTTTTCCAGCAGCGCAACGCGCTGCCCTTTGCGCGCCAGAAAGAGCGCGGTCGAGACGCCAATGACACCTCCACCGATAACAACCACATCAGCTTCAGAAGGCGGCGGGCCGGGAAATGTCACCGGACTGTTCAGTGAAATGGGCATGCCACCACTTGTGGCGCGGGCGGGTTTTGATCCGTCGGTTGTGCTACTGGCCGTTCTCACGATCAACCTTGCAATCGTGAGATTAGCCGCTCCATGAAGGCTTGCCCTGCTTCGAATTGTGCGCGGCTTACAAATTCATTTGGTTGATGGGCTTGTGCGATATCTCCGGGGCCACAAATCACAGCGGAATAGCCAGCCTGCTGGAACTGGCCCGCCTCAGTCCCGTAGCTGACAACGTGGCTCGCATTGTCTCCGGTCAGGCTGCGCACCAACGTCTCAGCCTCTCCGTTCTCTTCCGGAGCAAGTGCCGGCACATCAAACCGTTCGGTCAGTTCGATCCGGGTCTCGGGCACCACGGCCTGCATCATCGCTTCAACCTCTGCGATCTTTTCGCGGTAACGCGCCTCCCATTCCACCTTAGCTTCGCCCGGCACAACTCTGAAATCCATTGCAAAATGGCAATCCTTTGCCGTGATGTTATGAGCCGTGCCGCCGCTGATCATTCCCACGTGCAGTGTCGTGTAAGGCGGGTCAAAGGCCTGCGCCAGCGCTGCGGGTTCCGCGTCGCGGTTGGCCACATTCATTTCATTCGCCCACTCAATGAGTTTGGCACCATACATGATCGCATTGACCCCCCGATCAAGCAGCGAGCTATGAACCTCGAAGCCGCGCAAGTGGGTGTCAAAACCCGCTCCTCCCTTGTGACCCGACACTGCCTGCATCATCGACGGCTCCCCCACGATCACCGCAGCCCCTTTGGGCAAGACCGGCTGCATGGCTTCGATCATAGGTGGTGCACCGGTACATCCGACTTCCTCGTCGAAGCTGAGTGCAATCTGCAACGGTCGAGAGATCCCAGCATGATGCGCTTCCACCAAAGCCCAGATGGCCAGCGCATCAAATCCTTTCATGTCGCAGGTTCCACGTCCGTAGAGCTTGCCATTTTTCTCGAAAACTTCGAAGGGATCAGTTTCCCAGGGCTGGCCATCCACCGGCACTACATCCGTATGGCCCGAAAGAACGATCGCTCCTTCCTCCCAGGGGCCCACATGGGCAAACAGGGCATGTTTTGGCTGTTCAGGATCAATGTAACGATGGCTTTCAATACCTTGCGTTTCAATGTAGTCGGCCACCCAGTCGATCAAAGGAATGTTGCTGTCACGGCTGACTGTCGGAAAAGAAACCAGTTTCCTGAGAATCTCCAATGCTGACAAACGTGTGGTCATAGCCGATACCCTCCCGATACGACGATGGTTTCGCCGGTGATGAATGACGCGCTTTCGCTCACCAGAAAACGCACAACCGAGGCGACATCTTGGACCGTACCCAATCGCCCCAACGCCGTCATCTCTATGAATGCCTGGCGCAATGCCTCATCCCGTGGTGCGTCGCTGACATCAATAGCGCCGGGTGCGACAGCGTTCACCCGAATGCCATGGGGTCCAAGCTCTTTCGCAGCACCTCTTGTCCAGAGCTCAAGAGCCGCTTTGCTTGCACCATAAAGGCTGGCCCCTTTTGGCGGCAAAACGGCGTTGACGGACGAAATATTCACGATGGCAGCCCCGCTGCCCAGAAAAGGGAGGGCCGCCGACAGCAATGCATGCGGCGCTAACCCGTTGACTTGAAAGATGCGCAGGTATTCCTCCGCACTGAACGTATCAAGCGGTGAGGGCGCGACAAGTCCCGCATTATTCACAAGAACATCAATCTGACCAAAACGTTCCTTGGTCTTCTGAATAATGGTTTCGGCAGCATCGGGTGTGGTCAGATCAGCTTGAATTGTCAGGAAGTCGGACCCCGCCCAGTCAGGTTTCGTTCTGTTGAACTGGAGAGCAACATTGTGATCCTTTGACAGGTCTTCAGCGATGGCACGCCCGATACCACGGGCCCCACCCGTCACAAGAGCCGTTCGCCGCCCGACCGAAGCCGAAGTCATTACAGCAATCCTTTCTAGTAACCGCTATCGGTTTCAAGAATCAGATGCCCCGGCTCAATCTCTCGATAGACAGACGGTTCAGGTTTGTAGTCAGCAGGATGGATCGGCGACGGGATCGGCTTGAAATTGAGGTCTTTCTCATCCTTGCGCTGACGCGGGTCGGCGATCGGTACCGCCTTCATAAGGGCTTGCGTATAGGGATGCTGCGGGTTCTCAAAGACACTGGCGCGGGGACCAAGTTCCACGATCCGCCCGAGATACATAACGCCGACATGGTGGCTGACGCGCTCCACCACCGCCATATCATGACTGATGAACAGAAAGGAGATCCCCAGTTCCGCCTGCAACTCCATCATCAGGTTCAAGACTTGCGCCTGGACGGACACATCCAGTGCTGAAACGGCCTCATCCGCAATGATTAGCTTGGGGTTCAGGGCAAGGGCCCGGGCAATGGCGACACGTTGCCGTTGACCACCGGAGAGTTCATGCGGGAAGCGCCGCATGAAACTGCGCGGTAACTCCACACGATCAAAAAGTGACGCGACCCTTTCGTTCACATCCTTGCCCGTGAGTGTTCCGTAGTTGTGAATTGGCTCCGCCACCTGATCGGCCAATTGCATCAATGGGTTAAGCGATGCAAAAGGATCCTGAAAGATCATTTGCATATCAAGGCGCGCTTCCCGCAACCCGCTTTGATCAAGGGCCATGATGTCCTTGCCAGCAAGGTTGATCTCACCTGATTGCGGATCAATAAGCCTTAGAATGGAACGCCCTGCCGAAGACTTGCCACAACCGCTTTCGCCAACAAGACTGAGGGTTTGCCCTTTGTTGATGCTAAAAGACAGATCTTCAACCGCATGCACATTGGCAACCGTGCGCCTGAAGAACCCCCCCTTGACCGGGAAACGTGTGGTGAGGTTTTTGACTGACAACAGCACCTCATCAGTGCCGGGGATAGGTGCGATCTTGCCGTTTTCGCGACCCAATAGTTTCATCGGCTCAGGAAATTCCTTGCCGCGCATTTCACCAAGTTTTGGCACCGCAGCAAGGAGCGCTTTGGTGTATGGGTGTTGAGGGTTCTCGAAAATCTCTTCGACCGGCCCCTCTTCGACCTTGTTTCCCCGGAACATCACCACCACCCGGTCGGCCATCTGTGCGACAACCGCCATGTCGTGGGTGATGAACATAACAGCAGTACCGGTTTCGCGTTTGAGGCGGTCCATAAGTGCCAGAATCTCAGCCTGAATTGTCACGTCCAGTGCCGTTGTCGGCTCATCGGCGATCAGCAGACGCGGCTTGCAGGCAAGTGCCATCGCGATCACAACCCGTTGTCGCATCCCCCCTGACAGCTCATGAGGGTATTGCTCCAGCCGTCTTTCGGGTTCGGGGATGCGCACCTCCCGCAAAAGCTCCAGCGCCCGGGCGGAGGCCTCGGCCTTGCCCAGATTTTTATGAAGCCGCAACCCTTCGGTCAGTTGGCGTCCAACGGTGAAAACAGGATTAAGGGCAGTCATCGGCTCCTGAAAGATCATACCGATTTCATTGCCCCGGATGGAACGCATGAGTTCGGAGTCCGTGCCTGCCAGGTCAACATCAGGCGCGTCAGGGCGGTCAAACATCAGCTGTCCTGCTGTTATCTCGCCACCCCCGAATTCGACCAACCGCATCAGGGAAAGAGAGGAAACCGACTTGCCGGAACCGCTTTCGCCCACGACGCAAACTGTCTCTCCCGGGTTGATATCGAACGAGACATCCTCGACGCCCAGAACAGGACCGTCCTTGGTTTGAAATTCGACGCGGAGCCCTTTTATCTGTGCAATCGGATGGATGCTGTTCTGGTCCGGTTCTTGATCTAGCATGACTGCCCCTTGTTCATTCCCCAGAACGCTACGATCAAGATCAGACCGGTGTCAAACACTAGGCGCCCGTTTCTGCACCTCAATGCCTCACAAGGCTTGCATTTTCCACAAAACATGCTTCGATGTGTCAGAGCGTACGGGGGGATGAGCACGAATAGTGCGCGCGCGCATCAAAAGTAGGCCTGTCACACGCCCCAACGCCCAATAAAAACAACGCCCCCGCGCGTGATAAAACGACATTCGCGTGTCCAATATGGAGAAAAACATGAACCTCAAAACTTTACTGATGGGCGCAATTGCGACCACAGCTTTCGCCCCGGTAGTCCTTGCGGACGGCCATGAGGGCGAGCGCGGTCGTGACGGCCAGGTCAATATCATCTACTGGCAGGCGCCCTCGATCCTGAACCCTTATCTGTCCGGCGGCACCAAGGACATCGAGTCCGCATCCCTGGTGATCGAACCACTGGGTCGTTACGACCAAAACGGTGCGCTGGTAGCCTATCTGGCCCAGGAAATTCCAACGGTTGAAAATGGTGGCGTGAGCGCCGATCTGACGACAATCACGTGGAAACTCAAAGAAGGCCTGGTCTGGTCGGACGGCTCCGCTGTTACATCGGCAGACGTGAAATTCACAGCAGACTACTGCATGCACCCCGAAGGCGGTTGCGCACAGGGCGCCAAATTTGATGGTGTCTCTTCGGTGGAAGTCATTGACGATCTGACCGTCAAAGTGACGTTCTCGCAGCCACAACCAAACCCCTATGGCCCATTCATGGGTGGCCAATCGCCAATCATTCAGGCGGCACAATTTGCGGATTGTCTGGGCGCAAAAGCGCCAGAGTGTACAGAAGCAAACTTCAACCCCATTGGCACAGGGCCTTTCGTTGTAACGGACTTCCGCCCCAATGACGTGATCCAGATGGTTGCTAATGAAAACTTCCGCGAGGAAGGCAAACCCGCGTTTGCATCCCTGACGTTCAAAGGCGGCGGTGACGCGACGGCAGCAGGTCGCGCAGTGCTTGAGACCGGCGAGTTCGACTACGCCTGGAACCTGCAACTTGCCCCCGATGTGCTGGCCAAGATGGCCGAGGGCGGCAAAGGCCAGCCAATCGCGGCTTTCGGAACACTGGTGGAACGTCTGGAAATGAACCTGACGAACCCCTCTCCGGATCTTCCTGCAGAAACCCGTGCGACCGTGGCAGAGCCTCACCCGTTCCTGACCGACTTTAACGTCCGCAAAGCGCTTTCCATGGCAATCGACCGTGAACTGCTGGTCGAAGTAGGCTACGGCCAAGCCGGACGCCCAACCTGCAACCTGGTCCCTGCACCAGCGCTCTATGCTTCCGAGAACACCGAATGTCTCACACAAGACATCGCCGGCGCTAACGCGCTCTTGGATGAAGCCGGCTGGGTCGACAGCAATGGCAATGGCGTTCGTGACAAGGACGGTGTGGAACTATCGATCCTGTACCAAACCTCGACAAACGCCGTCCGCCAGGACTTCCAGGCGCTGATCAAGGACTGGTGGAGCCAGATTGGTGTTGAGACTGAACTCCGGAACCTTGATGCCTCCGTCTTCTTCGGCGGTGACCCCGGCAGCCCGGATACCTTCCAGAAGTTCTACGCGGACGTCGAGATGTACGCCAACAACTTCGATGGAACGGACCCGCAAGCGTATCTGTCTGCTTATCGTTGTGGAAACGAACCCAAGCCGTCCAGCCAGTGGCAGGGCGAAAACATCAACCGTTTCTGCGACCCGGAATATGACGCGCTCCTCGATGAGTTGGCCCGGACCGGCGAGCTTGAGAAGCGTGGCGAGATCGCCAAGAAACTCAACGATATGCTGACCAAAGACAGCTACACGATCGTACCCTTGGTCGATCGTGGCCGTGTGTCTGCACATGCCAACTCATTGGGCGGAGTGATCCTCAACACCTGGGACTCAGAGTTGTGGAATGCGGCAGATTGGTATCGCATCGGCAACTGACGTGAATCAAGGCGGGGCGCGAAAATTTTCGCGCCCCGTTTCTCTCTGGCAAAGCAATTGCTTGTCAGGCTGCGGACAAACCTCCAACAATAATAAGAACGACGCTTTGAGGACGCATTCATGCTGACGTACACGATAAGGCGATTGGTCCTGTCGATCCCAACCTTGCTGTTCATCAGCATTGTCATCTTCCTGCTGCTACAATTGGCCCCCGGTGATCCGATGGCGCAGGTACCACTAACCGTTCCCCCTGAAGTTAAGCAGAAGATGCGCGAAGCATTGGGTCTGGGCGCACCCATACATGTTCAATACTGGAAATGGCTGGTGCAGTTCTTTTGGGTTGAACCACAAGTGCTGATTGACCATTGGTTTGGCACCGCATTTGCAGAAGGAAAACTAAGGGTCATTTCCTGGCAAACCCGTTCTCCAGTCATGGATATCGTTATCCAAAGGATGCCGCAGACACTTTGGGTCGTCGGCATGTCTTACATCGTCGGCATCCTCATCGCCCTGCCCATCGGCATTTACTCTGCCTACCGTCAGTATTCCCTGTTTGATCAGGCCGGTACTTTTATCTCAATGATCGGGTTTTCGATCCCGCCATTCTTCTCAGGCGTTTTGGTCATCGTGATCTTCTCGGTGAACCTCGGCTGGTTCCCGTCGATCTATGATACGACCCATGTGGTAAATGATTGGGACAGCTTTGTTGTCCAGCTCAAACAGATGATCATGCCCGTCATGGTATTGGCGTTGCAGACCACGGCGCAGATCAGCCGGTTCATGCGCGCCTCCATGCTCGACAACCTCAACCAGGATTATGTGCGCACCGCCCGCGCCAAGGGCTTGAAAGAAAGCGTCGTGGTCATGGTGCATGTGCTGCGCAATTCCATGATCCCGATCATCACCGTCATCGCTCTTGGCATCCCGGCCATCTTCGGCGGTGCGATCATCACTGAAACGCTGTTCAAGGTAAACGGCATCGGGCAACTGCTGCTCACCGCGCTTTTTGCCAATGACCTGCCGATGGTTATGACCCTAACGTTCATCTTTGCCATTCTGATCGTTGTCTTCAACCTGATCGCTGATGTGCTCTATGGCGTGCTCGACCCGAGGATCCGCTATGACTGACCAAAACGCAGAACTGGAGACGTTTGGTGCGCTCAAGGACAAGGAGCCGCAGAAAGAGCCGCGTTCTCAATGGAAAGACGTCTGGGACCAATTCAGCAAACACAAAGGTGCGTTGATCGGCGGGGGCTTTTTGCTCTTCATCACGCTTTTTGTGCTGATCGGACCGCTGATTTGGCAAGTGGACCCCAAAGCGCTGGATATCCGCAACAAGGATTTACGCCCCGTCTACACGCTGCTCTGGGACGGGGAAGCCAAAACGCTCTGGTCCCGCCCTTTCGGCACCGACAATCTTGGGCGCGATATCATGGCAACTCTGATAGCCGGCGGGCAAGCCTCATTGGCGGTGGGCTGGGCGGCCATGGTCTTGTCCTTGCTGATCGGCACGACCGTTGGCGTTACTGCCGGCTACTTCAAGCGCCTCGATGGCATCCTGATGCGGATCACCGATCTGTTTCTATCTTTGCCTATCCTGCCGCTGCTTTTGGTTGCGGTTACCCTCTTCCGCCAACCATTGCGGGCGGCGTTCGGTCCTGAAGGCGGCATGTTCATTCTGATCGTTGGCGTCATCGGGATCACCTCATGGATGCCTACGGCGCGCATTGTGCGTGGTGAAATCCTGGCATTGAAAGAACGCGAATTCGTTCTTGCGGCGCGATCCATCGGAACAACACCGTTTCTGATCATCCGACGCCACCTTCTTCCAAATGTGATTTCACCAATCATGGTTTCGGCGACGCTGGGCCTTGCCACGGCAATCATTACAGAAAGCGCGCTGTCCTTTCTTGGCGTGGGCTTTCCGTCCGACTTCCCCACGTGGGGCAAGCTTCTGTCCGACGCCGTGCCGAGGATGGAGGAGTTTCCTGAGCGGGTGATGTTGCCCGGGATATTGATTTCGCTGACGGTGCTTTCAGTAAATTACCTGGGCGACGGTCTGCGTGATGCGTTGGACCCCCGCATACGGGGGCGCTAGAGACAAGGGACGGTGGGCGGGGCGTCGTGGCGCGTTCGCGCGACAAGCGCGTCGCATCACCGGCCCATTACTCCACCTTTGCGCGCAATCTCCTGATTGCCCACCAGACAAACGCCACAACGGGCAGGGTCACAAGGGCGGTCAACGTTCCCTTGCTGGCGCCCAGGGCCGTTGCCATCGGATAGAGCATGTACCCCACCAGCGACACCGCGTAGTAGCTGATCGCCACAACCGACAACCCTTCAACCGTGCGCTGCAATCGCAGTTGCAGGTCTGATCTTTTGTCCATGCTCTCCAGCAAGGCCTGATTTTGAGCTGAGCGCTCAACATCGACCCGGGTCCGCAACAGGTTTGACGCGCGGATCGACCGGCTCGACATCTGCTCCAACCGCCGCTCCGCCGACGTCACTGTCCGCATCGCGGGCGCGTAGCGGCGCATCATGAACTCTGCGAAATGCTGGCGCCCCTGAAAGCGCTCTTCCCGAAGCGCCTCTATTCGCTGGTTCACCAGCGCCTCATAGGCACCCGTGGCCCCAAACCGGAACGAAGACCGGGCCGACAGCGTTTCAAGCTCAGCAGAGATAGAAAGCAGCGCATTCAGCGTAGATTCGGCGCTGGCATTTTCATCCGACATTGTCCCCATGAGACGGGTAAGCTGCGTATCAAGCGTATTGAGTTCGGGTTGCAGCTGCCGCACCCGCGCAAACCCGAGCATCGACATGGATTTATACGTCTCGATCTCGCACAGGCGCTGCACAATCCGACCGATCCGCCGTGCACTGGTTGCTTCATCTGTAAAGACCGCAAACCTCAGATGTCCATTCTGATCGATACGGAAGTCACCCGCTACAATAGCCGCGTCATCCAAAACAGAAGCAGCTGCAAGGCTTTCTGTTACAAACCACTCATCAAGGCTTTTGGTAATATCGTCATCCGCCGCCGGGCGCTGACGAATATCAATCAAAACGGATGTCACCCGTTGACCAGGCGCTTGTTTTAACCAGTCTTCCGGAAAGACTTCGAATTCCACCGGGTCAAATGCGCGCCGCGGAGAGCTTTCAGAGAAGGCAGTATAGGTTACAAATTCAGTGTGCTGCTCCCATTTCAACCAGTGCTTACCGATCTGCCCATAATAATGCGTGGCACCCGGCTGCGGGTGTGGCGCCCCGTGCCGATCCAAAAGGGTGATCAGATGATCCAGGTCGAGCTGCCGGTCCCGGCTCACTGCGTCGTTGGGCTGCTTTATCGCAACATAAGCCGCCGAACACGGCGCTTCCATGGAGGGGAATGGGCGCGCATGCAGCTCATTGGCCATCTTGTAGCGCAGCGGATGATCGTCAATAGGGGCCATGGTCTCTCTCCGAACTGACAAGAGGGATAACGTGCAATTCACGCAAGTCAAATTTTTTCTGGATGTTTTTCAACATGTTAAATGAATGCAACCGTATACAACGTTACAAATTCGACCATTGAGAACACACACGCTGCGAAACGAGGTCATTTCGGATGTTTTTGTTCGCTGATGCATTCCGGTGCGACTCCAAACACCAAGACGCCAAGTTCGTCATAGTTGCAGCTCAATATCCAAGAGCTCGGTCACACCAATCACAAGACTGTTCCAGAAGGTGACTCCCGGTTCGCTGTCCGTCACGGTCGGCGCTTTCGGGAAATCATAGTGCCATTGTAGTGCCCCGCTCTTTGAAAGAGTTAGTCGGTATGTGAAGGTTCCCAGCTGACGTTCAATCTCGTCGTGCATGAACCCTGCAAAATCCCGCCCTTTTGCAAAAACACCGATTTCGGTGTTCAGCTTGATAGAGCGCGGGTCAAAGTTGAGGGAGCCAATGAAAACCTCGTCCCGATCAATAACCGCGAGTTTGGTGTGCATCACCAGCCCAATTTCATTATCCCGCGGCAATCGCCCACTCGCTTGAAGCGCGTCAGGCCTGATTTCGTGCAACTTAACGCCAGCCCGCAGCAGGTCTTCGCGATGACGGCGATACCCTGCATGAACATAGGCGTGATTGGTCGAACCGACGGAGTTGGTGATAATCCTTACCTCGACGCCGCGCCGCGCCAAGTCCGCAAACAAGCGTGCGCCATAGTCTTCGGGCACAAAATAGGGTGAAATCAGAACCACACTCTCTGTGGCATTGGTGATGCTTGTGAGCAAATCCTCAGCGACGAGCCGGGGCCCGCCACGCACCGGCGTTTTGAGCTTCTCCGGGGGGTCGACGACAAGCCGCGTACGCGCTCTGAAGACTGGAGCCTCCCCGGTGCTAAGACGCGTAAAATGGGGCGCATTGACAGCCGCCTCATAGGTGTCTCTGGCAGGGATCAAAGCACGCGTCAGTGCAGCACGAGCACTCTGCAATTCTTCGGCAGACGGGCGTTCTCGCAAAGACGCTATCGGAACAGCCCATCCGTCATTCCAAAAGAGGTCAAAGGCCTGCTCAAGTTCCGTCAGGACAGGTCCCATCGCCAAAAGTTCGAAATCCGCAAAATCGGTGTCTGTCTGGATCTGGAAGTACTCATCAGCAATGTTGCGCCCGCCGATGATCGCCACCGCCCCATCCACCACGAACAGCTTGTTGTGCATTCGCCGGTTGGCCCGGGAGAACTCTGCAAGCAGGCCTAGTGATTTGGGCCCGGGCCGCAGTACGGGATTGAACACACGCACCTCGATGTTTGGATGCACATCAAGCAGCCCCAGCGATGTGTCGGGTACTGTCGTGAAGATGTCATCCACTAGAAAACGTACCCGGACACCACGGTCTGCAGCGTCCAATAATGCTTGCGCGACCAGCGCGCCTGCCAGATCCGGCTTGAACAGAAAATATTGCAAATCCAGCGTATGCTCTGCTCGTTCAATCAGCCGCAGGCGCGCGCCCAATGCTTCGTTCCCCTCTACAAGCAAGATCAGAGCACTTTGTGACGGATTTCCATTTGCTGTGATCGTTGCCGCAGCCTGCTTCAATTCCGAAGATACCGGAGCGATTGCGGCTTGTGTAACTGCCTTCGGCTGATCAAGAGGGACAGGCGCACAGGCTGAAAGAAGGACCGCAAGTGATGCACACATCGAGCGCATGCCAAATCTTAGAAAGCAGCAGTTGAACCCCATTCGCCTACCCTGCGGTTTCATTGCGTTATTTGCCCATTTGCATCCGCATCACAGGCGCTCGCTTCACGACAAACGCCAAAGCGCTATACACGCTTAGCCGGATACAACAAAAAAAGCGCGCCGGTTGACCTGGCGCGCTTTTGTTTTGGTAAGTTCACCGATCAGTCGATCATCGGCAACAGTTTATCAAGGCTGGCCTTCGCATCGCCGTAGAACATCCGCGTGTTGTCCTTGAAGAACAACGGATTCTCAATGCCGGAGTAACCGGTGCCCTGCCCGCGCTTGGAGACAAACACCTGCTTGGCCTTCCAGCACTCCAGCACTGGCATGCCCGCAATCGGCGAATTTGGATCGTCCTGTGCTGCCGGGTTCACGATGTCATTTGACCCGATAACAATGGCCACATCCGTGTTCGGGAAATCCTCGTTGATCTCGTCCATTTCCAGCACGATGTCGTAAGGCACCTTCGCCTCGGCCAACAGCACGTTCATGTGACCGGGCAGACGCCCCGCTACAGGGTGGATCGCAAAACGAACGTTCTTTCCCTTGGCACGCAGCTTCTTGACAAGCTCGCTGACCGCCTGCTGAGCTTGTGCGACCGCCATCCCGTACCCGGGGATGATGATGACGCTGTCGGCCTCATTGAGCGCTTGTGCGACCCCATCCGCCTCAATTGCCACCTGTTCGCCTTCGACCGCCATCTGCTCTCCTGCAGGGCCACCGAAGCCGCCCAGAATAACGCTGATAAAGGAGCGGTTCATCGCCTTACACATGATGTAGCTGAGGATCGCACCAGAAGAACCCACCAGCGCGCCTACAACGATCAGCAGATCGTTTCCGAGCGAGAAACCAATGGCCGCCGCGGCCCAGCCGGAATAGCTGTTAAGCATCGAGACAACTACAGGCATGTCCGCGCCACCGATCCCCATGATGAGGTGGTACCCGATGAAAAGCGCCAGAAGCGTCAGCAGCACCAATGTCCAGCTTCCCGACCCGCCAAGGTACATTGCTGCAAAGAACAATGACAAAAGCGCTGCACCAGCATTGAGAAAATGGCCTCCTGGCAATTTCGCGGCCGAGGAGTCCACCTTGCCGGCCAGTTTGCCATAAGCAATCACGGAGCCGGTGAATGTTACCGCACCGATCCAGATGCCCAGAACCAGCTCAACCTTCAGGATGTTGATCTCAACAGCGGACTTCTTGGCGATCAACTGACCAAAGGACGACAGCCCTTCGTAGATTTCCTTGGGCAGTCCAATTGCCTTGAACCCACCCTCTTCGGTCGCGCCAAGCACAAGCTCGTTTGCCGCAAAGACGCTTTCCAGGTTGTTGATCATGATGTCCGCGTTGAAACCAACGAACACCGCCGCAAGCCCCACCAGGGAGTGCATGATGGCGACAAGCTCCGGCATTTGCGTCATTTGCACTTTTGTTGCCAGCTGGTAGCCAACCGCCGCGCCAAGCGCGATCAGGATGATGGAAACAATGCCAAGCCCTTGCCCCGGTCCAATCAGCGTTGCAACCACGGCAATCGCCATGCCCACAATGCCATACCAAACTGCGCGCTTGGCACTTTCCTGCCCGCTGAGGCCCCCAAGGCTGAGGATGAAGAGAACAGCAGCAACCGCATAGGCTGCAATAGTAAATCCGAATTCCATGATTTCTGTCCCCTTACGATTTCTGGAACATGGCGAGCATGCGCCGTGTCACGAGGAAGCCGCCGAAAATATTGATCGACGCCATAAAGACCGACAAAGCCGCCAGCAACGTGATCAGCAATGAGCTTGAGCCGATCTGGATGAGCGCTCCAAGGATGATGATCGACGAGATCGCATTCGTCACCGCCATTAGGGGCGTATGCAGGCTATGCGCCACATTCCAGATCACCTGGAAGCCGATGAAGACGGAGAGGATGAATACAATGAAGTGCTGCATGAAGCTGGCAGGTGCCACCAGCCCGACCGCCAGCACCAGTGCTGCGCCAACGGCAATCAAGCCCACTTGGGTCTGTGTCTGCTTTTTGAAGGCTGCGAGCTCTTGTTCGCGTTTCTCCTCGGCTGTCAGCTCCTTTGGTGCTTCCTTTTTCGGAGCGGCGGCAATGGCGGCCACCTTTGGGGGCGGTGGCGGGAAAGTGACTTCTTTCTCGTGCGCAATTGTTGCACCCCGGATGACATCATCTTCCATGTCATGATTGACCACGCCGTCTTTCTCAGGCGTCAGATCGGTCATCAGGTGACGAATGTTCGTGGCATAGAGATTGGAGGACTGGGTGGCCATCCGGCTTGGGAAGTCAGTATAACCAATGATCGTCACACCGTTTTCGGTCACGATTTTTTCGTCCGCGACGGTGAGCTTACAGTTTCCGCCCTTCTCAGCCGCAAGGTCCACAATCACCGAGCCTGTTTTCATGGACTTCACCATGTCCTCGGTCCAAAGCTCAGGCGCCTCCCGGTTGGGGATCAATGCCGTGGTGATGACGATGTCCATCTCTGGCGCAAGTTCACGAAATTTGGCCAATTGTGCCTCGCGAAACTCCGGTGAAGAAACCGAAGCATACCCCCCCGTGCTGGCACCATCTTGCTGCTCTTCCTCGAAGTCGAGGTAAACGAACTCAGCACCCATGGATTCAACCTGTTCGGCCACTTCTGGGCGAACATCGAAAGCGTAGGTAATCGCTCCAAGTGAGGTGGATGTCCCGATAGCGGCAAGCCCTGCTACACCGGCACCGACCACCAGAACCTTCGCAGGCGGCACTTTACCCGCTGCTGTAATCTGACCGGTAAAGAAACGGCCGAAGTTGTTGCCCGCCTCGATTACGGCCCGGTATCCGGCGATATTCGCCATCGAGCTCAGCGCGTCCATTTTCTGGGCCCGACTGATCCGTGGGATCATTTCCATCGCAATGACAGTCGCGCCTTTTTTGGCGGCGGCAGCCATCTTGTCTTCGTCTGCAACAGGGCTGAAGAAAGAGATCAACGTCTGGCCCTCGCGCAGGCGCTTCATTTCGGCGTCAGATGGCACGCGAACCTTGGCAACGATGTCTGCCGCTTTCCACAAGGCGGCGGCGGTCTTGGCAACTTCGACGCCTGCAGCCTTGTAATCCGCATCCGAAAACCCTGCCATTTCACCGGCGCCCGTTTCCACGATGCATTCATGTCCAAGCTTTTGAAGCTGCAAAGCGCTGTCAGGCGTCATGGCAACACGCGCCTCGCCCTCAAAAATCTCTTTTGGTGTCCCGATCTTCAATTGAGGCTCCCCCGTCTGATACGTTTTTGAGCAATCTGGTGCACAGAAGTGCGCTGTCCACTAGCGTCATCGACGCAAGATCACAAGGTGGAAGATGGTATGGGGCGATCAAAGAACCGCCAGAGTCACACCCAACGCCTCGTTTTTTGGGCATATCTTGCGAAATCCGCCCGAAAACTGCGACGCAGGCGATCCTCTTCGGGAATGACAAATCGCGTCTCCAATATCCAGAAGAGCGCTGGCACAAGTGCCAGTGACAGAACCGCGTCCCACCAAAGAACCAACCCGGTCAGGATCAATACATCTGCCAGATAAATCGGATTACGGCTGCGCTTGAAAATGCCCGTTTGTATCAATTGCGTGGGCACCTGATGCGGCATGATCGAGGTGCGGTATCGCTTGAACTCCATCACCGCCAGCAGGACCAGAACGATGCCGCCGCCGACCAGAAGCCCTGAGATTAACATGGTGACCGGATGTGCGAGGCTTAACCCGAATGGAAACCATTTGGCCTGAGCATAAGACAAGGCTGCAAATGCCGCCAACCAGATCGGCGGTAGATCAAGCCATTTCATGGGGTGTCTCCTTTACTTGGGCTCCCAGAGCTCGATGGGGTTACCTTCGGGGTCGTGCAGCCGTGCAAACCGACCGTTAGGATAGGTTTCTGTATCCACTGTGACCTCTACGCCCCCGTCCCGCAGCTTTTTCACCAGACCGTCCAGATCTTCAACCCTTAAGTTGATCATGAACTGCTGGCTGTCGGCGCCAAAATAGTCGGTTTCTTTAGGAAACGGCGCAAAAACCGTTGGCCCGGCCTGTTGCTGCCAGACGGGTGTGTCGTAGTCCTTTGGGACGGGTGAAATACCCAAATGTTGCGCATACCAAGCGCCGAGAGCTTCCGGATCCGCTGCCCGGAAGAACACCCCGCCAATACCCGTAACCTGACCCATAGCGTTTCCTTTCCTGTCCACTGAAATTGCAATTCTTGCCTTCGCCGTCTCCCCGCTTAGGATGGAGCATATCATGGAAGGAAAAACTATGGGACTGAGTGGCACACATGCGCTGGTAACTGGCGGCGGGACGGGCATTGGCCTCGCCATCGCGCAGGATCTGGCTGCCGCCGGGTGCCTGGTTACCATCACCGGTCGCCGGCAGGACGTGCTGGATAAGGTCGCAGCACAGACACCTGGGTTGTCCGGGCTGACAATGGATGTGCGGGAAGAAGCAGATGTTGTTGCAAAGACTGCCGAGGCCGTCGCCGCACGGGGCCCCATTCAGATTTGCATCGCCAATGCAGGGATTGCTGAAGGGCGTGCTTTGCACAAGACAGATTTAACGTTTTGGCGCAACATGATGGCGACCAATCTTGACGGCGCATTTCTGACAATTCGCGAAGCGCTTAAATCCATGAATACAGCTGATTGGGGTCGCGTCATCGCGGTGTCCTCGATCGCGGGGTTACGTGGCCTGCAAGGGGCTTCCTGCTATACGGCGTCAAAGCACGGCATGATTGGGTTGATCCGTGCGTTGAGCGAAGATTATCTGGGCAAACCGATTACTTTCAACGCGATCTGCCCGGCCTACGTCGACACAGAAATTGTCAGCAGGAATACGGCCTCAATTGCCGAGCGTGCTGGACTGACCGAATCCGACGCCCTTAAGATCATGGTGGGCGCCAACCGCCATAAACGTCTGATTGATCCCAAGGAGGTCTCTGCGGCGGCCATGTGGCTGGTATCACCCGGGTCAGAAAGCGTGAACGGTCAGGCGATTGAAATCGCTGGTGGGCAGATGTGACGCGGTATCCTTAAAGTCCGGTACCTACCTTGATTTTCTACTTTTGCGGGAATTTTCTTGCGCGATGTTGTTTGTGCGGGCAGTCTTTTCATTATCGCCACCCCATTTCCGGCGATCTGGAATGTCCTGCCACGGCGGCAGGGCCTAAGAAAAGGAGATTTAATCATGCCGCATTTTGCACAAGGCACCAGCGGATGGACCAAGCTCACAAGTTATCAGGCGGTCTGGGATCCAAAAATAGATCTGGGTAAATTCTACTTTACTACTTTTCAGGGGAAGCGACAGGAAACGCCATATATGACGGCTGAGAACTTTGCGCGGGTGATCGATATTCTACGCAATGAAACGCCTGTCTATGGCAATGCAACCACTGGATCAGTCACCACGCAGGGTGAAGAGGTCGGCGAAGAAGAAAGCTGACTGTGTATGGTCAGGCGACCCGCGCTGGTGTCGCCCGGCCCTCCTGTGCCCAGACGCGCGTTGCCTCGCCAAAGGCAGAAAAAAGCTTCGTCGATACCGGGTCTTTGTCCGCCCGGTATTCCGGATGCCATTGCACCGACAGTGTGAAACCGGGTGCGCCATCAATATAGATCGCTTCTGGCGTGCCATCGGGCGCACAACCATCGATCACAACCCGGTCACCCGCGGTTTTGATCCCCTGCCCGTGCAAAGTGTTCGTCAATACTTCCTGCTCGCCCAGTAGCCTATGGAACACGCCGCCTTGGCTGAAGCGGACCTTGTGTCGTAGCTCGAATTTCTCGTCCAGACTGCCGTCGGGCGGCATCCTGTGGTTCATCCGGCCCGGCAATTCGCGGATTTCAGGATAGAGCGACCCGCCCATTGCCACGTTGACCTCCTGAAACCCACGGCAGACCCCAAAAAACGGCTGTCCGCTTTTGATGCAGGCCCGGATCAGGCCCAGCGCCACGGAATCCCGTGCGCGGTCAAAGTCGCCATGAGCGGGCGTTTCCGCTTCGCCATATTCAGCGGGATGAACATTGGGTCGACCGCCCGTAAAGAGGAAACCGTCGCAGATGTTCAATAATTCCTCAACAGAGACAAACGCAGGATCGGCCGGAATGACCAGCGGCAGGCACCCTGCGACTTCGGCAATGGCCGTCGTGTTCATCAGCCCTGCCGCGTGGACAGGATATTCTTCGTTCAAAAGAGCGTAGTTGCCAATTATTCCAACAACCGGACGTGTCATCGACATTCCTCATGTAAGACGTAGGACCATATAGCCACGCAATCGTTAATTTAACAGCCCATGCCCGCGCATCTTATTGTGCGCTGGCGCTCAATCCGATGGTCAACCGTCCGCCGTAAGCCCGGCCGCTTCGATGCCTGCAACGGCAGCGATAAGATCGTTGTCAGAGGTATCACCGGTCACGCCGACCGCGCCGATTACGGCGCCTTTCTTATCCCGCACCAAAACGCCGCCAGGGACCGGAACGACCTTGCCGTCAAACAGCCCGTTCATTGCATTCATGAAATAGGCCTGTGCCTCGGCACGCGCCATTTGCGCCGTCCCCCCCAATCCCAACATCACGGCGCCAAATGCTTTACCACGTGCAATATCAAAACGCCCCGGCGATGCACCGTCCTCGCGTTCGAATGCTTTGACATGACCGCCCGCATCCAGCACCACGACGGACAGGGGCTTCAGATCGAGCTCGCGGCCTTTTTCAAGTGCCTTGCGGATGATTGTCTTTGCTTTTCTCTGAGTGACTTCCATCTCAATTCCTTTCAACGGCTGGCGCCGTCCTATGTTCAAATTTCATCAAGGGGCTCAGCTTGCCGCCTTCAGTTCGAGGCGGCGCGCATGCAGCACAGGTTCCGTATAACCAGAAGGTTGCACCCGGCCTTTGAAAACCAGATCGCTGGCAGCCTGAAACGCTATGCCGTCAAACCCGGGGGCCATGGGGTGGTAGAGTGGATCGTCGGCATTCTGACTGTCCACAACCTCCGCCATTTTACGCATTGCGGCCATGACCTGCTGCGCGTCCACAACGCCGTGGTGCAGCCAATTTGCAATGTGCTGGGCCGAAATCCGACAGGTCGCCCGATCTTCCATCAACCCGACATCATTGATGTCAGGCACCTTCGAACATCCGACGCCTTGGTCAACCCAGCGCACGACATATCCCAAAATGCCTTGGGCATTGTTTTCGACTTCACGGGAGATTTGGTCAGGGGTCCATTTCTGGTACTCGGCCAACGGAATGTTCAGCACCGTATCAACATAAGCACGTCGCCCGGCAGCTTTCAGTTTCTCCTGAACCGCAAAGACATCAACCTTGTGGTAGTGCAGAGCGTGCAGTGTCGCCGCCGTCGGGCTTGGCACCCACGCGCAATTGGCGCCGGATTTCGGATGCTCGATCTTCTGTTCCAGCATCGCGGCCATCTGATCCGGCATCGCCCACATGCCTTTGCCGATCTGCGCGCGCCCGGACAAGCCACATTCCAATCCGATGTCGACGTTTTGGTTCTCATAGGCGCCAATCCAGGACTTGCGCTTGATGAAGTCCTTTCGGCTGAAAGGTCCCGCTTCCATGGAGGTATGGATTTCATCGCCGGTCCGGTCCAGAAATCCGGTGTTGATAAAGGCGACCCTTGATTTGGCCGCTCGGATGCACTCCTTGAGATTGACGGATGTGCGCCGTTCTTCGTCCATGATACCGAGCTTCACGGTGTATTGCGGCAAACCAAGCACTTCCTCAACTTGAGTGAAAATGCGATCCGCAAAAGCGACCTCTTCGGGACCGTGCATTTTGGGTTTCACAACGTAGACGGACCCGGTCACCGAATTCCCACCGTCGCGTTGCAGATCGTGCATCGCGATCAGCGTGGTCACCATCGCGTCCATCAGCCCTTCGAAAACCTCATTGCCATCCCGGTCATGGATTGCCGGGTTGGTCATCAGGTGGCCCACGTTCCGCACCAACATCAAAGCCCGGCCCTTGAGATTAACCTTTTCCCCATTGGGGCCGGTCAATGCCAGGTCTGGATTGAGTTCACGGGTCAGCTTTTTACCCGCCTTTTCGAAAGTCTCTTCAAGCGTGCCCTGCATGAGACCCAACCAATTGGCGTAGGCCAGAACCTTGTCTTCCGCGTCTACACAGGCGACGGAATCCTCACAATCCATTATCGCGGATATCGCGCTTTCCATCTGCACATCAGCCAGTCCCGCCTGATCTCGCCCGCCAATTGCATGCGTACGGTCGAAAACGAGCCTGACATGAAGACCATTGTTGCGCAGGACAATACTGTCGGGTGCTTTTGCATGGCCTTCATATCCGACGAATTTCTCTGGATGTACCAAGGGCTGATCATCGATCAACAACGCGCCCTTGTGGACGATGTAGCGGCGAGCATCCGCGTGACTTGTCCCTACGATCGGAAAAGCCTCGTCCAGAAAAACCCGTGCGCGCGCAACAACCCGCGCACCACGTCCCTGATCATACCCGCCCGCAGGCGCGGGGCTGCCCATAGCATCCGTTCCATAGAAACCATCGTAAAGGCTCCCCCAACGCGCATTGGCAGCATTGAGCGCGTAGCGCGCATTCGTGATCGGCACGACAAGCTGCGGCCCGGGGACCGAAGCGATTTCGGGATCGACATTGGTTGTATCAATCTCAAAGCTCTCACCCTCCTCCACCAGATAGCCGATCTCGTGCAGGAAGGATTTGTACTCCTCGTGATTGTGCGCCTCACCACGGCGTGAGACATGCCAGGCATCTATCCGAGCCTGCAAGGCATCGCGTTTTTCCAGAAGGGCACGATTTTCCGGGCCAAAGTCGTGTACAAGGTTGGAAAACCCTTGCCAGAAGTCATCCGCTTTGACGCCCGTTCCCGGCAGAGCCTGATCCTCGATAAATGACGCGAGCGCCTCTGCAACCTGCAAGTCGCTTTTTGCCTTGTAACCGGTCATGCGGTGTCCTCTCAGCCCTGGGAATACTATTTGCCAAGTCGTGTAGGCATTTTGGCGGGGTGAGGCAACCGGATCAGGTTTTAGGCGGATCAGGTCGACGGGCTGTTGATGCAGGTTTTCGGTGACCGCTGCACCGCTTCGAACAATAGCGCACGTCGTTCCAGGTTTTTTCCCATTTTTTACGCCACGAAAAGGGGCGGCCACAGGTGGCGCAAAGCTTCTGCGGCAAATCCCCTTTTCGGCGCATTTTCATCAGGCAATTGTCAACGTGATGGCCGATACAATCGCTACAGCCGCTGCAATTGCAAACCCCCACCAAATACCCTTTACCATCGTGTGATGGCGGCGTTTTTGTCGTTCAAGGCTTAAGTCTGGCGCAGACATATGATCTCCTCTCAAATTGTTATCCTAGGCCACCTTGAAGGCAGCCATCTGCTGACCTAACGTCTCAGAATTCAATTCGTTCCCGGAAAGTGCCCCCTGATGCGAGATGCGACCCCACAGACGATTTATCTACGCGACTACACGCCATTTGGTTTCGATGTCGAAAATGTTGAGCTGACTTTTGATTTGCACCCGAACAAAACGAGGGTCAAAAGCCGCATCTCATTTGCACCCAAACCGGAGGGCGATGGCACCTTTTTTCTCCATGGGGAAAGCCTGACGCTTCTTTCAGCGTCGATAGACGGCGCGCCTGTCACCCCTGACGTGACGGCAGAGGGCCTGACATGTGACGTGCCCAATACGCCTTTCATCTGGGAAGCCGAGGTGGAGATCGACCCCGCGAACAACACGGCCCTAGAAGGTCTCTACATGTCCAATGGCATGTATTGCACGCAGTGCGAGGCCGAAGGGTTTCGCAAGATCACCTATTACCCGGACCGCCCGGATGTCATGAGCGTCTTTACCGTGCGTATCAACGGCCCGCACCCGGTGCTTTTGTCCAATGGTAATCCGGTCGATATGCGTGAAAACCACGCTGAATGGCATGATCCCTGGCCCAAGCCTGCATACCTGTTTGCGCTGGTGGCCGGCGAACTTGTCGCGCATACCGACATTTTCACAACACGCTCGGGGCGGGATGTCGCGCTGAATCTTTACGTGCGCCCTGGCGATGAGGGCAAATGCGCGTTTGGGATGGAGGCACTGAAAGCCTCCATGAAGTGGGATGAAGATGTCTATGGGCGCGAGTATGACCTCGACATCTTCAACATCGTGGCGGTTGACGACTTCAACATGGGTGCAATGGAAAACAAGGGGCTTAATGTCTTCAACTCGTCTGCGGTACTGGCCAGCCCGGAAACCTCCACCGACACCAATTTTCAGCGGATAGAGGCCATTATCGCACATGAGTATTTTCACAACTGGACCGGCAACCGCATCACATGCCGCGACTGGTTCCAACTGTGTCTCAAGGAAGGGCTGACGGTCTACCGCGACAGCCAGTTCACGAGTGACATGCGATCCGCCCCCGTAAAGCGCATATCTGATGTGATTGAATTACGGGCGAGGCAGTTTCCGGAAGATCAGGGTCCGCTGGCGCATCCGGTACGGCCAGAGAGCTTCCAAGAGATCAACAACTTTTATACAGCAACAGTCTATGAAAAAGGCGCCGAGGTCATTGGTATGCTACGATGCCTCGTGGGCGCGGATGCTTACTCCAAGGCCTTGGATCTTTATTTCGAGCGTCACGATGGACAGGCCTGCACCATCGAAGACTGGTTGCAAGTATTCGAAGACTCCACCGGCCGCGACCTGACGCAATTTAAAAGGTGGTATTCGCAGGCCGGAACACCGCGTCTCAAGGTGTCGGATGCCTGGTATTCCGGCACCTACATACTCAGTTTCCAGCAGGAACTCAGCCCGTCGGCAACAACGCCTGATCCGCAACCTCAGGTCATTCCGATTGTGACAGGGCTTCTAGCGCGCGACGGTACCGAAGTTTTGCCAAGCCGGGTGTTGGAGATGACGCAGGAAAGCCAGACCTTTACTTTCGAAGGGTTGAAAGAGCGCCCCGTTCCATCCGTTCTGCGTGGCTTTTCCGCGCCAGTAATTCTTGAGAAAGAGTTGTCCGCCGACCATACGGCCTTTTCGCTGGCGCATGACACAGACCCCTTCAACCGTTGGGAAGCTGGACGCACCCTGGCGCGAGAAAGCCTGCTTTCGACGATCCAAAACGGAGCCGCGCCGGATGCCGCTTACCTTGACGGAATTCATGCGGTTGTTGCTGATGCATCGCTTGATCCCGCCTATCGCGCGCTGATGCTTGGCCTGCCAAGCCAGTCCGACCTTGCGACCGCACTACATGACGACGGGATCAGCCCCGATCCGCAGGCCATATGGCAGGCGAGCGAGGATATGCGCATGGCACAAGCGCAGCACCTCAGCGATTTCCTGCCCGGCCTTTATGCCGATCATCAGGTCGAGGCCCCCTATATGCCAGATGCCGATCAATCCGGCAAACGTGCGCTCGCAAACGCAGCGCTCGGCCTGATTGCCCGTCAAGACAAGGGCGCACTCGCACAGCAACAGTTCGATACAGCTGACAACATGACCCAGCAACTGGCCGCACTTGCAGTGCTTTTGAAGGCAGGTACCGGGCTGCAGGCGCTCAGCGCCTTCGAAGCGCAGTGGAAAGAGGACCGGCTGGTAATGGACAAGTGGTTCGGTTTGCAGGTCATGCAGTCCGCTCCGGAGGACACGGCGACCGTCACGCAGAAACTGACGCAACATGCCGACTTCAACTGGAAGAACCCCAACAGGTTCCGGTCCGTTATCGGTGCGATGTCCATGCACCACGCTGGTTTTCATCATGAGAGCGGCGCGTGCTATGATCTGCTGGCCGATTGGTTGATCCGTCTTGATCCCGTCAACCCGCAAACGGCCGCGCGCATGTGTGCAGCCTTTCAGACATGGCGACGATACGACGAACGCCGCCAGAACCGGATGGCGCGCGCTCTGGACCGCGTGCTTGAAACGCCGGATTTGTCCCGCGACACAACAGAAATGCTCACACGCATCCGAGGGAAATAACAATGAAACCTGTCATGCTCATTACCGGCGCCTCTGCCGGGATTGGCGCCGCTGCGTCACGCATCGCGGCCACAAAGGGCTATGATCTCGCCCTGAACTACCGTTCGGACGACGCAGGCGCAAAGGCCGTGGCCGAAGCCTGCACCGATCTAGGCGCAAGGTGCGTTCTTTGCAAAGGCGATGTGTCGGACCCGGACGCTATCGCCGCAATCTACCAAACGGTCGATACGGAATTCGGCAGGTTAGACGCGCTGATCAATAACGCCGGGGTCGTGGATCAAACCGCCAAAGTGACTGAATACACCCACGCACGCCTGCGGCGCATGTTCGACATCAATGTGATCGGGGCCATTCTTGTTGCCAAGGAAGCGGTGATCAAAATGCAGGCTGCTGGCAATGGTGGAGTGATCGTCAACGTCTCTTCCGCCGCGGCCCGCCTGGGGTCCGCCAACCAATACGTGGATTATGCGGCGTCCAAGGCAGCGATTGATATCTTTACCAAAGGTCTCTCAGACGAAGTGGCGCAGGACAACATCCGCGTCATGGCCGTGCGTCCGGGACTGATTGAGACCGAAATCCACGCCAAGGGCGGCGAACCTGGTCGTGCCGACAGACTAGCGCATATGGTGCCGATGAAACGCAAAGGGTCTGCGGAAGAAGTGGCTCAGGCAATCATCTGGCTTTGCACCGACGACGCCCGCTATGTCACAGGCTCCACTTTGGATGTCACGGGTGGACGCTGACAATTTCAGCTTTCGCAAGGTAGGCCGGAACCGCGCTGCTCTTTATACTGTCGTCGCCATTTGGTTCGTGCTTCTGGCACTGATCATTCTGGTCGAGGCCGCAGCGTGGCTGATGGCTGTGATTGGCTTATTCACCCTGCCAGCCCTTTGGGAGCTTTACAAAAACCCGCAATCAGGTCTCGAATTCACACCTGATGCATTGCACTGGTTTACCGGCCGCCATGAAGGATCGCTGGACTGGGCTGAGATTGACCGCGTGCGGCTGGATACCCGGTTGGATTTCTCAGTGCGCGCCACCGCCGTTTTACATTCCGGCAAGAAAATCCGCCTCCCCTACGAGTGCACGCCGCCGCACCAGCTGTTTGAGGCAGCGCTGAACGCGCGCGGCGTCCGTACAGAACGGCATCATTTTTCTCTGATTGGCTGAGCCCTTCAAGAATCGTCCGTGCAATAGGGCTGCTGTTTCAACCAGCCTGACATGTCCCTGCGTTTCGAACCGACGCGCAACGGACCCCAATCTGCCGCCACCCCCCGCCAGCGTCCGTCATTATCAGCAATCACCTGATCGCGTGGAACCGTGACCGCCATGATCCGCACTGCACAACTCAGGTTTTCGCCGCCTACCTTCAGGTCGGCGCCGGAATCCGCCCGGCAATTGTAGCCGCGCGCGGTCGCAGGCGAGATCTGCAACAACCCGAACCATTTTCCATTGCTGCTGACGACAGCCGGTTGGTAGGTACTTTCATGTTTGGCCAGGGCAGACAGAAAGCCGATCCAAAAGGCTTTGCGCTGCGCCTCGGTCCCATCTTTGTAGGCCGGGCACCAGTTGTCGATGTCCCTTGGTACAGTTTCGAGCAATGGTTTGCCGTGTCCGTCCAAGGCCGCGAGGGCCGCAGCATTCCACTGGTCGTTGCCGGGAACATGGCTCCATCTCATCTCCGGCAAAGACTCACGGGTCAGTTTTTCCGGCGTTTCCGGCTCTTCGGCGCAGGCGTTTAAAAGGGCCGCACTAAGCATCACAACAAACAGTCTTATCATGCCAATATAAGGCCTCCCGCATCTGTGTTTGGCAAGTGATATGCTAGATAAACAAGCAGCTTTCCGCACAATCCCATGGCAACCGGGTGACAAATGTTTGTCATCGTCAACAATCCCGGAACAACTACGGGCGATTGTCTCACATCGGGGCGCTAATCAACGCGAGAACTCCGCGCCTGCGCCATGTTTCAGCCCCAAAACCTCGGCAGAGTCAGCCCGTTGTTAACTCGTGGACTATGTTTAATGGACCTGCTCGACAAAGCACGCCGGTTTTGTGCTTCAATACTCACGCGCTCAAGCGCCACTGCCGACGATGTGCTGCGGGTCGCTGTACCGCAGGACCAAGCACGTCTGGCTGAGAAGCTGTCCATTCCCTGCCCCAACCCGACGGCCGAAGATAAGGTGCGTGACGAACATCGCTTGCACGGACAATTTCTGGCGCGTCAGGAGCGTTGGTCAGACCTTGTAGATGACGTTGAACGCGCCGATGCAGCTTTTGAGATGACACCGGCCGCGATGCCTGTGGCGGACTTGCTCTGTTATGGTGCGCGCGCTGACGTGGTCGCCACTGTCGAGCATGCCCTGATCGATGGGCAGTCACGCGAGGACGGCCCGTTCATTGACGGCATCGAAGCACTTGAAGAAATGCTTGCCGAGGACCCCAAAAACCCGATCCGTGCCGTGATTGTCGCACTGACCCATATGGATCTGGGCTGGGCTTGGCGCGGGTCGGAGTCTCAAGAATCGGTCCCGGAAGCGAATCTGTCCGCCTTCGACGCCCATTTTGACCGCGCGCGAGACATTCTCGCGCAATGCGAGAAGAGCTTCCCGCGTGGCGAGAACCACTTGCACAAATCGCCTCTTTTTGTGTCAGCAACCTGCGCTTTGAACGCCAGTGGTATTGCGCCAACGGCGCGTTTGGCGCAGGATTATGAGCGCTTGATTGATCTGAATGTAATGTCTCCGGGTCCGATGCGAGCGCTCGGAACCTACCTTTCGCCAAGGTGGTACGGAAGCCAAACCGAACTGGAAGTTGAGGCACGTCGCACGGCGGCCAGAACGCAAAAGGCTTGGGGTGCCGGAGGATATACCTGGGTCATGATGGACGTGCTTGCAGGGGACGATGTTACCTGCGCGCAAGTGGATGTTGAGTTTTTTGTTGAGGGGTTGAGGGATATCTTGGATCGTATGCCGGACCAGCACACAGCAAACGTTTTTGCTGCCTATTGCGCCCTCACATTGGGCGAACATCATTTTGCGGATGAACGTGCGGAAACAACCCGCAGGAAAATCAGCAGATGCGTAGACTGGATCGTTCGCTCCTACATGACAGAATTGCACCCCTTGATCTGGGCCCATGCCCGGGCGGGTTTCGATAACAATCTGCGGGTCAGGTCACACCGCAAGTTTGCCGACGCTGGACGGCAGAACGGTATGCAGAAGATCGCCGAGGTTTTTCGGCGCGAAATCGAGAACAATCAGACGATCGAATTTACGGCGAATGGCCCCGTAGCCAGGCACTGTTAAGACTAAGTAAGAAAGGACGCATCATGGGAAACATACCCGAAGACGCAGCCCACTGGGACAGTGGCGACTGGATTGAATGGCACCGGACACCCTCCGGCCTTGATGACCGTCCTTGCACCGCAGCTTCACCGGAGCCTTTTGCGCGACTAACCGCGTTGCACGTCAGCCTCTTGCGATCAGCCAAGTCGTATTTCGTGCTGACCGGCGATCACCTGCCTGTGTATCAGCAGATTGCGCTGGTGCATGCTGCCGTCTATTGCGATGTGCCACTCGAAGGGATGGGACGGAGTTGCGAAAAAACTGGCGTGGAAATCCTGAATCTGCCACCGCATGGACCTGACAACGTTGTCACTGTCGATCTCAGCAAGGCGTTTGCAACGCTGATTGTTGTACGGATCAAGGATAACTTCACTTGCGAAGCCCGCATGATCCAACGGCGCGCGCTGCCGGAAACGACCGACAAGGCCTACGAGCTCCGTTGGCAGGCTTTGCCGCATAAAATTTAGTCCCGTAGGCCCCAAGGCAGGCCATTACGG
Source organism: uncultured Roseobacter sp. (assembly GCA_947488305.1). GTDB lineage: Bacteria > Pseudomonadota > Alphaproteobacteria > Rhodobacterales > Rhodobacteraceae > Roseobacter. The sequence goes on from CANKZM010000003.1 coordinate 450,073, forward strand.
CTTGGGGGCTTGCAGCACTCTTTGTGCTGTCCTAAACCGTCGCTCATCCGCACGGCTACAAGGGACGCCCCATGCTCGATCTGACCTACGATACGCCAAAACCCAAGGTAATCTCCGGCGCGAAAGATGATTGGGAGCTTGTGATCGGCATGGAAGTGCATGCCCAGGTCACATCAAATGCCAAGCTGTTCTCTGCGGCATCCACCAAATTCGGGGCAGAACCAAACAGCAATGTCTCCTTTGTGGATGCGGCCATGCCCGGCATGTTGCCAACCATCAACGAATATTGCGTCGAACAGGCGGTCCGCACAGGTCTGGGTTTAAAGGCCGAGATCAATCTGATGTCCGCCTTCGACCGAAAGAACTATTTCTACCCCGATCTGCCGCAGGGATATCAGATCAGCCAGCTTTATCACCCGATTGTCGGCGAAGGTGAAGTGTTGGTCGAAATGGGGGATGGAACCGCACGACTGGTGCGCATCGAGCGCATTCACCTGGAGCAAGACGCGGGGAAGTCGATCCATGACATGGATCCCAATATGTCTTTTGTCGATCTGAACCGCACCGGCGTAGCGTTGATGGAGATCGTATCGCGCCCCGACATTCGTGGCCCTGAAGAAGCCGCCGCCTATCTGGGCAAACTGCGGCAGATCATGCGTTATCTTGGCACCTGCAACGGCGACATGCAATCGGGCGCGATGCGCGCAGACGTCAACGTGTCGGTCTGCCGTCCCGGAGATTACGAGAAATACCAGGCCACTCAGGATTTCGGCCACCTCGGCACGCGCTGTGAAATCAAGAACATGAACTCGATGCGCTTTATTCAACAGGCCATCGATCATGAAGCCCGGCGCCAGATCGCAATCATCGAAGCTGGTGGCGAGATCGAGCAAGAAACACGCCTTTATGATCCCGACAAGGGCGAGACCCGGTCCATGCGGTCCAAGGAAGAAGCGCATGACTACCGCTATTTTCCCGACCCTGACCTGCTGCCGCTAGAGATCGAACAGGCTTGGGTCAATGAGATCGCCGCCACCCTTCCCGAGCTGCCAGATGCCAAGAAGGCACGCTTTATCGCCGATTTCGGCCTCAGCGATTACGACGCTTCGGTTCTGACAGCGGATCTTGATTCCGCTGGGTATTTCGAAGTTGTCGCCAAAGGCCGGGATGGCAAGATGGCGGCGAACTGGGTGATCAATGAGCTCTTTGGCCGTCTGAAAAAGGAAGATCACGACATCACCGACAGCCCGGTGACACCAGCTCAGCTTGGCGGCATCATCGATCTGATTGCCTCGGACGCCATTTCAGGAAAAATCGCCAAGGATCTCTTTGAGATCGTCTATACCGAGGGTGGCGATCCTGCGGTCATTGTCGAAGAACGCGGCATGAAACAGGTCACGGATACAGGGGCAATTGAAGCTGCCGTGGACGAGATCATTGCCGCCAATCCCGAACAGGTTGCGAAGGCCAAGGAAAACCCCAAACTGGCAGGTTGGTTCGTTGGTCAGGTGATGAAATCAACGGGCGGCAAGGCCAACCCGAAAACCGTCAATCAGCTTGTGTCCAAAAAACTCGCCGAGTGACGCCAGAGGCCCGGTCTAACTAAAGACAATCGGGCACGCGTGCCCACACTTTGGGCGTATCAGGTGCAAATCGACAAAATGAACGCCCAGATATATCCCAAGGCCGGCAAGTTCATCGTGTGATGCAAGATCATGACAAGGCACAGCAAAGACGACACGCCACAAAACCACCACGCACGCCTCAATAACGTTGCATCCCGCTCAGTTTCGAGGAAGGCATCCTTCAAACGCGCATTCCCAATCAGGTTTTCGGTCAAGACTCGATCAGCATATATGTGCATGGCATTGTTCCCGTTTTACGTGTTAGTGCCCGCCATTTATGGCAGTAAAGGGTCCAAAGCGTGGAATTTCCGTTAAATTTGTTCGATGTTTCCGTCATATTCAAAGAGACGGCCCGCATCATTCTCAAACCACCGAAATGCGCGCGATAAACCGCTCAATTGACGACATGGACACCGGAGACACCGACACATGATTGAGGCTCCTTTTCGCTCTTCCGTGATGACGGTGCGACCCGAATGGATCGACTACAACGGGCATATGAACATGGCGTATTACGCGGTGCTCTTTGACGAGGCTGCAGATGAAATTTACCCATTCATCGGATTTGGACCAGACTACCAGAAGACGGGTTTTACGACGTACACCGCTGAGTTTCACATCTGCTATCTGCGGGAATTGCATTTGAACGACAAGGTTACTGTCACACTGCAGTTGATTGGGTTTGATGAGAAACGGATCCATACGTATCAGGAAATCTGGCATGAGGATGGCTGGTGCGCCGCCACCGGCGAAGCGCTTGGATTGCATGTGGATCAATCAGGGCCCCGTGTCGCACGGATGCCCGAGCCTATTCAGGCTCAGCTTGCAAAACTCCGCGATGCACATGCTTCTTTGCCCCACCCAGAACGGGCCGGACGCCATATCGCGATCCCGCGCAAGACATAGTTGTCCTTTTCCACGAACAGGACAGTTGCTATAGAGCTTCGGTGCGATAAGCGGAGAAGATATGTCAGAGTACGAATACAAGGTTATTGCAGCCCCCACGAAGGGCCAAAAAGCCAAAGGGATCAAATCTACGGAAGATCGCTATTCTCATGCATTGGAATTGAAGATGAACGAGTTGGCGGCGGAAGGCTGGGAATACCAGCGCGCGGAAGCGCTGCCATCTGTTGAACGTTCGGGCCTGACCTCGACCAAAACAACCTGGCACAACCTGCTTGTCTTCCGTCGTGTGAAAATCGCGGCACCGAAAGAGATCCCTGTCGCACTTCCCATGCCCTCAGCGGTTGACGACCAGATGGCAGACACGACAGACAAACCGCGCGCTGATCCGCCGATCGTTAGTCCCGCTTCACCTGATGATGATGCCTCTCAAAGCGAAGGGGCAAGCCGGATGTTGCGCGACAATGGGGTCGAAGAACTGAGCGATGTCTCTGGCATGACGGACTCGCTCAAGCAACTCGCGCGGAACAGAAGTTCAGAAAAATCAGATGATTAACCTACGACTTTAAACGTCCACATCAAGAGCCAGCGCGTGAATGCGGGAGATCAGCTCGGGACCCAGTGCGGTGTGAATGGCCCGATGCCGAGAAAGACGATTAAGCCCTTCGAACTTCCGGGACCGGATCATGACGTTGAAGTGACTTTCAACCCCTTCGGTAAAGCCCGCATGCCCGCGATGACTTTCCGTATCATCCACAACCTCCAGGGCAGTCGGCTCGAAAGCCCTACGTAAACTATCTTCAATCTCTTGCCGTTTCGACATTTTTTTGCCCATGCCCCCTTCACTCTTTTCTCACGCAGTCTAAACTAAGCGGCCTCGACTCGAAAAGGTGCCAAAATGCCAAAACCCGATCCATTCGGATTCGACATGTCAGTATCTTCCTCCAAGAAGAAGAATCCGCGCGGACGGCGTGGAATGTCCGGTGCGTCCGAGACATCGACTCGCGTCTGCGACAAGGAGGGATGCAACGAACCCGGCAAGTACCGCGCGCCGAAAGCGCCTGATGTTCTGGACGACTACTACTGGTTTTGTCAGGCACATGTGCGCGAATACAATCTGAAATGGAACTTCTTTGACGGCACCACCGAGGCTGAACTGAACGCCCAGATGTCCAAGGACAAGGTCTGGGAACGGGCGACCAAACCCATGGGCGATCCCGAGGCGCGAGCCTGGGCCCGGTTGGGCATCGAAGACCCACATCAGGTGCTGGGAGCAAATGCCACGCGGAACCCCGGTAAAGGCGCGCAAAGCGGACGCCGCCTGCCTCCCACCGAACGGCGTGCTGTTGAAATTCTGGAAGCCAAAGACAACTGGACAAAAGCCGAGGTACGCAAAGCCTATAAGGCGCTGATCAAGGTGCTGCACCCGGATATGAACGGCGGCGATCGCAGCCAGGAAGAACAGCTTCAGGAAGTTGTCTGGGCCTGGGATCAGATAAAAGGCAGCCGTAATTTCAAGGACTGATGGCCTAAAGATTACGGGGAACTGGCCCAGCCCTTTCCCTTGCACCCAACCGCAATATGTTGCACGACGTGACGCGGGCGACAGACCGCCCACTTACACGCTTACTTGAAGGACCGAAGCTCATGGCCGATGGCGCACTGGACATCAACACGAAGCCAACCGAGGACATCAATGTGCGCGACGTGTTCGGCATCGACTCGGACATGGTGGTCAAGGGATTTGCCGAGGCAAGCGACAGGGTGCCGGATCTGGACAGCACCTATAAGTTCGATCCCGATACGACTTTGGCAATCCTCGCGGGCTTTGCGCACAATCGGCGTGTGATGATCCAGGGCTATCACGGCACGGGTAAATCGACCCATATTGAACAGGTTGCAGCACGCCTCAACTGGCCTGCTGTACGAGTCAACCTCGACAGCCATATCAGCCGGATTGACCTGATCGGGAAAGACGCGATCAAGCTGAAAGACGGCAAGCAGGTCACTGATTTTCAGGAAGGCATTCTGCCTTGGGCACTTCGTAATCCCACGGCCATCGTGTTTGACGAATACGACGCGGGCCGCGCGGATGTGATGTTTGTTATTCAGCGGGTGCTCGAGGTCGACGGCAAGTTGACGCTGCTCGACCAGAACCAGGTGATTACACCGCATCCGTACTTCCGGATTTTCGCCACGGCCAACACCGTGGGTCTGGGCGATACCACCGGTCTTTATCACGGCACTCAGCAGATCAACCAGGGCCAGATGGACCGCTGGTCGCTGGTCGCGACGCTCAACTACCTGAGCATCGACGCGGAGACCGCGATCGTTTTGTCGAAAAACCCGCATTACAACACCGAAAAAGGCCGCAAGATCGTCAAGCAGATGGTCACGGTCGCGGACCTGACACGGACCGCCTTCATGAACGGTGACCTCTCAACCGTAATGAGCCCCCGTACGGTGATCGCCTGGGCGCAAAACGCCGAGATTTTCCGCAACGTGGGCTACGCGTTCCGCCTGTCCTTCCTGAACAAATGCGACGAGCTGGAACGCCAGACCGTGGCAGAGTTCTACCAACGTCTCTTTGATGAGGAATTGCCGGAAAGCGCCGCGAGCGTGAGTCTCGGGTGAGAGCGGAACCGGAAAATTTAGCTGCCACCTCCACTTTGTGGCCCAGCACGAATTACTCCAATGGCGTAGAGGCTAATGCCAAGGATGAAAAACACGTGCTGCGGCCAGCATGCGAACTTGATCTTTGCGGTCACGTCGAAAAACAACAAGGGTTTTGTAGTCACCGAAACTTCATAGAATGCCTTCGCGCCATGCAGATTTTGCGCGACAATTGGAACCAACGCCAGTGTCAACATGCCAAATATGATCGCCAGCGTCAGGCAGCCGAGGCTCGCGTTGAAGAAACCTCTGCTGATCCCCAAAGGCTTTGTGGAAACCCATCCCAAACTACCGACGGACGTTACCAGCAAATAATTGCTCCAATCTTTGAAATAACCCAGGGCGGTCAGCATATTCTTGATGGCTTCGGCATCTTGTGTGACAATATTCGTAGCCATTTTCGCTTCTCCCAACAGCTTCCAAGCATCTCGCGTTCGCGCAGCATAGCGATGAATTCAGACGGTGCATATTCAACTTTGACGATAGAACCATGAGTAAACCGTCCGATAATCCGGCAGATGCGTTCAAGAAGGCGCTTGGTGAAGCCACCAAGGTGATGGCGCATGATCCGGAACTGACGGTCAGCTATTCCGTCGATCCCGCCGGGGTGTCCGGGGATGCCATGCGTTTGCCGCAGGTGAGCCGTCGCATGACACGCGCCGAGGTGATGCTTGCGCGCGGCACGGCAGATGCGTTGGCACTCCACCGCCGCTATCACAACGGGCAGACCCACGCGAAGTACCAGCCGCAAGGTGAAATGGCGCGTGAACTCTATGAGGCGATGGAAACAGCCCGCTGTGAAGCCATGGGCGCACGTGACATGCCCGGCACAGCCGGGAACATTGACGCAAAGATTTCGCATGAGGCCATGCGTAAGGGGTACGATCAGGTCAGTCAGGCTGCAGACGTCCCACTTGCGACGGCGGCCGGGTATCTGATCCGACATCTCGCCACTGGTCGCGACCTGCCGTCCGGCGCGCAAAATGTGATGGAGCTGTGGCGCGGGTTTATCGAAGACCAGGCGGGCGGGACGCTCGACAATCTGGATGATACCTTGTCGGACCAGTCCGCGTTCGCAAAGTTTGCGCGCCAGATGATCTCTGATCTGGGCTATGGGGATCAGCTGGGTGACGACCCCGACCAGATCGACGAGGATCAGGAGGACGAGGCCGAGGACGGCAGCGACGATCAGGAGGAACCTGATAGCACCGGTCAGGACGATCAGGACGAAGAAGATGCCGACGCCTCGCCTGAACAAAGCCAGGAAGATCAGCAGGACGCATCGCAGGCTCAGGTCTCCATGGATGACATGGCCGATCAGGAAATGGGCGACGAAGCGGAGATGCCTGAGGGCGAAGCGCCCCTTGAACCGCCTGCCCCGCAGCCCGTGTCCGAAGCGGATCCGAATTACCAGGTCTACCAGTCAGATCACGATGAGGAGATTGGGGCCGAAGAATTGGCGGAACCTGTGGAGCTTGAACGCCTTCGCGCTTACCTAGATCAACAGCTTGAACCCCTTAAGGGCGCGGTGAGCCGGCTGGCCAACAAGCTGCAACGCCGCCTGCAAGCGCAACAGAACCGTTCCTGGGAATTCGACCTGGAAGAAGGGATACTGGATGCCGGACGGCTTGCGCGCGTGGTCGCCAACCCGACGACACCGCTGAGCTTCAAGGTCGAAAAGGACACCGACTTTCGGGATACGGTTGTGACCTTGCTGCTGGATAACTCCGGCTCCATGCGGGGTCGGCCAATCTCCATCGCTGCTATCTGCGCAGACGTGCTGGCCCGCACGCTGGAGCGCTGTAACGTGAAGGTCGAAATTCTGGGCTTCACCACCCGGGCATGGAAGGGCGGTCAGGCGCGTGAGGCTTGGCTCAACGACGGGCGTCAGCAGCAACCGGGTCGCCTGAATGACCTGCGGCATATCATTTACAAATCTGCCGATGCGCCTTGGCGGCGGACGCGGCCTAACCTCGGGCTGATGATGAAAGAGGGCCTGCTAAAGGAAAACATCGACGGCGAAGCGCTGGAATGGGCGCATCGGCGCATGCTCGCCCGTGGCGAGGCGCGCAAGATTCTGATGGTGATCTCGGACGGGGCCCCGGTCGATGACAGCACGCTCTCGGTCAACCCTGCAAACTACCTCGAAAAACACCTTCGTGACGTGATTGCGATGGTCGAAAAGCGAAAAGCCGTTGAATTGCTTGCCATCGGGATCGGGCACGACGTGACGCGCTATTACGACCGCGCCGTGACCATCACCGATGTCGATCAACTGGCCGGTGCAATGACCGAACAACTGGCCGCTCTCTTTGACAGTGATCCGAGAGCGCGGGCCCGCGTCATGGGAATGAAGCGGCGCGCTTGACGCAAAACGGCTGACGTAAATTGCCTTTACGAAAATAATTGCTCAGTGTGCGCCCAGCGAATTGCGGCACGAAATGATGGAGGCATCGATGTTTCAGTCCTTTGAGGTTACAGCACGCCCGGAACAAGGCCCGCCCCGGTTGGCCTTGCTGAGACAAGCGATGTCCGGTGCGGGTCTGGATGGCTATCTGGTGCCGCGCGCTGATGCTCACCAGGGTGAGTATGTTGCCCCACGGGACGAAAGGCTTGCCTGGCTGACCGGATTTACAGGCTCTGCCGGGTTCTGTGCGGTTTTGCCCGACGTGGCCGGGGTTTTTATTGATGGCAGATACCGGACACAGGTCAAAGCTCAGGTTGCTGATGTGTTTTCTCCCGTACCCTGGCCTGAAACGACACTTGGCGACTGGCTGAAGGACCAACTGCCCGATGGTGGCGTGGTCGGTTTCGATCCGTGGCTCCATACGCCGGGCCAGATCGAGGAGTTGGAGCGCAAACTGAAAGACACCGGCATTGAGATGAAAGCCTGTGACAACCTTGTGGACGCGATCTGGCAAGACCAACCCGAAGCGCCATTGGCAAAGGTGAAGCTTCACCCCTTGGTCTTTGCAGGCGAAAGCCATGGCGAAAAGCGTGCGCGGTTGGGGTCGGAACTCGCCGCGGACGGGCAAAAAGCAGCGCTGATCACCCTGCCCGACTCCCTTTGCTGGCTGTTGAACATTCGCGGCGCCGATATCCCGCGCAACCCCATCGCACAGGGATTTGCGGTGCTGGAAGCCAGCGGGCACGTCCATCTCTTTATGGACAGCCGAAAACTCACCGAGGTACGCGATCATCTTGGTGCGGACGTGACGCTCCACGCGCCAAACGAACTGACTGGTTTTCTTGGTAAGATTGACGGCCCGGTACGGATCGAAAAATCCACCGTGCCCTGCCGCCTGGCGACGTTGCTCGGCGACCGTGGGGTTTGGGGCAGCGACCCTTGCGCCTTGCCAAAAGCGCGCAAAAACGAGGCGGAGATAGAGGGCTCGGCCGAGGCCCATCTTCGCGATGGTGCTGCCGTGGTAGAGTTGCTGACATGGCTTGATGCCCAAGCGCCCGGCAGCCTCTGTGAAACCGAAGTCGTCAGCAAGCTGGAAGGGTTCAGGCGTAAGGACAACGCCTTGCAGGACATCAGCTTTGAAACCATTGCGGGCACTGGTCCAAATGGCGCGATCATGCATTACCGTGTGACCGAGGAAACAGACAGCCAACTTGAAGACGGGCAGTTGCTCGTGCTCGATAGCGGTGGGCAATATCTCGACGGTACGACGGACATCACCCGAACCATCGCAATAGGTAGCCCTCCCGATGAAGCAAAAGAAGCGTTCACGCGGGTGCTGCAGGGAATGATCGGCATGAGTCGTCTGCGCTGGCCAAAGGGCTTGGCAGGACGGGACATCGAGATGATCGGACGATTGCCGCTCTGGATGGCCGGACAGGACTTTAACCACGGTCTGGGACATGGCGTCGGCGCTTATCTAAGTGTGCACGAAGGCCCGCAACGGTTGAGCCGCATGAGTACGGTGCCGCTGGAGCCGGGCATGATCCTGTCCAATGAGCCCGGCTATTATCGGGAAGGCGCGTTTGGCATCCGCATCGAAAACCTGATTGTCGTGGAGGAAGCCCCTGCCTTGCCCGGCGGCGACGCAGAGCGTGAGATGCTTTCGTGGCGTACATTGACCTTCGCTCCGATTGACCGACGTCTTATCGTCACCTCCATGCTCAGCCGTCATGAGCGCGCATGGCTCAATGCTTATCATGCAGAAGTTGCTGAGAAAATCATGCCCCGTGTCTCTTCTGACGCGCAGGTCTGGCTCAAAACAGCAACCGCCCCGATCTGATCCAATTGTAGTGCTGCCGCGTTTACAATCTGTGGTGCGGAAAATAAGGTGTCCGCTCAATAAGGGAGTATGAAGAATGGCGCAGCATATTACGATCAGGAAAGCGGACGGGACATGGTCGGTGCGCGCAGGCGGTGCGGTTCTGGGTGAGAGCATCAATGCCCTGGAACTCTCTGAGGGCGACTACCCTTCGGTGATCTATTTCCCCCGCGAAGATATTGCCATGGCCTTTCTCGATGAGACGGAGAAATCGACGCATTGCCCGCATAAGGGGGATGCACGCTACTTTTCCGTCGTGACCAAGAGCACGACCTTGAAGGACGTTGCCTGGTCTTACGAAGATCCCAAAGAGGATGTGGCCCGGATCAAAGGGCATGTTGCATTCTACACAGATGGTGACGTCACGGTTGAACAAATCTGAGCAGGGTTCAGGAATGTTCTTCCGCTGCCGTCGCGGCGAGCGCCCGGTTGTATATCTTCAATGCGTCGACGTGGAATAAGGCCCCAACGAATTCAGGCGGCCCCTCGCCTGTCGACAGCGATACGACGGGAATAAAACTATGACCGTCGTCAAAAAGCGGCATCGCAGCTTCCAGCGTTGCGCTGCGCCTCAGGTAGACCCCTTGCGCCATCAAATCCCGACAAGTTTCTTCCTGAGCAGCCCGTAAATCCTGCTTGTTGCGGACAACTGCGCTGACCCTGAACATGGCAAGCAAATAGGCCTGTGGCCCTGCCGCGAGATGAATGTCGCGTCGTTCCAATTGGGTCAGGAAAAAGCTGCGATCCACCAATTGCGACGCCAATGCCGTCGACAATGAAACCGCGACCATCACCGCAAGCCCGGTCTGCCAATCGCCTGTCAGTTCAAAGACAATTAAGGTGGTAGAGATCGGTGCGCCCAGAACAGCCGCCGCCACAGCGCCCATACCGGCCAGCGCATAAAGCGAGATCGAGCCTGACACATCAGGGAAAATGCTTGTCGCAATCAACCCGAAACTCAAACCGGTCAGCGCGCCGATCATCAGCGATGGCGAGAACACACCACCCCCCATCCGGCCCCCCATGGTCACTGCAACGGCCACGGTCTTAATGACGGTAAAGACAATTGCATCCCAAAGCAGCAGCTGTCCGTTCAAGGCAAGGAATGTCGTCTCGTACCCGACACCGATAATATGCGGGTAATAGATCGCAATCGTGCCTAGGAGCCCGCCAGCGATCGCCGGACGTAGCCACCGTGGGATCGACAAGCGGCTCTGTACCTCTGTCCCGAAATCATCAGCGAGGAAGATCGCGCGCATCAGCACCACCGCGACTAGCCCACTGACCAACCCAAGCAGCAGGTAGGCAGGAAGCTCCTGATAAAACTGGACTTCATTCACCGTCCCCAACGAGAATTCCGTCACGCCCCCAAATTCAAGCCGGTTGATCACCGTGCCCGCTGCGCTGGCAATCACAATGGGCGCGAAGGCATGCACGGCAAAGTGTCTCAGCACCACTTCCAACGCAAAAAGCGCCCCCGCGATGGGTGCGTTGAAACTTGCAGACACCGCCGCAGCAACAGCACATCCCAACAGATCCCGCCCAGTGATACCATCCGCCAGAATGCGTCTGTTTACCCAAGTGGAGATCACTGCCGCGAGATGCACCACCGGACCTTCGCGCCCGGTAGAGCCGCCCGTGCCGAGCGTAATCATCGACGCCATCGCCGACGCCAATCCCGCCTTGGTTTCAACCCGCCCGTCTTTAAGTGCCGCACCGTAGATCACATCAGCGACCGAGCGGGCCCGGGCATCCTTGGTGAACAGGTGAAGAATGATGCCAACGATCAACCCGCCAACCATCGGGATGACCAAGATCAGATACCAAGGCAACGACTCCGCAAAACTGTGCAACAGTCGCACATCTTCGGTTCCATACACGAAGGTCTGAAGCGCATTGACGCCCTTGCGAAAAAAGAGCGCGGCAAATCCTGCTGCAATTCCGACAATAAGCGCAATGAACCAGAACTGGATCTGGCCGGGACCACGATGACGCAGGAGATCGTAGCCCTCCTGACAGGAGGTCAGCGCCCGATCAAGCTTTTGGCTGAAAAAAGATTTTTTCCCGACGGACATTTACTCTGGCCACTATACCCTTCCTGTCTAGGCCAAGCCCGCACGACAAGAAAGCCCCTGCGACCCTTTAGCCGATCAATAATGCTCTTGCTGCACCACGCGCCTCGTCCGTGATGGTGTCTCCAGAGAGCATCCGGGCAATTTCATCAACACGATCCGGGTCTGACAATGCAACGACGGTCGATGTGGTCATCCCACGGCTCACCTGTTTCTCGACGCGCCAATGATAGGCGCCCAAGGCGGCGACTTGCGGGGAATGTGTCACGACCAATACCTGCCCGTCCTGCGCAAGTGCTGAGAGCCGACGTCCCACAGCATCGGCGGTCGCGCCGCCGACGCCACGGTCAATCTCATCAAAGATCATGGTCAGGCCGTTCTGCCCTTTTGTCAGACATACCTTCAGAGCGAGTAAGAACCGGCTAAGCTCCCCGCCGGAAGCGATCTTATTGAGTGCCCCGGATGGTGCGCCGGGATTGGTTGCAACCGTGAACGCAACCGCATCTGCACCATCAGCGCCGGGCGTATCTGCTGTAATCTCGGTCTTGAATACGGCACGTTCCATCTTGAGTGGTGCAAGCTCAGCCGACACAGCCCGGTCAAGTTGGCTGGCAGCTTTTTGACGAGCAGCGGTCAACGTCGCTGCTGCGGTGCCAAAGGCCGCCTCGGCCTTTTCCATATCCTTCTGCAGTGCAGCCAAATCGGCATCACCAGCCTCCAACGCGTTCAGCTTTGCGCGCAGACCTTCCGCAAACTCCGCCAACTCATCAGGTAGCACATCGTGCTTGCGTGCGAGCGCCCGGATCGCGAAGAGGCGCTCCTCGGCCTCTTCCAGCGCAAGGGGATCAAAACTCAGCCCCTCAATAGCGGCGGCAATCCCGTCAACGGCCTCATCAAGCTCATGTAGCGCTCTGGTCAACGATGTGATCGAGGTATCAAGCGTTCCCGCCGCGGGGCCGGCGGCACCATCGAGCCAGCGCAAGGCATCATTCAACGCGGACGCCGCGCCCTGGTTGCCCAAGAGCTCATGTGCGCGGACCACATCTTCACGAATTTTCTCTGCGCCCTGCATGGCACGACGACGCTGGTCCAGCTCCGCTTCTTCGCCCGGTACCGGAGCCAGCAGATCCAGTTCTGCGACTGAATGGCGCAGAAAATCCTCTTCTTCCCGAATGGCTGCCATTGCTGCTTCTGCCGCAGCCAAAGCCTTGGCGGCCTGCCCCTTTTTCGACCACGCATCTCGGACTTTCGCCTTGCGTGCCGCCAGACCCGCAAATTCATCCAATATGGCACGGTGACCACGCGGATTGAGCAACCCTCGATCATCATGCTGGCCGTGCAGTTCGACCAGCGTCTCGGATAAAGCACGAAGCACGTCACCCGAAACCCGACGGTCATTGACCCAGGCGGTTTTGCGTCCGTCTTGTGTGTTGACTCGACGAAGGATCAGCTCATCACCGCACGGCAGACCAGCGTCTTCCAGCAGAGCCTGCGCGGGATGGTCCGCTTTCAGGTCAAAGACTGCGGTAACTTCCCCCTGCGAAGCACCTTGCCTGACAAGCTCAGCCCGCCCCCGCCAACCCAAAACAAAACCAAGCGAATCCAATAGGATAGACTTACCTGCACCGGTCTCACCGGTGAGCACGTTAAGCCCCGGTTGAAACGTAAGCTCCAACCGGTCGATGATCAGCATATTCGAGATATCCAATGCGCGAAGCATTCGCCTTACCTGTCTTGCTCAGGGGGGCACACCGTCAGAGCCATTGGCCTTTTACAGTCTGTCGATAAAGCTGCCGCAACCAGCCATCACCGCTTGGTTCCGGTCGCAATCCCTGCCCTGTCAAAAGCGCAAAGCTGTCCTGATACCAGACAGTAGATTGATAGTTATACCCCAGAATGGCCGCAGCAGTTTGCGCCTGATCGGTCAGACCAAGCGAAAGGTATGCCTCCACCAAGCGGTGTAAGGCTTCGGGTGTATGCGAGGTTGTCTGAAAGTCTTCAACTACAACACGGAAGCGGTTGATCGCGGCGGTAAAATGATCCCGACGCAGGTAGTAACGTCCGATTTCCATTTCCTTGCCAGCCAGATGATCAAAGGCGAGATCGAATTTCAAAATAGCTGACCGAGCATATTCGCTGTCTGGATAGCGTTCGATCGTCTGCCGCAACGCTTGCAGGGCCTGAAATGTCAGACCCTGATCACGCCCGACCTCATCGATCTGGTCATAGTAGCTGAGCGCCAACAGATACTGCGCGTATGCGGCGTCATCATCGTCCGGATAGAAATCAATAAAGCGCTGTGCCGCAGATCGGCTGTTGGGGTAATCCTGATCCTGATGATAGGAAAACGCCTGCATGATCAGGGCGCGCCGTGCCCAGTCGGAATAAGGGTATAGCCGTTCGATCTCTGCAAAGTAGAACGCGGCATCGTCCGGGCGGTTGCGGTTCAGCTCAAACTCACCGCGCTCAAAAATCTGTTCCGGCTGGTAGGCTTCGAGGGGGATTTCCTTCTGGTTAAAAATGGTACCCGTCGTCCGACCGGGATCGCTGGTACAGGCCGCCAGCACAGAGCATGCAAGCGTGACCGCGACCAGTCGCCGTCCTGTTCCAACCCCACTCATTCAGCAACACCCTCTAAACGTTCGCAAACGACTGCACGTGCCAGCCGCCCTTTGTGCTGTCCTAACACAGAATTTTGGCATGCAAAATGCTCTTTGCACGGAAGCTGACGACATGGTGATTTGATGCAATTGAGTCCCAATCGCCCTGCGTTCCAAAGCTGAAAGGAAAAGCAGGCTCAGGCCACCGCTGGGATCTCATCCCACGCCAACCCGTAGCCCGGCAAACGCGACGCGGTGGACGCATCGCATACGATCATGCGGACCGCGTCCGGCGTCGCAAAAAGCTTACGCAGCAAGGTGTTGGTAAGAGAATGACCTGCGCGAACACCCGTGTAATGTCCGATCAACGGTGCCCCTGCGAGCGCAAGATCGCCCAACGCATCCAGCATCTTGTGACGCACCGGCTCATCCGCATAGCGCAATCCGCCGGGGCTCAACACGCGGTCCCCTTCGAACACTACAGCGTTCTCTCCGGGATTGCCGCCAAGAGCCAGCCCATTGGCTTGCATGTTGTCGACATCTGCCTGGCGGCAGAATGTCCGGCTGTCGCACAACTCGCGCGCAAAGCTGCCATTGTTCATCACGAGCGACTTTTTCTGGTGGCCGATCGCGGTATCTTCAAAATCGATTTCGAAATCTATCCGCATCGTCTCCGCCGGGGCCAATGTTGCCGTTGCAGCACCGTCGGTGACGGTTACTGTCTTGACCACCTCAAAGGCGCGCACAGGTGCATTCAGAACGCGCAACCCACGCTGCATGATACCCCGCACGAAAGGCGCGGCTGATCCGTCAAGAATAGGTACTTCCGGTCCATCAACCTCAATCAGTGCATTGTGCACGCCACAGCCTGCCAAAGCAGCCATGACGTGTTCTACTGTTGATACCGTCAAGCCGGAGCCGTTTTGCAACTTCGTGCAAAGAGGGGATCGCAGAACAGCGTCCCAGCGCGCTGGGATCATGCGGTCGCCAACAGCAACATCCGTGCGCGAAAACCAGATGCCGTGCTCTGCGGATGCTGGTCGGATCGTCATGGACACACGTTGACCAGAGTGCAGGCCGCACCCGGAAAAGCTGATCGCTGATTTGACAGTTGTCTGCACGTGGCCCCCACGAAAAACGGACTTTCGTCCTATTGGAACCGTAACTATGGGCTCCTGCGTCAGGGCTCAACTCAATCTTTGCAACGGACTGAAACACTACTGTTACAATTGAGCGCAAAGGCGCTCGCACCACCATAATGTATTGTTTTAAAACAAAAAAGGGCCACGCAATGGCGGCCCTCTTTGGGTGGATTGTGAACCCTTTAGTTCGCTTGGCGGCGCAAAAAGGCTGGAATTTCGATCCGTTCCTGATCGGGATCATGCTGCTCTTGCGGCATGGGTGCCGGAGCAGGTGCCCGCTGTTGCACGGGAGGTTGTTGCCGCGGTGCAGCAGAAGCGCCGGCCTCGCCATGCCCGGTCATCCGGTTAATCAGCGAATTGATCCCGAAACGAGGCTGTTTGTCACCTTGAGGCGCCGACGCAACATCTTCTCGCGCAGCTGGTGCGGGTGCCGGTGCCTGCTTTTGAGCTGCGGCACGCAGACGCGCCATCGCCTCTGGTGAGGGCGTACCAGGTGCGCGCGGTGCTTCGTAGGCTTCGACTTCTGGTTGCCGATCATCATCACGGTTTGGTTCAAACGCGGCGACCTGCGGTTGATATGCAGGCGGCGGGAGATCATCGTCTGACGCTACCGTCTGCGCCGGCTCGTCGAATATGGCCTCACCGATATCTTCGGCCGCGATCCGCTCAGCGTCCAGCTCACCAAAGAGTGACGGCTCATCTGTCTCGACGGCCTGAGCGGCGATTGGCTCCGCGACGGGCTCGTCCGTCACCTCTGCAACTTCCTCAGTCTGCGTAACCGGCTTCAACGGTTCTGACATCGACCGGCGTGGCAATGGCATATCAGTGTTCACGTCTGTCGCGTCGATGCCTGTCGCGACAACGCTTACGCGCATCAGCCCACCCATTTCTGTGTCGAGCGTGGATCCGACGATGATATTGGCTTCCGGATCCACTTCTTCGCGGATCCGGTTGGCTGCCTCGTCCAATTCAAAGAGCGTAAGATCATGCCCGCCGGTGATGTTGATCAGCACACCCTTGGCGCCGCGCAACGAAATCTCATCAAGGAGCGGGTTCGCGATGGCTTTTTCTGCCGCTTGAATGGCACGGTCTTCGCCGTCGGACTCTCCTGTTCCCATCATCGCCTTGCCCATCTCGTCCATAACGGCCCGCACGTCCGCAAAGTCGAGATTGATGAGCCCGGGTCGAACCATCAGATCCGTGACGCCTTTGACACCTTGATACAAAACGTCATCGGCCATCGAGAAGGCTTCGGTAAAAGTGGTTTTCTCGTTCGCCAGCCGGAACAGGTTCTGGTTCGGAATGATGATGAGCGTATCAACGACCTTTTGCAGCGCATCAACGCCGTCTTCAGCCTGGCGCATACGCTTGGCACCTTCGAACTGGAACGGCTTGGTCACAACACCAACCGTCAGAACGCCGAGTTCGCGCGCTGCCTGCGCGATGATCGGCGCAGCACCTGTGCCGGTGCCGCCTCCCATACCAGCCGTGATGAAGCACATGTGCGCACCCGCAAGGTGGTCCACGATTTCTTCGATGCTTTCCTCAGCGGCGGCGGCACCCACGGTCGCCCGCGCGCCGGCCCCTAGCCCTTCTGTCACCTTGACGCCCAGTTGAACGCGATTGTCGGACTTGGCCTGCTGCAATGCCTGTGCATCGGTGTTCGCCACGACGAAATCAACGCCATCGAGCGCTTTCTCGATCATGTTGTTCACCGCGTTGCCGCCAGCGCCGCCAACGCCAAAGACTGTGATGCGTGGTTTGAGCTCTGCCTGTCCGGGCATCGAAAGGGTAAGGGTCATACTAAAATCCGCCTGTTTCTGGCCCGTTTACACGGGTATTCTTGCTGCCAACATTGTACCGACCCTACCCGTTCACTGCCTCAGGGTCACGCAAAAAACGCAAATTTACCACAAAATATGGGCAATTTCTGGCTAAAACAGGCCTGATCTGGGGGACATTGGCGATATCTTGCGGAAATTTCCCAGCGTGCCATAGGTGCAAACGCAAAGAAGCTGCGCCGAAGCGTCAAAACACTTCGAAAAACCTCAATGCAAGATCAGCAAACTGCTCGGTCTGCCCGCGTCTTTTTCGACTTATACACAAAACTACCACATCTGTGGATAAACGTCATGCGATTCGATCCCCGCTGACCTTACCAATTGTCGCGGAACCACTTGACCGCACGCTTGAGAGAACGCTGCGGGTAACGGTCCGTCGGGATATCAAAATCCCACCACTCGTCTTGCGGATGTGCGGCAAAAAGCGACAGTCCGACAACCGATGCGAATGCAGGGCCTGTAGCTGCTTGTGGCAAGCCATGCACGCGTAGCGGTCGACCAAGGCGGACTTGTTGTCCGAGGATCTTGCTGGCCAATCCATCCAATCCCGGTATCTGGCTGCCCCCGCCTGTCAGGACAATCTGTTGGCTCGGCAGGTGCTCAAACCCAGCGGCGTCCAACCGAACCCGCACATCTTCCAGTATCTCTTCAACTCTGGGCCGCATGATACCGATGACTTCGGCTCGGCTGGCGGTGCGCCTGTCATGCTCAAAATCTCCCGTGTCGCCCCCGATTTCGATCAACTCGCGATCATCGACCCCTGTCGCATGCACCCCACCGTGAATGGTCTTGATGCGCTCGGCGTTTGATGTCGGGATTTGCAGCCCCATCGAAATATCGGATGTAATATGATCGCCACCCATCCGGACCGTGTCCGCAAAAATCATGTGTTTTTTGATGAAGATCGATACGCCCGTCGTGCCGCCGCCCAAATCAATACAGGCCGCGCCCAATTCCTGTTCGTCCTCCACCAGCGCGGAAATACCACTCACGTAAGCCGAAGATGCGATCCCCGCCAACTCGAGATCACAACGCTTGATGCAATGTGCGAGATGCTGGATGGCTGCACCATCCACGGTCAGCATATGCATGTCGGCTGAAAGACTGTTTCCCAGCTGCCCCCGTGGGTCAATCAAGCCGGAACGATGGTCGAGCGCGAAATTAACAGGCTGTGCATGCAACACCTCACGCCCGGCGCCATAATCCGGCACGTCGCAGGCGGCCAGAACGCGGGCAACGTCGTCTTCAGTGACGGCTTCTCCCTCAAGCGGAATCTGGGCGTCCAACCCATAAGAGCGCGGCTCGGCCCCAGCAAAACAAGCGATGACGTGATCAACCCGGATGCCCGCCATCTTTTGAGCGGCCTGCAACGCTGAACGGATGGCGCGTTCGGTTTCGGGCATCGCAGAAATTTCGCCGAACTTCACGCCAAGCGACCGCTTGACAGCAAACCCAATCACCCGAAACCCTGATTGCCCTGCGAGCGAACCGATCTCGCCCTCTTCGCCCAGCGTGGAATAGCCGTCGAACCGCAAAACCAGGCAGGAGATTTTTGAAGTACCCACATCCAGAATCGCCACAACGCCTCGCTGCATTGCGGCCTTGCGCATGTTTCGCATCTGCCGTTGGTTGTCGTACAAGTCACTCATAGTCGTTATTGCCCTGATACCTGCCTGATGTCCCACCATGTTTCGTTGGCGAATTCGCTCATTTGCACTGTGGGCCTGGCCCCAAGCCGCAGATCGACGCGCTTGATGTCTCGGCTGAGAATATCCTCGGCCGCATCAAGCGTGATCACGCGCTCCAACGCCTGTACCGGCCCGTCCTCAGGCAAGAGGATACGTTGATCACGGTCCAAAACGATGTCCCAGCGCCGGCCCCCCATTCTGACGATACCGCGCAATCGGCCTCCCAGCGGGGCCGCGGCACGATAGAGGTTCAGCGCCTCCTTGATGTGGTCCGTTGCCCCAATCCCTGCGATCAAGGGCAAATCTGGGCGATCCATCCGCAAATCCACGGTACTGACATGCGCGCCGGTTACATCAACAAGATCCAACCCTTTTCGATTGCGCCAAATCACAACAGGGACCCTCGGTCTCACGTCAACCTGCAGAACGCCGCCCGGACGAATGCGCACCGTGGCGGATTTCACCGGGTCCAGGCTTGTGATGTGATCGCGGATCTCTCCGAGGTTCAGATCGAAAGAACTGACCGGAAAACTCAGCGGGACCTCGGCACGAATAGCCTGCGCCAACGCATCGTCTGCGCCGTCAATTGCCAGCAGTTGAACCATGAACTCCGGTCGTGTCTCGAAACTCGCGCGCGCCTCGGCAACGGTTTCCCAAATGGCCGCGCGGCGATCTTCGTCAGAAAGCCACCAGACGGCCAATCCGAAGCCAATCACCACGGGAATGCCGGCCCGCAGGAAGAGCAAGAACAACGGCGTCAGCATCAACCGTTCGAACCGCCAGGCCCAGCGAGACGGTGAGGGGTCACTCGCACGCCTGCGCTTCATCGGTCGCATGATGCGTCCTCCACCATCCATGCACAGAGTTTGCCGAAAGACATGCCGGTGACCGCAGCCTGTTCAGGCGTTAGCGATGTGGCGGTCATACCGGGTTGCGTGTTCGTCTCTAGTAGGATCAACCCGGCGGCCCCTTTGGCTTCATCCCACCGAAAATCCGTTCGGCTGACGCCCCGGCACCCCAAGGCGCGATGTGCCCGGAGCGCATAGTCCATGCACAAATCAAAAATCTCTTTCGGGACATCTGCCGGCACCACGTGGTGTGAGCCGCCCGGTTTGTACTTGGCATCATAGTCATACCAGCCGTCGGTGATAATATCCGTCACCGTCAGGGCGCGGTCTCCGATAACTGTCGTTGTCAGTTCACGGCCGGGTGCGAAGGCTTCCACCATGACCTCTGTGGGCATGTCATCAGAGAGTTGCGGTGGACCATTCGCCGCTTCATGGACGATGTAGACGCCCACGGACGATCCTTCATTGTTGGGCTTGACCACATAGGGTGGTTGCATCACGTGCTTCTGTCGCACGTCGCTCGCGGCGGCAATGACACTCGGCACAACCGGCAGGCCCGCAGAGACGAAAGCCTCCTTGCTGCGCTGTTTGTCCATCGCTAGAGCGGATGCAAGTACGCCTGAGTGAGAATATGGAACACCCATCCATTCCAGCAGCCCTTGCACACATCCGTCTTCGCCCCAACGGCCATGCAGGCAATTCAGAACAGCAGTGGGAGCGACCTCATGGAGTCGCACGCAAAGATCATGGGAGGCATCAACCTCGACCACTTCATATCCTTCTTCCCGCAACGCGGCAGCGCAGGCGTTCCCGCTGGACAGAGACACTTCGCGTTCAGCCGAAGGTCCGCCCATCAATACTGCCACTTTCGGGGGTGTCCTGCTCGACTGACCCACGATGGTGCCTCTGATGTGGGCCCTTTTGCGGACCCATTTGTTTTGTAGTTGCCCGACTTTTGCGCCGGTTCACCGTCATTTATGTCGCGGTATCGTGGTCAAATTTGGTTAACGAGATCCTAATTTTCACCAATCCGCATGATTTCCCATTCTAGCGTGATCCCGCTGGAATCGTAAACCTTTTTTCTTACCTCTTCGCCAAGCCCTTCAAGGTCCGTTGCGGTGGCACCTCCTGCATTGATCAAAAAGTTCGAATGCTTCTCGCTCATCTGCGCGCCCCCTCTGCGCGCACCGCGCATGCCCGCATCGTCAATGACCTTCCATGCCTTGAGGTCGTGCACATCATCCGCCCGCCCAGTCGACGAAAACCCAGCAGGATTGCGAAAGGTCGATCCCGCACTTCGATCCTTGGTGGGTTGCGTGGCATCCCGTTTTGCCAGCTGCTCTTCCATCCGGGCGTTCAACGCTTCAGGCGCCCCTGTTGGAGCATTGAATACGGCTTTCGTAATTATCCAATCCTGAGGTAACGTGCTTTGGCGGTAAGAAAGATTTAGCGCGCTACAGGGCAGTATTTCCTTTTCCCCCGAGCGCGTTACGACCTCAACCTCATGCAACCGGTCCGCAACATAGGTGCCATAGCATCCCGCATTCATGCGAACCGCACCGCCGATGCTGCCGGGGATGGTGCGTAGAAAAGTGAGGTCCAGACCTGCCTCAGCCGCTCGTTTGGCCACCTGGGCGTCCAATGCCGCGGCGCCGGCGGTGACTTTGTCCGCCGCGACGTCGACGGTGTTGAAATTGCGTCCTAGCCGAATGACCACGGCGCGCAACCCGCCATCCCGGACGATCAGGTTAGACCCGACACCCATTGGAAACACTTCAATTTCATCCGGTAGCGCCTTGAGAAAATTACAAAGATCGTCAACATCAGCAGGCTGAAACAACCAATCAGCCGGGCCACCCACCCGCAGCCATGTCAGATCGCTCAGGTTTCTGTTCGGTGTCAGGCGACCACGCACCGGAGGCATGTTGGCGGCAGTCACGGAGCTTATCGCAGGGTCTTGCGCTTGATCCAGCGCCCAAGATAGATCACCGGCCACCGCAGGATGGACATCCCCGCCGCCATGATCAGCATCCCGATCCAAGGTCCATGTTGCCAGGTGACAAATCCGACAATCGGAATGCCAATTGCAATCAGAACATATGCGTTGCGCCAGTGGTGGTCCTTGCTTGGCGTCATGGCGAGAAGGTTCGCCACCAAAGCCCATAAGGCGGCGAGGGTCAAAGAAAGCGTCATTCCGAACCCTCCAGCCTTGGCGATTGCCCATAGATCACAAAGGGCGC
The DNA here is from genome assembly GCA_947488305.1 of uncultured Roseobacter sp. GTDB lineage: Bacteria > Pseudomonadota > Alphaproteobacteria > Rhodobacterales > Rhodobacteraceae > Roseobacter. The sequence goes on from CANKZM010000003.1 coordinate 471,991, forward strand.
AGTCTCAAAAAACACCATCAAGCCGCCCCTTTTTGCAGGCGCGCGGGCAGCCCGTTTGCCCAGGCACTGATCGTACCGGCCCCAAGGCAAACCACCATGTCGCCCGGCCGTGTTTGCTCTCGGACCAAACGCTCTAGGTCATCTTCGCCTACAACCGCACGCGCATGGCGATGACCATGACGGATCAACCCTGCGACCAGATCATCCCGGCTGGCGCCAGGAATAGGGTCTTCGCCAGCAGCGTAGACCTCGGCAATTCCGACAACATCCGCATCGTTGAAGCAGGCACAGAAGTCGTCAAAAAGACTGGATAGTCGAGAATAACGGTGCGGCTGGTGCACGGCGATCACGCGGCCATCTGTGGCCTGCCGCGCGGCTTTCAGCACCGCGGCAATCTCGACCGGGTGGTGGCCATAATCATCAATGATCGTCACGCCTTCTACTTCGCCCACACGGGTAAACCGACGGTTAACGCCTCCGAAAGCGGCTAAGGCTTCCTTAATGACCTGAGTTTTCATCCCCAAATGACGGGCGACGGCGATGGCGGATAGCGCGTTGGACACGTTGTGATCGCCCGGCATTGGCAAGCTGCACCCTTCGATCAGCATGCCTTCGGCCTGAAGGGCGACATCAAAATGCGCGATCCCCGCCTCGTACCGCAGATTGACCGCCCGGACATCGGCTTGCGCATTAAATCCATAAGTGATGACGCGACGGTCCGAGATCTTGCCGACAAGGCTTTGGACCTCTGGATGATCGGTGCAGCACACCGCAACGCCGTAAAATGGAATGTTTGAAACAAAGTCCAGAAACCCCTGCCGCAGCGTATCAAAATCGCCCCAGTGCTCCATATGCTCGGGATCGATATTGGTCACAATCGCAATAGTTGCTGGCAAACGATTGAACGTACCGTCGCTTTCGTCCGCCTCCACGACCATCCACTCGCCCTCGCCTTTCCGGGCGTTCGAGCCATAAGCATGGATGATGCCACCGTTCACCACCGTCGGGTCAAACTCGCCCGCATCGAGCAACGTGGCGACCATCGTTGTCGTTGTGGTTTTGCCATGCGTGCCAGCGACCGCGATATTCGATTTCAGCCGCATCAGTTCCCCAAGCATTTCCGCCCGGCGTACAATCGGAAGGCCCTGAGCGCGGGCGGCATCAAGCTCTGCATTTCCCGGTTTGATCGCACTGGAGATCACAACGACCTCTGCATTTTCGATGTTCTCGGCGCGTTGACCCTCAAAAATCTGCGCGCCAAGCTCCTCGAGCCGAGATGTGATCGGGGTCGACTTCAAATCCGATCCCTGAACCGTGTAGCCATGGTTCAGCAGTACTTCGGCGATGCCGGACATCCCGATCCCGCCGATACCCACAAAGTGGATTGGCCCAACGTCGCCAGGCAATTTCGTTGCTGCGTTCATTGCTCACGCCCCTTTGCGCCCAAGTATTCGACCATTTCGACCAGCGCTTCTGTTGCGTCCGGCTTTCCAAATCGTCCTGCGGCGGTGGCCATTTGCATCGCCGCCTTCGGATTGTCCAGCACAGAAAGGATCTGTTCCGCAACGGAATCCGGTGTTGCCATGGATTCTGGTATCATAATTGCCCCGCCAGCCTCGACCAACCCGCGCGCGTTAGCGGTCTGGTGGTCTCCCGTCGCCGCTGCAAATGGGATCAGGATCGAAGGTCTGCCGATCACCGAAAGATCTGCAACGGAAGATGCACCGGCACGGCTGATCACCAATTGCGCTTCGGTCATCCGCCGCGGCAAGTCGTGGAAAAACGGCTGCACTTCCGCTTTGATGCCGTGTTCCGTGTAATACTCGGCAACCCGTTCCTGATCTTCCTCTCGGGCCTGATGGCTCACCCGCAGGTTTCCGAGCATCGCCATCGGCAAGCTGGCAATTGCCGGAGGCACGACATCGCTGAGGATCCGCGCGCCCTGACTTCCGCCAATGACGAGCAGTTCCATCGGGTAGTCACCCGGGCAGATGTATCCCGCCTCCGTCCGTTCCAATATCGCCGCGCGCACAGGGTTGCCTGTGTGATGGCCCTCAACACCGTCTGGCAATGCTGTCGGCCATGTGCCGCAGGCGATGGCATCAACGCGCGATGCAAAAACGGTATTCACCTTCCCCAAAATACCGTTTTGTTCGTGGATCATCCTCGGCAGCTTCAACATCCAAGCCGCTGACATGGCCGGGATTGTCGGGTAGCCACCAAAGCCCACAACGACGGACGGTCGATCGCGCAAGAATGCCATCAACGCGCCCAGGACACCCGTCCCGATCTGGAAAGGCGCAGCCGCTTTGGCCAATATCCCTCCGCGCGCAAAAGTAGCGCTATGGATTTCCTGAATATCGGTCGAGTGGGGAAAGCCGCTGGTGTACCGCGCACCGCGCGCATCTGTTGTCAGCCGCACCCGCCAGCCACGATGCAGCATCGCCTCGGCCAAGGCTTGTGCAGGGAACATATGCCCGCCGGTACCGCCAGCGGCGATGAGCAAAAGCGGCGCTGTCATCGGGCCCGCCCGCGCGACAGTAGGTCACTGATTTCGCCCTGAGGCCGCGTCCGTGTAAAGGCCAGAAGCATCCCTACCGCGATGCCCGAGGCAATCACGGATGAGCCGCCGTAGCTGACAAAGGGCAAGGTCATTCCCTTGGCGGGCAATAGCCGCACAGCGACCCCCATGTTGATCATGGCCTGCACACCCAGCATGCACGCCAATCCGGTGCCCGCCAGACGAATGAAAGGATCACGTTCGCGCACCAGGCGCATCAGAGAACGTACCACAACACTTGCGTAGAGCGCGATGACCACCAGGACGAGGATGAGCCCGTATTCCTCAGCCGCCACCGCAATAATGAAGTCCGTGTGAGCGTCAGGCAGCGACCATTTCACTTGCCCCTCTCCGACCCCAACCCCAAAGAGCCCGCCTTCCTGAATCGCGTTGGTCGCGTAGCCAAGCTGTGTTGTCGGGTCGACGTCAGTGCTCAGAAATCCGTCGATACGGCGCGCAAAATGCTCAGAATTGGAGTATGCAACGACGCCGCCCAGCACCACCAGAACAGCCATGACGACCAGCAGCAGCATTGGCGCTCCCGCGACGAAATAGATCACACCCCAGCCGAAGAGCACAAGGCACGCTTGCCCGAAATCCGGCTGCAATGCCAACATGAAGACGATGGACAGGCAAAGCGCAAAAGACCACGTCTTACCCGGTGGGCCATTCACATCTGCTGACGCCGCCATCATCCAGGCCGCAACAACGACGAAACCCGGCTTGAGAAACTCGGACGGCTGCACAGAAGCAAAGCCAAGACTGTACCAGCGCACCGCCCCTTTTCCGAAATCCGATCCGAAGAATGGCAAAAGCGCCAACGCAACAAAAGCAAAGACAAATCCCACCACCGCAAGTCGTCTCACAAGCGTCGGAGACATCATCGACGTGATCATCATGACGATTAGCGCGAAGGTGCCGAAAAAGGCTTGCCTTTGCACATAGTGGAACGGCTCAAACCCGTTCTTGGCAGCAAGCGGTGGCGACGCAGCAAGCCCCAATAGCAACCCCACAGCGAAAAGGATCAACACGCAGGACATCGACCATTTGTCAATCGTCCGCCACCATTTGGGGAGGATCGGTTCGCCATCGCGAACCGGAACTGCGCCATAGACCATTTCCGTCATGGGTGCCTGCCTTGGTACTCTACACTGCCGATACGCCCCTTTTCGGGGTCTGATGGCGAAGTGTAGCGTGAAATCATTGCAATAGCTAGCCTGAACCCTTGCAAAACAGCGAGTTTCCCGGCACCTGCCACGGATGCAGGTTGATGTAGCAATTATCGGGGCGGGTGCCGCCGGAATGATGTGCGCGGCACATGCTCGTGGACGTGTCTTGCTGATCGATCACGCCAAGGCTCCCGGGGAAAAAATTCGCATATCAGGAGGCGGTCGCTGCAACTTTACCAATATGCATTGCGACGCAAACGCCTTCCTTTCTCGCAACCTCCATTTCGCCAAGTCAGCATTGGCTCGTTATACGCAGTGGGACTTTATCGACCTTGTAGATCGCTTCGGCATCGCGTGGCATGAGAAAACGCTGGGGCAATTGTTTTGCGATACTTCTGCAAAAGAGATCATCGCGATGCTGCGCGCGCTCATGCAGGACAACAATGTCGATTTACATCTACGTACAAGCGCCCGGGGCTTTGAAAAAACGCCCGAAGGCTTTCGTTTTCTAGTTGAAAGTGACGGGCAAGCCACGCTCGTGCAGGCCAAAATTCTGGTCGTTGCAACGGGGGGAAAATCCATCCCCAAGATGGGCGCCACTGGCCTCGCATATGACGTTGCAAAGCAATTTGGTCTGGCAATCACCGAAACACGACCGGCACTGGTGCCTTTTACCTTTTCGGATGGACGCTTCGCAGCGCTTTCCGGCATCTCGACTGCGGCCCGGGTGACCGCAGGGCAGGCAGGTTTTGATGAAGCGATCCTTTTCACTCATCGGGGCCTATCTGGTCCCGCGGTGCTTCAGGCTTCTTCCTATTGGCGCGAAGGAAAGCCCGTCACCATCAATCTTGTGCCTCAGCAAAACATCTTAGGTGACCTGAAGGCCAAGCGCGCGAGTGCGGGGCGTCGCAACCTCTCCAACGAATTGGCGGAGTTTCTGCCCGCACGTCTCATTGATCACATTGGAACAGAGCTGAATCTGACTGGAAATCTCGCTGACCAATCCGACCAAAGGCTCGCAGACGTGACCCGTCACCTTCAAAACTGGGTCCTTTACCCATCAGGCACAGAAGGGTACCGCACCGCCGAAGTCACCTTGGGCGGGGTCGATACTGACGCGCTATCCGCGAAAACCATGGAAGTGAAATCGGTGCCCGGCCTCTTTTTCATAGGCGAAGCCGTTGACGTGACCGGATGGCTGGGTGGCTACAACTTCCAATGGGCCTGGTCCTCAGCCATGGCGGCAGCCCGGCATCTTGCCTGACCGTGAACGAAGGGCTGGTTGTCGCGCTCTAGTCCTGAGATCAGATGTGCTTCAGGACCTGGCGCATGAAATCCTCACCGCGCATTTCGAAATTGTCGTATTGATCGAAACTCGCCGCTGCCGGTGCCAATAGCACAACATCGCCGGGCTGAGCTTCAGCTGCCGCGCGCGCGACCGCCGCTTCCATCGTCGTGCAAACCTCTGCTTCGACAGGCAGTTTCATCGCGAATGCAGCGGCCTCCCGCCCGATCACATAAGCTTTCGCCACGTTCTGGCTGGCCTCAGACAAAGCATCAAAACCGCCTTCTTTTTCCAGCCCACCGCATATCCAGCGGATGGAAGTAAACGCAGCAAGCGCGTTGGCCGCTGCGTCCACATTCGTGGCCTTGCTATCATTTACAAACCGCACCCCATTGCGTTCCCCAACAAACTGGCTGCGATGTGGCAGCCCGGCAAAGCTATGCAAAGCCGTCTCGATCACCTTTGGCGCCAATCCAAGGGTCCGGCATGCAGCGTATGCAGCACAGGCGTTTTGGTGGTTATGGACCCCCGGCAAACCCGCAATGCCCCGCAAATCGATCGACGCCACCTGCTTGCCTTTGCGGTACTCTGACAGGAAGCCCTTGCGGGCAAAGACCTGCCACCCCGGCCCGGTCAACTTACGTTCGACGGAGACGCGGATTACCCGGTCATCCGCGCGTCCCTGTGCCATCTGCCCCGCGAGGTAGCGGCCCTCGTCTTCATCAACGCCGATGATTGCGCGATCCGGACCGCCTTCCGCAAAGAGCCTGCGCTTGGCCGCAAAGTACCCCCCCATGCCGCCGTGACGGTCAAGATGATCCTCTGACAGGTTGGTAAAGATCGCCACGTCGGGCGTCAGGCTCCGTGCCAGATCGGTCTGGTAGCTGGAGAGTTCCAGCACCACCACCTCGCCATCATGCGGCGGATCAATGTCGAGAACCCCACGCCCGATATTTCCCGCCAGTGTCGCCGGGCGATGTGCATGTTCAAGAATATGATGGATCAACGCCGATGTTGTCGACTTCCCATTCGACCCGGTGACCGCAACAACGCGGGGGGCCACGTCGAAATTGTCCCACTCCGGCGTCGCGAAGGACTGGAAGAAGAGGCCAATGTCATTGTCGACCGGCACCCCCGCCTCAAGGGCGGCGGCAACCACCGGATTGGGTGCAGGATAAAGATGCGGAATACCCGGGCTGACAACCAGCCGGGCGATGTCCCCAAAGGCTTGAGGGGTTGCGAATTGAACGCAGGTGAACCCTTCGGCTTCGGCACGGCTACGCGCTTCCGGATTGTCATCCCAACAAACGGGCATTGCACCGCCTTCCCGCAGTGCGCGCGCAGCGCTGAGCCCTGAACGGCCAAGACCAAGTACCGCAACCTTTTGACCTTGCAACCCTCTGACCGGAATCATGCCGCCTGTCCCTTCTTCAATCCTCGCGAGACTGCCCGCCCGCGTGAACGGGGGCAAGGTCGTTCGTGAACCGTGAGGAGCAGCGGCGTCACTCCTTCCCTTGGACCAAGGTATCAATCCGGCGCTGCGTTTCGGCGATGTGCGGATGATCCGATGGCAGGGTCGCTTCAAAAATCGCCAGCGCCTGTCGTAGAACTTCACGCGCTTCTTCAACTTTACCTTGCACGCCCAGCAAACGCCCGAGGTTTCCGAGGCGGATCGCATAGGTCGGATGCTCCTTTCCAAGAGCCGCCGCGGTAATATCCATCGCCTTCAGGTAAAGCTTCTCGGCCTCCTCAACTGTTTGCACGGCTTTCGCAAGATTGCTGAGGTGGATGGCATGGTCGGGATGTCGCTCGCCAATCGTTTCGCGGTCGATTTCCAGCACGCGATTGTGGATCTCTTCTGCCTCATCAAAGCGCCCCTGTTTCTGCACAACCACCGCGAGGTTACTGAGCCGGCTGGCGTAGTCCGGATGCACCTCACCAATCGTCGCCCGACCAATTTCCAGCGCTTGACGGTAGAGAGTCTCAGCTTCGTCAAACCGCCTCTGCGCCTGCACCGCTTCCGCTAGATTGTTCAGCCGGACAGCGTAGTCCGGATCCATCTCACCAATCGTCGCACGGCCGATTTCCAGCGATTGACGGCAGAGGGTTTCGGCCTCCGGGAATTGACCGAGCGCCTGCAGCGTCAGTGCATGCTCGTTCATGGCAGATGCCAGATTTGTTTGGATGCCTTCTGTCTCTGCATGAACGAGGAGATCTTCGCCCAGACGAAACGCCGCATCAAAGTCACCGGCGCGCCAGGCAAATTTCCGCGCCTGAAAGAGCCGGTCAAAATTCGGCGACAACTGTGCAGCGCGGGCGTAGTGGGTGGCTGCGTCGGCCCAGCGGACTTCCTGCTCGGCGACTTCACCGCGCCCGAAGGCAGCGCGGGCGGCGCGCTGGACTTCGATGTCGGCGCGGGCTTCGATTTCGGCAAAAAGGTCATCGGCTAGGGAAAAATCGCCTGCTTCCAGTGCGGCGCGCGCCTCGGCAATGCGGTCGGGCGCAATCTCATTGCCTTCGCGTTCGAGCAGCGCTTCGAGGTCTGTGATGCGTTTTTGGGCCTCGGCAAGCGCCGCGTCTGGATTAGCAATCTGGCTTTCCAGTTCGGTGATCCGGACTGTGAGTTGGGCTTTTTCCTCGGTTGAGGCATCTTTTAACTCTGCCTCGAGTTCTGCTTTAAGGTCGCGGCGAAGTTGGATGAATTCTTCGAGTGTTAGCTTAGTTGCTCCACCGCCAGGCTGCTCCGGCGAAACTGGCGATTGTACCGCCGAGCCTCCCCGTCGCCCAGCGATCCATTTCAAGATAGCCCATATAAAAACGATAATGGCGGCAATGGCCGCCGCTGCACCAAGCTCTTCGGTGTATTCTTCCAAAAATCGGAGAATTGCTTCCATCAAATTTGACCGCCTAAGAAACAAGAGGGACTGTAGTTGATACGGTCGGAAATCAAAGCCTAATCCGGCAAGGCCGGATAGCGCCCGGACCTCTCCCACGGGGAGGGCGCTTCTCGCCCACCCCGAGGTCCGGGCGTTGCGTTTTGCCGCTTACCGCACTTTCAGCGTGGCCAGACCGATGATCGCGAGGATGAGGGAGATGATCCAGAAACGGATGACGATGGTGCTCTCTGCCCAGCCCTTCTTTTCATAATGGTGGTGGATTGGGGCCATCAGGAACACGCGTTTGCCGGTTTTCTTGAAGTAGAGCACCTGAATGATCACGCTCAGCGCTTCGACCACGAACAGCCCACCTACAATGGCCAGCACAATCTCGTGTTTGGTGGAGACCGCGATCGCCCCCAGCGCGCCCCCGAGGGCAAGGCTACCCGTATCCCCCATAAAGACAGCAGCAGGCGGCGCGTTATACCACAAAAAGCCAAGCCCACCGCCAAAGAGACCGGCAGTGAAGATCAGGATTTCACCTGTCCCGGGCACGTAGTGTACGTCCAAATATTCGGTAAAGTCGACGCGCCCCACCGCGTAGGCAATTACACCCAGTGTGCCCGCCGCGATCATCACCGGCATGATCGCCAGCCCATCCAGCCCATCGGTAAGGTTCACGGCATTTGCCGCACCGACGATCACGATTACCGAAAACGGAATGAACAAATATCCAAGATTGATCAGCGTATCCTTGAATACAGGCAAGGCCAGCCTGTTTTGCAGCGCTTCAGGGTGGTATTGCGCAGCCCAGAACGCAGCGACAGCGGCAATGGCAAATCCCAGCAAGAGGCGCACCCGGCCCGGAACACCGGCAGTCGATTGTTTTGAGACTTTGGCATAGTCATCCATGAAGCCAATGGCGGCAAAAGACATGGTGACAAACAGGACGATCCAGACAAACCCATTGTCGAGCCGCGCCCAAAGCAGTGTAGAGGTCAACAACGCGCCAACGATCAGCAGCCCGCCCATCGTCGGTGTCCCTTGCTTGGCAAAATGGCCTTCAGGGCCGTCGTCACGGATCGGTTGGCCCTTGCCCTGCCTGCGCCGGAGCACATTGATGAGGGGTTTTCCAAACAGGAAACCGAAGATCAACGCCGTCAGGAACGCCCCGCCTGCCCGAAAGGTAATATAGCGGAAGAGGTTGAAGAAATCTCCTCCATCCGACAGCAGCGTCAACCAATAGAGCATGTGGTGTTCCTATTCCTCGTCCAGCGGGGCATGTCCCATTTTGCGGATGGCGTCAACGATCAGCGCCAGTTTCATGCTCAAAGACCCTTTTGCCAGGACCACATCACCACTATCGAGATGTGTCTTGACCCGGCTAACCGCGTCCTGTGCTGTCTCGAACCATTCGCCTCGTTGTGGCGCCGGCAGAGCCTTGTAAAGCGATTTCATCAAGGGTCCGATGCAATGGATCAGGTCGATGTTCTTTATCGCGGGCAGCTCCGCAAGACCCTCATGCAAAGCAACCTCGTCTTGGCCCAGCTCCTTCATGTCGCCAAGGTAGGCAATGCGCCGCCCTTTCGACACACGTCCGATATCGTTTGTAACCCGTGCAGCTGCCAGAACCTCAAGCGCCGCTGCCATCGAGGTTGGGTTGGCATTGTAGCTGTCATCAATCAGGTCGAGCGAAAGACGGGTCTCGACTGGGTCAAGGTGGATGCGCTCGCGCTGTCCCCGTCCCTTGTAAGGCATCCAACGCCCGAGCGCCCCGAGCGCTAAAGCAACGTCTGTGCGCAGGGCAGCCATCACAGCGATCGCACCGAGTGCATTCACGGCAAAATGCCGCCCCGGAGAGTTGATTTTGTAAAGGATCGGGACCTCCCCCATTTGCGCGCGCACAACGGTTGTATCCCCTTGCAGGTCCGCGCGGATCAGCCGGTAGTCCACGCCATTTTCACCAAAACTGATTTCCCGTAACCGGCAGTGTCTGGCCTTGTCTTGTAGGATCGACGACGTGTCTACGTCTGCATTCAAAACCGCGACTCCATTCGGGAGCACACCCTCAAAAATAGAGGCTTTCTCCACCGCAATCCCGTTTATGTCCTCAAAGGCTTCCAAATGTGCAGCGGCCACTGTTGTGACCAAAGCCACATGCGGTTGCGCCAACTTGGAGAGTGGTGCGATCTCGCCGGGATGGTTCATACCGATTTCTATGACAGCATATTCGGTGTCTGGTGGCATGCGCGCCAATGTCAGGGGCACCCCCCAATGATTGTTATAGCTCGCGACAGATGCATGGGTCTTGCCTTGCTCAGTCAGCATGGCAAGCAACATCTCCTTGGTGGAAGTCTTGCCGACGCTTCCGGTCACAGCGGCAACCTTGCCGGTCATGCGCGCGCGACCAGCTCGGCCCAGATCCTCAAGGGCGCCCATCACATCCTCAACAATGAGCAGCGGCGCATCCTCTGATACCCCCTGCGGAACACGGCTGACGAGAGCAGCCGCTGCCCCGTTTTCCAACGCCTGCGCAACAAACTCATGCCCGTCGCGCACATCCTTGAGCGCTACGAAGAGATCACCCTGCTGCAAGGTGCGCGTGTCGATCGAGACGCCTTTGGCCACCCAATCCGAGGTACAGTGTCCGCCTGTTGCGTCAGCAGCATCGCTCGCCGTCCACAAGCTCATGCCAACCTCCCATCCAGCGCAGAAACCGCAACACTTGCCTGTTCCACATCATCAAACGGCAGGACATCAGTGCCAATGGTTTGTCCAGTTTCATGCCCTTTTCCCGCGATCAAAAGGGCATCACCCGGGCCCAAAGCATCTACCCCGCGCAGGATCGCTTCCGCGCGGTCCCCAACTTCCATGGCTTCCGGTGCCCCCAGGAGAACGGCGGCTCGGATCGCCGCCGGGTCTTCGGAGCGCGGGTTGTCATCCGTCACAATCACAAGATCGGCGTTCTCGGCCGCGGCTTGCCCCATCAACGGACGTTTGGTCGCATCACGGTCACCGCCTGCCCCGACGATGGCAATCAACCGACCCAACACATGCGGGCGCAAAGCGCTGAGAGCCGTGGATATCGCATCCGGCGTATGTGCGTAGTCAACAAAGACGGCGGCCCCGTTTTCGCGGGTTGCGGCCAGTTGCATGCGTCCCCGCACGGTCGTCAGCTGATCCAGCGTGTCAAACACGGCGTCCGGAGCCTCCCCACAGGCAATAACGATCCCGGCGGCCAGCATGACGTTTTCTGCCTGGAAGTCGCCAATCAACCGCAATCGGCAGACATGCTGTTTGCCCTGATGCTTGAAACAGACCGTCTGACCCGTCGCATCGACCTGGATGTTGCCAAGATGGATGTCACCACTGTCACGCCCGACACTAGTTACATCGCAACCCCGCGCCTTTGCGATGGCCGACATATCCACGCCACGTGCGCCGTCGATGTTGATGACCGCCGCGGCATCTTCTGGCAGCACCCGCGCAAATAGCCCGGCCTTGGCGTCAAAATAGTCTTCAAAGCTTGGATGATAATCCAGATGATCCTGCGTGATGTTAGTAAAACCAGCGGCAGCGAGCGTGACACCGTCGAGCCTGCGTTGATCCAATCCATGTGAGGATGCCTCCATCGCCGCGTGGGTGATCCCATTCTCAACAGCTTCCGACAAGGCGCGATGCAGGGTGATCGGTTCTGGCGTGGTGTGCGCAAGCGGGGCGCTCCATGCCCCTTCAATGCCGGTGGTGCCAAGATTGATCGCCTCGTGCCCCAGAAGCGTCCAGATCTGGCGCACGAAAGTGGCCACGGACGTTTTGCCATTAGTCCCGGTGACGGCAACGGTCGTCTGGGGTTGCGTGCCGAACCAAAGTGCGGCGGCACGCGCCAGCGCCTCCCGTGGTGCTTCGGACACGATCACTGCCGCGTCGCTGGATTTGAGCACATCCGCCGCAATAGCCGCGCCTTCGGCATCGGTCAGAACAGCGACGGCGCCCATATCGAGCGCAGTTGAGATGAACTGCGCGCCATGTACCTTTGCCCCGGGAAGCGCAAAGAATAGAAAATCCGCGCGAACGTCCCGACTATCCACCGCCAGGCCGCGTATCTCAGCCGTGCGCCCGCCTCGCGCCGTGAGACCCAATTGAAAAAGTGATTTTTTCTGCCCGCGCATTGCCCCCGCCTTTGCGGCTTAGTTACTGGTCAGCTTTATATCGTCCAGAGGCACAGGTTCAACGGTTGGTCTGAGACCCAGCAAAGGCGCAACCCGACGGATCATTTCCGCGGCAACAGGCACAGCTGTCCATCCAGCAGTACGGCGCGGCTCATCTCCTGTCGTATCCACCGGCTCATCCAACGTCACGATCAGCACGTATTTCGGATCATCCGCCGGGAAAATCGACGCAAATGTCGCGATCACCTTGTCATCATAGTATCCGCCCCGCCGCTTTGGTTTGTCTGCGGTGCCAGTTTTGCCTGCAACTGCGTACCCTTTGACTTCACCAAAGCTCGCCGTACCTTCGGTCACAACTTTGCGCAGCATTTTTCGGGACGCCGCTGACGAGGTTTCGCTGAACACACGTTCGCCCTTTTGGGAGGCCGGGCGCTTCAGAATGGTGGGCTGGACCTTGTAGCCGCCATTGGCAATGGCCGCATATCCCGCCGCCAAATGCATCGGCGAGGTTGAAAGCCCGTGCCCGTAAGAGATCGTCATGGTGCTCAGCTCCGACCAGTTCGGCGGCAGCAGCGGACGCCCCGTGGCCGCTTCGACGATCTCAAAGCCTGTTGTCTCCAGCATGCCGAGGCGATCAAGGAACGCGCGCTGCCGCTCCACGCCGATGGCCTGTGCAAGACGGGCCGTACCGATGTTGGAGCTTTTGACGATCACTTTCGTCACGGTCATCTCGTCGCCGTAGTTTCGAAAATCGCGAATGCGGTGTTTACCCCACCGCAACGGGCCTTTGGTGTCGATAAGCGTATCCGGGTTCACCAGACCCAAATCCATGGCCTGAGCCACGGTAAAGATCTTGAAGGTGGAGCCAAGCTCATAAACACCCTGCACCGACCGATTGAAAAGCGGGCTGTCGGAGGCGTCGCCAGATGTGGCTGGCCGGGGTCGCTTGTTGGGATCGAATGTGGGCAGTGACACGACACTGATGACCTCACCAGTGTGTGCATCCATCAGGATGGAAGTGGCGCCTTTGGCATTCATCAACTTCATGCCGCCATAAAGCACGCGTTCCGCCGCGGCTTGGACGGTCAGGTCCAGCGATAGCTGCAAGGGCTTTGCGCCATTGGCAGGGTCGCGCAAATATTCATCGAAGTACTTCTCGACCCCAGCAACACCGATTACTTCGGCAGCGTTGACGCCCTCTTTCCCGAAACTTGCGCCGCCCAACACATGTGCCGCCAGCTTGCCATTGGGGTAAAGGCGCATGTCGCGAGACGCGAAAAGCAGACCCGGATCACCGATTTCATGCACGGCCTGCAGTTGTTCCGGGCTTATTTTTCGCTTGATCCACAGAAACTTACGCTTGCCCGTAAAATCCTCCAGCAGTTCATCCGCTTCGAGGTCGGGGAAGATTTGTGCTAATTCCTCTGCGGCATGAACGGGATCGACCATAAGCGGCGGCTGTGCGTAGAGCGCATGGGTTTCGAAATTTGTTGCGAGCAGATTGCCGTGGCGGTCGACGATATCGGCCCGTGCCGCATGGATTTTCGCGCCAGGCGCATCCACGCGCGGCTCCGTGGGCTCCGATGTCGCGAGCATCCCCATGCGCAAACCAACCACGCAAAAAGCCACGACAAAAAACATGCCCAGCACCAACAAACGCCCTTCGGCGCGCTGCCGGGCCTGGTCGCGCATCTGTTCATGGCGGATCCGTATGTTCTCGCGTTCAATTGCGTCCGGGTTTTCTCCCTTCTCGCGAGCGTCAAGAATGCGGGCGAGTGGGCGCAGCGGTGTCCGTATCATTGCTCCACCTCGCCGGTCTCATCCCCCAGATTGGCGACCTCAATCACGTTCTCCACCTCGATCACAGGCGCAGGCGGGTAGGCGACTTGATCCACATGTCCGAATTGCTCAGGTCGCAGAGGTAAGAGCCCTAACCGGTCAAAGTTGATCCCGGCCAGATCGCGTAGACGGTCGGGGCGGTTGAGGTACGCCCACTCGGCCTTCAGCATGGAGAGGCGTTCATGCGCCGTGCGAATTTCGAGGCGCAGCGACCGGGTTTCCGCAAGTGCACTTTGGGTCGCGTAATTCTCTCGATACGCCCAGAAGGCCAACCCAATCACACTCAGGGTCGTCAAAATATACAAAAAAGTACGCATCTAAATCCCCGCCTTGACCATCGGCATCCCGATGGTCTTTGCCTCTATGTCCCCCGCTGGCGCAGCCGTGCGCTCAGCCACCCGTAATTTTGCAGAACGCGCCCGCGGGTTCTGCGCTATTTCTGCCGCGTCCGCTGCGATTGCCTTGCGCGACTTCAACTTAAATGCTGGTGCGGCCTGCTGGCGTTCCGGTGCATAACGATTTGCATTGCCGCCAGCACCGGCACGCGCGGTCAGAAACCGCTTTACCATGCGATCCTCCACCGAATGGAAGGTCACAACAGCCAGCTTCCCGCCGGGCTTGAGCGCCCGCTCGGCCGCCATAAGTCCCTGATATAACTCTTTATACTCTTCGTTGACGGCTATCCGCAGCGCTTGAAAGCTTCGCGTCGCAGGATGAGATTGTCCGGGCTCGGCGCGCGGCAGACATCCCTCGATGATCTCTGCAAGACGCAATGTTGAAACGATTGGTGCATCATTTCGTGCTGCAACAATTGCGCGCGCGATACGCCGGCTGGCCCGTTCCTCTCCGTAGTGGAAAAGAATATCGGCAATGTCTTCGGCTGTCGCACCGTTTACGATATCTGCCGCGGATTGCCCGTCCTGGCTCATCCGCATGTCGAGCGGCCCGTCTTTCATGAATGAAAAGCCACGCTCCGCCCGGTCAAGCTGCATCGAAGACACACCGAGATCCAGAACGACGCCGTCCAAGTCCGAGCCGTATTCGTCCATCCGTGAGAAAACGCCCGCGCGTTGTTCCAATCTGGGTCCATAGTCGTCTGCCCATCCAGCCGCCAATTCGAATGCCAGAGGATCGCGGTCCACCGCGATGACCTTTTCCGCACCCGCTTCAAGCAAACCTCGTGTGTACCCGCCAGCACCGAACGTCCCGTCGAGCCATACGCCCGCGACCGGAGCCACCTCGCGCAGGATTGCAGACAACAGAACGGGAATGTGCGGGGCGGTATCATCGATGGGAGCGGCAGCAGCCATCGTTCATTCCCCCTGCCCGCCGTCCAAATAGACCAGCGGATCAAAATCATCGGGCAATTCGTCAAGCCAGGCCTCGGTCTTCGAGGCCTCCTCGGACTCATAGGTCTCTGGGTTCCAGATCTGGAAAGTATCACCGGCCGCAATAAAGAACGCCTCTTTATCGAGACCGATTTTCTGACGCAGCTTGGCCGGCAAAACCAGCCGCCCAGTGTCATCTACTGCTGTCGGGAAGGATTGTCCGTTAAACAGTCGCTGCAACATGCGCCGTTCCATGGAGCCACGCGGCAGGGCATCGATCTTTTCATCGACTTCCTCAATCGCTTCCATGGTGTAGCATTCCAGGTAGTTTCGGCGATGATCCCCGTACACGATAACCAACTCAGGGGCATCTCCAGAGGACCAGTTCGGGTCCGAGGCTTCGATCACACGCCGAAAAGAGGCCGGAATAGACACCCGCCCCTTTGCATCGACCTTGTGATGGCTTTCGCCTCTGAACCTGCGGCCCACTGCCTTATCCCAATCTGCGGCGCGTTTGTCCTGCCGCGCCTCTTCCCCCCTAAAAATGGAAACGGCGGGTTGATCTGCTGCCACTGATCAACCCGCCGCCCTCGTCCCGCGTTGCGGGGAAGTCCAGCTGCGCGCGCCACCTGGGGGGATGTCTGCTCGCTCGCGCGCCGGATCTCTTGTTTGATGAAAGCGAGGTGCCTGTATGAAACCTGCTAGAGTTTTTGATTTGCGTGGGGTCGTTTGCTGCCCCTGTCTCGTTCTCATCTTATGCAATAGGGATACTATGGGAATACATGGTCTAGCAAGGGAAAATTTGCCTCAAACGCACTATCGCTTCTTTTCAGGCAGCTTCGAAAGAGCGCTATTCCACAGAATATCGTACACACTACGCCACAATTTGCGCACGAAGGAAATTACAGCACAATATATAGATCTGTTCGCCGCTACTGGCCCATCCCACAAAATCCCGCCGAGCACGCGATATTTTTGATGTTTGATGGCTGATATTACACCAACACAGACAAAACATTTGGAGAATCCCTAGGAAAATATGGCCTGAGAGGTTTGATTCGCCGGAAAATGACAGCACCAAGCGCTGTCTGTACCATGATTTCCCATAAATCGATCTTCAGTGACAACCCCTATACCACGAAGGTCGGCCCCCTACTGCTACATCGCCCCGCACGACCAACAGCTTAAAGGTGTCACTGGGGGTCTTCTATGCCATCCCACCCCGGATAAGACCTTCGGCGATGCGCGCGTAGGCCTGCGCCATTGCACCATTTCCAGCGGCGATTGGTGTTCCGCCGTCACCGGCGAGTCGGGTTTCGAGATCGATTGGCAACGCCCCCAACAAGGGCACCCCCATCTTCTCAGCCTCGGCCGCGACACCGCCCTGCCCGAATATCTGGTGCTCTGATCCACAGTCAGGGCAAACGAACATCGACATATTCTCTATCAACCCCAGCACTGGGGTCTTGAGCGTTGCGAACATGTCCAGCGCTTTGCGGGCATCAATCAATGCCACGTCCTGCGGTGTCGAGACAACGATCGCACCAGTCAAATCCGATTTGGTGCAGAGCGTCAGCTGGACGTCACCTGTTCCGGGCGGCAGGTCCACCAACAGAACGTCGAGCTCGCCCCATTCCACCTGCCCCAACATTTGCTGCAGCGCTCCCATCAGCATCGGTCCACGCCAAACCACCGCTTTGCCTTCCTCCAGCATGAAACCAATCGACATCATCGTGACGCCATGGGCCCGCAAGGGGATGATCGTCTTGCCGTCGGGGCTGGCGGGACGCTTATTAACGCCCATCATCCGCGGCTGGCTCGGGCCGTATATATCTGCATCCAACAGACCCACCTTGCGCCCGGCCCGCGCCAATGCAACCGCGAGGTTTGAGGATATCGTAGATTTACCAACGCCCCCTTTACCCGACCCGATTGCAAGAATGCGTTTGACGCCCGCTGGTTTGCTGGGTCCGTCCTGAGGCTTTGGATGACCGCCGATCTTCAAGCTGGGTGGCACTGGCTTCTTTTCTGCTGGTCCATGTGCCGTCAGAGCGACCGAAGCAGAGGTGACCCCAGGCATCTCAGAGACAACTTTCTCTGCTGCGTCCCGGAGAGGCCCCATTTGGCGCGCGACGTCGGGGGATGGTGCTTCAATTACAAAGCGCACATTTGTGCCATCGACGGACAAAGCGCGAATCAAATCATGCGCGACAAGGCTGCGTCCGTCTGGAAGCGTCACGCGGTCCAGTGCTGCTTCGATCTCGGCTTTGGTCACGGACATGCACAAATTCTCCTCAGGCTCGCCACTCCATATAGCAACTCGGTCAAGAAGCGCCACTCTCCCACTTCAATTGATTAAGCATTGGGCGGCACGCTTAATTTTCAACCTTTTACCCCATGCAATTGCTGCATGGCAGCATTGCTACAGAAGTTATTGTGCACGCGCAGCAATTCCCTAAGTATGGTGCACAAGAAACGAGTAATGAGAGAGCAAGACGTAATGGCATACTATACACAACATCAGACAGGCAGCATCGTCGAACGCCTGCTTGCAGGGTCCGCCTTCGCACTCGAGCGCGCGGCGGCACGATATGCCCACTATAGAGTTTACAGCGAGTCGCTGTCTGAACTTCGCGCTCTGAGCGACCGTGAATTGGAAGACATCGGATTGCACCGGTCATCCCTGAAAACAATCGCGCGGCAAGCCGCGGACAGAAGCGTGACCTTGAAATAACGAAACGTTCGGGCGCAACTCCTCCCTTAGCGCCCGCATGTTGGCGGCGGTATCTATCCTCCTCCCAGATATCGCCGCTCACGGACAAAGCGCGCACATCAAGCGCGCACCTGATGACAAAGAGCATCAGGTTCACGAGACAGGCACTTCATTCCTCCTCCCTTGGAGTGTCTGCACCAAGGCGGTGGCATCTATCCTCCTCCCGGATGCCACCGTCCCTTTATCTTTTCTTAACATCTTTAATTTCGGGCCTTTCTGGCTTAGTCTGCGCCAAAGTGCGGTTGGCCATTGGGCTCCGTGGTTTGTAGTGACACCGTTGCGCCTGAAGGAAGAAACATATGGTATTGCGTAACTTTTTTGCCATCGACAATACCGGGCTCACTGTCACATCGAGCCCGAACGGATCGATTGTGGGCGGCCCGATTATCAATAACTCTTCAACACCGGATGGCACCATCTTCAACTTTGGCGGTGGCACCTTCCGCGAGATCACCGTCGATGACACTGGTGGCGGACGCAACCGGCTGAACGATGACCTGCCGGACGATCATGTCGTGGTAGATGGGTCCGGACTTGTGGCTGACGGTGCCGAGATCGAAGGTGAATCCATAATCGTCGTGCGAAAGCTCGACGATCAGGGCAACCCAACAGGTCCGGAAATCGACCTTTATGTGTTCTCGCAGAACGGTGACTTCAGCGACATCTGGGGTTTTGGCTCCAGCGATCCTCTGGAAACCGGCGCGAACTACGTTAAGGTAGATGGCGATAACGACGGCACGGTGCGGTACAACGACATCGTTGCCTGCTTTACCGCCGGCACTCTGATTGACACACCGCAAGGACCCGTCCCGGTTGAGGAGATCGCTGTAGGCGATTTGGTTTGGACGCAAGGATCCGGGCCGCAACCCGTGCGCTGGGTGGGAAGCACGCGCGTCCCCGGGCGTGGCCGCTTTGCACCGGTGCGTATCGCCGCAGGCGCGTTGGGCAATACGAAAGACCTGCTGGTCTCGCAACAACACCGGATCTGGATTGAAAACGCCACGGCTGAGCTGCATTTCGGAACCAGCGCGGTATTGGTCGCGGCAAAGCATCTGTCTGGCAGTCCCGGCGTGGAAATCGAGCCAGTCGATGAAGTGCATTACGTGCATTTCATGTTCGATCAGCACCAGATCGTGCGATCCAGCGGCCTTTTGACCGAGAGTTTCTTTCTGGCTGACCGTTCAATCGCATCGCTGGAGAGCGAGGCACGTGCGGAGCTCGACGCCTTGTTTCCTGACTTGTCAAAAGGCTTGGCTGGTTTTGGCGCCACCGCTGCGCCCACGTTGACCGCACGCGAGGCCGCCATGATGAAACACTATCTGGCCGCCTGAAGTGTCCTAGAACGGAATATCGTCCGCTGCGGTGATGAATTTGGCGACGACCTTTTTGACGCCTGCTTTCTCGAAAGCAATCTCCAGCTTGTCGCCTTCTATGTCGGTGATTGCGCCATAGCCAAACTTCTGGTGAAACACCCGCTCGCCCACGCAAAAGCTCGACACTGCGGTCATGTCGATCACCGTATTGCGGGTCTCGCGCGGCTGGCTGACCGGGCGTTCGGCACTCCGTGCCTGCAAACGCCGCCATCCGGGTGAGTTGTAGACGTTGGCCTCTGCCGCCTGTTCGTGCAGCGTGCTGCGCGGCGCCGCAGCCCCGTATCCGCCGCCATAGAGACCCGGCGGCGTTAGTACCTCGACGTGATCCTCCGGCAATTCATCGATGAAGCGCGAGGGTATACAGGAATGCCATCCGCGATGTTCACGGTTAAACGAAACTCGGTTCGACGCGAAAGATATAACGCAGATTTCTTCCGCTCGAGTAATTCCCACGTAAGCAAGCCTCCTTTCCTCTTCGAGGCCCTTGAGCCCGCTTTCGTCCATAGCACGCTGCGACGGAAACAAACCATCTTCCCAACCCGGCAGAAAAACCACTGGATATTCAGCGCCTTTTGCTTGATGCAAGGTCATAATTGATACTTTTTCTGTGTCGCTCTCTTGCAAGTTTTCGAGAACTAGACTGACGTGCTCCAAAAACCCTTGAAGGTTTTCAAAGTCTTTTAGCGCTCCCAATAGCTCCTTAAGGTTTTCCAGCCGGCCCGCTGCCTCAAGTGTTTTGTCGTTTTGCCAATGCGCAGTGTAACCGCTCTCATCGAGGATGATCTCCGCAAGTTCAACATGGTTGATTGCAGCGCGCGTGCCCCCTTCATCGATCACCGCATCGGCATCCACAGGGATACGCGCGCGCATCATCTTGGCCCAGCGATCTATGCCTGCGATGAGTTTTGACAGCCCTGCCCGGCCCTTGCCGTTTATAGCTTCGGTTTCCACGCAATAGCGCGCGCTTTCAAGAAGACTTCGTCGTTCTGAATTTTGAGGGCGCGCAAGTTCATGGATGGTTTCCAGCGCTTTCTTTCCCAGCCCACGCTTAGGCGTGTTCACGATCCGCTCGAAGGCCAGATCGTCGTCTGGGCTGACTACGATGCGGAAGTAAGCTATGGCGTCGCGGATCTCCATTCGCTCATAGAAACGTGCACCTCCAAGAACACGATAAGGCAGACCGATCGACATGAATCGGTCTTCAAATATCCGCATCTGTCCAATTGCTCTCACCATTATAGCAATGTCGTTTAGACCTATGGTAGCCATGCCCCGCGTGCCACGCTGCATCGCCTCGATCTCCTCGCCGATCCAACGCGCTTCTTCTTCGCCGTCCCAATGTCCGATTAAGCGAACCTTTTCGCCTTCCTCTATTTCCGTGAACAGCGTCTTGCCAAGCCGACCCTTGTTGCCTTCGATCACCCCAGCAGCGGCGGCCAGAATATGCGGGGTAGAGCGATAGTTCTGCTCCAGCCGAACAACATGAGCGCCGGGGAAATCCTTTTCAAAACGCAGGATATTGCCTACCTCAGCCCCACGCCAACCGTAGATCGACTGATCGTCATCCCCTACGCAACAGATGTTCTTGTGCCCCGCCGCAAGAAGCCGCAACCAAAGGTATTGGGCCACGTTGGTGTCCTGATACTCATCCACGAGAATATAGGCGAACCAGCGCTGGTATTGCTTCAATACGTCTTCATGGGACTGGAAGATGGTGAGCATGTGCAACAGCAAATCACCAAAATCGCATGCGTTGAGCTCTTTCAGGCGGGTTTGGTATTGGGCATAGAGCTTGATGCCCTTGTGGTTATAGGCGCCAGCGTCACCCGTGGGTACTTTATCAGGTGTGAGCGCACGGTTCTTCCAACCGTCAATAATGTGGAGCAACTGCCGTGCGGGCCAACGTTTGTCGTCTACGCCTTCCGCCGACACGAGTTGTTTCAGCAAACGCAGTTGGTCATCGGTATCAAGGATAGTGAAGTTGGATTTCAACCCGACCAGTTCGGCATGTCGGCGCAGCAGCTTTACGCAGATCGCGTGAAACGTGCCAAGCCAGGGCATACCCTCAACCGGCTGTCCCAGCATCTGGCCCACACGGTTCTTCATCTCGCGTGCAGCCTTGTTCGTGAAAGTCACAGCAAGGATTTCATTGGGTCGCGCGCGGCCACTGTTCAGCAGATGCACAATCCGCGCGGTCAACGCCCGGGTCTTGCCCGTTCCCGCACCAGCCAGCATCAGGACCGGCCCATCCAGCATCTCAACAGCCTCGCGCTGTGCCGGGTTCAGGCCATCCATGTAAGGCTGTGGTCGGGCCGCCATCGCCCGCGCGGACAAAGACGCACCGTCAAAGGCGTCCATTTCATCAAAACTGCTCATGCCGTTAACCTAGCCCGACAGGCCGTAGAGATAAAGAGACGTTCGCGCTCTGTTCCATAGCTTTTCCGCACTGGACAATATGCTGATCTGGCACGCAAATAGGGCTATGAGCCTGCACAGCCGATACCCAGCCATCTCCGACCTTCGGGAGCGCGCGCGTAAACGTATCCCGAAATTCGTCTGGGAGTATCTTGATTCGGCGACCGGCAACGAAGCGACGAAACATCGTAATCGTGCACGTCTGGACAAAATCGGTTTCACACCGTCAATCTTGCATGGGGAATTCGCGCCTGATCTGACAACCGATTTTCTGAGGCAAAAGCGCGCCCTGCCCTTCGGGATTGCACCGGTGGGCATGTCCGGACTGATGTGGCCGGATGCCGAAGGCCACTTGGCGCGTGCTGCGCAAAAGCTGGGTCTTCCCTATACGCTTTCCACGGTCGCCAGCCAATCGCCAGAGGATCTCGCCCCGCATCTTGGGGACGACGCCTGGTTTCAGATGTATCCGCCGCGCGATGAAGACATTCGCAAGGATATGCTGGACCGCGCCAGAACAGCAGGTTTCAAAACTCTCGTACTGACAGTTGATGTTCCTGTGGCCTCGCGCCGGGAACGGCAAACACGCTCCGGCCTTACACAGCCCCCCAGATTGACGCCCCGCCTGCTGGCTCAGGTTGCGCTGCGCCCGGCCTGGGCGCTTGGTATGGCGCGACGTGGCATGCCTCGGATGCGCGGGCTTGAAAAATACACACCGAAGACCTCGACAGCGCTCTCTTCGACGCAACACGCGGGCTACTTGCTCCGCACCTCCCCGGATTGGGACTATGTCTCGTGGCTGCGGGACCACTGGCAGGGGCCACTGATCGTCAAAGGCGTGCTTAGGGTCGAGGATGCAGAACCTTTGGCGAAACGTGGCATCGATGCCTTGTGGGTTTCAAATCACGCTGGCCGCCAATTTGATGCAGCCCCGGCAACAATTGACGCGCTGCGTGCCATCCGGCCGGAAACCAGCCTGCCATTGGTGTTCGACAGCGGCATCGAAGGGGGCCTTGATATTCTGCGCGCCTATGCCTGCGGTGCCGATTTCGTCATGCTTGGGCGCGCATTTCACTATGCTCTTGCCGCGCTTGGCCCGCCCGGCATCGACCACCTCGTCGATATCTTGCGGAAGGATATGGAGGCGAACATGGGTCAATTAGGGGCTGCGACGCTGACCGACTTACCCCCTCCCATTTCTCTATGACGCCAAATGCGGCGCAGGTCACGCCCCGCACATTCCGCCTGCTTGCACGACATACCCATTTCTACGCGTTTACCTGACGTAGGATTCCCCCTAAACAGTGCCCATCAGCCCAATGACCAAGAGGCCCATATGCCAGATTTCAAGAAAATTCTCATCGCAAACCGGGGCGAAATTGCCATCCGCATCATGCGCGCGGCAAATGAAATGGGCAAGAAAACGGTCGCGGTCTACGCCGAAGAGGACAAACTGGGGCTGCACCGCTTCAAAGCAGATGAAGCCTACCGTATTGGCGAAGGTCTGGGCCCCGTTGCCGCTTATCTGTCGATTGACGAGATGATCCGCGTGGCAAAAGCAGCCGGGGCGGATGCGATTCACCCCGGATACGGCCTATTGTCGGAGAATCCGGATTTTGTAGATGCCTGCGATCAGAATGGGATCACCTTCATCGGTCCCAAGGCCGACACCATGCGCGCGCTTGGCGACAAGGCTTCGGCCCGCCGCGTTGCAATCGAAGCCGGCGTGCCCGTGATCCCCGCAACTGAAGTACTTGGCGATGACATGGCCAAGATCAAGAAAGATGCCAAGGCAATCGGGTATCCTCTCATGCTCAAGGCATCCTGGGGCGGCGGCGGGCGCGGCATGCGCCCCATTCTGGGCGAAGAGGAAGTCGAGGAGAAGGTCCTGGAAGGCCGTCGCGAAGCCGAAGCGGCCTTCGGCAATGGCGAAGGCTACCTTGAAAAAATGATTGAAAAAGCCCGCCATGTGGAGGTGCAGATTCTCGGCGACAAACACGGAGACATGTATCACCTCTACGAGCGCGACTGCTCTGTTCAGCGTCGAAACCAGAAGGTCGTGGAACGCGCGCCTGCCCCCTACCTGACAGATGCCCAGCGGGACAAAATTTGCGAGCTGGGGTACAAAATCTGCAAACACGTGAATTACGAATGCGCTGGCACTGTCGAGTTCCTGATGGATATGGAGGACGGCAAATTTTATTTCATTGAAGTGAACCCACGTGTGCAGGTGGAACACACCGTGACCGAAGAGGTGACGGGGATTGATATTGTTCGGGCGCAGATCCTCATCGCAGAAGGCAAGACGATCGCCGAAGCGACGGGCAAACCGACACAAGGCGACGTAAGGTTGGACGGGCACGCCTTGCAAACCCGGATCACGACAGAAGACCCTCAGAACAACTTCATTCCCGACTACGGCCGGATCACCGCATTCCGCGAAGCCACTGGCATGGGCATCCGTCTGGACGGCGGCACCGCCTATTCAGGTGGCGTTATCACGCGGTACTATGACAGCCTGTTGGTGAAAGTCACGGCCAAGGCCCAGACACCGGCTGCTGCCATCGCACGGATGGACCGTGCCCTGCGCGAGTTCCGTATCAGAGGCGTATCGACGAACATCGCCTTTGTCGAAAACCTGCTCAAACACCCGACGTTCCTGGACAATACCTACCATACCAAGTTCATCGACCAGACACCGGAGCTCTTCCAGTTTTCGCGCCGCCGCGACCGGGGTACCAAGGTGCTCACCTATATTGCCGATATCACCGTGAACGGTCATCCCGAAACCAAGAACCACCCACGCCCGGCCGCCCATGTAAAGGATCCGCGCCCGCCAAAAGAACGCGCAGAACCCATGATGGGCACTCGCAATCTGCTGGAGCAAAAAGGCCCGCAGGCCGTGGCGGATTGGATGAAACAGCAACGCCAATTGCTGATCACCGACACCACCATGCGCGACGGGCACCAGTCGCTGCTGGCCACACGGATGCGCTCCATCGACATGATCAAGGTGGCTCCCGCGTACTCCGCCAACCTGCCGCAGCTTTTCTCGGTCGAGTGCTGGGGCGGTGCGACCTTTGACGTGGCCTATCGTTTCTTGCAGGAGTGCCCCTGGCAGCGGTTGCGCGATCTGCGCGCTGCGATGCCGAACCTGATGACGCAAATGTTGCTACGCGCGTCAAATGGAGTCGGATACACCAACTATCCAGACAATGTAGTACAGGAATTCGTCCGTGTGGCAGCGCAGACCGGTGTCGATGTTTTCCGCGTCTTCGACAGCCTCAACTGGGTCGAAAACATGCGCGTCGCAATGGATGCCGTGATCGAAAGCGGCAAGATTTGCGAAGGCACGATTTGTTACACCGGGGATATCAACGACCCGGACCGGGCGAAATACAACCTTCAATACTACGTCGAAATGGGCAAGGAACTG
Organism: uncultured Roseobacter sp.; assembly: GCA_947488305.1. Lineage (GTDB taxonomy): Bacteria > Pseudomonadota > Alphaproteobacteria > Rhodobacterales > Rhodobacteraceae > Roseobacter. The sequence continues at coordinate 497,211 of CANKZM010000003.1, forward strand.
CGGGATGCGGGCGCCCATGTGCTGGGGTTGAAGGACATGGCCGGGCTGTTGAAACCTGCGGCTGCCCGCCAACTTGTCCGGGCTTTGAAATCAGAGGTGGGGCTACCCATCCATTTCCACACCCATGACACGGCGGGCGTTGCTTGTGCCACCATCCTCGCCGCCAGCGAGGCCGGAGTGGACGCGGTTGATTGTGCCATGGATGCGCTCTCGGGCAATACATCTCAAGCCACATTGGGATCAGTTGTCGAAGCGCTCAAGCACACCGACCGAGACACCGGACTCGACATGACCGCGGTGCGTCAAATCTCCGATTATTGGGAAGAAGTCCGCGCCCACTACGCGGCCTTTGAGACCGGCATGCAGGCCCCCTCCTCCGAGGTTTACCTGCACGAGATGCCGGGCGGACAGTTCACAAACCTCAAGGCACAAGCGGCATCGCTGGGGCTTGAGGACCGTTGGCATGAAGTGGCGCAGACCTATGCGGATGTGAACCAGATGTTTGGCGACATCGTCAAAGTGACGCCTTCATCGAAGGTTGTGGGAGACATGGCATTGATGATGGTAGCGCAGGGTCTAACCCGCGCAGATGTGGAGGACCCAGGCACCGAAGTTTCCTTCCCGGAAAGTGTTGTCGACATGATGCGCGGCAACCTCGGTCAACCCCCCGGGGGTTTCCCGGATCACATTGTCGAGAAAGTTCTCAAAGACGAAAAGCCGAATTTTGAACGCCCCGGCAAACATCTGAAGCCCGTGGATCTGGAAGCGGTACGAACCGAAGTATCCGAAACCATGGAGGGCAAACCCGTCGATGACGAAGACTTGTCGGGGTATCTGATGTATCCAAAAGTCTTTTTGGACTACATGGGCCGGCACCGCACCTACGGGCCGGTACGCACATTGCCCACCAAGACCTTCTTTTTTGGCATGGAGCCCGGAGAGGAGATCAGCGCCGAAATCGATCCTGGCAAAACTCTCGAGATCCGATTGCAAGCAGTTGGCGACACCAGTGAAGATGGTGAGGTTCGGGTGTTTTTCGAACTCAACGGTCAACCTCGCGTGATCCGGGTTCCGAACCGTCTGGTAAAGGCGACCACAAATCAGCGTCCGAAAGCCGAAACCGGCAACCCCAAACACATTGGTGCGCCAATGCCAGGGGTTGTCGCCTCAGTGGCGGCGAAAGTAGGTGGAAAAGTCGCAGCGGGTGATCTGCTGCTGACCATCGAGGCGATGAAAATGGAAACCGGTATTCACGCTGAAAAAGCAGCGACTGTGAAAGCGGTCCATGTCAGCCCCGGCGGTCAGATCGATGCGAAAGACCTGCTGATCGAATTTGAATAAACACAGACGGCTCCTCCGGGAGCCGCCTTCGTGACCTGAAATGAGGTTGGAGTCAGACTTTGCGGCGCTTGCGCATCGCGGCAAGCCCGCCAAGGGCTACAATAAGCATCCCACCGGCAGCTGGCAAAGGGACCGGTGACGGTTGTTCGACATTCTCCACAGCAGCCACAACCGCCACGTTTGGACCGCCTGCGCCACCGCCACCTCCGCCACCAGGGAAGCCCCCCGCAGCAAAACCGGCCGCTCTTGCGCCCGGCGCACCGTTACCCGTTGGGGCGTTTTGAATTGACCGCCAGCCACGAGTGTCGGTCAGCACAAAATCACTTGTGGAAAAGACGAGATCGGTCGGCGCACCGTCGCAGGCTTGCTCAACCACTTCGACAGGGTTGCCCTGCGTCAAAGTGAAATTGATCTCCTTGTCCTGAGCAATCAGGTTGCAAGTCGACGCCGTCGCAGCGCCAGCAAAACTGACGAATGCAACGCTTAAAGCTGTTGTAACCGTAATGTTCCTAGTCATTTTCCACCCCGTGCAGATTTTTGGTCCGCTGTACGACAAAACTCACTCTGGAGAGTTTAGCACATTTCTAACGTAGGTCAGCATCGCGGCGAAAAAAATCCATGTTTTCAACGTTTCTTGGCCGACGCTTTGTGCAAACCGCAGGTTTTGTATCGAAAATGACAACAATGAGCACCCACTTGCGGCTTTGTTGCAACAGATTTGCAGCGCTTCCGACGAATGGAAATGTCTCAGTGATTCGATAGACTTAGGCAGCGTTCCTCTGATGGCGGAAAATTTTGGCGTCAAACCCAAGGAGGCCCATCAAAACTTCTGCAGGTTCAGCAAAGCTACACCCGCCCTATCGGTCCAATGACAGGTTCTCGCGCGCGCGATTTTCAAACCGTCTGCCCATTCGTTCATTGCACGGCTTTTTTGGACCTTATCAAACTTTTCTCTTGCAGCCGGTTTTCAAGATCGGTATCTGCGTCTCACCCAAGGAAGCGGGCGTAGCTCAGGGGTAGAGCATAACCTTGCCAAGGTTAGGGTCGGGCGTTCGAATCGCCTCGCCCGCTCCAATGGGGACCTCAATAAAACAGGCGCTTACTGTGCGAAAGTTGCACGGCGTTGCTGTTTGTAATCAGTGTTTTTTGTTGTCGTTCACAGTTCAGACAGTGAACGTGTGTTTTTGGCAAGTTGCTCAATCCAGCGCTTCGGCATTTATGCGCTTCCCTTGAGCTACGTCAGATTTCGCCAAACGGATAATTTTTCGCCAGCAAACTATGATAGTTGCCACGTGGTTACGAAGAACGGAAAGTGGCCGTTCGTTGCAACCTACGCCAAAGGCAACATTGCGCAGGAAGCGGACTTTGCTAGGTCCAGCAGGCAGCCCGATGCCGACATTTCTGGTAGATGCGGCGGGCGGTTGCAACCCGCCCTGTGCGCCGCTTGACCTTAGACAAGGTTGCCACGTCGTAGCTTGTTTCCAGTCGCTGTACGATCTTCGAACATCGTCGACTCCAACTCCGCGCATGTCCTTCGCATGGCCGAGCCGGTGTCCCGACAAAGGTTGGCGGTGGTCTGGTGGTCAGGCACAGCGGGTCCTGTCAACCACATCTGTGTGACGTTCCGGAACGCCTTGCACTCCGCAAGGGGCCAAATCCTCCGGGGGCTGCATAGAGTCGGCGGTTTTTGTATTGACGCAATCTGCAGCTATAGTGTGCAAAGGCGAGTCTTTCGCGCCTCTGAAAGGAACCACGGCTATGGCCACGCGACTTTCGTCGCCACTGATCAGAAACCAAGCGTCTGTTAGTTCGATCCGGCGCAATTCGGCGCGGGATAAGGCTGGAGTTGCTCATGCGCCGGCATCGCTTATGCAACTGCAGGAGCTTGCGGGCGATAGCGCCGCCGTGCGGCGCCTGGACACGTGGCAACATTCGGCTAACCGGCTTTCGTCGCCCCGTAAGGGTCCGCGGGGTGGGTCGAGCCTGCCTCTTCAACGGATCACAATCTTGGAGGCCGACGCTACAATCGACCAAAATCACGACGAATGGATGGATTGGTATCGCACCACTTGCGTTCCGGCGTTCAAGGTGATCGCCTACAGGCAGGGGCAGGATTTTCCGACCTATCTGGGCGGAATGGACGAGAACGCATTTCTGACGGCTGTCCGCGAGCTGCACAGAGACGCGCCGGACGACCGCGACACAATCCGCAGCGTCTCCGAGTTGTGGAAAAAGGAGCAGATCGTCAAGTCTGGCGCCTATCCCGACATGTTGCACAAGGTCAACACGAACCTTCTGGTCAACAAGACGCAGAAGAACGACCCAGGGCTACCGGCCTTCATCCAACAATACGAATCCGGCCAGATGATCTGGTCTCGCGGGATGAGCGTGGGCCATTTCGCCTATGGACAACTCCGCTCGACCGGGGTTCTGGCTTCGGAAGGGACAGCGGATGTACCTACTTTTACAATGGGGAATAATAATCCCAGCCGATGGCTGCCAGGTCTCAATGACGTGGCGACGGCCGATGGCTTGGCGCATACCGTTGGTCGAGACGAACCCGGACTTCGCGAGATCGCAAACCGGGTCGAGATCCCTATTGGTATGACAGTGCAGTACCCAGTTGCACCCCCTACCTACGTCGCCTACCTAAATAGTGGTGAGCAGGTGATCCGGGGACCTGTTCATAATCCCACTGTCCATCGCGTTATCTGTTTGGGTCCAAACGGTTATTCCTACAAGCACCAAGGTGGCGCCCTGGACGATTTGCCACCCGCGGCACCGTATCAAGGCGCGGTTGGCGCCCCGGAGATGCAGGCATGGGAACAGAATGCGGTCAATTGGATGCAAAACCATTAGGCATCCTCTGGATCGGAAGCCTGCGCACAAACCAATGATAGATGGACGACCAGACAGTTGCAGAACTTCCCTTTTAGAGTGTGCTCAATAACTTGCGGGTTTGATCGCTGGTAATCCATGGCTTTTGTCAGACCCGCGTGGAGTATTGCTGCATGCCGCCTCAACATTAGCCTGATCTGTTAGCGAGTGCGACTATCGAATCTGACAAAACTATGGTTCCAGCAGCGATTTCTTGGGGTGCGGCGTATTCGGCGGTTTTGTGTCTGGTGCGTTCGCAATACTTAATGGAAAACATCTCCATCAGATCGACTAAGGCAAGGCATGCGGCGTCACGTTGCGCATCGCTGGGCAGCACAGGTTGTTCTTTGAACCGCATTGGCCTACCGCTGATATTGGGCCGGGACGCTAAGAAGCTCGGTTACGAGTCCATTGTGACCGATGCTGCGCGGTGCACCAGTGTCCGGTTTCAAAGTCGATCAAGGCTAAAATGAGTTTTGGCGACGGATTTTAATAAAGGGCTTTTCAACGTTTTTTGATGAGTCAGCAGATGGCGAAAAAACGTTCGTTTTCGGAAGGACAGTTTTAGCCAGAAATTTGGCTAGTAAATACCGATATATGCTACAGTGCTTACCTTAGTAGAAAGCAGGGACATTAAATGCACATTTCAAAACTGCCACTTATCGGCCTGATCGCATCCATTCCAAGTCTAAGCGCCGCCGCACCTGTCCAATGGGCAGTCGCTGACGGCGGGAATGGCCATTGGTATGATTTTGTCACTGACTTTTCAACGTGGTCGGAAGCGCGGACGGCAGCATTGGGCATGTCATTCATGGGTCTTGATGGTTACCTTGCGACCATCACTTCACAGGAAGAACAGGACTTTCTGTCTGACAATTGGGTATTTGATTCCAACTATTGGCTAGGTGGAAGTGATGCTGCTTCCGAAGGCGATTGGCTATGGGTCGATGGCCCCGAGGCAGGCCAAAACATTGGCGGTTCGAATTACGAGAATTGGGATACTGGAGAACCCAATAATTCGTTTTTTGGCGTTCCTCCCGAAAATTATCTTTATGGCTGGGTAACGCCTGATGGAGCTTGGAATGACAATCCGGGCACTCAAGAATACTACTATCTTGTTGAATTCGGTGGAGTGAACCCCGCTGCTGTTCCAATCGGAGCGCCTGCTATTTTTCTTCTAAGCTCAGTTGGCGCATTAGCTGTGTTATCTCTGAGGAAGCGATCAAATAATTCCAGCGGATAAGTAAGTTTTCGGCAACAAATTTACGCTTTCTGGTTTCAAAACTGATATGTTTCTTTCCTGGGCGACAACCACCGTTTTTGGCAGGTACGCCCCGAAGCAGCCATTGTGAATAGAGAAATCAGCGGCAGCATCGTTCCACTTTGCAAGCCTTCGTGCCTCGCGCGGCTAAGGCCTGCTCCGAGCCGAATTCACCCGACTGCAGCACATCGCATTAATAACCACGAAGTGCCTAGAACCCGCACGGCGAAATACGCGAGCGACGCAATCACTACGTTCACTTTAGCTTCTGTCGCACCCGACCGCAGCGCCGCTGAATCCGTCAACCACCAAGCCAGCAGGTAACGCGCCAATATTGCAACGGAAATCGGGGGGGCCAAAGAGCGGGTTTCTGTGACACTTGGCCACGACGGTCGGTAAAACGTCAAAGAAAACGTTGGCATTAGGCGAATTCACATGCTCAAGACGGAAAAAACGATGGGCACAAAAGGAAGAATACCGTTGGGTTTCCTGCCTGAAAATCACCTCGGTGTCCGTTCCGCGGCCTGAATCAACTGTTACTCTGATCGGAGTTCTTTCCGCTGCACAGGAACGGCCTTGAGGTAAGCGGCAATCGCCAAGCGCTCATCATCGCTCAGTCGAGAAGTGTTCTCGATGACCTCCACCATTTCACCACCGGCGCTGTCATAATCCGGTGTGAAGCCTGACTTCAGGTATTCCGCAATGTCAGCTTCGGACCAATCAAGTTGGTCGGCAGACAGGCCGGGGATACGGCCTTTTCCGCTGGGATTAGGCGCACCTGTCAGCCATTGGTCCCGTTTCAAACCGCCCAAGCCATTTCGCGGCGTATGGCATTCGGCGCAGTGTCCTAGCGCCTCCACCAGATACCGACCTCTGATCTGTTGATCCGTCAGATCGCCTTCAACCACCCAACCCGGCTCCAGATACAATAGCTTCCAACCGCCCAACCCGCGTCGAATGTTGAAAGGGAAGCCGACCTCATGTGCCATACTCTCTGTAGCCGATGCTGGCAGCGTTGCGAGGAACGCGTGGAGCGATGCCACATCTTCCGTGGTCATATTTATGTAGGATGTATAAGGAAACGCGGGATAGTAGTGCTGCCCATTCGGTCCGGTTCCGTGGATCAGGGCATTCGCCAGATCCAGCACGGACCAAGCCCCGATACCACCGCCTGGATCACTGGATATGTTGGGGGCTATGAATGTGCCAAAATCCGTCTCAAACCGACGACCGCCAGCGAGTACGAGCTTCTCCTCGCCTTTGGCATCCGGTGCAGAGTGGCAAGATGCGCATCCTGCCGCGTAGAATACTGTCTCCCCTCGTTTCAGATCGGGGGTGATACCGTCCAGTTGGGCTTGATCAACTCTCTGCGGTCGGGTCAGCACCATACCGACTAGCCCGACCACAAGTGCTACGACAGCGGCGAGACTGAACAAACGCCGCATGGCTAACTCCCAATCAGTTTTTCGGTGCGCGATATGCTTTGTGACATGCCGAGCAAGCGCCGCCCAGCCCTTTCATCGCCCCCTTGAGCGCCTCGACATCTTGTCCAGCGGCAGCCTGCATTACAGCTGCGGCGTCTACCATAGCCTGTCCTTTGGCACCTACATCCGGGAAGTTCTCCCAAATTGCAGGCAACGCGCGGTTGGACGGGTCAGCCACATTATCGGTTCCGGCAGGCCACATCGCGGATTGATCGATCTGCGTCAGAACAACCAGGTTGTTCGCGGCCCGCGTTGCCGCCTCAGCGTCGTACTCCATCTCTCCCTTGGCCATCCCACCAAGAGTGCCAATATTGAAAGCATAGAGTTGCATTATCGAAGTCCGGGCCTTCACTGCCGGGTTTTGACTTTCATGCGCGATGGCCGCTCCAATTAGCGCTACTGACATGAGTCCTGCTGCAACGATTGAAAATTTCTTGATCATGTTGTGCCTCCCTGTTGAATGCCTCTGATATTAACTTGAACGAATTTAATTGTAATTGTTTGTTCTTCGTCGATACTTGTTAATTTATGAACAGGCCAAACTGGGACGATATTCGATACGCGCTTGCCGTAAGAAAACACGGATCATTGAATGCAGCAGCTGCTGCGTTGGGCGTCACGCATGCCACAGTCCTGCGCAGAGTTGCTGCACTTGAAGAAAGCTCTGGCTGCGTGATTTTTCAAAAAAACCCATCGGGGTATTCCGCACTCCCCGAGGCAAACACAATTCTTGCAGCGATGGAAAGCGTCGAAGACGCTGTACTGTCCGTCGAGCGCGCAATTGTGGGCGCAAACCGGTCACCCACTGGTCATGTACGTATTGCTTCAACCGATAGTCTTTGCCAGCTTGTCTTGCCTCAGATACTTTGCGAGATATCCCGGTTGTACCCCGGGTTGGAGCTGACTTTATTGAGCGGAAACAACCATCATGATCTAACAAGGCTGACAGCGGACATCGCGGTGCGACCCTCGATAAAACTGGAAGAAGGGCTAGCAGGAGAACGTGCTGGTACGCTGTCATTTGGTGTTTTTGATAACGGTTCATCCAATCGGAAATGGATGAGGCTTGAAGGGGCGTTAAGCCGCTCGCTCCCAGCCAAATGGTTAGCCGAGCATGTCAGAGCAGATGAAATGACCAACGGAGCAGACAGCTTCTTGGTGCTTCAGCAGATGGCTGCATCCGGGGTGGGCAAAGCATTTCTGCCCCTGATCATTGGGAATGCGGATCCTCGACTTCACCAGTCGACGGAAGCTGATCCTGGTCTTGAAGTTCCCCTGTGGGTCGCGACACTGGATGAAATTGCGCAGACCCCGAGGTTTGCCATCGTACAACGCGCTTTGGTTGAACGCCTGCCCTATGCTTTGGCTCCGTGAAATAGCACGAGAAAAAGTGGCGTGGGTCGCTTTTCTAGTCAGCCACTTGGTTACGGGATGCACTTGGCCCGCATCGAGGTTTGCGCGTCACCGCTGCAATGACCGTTATGAGCTCGGAACATTCACTGCAAAGACTGACGCAGACGGCGGCTTAGCCTGCGGATCGTCAGTTCATCCAGACCTCGGTCTTGCACATTCAGCGAACGGCAACTCTGATGGGCCGCGCCGCTGCATTCAGAGAGACTGACCAATGCGAGGTCTAGGTCGAACTAGCAGTTTCACAGTTCTTGGCTGTGTGTTTGAACGCTTTCATTTATCCTACGAAACACATTGCAGTCTCTTCACCTTAGACTCTTTGACCTCAACTTTTCCAAGGTTAAGGTCATTCCCGTCGTTAACTTATTGGGCGCAAGTGCCGAACTCCGCGCTATGTTGGGCCCTACGCCACCGGGTACAGCTGTCATCACCGATTTCAAGCACTAGGCAGAGCACCTCGCCTGCCAGTACCTTTGGTGTTCGTCAATCCAGCTTGAAACCTTTGGAGCGAACAAAGGCCCCGAAGCTTTCCCGTTCAGGCAAACTATATTGCCGAATCTTATCCTCCGCCCAACCGTATATGTCGCTGGGACCGGAAATCTCCGACGACCGCTGGGTTTGATAAGGCTGTGACACTGCACGGCCATCACTATAGCTGCGGATGTTCTCCCGCAGATTGTCTTCCTGATACCGGTCGATGTGGCAAGTCACCTGTAATGGCAGGCGTTTGGAAATCTTCGGCGTTTCTTTCGGGAAGCCAATTGCCAGGCCCGCAAAAGGAAAGACATGATCAGGCAGACCAAGCAGGTCAGACACTGCGGCAGCTTCATTTCGAACCGCACTGATCGGGCAGCACCCAAAGCCCACGGCCTCAGCCGCAACCACAAACGCCCCCAAGGCAATGGCGGCATCCCCTATCGCATTAAAGAATGCATCCAGATGATCATTCGCAAAAGGCACGTTTTGCCACTCATGGACCAGCCTTTGGCGGCGATTGTTGCCGCAGAATATCGCGATCACCGGAGCCTCGGAAATCCATTTTTGCCCCGATACGAGATCAACGAGACGTTTTTTGATAATCGCGTCCTGCAAAAAGACAATGTCTCGCTGTTGCAAGTCACTCTTTGTGGGCGACGCGAGCGCCACAGCTGACAGAACCTCAAGCCAATTGGTTGGAACAGGTCTGTCGAGGAATGCCCTGCACGACCCACGCGCTGCTAACAGTTTCAACACGCTGTTGTCGGAAATGCTGGCATCTATCGTGGGGGGATCGTCGAACCGTTCTGCCAGCAGGCGTTGTAAATCCGGCAAAGCGTGTTCTGCCATGAATCCATTCCTTCTTCGAGTTTTCGTAAGAAAAACTAACAAAAAACGAAAGTATTTGTCGCGTTTATCAAGTGAAACTATCCATTATACTCTGTCATAGAATCCTCCATGGTTGGAAGACACAAAGAAAAATGTCACCGAAAACATTAAAAGTGACCATCGACCGAGGCCGCTGTGCAGACGGGGCGCAGACAGTTTTTGACGTGCCCGCCTATGAAAATCAAACCGTTCTCGATGTCGTATCATGGGTGCAACAGAATGCGGACCCGACGCTAAGTTATCGGTTTGCCTGCCGTGTCGGCATGTGCGGCAGCTGCGCCATGATGGTGAACGGGGTGCCGCGTTGGACCTGCCGCACCCATATCTCGAAGGTCCTGGCAGGAAACGAAGTGACGATCGGGCCGCTGCGCAACTTGCCCGTTATCAAGGATCTGGCCGTCGACATGGACCCGTTCTTTGACAAATGGGTTGCTGCGGAAGGTGTACATCACGGTGAATTGACACGTAACGATCCGATCGCTGCAGTGAATGAAACCAGTGAGGGGCGCACCACTGCCAATGCAGGGATAGAATGCATCAATTGCTCAGTCTGCTATGCGGCCTGCGACACGGTTGCTGGCAATTCGGACTATCTCGGGCCGGCTGCTTTGCAGCGAGCCTGGACCTTGCTGAACGATGCCAAAGATGAAGGCCGCCTTGCAATCCTGGATGCCGTCTCTGGGTCAGGCGGCTGTCACAATTGCCACTCGATGGGATCGTGCACTCTCTATTGCCCAAATGAACTGGACCCGATGTCGGCCATTGCGGGGCTGAAACGCGAAACCGCAAAATCGTTTTTCCGGAAGGGACGCTGATGCTGAACCTGCGTCTTTATATGCTGCAAAGGATTACGGGGCTGCTGATGGCGCCGCTTGTCTTGGGCCATCTGGCCGTGATGATCTACGCGATACAAGGCGGGCTGAGCGCCGCTGAAATCCTTGGGCGGACACAGGGCTCGTGGCTCTGGTTCCTGTTTTACGGCACATTCACGCTTGCAGTATCGATCCATGGGGCGATCGGGCTGCGGACAATTGCCTTTGAGTGGGGCGGCCTGAAAGGGGCGGGATTGGAAGCTTTCATGTGGCTATCGGGCCTTGGCCTTTTGGCTTTGGGAGGGCGCGCCGTCTGGGCCGTCACCTTCGCATGAGCATCGCGAGGGGCATCACATCGCGCGCGCATCCACTGTGGTTCGCCTATGTCCTGCACCGCCTGTCGGGGCTGGGGCTCGCGCTGTTCCTGCCCTTGCACTTTTGGGTGCTGGCACTGGCCATGACGGACCCCGCGCGGCTGGACGGTTTCTTGCACTTGACGGAAGCTGGCGTGATGAAGCTGGCAGAGTTTGGCCTTGTGTTCCTGCTTGCGGTTCACATGTTCGGAGGTTTGCGGCTGATGGCGCTGGAATTTCTGCCATGGTCCCCGTCGCAAAAAACACTGGCGGCCGGGGCGGCAGCCCTGTCTTTCCTGATCGCGGCCCTCTTTTTTCTTAAGGCGATTTGATCATGCGGATTTCGGACATCGAACGGCACGATACTGACATCCTGATCCTCGGCACCGGTGGCGCGGGGCTTTTTGCAGCACTGCATGCCCAGCAGAACGCGCCCGACGGCACCAGGATCACCATCGCCGTCAAGGGCTTGATCGGCAAATGCGGCTGCACCCGCATGGTACAAGGCGGATACAACGTCGCTCTTGGTGGTGGAGATACAGTCGAGCGGCACTTCATGGACACGATCCACGGCGGCAAATGGCTGCCCAATCAGAACATGGCGTGGCGGCTTTGCGAACAGGCCGTGGTGCGCATCCGCGAGTTAGAGAACGAGGTCGGTTGCTTTTTTGATCGCAACCCGGACGGCAGTTTGCACCAAAAGGCCTTTGCCGGGCAAACGGCGGACCGAACGGTGCATAAAGGGGATCTCACGGGCATCGAGATCATCAACCGCCTGATGGAAAAAGTCCTCGCCAGCGGCGTGGAAAAACTGCAAGAGCATCGCGCGGTCGGCCTGATCCCGACGAAGGAAGGCGCGAGCCTTGCCGGGGTCTTGATGATCGACATGCGCACAGGCCGCTTCCGGCTGGTACGTGCCAAAACCACCCTGATGGCAACGGGCGGTGGGCCAACGATGTACAAGTACCACACGCCGTCAGGAGACAAGACGATGGACGGGCTTGCCATGGCGCTGCGCGCGGGCCTCAAGCTACGTGACATGGAAATGGTGCAGTTCCATCCGACGGGACTGCTTGCAGGGGACCACACCCGTATGACCGGCACAGTGCTGGAAGAAGGCCTGCGCGGGGCCGGAGGGCAACTCATCAACCATGCGGGCCAACGCTTCATGTTTGACTATGATGGCAAAGGCGAGCGCGCGACCCGCGATGTGGTGAGCCGCGGCATCTATGCTGAGATGCGAAGGAACAATAACCCTGATCAGGAAGGCGTCTTTATCTCGATGTCTCATCTTGGCCCGGAAAACGTCCGTCAGAAGTTCAAGGGCATGGTCAAACGCTGCGCCGACAGTGGGTTTGATCTGGCAGCAGGCAAGGTCGAGGTGGTGCCCACCGCGCATTACTTCATGGGCGGCGTCGTGGTGGACGTCGATACGCGCACCGCGATGGAGGGGCTCTATGTGGCAGGCGAAGATGCGGGCGGCGCGCATGGCTCGAACCGGCTGGGTGGAAACGGGGTCGCCAACTCTACCGTCTATGGCGGGATCGCAGGGGATACGATGGGCGCGGATGTGCGCCAGATGAGCCTGCGTGAGCCCGATGAGACGGTGTTGGAAGCGGAGCTTGCGCGCGCAATTCACCCGCTGAGCCGCAAACCCGATCTGATCCTGCCCTTGCGTAAGGAATTGCAGGATTTGATGTGGGAAGAGGTCGGCGTCATGCGTACCGAGGCGGGCATGAAACGCGGACTAGCGGGTGTCGCAAAAGTCTCTGACGCACTCATGGATGTGGGCGTCGATGATGGTAATCTGGCCTTCAATCTCACATGGCATGACTGGCTGAACCTGCGCTCGCTTTGCGATATCTCCGAAATCATCTCCAAAGCCGGCATCACCCGCGAGAATTCCCGCGGGGCGCATTTCCGCGAAGATTTCCCCGAACCGGGGGCCATGGAAGACAGCGACTTTACCGTGGCACAGCAGGTGGACGGCCAGATTTCCGTGACCCGCGAACCTGTCGACTTTTCAATCGTGCGCCCGGGCGAGACGATCCTGCCCGACGGCGCGCCCGAAACGCTGGTGGCTGCCCAATGATACCGATCAAGCTCATTCAAGACACTGCCGAAACCCTGATGGACAAGGCGGCCATTGAAATTCCGCAGGACTATCTGGACGGATTGCAGGAAGCGGCTCGGACCGAGGATGGCGATCTGTCGTCCTTTGTCCTCAAGGCCATGCTGGAGAACTACGAGGCCGCGAAGGAAGACAGGCGAGCCATGTGTGGTGATACCGGCGTCCCCCGTTGGTTTGTCAAAATGGGCAATGACGCCTCCGTCGAGGGGGGCATGATCGCGCTGGAAGCTGCCCTGCGTCGGGCAACCGCCAATGCTACCAATGGCGTGCCGCTGCGCCCCAACCGCGTTCACCCTCTCTGGCGCACGGATCATAACAACAATGTCGGCATCGGCGCGCCCGAGATCGAATACGGGTTTGAACCGGAGGGCGCTTGGATCGACCTTATCACCGTGCACAAGGGCGGGTTGTTCGGGACCGACTACCGCATGCTTTTTCCTTCGGACGGCACTCAAGGGATCAAGCGGTTCTACCTCGACAGCCTCATGGCCTTTGGCAAACGCGGTCTCGCCTGCCAGCCCGCAATCATCGGGATCGGCCTGGGCGGGTCAAAGGACATCTGCATGACTCTGGGCAAGCGCGCCTCGACCCTGCGTGTGGTCGGCAGCCGAAACTCCGACCCGCGCATCGCGGAGATGGAAGACGAGTTCAAAGAACTTGGCAATTCCATCGGCATGGGTGCCATGGGTTTTGTCGGCAAGAACATGGTGATCGATTGCAATATCGAGGTCGGCTATTGCCACACCGGCGGGATGCCCATGTCGGTTCATGCGTTCTGCCTGTCCTCACGCCGCGCCGTTGCTCGTATCCACTCGGATGGACGGGTAGAACACCGCACGGACCCCGATTGGTTCACCCCCTATCAGCGCCGGGAGACCATTGACTGGGAACCACAACAGGAGGCGGCGGAATGAGCGCCCCAAAGGAAGTTCGCCTGTCCACGACACCAACCGACGAGGCCATAGCTGATCTTCGTCTTGGGGACGTCGTCTACCTTGACGGTCTGATGTATACCGCGCGCGAGGGCGTCTATATGCGCGCGCTGGAGGACAAGGCCAATATACCGATGGAATTGCCGTCGCAATCTGCGGCGAATTTCCATTGCTCTCCTGCGGCCCGCATCAATGCGGATGGGTCCTTTGACTTGGGTGCCGTGACCGCCACAGCATCATTTCGTTTTGCCAAGTGGCTTCCGGAATGGATGGCCAAAACGGGCGCCAAGCTGATCGTCGGCAAAGGCGGTATGACCTCCAGAGACTATAAGGAGTACTTCGTTCCGAATGGCGCCGTCTACCTGTCGACCGTCGGCTATGGGACTGGCGCCCTCTTGGGCAGAGGTGTCGAATCCGTCGAAGCGGTTCACTGGAACGACGAATTGGGTCTCGCGCAGGCCATGTGGGTGATCAAATGCAATCGCATGGGCCCCTTCATCGTGGCCTCAGATCTCAACGGCGATTGTTTGTTCGAGCGCGAGAATGCCAAGATCGCTGAGAATATCGCGCGCGTCTATGAGGGTACAAAACCCGCTGTCCTGAAACGCTACGGGGAAAGTGACGACCGCACGGATGAAGTGATCTAGGCGCGCGACAGCTCAGAAGACCTCGCTCGCCATGACACCCAGACCCATCAGAAGCGTCAGGATGATCAGAAGACGCCTGAAGCCCGTATTGCTCAGCTTGCCGAACACAAAAATGCCGATCTGAGCCGCAACCAATCCAGTTGGAATGGTGATCAAGAGGGCAGAAACCGACGTCTTGTCATACGCGCCTTTGAAGAACAGCAAGCAAACCGTGGTACTTAGAATGGCAACGTTATAGGGCTGCAACACCGCCCGCGTTTCTGACTTGGTCCAGGGCCGGATCGACAGCCACATGGCAGGGATCGCACCCGAAACCGATGCTGCCCCGCCCAGAACACCGCCGATCAGCCCGACAGACGCATCTATCCATGGCGTTGGTCGCGAAAAAGCAGGTAGGGCCGCGCGAAAGCCAAAGTACCCACCATAGAGAATGAGCAGGGCTGCAATCGCGATCCGCAACGTCCCCGCATCAATAACATCCAGCAGGGACAGACCAATCGGCACGCCGACCAACCCCGGCAACAGGAACCTCAGAAGCCTGCGCGGTTGGGCCAGAATCTCCGCCCGAACCAGCCAGAGCCCCTGCAAGCCAGCAAGAACGGACATGAAAGCGACAACGGCCACGGCCCTAACCGGATCAAGCACCACAAGATAAAACCCGAGCGCAAAAAGCGCCGTGCCAGTGCCCGAAAACCCGTTGATGAACCCGCCCGCGATAGCCCCCAGCGCGAGGTAGACGTAAAACTCTAGACTCATTCCGGCACGCTTTTCTGGCGGGATGACGTGCTCCGAATGACACCCATCAGCGCGTCATAGAGCTCATCCAGGGCTCGCGTCTTGATCTGGTTCTCCTGATGTACCAAGCCCAATGTTCGGTGCGGCGCATCGGGGCCAAGACTTAGGCGTTTGACCGGAATGGCTTCAAGCGGCTTCACGGCAAGATCCGGCACAATGGAAACGCCGAGATTTGCATGCACCATGCTTGCGATGGCTTCCGGGCTGTCCAGTTCCATCGTCTCTGTGACCCTGATGCGCTTCGCCAGTATCCAGTTGTCAATCAGCGTGCCGACCACCGCATTTCGGTTGAACCGGATAAACGGGCGCGTTTTCAATAGCTTGATTGGGTCATCTCCGGGTTCTTCAACCGCGGCGATAAGTTGCATCGGCTCTTGTGTGAGTTCCCGGAACAACACACCGACCGGCATCAAATGAGGTTTGGTGATAATCGCGGCATCAAGGTTGCCGCGTTCGATATCTGCAAGCAACGGCCCGGTGAGACCAGGGCGAATGTGCAGGCCAATTTCCGGGTATTTGGATTTCAGTGCCGCCATCGCCCGGGGCGTCAACCCTGTCAGCGTTGTGCGCAAAACCCCCAAGGTGATGACACCCGTCAACCCCCCATCGCTAAGCACCGAAGGAACAAGGTTGTCGTAGTCGGCAATGATCTTCCGCGCTTTGGCGACGATCTGGTGGGCAACGGGCGTAAGTTCGGGCGTGCGCGTGCTGCGATCAAACAAGGCGATGCCAAGATCAGCTTCTAGCGTCTGCATCTGTTGACTGACGGCCGCGTGCGTCACATGAACGACCTCTGCCGCGGCGCTGAATGTCTTCGTATCCGCGATCGCGACCAGTGTTCGCAGCAATCGAATTGTCATTTCACCACGCCATTTGTGAAAGGAGAACTATCAAAAGATGTAAGTTGTTTTAGCTATTCTTAAGATAAACTTACTCCTACAGTATGGCAGTGCCTATGGCAATTGGCACAAAATAACTGGGAGGAAGACATGAAATTCACGAAACTGACTTGCGCGATCGCGCTTGGAACAGTGTTTGGCGCGGCAGCCGCATTGGCGGAATATCCTGAGCGGGCGATCAACATGGTGATCCCCTATGGCGCAGGCGGTGCGACAGACATCTCAGCACGTACAATTGCCGAACCGCTTGGGAATGCTGTGGGAAAACCGCTCATCATGGCGAATGTGACGGGTGCAGGGGGTGCTACCGGATCGGTAACCGTCCAGAATGCCAAAGCGGACGGCTACACCATGCTCTTCGCGCGTGTCGGTTCCCATTCGGTGAACCCCGCGATGAAGGCCACCCTGCCCTATACACTGGATGATTTCCGGTTTGTCACGGTTTACGAAATCAACCCCGTGGCCTGCGCGGTCACACCCGCGTCCGGGATCAACTCCATGGACGACCTGATCGCCAAGGTCGCCGAGGGTGGCGTCAGCTATAGCTCCTCAGGTGTGGGTTCATTGCTCCATCTCGCGGGAGCCATGGTGCTGAAAGAGTTTGGCGTCGAAGACCCGCTGACCGCGGCAACACATATCCCGCAAAAGGGTGGCGGCGCTGCCGCAACCGCCGTGCTGAATGGGACAGCCACGTTCCTTTGCACGAACTCTTCGGCTTTGGCGAGCTTTGTCGCCAATGGCCAATTGAAGCCCCTGATGGTAACGACGGCGGAGCCTGTTGTCGGCTTTGACGCCCCTACCGCGAATGAGCTCGGCAAGGACCGCCTGAACCAACTTGTCGGCTGGACCGGCATCGCGGGTCCTGCGGGTCTGCCGGACGATGTTGCCGGAAAGTGGGGTGAATGGATGGCTGCTGCCACTCAGGACACGAAGTTTAACGAAACCATGACCGCGCGCGGTTCTGTCATTCGCCTGATGGATCCCGTCGAAGCCAATGAGTTCATCGAAGGCCAATACAACGTTTTCCGTGCCTTGGTAGACGAACTTGGTATGCGCATCGAAGGCTAAACACTGATCCGGATTGTTCTGTGTTAAACATGCGGCTACCGTTCTGGTAGCCGCATGGGCAAGTCAAAGGGTATATCTGTGTCACCAAAAGCCATTCAATTGCGGCTCGGTATAGCTGCGTGCCTCATAGCGGGTTTTCTGACTATTGTGGGCATTCCGGGCTGGGTATCGTCGCCTAGCAATGTCTCGAACATTGTGCTGTCCCCAACCTTCTGGCCGTACACGCTCGCGGCATTGACGGGCTTAACCGGGTTTGGGTTGCTGCTGGCATCGCGCACGGCCAGCCCCATCGTGGACCCTGAAATGGCAGAGGTTGCGGCAGCCGCCGGATGGGTCCGGCTGGCGGGTCTTGCGGTGATTATGGTGCTCACGATGTTTGCCTTGCCCCGGCTCGGCATGGTCTGGACATCCATGATTGTCTTTGCGGTAACCGCCTTCATGTTCCGGACCAGACATCCAATTGTCGCGCTGATCTGTGCAGTGGTGATCCCTCTTGCGTTATATGCCTTCTTTGCCCATGTCGCCGGCGTTGCAATCCCGCAAGGCATTTTTGTGAGACTGCCATGAGTTTTGTCGACAGCCTGATGGCAGGTCTGAGCGTTGTGGCCTCGTTCGAGGCATTCTTTGCGCTCTTTGCTGGCATATGCATTGGCGTTGTTGGGGGGGCCATACCTGGACTTTCCGCGACGATGGCGGTGGCGCTTACCCTGCCGTTCACCTTCTCATTGCAACCGATCACGGGCATTCTGTTGCTGCTCGGTGTTTACAAGGGTGGCATTTTCGGCGGCTCAATCCCGGCGATCCTGATCAAGACCCCTGGCACGCCCGCGTCATCGGCAACGATCCTCGACGGACATCCGATGGCGGAGCGCGGCGAAGCGGGCCGCGCCTTGGGCATGGCCTTATGGGCTTCCTGCACTGCGGATGTCGTCTCCAACCTTGCCCTGATCCTGTTTGCCGGTTGGCTGGCTTCCTTTGCGCTGAATTTCGGCCCACCTGAGTTTTTTGCCCTGATCCTCTTTTCCCTGACCATCATCGCGGGCGTCTCCGGTGATAGTCTGTTGCGCGGCGCACTCTCTGCCTTGCTGGGACTATTGCTGGCGACCGTAGGGCTCGACCTGGTTTACGGCACAAATCGTTTCACCTTTGGTGATCCGAACATGATGGGCGGGTTGAACTTCATCGCGGTGCTAATCGGGCTTTTTGCCATTCCCGAAATCATTGCCATGGCATGGAACCCGACCGCTCATCTGGGCAAAGCCCGCGCGCTTGGGCATACCAAGGTCAGCTTCGCCGACTACCGGCGAAGTTTCAAATCAATCATCCGGGGCAGTTTCATCGGGGTCTTCCTGGGCTCGATACCTGGTATCGGCGCCGCACCTTCCGCCTTTCTGAGCTATTCCGAAGCGCGCCGCAAATCGCCCAACAAGGAGAACTTCGGCAAGGGTGAAATCGAAGGGGTTGCCGCATCTGAGGCAGGCAACAACGGTGTCGCTGGGGCCACATTGATCCCGCTTCTGGCCCTGGGCGTGCCGGGGGATGTCATCACCGCGATCATTATCGGAGCCTTCATGATCCATGGGCTGCAACCCGGTCCGATGATGTTCATTCTGAATGTGGACATCATCTACGGGTTGTTCATCGGGCTGATCGTTAGTTCCGTTTTCCTTTTCATCGTCGGCAGCGTGGCGATCAAGGGCTTTCGTTTTGTGGCGGATGTGCCAAAACGAATTCTGATGCCTGCCGTACTTGTGCTGTGCATTTACGGGGTGTTTGCGGTCAATAATAACATCTTCGATGTTGGCGTGATGTTTGCGATGGGATGGGTCGGCTATGGAATGTTGCGCTATCAGATACCTGCGGCCCCTTTCCTGATCGCTTTCATCCTCGGCCCCTTGCTCGAGGACAACTTCAGGCAATCCATGCTGATGTCCAGCAGCGACCCCGCGATCCTACTGCGCGGCCCAATAACCTGGTTCTTCTGGGCGCTCACGCTTATTACCATCATCGCTATCGTCCGTAACATCGGGAAACGTGCCGGTGCTTAGCCGGGATCGCGCATATTTCTTACTGCTCAACATCGGACATTTCCTGGACCACTATTTCCTGCTCATCTTTGCCACCGCAGCGGCGCTCGCCCTGACCGAGGAATGGCAGATCAGTTACGCGGCACTCATCCCATACGCGACGCCCGGGTTTGTGGCCTTTGGTCTGGGCGCGCTACCCGCGGGATGGCTTGCTGACAGGTGGAGCCGCGACGGCATGATGGTGGTTTTCTTCTGGGGCATTGGCTTGGCATCGATCGGGACCGGGTTTGCCTTGTCTCCAATTCAGATTGGCCTGGGTCTATTCGTGATCGGCCTATTTGCGGCGATCTATCATCCCGTCGGATTGGCGATCGTTACGACGAGATGGCGGAAGTCGGGCATGAAGATCGCTGTAAATGGCGTCTGGGGCAACCTCGGCGTGGGCTGCGCAACCCTCGTGACAGGGATACTGATCAGCCACATCAGCTGGCGGGCCGCTTTCATCCTGCCCGGCGCTCTCTCGTGCCTGATCGGCTTCGTCTACGTGAAGGTTGCACGACACGCCCCTACCGTCGAATTTGACCGTGATGCAAAGAGCGTTGGCAAATACAATCTGCCCCCAAAAGCCTTCTGGCGCATGACTGCGGCAGTCTTCGTGATTGCCATTCTGGGCGGAATTGTCTTTCAGGCAACAACCTTTGCTCTGCCGAAAATATTCGACGAACGTTTGACCGAAATGGCGGCTGCTCTATCCCAAATGACGGGTTCAGAAGTCGCTTCGATCATCGGTCTATTGACCTTTGTGGTCTTCGCAGCAGCCTCCATGGCACAACTGCTGATCGGCTTTCTTCTCGACCGTGGCGGGCAGCAACAAGCTCTTTTGGGTGTTGCTCTCGTCCAGATGAGCTTCTTCCTTCTGATGCAGGGGCAGTCGGGAATGCTGGCATATGGCGCTGCACTGGGCTTCATGCTTGGTGTGTTTGGCCAAATCCCCATCAACGATTATCTCATCGGCGCCATGGCGGCGGGACGCTACCGGGCGCGTGTGTTCGGGCTGCGTTACCTTGTGTCGTTCAGCGCGCTTGCCTTCACTCTCCCGATGATCGCCGTCATTCACGAGACTCGGGGATTTGACGCTCTATTTCTGGTTCTGGCCGCATTGGCGGGTCTGGTGGGTGCGATTTCGCTGTTGTTACCGAAATCCCTTGCTCCCGCGAATTGAAACGCGCGCCGCCATCCGTTGATTTACAAGAATAATCTAGGCACCGTTGTTCGGCGGTCGAGCCAAGTGAAACTGCTGGACGACTTGGCCGTCTTGTTTTCGAAGGTACATTAGGTGACGGGTTCCGCGAAGCATTGGACCGCGCCTTTCGTGACCCGGCAATGCCTCAGGGAGTTTTCTGCGGTTCCATTTCCTGTTCACTTTCAGGCACATCTTGCGTCGACCACATCTCGTCCAGTTTTGGAGCGGGCGGCATGTCGCAGGCGCGCTTGTGAATATTCACCTTGGCAATGAAGTTTGCCGAAATTGGTGCCGTCACAAACAAGAATGCAAGGATCATTAACTCGTGAAACGAGCCTTCTCCGACGCCGTAGGCATGACACATCGACCCCAGCAGAAAGGCCCCGATACCAACTGTCGCGGCTTTCGTCGGCGCATGAAGACGCGTCATCGGATCGTTCAATTTCAATAGTCCGATCGCTGCAACCAGCGTGAAGATACAGCCAATCACCAGAAAAACGGTCGTCGCATAAACAGCAAGCAGCTCGATCATTCGATGATGTCCCCCCGCAGGATGAAGCGCGCCAAAGCGACGGTTGAAACAAAGCCAAGCATCGCAATAATCAAAGTGACCTCGAAATAGACCCGTGTCCCTTGCGCAATGCCCAGCAGCACAATCAGACCGATCGAGTTTAATACCATGGTGTCCAGAGCGAGGATTCGATCACCGGTATCGGGGCCTTTGACCAATCGGATCATCGCCATGAGCTGACTAATCGCCAGCACGCCGAACCCCAGATAAAGGGTCATTGTCATGATACCAATCGCTGAACTCATTGGAAAATCTCCTTCAAGCGGCGTTCATATCGTTCCTTGATCTCATCCCTAACCGCATCGGGATCGGGCGCGTCCAGCGCATGTACCAACAGACTGCGACCCTCATTCGACAGATCCGCCGAAACCGTTCCGGGCGTGAGTGTGATCGTCCCGGCCAGGATCGTGATCGCTTCGGGCTCGCGCAGATCAAGCGGGACTTCAACCCAGGCCGGCTTCATCTGTGCATTTGACTTCGTCAGGATAATCCAAGCCACGTGGATATTCGCGAGGATGATATCCCAGACGACGATCAGGCTGTAGCTGAGCATCTTGCCTGCCCGGAAACCCTGCGGCCGGTCTGGCCACCACACGGCGGTAACGCGCGGAATGATGATCCCAAGGATGATACCAAACACCACCATGCCTGCAGAGACATCATTCTGTAGCATCGTCCAGACAATCGTCAGGATGAGGGTCAATAGCGGATGTGGAAAGAGCCAGTTCAAAGCGCGCATCATGTCAGTGATCCCCCTCTTTCGGCTTGCTCAGCTTGCCCGGCGTTTCAATGACCGTCGAGATATAAGGCTCGGGCGCATAAAGCTGTTGCGACGTTGCGGTCATGTAACTGTGGATCGGTCCGGCAAAAACGGTGTGCACCACCAGAAGTGAGATCAATCCGCCAACCGCTACGCAGGATAATGTAGCAGGAGGTGTCGGTGTTTCCTCTTCCGCTGGTCTTTCGACCGCCTTGGCTTTCCAGAACAGGATACTGCCTGCCCGCGAAAAGCCCACCACGTTAACGAGACTGGAGATCAGGACAACCGCAAAGACCCAAGCCATCGCGTTTGTCGGGAAAGAAGCTTCGAGAACCAGGAGTTTACCCAAAAATCCGGACAATGGCGGCAGCCCTGTCATCGCAATGGCAGACACAAAGAAAAGAGCAGAAACCACAACCGCACCACCAATGGCGGGCATCGGTGTCAGGTAGAGATCGGCGCGCCCAGACTTGACCATGTCAACGATCAGGAACAGCGACGCTGCAGCCAACGTTGAATGCACAATGTAGTAGAGCGCGGCAGCCGTACTTTCCGGGGTGAATAGCGAAATCGTCACCATCACCATGCCCATGGATCCGATCACCGAAAAGGTCACAAGTCGGTCCAGTTTGCGCACGGCCAATACTCCAACCGCGCCAAGCGCGAGCGAGATCAATGCGACCGGCAGCAGCCAGGTGCTCTGTAATCCGGCCGTAACTTCCAGATCGGGGGGGAATACCATCGTATAGACCCGGATGATCGCGTAGGCGCCGACTTTCGTCATGATCGCGAAAAGTGCGGCAACTGGCGCTGGTGCTTCGGCATAGCTGGACGGCAGCCAGAAATGCAGCGGCACAAGTGCTGCCTTGATGGCAAACACCAGCAGCAGCAAGACTGCAGCAACCCGAATGCCGACCGTTTCAGCAGGATCAATTGCGGTCACCCGCTGGGCAAGATCAGCCATGTTCAACGTTCCGGTCTCGGCATAGATTGATCCGAGCGCGAACAGGAAAAGCGTCGAGCCGATGAGGTTGAAGAGCACATACTGAACGCCAGCGCGTAATCTTGTGTTGCCGCCCGAATGGATCATCAACCCGTAGGAGGCGATCAACAGGACTTCGAAAAAGACGAAAAGGTTGAATAGGTCGCCGGTCAGGAACGCGCCCATGATGCCCATCAACTGGAATTGGAAGAGGGCATGGAAGTGTCTTCCGCGCGTATCCCAGTCCGATCCGATTGCGTAGAGCAACACCATCAGCGCGAGCAACGCCGTCAACAGGACCATCATGGTAGACAGCCTGTCCGCTACCAACACAATGCCGAAGGGGGCGGCCCAATCACCCAACTGATAAAGCGTTATCGTACCGTCAGAGGCTTGCCATGCGAGGCCCGCTGCGATCGCAATCAGCGCAAGAACACCGGCAACGGAGAATACCCGCTGGATCCCGACATGATACCGGGCCGCAAGCACAATAAAGGGCGCGACAAGCGCCGGCAGAATGACGGGCAATATGATCCAATGCATCATGTTGCGTCCTCCTGACGGGCCGCATCATCTTTGGGCGCATCGTTGACCGTGTCGTCATCGCCTCCCAGATAGGCACCGAGCGCGATCATCACCACAACGGCGGTCATGCCGAAAGAGATAACGATTGCTGTGAGCACAAGCGCTTGCGGCAGAGGGTCGGTATAGGTGATCCCTTCGACGCCCTTTTGCAGGATTGGCGGTGCACCGATCGTAAGGCGGCCTGACGCGAAGAGAAAGATGTTCACCGCATAGGTTAAAAGCGAGATACCCAGGATCACCGGGAATGTGCGCATTCGAAACACCAGATAAAGGCCCGCAGCGGTCAACACACCAATGGCAGAAGCGACAAGCAGTTCCATATTACGCCTCCCCCTTCGCAAGATCGCCCGGTTCGTCCTCACGAGACGGGTCGATGTCCATCGGGTGTTCGGAGTCTGGCATATCCTGACGTCTGGCCAATCGCGACAGGCTTTCAAGCGTCAGCATTACCGCTCCCACCACCGCCAGGAATACTCCGACGTCAAAGAGTGCTGCAGTGGCCAGTTCAAATTCATTGAAAGGCGGGATACGCACGTAGGTGAAGTCAGATGTCAGGAAAGGTTTGGAGACAAACCATGATCCGATTCCAGTCAGGCCAGCCACCAATACCCCTGCCCCAATGATCCCATGATAGGGATACCGCAGCCGCGCCGTCGTCCAATTAAAGCCGCTGGCCATATACTGCATCACCACACCGATAGAGACGACGAGACCGGCAATGAAGCCACCCCCAGGATCGTTATGGCCGCGCAGGAAGATATAGAACCCTACGAGCATCACGATCGGCATCATCACACGTGTCAGAACAACCATCATCATCGGATGCATGTCACCCGCCCTTGGCTGATCAGCCTTGCGGTTCAGCAAACGTGCCCGCACCGGCCCACTCAGAAGGGCTTCGGTCAGGGCATAGATCAATAAAGCAGCGATCCCCAGCACGATAATCTCGCCATAGGTGTCAAAGCCACGGAAATCCACGAGGATGACATTGACCATGTTCGTGCCACCACCACCTTTGTAGGAATTGTCGATATGGAACGCAGAAATGGTGGGCAAAACCGCATCGCGGAGCAGGTAATGATATGACAGCCCCATCGCCGCCAATCCGCCCAAAACCGCGATCACGGCATCACGGCCTCGTTGCAGAGACGAGCTTTCGATTGGCGTTCGGTTCGGCAGGAAATTGAGCGCAAGCAAGAGCAGCACAATCGTGACACCTTCCACCGTAAACTGCGTCATGGCCAGATCCGGCGCGCTGAAGAAGACAAATCCGACCGACACCATCAATCCTGCGATACCCATAAGGATCAGCGCAAACAAACGATTTCGATGTAAAAAGACGAGGCCAATAGTGGCCGAGACCAACATCAGCCACCCAGCAATAACCACGCCCATGGCAGGTTGCATCTGACGCGTCGGCTCACCCACGGTTCCCGTGATCCACGCATAATAGCCGGCCCCCACGATTGCGACTGTCCCGATTGCCGCATACCGCGAAAAGGAGCCGTTATGCAGCGGCAGAACAAGCTTTTGCGCCAGCGACACAATCGATTCAACCAGCGCCTCGAAGATTATCTTGGCTTCAGGCCTCGGCGTGTTGTCCCAAACCTTCAGCAGCGGTTTGTAGAGCATCAGCAGGATCAGGCCACCAACCGTCGCAATGATCGACATCCACAAAGCTGGCACAAGACCATGCCAAATCTTGAAATAGGCTTTGGGCACCTCGGCGGTTTCGCCAAGTACCGATGCCGTCACCATCTTGACAAAGGGCTCGGCTAAGAAAGGAGCCACACCGATCAGGATGACCGGAACGATCAGGATCGCAGGCGGCAACCACATACCGGGGCCCGGGTCGTGCGGTTTAGCCGGGTAATCGTCCCGTTTTGGTCCCAGGAATGTGTGTGAAATCAGTCGGAAACAGTAAGCCGCTGAAAACAGCGATCCGACGGTTGCCATCACCGGTACAAGCCAATGAGAGCCAAAGAGAACGGTGTGGTGAGCCTCCTCCAGCATCATTTCCTTAGACAGGAACCCGTTGAGAAGCGGAATACCCGCCATCGACAGCGCGCCAAGTGTCGCAATGGCAAAGGTGATTGGCATCAGGTGTCGCAACCCACCCAGACGCCTTATGTCGCGAGTGTGGGTCTCATGATCGATGATGCCAGCCGACATAAAAAGCGCTGCTTTGAACGTTGCATGGTTCAGGATGTGGAACATTGCGGCCATTGCACCAAAGGCTGTCCCGGTTCCCAACAGCATGGTGATAAGCCCCAGATGGCTCACCGTCGAAAAAGCCAGTAGCGCTTTAAGGTCATGCTTAAAGAGCGCAATGACAGCGCCCAGAACCATCGTGATCAAACCTGCTGTCGTCACGATCACGAACCACTCCGGCGTTCCAGAGAGTACCGGCCACATGCGCGCCATGAGGAAGATGCCCGCCTTCACCATCGTCGCCGAGTGAAGATAGGCAGATACAGGCGTCGGCGCTGCCATCGCATGAGGCAACCAGAAGTGGAACGGAAACTGTGCAGATTTCGTGAAACAGCCCAGCAAAATGAGCAGCAGGGCAGGAACGTAATACGGGCTTTCCTGAATGAGGTCGCGGTTTTGCAGGATCACGCTCAGATCATAGCTGCCTGCAATCTGACCAAGGATCAGCATGCCCCCGATCATCGCAAGCCCGCCCATGCCGGTGACCGTCAACGCCATTCGTGCGCCCTGACGCCCTTCCGGCAAATGCTTCCAATAACCGATCAAAAGGAAGGAAGAAAGCGACGTAAGCTCCCAGAAAACCAGCAAAAGCAGTATGTTGTCACTCAATACAATCCCGACCATCGCGCCCTGAAAGAGCAACAGATAGGTGAAGAATTCGCCCATGTTATCGGAACGTGACAAATAAAAGCGGGCATAGGCGATGATCAGCAAGCCGATGCCCAAGATCAACATGGCAAAGAAAAAGCCCAGCCCGTCGAGCATCAGGTTAAAGTTCAGGCCCAGCAGCGGCAGCCAGTCCACTCCGACGGTCACAACCTCGCCCGCGAAAACAGCAGGCGCGTTCGTCCAGAGGCCGATAAAGGCGGATAGGGTCACTGTGAAGGTAATGCCAGCGCAAGCCGCTCGGCCAGCCTGATACATTAATCCGGGCAAAAGAGCGCCCAGAAATGGCAGGGCAACGATTAGGAAGAGGGACACGCGAACTCCTGATCTTTGGGCCTTAAAGGTTCCTTGTAATGTGGTAGATTTAGACAGACCTCAAGAGAAACCCACCGAAATCGTCACGAATATGGGTATTCTGCCGAAAAACACGCATGGAACCGGCCATTCTGCGGCTGGATGTCGCGTTCACCGTCACTTCCCCGCTCCACAGTACGCATGACGCGGAATGGGGTGAAAACTCAGTTGATCGGAAAGTCACGCAGACACTGCTCTGCCAACAGTTCAAAGTCTCTCAGGGTTTCTTCAACGCCACGACGATCTCGCACAATCTCAAGTGCTGCTTTTTTCTGAGGCCAAGTTCCAGAAACGTGTTCTTCCAGCATAAGGAAAGAAATTCCGAGCATCACTTCTTTCTCGACCTCTCCCAAACGCCCCGCGTCACTCAGCGCGACGGCCGTCAGCGCAACGATATTGGCGCAACGCAGCGCAGCGGCTTCGGTGCCCTGATAGACCTTTTGCGCGGCCCCAGCTGTTCCGGCAGATACCGCAACAGCAACCACAAGCGCACCAAGACCCCTCTTCAAAATACTTTGAACGTCATGGTCGTCATTGACCTTTCGATCCCCTCGATCTTGAGCAGGTTCTCATTGATGAATTTGCCCACATCCATCTCTTTCGGAATGTAGAGCTTCATCAGCAGATCATACTCACCGCTGGTGGAATAAAGCTCCGAATGGATCTCGCGCAACGCGATTTCCTCGGCGACCTTGTAGGTCGTGCCGGGCGTGCAGCGTATCTGGACAAAGACACAAGTGGTCATGGATGTTTCCTATCGGTGAGGGCTACCGCTGTTGCCAAGCTGGCACATCAGGCACCGGGGCTGCAATCCCTGAATGTGCCGTCTTGGCGCGCGGCGCAAGGCTGCTATAAGGGCGGCTGAATAAACAGGCCCGGAGGCCAGACTGATGCGCAGCCATACCGTTTCACGCGCCACGGCAGAGACCGAAATCACTGTAACCGTGAATCTCGACGGGACAGGACAATTTGACAACCAAACCGGCGTCGGTTTCTTCGACCATATGCTAGATCAATTGGCGCGACATTCGTTGATCGATATGAGCGTACGGGCAAAGGGTGATCTGCATATCGATGACCACCACACGGTCGAAGATACAGGCATTGCTTTGGGTCAGGCACTGGCGGCGGCCTTGGGCGACAAACGTGGAATCGTGCGGTACGGATCGTGTCTGTTGCCGATGGACGATGCATTGGTACGTGCGGCGCTTGATCTTTCAGCACGCCCTTATCTGGTCTGGAACGTCGAGATGCCGACCCAAAAGATCGGCACTTTTGACACCGAGCTGGTTCGCGAATTTTTCACGGCCTTTGCCACGCAGGGTGGGATCACCTTGCATGTCGACATGCTGCACGGGATCAATGCGCACCACATTACCGAGGCGGCGTTCAAGGCCGTTGCCCAGGCATTGCGGCAGGCTGTTGAGACTGACCCGCGCAAAACCGATGCGATCCCCTCTACCAAAGGCGCTCTTTAAGTGCTTACGGCGATCGTCGATTACGAAAGTGGCAATCTACATTCCGCGCAGAAGGCCTTTGAACGTATGGCCCAAGAAATCAACGGTGGCGAAATCACCGTTACAGGGGATGCAGACGTCGTTGCCCGCGCGGACCGGATCGTATTGCCGGGCGATGGTGCCTTTCCTGCCTGTATGGCTGAGTTGAAAGGGCACTCGGGGCTCTATGACGCCATGATCGAAGCCGTCGCCGTGAACGGTCGCCCCTTCATGGGCATCTGCGTCGGCATGCAGCTCATGGCTAGTTGGGGCCGTGAGTATGAGGATACGCAAGGTCTCGATTGGGTATCGGGTGACGTCATCCGGATCACCCCCCAGGATGGTTCATTGAAAGTGCCGCATATGGGATGGAACGACCTGATCCTTGACGGCACTCATCCGGTTTTTGACGGCATAAAGACCGGCGATCACGCCTATTTCGTCCACAGCTACCACATGGTGGTTTCTGAGCCGGACCAACGGCTGGCTCATGTCGATTACGGCGGCGATGTGACCGCCGTCATTGGGCGCGACAATATGGTCGGGCTGCAATTCCACCCCGAAAAAAGCCAGGCCGCAGGGTTGCGCATGATCGCCAATTTCCTGAACTGGCGACCCTGACTTTCGGCAGCGCGGCAGCAACATTACTTGCGCTGACGGTTGGTTATTTTAGACGCGCCCAGGTCTGCTTGGAACAGATAAGACCGCCCGCGACGCACCCGGAGAGCCGCATGCTGTCCCCCGTCAGTGAAATCTTGCCGAGGTAGATTTTGTCATTGCTCGGCCGCCAGACCTTACCCTGGTAGTTACCATCGCCTTTGGGGGCCATATCGATGACCAGCGTCTTGCCCTGATTGGGCGAGGTATATTCAGCGCCGTCTTTGAAGGTGCGTTCAATCGTGCCGCAGAAGTTAGCCCCACAAGGCGCAATCTCCACATGCGCATAGGCCCCATCGTCCGGCTCCGTCTGCCAGGTTCCTTCCAGCGGGTCAGCCTGCGCAGCGGTGGCCAAAAGGACCACAGCGGCTGTTGCAGCGAAAGGTGTTCTCATGGTGTCTCCTCCCAGAATTTGCGCGCACCCTGCCCCGTCGCGCAACGCGATGGCAAGAATGACCACACGTCGCGTTGCAAATCCCCCCGTTGGCGTGCAACAAGCCGCGCGACAGACTTTTGCCGAAGGGAGCGCACCATGATCCTTTACCCCGCCATCGACCTCAAAGATGGTCAAGCCGTGCGGCTGGTGCATGGCGATATGGAGCGTTCAACCGTCTTCAACGACGACCCGGCAGCACAAGCGAAGGAATTCGTGGCGGCTGGGTGCGCGTGGTTGCATCTCGTCGACCTCAACGGAGCCTTTGCGGGAACCCCGGTCAACGCAGCACCGGTTGAAGCGATCCTCAAGGCCTGCCCTGTGCCTGCACAACTCGGTGGCGGCATCCGCGACATGGCAACGATTGAAAACTGGCTCGACAAAGGGTTGGCGCGAGTGATCCTTGGCACGGTCGCCGTTGAGAACCCGGATCTTGTCCGGCAGGCCGCTCACGCGTTTCCGGGCCAGGTCGCCGTCGGTATTGACGCGCGCAACGGGTTTGTCGCTACCAAAGGCTGGGCCGAGGAGACCGACGTGCGGGTGACTGATCTGGCGAAATCCTTTGAGGACGCTGGCGTTGCTGCCATCATTTACACGGACATCTTGCGCGACGGGGCCATGGGCGGCCCGAACGTTGCTGCGACTGCCGATCTTGCACGAGCCGTTTCGATCCCCGTGATCGCATCGGGCGGCGTTTCCTCGCTGTCTGATTTGATGACCTTGCGTGATACGGGCGTCATTTCCGGGGCGATTTCGGGACGCGCGCTCTATGATGGGGCCATTGACCTGAAATCAGCCCTCGCAGCGCTGGCCAAAGATTGAGCGACCTCTTGCCCCCCGCCCGCAAAGCCGGATAGACCGCTGACATGCTCAAAACCCGTATCATACCCTGCCTGGATGTCGCAGATGGCCGTGTGGTCAAAGGCGTCAACTTCGTGGATTTGCGAGACGCAGGCGACCCCGTGGATGCGGCAATCGCCTATGATGCGGCTGGCGCCGATGAGCTTTGCTTTCTCGACATCACGGCAACTCACGAAAATCGTGCGACGATGTTCGATGTGGTGACCCGAACGGCAGAGCATTGCTACATCCCGTTGACCGTTGGCGGGGGCGTCCGCACAGTTGCGGATGTCCGCGCGCTGTTGCTGGCTGGCGCTGACAAGGTGTCGTTCAACTCGGCGGCGGTCGCCAACCCGGATGTGGTGGCGCAGGCGGCGGACCAATTCGGCAGCCAGTGTATTGTGGTGGCGATTGACGCCAAAACCACTACCCCCGGGAAGTGGGAGATATTTACCCATGGGGGTCGCAAGCCAACCGGCATAGATGCGGTCGAATTCGCCCAAACGGTCGCGGCCAAAGGGGCGGGAGAGATCCTGCTCACCTCCATGGACCGTGATGGAACACGCGCAGGATTTAATCTGCCGCTCACGCGCGCCATTTCTGATGCGGTGTCCGTCCCGGTGATCGCCTCGGGCGGCGTTGGCACGCTGGATCACCTAGTCGAAGGGGTTACTAAAGGGGGCGCGTCGGCTGTCCTGGCAGCCTCCATCTTCCATTTTGGCGACTTCACGATTGCCGAGGCCAAATCACATATGGCCGCGGCTGGCATTCCCATGAGGCTCACATGACGCTGGAAACCCTGTTCGCTACGATTGAGGCCCGGAAATCCGCCGATCCCGAAAGCAGTTGGACCGCGCAGCTTTTGGCCAAAGGCCCCGAGAAATGTGCCGAGAAATTCGGCGAAGAGGCCGTGGAAGCGATCATCGAAGCGGTGAAGGGCGATAAGGACGCGCTGACCCGCGAAGCAGCAGATGTTCTTTACCATCTGCTGGTGATGCTGGTGGCAAGGGATGTGCCGCTGTCTGCGGTTCTGGCTGAGCTCGACCGCAGACAAGGCCAATCCGGCGTTGCTGAAAAAGCTTCACGCTAGATCACGCACCCGTTGCGGCCCGGCCCGTCACCTGTCTGCGCCTAACGGGTCAGAGCTTTGACGAGATCACACCGGTCGCAAACCCGCCCATCCGCAATTCGCCGAAAAGCCTTTGATACTCGATTTTTGGGCAGCGGTTCTGCACTACGTCCAGGCCGCGTGCCTCCGCCTTGGCCGCAGCCTCCGAGTGCGAAACGCCTATCTGCATCCAGATGGTCTGCAATGCCGGGAAAACGTCCAATGCCTCATCGACGATCTCGGGAACGGCCTCGGGCCGACGAAAGATATCTACCATGTCGACTCCGCCCTCGATATCCGACAGGCTGCCATAAACCGTCTTGCCAAAGAGAGTTTCGCCAGCACTCATCGGATTGACAGGAAAGACATCAAACCCCTTCAACCCCAGATACCTCGCGACGTAATAGCTTGGCCGCACGGGGTTCATGGAAACCCCAACAACAGCGATGCGCTGCGTACGTGTGAGAATGCTTTTCAGAAAACTGTCAGAATATGCCATGCAGCACCCTAGCTTGGCGTCTAACGAAAAAAAAGGCGCCCTTTGCAAGTTGCAAAGGACGCTCGGAGGTACGGAACGAGGGACAGTCAAAGGCGCAAAAGGCGTTCCGAGCCTTTTGGCTTATCTTGGAGATAATAACAAAATTGTTCTCTTCCAGATCGTCTCGCGAATCTGTGAACGAAAGGTTAATGCACCGCACTCTGATGTGTCTTAGTCGAAAATATCTTCGATGACATCGAAGGCTTCTTCGATCAGGTGCCGCATGAGGCCCTTTCGTTTCTTTCGGTATTTCTTGCGTGGCTTTTCGTAATGCTCATATTTCGCGCGTTTTTGCGATTTATGAGTCTCATGGCTAAAGGGTTTCTGCGCCCGCTTGGGCGAAGGGCTCTGACGGAATTTCTTCATGTCATGCAGAGGCGCACCACAATTGGAACAGGTCAGTTCATGGCGGTCCTTGCCTAGGACCAGTGCCGCGCGCGAGCCGCAGTAACAGCATGTCGCAATTTTTGTCGGATATCCCATTCCAGCCTCTAGTGTGCCAATGGCGTGTGACGCCTGCTTGCATATAAGGCTATTGCGGCCGCATTCGAGACATTGAGAGACCCAAAACCACCTGCCGCGTCAATGCGCACCAGATGATCGACGGTTTCCTTCGTCTTTTCGCGCAATCCCGGACCTTCCGCCCCAAGAACCAGGGCAATTGCCCGATCCTGCTTGTCTGCCACTGCTTGCTCTACTGTCATCTCCGCCTCGCCGTCCAGCCCAAGCACCAGATAGCCCATGCCCTGCAACGCGCGAATACCATCCGCCAGATTGCGCACCCGCAGATAAGGTTGACGTTCCAGGGCGCCACTCGCCGTTTTGGCCAATGCACCGGTTTCAGGGGCAGAATGGTGTCGCGTGCCAATTACTGCGGAGGCGCCGAGAACTTCTGCGGATCTCAGGATGGCCCCGACGTTATGCGGGTCAGTCACCCGGTCCAGCAGGATCACCCGTGGTGCTTCTGCTCCTATGCAGACGTCTTCAAGCCGTCCCCAGTTCAACGGTTTGACCTCCAGCGCCGCCCCTTGATGCACCGACCCTTGATCCAAAGCCACGCTGAATTTCCTCGGATCGACAATTTCCGGCGTGATCCCGGAAGCCTCGATGGCTTCCGCCAGTTTTGCATGTGCGTTCAACGTCACGACCAACCGTAGTTTTTCGCGCGCCGGATTGCCCAATGCATCACGCACTGCATGTAACCCAAAGAGCCAAAGCGTCTCGCGGTTTTCGACTTTTTTGTCCTGCTCCTTACGCACGACCCACTTGGGCTTTTTCATCTCAACCTTCCAACTGATTTTGACGCGAGAAAGCGATGGATTTCGCCTTGACGGCTCCCGGCACCGCTTGTAATCACGCCTTCACTGCCGATGCAATGCTTCGGCCGTGGGCGACAGGCCGCAAGGTGTGGCAGGGGACTGTAACTCCCTCGCGGAGACGCACGCCTGGTTCGATTCCAGGGTCGCCCACCATCTTCCCCAAAATACTGAATTTCGTGAACCTGCAGGACAGTTTTTTGTTTCGCCGTCGCAGCTTTTTAGCGCACTACGGGTTTTCTGGGGGACAGGCGGAGGCGCTGCGGGTTGCTCATAAGGGCCGGATCACCGCAGCGACCTCCTCATCAAGCGCGTTCCGGCAACTACGCTGACTGCAACCGATTTAGCGCCCTATTGGGGCACGTGTTTTGGAGTTGGTGCCAAATCTTTTGGAGGATCGGACAGAAACCCGATCATTGCCGCCTCATCCAAAATTAGCGGTCGCAATATGCTGCGTCAGTGGTTGTTGCGACGGAGATGTGCCTCAAACGCAGCAAGACCCTCATCCAACCCTGATCGCCCCAAACCGATGCGGAAGTGGTTGTGAGGAACCTGGCCAAGATCGGAGGCATAAATCGAGCTTGGCAACACCAAGACGCCGCTCTCCTCAACAAGCCGCCGAGCAAATTCTTCGACGCCTTCGCTGCCTAAGTAACGTGGATAGGCCATGCACGACCCATCCGGACGACGCCACTCGAAAAGATCGGGATGTCGCGCAAAGAAGCTCTCCCACTTCGACATATTCTCATCGACAATCGCGCAGTTCCGTGCCAGCAATCGGTCGCGGTTTTTCAATGCTATCAGTGCCAACCGTTCGCTTGGGCCGGAATTACAGATCGACAGGTAGTGCTTCATCCGTTCCATGCGGGACAAAACATCAAGGTCCTGGCAGGCAATCCAGCCAATGCGCAGACCGGGCAGCCCGTAGGATTTGGACATGACCCCAAGCGACAGCCCACGCTCGTAGACATCCGCAATGAATGGCAGGTGCTGCGTTCCAGTGGGGCCCAACCCGTTGAATATTTCGTCATGTAAAATGTAGATGCCATGTTGTCGGCAAAGGGCAATCAGCGCCTCAAACCGGTCTTGTGACAAGATTGTGCCGGTGGGGTTGTGCGGGAAATTCATCGTCAATAGCCGCGTATTGGGGCGGATCGCAGCGGCCACCCGATCAATATCAAGCGACCAGCCATCTTCGGGGTCAAGCGGCACACCCGTCGCCTCGCAGATCGCCAACGGCAAAGTCTCATGCGACTGATAGTTTGGTGTCACAACAATGGCGTGGCTGTCCTTGTCGAGGAGCACCGAATTGGCCGCAAAAATGCCCTCACTGGCACCGGCGAAACATAACACCTGTTCTGCCGACTGCTGCGCATAGGTCGCGGCTATCTGCGCACGCAGATCAGGCGCACCAAAGGTTTCCGTGTACCCCAACCACATGCCCTCAAAACCCTCACGGTCGTCTGGCTCTGCCATGTCAAGCAGGGTGCGGAGCGAAATACTCTCTGCGTCAGACGCCGTCAGGTGATATCGCGCGCTGAATTCCCACTTTGCAAAATGGGTCTCCAGACGAAAATCGGGGAGAGTGGTCATGTCGATGGCCTCCGCACTGGTGGTCCCTTGCCTTAAGCCATCCACTGCAAAAAGCGAAGTCCTGCAGTCACCTCTTTCGCCGGTGCGCTCGGCACAATATAGTTTCGCAATCTATCCTATTCGGAACAGAGCAGAAATATGGCGACGGCCGTGCCAAAGAACCCGAAGAGTTTTAACGTCGTGGTGGTGGGCCAACGTGGCAGACTGGCCTATGAGGCGTTACTTTTTGCCGCCTCCCTGCGACATGCGAGTCCGGATTTTGACGGTCGGATCATTGTGGCTGAACCTGAGCCTAGCCCGCTCTGGCCCAACAACCCAAAGATTACGCGCGATGAGATTCGCGACGCATTGACGGAATTGGGCGCAGAGATCGTACCGTTCGAGAGTCGTCATTTCGGGGCGGCTTACCCTTACGGCAACAAGATCGAAATGCTGCGTGCCCTGCCCGAAAACGAACCCTTCGTGTTCTTTGATACCGACACGCTAATCACCGGGGATCTCTGCACAGTGCCCTTTGACTTCGACAGGCCATCGGCGTCCCTGCGGTGCGAGGGGACCTGGCCCAAACCGCAGCTTTATGGGCCCGGATACACGGGGTTGTGGAAGTCGCTTTACGACAAGTTCGATCTGGATTTCGAGAGCTCGCTTGACCTCAGCCAGCCTGATGAGTTCTGGAAACGGTATCTCTATTTCAATGCGGGCTTCTTTTACTATCGATGCCCGCGCGTATTTGGAGAGATGTACGAACGGTTCGCTTTGGCGATCCGTGACACTCCACCACCCGAACTCTGCGCTCAATCCTTTGATCCCTGGCTGGATCAGATTGCTTTGCCCCTTGTCATCCATGCGCTTGGCGGAGGTCGGGATGCTTTGCCTCCCGGCCTGATTGACGGATCGGTAAGCTGCCATTACCGGGTCTTCCCATTGCTTTACGCCCGCGAAAGCGACGCCGTGGTGAATACGCTGGAAACCGTGGCGGCCCCCAACAAGATCAAGAAAGTGCTCAAAGGCCACGAGCCGATCAAACGAATGGTTTATCAGGGGCGCGGCCAGAAGGTGCGCGCGCTTTTTGATCGAGACGACCTTCCAAAGCGTGAAGCACAAATACGCAATCGCATAAAACGGGAAGGCTTCTGGATGCGGTAGGTCCGGACCTTGTACCCCTGCCATCCTTCGCCTAACCATTGCGCAACGCATTTTCTCAGGAGACCAAAAATGACTGATCCAAAAGGCCCCAGCTACGGCTTTGACACGTTGCAGATCCATGCAGGTGCACGTCCCGACCCTGCGACAGGGGCGCGACAAACTCCGATTTACCAGACCACGGCTTACGTCTTTCGGGATGCGGACCATGCCGCAGCCCTCTTCAACCTTCAGGAAGTTGGGTACATCTATTCCCGCCTGACCAATCCGACGATCGCCGTTCTGCAAGAACGTATCGCGACACTGGAAGGTGGTGTGGGAGCCGTTTGCTGTTCTTCCGGACACGCGGCACAGATCATGGCGCTGTTCCCCTTGATGGGGCCAGGCAAGAATATCGTGGCGTCCACGCGCCTTTATGGCGGCACGGTGACTCAGTTCAGCCAGACGATCAAACGCTTCGGCTGGTCGTGCACCTTCGTTGACTTCGACGATCTTGATGCGGTCAAAGCAGCAATCGACGACGACACCCGCGCGGTGTTCTGCGAAGCCATAGCCAATCCGGGCGGCTATATCACAGACCTCGATGCCATCTCTGCGATCTCCGACGCGGCAGGCATCCCGTTGATTGTTGATAACACCTCGGCCACGCCTTATCTCTGCCGCCCCATCGAACACGGTGCGACGCTGGTTGTACATTCGACCACCAAATACCTCACAGGCAACGGAACAGTCACCGGCGGTTGCGTGGTCGATTCAGGAAAATTCGACTGGTCTGCAAATGACAAGTTCCCCTCGCTCAGCGAACCCGAACCCGCCTATCACGGGCTAAAATTCCACGAGACCTTTGGCCCCCTCGCCTTCACTTTCCATTCAATCGCCATCGGTCTGCGGGATCTGGGCATGACGATGAATCCGCAAGCGGCCCATTACACATTGATGGGAACAGAGACGCTGAGCCTTCGTATGGATCGCCACGTCGAAAACGCTGAAAAGGTCGCAACCTGGTTGGAGAAAGACCCCCGCGTTGACTACGTGACCTATGCGGGCCTCAAGTCCTCTCCATACTACGACCGCGTGAAGAAGATCTGCCCAAAAGGTGCCGGCGGCCTTTTCACCTTCGCGATCAAAGGCGGCTATGATGCCTGCATCAAATTTGTGAACGCGCTGGAGATCTTCAGCCACGTTGCAAACCTTGGAGATGCGCGCAGCCTGGTCATTCACTCGGCCTCGACAACCCATCGCCAACTGACGGCCGAACAGCAGGAAGCGGCAGGTGCTGGCCCGGGTGTCGTCCGTATTTCGATTGGTATCGAAGATGCGGACGATCTGATCGCGGACCTTGATCAGGCGTTGTCAAAAGCAACCGGCTAGATATCGGATCGAAGTTTGGAAAGGGCGGCGCGTGCCGCCCTTTTTTGGTGCGGATTAGTCCAGAATTTCAAAGACCATGGAAACATGTGTGGAGAGACTGACTTCACCAGCAGCAATCGGTACATCAGCCGCCATACGCGCTGACGCCATCTCCATCATGACAGGGCGCGGCGCACCGCCGCTTTCTGAGATCGATTGAACCGGGCCAAGGGTCACTCCGGCGGCATCTGCAAGTTGTTTGGCCTTGGCCATGGCGTCCTTCACCGCATCAGCACGTGCCTGCTGGATCGCGCTTTCAGGGTCCTGTACCGAAAACTGCAAGCCATTGAATGTATTGGCTCCATCCGACACCACCGTGTCGAGAATTGCGCCCAGTTTTTCAAGATCACGCACGCGAACCATCAGGCCGTTGCGTGCGACAAATCCTGTGATCCGCCGAGGGGCGTCTGATCCTTGCACCTGACGGGACCACACTGGTTGCAGGGACAGGCCCTGCGTTTGCATGTCACGTGCTGCAACGCCCATCTCTTCCAATCGGGCAATCACAGCTCCGACCGCGTTTGAGGTCCGCGTCAGCGCTTCGCCCGCTGTACCCGCCTGATGGGTGACGCCAATATCGATGCTAGCCATGTCGGGCGCTGTCTCCACGACGCCCCTGCCCGACGTCGTAATCACGCGTTCGACCTCCGCCCAGGCTGTACCCGCAGCCGCGAGAATCACAAATCCGGCGATCAACAGTTTTTTCATATCCAGTCTCCACTTGTACCCGTCTACCGAAAATGGGCGGCGGAACGATGGAACACAAGGCGTCACATCACCCCGCATTGTCTCGGCAAAGACTTGCTTTAACCTTGTCTTTGTTTCTTGGCCTCTATTTTCCCAATAAAAAGTCGGATAAATGTCGGGTATGAAACCTAACTTTGCGTTGTCCCTGTCTCATGACGGCATCGCTCTGTTGCAGCGTTCTGCAGCAGGCTGGCGCATTGTGGGCGAAGCTGACCCATCTTCCCCAAGCCTTTCAGAAGAACTTGAGGTGTTGCGCCGTACGGCAACGGCGCTTGCCCCCGGTGGGTTGCGCTGCAAGATCATCATCCCCAACGACCAGATCCGGTTTCTCTCCATTGAAACCCCCGATCTGGATTTGGACGCCCGCAAGTCGGCTGCCGAAACGGCTTTGGATGGGGTAACACCTTATGCCGTTACGGATCTTGTATTCGACATTCTGGTAGACGGTGACACGACACATATTGCTGCGGTGGCCCGCGACACTTTGCAGGAAGCGGAAAATTTTGCGACGACCCACCGGTTTCACCCGGTTTCTTTTGCCGCGCAAACAGACTCCGGTCACCCATTCACCGCCGAAGCCTTTTTCGGCACCACCGAAGCCGCGGCAGAGCTTCTGACGCCAGGCGAAGAGGTGGAACGTGAGACAGTTGCGTTTCTCTTGACCTCGGACCTTGAAGCACTGGAAACGCAAGCTGTTCATCCCACCGAGGAGCCCGAAGAAGCGCAGGTTGAAGAAGAGCTTGAGGCTGAAAGCGCGGATGCAGAGCCCAGTTTCGTAAGCCGTCGACGGGTGCCAACTTTCCGCACGACGCCCCTCACACCTAAGACTATCAGTGGGGTCACGGCTGGATCCGTTCCAGGATTCGGAGAGCCAGAAACACCCTTCGAAAGTGCTCCTCCGAAGAAACAAGCCGAAGCACCAAAACCAGCGGTCGTACCCGCACCTGCGCCGATCGTGCGCAAACCTGAAAGCGAGACAGAGCGCTTTACAATCTACGGTGCGCCCACCGCAACTGGCGGGTCAAACAGAATGGGCATGACTGCGGTTGCCGGGTTGGTGGGTGTTGCGCTGGTGGCTGGGATCGCTGCGTTCGCCAGCGGTGCAACCAGTAGCGGCATCAGCGGCCTGTTCGCCCGTTTCACAAGCCCGGAACCCGTGGTGCAATTCACAGCACCGGCCCAACCTCAGACCGCAGTTACAATCGTGGCTGATCCGGAATCAGAAGACGAAGCCACGCCACCGGTTGAGCTTGCCTCACTCTCTCCGTCGATGACTGACGAAGATGCAGCCGTGTTGGATGCCTTGCGTGCGCCGATTGATCCCGAACCGGAAGCCGTTGTCCCGCAAACGGAGAATGACATGCGGGCAGCCTACGCGGTCAGCGGAATTTGGCCTGTGGCACCTGATGTGCCCAGCCCACCGCCGTTGGTGGATCTTGATGATCTTTATGTCACCAGCATCGACCCGATCAATCCGAATTTTGATGCTGTGGCACTACCTGCCCTTACAACCGAAGGCCACGATCTGGACTTGCTTGCCCCCGCCTCTCCCGCACCGGCTGGGACCGTGTTTAACCTAAATGACCGCGGGCTTGTGGTCGCCACGCCCGAAGGTAGCATGAACCCTGACGGTGTCTTGGTGTTTGCCGGCCAACCACCTGTGCGGCAGCCCACCAACATGGTCAAGGCAGCAGACCCCGAAGTGGATTTGACCGTAAGGTTGCGCCTGGCAGCTTTCCGTCCGAAGCCGCGCCCGTCTGACCTGATCGAGACTGCCGAACGCGCGGCCTTCAGCGGGTTGACCCGGTCTGAATTGAGCGAGATCCGACCGCGCTTGCGTCCCCAATCTGCGCAGGAAAACGCGCTGGCTTCCGCAAGCCTTGTTTCCCTGGATGATAGCAATAGCCGGTCCTTGTTGGAAAACCCCAACGACGACGGTTTTGACAGCGC
Organism: uncultured Roseobacter sp.; assembly: GCA_947488305.1. Taxonomy (GTDB): domain Bacteria; phylum Pseudomonadota; class Alphaproteobacteria; order Rhodobacterales; family Rhodobacteraceae; genus Roseobacter. Next base: position 537,216 of record CANKZM010000003.1, read on the forward strand.
AACTGCCCGGGCGGTTGTAGCGTCTTTGCGCCCCGGCGCCCGGCCAAGTGGTTTTGAAAAAACAGTTGCCAAGGCGCTGGAACGCGCGCCGGCCCCCAAACCAACCGAGACCGCACGCGTTGTCCCCCGCACTGTTTCACCCAAAATTCCATCCAGCGCCTCCGCGTCACGCGAAGCGACTGTGAAAAACGCGTTGAACCTGCGCAAGGTCAACCTGATCGGCGTCTATGGCAAACCATCCAGTCGACGGGCATTGGTTCGATTGGGAAGCGGCCGCTACCGTAAGGTGGAAGTCGGAGACCGCATCGATGGCGGACGAGTCTCGGCAATTGGCGATGCAGAACTGCGGTACCAGAAGAACGGCCGCGCCGTTGTCCTGAAGATGCCCCGCGGCTGAACGCGCTTATTCTGCAGCAATTTCCCCATTTGCAATCTGCTCCTGCTCGATGCTTTCGAACAGTGCTTTGAAATTCCCCTCGCCAAATCCATCGTCTCCCTTGCGTTCGATGAACTCAAAGAAGATCGGCCCGATGACGGTTTTGGAGAAAATCTGCAACAGAATCTTGGTCTCGCCGCCATCCACGACGCCTTCACCGTCGATGAGGATGCCGTGCTTCTTCATGCGATCGACTGGCTCATCGTGGCCTGTCACACGATCATGGCTGAGCGCATAGTAGCTCTCGGGCGGCCCTGGCATGAACTTGAGGCCTCGCTCCGCGATTGCGTCGGTCGCATCATAGATATTGCGCGCGCCCACGGCGATGTGCTGGATGCCTTCGCCCTTGTACTTCTTGAGATATGAAACGATTTGCCCCGTCTCCCCGCGGTCTTCGTTGATCGGGATGCGGATACGTCCACAAGGGGATGTGAGCGCACGACTCAGAAGACCAGTGTACTTCCCTTCGATATCGAAGAAGCGAATTTCCCTGAAGTTGAAGAGCTCACCGTAGAAATCAAACCACTTGTCCATATTGCCCCTGTGGACATTATGCGTGAGGTGATCGAGGTAGTAGAACCCAACCCCTTCCGGTTTGGATTGAGCAATCCAGTTGTACTCTTCATTGTAGGGGCTGGTGTCATAGTATTGATCGACGAAATACAGCAATGAACCGCCAATCCCCATAATGGCAGGGACATCCAGCGCCTTGCCGGTGCCCTCATAGGGTTCCGCGCCTTTTGCGACGGCCTGTTCGAATGCATGAGCCGCATTCGCGACGCGCCAGCCCATTGAAGGGGCACAAGGTCCATGCTCTTCGACAAAGCGGGCCGCGAAACTTGTTGGATCGGCGTTCAGAATGTAAGTAATGTCGCCTTGCTGCCACAACTCGATCTGTTTGGACTTATGCGTGGCAACATGCGTGTAGCCCATGCGCGTAAAGAGTGCGCGGAGTTCCTCTGGCTCCGGATGGGCAAACTCGACAAACTCGAACCCGTCCGTTCCAGCAGGGTTGTCCTGACTGATTTCTGCACGCGGGGCATTATGCGGAAAAGGGCCCATGACCATCACTCCTTGCTGAAAATAATCGAAAACGCCTTATGTTTAGACACATAGCATCAGCCACATGCGGTTTCTGCGTAATCTTCCATCTTAAGGTGGAAATTCACGCGATAATTACGCATATTTACGGAAATTAATGCGAAAGATACGCACCTTGCTGGATGATATCGACAAGAGACTGCTTTCCGCCTTGCAAAAGGATGCGCAACTGACCGCTCAGCAGTTGGGCGAAATGCTGCACCTATCACCCAGCCAAGCCGGGCGGCGGCGTCAGCGGCTGGAGACCGAGGGCTTTATCAAATCCTATGTCGCGCGGCTTGACGGGCTGTCATTGGGGCTGAATGTTCAGGGTTTTGTTCAGGTCCACCTGGCCAGCCATGGCGCAGACCAGTCCCGCGACTTCAAGAACCTCGTCGAACGCACGCCCGAGATCACCGACGCGTGGACAATGACGGGTGACGCAGATTATCTTTTAAGGGTCTATTGTGAAGATCTGCCGGATCTGAATCGCCTGATTCAGGAGGTGTTGCTCACCCACCCGGCGGTTGCGCGGGTGCACAGCCAGATCGTCATGGATCAATTAAAAACAGATGGGGCGCTTCCGACGTGACCCGCAAGGAGAATACCTACTAATGGAAGGCTTTCTTTATCAGGCGTCCATCTATCTTGCGGCTGCCGTTATTGCGGTGCCCATCGCCGCCCGCCTGGGGTTAGGATCGGTCCTCGGCTATCTCGCGGCTGGCATTATCATCGGTCCGGCACTTGGGCTGGTAGGCTCTGAAACCGAAGATTTGCAGCATGTGGCGGAGTTCGGCGTCGTCGTCATGCTGTTCCTTATTGGTCTTGAGCTTGAACCCCGCGCGCTCTGGGACATGCGACACAGGTTGTTGGGCCTGGGCGGGCTGCAGATCGCGCTCAGCACATTAGCCCTGATGGGGATCGCCATGGCCTATGATCAGCCTTGGGGTGTTGCAATGGCAATAGGTTTGAGCCTGTCGCTCAGCTCCACCGCGATCGTTCTGCAAACACTATCCGAAAAAGGCCTGATGCAGACCAACGGCGGGCGCAATATTTTTTCGGTCCTGCTGACGCAGGATATCGCGGTTATCCCGATCCTGGCTTTCCTGCCGCTTCTTGTGGTGACGCTGCCAACCCGCATTGCTGAGGATGGTTCGATCCAACTGGGTACCAGCGATAGCCACCACGGCGCGGGGCATCATTCGTTGTCTCTGGTTGAGGGCTTGCCAGCCTGGGGCGTGACCCTCGTCACGGTCGCGGCCATAGCGGCAGTGGTCTTTGCGGGTGTCTATCTCACGCGGCCTGTTTTCCGATACATCCACGCAGCCCGGTTGCGGGAAATGTACACCGCCCTTGCCCTGCTTATCGTGGTCGGCATTTCCTTTCTGATGATGCTCGTGGGGCTCTCCCCTGCCCTTGGCGCATTCCTCGCGGGCGTGGTTCTAGCGAATTCCGAATTTCGGCATGAACTGGAAACTGACCTTGAGCCCTTCAAGGGCCTATTGCTCGGCCTCTTTTTCATAACCGTTGGTGCGGGGATCAATTTCACGCTGTTATTCGGCAACATGCCCGCAATCATCTCGATGGCGATACTGGTGATTATCGTAAAAGGGATAATTCTCTACGTCCTCGGGCGCGCCTTTAAACTCAAAGGCAGAGACAATTGGCTCTTTGCTCTGGGGTTGGCACAAGCTGGCGAATTCGGATTTGTTCTGACCTCATTCTCGGTGCAACAGAACGTGATCCCAAGAGACGTAGCAGAGACACTCTTGCTAGTCATCGCCCTATCGATGCTGATCACGCCGCTGCTCTTTATCCTCTACGACATGCTGTCCAAGCGAATGGAGGAAAAAGTCGAAGACCGTCCGGAAGACGACGAAATCGACGAGGAAGGCCCAGTCATCATTGCAGGCATCGGACGGTTTGGCCAAATCGTGAACCGTCTTGTGCAAGCCAGCGGGTTCAATACTGTCGTTCTGGATCACGACATGGAAACCATCAGTGTGATGCGCCGCTTCGGGTTCAAGGGCTTCCTCGGGGATCCAACCCGCCCCGACATCCTGCGCGCTGCCGGGATTGAGACAGCCAAGGTACTGGTTGTCGCCCTGGACGACCCCGAGGCCGCAATCAAACTGGTCAAATATGCGCGCCGGATACGCCCCGATCTCCATATCATCGCCCGCGCGCGTGACCGGACCTATGTGTACAGGCTGTTTCAGGCGGGCGCTTCGGATATCGTCCGTGAGATGTTTGACAGCTCTCTGCGCGCCGGGCGCTATGTTCTCGAGAACATGGGCCTGAGCGAATACGAAGCCTCAGAGGCCGAGCGGGTCTTTTACCAGCACGACCGCAAAACCGTTCGCCAATTGGCCGAATTATGGGACCCCAGTAAACCGGTCAGCCAGAACCCAGCCTACGTGGCCAGAGCGCGAGAACTGCAAAAAGAACTGGAAACCGCAATTCTCAGCCGCCCGGATACCGACAAGGGCAAATCATCATGATGCGGTGTACGACTTAGCTTTAGCCGTCTGCGACACCGGCTTCGGCAAATGTGGCCATACCGCTAAGGCAAGCAACGGCGGCTTTCAGCACCCCAAGCGCCAGGGTCCCGCCCGACGCCTCGCCCAAACGCAGGCCAAGCGACAGCAAGGGTTCTTTTCCAAGCGCCTTCAACAGGCGTCCATGCGCCCCTTCGGCACTGAGATGGCCTGCAACACAGTGATCGAGCGACGAATTCGAAACCTTCGCAAGGCATCCAGCCGCAGCACAACAGATGAATCCGTCCAAAACCACCGGAAGGCGCAGGTCCCGCGCACGCGCTATGGCACCACACATGGCCGCCAGCTCACGGCCGCCGAGGCAGCGCAGTATCTCCAACCCGTCATTGATCTGCGCGTTTCGCGAAAGCCCTTCGGCCACAACGCGCGTCTTGGTCGCTAGGCCTTCATCGTCAACACCTGTCCCGCGACCTACCCAGTCTTCGGCACTACCGCCAAAACACGCCGCCGCCAATGCCGCTGCGGACGTCGTATTGCCAATCCCCATCTCACCAACAACAAGCACATCCGCTGTCTCATCGACTGATTGCCACCCAATGCTGAGAGCTTCGAGAAGTTCATCTTCGGTCATGGCAGGGGATTGGGTGAAATCCGCTGTTGGCGTCTCAAGCGACAACGCATGCACGTCGAGGCGTGCCCCGAATGTGTTGGCCAATTGGTTGATCGCCGCCCCACCATGTTCGAAGTTTGCAACCATCTGGGCCGTCACTTCTGCAGGGAACGCGGAAACGCCCTGAACGGTGACCCCGTGGTTGCCAGCAAATACGATAACCTGAGGACGCCTAATTTCGGGCTTATCAGTGCCCCGCCAACCTGCATACCAAATTGCCAAATCTTCCAGCGTGCCAAGAGCGCCCTGTGGTTTCGTCAGCTGACTGTTACGGGCCGCTGCAGCATCCAACGAGGCGGCTGCGGGAGCGACTAGTGTGGACAGTATTTCGCGAAATTGGGTCAGGTCTGAAAATGCTGCTGACATGGAAGAACCTCATTGCATGATTGTTAAGCTCTCTTTACCCCAAGGAAAACGACCGGCAAGACGAGATGAGGCCCGAGGCGGATGAAAACCGACATCCTTTCGAATATTGTGACGGATGTTCGTCTGGCGTTTTTGCTCCTGTCGCGCCTGCCACAGCCGAGCCTTCCGCTCACGGCTTTTGAGCGTAGTCGGAAAGCTGTTTGGGCCTACCCAATCGTCGGCATAACACTTGGTGGTTTGGCCACGCTGACCGGGGTCGCGGCTATGGCCCTTGGCTTGCCGTCGATTGTTGCTGCAGGACTGGTGCTCCTGGTGATGACCTGTGCCAGTGGCGCATTGCACGAAGACGGTCTTGCAGATGTTGCCGACGGTTTCTGGGGCGGGCAGACAGCCGAAAGACGACTTGAGATTATGAAAGACAGCCAGATCGGAAGTTATGGGACACTGGCATTGATCTTTAGCGTTGCCGTGCGATGGGCGAGTATTGCCGCGATCCTGCCTCAGACGCCACTCGTAGTCATTGTTTGTGCGGCGACATCTCGCGCGGCCATGCCAGTGCTGATGCAAGGGTTGCCACATGCCCGGGACACTGGTCTGTCGCACAGCGTTGGGCGCCCGGATATGTCCCGGGTGCTCGTCGGGTTCGGTTTGGTACTGGTGCTGAACCTGACACTTTTGGGCGAGATCGGCGTACTCCCGGTGGTGGCCGCCGTGATCATTGCGGCCTTGGCAAAGGCGCTTGCCCGCCACAAGATCAACGGTCAGACCGGAGACGTCCTTGGAGCAGTCCAGCAAGTCAGCGAAGCCGGAATGCTCTGCATCATGCTCGCTGTTCTTCAATAAAAAAAACCGCGCCCGAAATGGGACGCGGCAATATTAGCGTGATGGGATGGGATCAGGCCGCGACGCGGCTTTCCAGAACATCACCGACCTGCTTTGCAGCTGCGAGTTCGTCGCCGCCGCTGACGGCTGCGACTTCACGGGTCAACCGTTCCAAAGCGGCCTCGTAAAGCTGACGCTCTGAATAGCTCTGTTCGCGTTGATCATCCGTACGGTGCAGATCGCGTACGACCTCAGCAATTGCGATCAGGTCACCGGAATTGATCTTTTGTTCGTATTCCTGAGCCCGGCGCGACCACATGGCCCGCTTGACCTTGGCCTTGCCTTTCAGCGTCCGCATTGCATGAGAGATCACATCCGGGCTGCTCAGCGCGCGCATCCCGATTTCCGTCGCCTTGTGTGTTGGCACCCGCAACGTCATCTTGTCTTTTTCAAAGGAGATCACGAAAAGCTCCAGCGAGATGCCGGCGACTTCCTGTTCCTCCACCGATATGATCTGACCAACACCATGGGCTGGATAGACGACGAATTCATTCGGGCGGAAATCAAGTTTTTTCGATTTTGACATTCATTGTTCCTCGGTTGACGTCGAACATCCCATGTTTTTCGACAGTCAAAACCACACAGGATCGTGGCTTATACGCCGCGCGACCAAGTGCGTTACTGCCGAATTGTCAGGCGCATATCCATTCAATGGATATGAGAAATGTTCTTCCGTCGTTGATTTGTAACCGGATTATAACACAAAAAACGGCATCCCGAAAGCTGCCGCTACGTAAGCTATAAAAATAACGTTTAGAATTGAGGGTTTGCGTTCAATTCAACACGAAAAACAACCGAATCGGAGGGCAATTTTGCTGTTATCCGCCCTCGCCTGGTGCCTCAGAGAAGTACTTTTCGAGCTTTCCAGTCTCACCATCGCGCTCTTCTGCGTCCGGAAGGGGGTCTTTCTTGGTGATGATAACAGGCCACAGCTCGGAGTATTTGCGGTTGAACTCGACCCATTTCTCCATGTCAGGTTCTGTATCAGGTCGGATGGCATCTGCCGGGCACTCTGGTTCGCACACACCGCAATCAATGCATTCGTCCGGATGGATCACCAACATGTTCTCGCCTTCGTAAAAACAGTCCACCGGACAAACTTCCACGCAATCCGTGTATTTGCATGCGATGCAACTGTCATTCACGATATAGGTCATCGGACCCTCTCTTCCGGCATGTCTCTCTCAGCGCTAGCTAAATGACAGAACTCCATCATTCAAGAGACCGCGTGCGAGAAAGATCAAGGGTGCGACGATCCTTCTTGGTCGGGCGACCTTTTCCCTCATAAGCCGGATTTGGCGGAGCCTTTTCCTGCGTTTTCGGCTTTGGCGGTGACAAGTCTTCGTAAAGTGCTTGTGCCTCGGGTGCGGGTCCCCTGCGGGTTCCAAGCGCGAGGACACGGATCACCCTAATGTGATCGGCTTGAGGAAAGGTCAGCACATCATCAGGACCAATAAGGGTGCTGCGTTTGCTCACCTTAATTTTGTTCACCCGGACGGCACCGGATGCAACGACCTGCGACGCCAGCGAGCGTGTTTTAAAGAACCGCCCATGCCAGAGCCATTTGTCGAGCCGCAGCTTGTCGCTCACCTATTTGGTGTCCTTCAACCCCATCAGCGCAGCAGCAAACGGGTTATCGGGATCAATCTTTTTCTCAGATTTGGGCGGTCTCGCAGAGAACTTCTGGCCGCCTTGCGGTTTTTCTCCGCGCGGCCCACCGCGTTTGCCTTTTTGAGGACGTTTCCCCTTGCCCTGCGGCTTGTCTTGGCCACGACGTCCACCCTGATGTGCCCCGCGTGGCGCCCGGCCCCAGGCAAAGGTGTAGAACACCTCCATTTCCGGTGCTGCATTCTCAGTCGCAGCTGGATCTTCGGAAGCAGCCTCTGGTGAAACCGCCGCATCTTCGGGCGCCACGGCAGGTGTTTCAGCCTCCGGCTCCGGCGACGCTTCCTGCTCTGGCGTATCTGTGGGTTTCGTGTCGCCACCCTCGTCTGCCGCGGGTGCTTCTGCCGCCTTCACTTTTAGCCGTTCACCTCGCTCGGCCTTGTAGCCAAGACCCTGCATCAAATCCGCAAACTGTTCGAGTGTCATACCCGTGATCGAGAGCATATCGGCCTTTGCCTCAAAGCCCGCACGAGTATTCTCGGCTCGAAGCATGTCGGCAAGCCGCTCGAGCATGTCGATGCGGATCGCCCGCGCGCCGGCGTTGCGGTAGCCTGACATCGTGTCCGCCCCCTCAGGAGCAGCCTCATCCACAGGTATGGTCACCAAACCAGGTGGCGGTGCTTCCGGGAAGGCGTCAAGGCCGCGCGACAAGGACCACAAAACCAAACGCAGTCGCGTCGGCGCCGGTTTGAGAAGTAGCGGCAAGAATATCGTGAATTGCCCAAAACGGATACCATGTTTGCGAAGGGCACCGCGCGCGTCCTGGTCGAGCGCTTTCACGTCCTCGGCGACCTGAGAGCGGGGCAACACGCCCAGCGCTTCAACCATCTGGAATGCAAAGCCACGGGCAAGTCCCGTCAGCGTTTCGTCCCGGCTGAGGTTTAGAAGTGGCTCAAAAAGAGCCGCGACCTTGCGGTCAATGAAATGCTGCAAGCGGCGCTGAACCTTTTGAGCAACATCCGGTCCTGCAACTTCATCCACGAAGACCTCGACCTGAGGTTTCAGCGGGTCGGCACCGCCGACAAGTTTGCCGACGGCATCTTTGCCCCACATAAGGCCGCCTTGTTCGGTGAAGTCGATCTCAGTATCCGGCGCGTTGTAAAACCGGTCGGCACGCAAGTGGAATTGCGGGGCAAGAGCCTGCAGTGCAGCGGTCTTGATGGTTTTTGCTTCCGCCTCGCCCGCTCCTTTGTCCTGACTGAAGCGAAACCCCTCCAGTTTGCCAACATATTCCCCTTCAACGGTGACTTCACCGCTATTTGATACTTCTGCCACCATGGCTTCCTTCTGGCCGAGCCGGCGCAAGAGCACGGATGTGCGCCGATCTACAAATCTTTGGGTCAGCCGCTCGTGCAGCGCGTCCGACAACCTGTCTTCTACAGAACGCGCCTGCTCAGGCCAATGGCTTATCTCATCTGTCCAGCCTTTGCGTTGCGCGACATAAGTCCATGTGCGGATATATGCCAATCTTTTAGACAAAGCATCAATGTCGCCGTCCGTACGATCAATCCGGCGAATATGGCTTGCCAGCCACTCGTTCGGAATCCGCCCTTTTTCATGCAGATAGGTGAAAATCTGCTCCAACAGGCTTGCATGCTCAGCATGACTGATGCCGCGAAAATCCGGGATTCGGCAAACGTCCCACAAGAGACGAACCGAGGGGCCATCGCTGCAGCGCGCAGCGACCTCCGCAACCTGACCCAGTGCTTTGAGTGCACCAAGATCATCAGATTCCCGTGCGCGTGTCAGGATTTCGTCAGCGGGTGGCGCTTCAAGGCATTGAATCAATCGGTCAATTGAGCCGAATTGCAGGGCATGATTGCGCCAGTTAAGTCGCTTGAGCGGCGTAAACCGGTGGTCCATGATCGCTTGCGCGACCATGTCATCCAGCGACCCCGCCTCGCCTGTCACGCCAAATGTGCCGTTCTTCATGCCACGCCCAGCGCGTCCAGCGATCTGAGCCAATTCATTGGGCGCAAGCATGCGCATCCGACGCCCGTCGAACTTGGACAAAGCAGAAAAGGCCACGTGATCGACATCCAGGTTGAGGCCCATCCCAATTGCATCGGTTGCAACGAGATAATCCACCTCACCACTTTGATACATTTCGACCTGCGCGTTGCGTGTCCGGGGGCTGAGTGCGCCCATGACCACAGCAGCACCGCCTTTCTGACGCCGGATGAGCTCAGCAATTGCGTAAACGTTCTCAACCGAAAACCCCACAATTGCGCTGCGCGGCTTCATCCGGCTGATCTTTTTTGGCCCAATATAGGTTAAATTGGACATCCTTTCACGCTGGATGAATTGCGCCTCCGGCACGAGGGCGCGGATCGGCCCCCGCATCGTATCTGCCCCAAGAAACAGTGTTTCATGCAGCCCCCGTGCCCGCAGCAACCTGTCGGTAAACACATGCCCTCGCTCCGGATCGGCACAGAGCTGTATTTCGTCCACGGCCAGAAAATCGCACCCCATGCCGTCGGGCATCGCCTCGACCGTGCAGACCCAGTATTGGGTGCGCGGCGGCACGATGCGCTCTTCACCCGTCACCAAAGCCACCACGGAGGGCCCACGGGCCGCAACCAGCCGGTCGTAGACCTCGCGTGCCAGCAGACGTAAGGGAAGCCCGATCACGCCGGTGCGGTGCCCCAGCATGCGTTCAATGGCATAGGTGGTCTTGCCGGTGTTGGTGGGGCCCAGGACGGCGACCACCCGTTTGTCACCTGTCACGGCGTATTCCTTGCATGGAGAGCGTCAGAGCGTCTCGTTTATCCCGCGTCCGACCAGTCTCTTGCGAGCCTCCTGGGCGCGCTCATGATTGGGGTGAATTTCCAGAACGCGGTCGAAAGCTTCTGCCGCTCTGGGTAGATCGCCGAACTCCTGAAACATGACGCCAAGCCCAAAAAGCGCGTTGTAATTATTGGGGTTGAGGATCAAAGCGCGCTGCAAGTCATCCAGCGCCGGCCCGTACAAACCCGCCCGGAAATAGGCCGTTGCGCGGGCATGCCAACCTTCGGCAAAATCCGGCGCGTGGTCTGTGAGCGCGGAAAAATGCTCGATCGCCCGGGTGTTGTCTTCTTCTTCCAATGCCTCTCGCCCTCGCTTGAGCAGCAAATCCATCGAGGCTGACCCAGACCGATCCCAAATCAGGCTCAACTCTCGCTCGAGCCTCTTGGTTTCTGATTCGGGCGCTTCGCGTAACTGCTCCAGCAACTCCCCTTCGGTGGACTGAGCCTGCACCGGCCCTAAAATCAAGCAGGACACGAAAAGTGCCGTAACGATCAGTTTGAGAATCTTCGCATGCATAGCCATAACGTGAGAGAATGTAACAGCCGTGCGGCGCAATTCCAGAGCCAGCACGCGCAACAAGTCAAAAGGGTCTCAAAATGAGCGATATTGTGAACACTGCCGTTACCATGCTGAACGAAAAACTGGCCGGTGCGGATTTCGGAGGAACAGCGAAGTTCGACATCGCAGGCGAAGGCAGCATCGTGATGGACGGTTCAGGCGCGCGGGCAACGGATGAAGCCGCCGATGTCACGCTCAGCGCAGACGCCGAGACGTTCCAGTCCATTCTGGAAGGTGAAACAGATCCGACCAGTGCCTTTATGTCCGGCAAATTGACTGTCGATGGCGACATGGGCATGGCAATGCAACTGGCGGCAGCCCTCGCCTGATGGATCTTGCTCCGGCACCATACTACAGCGACATCGCCCACGGCCCTGAAGATACCGTGGCCTATTGGGCGCAAACCGCTGATGGTGTCCGCATCAGGTTGGGGTACTGGTCCCGGCAAAACGCCAAAGGCACGGTCCTAATTTTTCCCGGACGGACCGAATTTATCGAAAAATATGCCCGGATCGCGCAGGCCCTGTCCGCGCGCGGTCTGGCTGCTGCTGCGATTGACTGGCGAGGTCAGGGGTTAGCGGATCGTCTGCTGGACAACCCTGTTATCGGACATGTGGAGCGTTTCACAGACTATCAAAAAGATGTGGCCGCGATGGTTGAGGCGGCACAATCGCTTGATCTGCCCCGTCCCTACTACTTGCTGGCCCATTCCATGGGGGGTGCTATCGGGTTGCGCGCCCTGATGGCGGGGTTGGATGTAGACTCCGTTGTCTTTAGCGGCCCCATGTGGGGCCTGCAGATCAAACCGCATCTGCGGGGAGCCGCCTGGGGATTAAGCCTTACGATGCCGCTGATTGGTCAGGGGCATCGGCTGCCGCCGGGATCAAAGCTCGACCACCACGTTCTTGTCGAAGGGTTTGAAGATAACCTTCTGACACGGGATCGCGAAGAGTATGAGATCATGCGTGACCAGCTCATCAAACACCCGGAATTGACGTTGGGTGGCCCAAGTTACGTCTGGTTGCGCGAGGCCCTGCTGGAGATACGACACCTAGCGCGAAGACCTTCGCCGACACAGCGATGTCTGACCCTGCTCGGAAGTAACGAGCGCATTGTGGACATCCCCGCCATTCATCAACGGATGCAAAACTGGCCGGGGGGCCGGCTGGAGATCGTGCCAGATGGCGAGCATGAGGTGCTGATGGAAAGCCCTAACGTGACCGAGCCGCTGTTTGATCTCGTGAGCGCCCATTTTTTGGACCCGCTGCCATAGGTTGACTGGGCAATGGCCCCAACCTTGCTAGGTTAGGGTCATGACGCACCAACCTGTTCTCAGTTTCACGGAACGCGGCATCTATTGTGGTGCCGGGGATTTCTATATCGACCCGTGGCGACCCGTGGACCGCGCGCTCATTACCCATGGTCATGCAGATCATGCCCGTCCGGGACATGGGCGCTACCTCGCAACGCATACTGCCCTTCCGATCATGAAGCACCGATTGGGCAATATTGATGTACAGGGCACGGCCTATGGCGAAGTGACACAGATTGGCGATGCCCTGGTGTCTTTTCATCCCGCGGGTCACGTACCCGGGTCGGCGCAGATCAAAGTTGCGGTGGATGGCGAGGTTTGGGTCGCATCGGGCGACTACAAGATCGAAGATGACGGGCTCTCGGAGGCCTTCGAGCCCCAGCAATGTCACCACTTCATCACGGAATCGACGTTTGGCCTGCCGATCTTTCGATGGAAGCCCCAGAAACAGGTTGCCGATGAGCTGAACACTTGGTGGCGAACCTGTGCCGAAGCTGGCAAGACCGCTTTTCTGGGGGCTTATTCACTTGGTAAGGCGCAACGTCTGCTGCGCATGCTGGAGGGGGAAATCGGCCCCATTCTGACACATGGGGCCATTGAGGGGTCGAACAAGGTGATGCGGCAGCAAGGGATAGAGCTACCCGACACAGCGCTGCTCACGAAAGACACCGATCCTAAACAGCATCGCCGCGCGCTGGTCCTTGCGCCACCATCCGCCTTGGGCAGTACGTGGGCGAAACGTTTCGGGCCCGCTGAAAGTGCCTTTGCGAGCGGCTGGATGCAGCTGCGCGGCATTCGGCGCAGACGCGCGGGCGACAGGGGTTTCGTGATCTCCGATCATGCGGACTGGCCCGGCCTGTTGTCGACCATAAAAGAAACCGGCGCTGAAAACATCTATGTGACGCATGGCTACACCGATATCTTCGCGCGGTATCTTGGCGAGAACGGATGGAACGCAAAAGTCGTGCCAACCGAGTTCGGTAGTGATGATGACGAGGCAGAGACGGCGGCGGCCTCATGAAAAACTTTGCCCACCTTTTCAGTGCAATCGATCAAAGCACAAAAACGACCGTAAAGACTGCGGCCCTTGCAGCCTATTTCAAAACCGCCCCGGAGCCGGATCGCATCTGGACCATCGCTCTTTTTTCGGGTCGTCGCCCAAAACGCGCGGTGACCACGACGCGACTGCGTGAATGGGCTGCGGAAGAAGCCGGTATTCCGTTGTGGCTCTTTGAGGAAAGCTACCCCATTGTTGGCGATCTGGCCGAAACGATCGCGCTGGTGCTGCCGGAAACAGAGACTAGCGGTGATGAGTCTTTGTCTGATTGGATCATCGGGTTGCGTGCGCTTGCAAAGCTCGAAGAACCGCAGCGCAAGGCCTACGTGCTGGATGCATGGCAAAGGCTTGGCGGGACAGAACGTTTTGTCTTCAACAAGCTGATCACCGGCGGGTTTCGCGTGGGCATCAGCCAAAAACTGATGACACGCGCTTTAGCACAGGCGACGGGCAAACCCGAAGCCGAACTTGCGCATCGACTGATGGGTGACTGGCAACCGGATGAGGTCACCTGGAACGGCCTCATTGAGGCGGATGATCCTGCGGCGGATGCCTCTCGCCCCTACCCGTTCTATCTGGCCTATGCGCTGGAGGGTTCCCCGAATGCGCTTGGGGACCCGACGGACTGGCGCGCCGAATGGAAGTGGGACGGCATCCGGGGGCAACTCATTCTGCGCGAAGGGGCGTACTTCGTCTGGTCGCGGGGCGAAGAGCTGATGACAGATCGATTTCCTGAACTTGCAAGGGCAATGGATTTTCTGCCAATGGGCACCGTTCTCGATGGCGAATTGCTGGTCTGGCAACGAGACGAGGACCTCCCCGCGAGTTTTAACGCGCTGCAAAAGCGGATTGGGCGCAAGACTGTTCCGAAAAAGCTGCTGACCGATGCGCCGGTTGTGCTGCATGCCTACGATCTTCTGGAATGGCAGGGCGAAGATCTGCGCGACAAGCCCTTCGCTGAACGGCGCCACTTATTGGAAAAAGCCTGCGCAAACCTGCCCGCCGAAGCGCCCGTGAAACTATCTCCCCAGCTTGATTTTGCGACTTGGGAGGCGCTGACGGGCCAGCGCGCAGAGGCCCGTGCAGCGCATGCGGAAGGGATCATGCTGAAGCGCGCCGACAGCCCCTACCGGGTGGGTCGCAAGAAGGGCGACTGGTGGAAATGGAAACTCGACCCGCTGACCATAGATGCTGTCATGATCTACGCTCAGGCCGGGCACGGTCGCAGAGCCAACCTTTTCACCGACTTCACTTTCGCGGTCTGGAACGGCAACGATCTGGTGCCTTTTACCAAGGCCTATTCGGGGCTGACCGATGCGGAGTTTCGCGAAATCACCGCCTGGGTGCGCAAGAATACACAACAGCGTTTTGGCCCTGTGCGGCAGGTCACGCCGCACCACGTATTCGAGATCGCCTTTGAAGGCATCCAGTCCAGCCCGCGCCATAAATCCGGTGTTGCGCTCCGATTTCCGCGCATGTCACGGTGGCGGCAGGACAAACCTCTGCAAGAGGCCAATACGCTGGACGACTTGAAGGAAATGCTGAGACTTTATGGCTGACAAACCCAACGCCCAAATGCCGCCACCTCCGCAACCGCCCGCATCACTTGCGCCCGATGGTGCCTGCGACAGCCATGTGCATCTTGTCGCGGGGAGCGGGGAATTTGCCTTATGGGACGGTCGTGTGGAAAACCCTGCCCCGGGCCCCAACTTTGAGGATTGGTTGACGCTCTACCGCGATCATTTGAAGGCGTTAGGTTTTTCGCGCGGCGTGATTGTGCACTCAATCCTCTACGGCACTGACAACAGCGTCACCGTGGAAGCGGTACGACGCATGGGCGAAGACTTTCGGGGTGTCGGCCTTCTGGCGGACGGCGCAAGCGACGCCGAGCTGGATCAATTCTGCGACTGGAACATGGCGGCGGTCCGTCTGAATTACGTACACGGCGGCGTGCTGACCTGGGAGGGTGCCAAAGAAATGGCCCCTGCATTGGCGGATCGCGGTCTGCATATCCAGATGCTCGCCCACGCGGATCGGCAGGTAGCGGACCTTGTTGGCGACATCAGACGCCTGCCGGTTGATGTGGTCTTCGATCACATCGGCTGGCCCGCAGACGCCCTGACACCTCAAAGCACCGGGTTCCAAGTGCTCTGCGCCCTGTTGGCAGAGGGTCATGTCTGGGTCAAACTCTCCGCGCTCTACCGGATGTGCCCGGTACCCTACGATCAAACAGACGCGTTGGTGGCAGCCCTCGTGGCCGCCAACCCCGAAAGGTGCCTTTGGGGGTCGGACTGGCCACATCTGATGCTTGCGGATGCGCAAATGCCGGTGGCAGCGGAATTGCTGAACGCGTTTGATCGGGTGGTTACGAACTCCGACACGCGGCACCGCATTCTGGTCGACAATCCCGCTCAGCTATTTGGCTTCGACGAAACGGGCTGAGCAGAACTCAGCCCGGTTTCCGGGATGCAGTCAGCTACAGCTCCCCTCCAGCCCAACCATGCCGTTTCCGACACCAGTCACTGTCAGGCTGCACGCCTGATCACCTGACGTCACTTCTACTGTGTCGCCCGCTGCAACCGTCTGCGTGTCAATGCCGTTGATCGCAACACGCGTGGCGGATCCGTCCGCTGCCAGACCGGAAACGAAGACCCGCAATGCCCCATCCGCTAGCGATGCGACGGTTCCGGGAACAAATCCATCCGCAGGTGCTGGTGGCACCGGTGCTGTTGCGCTGGCGCTCTGCCCGCCGCAATCGGCCCCGATCGTCGCCCCTTCGGCATCAAGTCCAACGACGCCGACCGAACAGTCAGCACCGTTGATTGTGATCGACGCCATTTCATTTGTGCCGAGCGACATCAACTCACCATTCACGCTCAGGCGGGCAGCCCCGGCATCAGTGTCGATCATCGAGACAAATACCCGCAGCGCGCCATCCGCCAGAACGGCTGTCTGGCCGACGCCAAGAGCGCTCGACGTCTCCAGTTGTGAATTCGTTTGGGCTGTCGACGAAACTGCGCTGCCCTCGCTCTGCGCCGTCGAGAGGTCCGCGATCATCGCCTCAAAGTCACCGGCCTGAGCCTTTGCAGCCTCAGAGAGTGCGTCGACACGGCTGTTAAAATCAGCCTCCAGCGCGGCCAGACGCTCCTCCATCTCGGCTGATGCAGCGGTGGCGGTCTCGCTGACGCTCGCTTCGAGCGCGTCCAGCCGGCCACTCAATGCATCCGTTGCTTCAGTCACGGATGCAGCAGTTGTTTCACTGGCCTCACCGACCACTCTGGAAATCTTTTTGCTGGTCATGGAATTGGTGATCGCGACCGCCAGCAATACCCCAAATACGATACCGCCACCGGCAATGACAAAAGACTGGTTGTTCATTAATTCTCCCCTCTCTCAGAAATACCTAACATGTAGGATCAGCCTTGACCCTTAACTTGGCAAAGTTTAGCGAATTCTCCCTGGTTTCCCACCGAATTTGTTCAGCGTACTGGTTGCACTGGCCGCATCGGCGCTTTACCTCCCTTGAAACGGGAGAAAACCGTCCGGCAGCTTTCCCAGCAGCTAGGTCAAAACAGGAGTACAGGGATGTCCCAATTCATTGTTCGTGATGCCAACGCCAATGGCGCAGATACACCGAGCCCTTTTGGCGATCTCCCGGAATGGAACCTTGACGATCTCTATACCGGCGAGGATGCGCCGGAGCTGAAGCGGGACCTGGACTGGCTGGAGCAGGCCTGTGCCAGTTTCGCGACCGATTTCGAAAACAATCTTGAAGGGCTCGATGCTGCCGGATTTCTCGATTGCGTGTTGCGTAATGAAAAGATCAATCAAGTGGCCGGGCGCATCATGTCTTATGCGGGCCTGCGGTACTACCAACTGACGACCGATGCTGGCCGCGCGAAATTCATGTCCGACCTGCAGGAAAAGATCACAAATTTCACCACGCCGCTTGTGTTCTTTACGCTGGAGATCAACCGCCTCGCTGATGACCATCTCGACGGGCTTTACGCGCAAAACGAGGAGCTTGCCCGCTACAAACCCGTGTTTGACCGCATCCGCGCCATGAAACCCTACCAGCTCAGCGACGAGTTGGAAAAGTTCCTGCATGATCTGGGTGTTGTGGGTGATGCATGGGAACGGCTCTTTGACGAGACAATCGCCGGGCTGGAGTTTGAGGTGGACGGCGAAACGCTGAACATCGAAGGGACGCTGAACCTGCTGACCGAACCCGATCGCTCAAAGCGTGAGGCGGCCTCGCGTGAGCTTGCGCAGGTCTTCTCGGAAAACATCAAGACCTTTGCCCGGGTTCACAACACGCAAGCCAAGGAAAAGGAAATCGTCGATCGCTGGCGCGGCATGGAAACCCCGCAGCTTGGGCGACACCTGAGCAATCAGGTGGAACCTGAGGTCGTCGAAGCCCTTCGCAATGCCGTGGTGGATGCCTACCCAAAGCTCAGCCACCGCTACTATGAGCTCAAACGCAAGTGGCTTGGCCTGGACAAGATGCAGGTCTGGGATCGCAATGCCCCCCTGCCCATGGAAGACACCCGCATTGTCGGATGGGAACAGGCCGAGAAAACGGTGATGACCGCCTACAACGCCTTTGACCCGCGCATGGGCGAAATCGCAGAGCCTTTCTTCCGCAAAGGCTGGATTGATGCCGGTGTGAAGCCTGGCAAAGCGCCCGGCGCATTTGCCCATCCAACGGTCACGAATGTACATCCTTACGTGATGCTGAATTATCTGGGCAAGCCACGCGATGTCATGACTTTGGCGCACGAGCTTGGGCACGGTGTTCATCAGGTGTTGGCCGCAGAACAGGGCGAAATGTTGTCTTCAACGCCCCTGACACTGGCCGAAACCGCGAGCGTCTTTGGCGAAATGCTGACCTTCCAGAAGATGCTCGAAGGTGCAAAGGACGACGCCGAACGCAAGGTGCTGCTGGCCGGCAAGGTCGAAGACATGATCAACACCGTTGTCCGCCAGATCGCCTTTTACGACTTTGAGTGCAAGCTGCACGACGCCCGCCGTGCTGGCGAGTTGACCCCCGACGATATCAATGCGCTTTGGATGTCAGTTCAGGCGGAAAGCCTGGGGCCAGCTTTCGAGTTCATGGATGGGTACGAGACCTTCTGGGCCTATATCCCGCACTTCGTCCATTCGCCTTTCTACGTCTATGCTTATGCCTTCGGGGATGGTCTGGTTAACGCCCTTTACGCGGTCTATGCAGATGGCGACGATGGTTTCGAGGACAAGTATTTCGACATGTTGAAAGCGGGCGGATCGAAGCATCACAAGGAGCTGCTGGCACCTTTCGGCCTTGACGCTTCGGATCCTGCGTTCTGGCACAAGGGCCTGAGCATGATTTCAGGTTTCATCGACCAGTTGGAAGCAATGGAAGACTAAGCCGCCGCGCTCAGGTCAGCTTGTAATCATCCTTGGTTGACAGAAACTGCTTCACGATCTGGTGGATACCATCTGACCCGCCGGCCAGGATCAACGCTGTAAAGATGATGTCGACAGCGACGAAAAATTGCAGCTGGTCAAACAGGCCAAGGAACTTCTGGCTCGCCGAGTCCGGGGGAACAACGACGAACTCAGCCAGAACTGTGGTCCCCGTCAACGCGACAAGGCCCCCCAGAACCGTGGCTGTGGTTGCCGCAAAGGCAGCTTTCTCAGCGCCAAGCTCCTCGCGTTGCGGCATGGCCAGTTGATCCGCATCGATTTTGGCTTCCTTCGTTCGGGTGATCCGCGCCCTCAGATCCTTGACGATATCGTTCTTGGCCGTTTCGGCAGAAGTTTGTGCAACTTGGTCGGTCAACACCGGAACCGGCTGCTGCAATTCCAACTCCAGCGCCGTCTGGAGCATCTTATGCTCGCGATGAAGCTTGACGACCGAGGCATCAATGTCGAGCTCCCGCTTGAGAAACTTGTTGTTCACAATGACCTCCACCGCCCTTTCAATCAGCAAGGCAAAGAATGTCAGAGCCAAAAGATGTGTAACGACGCGCTCAGCCAGATTGTCCTTAAAAGACATGCTACCAAATCCCAAGGCGGCAGCGTAACACGCGACAATTGCGAGCAGAAAAATCGCAATATAGGGGCCAATTTTCATTTTTTTCTCCAAATACTTAAACCAAATACGAGGCACGATCAGCATCAAACCATGCCGCCGGACTTCCGACCGAATGAGAGAACAGAAACTGCAGGCTGCCCCAATTCGATCAAGTGGTCAAAAACTGACCAAGTCCGTTCGCTGAGCAAAGAAGTTACTCGCCGGCATGATCGCAGAATAGCATAGATTCCCGGATGAGGGGATTTTTGACATCGGCGTGCCAACAGGGCTCCCCACCGTCCTTCACAACAAAAAAAACCTGCGCGACTTGCGACGCGCAGGTTCTCTTGAGAAATACAGGCGGCGATCAGACGGTCGCCATCATGCCCTTGTCTTTTGCCAGTTCGCGCATTTTCTTTTGCAGCTTCTCGAATGCGCGCACCTCGATCTGGCGAATGCGTTCCCGGCTCACATCGTATTCGGAGCTAAGATCTTCCAGCGTAACCGTTTTTTCGGACAGGCGCCTCTGGGTCAAGATATCCTTTTCCCGATCATTCAGCACGCTCATGGCCTCGGTCAGAAGTTCGCGGCGCGCCTCAAGTTCATTGCGGGCCTCGTAGTCACCAGCCTGATCGGCATCTTCGTCCTCAAGCCAGTCCTGCCATTGCATCGTGCCTTCGCCTTCGGACCCGACCGTCGCGTTGAGTGACGCATCGCCACCCGACATACGACGGTTCATCGAGATCACTTCCTCCTCGGTCACACCAAGGTCCGTTGCAATTCTCGCCACGTTGTCCGGATGCATATCTCCGTCTTCGAGTGCACCGATTTTATTCTTTGCCTTGCGAAGATTGAAGAACAGTTTCTTCTGACCCGAAGTTGTCCCCAGTTTGACCAGCGACCACGACCGCAGGATGTACTCCTGAATGGATGCTCTGATCCACCACATCGCATAGGTCGCCAAACGGAATCCCTTCTCGGGATCAAACCGTTTTACCGCCTGCATCAGGCCCACGTTCGCTTCGGAGATCACCTCGGCTTGCGGCAACCCGTACCCGCGATAGCCCATAGCGATCTTGGCCGCGAGCCGCAGGTGCGATGTAACCATTTTATGAGCCGCTTCAGTGTCTTGCTCCTCAACCCAACGCTTGGCCAGCATGTATTCCTCTTCCGGTTCCAAAAGAGGAAATTTGCGGATTTCCTGCATATAGCGGTTCAGTCCGCCTTCCGGTGTTGGTGCCGGTAAATTTGCGTAGTTGGCCATGCTCAGCCTCCCAATGTTTAACAACTTAACATCAATATGGGGTCTAAACTGATCGGTTCAAGATAGCGACCACCGAATTTGTTAACGCAAACTTAGACCACATAAATTAAGGAAATACTGCCATGACGCGCTGGCGTTAACACTTTCAAACTGACTCTCTCACGCAGGTTTGCGATTTGTGTCAGCCATGACGCAAAAGCGTTAGTAAATTGGCGATATCCTCAGGCAAATCAGCCTCAAACCGAAGTTTTTCGCCCGTAACGGGGTGTTCAAATCCCAAAACTGCCGCGTGAAGTGCTTGGCGATTGAAACTACCGACGGCTTGGGCCGCTTCGGGCGTTAACGCTTTCGCGGGCAGTTTGCGCCTGCCGCCATATGTCGGGTCTCCGATCAGGGCGTGCCCGGCGTGCGTCATATGCACTCGGATCTGGTGGGTCCGCCCCGTTTCCAACCAGCATTCCATCAGAGCGATCACAGGAGGTATGCCAAACCTCTCAACCGTACGTGCACGGGTCACAGCGTGACGGCCACCATCGAAAAGGACCGCTTGGCGCTGACGATCGGTCTTATGACGCGCAAGATGAGTCGTGAGCTTGAGGATATTGCCTTGTTCGAAACTGGCGCCCCGCACTCCCCTCAACCTGGGATCACTCGCATCCGGCACGCCGTAGACCAGACAGTTGTAGTAACGCTCAACCCGGTGCGCTTCGAATTGCGCTGCGAGACCGTGATGTGCCGCATCCGATTTGGCGACCACCAAAAGGCCACTTGTGTCCTTGTCGATCCGGTGCACGATCCCTGGTCGCTTCATGCCTCCGACGCCCGACAACTCGTCACCGCAGTGTGCCAACAAAGCATTGACCAAAGTGCCAGACGGCGTGCCCGGTGCCGGATGGACGACCATACCCGCCGGCTTGTTCACAACGACAAGATCGGCGTCTTCAAAAATGATATCCAACTCAATGTCTTCTGGAAGGATATGACTGTCTTGCGCTTCTTGGACGACCACACAAATCTCTGCGCCAGCATGCACCCGCGCCTTCGGGTCACGCCACACAGTACCGTCAACGGTAATCGCGCCTTGGTCCAGTAATCGCGCTAATCGCGTGCGTGAAAGGGACGCCTCCTCTGGAACATCACGTGCCAGCGCCTTATCAAGACGAGGGGGCGGTGCCTCTTCAATCACAAAACGGATTTCACGTAACGACATGCAACACCCCGAAAAAGACTCTGACGCAAAGTTGCCCGAGCCGACCAACCTGCGCTTTTTGCGCCGGCTGGTCACTGTACTGACGGCGACGATGATTGCGGGTGTTTTAATCATCATCGGACTGATTGTCATGCGCTTCTATGACGTCCCGCCCATCTTGCCCGAAACCATCGCCCTTCCAAACGGCGCAGGCGCAGTTTCATTTACGCAAGGCCCCAATTGGTACGCTGTTGTCACGGATAGGGATCAAATCCTGCTATTCGATCGCGTAACAGGGCGGCTTACGCAAACAGTTGACATTGAGTAGTCATTCCAGGCCAAAAACCTCACGCTTCACAACTCTAACCCTGTGCCTTGATCCGGGCCGTTCAGGCACCGAAACCGTTACTGCTTTGTATTGTTAATTGGGATCTAGACACGACCAACTGAGCGGAGCTTAGTCGCAGCAGGCTGGTTGGTGCGGTTACGATTCGTGTAGATCGCCGAGATCCAGCCTGGCAAATTCGCGATTTTTAGTTCCCCCATTGCTTGGTCGAATTACCTTCACCTCGCTGGCGTGGCTTCAAAGGGCTGGATCAATATCAAGCACGCCTTCTTTGTCTTCGGCAAAAGTGCGCTGCTTTTTGGTGCCAGCGTTCGCATTTCGAGGCGGTCGAGGGTATTGCTCAACAGGAACAAGCTAGGAGCAAGAACCAATGTCCGAGACTGTGATTCAAGAGGACTTGACCATTCAAGGGAACCTTTCTGCCAAGGATGGGGCAATCTCCGTCGGGGGAAACATTACCGGCGACATAGAAGCCAGAACGGTAGCGGTAATTGCTCGAGGTGTCGTCAAAGGTGCGATAAACGCGAAAGAAGTGAATATTGCTGGCCTTCTCGAAGGGAACGTAAAGTGCAGCGCGCTGACTTTGGGTGAAAAATCCGAGTTGAAAGCTGATGTGACTGCGGGGACCATGACAATGAGTTCAGGTGCCAAGATAAGCGGGCGCGTTGAAACCCGTGGGGGCTAGGGTCGGGATACGAAATCGTCACCAGCAGTCTCAGTGATTGGTCAGAACACCGGACGAAGTGATCGTTCGCTACGAATACGCCAACTGCTGCTCTTTTGATGTTGGCGGAAATCGAACACATAGTATCTTGCCGGTATGATCATAGTCCTTAATGGCTATCCGGGCGTCGGAAAACTGACAATCGGGCGCGAGCTTGCAAAGCTCTTGAAGGCGCGGCTCGTCGATATTCACACGCTCTACAATCTTGCGTTTGCTCTGACTGAATTTCGCACACCCGAATTTCGTGGAGCAGTGCGACGTGTCGAAGAGATTGCGGATGACCTGATTGCGGCATTGCCCGCCGATGTACCCGTCATTTTCACCACCGTCCTTACGGGTGACACTGAATGGGCAATGGAAGAGTGGAAAAGATTCATCGAGCGAAGCAATCAGCGCCCGCCGCTTGTGATGGTCCACGTGGTTTGCACCCTTGAAGAGAACATAAAACGCATTCAATCCCCTGAACGCAAAGGCAAAGGAAAGTTGCAAGGCGTAGAGGTGGCACGGCGCAATCACGCTTCACAAGAGCCGCTGATCGGAGGCAACCTCACCAATACGCTTCGATTAGACACAACTGCGTTGGCGCCAGAAGACGCAGCACAGGAGATTGCAACGCACTGTTTAGCGGTTCGCGCTGCAATGGTCGGTACTGACTGAACATACCCTTGTTGCATGGATGCTGGAACTCGCGCTCACCGCCGCAGGGTAACCATTTAGAATCGTGGATCTTTTTGGAACGGAGCAAAATGGATCAGGAGGTAAGAAAGACCAAAGCTGACCAAACGAGTATAACGGAATTCATCTCGAAGTTCGTAAGGTGCTGTTTTTAATGGGGGTTTTGGTACCACCTCCTGGGCTCGAACCAGGGACCTCCTGATCCACAATCAGGCGCTCTAACCAACTGAGCTAAGGCGGCACTGCGCCGGATTTAGCCTTGGTCTTTAAGAATTGCAAGAGCCTTGGAAACAATACCGCCAGCGCTGTTCGATCAGGTCTTGGCCAAAAGAGTTTACCGGCTTGCTGCTTTCAAGCCGCCAGCCATATGCGCGATAAAGTGCGCAGGCGGCTCTGTGGCTTTCATGTGTCCAAAGCTGCATGTCACCATATCCCTTGCGCTCGGCAAAACCCATGCAGGTCTCCAGCAATTGCCGTCCAATCCCCAGCCCCCTGGCTTCACGCGCAAGGTAGAACAGCCGCAGTTTAGCCGTGTGTGGCCCTTGCCTTACGCAAAAAATAGACCCTAAACGATTTCCATTACGTTCAGCAATCCAGCCCGCCTCGCTTGCCGGATCATGATTGAGCAAAAACTCATCCAGAATACGCGCAACCAGCGGCCCAAACGACGCATCAAACCCGTCATCACGCGCATAGGACGTTTGATGCTGCTCGACCAGCCAGTCACGATCAACGGCGCTGAAAGCGCGGAGTTTCACTGGTTCCATTGGAGCATTCGACATCAGAAAAACTTGCGTTTCAAGTCTTTGCGCGGTAGCGCTTTGCCACTTCACCAAGGAGCACCATCATGGGTATCGACACTGAACGCGACATTGAAGCGGCCCTTCAGATCGGGCCGACCGATAAGGGGATGGTGCGCATCTTCGTTGAAGCTGACGGGGTCGAGATTCCAATGGATTTTGCACCAGATGATGCGGAAGAGATCGCCGATGAAATCACTGCCGCTGCCAAACGCGCGCGCGCAATGACGGGCAATCGCCGCTAACTCATCGCTTCACACATGTCAGGATCACGTAGACTGTGCAGCCGCCGGGCGGCCGTTACACCAAACTTCTGAACCAGGCTCTTGCGCCGGGCAGCTGCAATCTTTTGCTCTTCTCCCATGCGCAGGATTTCCCCGCCATATGCATCCGCGATAATCAGACCATTCGCGTCAGGTAAGAGTTCTGTCGGGAAGTCCGAGTCGACCGC
This sequence comes from uncultured Roseobacter sp., assembly GCA_947488305.1. Lineage (GTDB taxonomy): Bacteria > Pseudomonadota > Alphaproteobacteria > Rhodobacterales > Rhodobacteraceae > Roseobacter. The sequence goes on from CANKZM010000003.1 coordinate 562,031, forward strand.
CCAGAAGAACCGGTCGCACCACTCCAGATATCCCTCCCACTTGGTGTCGGTCTGGAAATCGGTGCGGCTGGATTTGCATTCCACGATCCAGATTTCGCCCTTGCCACCAAGCGCCATCACATCGACCCTCAGTCCACGCGACGGTATCAGCTCTTCGACGCAGGCAAAGCCGTGGCTTACCAGAAGCCGTGAGACGCCGCGCGCCAACAGCTGTCCGGGTTGCAATGCAGAGATGCCATCAAGGATCATGCTTCAAATATGAACATACCATGAACATCAATCAACCATTATCTTCGATTGGGTACTTCACAGGGCTTGCCACAGGTGGTCCGTGCCCCTAAGTGCAGAAGGTGACGGGTGCTGCTTTTCTCGTGAACGGTTACGTTCCGGTGGCCTTAAGCAAATCCGAGGGAGCTGGCTCTGTCCTGGCCCTGGCCTGGTTACCTGGCGCCCACCTGTATCAACAGGTCCTCGGGAACAAAGAACCAAACGGTTACAGCGGGCCCGTCACACCCACCAACCGCTTTGAAGTGATCAGCGGCGACGCAGCTGGTCGCGCTTTTCCTCGACGGGAATCCGGATCATCAGCTTTTCTTGCTGAGGCTCAGCAAAAATTGACCTGAAAAACGAAAAGATGGCATCAAACATTTCTGCTCTCCTTTGAGTTAAAGATGGCATTTCGTCCTGAAATGTCCAGCCCTATAACCCGTGAAAAAAGCCTTCTCGCAAAGATACGCTTAATTTCTTAACATTTGGTAGGTCAGGATGAGCGTTCGTCGTCCAGATCCTGCAATCTGGCGTTGTCGGCACGTACCATTTGCGCCAGCGCCCAGGCAAATTGCACGCCGGAGAACACGATTCCGTTCAGAACCCAGAACGCTACGGCCGCCATCACTCCAATGTCCGAGTTCCCGACCAGATGACGCAGATTGGCGACGTTAAAGACAAGAATCAGCGCGACAAAAGCGAGCGAAACCCCAAAACCGTTCAGGGCACTGATCAAATAGAGTCTGAACACGCGCGGCATCTTCAAAATCCTCTTGCTGACCGACCAGATAGACCGACCTTTGAGGGCAGCAAGGTTCAGAACGCGTCGGGACGCGCTTCCCTGGCCATATGGTCAAGCACTGCGTTGACGAACTTAGGCTCATTCCCGTCTTCGAAAAATGCGCGTGCGACGTCAACATATTCGGTGATGACGACTTTCGGCGGCGTCTGCTTGTTTTGCAATTCAGCGCCCGCGGCCCGAAACAGGGCTCGCAATGTTGGATCGATACGCGCGATTGGCCATTTGGCCACCAACGCCCGATCAGTCAACTGGTCGATTGGCGCCTGATAGTTCACCGCGGTGTCGATCACTTCTGCAAAGAGATCCACATCCCCGTCCAGCATTTCCTGCCCTTCGTAAACCGCTCCGAACCTGTGATCCAGAAATTCCCTGCGCACGGCGTCAACAGTCTGTTCGGAATGCTCCATCTGAAACAGCGCCTGCACCGCGTATAGCCGGGCTGCGGATTTCATCTTTCGGCGCTGATTGCCCGAGAGGTTACCGTGAAGTGAGCTCATGCTGTTTTGGGTCCATTTGCATCGCCCGCCATTAGAATATCCGGCTCTGCCGGGCGGAATCCGATGTCTTTGCGGTCGGCGGTCCACTTACGGGCCAAAGCGATCAGATGCAAGGCTGCAGCGGCGGCACCGCCGCCCTTGTTCTGGCCCGCGACTTCGGCGCGTGCTTCGGCCTGTGCACGGTTTTCAACGGTCAGGATGCCATTACCGATACATAAGCCCTGCAAACCCAGAAGTTGCAGCGCGCGGCTGCTGTCGTTGCAAACCGTTTCGTAGTGCGTGGTTTCGCCCCGTATCACGCAACCCAGAGCCACATATCCATCAAAGTTGCTGCATCGTTCAGCGATACCGACTGCGGTCGGGACTTCGAGTGCCCCGGGCACTTCGACCAAATCCCATGTCCCTCCCGCTGCTTCGATTTCAGCCTGCGCCCCGGCGACGAGAGCATCTGCAATGTCCTTGTAGTAGGGAGCCACCACAATCAGGATTTTCACCGGTTTGGAAAACTCCGGACGGGGCAGGATGTAGTGCTGTTCATTCGCGGCCATGATCTAGTCCTCGGTGATCGGGCGTGTGCCGACGATAGAGAGATTGTAGGCGTCCAGGCCCAGGTATTTGGTTTGCGGGCTGTCCGTCAGCAGGATCAAGTCCCGCAGACCCATGGTCGACATGATCTGGGCGCCAACACCGGTGCGTTTGATCGTACGCGGCCCTTCATCTTCATCGCCTTCCAGCCGTAACTTCGGGTGAGGTTCGCGGAAAAGCAAGACCGCCCCCCGCCCCTCTTCCGCAATGATTTGCATGGCGCGTGGCAGCTCGTCCGGGGCACTTGGCCCAAGGCCCAAAACATCTTCAAGTGCGTTCAGCGCGTGGGTCCGGACGAGAACCGGCTCAGGCGTTGAGATATCGCCCTTGGAAAGCATCACATGGTCCGTCCCGGTGATCTGATCAGAGAAGATTCGCATTTTCCACTCTCCGCCAAAGGCCGAAGTGACCATACGTTCGTCGCGCTGGCGCAACAGGTTGTCATGTTTGTGCCTGTAAGCGATCAGGTCGCTGATGGTGCCGATTTTCAGATCGTGTTCTGAGGCAAACTTCACTAGGTCGGGCAATCGGGCCATTTCGCCATCCGGGCGCATAATCTCGCAGATCACGCCGGAGGGATGCAACCCGGCGAGCCGGCTGATGTCTACCGCAGCTTCGGTATGGCCCGCGCGGACCAGCACACCGCCATTGCGCGAGCGTAAGGGAAACACATGTCCCGGGGTCGCGATATCCGCCTGCCCCTTTTCTTCATCGATCGCCACAGCAACGGTAAGCGCGCGATCTGCGGCCGAAATTCCTGTGCTGACCCCTTCGCGCGCTTCAATCGAAACCGTAAAGGCAGTTTCGTGGCGCGATGAGTTGTTAACGGCCATCATCGGCAGGCCCAACGTCTCAATCCTGTCCGCGGTCATCGGCATGCAAATCAACCCGCGTCCATGTGTTGCCATGAAGTTGATAGCGGCCGCATTGGCGAATTCGGCGGGGATCACCAGATCACCCTCATTTTCACGATCCTCATGATCCACCAAGATGAACATGCGCCCTTGCCGGGCCTCTTCGATGATTTCCTCAGTCGTGGAGATGCTGTCACGCAGCGTCGCCTCGACGGGGCCTGGTGTTTCAAAACTCATAGTATGGGCCTTCTGGTGTTTGTGGCAGGCTCATAACTTAACCGCGGGTCCTTGACCACCCGCCAGAAACCCGTTCAGACCGGCATTTCTGCAAGGCGCGCCACGTAACGAGCCAAAGTGTCGATCTCAAGGTTGACGTGATCCCCTACGGCGACGTCTCCCCAGGTGGTGACCTCCTTGGTATGCGGAATGAAGTTGATCCCGAAATCGGTTCCCGACACTTCATTGACTGTTAGAGAAGTGCCATTCAGCGCGACAGACCCCTTCGGCGCAATAAAACGCGCAAGAGCCTCGGGGGAACGCAAGGTAACACGGGTGCTGTCCCCCTCATCCGCAACAGTGATGACCTCGGCAACACCATCCACATGCCCTGAAACGATATGCCCTCCCAATTCGTCACCGACGCGCAGCGCTCTTTCAAGATTGACCCGTTTGCCAACCCGCCAGTCGCTCACGTTGGTCTTGGCGACCGTCTCCGCGCTGATCTGAACGTTATACCAATCCGACCCCAGATCAATAACGGTCAGGCAAACACCATCTGAGGCGATAGAGGCACCAAGATCAATGCCGTTGGTGTCATAGTTGGTGTGGATACGGGCGCGCAAATCGCCCTGTTGCTCCAGTTCGATGATACGGCCAACGTCTGTAACAATTCCGGTGAACATGTCAGTCCTGCCTTTTGCTTTGATGGGGGTGAGGTAGCGATGCAGGTGCTGGCTGGCAAGAGCAGAGACTTGTCCGCCGTTAACCTTAATGACATATTTGCGCGAATACCCTGCATCAACGCAGGAAAAAGGCGTCTGCATCATAGTCTCAATGGCCCCAATAAATATCGCGACACAGCGGTCTTTTCTGTTCTTGCAGGGTCCCCACGGCCCTTTCTTTGAACAGTTGGCACGTCAGTTGCGCAAAAGCGGTGCGCGATGCTGGCGGGTTGGTTTCAACGCTGGAGATAGCGTATTCTGGCGCGACCGTTCCCGCTACATCCCGTTTCGCGGTGATCTCACAGACTGGCCGACGACGTTAGATGAGATCATGGACAAGAAAGGCATTACAGACCTCGTTCTTTACGGCGACGTGCGTCCGATTCATGCCATTGCGGTTGAGCAGGCCCGCTCTCGAGGCCTGCGTGTTCACATTTTCGAAGAAGGTTACCTGCGGCCATACTGGATTACCTACGAGCGAGATGGTTCAAACGGAAACTCCGTTCTGATGAATCTCTCGCTTGAGCAGATCGGGACGTTGAAAAAAGAGCTGGACGTGGAGCCGCCGATCCCTCCGTGCCATTGGGGTGACATGCGCCAACACATGTTCTTCGGGGCGCTCTATCACTGGTTCGTTCTGTTCTGGAACTGGAATTATCCGCGCTTTCAACCTCATCGCCAGTTGAACGTCGCGCAGGAGTTTCGTCTTTACCTCAGACGGCTGATCCTCATGCCACTGCAAGCCGTCGAACGCATCGTTGCATCGTACCGTATCAGGAACGGCAGCTTTCCCTATCACGTTGCCCTTTTGCAGTTGGAGCACGACAGTTCGTTTCAAGCACATGGGGCGTTCGATCGTCAGGAGGATTTCGTGGCCTACGTGATCGAGGCCTTTGCCTCCGGCGCCGCACGCCACCACCATCTTGTCTTCAAGGCGCATCCACTGGAGGACGGACGATCCCCCCTTCGCCGCGATATCAGACGCCATGCCAAAACAAATGAGATCGCAGATCGTGTTCATTTCGTGCGGGGTGGAAAGCTCGCCGGGCTGCTGAACAATGCCCACAGCGCTGTGACGGTGAATTCTACTTCAGGGCATCAAGTGCTCTGGCGCGGACTACCTTTAAAAACTTTCGGGACAGCAATCTACGCGAAACCCGAATTGGTTTCAGATCAGCCGCTGGCCGCATTTTTTGGTGATCCCAAAGCCCCCGACCTCGCAGCCTACCGTCAGTTCAGGGACTTTCTGCTGGCAACAAGCCAACTACCGGGAAGTTTTTATGCCCGAAAAGGACGACGACAAGCAATACGACGCACCACGGACATGATGCTGTCCGCGCATGGCCCTTACACTGCCACCACTCAAAAAAGCGAAGCACATCGGCAACAGTTCCGCGTCGTGCAATGACCTTGATGGCCCGAAAAGCTGGATTTTCAGATTTTCTAAGGTAAGCTGCGCAACAATAAGGCTGGAAAACCAGCTGTTTGAGGCAGAACAAGAACAGGTCGAGGAGACCGAGCAGTGACACCGTTCCATTTCGGGTGGGCGCGTCCCATCGCATTTCTGGCGGCTTTTGCCGCCCTTTCGGCGTGTGGTCTACCGAATGTGGGGCCGAACAAGAAACAGATTTTCAGCGGATCGGTGCTCGAAGACGGCGATGCCTATGTGGTTGAGGTAAACGAGCGCGTCACGCGCGCGACGGCCTTCGTCCCCGGTCTCGGGTTCTCGGAAAGCTTCAGAAACGCGAGCCAAGTGGGGTCGGACACCATTCAACCCGGCGATGTGCTTGGTCTGACCATTTGGGAAAACGTCGATGACGGTCTCCTGGCTGGAGAGGCCCAGAATGCGACGGTGCTGGAGATGGTGCAGGTCGACGGCTCTGGTTTCATATTTGTGCCTTATGCCGGGCGGATCAAAGCCGCCGGAAACTCGCCGGAAGCGGTACGCCGCCTGATCACGGAAAAGCTTCAGGATCAGACTCCGGACCCGCAAGTTGAAGTGCGGCGCGAGGCAGGTGACGGCGCGACCGTCTCTCTGATCGGATCGGTCGGCGGCCAGGGTGTCTATCCTATTGAACGTCCAACCCGCACGCTTTCAACGATGCTTGCGCGCGCGGGCGGCGTTACGATTGAACCTGAGATCGCGCAGATCACTGTGATCCGGGGCAACCAGAAAGGACGCGTTTGGTTCGCTGATCTCTACAACCACCCGGAGATTGACATCGCGTTGCGCGGCGGCGACCGCATTCTGGTGGAAGAGGACACACGATCCTTCACGGCGCTTGGCGCAACGGGTCAACAGGCCCGGGTTGGGTTTGAAAAGCAGGATCTGTCTGCCCTCGAAGCCATCGCACAGGTTGGTGGACTGGTCTCGGCCACATCCGATCCGACAGGAGTATTCGTCTTTCGCAACGAACCGGAACCCATCGCCAATGAAGTCTTGGGCCGCAGCGATTTGATCGGGGATCAACGCATGGTTTACCTGTTGGATCTGACAGAGCCCAATGGCATGTTCGAGGCTCGGGACTTCGTCATCCGTGATGGCGATACGGTCTACGTTACGGAAGCACCTTTGACTCAATGGAACAAGACGGTTGGTGCCTTGGTGGGGTCTCTGCTCGGCCCTGCTGCATCGCTTGATCAGCTAGCAAACTAAGGCTGCATGACCAAGACCGCTCAGCGAGAAGACGCCGTGCCTCGAGAGGAACGGCGTCTTTTCGTTTATAACGGCGGTTTCCTGACACAGACACGCATCAGACGGATCCTGCAACTGAGTGGGTACGATATTCGACTGGGTGCGCCCGGCCCTGATGATCTTGTGGGTGTCTGGGGCAACAGCCCGACCTCGCACCGTGGCGAAGCTGTCGCGGCACGGCGCAACGCAGGACTTGTACGTGTTGAAGATGCCTGGCTGCGGTCATTGTTTCCGGGGCGTGATGGCGCACCGCCGATCGGTCTCGTCATCGACACATCCGGCGTACATTATGACCCTGCAAAACCTTCTGACCTAGAGACCCTTCTGGCCACGCATCCCTTGGATGACACCGCTCTTCTGGACCGGGCGCGAGGCGGGATCGAGCGTCTGAAAGAAGCGCATCTGACCAAATACACCGCCGTTGATCCGTCCTTGGCCACGCCGCCACCAGGTTACGTTCTCGTCATCGACCAAACTGAAGGTGACGCGTCTGTCATAGCCTGTGGTGCTGATCGAAATCGATTTCTTGAAATGCTCTACGTGGCACAGGAAGAACACCCTGGCGCCCGTATTCTCATAAAGACGCACCCGGAAACCATACAAGGACATCGACAAGGGTATTTTGAAGACGGTGATGCGTCAGGCAGGGTGTCCTTCTGCACAGATCCAGTAAGCCCCTGGCCTTTGCTGGAAGGAGCCATTGCCGTCTATACCGTATCCTCGCAGCTCGGGTTCGAAGCAATTTATGCAGGTCACAAACCACGCGTTTTCGGTGCCCCCTTCTATGCGGGCTGGGGATTGACGCAGGACGAATTCCCGGTGCAGCGACGCCAACGAAGCCTGACTAGAGCGCAGCTCTTTGCGGCCGCAGTCTTGCTTTATCCAAAGTGGTACGATCCCTTTTCCGACAATCTATGTACATTTGAAACTGCGCTCGAAAACCTCGCCGCAGAAACCCGCGCGTGGCGCGATGATCATCTGGGCTGGGTAGGCTCGGGTATGCGGCTTTGGAAACGCGACACGCTGCAGAAAAGTTTCGGTGCGCATGTGCCGATGATTTTTGAAGATGATCCGGCCAAGGCGCGAAATACCAAACGACGTTGGATGGTTTGGGCCAGCAAGGCCACAGTCGGCCAAGGGGATGCGGTGAGGGTCGAGGACGGTTTTCTGCGGTCGCGCGGCCTCGGCGCAGAACTCATCCCGCCGCTATCGCTGGTATTAGATGATATGGGGATCTACTACGACGCCAAAAACCCCAATCGGTTAGAACACTACATAGCTGCAAGGGCCACTCTGCGCCCTGACCAACGACTTCGAGCGGAAACTCTGATCCGGCGGGTCACGGATGAAGGGTTAACCAAATACAATTTGTCAGGCACACGCCCCGAACTGCCCGAGGGACACCGCATCCTTGTGGTCGGACAGGTCGAGGACGACGCATCATTGGTACATGGAGGAGGACAAATCAGCACCAATGCGGCCTTGCTTGAGACAGTGCGGCGCGAGAACCCACAAGCCACATTGATCTACAAACCGCATCCCGACGTAGAAGCAGGTTTGAGAGAAGGCGGCGATGTCTCCGAAGCGATGGCGGACTATGTTGCTCTGCGGGCTGATGCGTTGCATTTGTTGGCGGAAGTGCAGGAGGTTTGGACGATGACATCACTGCTCGGGTTTGAAGCCTTGATCCGGGGGATTCCCGTCACGACGCTCGGCGTTCCCTTTTACGCAGGCTGGGGCCTCACCCGGGACGTGGCTGAGGTACCGCCGCGCCGCCGAGCAGAGCCTGATCTTGCCGGTCTGGTCCATGCCAGTCTGATCGACTACCCGCGCTACTTCCACCCGGAGAACCAGACACCCTGCCCGGTCGAAGCTGTGGTCGACTGGCTTGCGACGCACCGGCACCCCGTGCGGCGCACGTGGTCCAACCGCTTGCTTGCAAAACTCCAGGGTGTTTTCTCAAGCAAAGCGCATCTTTGGCGCTGAGCGAAGAGTTGATTTGTCAGGTCGCCCGCGCCCAACGATGCATCACGTCTGGCCCAATTTGTTCTGTACCCAACAATTTATAACGCGGCGCGTTCCCCAAACGCTCGAGCCCAAGCGCTCCAACGGAGGGAAGACCTTCCGCTCCAATGGCCAGACCAGCGGTGAACCCCACCAACTCATCCACCAGATCTGCTTCGATAAAGGAAGCAGCGAGCGCGCTACCACCCTCACAAAACACCCGGGTCAACCCATGCCGTGCCAACTGTCTCAACACATCTTCCGGGTCGAGTTGGCCCCCCGACGCCTGACAGGGCAGCAAAACCGCCCCAAGCTCTGTCCATGTCTGGATCAGCGAAGGGTCTGCATCATGGCCATGGCACAAGATGACAGGCACCTCCCGTGCCGTCCGCGCAAGCTGCCCCATAAGCGGCACATCCAGACGCCGGCTGATAATGACGCGGGCAGGTTGCCAATCAAAGCCAAGATCCCGCACCGTCAATGACGGGTCATCCTTGCGCGCTGTCCCGCCGCCAACCATCACCGCATCATGGCTGGCCCGCATCGCATGGACACGACGGCGCGCGGCGCTTGCCGTGATCCATTTGCTTTCGCCGGTCCCTGTCGCAATGCGCCCATCAAAACTGCTTGCAAGTTTGAGCGTGACAAAGGGCCGGTCCAGCTCGACCCGCGCAAAGAATCCCGCATTATCCTGAAGGGCACGACCAGCCAGAACACCCGTCTGCACGTCGATGCCGGCCTCGGTCAACATGGCCATACCTGCGCCACTCACTCTAGCGTCCGGGTCCTCGATTGCGACAAAGACTCGCGCCACCTGCGCATCGATCAGGGCCTGCGCACAGGGCGGGGTTTTGCCATGGTGGGCACAGGGTTCCAGCGTGACATAAACGTCGGCGCCTTTCGCAAGACTACCGGCCTGCTTAAGGGCCTGTGTTTCGGCATGTGGCCTACCGGTGGGTTGGGTCCATCCCCGCCCAACGATCAGGCCATCCTTGACGATGACACATCCCACAGCAGGGTTTGGCCAGACACACCCGCGCCCGCGCCGCCCCAAGGACAGCGCAAGCGCCATGTACCTTTCAGCTGAAGTCACTCTTCAGGCGGCACGTCTGGCCGCAGCTCACTTACAAATTTGTCGAAGTCATCTGCTGCCTGGAAGTTCTTGTAAACGCTGGCAAATCGCACGTAGGCAACGGTATCAATCCGCGCGAGCGCTTCCATGACAATCTCACCAATCTGTTTGGATCCAATGTCCGTCTCACCCATGCTCTCCAGCCGCCGCACTATGCCCGAAATCATCTGGTCGATCCGCTCCGGATCGATTGGGCGCTTCTGCATCGAAATGCGGATCGAGCGCTCCAGCTTGTCGCGGTCAAAGTCCTCACGTTTACCGGTAGATTTGATAACGACGAGGTCGCGCAGCTGCACCCGCTCATAAGTCGTAAATCGCCCGCCGCAAGCCGGGCAAAATCGTCTCCGCCTGATCGACACATGATCTTCCGCCGGACGGCTGTCTTTTACCTGAGTATCAATATTTCCGCAAAACGGGCAGCGCATCGGCCGTCCCCCTTATTCCAGTCTCTGCCTCTTGTTGTGGGATCGCTGCCCCACTTATCCACACTTATAGGACAGCGCCTAGGTTTTGGGTAGAGGAGAAATGCCGCCCCACATCTTGTAGCTGAAACCGTTGCTTATCGGTCAGCAAGGAAATGCGCTGCGACACGACGATCATGCGGGCGATCTCGATGCTCAAAGAGATAGATGCCTTGCCAGGTCCCCAGTTGTAGTCGCCCAGAGCGAACAGGGATGGACAAGCTCACCGGCATCATACTGGCCTTGATATGTGCTGGCATATCGTCGGGCCCTTCCAGTGTGTGCGTGAGGTATACCATGGAAGGATCGTTGCCGTTCGGAACCAAACGTCTGAAAAAAGCTTGCAAATCGGTTTGTACATCCGGATCCGCATTCTCCTGAATGAGGAGCGATGCAGACGTGTGCTGCACCAGCAGCGTCAACAGACCATGCTCCTGCCCGGCCAGCCAGTGGCGCACCGCTGCGGTGAACTCGTAAAGCCCAGGGCCGTCCGTTGCGATCTCGAATTGATGCTGCATGGGCCCCTAACTGCTGCCTGTTTAGAAGTTTTTCAGAGTGTCAAATCTGACATCGTTACAGAAGTCAAAAGCGTGGCTGATCGGCAGGTTCTCGCCCTTGCGAGTCACGGTCACCGAATAGGAGGGGGCCGTATTGCGGATGTCTTCTGACGGATCGAGGGTAAAGACGATCCCAACGGCGTTTGCTGTCGTCTTCGATTGGCCACGCACGTCCAGCACATACATGCGTTTGCGAAGACCATCCAATCCTGCGGCCCGTGCATAGTCGGCAGCAGCACACCAAATGTCACTCGCCCCTGCCCCTCTGTCTTCTATCACTTCGAAGGTGTTCTGATCGATCGGTACCACGTTCAGAAGATTGATCGCACGATAGGTCGCGTAAGCTGGCACGGCCAAGCTCATGAGCAATAAAAAAGCGAGCATCTGGCGCATTTTGGTCTCCGTTGGCCTCACTTTTTAAGTGGGGAGTCTAATCCGTTGAAGCTCTTGGGAAGGAAGCGGAAAAGTAAACAGGTCAATGGTGGGACGTCGAATACCATGTGGCTGATCATCTAAAGACCCGGTCACCTTGCTCATCGATCACTTGCTTTGCTTTACGCACGGACGCGTCCTGCGCAGCCTCCAGACCTTGTACGGTATCTGCGCGGACCAATGTGTGGCTGCGTGTCTCGCCGTCGATCTCTTTTTCGATGAGTGCGGACACCCGATAGGCGCCGCCTTCAGACATAGGCGTGGGTGTGATGCGGAAGTCTTGATACGTCACGTGGCTTGGCTCTGGCGTTGCACCGCCGCCAAAAAGCTTTTTGAAAATCGACACGACGCGCCCCCTTTATGCATCCCCGACAAGATTAGCCCGTTGCGGCGTGATCTGGCAAGATCAGCAACGGTTGCTCTGCACGTGAACCCTTTGCGATTGTATGCTCAGTCGGATCCGGTGGGCAAAGCCTTGCAACCTCGCTCAAATGCAAAAAAAGAGAGCCTCATGGCCCTCTTTTGTATTGCGTTCTAGCAATCCCTCACCGCCCAAGGGCAGGTTAGGGGAAACACTGTTATTGATCGAGGAAACTCCGCAATTTGCGGCTCCGACTTGGGTGCTTGAGCTTTCTGAGCGCCTTGGCCTCGATCTGACGAATACGTTCGCGGGTCACGCTGAACTGCTGGCCCACTTCTTCAAGCGTGTGGTCCGTGTTCATACCGATGCCGAAGCGCATACGCAGCACACGTTCTTCTCGTGGCGTGAGCGAAGCAAGCACCCGGGTTGTGGTTTCCTTGAGGTTTTCCTGAATGGCGCTGTCCAACGGAAGCACCGCATTCTTGTCCTCAATGAAATCGCCAAGCTGGCTGTCTTCCTCGTCGCCAATGGGCGTCTCGAGCGAAATCGGCTCCTTGGCGATTTTCATCACCTTGCGCACCTTCTCAAGCGGCATTTGCAGCTTTTCGGCAAGTTCTTCCGGCGTCGGCTCACGACCAATTTCGTGCAGCATCTGACGACCGGTCCGAACGAGCTTGTTGATCGTCTCGATCATATGCACCGGAATACGGATCGTGCGCGCCTGATCCGCGATACTCCGCGTGATCGCCTGCCTGATCCACCAGGTCGCATAGGTGGAGAACTTGTAGCCGCGCCTGTACTCAAACTTGTCCACGGCTTTCATCAGGCCGATGTTACCTTCCTGAATAAGATCAAGGAATTGCAAGCCGCGGTTCGTGTATTTCTTGGCGATGGAAATCACCAAACGCAGGTTCGCCTCGACCATTTCCTTCTTGGCCTGACGCGCCTCTTTTTCGCCCTTCTGAACTTGCTGGACGATACGACGGAATTCCGAGATATCAAGGCCGACGTACTGCCCGACCTGCGCCATATCCGTGCGCAACTCTTCGACTTTTTCAGTTGAGCGCTCAATGAACATCTGCCAACCGCGGCCGGGCTTTTCAGTCATGCGCTCAAGCCAGTTCGGGTCAAGTTCATACCCGCGATATTCATCAATGAACTCACGGCGGTTGATACGAGCCTGATCAGCCAGTTTAACCATCGCAGAATCGATCTGCATGATCCGACGGTTGATCCCATAAAGCTGGTCAATCAGCGCTTCGATACGGTTGTTGTGCAGGTGCAGCTCATTCACGAGCAGAACGATCTCAGCCCGCAGTTTTTGATAAAGCTCTTCATCTTTCGCACTGAAACTGCCGTCTTCATTCAAAGTAGCAGAAATCCGGCTGTCCTGCATCTCGCTCAGCTTGGCGTAATCATCCGCAATGATATCGAGCGATTCCAGCACTTGAGGTTTCAACGCCGCTTCCATCGCCGCAAGGCTCATGTTCGCCTGGTCGTCTTCATCATCGTCGTCATCGGTTGCAATGGGATTGCCATCCGCGTCCAATTCAGGGCCGCTATCTTCCTTCGGTGTGGCGGTTCCTTCTGCGGAAACCACAGGTTCATCCACCGCGCCATCTTCATCGAGCTGGTTGCCGAACGTCGCCTCAAGGTCGATGACATCGCGCAACAAGATGTCCTCGGACAGAAGTTCGTCGCGCCAGATCGTGATCGCCTGGAACGTCAGAGGGCTTTCACAAAGCCCGGAAATCATGGTGTTACGGCCGGCTTCGATGCGTTTGGCGATGGCGATCTCGCCCTCGCGGCTCAGCAATTCAACCGAGCCCATTTCGCGCAGGTACATCCGAACCGGATCATCCGTCCGATCGAGTTTTTCGCTGGTGCCCGACCCCAGGGTAACTTCCCGCGTGCCTTCGGTCGTTGCCAGCTCCGTCGACCCTTTGGCTTCTTCTTCCTCGGCATCTTCGTCTTCGATGATATTGATGCCCATCTCGGAAAGCATCGACATCACGTCTTCAATCTGTTCGGAATTTACTTGGTCGGGCGGCAGCACGGTGTTCAGCTGATCGTAGGTAATGTAGCCCTTTTCCCGCGCCTCGGCGATCATCTTCTTGACCGCCGCCTGAGACATGTCGAGCGAGTGGCCCGCTTCCTGATCGTCTGATTTGGCGTCTTCGTTTGTATCTTTCGCGGCCATGCACTGCTCCTCACAGCTAAGGTCGATTCGCTTGCCCGAATCACCTGGGAATCATCTCGCGTTTCAGGTGATTCGGCCACCCGTTAAGCGTTACTTTCTCGGCATTTGTGGTTCAAATAACGTTAATTCCTCGTTCGACCACCCCTTGTAAAGTCGATTGAGTCGAAACTTTCGCGGCTGATTCGCACCTCATCCGCATCCATTTTCACTCCGTTGTCGGCCACAACGACTTCACCATTGTCGTCCCGCGCGCTGCGCTGTGCTTCATCGGCAGCCTTGGCCGCTTCCGACAAGCGCCATGTCAGCCCTTCGTCAGCAACGCCACCAAGGTCCTCTGCCGCCTCGGCAATCTCTGCGCTCAGGCCCCGCGCGGCCTGCAACTTTGCAAGTTCTTCCGCAACGGCGATGCGCACTTTCTCAGGGTCGCCCGGTGTCCGAATACAAGGGATTATGGCGACATGGCTGCGCGTAAGCAGGTTTTCAAGGTCCTGTTCGCCCAAAAGCTCGGATAATTTTGCCCGCATCGGGTCGGCATCAACGGACATGTTCTGCAATAAGGCGTCGCGCAGATCGCCATGAAAGGGGTCACTGCACCGCATCCGCTCCAGATCCGCTTCGAAACTTTCTATCACCGAAGGGCACGTTGCCAACGCCGCCAAAATCACTGCCTCACGCATATGTTCAGCAACTTCCGGCGATTGCGCAACGGCCAGTGTCGAGGCTTTTGTTGACGCCAGCGCTGTGGCAGGCGCTGACGACCACCGCGCACCCGATGTCCGGCGACCCTGTGCAGAACCGCGTTGCCCCCGAAAGAGCTGCCACCGTAAATCCTTGATTTCCTGCCCATAATGGCTGCGGATCGAAGGGTCCTTGATCAGCTTGATCTTGTCCCGCAACGCCTTGTCCAGAGCGGCCTTGCGTTCCGGGCTGTCAAACACCTGCCCTTCGGTTTCGCGTTGCCACAACAGACGGACCATCGGCATTGCCTGATCGAGCAGCTTTTGAAGGGCACCGGCGCCCTGTTCACGCAACAGATCATCCGGGTCCTTGCCCGAAGGCATCAGGGCAAACCGCAAGGAGCGGCCAGCCTCCAGCATCGGAAGCGCCAGATCGATCAGGCGCATGGCTGCGCGCAAACCGGCAGTGTCACCATCCAGCGCGATGATCGGTTCGGGTGAAATACGCCAAAGCAACTGCAGCTGATTTTCCGTGATTGCTGTGCCGAGGGGCGCGACGGCGGCTTCAAAGCCAGCAGACGCCAAGGCGATCACATCCATATATCCTTCCGCGACGATCAGCGTCTGGCCTTTGCCGGCAGCGGTCCGCGCCGGTCCGTGGTTGAAGAGGCTGCGACCTTTGTCAAAAAGCTCTGTTTCAGGAGAATTGAGGTATTTTGCATTGTCACTGGGGTCCATGGCGCGGCCTCCAAAAGCGATCGCGCGACCCCGCGCATCCCGGATCGGGAACATGATCCTCCCCCGGAATGTGTCATAGGGCTTCCCACCCTTGGTCGACGGTTTTGCTAGACCCGCTCCGAAGATCAGGTCATCCGCGACGTTCTTGGCTTTCAGATGATCCCAAAGCCCCTGCCATTGATCCGGCGCAAACCCGATCTCCCAACGCTCCAGTACGTCCGGCTTCAAACCTCTCCGCTCAAGATAGCCACGCGCTTCAGACGCCGCCCCTGTATTGAGTTGCAGCCGAAAGAACTTAACAGCCAGTTCCGTAACCTCGGCAAGCTGGCTCCGCCGATCCGCTTTTTGTTGCGCTTGCGGATCACGCTCGGGCATCGGCATGCCAGCTTCGCGGGCCAGGATTTCAACCGCTTCCATGAACCCCACGTTTTCGGTTTCCCGCACAAAAGAGATCGCATCGCCTTTGGCGTGGCACCCGAAACAGTAATAAAACCCTTTTCTATCATCGACGTGGAAGGAGGCTGACTTTTCCTGATGGAATGGGCAAGGCGCCCACATATCGCCTTTGGCCTGATTGGATTTGCGCGCATCCCACATGACTTTGCGCCCGACAACCTGTGTCAGGCTGGACCGTGCACGCAGCTCGTCAAGGAATCCCGGTGGAAGGCTCATCCCTTATATATCGGTCCCGACCTTCATAGAGTCCAGTGCAAGTACCATGAACAGGCGGATCAGAACGCCGCCACGCCATTCACATTTTGTCAAGCCGTCGCGCAGCTCAAAGCCCTCAGTTGGACTGCATGCTTTTCTTCATGGCCTGTATCTGATCCCAATTCGCGAGGCATTGCTGCTCGAACAGCGCGCCAAGATCATTCTTGCGAAGATCACGACGTTTCATGGAGTACACCTGATCCACCAACGGCGGAATTGCCTGAGAGTATTCTGTCGGCCATGTCGGATTAGAGGCGAGAATCTCGGAGGCCGCTTTATCTTTGCTCACCCGGTCCATACGGGCTTTCTGCACGGCGGCCATCACCTGGCCTTGGTAGCGGCAACTGTCCTCTTTACTCGCTTCCGCAAAAACCGGTGCGCCAAGTGTTGCAAGCGCTATAGCGATCACAAATCGCATCATATCAGGGTCTCCCACAAAAAAATTTTTTCCAGCTTAACCGCGCGCGGCGACCGCTTCCATAGCTTCATGCAACTCATCAACAAGAGTTGTTGCCATCGACCTGAAAACAAGGATCAGAAATGCGTCTTTATCCGTTCGCGTGATTGATGCTGTCATATGACCCACAAGGGTGCGACAGGTCTGACCCTGCGCGAAAGCGGAAGATCTCAAGTCAACTGGCACAAGGCGTGCGAGTATGTCCTCGATCCTGTCACCCGTGATCGAAACTGCCGCCCAACCATCGGTCTGATCGGTCAAAGCCGCATATTGCGCAAGTCTGGCATCCGGCGACACGCCAACAAGAAGGGCCATGCCGCGCCCGAACCAAAGCACCCGCGTGGCATCCGACTGCGCCGTGGAATTCGGTGCCGGGAAATCGACACCATGGGCATCTCGCATGATCTGCGAGAAGGCTGCCTGCTGACCCGCAAACGGCGCTATGGACGTCATCCTCCCCAAATCAACTTCCATCAGAGTCACGCCACCCACACTCTTGGGCAATATTCCCGCGCAGGGCGACATGGCTACAAGCTCAACCACGGACACGGTCTCCTTTCGGATCTAGAAAGACCGGCGCACAGACCTCCGCGAGGATTTCCGAGTTGCGCAAAGCATCAACGACGCGAACCGTTTCTCCATGTCGGGTTTGTCCCCGTTTCAGAAACCCCAAACCGATGGAATGGCCAAATGTCGGTGAATGCGCGACCGAGGTGACATATCCTTCGTCGTATTCGCGTCGTGCTGGCGCGCCGCGCTCAAAGATGTGAGCCCCTGCCGTCAGCATTTGCTCTGCGGCCACCGGTTTCAACCCCACCAATTGTGCGCGATTTTCATCGACCAAACCCGGTCGCGCGGCCATCGTCTTGCCGATACAGTCCTTCTTCTCGCTGATCATTCCTGCAAAACCGATGTCAAAAGCGGTTGGCGTGCCGTGGATTTCCGCATGAGTGAGATGACCTTTTTCGATGCGCAATACGTTCAGCGCCTCCATCCCGTACGCGCCCCCGCCCATTTCTTCCGCACGGTTGACCAATACGTCAAACAAGCTGGCCCCATAGCGCGCGGGAACTGCAATTTCATTCGCATGCTCACCCGAAAACGAAATGCGGAACAAACGACCGGTCACACCGCAAACCTTCACGTCACCACAGGCCATGAAAGGCCACTCCGCATCGCTCAAAGGTGCGTCCAGCAGGCCATCCAACAACGCGCGCGAATCTGGACCTGCCACGGCAAATTGCGCCCATTGTTCTGTGACCGAGGTAAAGCGTACATCCAGATCCGGGCGCAGCGCCTGATGAACGAATTCCAGATGCTGCATGACCGCCCCTGCTGCAGCGGTTGTCGTGGTCATTAAGAAATGCTGATCTGCCAGCCGCGCGGTCGTGCCATCGTCCATGACGGTACCGTCTTCACGCAGCATTAGCCCGTACCGAACGCGGCCAACCTTCAAGGTTGAAAACGTGTTGGTATAGACAAAATCAAGGAAGGCTCCCGCATCGGGTCCTTGAATGTCGATCTTGCCGAGGGTCGACACGTCACTGATACCAACGCTACGGCGCACCATGTTGACCTCGCGGTCACAGGCTTCGCGCCATGTCGTTTCGCCTTCTTCCGGGAAGTAACTGGGCCGGTACCAGAGCCCTGCTTCGATCATCGGAGCACCACGGGCAACGCTGGCGGCATGCGACGTCGTATATCGGCGTGGCGCAAACCCCATGCCCTGCCCGCCTGCTCCCATGGCAGCAATAGACACCGGAGCAAATGGAGGCCGAAAGGTCGTTGTTCCCGTCTCTGGAATGCCGCGGCCGGTCGCGTCGGCCAGCACCGCCAGTGCAAGAACGTTGGAGTTTTTCCCCTGATCCGTCGCCATTCCCTGCGTCGTGTAGCGTTTCATGTGCTCCACCGAACGAAAGTTCTCTTTGGCCGCCTGTTTGATATCCTTGACCGACACGTCGTTCTGAAAATCGAGCCAAGCTCGCCCCACACCTGGCACCGCCCACAAGGCTTCGATCCTATAAGGCGCATCTTCTGCCTCTGGAACGTCCGTCTTTTTGGGGCGTATTCCCAATTCCTTGAGCACTTCTATTGCCGCTGCGGCGCCCTCTCTGAGGCATCCCAAAGTGCTGAAGGACCCCGCACAGGCACCAGCGACCTTCATCCCGGGGATGGCCCCATCGGTGGGCACAAAGCTTGCAATATCGTCGCGCCAGGTCGGCCGCCCGTTCATATGGCAGGTCAGATGCACCGTAGGATTCCAGCCGCCGGAGACGGCGAGGCAATCCACCTGCAACCGTTTGATCCCACGACCATAATTGATGACCACTTCACGGAGACCAAGTCGTCCACTTGTATCCTGCACCGTCGCACTTGCAAAAACCGGGATGCCGCCCAGGTCTTTTGGTGCATCCGTCCGAGCATCGATCACGCCGACAACCTCAACACCTGCCGAAGACAGATCAAGCGCAGTACGATGGGCGTCATCGTTGTTGCCAAAAACCGCAACACGCTTTCCTGCGGCCACACCCCACCGGTTCAGGTAAGCACGGACCGCGCCAGCGGTCATGATGCCCGGTCGGTCGTTGTTGGGAAAGGCGATCTGACGCTCCAGCGCGCCAGCAGCCAAAATCGACCGTCGGGCTACGATCCGCCAGAAGGTCTCTCTCGGTATGCCATCCTGAGGGGCTCCGGGCCAGCGCTCCAAAGCACCAAAGGTGCCTTGATCGTAAGCGCCGGTGACAGTCGTCCGCGTCATCACCCGAACATTCGGCATAGCGCGCAATTCCGAGACGACGGCAGCCGCCCAATCGCTGCCTGCCACACCGTCGACGGAGTAGCTTTCTGCATTCAACCGCCCACCCGGCAAGCTGTCTTCATCCGCGAGGATCACGTCCGCACCTGACCTGGCTGCTGTCAATGCGGCCATCAACCCCGCCGGACCCGCACCGATCACGAGAACGTCACAAAATGCGAACGCCTTTTCGTAGGTCTCGGCAACTGCCTCCCCACCCAGCCCGCCAAGTCCAGCGGCCTTCCGGATCATCGGTTCATAGAGCTTTTCCCAAAAGCTCTTGGGCCACATGAAGGTCTTGTAATAAAAGCCCGCGCCGATGAAGGGCCAGGCAAAATCATTGATCGCCATGGCATCAAAGGCGAGCGATGGCCAGGCGTTCTGACTGCGCACTTCCAACCCGTCATACAGTTCCAGCGTGGTCGCCCGAAGGTTCGGATCCTGTGTGGCCCCCTGCCCGACCGTTACCAGCGCATTGGGCTCCTCGCTACCCGCGGTCATCACACCGCGCGGTCGGTGGTATTTGAACGACCGTGCCATCAGGCGCTGCCCTTTTGCCAGGAGAGCTGAGGCCACGGTATCGCCGGCAAAGCCGGTGTGACCCACGCCGTCGAACTGGAACCGGATCGGTGTCTTCCGGTCGACCAGACCCTTGCCGTCAATCCTCATGACCTGTCGCTTTCAAACTGCGCCAGCGACACATTCAGGACATCGTGGGTGATTGTATTCCGCGTGACCACCAGCCACGCGCCGCAGCCTGCCTCATGGTACCAGAGGTCCTGCGTCTCCCCCGCAAGATTGTCCCGTAGGTGCAAATAGTCATCCCAAGCGGCGACGCCCGCATCCGGCGCGGGGCGACGCAGACCAACGGAATCACCGCGATAATAAAACTCGCGACGGTCCCGATCACCGCAGAGTGGACAGGTCAATCTCATCTATATTTCACCCATTCCGGTGTCACCTCAATGCAGGTTGTGTTGGGACCCGGTCCCTTCTTCGTCCATCAGACCATACCCGTCCCGGAAACGGTCCAGCCGGAACCCCCGCGCAGTCTCATGCGGCTCCTCCTTGGCAATCAGATGCGCAAAGGCATAGCCGGACGCCGGGACCGCCTTGAACCCGCCGTAGCACCACCCGCAATCGATAAAGAGGCCGGTTGTTTCGGTCTTGTCGATGATCGGTGATCCATCCGGCGTCATGTCCATGATCCCGCCCCAGGAACGCAATACCCTGGCCTTGCCGATCATCGGCATCAGGGTCATGCCCGCCTCCATCACATGCTCCATCATCGGCAGGTTACCGCGCTGCGCGTAAGACGCGTAAAAATCCAGATCGCCGCCAAAAACCAGCCCGCCCTTGTCTGACTGGCTGATGTAGAAATGCCCCATGCCGAAGCTGATGACATGGTCGATACAGGGCTTCAGACCTTCGGTGACAAAGGCTTGCAGGATATGGCTTTCAATGGGCAGACGCATGCCTGCCATGGCCGCCACCTGCCCTGATCGCCCGGCTGTGACAATGCCGACTTTCTTGGCCTTGATCGCCCCGCGCGTGGTTTGAACACCTTTGACGATGCCGCCTTCGATATCGATGCCCGTCACTTCACAATTCTGGATGATGTCCACGCCGCGCTGGTCAGCACCACGCGCATACCCCCAGGCAACCGCATCATGACGCGCCGTGCCGCCGCGCGGGTGCAAAAGCCCGCCATAGATCGGAAAGCGCGTGTTGTCATAATCCAGATAGGGCAACAGGTCACGCAAAGCGTCTTGATCCAAAAGGATCGCGTCATCCCCTTGCGCATGCATTGCGTTGCCCCGCCGGACAAAGGCATTGCGCTGCCCATCTGAATGAAACAGGTTGATGACCCCACGCTGGGACATCATGGCGTTGTAATTCAACTCCTGCTCCAACCCTTCCCAGAGCTTGAGAGAATGGCTGTAGAACTCCTGATTTCCAGGCAGGTAATAATTGGCACGCACCACTGTGGTGTTCCGGCCGACATTTCCACCCCCGATGTAGCCCTTTTCCAACACGGCAATGTTGGTCATCCCATGGTTCTTCGCAAGGTAGTAAGCGGTCGACAATCCATGCCCACCTCCGCCGATGATAATGGCGTCATATTCCGCCTTGGGCTCAGGGTCACGCCAGTGCGGTGCCCAACCTTTGTTCCCGGTAAGGCCTTCTTTCAAAATGCGCAGACCAGAAAATCTCACGTCAGGCGTTCCTCGCTTTTCAGCAAAACCTAGCAAGACCTTCGTCCGTGGACCACGGCAAAAAACGACCATTTTCGTCGCAAGCGGACCGGTAGTAAGGTAATACCTTCTATTCGCGATAAGCAGCGACGCGCTCTTGCTCGCTCAAAATATGAGGCGTCACGACTGGCGCACCGTCCTTGGCAAAGAAGGGGGTCTGCCGGACCGTTCCCGACATGTAGCTTACCAGAGTTCTTTTGAGCAGGCCGCCGAGCATCGAAAAGAGACCCTTGTCTTTGCGAGGACCACCCGGCAACGCCATTTTGGTAAACCCAAGTGTCACGACAGGTCCAAAACCCTCGGCGCTTTCAAAATTTGGCCGCCACATTCCAGCCAGCGGGACCTTGGGCGTTCCCACGGTGTTGGCGATCGGAGTATTGCAGCATGAGGCGTACCAGCGGTGCAAACCCTTCGCCGAAAGCCGCAAACAGGCGAGGTTTTCGTTTCCGTCGGTGATTTCCAGTTTCGACGGCAAGACCTGAACCAGCGGGCTCCCGCCACCCGGCTCCAGGGACTCTTCTTGACCCAGATGACGCGCAAATGCCCTGCAATCCCTGCAATAGCAGATCAGATGGCAGCCGTTTTGGGGTGCTGCATCGTGCAGCACCCCTTTGAGGCTGCCGCAGTCGCAAGAGAATTCAACTTTGCTCATTATCAAGCCCCGACAAATGGTTGCCGGGGCAAGCTATGGCATTCTGCTAGAGGTATTCAAGCGCCGATCAGAGACCTTTGGCCTGATAGCTGGCCGCGACCTTTTCGATGGCAACAAGATAGGCAGCCGTCCGCAGATCGTCGACATCGTCGCGACTATGCCAGACTGTTGCCATCTGACTGTAGGCCGCACGCATTGTGTCGTCGAGACCTGATCGAACCAGTTCCAATTCGTCTGCACCCCTGAGGTATTTTTCTTTGAAGTTTGGAGATAGTTGCCAATTCAGCCCTTTGTCGGTGCTCAAACGTTCCAATTCATCCAACAGGAGCTGGTGGCGTGCTTCTTCCTGCCGCCGTTGCATCCGACCGAAACGAATATGGCTGAGGTTCTTGACCCATTCGAAATAGGACACGGTCACGCCGCCCGCATTGGCATACATATCCGGAATAATGACCGTCCCTTTGCGACGCAGAATTTCATCTGCGCCCACAGTCACCGGCCCGTTTGCAGCCTCAATGATGAGAGGAGCTTGCACACGTTCTGCATTGCTCAAGTTGATGACACCCTCAAGCGCCGCGGGTAAAAGTATGTCGCACGGCTCTTCCAGAACCTTGGCACCATCCTCCACGAGGTTGCTGTCAGAGAAGCCGACAATTGTACCATGCTTCATCAACCAGGCGCGCAAACTCTCCACATCGAGCCCGTTCGGATCGTAGAGAGCACCATCCCGCTCGATGATACCGGTGATGGTGCACCCGTCTTCCTCCGAGAGGAATTTTGCGGCGTGGTACCCGACGTTGCCGAGGCCCTGTACGATGACCGTTTTGCCATCAAGCGTTCCAGACATACCCGCCTTCTTTACGCCTTCAGCATCGCGGAAAAATTCGCGCAGTGCGTATTGCACACCGCGACCCGTGGCCTCGGTGCGCCCTTGAATACCACCCGCATTCGTGGGTTTGCCGGTCACACAGGCGACACCGTTAATATCGGTCGTGTTCATCCGTTTGAATTGGTCCGCAATCCACGCCATCTCGCGTTCGCCGGTGCCCATGTCGGGCGCTGGTACGTTTTGCGCAGGGTTGATCAGGTCGCGCTTGATCAATTCATAGGCAAATCGACGGGTAATCAACTCCATTTCCTGCGCGCTATATTCGCGGGGATCAATGCACAATCCCCCTTTCGAGCCGCCAAATGGCGCTTCCACCAACGCACATTTATAGGTCATCAAGGCGGCAAGCGCCTCGACCTCATCCTGATTGACCCCCAGCGCGAACCGGATACCACCTTTGACCGGCTCCATATGTTCGGAATGAACCGAACGGTAGCCTGTGAACGTTTTGATTTCGCCCCGGAGCCGAACTCCAAACCGTACCGTGTATGTCGCGTTACAGACCCTGATCTTTTCCTCAAGGCCGGGTGACAGATCCATCAGGCTAACCGCCCGGTTGAACATTTGATCGACGCTTTCGCGAAAACTTGGTTCCGAAGCAGGCTGGCTCATGGATCTTCTCCTATTGAATACGGGCCCGCATGGAAATGCGGACTCACCTTATAGGTGCAGACTATGGCCGGCGTTTCATGAATGCCAGTTTTTTAAGCGAGGTATGTATGATCGGCTTTTGCAGCGACGGTGAAAACGAATTTCCAGGGCCCGCGATGGTCCAAAGGGTTACTTTGACTGGGTTTCGTCACGTTCTGCCAAGATCAACGCGATCACCTCAGCCATATACTTTGTAGGGCGCATCGGCGTCATTCCCCCGACTCCAATCCGGGAAGATGCTCGCCACCAAAGCCCCGGGCGCCAATCACGTGCATAGGGTTTGCGCAAACGCAGAAGAAAACCGTTGGATGGTTTGAAGGCGAAAGCCCCGCGATCGATGGAGACGACATCTTCCAAACGCACGATCAGCGTTCCTTTGTCATCGCGCAGTTCCTGACGCGTCAGTTCAAGCGTCTGCCGCGTGGATTTGCGCATGGCATTGGCAATCATCAAAGCCGCTGCGCCCAGTGCCACCAGAAAGAGCTGCCATCCCAGCGACGGCGGTGTCGTGATCGCGACATAGAGCACCAGAAACGCTAAAAACGACAACATGCCAATGCCCAGCACACGGCGCCCGGTCGACGGGCTCACGCGGGCGATTACTTCTTCTTGGCGGTCGTCCATGCGCGGCTCTCAATGCTTACTGGCGCATTCCCTACCGCGTGCGGGCCGATGCTCACAAGCGTAAAAGCCATTAGAGATGCCGAAAAAGCCCGGGCAAAACCCGTCGCAATGACGATGGCCGATAGGCACTTACCAATGCCGCACGTAGCCGCGCGGTTGGATGTACGTCATGGCGTGCCGCAGGCCCCCGCCTCCATTGCAGCAGCCATGGCACAAATCGGTAGAGGTTGTTGACCTCATAAAGTGCGGGTGCGGGGCCAACCGCATCAACAAGCACCGTCGGAATCTGCCTCCCGGGCGCAAGCCGCAACCCGGCGTCTCGCGCGCCCGCCCAAATCCACCCCAGCGATGCGGCAGCAAGCCCGTCGGGTGGGGTTGATCCACCGACAATGCCGTGATTTCCGGGAAACCACATTTGCTGATAAAACCGCGTTGCGCTCTGATCTCCGCGATTAAGGCCGGGGTCTATCCCGTTCGGTTCCAGATTATCCCATAAGGTCGGCTCAAAAAAACTGCGCTTTTCGTCAAGGGCGACTGCATGTCGAGCTTTTTCCACAAGACGCGACAACGACGTGTCGTGGAAGGCGTATCTTGCATTCCAAAGCGTTGCGAGACGCCCAAGCAGACTGCGCGGGATGCCAAGGGCACCGACGGTATCCCAGACGCCGAGGTAGGTGATCCGTACCAGAAAACTGTCATCCCCCCTGAAGATGACGTCGGCCTGACTCGTTGCAAAATAAGGTGACAAAGCGCGCCGGGCTTTGAGAATGTGCGGCGCGTCAGGGCTATTCCTACTCCCCTTTCGCCGGTAAAGCCGAAAGGCATGGTCCAGATTCTCATCCGTTGGATCTGCCAGAATCCCACATTTTCGGATCATGCCAACCAACGAACGTGCGGTGTAGGCGCCGCGTGAGAAACCAAAGATCATGATCCGGTCCCCCGGCTGGTAATTCATGCAAAGGGCGAGGTAGGCAGCCTTGATGTTTGCATTCAGCCCCCAGCCAAAAAGACCACCGCCCATCTTGCTGATCCACCGCCCCAATGCGCTGACCATGCCGGTTCCGGTTCCCACTCCCTCAAAATAAAGCACGTTTTGCGAAGGGTCTCGCGCGCAGGCCTCAGCAAGCCGCGCCACGTGGGTCTTACTGTTGCCATCATACCGGTTCCAGGTCCCGTCACAGAAAATCGCGATGACTGCCATTTGCTTCTCCGCTTGCTCGCCCTAGACCTAAAGTCGAAGTACTGGCGGGTGATTATGCCGCCGTGCGCTGGATTAAGCTTTGAACGGATGCAGTTCCTGAAAGGATGGATATGATCCAAACGGTCGCGTACCTCGCGGTGATCCTGTGCCTGACGTTTGCCGGGTCCACGCTCATTATCCCCGAATTTGGAGGATTCGACGCCGATCAGTTCCCGATCCCGCAGGAAAACCCACCGGTGCAACCCGCCGGCTATGCCTTTGCGATCTGGGGGCTGATTTACATCTGGTTGCTTGCTGGCATGGGATATGGCGCCTTGAAACGCCGAAATGACGCCAGCTGGCATGCCATGCGGCTGCCGCTTTGCGCGTCTCTGGCGGTGGGCACAATCTGGCTACCGGTCGCGGTTCTAAGCCCTGTCTGGGCCGCAATCCTGATCTGGGCCATGCTGCTCCCGGCGCTCATCGCGCTCTTTCGCGCTCCGCTCTCCGACACGGCCTGGGCACTGGCGCCAGTCGGGCTTTATGCGGGGTGGCTGAGTGCGGCAAGTTGCGTAGCGTTGGGATTGGTCGCAGCGGGATACGGGTATCTGAACGAGGATGGCGCAGCATTCATCTTTATCTTCGTCGCGCTGGTGCTTGCATCCGCGGTCCAAACTCAACTCAAACGCGCACCAACTTACGGGATCGCGGTAATCTGGGCCCTGATCGCTATCGGCGTGGCAAACCTGAACAGCAAATCCACCGTTGCCGCCCTTAGCGTCGGCGGCGCGTTGGCCATGTTGCGGCCAGTGTGGCACGCATGGAAAGCCGGTCGCGCCTAGTCTTTGCGCCGCCCATCGGTGTGCTTGCGCAGTTTGGACGGCGGAGCTTTCTTGCGTCCCTTATACGGGTTGGCGTCGTTCTGACCCCGCATCCAAAGACGGATCGGCGTGCCCGGCATGTCGAAGTCAAGCCGCAGCCCGTTGACGAGATACCGGTTGTAACTGTCCGGCACCTTGTCAGGATGCGAGCACATCACAACAAACCCAGGCGGCCGTGTCTTTGCCTGCGTCATGTAACGGAGCTTGATACGTTTGCCTTGCGGGGCGGGTGGTGGATGCGCCTCCAGCATACCCGTCAGCCAGCGGTTCAACTGGGCAGTCGTCACGCGGCGATTCCAGACCTCGTAGGCGCGCATGATGGCGCCCTGCAGCCGATCCAGCCCCCGACCCGTTTTGGCGGAAACCGTGATGAGAGGTGCACCTCGCAATTGCGGCAGCAGCCTCTCGAAGCTTTCACGCAGGTCCTTGAGCTTTGCCTGCTTGTTGTCCTCGATGTCCCACTTGTTCACGGCGACTACAACGGCGCGCCCTTCGCGTTCCGCCAGATCGGCAATGCGCAAATCCTGCTGCTCAAACGGAATCGCGGCATCCAGCAGCACCACCACAACTTCGGCAAACTTCACCGCCCGAAGTCCGTCGCTGACCGACAGTTTCTCCAGCTTTTCCTGAACCTTGGCTTTCTTGCGCATGCCGGCCGTATCAAAAATGCGCATCGGCACACCAACGCCATCTGGCCCCGCCCATTCGGTCCGAAGGGAAATCGCATCGCGCGTGATGCCCGCTTCGGGCCCGGTGAGCAGCCTGTCTTCGCCCAAAATCTGGTTGATCAGGGTCGATTTGCCTGCGTTGGGTCGCCCTACCACCGCCACCTGCAACGGCTTTTTTGCGGTAGGCATGGGCATTTCCGCGTCCATGTCCCCGCTTTCCTCGTCGAGTGTCACATCGGTTTCCGGCGTGTCGTCCGCCGCGCGCTCTGCAAATTTGTCAGCGAGTGGCATAAGCTGTGTGTAAAGGTCCGTAAGGCCTTCACCATGTTCAGCAGAGAGGCTGATCGGCTCGCCCAAACCCAGACTAAAGGCCTCCAACACACCTGCTTCTGCTGCAATACCTTCTGCCTTGTTGGCGGCCAGGATCACATGCCCGACACGTTTTCGCAGAATGTCGGCAAAGACCAGATCGGACGGGGTAATCCCGACGCGCGCATCCACCATGAACAGACAAATGTCCGCCATGTCCACAGCGCGTTCCGTGAGCCTGCGCATCCGCCCTTGCAAGCTGTCGTCAGTGACCTCTTCGAGGCCCGCCGTATCAATTACCGTAAAGCGCAGGTCCGCAAGCCGCGCGGCCCCTTCTCGCAGGTCGCGGGTGACGCCGGGTTGGTCGTCAACCAAGGCGAGGCGCTTGCCGACAAGTCGGTTGAACAGCGTGGATTTGCCCACATTGGGCCGCCCTACAATGGCGAGCGTAAATGACATGTTGAGGCTCCGGGTGCCAGACTAAGGTCGCGCTTTAGCGCAATCCGGCGTTAACGGAAAGCATGCAATTGCCCCCGCGACGAGACGACATAGAGAACGCCGCCTGCCACCACAGGGCTTGTGGTTGCGCCACCCGGGATTTCAATCGACGCCAACTGCGCGCCGCTTTCCGGATCAAAACTGCGCAGCAGCCCATCGTTTGATGCGACGTAGATGCGACCGCCTGCGAGGATCGGGCCGTGATGGGAAAAGACCTCCGCCCGTCGTCTGGCGCGGTTCGTTGTAAAGCGCGGCAAGGGCGTGCCCCATATGCGCTGGCCATTCGATGCATCAATACGCAGAAGCTCATTGAGGTCGGTCAGAATGAACAAGCTGTCGCCTGCCGCGATGATGTTGCCAACGGCTCCTTCATTCGCCGTCCAAATACGCTCGCCGGACTCAAGGTTTAGGGCGACGACCCGCCCAGATTGATTGCCCACGTACACCCGGTTGCCCACGATGACGGGCGGTGCGGTGACGTCTCCAACCTTGCCAAGCGCGGTTCCCGGACGTTCCCCTGCGACAGAGGAATCCCAGCGACGCAACCCGCCTTGCCGGAATACCGCCTGCACCTCGCCCGAACCAAAAGCAAAGATTGCCAGACCTCCGGAGACTGCGGGCGCCGGTGCCCCCAAGACATTGGTCACATCCGGCGAGGCCGTTAGTTGCCATTTTACCCGGCCTTCATCTGCGGAAATGGCCCATCCCCGGTCATCTCCGACCGTCAGATAAACCAGCCCATCAAACACCGTTGGCGTGCCAGACGCTGTTCCATCAAGACGCTGGCGCCAAATTTCAGACCCTGTTGCGGCGTCCAGTGCCACAAGGTTTCCGTAGCCGATAGAGACGTAGAGACGCCCATTGTCGAACGCCAACCCACCCCCTGTGGCCTGTCCGCTCTTGTCACGCGCAGGTCGAAGGTCCGTTTTCCAGACGGTCGCGCCACTCGTCGATGTCGCGGTAACCAATGTTCCTGCGTCGAGCGTGTAGATCAGCCCGTTCGCAACAACCGGCGCCGCATTGATGCGTTGTTTGCGGCCGTCCCCGTCACCGATATTGGCCGACCAGATACGCGTGAGTTGGCTGCTTAACACCGGATGATCAACCCGAAACTGCGGTGTTCCTATCGCCTGTGCCCAAGCCGCATTCGCCTGTTGCGCTGGCAGTCGGATTGCGCGCACTTCATTTTGAGCAGGGCCGCTTTCGGCAGCGGCGTCGCCGTCCAGAATGGCACGCACATCCTCGCGTTTGCCGGGTAGAATAAAATCATCTTCGGCACAGGCCGCCAGCAACGTTATCGCAGCCAGAGCCCCGAGCAGCCCACGTTTCATAGGCCATTGGACCATCGATTCCGGGTTACTCATACTGCCCTGCTCGCTTATCGCCTTAACTTCCAAGCGCTTTCCTGCCTGCTCACAAATCTTTGGATCAGTTGCCGATACCCGGCAGGTTAGCAACCTCCGGGGTGCCACCCAGCGCCACAATCACCTGTAAGGCACGTTGTTGCAAGTCCGCACTCACGGCGGCGTCCTGAAGGATGGATTGATAGCGTTCGATTGCTGCATCCCGATTACCGTCAGCAACATCCTGTAGGGCAATCTGCTCCTGCGCCAGAAGCGCAAGGGGAGCACCGGGCTGTGCCAATGCCTCAAGCTGTTGACGCCGCGTACCTGCGTCCATCGTGTCCGCTTGGAGCACGAGAGATTTGAAAGCCGCGATTTGGGTGTAGATCAGCGGAAGGTCGCCATTGACTGCGACCGCGTCGAGCAAGGCAACAGCCCGCTCGGTTTGGCCAGCCTGTTGCGCTTCGGCTGCGGCAATAAACGACACTACAGCCGCCGCACCTGGCGTATCGCTGTTGATTGTTTCCAGCCCGGCCAGACGCGACGTTGGCGTTTCGCCTGTCAAAGCTGCTAATATCTGATCGCCAAGTCCTTGAGCTTGCGCACGTATTTGCGCCTTGCGGTACTCGCTCCAAGCCGCTCCGCCGACAATCAACACAACCACAAGCGCGGCAATCCAGCCATAGCGCCGCAAAAGTCCGTAAAGTCGATCCCTGCGGACCTCTTCCGTCACCTCTTCGATAAAACTGTCTGTATCGCTCATATTGCCCTGCCAATGATGCGGTCGCCGCTTCTCTTAACCCGCCCAGACAGGCAAGCCAAGGGGCTGCACTTTGCTGGGCTGCACCCCCATTGCACTCGGCATCAAAAATCTTTAATCTGAACTGGTCAGTTTAGCGTATTTATGACGGAAAACAGCGCCCTGCTCTGCTCTGACCGACAAAAACGGAACCGGCCGCTTACGATGAGGCACTTTTAATGCGTATTTTTTCGATCATTGCTGCACTGGCTGTCGCGGCGATCCTCTATTTCGTGATCGTTGAGCGGGATGCTGTGATTGCAATCACAGCGGGTACGCCTTCCCAAGAGGCCTCACTCGATTCGGCGCAAACAGATGCGAGCGACGCGCCCCAGCAAGAGGGTCTCGTTCAGGTCGTTGTTCAAACATCCACAGTGAAAACGATAGATACTGCCGTTGCCCTCCGCGGTGAAACGCGTGCGGCACGCGAGGTGAACGTGAAATCAGAAACCTCGGCCATTGTTATCTCCGAACCCTTGCGCAAGGGTCAGCGCGTGGAAGTCGGCCAAGAGCTTTGTCGGCTGGACGAGGGTGCGCGCGGAGCGGCACTCCTTCAAGCGCAGGCGCAGTTGGACGAAGCGCGATCCAGAGTACCGGAATCGAAAGCACGACTGGATCAGGCGCAGGCGCAACTGGCCGAAGCCCGGATCAACCAGAACGCATCCGCCAAACTGAGCGACAGTGGATTTGCGTCGACAACCCGCGTGGCCAATGCCGAAGCGAACGTGGCCACGGCGCTCGCTGGCGTTGAATCGGCACGGGCCGGGTTGCAAGCTGCGCAATCGGGAATTGAAGCCGCTGCCGCCTCGGTTGCTTCGGCGGAAAAGGAAATGGAACGGCTCATCATCTCGGCACCGTTTGGCGGGCTTTTGGAAAGTGACACAGCTGAACTGGGCGCACTTTTGCAGCCCGGTGACCTGTGCGCCGCCATCATCCAGCTGGACCCGATCAAACTGGTGGCCTTTGTGCCCGAAACCGAAGTCGTCCGCGTCAAAGTTGGCGCCCCTGCGCAGGCAACGCTGGCCACTGGCCAGGCTGATGTGACGGGCACTGTGTCTTTCCTGTCGCGCTCTGCGGATGAAATGACACGGACGTTCCGCGTAGAGATCGAAGTAGCTAACCCAGATCAGGCGATTTCGGACGGCCAGACCGCGGAAATCCTGATTTCCGGAGATGGTGCAAAGGCGCACCTGCTGCCACAATCTGCGCTGACGCTGAATGACGAAGGCGTTTTGGGCGTACGGAGTATTGACGCCGACGCGATCGTGCAATTTCACCCGGTGCAGCTGCTGCGGGACACACCCTCAGGCGTTTGGGTCGGCGGTTTGGAGGACAGCCTCGACGTGATCGTGTTGGGTCAGGAATACGTAGTCGCCGGTGTGAAAGTCGCCCCAACCTACCGGGAACTCAGCCAGTGACGGGTATCGTTGATTGGGCCGCTGGCCGGGCGCGGATGATCCTCGCCTTTATTCTGCTGAGCCTCGTCGTGGGGGGATACTCCTATTCGACCCTGCCCAAAGAGGGTGAGCCCGACATTGAGATCCCGGCCCTGTTTGTGTCGGTGCCGTTTCCGGGCATTTCTGCGGCGGATAGCGAAACCCTGCTGGTCAAGCCGATGGAGACCGAACTGTCGGATCTTGACGGCCTCAAAACCATGAGCGCAACAGCTTCCGAGAACTATGCTGGCGTCGCACTTGAGTTTGAATTTGGCTGGGACAAGACCAAAATTCTCGCGGATGTCCGCGACTCCATGGGAAAAGCTGAGGCCGATTTTCCCGATGGGGCCGAGCAATACACAATCAATGAGATTAACTTCTCGGAATTCCCGATCATTATCGTGAACCTGACGGGTCCGGTGCCGGAACGTACAATGGTGCGCATCGCCAAGGATTTGCAGGACGAATTGGAAAGCGTCGATGCCATTCTCGAAGCAGGGATCGCCGGGTCGCGCGATGAAATGGTCGAGGTCCTGATCGATCCACTGCGTCTGGAAGCCTATAACGTAACCGCCAGTGAGTTGATCACGACGGTCCAGAACAACAACCAGTTGATCGCAGCGGGTGAAGTCGAAACGGACCAGGGCACGTTTGCAGTGAAGATCCCCTCTTCTTTTGACGAGCCGCGCGACATCTACGATCTACCAGTCAAAACGAATGGTGACCGTGTCGTAACGCTCGGCGATCTGGCCGAGATCAACCTGACATTCGAGGACCGGGCCGGAACCGCACGGTTTAATGGCGAAAACACCGTGGCCCTGCAGGTTGTGAAGCGAAAGGGTTTCAACCTCATCGACACCGCAAATCTCGTCAAGGAAATCGTCGCCGCAGAAAGCGAAAACTGGCCAGACGGGTTGCAGGCGGCGGTCGAGGTTGGCACCTCAAACGATCAGTCCCGCATCGTGGACAGCATGGTGCAGCAACTTCTGGGTTCTGTTTTCACCGCGATTGCACTGGTGATGATCGTTTCCCTCGCGGCCCTAGGGATACGGGCCTCGCTTCTGGTTGGTTTTGCGATCCCCACCTCCTTTCTTTTGTGTTTTGCCTTTCTGGCGCTCATGGGCATTTCGATCTCCAACATCGTGATGTTCGGGCTGATCCTCGCGGTCGGGATGCTGGTGGATGGTGCCATCGTCGTCGTCGAATACGCCGACAAGCGCCAGCAAGAGGGCGTCGGCCCCATGCAGGCCTATGTCGAGGCGGCAAAGCGCATGTTCTGGCCGATCATCTCATCGACTGCGACGACGCTTTGCGCCTTCCTGCCGATGCTCTTCTGGCCCGGTGTGCCGGGTGAGTTCATGGGCATGCTGCCGGTCACGCTGATCTTCGTGTTGTCAGCTTCACTTGTCGTTGCACTGGTGTATCTTCCGGTGATGGGGGGTGTGACGGGCCGGCTTGAACGCTGGCTGTCTGAATACATGCAGCTGGTGGCTGGCTTGCCATGGTATCTGCACCTTGTCCTTTTCCCCATCGCCGCTTTGATGCTTGCTGCGACCGGTTTGCTGGGCCCGGTGTTTGCAGGCATTGGCAATCGCTTTGCACAGATGGAAGGGCTTGATCTGCTGGGATCAGTGATTCCGACATTTGCCTTCGTATTCTTGTTTATTCTTGTTGCGGCGGTTCTTGTCGCTGTCGCAATTGGCGGGTTTCTTCTTGTTCTCGTCGCGACATTGGCGCTGCTCACCCGGCTTGGACGTTTTGGCAGATGGCTCGCCAGCAAGGTTTTCCGATCCGAGCCTACTAAGATCAATGCGGGGTATCGCAGATCTGCCTTTGGCCATGTGATGGCGGCCATTGCTGGCAATCCGGTCATGCCGCTGGTCATGGCTGGTGCCGTATTTGTCTTCGTGGGTACCGTGCTCATCTATTTCACGAACAACAACAATGGCGTCGAATTCTTCGTTGAGTCCGAGCCAGAGCAAGGCATCGTCTATGTCCTCGCACGCGGCAATCTCTCGTTGGAGGAAAAAGACAAGCTGGTACAACAGGCTGAGCAGATCGTTCTGGCGCATCCGGGCATCAAGAACGCATTCTCCTTCGCCGGCGAAGGCGGGTTGAATACCGATACCTCAGGCTCGGGCACGCCAAAGGAAATGATCGGCCAGGTGCAGTTTGAAACAATTGCATGGGAAGATCGGGCGGACCGGCCAGAACTCGACGGCAATATCGTTATCGCCGAATTGACAGAGCAATTGTCGCACCTGCCCGGCATCAAGACCGAAATTCTGGAAGTCGCGCAGGGCCCGGGCGAAGGCAAGCCAGTGCACTTGCGCCTAAAAGGCGACGACTTCGCGGTATTGGGCGAAGCCGCGGCAAGAGCACGCGCGCAATTCGACGCCACGCCGGGGCTGACGCTCATCGAAGATACCCGCCCCCTGCCCGGCATCGACTGGCAGATTGACGTGGATGTGGAAAAAGCCGGTCGCTACGGTGCGGATGTACAAACCGTGGGCGCGATGGTGCAACTCGTTACCCGTGGCCTTCTGCTCGATACCATGCGGGTGCCGAGCTCTGACGAAGAGATCGACATTCGGGTGCGTCTGCCGGAAGAGGATCGTGTCTTGTCGACGCTGGACACATTGAAAGTACGCACCGCAGACGGCCTTGTGCCCCTGAGCAACTTCATAACACGTACCCCCGTCCCAAAACTCGCCGAGATAAACCGGATCGACCAAACGCGCTACTTTGACGTCAAGGCGGATGTCGCTCCCGGCCTGGTGAAACTGGTCGGAAAGATCGAGACGGGCGATGAGGAAGTTACGCTTGCGATGCTGAGGCCAGCGGGCACCGATGCAGAGATCATAGCCCCTGATCAGGCCCGTTACCGCACCGTTTTCATGGCTGGTGAAGACATTCGGGATTTGCAACGCGGGTTGGATGGCGGGGAGTACCGCCTGATCCCGGTCAACCCCAATGAGCGTATCGCTGTTTTGACGGAGTGGCTCAATACTGACCCGCTGCCAGAAGGCATCGATTGGGAATGGACTGGTGATCAGGAAGAACAAGCCGAAAGTCAGGCCTTTCTGCAGACCGCTTTCTCCGCAGCGCTTGGCTTGATGTTCATCATCCTGCTGGCTCAATTCAATAGTTTCTACAATGCGATTTTGGTGCTTGTCGCCGTGGTGCTTTCAACAACGGGCGTGTTGATCGGCATGCTCATCATGGATCAGACCTTCTCGATCATCATGACAGGCACGGGGATTGTCGCGCTCGCCGGGATCGTTGTGAATAACAACATCATCCTGATCGACACCTACCAGGAATACAGCCAATACATGCCCCGCGTTGAGGCCATCATACGGACGGCGCAGGCGCGTATCCGGCCCGTTCTTTTGACGACGATTACAACGATGGCAGGCCTTGCGCCCATGATGTTTGGTCTCAGCCTGAATTTTGCCGAAGGTGGCTATACCATCAATAGCCCCACCGCACTTTGGTGGAAGCAATTGGCGACTGCTGTGGTCTTCGGTTTGGGGCTTGCGACCGTGCTGACCTTGGTGGTCACACCCTCCATGCTGGCGATCCGGGTCTGGGCCACCACTTACGTGCGTTGGCTGGCAACGCTGCTGGCCAAACTGTCGATGGGTCGCGCCTCAAGGGCCGCGCGCGATTGGGCGCTGGAGCGTGATGCGGGCCGCATTGCCGGAACCGAATTGATCTGGACAGACGAAACGCCTCCGGCGGCGGCTGGCGATGTTCCTCTGAAGGCGGCAGAATAGCGCTTGATCACGCGAGTGTGAGGAGGAACACGGTTGGGACATGCTAGCCTGCGGTCAAGCAAATCAAGGAGATACTCGATGATCCGTCATTTCGTCTGCGCCGCCGTCACGGCGATTGCCACTGCATCCACCGCCTTTGCCGGGGACCTCATTGAGAAAGTCAGTCCACATAGTGTTTCTGAGACGATCGACCGGCTCGAAGCAGCTGTATCCGGCGCCGGGGCGACTGTCTTTGCGCGTGTGGATCATGGCGCAGGTGCTGCATCCGTGGACCTCGAGCTTGGCGCTTCTGAGCTGTTGATTTTCGGCAATCCGAAACTCGGAACCCCTGCCATGCAGGACGGCGCGACAGCGGGGCTCGACCTGCCATTGCGTGTTCTGGCCTATGCAGATGGTGAGGGCGTTGTGCGCGTTGTATACCACGACCCTGCAACGCTTGCCGCGACCCACGGTTTGCCAGCAGATGCCAAATACATCATGATGATGACCGGCGCGCTCGATAAGTTGACTGGTAAAGCCGTGGCGCAGGAATAGCCGCCGGCAAAAGCCCGACTCACATCGTTCACTACATTGAACGACCGCGCAGCCGAAGCCATCTTTTAGGCCGCCTCCAAGCTGCGCGAGCAATAGTTCAGGTCATTGTCCGTTGCTACGAATGCTTTGAGTTCGCACTGCACTGCCAGTCAGCGCATCGACTTTCCTCGAGGAATCTGGGGGGCTTTCTGCTGCCAGACTACGGGTTGATCTGCGACAGTTGGCAAAACCCCGCCGATCGCAGCAACGATAAAGTGTTTGCACAAGAAAGAATCCCTCAAAAAGTGTATTTCCTTGATGCAGATCATCGAAAGCCTTTGGGTTTGTTGGTCGGGTGGCAGTGCGAGGTCCGGTCGATCCGTTCATGACTCTCAGTGTAAGCAAGCCGGAGCCTTGGCTTCAAAAAGCCGTTCGCTTTTACGGTGATGAACATTGACTCTGGGGGGAGAAAAGATGGCATCGCAATTCGGAAAACAGGCTTCTTGCGTGGCGGATCCTGATGATCAGCCAGCCCGTGGCAGACAATCTGTCCCGCAAAGGATTGAGCCTGATGCAGCGCCACCTCGTCAAACTGGCGAAGCAGTCGCCAACCTGGCACACGCGGCTCTCGACGTTCTGGCAGGAAGAGCGCTCCACGCACGTGAGAAAACGCCAACGGTATCGGAGCACTGCATTAAGGCATTCTGCAGCCTGCTGATGGCAGGCAAGATGAAACCAGCGCTCAACTTTACGCGATTGTTCCAGTCGCGCGGAGCGGACTACCGAGACGTTGCAGAGGACCTGTTTGCCGCTGCTGCACGCCGCTTGGGCGACAGGTGGACCCGCGGAAA
Organism: uncultured Roseobacter sp.; assembly: GCA_947488305.1. Taxonomy (GTDB): domain Bacteria; phylum Pseudomonadota; class Alphaproteobacteria; order Rhodobacterales; family Rhodobacteraceae; genus Roseobacter. The sequence continues at coordinate 598,524 of CANKZM010000003.1, forward strand.
GGCTTCGACGGTGCAGGTCAATATTGGCATCCTGACACTGACCCGTGTGCACATCGCCCTCTGCGCAACCCGCAAGGAGCCGCGCGCGACGGTCGAGGATTCGGCCCTCTTTGGATCATTCCCGGGACAGGCACATACCTTGGGTCTGGCCTTCAGTGCCGAGTACTTTCACCGCAATGGCTGGAACGTGCACTACATGCCCGGTACGACAATCCGTGAGTTCCTGACCTGTGCGACCAGAGATGCGCCCGAGATCATTTGCATGACGGCAGCCCTCGATAGTGATGTGTCGATTGTACAGGATGTGGTCGACCAACTTAGAAAGCTTCCTCACAAGCCGCGCATCATCGTTGGCGGCAATGCACCCAACCTTGCAAATCTTGACGCAGACGCGATCGTGTCACAGCTCGACATGGGGCTATTGGCGGCGCATCGGCTTTTGAAGGGATGAACCCCACGACCTAACCGCGCGGCAATTAGACCGCCCATTAGCGACCCCGTAGCTACACCACTTCGTCCGATTGCTGACGTTGCCAAAGCTGTGCATAGCGCCCATCCAGGGTCAGCAAATTATCATGCGTTCCCTGCTCTACAACCTTACCTTTTTCCAGCACGATGATACGGTCTGCCTCGGCAATTGTACTGAGCCGGTGCGCGATGGTCAGAACAGTACGCCCACGCCCGGCCCGCGTAAGTGCTTCCTTGATCTCAAGCTCGGTGTCAGTGTCCAGCGCGGATGTTGCCTCGTCCAGAAGCAGGATCGGCGGGTCTTTCAACAAGGTTCGGGCAATGCCGACGCGCTGCTTTTCTCCTCCGGATAGTTTCAAGCCGCGCTCTCCTACCGGCGTGTCATATCCTTCTGGCAGAGACTCGATGAAATCGTGTATTTGCGCGGCCCTCGCCGCCTCCTCGATTTCTTCCTGCGTCGCGTTGTCCTTACCATAGGCAATGTTGTACCGGATCGTGTCGTTGAACAGGACAGTATCCTGCGGCACCACACCAATCGCAGCATGCAGGCTTTCCTGCGTGACCTGCCGTACGTCTTGCCCGTCAATGCGTAACGCGCCCCCGTTCACATCATAAAACCGGAAAAGCAGTCGGCCGATGGTGGACTTGCCAGAGCCGGTCGACCCGCAGATGGCGACCATCTGCCCCGGTTCGGCGACAATAGAAACTCCTTTGAGGATTTCGCGATCGGCATTGTAGCCGAAACGTACGTCGTCCAGTTCAATGCGTCCGCCATCGACCTGCAAGAGTTTGGCGTCCGCTGCATCAACGACTTCTGCGGGCTGTTCCAACAGGTCAAACATTTCGCCCATATCCACCAGCGATTGCCTGATTTCACGGTAGACGGTGCCCAGAAAATTCAGCGGGACGGTGATCTGTACCATATAGGCATTAACCATGACGAAATCGCCGACAGTCAGCGCCCCATTCTGAACACCAACAGCTGCCATTACCATTACGCCAACCAAACCCATCGTAATAATGACGGATTGACCAAAGTTCAGAAAGGCGAGGCTTTGTGCGGTTTTGATCGCCGCACCCTCATATTTCTCCATCGCACTGTCGTAGCGTTCTGCTTCCCGACTTTCCGCGCCAAAGTACTTCACCGTTTCAAAATTGAGCAGGCTGTCGATCGCCTTTTGGTTGGCATCGGTGTCCTGATCATTCATTTCCCGCCGCAGCTTCACCCGCCATTCTGTAATCGCAAAGGTGAACCAGAAATAAAGCGCAATGGTCACCGCCACGATGAGCAGATAGTAGAAGTCAAAAACGACCGCGAGGATGATCCCCACAAGGACAAGTTCAAGGATCAGCGGCCCAATGGAGAACAGCAAAAACCGCAGCAGAAAGTCGACACCTTTCACACCGCGCTCTATGATGCGGCTCAATCCGCCTGTCTTGCGGGTGATATGGTAGCGCATGGACAGACGGTGAATGTGGTTAAAGGTCTCCAGCGCCAGCATGCGCAAGGCACGCTGACCCACTTTGGCAAACACGCTGTCCCTAAGCTGTTGGAATCCAACGGTCATCAACCGGGCCATGCCATAGGCCACAGTCAGGCCAATCGCGCCCAGCGCCAGCATCGGCACCCCTTCCTCTGCCAGCGCATCCACCGCACCCTTGTAAAAGAATGGTGTCGCGACGGAGATCAGTTTGGAAAACACCAACAAGCCAAGTGCCCACAAGACGCGGCGACGCACCCATGGTTGATCTTCCGGCCAAAGATAGGGGGCTACCTTGCGGACCGTTCGCCAGCCAGACCGGCGTTCTTTTTCTTCTATTGTTTGTGCAGCTTTGGGGTTCGCCCGGTCTGCGGCCGTATCTGATGCCATCAGAATTCCTGTTCAGGTGTAGATGCGTTACCTAATTCACGCGGACCCGATTTGCCAGTGCCCGCGGTGATCAGTCGTTAGGTAATTCAAACACCTGACCGGGATAAATCAGGTCAGGATCACGAATGGCAGCCCGGTTGGCCTCAAAAACCTGCACATAGAGCAATCCCTCACCGTATCTTTCCCGCGCGATGGCCCATAACGTGTCGCCTGCCTGGACGGTGACTGCACGTACTGCGCCCGCGCCATCCGTGTCTGATGCCGCTGCTGCCAAAACGGCGGGGGCTTCGCGCTTAAACGGCGTTTCGATGCGGCTTGCGACCCGACCTTCGGGTGTCAGAGCATCGATCCGAAGACGGTAGACGCCAGGGGCTACATCCTGCACCGAGCCGCGCCAAGCCCCTTCCTGATTGACGTCGAGCCGCTTGACCGGGCGATTATCCAGGTAGATCTGAACCTGAACAGCGGCACCACTGGCGCGACCAGCCAGTTGAACCACCCCGTCGTCGTTGTAGCCGATCGTGTCCAAAACCACGCTGTCTGGTAACGGAGCCGCAGGTTGCACCAGGGTGACACCTTCATCGTCTGACCGCAGTACCGCGATTTGCCTGTCCTGATCTGCTTGCGGCTCTGCGACGGATTGATTGGCTGTGGTCGAGGGTACCTGCTCGCCCTCTGCCGCAGCTAATTCATTAGAAGCCTCGGCACCTTGGATCGTTTCATCTTGTGGTGCTTGTGTGATTTCTGCAGATGCCGCCTCTGTTTCAGCCGAAGCCGCATCGACTGTCGCCTCGGCTTCTGCGGCCACCACGCGTCCGTCATCTGGTTCCGCTTCGGCAAGTTGTTCTTCCGCTTGGCCCGTGTCTGGCTGCGGTTGATCGACCTTACCCGCTGCCACTGGCTCCTCTTCCACCGGGTCTGTCACATCTGCCTGAGCATCAGAGGCGATGCGCGCCTCATCCGCTCCACCAGCGTTCAGGTCTGCGGTTTCTGTTGGCAAGGGTGTGACTGGTGCCAGAATGATTTCTTCCTTCGACGCGACCGCCTCGTCACCCTCACCACTGCGCAATGTCAGGCTGCGCGCGCCATCGCTTTCGGGAATGCTGGTCAAAGCCGCAAATGCGCCGCTGCCGTCCACCTGCGCGGACGTAACGACCTCCCCATCCACAAGCACATCAACCTGACTGCCGGGATCACCCTGCCCCGCAATAACCATCGCACCAGTATTATCGACGCGCACCTCGTCAACCGAAGGTGCGGTAACCGCTTCTTCAACCGGTTCGTTTTCCTGTATTGGCGTCGCAGCGTCGACCGCGTCCCCGGCCGGAGCCTCCGCCGATTGCAAGGGCATCTCTTCTTCCGGTGCCGTTGCTTCAGATGCGTCCGGCGCAGCAGGAGTAACGACAGAGGTTACGTCAGATTGATCGAGCGGACGGTTGCCACGGAGCGTCATAAACACGGCGACTGCGATCAACACCGCGATGATGATGCCCGCAGGTAACAACCCGGTGCCTCTTCGTTCCGAAGCAGTGCCCTTGTCGCTCATGTTCTTTCTCATTTTCCCCAGTTCACGTCGTAAGACGCGATACAGACATTGAGCCTACATAACAACTGGCCTATCAGTGGTCAAAACACATCCGTGTAAATCCAACCGCTCCAACGGAAAAACCAAGTCATGCCAGGACATTCCATCTGCGTTTACTGTGGGTCCCGTGCCGGTACGGATCCTGCTTATCTGTCTGCGGCGGAGGCTCTTGGACAGCTTATCGCCAAGGAGGGTTGGCGTTTAGTCTATGGTGCTGGCGACGTGGGCCTGATGGGGGCAGTTGCACGCAGTGCACAGGCTTCTGGCGCCGAAACCTTCGGTGTGATCCCACAGCATTTGGTCGAATGGGAAGTGGGAAAGACCGATCTGACCTCCTACGTCGTTACTGAAACGATGCATGAACGGAAGAAGGTCATGTTCATGAATTGTGACGCCGTGGTGGTGCTACCTGGCGGCGCAGGATCGCTTGACGAGTTTTTCGAAGCGGTGACCTGGCGACAATTGGGACTGCATGACAAACCGATCATCCTTTTGAATACTAATGGTTATTGGGACCCGCTTATCGCTCTTCTTCGGCATGTGACCGATCAGGGTTTCGCCAGCGATAGCTTGCACGGCTTCTATCAGGAGGTCCAAGAGGTCGATGCATGTGGTGCCGCTTTGAAAGCCTTACTATCCTGAAAGGCGGGCAAGAATTCGCACGAGGCGCCGATCGAGAGGGCTCCGAATGACTAGACGTTGAGGCGGGTTGAATCTGAGCATACCGTCGTGCGACTACCTCAGCGCATTCAATGGAATTTCAGAAAGGAGCGCACGCCATGATCGCCTATGTCACCATTGGTGCAAATGACATCGCGCGCGCCGAACGATTTTACTCCGCGTTCCTGCCGGCGCTTGGGTACAAGCTGGAAGAGTATCAAGGAGACCTGAGTTACATTCCATGCGTCCCCTCTGGTCAGTCTCAGGTTTCGCCCGATTTTTACGTGAAATCACCCTTCAATGGCGGTTCCGCCTCGGCTGGGAACGGTGCGATGGTCGCATTTGAGGCACCTAGCCAAAAAGAAGTACGCACCCTCCACGCCGCGGCACTGGCTGCTGGCGGAACGGATGAAGGAAAACCGGGTTTCCGTGCCTCGTACGGCGCCCATTTTTTTGTTGGCTACCTGCGCGACCCCGACGGCAACAAGATCGCGTTGTTCTGCGATAATCCGGATGAGCCCGGGCGCGACGGGTAATCCGGTAGGCAGGGAGCCACGACGCACGGCAACTGGTTTCGCCGTATTGCCAAAAAAAACCCCGCTCTCGTGCGGGGTTTAGTGTCTCTTTGTCCGCAGTGTAGCTTACATCCGGCTGGCCACGTTTTCCCAGTTTACAAGGTTGTCGAGGAAGTTCGTCAGGTATGCCGGACGCTTGTTGCGGAAATCAATGTAGTAGGAGTGCTCCCACACGTCGCATCCCAGAAGTGCAGTCTGACCAAAGCACAGCGGGTTCACGCCGTTCTCGGTCTTTGTGACGGCCAGCGAACCGTCCGCATTCTTTACCAGCCATGCCCAGCCTGATCCGAACTGGCCCGCACCCGCCGCAGAGAACTGGGACTTGAACTCATCAATGGATCCAAAGCTTTCGGTCAGGGCGGATTCAAGCTCCCCCGGCATTTTGCTGTCGCCCGGGCCCATCATTTCCCAGAACTGGTTGTGGTTCCAAAGCTGACTGATGTTGTTGAAGATACCATTTTGAGCCACGGCATTCGCATCATAGGTGCCGGTGATGATGTCTTCCATGGATTTGCCGTCCCATTCGGTCCCGGCGATCAGCTTGTTGCCATTGTCCACATAGGCCTTGTGGTGCAGGTCATGGTGGTACTCCAATGTCTCTGCGGACATGCCTTTGCCGGCCAGCGCATCATGTGCATAGGGAAGATCAGGAAGTTCAAAAGCCATTGGGGCCCCCTCTCAATTTCAGTTGCAAAGCTCTCAATGACAGATTGTGCAAATTGCAGCAAGGTCAACTGCGCATGGCGAAAAACTCGTGCAGTCAGGGCTTCCATTTAGCGGTTTCGCACTGACCTTTACCAATTATCGAATTCTCGACACCCGGGATCAAGCCGCGCATTGTCATGGCTTTGGTACGGGTGTCGATTTCGATCCGGTAGTTGATATCGACTTTTCGCGTTGTTGTGGGGATGTCGTTGACCCGATACGTCAACCGGTATTTGCCATTTCCGCGATCCTTGATCTTCGCAGCCATCGGTTTGTCAGTCGCAGCTTTGATCACACCGTCGAACACAAGCGCCTTGTCGGAGCCCTCGTCATAGCTCATGGCAACAACGCTGGAAATGACCCCCCCGGCCATGTCTTTGACCTGACAAACAAAGTTAAACGCCAGTGCTGGCGTTCCCGCCAAAGCTACAAACGAAGCTGCAATCAGTGTCTTTCGCATGATTACTCACCCAAGAAAAACGCAATTCTAGATCAAATTGCGTCTATAACGGCCACAACCAGAGGTTCAATACAAGCCTCAATACAAATCGACCGAGCTGCCCGGCTGCGCCGCAACAACCAGCAGGTCGAAGACATATTGCGCCTGACTGCGAAATGAAATCACTTGAAGGCAATCCGTATCTGAAAGCCAGATCGCCGCCGGAACCTGTGCCATGCGGGTACGGCGGAACATACCTGACGTGAACACCGCAGGCGACAAATCCACCGGGCAGAGCTTGGCCAGAACTTCGCGGGCGTGTGGACCACTAATCCGAAACGAAGCTCGGGCGTCCGAGACATCGACTGCCAGCGCGCGGCTATTGCCCAGAGTTTTTTGCATCTTCTCCAGTACTGCGGAAACATCCGCATAGGGGCAGAGCACCAGCGCCTCATCCGGACTCATCCACGCAACACCGTTCTCGCCCTCAATGCGCGCCCTGCCCGCAGTTGGCATGTCACCGGGGATGGTCACTGTCGCCGCTTTCTGGATTGCGGCGGCTGAGAGATCGCCCCGCAGGGTGATCATGCCTTGCAGCGGAACTTCGGCAACGCTGGCGATCCCCGCGTTGAAGGTAGCGCCGTTCAGGGCTGTCACAGGATCAGACATTCTGCTTCTCCCCTTCTCTGTCATAGAAGACCGGGTCAACGATACGCGCCTTGAAGGTCGCGCCTTCTGTGCCAGGGAATTCGATCACCTCACCCATCCGGTCTGGCCCCTCCAGAACCAGCCCCATGGCAATCCCCATATCAAGCGTGGGCGAATAGTAGGTCGAGGTCACCCGACCAATGACGTTTTTCTGACCGTTCGCGTTCTTACCAGAGCCAATGGCGTAAGCACCGTCAGGGATTACAGCACCAGAAAGGGTCTCAAGGCCCACCAGTTTCCAACGCTTGGGATCGGCCATATGCCTGCGCTCCTGCGCGCGTTTGCCAAGGAAATCCTCTTTCTTCTTGGAGATCGCCCAGCTCAGCCCCAGATCCTGCGGAATGACAGTGCCGTCGGTTTCATCGCCGATCATGATGAACCCCTTCTCCGCCCGCATGATGTGCAGGCATTCGGTGCCGTAAGGCATCACGCCGAACTCTTTTCCTGCGTCCATCAACGCTTCCCAGAAGGCAAGCCCGTGACCGGCATCAACGGCAATCTCGTAGCTCAGTTCTCCAGAAAAGGAGATGCGATAAACACGCGCCTTGAACCCACCGATTTCACCGTCGGCCCATTCCATGAAACCCAGCGCCTCCTTAGAGACATCCATCCCACCGAGCTTTTCCAGCACCTTGCGTGCGTTGGGCCCGACCACGGCGACCTGCGCGTATTGCTCGGTTACATTGGCCACATAGACCTGCCAATCCCACCATTCCGTCTGCAGCCATTCCTCCATATGCTGGTGAATGCGCTCCGCCCCGCCGGTGGTGGTGTGGCAGAGGAAGGTATCCTCGTCTATCCGCGCGACAACGCCGTCATCGATCAAGAAGCCGTTTTCGGAGCACATTAGCCCGTAGCGGCATTTGCCCGGTTTCAGCGTCGACATCATATTGGTGTACATCATGTCGAGAAACTTCGGCGCGTCCGGTCCCTTGACAATGAGCTTGCCCAAAGTCGAGGCGTCGAGCAGGCCGAGGTTCTCACGCGTGTTCGACACCTCACGATACACCGCATCTTTCACCCGCTCGCCGTCGCGCACAAAGGCATAGGGCCGCCGCCAGTGGCCCACCGGCTCCCAATCCGCGCCATGGTCGTCGTGCCAGTCGTGCATGGGCGTACGGCGCAGCGGTTGGAACACGTCACCGCGCGCTTCGCCGCCGATGGCCCCCATGGAGATCGGCGTGTAGGGCGGCCGGAAAGTGGTTGTGCCCGTTTGTGGGATCGGGCGATCCAACGCATCAGAAAGGATTGCCAGGCCATTGATATTGCTCAGCTTACCCTGATCGGTTGCCATCCCCAGCGTCGTATAGCGTTTGGCGTGTTCGACAGACTCAAAACCTTCTTGAGCCGCCAGTTGAATGTCTGACACTTTCACATCGTTCTGATAGTCGAGCCAGGCCTTGCTGCGCAGCTCTATTCCGGCGTTGGCTGGCATCAGCCAGACTGGGGCCAGCGGCGCAACCTCTTCACGCTCTGCCTTTGGGCTTTTGCTCTTGCGGATTGTGTGGCCGATCGCTTTGGCTGCCGTCCGGGCCGCGGCATCTGCATCCTCCAGAATGTCAGCAAGCTCAAAATTCCCGTTAGCCGCCCCTGCCACCGTCACAAAAGACTGACCGGCGTCGCCAGTTGGTGCGCGTTCTGGATCGGGGCGGAAGCAGGCTTGTTCAGCATCCCATGTGAGCTTGCCGCCGCAATGCGACCACAAGTGCACCACCGGAGACCAGCCACCCGACATCGCAATCGCCTCGCAGGCGATCTCCTGCACGACATCGCCACTTCCGTTTTGCCGACAGACGGACACCCCTTCGACGCGCTTGCCGCCTTTGACCTTCGCGACTGCATGGCCCGGAATCACCGTGATGCCACTGTCAGAGGCGCGCCGTGCAAGGGATGAGCCTTCCACATCATCACGCGCATCAAGGATAGCTGGAACACTCTGCCCGGCTTCCAACAATGCTAGAGCCGTCCGGTAGCCATCATCATTATTGGTGACCACAACGGTGCGTTTTCCCACGGAAACGCCATAGTTCACCGCATAGTCCCGGATGGCGGAGGCCAGCAGAACGCCGGGCACATCATTGCCCGCAAAGGACAGCGGGCGTTCAATGGCACCTGTCGCAGTGATGACGTGACCTGCCCGAATTCGCCACAACCGATGGCGGGGGCCGGGGGCGTCCGGCGTGTGATCGCGCAAGTTCTCATAGCCCAAGACATAGCCATGATCGTAGACCCCCGCGCCCATCGTGCGGGTCCGCAGGGTCACGTTCTCCATCGCACCAAGCTCTGCCACCAGCCCGTCGACATACTCCGTCACCGGTTGGCCATCGACCGCGCCGCCGTCGACCACCGCACGCCCGCCCCAATGGGCGGTCTGTTCCAGTACCGTGACCCGTGCGCCGCTCTTGGCAGCCGTACGCGCCGCCTGCAGGCCCGCTACACCACCCCCGATGATGAGCAGGTCGCAGAAGTGGTAAAAGTGCTCGTAACTGTCCCCGTCCGTCTCGGTCGGCGCTTTGCCCAGACCAGCCGATTGGCGGATGAACGGCTCGTAAACGTGTTTCCAGAATGCCCGCGGGTACATGAACATCTTGTAGTAGAACCCTGCCGGCAGAAACCGGGCGAGCTTGCTGTTGATCGCCCCGACGTCGAACTCCAGGCTTGGCCAATGGTTCTGACTTTCGGCCTTGAGCCCGTCGAAGAGTTCCGTCGTCGTGATGCGTTGGTTGGGCTCAAAACTTGCGCCTTCGCCCATATTGACCAGGCCATTCGGCTCCTCAACCCCCGAGGCCACGACACCGCGCGGACGGTGGTACTTGAAGGAGCGCCCCACGAGCAACTGATCGTTGGCCAACAATGCCGAAGCGAGCGTATCGCCTGCAAAACCGCTAAATGTGTTCCCGTTGAAACTGAAAGGCACTGGCCGTGCCTTATCGAGCAACCGACCGCCAGAATTCAATCGCGTGCTCATGCCAAATCCCTCCAGGCCCAACCGGGTCGCTTCTTGCTGATCTTCGCCAAAAGGTCCTTTGGCGGTTCATATGTTTGCGCCGGATAGGTCCCAAAGACCTCCAGTGTGGTAGTGCAACGGGCCGCATGAAACCACTTGCCGCAGCCGTAAACATGGCGCCAGCGCTCAAAATGAACCCCGCGCGGGTTTTCCCGCATGAAAAGGTATTCTTCGAAGTTTTCATCCGATGAACCGGGGCCATGGCGTTTCAGATGTGCTTCGCCACCACCATGAAATTCGGTTTCTTCGGCGGTTACACCGCAGACTGGACATGTCAGGATCAGCATGGGCAGGCTCCGTGGGGGGAAGACGCAAAAGGAGCGTACGTCGCAAGACGTACGCTCCCTTCCGTTGTGGTCGTGATGCTGGCTTTATTCGACGACAGCAGGTGCCGGATCGGGGCTATCGGTGTCGATAACCGCAGTGCCTGGCTCAACTTCCGAGCCGCCAGCGCCCAGGAACGCAAGTCCTGCGATAAAAAGGGCGATAAGAAGCAATCCGACGATAATTCCTCTGCCACCGATGCCTTCGTTGTGCTGTGAATAGTCTGACATGGTCTTCCCTCCTTTTCTGAGGGGTCCATGATGACCGCTGTCGCCCCACCAGCAATATAGGCGGAAATCCCCGGTAGATTTCGGCGGCGGGCAGCCTTTGATGCAGGAAAGTGTCGGCCATGCACCGCGCATTTGGCGCCAAGACCTGAACGCGCTATGATTAGAAGCAACGCAATAGAGGACAACGGATGAGCAAAGAGATGATGGCCGTAGTCGGCTTTGGTATCATCGGGGCAATCGCGCTTTTGATGCTGGTGGTGGAACGGCGTGGCGTATCGAAGCGCAAGGCGGCGCGCGGCGGCCGCGAAGTGGATTTGAGTAGTGTATTCGATCAAACGCGCGAAAACGGTCAGCGGACGGATCCATAAATCCAACTGGTCGAATTTTTTTACGTTTTCAGCGCCTTGATCCTCGTCACCGTTTTGGCTGTCGCCGCAAACATCTGGGCAACAAGAGGCACCAAACCGTCCCGAGACGATGGACGCACGCACCAAGGGCATCGCGGGTCCGACACCTGAAATGTCAGCGGTCTCTAGCATCAATGCGCCACCCCGGCGGCGACGGATTCGTCGATGAATCGCCCTTCGCGGAAACGGTCCAAGCCAAAACCATCCGTCAGCGGTCCGTGCCCTTTATGCATCAGTTCCGCCATTGCCCAGCCAGACCCGGGTGTGGCCTTGAATCCACCCGTCCCCCAGCCGCAATTGATAAAGACGTTTTCGACGGGCGTTTTCGACAGAATGGGCGACCTATCCCCCGTCACATCGACGATCCCGCCCCATTGGCGCAACATCTTCAATCGGCTCACCATCGGGAAGGTTTCGATCAGCGCACGCACGGTTTCCTCGATATGGTGAAACGCACCGCGCTGGGTATAGTTGTTGTATCCGTCCGTCCCGCCACCAATGACCATCTCGCCCTTGTCGGACTGGCTCATGTACCCGTGCACCGTGTTGGCCATGACCACGACATCCATACAGGGTTTGATTGGCTCCGAAACCAGCGCTTGCAGGGCCACGGATTCAATGGGCAGCCGGAAACCGGCCAGCCCCGCCACATGGCCGGAGTTCCCCGCCACCACAATACCCAGCTTGTCGCAATCAATCGCGCCCTTGCTGGTATCGACGCCAACGACCTTGCCACCATCACGGCGAATGGCCGTGACTTCGCACTGCTGGATCACATCCATACCCATGTCTGAACAGGCCCGCGCATAACCCCAGGCCACGGCATCGTGCCGCGCCGTCCCCCCTCGCGCCTGCCAGAGCCCGCCCAACACCGGATAGCGCGGGCCTTTGATGTTGATGATCGGCACCAGCTCCTTGACCCGCGTCGGGGTAATGAACTCTGTTTTGACCCCTTGCAGCGCATTCGCATGCGCCGTGCGTTGGTAACCGCGCACTTCGTGATGTGTCTGGGCCAGCATGATGACGCCGCGCGGGCTGAACATCACGTTATAGTTCAGGTCCTGTGACATGGTCTCGTATAAGCTGCGCGATTTCTCGTAGAGCGCGGCAGACGGGTCTTGCAGATAGTTCGACCGGATAATCGTCGTATTCCGCCCGGTGTTCCCGCCACCCAGCCAGCCTTTTTCAAGAATGGCCACGTTCTTCACGCCAAACCGCTTGCCAAGATAATAGGCCGTCGCCAACCCATGCCCACCAGCCCCGATGATGATGACATCATACTTCGACTTTGGCTCAGGAGCACGCCAGGCGCGTTCCCATCCGCTATGGAAGCGTGCGGCTTCGCGCGCCACGGCAAAGACTGAATAACGTTTCATGCGTCGGCCCCCGAGTGATTGGCGCAATCCGGAATCGCGCCAGGTGATCGCTGTTCCCTTCTGCGTGACTTGCTGCGCAAAGTGGATACCGCTCGCGTCACTTTCACGTGGATTTGCGACACGTGACACCTGCGCGCACGGGGGTGTGTCGTTTCGCGCCGATTTGACCCTTTTGCAAAGGCCAAGAGAGGGTTACATGAGGCGGTATGACTGATGGCGATTACACGACTTTCTGGCTGATTGCGGTCGCTTTGGCGACTATTGTCACCCTTTTGTTGGCGCTGGCTTTGCGTGCGCCGAGGCGTGCCGATGCGGAACCTGCAGCGGCCTATGACCTGAGGGTCTATCGCGACCAGCTCAAAGAGGTCGACAAGGACCTGGCGCGCGGCGTCGTCGACGCCGCTGATGCAGACCGCGTGCGTGCCGAGATATCCCGGCGTATTCTGGCCGCAGATGCGGCGGTACAAGCGGATGCGGTTGAAGCCGACGCGCGTAAAGGCGCGCCTACGATGGTAGGGGTCCTTCTTTTTGTCCTTTTGGTTGGAGGCAGCATGGGGATGTATTGGACCATCGGGGCACCCGGCTACGGCGATCTGGCATTGACCGATCGTATCGCATTGGCCGAGGAAGCCCGGGAAAACCGCCCCGGCCAGCGAGAGGCCGAAGATAGCCTGCCAGCCTATGTAGCACCCGAAAACATCAGCCCCGACTACGCTGCCTTGGTAGAGCGGTTGCGCGAGGCAGTCAGCGTCAGGCCCGATGATCTGCAGGGCAACATTCTGCTGGCACAGAACGAAGCGAATCTTGGCAACTACCGGGCTGCGGCGCAAGCTCAGGGCAAAATTCTTGAGTTGAAGGGCGAGACCGCAACTTCTGAGGATTTCGTGAATTACGCGGATATGCTGGTCATCGCGGCAGGCGGCTATGTTTCCCCGGAAGCCGAAGCCGTACTCGGCCAGGCGCTGTCGCGCGACCCTGCCAATGGCACCGCCCGTTATTACATGGGATTGATGCTTGCGCAGACCGGCCGGCCCGACACCGGCTTTCGCATCTGGGACCAACTCCTGCGCGAGGGTCCGGCCGACGCGCCTTGGATCGAACCGATACTGGCGCAGATCGAGGCCTTGGCATTCCGCGCTGGCGTGAATTACCAACTGCCTGACATTGGACCCGGACCCGGACCACAAGGCGGGCCATCCGCGGCTGATATCGAGGCCGCTCAAGAGATGAGCCCGACGGACCGGCTGGAGATGATCCAGAGCATGGTTCAGGGCCTGTCGGACAGGCTTGCCAACGAAGGAGGCCCCGTCGAAGACTGGGCGCAATTGATCACCGCTCTAGGCGTTTTAGGGGAAACCGGCGGTGCGCGCGCGGTCTATGAAAACGCCATTCAGGTTTTTGCCGATGACACACGTGCGCTGGATCTTTTGCTGCGTGCGGGGCAACGGGCTCAAGTGGCCGAATGATTTTTGAAGGTGTAGACGAGTTTTTGGCCAACCTTCCGAGCCTGCAAAGCATTGCAGGGCTTGATCTGGGCACCCAAACGATCGGCGTCGCGGTTAGTGATACTTTCCTGTCTGTTGCGACACCGCTGGAGACCATCAAGCGCAAGAAATTCTCACAAGATGCTGCACGGTTGAGCGAGATTCTTCGGGATCGACGCATTGGCGGCTTGGTTTTGGGGCTGCCCAGAAATATGGATGGCAGCGAAGGACCGCGCTGCCAGTCCACGCGCGCCTTTGCCCGGAACCTCACCAACACCGCCGGGATTCACCTGCCGATCACGTTTTGGGATGAGCGGCTCTCGACCGTTGCCGCTGAACGAGCGCTGTTGGAGGCGGATACGTCCAGAAAGCGTCGCGCAGAGGTCATTGACCATGTCGCCGCCGGTTATATCTTGCAAGGAGCGCTGGACCGCATCCGGATGCTTCGGGCAGAACAGGACAATACATGAGCGACGACATCTGGAAGCGGGCTGAGGTGGAAAGCCCCTGCATCAAGATCTGCGTGATCCACCCCGAAGCGCGGCTTTGCACCGGTTGCCTGCGCTCCATCGACGAAATCACTGCGTGGTCAAAGATGTCCCACGACGCACGCCGCGTTGTGATGGAAAACCTCCCCTCCCGTCAAAGCCAAATCACCAAACGTCGTGGTGGCCGTGCCGCACGACTGGCAAAATGACCTTTTTTTGGGTTCCATTTTCGCGCCAATCCCGGAATTACCCAACAATTAAAGCTCATCGAGGGACAACCGCTGCACGTTGAGTGTTGGATTCGGAGGGTGTCGGCAATTTTTCACTACGCGCCCAGATTTTGACGTAGTTTGTTGGCATGCACGATGCAGACCGCTATCAGTTTACTAATGCGTCCCTGCCAGGTCGCAACCAAGGAGAATACCGATGTTGAAGTTCCTCAAAGTCAGTGTGTCCGCAATCGCTTTGTCAGCGTTTGTCGTGGCCCCGATCATGACAGTCGCGACTGCCGATTACGCCTATGCGAAAAACGGCAACGGTAACGGTGGGAACGGCAACGGTGGAAACGGCAAAGGCGGCGGCGAAGGAAATGGTGGCAAGGGCGGCGGCAATGGTAACGGCGCTGACAAGGGCGGCAGCAAGGGCAAAAGCGCCGACAAAGGCGTCACCAGAGGTAAAAAAGACAAATCCTCCAATTCGCGCAGCGCCTCGAAGGGCAAGTCTAACGGCAAAAGCAACAAGGGTGTGGGCCGCGCCCTGAAGGATGATTTCAAAAGTTTTAGCAAGAATATCAAGCAAAATGGCATCGGAAGCCTGTTTCGCAGCAAGGATAAGCAGCGCACTGTCAAACGCGCGGCATATACCAAAACAGCTCCTGTGAAGTCTGCCCGCCCTCCGGCCCGTGTCTCCAAGTTTGACGACAAGTTTGACAAGGGAACACTGCATCCAAGCAATCTTGGTAAGTTGAACGGAGCGATCAACTCAAGCCCCAACGCCAAGGCGGCCCATATTGCCAACGGGCAGTATATGAAGGGAACCGGTCCAGTGAGCCTCGCCGCAGCTCTTGCAGTGGCGGATTATGATTACGCTAACGCATTTGACGATTACCGGGAGGATCTGGCCAAGGCGGAGGAAACCCTAAACACTGTAGCCGCGCTGGAAGAAGCCAATGCCATCGTGGAAGCGGGCCCGCCTACACAGATGGAGGTGGTCGACGCGCAAGCTGTCATCGATGATCCGGAGTCTACGCCGAAGCAGATTGAAGAAGCGCAGGCCGTCATCGATGAAGCAGCAGATGCAGCGCAGGCCCTGGAAGACGCGCAGGCTGTTCTGGACGATCCGGACTCCACCCAGGAACAGATTGATGAAGCGAACAAGACCATAGACGCAGCAAAAGAGA
This sequence comes from uncultured Roseobacter sp., assembly GCA_947488305.1. Taxonomy (GTDB): domain Bacteria; phylum Pseudomonadota; class Alphaproteobacteria; order Rhodobacterales; family Rhodobacteraceae; genus Roseobacter. The sequence goes on from CANKZM010000003.1 coordinate 614,250, forward strand.
TCGCTGACGCTCAGGAGTTTATTGAGGACACAGAAACTCCGACACAGGAAGCGATCGACGAGGCAAATGCGATCATCGAAGAAGGCGCCCCGTCGGATGAAGACGTCGTTGCCGCCGAAGACGCACTTCTCGCCGCATATAAAGGCAGCTTTTCAGACGATGAAATACTTGCCGAAGAGGAACAACAAGAAGTGATCGATGCCGTACGAGGGGCAAACCCCTCGCGTGAGACCATCGAGGAAGCGCTCGATAGGCCGGAAGAGATAGAAGAAGACGTGCTCGCCGACGAAAATGACGTCCTGGAAGAACAAGAATCGGCCGAACAAGCGGAAGCGGAAGAAGAAATCATCGCAGGGCAAGGGTGACCCTCTTCAAACAGACTGTAGTTTTCGCGCCTCTTCACCAGCCAGTTTCAGCAAATCCTGCATGAAAGGTTTATCCAGATCATCCCTGCGCACGGCGGCATAAAGCCGCCGCGTGATACCGTGTTCCGTCAGCGGTCGTGTCACGTAGTCGGAGGAATATTTCACCTCACGCACCACCCAATCAGGCAGGACTGCCACGCCGCGATTGGAGGCTACGAGCAGCAGGATGACCGCCGTTAACTCCACCTGCCTGATCGTGGCCGGCTCCACCTTGGCAGGGATGAGCAACTGACTGAAGACATCCAACCGGGACCGCTCCACGGGATAGGTAATCAATGTCTCGCCCCGGAAGTCAGCCGCATCGACATGGCTCTTTTGCGCGAGAGGATGAGTGCTGGACGCCACAAATACCGGTGCATAATCAAAGAGTTCCACAAACTCCACGCCGGACAACTCTTCAGGATCAGAGGAAATGACCACATCGACCTCCTCTTTCAGCAACGCAGGCAAGGCGTCAAAGGCCAATCCTGGGCGAATATCCACGTCGACCTCGCCCCATGCCCTGCGGAATTGCTCCAGGACTGGAAACAACCACTCGAAACACGCGTGGCATTCGATCGCGATATGCATACGCCCCGTGATTCCCGCACGAAGGCCGCTGAATTCCTCCTGCAAAGCTTGTACTTGCGGCAGGACCTGCTGCGCCAGTTTCAATAGCCGCATGCCCGCAGGCGACAGCTTCAATGGCTTGGAGCGGCGCACGAACAACTCGACCCCGGCTTGATCCTCCAACCCCTTGATTTGATGACTCAGAGCGGACTGCGTGATGTGCAGTTGATCCGCAGCACGGGCCAGACCGCCCGCCTCATGAATGGCCTGTATCGTACGCAGGTGTCGAAATTCGATATGCATGCCGAACTCATATTAAAGATGAAAGTTATGAATTTGTCTCATCATTTGTTTCGTGACACAAGGTCCGTGACAAAAAGGAATTCCTCATGCCCACGCCTGCCGTCTCATTCGAAGTTTTCCCGCCACGTTCCATAGACGCTTCTTTCAAGCTCTGGGACACCGCACAATCATTGGCGCCGTTAGAGCCGCGCTTTTTCTCGGTGACTTACGGCGCTGGCGGAAGCACCCGCGATTTGACCCACGACGCGGCCTACACACTACACAACACATCCGGGCTGCCTGTGGCCGCGCATCTGACCTGCGTCGGCGCCTCCAAGGCCGAAACCATGGCTGTTGCTCAGCGGTTTGCCAAAGCGGGTGTCACGGATCTGGTTGCCTTGCGCGGCGACCCGCAGGACGGCAAAGACCATTTTGAGCCACATCCCGAAGGGTTCAAGAACTCGGTAGAGTTGATCGACGCGCTGGCCCGCACCGGGCAATTCACTCTGCGGGTGGGTGCCTACCCTGAGAAGCACCCCGAAGCGGCCAGCCAGCAGGCCAACATCGATTGGCTCAAGGCCAAGATTGACGCCGGCGCCAGTGAAGCCATCACTCAGTTCTTTTTTGAAGCCGATACCTTCCTTCGGTTCCGCGATGACTGCGCCAAGGCCGGCATCACTGCACCGATCACGCCGGGTATCCTGCCGATCACCAATTGGAAGAATGCCCGGAAATTTGCGGTGCGGTGCGGGGCTTCGGTACCGGCGTGGATGGATCAGGCCTTTGACGCCGCTCTGCGCGATGATCGCCACGATCTGCTGGCCAAGGCAATCTGCACGGAGCTTTGCTCAGACCTGGTGGACGAAGGGGTGGAGACTTTGCATTTCTACACGCTAAACCGGCCCGAGTTGACGCGCGAGATTTGTCACGCTCTGGGGGTCACACAGGCGGTCACCGGTGTGCGAGACGTTGCGTAAGCGCTTGACCTGACTGATTGATCCCCTAGCCTCCGGCCCGACAACAGACCGGAGAATTCCATGGCCTACGCCGCACAATCGCCAGACCAGCTTTTACCCCGCGAAACGATTTTGTCGATGTCCGGGCTGGAGTTTATGCAAAGGCTGCACAAAGGCGAGCTCGCCGGAGCGCCCATCGCTGGCACGCTCAACATGCAATTGCTGGAAGTCGAGGACGGTCGCGTGGTGTTTGGAGGAACGCCGGAGTTCGGCGCGCTGAACCCGAGCGGCGCTGTGCATGGAGGCTGGTACGGCACGTTGCTCGATTCCGCTTTGGGCTGTGCCGTGATGACCAAGGTGCCCAAAGGCTCCATGTACACCACGCTCGAATACAAGGTGAATATCACCCGCGCGATCCCTGTCGGGATGGCAGTGACCTGCACAGCACTGACAGATCACGCGGGCCGCTCTACGGCCGTCGCGCACGGGGATATCCGTGGTGCGGAGGACGGCAAAATCTACGCCACAGGGTCGACGACCTGCATCATCATGAAGATGGTCCCCTGATTGGACAGCCAAACCGCAAAAACATGATCCCAGTATGGCATGGGCAAGGAATCTACCCCTTACAACCGGGTATCGACACCTCGAACAATTGATCGCCTCAACGCAATCGAAACCTTGAGAATGACCAAGAGTTAATTTACGCGCTATGCCATGGAAACATTACGCGATCCGAATGCAGTGCTCGACCTGTCCGACCAGCAAATCCTCCAATCCGGACGGCAGCGAAATGTCTATTTGCTTCGGCCCGATGGATCCCTGCTGAAAGAGGGCACACAACCACTCGTCTTGAAAGTCCCGCGCTATCAGCACAAACATGCCAAACTGTCGCTTGGAAAACGCATCTTGCGCAAAATCCATCCCCAAAGCGCCTACCGCGTCATCACCAAGGAAGCCGACTACGTGAAGAAGGTGTCCGCATCAGAGCGTGGGCTGCCGATACCTGCTTTTGTGTCTTTCGTGGAAACAAATCAGGGGCGCGGTGTGCTTTGGGAAGCGATTTGCGATGAAAACGGCGATCTGGCCCCAACCCTCAACGACATCTGCAAGGCCGGCAAGGCCAACTCGGCCATTGGCCCCCTGAACGCATTTGTCGCCTCATGTTTTGAGCAGCACATCGTGGCGCCCGACGTTCATGCGGGCAATTTGATACTGGTGCGGCGGGATGGTCAGGACAAATTCATTCTGGTCGATGGTTTTGGCGATCACCGGGTCATTTCGATCAGAGAGTTCTGGCCGCGCTATAACGCCAAAAGCCTCAACCGAAGCTTTTCGAAGATGGCGCGCAAAACAGGGCTGTCTTACGACGAGACCTCCCGGCGGTTTGCGGTCCAGGACTAAACTCGCCGTACTCTAATAGACGATCAGACAGCTTTTCCGAACGCAAACCATCGTCGCGCCGACGCGCGCTTGGACGCCCGTATCTCTACCGACTCGTGCACCCGCTCAGAGGCATCCTGCAGCGGTTTGCGCGCACGCCGTGTCAGAAAAAACCGCCCCTTGCCGCGAAACGTGCCGGAAGTGGGTGCCAGCGGGTCGCGCGGGAACCGGCTGGCCCAGCCATCGGGCAGTGGCAACCCAGCCGCCTGCGCCTTGCCGAGCACCCAGACCAGCGGGATATTAGACAAAGGGCGTGCGGCCTCAAATCCGCCAAGTTGTCCGCCCACATCGCCATGCGCGCCCGAAAACCACACCTGCTCTACCCGCCCTGCATAGCCCTCCTTGGTGTTCCACATCACAGGACCATAGGCGACCCGTGTCTCATCAAGTGCAAGTGCATGATACCCTGCTTTCACATTGTGGCTGAGTTCGTGGTTGTGGAACGCATAGGCCTTCTCGCTGAGACGCCACAGCACGGGCATATTCAACCCGAGGGATTTTACCGTGTCCCAAACCCCGATCATCTCGATTTCAACGTCCTGCAGGCATTTCGCACGGGAAAACGCACGGGCCGCATCGCTGCTTTGCGTACATTCATAGTGTCGGTAGGCGTCGCGGATATTGCGTTCGGTTGCCCGCTGCGCCTTGAGCAAGCCGACCAGATCAATCATGCCCGCAAGACTGCGTACCGCATAGGCGCCGCGCGAATAGCCAAAGAGAAAAATGCGGTCACCCGGACGGTAGCGTGAGGCAAGATATCCGTAAGCGCGGCGGATTTGCCTGTTCAATCCCCGCCCGACCATGACATCACGGGCAGACCGCCAATCCGTCCACTGCAGACCGGGTTCGTAGAAAATCGAAAGCTGTCCGCCCATTTCACGGCACAGACGGTAAGCTAGGCCAGCATTCGTTTCGCATCCCGGATCGAGCGACGACATTGTGCCGTCCAGGATGACGACATGGGTTACAGGGCCGCGACGGGGCCCAATATCCTGCGCTGGCCTGCGCCAAATCTTGCGGCGCAGCCATAACAGCGCTTTCTTATTCCGCCGCGATAGCCTCACTCTGCAACAACTCCCATACTTTCAGCGGTGTAAAGGGCATATCCACCCTGCGCACACCGCTTTCCCAAAGCGCGTCCTGCACCGCATTCGCGACAGCGGCCAGCGCGCCGACCGTGCCCGCCTCGCCGCAACCCTTCATACCCATGATGTTGGCGGTCGAAGGAACAGGCTCCGACGTAAAACTGATATTGGGGACGCCATCGGCACGCGGCAAGGCGTAGTCCATAAACGTTGCCGTGAGCAATTGCCCGTCATCGCTGTAAACAACATGCTCTGAAATCGCCTGACCAATGCCTTGCGCGACGCCGCCATGCACTTGCCCTTCTGCCAGCAACGGATTGATAAGATGACCAAAATCATCAACGACGGTATAGCGTTCCACGGATACAACCCCTGTGTCAGGGTCAATAACTACCTCTGAAACATGGCATCCGTTGGGAAAACTGCGGGCAGGCAAAGTGATGCGCTCTTCGTGGGTCAGGAGATCGTCGCGCCCCTGCGCCCGGGCCAACTCGGCCACTTCCAGCATCGTAGGTGTCAGGTTCGACCCCTCGGCGCGAAAGCGTTCATCATCAAAGCTGATCTCTGATGCCGGCACGCCCATTTCATCGGCCAGAAAGTCGGTGAAGGCCTCTTTGATGGCGCCAACCGTCGCCAATGTCGCGCTATTCTGCACCGTGACCGAGCGCGACCCCCCTGTGCCACCACCGGAGCTGATGCGGTCGCTATCGCCCTGAATGACAAGGATCTGATCCGCCGGAACCCCGGTCTGATCGCTCAGGAACTGAGCATAGACAGTTTCATGCCCCTGCCCCGTGCTTTGCGTACCGACGTAGATGTTCACCGTACCGTCCTCGTTAAACTCAACCTTCGCGTTTTCTGAAGGATCACCCAAAATACTTTCGATATAGTAACACAAACCAAGGCCCCGCAGCAGGCCTTGCGCCTTGTCCGCTGATTTGCGTGCCGAAAACCCCGTCAGATCGGCCTCCACTTCGGCCCGGCGCAGCACCTTCTCAAAGTCGCCAACATCGTATGTTTCGCCGGTCGAGTTCTGATAAGGAAACTGGTCTGGTTTGATGAAATTGATCCGCCGCAACTCCAGAGGATCAACGCCAAGTTCACGTGCAGCACGATCCATCAATCGTTCTAGTACATAAATTGCTTCCGGGCGTCCCGCGCCCCGGTAGGCATCAACGTATGTGGTGTTTGTGAAGATACCTTCCACCCGCAACCAGGTCGACTGCACATCATAGACCCCCATCAAAATCCGACTGAAGAGCTGGGTCTGGATGAACTGAGCATACATGCTGTTATACGCACCGAGGTTGCATTTGGTATGCACACGGTACCCGGTGATCTTGTTGTTCGCGTCAAAGGCAAACTCCGCAAGGCTGGTCAGATCGCGTCCCGCATTGTCGGTCAGCATCGCCTCCGTGCGTTCGGACATCCACCGTACCGGTTGCCCCACAACGCGCGCCGCATGGGCGGCCAGCGCATATTCGGGGTAGGGAAATCCTTTCATACCAAAACCACCACCGGTATCGGGGTTCGTTACCCGCACATTTTCCGGATCGATGTTCAGGATCTTGGCAATCTCTGACTTTTGCACCCAGACGCCCTGCCCGCCCAGTGCCACATGCACCCGATCGCCAGTCCACTCGGCAAAACAGCCGCGAGGCTCAAGCGAATTCACAATGATACGATTGTCGGGTACATCCAGACTGACCGTGCGCGCAGCGGCGGCGAAGGCCGCCTCTGTTGCCGCCTCATCCCCAATGCCCCAGTCAAAGGCCACGTTGTCTGGCGCTTCGGGATGGATCATCGGTCCTCCCGCATCGACATCCAACTTGGCCGGCAAATCCTCGTAATCGAGCTCGATCAACTCTGCTGCATCACGGGCGGCCTCCAGCGTATCGGCAACGATAAAGGCTACAGGTTCACCCACAAACCGCATTCGCTCCTCGGCCAGCACAGGGCGACGCGGACCTGCCCCCGTACTACCATCGCGGTTGTTGATCAGCGAGGCGGACATTGGCTCTGTGATCCCCGCCCTATTCAAGTCTTCGGCCGTCAACACGGCACGCACGCCATCAGCATCGCGCGCATCTTTCACGTCCAAATTCGTGATTTTGGCGTGGGCTACTGGCGCCCTGAATACAAAAGCAAAAAGCGCGTCTTCTGGTGCTATGTCATCGACGTACTGCCCGTGCCCTGTCAGAAAGCGGACGTCCTCGCTCCGTTTCACCGGCTGTGATTTTCCGAACTTTTCCATGGCTGGCATCCTCATTCTGGTTTGGCAGTGCGTTCCTGCGGACACTAGCGGCGCGAACGGTCTTGTCCAGTGACCTCGCAGAGAACTTCTCTTGCGGCTTCAGTCCGCAGAAGGAATGCTGCGATTTTCGCGACCAGCCCCTTGGTCGCAAACAGGATAGCCTCTTTAAACGCCGTGCGGAATCATGGCGTATCGAACTGGAGTATATGATGCCCGACCCCTTACCCCTTCTTGACGGTAAGCTTACCGAAACCCAGAAAATGCACTATTGGGAAGACGGGTATCTGTTTCCGTTGCAAGTGATCCCGAAGGACGAAGCCGCCGCGATGCGCGCGGAGTTGGAAGCGCTGGAGGCAGAGTATCTGGACGCTGACCTGCCATTGCCATTGGCAACGTATAAAAGGGTGAATTCTCATTGTGTCATGCCATTGGCACATCGGATCGGGTCAGACCCGCGCATTCTGGATGTGGTCGAGGGCGTTCTTGGCCCCGACATCATGATTTACGCAGTGGAGTTTTTTATCAAAGAACCCCGCACAAGCCAGATCGTTTCCATGCATCAGGACCTGACGTATTGGGGCCTTGGGGCCGTAGACGGGCTGGTCACGGCGTGGTTGTCGCTCTCGCCCGCGACTCCTGCATCAGGTTGCATGGATTTCGTGCGCGGCTCTCACAAGAACGCGATCCTGCCGCATGAAGATACCTTCGACAAAAACAACCTGCTTTCCCGCGGGCAAGAGGTGAAGGTCGACGTGGCCGAAGAAGACAAGGTCCCGATTGAGATACATCCCGGTCAAATCTCACTGCATCACGGCTTGACGATTCACGGGTCGGGTCCAAACACCACAGACGATCGGAGGATCGCCGCCGTGATCCGCTACTGCACCCCCGAAATCAGCCAACAGGTTGCCGATGAGGACTATGCCATTCTGGCACGCGGCGAAGATCGCTTTGGAAACTTCAAATCCTTTCCCGCACCAACCGAGAATTTCGCCCCTTCTGCTCTCGCGCAATATGAAAACATCCGCAGGGCGCAAGCAAAATTCATGATGTCTGGCGCCAAGAAACAAGGAAGCCTTTACACATGATCGACCATGTCAGCTTTACCCAGATGAAAGACGGCACCAAGGACGACTACGACTTTCTGACCGAGCACGAGATCGAATACACAAAAGGAACTGCAGATCGATTACTGAACGCGCTCGTAAGCCTCGATGAAAGCCTCTCGGGGTATCAGGTCACGCGCCTTGGCCATTCGCTGCAGTCGGCCACGCGCGCTGAACGAGATGGCGCGGATACCGATTGGGTCGTCTCAGCTTTGCTTCACGACATCGGGGATATTTTCGCGCCGTACAACCACGATGAATATGCGGCGGCCATCCTGCGCCCCTTCGTACGAGAGCAATGCACCTGGGTTGTTGAAAAACACGGCGATTTCCAACTGGTCTATTACGGCCACCACGTTGGGGCAGACCCGCACAAACGTGATGCCTACAAGGGCCATGCCTATTTCGACGATTGTGCGCAGTTTTGCGAACGATGGGATCAGTCAAGCTTTGATCCAGCCTATGACACCCTGCCGATCGAACATTTCGCACCCCTGGTGGATGAGGTTTTCGCTCGGACGCCCTATGACGGCGACGTGATCCGCCCCGGGGCCCGGGAACCCCTCGTGCGCAACTAAGTCCAACACAGGGCGGCGACCGGCCCCGAGGGGTGGGTGCAAAGCGCCCGCCCTATGAGGGCTGGGTCGGGCGCTGCCCGGCGATGCCAGGCGACAGCGGGCCCCCGCCCTGAGCAAAAACCCGCAAACGCCACCTTTCCCTTTCCTGCAGCGTCGGCTAGATCAACCGGCGACGGAATGAAGGGTAGAGCCATGGCGCTGGACAAGACATTTGACGCAAAAGAGGCCGAAGACCGCCTCTATGCCGCATGGGAAAAAGCTGGAGCATTCAAGGCCGGGGCCAATGCCTCGCGCGAAAGCACCTTCTCTGTCATGATACCGCCCCCCAATGTGACGGGATCGTTGCACATGGGGCATGCCTTCAACAACACGCTACAGGACATTCTGGTGCGTTGGCACCGGATGCGCGGGTTCGACACGCTTTGGCAGCCAGGTACCGACCACGCAGGGATCGCCACGCAAATGGTCGTCGAGCGTGAGCTCGCCAAGACCAATCGCCGCCGCACCGACTTCAGCCGTGACGAGTTTCTCGATCTCGTGTGGGATCAGAAGAAAAAGTCGCGCGGCAATATCCGCAGCCAGCTGGAGCGCCTCGGGGCCTCCTGCGACTGGTCGCGCGAGGCCTTCACCATGTCGGGTGCGCCGGGTGACCCTGGTGATACGCCGGGTGGCCAGAACTTCCACGATGCGGTCATCAAGGTCTTTGTGGAGATGTATGGGCAAGGTCTCATCTACCGTGGCAAGCGGCTGGTGAACTGGGATCCGCATTTTGAGACCGCGATCTCTGACCTCGAAGTCGAGAACATTGAGGTCGACGGCCATATGTGGCATTTCAAATACCCGCTCGCGGGCGGTGCCACTTATGAATATGTCGAGAAAGACGAAGACGGTAATGAGACCCTGCGCGAAACCCGCGACTACATCTCCATCGCCACGACCCGGCCTGAAACCATGCTGGGGGATGGCGCCGTTGCTGTTCACCCGTCAGATGAGCGTTACGCGCCAATTGTCGGTAAATTATGTGAAATCCCGGTTGGTCCAAAGGAACATCGGCGCTTGATTCCGATCATCACCGACGAATACCCCGACCCCGATTTCGGCTCGGGTGCTGTGAAGATCACCGGCGCGCATGATTTCAATGACTACGAGGTCGCCAAACGCGGCGGCATCCCGCTTTACCGCCTGATGGACACGAAGGGAGCCATGCGCGACGACGGGGCGACTTATGCCGAGGCTGCGGCAATTGCGATGGCCGTTGCCAAAGGCGAGAAGACCCTGAGTGAAGCTGAGGCCGATGCGGTCAATCTCGTGCCCGATGATCTGCGTGGGTTGGATCGTTTTGAAGCGCGTAAGCGGGTCGTACAACAGATCACCGCTGAAGGCCTCGCCGTCATGGTGCCCGCCACCGATGTGGACCCCGAGGATGCTTTCCTGCCCGTTGACGAGCCTTTCCTTGAGCCGCTTGTCGAGAACAAGAAGATCATGCAACCCTTCGGCGACCGTTCAAAGGTCGTCATCGAGCCTATGCTCACGGATCAGTGGTTCGTCGAGACGTCCAAAATTGTGCAGCCTGCGATTGATGCCGTACGCAATGGCGATGTCGCTATCCACCCCGAGCAGGACAAAAAGGTCTATTTCAACTGGTTGGAAAACATCGAGCCGTGGTGCATCTCGCGCCAGCTCTGGTGGGGGCATCAGATACCGGTTTGGTATGGGCTGAACATGTCGCTTATGGAAGGCAAGCTCGTTGCAGCTGGTCTCAAGCCCGACAGCAAGCCGGAAGACTGGGACGGCATCGATATTGGTGTCGAACTTGCGATGGACGGGTTGGTTCAGGCCGGAGAACACGCCAACTGTGCGCCGGACTTCGATACGGTAAGTGAGCGTTTCCTTGACGATTTGGCGGCCTTGCCAGCGCCTTTCAACCACGCGGGGATTATTGAAGTCGCGGGCAAGGATGCCGCGATCCGGGCCATGGCGGAAGGATTGGCCAACTATGCCGCCTCTGACAATGACCCGACACAGCTGGTCTACCCAATTTGGCGGGACCCTGACGTCCTCGACACGTGGTTCTCCTCCGGCCTTTGGCCCATCGGCACTTTGGGCTGGACGGGCGATGCGGAGGCTGACGCGCAGAACGATGCGCTGCAGAAGTACTTCCCGACCTCCACGTTGATCACCGGCTTCGACATCATCTTCTTCTGGGTCGCCCGGATGATGATGATGCAATACGCCGTGGTCGGCCAGAAACCCTTTGATACTGTCTATGTTCACGCGCTGGTCCGCGACGAGAAGGGCAAGAAAATGTCCAAGTCGCTGGGCAATGTGCTCGACCCACTAGAGCTCATTGATGAGTACGGCGCGGATGCGGTGCGCTTCACGCTCACGGCCATGGCGGCGATGGGTCGTGACCTCAAGTTATCGACGCAACGCATTGCCGGGTATCGAAATTTTGGAACCAAGCTCTGGAATGCCTGCCGTTTCGCGGAAATGAATGACGTCTTCTCCGCTCGTGCCGAAGGTATCCCCTCGCCCAAGGCAGCCGTGAACAAATGGATCATTGGCGAGACTGCGAAGGTCCGGGAAGAAATTGACGCAGCCCTTGAGAACTACCGCTTCAATGATGCGGCAAGCGCGGCCTACGCTTTCGTCTGGGGCAAGGTCTGCGACTGGTATGTGGAGCTGTCCAAACCGCTGTTGCAGGACGCAGAGGACGACGCGGTTGCTACGGAAACCCGCGCGACAATGGCCTGGGTGCTGGATCAATGCATGATCCTGCTGCACCCGGTGATGCCCTTCATTACCGAAGAGCTCTGGGCCCAGACCGGTACACGCGCCAAAATGCTCATCCATGCGGATTGGCCCACCTACAAAGCAGCAGATCTTGTGGACCAAAAGGCGGACCAAGAGCTCAACTGGGTGATCCAGCTGATCGAGTCCATCCGTTCTGCCCGCGCGCAGATGCACGTACCCGCAGGGCTTTACGTGCCACTGATTGTGACCGAGATCGACGCTGCAGGCGAAACTGCCTGGTCGCGCAATGAAGCCATGATCAAACGGCTCGCGCGCGTCGAAGCACTGGAGCGCGCGGATGACTTCCCGAAAGGCACGGTGGCACTTGCCCTGCCCGGTGCATCTTTTGGCCTGCCGCTGGCAGAGATCATCGATATCGAGGAAGAAAAAGCCCGACTTGAAAAGTCATTGGGAAAGCTGGCCAAGGAACTCGGCGGTCTGCGCGGGCGTTTGAACAACCCGAAATTCATCAACAGTGCCCCCGAGGCGGTGGTCGAGGAAACCCGAGCCAATTTGGCATTGCGCGAAGAGGAAGACAGCAAGCTCAAGGAGGCGCTCGCCCGTCTGGCCGAATTGGGGTAAACTGTCCGCATGAGCAAGTTTAGGGACCTCGTCGAACGGCAAATTGCCAAAACGCGGGCGGCTGGCGGCCTATCCGGGTTGAAGGGCGAAGGCGAGCCCCTGCCCGATCGCCCGGTCGAAACCACCGAGCAAGCGGCAATGTCGACAGGTATGCGGATTATGGCCGAAGCCGGTGTTCTGCCGGAGGAATTTGGGATCCGTCGCCAACTTGATGAAGCGCGCAGCGCGGTTGCAAAAGCGAGGACCGAAGACGGAAAGAAAGAGGCGATGGCGCGGGTTGCCGATCTTGAGTTGCGCTACAACATCGCCCGTGAGGCGCGACAAAAGTTCATGTCCTGAGAACGCCGGTTAGACGGCACTCTCATTCGAAGTTCGGGGCACGTTTTGCGAATTGCGCGGCAATGATCTCCATTTGCTCAGGCTTGCCCAGTAACGAAGCCTGTGTCCGCGCCTCTGCCAAAAGTACGTCTTCCGGGGGCAACCGATATGCTTTCTCGCAAAGCGCCTTTGCCGCCTTGATCGCATTGGGCCCCTTCAACGCAATTTTTTCCGCCAGCTTTGTCGCGGCAAGCATTGGATCATCTGCCACTTCAGTCACCAGCCCCCACGCTGCTGCCTGCTTTGCCGTTATCGGCTCGGCCGTGTAGATGAGACGCTTCATCACATCTTCGCGTACCAGCCGGGGCAAGAGAACCATACCGCCCATATCGGGGACGATCCCCCACTTCATTTCCATCACGGCCAATTGTGCGTCCGGTCCGGCAATTCGGATGTCTGCCCCCAACGCCAACTGCATCCCCGCGCCAAAAACCGCGCCATGAAGCGCAGCAATCACCGGCACCTCCAGCCGGTGCCAGGCCATAGCCACTTCCTGCCAGCGGTTCGTCGTGCCATCCCCATGAGACCGCGGCAGGATCAGGGCTTCCATGTCCTGTCCGATCATCTTGGTCAGACCTGAGATGTCGATGCCCGCGCAAAAGCAATCACCCGCACCGGAGAGGATCACGACCCGCGCTTTGGATGCAGCGACCTCGCCCGCCGCAGCGATCAGCGCGTCGATCATTTCGTCATCCATGGCGTTTTTCTTCTCTGCCCGGGTCAGGACAACAAGGGCGATGTGATCTTTGATCTCTAGGCTGACGCGCGCCATATGCAGGCTCCTTCTGCTACAACTGTAGGAAACCTGACACAGGTCCGGTTTTCCAGCAGAACGTGACGGCACAGAAGTCTTGCCCAAAGTGCGCAGCTTGATTTAAGACCGCCGGCGATATGACAGAACTCCGCTTGACCGAAATCGCCGATGCCCTTCCTGCGACAGTCCCTTTTGTCGGACCCGAAGCTCAGGAGCGCGCGCGTGGGCAACGCTTTGACGCGCGCCTGGGTGCCAATGAGAACGTCTTTGGCCCCTCGCCCAGCGCGATCCGCGCGATGGCTGAAACGCCGCTTTGGATGTATGGCGATCCCGAAAGCCACGACTTGCGACGCGCGCTGGCCCGGCATCTGGATACCACGCCGCAGCACATCATGGTGGGTGAAGGCATTGACGGGTTGCTGGGGTATCTCGTGCGCCTCTTTGTCGGTCCGGGCGATTCTGTTGTTACCTCGCTGGGCGCGTATCCTACGTTCAATTATCACGTTGCGGGGTTTGGCGGCAAAGTCCATGCTGTACCATACGTGGCAGACCAGGAAGACCCCGAGACACTATTCGCAAAAGCCCGTGAGGTTGATGCGAAGCTTGTCTACCTTGCCAATCCGGACAATCCGATGGGCAGTGTGCACAGCGGGGCAAGCCTTGCTGAAAAGCTCGAATTGCTGCCAGAAAGAACGCTGCTTGTCCTCGATGAAGCCTATATAGAATGTGCGCCTGCGGGGTCCGCCTTGCCCATGCCTTTTGACGACCCGCGCGTGATCCGCCTGCGCACCTTTTCCAAGGCTTATGGACTGGCCGGTGCACGGGTCGGTTACGCCTTGGGCCATCCCGACTTGATTGAGGCTTTCAACAAGGTGCGCAACCATTTTGGGATGAATCGCGCGGCACAAGAAGGCGCACAGGCGGCATTGTCGGACCAGACCTGGCTGCGTTCGGTGCTGGCGAGGATCGCCTCTTCGCGATTGAGAATTGGAAAGATTGCCCGCAGTTGTGGGTTGAAACCTCTTCCTTCGGCCACGAATTTCGTCGCTATCGACTGCGGACATGACGGTGCCTTCGCTGGGCGCATGTTGGACCACTTGCTGGCACAAGGGGTTTTTGTGCGTATGCCCATGGTGGCCCCGCAGGATCGCTGCATCCGTGTTAGTTGCGGCAAACCCTCGGATCTGGATCTATTGGCCCATGCGCTTCCGATGGCGTTACGTCACGCAGAAATGACCTGACACAAACACCTGCCAATCTATACTCCTTGGAAATAATCCGAGGACGAGGTGTGATATGGAAGGTCACAAACTTGGACGCGCCCCAAACTTTACAGGTGCCTGCATTGTCATGTTCGGTGTCAATCTAGCCTGGGTGCTGCTTTTTCTTTTTGCGGTCTATGGCCTGATAGCGGCGGTGTTTGTTTGTCTGGTCCTGAACCATTGGCTGAACTGGCTGGAACACCGACGCAAACAAATCTCGCGTCCCGTCGAGGCAGAGGTCAGCCTGCGGCGATAACCTGAGCGGCAGCGTCCAGAGCACCTGCACCATGCTCGATACTCAACGCGGTAAGCCCCGCCTCGATACCGCCCAGAAGGCCCATGATCATGTGGCCATTAACGTGCCCCATGTGCCCGAGGCGAAAAAACCCATGCCATTCCGGATCGCTTGGTGGCGCCATGCCAAGGCCGATACCAAGCGTTAAACCGATGTTTTTCTCTGTCCAGTCGCGCAACGCGGTTGCTTGCGGGCTCTCCAGTCGCAGGGCCGTTACCGCATGGCTGCGGAACGCTGGATTCTGCACGTTCGCCAGCAGGCTACCTTGTCGTCCCCAGGCGTCGACGGCAGCCCAGACAGCGTGCGCAAGCACCTCGTGGCGCCGCCATATCGCCTCCATCCCTTCAGCGTGAATCAAATCCAACGCAACCCTCAGCCCATAAATGTGATGGGTTGGTGCGGTTCCGTTCCAGTAGTGCGAAAATGCTTCTGGCGCTGCGCGTGGGGCCCAGTCCCAGTATCGACTGACCCGAGGCATGGACCGCCGTACCTCAGCTGCCTTGTCGTTGAAAAAGACAAACCCGACACCGGGGGGCACCATCAACCCCTTTTGACAGGCGGCAACCATTACGTCCACGCCCCATTCGTCCATTTCAAAGCGGTCGCATGCCAGCGATGCAATGCAATCGACCATCAGCAAAGCAGGGTGACCAGCGGCATCCATCGCTGCACGGACCGCCGCGATATCGCTCCGCGCTGAACTGGATGTGTCCACATGCACCGCAAGCACCGCCTTGATACGTTGCGCCTTATCCGCCGTAAGCTGTGCTTCAAGGCGGGCGGGATCAATTGGCCCCCGGTTGCCAAAATCCAATACCTCTGTTTCGGCCCCTAGCCCCTCCGCCATTTTTCCCCAATCATGCCCAAATGACCCGGTCGCCGGTACAAGCACTCTTTCACCGGGAGCGATTACGTTGGACAAGGCAGCTTCCCAAGTCGCATGACCATTTCCGATATAAATGGCCACGTGACCGTTCGTGCGGGCAACCCGGCGCAGGTCGGCCACGATCCCGGGCAACATATCAGGCAATTCACCCGCATAAATGTTCGGCGCGGACCGGTGCATGGCCTGCAACACCGCTTCCGGCATAACGGACGGGCCCGGAATCGCGAGGTAGCTTTGCCCGGAAGAGAGATTTTCTGTTTGGGTCATAACGTCTGCCCTTTTGTTTCTGCGCAACACTAGCGTTTTGAGACCCCTCGTCAATCACACGGAAGGTTGCGCAATTTGCTCCTCGGGCATACATCGGTGCAACGATCCGGACACCGCGCGTCCGGCGCAGTGAAAGGCGAACCATGGCTGAACGCGACACTTCCTCTGCCAGCCTTTTCAAATGGCTTTGGCGTGGATACCTGCGCAAGCACTCTCTGTTGATCGTTGCCGCATTGGTATTCATGGTGATCAACGGGTCGATGCTGGGTGCCCTGGCCTACATGATGCAACCGATGTTTGATCAGGTGTTTGTGGGCGGCGACAGCCGTTTGCTTTACGTGGTCGGCGGTCTGGTGATCGTGATCTTTGTTGTCCGTGCGGTTTCAGGGGTTGCACAGAAAATCCTGTTGTCCCGCGTCGCCATGCGCACCGCCTTTGACGTGCGCAAAGACCTGCTGGCGCAATTGATGAAACAGGATGGCGGTTTTCATCAGGCGTATCCACCAGGATATCTTATCCAGCGAGTTCAGGGCGATGTGGGATCTGCCAACCAGATCTGGCGATCTTTGCTCATCGGAGCCGGTCGGGATGTAATTGGTTTGTTCGTGTTGCTCGCGGTTGCCATCAATGTCGACCCAATCTGGGCCTTGCTGGCCTGCATTGGCATTCCGTTCATGGTGATCCCTACAGCCGCAATGCAAAAATTTATCCGGCGCCGAGCCCGTGAGGCCCGGGATCTGGGGGCCACGCTGTCCAAACGGTTGGATGAGGTTTTCCATGGGATCGTTCAGATCAAGCTGAACAGTGCGGAAGACTATCAGGCAAAGCAGTACCGCGATATCACCAGAGAATTCATGCGCACGCAAATGCGCACGATTGTTGGTTCTGCATCCATTCCCGCGATGGTCGATATCATGTCCGGCCTCGGCTTCATGGCCGTGATCCTCTACGGCGGGTCCGAAATCATCTCCGGCGACAAGACGGTTGGGCAATTCATGAGTTTCTTTACCGCCATGGGGTTTGCCTTTGACCCCATGCGGCGCCTTGCGGGGATCAGTGGCAGCATTCAGGTCGCCTCTGCTTCGATCGAGCGGATCATTGAGATCATGGATATGCCCATAAAGCTCAAATCTCCCGATAATCCGAAACCTGCGCCAAAAGAAAATCTGGATGTCGTTTTGGACGATGTGACGGTAACCTACGGGTCGACCGAAGTCGTCAAACACCTGAGCCTGACGGCCAAAGCAGGCGAGACAACTGCGCTAGTGGGAGCCTCCGGTGCGGGGAAATCGACTGTCTTCAATCTGCTGACCCGGCTGATCGATCCTTCTGACGGTGCCGTCAGGATCGGCGGTGTCCGGACAGATGAAATGGCATTGCCTGACCTGCGTCAGCTTTTTTCCGTGGTTACGCAAGAAGCCCTGTTGTTCGATGAAACCCTGCGGGAAAACATTCTCATGGGGCGCAAGAGCGTTGATGAGGAGCGACTGAAAGAAGCGCTGGACGCCGCCAATGTATCTGATTTCCTCGAAAACCTGCCTGATGGTTTGGAAACGCGGGTGGGCCCGCGTGGTTCAGCCCTGTCTGGCGGACAACGCCAGCGGGTTGTGATCGCCCGCGCGCTGCTGCGCAACAAGCCAATTCTCTTGCTGGACGAGGCAACTTCTGCCCTTGATGCGCAGTCCGAACATGTCGTGCAGCAAGCTCTGGATCGACTCGCAGAAGGCCGGACTACCTTGGTGATCGCACACCGTCTGTCGACCGTCCGCGAGGCCGACAGCATCATCGTGATGGACAAGGGCCGTGTGGTCGAACAAGGATCACATGCGGAGTTGCTGGAACGGAACGGGGTTTATGCCGACCTGTACCGCCTTCAGTTCAAAGATGGATCACAGCAGATCGAAACGCTGGAAGACGAGTACCAGATCGCCGAGCAAATTGATCAAACACCCCTTGGGTTTCTTGGCCGCATCAGCTCATTGTTTGCGCGCGAACGCAGCTAATTTCGATAGGTATTGGCCAATTGCTGCGGGGACACCCCGCCAAAGTATCGAATGAGCGTCCACAGGTTTCGCGCCCCGCGACGCAACCAACCTTGTTCTTTATAACGCGCAGCACTGGTGACTGCCGTCGCATCGATGGCAGACAAATGCCCTTTCAGCGCCCGCGCCAATGCCACATCTTCCATCAGAGGCTGGTTCGGGTATCCGCCGCATCGCGCATAGAGTGTCGCTGGGATCAACAAGCCCTGATCGCCGTAGGGTAGCCCCAAACGACTGCGCAGGTTTGCCCATCCGGAAACAATGCGGCCAGCGAAACCGCCTTCTTTGAAGGCAAGCCTGAACCAGCCCGCACCTGCCCCATTCATATGCTGGATGACCGGCCCGACCCAATCCCCTGCAAGGCACGTATCGGCGTGCAAGACAAGATACCACCGCCCTTTTGCGGCAAGGCAGCCGCGCGCCAGTTGAGCGCCTCTGGATGGGGTTCCTTCGATTACCTCCGCGCCCCAGGCCTTGGCAATCTCCACCGTGGCATCGCTGGAGCCTCCGTCGCTCACTATCAGCTCGCGGAGCAGCCCGGCATCCAGCCCCGGCATCAGGGCGGTCAGACAGTCGCCAAGGTGCCGTTCAGCGTTCAGGGTGGGAATTATCACCGATATCGGCGCACGCATCGGAAGACCTCTTTCAACTCTCTACGGGGAGGTTATATGCGTTGCAGAGCACAGTGAGGAACCCCCGATGACTAAACGCCGCATCCTGAAGCTTTCCGGCAACGATGTAATTGATTTTCTTCAAGGGCTGATCACCAATGACATCAAGGGCATAGAAAGCGGGCTGGTCTATGCTGCGATGCTGACCCCGCAAGGAAAATATATAGCGGACTTCTTCCTCGCCAAGTCTGGGGACGCGGTGTTGTTGGATGTAGCGGAATCGCATGCAGATCCACTGGCCGGACGGCTTGCCATGTACAAGCTGCGCGCCGCGGTTGAGATCGCGCAAACTGAATTGCACCTGCATCGCGGGTTGGGGCCCTGCCCCGAGGATGGTTTTGCAGATCCACGGCACCCGGACATGGGCTGGCGTGCTTACCGCCCCGAGCCACAGCAGCAGGACGATATCGACTGGCCCGCGCTGCGCGTGGCCCATCAGATCCCCGAAACCGGTATTGAGCTGACGCCCGACACTTTCATTCTGGAAGTGGGGTTTGAACGGCTCTCGGGCGTGGATTTCCGCAAGGGCTGCTATGTCGGGCAGGAAGTCACGGCTCGTATGAAACACAAGACCGAGTTGCGCAAAGGGCTTGCCCAAGTTTCGGTGTCCGGACCTGCCGAGCCCGGCACCGAAATCACAGCAGAAGGCAAGCCTGCTGGCACCCTGCTTACCCGCGCCGGAGATCAGGCTCTTGCCTATCTGCGCTTTGATCGCGCCAAAAGTGAGATGCAAGCAGGAACGGCGACGGTTCGCGCAACAAATACCTGAACAGTCTCTGCGCACAGGGTTTGAAAAAGCTGCCGTCCTCGCGCGGTATCGGGATGGTGATGCCCGGCGCAGGCGGATCAGACGTATTCCGAAATCTCGACCAAATTGTTGTCCGGATCGCGCAGGTAGACAGACTTGATCGGTCCGGTTGCCCCCGTCCGCGCCACGATGCCTTCTTCAATTTCGACACCACAGGCCTCAAGATGCGCAACAACCTCATGGATTGGACCAGAGGCAATCAGGCAAAAGTCAGCGCTGCCAGGCGTTGGGGTTTGCGCCTTGGGCTCAAACTCCTTGCCTCTTTCGTGCAGGTTGATTTTCTGCTTGCCGTAAGCCAGCGCCTTTCGTCCGCCGGCGAATGCAATGACCTGCATGCCCAGAACACGCGAGTAGAACTCGCAAGTCACCTCGATTGAGGCGACCGTCAGCACAAAATGGTCAATACGGTCAATTTGCATAGCGGTTTACAAAGCTCGGCGTTACGGTTTTGACAAAGATTGGATCAGCAGTCGACAACTGCGCAAATCTGGCTACGAAAAGCTGCATTTGCATCGCTCTCCTCCTTCACGGGTTCTGTGCGACCTTCACATGAAAAATCATACCCAGCCGCAACGCCGATATTAACGCAACTGGCCACATCCCATCCGGTGGGAATTGCGGTGAAGTCCACCTGCCGCCATTTCGGATGGCCATTTACGCGCAAGTCCGAGAACCGGTTCAGGATGCTATGCGCGACGTCAGATACCGCCTTGCAACTCGCCTCGTGATAATCGTTGCGGTTCGGATCATATTCATAGGTCATCAAGACCGCCTTCACAGCCGAAACCGGGACCGCCGCTGATTGAAACGCATAGGTTCCGGCGGGAATTTCCGCAGGAGCGTAGATCGCGTTGAGTGCCGTTGCATCTGTTGGCACCAGATGAAACCGGTCTGAGTCAATCAGCTGCTTCCGAAAGAATGGTGCCGGCGCCCCGGCGACATAAAACATTGCATCAATCTGTCCGGTCCTGAGCTTGATGATGGCTTCTTCCGGGCCAATGGGCAGCGCCCTTAGCGATCCCTGAATACCGATCAAGTTCAGAAACACGCTGGCGGTCACAAACGTTCCGCTGCTCGGTTGACCGATGGCTACGCGTTTTCCCACCAAATCGGACAGGGAAGCGATTTCTTTTGTCGCCAGCAAATGCACTTCTTCATCATAGAGCGGGAAAGCGATGCGCATATTGTCGATGCTACGTGCAAAATCGGTATTTTCCTCAGAGGTCAACCTGAGGAATTGAAGCAGATCATTTTGTACGATCCCGAATTGAGTGAAAGACTTGCCCTGCACAGCCTCGAAGTTCTCAATCGACCCTGCACTTTGCCGGACATTCAGGGTATGTCCACAGTCCTCCATGATGCCCGCAATATCACGGCCAATCTGTATATATGTGCCGGAAGGTCCGCCCGTAACGATGTTCTTTTCCAACTCCTGAGCAGAAGCTGACACCGCAAGAAAAAGAAGTGCGCTTAACATCCACGCGCAGCAATGGCTGATCAAAGGCAATTTGTGCATGTAACGTCCGGGCTCTCTGAAATGGGTGCATGCGCAGTATTACGCGATTTGCACCGCAATTCACAGGCCGCGGCAAAGGACAATTCAACCGTCGGGCACTGCGCGCGACAAGCGCCCAGAGGTTGAGAAAAGAGCCGGATCAAGCGCGCTCGGAGTATTCCATCGTTTCCGTGTTTACGATGATATCCTCATCCTGCCCGACAAAAGGGGGCACCATGACCTTCACGCCATTGTCCAAAACGGCCGGTTTGAAAGAGTTGGCAGCGGTTTGTCCCTTCACCACCGGCTCGGTTTCCACCACTTTACAGGTCACCTTCTGAGGTAACGTCGCGTTAAGTGCTTCCTCTTCATAGAACTCCACAACGATGGTCATACCGTCCTGAAGGAAGGGTCTGCGCTCTCCCAGCAGGTCCGCAGGTAGCTGTACCTGTTCGTAGGATTCAGTGTCCATAACGACCAGCATCCCATCATCTTCATAGAGAAATTGCTGGTCTTTTTGCTCCAAACGCACGCGTTCTACCTTGTCCGCAGAGCGAAAACGTTCGTTAAGTTTCGATCCGTTGCGTAGGTTGCGCATTTCGACCTGGGCAAAAGCCCCGCCTTTTCCGGGCTTTACGTGATCCACTTTAACTGCGGCCCAGAGACCACCATTATGTTCCAGCACATTTCCAGGCCGGATCTCGTTTCCATTGATTTTTGGCATGACACAAAACCGTCGCAAAAGGTTGATGAGAGATTAAGCACCCCTATATCTGGGTGTATGATGCGTGACAAGACAACGATATCTCGTGCTGCACCCGCAGCAAGCCATGCAAATTTTGCATATAAGATATGCTTTTAGAGGGTATCCGAATCGACCAAAACCCGCCATAAGGGACCTCACGCCGAAAAGACAAGAGCAAGAATAATTGAAAGGACGACGAGATGAAAGATTTCGTTGACGGCACTGCCTTCAATAACGAGCAAGGCAATCGTGCGCGTAAACTTTTTGCAGCCGTGGTACTGGCTGCGCTGGACGATGCCATCGCTGACGACAAGAAATATGGTAACGGTCCGGAACAAATTGCCCGCTGGGCCCGCTCCCGCGATGGTCGCGAAGTGCTGAGCTGCGCAGGCATTGACCCTAATGAACGCGTTGTTCAGGGGCTTATGGAATTCGTGGGCAAAGGCGTTCGTACGTCTGTTGCTCTGTCTCGGGAAGAATCCGAACGTCGTAACGCGGCTCAACAGGCCGAAGCGGCGTAAGGCGAGACACATTGATTTGTTGCTATGCGCGTCCCTTCGGGGGCGCGTTTTTTATGTGTCGATAAAAAAGAACAACCACTGCCGGACAACCCAGATCTCAAGGGCCAGCAAAATACAGAAAAACGCCGCGAACGCGATACCCAGGTTCTGGCGCCATAACACGACAGCCGCCCCAATGGCTGCCCCAGCTTCCAGCGGCGCGACCCACATCGCCCCATGGGCCCTGTCCCAATAGCTCACAGGGCTTTCAAAGACCCAGCCCGACACGGGCCAGAAATGGGGCCTGCCGTCATCATGGTGAAGCGGAAAATCCAGACAAAGATGCAAGAGAGCCGCGCCCGTCAATGCGATCGCCCAGGCCCTAGCCTTCCACAGAGATAGGGCAAACAATGCGCCCCAGATGAGAAAAGAGTTGTCAATGGCAAAGACTGTTTGCCAGGCGTCGGAAAAGTACAGTTCGTCGAACACGATCCGGGGCGGAATGTTCAACACAAACAAGGCGGTCCCTGCCATCACGTAAAGCGAGGCATCCGGCAACAATGCCCCTGCCAGAGCTGCCAGCATCACGTTGCGACCGCCGCCCCGACCGAACACTGCGGCACCGATCAACAAATGTGCAGGGGTATTCAAAGCCTCCGCCGCAACACTGTTACTGCGAGGGGAGTATATGGTGCCAAAACCAAACAGCTATCGAGATGGTTGCGCAAAGGGGTTTGCCTACTCAAGTGACTTCGTCACCAACGCCCTGTGGATTTCCCTGCGCACAAGCTTTCGCACATTGCGGGTTATGCGTTCGCCCAAAGTACCCTGAAGCTCAGCCCGTACGATTTCGGAGACAATCTGGCGTAGCAATTCTTCGTCGACAATCGGCTCATCTGCTGTCGCCGCTTCCCTCTCTCCGGCTGCTTTCATAACGATGTCGGAGGGAGGTTTCATCGGCTTGCCGGTGGCATCCAATTCCACATCGCAAGGCCACTCCATCGCAGGCATTTTTCTACCGGCGTAGGCGTCTCGCCCGGCCCCGTCCGGTTCCCATTGATCCACGGTTTTGGCGATCGCCGTTTCCAAAGCGGCAATCTTTGCCGTCAACTCGGTCACATCCGTTCTGCGGGCCACAGGCTTACTTGCGACTGCATTTTCAAGCAATAACGGCTCTTGCTTGCCTTCGTCGGCATCTCTCGCCTCATTGCCGACCTCTTTCAGTCGCGGCTCACCTAACTTACGCGACTCTGTAGCTGGTTCGACAGCATTTTCAGGCTGCAAAACCAGCACATCGTTTTCGGTAACGCGCAGTTGGGGGGTCAGAACAAACCTTTCACCGCTCCCGCGAGGCCCAGCGGCCAAGCGGTTCGGCCTGGCTTCGCCAACGAACCGCCTTACCGACGAGAGCACATCTTCGACTTCGGATTGAGACACAGGATCTGACATTGGCCCTACCACATTTTTACTACCCCCGAGTGTAACCCGCAGGATGTGGTGGCACAATGGAAAGGTTAATTGACGTTAATTCTTCTGCAATGAACGCAGTATCCGGTCCAGCTGGCGCCCCTGTTCCGACTGCGCGGTTGGCGCATCCTTCGCAAGATTATAATAGGCGACGGGATCGTATGTTTGCACGCCCAGGTTCAGGTCGCTGACGGTCAGGCGACCAGTTGCCTGCAAAACTGCATAGGCTGCGACATAGAGATTTGCTTCATCTGCTAATTTTGCGGTTTCAGCGTCCAGCAAATCCTGCTCCGCATCCAGAACGTCCAACGTCGTCCGCGCACCGAGCGTGGCTTCTTCTCGCACACCCCGGAAGGCAATACCTGCCGCACGAATACGTTCCTGACTTGCCGTCAGACTTGCCCGACGTGCCGCAAGAGCTGCATATGCATTCCCAACGTCCTGAGAGATACCTTTGCGCACCTCATATAGGCTGCCCAATTCCTGATCCCGCAAAGCAATCGCTCGCCGGATGCCGGAACTCAGCGCCCCCCCCTGATAAATCGGCCCCCGCAATTCAACGCCGATGCGGCCCACATTCGAATAGTTGTTCGCGCCGAGGTCTTCCGTAACGCCCAGCGACCCAATCGCCGACACAGTAGGATTCAATGTCGCTTCAGCCCGCAGAATATTGAGTTCGGCAGCGGCAACGCTGTGCTGAGCGCCAAGTATGTCAGGGTGGCTTTGCAGCGCACGAACGCGTGCATTCTCCACATTTGGATCAAAGCGCGGCAGGTTTGGCGGTGGAGCCAGCGTTCCGGGCTGACGCCCGACGACGTTGACATATTCTTCAATGGCTTGTTGCAGGTCGCCCTGCGCGGTCGCCAGATCACTGCGCGCCTGGGCCACGCTCGCCTCGGCCTGCGCCACGTCCGTTCTTGTGACCTCTCCCACTTCGAAACGATCTTCGGCCGCGCGCAATTCTTCCTGAAGAAGACGAAGACTGTTTTCACGCAGGTCAACTGAGTCCCGAAGCGCAAAAACGGTCATGTAAGCCGTAACGGCCCGGATCAGAACCTGTTGCTCGACGCTGATCAACTGCTGCCGCGTCGCAAGCACCGTCTCCTTGGCCGCTTCACGGTTCAGCCGGGCCGCACCGCCGTCATAAAGCAGCAGGCTGGCCACGAGACCCGCATCAAACTGTGCCAGGTCAACACTTGATGTGTTTCCAATGCCGCCGACAGTTGTTCGCCTTTCCCCGAAGTCCTGCGTTATGGAGGCTGTATATTCGACAATCGGTTTGAGAACCGACGCTGCGGTTGCCACATCTTCATCCGCCGCACGCAACAGCGCGCGGTTCTGATCAAGTAATCCGCTATTCTGATAAGCGCCAACCAGCGCATCCGCCAAAGTTTCAGCCTGAGTCGACGACGCTGCCACAGCAGTAGCCATGCTCAGGGAGAATGCAACACGACGTATAACGTCGCCCATTGTTCTTTTTGTATATCCTGCCGGCATGTGTTCCTGCTCCTGCACATCCGATTATTGTATTATTGTCTTTGTATAACCTCTAGAACTGGAACGCTATTTCTTCTTCAAACCCCGGCAAAACCGGCGCGCCTGCGTTAAACGACATGCGCCATGTTATGACATCGTTCTGTTTTCTGCCAATTCTGACTTCCCCCAAGGCGCCCTTGACAAAAAGGCAAGCCACTCGGCCGCCATCTTTCAACTGTTCAGAAAGCTCATCGGGGAAACGTGAAACACCACCTTGAACCACAATCACGTCATAGGGCCCATGTTGAGGCGCGCCTTGTGCCAGGGCGCCGGAATGCATGATCACGTTATCTATTCCAGCGATATTCAAAGCTTCCTGCGCTTCTGCTACCAGAGCTTCATCTTCCTCGACAGCCACCACCGCTTCGGCCATACGCGCGATAACCGCAGCAGAATACCCCAATGCCGATCCGACATCTAAGACCAGCTCGTTTCTGGAAATATCCAATGCATCTAACATTTTGGCCAGCGTGCGGGGTTCGAGGATGACTCTTTGCCTCTCCAACTCAAGATTTTCGCCAACATACGCGGCTTCTCGCTGCGCCGTGGGCACGAAGTCCTCACGCGGAATTGAGAGCATCGCATCAATGATCGGAAACTTGGTCACATCAGACGGACGTACTTGCGTATCCACCATCATCGTACGGCGGGCTGCAAAGTCGGGCATGGGGCTAAACTCACCTGTTCAAAACATGATGGATCACATGTCGCACATCTAATCTAAAGCGGCAACGCTTGTGATCCGAATTTTGGCGATCTGTGACACTTGCAGCACCTAACGTCTTGGTGTAGCAGACCGCATGCACCATGAAAGGCGAGTTGGCGGAGTGGTGACGCAGCGGATTGCAAATCCGTGTACACCGGTTCGATTCCGGTACTCGCCTCCAATTATTCTCCTTGACCAAAATCCATCAATGATTTCAGTATAGCTCATGTTTTACAGGGGGTTACATTTTCGCATGTGCGAACGTTTGTGCGAAAATGTGTGCGAAAACGGCCATGGCAAAGAAAATCAAATACCTAAAGCCGAGGGGTGGCTGGTACCACTTCGAGAGAAGCGTTCCCCCTGATGTTCGGCACCTAATCGATCCCAAAGAGTGGCGACACACCCTTGGTACTGACAGCAGAGTCGAGGCCGAGGCCCGTTGTTTGCGTCGAACGGTGGAAACGAATGAACAACTGACGCAGGCCAGAGAAGGAACTTACCGTAGCGTAGAACAGACCGAGATTGAAGACCTGGCCGCGCAATGGGGCATGGATTTTCAGCTTATCAATCGCGAAAACATCGCCCGCGAAGCTTTCCCCGATGTTTGGGGAGAGCCTGAGCCCTTTGGAGATGAAGCGCCCCGACCGATAATCCGAAGAAAAAGTGATTTGTCTAGTTATGTGGCGGCGTGGCTCGAACGCTCAGAAATCGCTTCGATTAAGCCTAACTCACCAGATTTCGATGCGTTGCTGGACGCTTGTTTGGACGAATATCTGGTATCCAATCCAGAGATTTCAGACGGATGGAAAGACATACTTGCCGAGCTTGAAGTCATGCCAAACCAGGCAAAACTCGACACTTTCGGGACGCTGAAAAGACAGCGCAGAAATGACCCACAGCGCAAGCTTTCTGCTGTCTTCGAGAAATACCTCAAGGTGAACTCTGACCTCGGTAAGAGCGCACGATCTGAGTTCGGAACAGGTGTCCGACGCTTCATTGAGTTTCATGGCGACTTAGACATCGATCAGATCGAGCGATCCCACGCTGAGCAGTTCCGCGACGGTTTGGCCAAACTACCTGTAAGGCCACCCAACAAGGTAAGAGCCCTTTGCGATGCCACAGCAATTGGATTGGGCCACATTAAATGAAACTAGAACACTACAGACGAAAGCTATCACAAAAAACATCTTGGGCGTAAAGCTGACCTTGGATTTCGGCTTCCACAAAACATCGCTGATTGAAGACCGAACGTGGCGGAACCCGTTTGAGGGATTCCAGGATGGGGGCAAAAAGGGGCGGAAGTCGCGACCAAAGGGCTTTACTGATGAACAGGTTCAAACCGTGTTCTCGAAAGAAGTCTTCAAACCCAAGACCACTGAACGCTTTTGGATTCCGGTCATTCTGTTCTACACGGGTGCTCGTTTAGACGAAATCGCCCAGCTTCACTGCGCAGACGTCAAGTTGTCCCCTGTCCCGCATCTGGTTGTTGAGAATTTAGAAGACGAAGACCCCGCGTTGGCTAAGCTGCTGAAGAATGAGAGTTCGGATCGGACAATTCCGATTCATGAGGACCTGATCGAAATCGGCTTTCTTGACTATGTAGAAGCTATCCGACAAAGCGGGCGAACGCATCTGTTTCCCAACCTCCCGCACGAGCGCGGTAGAAATCGTGGCGGCTATGTTTCTAGGAAGTTTATGGAGGGTTTTCGGAATTTCGGAAAAGAGCACCCTGAAACGGGCCTGAACACTTTGAAACTCCGCACACATAGCCTGAGACACACCTATCGCCGGAAGGGATTTGGGGCTCAAGAACAAGTCTTCGTGCAGATCGTGATGGGACATTACGTCGATGGTGAGTCCATTCAGACCTATGGGTGGGAAGCCTATACAATGCCAGATTTGTTGGCTGAAAAGGCCACTCAAAACATCAAGCTACCGCAATTGGACATCAACTTCCTCAAGTCGATGGCTGATCGCTTTCTTGCCGAGGTCCAAGCGAAAACCTAACACAACGATGCCGTCTCTGGATCATAAGACACCCCCTTGATCGACCCATCCCTGATCCGCTCCACAGCCTCGTCGATGGCGAATAGCGGCACCAGGAACCACTCTCTCGGTGTCACTGGGTGGCCGAAACGATCCTTGAGCTCGATCTCCAGGCGGGCACGTTCGAAGACGCGGTGCAGAAGGTTTTCCAGCTTCACCCTGTTGATGTTGTAAAGCTCATAGGTCGTGACGATCTCAACATCTGCCATTAGGAATGTCGGTTCCAGCTTAGCGTTCGCGATGCGTTTTTCGACACTGCCGCCTGTC
The DNA here is from genome assembly GCA_947488305.1 of uncultured Roseobacter sp. GTDB lineage: Bacteria > Pseudomonadota > Alphaproteobacteria > Rhodobacterales > Rhodobacteraceae > Roseobacter. The sequence continues at coordinate 642,428 of CANKZM010000003.1, forward strand.
ACGCCAATCTTGTGTAGCAAGTCACGGTTGTCGGCTACAACGGGCATGTCCGACTTGCTTCGCAGAACATAGATGATCCCACTAGCCTCGTCGCCATCGGCAGTAGCATCCGTAAACAGCGGACCCGCAGTTGGCTCGGTTACCCGCCTGCCAGCATCGTCATCCGTGAGGGCCCTTTGCAGAGAGCGCATCAATAGGTTGCTCTCGGTGCCATTATCGAAAATTACACGTAGCCGTGCATCCTTCGTGCCCTGATCGTTCAGGTATTCTTGCTCCTTGTCCGCTACGTAAGCCTTCTGGCCTTTTAGGATGAAGAAACGCCCAGGTTCGATCTCTGACTTCCGCTCAAACGGACGCGCAGTTCGCAGGCCCGTATCGAGATCACCCTGCACCTTCTCAAACAACGGCTTGAAGCGGTCGAAGTCAGCGCAGGTTTCACGGTTGGCAATTTCTTCTGCTGCCTTCTTTTCAGCCACAGGACGGACGTGCCGCAGAGTGGTGATGTCACCCGTGGCGTCCTCAAGCTCTGCCAAATCGGACGCCAACTCATCCAAGTCGATGTCACCCTCATATTCAGAGGCTTTCTGCGCCCTTGTAAGCAGGCCCTGATGGTCAAGTGGCCTAAGCAGCGCGACGTAGTCAGGGTTGGCTGCCAATCGCTCTAGACGCACCGCATAGAGCCGCTCAAAGATATCATTGTCTGCACCATGCTGGGGTGGATGTCCTACGCGGGTCGCAAAGCGTTGGATGTCCTCGAACCCAGCAATCACACGTTCTTCAATGGCAGACCGTTTGACGGGTTTGTCAGGCGTGTCGAACTCGGCAAGCGCGTTTGCGAGGGCATCAAGATCATCACTCATATTTGCCCTCTTTGCGGAATTTCATGAAGGCCGTCGCCCCCTCGGCCATCAGCTTCTCATAGGGGTCGGCAGCCGTCATGGAAGGCACACGCCCGTTCTCAGCTTTGAAACGCACCGCCCGTTTCGCCCATACCTTTGCATCGTCTGGCGTTATAGGTGAGCGTTTGGCCGAGATAACCGAGGCTACCTGACGCAGGCTCTCTTCGTTCATTGACTTGGCGAGGATGTTATAGGCTTCGCCGAACGGGTTGATGCTATCGATCAGGTCGATGTCGAGATCACGCACATCCATAGCGAACTTGCGCACACCGTCGATGAGGGCGGTGTTAGCAGTAGGCTCATCCGACGCGTCATCCAACACGGTTTTCTTTGCCTGCTGGGTCAGATTCATCGCGGCCACTGCGCGTTGACGCACTGCCTCCACATCGCCTTCCTCAAGCTCTGGGTAGCGGTCCTTGATGATCTTCCCCATCCGCATCACTGTAAGTTCTTCAGCAACGAGTTCACCGCCTGCTTCTTCCCCGTCGAACAAGCCCCGTTCGAGTGCGGGCTTGTCCTGCACGAAGGCCGTTATCACCTCGTTCAGGTCTTCCTGACAGATGCGTTCAGCCTCTTTCGTCTTTGGCTCCGCCAGTCCTTTGATCTCGATCTGGAACTGGCCTGTGTCCTCGTTGAAGCCGACGTTGGTCTTCTCTGGGTCATACCCGCCCTCGCCGTAGGTGAACCCAGGCTCTTCGGTTGATGTTGTCGTCTTGGGAGTGAAGTTAAATCGAGGAGCCAGGACCTGCTCCATCAGCAAACTTGCAGCGATGGCCTTGAGCGTGTCATTGATCGCTTCGGTCACGGCCCCTTCCGACGCATCGGGCTCAGCGATGAGGTTGGTGAACCGCGCATGGGTCTTTCCCTTTGCATCCCTGGTGGCCCGCCCAATGATCTGCACAATCTCGGTCAAGCTGGCACGATAACCCACGGTCAGGGCATGTTCGCACCAAATCCAATCGAACCCCTCCTTGGCCATGCCGAGGGCGATGATTATGTCCACATGATCGCGGTTGTTCTTCTGCTTCGCATCTTTCAACGCCGCTGACACACGATCTCGTTTCGTGGGGTCGTCCTCCACCAGATCGGCAATCTTGATGATTTGACCTTCGGGTGTTTTCACCAAATGAAATCCTGTCACAGAATCGGTCTCTTGCCACACACCTAGGGCATCGACGATGTGATCGACTTCCTTGTGCTTATCCCCTGTGCTCTCCCGTGCATTGACGTTGGGGATGTGCAGGATAGTTTTTTCGGTCGGCTTCAGCACGGCCAGGATGTCGTCCGCATAACTGCCAGTGTAGAAGAAATACCCGATGTCCAGCGTCTTGAGATGCTCATACCCGTTTAACTGCTCATAGTAGGTGTAGGTGACCGTATCAAACTTGGCTTCGTCCTCAGGGGCCAGCACCGCCTGTCTTGCCCCCCTAAAACTGTGCCAAAGTTGGCTTAGTTTTGGAGACGGGATTGATGGCGCGGAAACGGTAT
>CANKZM010000004.1:0-62500 GCA_947488305.1 uncultured Roseobacter sp.
ACCGCGCTTACCCTGCGCTTACCTGAAGTGAGCGTCAGATCCAAGATCGACTTGTAAGTCTTTGAAAGCAGTGGTGAGCCGTGCAGGATTCGAACCTGCGACCCACTGATTAAAAGTCAGTTGCTCTACCAACTGAGCTAACGGCCCACTAGGGCGCTTACTTAGAAAGGTGCTGAGGGCGGGTCAAGCCCCAAATAACCGTTTTTGCAGAGACATACTGGATAGTCTCGTTGCTTGGCATTATATGGCAGCAATGCGCGGAAACGACGATACCTCGGTGCCCTTTATGAAGATGCATGGGCTGGGCAACGACTTTGTCGTTATCGATGCGCGTGCCCACTCGATTGATGTCTCTCCGACCTTGGCAACAGCATTAGGAGACCGCCACCGAGGTGTTGGATTTGATCAGCTGGCAGTAATTTCGGACGGCCCCGAATTTGTGCACCTGACATTCTATAATTCTGACGGAAGCCTTTCTTCTGCATGCGGAAACGCGACACGCTGCATCGCCCGTCATCTTATGGATCAAACCGCAGAGAAAACGATAAAACTCTCAACTGAACGGGGGGTATTGCACGCGATCGACGTGGGGAATGGCCTGACATCCGTGAACATGGGCACGCCGCAACTGAATTGGCAGGAGATTCCACTGGCCTCCGAAATGGACAGCTTGGAATTGCCAATTGAGGGTGCGCCAACCGCAACCGGGATGGGCAACCCGCACTGTACTTTCTTTGTGCAGGACCTGTCCGACGTGGACGTTCCTGCCATCGGCGCATTACACGAACATCACCCGCTCTTTCCGGAGCGCACGAACGTCCAGGTTGCACAAATTGTGGGACCTGATCATATCCGCATGCGTGTTTGGGAACGCGGGGTAGGTATGACATTGGCTTCGGGCTCTTCAAGCTGCGCCGTTGCCGTAGCCGCTGCGCGACGCGGGCTGACATCGCGCGACGTGCGGCTGGATCTGGACGGAGGAAGCCTTTCGGTAAGCTGGAAGGACGACGGCGTTTGGATGACCGGCCCCACCCGGCATGTGTTCTCGGGCACGCTCACCCCGGAATTTCTGGACGAGATTTCATGAACGCTCCAAAATTTACCACTTTGGGCTGTCGTCTGAATGCGTACGAGACAGAAGCCATGAAAGAGCTCGCTGCGGACGCACACCTGGACAACGCCGTTGTAGTAAACACCTGCGCTGTCACAGCAGAAGCCGTCCGTAAAGCGCGCAGCACCATTCGGAAACTGCGCCGCGAGAACCCCGATGCCCGTTTGATCGTGACTGGCTGTGCCGCCCAAACCGAACCGGACACTTTCACAGGGATGGAGGAAGTAGACGCGGTCATCGGCAATATCGAAAAAATGCAGAGTGGAACATGGCGGGGGCTGGCTGCTGATTTCATCGGAAAGAGCGAAGCCGTTCAAGTAGACGATATCATGTCCGTGACCGAAACCGCGGGTCACCTGATTGACGGTTTCGGGACCCGCAGCCGGGCTTATGTGCAGGTTCAAAACGGGTGCGACCACCGCTGTACGTTCTGCATCATCCCTTACGGCCGTGGCAATTCCAGGTCTGTTCCGGCTGGCGTTGTCGTGGAGCAGATCAAACGACTGGTCGACAAGGGTTTCAATGAAGTTGTCCTGACCGGTGTGGACCTGACAAGCTGGGGGGCGGATCTTCCTGCGTCGCCAAGATTGGGTGATCTCGTAATGCGAATCCTGAAGCTGGTGCCAGATTTGCCTCGGCTTCGCATCAGTTCGATTGACAGTATCGAGGTCGATGAAAACCTGATGGAGGCGATCGCCACTGAAAAGAGGTTGATGCCTCATCTGCATCTGTCGCTGCAACATGGCGACGACATGATCCTCAAACGCATGAAACGCCGGCATCTGCGGCAGGATGCAGTTCAGTTCACTCAAGAAGCGCTGCGCTTGCGCCCAGAGATGACCTTTGGCGCCGACATCATTGCTGGCTTTCCGACAGAGACTGAAGCGATGTTTGAAAATGCTCTCAATCTGGTGGAAGAATGCAACCTCACCTGGCTACATGTCTTCCCCTATTCCGCAAGAAAGGGAACTCCAGCCGCGCGCATGCCAGAGGTTGCGGGCCCCGTGATCAAGCAACGTGCTGCCCGATTGAGGGATGCCGGCCGTCGACAAGTCTCCAAACACCTCGCGGAGCAAGTGGGGAAAACGCATAGGGTCTTGATGGAAAGCCCGACATTGGGCCGAACAGAGCAGTTTACTCAAGTGCACCTTGCAAAACCCCGCCCGGAAGGAGCCATTGTTTCAGTAAAAATAACTGGAGCGAACGACGAGACGCTCATTGCCTGAGAATAACCTTTCACAATCGCTGCGCGAATTCCCGTGACAAACCCACGCATTAGCCGATAACCTGAGTAACACTGGGGGGACTAAAGTGTGAATTCCATTGATCCGCGGACATCGAGATATGACCGTCGCTCAAGACATGGGGGCGTGGTCGGGGGTGATGTACTTGTTTCTGCCACCTTGTTTGACCACTACAAATCCCGGATACATCCATCTGGTCGTTCTGAGCAGGCGTTATCTGGCCAGTTGTTAACCAACACCACGCGGCGGGACTTTCGTCGCGCTGCGTTCTGCCACACCTTTAACGATACCGTTGGAACGAGGGGACCGAATACCCTGGGGATAAGAAAAAATGGATAGTTCAGAGCTACCAAAGACCGGCTTTCTCGCACATGCATCAAGCGATCTCGCAGATTTGCTGGATTCGGTCGCGACAGAAGTCGAGCTTGATGAGGGAGAAGTCCTGTTTGAACAGGGTGACGTTGGTGATGCGCTCTATGCAATCATGACCGGTGCGTTGGAATTCAGCATCTTGTCGCGTGAGGGCCGAAAACTTTCTTTGGACGTGATGCGCCCTGGTGCGTTGTTCGGTGAGATCGCTCTGTTTGATCCCGGCGTACGGACCGCAACCGTGACCGCTTTACAGCCATCCCGCGTGCGGGGCGTGAAGAACGCGGATATTCTGGCGGCTATTCGTAAGAAACCCGAATTGGGCATCGACCTGATCCAGCTTGCCGGAGAGCGTATGCGCTGGATGAGCAGCCAATTGAACGAGCAGGTTTTCCTGCCGATGCCAGCGCGTCTTGCGCGCAAGATCCTTTATCTCACCGTAGATGGAACCGGCCATCTGTCGCTGCTTACCTTGTCTCAGGCCGAGTTGGCCGAATTTGTCGGCGCGACTCGGGAAGCGGTGTCAAAGACACTTTCCTTGTGGAAACGTGCTGGCGTTATTGACGCGACACGTGGTGGTGTTCGGGTGCTGGATCGCAATGCGCTACAAGTAATGGCAGATCTGCACCAAATTTAACCTTTACATGTGAAACGCTTCACAGACTGCGATTCGTTTTTCGTGCAAATTGAGGTCATTAAAGACGTAAAGTCTCTCCTCAAACCCCCTGAACGGGGACGGCACGTAAAAGGAATTATAGTCATGGACAGTAAACCCAAACCTCAACCCGTAGAGCCAAAAACCTCTGGGAAACCATCGCCGGTCAAGGCGGTTCTTTCCTGGCTCATCGAGGCGGATCGCGAGTTTCGCGTCGCACAATCCATGGTCAACGACACGCACAACAAACTGTGAAACAGGATCGGTATCCTGTCGTGAAGCTTCAGCAATTACAGCTGGCCCTTTGCGCCAATACCGATAAAACGCGATCAAGTTTCACAGATTTTCGTGCCCTTATGTGAACAAGATCACAGACTGAGAATCGACCATTGGTTAATTTGAAGTTATTGTAGTGACCGGTAATTAGTAATTGTAACCACTTCGTGGAAACTTTAGGCGGTAATGAGTGTGATATTTCAGGCAAAGAACGGGAATTGAAGTGTTGGCCGCAGCGCAAGTTGCAATAGGTTGACGCAGACATGAACCTTCTTATTTCGACTCTCCCCAGGGTCTGTCATTAGCCTCAATTCTTAGAGGTGCAGACGAATAACCCCCCGAGCAGCTCGTACTCGGGGGGTTATTTTTTTCACATTATTCAGGGTGGGTCAGGCTGTCTTTTTGCCTTTGACCGGCGCCCAGATGCGCTTGTTTGTGAGATAGAGCAAAACAGACAAGATCGTCAGGAACAAAACCCCGACAAACCCGGCTTGCTTACGCGCCATCATCTTGGGCTCTGCTGTCCACATCAGGAAGGCTGCAACGTCTTCCGACAAATGATGAAGATCGTTTGCATGGCCGTCGGCATACTCAACCAATTCATCATCAAGTGGCGGCGCCATGGCAATCCATCCGCCCGGGAACGCCTTATTCTCGTACAGGGTGGTGCCTGCTTCTTCCTTTTCTTCGCCAGTATAGCCGGTGAGCAGGGACGCGATATACTCAGGTCCGCCGATGCCCTTGAAGAACTGGTTGATACCGAGGCCATAAGGACCGTGGAAACCTGCACGTGCCTTTGCCATGAGGCTCAGGTCGGGCGCGTTTTCCAATCCGGACTCACCGAAATGGTCAGACGGAATAGCCGTGCGGAAATCATCCAGCTCGGGGTCGAATACTTCGAACTGAGCAGCGTAGGCGCGCACCTGATCTTCCGGCATACCCACGCCACCGTCTTCAGACAGCGAACGGTACGGTACAAACTTTAGCCCGTGACACGCGGCACAGACTTCGGTGTAGACCTGCAAACCGCGTTGTAGCTGGTTTTGGTCATACTTGCCAAATGGACCTTCGAACGAAAAGTCAAAGTCCTCGATGTGCGTGTCATATGCGCCTGCTGCCAGACCCGCTGTCGCCAGCCCGAAAGCAGCGACAGCACTAAGTGTAAGTGTTCTGAACATGATCTGACGTTCCTTTATTCAGCAGGCGTTGCTTCGGTAGACTTCGGGTAGTGCTCCGTGAAGTCTTCCTCGATGGTTGCCGGGCGAGCCAGAGGCTTCTCGATCACGCCCATCAAGGGCAGGATGATCAGGAAGTAAGCGAACCAGTAGGCAGATCCGATCAAAGCGATAATCGGATAGATGCCTTCTGCCGGCATCGCGCCAACCCACATCAGAACGAAGAAGTTGAACACGAAGATCCAGAACCACCACTTCAGCATCGGGCGATACCGGGCAGAGCGGATCGACGAGGTGTCGAGCCAGGGCACCAGCGCCATAACTGCGATCGAGCCGAACATAGCAAGGACACCGAAGAACTTCGCATCTACGATGCCACCGGTGATGAACGACGCCAATTGCACCGCCCAGACCGTGTCGTCAAAGGCCCGCAGGATCGCGTAGAAGGGCAGGAAGTACCATTCCGGCACGATGTGCGCGGGCGTCGCCAGAGCGTTTGCTTCGATGTAGTTATCCGGGTGGCCAAGATAGTTCGGCATGAACCCTACGACCGCAAAGAACACTGCAAGGATAACCGCCAGCGCGAACAAATCCTTGATCACGAAATACGGCCAGAACGACAGCGTGTCTTTTTCGGCTTCTTCCTTGGACGTCCGACGCACTTCAACACCTGTCGGGTTGTTGTTCCCCGTGGTGTGGAAGGCCCAGATGTGCACGATTACCAGCCCCAGAATGACGAAGGGTAGCAGGTAGTGCAGCGAGAAGAAGCGGTTCAGCGTGGCGTTATCCACCGCTGGTCCACCCAGCAACCACGTCTGCAGCGCCTCTCCAACAAAAGGAATAGCACCGAAGAGACCAGTGATAACGGTCGCACCCCAGAAGGACATCTGACCCCATGGCAGAACGTAGCCCATGAAGGCCGTGCCCATCATCAGCAAGTAGATCAGCATACCAATGATCCACGTAATCTCACGCGGCGCCTTGTAAGACCCGTAGTAGAGACCCCGGAAAATATGGGCATAGACGGCCACGAAGAACAAAGACGCCCCGTTTTGGTGCATATACCGCAGCATATAGCCGCCGTTCACGTTACGCATGATGTGCTCAACGGAAGAAAAGGCGTAGTCTACGTGAGGCGTGTAATGCATCACCAGAACGATGCCGGTAACGATTTGCAGCACCAGCACAAACGTCAGCACGATGCCCCAAATCCACATCCAGTTCAGGTTTTTTGGCGTGGGGATCATCAGCGTGTCGTACATCAGGCCGAGGATCGGCAACCGTTTGGCAAGACCTTTTTCCCAGTCAGCCTTCGGTTCATAATGGTCGTGAGGAATTCCAGACATGAATGTCTCCCTTAACCGAGTTGGATCGTGGACTCGTCCACGAATACAGCCGTAGGCACCGGCAGGTTAGTGGGCGCTGGTCCTTTGCGGATCCGACCCGATGTGTCGTAGTGAGAGCCATGGCAGGGGCAGAACCAGCCGCCAAAATCACCCGCGTCGCCCAAGGGAACGCAGCCAAGGTGCGTGCAGACACCCATCATGACGAGCCATTCACCAGCCTCATCCAGCGAGCGGTTTTCGTCTGCAGCATCGGCTCCAGCCGGAAGATTGGCGTTTTCGGCAGATTGATCCGGAAGATCCGAGACTTCTACGTCACGCGCGGCACTGATTTCTTCTTCTGTGCGGCGGCGAATGAATACGGGCTTGCCCAACCATTTCACGGTGAGCTGTGTGCCCGGTTCCAAACCACTGACATCGACCCGAATGGACGACAAGGCCAATACGTCGGCCGAAGGGTTCATCTGGTTGACCAGTGGCCAGACTGCGGCTCCTGTCGCTATCGCACCCGCTCCGGCCGTAGCGTAGTAGAGGAAGTCTCGCCGGTTGCCTTCGTGTTCTTCTGCGTGGGACAAAGGTCTACTCCATTAATAAGGCCTCACAACGGCCAATAGTGATGAGGCCACGCATTGCGCAACCTTAGCTCTGGCGGGTATTTAGCGCTGTGGGTCCTCACAGTCCAGTGACCTTGAGCGCGCAAACCGTCGCAGGTCGTTAAGCTTATTCGCAAAAAACCCGCGAAATCACCAAATATCTCGCATCTCTTTAGAAGTTGTCAGGTTTCAGGGGGCCTGGTCGCTTGCATAGACGGGCGCGATTCGAATTCGGCGAACCAATCCGCCAGGGCTGCATTCCCTTTGCGCCAGCCACGTGCGTCATGCCTGAAATCAAGATAGGCCAAAGCACACCCAACCGAGATATGAGCCATCGTCAGCGGCCCCGAAAGATGGCTCATCCAGCGGGTATTCAGAACCGATGTGGCGCGGCTGACTTTTTGCCATTGTGCTTCAATCCAGCCCGGAGACTGTTCTTCTTTGGGACGAAGGCGCATCTCGTAGGACATGGAAACCGAGGAATCCATGATGCCGTCGCCGGTGGCTTCGAGGGTCAGATTTTCCCAACGTCCTTTGCCCAAAGGGTAAAGCCCACCATCAAAATGTTCGTTTAGAAAGGATGTCACCACTCGGCTATCGTAAAGGGTGACTCCGTCGTCGCGTTGCAGCGCAGGAACCCGCGCCAAGGGATTTGCCACTTGCAGCCCTTCGTCGGACGCAAAGGCCGTCGTGGTAACATTCTTCAGCGTAACGTCGTCCTGCTTGCCCATTTCATGCAGCATAACAACAACCTTGCGCACATAAGGGGACGCAGCGGAGTGGAAAAGTATCATATCAGGCACCTTCTGGTGGTTTCAGCCAGACCCTAGCAGAGCGTTCAGCGCTGTCCATCTGCACCGCGCATCAAGGCGGCCAAAACATTCAGATCGACACCTTGCCCGAAGGCCTCGACGTGATCCGCAGCGCTCAGCCGCACGTCATCCGGCTTGTTTTGGTTCAGCTTCCAAGTACCGTCCACACCGGTGACCGTCATGCGACAGGGCACGATCGCACGCATCATCCTTTCCATTACACCATCAGACATTTTTTCGGTCTTCCATGGTGTTTTTGGCAACAGACGGTTCTCGAAATGCGCAGACTGCCGGTCCAGCAGCGCGTGCAACTCCTCTTGCGGACGCTTTTCAAGCTCCCCCCGGATATGGACCGCAACATAGTTCCAGGTCGGCACCTGATCCGGCACGCCGTACCAATCGGGCGAGACATAGCTATCGGGTCCCGAAACAGCGATGGTCGCCGCGCGTGTTTCAGACAGCTGCCGCGCAATCGGATTTGATCGCACCAGGTGTAGCCATAGGGTTCGCCCATCCTCATCCAGCAAGAAAGGAATATGCGCCAGCAATGGACCTTCTGCGCCATTCACAGCCAATACGCCAAAAGCACGTTCGCGTGCATAGGCAAGGTTGTGGGCAGCTTCCTGCGTATGAAAAACCGGGTTCGGGTGCATCGTTTTGCCTTCGCCTTGCGTCGCTTTTGCTCTTGCAGGGTTTCACTGCAGTTGGCAACCTGTCGATATTCTCAGGGCGGGGTGAAACTCCCCACCGGCGGTATATGGGCTTGCCCCATGAGCCCGCGAGCGCAACGCGCCCATGTGACAAAGGGCGCTTGGTCAGCAGATCCGGTGAGATGCCGGAGCCGACGGTTACAGTCCGGATGAAAGAGAATGCGGATAAACACGGGGCCTTGGCCTCGCGCTTAATCGTGATCGCCTTGGGTGGACGTGTCTGAACCATGAAAGGAGATCACAAATGACACACACCCGTTATGCCTTTGTCAAAGCACAGTGGCACGCCGACATCGTGGACCGTGCTTATGACGGCTTTACCGAAATCATTCCAACCAATCAGGTGGATATCTATGACGTGCCCGGTGCTTTCGAAATGCCTTTGATGGCACGCGATCTTGCTTCCAGTGGGCGATATGACGCAGTTGTCTGCGCGGCATTCGTGGTGGATGGGGGCATCTACCGCCATGATTTTGTGGCACAATCGGTCGTTGATGGGTTGATGCGTGCGGGACTTGAGACCGGCCTGCCGGTCTTGTCGGTCTCGCTGACGCCGCACCATTACCAAGAGACAGATCACCACAACGCGATCTATCAGGACCACTTTGTTGTCAAAGGGCGCGAGGCGGCAACGGCAGCATTGGGCATCCTCAAAGCGAGGCAAAAACTGCCCCAAAGGTCAGCTGCCTAGATAGGCCTGCAAGGCTGGCGGCGGGTTCTGCAAGAGCTCCGCCGCTGGCGCCGGTGCCAGCGCCTGACCGCCTTCGACAAAGATCACATCGTCAGCAATACGCGCTACGTCCCCTGGCGCATGAGTGACCATCAGAAGTGTTGCTTCGATTTCATCGACCAATTCACGGACGAGGTCGAGCATCTCCTGCCGGAGCGCCGGACCAAGCGCCGCGAAGGGCTCGTCCAAAAGCACTATCGGTTCTTTCTGAACCAGCACACGGGCAAGAGACGCACGGCTTTGCTGACCGCCTGAAAGCTCTGCCGGGCGACGCTCCGCCATCCCGTCCAGTCCAACGCGTTGAATTGCGTTATGGGCACTTTCAATCTCGTAGGGTGTCAGTTTCAGGTTGGGCCGAACGCCCAGACCCACGTTCTGATACACCGTCAAATGCGGGAAAAGGTTGTTGTCCTGAAACAGCATCGAGACAGGGCGCGCACCGGGGCTCAACGTCGAAATTTCAGCGTCATCCCAATAAACCCGGCCCTTCGCCAAAGGAATAAACCCACCCAAAGCGCCAAGGATCGTCGACTTACCAGCCCCGGATGGCCCGATCACGGCGACGCGTCGCCCACGCTCCACGGTGAAGCTGGCCGCAAGCGAAAATGCGCCCTGGCGAATTTCGACGCCTTTAAGCTTCAGCATATCGACGGGCTCCTTTGTCACAGATCCAGAAGATGCCCAGCGCCATCAACAGCAGGATCAGGGCCGCGCCTGCGGCCGCTTCGGTCTGATAGGCCCCCATCAGGCGATACATCTGCAACGGCAGTGTTGTGCGATCCGGGTCGGCAAAGAGCGCGATGACACCAAGATCTCCGATTGAAAGCGCACCCGTCAGACCTGCGGCAAAACCGATTTGCGGCAGGCAACGTGGCAGGATCAGCCAGCGCCAAGCAGGCCAACCATTCACGTTAAGGGCGAGACACAGGCGACCGTGGCTCGCAAGCGCCTCTCTTATACCGGGGACCAGAATACGCAAAGCAAAGGGTAATGCCATCAGCGCATTGACCACCGCAGTGACGGGAAGTGACAGGCGCACGGGATCCATCACCGGGTTGATGAGGATGAACCAGCCGGTCCCGATCATTAATGGAGAGGCCGACAATCCGATCAACCCGATGGCCTCTGCACTGCCCCGCGCCCGGATCGCGATCCACCCAGCAAGGGGCAAGGCAAGGGCCAGCAGGACCAGGACACTCAACCCCGCCACCCAAAGCGAGACACCAGCCGCCGCCCAGACCGATGCCGGAACCTGCGGCAACCCCAAGGTGCCGGACACCGCCACCGAGGCAAGCGGCAACAGCAGAAAGGCAGAGCCAAGCAGGATCACCAGCCCATCCAGCAGCCGTTGGCCGCCCCCTCGTGCATCCCACCTTTGCACAGGGCGGTCCATCCCGCCGGTAAGTGGAAGCTGTGGAATGATCCAAAGGGCGATCAAAGCAGCCCCTCCTGCCAGAATCAGCTGAATGACCGACAAAAGCGCCGCGCGCGACAGATCGAAGTCAAAGCGGAAGGCCTGATAGATGGCCAATTCGATGGTTGTCGCCTTTGGTCCGCCTCCAAGCGTCAGCGCGACCGCGAAACTGGTCAGGCAGATCACGAAGATGAGCGCCACGGCACCGGGCAGAATGCGCTGCAACATGGGCCATTCGAGCGTTCGGAAAACCATCGACGGGGGCAGGTCGAGCTGGGCCGCAAGGCGAAACCGTTCCGCCGGGATGCTCTGCCAGCCTTGCAATAACAGGCGCGTGGCAAGCGGTAGGTTGAAGAAGACATGGGCCAAGACAACGCCATGCAAGCCGTAGATGGAAATGCCCGGCAAGCCCAGCGTGCCGAGGGTGTCATTCACCCAGCCATTACGACCAAAGACAGCCAACAGGCCCAATACCGCTACAATCACCGGCAAGATGAAGGGCGCACCCAACAGCGTTATGAGCACTTGTCGCCCCGGCATCTGGCGCCGTGCCAGAGCACGTGCCAGCGGGACGGAGAGAGCCACCGAGATCAGTGCGGACAGCGTTGCTTGCACAACCGTGAATCGAATGGCCTGCCAATCCGCCGGGCCAAGCCCTGCGCCCGGCTCGGCACGCAAAACAATACCCAAAAACGCCAGGCAGACCGACGCGACCACAATGGTGCCCGCGACGACCCCTGCGCGTCCGTTTATTGGCTGAGCGCGTTGCGCCATGTCTCAATGGCCTGTGCCTGCAGATCAGCGGCTTCGGTTTCCGAGTAGAACAACACCTTCTCCGGCAGCGGCAATTGCGCCCAAGCTTCCGGCCAATCCGACTGCGGCAGCGCCGAAGGCAACGACCAGTTGGCGGTCGGGATGATGGTTTGGAATTCACGTGACATCACATACGCCATGAATTTATCCGCCAGTTCCGACTGTTCCGTATCGGCAATCTTGGCGACGGTCTCGACCATGAAATAGTGACCTTCCGGGAAGATCGCGGCCTTCTTGGTGAAATCCTCTTCCGCAATCATGTGATAGGCGGGCGAGGTGGTGTAGCTCAGCACCATGTCGGCTTCGCCATCTGTAAACAGCCCGTAACTCGCCGACCAATCCTTGGTCACGGTCAGGATATTGTCGCTGAGCTTTTCCCAGACCTCGGCGGATTTGTCACCGTAGAGCGCCTGCACCCAGAGCACCAATGCCAGACCCGAGATCGATGTGCGAGGGTCCTGAATGACGATCTTCACGTCGTCCGGCAGGTCCAGCAGCGCATCGAAACTGGCTGGCGGCGCATCCATCGTCGTCTCGTTGTAGATAAATGCAGTGTGCCCGTAATTGAACGGCAGGAAAGTATCATCCGTCCATTCAATCGGCAGTGTCAGAGCTGAATTGTCTTGCCCGTGCGGCGCAAAAAGTTCAGTGGCGCGCGCCTTTGCGGTGACATCCGAGGTCAATCCGATGACCACATCCGCTTTCGTGCGCTCTCCCTCCAGCAGCAGGCGCGGCAATAGATCCCCCGTCGACCATTGCAGGTCACAGTCGCAGAATTTCTCGAATTCCGCTTCAATGATCGGGCCCGGGCCCCATTCCGAGGTAAAGTAGTCGCCCGCATAGACGGTGAGAACAGGGGTATCGGCCCCTGCTTGAGACGCCAGTAAAATGCCAGCAGCAATAAGAGTTCTACGCATGTTCAATCCCTTTCATATGCGTCGAACGGCGAAAGAGGATGAGATGCTCAACCTTCCCTCCGCCGGTTCTAACCGGTTCAGGTTCTACGGGTCCGCACGATGTGCATCTCAGCCTTGTCAGGCCCCCCGAGGTACGTTCTGATCTAGTCTGTGTCCTTCGGGATGGCAAGCGATAAGGGCTTGAGGCGACCAGCCTGCCCCGCTAAGCACCTCACGCAAAGGAGTGCTGCGATGTCGATCAACAGTTTTGGCCATCTCTTCCGTGTCACAACATGGGGCGAAAGCCACGGGCCTGCCTTGGGCGCGACAGTCGACGGTTGCCCGCCGGGAGTGCCGATAGATGAGAGCATGATCCAGCAGTGGCTCGACAAGCGCAAACCGGGACAGAACAAATTTACCACCCAGCGCCGTGAAGCAGACGAAGTGAAAATCCTTTCCGGAACGTTTGAGGGCGTCACAACAGGCACACCTGTGCAGCTGATGATCGAGAACACCGACCAACGCTCCAAAGACTACGGCGACATCAAGGACAAGTTTCGCCCCGGCCATGCTGACATCACCTATTACCAGAAATATGGTGTGCGCGACTATCGCGGCGGCGGACGATCATCGGCACGCGAAACCGCAGCCCGGGTGGCCGCGGGTGGTCTGGCGCGCGAGGCGGTAAAAGCGATGGCGCCAGGCATCGAGATTAAGGGCTATATGACCCGCATGGGCGCGCATGAGATTGATCGCGCGCAATTTGACTGGGACCAGATCGACGAAAACCCTTTCTGGACACCCGACGCTGCCGCGGCGGAAACCTGGGCGGACTACCTCGACGGGCTGCGCAAATCCGGCAGCTCCGTGGGTGCCGTGATCGAGATCGTCGCGCGCGGTGTACCAGCAGGACTTGGCGCGCCGGTCTATGGCAAGCTCGACACGGACCTGGCGGCTGCAATGATGAGCATCAACGCGGTGAAAGGCGTAGAGATTGGCGAAGGGATGTCAGCCGCCATGCTGACCGGCGAATTGAACGCAGACGAAATCACGATGGGCCCTGATGGCCCGGTCTATTCGTCTAACCACGCAGGCGGCATCCTTGGCGGGATCAGCACCGGGCAGGACGTGGTTGTGCGCTTCGCGGTCAAACCAACGTCCAGCATCCTGACCACCCGCAAAACCATCACCAAATCCGGTGAAGAAACCGAGATCATCACCAAAGGCCGCCACGATCCTTGCGTCGGCATTCGCGCCGTGCCCGTGGGCGAGGCGATGATGGCCTGTGTATTGCTGGATCATCTGTTGCTGCATCGGGGACAGGTTGGCGAAAACCGTGGTCATATTGGCTAACAACCTGCCGGGACCACCTTGCACTTTGCGCCCCTGAGGCGCAGAGAGAAATCATGGCCAAGGACCTCACTCAACACCGCCCCGGACTTGCGATTGCGCTCAAGTTACTGGCGGTATTCCTGTTCATGGTGATGGCCGCTCTCATCAAAACCGTTTCGGACCATGTGCCTCCGGGACAGGCTGTGTTTTATCGATCGTTCTTTGCGCTGCCGATCATCATGATCTGGCTTTGGCAACGCGGGCAATTGCGCGAAGGGTTGGTCCCTTCGAACTTGGTAGGTCATGTCTGGCGTGGTGTCTTCGGCACCTCCGCGATGATGCTGACCTTTGCGGGGCTGGGCCTGCTGCCCCTGCCCGAAGTCACGGCTATCGGCTATGCGACCCCCATGTTCACGGTCCTGTTTGCCGCGCTATTTCTGGGTGAGCGTATCCGCGTTATTCGCCTGTCAGCCGTCGCTTTGGGATTGTTTGGCGTGATGGTTGTCATCGCGCCGCGCTTGTCGGTTTCAGGGGATGCGCTGAGCACGGGCGCTACGCTGGGTGCCATCATGGTGCTGATTGCCTCGATCCTGCGGGCCATGGTGCAAATTCACGTCCGCAGGCTGGTGCAGACCGATTCCACCGCTGCGATTGTGTTTTATTTCTCGATCACCGCCTCCGCCCTCGGTATTCTGACACTGCCTCTGGGCTGGCTCACCGGCTGGGAGGCCCTTGTCTGGACCAGACCCGCCCTTTGGGTCATTGCATTCCTGATCCTCGCGGGGCTCATCGGGGGTATCGCGCAAATCCTTGTCACATCGTCTTACCGCTTTGGTGGCGCGTCCATGCTGGCCCCTTTCGACTACGCGTCGATGATTTTTGCGACGCTGATCGGCTACGTGGCCTTTGGTGAGATCCCCACCGGCCCGATTGTTCTTGGCGCGAGCCTCGTGATTGCGGGCGGCGTTCTGATCATCTGGCGGGAGCGTCAACTGGGGTTGGATCGCAGCAAGTCCAAGCCAAATGTGCCCCCGTCCGGAACACCTTAAAGAGCGCGTGCCGGATCGTGGCCTCAACGTCTATGGCAGGCTGAGGCTTCGACGACCAAACCGTCAGTGCCAAAACGCAATGTCTCAGCGGCCAGAACACCGGCCTGATTTTGGTAGGTAATCACCAGCATGCCGTGGCCGTGAAAGACGTCCACAACAACAAAAGAGAGTTCTGGCTGTTGGGCAAGTGCGCGGGCCCAATAAGACCTGAGCGCATCACGCCCATGGATCTCGCCCTGCCCCACAAAGCGCATCGCTTTGTGGGAACGAAAAACCACATCCGGGCTATAATGCGCCAGAATGCGATCGAGTTGATGGGAGTTCCACGCAGCCTCCCATTCTATTGCGAAGGCCGCGTAGTCCATGGTGCTCAGGAACGTACGAGTTTCTCGTAGCCGTCAGCGATGTCGCGGGTCAGGCTGCCGACCTCAAAGTTGTAATCCCCGATCTGACCAACCGGCGTGACTTCTGCCGCTGTACCGGTGAGCCAACACTGCTCAAAGCTCTCAAGCTCTTCAGGCATGATGTGGCGCTCATGGACCTTGATCTGACGGTCCTTCAGCATGCCGATCACGGTCTGCCGCGTGATGCCGTTCAAAAAGCAATCGGGATCAGGCGTATGCACTTCTCCGTCTTTGACAAAGAAGATATTGGCGCCCGTCGCCTCGGCCACATAGCCGCGATAGTCGAACATCATCGCATCAGAGCAGCCTTTGGCCTCGGCGGCATGTTTCGACATGGTGCAGATCATGTAGAGCCCGGCAGCCTTAGCGTGGCTTGGGATCGTCTCAGGGCTGGGGCGCTTCCACTTCGAGATATCGAGTTTTGCGCCCTTCATCTTTGCGTCGCCGTAGTAGGCACCCCATTCCCACGCAGCGATCGCCATGCGGACCGGGTTGCGCGCCGAAGCGACACCCATATCTTCCCCAGCACCACGCCATGCAATTGCGCGCACGTAGGCATCCTCAAGACCTGAGTTCGCCAGAACTTGAGCCTTGGCAGCTTCGATCTCGTCAACGGTATAAGGAATTTCAAAATCGATCATTTCCGCTGATCGCTTGAGCCGCTCCGAATGTTCCCTGCTTTTGAAAATCTTGCCGCTGTAAGCACGCTCGCCTTCAAAGACGGAGGAAGCGTAATGCATGGCATGAGTAAGAATGTGCACATTCGCCTCGCGCCAATCCACCATCTGTCCATCCATCCAGATATGTCCGTCGCGATCGTTGTAAGCGCCTGCCATGGTCTTTCCTTCCCTGATGAGGCTTTCGATTTTCAAATGTTGCGCCACATACGTCCGATACGGACATAATATTGCGCAAAACCTGCGATTCGATATCTGTTCACTCTTGGAATGTCAACAACACTGACATATGCTGCGCTGAAATTGATGAATTTTTGAGGCAGGCCATGACCGACGGCAGAGCGGGGTCCATCCACAGCGGTGAGACGCTCCTATTTTTGACAGACGAGCAGCTCCGGCAGGGTATTGAGGCAATGTTCTTCGCATATCGGGGGTTTACGGCAGACCCCGACCGCATTCTGGCCGATATGGCCTACGGGCGGGCACACCACAGGGCGGTGCACTTCATCAACCGTGCACCCGGCACGACGGTGAACAATCTGCTGAACATTCTGGGGGTCACCAAGCAATCCCTGAACCGTGTCTTGCGCACATTGATCGAGGATGGTCTTGTGGAAAGCAGGATCGGCAAAACCGACAAGCGTGAACGACATCTCTTTCTGACCCAGGATGGAAAAGCACTTGAACAAAAATTGTCAGATGCTCAGCGGGCGCGGATGCGGATGGCCTTCAGAGATGCCGGACCCGAAGCGGTTGCGGGCTTTCGGACGGTGCTTGAAGCCATGATGGACCGGGAGATGCACCATACATATGTACGATTGAAGGACAGTGGTTCATGAGTGACTTAGACGCCCACCTGCTGATCGTTGATGATGACGAACGCATCAGGACGCTTCTGCAGAAATTTCTGATGCGCAATGGCTTTCTCGTCACCGCAGCCCGGGATGCGGCCCACGCGAGACGGATTTTGTCCGGATTGGATTTCGATCTCATTGTGCTGGATGTTATGATGCCCGGGGAAGACGGGTTGGCCTTTACCCGTGCGATCCGCGAGACAAACTCGGTACCGATCCTGCTGCTGACGGCAAAAGGCGACACCGGAAACCGGATTGAGGGACTTGAAGCCGGCGCTGATGATTACCTGCCCAAGCCTTTCGAGCCCAAGGAACTCCTGCTCCGGATCAACGCTATCCTGCGACGCGTCCCGGAAGCACCAATCAGCGACACCGCACCCAAAGTGCTCACCCTAGGCCCGATCCGGTACGATATGGAACGTGGTGAGATGTGGCAGGGTGAAGATCTTGTCCGGCTCACGGCGACTGAAATGCAGTTGATGAAGATATTTGCTGCCAGTTGTCATGAGGCCATCAGTCGAGCGAAACTCGTCGAGGAGCTTGGTCGCGACAGAGGGCAGGCGCAGGAACGTGCGATCGACGTACAAATCACCCGACTGCGCCGCAAGATCGAAAGCGATCCCAAACAACCGCGGTATCTGCAGACGGTTCGTGGTTCGGGCTATATGCTCGCCCCCGACTGATGCCGTTTCCAGAACACGTCCCGCCAAAGAAACATGATCACTGAGTAGCCCACCGGGCTGGCCCCCGTGGCTTTTTAGGACTAAAGTCGCCAGACTTTTAATGCAGGACGGTATCCGATGACAGACACCCCCGTAACTGAAATGAGTTTTGAACAGGCGATGAGCGAGCTGGAGCAAGTGCTGGGCCAGTTGGAGCGTGGGGACGTCGCATTGGACGAAAGCATTGCACTATACGAACGCGGCGCGGCACTGAAAAAACGGTGCGAAGAAAAGTTGAAAGAGGCCGAAGAAAAAGTCGCGGCTATCACTCTGGACGCTGACGGGGTGCCAACCGGGACCAAAGCGGCCGAAGGTCTCTGATCCATGTTTCGGGAAAGGCTGGAGATGGCCGCAGCGGCCATACAGTCTCATTTTGACATCGTGATTGGTCAACTGGATGATCTGCCGGTCATTCAGGCCATGGCCCACGCCACCCATGGGGGCAAACGATTGCGGGGGTTTCTGACATTGGAAACCGCGCGCTTGCATGACGTCCCGCCCGATCAGGCGATCTGGCCCGCGACAGCAATCGAAGCCCTACACGCCTACAGTTTGGTCCATGATGATTTGCCATGCATGGACGACGACGACCTGAGACGCGGCCAACCCACAGTCCACAAGAAATGGGATGAGGCAACGGCTGTGCTGGCCGGAGATGCCCTGCAAACGCTTGCGTTTGAACTTGTCAGTCACCCCGACAACAACTTGCCTGCCGAAGTGCGCGCCGATCTCGCGGTCACGCTTGCGCAAGCCAGCGGCGCACGTGGCATGGTCCTTGGTCAGGCGCTCGATATCGCGGCAGAAACTGCGGACGAAGCGCTCACGCTGGACGAGATCACTGCATTGCAGCGCGGCAAGACGGGCGCTTTGATCGAATGGTCCGCAACTGCGGGTGCGCGAATGGCGCAGGCGGATGTGACGCCGCTATTGTCTTATGCCCGCGCCCTGGGATTGGCCTTTCAGATTGCGGATGACGTGCTGGATGTGGTCGGAGACAGCGCTACAGTTGGCAAAGCCGTAGGAAAAGATGCCGATGCGGGCAAAGCCACATTTGTCTCGCTTCTCGGTCTCGACGTTGCAAAGGCTCGGGCAAACGCGCTGGTCGAAGAGGCCTGCGACAGCCTGGCTGTTTACGGCACCGACGCCGAGGTACTAAAAGAGACTGCGCGATTTGTGGTCAACCGGGCGCACTAAGGAACGGATATGACAGACAGGCCGAACACCCCTTTGTTGGATCAGATCCAGCGCCCCGCTGACATGAAGACACTGTCGGATCGGCAGTTACGCCAGCTCGCAGACGAATTGCGGGCCGAAACCATTTCCGCCGTTTCGGTTACGGGTGGTCATCTTGGTGCTGGTTTGGGTGTTGTGGAGCTGACTGTCGCTTTGCACGCCGTGTTTGATACGCCGCGCGACAAGATTGTTTGGGACGTCGGGCACCAGTGCTATCCGCACAAAATCCTGACCGAGCGCCGTGACCGTATTCGTACTCTGCGTATGAAAGGCGGGCTGAGCGGCTTCACCAAACGCAGTGAATCCCCCTACGATCCATTTGGTGCCGCGCATAGTTCGACCTCGATTTCGGCCGCGTTAGGCTTCGCGGTCGCGCGGGACCTTGGAGGTGTCGTGCCCGAAGGTCTGGGCGATGCGATTGCCGTGATCGGCGACGGGTCGATGAGCGCGGGCATGGCCTATGAGGCGATGAATAATGCCGGGCATTTGAAGAAACGCATGATCGTCATCCTGAACGACAACGAGATGTCGATCGCGCCGCCCGTAGGGGCGATGTCATCCTACTTGAGCCGGCTCTATGCTGAGGAACCGTTTCAGGAATTCAAGGCCGCCGCAAAAGGGGCTGTGAGCCTTCTGCCAGAGCCCTTTCGGGAAGGTGCCAAGCGCGCAAAAGACATTCTCAAGGGCATGGCCATGGGAGGAACGCTTTTCGAGGAGCTGGGGTTCTCCTACATCGGGCCAATCGACGGACACGATCTGGATCAGTTGCTGCCGATACTGCGCACCGTCAAAGCACGCGCGACCGGGCCAATACTGATCCATGCGCTCACAAAGAAGGGCAAGGGCTACGCGCCCGCCGAAAACGCCCGCGACCGGGGCCATGCAACTGCCAAGTTCGATGTGGTTACCGGTGAGCAAAAAAAGGCACCCTCAAACGCGCCAAGTTACACCAAGGTCTTTGCAGAAAGCCTGCTTCAGGAAGCCGCCGTTGACGACAAGATCTGTGCGGTGACAGCGGCGATGCCGGACGGCACCGGCCTGAACCTTTTTGCGGAACGTTATCCAAGCCGCTGTTTTGACGTTGGTATTGCGGAACAACATGGCGTCACTTTTTCGGCGGCGCTCGCAGCGGGCGGGATGAAACCGTTTTGCGCGATATATTCGACCTTCCTGCAGCGGGGCTACGACCAAGTTGTGCATGATGTGGCCATTCAACGCCTGCCGGTGCGCTTTGCCATCGACCGGGCCGGACTTGTGGGCGCAGATGGCGCCACCCATGCGGGAGCGTTCGACATCGCCTACCTCGCGAACCTGCCCGGTTTTGTTGTGATGGCAGCCGCTGATGAGGCTGAATTGCGCCACATGGTGGCGACCGCAGCGGCACATGATGATGGCCCCATTGCGTTCCGCTTTCCACGTGGAGAAGGCAACGGTGTCGAAATGCCGGAACGCGGTACCCCGCTGGAGATTGGCAAGGGCCGGATCATCAGCGAAGGCGCGCGCGTCGCACTTTTGTCATTCGGTACCCGGCTCAGTGAGGTTGAACGTGCGGGCGAAGCCCTTGCGGCGCGCGGCGTCGCTCCGACGATTGCAGATGCCCGTTTCGCCAAACCTCTGGACCGGGATTTGATCCTCAGGCTCGCGCAAGAGCATGAAGCGCTGATTACCATCGAAGAAGGCGCCGTTGGCGGTTTCGGCAGCCATGTGGCGCAGCTTCTGGCGGAGGAAGGTGTTTTTGACACCGGGTTGAAGTTCCGGTCCATGGTGTTACCGGACATCTTCATCGATCAGGCGGGCCCGGCGGATATGTACGCAGTGGCCCGGATGAACGCCGCCGATATAGAGGCCAAAGCCCTGTCAGTTTTGGGAGTTTCACAAATTGGCGAAGCGCTCGCCTAAGTGCCCTGAACCATCTCAAAGGCCGCAAGCGCTATCGCTGTATCAAGAACGCCAAGCCCGGTCTGGTCACAAACCGTTATGTCCGTGTCAGACCGCCGGCCAACGTCACCTGCGATCACCGAAGATAATTCGACCACCGGGCGTTTGAGAAGGTCCTGAGAAACATGCTGTAACTCTCCGCCTATCTGACACTGCGAAACACTGTCGCAAACGATCAAATCCGCAGAAGTGAGCACAGCAGCGCCCAGCTCTTGTTTACCCGGCAAATCCGACCCCATTGCAGTGATATGTGTACCAGGTTGCACCCAATCGGCCTGTATCAAAGGGTGCGTGCTTTGCGTCGTCGTTGTGATCATTTCGCTCTGTCGGACAAGATGCTCCAGATCGGAAACAACTCTTACATCTGCCTCGGTGATTTCTCGCAAGTCGTCGGCACAGGCCTCTGCGTTCGCGTCATGACGCCCCCAGACAAAAACATTCTTAACGTTGCGTTTGACGACCAAAGCGGCGAGCTGCTCACGTGCCTGCACACCGGTGCCAACGATACCCAGAACACTGGCATCTTTTCGGGCCAAATGATCCGTGGCCACAGCTCCCGCAAGAGCGGTTCGCAGGTTCATCAGATAACCGTTATCAAGAAAGACGGCTTCGCAGAATCCCGTTTGACTGCTGATCAACAGGATAACACTGCTGCTGCTGGCCAGGCCCTGTTTTGGATTCTCATAAAAACCGGACGCCATCTTTATCGCAAATGCAGGAAGGTCTTCGACATAGGCGCCTTTCACATCAATCGCACTTTGCTGATCTATATCGATATGAAAAACGGGCGGCATGCTGATCTTGCGGTCGCGCATCCAGAGATAGGCTTGCTCCACCTGGTCAAATGCAGCGCGGTCATACCCGACGGCCTGACGCAACTGGTCCTCTGTCAGAATTCTGGTCACGCGTTAGTCATCCAGCATCGCCTTCAAACCTTGCCGGTAGTCCGGGTATTTCAGTGCAATGCCCAGCTCATGTTTGATGCGGTCGTTCCGCACCTTTTTGCTTTCCGCGTAAAAGCTGCGAGCCATCGGCGACATTTCCGCCGTTTCAAAAGCTTCAGCAGGCGGCAACGGAAGGCTCAGAAGTTCAGCCGCATAACCAATGACATCCTGGGGTGGGGCCGGATCGTCATCGCAAAGGTTATAAACAGCGCCCGGGTTGGGTCGGCGTAAGGAAGCCTCCAGCACCTGTGCGATGTCTTCCACGTGGATACGAGAGAACACCTGCCCCTTTTTGATGATGCGACGCGCCGTGCCCGCACGCACTTTCGCAAAAGGGCCACGGCCAGGGCCGTAAATCCCTGCCAGGCGAAAGATATGCAGTGGAAGGTTTGGAATGGCCTGCCATTCGGCTTCGGCATCAACTCGTGCTTGGCCCCGAGTGGTCGATGGCGCCAGAGGCGTTCCCTCATCCACCCAATCCCCGCCATGATCGCCGTAAACGCCCGTCGTCGAAAGATAACCAACCCAAGATAATTCTGATGCGATGCCGGAGATCTCATCGCGTAACTCAGCCAGAACCGGATCACCATCGGGACCGGGTGCAGCAGATATAAGCAGAGCGCTGGCGTTTTTCAGGTGATGGGCGATATTGGTCCCGGGCCATACCAACGGGGTCACACCAGTGTCGGCTATCGCTTCCGCTTTTTCGGCCGTTCGCGTCGTCCCGATGATCTCCCATCCTTCCGGCAACAACCGTTCAGCGAGCGCCCGCGCACTATATCCATGACCGAATGAAAGAAGCTTTCCCGACCGCATCCTGCCGTTAACGCCCCCGCCAGACAGGATCGCGTTTCTCCGCAAAGGCCCGGGCCCCTTCCAACTGATCCTCGGACCCGTAGAGCACATCCACGGTTTCCAATTGGCGTTTGGTGATCCGGTTCATGACGTCCTGAAACTTTGCATCTTCAGCCTCGCGCACAACTTCCTTGATTGCAGCATAGACCAAGGGAGGCCCGGACGCCAAAAGCCGTGCCAGTTCCCACGCGCGCTCCATAAGTTTGTCTGCGGGCAAGATTTCGTTGATCAGCCCCCAGGTCTTCGCTTCATCGACATCAAACCAGCGACCGGTCAGCAAAAGCTCCATTGCGATATGGTAGGGAATGCGTTTGGGCAGCTTGATCGATGCTGCATCCGCCACAGTACCCGACCGTATTTCCGGAAGGGCGAAACTTGCGTGATCCGCGGCAAGGATCATATCCGCACTCAGGGCAAGTTCCAGCCCACCCCCGCAGCAGATACCGTTCACCGCAGCGATGACCGGCTTGTTCATCCCGCGCAGTTCCTGCAGGCCACCAAACCCACCGACGCCATAGTCGCCATCTACTGCATCGCCATCGGCCGCCGCCTTGAGGTCCCAACCGGGACAAAAGAACTTCTCGCCCGCCCCCGTAATAATCGCAACGCGCAGATCAGGGTCGTCACGGAAATCCTGGAAGACATCCCCCATGATGCGCGAGGTCGCCAAATCAATCGCATTCGCCTTTGGACGATCCAGCGTCACTTCAAGGATCATCCCATCTTTGCGTGTTTTGATTGGGTCCATCGGTTCCTCCTTAGGGTTTAGACGGGGGCAGTAATGCGATCAGAGCATCCACCGCTACGGCGCTTTCCGGGGTGCACATCAGCGGGTTGACCTCCACTTCGTAAAGGCTGTTGGCTTCGGCCACAACGAAGTCCTGCAAAGCCATCACCGCATCCAGAGCACCTTCCAGATCAGCAGGCGCTGCTCCCCGGTACCCAGTCAGCAGCGGGTAGATGCGCAATAACCTAAGTCGCTCGGTGACATCTTCACGCGTGACAGGCAGTAGCATCGATACACGATCCTGCCATAACTCAGTAAGAATACCGCCGGCGCCGATAGTTAGCACAAA
Source organism: uncultured Roseobacter sp. (assembly GCA_947488305.1). Classification (GTDB taxonomy): domain Bacteria; phylum Pseudomonadota; class Alphaproteobacteria; order Rhodobacterales; family Rhodobacteraceae; genus Roseobacter. The sequence goes on from CANKZM010000004.1 coordinate 23,226, forward strand.
GCCATGGGCCGGGTCCCGTGTGACCCCCAGCAGCAATTCGCAACACGTGCCCGCGACCATCTCTTCGATCAGAAATGCATCGCCTGGCATATTTCGAGCAGCTTCCTCCAAAGCATCCTTGCGCAAGTTCACCCTAACAGCACCGGCTTCAGATTTATGCGCCAATCCCAAGGCTTTGAGCACAAGCGGCTCGCGCAATTCGGACGCCGTCTGAACCAGGGCATTACGGGTCGACCTGACACGCTTGGGACACTTCAGGCCAAAGGACGCAAGCCGCTCTTTGGCCTGCATCTCTGAAATCATCTCGGGCATCCCTTCCGGCCCGACAGGTATTGGCGGGTATTGCTGTGGCGCCGCTCGGTTTCCCGCTGCCTCAGCGGCCGCCAGTGCTTCGCGCAGACCGTGCAGCGGCGTGACCCCACTGACCAGCAACCTACTGGCCACATCCTTTGGCAATAACTCTGGCAGACTGGAAACCACCGCGACAGGACGGCCGCTTTCACGCCGCACGGCAATTGCAGCTTCTGTGGCAGCCTCCCACGCGCTTGGGTCCGTGTGTGGATAGTCCAGCACGATAAGCACGAGACCAATGTGCGCGGCAGCCATCGGGGACCATGCAGCTGTCATCTTTTGGAGATCACCCCAAACATAGGTGTGATAATCGAGCGGGTTCGACAAGGCCACCATCGGACCAAGCGCCGCCGACAATGCCATCTCTTGATCCTGCTTGAGAACGGGGAAACTGACACCGAACCCGGTCGCCATATCCGCGACCAGTGAGGCTTCGCCTCCTGAACAACTGATAGATGACAAAGTACTGTTTTCCAGAAAACCGTTACAATGCAATAGCATGAGCGTTTCGAGAAATGCGGGCAAATCGTAAAGACGCGGTATGCCCAAGCGCTCCAACAGCGCATCCGCACCTGCATCGGTTCCGGCAAGCGACGCGGTATGGGTCAGCGTTGCACGTTGAGCCTGATCAGATGCCCCCACCTTTATGGCAATCACTGGAACGCCACATGCTTCGGCGGCTAGCGCAAATTGATGCCATTCCTGAACATTGCCAAATCCTTCTACATGCAGGCCGATCGCAGTCACCCTTGGGTCGTCCAGCAAGGCGTGCGCGATCTCAATCTGGCTGGTTTGCGCCATGTTTCCACAAGTGATGACATAGGCGATTGGTAAGGCGCGCTTTTGCATCGTCAGATTGATTGCGATATTTGAGCTTTGCGCGAGAATTGCGACACCGCGTTCCACCGGGTGACAGCCATGTTGATCCGGCCAAAGCAAGGCCCCATCAACGGCGTTCACGAACCCATAGCAATTGGGGCCCAGTACAGGCATATCGCCAGCAGCGTCCACCAACGCCGCCTGCAATGCACCGCTTGCAGCATCCTCGGCCACGGCTTCCGCAAAGCCGGACGCAAAACAGACCGCTCCCCCGGCTCCCATTGCGGAAAGTGCCGCCACGGCCTCAAGGGTTGCATGGCGATTGATACCCAGAAACACCGCATCCGGCGCTTCCGGCAGATCTGCAATCCGGGGAACCGCCGTCACCCCTTCGACGGGGTCGGGGAACGGATGTACCCGGAAAACACTGCCGGAATATCCCATCCGTTTCAGTTGCAAGATCACCTGCCTGCACCACGCACCACCACCCACGACAGCAACGGATTTTGGACGCAGCAATCGGCTCAGGTCACGCTTATCCACAAACTCATTCACTTTTCTTCTGTGCCATCATCAATGCTGATCTTGCCTCATGCCCCCAAAGCGCGCAGCAAGTCCCGGCTGATGATATGTCGCTGGATCTCCGATGTGCCGTCCCAAATGCGTTCGACGCGGGCATCGCGCCAGAAACGTTCCAACGGGTAGTCGTCCATCAAACCCATGCCCCCGTGGATCTGGATCGCCGCATCCGTGACGCGCGCAAGCATCTCTGATGCATAGAGCTTGGCGCTTGCAATCTCGCGGTTGGCAGGCAGTTCCTTGTCCAAACGGTCCGCGCTCGCAAGCGTCAGCAGGTCAGCAGCATCGATTTCAGTGACCATGTCAGCGAGTTGAAAGCTTACGCCCTGAAACTTGCCGATCTTCTGGCCGAACTGTTCACGTTCTGCGGCGTAGTTCAGAGCATAGTCAAAGACGCGCCTTGCACGCCCCACGGACATCGCAGCAACTGTAATCCGGGTTGCGTAAAGCCAGGAGTTCATCACCTCAAAGCCGCCATCGACCTCCCCCAGCACCTGCGCATCCGGCAGGCGGCAATCGTCGAAATCGAGGATCATGTTCTGGTAGCCCCGATGGCTGACCGATTTGTAACCATCCCGGATGGTGAACCCCGGAGTACCCCGGTCCACCAGAAAGGCGGTGATGCGTTTCTTGGGGCCTTTGGGCGTCTGGTCCTCTCCCGTTGCGATGAAGACGATCACAAAATCCGCATGTTCCGCACCGGAAATGAAGTGCTTGGTGCCATTGACGACCCAATCGCCGCCATCCCTCACCGCCGCACATTTCATGCCACGGACGTCTGACCCGGCCCCTGGCTCTGTCATCGCCAAGGCGTCCATCTTTTCGCCCCGCACGGCAGGCATCAGGTAGCGCTCGACTTGCTCGCCTTCACAGGCCATGAGGATGTTCTGCGGACGGCCAAAGAAATGCGTGAGCGCCATGGATCCACGACCCAACTCACGTTCGACCAGTGCGAACTCAAGATGGTTCAGGCCAGCACAGCCGACGCTTTCGGGAAAGTTGCAGGCGTAAAACCCCAGATCCAAGGTCTTTTGTTTGATTTCCTGCGCCAGTTCAGCGGGCACTTCGCCTGTGCGTTCTACAAGTTCTTCATGCGGGTAGATTTCGTTTTCGACAAAGCTGCGGACTGTCTCCGCAATCATTTGGTGTTCGTCTGTCAGGCCGTAAGCGGTCATGGGGCACATCTTTCATCAGGAATGGAGGAAGGGAGAGGCGGATGCCCTTACCTTCCCAACCGACGTGTGCTGGTCCAGCGAGTCAGATCATCCACACCGCAACAGATCATCAGGTGTACATTTGTTTCTTGCGCGCCCGGGTCTCGTCAGTCGCTTGCGCTGAGCCGTCATGGTAGCTGCCAAACCAGCGATCCCACGGCATCTCGACGGTTCCGTAGTTACACTCGAAATACCGATGATGCAGCTGGTGAAAGAACACACCCGCCTTAAGTTGCTTTTTGTCCTTCACCACAATTTCTTCGAAACCTGAATGCGAAAACACCGGGTGAGTTGATTGCACATATCCGTGAAACAGCACGTGCAATGGATGGCTGGGAAGTATGAAATGAATAAGGAAGTTCGTGTAGAACAGGAGATGCTCCACCGGGTGCATCGAGATACCGGACCACGGACCCACGTTGACGTTACGGTGATGCAGGGCATGCGCCAGTTTGTAGAGCGGCGGCCAATGAAGCAGCCGGTGGACCCAATAGAAATGAAAACTGGACCATATCGGTATCAGCACAAAGAAGGCCACAAACCAGATCGGGTTGCCGGGGAAAAACACCGTCGGCGCATAGCCGTTTGCCATGCTCCAGAACACCAGCACCTGAAAGGCGGTCCAGAGCGTGATGCCGCTGGCGATATGCCAGAACATATTGTCGTACACCTGATTGCCGAAGGTGAAGGTACCATTGTCCCGCGCCTGATCACGCGGATCGTATTTGGTCGCGTTGCCCTGCCCTTTCCGCATGATCAGCCAGTAATGCAATGTGCCTGCACAGATGACCTGAGGGACAAGGTTTGCCAGCCAGACCTTGACCACCCAACCCCAGGCCAGCACCTGCATCTCTGCCAGATCGGGCAGGATCAAGAGATACGCCAACAGCGCCAGAACGAAACACAAGGTGGTGGTCGAAATCTCCAGCCAGAACGCCGCATACCAACTGAAGATCGCTTTGAAACGAGGTGGCCATTGGAATAACGGGTTCTGCTCCAATGGCACCTGTGGACGATAATTCCAGCGTCCCGCTTCGCGAGCCTCTGCGTCACAGGGCATAATCAGACGTTTCCTCATCCAGAATGGCCTTGAGCTCCGCAAGGTGGCGAACATCTTGTTCAGGGTAGTCTTCTATCTCTTGCGCTGTTTTCTCGGCGATTTCTTCCGGGATCAGGCGTAACGGCTTTCCCGTTTGCAGCGCCAAGAAATAGTTCATACATGCGCGCTCAAAATAGTACATTCGATTGAAGGTCTCTGCGACTGTGTCCCCGATCACCATGACACCGTGGTTGCCCATCACCATGACCTTCTTCTTCGGATCATCAAAAAGACGGGCGCAGCGTTCGCCTTCCTCCTCAAATGCCAATCCACCGTAACTGTCATCGATCACCTGACGGTTGAAGAACATGCAGGCGTTCTGGTCCACCGGCGGCAGCAGGCTATCCTGCAGGCTCGCTAGCGCCGTAGCGTAGGGCGAATGAACATGCATCGCGCATCGGGCATGCGGGCAATGCCGGTGCAGCCCCCCATGCAGAAACCAGGCGGTTGGGTCCGGAGCGTCGGGACCCTTTAGTGTTTCGGGATCATTCGCGTCGACAACAATGAGGTCAGAAGCCTTGATACGCGAAAAGTGCATCTGGTTGGGATTCATCAGGAACCGCGTACCATCCTCGTTAATCGCGAGGCTGAAGTGATTGGCGACTGCCTCATGCATGTTCAGGCGCACGGTCCAACGAAAGGCGGCGGCAAGATCGACCCGTTCTTGCCAATTTTCCATGTTCGGGATCATTTCGGTCACGGACATCAGGCGCTCCCCTCTCTGATTTGAGACAAGACTGCCTATCCTGAAACCGTCACGCAATCACGTTTACGACTATTTTTGCGTGACAGCGGGAAAAAGAGATCGCAAAAAAGCAAAGTCCTTCCTTAAAGGGGACGGCTCGGCACCCAGGCATAGCCGTCATCACACAGGATATAGGCTTCGCGCAGCCCGTGCGGTTTGTCAGTCGGGGCTTGCAGGATCATGGCACCGCGTGCTTCGGCCCGGGCAACAGCGTCTTCCGGGTCCGTGCCATAGAAGCGGATTTCAACGCCCGCACCGCGCGGCGGGTTTTCGGGCAGCAAGGACAACAGCGGGTTTTGCGCATAGGTGCCATCGGCGTGGAGCTGAAAAACCTCATCGCCATAGGTGATGATCGCAAAGTCCTTTGAAAGGCGATGTACACCGACCTCAAAGACATCTCTCAAAAAGGCGGCGGTTGCTTCAACATCGCGCACAAGCAGGTTCAATCCGATCCCTCGCAAGGATTTGCCGAAATCCTCTGCGGATACGCTCTCGTAGTCCATTCTGCAGCCTCCTGTCTTGAACCTGTCGGCGTCCCGTGGCACGGAAGGTTATGTCACACCCACCATTTCCATCATGGCCAGACACGGCCCCTGATCTGATCGCAGTCGCCACGGGGCGCAAGCCTGCCGATATGCTCATAAGGGGCGGCAAATGGGTGAATGTCCATACCCGCGAAGTGCTCGATGGATACGATATCGCCATCATCCACGGACGCATCGCTTGTGTGATGCAAGATGCCACGCACAGCACCGGGCCGGACACGGAGATTATCGAAGCCGCTGGACGCTACATGATCCCCGGTCTCTGTGACGGGCATATGCACATCGAGAGCGGCATGCTGACCCCGGCGGAGTTTGCCCGGGCGGTGATCCCGCATGGGACCACGTCCATGTTCACTGATCCACATGAGATCGCCAATGTGCTGGGCCTTGAAGGCGTGCGCATGATGCATGACGAGGCGCTGATGCAGCCTGTCAACATCTTCACGCAGATGCCCTCTTGCGCGCCATCCGCGCCGGGGATGGAAACGACCGGGTATGAAATCACCCCCGAAGATGTCGAGGAAGCCATGCAATGGCCGGGGATCATCGGCCTCGGTGAAATGATGAATTTTCCGGGCGTCTCGAATGCCGATCCCAAGATGCTGGCCGAGATCGCTGCGACACAAAATGCGGGTAAAACGGTCGGCGGACACTATGCCTCGCCCGATCTGGGGCCTGCTTTCGCCGGCTATGTGGCGGGTGGTCCGGCTGATGACCATGAAGGCACCTGTGAAGCAGATGCCATCGCGCGGATGCGCCAGGGCATGCGGTCGATGATCCGGCTTGGGTCGGCCTGGTATGATGTCGAAAGCCAGATCACCGCGATCACGGAAAAGGGGCTGGACCCCCGCAACATGATCCTGTGTACGGATGATTGTCATTCCGGCACATTGGTGAACGACGGACATATGAACCGGGTGCTGCGCCATGCCATCGACTGCGGGTGCGATCCGTTGGTCGCACTTCAAATGGCGACGATTAACACCGCCACGCATTTCGGGCTGGAACGGGAAATCGGGTCACTCACACCGGGGCGGCGTGCTGATGTGATCCTGACCGCTGACCTTAGCGCCCTGCCGATTGAGACCGTTATCGCGCGCGGACGCATTGTCGCGAAGGATGGCGAATGCCTTGTTGACTGTCCCCATTTTGACTGGCCTGCCCATGCGCGGCAAACCGTCCGCATGGGGCGTGGTTTAACATCCGAAGACTTCGTGATCGAGGCGCCGCGCGGGGCCAACGCCGTCAGTGCTAACGTCATCGGCGTGGTGGAGAACCAAGCGCCGACGCAGGCGCTGAAGTTCGAATTGCCCGTCACGGAGGGCCGCGTGCAGGCCACGGGCGAGGTTGCGCAGATCGCTTTGGTGGAACGCCATCAGGCAACGGGTGGCGTAACAAACGCATTTGTCTCCGGTTTTGGCTATGAAGGTCAGATGGCCATGGCCTCTACCGTCGCCCATGACAGCCACCACATGATCGTCGTCGGCACCGACCGCGCCCACATGGCCATGGCAGCCAATCGTCTACAGGAAGTCGGCGGCGGGATCGTCCTGTTCAAGGACGGGCAGGAGCTTGCGTTGGTTGAACTGCCGATCGCAGGGTTGATGTCAGACCGACCGGCAACAGAGGTCGCCGCAAAGGCCGAGCAGATGATGCAGGCCATGCGCGACTGTGGTTGCACACTCAACAACGCTTACATGCAGCACTCGCTGCTGGCGCTGGTGGTGATCCCGGAACTGCGCATCTCGGACCTTGGTCTGGTTGACGTCCGCACCTTCGAATTCATTCCCGTCATAGAGACACACACATGAACAATATCCTGACCCCTGACGCACCAGAAACCGAAGCTTTCCATGACGCTGCCGCCGCAGTGGCGCATCTGGAAGAACTCTATGCGCAAGCGACGAACTTCCTGTGCACCCATTTCACGCACGCAATGGCCAAAGGCGCACCGGCCTCACGTGTACGTGCCTTCTATCCACAGATACTCTTGGAAACCTCCAGTTACGCGCAAGTCGACACACGATTGTCTTTCGGGCACGTTTCTGCGCCCGGATGCTACCGGGCGACCATTACGCGACCCGATTTGTTTCGCAGCTATTTGACCCAGCAAATCGGACTTCTGATCGAAAACCACCAACAGCCGGTCATGATCGGTCTTTCCGATACGCCGATGCCGGTTCATTTTGCTGTCGCTGGGGATGCCCAGATATCGGTGCCGCAAGAAGGGGCCGCCGCCTTCACCCTGCGCGACATCTTCGATGTGCCGGATCTGACGACAACAAACGATGATATCGTCAATGGCACCTATGTATCGCCAGATGGCGTAGCCCCCCTTGCCCCTTTTACCGCGCAGCGCGTGGATTATTCCCTCGCAAGACTGGCGCATTACACGGCCACTGATCCCGAGCATTTCCAGAACCACGTACTGTTCACGAACTACCAGTTTTACGTCTCGGAATTCGAATCCTACGCCCGCGAGCAGTTGCGGGATCCGGCCTCCGGCTACACATCCTTTGTATCGACCGACAATGCAGAGATAACGGACGGAGATGCGCCACTAGCGACCAGCATAAAAACACCACAGATGCCCACCTATCACCTGAAACGAAAAGATGGGTCCGGAATTACTTTGGTAAACATCGGTGTCGGACCTTCCAACGCCAAAACGGCCACAGATCATATTGCTGTTTTGCGTCCGCATGCCTGGTTGATGGTCGGGCATTGCGCAGGCCTGCGAAACTCGCAAGCGCTCGGGGATTTTGTGCTGGCCCACGCCTATCTGCGAGAAGATAAGGTACTGGACGATGACTTACCCGTATGGGTTCCCATTCCCGCGCTGGCAGAGATCCAGATTGCCCTGGAGCGGGCCGTGGCCAAGGTCACTGAATTGGAAGGCTACGAGTTGAAGCGCGTGATGCGCACCGGCACGGTTGCGAGCCTCGACAACCGCAACTGGGAACTGCGTGAACATTCCGGCCCGGTACAAAGGCTCAGCCAATCCCGGGCTGTGGCGCTGGACATGGAGAGCGCGACAATTGCTGCGAATGGCTTCCGCTTTCGTGTGCCATATGGCACTCTCTTGTGCGTATCTGACAAGCCGCTGCACGGCGAGTTAAAGCTGCCTGGGATGGCTTCGGATTTCTATAAAACGCAAGTAGCCCGCCACTTAATGATCGGAATCCATGCCATGGAAGCGCTCAGATCCATGCCGCTTGAGCGCATTCACAGCCGGAAATTGCGCTCATTTGAGGAAACAGCCTTCCTCTGAGGGCAAATATCCTTAAAAAAAAGGAAAAAATGGCATGTTTTTCGTTAAATATGTCTACTAATCGTTGTGTTCTCCCACAACATACGGCTAGATTCGCCGCATGAGGCCCAACGGATCGGGCAGCAAAGGAGAATAAGATGGCAAAACCAATGACCAAGACCCAACTCGTCGCCGCTCTGGCAGAGGAAATGGGCACAGATAAAAAATCGGCAAGTGCCGCACTGGATGCAGTTTGCAACCTGATCACGCGCGAAGTGTCCGGCGGCGGTGCAGTGACCCTGCCCGGCGTTGGCAAGATCTATTGCCGTGAGCGTCCAGAGCGTATGGTTCGCAACCCGGCAACCGGTGAGCAATTCAAGAAAGACGCTGACAAGGTGGTGAAGATGACCATCGCAAAGGCGCTGAAAGACAGTGTGAACGGCTAACGCCAAACCACGCAAACTTCGAAAGGGTCACCTTCTGGTGGCCCTTTTTTATTGCTCTACCGTTCGGCCATTACCAATCTGAACGCGAGGCCGAGAAACACCACACCAGCAATCCGGTTCAGGACAACCTGCGCTCTGGGGCTTTGCCCCAACCAGGCGCCGATGTATGCCGCCCCCCAAGCCACACATCCAAAGACCAGAAGTGCACTGACGGCGAAAAGTGCACCAAATATCAGAATTTGCAGGGTCACCGAACCTCGCGCGGGGTCTGCGAATTGCGGCAAGAACGCGAGGAAAAATATAGCGACCTTGGGGTTCGTTATATTCATGATGACACCACGCAAATACAGTTTGCGAAGCGACAAGGTAGCATGGCCTGAGCCACCAATACGGGTCGTCCCACTGCGGAAAGCCTGCCAAGCAAGATAGATCAGGTACCCAGCTCCGGCGAGCTTGAGAGCGGTGAACGCAAGTGCGGATGTCTGGAAGATGACGGCGACGCCGATTGCGACCAGAAGTGTATGCACCATCACCCCGGTGAGCAGGCCGAAGATCACGGCAAAGCCTGACGCACGCCCGAAGAGCGCAGATTGCGTCAGCACGAAGATATTGTCCGGGCCCGGCGCCAGAGCAAGAGCAACGCTCGCGGACACGAACAACAAAATGACATCTGGTGTCAGGATCATATCGCTCCCCCTCAAGGATCAAGACACCAGCCCATTTGTGGTACCGCGGTCTATTGGCTTGTACCCGCCGCTGAATTGCGAAATCAATGGGTCGAATGACGTCCCCCACCGCAAAGGCAATTCATGGATATTCGTGCAGTCCTGATGGGCCTCGCTTTTGCGCTGATGTGGTCTTCTGCTTTCACATCCGCCCGGATCATCGTCGCGGATGCGTCGCCGCTTGCAGCCCTGACCCTGCGCTACCTGATTTCTGGATTGATCGGCGTCGCGATCGCACGCGCGTTAGGTCAGAGTTGGCATCTCACGCCTAAGCAGTGGCGCGCTACAATCATCTTTGGCGTGCTTCAGAATGCAGTGTATCTCGGGTTGAATTTCGTCGCGATGCAAACGATCGAAGCATCGCTTGCCGCGATCATTGCATCGACAATGCCATTGCTGGTGGCAATGGCGCTTTGGGCGTTCTGGGGGGAAAGTCTGCGTCCGCTGGGCATCGCGGGGTTGATTGCGGGATTTGTCGGTGTTGGACTGATCATGGGCTCGCGGATCACCGGAGGCGTTGACCCATTTGGGTTGCTGCTCTGTGGGATAGGTGTGGTTGCGCTGACCATCGCAACACTGTCAGTCAGAGGGGCAACATCCGGCGGCAACTTCCTGATGATCGTGGGGTTGCAGATGTTGGTGGGATGCGTCGCACTTGCGGTTGCGACGGCGGTCTTTGAGACACCAAGACTGAACCCTAGCTGGCCCCTTCTGGCGGCTTTCACCTATACGACCCTGGTGCCCGGGCTTGCAGCAACCTTCGTCTGGTTCTGGCTTGTGAACCAGGTTGGCGCCACGCGTGCAGCCACCTTTCACTTCCTCAATCCATTCTTTGGTGTTGCTGTCGCAGCGCTGCTGCTGGGCGAACCATTGGGCCCTCAGGACCTTTTGGGTGTCGCAATTATCACAGTTGGTATCCTTGCCGTACAAGTCTCCCGTCAAAGCAAGGCGTAAAAGGACTTTAGCCACCACCAGCGCCCAGCCTTTACCCGAGAAGCCAGACCAATATGTCCGTCCCCGAAAAACCCAAATCATACGCTTTCGTATTGATCCCAGGGTATTCGCAACTGGGATTTTCCTGTGCGCTGGAAGCCTTGAGCCTTGCCAACCGTTATCCTGAAGGTGGCACCTACTATCGTTGGCGGATTCTCAGTGAAGCAGGGGAAGCCGTTTCAGCCTATAATGGCGTGAGCGTTCACGTTGATGGACCACTGGCCGAACTGGACCGCGATGAAACCATCGTGATTTGTGCTGGCGAGGACGTCGGCGCCAACACCTCCAAAAAACTGCTCAGTTGGCTGCGACATGAAGTCAGACGCGGCATGGATTTCGGCGCATTGTCCTCTGGTACCTATGTGCTGGCACTCGCCGGGTTGGTCGCGGGAAAGCGCGTGACCACACATTGGGAGTACCGCTCGGCCCTGACCGAGATTTTGCCCGATGTCATCATGGAGGATTCCATTTTCTCCATTGATGGGCGTGTCTTTACCACAGCGGGTGGCGCGGCCTCGATGGACATGATGCTGGAACGGATCAAAACCGACTACGGCTCAAAACTAGCAACCTGGGTGGCGGATCAAATGGTCTATACGGATCCGCGACTGCCAAACCATACCCAGCGGGCGGCTTTGCACACCCGAAGCCAAGTGCGGAACGGCAAGCTCAGTTTGGCACTACAGGTGATGGGCAATAACATCGAAGACCCCTTAGGCCCGGATGAAATCGCGGAAATTGTCGAACTCTCGACACGGCAGCTAGAACGGCTCTTCGCAAAGTACATTGGTGTTTCGCCGAAACGCTACTACCTGAAACTCAGGTTGGAAAAAGCCCGGGATCTTCTGCGCCAAACGGATCTGTCCGTCACAGATGTCTGCGTGGCCTGCGGTTTCAAGTCGCTTTCACACTTTTCGAAGAGTTACCGAAGCGCCTATGGCATCAGTCCGGGTCTCGAAGGCGGCAGCGCCAAGCTGATCTGGCGCGGCAGTGTTTAGCCCTTCCGAAAGCTGGCAATGAGACCGGTTTCGCCCGCATGTTCCGCATCTGCGCCTGCCCCGTAGACAGGCACTTCATCCAACTCAAATGCGCGAATGGCAGACTCGAAAATCTCAAGCTTCGCTTCGAACCCCTGCGCTTTGTAAAGCTCAGTTTTGATGCTGAGGACGAACAGCGCATCCGGGGCGGCCACGCGCATCAACTCATCCAGCGCCTCTGGTCCCACGTGCCCATGAGTAAAGGTCCCTGAGCTGACAACTGACGCGTAGGTCTCTGCCTGACACGGCAATGCCTGGGTCAGGTCGGCTTCCATCAGATGGCGATAAAACCCCTTGTCTCGTGCGACGGCCAGCATCTCGGCAGAAAGGTCAATGGCGTCGATCACCGGATTGCCTTTTTGCAGAATAGCATGCGCCAACAACCCCGTGCCAGCACCGGCATCAAGCACAGGACCTGTGCCGCCCCTGCGGTGGTACACATCCGCCACGTGCTGCGGGTAAATGTAATCTGTTGCCGCCGCGAACCCGTCGTCATAGGTCGCAGCCCAGGCGTCGTAGAGCCGCTTGCGGTCCTCTGTCGTTTTCAGCGCATAGGCTACGTCAACATTCGGGGTCTCGTCAGTCACGGCAGATCCTCCTCTGCGGAGGTTACCCGCGAGCGGCTTGATCCAGCAAGAGCTCCACCGCATCGGTGATCTTTGACGCGGTTGGTTTGGCGCCCGATCCCCATGTGCCGGCCACGGCACCGTCGGGCGCAATCAACACCTTGTTGAAATTCCAGCGCGGCACAAAGCCGGTCTCGTCGCGAACCGCCTTATAGAACGGATGCGCCTGAGCACCCTTGACGCGGGTGATGTCTGCCATCGGCAGATCAAGACCAAAGTTCATCTCGCAGAATTCCTTCACCTCTTCCGCACTGGCCAGTTCCTGATTGAAGTCATCGGAGGGGACGGCCAGCACCACAAGGCCGTCGTCGCGGTAGCGATCGTAAAGCGCCTGCAGCCCGGCATACTGCCCGGTAAATCCACATTGCGACGCGGTATTGACTACCAGAACCGGCTGCCCGGCCCATTCGGACATCTCCAGATAGCCGCCATCAATGGACGCAAACCGAAAGTCTCGCACCCCGGCAAATGCACCGGCGGCGACAAAAACGGACATGATCAACGCTGCGACTAATCTCATCAGATCCTCCACGGACATCTTCTGAGAGATATAGGGCCGTTACGTGTTAGGTCCAAATCCGGCGAGCGCGCCGCTTTGTTCAAGGTGAAACGCGCTGATCCTGAGCGTCGAAGGCAAAAGCGGAAGTGTTGTCGAAATCCAGTTCGATCTCTTCCCCCACGGCGGTGGCATCCTGTCCAAAAAGCCGCACCGTCATGGCTTCCTGCTGATCGGTTGCGACCAACAGATTGGTATCGCCCCCCAGCCGTTCCACATGGGTGACTCGCCCTTTGATCCTTCCGCCCTGAACCAGCCGCAGATGCTCGGGCCGGATACCTAAGGTGCCGTTTTGGGGCATGTCCAGCGGTGCCTTCTTGAGAAAATTCATGGCAGGCGAGCCTAGAAAACCCGCAACGAACCTGTTGGCAGGATTGTTGTAAAGCTCCATTGGGCTGCCCACCTGCTCTACGTGACCGTCGCGCAGCACGACGATCTTGTCGGCCAGTGTCATGGCTTCGGTCTGATCGTGCGTTACATAGATCATCGACGCGCTCAAAGTGCGGTGCAATTCGGCAATTTCGATGCGCGTGTTCATCCGCAAGGCCGCGTCGAGGTTTGAGAGCGGCTCATCAAAGAGAAAGAGCTTCGGCTCGCGCACGATGGCCCGGCCGATGGCGACCCTTTGGCGCTGCCCACCGGACAAGTCAGAGGGGCGGCGATCCACATAAGCGCCCAGATCCAGCATCTGAACTGCCTTGGACACGCGCTCTTCGATGACCGACTTGGGCTGCTTCTCCTGCTTGAGGCCCAGCGCCATGTTGTCCCGCACGCTCAGATGCGGGTAGAGCGCGTAGGACTGGAACACCATGGCAATGCCGCGTTTGGCAGGTGGGACCGTGTTGACCACATCGCCTCCAATATTGACGGTGCCGCTGGTTGCATCCTCCAGCCCCGCGATCACCCGCAAGAGCGTGGACTTGCCGCAGCCTGATGGCCCGACAAAAACAACAAATTCGCCATCTTCAACGGTCAGGTTGATGTCTTTCAGCACCTCAACCGGGCCGAAGGACTTGCATACGTTCGTGAGGGTCAAGGCAGTCATTTAACATCTCCTAAGTCGACCGGGCGGCCCGTGCGAATGCTCTCATCCGCAGCGAGGCAGATCGCCAGCGATTGTACGGCATCATTCATGTGCCGCGTCAGGTCCAAATTCTTTGATATGGCGTCGACCATGAACGCCTGCTCCGTATCGCAGAGCTCTTGGTGGCCGGGTTCGTCCGGCAATTCGATCAACGTGTCACCGGCAGGTCGATGCACCAACAGCCCACCCACTTTCGTGTGGCCGTCTACATCGTCGGAGGAACCCTTGTTCCCATCCGTGATCGACACCGCCCCATTGGGCGAGACGACATCTTTGACGAAGAAAGCTGTCTCAGACATCATCGGACCCCATCCGGCCTCGTACCAACCGACCGATCCATCCTCAAACCAAAGCTGCAGATGGCCGTAGTTATACATGTCGGAGGCAATTTCGTCAGAGAGCCGCAACCCCATCCCGCTGACGCGGACGGGTTTCGCATCTGTAATCTGGCACATCACGTCCACATAATGCACGCCGCAATCGACGAGCGGGCTTGTGGTCTGCATCAGCGCCTTATGCGTCTGCCATGTGGGCCCGTCCGATTGCTGATTGAGGTTCATCCGGAAGACATATGGGCCGCCCAAACCCCGCGCCTCAGCGACCAGCTTTTGCCAGCTTGGGTGGTGACGAAGAATGTAGCCCACAACCAGCTTGCGCCCCAATCGCTCTGCTGTTGCAATCACGCGCCGGGCATCTGCGACACTTGTCGCCAGAGGTTTTTCTACAAATACATGAGCACCTGCTTCCATCGCCGCGATGGCGTATTCTGCATGGCTATCTGAGTACGTTGCGATACAGACCAGATCAGGGTTTGTGGCCAAGCCTTCCTCAAAGCTCTGAAATCGAGGGTAGTTTTCCAACCCATCTGGCAATGCAACGTCCGAACGGTTGACGAGACCCACAATCTCCGTCTCGGGGTGCTTGTGATGCGCAAGCGCATGGCTGCGCCCCATGTTCCCCAAACCGGCAACAAGTACTCTCATTTGACCGCTCCTGATGTGATGCCGCGGATCAACTGGCGCGAGAAGATCACATAGAGCGCCATGACCGGCAGGATCGCCAGCGACAGGGCCGAGAGGACCGCGTTCCAGTCAGTCACGAACTGTCCGATGAAGACCTGGCTGCCCAGCGTCAGCGTTTTCACTTCTTCTGCCGGGGCGAGGATCAGCGGGAACCACAGGTCGTTCCAGATCGGGATCATGTTGAAGACCGCAACTGTCGCCATCGCAGGACGCACCAGCGGCAAGACAAGCTGGAAGAAAATCCGGTACTCTGACAATCCGTCGATACGGCCCGCGTTCTTGAGGTCATCGCTCACCTGACGCATGAATTCGCTGAGGATAAATACGGCCAGCGGCAGGCCCTGCGCGGTGTAGACAAGGATCAGCGCCCAGAGCGTGTTCACCAGCCCGGTCTGCACCATCATCTCCAGAATGGCGACGGTGCCGATGCGGATCGGGATCATGATGCCCAAGGCCAGGTAAAGGCCCATCAGCGTGTTGCCTTTGAAGCGGTACTCGGCGAGTGCAAAGGCTGCCATGGCCCCGAAGAGCAGGATCAAGAACAATGAACCCACGGTGACAATCATCGAGTTCTGGAAGTAGAGGAAGAAATCCCCCTGCTTCAGAACCGTCTCGTACCCGATCAGCGAGAAACTATCCGCATTAGGCAGAGCCAGCGGCTCGCGAAAGATCGCCTTGCGGGTCTTGAAGCTGTTGATGATGATCACAAAGACCGGAAACAGCGCGATCAGCGTGTAGAGGATCAACGCACCATGGGCGGCGTAGGTGTTCAGCGGGTTTTGGCGGGCAGCGTTCATGTCCGTTCTCCTCAGAACTGATAGCGGCGCATGCGCGACTGAATGCCAAAGAGGTACAGGCACACGCCGATCAGGATGATTGCAAACATGGCGGACGCGATGGTCGAACCCATGTGCGGATCGCCGAGTTGCAACTGGAAGCCGAAGAAAGTGCGGTACATGAAAGTGCCAAGGATATCAGTGCTGAAATCCGGCCCCGCCAACGCCCCTTGGGCAGCATAGATCAAGTCAAAAGCGTTGAAATTCGCAACAAAAGTCAGGATCGAGATGATGCCAATGGACGGCAGAATTAATGGCAATTTGATTTTCCAAAAGGCGGCAGATCCGGTGATCCCCTCAACCTCCGCCGCTTCCAGAATTTCATCAGGGATTGACAGCAAGGCCGCGTAGATCAGCATCATCGGGATGCCCACGAATTGCCAAACCGACACGAGCGATAAGGTGGTCAGTGCATATTCCTCTTTGCCGAGCCAGGGCGCATAGAGCGATTTCAGGCCCACGGCATCGAGCATTCCCGGCGCAATGCCCCAGATCGGTGACAGGATGAGTTTCCAGGCAAAGCCAACGATCACAAAGCTCAGGATGGTCGGGATAAATATCGCCGACCGGTAGAAGGCGGCAAACCGGAGCTTTGGGTGGCTGAGGATCGCGGCAAGCGCGATGCCAATCGGGTTCTGAACCAGCATGTGGATGACGAAGAACCAGAAGTTGTTGCCCAGTGCATTCCAGAACTGCGTGGACCAGACCGTGTCGCCAAAAAGCGTTCGAAAGTTCTGTAGTCCGACGTAGACCCGTTGCTGATCAACCTCGGTGAAGAGTGACAGCCGCAGTGTATTGAACAACGGGTAGATCATGACGGCGGTGTAAACCAGCACCGCAGGCGCGAGGAATACGATGATGTGCCAGCGGATTTTGCGGTGGGTGTTTGGATCCGACATAATACTCTCCTGTGGGCTCCCTCGGGACCCGGACGCAGCTTGCGCTTTGGATCAAAGGAGCAAGCCCTGATGACGAGCCTACATGAATGGTGCTTGATCGTTGGGTATCCTGCCCCAGACCGGGGCAGGATAAAGATCAGACGGCGTTACTGGTGCGGTGCATACCAGCTGGCCAAGCCTTCTTGCAGGCGCTTCCCGGCGTCTTCAGGGCTTTCGTCCCCCTTGATGACCGCGACCGAAGCATTCCAGGTCTCGTTCTCAAGGTTCGGCGTGCCGCGAGACAGCACCTGATAGGTCGAACGGATTGTGCTTTCGCACTCACCCCGCCATGAAATGAACTCCTGCGCCAGCGGGTCCTCCAGTGTCACGGGAGCGGATGACAGTGGGAAGAAACCCGGCAAGGCATTTGCAAAGATGGTTGCAAACTCCGACGATCCTACCCAGTTCAGGAAGGTTTTAGCCGCCTCTGGGTTGGCCGTTGCCGCGTTCATGCCAATGCCGATATCCGTATGGTCGGAGATGTAGCAGGTGTCGCCCGCGTTTTGCACAGGGGGGTAGAAAGCGCCCATTTCAAAGTCCGCAAGGCCATTGAAACCGGAGATTTCCCAGGAGCCGGTTGGATAGATGGCTGCACGCCCCAAGGTGAAGATGTTCTGGCTATCGGGATAGGTCTGTGCCTCAAAGCCATCGCCCAGATATGCGCCCCACTTCGCCAGTTGGCGGTAAGGTGCGACCCAAGCCTCGTCAGTCAGCTTTTGGTCACCGGCCAGCAGCGCCAGACGGCCTTCTTCGCCTTTCCAATAGTTGGGACCAATGTTGTTGTAGCCCATGGTGGCCGCTTCCCATTGGTCATTGGTGCCCATGGCCATTGGAATGTAGTTGCCATCTTCCTTGATCTTGTCGAGGACCGCGAAGAACTCTGCTTCCGTGGTCGGCTCTTCGATGCCGAGTTCTTCAAAGGCGTCCTTATTATAGATGAAACCGTGGATCACCGATGCCATCGGTACGCAGAATTGGACAGAAGCATCATCCGTACTCCAGCCCGATTTCGCAACGGGTGAGAAGTTGGCCATGCCTTCCAGATCACTGATGTCTGCCAGATGGCCAGCCTCAAACAGCGCAAGGGATGCGTCAAACGGACGGCAAGTGATGATATCGCCAGCAGACCCCGCATCGAGCTTGGAGTTCAGGACTGCGTTATACTCTGCCGGCGCTGACGGCGTGAAGTTCAGCTTGATGCCCGGATGCTCGGCCTCGAAGGCGGGGATGATCTTGTCTTGCCAAATGGCCAGATCGTCGTTGCGCCAGCTTTCGATGGTCAGCGTGACGTCTTCCGCCGCCGCGGCCCCCGTCAGGATTGTCGTCGCCAGCATAGCGCCGGTAAATGTGGATATCTTCATGGTTTTCTCCCTGTTAAATCGTCTTGGTTCTGGATTGACTTGATGGCCTCTAGACATGGCCCGAGGCGACCCACATGGGTCACCAAAAGTTCTCGTGCGCTTGCGGGCGTCGCGCCAGAAGCGATCAAGATCGCTATCTTCGCGTTTCCATTTGCTTGCGCAATCGCGTCTTCTGCAACCACCTCCGGAACGCCTGCAATGCGTGC
This sequence comes from uncultured Roseobacter sp., assembly GCA_947488305.1. Taxonomy (GTDB): domain Bacteria; phylum Pseudomonadota; class Alphaproteobacteria; order Rhodobacterales; family Rhodobacteraceae; genus Roseobacter. The sequence continues at coordinate 41,658 of CANKZM010000004.1, forward strand.
CACCATCCTTGCGGAACGACGCACCAGTTTTGCGTTGTCGGCCACTACATTGACCATCTCGCCCTGATAGACGTGCCCCAGGGCGATACCCATCAGGGTGGACATGAGGTTCAAGGCAACTTTCTGCGCGGTTCCTGCGCCGAGCCGCGTTGATCCGGCAACCACTTCGGGGGGTGTCGCGATGCAAACCTGGATGTCTGCGTGGGCAAATAGCGCTGCCCCTGGGTTATTGGCGATCCCGATAACTGTCGCGCCCAGCGCAGAGGCCTTGCGCGCGATCTCCACGGCATAGGGTGTCGACCCGCTGGCCGTCAGCACAATTACGACGTCGCCACCGGCGATTTGACTGCCAACTGCGTCGACCGCTTTGGTGTCATCTTCCGTATCGCCCGGCATATGCCCATCTACCGGCACACCGCCCGCCATATGGATCTTGATGCTTTTCGGCTCTATCCCAAATGTTCCGGGCAGTTCACTGGCATCCGCCAGGGCCATGAGACCAGAACTGCCAGCTGCAACATAATGCAGAGAGCCCCCCGCCCGAAAACCTTCGGCCATCGCTTCGGATGCACGGACGATATCGGCCTTAACAACGTCTACCGCCCTCACGGCAGCCAGCTGCGCATCCACCATCGCAGGCACCGCTTCTCGCGATGGAAGCGCGTCAATGGGTGCGCCTTCTGGCAGTGTTTCGGTAACCGGCAGCGTCATTCGAATCTCCTTAACACAAACAATACCTTTTAAATACCTTTTGTCTACCATTAATTTTATTCTCTCTCATGTCAGCCCGAAAACACGAAAAATACGTACCATATGTCCATAATAGGTCTATCTTTTCGGAAAAGGGTATTATAAAGGTATCTTATGAGTGATTCAGGTGAACCCCTTATCATTGGTGTTGACGGCGGTGGCACGGGATGCCGCGTTGCCATTGGCACGCGATCATCAGGTGTCCTGGCACGGGCAGAAGGCGGTCGCGGAAACGTCGCTTCAGATCCGGCGCAGGCCATCAAGAATATTTGCAACACTGTCGATGCAGCGATGGCCAAGGCCGATATACCCAACGAACGGCTTGCAGAGGCGACAGCTCATCTGGGCCTTGCTGGCGTCATGACGCAAGACGACGCAGCGGCCGTTGCCGTTGCCATGCCCTTCAAAGATGTTGCCGTCACCGATGATCGCCCCACGGCCCTTAATGGCGCACTTGGAGGGGAAGAAGGGTTTCTCCTGTCCATTGGCACCGGCACGATCACCGCAGCCAAAACCGACGGGACCTTCCGGAGCGTCGGGGGGTGGGGTTTTCATGTTGCGGATCAAGCATCAGGCGCCTGGCTCGGGCATTCGGGGCTACGACATACCCTACTGTGTCACGATGGCCTCGAATCCCACACAGATCTCACGCGCGCCCTTCTTGCCGAATTTGGCGACGATCCAAACACAATCACGGCCTTCAGCCTGTCAGCCAAGCCCGGTGACTACGCTAAATTTGCACCGACAATCATTGCTACTGCCGCACAAGGTGACCCCTGGGGAGAGGTCATCATGAAATCTGGCGCACATCATTTGGAAAAATGCCTTACCAGACTGGGCTTCCAGCCGGGAGAAGCAGTTTGTCTGACGGGCGGTGTTGGACCTCACTATGCGAATTACCTGCACCCTGAGACCCTGAGTGGCCGAGTGCAATGCGCCGGTAGCGCACTTGACGGTGCATTTCGTCTCGCCCTTGAACGAAACGCCCAGCGATTGGAGATGTCGATATGAGCATCACCGAATTCCTGACGCCGGATAATTGGCTTCATTCAGACGGCGGGCCGCGTTACGTCCAACTCGGCAAACGATTGAATGAAGGTGTCGACAAAGGGTTGTTAAAAGCTGGGAACTCCTTGCCTCCGGAACGCGAAATCGCAGCCATTACCGGCCTGTCCCGGGTCACCGTGCGCAAAGCGATCCAAACTTTGGCAGATGACGGGATCATCGTGCAAAAACAAGGATCAGGTTCGTTTGTGGCATCGACCGCCCCACAGATAGAGCAATCGCTGTCGCGCCTGACGTCCTTCAGCGAAGATATGGCGCGCCGGGGTATGGTTTCGGCCAGCATCTGGCTGGAGCGGGGCATATTCATGCCATCCCCTGACGAAGTTCTCGCACTCGCCCTGACGTCTGACGCATCAGTATCCCGCATCGCGCGGCTCAGGACAGCTGATGAAAAACCGATGGCCATCGAGCGAGCGTCCCTGTCAACCGAGATGCTCCCCAATCCGCTCCTCGTCGAAACATCCCTGTACGAGGTGCTTGAAAAGGAAGGTCTCAGGCCCGCGCGGGCATTGCAGAAAATCTCTGCCATCAACCTGGAAGAAGAAAACGCCCGGCTGCTGGACGTATCGCCCGGTATGGCGGGCCTGCGCATCGAACGTACCTCATACCTGTCGGACGGCCGCGTGGTCGAATTCACCCAATCCATCTATCGCGGAGATGCCTACAACTTTGTGGCAGAGCTTCGCTTGGCAAAAGAATAGTGCTTACCCTATGACACACTCTCAAACTCAAATGTACCGCGAAGTCCGGGAAATTCCGTTGGCCGCCGAGCGGTTGCTTACGCATGGTGGCCCCAATATCCGTCAGGCTGCTGAGGCGATGCGCGCACGTGCTCCCCAGTTCATGGTTAGTGTTGCGCGCGGCTCTTCAGATCATGTGGCGACATACCTCAAGTACGCGTCCGAATTGTTGCTGGGCACCCCGATAGCCTCTATCGGGCCATCCATCGCATCAATCTATGAGCGCCAGCTCAACTTGCGCGGTAGCGTCTGCCTCTCTGTTTCCCAGTCTGGCAAAAGCCCCGATATCGTGGAAATGGCACGAATGGCGCGCGAAGGCGGCGCACTTTCCATTGCCATGACAAATCACCCTGACAGTCCCTTGGCGGAGGTGTCGAACCATACTCTGGACCTGCACGCCGGGCCGGAAATCAGCGTTGCCGCGACAAAGACATTTGTGAATTCCGCGATTGCGGGCATTTGGCTGCTTGCGGAATATGCCGAGGATCAACCGCTATTGGCAGCCATAGCAGAGCTGCCAACCCGGCTGGAGCAGGCCGTAAAGACCGATTGGCCAAACGTGCGCGCCGCATTGGAGGGGAGAAACTCAATCTACTGCCTGGGGCGCGGTCCTGCCAGCGCGATTTCCGATGAGACAGCGCTCAAGTTCAAGGAAACCTGTCAGATCCATGCAGAATCCTATTCTTCAGCCGAGGTCCTGCATGGCCCGGTGTCGATTGTTGATCGCGGGTTTCCTGTGATTTGCCTTGCGGCAAATGACATGGCCGAAACCGCGCTCGCGAACGTCGCAGACGAGATCGCGTCAAAGGGTGCGACCGTATTTGCGACCAGCGACTCGGTGACAAAAGCCGACAGATTAAGTGTCACTCGGACCAGCCACCCGCTGACGGACCCGATCACGCTCATCGCAAGTGTCTACGCGATGGTTGAGCAGGTAGCGACCTCCCGTGGGATCAATCCAGACGCACCACGTCACCTCAGAAAAGTCACCGAAACAGTATGAGCCCTATTCGGAAAGCCTTTGCGGGTGCCCATATCTACGATGGGCAAAAAATGGACGAAAACCATGCGCTGGTTCTGCTTGAGGACGGGACGGTTGATCTCGTACCGCAGCCGACCTTACCCCGCGACTGTTCCGTTGAAAATTTGAACGGCGGAATCATTTCGCCTGGTTTCGTTGACCTGCAGGTCAATGGCGGCGGTGGCGTTATGTTTAACGATGACCAATCCACGCAAGCCTTGACGACCATCGCAGAAGCGCATGCATCACTGGGGACCACGGCTTTCCTGCCGACGCTGATCACCGATACACCGGAACGGACCAAAGCAGCTATTTCGGCAGTAGAGCAGGCCATAGCCGAGAACGTCGAAAATATCGCAGGCATCCATCTGGAAGGGCCGCACCTCTCCGTCGCGCGCAAAGGTGCACATGATCCGCAACTGATCCGGCCGATGACCGACGAAGACCTTTCTGTTGTCCTACGTGCTGCCGAAAGGTTGCCGAATGTCATGATGACGGTTGCGCCCGAAACCACGACCAACACGCAAATCCGAACCATGTCGGACGCAGGGATCATTGTATCGCTGGGCCATACAGACGCAGACTTCGAAACTTGCATGGCCGCCTTTGATGCGGGCGCGCGATGCGTCACTCATCTTTTCAATGCCATGAGCCAATTGGGCAATCGGGAACCGGGATTGGTTGGCGCTGCTCTCACGCGGGATGACGTATTCGCTGGCCTCATTGCGGATAGCATCCATGTTCATCCTGCCACGATATGCATTGCTCTTTCAGCGCTTGCACAAAAAGACCGGGTTTTCCTTGTCACAGACGCCATGGCCACCGCTGGATCGGACATTGACGGGTTTCTGCTGAATGGCCGCAAGGTCTGCAGGAAGGAAAAGCGGCTGACGTTGGAGGATGGCACGCTGGCAGGGGCCGATCTGGATATGGCGCGGGCCTTGTCGGTGATGACAGATGACGTCGGTGAGAACATGCTGCAAACAATCGCGCGCGCCACCACCACTCCGGCTGGCCTGCTGCGTGATGGCCCGTCCGGAACGCTCCGCAAAACGCCGATCGACAAGCTGATTCATATACCTGCTGACTTTTCGGCACCCACCTATCTCGGGCTTAAGGCCGCGTGACGCTGTAGTACCCCGCCTTGAGAATTGTTTTCGCGTCAAGCCTGGTCGAAATCTGACCTGAGAATTGCGCTCAGCAGTTCCCATTCAGGACGGGCGATTGCATCCGTGCTCGCAAGCGCCCAATAGCTTTCGTGATGCTCCAAAACGTCGTCGCTCAACCGAACCAGCCGCCCGGCGGCCAAATCTGCCGCGCATAGTGGCAATGATCCCAGTAAAACACCCATTCCTGATCGCGCCGCGTTCAAAGCCGAGGCGAAGGTGTCGAAACGCAGATGTGGGATAGGTGTCGTTGGAATACCAAACCGAGAGGCCCATGCATTCCAGCCCGGTCGCGGACCTGCACAAGCGATACGGGGCCAGTCGGTCCAGTCGCCACCCCGCCGGGCAAAACCCGGTGATGCAATTGGTGCAATTCTCTCATCGAAGAGTTGTTGCGCAAGATCATGCGGCCAGTCGCCAGAGCCATAGCGAAATTTGATGATGTCATCGACCGCAGCATCATGCGCCCCGAGCACCATTGTCTGAATAACGAGTTGCCCTCCGGAGAATTCTCCGAGCTTTTCAAGGCGGGGGTGCAACCAAAGATCAATAATGGATTGACTTGCCGAAACCGTCATTTGCCCACGGCCAGCACCGAACAATGCTTCGTAACTATCATGCAACCCACCAAAGGCCGAACGCACATGCGGCAGCCACGCTTCGCCTTCAACGGTAAGCTCGATGGATCGTGGGCGCCTGAGAAACAAGGCCGTTCCCAGCCGTTTCTCCAATTGCCCAATACGTTGGCTGACAGCCGATTGCGTTAATCCTGTTTCGGCCGCAGCGGCGGTGAAGCTGCCACACCGGGCCGCCGCCTCAAAAGCGCGAATCCACTCCAGCGGCGGCATATCGAAAGGGCGTTTTGTCATAAGCAATCCCGAGGCTCAGACCTCCAATTCCTAATTTGACCTTATGTCAAAATGCGATGAACCTGTCTCTAACCAATGGCAACACCAAGAGAGCAACATGACGACGATCTCCGTAGACCCAGCTGGCGAGGTTCTGACATTGAATGCGCGAGGAGTATCGCGCCGGTTCCATGCAATCTGGTTACGTGACAATGCGCAGGACCCTCAAACTCGCGCACCGGGAAATGGGCAAAAAATGCTCACGATGCAGGACATTCCCGCTGACACACACATCGGTTCTGCAACGCTCGTCGACCGCGAACTGGAAATCGTCTTTCTGCCAGAAGACAAATCGGTCAGATACGACCCCGAATGGCTGGTTGCGCATGCGTATGATCGCACCCAAGATCAATCGCGTGGCTGGACGGCACCCGGGATAACGCTCTGGGATGCGACCTTACGGGACGATCTTCCCGTCGGTGATTTCAATGAATTGTCAAATAAAAGCACATCGCTTTGCGATTGGCTTGGCGCCGTCAATCGCTACGGCTTCGGGAAGATTGCAAACGGGCCGGTCGAGGATGGTGCCTTATTCGGGATTGTTGATCTTTTTGGGTATGTGCGTGAAACCAATTACGGCAAGTTGTTCGAAGTGCGGACCGAGGTTAATCCGACAAATCTCGCATTTACCGGGCTGGGGTTACAGGCACATACGGATAATCCCTATCGTGATCCTGCGCCGACCGTTCAGGTTCTTTACTGCCTTGAAAGCTCCGCCGCGGGTGGGGAAAACATGGTTGTGGATGGGTTTGCCGCGGTTCAGCGCCTGCGCTTGGAAAACGAAGAGTATTTTGACGTTCTGGCCGATCATGCCGCATGTTTCGAATATGCAGGCGATGAGAACACCCGGCTATCCGCACGGCGACCGATGATTGAACTGGCTCCTGACGGTGAACTCATTTCGGTGCGTTTCAACAACCGATCGCTGGCCACACTCACCGACGTGCCTTTCGACAAGATGGCAACCTATTACGCCGCATACCGTCGCTTGGGAGAGATCATCGACGATGAAGCGATGGAGGTGACATTTCGCTTGAACCCGGGTGAGGCATTTGTCGTGGATAATACGCGTGTGCTGCATGCCCGAAAGGGGTATTCTGGGGAGGGTACGCGATGGCTCCAGGGATGTTACGCCGATAAGGACGGCTTGCGCTCCACCTACGAAGTGCTGTCCGGCAAACGCGTGAAAGAGGGCGCGGCATGAAGCCAAACATTGATGCTCTTACCCCGGAAACCATAGTCGCCTTCATCGGAGATATCTTTGATCGACGCGGAGAAGAGGAATATCTCGGTGAGCCTGTCAATATGGGCCAACACATGCTTCAAGGCGCAACAATAGCTGAACAAAATGGCCAACCAGAGGAGATTATCGTTGCCGCGCTTCTGCATGATATCGGACATTTCACCAGCGAATTCGGCACCTTTACAATGGATGACACAGAAGATCGGTACCATGAAGATGCGGGCGCGGCGGTACTGGAACGGTTTTTTCCCAGCGTGGTCACGGATTGCGTAAGGTTTCATGTCGCCGCAAAACGATACCTCTGTGCAACCCGGCCGGAATACCTCAAAAGGCTCTCAGAAGCATCTCTCCATTCGCTAAACCTTCAAGGGGGCCCTATGAATGCGGAAGAAGTGGCGACCTTTGAGCAGAACGCAAATCTCGACCAGATTATCGCAGTGCGCTACCTTGATGACGCAGGCAAGCGCCCGGACATGAAGACACCTGACTATTGGCATTTCGCCCCGATGGTCCAGCGCATGGTGGACCGTCACACCTGACAAGGGGACCTTTCTGTGAGCACGATTGGCGGTGGCCTTCTGACGGTGCCGCTCTCAGAACGCCATCAGAGAAAACTATTCGATGAAAATACCTACACAACGGTTGAGCGGCTCTGAGATACCGTCTGCCGTTGATATGGGGAGCATGGCATAGGTCTCGCCAAAGCCAACGATTTCGATCATTTGTCGCGACAAACCGGCTTGTACAAAAATCTCTGCGACAGCTTCCGCGCGCTGATTTGAGAGAACCTGATTTCGTCTGACGGACCCCGTCGTATCGGTATGTCCGGCGATCCTGATTTTCGAGAATTGCTTATTTTGCAGACGGGCGGCCGCTTCGCGCGCGCGCTTCAGAGCGCCAGGCGTCAACGTTGCGCTATTCTGTTCAAAGTGGACTTCCGCGATGGGCGCGTTGCTTGCACTTACAGGATCGTCTTCGATTGTCTCGGCTTCCGAAACTCGATCACCCTGATCACCCTCGCCAAGGCTCTTGTCCACGTCCGCCGTTTCTCGAAGCGCAACAGCACTCAACTCAACTTCGGAAAGCTTTGGCTCGCTCGCAGCTTTGAGCACCGATTGGTCATCGCTTAGGTCGAGCTTGGCCTCCGCGCTTTCAGCAAGCTCCTGTGTGAGAATAGCGTCGCTCTGCGTGGACAGCGCCTGTTCCAGTGAAGCTATCTGGCTCTCACGCTCCAGAACGGATTTCAGCTGTGCCGAAACCACTTCTTCCTGTTTTTCCAACGCCGCCTGCTGATCTTCAAGCGCCTCACTATCGGCCCGTACGCTTTCCTGCATGCGCGCCAGGTCTTCCTCGCGCACTTCCAGCGCTGCCCACTTTTCCTCGAGCTGCGCTGCCTGAGCCTCCAACTCAGCTTCTCTTTGTGTGGCCTGTTCTTGGCAGGTTTTTAAATCCTCAAACTGCGCGCTGAGTTCTTCCTGCACGGATGATAGATCAGCCGAATGGTCTTCGATCGCGGCTTCACTTCTGGTGGCAGAGTTTGATACGGCTTCCTGCGCGTCCATGACAGCAGCGTTTTCAACCGAGGCACGTTGTTCTTCACCACCGGAGTCCGGCGCCATTTGAGTTCCAGTTGCGATACCAACCGCAGTTCCACCAGCGAAAATTATCGCCGCCAAAGCCACATTTGAAATGTTCATCGTGCCTCTCCCCCGTTAGTGCAGACCACAACCTACCGTAGCATCGTTTCTACCTGTACGATGGATATCAAGCACTTGTGATGGGATCATCCGGCGTTCAGCGCAAAAAATACCGCCGAAACCACACTTTTTCAGGTTTTGCGCTGACCGCTTTCCTTTGGGACTTCGAATATGAAAAAAAATTCCCGAATCGGTGCGGTGCAAAAAGCGCCTGATTTCCAGCCTATCTCTCAGGCGGTTAGAGAGGCGTTCTAAGCTCTTGCTGGCACACCCTTCCGCCATGACCGGCAGTCTCTTCATACGGTTTATTGTCCGCAAGTGCGCCGAAAACACTTCGGGCACCGTGCCCCGCCTCTTCAATATCTACTGGCGTTCTGTCCAGTGACGAAAAGAACTGCTTCAGAGCGCCAGATTTTGCGAAAGCTTGCATCTCAGTTAGGTAGTTCCGGGGCCAGCTGTCGTCGATCGCGCCCGATTTTAGCAGCAGGGACGCGCCGAGCGCTGACCCATTCAGGGCGTATTGGACCCCCCAGGCCCACGATCGCGTCCCTGTTTTCTCGGGCGTTTTCTCTGATCCGCACGTCCCGAGATCCCTCTCAAGTGCTCGGCAGCGAGACTGTTCCTTATCGATCAGCCAAGACGCGCCGAGCGTTTGTGCAGCAGCGACACCCAGCGCAGAATGCACGTGGTACAATGCCGTTAACCAGGCATTGTAATCCTGTCGAGAGTCAAACCTTCCGGATTTTGTCCAGGTGCTTTCAGCCCTGTTGTGGTCCTCTCGGGTCTGATGTCTTAACGACTCTCGATTGGTCGCAATGGCTTTGGCAATTGTCATAACGCTGCTCCAAGCTGTTTGAGCAGGAGACCCCCAACGGCATTTTTCAAATCAGTACTTGATACCGGCTTAGTAAGCTTGACGACGTCTTGCAGCTTGGAAGGCAACTGATGTCGATCACCAAATCCGCTGACAAAAATGAAGGGAATCTGTTTTTGCTTTAGCGCCTCGGCCAATGAAATGCTTGTTTTGCCTTTGCCCAGGCTGATGTCCAGGATCGCAAAGCTGGGAGTAAAGGCTCGGAGATATTCTTCCGCAGTGTCTACGCTCGCCGCAACCTCGACCGTTTCAATTCCGAACTCCTGAAGTTGGTCGCGGGTGCTTAGGGCGATCACAAAATTGTCTTCAACCAGCAGGCAAGATGCAGATTTCGCAACTTCTCTAAACCGCTTATCCGAAATCGATGGCAAAGCGGCCCGAATGCTTGGTTCGATCTTTGCCTCGCCCACCTCAAAGCAGGATTCAGGCAGGCGAAAGCGCGCGGTTACTCCGGAGGATTCAAAGTTAAGTTCGGCCTCTCCGTTTAACTCAAACGGGATCGCCTCCTTGATCAGCGTCGACCCAAAACCAAAGATCTCAGGCGCTATTACCGCTGGGCCTCCTGTTTCACCCCAGGACAAGATCAAGCCGTCCGCGCCATTTTGAAAACCGACCTTGACCACTCCATCATCACTCGAAAGGGCACCATATTTGACGGCATTCGTAACAAGTTCATGGATCACCAGCGAGAAAATCGGGGCAATATCGGGACGGATATCTCTCCCCTGACCCGAAACGATCAATTGACCGGCCTTTTCCGACAAGTATGGCTCAAACTCTCGTTTGACGAGTTCTGTAACCGGGACCGCGGTCGTCATACTGCCAGAGGCAAGATCATGCGACGCGGCCAGCGCCTCAATACGGGATTCCAGTGAACGCGAGTACGAATCCAGCGACCCATAGCTACTGCTTTGAGCTTGTTGTGACACGGACCTGACAAGGGCCAGAATATTACGCACCCGATGATTCAACTCATCGATCATGATCTTCTGCTGTCTGTTCAACGATGAGATCAACTCGTTTCGATCCAACGAATTGATGAGCGTCCAGAACCTTTTCACGAAATAATAGTCTTGATCCGACCAAGGCTTGGACATGTCTTTGACGGATTCAAGGTAGGTGGCAAAGGACCCCCGTGGCGAAAGCCTCAGGCGCCCCTCGTGCGTTGCCGCATGCTTATCCGGGTTCCCCGCCCATGCGACTTCCCGCTCCACTTCTTTTCTGAAAACAAAAAGGGTTCGATCATAGGCCGGAGAAAAGACCAATGCGCCCGCGCATCCGTTCAGTTTTTCGCGCAGGTCGGGGAACGAAGTCGCAAGGCCACCAAACTCGACAAAGTCTGTCCCATTTTCAAGGGAACCTTCGATCGCTGCTCGAACCAGCTTATCCGGGACTGTTCCATAGACCCGTTCTTGGTCGGATTGAATAACCACCAACCCACAAGCATCCAGAATATCCAGGACCATGCCGCCAAACTTTTCAAACTCGGCATCGCTTCCGACAGAGTCCAGAATCTGATCCTTGTAGCCATCGACCTGCGAAACCATCGATAGATAGGTTTTCTGCTGAAGGACCTGCAACTTTGAAGAGAACATTCTGGCCACGTTGACCAGCAGGGACCTCATATGACCGGACACCAGTTTGGGAGTGCGATGATGAAAGGAGAGAATACCCCAGAGTGCGTCACCGACCTTGATCGTAAGAGTCATTGTCGAGGCAACCTGCATATTGTGCAGGTATTCCATGTGGACGCTCGAGACACCGCGCGTTGTGCACAGGCTGATGTCCAATGGCGCAGCGCCCGTATGCAGCGCCTTCAGGGGCACCGGCTCCTGTTTGGCATCGACAATGAACCGAAGCGGGATCAGCTCCATCATTGCACGAGCCTGTGGTGGGATATCCCAGTGTGGAAAGCGCAAGCCTTCGAAGCCGGGCATCGACCTGTTGCGATCTTCTTTCAGCACCTCGCCATTGAACGCGCTGTCAAAACGATAAATCATGACCCTGTCGAAGTCTGTCAGATGCCGCAAAAGGCGTGTCGAGAGGTCAAACAACGTATCCTCGGACTCACAACTTTCGATCTTGCTTGTTAGAAAGTTGATTGTTTTGAGCATGTTCGGCCCGGAAAACTCAGCCTCCAAGGCTTGCTCAAACTCCAACAGAAACATGCCATCTCGTTCAGATGCATGCATCGTAAGCAATTGGTCCCCTAATCGAAAATCACCGACAATCGTCGACGCATTCACCAAGTCATCTTGGGATTGGGCATTGTTCAGTTCATGCCAGATCTCGTCAGTCAGTATTTTGTCAAGATCACCCCCCAGAAGCTCTTGATACGGCACGCCGAGAAAACGTTCCGTATTGGCGCTTGCATATTTGACCACCATCGTATGTTTGTCCGCTGCAAGCAGACACCCGAACGGTTGGACAATCCCGGGGATATGGATAGGTTCTGCAGCGCAGGATTCCATCGCTTCGGAGATTTCCTGACTGGACAATGTGGACGTCATGAGTGCTATCCTAAAAGGAATTGGCAAGGGTAAAGGTGTATGAATTTCAATACAGTAATGCCACTTTAAAGTGTAAAGTTTTATTTACATTGCGAGCGATTGCCTAAGAAAACGGAGACGAGATGACACGGGTACTGCTGCTGGAAGATGACTTTTCCATATCATTCAACATCATGACTCTCTTAAACGAACACGGTCTGGACGTTGACGTTCGCAATAGCTCTGCTGCAGCGATTGAGTGTCTGAAAACAGAAACCTACGACCTTGTTATCGTTGATATCATCATACTCCGCGACAATCGTCCTGTGCCTGACGGGGGCGTCATCTTGATTAGTTGGTTGAGATCACCGACCCAAAAAGACTTGACCCTTCGGAGTATACCGATCCTGTGTATCAGCGGCGCGACAAGACAACCCGGCATGTCCCACCTCTTGGATATGGCGCAAAATCTAGGCGCCGATGACGCCCTGGCAAAACCGTTTAACGATATCGAGCTTATCGCCGCAGTTGATCGCCTGATCGCCGGAAAGTCACCAAAAGACACGGATTGGAAGCTTGAGCAGAAGTGATGTGCAGGTTTGCCCAAAGACCCCGCTCACGCCGCAGCCGACGACTGCAAAGAACAATTGATTTCTAATCTAAACAGTATGAATTGCGCTTAGTTGCCGCCTTCCGGTGATCCCTTTCCTTCGCAGGAAGACAGACGAATTGGGCGGGCAATTCAGGTCCACATTGCAGACTGCTTTTAGGGGGCACTAAGCGTAGAATTTTAGACACTCGGTGCACATCAGAAGTTTTTTCTTAGGTTTTTTACTCCACTTAGACCGCTGGTTCATTTGGAGAACAATGTGATCGGCATTATCGAAAAGGTTCTGGTAGATTGTTTGCTGGAAGCGGGTGGTGAAGAACTGAAGGCCGATGCGTTCCTGAAAGCTGGAATACCGCGTGATCGCGTGTACAGGCTTGATCGGCATTATCCTGATGAAGAGACCGGACGCCTGCTAGCCGCTGCGCTGCACGTGACCGGATTGGAAGAGGGAAAACTCTTTGAGATTTTCTCCGACAATTTCTTAGATGTGATCGGGACAGTGTTCCCCCGCTTTCTCGAAATGGCGTCTAATTCTGAAGAGCTCGTCAGGATGCAGGCCAAGATCCATGCGTTGATCGCTGCCGGAATTCGAACACGGCGAGGGAGCACGCAGACCACCGACAAGTTCCAGTTGGAATCGTTGAATGAACACCATTTGATCGTTCGATACCGTTCCGAACTGCAGTTATGCGGCTTGTACACGAAACTCGTTGAGGCGGCGGCCCGACGGTATGGCGATGAGGTGCTCGTTGAAGAAATGAGCTGCCGTCATAAAGGGGCCGAGGCCTGCCGAATGAGCGTCAAATGGTTGTCGATTGATGGAAATTTGACGCTGCATTCGCCTCAGTTTCCACTAGACGTCGCGAAGACTGGCTAAGGTTTTTCAAATGAAAAAAGCCCAAAATAAGCAAGAGACTTCGGATTCTCAGACGCCTCCAGAAGAAAAGAAGCGACCGTCAAACGCCCCACCGAAAGCGACGGCGCGGATCTCGGATCTTGCCGAGATCACTAATCCAACCGATGAAATGGTGGCCTCACTGGCGGATCAGCTCTGCGCAATCGTGGCCGACGACTATGATATTCGCGTGCGTCTGGACTCAGACTTTGAGAATCTCCAACTGCAAAAGCTGACCGTACTCATCAATTCCCTGTTGGAAAACGTACGTCGCAACATAGGAACGCTTTCAGAGTTGGCAGAGGATCTGGAATCGAAGGTGCGCGAAAGGACGCTTGAACTGGACCTTGTTGTTCAGGGTTCAAACGATGGCGTTTGGCTATGGAACGTTGAAAAGAATGTTGTCGATTACTCAAAGCGGTGGCGAGATCTTCTGGGTCTCGAAGGGGAAGAACTCGATACGATAGAAAGCTGGCTGTCTCGTGTTCATCCGGATGACCAGGAGAAATTGCGTGCGGCGCTGCGCGAGCACTTGCAAGGTGTAAAACCATACTTGCGCGAAGACTACAGAATCCGTCATGCCGATGGCACCTTCCGGTGGATGTGGTGCCGGGGGCGTTGTCACCGAGACGAAAACGGCCGGGCGACCTTTATGGCCGGCACTCAGACCGATGTGCACACATTTCGCTCGATCGATCCCTCCACCGGGCTGCCAAACGAAACTGCATTAATGGCGTCCTTGCGGGACCTGATTAGCGATGGCGTTTCATTTCGAGCGGCCCTTATCGGCATTCCACGCGTGGACTCCATGAAAGAGGATATGGATTCTGACGAGCTATCGATGCTCAGGCGCGCGGTCGCGTGTCGTATATCTTCTAATCTTCCCTTTGGTGCGGACCTGTTTCATCTGTCCGGCGATTACTACGCAGCGATCATTCCAGAACGAATTCAGAAAAGGTTTTTGGAACAGGAGGTTGTTTCCCCGCTCCTATCCGCCTTCAACAAACCTTTTGAGACCAGTCGTCACCGCGCGTGGTTGGATATTTCGCTCGGTTTCACAATGCCAATCTCGAATAAGTCAGCTTCTCCCTCTGACACGATGCGCGACGCCTGGACATCTTACAGGGCGGCCCGAAAGCAACGAACAACCTTCAACGTCTTGTCTGACCATCAGCTAGAGGGCGCAAGAGACCGAGCTTACATCGAGCAACAAATCAGAATTGGCCTCGAACGCGATTGGTTTGTCCCATTCTTCCAGCCAATTGTTGATATCAAAACCTCGGAAATTCTGGGATTCGAAACCCTGTGCAGAATGTCTCATCCCGAACAGGGCGTTATCGCTCCGGGTCGCTTCATTCCAGTCGCGGAAGATATCGGCGTGATTGATCGGATCAGCTTCCTGATGTTTGAAAAAGCAATCTCGATGCTGGGCAGTTGGGCAAAACTTGGAGCGCCATTTGACAAGCTCTTTCTGACTGTCAATTTGGAATCCTATCAGATCATGCAACCGGAATTGCCAGATCTTTTGAAGTCCGCAATCGCCGAAAAGGGATTTCAACCCAATCTCTTGAAAATCGAAATCGTAGAAAGCTCAGTCATCGGTAACTTTGATACCGCGGCGCGACAGATTGCGGCCATTCGAAACCTGGGCGTCCAAATCGCGCTGGATGACTTTGGCACGGGTTACTCTTCTTTGGAGTATCTCAACGAATTATCGTTTGATTTGATTAAGATAGACAGAGCATTCGTCGATGAGCTGGACAGTGATCCCCGGAAACGATCAATGGTCAAGATGATGTGTGTCCTGGCTGAGACACTTGATGCAGAAGTTTGTGTCGAGGGAATAGAGACAGAGGCTCAGGCCGCCGTAGCGAGAGAATTGAACGCGATCTTTGGTCAAGGTTATCTCTATTCCAAACCTGTGTCGGAAAAAGACATTGTGGAGCTGATTGGTACTCAGCAACTTCAAAGTAAGCGCGCCAGTTAACCAATTGTCGAAACGCACGAAATCGAAGTGAACCCCGATCATCGAGCCTATTTCGTCGCTCTGAGTATCGGCGCATCCGTTAAGACAGCCGTTGCCTTTGCTGTGAATGCTCTAGTCAGCACGGTTATTAGCGACGCAAACGTTCCTGACCGCAATCTATTTTCCTTTCCCACACAACCATATTCGTCCCATGAGTGCCAATGCGGCCCCATGCACTCTGAGGAAGTTGTCGGTATCTGGCAGATGGACAGTTACCTGTCGCCAAGTTGCGATGCACAACGACTAGGTCCTTGACGCTTGGTCAAAAAAGAACGCCCGCAGCGATAACACTACGGGCGGTTCTTAAGAATGGTTGCGGGAGTAGGATTTGAACCTACGACCTTCAGGTTATGAGCCTGACGAGCTACCGGGCTGCTCCATCCCGCGTCAACACATGCGCTCTATTATTCCAGCACATCGGAAGGTTCAAGGGCCACTTCGCCAAATATGAAGGTTATTTCGCATCTTTCGGCGCGGTTCCACTATCGCCGCCCGCAGCATCCCAAATGTCCTTCACCCAGGTTGCGGGATAAACGAACTGTCGAATGGATTTTATCCTATTTTTGGATTTCAACGCACGCTTGAGGTGCTGCATTGGCGGAAGGAAAGGTGTTCGTTTGTTGTATTGCCCAACGATCGCATCCGGCGGGTTCATACTGCCCGCAAAGATAACGACGCGCGCGCCTTTGGGGAGGCGCGGGGGTACGAAATAATTCAAAGGGAAGCGGGGGATACACTCAATCCTGAAGTGGCGCACCCAGCCATTTGGCCAGAATTTCACACCATTTGGCGCATTTTTGGTCACAAAGTGCTGCTCAAACCGGTATTTATCCGCGACGGCCTGCGGGTCGGCTGCAAACATTGCCTGTAGGGGTGCCAATGCCCCGACGGGCATCCGATAGATAGAGGTTTGGCCCAATTTCTGGAGCGGCTTTGCAACATTTCGGGCGAGCACAACATCTTCCTCAGCGCCAAATTCGAAAAAGGGATCGAGCGAATCCGTAATCGTTACATCGAGATCAACGAACAAAAACGCACCTTCCAGATCACCCAGTTCAGGCGCCCAAAGGCGGGATTTCGGCCACTGCCCGATGGTGTTCTTCGGCATGAAACCCGGCATTTCGGGTAGGTCAAAACAGTCGACGTCGGGATGCACCCCGGCGCGCGTATCGGTAAACGCAACGAACCGGAACGGCGGCGTGGTATTCGCTTTGACCATCTGGTAGAGGCGATTGATATAAGGTGCGCCATATTTGGTGCCCCAATTGATGCAAACGATCTGCTTCTTCATGGGTCAGGGCTATCAGGGCGACGTCAAGCTATCAAGCGGCCACGTTCTCCGGCCCACAAAGAAACCCCGTCGAACCTTCAGAAAGTGGTGCCAATTAATGTCTGCTACGTGACAACTGAATGCCCGTTCTCCGGATGCTCAATCACTTTGTGGTTTTATTGCAATTTGGCTGACGTATGACATAAACCCGAAAAACGTGTCAGCAGATACCCGGCGTCTTGCTTCTGCTTTTAGGGCTTCTGCCGTGTCGGAAAACAGTAATTTCTCTTCGACCATCCGGTCAGCGCCTCGATCAATGACCGTGAGGAAATATGTCGCTTCGCCTTCCGCGATATATCCGTGCCCTGCACTCGCGCCAAGTTCGAAGCCGGTTTCAGCCAGGATCCCGGGAATTTGGCGCATTATCCAAAGATTGGTGACGTTCTGGTTGATCATGAACCGGATGAGTTCATTCAGAGGATCAAAATCCGCAATCTGGGCCGTCGCAGTACTGTAGTCGCCGTCGCATATCGCCAATATGCCACCTGGCTTCAGAATGCGGAACGCTTCCTCAACAACGTCTTCTGGACCGGGTACGTGACACAACAAGGTGTGCATCAAAACAAGGTCAAAGGAAGAAGCTTCGAACCCAGTTTTCTTGGCATCACCGATTTCGAAGCTGAGCCGTGGATCGTCACCGAAGGTCTTTCTGGCTCTGGCAACCATCACGGGCGACGGTTCAAGACCATGTGCCGTCGTTGCTCCGGCAATATCCACCAGATCTCTGGTCACATGACCAGTACCTGAGCCCAGTTCCAATGCACGCGCATTTTGGGGAAGCCTTAGATCACTCAAATATGCCTTGCGAATTGCTATCTGTGCAGGCTCAAGGCAGCGGGCCTCCATTGCTGCT
This sequence comes from uncultured Roseobacter sp., assembly GCA_947488305.1. GTDB lineage: Bacteria > Pseudomonadota > Alphaproteobacteria > Rhodobacterales > Rhodobacteraceae > Roseobacter. The sequence goes on from CANKZM010000004.1 coordinate 59,325, forward strand.
GCTATCCGCTCCTGAAGGGCAGTATCTTGCGCCCCGAGATCAGAGTATGGGTCAGACATTGGTTCGCTCACTCTAATGGCCCAAACCACACCACATTAGCCGAACATGCCCACGTTTTCAAAATTGCGGCTTTTTCCGCAGCTTGGCCGAAAACCCGCTAAATCCACACAGCAACAAACCTACGAACAAAAAACGCCACAAGGGGCGTTCAATTTTAGTGAGTGTTGTTTGGATAAGATCATCGCAGAGAGATACATTCCAGAGGTTTTACTAGGTTTGGCGGTGACCTACTCTCCCACGCCTTAAGACGCAGTACCATCGGCGCTAAGGCACTTAACGGCCGGGTTCGGGATGGGACCGGGTGTTTTGCTCTCGCTATGACCACCAAACCATGAAAAACCTCTGTGTCCAAGTCACGTACGACTGTGTGTTGTGTATGCTTTCGAACCGAATAGAAAATCTCTCTTCTACTGGATCAAATCAAGCCTATCGGGCAATTAGTACCAGTCAACTGAACGCATTGCTGCGCTTACATCTCTGGCCTATCGACGAGGTGGTCTACCTCGGCCCTCAGGGATACCTTGTTTTGAGGGGGGCTTCCCGCTTAGATGCCTTCAGCGGTTATCCTTTCCGATCATAGCTACCCTGCACTGCTGCTGGCGCAACAACAGGTCCACCAGTGGATCGTTCACCCCGGTCCTCTCGTACTAGGGGCAACTCCTCTCAAGTATCCTACACCCACGGAAGATAGGGACCGAACTGTCTCACGACGTTCTAAACCCAGCTCACGTACCTCTTTAAACGGCGAACAGCCGTACCCTTGGGACCTGCTCCAGCCCCAGGATGAGATGAGCCGACATCGAGGTGCCAAACACTGCCGTCGATATGGACTCTTGGGCAGTATCAGCCTGTTATCCCCGGCGTACCTTTTATCCGTTGAGCGATGGCCCTCCCACTTGGGACCACCGGATCACTATGGCCGTCTTTCGACTCTGCTCGACTTGTCAGTCTTGCAGTCAGGCTGGCTTCTGCCATTGCACTCAACGAGCGATTTCCGACCGCTCTGAGCCAACCTTCGCGCGCCTCCGTTACGCTTTAGGAGGCGACCGCCCCAGTCAAACTACCCACCACACAGGGTCCCGGATCCGGATAACGGACCGCGGTTAGACATCAAGCAGAACAAGGGTGGTATCTCAAGGGAGGCTCCACGCAAACTGGCGTTCACGCTTCAAAGCCCACCACCTATCCTGCACATGTTCGGCCTAATGCCAATGTGAAGTTGTAGTAAAGGTGCACGGGGTCTTTCCGTCTAACCGCGGGAAACCTGCATCTTGACAGGTAATTCAATTTCGCTGAGTCTATGTTGGAGACAGCGGGGAAGTCGTTACGCCATTCGTGCAGGTCGGAACTTACCCGACAAGGAATTTCGCTACCTTAGGACCGTTATAGTTACGGCCGCCGTTTACCTGGGCTTCAATTCAGAGCTCTCACTCCTCCTTTTAACCTTCAGGCACCGGGCAGGCGTCAGACCCTATACGTCGTCTTGCGACTTCGCAGAGCCCTGTGTTTTTAATAAACAGTCGCCACCCCCTGGTTTGTGCCCCCAGCCAATACTTGCGTAGAAACTGGGCCTCCTTCTCGCGAACTTACGGAGGTATTTTGCCGAGTTCCTTCAACATAGTTCTCTCAAGCGCCTTGGTATTCTCTACCAGTCCACCTGTGTCGGTTTAGGGTACGATCTAACGATGGAGCTATTTCCAGGAACCAATTAGCGGCCCATCCAATCCGATAAGGATGAACAACCTTCTTGATCCGTCACTTCCATCTGGCCCAGGAATATTAACCTGGTTCCCATCGACTACGCCTTTCGGCCTCGCCTTAGGGGTCGGCTTACCCTGCTCAGATTAGCTTTAAGCAGGAACCCTTGGACTTTCGGCGAGAGTGTCTCTCACACTCTTTGTCGCTACTCATGTCATCATTCTCACTAGTGATCTCTCCACCGGATCGCTCACGCGCCGGCTTCACAGAAAACTCCGCGTCTCCAATTTCCCCGAAGGGATCAAGGAGACATGGAATTATGTCACACTACGCTCTGCTACCATGCAATAAATGCATCCTAAGCTTCGGCTCATGGCTTGAGCCCCGTTACATCTTCGCCGCAAGACAACTTATTTAGACCAGTGAGCTGTTACGCTATCTTTAAAGGATGGCTGCTTCTAAGCCAACCTCCTGGTTGTTTTGGTCGTCTCACCTGCTTTCCCACTTAGCCATGAATTAGGGGCCTTAGCTGTAGGTCAGGGTTGTTTCCCTCTCCACGACGGACGTTAGCATTCGCCGTGTGTCTGCCATCTAGTACTCCTCGGTATTCGGAGTTTGGTTAGGATCAGTAAGCCTGTGGGGCCCCATTACCCATCCAGTGCTCTACCCCCGAGGGTATTCGGATGACGCTCTACCTAAATAGATTTCGCAGAGAACCAGCTATCTCCGAGTTTGATTGGCCTTTCACCCCTAGGCACAGCTCATCCCGATCCTTTTCAACGGATGTGGGTTCGGCCCTCCAGTAAGTGTTACCTTACCTTCAGCCTGGCCATGCCTAGATCACTCGGTTTCGGGTCTGATCCCACAAACTCAACGCCCTATTAAGACTCGCTTTCGCTGCGCCTACACCTAACGGCTTAAGCTTGCTTGTGAGACCAAGTCGATGACCCATTATACAAAAGGTACGCTGTCAGGCCGCAAGGGCCCTCCAACTGATTGTAGGCGTTCGGTTTCAGGTACTGTTTCACTCCCCTCGTCGGGGTGCTTTTCACCTTTCCCTCACGGTACTGGTTCACTATCGGTCAGTAAGGAGTACTTAGCCTTCGAAGGTGGTCCTCCGATCTTCAGACAGAATTTCACGTGTTCCGCCCTACTTAATACGTCCAATCATGCTTCTTATACGGGACTATCACCCACTATGGTTGCGCATTCCAACGCATTCTAATCACACTCATGGCTCGGCTGGTCCCCGTTCGCTCGCCGCTACTAGGGGAGTATCAATTGATTTCCTTTCCTCCGGGTACTTAGATGTTTCAGTTCCCCGGGTTTGCTTTTATAAACCTATGTATTCAGTCTATAAATACCTGTTTTACCGCATTATTGATCGCCGCCGAAGCGGTTAACAATAACACAGTATC